>NZ_FNOV01000001.1:441384-600604 GCF_900107135.1 Hymenobacter psychrophilus
AGGTGAAACAAGGTGGCTCGCACCCCAAATTTCGCCCGTATTGTGGGAGTCTTTTGCGTTTCTATCGACCAGTGCCTACTTTCTAAACAGCTTCATTATAAAATAATTTATACTTAACAGCTTTACCGATAATTAATGTGTCTACTTTAGTAAATTTATTTATACCCAAATTTATTTGAGAATGTGATGAATGTGCACTGAGCAAAAAGCAGAGTATACTTATCACTTTCAGTCTATTGGTTGTCAAGTATTTAAGAATTTCATTATTGCTCATTGTGAGAATATTATTGCCGTTTATACCTAACAGCTTGATGGCTCCCAATATAGGTACCACTTGTACCAGATCCTTCTTCGCTTTCCGAATACTGCTTACCAATGGTAGTAGTACCTTGAATTTTTGCCCCATTTATGCTCGGATACGATTTTGCAAATTTAGTTACCTCCTTATCAGTTAGCTGTCCGTTGTTAGCGGCTAATTTATCGAGAATATCCAATGACTGGTATTGTAAGCTTCCCCACGAGGTAGGCCAATCAAAAGTATATATTTCTACTCCCGTCCTCCAACTCTACCGGCTCACTACCAGAAGCTCGCCGCTTCCGCCGTATCTTTGCGGCCTTGCTTATGGAAATGGAAACCAAGAAAGTCGCCTTTTACACGCTGGGCTGCAAGCTCAACTTCTCCGAAACGTCGGCCATCGGGCGGCAGTTTGAGGAGCACGGCTTCGTGAAAACCGCCTTCGAGGACGCAGCCGACATTTACGTCATCAACACCTGCTCCGTCACCGACCACGCCGACCGCAAGTGCCGGAAGGTGGTGAAGGAGGCCCTCAAGCACAACCCCGAGGCCTTCGTGGCCATCGTGGGCTGCTACGCCCAGCTCAAGCCCCAGGAAATTGCCGAAATTCCCGGCGTGCACGCCGTGCTGGGGGCCGCCGAGAAATTCCAGCTGGTGGAAACGCTGGCCGGCTTCCGCAAGCCCGCGCCCGGCCAGCCGGGCCAGGTGTTCGCCTCGCCCATTGCCGCCGCCACCGAGTTCCACGCCGCCCACAGTTACGGCGACCGGACCCGCACCTTTTTAAAGGTGCAGGACGGCTGCGACTACTCCTGCTCCTTCTGCACCATTCCGCTGGCCCGGGGCGCGAGCCGCTCGGGCTCGGTGCAGAGCGTGGTGGAACGGGTGGAAAAACTGGCCGCGTCCGGCGTGAAGGAAATCGTACTCACCGGCGTCAACCTCGGCGACTTTGGCGTGCAGGGCGCAGCGCGGGAGCGGCCGGAGGATTTCTACGACCTCGTGCGGGCCTTGGATGAGGTGGAGGGCATTGCCCGGTTCCGCATCAGCTCCTGCGAGCCCAACCTGCTTTCCGACGAAATTATCCGCTTCGTGGCCCAGTCAAAGCGGTTTATGCCCCATTTCCACATTCCGCTGCAATCGGGCTCGAATAAGATTCTGGGCCTGATGCGCCGCCGCTACCGCCGCGAGCTGTACCAGGAGCGCGTGGCCCTCATCAAGGAGGTGATGCCCCACGCCTGCATCGGCGTGGACGTGATTGTGGGCTTCCCCGGCGAAACCGAGGCCGATTTTCTGGAAACCTACCAGTTTCTGAACGAGCTCGACGTGAGTTACCTGCACGTGTTCCCCTACTCGGAGCGCGACAACACGCTGGCGCCCACCCTGTCCGGCCGCGTGCAGGACCGCCACCGCCACGAGCGCACCACCCAGCTGCGCGGCCTCTCGGAAAAGAAGAAGCGCTTCTTCTACGAGCAGCACGTGGGCCTGGAAACGCGGGTGTTGTTCGAGGACGACGTCACGAACGGCCAGATGGAAGGCTTCACGCCCAACTACATCCGCGTAACGGCCAAGTACGACCCGCTGCTGGTGGGCGAGCTGAAGCCCCTGCGCCTGACCGCCGTGACCCCCCAGAACCTGATGGAAGCCGAGGAAATGGGCATCGAGGTGTTCCAGCACTAGCAACGAGTACAGCAGCCCGATCTGCTTTGTCCCCCTTATTCATCACAAAGCCCCTGCCGTACACACGACAGGGGCTTTGTGTTTGATTAGCGCAGTTTTCCGGCTGGTTTGCTGTAGCGCGAACTTTGTAGTTCGCGTCCCCGCGCCGTTAAATTCATTGCAACGGCGCGGGGACGCGAACTACAAAGTTCGCGCTACAGCGTGCAGACGATACCCCGACCGGACAACTACGTCAAGGTTTTGGACTGCGTGAAGGACGGATTGCTTCGTCGCCGCTTGATGCGCGGAATGCTCGCAATGACAGCGCGGGCGGTTACGTCAGCTGCCGCTGCATCAGGTCCATCATCTGCTGCATCATGCGCTGCTGGTCCTGCAGGTGCTGGTTGCGCATTTCGGCCATGGCCAGCTGATGGGCCATTTGTTGCGTGTAGAGGGCAGTTTGCCAGCTTGCATCGGAAGCGGGTGCCGAGGCGGGCGGGGGCAAAGCAACTGGGGCAGCTGGGGCAACGGCAGGTGCCGCCGGCGCTTCGATGGGGGCTGGGGCAACCGGGGCAGGAGCCGCCGCCGGGACCACCAAAGGCGGCGCTTCGGCAGGCACGGGCGCTTCAGCTGGCGCTGGGGTGGGCGTAGCGACCGGAGCCGCTGCAACGGCCGATTCGGCGGCAACAGGTGCAGGCCTGGCGACGGGTGCTGCCACATCTGCTGCTGCCGGGGCAGGTTGCGCGGGCGCTTCCGGGGCGTCGGTCAGCATGGGGCCACGGCCCTCCATCAGCCAGTCTTTCGATACATTTGGATATACTTCGAACACCCGGCACAGCAGGTCGAAACCGGGTTTATTACGCTCGTCTACCAGGTGCTGAATAACGGTGGCCGTCTTGTCCAGCGACACGGCAAAGGCGTTTTTCGACAGCTCCAGATGGCTTATCAATTGGGTAAACCGCTGCCCTACCGTTGTTACTACTGCCATGGCCAAACAAGTTACTAGTTCCGTAATCCGGCCGCAATATACTACCAAATGAATAAGCCGACTGTCTTCCGAAGAAAACAGCCGGCTTATGCCAGATTCCTGAGTGGGTATTACTTCCCTCTTACTCGAAGCGCAGGCTCTCAATCGGGTCGAGGGCGGCGGCTTTGCTGGCCGGGTAATAGCCCGAGGCCAGGCCCACCGTTACGCAAATGGCCAGCCCCACGCTCATCCAGAGCCAGGGAATAATAAAGCCCCCGCTGCCCACCAGCAGCGACACGGCATTGCCGATGCCTACGCCCAGCAGAATACCCAGCGAGCCGCCCATCACGCAAATCACGATGGCCTCGATGAGGAACTGCTGGCGGATAAGCAGGGCCGTGGCGCCCATGGCCTTGCGCACCCCAATTTCGCGGGTGCGCTCGGTTACCGATACCATCATAATGTTCATGAGGGCAATGCTGGCCCCGAGCAGCGTAATGAAGCCCACCAGAAAGCCACCGATGCGCAGGTTGCCCGACAGCGCGTCGAGCTTGCCGGCCAGCGAGTCGGAGCGCTCCACCTCGAAACTGTCGGGCTGGCCCAACTCGTCGCGGCGCACGGCGCGCATCACGCCGGTAGCCTCGCCCGTGAGGTAGTTGAGTTGGTTGGCATCGGTGGTGGCCGTTTTCACATCGTAGCTGAGCGCCCGCTGCCGGGGCAGCTGGTTGCCGGTTTCCAGCGGCACGAGCATGAGCCGGTCGGCCCCGCCGCCGCCCATGCTGCTGCCGCTTTTCTCCAGCTCGCCCACCACCTGAAACCGCCGGCCCAGCATGTACACGTACTGGTTCACCGGGCTCTGCTTGGGAAACAGCTTATCCGTGATTTCGGAGCCGACAATCACCACGTTGGCCCCATTGTCGAGCTCGGCCGGCGAGAAGCCCCGGCCCGCCTTCAGGCCGTAGCTCTGGATGAGCAGGTAGTTTTCGTCGCCGGCCACTACCTGCATATTGGGGTTGGTTTTCTCGCCATTGGCCTTCACCTCGGTGGCCCCGGCCACAAAGGCCGAAATGCCCACCTTGGCCTCCTCGCCCAGCTGCTCCTTGTACTGGCGGGCCTGCAGGTAGTCGATGGCCGGGTAGGTTTTGGCCTGCACCCCGCCCCGCCGGCCCCGGTTGTTGTAACCTTTGGCCTTGATTTCAAAGGAGTTGGCGCCCAGGCTGGCGAAAGTGGAGTTGAGCGAGGCCTTGATGGCATCGATGGCCGTTAGGATGCCCACCAGCGACATAATGCCGATGCTCACGATAAGCGCCGTGAGAATGGTGCGCAGCAGATTGCTACGAATGGAACGAAACGCCTCTTTGATGTTTTCCAGCAGATGCATGGTTTGGAGCTGTTAGCGTATAGCTGTTGGCTGCTAGCCTCCGTTCTGAATGATAGAACCTGGGCCGCAGCGTACTGATTGACTACGCAGGCGGGCTGTTAGCCTTTTGAAAACCGTTTTCCGGGGCTCATTCCGCCGGCCGGCTGCCAGCAGCAGCCTGTGCAAGGTAGCGCGTTTGGCCCGAAACTCCGCCCCGATTTGCTACCTTTCGGTGGGCCGTACCCCTAGCTCTTTCCCTATGAAAAATCTTCGTCTGCTGAGTTTATTGCTGGTGCTGGCCGCCGGCCTGGCCGGGCCGCTGGCGGCCCGGGCCAACCATATCCTCATCCCGATGGATAAGACCCAGAAAGAGCACCTGAAGGCCTACGGGGCGGCTTACTGGCTGCTGGGCCGGCAGGTAGAGGTCGACTGGCTGCTCAACTACCGCGGCGGAGCCTTCGCCTGCGACGTGGTGCCGGGCGCCGAAAACGAGCTGGCCGTGCGGGGCGTAAGCTACCAGGTGATTTCGGAGGCCCAGTACACCGGCATCCTTTCCGAAATAGCCGACCCCAACGCCAACATGGACGTGATGAAGCTGGAGAAGGTGCCCAAGATTGCGGTGTACACGCCCAAGGGCAAAATGCCCTGGGACGATGCCGTGACGCTGGTGCTCACCTACGCCGAAATCCCCTTTACGGCCATCTACGACGACGAGGTGCTACGCGGCGACCTGCCCAAGTACGACTGGCTGCACCTGCACCACGAGGACTTCACGGGCCAGTACGGCAAGTTCTACGCCTCCTACCGCAGCCGCCCCTGGTACCAGCAGCAGCAGCGCGACTCGGAGGCCGCGGCCAGGCGCAACGGCTTTGCCAAAGTCAGCCAGATGAAGGGCGCAGTAACCGTAAAAATGCAGGAGTTCATTGCCGGCGGGGGCTTTATGTTCGCCATGTGCTCGGCCACCGACTCGTACGATATTGCCCTGGCCGGCCTGGGCCTGGATATGGTGGAGAGCATGTACGACGGCGACCCGGCCGATCCGCAGGCCCAGAGCAAACTCAACTTCAACCGCACGCTGGCCTTCCAGAACTTCCAGCTGCGCACCAATCCCTTTGAGTACGAGTACTCCAACATTGATATGGACCCGCGCGAACGGGGCGTGTACGAGGACAACGACTACTTCGCCCTGTTCAACTTCTCGGCAAAATACGACCCCGTGCCCACCATGCTCACCCAGAACCACGAGCGCACCATCAAAGGCTTCATGGGCCAGACCACGGCTTTCCGCCAGAGTTTGGTGAAGCCCGATGTGGTAGTAATGGGCGAAAACAAGGCTTCGGGCGAAGTACGCTACATGCACGGCACGCTGGGCAAAGGCACCTGGACCTTCTATGGCGGCCACGACCCCGAAGACTACCAGCACCTGGTAGAGGAAGAGCCTACCGACCTTAGCCTGCACCCCAATTCACCCGGCTACCGCCTCATCCTCAACAACATCCTGTTCCCGGCGGCCAAAAAGAAAAAGCAGAAGACGTGAGTGGTTAGTGGTTAGTGGTTAGTGGTTAGTGGTTAGTGGCGGTACGGGAAACAACCAACTAAGGCAAGGGGGCCCGGACATCAGTCCGGGCCCCCTTGCCTTAGTTGGTTGTCGGAACCTTGGCTCAGGGGCTGGTTCTGCGGGTTTCGGCAGCAGCGGGGGCCTACTTTTCCAGGCGCATAATCTGCTGAACCAGGCTGGGCAGGTCGGTGGTCTTTTCGGGGTCGAGGGGCATCGTCAGGTCGATTAGCACGGGCTGGCCCTTGGCTACGGCGCACACAATGTACTGGTAGGCCATGCCCCCCTCTTCGGTTGCGTAGGCCAGGCGCGTGCCCTGGGCCGGCGGGCCACCGAGCAGGGTGCAGGTGAAAGGCATTACCTCAACGTTCTTGCGCTTCTTCTTCGCCAGCCGCACGTGCTCGGGCGGGTAGGTTCGCATCACGTTATAGTCGAGGTACATCCAGGCCAGCTGGTAGGCTGGGCCGGTTACCTCGCTGCTCGAAACGGCGGTATAGCCGCTTTCCACGGGCAGACTAAGGCCGCAGAAGTTGAGCTGGGGGCCGGCCGGAGCCTGCGCCCGGCCAGTGAAGGGCAGCGCCAGTAGCAGCGCAAAGAACAGTAGATTCTTCATGGGTAGATGTCGGACAAGCAGGACTGGCGAAGTAGTCAGGGCCTAAGCTACGAAGTGCCAGTGCAGCAGGCAAGTTTTTTAGCTCAACCGTACTTCCGGCCCGACAGATCAGTTGCCAATTGGCAGCATCGTTCATTAAACGCACTAACAACTAGCAACCAGCCACTAACAGCTGGCTCAGTGCATGCGGTCGTCGCGGACGGGCAGGCTGGTGATGATGTCGCCCTCGATGCGCAGCAGCTCCTGAAAGCGCACGTCCACCTCCTGCGGGTCGGCATACTCCTTGGCCAGCTCCACGTAGCTCACGAAATGGCCGGCTTCGGAAGCCATCAGCTCGTAGTAGAACTGGCTCAGGCCGGGGTCGGGAATGTGTTTCCAGAGCAGCTTGAACCGTTCGCAGCTGCGGGCCTCAATCAGGGCCGATACCAGCAGCTGGTCCATGAGCTGCCGCTCGCGGGGGCCGCCCTTGCGCACGTGGGCCAGCAGGGCCACCACGTACTCGTCGCGGCGCGGGCGGCCCAGGGCAAAGCCGCGCTGGCGCAACTCCTGCATCACCCGCCCAAAATGCTCCCACTCCTCGGCCACCAGGGCCGTCAGCTCCTCTACCAGCCGGGTTTTCTCGGGGTATTTGAGGATGAGGGAGATGCCGGTGCTGGCCGCCTTCTGCTCGCAGTAGGCGTGGTCGACCAGAATATCTTCGAGGTTCTTGCTGGCAATATCTACCCACCGTGGATCGGTGTTGAGCTTGAGCTTGAGGATGGTTTTCTCTTTCATGGATAGTTAATACGGGGGCTTAAGAACGCGGGCAGGGCCTTTGGGGGGCCGAAGGCTTACCCAACCTGCCGCCGGCATGGGCGGGCAGCTCATGCAAGCCCCGGGTTCCGGCCGATGCCTAAGCCCCTAATTGAAGAACTGCCAGCGCAGGCCGAACTGCAGGCGGCGGGGCAGCGCGGCGTAGTAAGGCGCAGCAAAGTAGCCGCTTTCGGGTAGCTGATTGACGTAGGCCAGCTTCAGAAACACGCCCACCGTTTTAATGTCGGCATTTATGAACACGTCGGCCACCGGCACGCTGCGGATGGTGAAGTGGTTCTGCACGAAGAACTGCTGGGTGCTGGGGCTGTAGTCGTAAGCCTGCCAGCGCGACTGGTAATAGCCCTGCACGCCCACCTGCCCAAACAGCGCGTTTTTAAACAGGTAGCCCTGGTAGTACAGGCGCGCATCGCCCACCACGGCCGGAATCCGCAGGGCCGGGTTGTCGGTGCCGGCGCCGCCCGTAACAGTTGCCTGGGTTTCGAAGAACAGCTTCCCGACGCTGCCCCGGTAGTGGCCCATAAAGGAGCTTATCAAAAACGCGTCGGACTGCTGCGTGGGGCCCGCCAGGTGCACTTGGTCAGTTTGGGAATCCGGGTCGACCGAGTAATAGATATAGTTTTTGATGTTAGCCACCGTGCCTGCGGCCTCCACGAAATGGCGGCCCAGCTGCCGGGCGGCCCGCACCCGCAGCTGCTGCACCTGCACATTGTCGAAGCTGTTGTTCCAGGCAAAGTGGTTGCCCTCCACCTGCTGCTCGGTGAGCGTGGGGGCGGCGCTGGTCAGCAGCAGCTCGCCGCTAAGCCAGTCGAGCCGCGCCCGGCCACTAAGCCAGAACTCGGTTTTGGCCGGGTTTTTCACCGACGGCTTGAACTCGCCGGCCGTTTCGATGGCGAACTTCCGGTACGCAAACGTCGCCGTGCCCCCCAGAAACAGCTGGGCACTGTCGCGCCGGGCAAGCGCCTCGCTTACCACGGCCGGCGCCCCGTAGGCCGCGCGCGTTTCGAGCGAGTACGTGCGGTAGCGGCCGTACAGGCGGTAGTTTACCAGCTGGCTCTGCCCCATTACGCCTACCGTGTTTTCGAGCTGCCGGAACTCGGCCCGGTCGTCGGTGGCGGCCGTGCTCAGCCGGATAACCGGGTAAAAAGGGTTGGGCACGCCGGTGGCCAGCACCGGCAATTCGTCGGTGTACCGGTTCAGCTGCCGGCTCCAGTCGAAGAGGTGGTAGGCCGTGAGGCCGCGGCCCAGCAGCTGGTAGCTGTGCAGCAGCCGCGCCCGGTCGCGGGAGTCGCGGTTTTTGGCGTTGGTCAGGTTCACTTCCTCGCGCTGGTAGCCGAAGAGCAGGGTTAAGTCGGGATACACCGTACCATCGGCCAGCGTATCGAGCTGGTAGGGCTGGGGCCGGATGCCCCCTTGCTCGGCCAATGTGTGCCGGGCCGTGGCAAAGTGGCCCATGGCGTGGTAGCGGTTATTGAGCGACTGGTAGCGGGCAAAAAACATGAAGTTGGTATGCTCGACCTGGCCGGTTTTGGTGTTGTCGACGGCAATGGCCTTGTTGGCTCCGAACCGTTCAAAGTTGAAGCCCACGTTGAAGCGCTTCTTAAGGCTGCGGGCGTAGCCCAGCTCGAACACCTGCTCGTAGGGGTTGCCCTGGAAGAAGCGAAAAAACGTGTAGGGCGAGCGGGTATCATAGTAATTCACGTCCTCGGGCCCGCGGGCGTATTGGTCGAACACGGTGCGGCCCAGGCGGCCGCCCAGCTGCCGACTGGCCTCCCAGAGCAGCGGCCGCGAAGCCGAGCCAAAGTAGCCCAGCGTCTGCTGAAACGTGGTGTCGTGGGTCCAGTAGCGCTGCTGGGGCAGGCGCGTGAGGGTCGTATCGATCATGCGGCCCACGGTATCGCCTTGCAGCAGGTCGCGCTCCTTGAGAATAAAGGTGGTGCGGGCCCCGTAGCGGTTGCGGGTCGAGTCGTCGAGAATCTGGGCGTGGCCGGCCCAGGGGCGCAGCAGGCCCAGCCCCAGCAGGCCGGCCAGCAGCAGCAGGCGCAACGAGGAGTTACGGAGAAGAAGCAACGGAAAATCAGCCAACGGCGGGAAGCGGAAAGTAGGGGTCGAGCAGGGAAGCCAGCCGGGCCTCCCCATCGGCCAGGAACCGGACGGTTATCGGGATGTAAAATACGGGCAAATCGGCCACACTTGCCGCCAGCGCGGGCTCCTGCAGCCGGGCCGCGTCCTTTTGGGTAGTCAGAACGCCCTGGCCCGGCTGGCATTGCGCGGCCAGGGCTACTATTTCGGCGGGCGTGAAGGCGTGGTGGTCGGCGAAGCAGGCGTGGTGGGCCACCCGGTAGCCGGCCGCTGCCAGGTGCGCCAGCAGCGGGGCCGGCTGGGCAATGCCGGTCAGCAGCAGCACCTCGCTCCCACCCTCCGGCGCGGCTATCCGGCCGGCCGCCGTACCGGGCACGGGCACTGCTGGGCCGTAGTCGTAAGCCGAAAACAGCACCGGCACCTCGGGCCGGGCATAGCGGCGCACCTGCGCCGTGATGGTGGCGCGGGTCGCCGCGCTCAGGTCGGGGGCGCACTTGGTGATGATGACGGCATCGGCGCGGGCGGCTCCGGCCCGGCTTTCACGCAGGCGACCGGCGGGCAGCACAAAATCGGCATAAAACGGCCGTTGCTGCTCCGTCAGCAGGATGTTAACGGCCGGCCGCACCCGGCGGTGCTGGTACGCATCGTCGAGCACCACCGCCGTTGGGGCCGGCACTTCAGCCAGCAGCTGCCCGATACCGGCCACCCGGTTTTCGCTCACCGCCACCGCCACCGTGCCGCCGAACTGCCCGAACTGCTGCCAGGGCTCATCGCCGACGGTAGCCGCCGAGTCGAGGGCCGTGGTGAGCCGGTAGCCGCGGGTGCGGCGGCCGTAGCCCCGGCTCAGCAGGGCCGGCTGCTGCCCGCGGGCTTGCAGCCAGGCCACCAGCCAGGCTACGTGGGGCGTTTTGCCGGTGCCCCCCACCCGCAGGTTGCCCACGCTCAGCACGGGCACCTGCACGAAGGCCGTGGTCGGCTTCCAGCCCCGGTCGTAGAGCCAGTTGCGCACCGCCAGCACGGCGGCATAGAGCCAGCTGAACGGGCGCAGGAGTAGTTGTAGGGCGAAAGTCAAGTGGCAAAAGGCTAGGCCGGGCCACGGGGCCGGCCGGCAATGGCGCGGGGCATCCCGGCCGCCGCAAAAGTAGCGGGTTGGGCCGGGTTGACGGGTATAAGCGGTTCGGCTTTCGAGAAACTTTCCGGCGAAGTTCCGCTGCAGTTTGCACCTTTGCCCGATCGGGGCCGCTACTCCCTGTTTTCTCCTTGGCTACGGCAGTAGCCCGGGCGGCCCGGCCCACTGGGTATATGCAACTTTATCAGCTCCTGAAGCGCGGAGCTTACCATCCCGAGCCTACCACCTCGCCCGGCCCTTTGCCGAGTGGTACGACCGGCAAACTCAGCGCCTGAGCGCCCCCAACTGCTACGACCTGAGCCTGGCCACCGACGGAATTGACAGTTTCGAGCCTGCCGCCCCCACCCCCAACCTGCCCGACATACCGGCGCTGCTTCTGCTTGACAGGAAAGTAGCCGAGCGCCCCGAAATGCTGGCCATAAAGGTGCGCTGCCTGGAAAACGCCCTCGAATTGACGGCCACCGACGACGTGGCCATCGTCCGGGTTATCCTCGGGTAGCTGGTTGCCGTCGGTAGCCCGCAGAAGACGCCAACCGGTCTCTCCCAATTGGCATTTACGAAACCGCAACCCACCTATCCTCCTCGGTTCAGATTCGTATTACATGCTTCCCTTTTCGTTTCATATCACTTCCCAGCATGCCTGCCCATGCCCTTTGCCGACCGCTTAGCCCACTTTCTGCTTGATTTCCCACTGCCCCCACCCCTGCCCGACGCGGTGACGGCGTACAGCCCCTACCACGAGCAGGGGCCGCGGGAGCTGTTCACCGAGTTTGCCCGGCGCTACTATGCCGGCAACAGGCCAAGGGTGGCGCTGCTGGGCATTAATCCCGGCCGGCTGGGTAACGGCCGCACCGGCGTGGCCTTCACCGATGGGCTGGCCCTCACGGCCTGGGGCATTGCCCACAAGTTACCGGCGCGCCGCGAGCCGTCGAGCGAGTTTATGCAGGCCGTGGTGGAGGCCTGGGGCGGGCCGGCAGCGTTTTACCAACAGTTTTATGTAGGCTCGCTCTACCCGCTGGTACTGCTCAAAGATGGCCGCAACTACAACTACTACGACTCGCCGGCTATAACCGAATCCCTCTGGCCCGACATGCGCGCCAACCTGCAGCAGCTAGTCGCGGAAGTGGGCCTGAGGCAGTCGGCAGCCGTGTGCCTGGGCCGGCGCAACGCTAAGTTCTTTCAGCGCTTCAACGACGAGCTGGGCCTATTTGAGCAGCTTTACGTACTGGACCACCCGCGCTACCTGATGCAGTACCAGCGCCGCCACCTGGCCGAAAACGTGGCCCACTACGTGGAAGTGCTGGCCCAGGCCGCTGGTTTGGCGTAGGTTTGGCGTGAGCCAGACGGAGTGCCAAGCGGGTGTGGTACCCCGTCCGGCGTTGTTACCCCGATAGTGGTAGTACGCCAAAAAAGCGTGGCACCACATCCACGCATCATTCCTAATTCAAAAAAATGCCCCAACTACTCGACCTCATGCGCGTGCTCGAAGCCGCCGCGCCGCTGGCTTACCAGGAAAGCTACGACAACGCCGGCCTGCAATGCGGCGACCCGCAGATGGAAATCCG
Source organism: Hymenobacter psychrophilus (assembly GCF_900107135.1). Taxonomy (GTDB): domain Bacteria; phylum Bacteroidota; class Bacteroidia; order Cytophagales; family Hymenobacteraceae; genus Hymenobacter; species Hymenobacter psychrophilus. The sequence goes on from NZ_FNOV01000001.1 coordinate 453,414, forward strand.
GGGCGTACTCATAGCCCTTGATTGCACCCCGGCCGTGGTGGAGGAGGCCATCCGGCGCGGCTGCAACGTGGTGGTGGCCCATCATCCGCTCATTTTCAAGCCCCTCAAGCGCCTGACCGGAGCCAACGAAGTAGAGCAGACGCTACTTATGGCCATCAAACACGACGTGGCCCTGTACGCCGCCCACACCAACCTCGACAACGTGGCCCACGGCGTAAACCGCAAGCTGGCCGACAAGCTGGGGCTCGAAAACGGCCGTATTCTCGATCCTAAACCCGGCCTGCTGGGCAAGCTGATAACCTACGTACCCGCTACCCACACCGCAACCGTGCTGACGGCCCTGTATGCGGCCGGCGCGGGACAGGTGGGGCAGTACTCGGGGTGCAGCTTCCGCTCCGAGGGCACGTTCACGTTCACGCCTGGCGCGGGCAGCACCCCTTTCCTGGGGCAGCCCGGCCAGCCCCACACTGGCCCCGAGCAACGCGTGGAAGTGCTGCTGCCGCTGCACCTGCAACGGCCCGTACTGGCCGCGCTACGGTCGGCCCATCCCTACGAGGAAGTGGCCTACGAGCTGGTAAAGCTGGAAAATAGCCACCAGGATGTGGGTTCCGGCTTCGTGGGTGAGTTGCCCGAGGCGCTGAGTCCGGCCGAGTTTCGGCAGCGGCTGCGCACGGCGCTCGACGTGCCGGTGGTAAAGCACACCGACTTCGAGCGACCCATTAAAAAGGTGGCCCTTTGCGGCGGCGCGGGCGCGTTTCTCATCGGCAAGGCCCGCGCCGCCGGGGCCGATGCCTACGTGACCGGCGACCTCAAATACCACGAATACTTTGGGGCCGAGGGCCGGTTGATGCTGTGCGATGTCGGCCACTTCGAGAGCGAGCAGTTTACGGGCGAAATATTCCAGGATTTGCTTGCCGCGAACTTTGGAAGTACTTTTGCGGTCTTAATCGCACAGACCCTCACCAACCCCGTCCGATATGATTTCTAACCCAGCCGCCGCGGAAGTTACCGTTGCCAGCAAACTGGAAGCGCTGCTACACCTGCAGCAAATTGACTCGCAACTGGACGAAATTCGGCGCGTACGCGGCGACTTGCCCGAGGAAGTGCAGGACCTGGAAGATGAAATTGCCGGTTACGAAGTGCGCGTCAGCAAATTCGACGAGGAAATTTCCGGCCTCAACGACCAGATCAAGCAGCGCAAGCAGGCCATCAAAGATGCCGACGGCCTGATCAAGCGTTACGAGGAGCAGCAGCAGAACGTGCGCAACAACCGCGAATACGAGGCCGTTGCCAAGGAAATCGAGCTGCAGAAGCTGGAAATCCAGATTGCCGAGAAGAAAATCAAGGAGGCGCAGTACCAGATCGAGCAGAAGAACAACGACATCAGCGGCACCAAGCAGCGCCTGATCGAGCGCAAGAAGGACCTCGACAACAAGAAAGGTGAGCTGGAAACCATCGTGGGCGAGAGCGAGGCCGACGAGAAGAAGCTCATGGACCAGCGCGCCAAGGCTGTGAAGCCCATCGAGGACCGCCTGCTGACTGCCTATACCCGCATCCGCGGCAACGTGCGCAACGGTTTGGCCGTGGTAGAAGTAAAGCGCGACGCCTGCGGCGGCTGCTTCAACACGGTGCCCCCCCAGCGCCAGGCCGACATCATCTCGCACAAGAAAATCATCGTGTGCGAGCACTGCGGCCGTATTTTCGCCGACGTGGAAGCCCGGGGCGAATAGTTTTTCTTTGCTAAGTTTAAAGAACGGCCTCTATCCGGGGCCGTTCTTTTTTGTGCTATGGCATTTCCCGCAGAGAAGCGCAGAGAATTTCGCAGAGGTACGCTAAGAGCGTGCTGGCTGGTAGTACTCTGCTCGGCGAATCTCTACGCTGCCCTCTGTGCGCCCCTGCGGGAAACAGTGTCAGAACTCACCGAGCACCAGGCCCGCGCCTACGCCGAGGTGCTGAACATGCGCCCGGCCGCCGCCTGCGCTTTGCTGGGCGCGGGAACCGATGCCGGCACGCTGTTGGTGCAGGACTGCCTGGGCATCACCGAGCTGCTCGTCAGCCAGGACGCTGCCCGCTTCGAGAGCACCGTGGCGGCCCAGGATGCGCGCCTCGCTGCCCTCGATGGCCAAGCCGGCCCGCTGGCCGAGTACGCGGCGGCCGAAATCCGGCTGCACCAGGCTGCCGCCCAGGTGGTGTTCAATCACGAGGTGCAGGGGGCCTGGAGCCTGCGCCGCAGCTATGGGGCCATGCAGCGGGTGGTGGAGCGCTACCCCAACTACCTACCGGCCCGCAAAACACTCGGGATGCTGCAGTTTTTTATCGGCTCGCTGCCCGAGGGCTACCGCTGGTTTCTGCGGCTGCTGGGCCTGCCGGGCTCCATAGATGCGGGCCTGACCAACCTGCGACGGGCCGCCAGCCAGCCCAACGACTTCCAGCTTGAAGCCCGGCTGGTACTAGCCCTGCTCGAAGAAACCTATTACAAGAAGCCCGCTGCGGCCCTGGCCTTAGTCGAGCGCCTGCACCGCGAGCAGCCCGAAAACCAACTGCTGGTGTTTCTGCTCATCAGCCAGCGCAAAAAGCAGCATCGCACCGACGAGGCGCTGGCCGCCTACCGCGCCCGCCCTACCGGCCCGGACTACCTGCCGCTACCCTACCTGCACCACCTGGCCGCCGACCTGCTGCTCTACCAAGGCCAATACCCCGCCAGCCGCCGCGCCAACGAGCTGTTTCTGCGGCAGTACCGGGGCCGCCACTACCTGAAGGACGCCTACTTCAAGCTGTACCTGGCCTGCTGGCTGGGGGGCGATGCGCCGGCCGCCGGCCGCTACCGTGCCCGCATTGGCCCCGCGGGCCGCACGGTGCTGGAGGAGGATACCTACGCCCAGCGCTTCTTCGATGACCCGCAGCCGCTCGATGCCACCCTCACCCGCGCCCGTCTGCAGATTGACGGCGGCTACTACCGTCCCGCCCTGGCCACGCTGACCACATTCCGCGCTAGCGCCGCTACGCCCCTGCGCGACCAACTGGAGCACCTTTACCGCCGCGCCCGCGCCCTGCACCTGCTCGGCCAACCCGATTCGGCCCGCGTACTTTACGCCCAAACTATTGCCCGCGCCGGTTCGGCACCCTACTACTACGCGCCCCAGTCGGCGCTGCAGCTGGGCTACCTGTATCAACTGGAGGGCCAGCGGAATACAGCTAAAGCGTACTTCCAGAAGGCGCTGAGCTACTCCCGCCACGAATACAAGAACAGTACCGACACCAAGGCCAAGCTGGCCTTGGCGGAGTTGAAATAGCCTGATGCCCTAGGTTCCCAGGGCTGAAGCCCTGGGCTACGGAGCGGGATGGTGGCTCGCCCCAAGTCTCCGGCTCTTTTCGCTAACTAGCCCAGGGCTTCAGCCCTGGGATGCAGGGCTGAAGCCCTGCATCCCGCCGTCACCGTCGTACTTTCGTCCCGTGCTGACTGTCCCGCTTACCCAGCTGTCCCCCGATTTCCGGGCCCGCGCCCTGCGTTGGGCTTCCGGCTTTGCGCATTGCGCTTACTATGAGCCCAACGACCTACCCTACCCGCAGGGGCCGTTTCGGCGGCTGCTGGCCGTAGCTGAAGTTGCGCCCGATGCCCCGGGCACGCTAGATGAACTGCGGGCTTGGCTGGCGGCCGGGGATAGTACAGCCGCGCCGGCCTGCGGCTTTATCGGCTATGAAGTAAAGGATGAGCTGGAAGCTCTCAGCAGCAGCAATTACAGCGACCTAACCTGGCCTCAACTGCACTTCTTCCGGCCCCGCATCTGGTTGGTTTGGGCGGAGCAAGACGTTCATATCTACGGCGAAACAGCGGGCGTGCTGGCTGCCATTGCGGCTACTCCCCTGCCCACGGTGCCGTCCCCGGCCGTGGCCACCGTGGTACCCCGAATGCCGAAAGCCGAATACCTGCGGGCCGTAGAGGTGGTGCGCGAAGATATTCTCAACGGTGAGGTGTACGAGCTGAACCTGTGCCAGGAATTCTGCGCCGACCAGATGCAGCTGGACCCGGTAGACGTGTTCGAGCGACTAAACGCGGCCTCCCCGGCCCCGTTCGCGGGTTTCGTACGCCACGAAAGCCACTATTTACTCTGCGCCTCGCCCGAGCGTTTCGTGCGCCGCACCGGCTCCGCGCTGCTGTCCCAGCCCATTAAGGGCACCATAGCCCGCGGGTCCACGCCCGATGCCGACGAGCGGCAGCGCCAAATGTTGCTGGAGGATGAGAAGGAGCGCGCTGAGAACCTGATGATTGTGGATTTGGTGCGCAACGACCTGGCCCGGGTGGCCCAGACCGGTAGCGTACAGGTACCCGAGCTGTTCGGCCTCTACCCCTTCCGCCACGTCTGGCAGATGATTTCCAGCGTAACCGCCCGCCTCCGCCCCGGCCTGAACGTAGTGGACGTGCTGCGGGCTACCTTCCCGATGGGCTCGATGACCGGCGCCCCGAAAATCCGGGCCATGCAGCTCATCGAGCACTACGAGCGCAGCCGCCGGGGCCTCTACAGCGGCTCACTGGGCTTCATCTGGCCCAACGGCGACTTCGATTTCAACGTCGTTATCCGCAGCCTGCAGTACCGCCAGGACACCGGCCACCTCAGCTTCCAGGTCGGCTCGGCCATCACCTACGACTCGGTGCCCGAGCGCGAGTATGCCGAGTGCCTGCTCAAGGCCCGCGCTATACTGGAGGTATTGGGGGCGGTAGTGAGCGAGTAGTAGCCGAAAAAAGCTGGACGTTATGCTTGATCTGGCGTCCGCGAAGTCGAAGCATCTCCGCCGCTTCGTCTCAATAGCAACCCATCGATAGGATTGCCACTGCGGTAGAGATGCGTCAATTCCGGCTTCGCCTGCGCTCAGCATGACGTTCCATTTCTCCCGGTTACTTGCTCCTTACCCTCTGCCATTCTGTCATTTTTCGGCTTGAAAGCGCTACCTTCGCCCCTCTCTGAATTCTGAAGCTGCTGCCGGCAACCGGCGTTTTTCTGATGGCCCAACCCCTGATTACCCTCGATTTTCTCGACACTCCTACCCTGTCGGCACCCAGCGTGGACGCCGTTACGCACGCCGACACGCCCTCGGGCGAGGTGCGCGTGAACCCGGCCACCCGCACCGGCCGCTCGCGCAAGCTCTACCTGGAGAGCTACGGCTGCCAGATGAACTTCTCCGACTCGGAAATCGTGTCGAGCATCCTGTTCGATGAGGGTTTCGACACCACCGATTCGCTGGAACTGGCCGATTTGGTACTGCTCAACACCTGTTCCATCCGCGAGAAGGCCGAGCAGACCGTGCGAATGCGCCTTTCGCAGATCAATAGCTACAAAAAGCGCCGTCCCGGGATGCTGGTAGGCGTACTCGGCTGCATGGCCGAGCGGCTGAAAAGCAAGTTTCTGGAAGAAGAAAAGCTCGTTGACCTCGTGGTAGGCCCCGACGCCTACCGCGACCTGCCGCAGCTTATTGCCCAGGTTGATGGCGGCCAGAAGGCCGTGAACGTGCTGCTGAGCCGCGAGGAAACCTACGCCGACATCACGCCGGTGCGCCTTAACAGCAACGGTATCACGGCCTTTATCAGCATCATGCGCGGCTGCGACAATATGTGCTCGTTCTGCGTGGTGCCCTTCACCCGGGGCCGCGAGCGGAGCCGCGACGCCCACAGCATCGTGCGCGAAGCGCGCGAGTTGGTGGCGGCCGGCTACAAGGAAGTAACGCTGCTGGGCCAGAACGTAGACTCCTACAAGTGGGCCTCGGAGGATGGCACCGAGCACGTCAACTTTGCCCAGCTGCTGGAGCAGGTGGCCCTGGTAAGCCCCGTGCTACGCGTGCGTTTTTCTACCTCGCACCCCAAAGACATTACCGACGAGGTGCTGCACACCATGGCGCGGCACGAGAACATCTGCAAATACATCCACCTGCCGGCCCAGAGCGGCAATTCGCGGGTGCTGGCCCTGATGAACCGCACTTACGACCGGCCCTGGTACGAGGAGCGCGTACAGGCCATCCGCCGCATTCTGGGCGACGACTGCGCCATCTCCACCGACATGATTTCGGGCTTCTGCTCCGAAACCGAGGAAGAACACCAAGACACGCTAAGCCTGATGCGGCTGGTGCGCTACGACATGGCCTTCATGTTCTTCTACTCGGAGCGGCCCGGCACGCTGGCCGCCCGCAAGCTCGAAGACGACGTACCGCTGGAAGTGAAAAAGCGCCGCCTGGCCGAAGTTATTGCCCAGCAGAAAGACCACAGCCGCGAGCGAAACGCCCGCGCCGTGGGCCAGGTGCATCGCGTACTGGCCGAGAACTTCTCCAAGCGCAGCGACGAGCACCTCAGCGGCCGCAACAGCCAGAACCAGATGATCATTTTCCCCAAGAAACACTACAAAAAGGGCGACTACGTTGACGTGCTAGTCAATGAGTCGACCACGAATACGCTTTTAGGAGAAGCAGTTTAGCTGATGTAGCTGGCTTTGGGTTTGGATGGGAGCACAGCCATTCAGCCCGCGTTTGCGCTACGCCTAAAATAAAACGCGCCGTTTTTCGTCTTCTTTCCGAAAGCACTTCCGCCTTGACACCATCAGAGATTCAGAGTATTAAGCAGCGCTTCGGCATCATTGGCAATGCGCCTTCGCTCAACTATGCCATTCAGGTGGCGGCACAGGTGGCCCCGACCGACATGACGGTGCTGATAACGGGCGAAAGCGGCTCCGGCAAGGAGTCGTTTTCCAAGATTATCCATGCCCTGTCGCCCCGCAAGCACGGGCAGTTCATCGCCATTAACTGCGGCGCCATCCCTGAGGGCACCATCGACTCGGAGCTGTTTGGCCACGAGAAGGGTTCGTTTACCGGGGCGCAGGAGGCGCGCAAGGGCTACTTCGAGGTGACCAACGGCGGCACCATCTTCCTCGACGAGATTGGGGAGATGCCGCTCGGCACCCAGGCCCGGCTGCTGCGGGTGCTTGAAAACGGCGAGTTTATCCGCGTCGGTTCCAGTAAGGTGCAGAAGACCGATGTGCGCGTAGTGGCCGCTACCAACGTGAACCTGCTCGACGCCGTGCGCGAGGGCCGCTTCCGCGAAGACCTGTACTACCGCCTCAACACGGTGCCCATCACAGTTCCACCATTGCGTGACCGAGGCGACGATATTTACCTGCTGTTCAGGAAGTTCGCCACCGATTTTTCTGACCGATACCGGGTAAAGCCGATCAGCCTCTCGCCCGAGGCGGTGCAGGAATTGCAGCGCTTCCGGTTTCCCGGCAACATCCGCCAGCTCAAGAACGTGGCCGAGCAGATGTCGGTGCTGGAGACGGACCGCGAGGTGGATGCCCGCCGCCTGCGCGGCTACCTGCCCGCCGACCAGGCCAGCCGCCTGCCCATGCTGGTGCACGCCGCCGGCACGGCCACCGATGGGGCCGGCAACAGCTACTCCGAGCGCGACCTGCTCTACAAGGTGCTCTTCGACATGCGCCGCGACATGACTGACCTCAAAAAGCTGGTTCTGGACCTAGCGGGCGGGCAGCGCCCCAACGAGACGCAGGAATTGCTGCGCCAGAACAGCCACCTGTTCAATAGTATGAGCGTGGCTCCCTACGACGGCCCCGGTAACCGGCCCCTGAGGCCGGAAGTCGGGTCGGAGTACATCCTGAGTACGCGCGAGCTGAGCAACGACGACGATACCGATTACGAGGAGGAGGAGGCGCAACGGGTGGAGGATATTCCGCACGAAACAGAGGAGGAAACCCTGAGTCTGGAAGCGAAGGAGAAGGAAATGATTATCAAAGCCCTCAAAAAACACCATAACAAGCGCAAATACGCTGCCCACGACCTGGGTATTTCCGAGCGTACTCTCTACCGCAAACTCAAGCAGTATGACCTGGAACAAGCATAGTTTTAGCAAGCTGTTAGCTGTTAGCTGTTGGCTGTTAGCTTTCTGTTCGGATACGGCCCGAAAGCTGTCAGCTAACAGCTCTCAGTTCTCAACTGATGCGAAAAAGCTATCAGCTATCAGCTGTCAGCTAATAGCTCTCTTTCTTCTAAGTGGCTGTAGTGTGTACTCGTTCAGCGGGACCAATATCGACCCCACTATTAAAACGATTTCCATTGCTACGTTTGCCAACAACGCCAGCAACGGGCCCTCGTTTCTGTCGCAGCAGTTCACCGAGAACTTCAAGGACTACTTTCAGCGCAATACCAGCCTGAAACTCGTACCCCGCGATGGTGACCTGCAGTTTGAGGGCCAGATACTTGCCTACGATTTCGCCCCGGCCGCCATCCAGCAGGCCAACGGCGTCGATCAGGCGGGCGCCAACCAGTTGACCATTCAGGTGCGGGTGAAATTCACCAATAGCAAAGACCCCAAGCAGGACTTCGAGCAGACGCTACAAACAACCCGCTCCTTCCCCGCCACCCGCGACATTGCCAGCGTCAACAGCGACCAAACGGCGCTCAACGAGCTGTTTCGTAACCTTATCACCGACGCCTTCAATAAGTCGGTGGCCAACTGGTAGTTGTGGCCGGGCTGCGTTTTAGTGCCCGAATTGCCGTATTGTTGTAACCCGCTTGCCTGGCCGTGGCCGGGCACCCCTCCTACTATTTTCCCTGGTCGCGGCCCCAAAGCGGGCCGCGGCCAGGTGCCTTTTCTACGCTATTTCGCATGACCCGCGCGTCGCTTCTACGCATTCTGGACCACGTAAACGGTATTTCCGACGATGAAATCCGGGAACTGGAGCAGTTGGCCGCGGCCTTTCCGTATTGCCAGACGGCCCACGTGCTGCTGGCCAAGACGGCCCACGACCGCGGCAGCATGCTCGCTGGCCAGCGCCTGCGCCGCGCCGCCACCTACGCCGCCGACCGCGAGCTGTTGCGCCGACTGCTGGAACGCCCTATTGCCCCCGCAATCGTTGCAACGGACCTAGCTGCCTCCTCCCAGACTGACGTAGCAGCCGCTACCAACATAGCCCCGGCTGCGTTACCTGACCTCGCGGCGGCACCATCCGAGCCGGCCACCGATTTATTTGCCGTAGAAATTGTTGCGGCACCTGTCCTGGCCGATGAAACCGCACCGCCGACCAACAAGCCGGTCGACCTTGAGGCCCCGGCGGCGCCCGACGCCCCGGCAAGCGCTCCAGATAGGGCAGCAACGCAGACGGACGCCGACGAGGAGTTGCTGACACTACCCGAGCCAGCCGCTGAACCAGCCGTAGCGGAACCCGTCGCAATTGCTGAAGAATTACCAGTTGCGCTGCCTGAAGCAGAACCTCTCGACGCTAACGCCGTGTCATCTTCAGTTGAGTCGGAAGACTTAGCGGCCATGGCCTCCGTTATCATAGCAACGGAGGACGCAACAGATATCACTGATGCGGCTACAGAACAGGCTTCTGCTACCGAAGAAGCCCCGGTTTCGAGCGCCCCAACGGTTCCCGAAGCCTCCGGTGAGCTGCTGCCAGCCGTGGCCCCGCCCATCCGCCCACCAAGTGGCGCCGGTATTTCGCGCTTCGAGTTTGGCTTGAACGAGTCCCGTCTGCCCGAGCCCACGGGCTACCGGTTGCTGGATACTGGGCAGGAAGACGAGGAGTTTGCGGCGGAAGAAGACGAGTTACCCACCTCCCGTCCGGCGGGCCCGCCCCGCATTACGGCTCCTTTCCGGGCCGATGCGGAACTGGGCTACGCCCTTGGGGGGGGCAGCCGCCTGGGCTACGACCTGCAGGCCCACACGCCCGACGGTTTCACGCTTGATTTGCCACTGGAGGCTTTTTTTGAACCCGATGCCTTGCTGCTGGCCCACGCCCGCGCCCACCAGCCAGCCCCCAAAGCCTCCTCCCTCGACCTGATTAACCGCTTCCTCAAGGCCCAGCCCCGCATCAGAGCGGGCGCCCCCGGGGTGCCCCCGCCGGCCACCGAACAGGCCGATTTATCGGTGCGCAACAGCGCCGCCGCTCCGGTGCTGGCTTCCGAGAGTCTGGCCAAAATCATGATCAAGCAAGGTAAAACGACCAAGGCTATCGAAATTTATGAACGCCTGATGACAAAGCAGCCCGAAAAAATGGCGTACTTTGCCGAGCAAATCCAACAACTGCAACAACCCCCGGAGTAAATGTACTACGCCATTATTGTCCTGATTCTCGTCATTTGCGTGTTGCTGGCCCTGGTGGTGCTGGCCCAAAATCCTAAAGGCGGCGGCCTTTCCAGCCAGTTCGGCTCGAGCGGTGGTGCCGCCCAGATGATGGGCGTGAAGCGCACCGGCGACCTGCTTGAGAAGCTTACCTGGGGCTTTGCCATTGGTTTGATGGTACTCAGCCTGGGTTCCTACATTATTGGCGGCCATGCCCAGTCGGGTCCGGTACGCAGCATCAACCAGCAGCGCGCCCTCGAAACCCGCATGCCCGCTACTCCGGCCCCGGTAGCGCCTGGTGCTCCGGCCCCGGCTGCCCCCGTAGCTCCGGCTCCGGCTCAATAGTAACAGTCCGTTTTCCTCGGTTTGAAAGCCGGCGGTTTCCTGAGGAAACCGCCGGCTTTTTTTGGTCGGAGCGAGCTTGGTAAGGCTCATAACGCAAAAACCTCTGCCCAAGACCGCCATTTTCTGCCACAGCTGACACGCTTTCGGTGTAAAACTGGCCGAAAGTGGGCCGGAATCGTCCATTCTGTCAGGTTTGAGCGGGCTGGCACAGATGATGTAGCACGGCTGTGACACCCTGGTAATTCCAGATTCTTTCAACTTTTCAACCAAAACATACACTATGTCGCTTAGCATCAAACCGCTGGCTGACCGCGTTATCATCGCGCCGGCCGCCGCCGAAGAAAAAACCAAATCGGGCATCATCATTCCCGACACGGCCAAGGAAAAGCCCCAGCGGGGCGAAGTAGTGGCCGTGGGTGAGGGCAAAGTGGCCGACAACGGCACCACCATCAAGCCCCAGGTAAAAACCGGCGACCAGGTGCTCTACGGCAAGTACGCCGGCACCGAAATCACCGTCGATGGACAGGATCTGCTCATCATGAAGGAGTCCGACATCTTCGCCGTACTCTAGGCCGAACGCTGGTTTCCTTTCGTTGAATTCTATTAACTCCCGAAAATAAGATGGCTAAGAACATCCAATTTGATACCGAAGGCCGCGACAAACTCAAGCGCGGTGTAGATAAGCTGGCTAACGCCGTAAAAGTGACCCTCGGCCCCAAAGGCCGCAACGTGGTTATCGACAAGAAATTTGGCGCCCCGAGCATCACCAAGGACGGTGTGACGGTAGCCAAGGAAATTGAGCTGAGCGACCCGGTTGAAAACATGGGTGCCCAACTGGTGAAGGAAGTAGCCAGCAAAACCGCTGACCAGGCCGGTGACGGCACCACCACGGCTACCGTACTGGCCCAGGCCATCTACGCGGCCGGCTCGAAGAACGTAGCCGCCGGTGCTAACCCCATGGACCTCAAGCGCGGCATCGACAAGGCTGTGCAAGCAGTTGTGGCCAACCTGAAGGCGCAGTCGAAGAAGATTGAGAACTCCTCGGAAATCGCCCAGGTAGGCGCTATTTCGGCCAACAACGACATGGAAATCGGCCAGATGATTGCCGATGCCATGGACAAAGTGGGCAAGGAAGGCGTAATCACCGTGGAAGAAGCCCGCGGCACCGAAACCGAAGTAAAAACGGTGGAAGGCATGCAGTTCGACCGCGGTTACCTCTCCCCTTACTTCGTGACCAACCCGGAGAAGATGGAGGCCGAGTTCGAGAATCCTTATGTCCTCATCTACGACAAGAAGGTGAGCACCATGAAGGAGCTCCTGCCCGTGCTCGAGCAGGTCGTACAGACTGGTAAAGCACTGGTTATCATCTCCGAAGATGTGGACGGCGAGGCTTTGGCCACGCTGGTAGTAAACAAACTGCGCGGCTCGCTGAAAATTGCCGCCGTGAAGGCTCCCGGCTTCGGCGACCGTCGCAAGGCGATGCTCGAAGACATTGCCGTGCTGACCGGCGGTACCGTAATTTCGGAAGAGCGTGGCTACAAGCTCGACGCTGCTACCCTCGAATACCTCGGCCAGGCCGAGAAAATCATCATTGACAAGGACAACACCACGATTGTCAATGGCAAGGGTGAGAAGGCCACCATCACGGCCCGCATCAACGAGATTAAGGCCCAGATCGGCACTACGACTTCCGACTACGACAAGGAGAAGCTCCAGGAGCGCCTTGCCAAGCTGTCGGGCGGCGTAGCCATCCTCTACATCGGTGCTTCTACGGAAGTGGAGATGAAGGAGAAGAAGGACCGCGTTGACGATGCCCTGCACGCCACCCGCGCCGCCGTTGAGGAAGGCGTAGTACCCGGCGGTGGAGTGGCCTTAGTGCGCGCCCTCGATTCGCTGGACGCAGTTGATACCCTCAACGGCGACGAGCGTACCGGCGTGAACATCATCCGTACGGCCCTGGAGGCTCCCCTACGTACCATCGTGCAGAACGCCGGTGGCGAAGGTTCGGTAGTGGTGCAGAAGGTGCGCGAAGGCAAAGGTGACTTCGGTTACAACGCCCGCGAGGACAAGTACGAAAACCTGATGTCGGCCGGTATCCTCGACCCGACCAAGGTAACGCGCCTGGCCCTGGAGAATGCCGCTTCGATTGCCGGCCTGCTCCTGACCACCGAGTGCGTGATTTCCGATGAGCCCGAAGACGACAAAGGCGGCGCTGCTGCCGGCGGCGGCATGGGCGGCATGGGTGGCGGCATGGGCGGCATGATGTAAATCACTGATTATGCTGATTTGAACGTCATTCGTTCTGAAGCTATAAGCACAAGGGCCCCGCTGGATTTTGTCCGGCGGGGCTTTTTGCGCGTAAACGGCAGCAGTACTCATTACTTGATTGATAAAATGGACAAGAACATCACCGATATTACCGGAACGTGGCCACTGGCCAACGGCGTAGAAATACCCTATCTGGGGCTGGGCGTGTGGCAGGCCGAGGATGGCGCGGAAGTGCAGCAGGCCGTGAAATGGGCGCTGGAAGCCGGTTACCGCCACATTGACACCGCCTCCATCTACAAAAACGAAGAGGGCGTCGGGCAGGCCATCCGGGAAAGTGGCGTACCCCGCGAGGATGTGTTCATCACCAGCAAAGTCTGGAACACTGACCAGGGCTACGACGCCACGCTACGCGCCTTCGACGCCAGCCTAGACCGCCTCGGCCTGGAAACGCTCGACCTCTACTTGATTCACTGGCCTGTGGCCGGGAAGTCGCAGGATACGTGGCGGGCGCTGGAGAAGCTGTACGCCGACGGCCGGGTGCGCGCCATTGGGGTCAGCAACTTCCTCCAGCATCACCTGGAGGAGCTGCTGACGACGGCCACTGTGAAGCCGATGGTGAACCAGCTGGAGTTTCATCCGTGGCTGGTGCAGCCCGAGTTGCAGGCCTACTGCCGGCAGCATGGTATTCAGTACCAGGCCTGGTCGCCGCTCATGCAGGGCAAGATCTTCGAGCAGGACATTGTGAACGACTTGGCCAAAAAGTATGGCAAGTCGCCAGCCCAAATACTAGTGCGCTGGGACCTGCAGCGCGGTGTAGTCACGATTCCAAAGTCGGTTAAGCAGGCGCACATCGTCAGCAACGCCGCCGTATTCGACTTTGAGCTGACGGAGGCTGAACTGACCTACATCGACGGCCTAGACCGCCACGAGCGTCTCGGCCCCGACCCGGACATTTTCCCGAAGTAACGGCCGTATAGCGCACAGAAAAGCCCCGCCGGACCAGTGTCCGGCGGGGCTTTTTGTAGTCACATTGTTGACGCCTGTATTTGTGGCATCAGCGCCATCTGCAACATCTGTGATTTAGCGAGTTACTGGCTCGGCCATCATCTGGGTGAGCTTGCGATAGATAAGGAACAGCACCAGTGACGCGGCGGCCGAGAGAGCCACGAAAATCATGAAGAACTCGTAGAGACCGGTGATTTCGAAGCCCACGAAGTGCGGAACGGGCTTGCCGGGCTCGGGGTAGAGGGCGCTCAGCACGCCGGCAAACTTGTTACCGGCAGCCGTGGCCAGAAACCACACGGCCATCAGCAGCGAGGCAAAGCGCAGCGGGGCCAGCTTGTTCACCAGCGCCAAACCGATGGGTGACAGGCACAACTCGCCAAAAGTGTGCATCAGGTACATCGTAATCAGCCAGAACATGCTCACTTTGGTGCTGGCATCAACGCCTTTCACGCCGAAAGCAATAATAAGGTAGCCGATGGCCAGGAACATGAGGCCGATGGACATTTTCAGGGGCGACGAAGGCTCGATGCCGCGCTTGCCCATGAACGTCCAGACCAAGGCAAATACCGGGGCGAACAGAATGATAAACAGTGCGTTGGCCGACTGGAAGTAGGACGCGGGCACGGTGTAGGAACCCATTTGCCGGTTGGTTTGCTCGTCGGCAAAGAAGGTAAGTGAAGCACCCGCCTGCTCGAAGGCACCCCAGAAGAAGATTACGAAGAAGCTGAGAATCAGAATTACGTAAATTTTCTGCCGCTCACGGGTGGTGATGGAGGCGTCGGCCAGCACGGCAATGGGCGTTACAATCATGGCGGCGAACACGAAGGCACCTACCCAGTCGTAGTTCATGAGCCAAGCAATAGCGGCGTACACCGCCACGAAGATGCCGATGAGCATGGGCAGCTTGCTGGCGAAGCTCTTGGCAGCGGGCTGGTCGAGGGTTTCGGCGCGCACGGGGGCGTCGGTATTCATGGGCACTACGGGCGAGTGGGCCACGGCCTGCTCGGGCTTGCCGCCCAGCGCCGCCCCATCGGCGGTTACCACGTATTTGTTCTTGAACAGCTCAAACGTGAGCGAGCCCACCAGCATACCGATACCGGCGGCCAGGAAGCCCCACTTAAAGTCTTCGGGGTTGCCCGTATCGCCCAGCGTACCGCATACCAAGGGTGAGAAAAACGCGCCCAGATTGATACCCATATAGAAGATGGTGTATGCCGTGTCGATGCGGTTGTCGCCGGCCGGGTAGAGCGAGCCCACCATCGAGGAGATGTTGGGCTTGAAGAAGCCGTTGCCGAAAATCAGCAGGCCCAAACCCAGCATAAATAATAGCAGCTGCGTTTGGGGCGCGGTAGCCTGCCCGGCTGTGTACATGGAAGCCGAGAAAAACAGCGCGAACTGGCCGATGGCCATCATCAGGCCGCCCACCAGAATAGAGCGGCGGTTGCCCCAGTAGCGGTCGGCCACATAGCCCCCCAGCAGCGGCGTGAGGTACACGAGGCTGGTGTAGTTGCCGTAGATGAGCGAGGAGTACTCTTTATCAAATACCAGCGCCTGCGTCATGTACAGAATGAGCAGGGCCCGCATGCCGTAATAGCTGAACCGCTCCCACATTTCGGTGGCGAAGAGGACGTACAGCCCCTTGGGGTGCGACGAGGAGGATGACACGGGCTGCTGGGCAGCGGAGGGTGAGTGCATGAAGAGTAACTAAGAATGGGGAAAGAGATACGAGCCCGGCTGCAACCGGAATGGGGTTGGTAAAACTACAAAAGTTTCCTAAACCGCCCGAAACCCGCGCAAACAGGCGGCCACTGCCGGACCGGAGCATACGATTTTACGGCGAATTTTCGCTATCATTTTGGTTTTCCCCGGTTTTTCGTCAGCTTTTTCGCTACTTTTGCCCCGTATTCCCACTGATTTTTCCACCCAACCCCCCACCCGTTTTCGGCCCCTTATGCTAGATTCTGCCGCCAACGCCCGCCTCGCCCCCTTGGGTATTTCCACCGCTGCCCAGGTCCACCTCAACCTCTCGCCCGCCGCCCTCGTCGAGGAAGCATTGCGCCGTAATGAGGGCACGCTCACCGACAACGGGGCGCTGATGGCCGACACCGGAGCCTTCACCGGCCGCTCGCCCAAAGACCGTTTCGTGGTGAAAGACGCCAACACCGCCGACAGCGTATGGTGGGGCGACATCAACATTCCCTTCGAGGCCGACAAGTTCGACCAGTTGCACCAGAAGATGGTGAAGTACCTGGAAGACAAGGAGATTTACGTGCGCGACGCCTACGCCGGTGCCAACCCCGACTACGAGCTGAAGCTGCGCGTGGTGAACGAGCTGGCCTGGCATAACCTGTTCTGCTACAATATGTTCCTGCGCCCCGCCGAGGGCGCCGACACCAGCTGGACGCCCGATTTCAGCATCATCTGCGCCCCCGGCTTCGAGGCCGACCCGGCCGTAGATGGCACCCGCCAGAAGAACTTTGCCATCCTCAACTTCACCAAGAAGATGATTCTGATTGGCGGCACGGGCTACGCTGGTGAGATGAAGAAAGGCATTTTCGGCGTGCTCAACTACCTGCTCCCCCACGAGCACAACACGCTCAGCATGCACTGCTCGGCCAACGTGGGCGCCGACGGCGACACGGCCGTATTCTTCGGCCTCTCGGGCACAGGCAAAACCACCCTCTCGGCTGACCCCAACCGTGGCCTGATTGGCGACGATGAGCATGGCTGGACGCCCGACAAGGGCATCTTCAACTTCGAAGGCGGCTGCTACGCCAAGGTAATCGACCTGAGCCAGGAGAAGGAGCCGCAGATCTGGGACGCTATCCGCTTCGGCTCCATTGTGGAGAACACCCGCTTTATTGAGGGCACCCACACTGTGGACTACGCCAACAAAAGCGTAACCGAGAACACGCGCACGGCCTATCCGATCAACTACATCGACAACGCCATCGAGCCATCGGTGGCCGATGCGCCCAAGAACATCTTCTTCCTGACGGCCGACGCCTTCGGGGTGCTGCCCCCCATCAGCAAGCTCGACAAGAGCCACGCTATGTACCACTTCATGTCGGGTTACACCGCGAAGGTGGCCGGTACTGAAATGGGCATTACCGAGCCTCAGACGACATTCTCGGCCTGCTTCGGCGCCGTATTCCTGCCCCTGCACCCCACCAAATACGCCGAGATGCTGGGCCAGAAGATGGACGAGAATCCCGACGTGAACGTGTGGCTCATCAACACGGGCTGGACGGGTGGCTCCTACGGCACGGGCTCGCGCATGAAGCTACCCTACACTCGGGCCATGATTACGGCGGCCCTCAACGGCGAGCTGACCGACGTGGAGTTCACCAAGCACCCCATTTTTGGGGTGGAGGTGCCCGCTACGGTACCCGGCGTGCCCACCGAAATCCTGGACCCGCGCAACACCTGGAGCAACCCCGAGGAGTACGACCGCACGGCCTCCTCGCTGGCCGAGAAGTTTGTGAAGAACTTCGGCAAGTACGCCGACTACGCCAACGAAGAAATCCTGGCGGGCGCGCCGAAAGCGCAGGTAGTAGCCGGCGCTTAGGCGTTAACTCTTCTGATTTGAAACTGCCCCGCTGGCCTCGTGCCGGCGGGGCAGTTTTTATTGCGGTTGAAAGGTTTTTCGACCTGCCGGGTACTTCGTTGCATTTCCTTGCGCTACTTTTGCGTCCTTGTTTGACACTTTACTGCCGCTTACCCATGCGTAAACTTCTGCTTCCGCTGTTGCTGTTGCTTCTCTCACCGCTGCGCCTCTGGGCCTGGGGGGCCGACGGCCACCGGGCCATTGCCCTGATTGCCGAACACCACCTCAAGCGTAGTGCCCGCCAGCAGGTACAGCAGCTGCTGGGCACCGAAAACATGGCGTTGGTCAGCACCTGGCCCGACGAAATTCGCTACTACCCCGAGGGCAAAGACACTGGCCCCTGGCACTACGTGAACTCGCCCTCGGGCCTCGACCACGCCCAGTACCTGGCGGAACTGCGCACCAACGTCGGCCCCAATGCCTACACCGCCCTGCAAACCCAGATGGCCATTATGGCCGACAAGAGCAAGACCACGGCCCAGCGCCGCGATGCGCTTAAGTACGTCATTCACATCGTGGGCGACATTCACCAGCCCCTGCACACGGGCCACGCCGAAGACAAGGGCGGCAACGACGTTAAGCTCAAGTTTCGGGGCCGCGATACCAACCTGCACAGCCTCTGGGACTCGGGCCTGCTCGACTATCAGGGCCTGACCTACACCGAAATAGCCCGGCAGTACAACTGCGGCATAAGTGGCCCGGACGTGCGCCGCATGCAAGCCGCCCCGCCCGCCGAGTGGCTCTGGGAATCGTACCAGGCCGCCGAACTGCTCTATCCCCTCACCCCCAGCGGTACCGAAGTACGGTTTGAGTACTACCCCGCGCACAGTGTGCTGATGCGCCAGCGCATCCAGCAGGCCGGCATCCGGCTGGCGGGTATACTGAATGATATGCTGAGTTAACGGTTGGGGCACCTGCATAAAAAGGGAGTCCTGGCCGGCAATTGCCGGGCAGGACTCCCTTTTTATGCAGGTATAGCCGCTTATGGTTTAGCTTTTGCCTCCCGGCTGCTTGCCTGAATCAGTCTTATCGGTTCCCGGGCCGCGCACGTCGTCGGGAGTAGCTTTGGCCGAGCCGGCGCGGGGGGCACGGCCGTCACCGTTGGCACCTTTGCCAGTGTCCTGCACGTTGTCGGGGCGTTGGGGGGAAGCCTGAACGGAGCCTTTATCGGAGGCTGACTGGGGCCTTTTGCCTTGGTTGGAACGCTGCTCGCCCCCTTGGCCTTTGCCCGCGACTTTATCCTTCCCATCATCTTTACTGAAGGCTTTGACGATGGCGGCTACGGCTAAACCAGTGCCGGCTACAATGGCAACCGTGGCGGTGGGGTTTAGCTTGGCCTTGGTGTAGGTGCTGATTTCGCGGGTGCGGCCGGGGTAGTTGCCGCGCTCCTGCAGCTGGCCCGCGCCTTCGTACAGGCCGCTGGGGCGGTTACGGTGGTCAGCTTTGTCGGATTTGGACATAGGCGCGAAGGCTTTTTCCATAAACTTATCGAGCAGGGCCGGGGTCCACTGTTCCATGCCCTTAAACAACTTGCCAGCCCCACCTACCAGAATATTGCGCTGGGGCGAGGTAGCAGAACTGAGAATAGCCTCGGCCACCGTTTCGGGAGCGTAGGCGGGCGGCGCGTGCTGGGGTACCTTATCGAGGTAGTTTTTGGCGTTCAGCGGGTAAGGTGTATCAATGGCAGCCGGCTGAATCAGGGTAACCGAAATGGGCGCATCTTCCATTTCCAGCTCGGTACGCAAACCGTCGGTGAAACCTTTCACGGCGTGCTTGCTGGCGCTGTACATGGTCTGCAGAATGGCCGTCACATCGGAGAGCACGCTGCCCACGTTGATGAGTGCCCCGCCCCGGTGGCGCAGGTGCTCCGTGGCTTCGAGCGAGCCATATACAAGGCCCCAGAAGTTGGTTTCGAACAGCTGCCGCATGTCGTCGACAGACTCATTTACGACCTTGCCATACATCGATACGCCGGCATTGTTCACCCAGGTATCAAAGCTGCCGAACTTCTGCTTGGCCTCGCGGGCAATGCGCTTCACATCGGCCTGCTTGCTGACGTCGGCCACCACGTAGATAACCTCGCAACCCTGCTGGCTAAGCTCTTCGGTGAGCTCCCGCAAGGCCGCCTCGCTACGGGCGGCCAGCACGAGTTTCGCGCCGGCTTTGGCAGCCTGCCGGGCCGTTACCAGGCCAATGCCCGACGAGGCGCCGGTGATAACAATAGTTTGTTCGGAGAGTTTTTTGAGCTTGGTCTTCATGTGATTAGCTGGTTAATAGAGCCCGGAAGGCTGGAGGAAGGATATGGTTGGCTTACGCGAAAAACCCGCCCGCCGTTATCTTGGCCTCCCTGACCGCGTCCGGCCTGCCGGCCCCAACCGCCGGCTTCCCGCGTACCTTTGCCCCATGCCCCACACCTTTTTCGCCCCCGACCTCGCCCCCGATGCCACCGGCTACACCCTGCCCGAAGACGAGAGCAAGCACGCCGTACGGGTGCTGCGCCTGGCCGTGGGCGCACCCGTGGTGCTGGTAAACGGCCAAGGCGACGTATTTGAGGCCGCAGTGGCCGACGCCAACCCCAAGCGCTGCGCCCTGCGCATCAGCGCCCACGCCCACTACAAGCCCCGCTCCGCCCCCATTCACCTGGCCGTAGCGCCCACCAAAAACCTCGACCGCATGGAGTGGCTGGTCGAGAAAGCCACCGAAATCGGGGTGGATAGGATTACGTTTCTGCGCTGCGCCCGCTCGGAGCGGCGCGAGCTGAAGCTGGAGCGGCTGGAAAAAATTGCCATTAGTGCTCTCAAGCAGTCGGGCCAGGCCTGGCTGCCGCAGATGGACGAGATGCAGGACTTTAAGGCATTTGTGACCGGCGTTGCCCCGCAAACCACTTTCATTGCCCACCTGGAAGAAGGCGAGCGCACGGCGCTGACGCAGGTGGTGGATGCCGGGGCCGGTTGCTGCGTGTTGATTGGGCCGGAAGGAGATTTCACGCCGGCGGAAATTACGCTGGCGCTAGCGCGCGGGATTCGGCCGGTGACGCTGGGAAATTCGCGGCTACGCACCGAAACTGCCGCGCTGGCGGCGGTGTTTACGGCGCAGTTGGCGCGGGCCGTGTAGCAGCTGCTTGCGCGGCCGACTTAACGCCGCAGGAGGCGCAGAATGGCAGGTGAGCAAAGTTCTTGTGCCCGCAGTTGTAGCAGTCGGCAAACAAATTGAGGCCGCAGTGGCGGCAAAAGTCGGTGACCAGCTGCATAGCGTCGTTGGCTGGGGCCTTGGTTGGCGTTTCCCACTTTTTGATGATAAAATCTTTTCCGCACGACGGGCAGAAGTGATTTTCCAACGCTTTTTCGGCCACTTCCAGCTGCACATTTTTGGCTCGCTCCTGGGTCGAAGCCTTCAACTCTTCCTGCTTCTGCTCCACGTAAGCGCGGATTTTTTTGATGGCGTAGTAGCCTAGCCCCACCGACAGGGCAATGCCAACCAGGTAGCGCACGTAGCCGCCATAGCTGGGTAGGTAGGGCACGAGGCCAACGAAGAAAACGTAAAACGAGAACAGCGTGAAGCCGAAATACAGCGGCCAGAATTTGTGCTTGCGGTAGCGAATCAGGAAGAAAATGCCAAGCCCCAGAATAGGCCCCACAAACAGGAGCCGAATAAAAAACACCTTCAGGTCATGCCGACGCGACGCCGTTTCAAAGCGGGCTTCCGCCGACTGCTCTTCCCGGTTTATCTGACGCTCGATTAACTCCGCCTGCTTTTCTCGGCCACTAATCTGTAGCTGGCGCGCACTGAGTTGGGCGCGCCAGGCCTGCTCCACTTTGTAGTAGTCATCAAGCCGACGGGCACGGTCTACTACCTCCTTATCCTTATCGGGGGAGCCCAGTGTTTTGCGGGTTTTTATCCAGTTCTCAAACGACTGTTTTTCGTTGTTATAGTTCTGTCGGGCCGTGGTAATAGTTTGTTCAATGCTTTCGTTTTTATCCGTCAGCGTCCTGACTTCCGCCTCTAATGACCTCCTCTGCTTCTCCAACGCTCCGCGCTTCTGGCTCACGAAGCTTTCAACCTCCGGACGCTTGCTGGCCGGGTCCAAGTCGCCGATTATTTTTTCAGAAAGCCCAATCAGGAACACGCATAAAACCAGCGAAACCAAGGTATTGATCAGTTTGGAGGTTTGCTGTAGCTTTTTGCTATTGAATTCCATGTAGTGGCGTAAATGAATGTGGTGATTTTTCTCGGCGAAAAATCAAGTAAGTTAGTCTTGTTCGGGGCTAAATGGGAGCATCAGGTAGCGGTAGTAAAGAGACTGATGCCAGCCAGTGCAGCGAATTTGTGAACTGTGCTACTCCTGTACCAATGCCGATGCATCCGCCTGCGAATCTGCGGCTCCTTCTGCCGTTGCAGCCAGCTTGGCCGCTTCCCTGGCCAGTTTCTTCTTGCGCCAGGGGGCGTCCTGCTCCCAGTCGCCGGCCATCAGGCAGCCGTAGGGCCGGATTTCGTCGATGACGGTGGCCAAGTCGAAATCCACGATTTGCTGCTGCACCTGCGCGGCATTTTTATAGGCGCTGGGCAGCTCCGAAATATCAATCTGGTTGAAGAAGCGGGCGTCGATGCCCTGGGTTTCCTCGGCGAATATTTCCTCCTTGGTCTGCCCCAATTTGCTACGCTTGTGGCCCGTACGGCTCAGGTTGCGACCAGCTCCGTGGGGCGCGAAGCCCAGGTTGGTGGCGGTGGTCGGGCCCTCCACAATAAGGATGGGCTGGGCCATGTTGAGCGGGATGATGCGCGGGCCGGTGATGTCGGGCATGAACTTGGGGTCCAGCGGGGTGGCCCCTTTGGCGTGGTAGTACATCTCGCCGTCGCGGAACACGAAGTTGTGCTCGTTCCAGTACCGCTGCTGCGCGGTGGCCCCCAGCTGCTGCACCACGGCTTCGTGCAGGCACAGGTGGTTTTGCTTGGTCCAGTTGCGGATGGTTTGCAGCGCCGCCCAGTACCGCTGCCCCTCCTCCGAGTCGGCAGGAATCCAGGCATTGTTCGGGTCGGTTTCGGGCGAAATGGCCTTGCGGAAGTTCTCAGCCACCTTCATGCCCTGCTTATACAGCAGCGCGCCCGGCCCCCGCGAGCCGTGGTGGGTAACCAGCATGGTGTCGCCGGTGTTGCGCGAGATGCCCACGTACAAAAAGTGGTTACCGTCGCCCTGGGTGCCCAGGTGCTCGCGGGCCATGCGCAGGCTGCGGCGGGAATTGAGGTAGGGATTGTCGCGGAATTCGGCCTCGATTTCGGCGGGCAGCGCAAACTGCTGGTCGGGCTCGCGGCCGCCGGGACCGAAGTGGGTGAGCTGCTGCGCGGCGTCGAGCACCTGCTTAGGATCGGCCGCGCCCAGGTTGGTCAGCATCACCGAGCAGCAGATATCGGCGCTGTGCATGCCGGGATGGATGGCGTTGCGGGCCACCACAATGCCGCCGACGGGAATAGTGCCCAGCGGCCCGGCCGGGCAGGCATCGGGCATAATGGCGCCCGCCACCACCGTGGGCGTGCGCATCAGCCGCTGCATCGACTGGCGCACGTAGTCGATGTTGTCCTGCTCGATGGGCGTATCGGCGCTGATGTTCTCGTGAAAGGATACCGGTTGCGCCAGCAGCGGAATCGTGGGGGCGGGCTTCACGGTAGCGAGGTAGGCCTCCAGGGCCTCCCCTGCCAGGCCGTAGGCGTTGATGTGGTCGAGCGCTTCCTTAAACCATTTGCCGGGCTGAAGACCTTTGGCTATTAAATCCTGTCCTGTTATCATCCTTGGTAGCTCTATAGATTGGTTTGGCAAGAAAGGAAATTTAGCCAGGACTGAACCGCTTATTCGAGCAGTCTTTGCTGATAATAGGCAACGAATTCCCGCCCCAGCGAATAGATGTCCCGCCATTCGAAGTACAGCGGGCTGGCGCTGCCGACTGCCTGAAAGCCGGCCTGGCGAAACAGCATTTTGGTGCGGGTGAGATGGTAGTACTGGGAAACGACCACCAGGCTGGTAAAATGCAGCGAATCGCGCAGCCGCAGTACATTGGCTACCGTTTGTTGGGTGGTATTGCCCTGGTTATCGACCACTACCGCCGCCGCCGGAACACCCTGGCTTACCAGGTACTGCTTCATTTTACTGCCCTCGTAGAAGCCTTCCTGGCCCAGCCCCCCACTTACAATGAGTTGCTTTACCTGCCCCCGCCGGTACAACTCCAGGCCGCAATGCAGCCGCTGGGTCAGCCGCACCGATAGGCTGCCATCCTCGTTCACCTTATTGCCCAGCACCACGGCCACATCAGCCGGAGCGGCGCTGCTACCCAAACCATCAGCTACCACCACCACCGAATGCCCGAAAATCCAGAGTACGAGCCCGGCCAGCGTGTATTTTATTGGTATCGGAAAGCGCATTAGTTATCGAGCGTTTGGTCTGTTTCTCTTCCTGATACTGCTCCGACTTTATGAGCTGCTCGCAGTTGCCACAGCGCAGCCACGTGGGCCAGCAGCACAACCGGCACCACGAAAGCGGGCAGCCACACGTAGGGAAAGTACATCAGGGCCATGTTGGGCTGCTCGAACGAGAACTGCTGGAATGGCCCCGGGGCCGACAGCAGCCCCAGCCGCACGATGTTGCCCAGCAGCAGCAGCCCCACCACGTTCCAGACGACTAGCCCGCCCGGCCCCAGCCACCGGCGACGGAAGGCCAGGTAGTACACCAACGGGGCGGTAAGGCCCATCAGAATATCCCAGTTACGCCCCTCGAACGTCATGAGCCCTGGTACAGCCTGGTAGTAGTACAGCGCCCACAGCACCAGCTCCACCGGTATCCGCACCACGTGCAGCAACGTCAGCCGGTCGGGGGGCAGTTCATCGAGGAAGCGGCGGCCCCGCGCCGTAGCCAGCAATGCCAGCAGCGCCAGCAGCGGCGGGCCTATCGCCAGCGCGAATCGGGGCGGCAGCGTATCGGTAATGGTGTAGAAGCCAGTATAGGCCATCACCGCCTGATTCAGCAACCACGGCCCCCCTGCTACCAGCAGCGCCTGCCGGTACTGGGCAGCAACTACCCGTAGCAGCATCCCCAGGGTCAAAATGGTCGTTAAGATGAAGGCCAGGTCGAGGCCGAAAGGAACCGGGGGCATGGGCGGGGCAGCAGTGGAGAAGCGCGGGTAGTGCTTACCTTGCGGGGCAAGCCGAACTTTCCCGGTTGGTCCGCAATTATAGCGGAATCCTGCTTGCCTACGCTACTGCTTCAATGCCTAAGAATCTCTGCCTCTTCGCCTGTCTTCTACTTTTCTCGCTCACGGCGGCCGCGCCGGTGGCCCCGGCCCCCAGCTTCCGCATCGCCAAGCTGCACTACGGCGGCGGCGGCGACTGGTACGCCAACAAAACCAGCCTGCCCAACCTCATCCGTTTCTGTAACCAGGCGCTCAGCACCAATATTGCGCCCGCCGAGGCCACCGTGGAACTCGATTCACCCGAGCTGCTCACCTATCCCTTCGTGCACCTGACCGGCCACGGCAACGTCACGTTCTCCGACCTCGACGCCCGCAACCTGCGCCGCTACCTTATTGGGGGCGGTTTTCTGCACATTGATGATAACTACGGCCTCGACAAGTTTATCCGGCCCGAGATGAAGAAGGTGTTTCCCGAACTGGAGTTCGTGGAGCTGCCCTTCACTCACCCTATCTACCACCAGAAATTCCAGTTTCCGCGGGGCCTGCCCAAAATCCATGAGCACGACGGCAAGCGCCCCCAGGGCTTTGGGCTGCTGTATAAGGGCCGGCTGGTATGCTTCTACAGCTACGAGTGCGACCTGGGCAACGGCTGGGAAGACATGGGCACCTACCCCGAAGATACCCCCGCCACCCACGAAGCGGCCCTCAAGATGGGCGCCAACCTGGTTGCCTACGCCCTCACGCAGGACTGATACTCAATTCGAAGAGAAAAGCCACTGAACGGACCAATTGGTGTCGTTCAGCGGCTTTTATTTTTAACTTTTCTCTTTGACTCCAACGACTAATACCGCCGCTGGAAAATTTCGCTGAGCACGAAGGCCGCGCGGATGTCGGCGGGATTCTGCAGCAGTTCGTTGACGGTACGGCGGGTTTGTTTGGGCGAGATTTGCTTCTGGCTCCAGAAATCCTCGCTGCCGTGCTGGGTGCTGGTGCGGGGCTGGTTTTGGGCGAGGCGCGGAGCCCGCTTGGGGGCTTCGAGCGAACGGGCTTCGCGGGCGGGCAACTCCTGGGAGTAGGCATCTATCTCGGTGCTTTCCAGGCCGCGGCCGAAGCGCGGAACCGGCGCGGGACGGGCCGGTTTGGCTGGCGGCTCCTGGCCCTGCTGCTCCTGGTCCCACTGCTCTCGGCGCTGCTCCCACTCCTGGGGCGGGTCGCGCTCGGCCAGCGGGCGGGGTTCTGGCGGGGCCGGCTGCTGGTTCTGGCGCTGCATCTGGGCCAGGAGTTCCTCAAACGACACGGCGGGCACCGCCGGAGCGGGCCGGGGCGCAGGCGCACCGCCGGGCTGGCGGGCCTGCTGCCGGACCTGGGCTTCCTTTGCTTTTTCGGCCGCCTTCTGCACCATTCGCCAGATAAAGAAGACGACGGCCGCAATTACCCAGACAAATCCTTTGATATCTTCCATACAAGAAAGTAAGGGCCGCCCATGCGAGAGGCCCGCACGCGGCTGTTACCGGTAGCCGGTAACCCTAACGTACGCCTTTTTCGGGGAAGCGACCCGCTTTGGTGCGGTAGAAGGCCTTAATTTCCTCCAGGTCCTTTTCGTAGTCACCGGTGGGCCAGAAGGCCGGCCCCACGCCGGCTTCCTTGTTTTTGTAGTCGAGGTAGCCGAGCAGGATGGGCACGCCGGCGGCCATAGCCGTGTGGTAGAACCCCTTGCGCCATTTGGGCTGGTAGCTGCGGGTACCTTCGGGCGTAATCATAATCACCAGCTCGTCGTGCGTCTTAAACAGCCCAACCATAGCCTCGACGAGGCTGTTGTTACGGCTACGGTCGACGCCCAGCCCGCCCAGGCTGCGCACCAACGCCCCAAGTACCGGAATGGTAGTCCACTCCTTTTTGATGGTCACTTTCAAGTCCACATCCATCAGAAAAAAGGCCGCCCGGGCGTGCATAAAGTCCCAGTTGCTGGTGTGCGGGGCCGCAATCATCACGCTCTTTTTGATATCGGCCGGCACCACCGGCCCTAACTTCCAGCCTACCAGCCAAAACCAGAACTTTGAAAACAGATACCAGAAGGTAGAAGTGCGACGCGCCATGAGCGGAAAACGGATGAAAAAGAAGAGCCGGCAGCCCGAATCGGGACTACCGGGCCTTAAAGCTAGCTGATTTGCCGCCGCCACCGCAGTTTTGGCGCCCTATTGCCCGCAACAGGCATGCTTTCAACCTTGTGCGGGCAACTTGTTTTCGAGCAGCGCCGCCAGCTGCGAGGCATGGGCCCGCGTGTAGCGGTAGCCGATATCAAAGATTTCGGTTGCCTGCCCGAAGCTCATGGTGCGGTAGGCCCGCAGCTCGGGTGGTTCGAGCAGCAAGTGGCAGCGCTGCTTGCTGAGCACTGTGTTGCCGGAAATAGCCAGGTTGAGCGTGCGCTCGACCAGCCCACGCATATTGCTGACCTGCGCGGCCGGGTTGGGCGGATTGCAGTGTACGCCCACCACCCGCAGGCCCGGGTGTTCAGCCTCCAGCAGCGCCTCCACGGGCAGGTTGTTGAGCAACCCGCCATCCACCAGCTGCCGGCCCTGGTACACCACCGGCCGGTACAAAATGGGCACGGCCGACGAGGCCAGCAGCGGCGGCACCAGCAGCCCACTCGAAAACCGCACCGACTCCCCCGCCTCAATATCCGTCGCTACCAGCGTGAGTGGCAGCCGTAGCTGCTCGAACGTGGCCCCGGCCCCCAGGTGCTGCTCGAACAGCCGCCCTACCGCATCCATGTGCAGCAGGCCGTAGCGGCTGAGCGCCACCCGCGTCAGGCGCGGAATGCTGATGCCCTGCAACAGCCGCATAATCTCGCGCGGCGGCACCCCGGCAGCGTAAAACGTGGCGGCAATAGCTCCCGACGACACCCCCGCCAGCCGCCCCACCGGCAGTGCCAGCTCATCGAGCGCCGCAAGCACGCCCAGGTGCGCAATGCCCCGCGCTCCACCCCCGGAAAGTGCTACGCCTAACATGCGGTGAGATAGTGAAATAGTGAGGTGGTGAGTTTGATGTTCAAGAGGGCCTGGGGCGCACATGGCGCGGTTTTTTGTAAACTGCTCGAAGTATTTCTTTCACGCCGCAAGGCTTCTGGCAACCCCGAACGTCAAACTTACCACCTCACTATTTCACCATCTCACCTCTTACAGCTCCGCCAGCCGGAACTTCTCGGCTACTTTGATGCCACGCTCAGTTTGTTCGACTGTGATGCACTCGGTCTGGTGGTCGTGCTCTAGCACCAGCACCCAGTTTTCGGCGGCGGCCTGCTGCAGGAAACGGGCCTTTTCGTCCATCGTTACCAGCGGGCGCACATCGTAGCTCATCACGTAGGGCAGGCCTACGTGGTGGGCGCTGGGCAGCAGGTCGGCGGCGAAAACCAGCGTGCGGTCTTTGTAAGACAGCTTCGGCAGCATCATCTTCTCGGTGTGCCCGTCCACGTAAATCAGGTCGGCCAGGCTGCTCAGTTCGGCCGGTACGCCGGCCTGCGGATCGATAAAGCGCAGTTGGCCGCTTTCCTGAATGGGCAGAATGTTCTCCTTTAAAAAGCTGGCCTTCTCGCGCGGGTTAGGCGTAGTGGCCCAGTTCCAGTGGGCTTCGTTGCTCCAGTGAGTCGCGTTGGGAAAAGCCAGTTGCAGCGCATCATCGGCGGTCCGCACCACGGCCCCGCCGCAATGGTCGAAGTGCAGGTGGGTGAGCAGCACGTCGGTAATGTCGGCGGCGGTGTAGCCCAGGCGGCGCAACGACTTTTCCAGCGTATCGTCGCCGTGCAGGTAAAAGTGGCCGCGAAACTTCTCGTCCTGCTTTTCGCCAATACCGGTATCGATGAGCAGCAGCCGGCCCGCATCCTCCACCAGCAGGCAGCGCAGGGCCCAGGTACACATATTGTGCTCGTCGGCGGGGTTGAGCTTCTGCCACATACTCTTGGGCACAACCCCAAACATGGCCCCGCCATCGAGTTTAAACAAGCCGGTATCGAGCGTATGAACGGTCATATCCTTGAGCTTTTAGCTATTAGTTTATGGCTGTTAGCTTTTTTTCGTCTGACAATAGCTGACAGCAAGTATGATTGACGGTAGCTACCAGCTAACAGCTGTCAGCTAATAGCTTGACAAAAACCTACTCCAGCACCACGCCCATGTCCGAGAACTTGTCGATGCGCCGGCTGATACGGTCTTCGGGTGAGAGGGCGTCAAGTTCAGCTAGGGTTTCGAGGATGGTTTCTTTGAGCGTCTGAATCATGGTGGGCGCATCGGTGTGGGCGCCACCCAGGGGCTCGCCCACGATGCCATCAACGAGCTTGTTGCCCAGCATATCGGTGGCCGTGAGCTTGAGCGCTTCGGCGGCCTGCTCCTTGTAATCCCAGGAGCGCCACAGAATGCTGCTGCACGACTCGGGCGAAATCACCGAGTACCAGGTATTTTCCAGCATCAGCACCCGGTCGCCGATGGCAATGCCCAGCGCCCCACCCGAGGCGCCTTCGCCGATAATGATGCAGATAACAGGCACCTTGAGCAGGAACATGTCGCGCAGGTTGCGGGCAATGGCCTCGCCCTGCCCCCGCTCCTCGGCCTCGAGGCCCGGAAATGCGCCCGGCGTATCAATAAGCGTCACCACCGGCACGTTGAACTTCTCGGCCAGCTTCATCAGGCGCAGGGCCTTGCGGTAGCCCTCGGGGTTGGGCATGCCGAAGTTGCGAAACTGCCGCTGCTTGGTGTTGCGGCCCTTCTGCTGGCCAATCAGCATCACCGTGCGGCCATCGATTTCGGCAAAACCACCCACCATCGCCTTGTCGTCGCGCACGGTCCGGTCGCCGTGCAACTCCACGAACTTCTGGCTCATGCCCAGAATGTAGTCGAAGGTGTAGGGGCGGTCGGGGTGGCGCGAAAGCTGCACGCGCTGCCAGCGGGTGAGGTTTTGGTAGGTTTCCTTCTTGAGGGCGTTGATTTTGGCTTCGAGGGCCGTTACCGCGGCCGATACGTCCACCTGGCTGTCGAGGGCCAGTTGTTGCATTTCGCGAAGCTTGCCTTCGAGGGCGGCAATGGGTTGTTCAAAATCGAGGAGCATGGCCACGGCAGAGGCGGGTTTTGGAGGTGCGAGGGGGAAACGGAAGATAGCAAAGGTAAGCGACGGGGCCGATTCCGGCCACTCCTGCCCCCATCCGGCCGCATGAAAAATCTTTCTGCCTGACTAGCAGCCTGCCACGCAGCCTAAGGCAAGTTTTTTGCACTTTTTTCGCGGCGGCTCTTGCGCACCTGCTGCCGGCCTACTACTTTTGCACCACTTCAACGCTACCTGAGCAGCGAAGTAGGACAACCTGGTTCGGTAGTTC
The DNA here is from genome assembly GCF_900107135.1 of Hymenobacter psychrophilus. GTDB lineage: Bacteria > Bacteroidota > Bacteroidia > Cytophagales > Hymenobacteraceae > Hymenobacter > Hymenobacter psychrophilus. Next base: position 483,293 of record NZ_FNOV01000001.1, read on the forward strand.
AGTTGGTTAGAATGCCGCCCTGTCACGGCGGAGGTCGCGGGTTCGAGTCCCGTCCGGACCGCAAAGTCCCTTCAGCATCGCGCTGAAGGGGCTTTTGCTTTTCCGGGCCGATGGGTCAGGAGTTAAGCGGCAGCGGCCAGAATCGTAACGCTTAGCACGAAGCTCAGAAACAGGGCTACCCCCCTTATAAGCGACCTGCGCTGGTTTTCAGCATCCAGATAAGGCGCCGTGTGGTAGATCAACGCCGGCAGTAGCACATAGATAAACAGCATATGCTTGTGGGCGTAGTAATCAGCGCCCTCGCTGGTAAAATGCACCGGCACGCTCGCGGGCAACTTGGGCCACCACACAATCAGGCAGGCCAGGGGCAGAAATACGAGTAGCTGCATTACCAGGGAATAGCGCGGGGTGGCAGGGGCCTTGTCTTGCATGTCAATTTTGATTAGCTGGGGATGAATGTAACACAAAGTACTGCCCGGGCTCATGTCTTTCGAGCTACCTGGCAGGAAGTGGATACGACCGCAGGAGCCTCGGAGCCTTTTTATTTCTGGTTTTCTCTCAAACTGCAATCAGCTATTTCCGGCACTACGCCGAAATAGCTGATTGCAGCGCGGCTACTGTTTCCAACGCCCTACCCCACCTGATACTTCCTCCCTCTTTTGACTACCAGGCCAGTTCGCGCGCCCTTTTACTCCTAAACCTACATTAGGAGATGACGTCGAGCTTGCCGTAAAGCAACTGCTGCAAGTTTTTTTTCGGAGGCTATCCTATTTACCAACAGAACTATATCATCTCTAAAACATCCTTTACAGCCTTATAAAGCAGTTTTTTTATTGCTGCGGGCTTGGTGAAGTTGAATCCACTCTGCTATATTTGCATCATCAAAAGGGAAAGGCACACGGCCCGCCCCGAATTGATAGCCGGTTCGGTAGTTCAGTTGGTTAGAATGCCGCCCTGTCACGGCGGAGGTCGCGGGTTCGAGTCCCGTCCGGACCGCAAAGTCCCTTCAGCATCCGCTGAAGGGACTTTTGCTTTTTCAGCTTATCCCGGCTCCCTGCGTAGCGGCCGCGGCCAGCGCCTCTATGTCAGCGCGGCGAGCCAGCACGGCCAGCCACTCGGGCGGAATGGCGTCCTCGCCGTAGCACAGGCCTGCCAGGCCGCCGGTTACGGCCCCGGTCGTGTCGGTGTCGTCGCCGAGGTTAACGGCAGCCAGCACGGTTTCAGCGTAGGTTTCGTAGCGCAGCAGGCACCAAAGCGCGGCTTCCAGCGTGTGCATGACGTAGCCGCCACTATCGACGGCCGTTGCGGAAATGTCGGGTAGGCGGCCGCTGAGGATGCGCTCAAATTTGTCGGCTTCGTGCGCTGGAATTTTCAACTCATACAGCTGGGCCGGGGCCTGCCGACACATTTCAGCATAGGCCGCAGCCGGCGACTGGCCGGCGCGCAGGTAGCGGGCCATTTCCAGGTACAGCAGGCAGGCCACCGCCGAGCGGATATGGCCGTGCGTAATGGCCGAAACGTCGTGGATGAGCCGGAAACGCTCTTTCAGCGGCGCATCAACCTGATAAAAGGCCAGCGGCAGAATCCGCATCAGCGCCCCGTTGCCGTTGCTGTACTCGTCGGTGCCGCCGGCCAGTATAAGGTCGCCGTCCGCCTGCAGGCGGCTCAGGGCCTCGCGGGTGGTAATGCCGATATCGAACACGGAGCCGCGGGGCGTCCAGAGCTGCTCGTAGTACCAGCGGCGGCTGTATTCGGCTACTTTGGCCAGCGTGAAGCCGTCGGCCAGCGCCTGGACCAGGCAGAACGTGAGCGAGGCATCATCGGACCAGGTACCGGCGGGCTGGTTGTGGGTACCGTACTCACGCATATGCACCACGGGGTCGAGGCGGCGGGCGGCCCGGCTCTGGAACTCGACGGGCACGCCCAGCGCGTCGGCTACGGCCAGCCCCAGCAGGGCGGCGCGGAGTTGGGTTTCGGGGGAAGCTATTGGCATAAATGATTGATGAGGAAGATGTCGGCTACAATAATAGGTGGGTTTCGGCGAGTCGGCCCAACGGTCAACGCCTCCTACTCCACTACCGCCTGCCGGCTGGCGGCGCGGCCGAAGCGGGTGGGAAAGTACAGCAGCTCGGCCCGGGCGGGGTTGAGCGTGTAGCGGCCCCGGTAGCGGGGCTGCAACGCCACCCGAAATACGTGGCGGCCAGCCGGCAGCACGTCAATGAAAATACCCACCTGGTGGCGCAGGTATTCGCGGTGCACCTCGAAGGCGTTGCCGGACGCTTTTTCGGCGGCGTAGGAGCAGCCGGCCGGAATAGGCACTTCGAGCAGCACGTAGCGGGCCTCGGCGGGCACCTCGACGGTTACTTCCAGCTCGGCGGGCTGGCCGGCCTTCAGCACCACCCGGCTCCCCGGTTGCCCGGCCAGCCGGGTGCGCACCGCAAAAGGCGTGGCCACGGCCGCCGGGGCGGGGTTCCAGCGGGTCTGGTAGGCGGTGGCGTACACTGGCAGCCCGCCCTGCTTGCGTAGCACCAGCGGCCCCGCCCCGGCCGGCAGCGTCGCCTCAAACGGAAACTGGTTGACTTGCTGATTAAGACCGCCGCTGAGCTGGGCGCGGGCTACCAAGCCCCCGCTGGCTGGCACCGTCAGGTCGGGGCCAATGGTGGCCAGAATCTGGCCGGCCTCGTAGGTGCTGGCCCAGTGGCCGCCGGGGCCGCGCTGCTGCAGCAGGTAGGCCCGGATGCGCGCCAGCTCCCGCGCCGCGTGGGGCCCGCCCTGGCTCCGCAACAGGCGGTAAGCCTGCAGGGTGGTGCCCAGGCGCTCGGATAGCAGGTAGCGGTAGAAACTACCCGCGCGCAACGTATCTGCATAAAATACCCCGCCCAACGCAGTAGTATGGCGGTAGCGGCGCAGCGAATCGAGCGGGGAAGGCAGCCCCAGCTGCTGGCGCAGCTCCAGCAGGGCCAGCTGCTGGTCGAGGGCGCGGCGGCCGGGCTCCCGCTCCAACCGGGCTAGCTGCGAGGAGAAATCGGGTGGCGGGCCCCCGAGAAGGCGCAGCAGCTGGAGCAGCCGCAGCCGGTCGTCGGGGGTGCGGAAGGCGGAGTTGGCTGCAGGGGCCAGCGCCCGACGAACGGTGGCATCGGCAAAGACGTTGTCGAGTTCGCGCAGCAGATACTGGCGGAGCGCATCTTTGTCGAGGGCTACTCTATAACCCTGCTGCCCGGCTTCGAGTAGGGCTTCAATCACATGCAGCGAGGCCCAGGCGCTGACCGGCGCGGTGGCCCAGGTACCCCACAGCTGCTGCGTCGAGGGCCGGCCCCGCAGCAGCAGCCGGATCAGGCGGTCTGCGTCGCGGGTGCCGGCGAAGGGCTGGCCAGGGCGCAGCACGGCCCGCAGTCGCTGTTCGAGCAGCAGGCCCCGCAGCTTGGACGCCGCCTGCTCGTTGCAGAGGTAGGCGTAGTTCTGGAGGTGGCGGATTTCGTCGAGTACCACCGGCACCGGGTCGCTTTCCAGCCGCAGCGTAACGGGGCCCAGCTCGGGGCGCACGGGCAGCGTGAGGGTGGTGTCGGCGGCCGTGAGTACGGCGAAAGTGCCCACCCGCTCGCGGGTGCCCACCGGCAGCACCGGCAGGTAGCGCAGCTCCCCATCCTCGTACCCATCGGCCCGGCGCAGACTGTAGCGTACGGCCACCGAATCGGCATCGGCGGGGGCCACGAAGCTGAGCGTATCGAGCACGGCGGTGAGCACGCGGTGGCGCAGGGTGCGCTCAGGCCCCGCGCCCACCTGGAACGTGGTGCTTACCTGGGCCGTGTCGGGCAGGTAGTTAAGGGTTTTGCCGATAACCTGCGGCCGGTCGCCCTGGAGCAGGAAACGCGGGGTTGCCAGCGTGGCGGCCAGGGCCTTGAACGAGCGCAGCCGCTGCGTGAAGCTGCCCGTGCGGGCGTGGTCGTCGGAAGCCAGCACAAAGATGTCCCAGCCCGTGAGGTCGTCGGGCACGATGACTTCGGTGTGGGCTCGGCCCTGCTGGTCGGTTACGAGCGTGGGCCGCCACCAGCCCACGTCGGAGAAGCGGCGGCGCAGCGCCAGCCGCGGGTCGCGACCGGGCGCCGATGCCCCATCGTCGGACGGGCGGCCATTGGCCAAGTCCCGTTTGGTGGTGATGAGAATAACCCCGCTCGCGGCCCGCGAGCCATACATGGCCGTGGCCGATTCGGCTTTCAGCATTTCCGTCGTGAGGATATCGTCCGGGTTCAGGTCTTGCAGCCGGCCACCAAACGGCAAGCCATCCACGATAAGCAGGGGCCGGCTACTACCCGCCAGCGTACCGCTGCCGCGGATCTGAATGCCCGCCACTTTGCCGCTGAAGGCTGATTCCACAGTACTTACCGAACTCGCCAGGTACGCCCGTCGCCGTTCTATCCCCAAACCAGTTACGACTACCTCGCTGAGCTGCTTGCTGTCCGTGCTCAGCTCCACCGGCATATCCGGCCCGTTGGCCGGCCGTTCCATCGAAACGAAGCCAATCGAGGAGAACACCAGCACCCCACCCGGCGGCACCGACAGCGCGTAGCTGCCGTCGGCATTGGTGCTCACGCCCACATTGGTGCCTTTTACGAGCACCGTTACGCCGGGCAGGCCCTCGCCGGTGGCACGGTCGGTTACGCGGCCGCGCACCAAGTGCCAGCCCGAGGGCGCTACCAGGGGCAGCGCCACCGCAATTTCGCGGCGGCCAGCGGCCGAGTCGAGCATTGCGGGTGGGCCGGGGCGGTATAGGTGGGCGGCTACCTGCTGCCGGAACAGCTGCCGCCAGCGGCGGGCGGCGGCCTCGGGCAGGGGCTGCCGGTCGAGCGAATCGAGCTGCAGGAAGGTGGTGCCCCCGGCCCGCACCTGCACGGCGGCGCGTGGGGCCAGCACCGAGCTGTCGGCCCGCAGCAGCGCCAAGTGGTAAGGGCCGGGTGGCAGGGCGTGCAGGTACTGGGGCAGGTAGCGCAGCAGCCGGCGAAACCCGGGCTGGTCGGGCCGGGTGAGCAGGGTGTAAAGCACCGGCAGCCCGCCGGCACTGCTTAAACCGTTTGGCGCAGTATTGGCGCCCAGCACCACCAGCCGGCCCTGGCCGGCGGGCGTTTTGGCCGGCGAGTCGAGCACTGGCTCGGGTGTGGGGGCGCGGAAGTAGCCGGTGGCAGCACTCGGCTGCAGGTCGGCTTCGGTCAGGGCGAAATCGGCCAGCGGCAGGGCGCCCGTGAACACCAGGGCCCGCCCCAGGTCGCCGTACTCAAACCCGGAGTTGTTCAGGCTCCGCATCTTCAGCAGGCCCTGGCCAAAGGTGTAGCGATAGGCCGGCTCAAACAAAAACCGCTGCCGCAGGCCATCGGAAGCGCGGCGCAGCAGCACCGAATCGGGCCGGAAAGGGCCCGCCAGATAGGTCAGCTGGTTCTGCTGATAATCGTACTGATAATTCGTGGTAATCCGGCCGGGCCGGGCTGGCTGCCCCTCCCCCAACACCTGCAGGCGGTTGCCCTGGCGCAGGCGCAGCTGGTCGCGGGGCGCGGCGCGGTCGATAACGGCTAAGTACCGCTGCAGCTCGGCCCGCTCGGTGGCCGATACTGCGCCGAGCCGGACTACCGTTAGGTTGGGCTGCGCGTGGTTGGGGTCGATGCTGAGCGTGAGCTTGTGCAAGTGGCGCAGCGGCACGTTGCGCAGCGTGATGAGGCGGTCGGGCGTACGAATGGCCACCGTGTGGCGACCGGTATCGGCCACCAGCGCGAAGGGCTCATCGGCATTTGCCAGGCCCACAAATACGGGTATTCCATCTATATAAACCGCCACCGTGGGCTGCACTCGTCCCGAATCGACCACGAATGGGGCCAGCTGGGTAATTCCGCCGGGAGCCAGCTGGTATTCGGCAAACGTGCCGGTGGCGGGGTACAGGAACTGGTAGAAGCGCAGCGAGTCGAGGCCCAGGCGCTGCCGCCAGGCGCCCCAGGCCAGGGGCTGGCGGGCCGGTCGTTGGGGCTCGTTGGCAAAACCGGCCGCCAGCCCGAGCCGCCGCCGCGACACCCGGCCCACCAAGGCGGGCGCGAAATCGGGAATTTCGGGCGCGGCCGGGGCCGCAAACTTGCTGGTGTGGGCGTAGGCCGTGAGGTCGGCGGCGGGTACGGGGCGGCCGGCCTCGTCGCGCACGGTGTAGGCCAGCGTAATTCTCTGCCCCGGATACACTACCTCGGGCTGCGCGGCCTCGATGGTAAGCCGACGGCCAGGCGGGGCCACGTGGTATTCGGCCTTCCGCAGCTCGCCGCCCCAGAAATAATGCACCGAGACATACCACGTATCGGCAGCGGGGGCCGGCCGGCGGCGGGTTAGCCCGGGCCCGTAGCCGCGCTCCACCAGCCGGTTGCCCCGGTACAGGTAGTACCAAAACCGCAACCGCCGCGGATTCTCTGCGCCCAGCACCAGCGAATCGGTGGTCCGCGCCGACGTCAGCTGCAAGCCGGCATTGCTGGCATCAAGCGCAAGCGTAGTCGCCGGGTAAGGGCTGGCCTGCAGGCGGTAGCGGCTGGCAGCTGGGTCAAGAAGCCGGGCCAGGGGCAGCAGCACCGTTTCGGTGGTGGTAACCGATTTGCCATCGGGCCGGGGGCGGGTGGTTTCGAGCAACGCCATGCGCGGCCGGGCCGGGCCACTCACTTCATAATCGGCCCGCAACGAATCCTGGCGCAGGCGCAGCGTCAGCTGACCGGCCTGCTGCTCGTAGCGGACGGTGGCCTTTTCGAGGTGGCGCTCCTGGTCGGCGTTGAGAAATTCGGCCTCCACCTGGTACGTGAGGTCGGCGGCCGGCAGCACCGAATCGGGCAGGGCCACGCGGGTTTCGCCGGCCGCATCGAGGGGCTGGGCGTGGGTCCAGAGGGTATCGGGCACGAACACCTGCCGGCCCGCCAGCCGGCCCACGACCAGCGGCAGCACCCGCAGGCGCACCCGGGCATCGAGCAGGTTGAGGTCGTTGGCATCCTGCCCCCGCAGAAACAGGGCCTGGGGGGCGCCGGCCGGCTGTTCGGTTCGGGCCGGGCGCAGGGTGTAGCGGGTGTTGTTCAGCTCGTAGTCTTCGAGCCGGAAGCTGCCCGTGGCCAGCTCAGGGCCGAAGGGGCCGGAGCCAACGGGGCGCAGGCTCAGGCGCACGTACTGGTCGGAGCGCAGATTGAGCGTATCGGGCAGCGGCAGCGTGAACTCGTAGGAACCGGGCCGCACCGGAACCAGCCGGGCCAGGCGGCGGGGCGGGCGCTGCTGGTCGGCGCTGAGCCACAGCTCCAGCGGACGGCGGTAGGGCTGGCCCCGGCGCCGCAGCACCCGCGCCTTCAGGCGGAGCGTGTCGGCGGCGGGGCGGTAGCGGGGCTTGCTGAGCACGAGGTAGGCGCGCCATTGGTCGCTTTGCTTTTCGGCCCGCTGCTGCTGGCGCTGCTCCCGCACCTCGGGGTTGAACACGGCGCGCAACAGCCCGATGGGGCCGGTACGAACGGAGGAAGCATGGCGCAAATCACTCAGCAGCCTGCGCACCGGCCGGCCCAAATAGCCCAGCGGAAACCCGTAGAGCACCCGCTGGTAGGCCCCGCGCCAGCTAAGGGCCCGGCCACCACGGGGCCGGTGCGGCGAAAACTTCTGCTCCAGCGCGTGGTAGGTGGTTCGCCCCCCGATTTCTACGGCCAGCAGCCCGGCCCGGCCCGCGCGGCCCGCCAGCCGGTAGGTTTGCGTAGCGGCATCGAAGGGAACCCGGCGGCCCCCGCGGAGCAGAAGGCGGGCACCGGGCAACAGCCGGCCCAGCGAATCGCGCAATACCAAGGTTAAATCCTGCTGATTATCGAGCACCGCAAGCTGGCGGTCGGTGCGGCCGAACAGCCAGTACACCAGTTCCGGCCCTTCGGTGCGGGCCACCAGGTAGTAGCCCGGCGGCCGGGCCGCCAGCCGCTTGGGGCCCAGGCTATCGGCCTGGCTCGTCGGAAACGAATCGACGGGCTGGGCAAAGAAATCAGTTTGGGCAGTTGCGAGGCCCCGTTCGTAGAGGTGGCGGGCCTGCGCATCGGTCAGGCGAAAAACCTTGGTCTGGTAGCTTTGCTGGCGGGCGCGGGCCAGCGGCTGCTGGGCCCTAACGGAGCCAGCAGGCAAAAGCAGCAGCAGTAGCGGGAGGAGTAGGCGTAGCGGCATAGGCGGTAGTGGGGCGGTAAACGAGGCTGGCCCCGGCCCTACTGATGCCCCGGCCCGGCAGATTCCACAAGCCGACCCACCATTTCACTGTTCAGCGTTGCTTTTTATATCGTCCCCCCCCGCTACCAGAGCCATGTATTTCGTTTCTGCTCGGGCATCTAAACCAGTAGGCTACGTTCTATCGTACTGCTACTCGCAGTTACCCGGCACCTGTTGGGCAGCAGCTACTCTGTGCCCAACATGCGGGAGCTAAAACCTGGTTTTTGCCGCAGAATTTCATTTTTGGCTGAATACTTGCCAAGGACCTGCTTACCTTCGTGTGGCTTTTGCGGCTTTACCTTTTTGCTATGACCCGTTTTCTTCTCTTTCTGATGCTGCTGGTGATGGGCCTGGCCGACATCAGCCCGGCGCTGGCCGCCCCTCCCGGTCCGGCCGCCCGCGCCAAAATGCGCGGCAAAGTATACGTGCACCGGCCCAACTACCGCACCTATAAAGGAGGAGGCCGCAAAGCCCGCATGAAACGCACCGTTCGTTACCGGCAGCGCTGGTTCCAGTTCTGGCGCAAGCGTAAGAAAGGCGAGCAGCGCGCCCCGCGCCGCTCCCGCAACACCACTATCGGCACCGGCAAATAGCCCCGGGCGCCCGGATTTTTCCTCCTAAACAAAGCAGCCTTTCCCGCACCAGCGCGGGAAAGGCTGCTTTGTTTAGGAGCTACCAGGCTGTTTTGCTAAACCACAGCGGCCCGGCACCGGTGCGCTGCTCTACTGGCTGCTTTACTGGTTGCCTTGCGCGTACCACTGCCGCCGCACCCGCACCAGCAGCTGCTCTGCCGCTTTGTGGTCGGGTATTTCGGGCAGCGTGGAAGAGGCAAAAGCGGCATCGACCTGGGCTACCAGCGCGTCGGCCTCGGCAATCAGCTGCTCGTACTCGAACTCACCCCGGCGAACCCGGAGCAGGAACTCGCGGTTGGGGCGGCGCACGGGCAGCTGGCCGGTAGCCGCCACGTCGAGCGCCATGCCCAGCAGCCGGAACACGTGCAGCATGTTCTTGGCATCGTAGTTCCGGCCGTGGCCAATCGTGTTCTGGTAGCGTTCGGGGTTACGCTTCTGCTCCCACTCCTGGTACTCGCGCCACACCCGGCAGGAGGTGCTGTAGCCGTTGCGGTTGAAGCTCAGGTAGGCCACCGGCTCCTCCCCCTTCGGCACGGCCGAAAGCTGCACGTCCTGCGACGTGGCCGGGTCGCGCACGAGCCCCCGGTAGCCGTGGCGCTGGTCGGGCGTGTCGTCCACGAACAGGGCGTAGAGGTCGGGCAGGTGGGGCACATTGGTCAGGCCGCACTGCGGGGCAGCGAGGTTGCGCCGCGCCAGCCAGCCGGCCACCGGCTGCGCCCCGGCGCCGGCCGTCACATAGCAAAAATCCAGTACCGATTTGCGCTGGGGCGGTTCGGGGTGGTTGATTTTCTTGTTCAGCCCCCGCGCTTTGCGAATCTGGGCCACGGCGTATTCGGCGAAGCTGGCGCGGCAGAGCTGGGACAGGAAGTCCTCGACCCGGAACGCCCCGAACAGCGGATGGCAGTAGCGCACGCAATCGGCGGGCGAGGCCAGCAGTTCCAGCGCCGTGGGGTTGCTCTTGAGCAGCAGCTCCACGAAGCGGCGCAGCTCGTAGTAGACCTCGTCGTTGGTTTCGTTGGCCACCTGGGGCAGGTAGCCGAGGCCATAGAACTCGGTTTCGGGCAGGATGAACACGCCTTTGAGGTCGGTATCTGAGTGGGGCAGATCGGTGCCGTAGGCGCGGCTGCCGCTCAGGGCCTCAAACAGGATGAGGCCCCGCTGGCGCAGGTTTTCGATGGTCATAATCCTTACTTATACAAACGGGGGTTGAAACGTGACCCGGCGCGGCGGCCCGTTGCGGAGGTTGTTGAACCGGTGCTGTTGCCAGTGGTTCTGACGCCAGACGTGAAGCATTGCGCTTCGAGACAGTGTTCACGTACTCGTTCAGCCTAGGTGGCAACCGGCATGGTGTCAGGCATATTTTCTACTTTTAACTGGTGTTTTTTGCCCTTGACTACGGCCCAAACCAACCTCGGTATGCCAAACCAGCAAGTAACGCTACGCCCAACGCAGGACGCTGATCTGGATGCGTTGTTTGAGTTTCAATTAAACGAAGAGGCGGCGTACCTAGCGGCTTTTATGCCACAGAACCACACCGACCCGGTGGCCTATCGTGCAAAGTACTGCCGGTTTTTGCGCGACCCTACCATCCACATGCAAACCATTCTGGTCGACGGCGTGCTGGCCGGCAGCATTGCCAAGTTCGAAATCGAAGGCGACGCTGAAATTACGTATTGGCTGGACAGAAGCTTCTGGGGCCGGGGCGTGGCCACCGCCGCACTGCGCCACTTCCTGCTGATTGAGCCGGCCCGCCCTGTTTTTGGCCGGGTAGCCTTCGACAACTTCGGCTCGCAGAAAGTGCTAACTAACTGCGGCTTCCGCAAAGCAGGCACCGCCCGAGGCTTCGCCAGTGCCCGCCAGGCGGAGGTAGCGGAATTCATCTACCAACTCCCCTAGCCAGGTGCGGGCCGGCGGCGCTGTAGCAGGAGGCCTGTGCGCTACGGTTGCGGCTACAGCCACGCCCGAAACACGGCATCCAGCGCCGGCGTGGGCTCGGGGCGACGCAAGACGGGCAGGATGGCGCGGGCATTCTGACCGGCGTCGTATGCCTGCTGCAGATACGCCACCAGCGCAGCCGGACGCGGCACGGTGGTTTTCTCGTCGGCGGTGGCTTTCCGGGCCAGCAGCTCATCTACCGTGTCGTTCAACTCCGGCGGCAGCAGCTCGCGCAGCAGTGCAAACTCCATGGGCGGTACCTGGTCAGGGTGATGCTGAATCCAGCGGGCGGCCAGTGCTGAGCGCAGGGCGTAGAACAGCCGTTTGAGGCGCACCTGCTCCCCCGTCAGGTCGTCGGTTACCCCGCGCCGCAGCTGGCCCAGGTAGTGGTGCAGACCGGCGCGCGGGTTCCAGCCGGCCGGCAGCCACGGCTCCAGCGCCGCCCGAAACCCGGGTGCCTCCTGGTACACCACCGGCGACTGGAGCCATTCGAACAGGGCCGCATTGGAACCGCGCAGCAGCTTTAGCGCTTTGCGTAGCTCCCAGCCGGCCAGGTCCAGCTCGTCATCAATGGGGAAATTGAGCGTATCGGGGCCTTCGTCGAGAGTCAGGTACCAGTGGGCCGGGTGGCTGTAGATAAAGCGCACGTCGTAGTCGGAATCGGGCGAGGGGAAGCCCCAGGCCCGGCTGCCCGACTCGCAGGCGTACAGCACGCGGATGCCATGGGTGGCTTCGAGGGCGGCGAGGGCGGCTTGAATGCGGGCGGGCATGAGAGAGGCAGCAGGAAAAAGCATGAAGGCAAAGAACGTCATTCAGGGCCTGTGGCGCACAGCATCACCTCCCCTAAATGACGTTCTTTGCCCCTGCTCCAATCAGCCCTACCCCACCAGGATCAAACAACGACTCGAAGCTTTCAGTGATGGGGTGCTGGCCATCATCATCACCATTGTGATGCTGGAAATAAAAGTGCCGCACGGGCAGGCCAACTGGGCGGCGCTGCAGCCGCTGCTGCCGGTATTTCTGAGCTACGTATTGAGCTTCGTTTACGTGGGCATCTACTGGAACAACCACCACCTGATGCTGGGCAGCGCCCACGGCATCAGCGGCAGTGTACTGTGGGCCAATTCCCACCTGCTGTTCTGGCTGTCGCTGGTGCCGTTTGCCACCGGCTGGATGGGCGAGAACAACTTTGCCCCGCTGCCCATGGCAGCCTACGGTTTTGTGCTCTTGATGGCCTCAGTGGCCTATTTCATATTGCAATCCGTCCTCGTTCGGGCGCAGAAGCCAAACTCGACCCTGGCCCGCGCCCTGGGTCCCGACTGGAAGGGCAAACTCTCGCCCCTGCTCTATACGCTGGGTATCGGGGCCAGCTTTTGGCAGCCCTGGCTGGCCGGCGCCGCCTACGTGGCCGTGGCCCTGATGTGGCTGGTGCCCGACCAGCGCTTCGGGCGCGACACAGCGCCCGAAGCTATGTAACACCTTTTTACATCTATCAATCAGGCTCTTTCAAGGCCTTTCTCCGCAGAAACCAACCACCCGGCCAACCCTTGCCGGTAAACCAGCATCTTCACGCCATGAAGACACCAGGAATCCTTCTTTTCTTAGCCCTAACGGGCTCGCCAGCCTATTGCCAGACGGCGCCGGTGGCCCTGCCCGATTCCGTGGCGAGCTTCCTGGATAAGAGCCTCACGCTATTGCAGGCCTACTCGCTGGAACGCCATACCGTAAACTGGCCCCAGCTACGCCAGGCGGCTTATCAGCGGGCCCAGGGAGCTACCACCGTACGCGACCTGCTGCCCCTCTACCCTTTCCTGTTCGAGCAGCTGAAAGACGACCACGGCTGGCTCACGTACCAGGGCAAAACGTATAAATGGCGCAACCCCGCCCGCCCGGCGTATGCCAATGAGGTGGTGAAGGCCGCGCTAAAGCAGCAGCCCAGTGTGCTGGTGAAGATGCTGCCGGGCCGGGTGGGCTACATTCAGCTGCCGGGCATCAACGCCGGGGGCAGCCTGGAGGAAATGCGCGCGGCGGCCCGGGTCGTGCAGGATTCGCTTTGCCGGCTTCCCCCCAGCCGGACCCGGGCCTGGATTCTGGACCTGCGCCTCAACGATGGGGGGGCCATGGCGCCCATGCTGGCTGGCATTGCCCCGCTGCTCGGCGACGGGCATCTGGGCGGCTTTGTGGATAGCAATGGCAAGCCCGAGCAGCAGTGGTACCTGCGCCAGGGTAACTTCTACGTGGATTCTATGCAGGTAACCACGCTCAGCAACCGCTGCCCCACCGGCCGCCCCGATTTGCCCATTGCCGTGCTGCTGAGCGGGCGCACGGCCAGTTCCGGCGAAATCGTGGCCATCAGCCTCAAGGGCCGGCCGGCCACCCAATTCTTCGGCGAGCCTACCTACGGAGCCACCACCGCCAACGAAAGCTACCCCGTCGGCGGCGGCGCCTACCTCACCATTGCCGGCTCGCAGGATGCCGACCGCACCGGCGCGGCCTACAAATCCAGCCTTACTCCCGACATGCTCATTTCGGGCGGCGACAACTTCACCGACCTGCGCCAGGACGCCAAAGTAACGGCGGCGCTCCAGTGGCTGAAGAAGGCGCGAAAAGGCAAGCGGAAGTAGGGTTTCCGATAATGCTAACCCTGGGCTGGCTTCGCCGGATGCCCGGCGAGTTCCTGCCCCGGGCGCACTACGTGGCCGCTACTGCACGCCCGTCACCCGGAACTCGACGCGGCGGTTGAGGCGGCGGGTATTTTCCTGGGCGTTGCTGGCCCGCGGCTCGGCCCCGCCCAGGCCCACCCCGCTGATGCGCTCAGGCGCCACGCCGCGCTTCACCAGGTAGGTTTTCACGGCCGCTACCCGGCGCTGACTCAGCTCCACGTTTTTCTGCGGGTCGCCCACGTTATCGGTGTGGCCGCGTAGCTCAATAGTGAGGCCAGGCGAGCCTGTAAGCAGTGTGGCCAGCGTATCGAGGGCCGGAAACGAGGTGGCGAGCAACTCGCCCTGGCCGCGCGAGAACTGCACGTTTTCCAGCTCCAGCGTGGCGCCCACGCCGAGGGGCCGCAGCAGTACGTCCTGGGCATAGGGGCCGGCAGCAGCGGCAAAAGTGGTATCGAGGGGCACGTAGCCGGGCAGGCGCAGCTGGGCGGCGTAGAGGTTGCCGGGGCGGGCCGGAAAAACGAACGCGCCGCCAGCTGTGAGGGTCAGTGCCGTATCGGCGCGGGCCGAAACCGTAACGGGGCGCAGGCGCAGGCCGGCGCGGGGCAGCGGCTGCAGCGTTACGGCATCGAGCACCCGGCCCCGCCAGGGTGCCCGTACCAGCGCGGGCGCCGGCTCTTCGTCGGAGGCCGCCTTACGAAACAGGTTGCAGCCCGCCAGGTCGGTGTACACGCCCCGCCGAATGCGGGCCACCACCTTGGTTTCCAGATCTACCTGATAAATGGCTTTGGGCCCGGCCAGAAACAGTCGGCGGTTGCCAAACTCGTCGTTTTGCAGCAGAATGCCGCTGTAGCCGCCCCGCTCGGGCAGCCCGTCGAGGGGCTGAATATCGGGGGCCGGCTGGCGGCTGTCTATGTTGATGCGCAGCAGCGAGCCATCGGTACTGTATACCTGGTAGAGGGTGCGGCGGGCATCGAAGCAGAAGTTGGCGTGGGTGCCGGCGCCGGCAAAACCCAAGGCCCCGAAGTAACTGGCCCGCCGCAGCGGATCGGTGCTCCAGACGGTACTGACTTTGCTGCTGGCTGGGTTCACGCGCACCAGCAGGTTGCCGTCGGAGGTGCTGAAGTACAGGTCGCCCCGGTCATCAGTGCCGCCCGAAATCCAGACGCCGCCCGAGCCCTGGGCCGGCAGTTGCCAGCCAGTGTACTCGCCCCGGCGAGTGGCGGGGTTGTAGCGGTATACGTACTCGGGGGCGTTGGTGGGGGCCTTGGTTACGGCGTACAGGCAGTTATCGAAGCCTTTGGCCAGGGCGTAGGACTGAAACGGCAGCACCCGCCGATGAATGACGGGCGGCTGGGCCGGATCAAGACTCGAAAACTCGTGAATCGTGCGGCAGTCGTCTTCCCAGATGTCGTTGTTGATGCGCAGGGCCGCAATGCCGTAAAACTTATCGTCGCAGCCCTGGAGCGGCGGCGGTGGCGGCCGGCGGCTGGACGGCCCGGGGCTCACGAGCCGCAGCGAGGCCAGCAGCAGCTGCGCAGCCGCCCGGTGCGGGTCGGGGCCGTCGGGGCCGCGGTACTCGAGGCGGTATTCGTAGCCCTCGCGCCAGAGGCGGCGGCCCAGCACCCGCGTCCGCCGCCCGCCGGTAGGGCGGGGCGCATCGTCGTCGTAAGCGTAATCGTAGCGCAACTCCTGAAAACGGTCTTCGTCGCGCTCCTCCAGTCGGTACACCCGCGCACGGGGCCGCCCCGCAGTCAGGTAGCGCCACACCGAGTCGAGTTGGCCGGCCTGCAGCAGGTTGAGGGCTTTGCGGTCGTCGGGCAGCGGGTGCAGGCTGATGGTGGCCGTGGCGGGCGTGGTTTCCCAGTCGGGCCCCACATAAAACGTGGTGCGGTGGTTTTCGCCGGGCATCACTTGCCAGCCCGTGGGGTAGCCGAGCTGGTAGCCGCCGCGGGCATCAGTATACATCTGGCCGGAGGCGTCGCCCTGCGCCCGGGCAGCGTCAGGCGCAGCCAGCAGCAACAGCAGTAGTAATGGCAGCAGCCAAATCTTTTCCCAAGCCAAATACCCGAACCATGTCATTACCTCAAAAATAGGCAGCCGAGCCGGATGTTGCCGGTTCCGATTCGACGTATGCTGCCGGCCAGGTCTTCGGGCAGCAATGGGTACGCCTGCCAAGAGCGAATGGGCTGCCCCGGCCACGCTGGTTTGCCCCGCGAGCGGCAGGGTAATTGCTTACCTTTGCACTATTGCCCGCAGAATGCCTGCTTGCTTAAACTTACCCATATGAAGAAACTTCTCCTCCTTACCCTGTTGCTTTCGAGCACACTGGCTGCTTCGGCGCAGTACATGGCTGGCAAGCCCCGCAAAAAATACGCGTTTCCTAAGAAAGACGATGAGAGTACCTACGTACTTAACGTTACCAAGAACACCGACGAAGATGCCGAAGTAGATGCCTGCGTCACCCGCGTGGCCTACCTGCCCTATGCCGATCTGCTGGCCCAGATCAACGAGCTCAAGCGCATCAACAGCTGGGCCGATACCACCTACCAGCGCCGCCTGAACCTACTGCCAGCCGGGGGTCAGCTTACCGTAACCATGTACCGGCGCGGCGCGAAAAATGCCGACCCTGGCTACCTGAGCCTGCTGGCCAAAAACAAAGCCGGCGAAGAACTGCTCAATCTGCCCGAGCTCGCCGCGGGCCAGGGCCGCTTCTGGAACCGCGACCTGTACATGAGCAAGCGCACTATACCATTTGTTAAAGTAGAGGGCGAGCAGGATGTGTTTCTGACTATCAATGATGCCAAGACCAAGCAAAACTTTGAGTACGTTATCAAAGCGCAGTAACCTAGCATTATAACCAAATGCATAAGCCCCGTAATCCACTGGATTACGGGGCTTATACATTTGGGCATTAACTAAATTACTTGTTTGCGCAGTTGCGCCCACTGCACGGCAATGATGGTTTTGGCATCCTCAAACGAAGCGGCAAAAAGTTCTTCCGCCGAAAACTCGACGGCCTCGATCTTCTCGCTTTCC
This sequence comes from Hymenobacter psychrophilus, assembly GCF_900107135.1. Taxonomy (GTDB): domain Bacteria; phylum Bacteroidota; class Bacteroidia; order Cytophagales; family Hymenobacteraceae; genus Hymenobacter; species Hymenobacter psychrophilus. The sequence continues at coordinate 499,785 of NZ_FNOV01000001.1, forward strand.
TCGGCCAGCCCGCCGCCTGCGCCCGACTGGTGGCTGACTTCGGCGTAGTACACAGTAATCACCTCGGCACTGGTGCCGGGCGAGGGCAGGATGCGGGCAATCTGCTCCAAGCGGTCCACGTCGTAGCCCAGCTCCTCCTGAATCTCGCGGCGGATGGCCTGGGCGGGCTCCTCCCCCGAATCCACCATGCCAGCGGCCAGCTCCACGATTTCTGCTTCCGGCCCGATGCGGTACTGGCGGGTGAGGATATACTGCTGGCTGCCAGTATGGCGCACCAGCGCAGCCACCGCCGTTCCTGGCTCGAACCGTTCCCGCTTTAAGACCTCCTCGCCATCCTGGACTCGTAATTGGCTGAGTTTATAGTGCCCGTCGTAGGCCAGGTGCTTGTCGATTACGTGCATGAATTTCGTGGAAAATACAGATAAGGAAAAGGTGGCCGGCTATTTGATGCCTGAATCCGCAGCGGCCGGATGCCCTGCGCCGCGCCGGCGGGCCTATTATACGTCTTTTGAGGCGCTGTAAGTTAAAAAGCCCGACCTTTGCCGGCGGATATATTCCCGTGTCATTTTCGCCGCCCCTTGGCGGCTGCTTTTTTCTTTTCGATGTCGTTCGACGAACTCAACCTGATTGAGCCTATCCTCCGTGCCCTGCACGAGGAAGGTTACACTACCCCTACCCCTATTCAGCAGCAGGCCATTCCGCAAGTGCTGGAAGGCCACGACTTGCTGGGCATTGCCCAGACCGGCACCGGCAAAACGGCCGCCTTCACCGTGCCCATTCTTCAGATTCTGCACCAGACGGCGCAGGTAGAGCGTCACGCGCCCGGCCGCATCCGCTGTCTGGTACTCACGCCCACCCGCGAGCTGGCCATCCAGATCGGGGAAAGCTTTAAATCGTACGGCCGCCACCTGCCCAAGCTGCGCTCCACCGTTATTTTCGGAGGCGTGGGCCAGCACCCGCAGGTGCAGATCCTTAAGCGGGGCGTTGAAGTTTTGATTGCCACGCCCGGCCGTCTACTCGATTTGATGAGCCAGGGCTTCGTGGATTTGCGCAACGTGGAAGTGTTCGTGCTCGATGAAGCCGACCGCATGCTCGACATGGGCTTCATTCACGACATCAAGCGCATCCTGCCCAAGCTGCCCGCCAGCCGCCAGACGCTGTTCTTCTCGGCCACCATGCCGGGCCAGATTCAGGAGCTGGCTGGTAGCATTCTGCGACCCAACCCCGTGAAGGTGGCCGTTACGCCCGTATCGAGCACGGCCGAAACCGTGACGCAGGCCGTGTACATGGTCGATAAGAACGACAAAGCCGACCTGCTCGAACACGTACTACAAGACAAAAACATCCGCCGGGTATTGGTATTCACGCGCACCAAGCACGGCGCCGATAAGGTGGTAAAAACGCTGGCCAAGGCCAACATTCCGGCCGAAGCCATCCACGGCAATAAGTCGCAGAATCACCGCCAGCGGGCCCTGTCCAACTTCAAGGCCGGCTCGACCCGCGTGCTGGTAGCCACCGACATTGCCGCTCGCGGCATCGACGTAGATGAGCTGACGCACGTTATCAACTACGAAATCCCGAACGAGCCCGAAACCTACGTGCACCGCATTGGCCGCACCGGCCGCGCTGGCGCCGACGGTACGGCCCTCTCCTTCTGCGAAGATGAGGAGCGCGCCTATCTGCAGGATATTCAGAAGCTCATCCGTCGGCAGGTACCGGTAGTGCAGAGCCATCCTTACGCCACTTCGGCCGTGCAGCCGGTGCCCCTCACCGGAGGGCCGCCCATTAAGCGCCCCAAGGGCCCAGCCGGTCGTCCGGCCCGGCCGGGTCGCGAGGGTGGCCAGCAGGGCGGCGGGCGCGGCCGTGAGGGCCAGCGGCCAACTGGCGGTGGCAGCCGTGAGGGTGGCCAGCGCAGCCAGACCAGCAGCCAAGCCGGCCGCGGGGAAAGCCAGCGCAGCCCGGCCAGCTCCGGTCGGGGGCGGGGTGGCAGCCGGTAGGCGCCGCACCACTTTTCCGGCTACTGCCGCATCGGCTTCGGCCGGGCAGTAGCACAACTCCTGATAGTAAAACCCCGTCGTTGCCCGTTTAGCGGGAGGCGGCGGGGTTTTTGGCGTAAAATCAGCCGCCTATTTAGCCGGCCTTACACGCGGGGCGGCAAACAAAATAGCTGGCTGGCAGCTTAGTAGTGCATCTATACACCCGGCCCCGGGCCTCTCTTTTCTGTTCCGATTATGGCTCAACGCACTCTTCCCGTCATCCAGGCCCTGCGCGACACCGCTCAGCGCCTCGCTACTCAGGCCCCCTACCAGTGGGGACATATGGGCAGCTGCAACTGCGGCCACCTGGCCCAGACCGTTACCAAGCTCACCAAGGCTGAAATCCATACCCGGGCTATGCAGCGCTACGGCGACTGGGAACGGCAATTGATTGACTACTGCCCCACCAGCGGTCTGCCGATTGATGCCACTATTGACGAGATGCTGGCCCTGGGCTTCAACCGGGCCGACCTGACGCACCTAGAGCGCCTCTCCGACCCGGCCATCCGGGCGGCTATTCCGTTTGAGCGCCGCAACGCGCTGCGCCACAACCAGCGCGACGATGTGGTGCTCTACCTGCGTACCTGGGCCGGGCTGCTGGAGGCTGAACTGCTGGCCACTATTGAACTGCCCAGCTTGGTACCGGCAGTGGCTTTGGTAGCAGTAGGGGCATAGGCCTAGAGAAGCTGCATCAGCAGAAGCATGAAAGCCCCGCCGGCAGCTGCCGGCGGGGCTTTCGTTATACCATATTTTCGGCCTGTATTAGTAGTTGACGTTGCTGCGCTGCGCCTCACGGTACTGCTCGGTGCGGTGGTCACGCTTGTAGGCCGCATCGGCATTGGGGTCCTGCTCCGGATCGGGTGCCTGGGTGCAGGAGGACAGAATCAGCGAAGCGCCAGCGGCGAGGAGAACGAGCAGACGAAGGTTTTTCATAGCCCAAAGGTACGCACCAGACCTAAACCGGGCAAATCCATCCTTATCCGCCTACCGTACCTTATTTCGAACTCGATGATATGGCATTATAACGAATGTAAACCGCTCACTCGTTTTGGAGTGAGGCCTTTTCGACTGGTCAGGGAATTTACAATTAACAACCGATCAACAGTACTACCACTGGCTTTTATAGTGCATGTTTCAAAGCTTAGCTACGATTACCCACTGAGGCTGCTTGGCTTTTGTACTACTTACCGCATACCATTAGGTTTCTCTTAACTCGCTAAGCTTATTAGCGCCACCCAAGCATTAGCAAGTAGCACTATGCAGTCTTGGCAGGTCGACAACTTCATTAGCAAGCAGTGGCAATAGCGGGCTGTAATTGAAGAGCCGTATTTCGATTTTTCAAGATGTAGCTATTAGCATATGAGCGCAGTCCCTAAACGCGACCTACAACCTCCATCCTAAGTTTATCCTAACGCTCAATTGTGTTTGATTGATAGTGTCTTACAAAATTCAAAAGCCAAAGCCTAGTAATGATCTTAGCAGAACAAAAATCAAAACAATTTCAAGATTATAGAGTATTTGCCCGGGCAGCAAACCCAGTGATATTCCCTTGGACTGACACCGGCTACTGACCGGCATATATGCGTACTGACAAATTGCACTCCGGCAGTAACTAATCTATCGTAGAGCCTTGAGTGGCGTTGGGTGAAAGCGCTGATCTGCAGGTATCCCTACAGTGCGTAACAGATAATACATAGACACTTAGCCCCTTCCTGCCTGCATATCCAGGAACCTGATGAATGCCCGGTATCGGTCGTATGTTGCCCGTTTTAGGTGCCCAACTACTGCGCCGGCAGCATACCAGCTCAGGATGCAGCGACTGGGACAGCTGCCTTAAGATTATCCCTCAGCTTCGGGCCGGAAATCGGTGAATGTGCCATCTTGGTAGAAGAGCACTATCCGCCGGATACTCTTGCCCGGTTCTGCCAGCGCATAGGCCAAGTTGGCTCCCGCACGCGTAGCAGAAGACGTAGCAGCAGGCGTAGCGGATGGTGCGGGAGCCACTGCACGGGGCTGAGTGGGTGTTTTAGGGGTCTCTACGGGCTCCGTAGCAGCGGCAGTAGGTTGTGGAGCAGCTTCGGGGGCCATAGCGGGTGCCGGGGCCACTGCTGGCGCCGGTTCGGTGGCCGGCTGGACGCGTGGGGCTGGCTGCCCAGGAGATAATGCTGCCGGACCAGGATTAACAGTGGCTTTTGTGGCATCTGCTGCCACCTGACGCTCCAGCATCGGTCCGGCCCCATTTAGCAGCCAGCTAAGCGAGAGGTCGGGGAAGGCGGCAATGATCTTCTGCACCACCTCCAGGCTGGGCTTGTTGCGGCCGCTCAGAAGATGGCTCACTACGGGCCTGGATACGCCAATGGCATCGGCAAATTGCGAGGAGCTGAGTTCCCGCACCTGCAACAACTCCTGAATCCGGTCGAGCATAAGTAATTTAACTGGTTTACAAATGTAGCCATTCAACACAAACTAATGATTGCCCCGCCGGCTGGCGACAACCCATTACACCCTGTTAACACCTGTAATATTGATAGTCTTTTGTAAACAATATTAATCATCATAGAATCACACTTAACAACTGTTACTAGCATGTGATTTTTCGTCTTCGCTCCTCTCTGGGTAAGCAGCGGGAGATGTACGCGAGTTTGGGTGTTCGAGCGGATGGTTATGCTCCCGCTATTCGTCGCCTTTGGCTTCTTCCTCACCTCCACCACTACTACCTGCTAGCCTCCTTTCCAGAGTGAAGCCGGGATGTTTATGGCTGACATTGATTCGCCGCTACCTGACATCAAAAAAGTCCCCCGCCCTGCGCTTGTCGCGGGGCGGGGGACTCTCACTGACTGTCTGGTGTCCGTTAGGCGGCTGCCCCTGGGGCAGACACGGGCTTAGTTGAAGTATTCTTTGGCTAAGGATTTATCGTGGCCGTAGATGTCGTCGCGGAAGTGCAGCTTGCCGGCATCATCCACCCAGGTGGTAAAGTAGACCAGATACACGGGCAGCTTCTCGGGCAAGGTTACGTACTTCTCCTCGCGGGCGGCAATGGCATCGGTAATGGCCTGCTCATCCCAGCCGGCTTTGTTGCGCAGCAAATACTCCGCCAGCCGCAGGGGCTCGGCCACTCGAACGCAGCCATGGCTGAAGCCTCGCTTGGTCTGGCTGAAGAGCTGGTCGTTGGGCGTGTCGTGCAGGTAAATATCGTTGGAGTTGGGGAAGATAAACTTCACATTGCCCAAGTCGTTTTTAGGACCGGGACGGCGGCGCAGGGTATACTTCCAGTCTTTTTGCTGCAGGTTGGCCCAGTCGATGCTGCTAGCGTCTACCGGCGTAGCCTTGGCGCCCCAGCCCTTCACCACTTCCATATCGAGGCGGTCGAGGGTACCCTGGGGGTTGGCCGCCAGCTTCGGGCGCAGCTCCTTGTCGATGATGCTGAAGGGCACATTCCAATAAGGAGCCATCACCACAAACTCCACTTTATCGGAAAAGATGGGCGTAGCGTTAAGCCGCTTGCCCACGATAACGGGCATGTTGAAAGCTTCTTTGCCGTCCTCTACCACATGCAGGGTGTACTCGGGAATGTTCACCAGCAGGTAGTCGGGCTCAAACTTTTTCGGAATCCAGCGCCAGCGCTCCATGTTCATCATAATCTGGCGAACACGCTGCTCCAGCGGCACGTTGAGTTCACGCAGGGTCTCACCCCCTACTACCCCGTCGGGCTTGAGGCCGTTGAGGCGCTGGAAATCCTTCACGGCAGCTACCAGCTGCGGGTCGTAGGTCTGGGCAACCGGAGCCGAAGCCGCCGGCTGACCGGGGGTATTAGATACAGCCACGGCGGGCGTTTCGCTTGCCGGAGCAGTAGCCTCGGTGCCCAGCAGACGGCCGCGCAACGCTGCTACGGCCGGCGAACTGGCGCCGGGCTTGAGGCTGGTGCCCGCCGGAATAGCCGGCCAACCACCCTTACGCTCCAGGGCGCGATAATCGGCCAGAGCCTTTTTCAGCCGGTCGTACTCGGGGTGCAGGGGTTCGAAATCGTAGTAGCCGTAGGTGCTTTCGCGCTCCTTCAGAATAGTCATCAGGGCCTTGTGCAGCTTCACCTTATTACGCTTCACGTCCCAATCAATGGCCTTAACGGCCCGCGGGTCGACGGTACCCCGGTAAAAGTCGGAGGCGTAATTGAAGTAGGTAGCCGATAAGGCCACATCGATTTTCTTCTCCAACTCGCTACGGCGGGCCGTATCATTCTTGGCGGCCTCCAGCTCTTTAAGCAGCGGATCGAAGTTAACTACCTGGTAATCCTTGGGGTTGAGGCCCTCGTCGGCGGCTTTTCCGATGACGCCAAGCATGGTTTTGGCCTGGGGCACGAGCTCATGGTCGCGGAACCAGCCCAGCCGGAACTCGCGGTCTTTATAGAATTTCTTGGCCCAGTCAATCTGCGGCTTAAAGCGGGGCTCGGTCGTCATGTACCGAACGATGTACACGCTGTCGAGCGTGGGCTGAGGGCCGGCGGCCTTGGTCAGCCCGTCGGGCAGGGCCGCCTGTACCCCTTCTTTCATGCGGTCCTGCTGGTCCTGGCTGCACGAGGCAGTGGCCGTCAGCACGAACAGGCTCAGCAGCCAGACGCCGAAAGAGGTATTGAAAAGAGAACGGGAGAGTGGAATCATGAGAAAGTAAGTCGGGGAATAAACAGCGGAACGAGAACCACTTTCGTGCCAATGAGGCCAGCGACCGGGGTTCGGGCTTTTTACTGCGTTTGCAACAGCGGAGTTGCCGCTGGGGCGCATCTTTCCCAGTGCCGCAAGTTAGCAGAATTCGTCCGACTCGGGCAGCAGCCAACAATGTTGCCGCGGCCCACGGCATCAATTATGCCGCGGCGGGCGTATCAGTTCCCGGCGGCCGGGCGGTAGCAGACCGGGCCGCGCACCTGGCCCATTGCCGCCCGGCCCCGCTCCTGCTCCATTATTCATGCGCGCCCTGCCGAGCGCCTTCTATTTTGCTTTTAGAACCGATGCCTCATTCTTCCGGCCCAACCGACCCGCACAGCCACGCCCGCCCCGCCGCCGTCAGCGTCCGGCACCTGGCCCTGCACCTAACGGTGGACTTCGCCACCCAAACCCTGACCGGCCGCGCCACCTGGCAACTCAGCCGTTCTGCCAACGCGGAAGCCACCGAGCTGGTGCTCGACTCGCGCGACCTACTCATTGAAGACGTACTGCTCGGCGAGGCCGAAACCGGCACGCCCACTAAATTCGAGCTGGGCCCCGCCGACCCGGTGCTGGGCCAGGCCCTGCGCATCCAACTCCGCCCCGATACCACGGCCGTTACCGTGCGCTACCGTACGGCCCCGGGCGCCGCGGCGCTGCAGTGGCTGCAACCCGAGCAGACGGCCGGCCCCCACCCGTTCCTGTTCACGCAGTCGCAGGCCATTCTGGCCCGCACCTGGCTGCCCTGCCAGGATTCGCCGGGCGTGCGCTTCACTTACGAAGCGCAGATTGTAGTGCCGACCGAACTGCTGGCGTTGATGAGCGCCAGCAATCCGCAGCAACGCCGCCCAGACGGCACGTACCATTTCCGGATGGACCAGCCGATTCCGGCCTACCTGATGGCGCTGGCCGTGGGCAATTTGCAGTTTACTCCTTTAAGTGAGCGCACGGGCGTGTACGCCGAGCCGGCCACGCTGCCGGGGGCCGTCGACGAGTTCGGCGACCTGGAGCAGATGGTGGCTGCTGCCGAGGAACTCTACGGGCCTTATAGCTGGGAGCGGTACGATTTGCTGGTGCTGCCCCCCTCCTTCCCGTTCGGGGGCATGGAAAACCCGCGCCTCACTTTCGTTACGCCTACCATTCTGGCCGGCGACCGGAGCCTGACCAGCCTCGTGGCCCACGAGCTGGCTCACTCCTGGAGCGGCAACCTCGTCACGAATGCCACCTGGAACGACTTCTGGCTCAACGAGGGCTTCACGGTGTACTTCGAGCGGCGCATCATGGAGCGGCTCTATGGGCGGCCCTACGCTGATATGCTCCAGGCCCTGGGCCACGCCGAGCTGCTGCACACCCTGGCCGACATCGGCCCCGGCAGCCCCGACACGCACCTATACCTGAACCTGGCCGGCCGCGACCCCGATGAGGGCCTGACCGATATTGCCTATGAGAAAGGGGACTACTTCCTGCTAACGCTGGAGCAGCTGGTGGGCCGGCCCGCCCTCGACTCCTTTATTAAGGACTACTTCAGCCGCCACGCTTTCCAAAGTATGGACACGGCTTCGTTCCTGGTTTACCTGCGCCACGAACTGCTCGATAAACACCCCGGCCTCGAAGCCAAACTCCGGCCCGAAGCCTGGATTTACGGCCCCGGCATTCCCGACAATGCGCCGGCGGTCAGCTCGGCGCGGTTTGCGGATGTTGATGCGGCTGGCCGCAGCTGGCAGGCAGGCACGCCAGCCAGCCGCCTACCCACCGCCGATTGGAGCAGCCACGAGTGGGTACGCTTTCTGCACAGTCTGCCCGCCGAGGCAAGCGTGGCCCAGCTAAGCGAACTGGATGCCGCCTTCGGATTTACTGATTCGGGCAACTCCGAAATCCTGGCCGCCTGGCTGCCGCGCACCATTGCGGCCGGCTACGCTCCCGCCGAGGCCGCTTTGCACCGCTTCCTGACCCGGGTAGGCCGGCGCAAATTTCTCACCCCGCTCTATAAAGCCCTGCTTGCTGCCCCCGGCGGCGGCCCGGCCCGGGCCCGCCGACTGTACGCCGAGGCCCGGCCCAATTACCACGCCGTTGCCACCAGTACCCTCGATGCATTACTGGGCAGCCCGACCAGTGGGTAACGCGTTTTTATACGGAGAAGCGGACCCTTTTCGGCGCTTTTTTGTTTATTACCCCTTCGCCGCGCCTCAACCGGGGGCCTTCGGGCTCCCCTGCCGGGGTGCGGGTTTGTTCTTTTGTTTTCCGGAAGCAGTCCACGTGGCCCGAACCTTGCTGATGTTTGGGCTCCGGACGTTGTTTTATTCCGTCGTTTAAAGTTGTTTTCAGTTTTGAAAAACCTCCGACCGCTCGGCAAGCTCATTGCCATTGGTGGCAACGAGGATAAGGGTACCTACCCTAATCCCCGCACCAAGAAAAAATACTACCTCAATTTCTTCGAGCTGGGTATCCTCAAACGCGTCGTGCTCGAATCGGGGCAGGAAGACCCGCGCATTGAGGTTATTACTACCGCCTCGATGATTCCGGAGGAGGTGGCCCGCGTCTACATTTCTTCGTTCACGATGCTCAACTGCAACAACGTGAACGTGCTCGACATCCGCACCCGCGAAGATGCCCTACGGCCCGACTATGTGGAGCGGATCCGCCAGGCCGACATCGTGCTGATGTCGGGCGGCAACCAGTCGCGGCTCGTGGATATTTTTGGCGGCACCGAGTTTCTCGCCGCCCTCCGGCACCGCTACCAGACGACGCCCAACTTTGTGGTGGCGGGCACTTCGGCCGGCGCCATGGGCATGTCGAAAACCATGATTAAAGGCGGCAGCGTGGCCGATGCGCTGATGAAGGGAGCCGTAAAGATGGGCAGCGGGCTAAGTCTGATTGATAACGTTGTCATCGACTCACACTTTGTGAAGCGCGGGCGCTTCGGCCGGCTCATCGAAGCCGTGGCCCTGCACCCCAAGCTCATCGGCATCGGGCTGGGCGAGGATACGGGCATGCTCATTACCGGGGGCAACCAACTCGAAACCATCGGCTCGAATATGGTGGTGATTATGGACGGGCACCAGCTGGAACACAGCAATGCCGCCGCCGCCCACAAGGGGGAAGGTATTTCGGTGGAAAATATGCTGCTACATGTGCTGGTGCAGGGCAACCTCTACGATGTTCAGGAGCGGCGCTTCTACCCCAGCCTGAAGCTACTGCAGCAGGCGGCCGAATCGGCCCGAATTACGGCCGGGCAGTCTGCCAACGCGCCGGCAAACGCCGGGTAATTTTTTTTTATCCAAATGCAAAAAACCCGGTTTCTAAATCAGAAACCGGGTTTTTTATTTTCTCATTTGTGTTATTCAGCTACTGGCGGCCTAAGTTATTCTGATAGCCTATTGCAGCAGAAGCCTGCGCATCCTCACTCCTTATATATAGGGCGCAGAAAAGCACCGCAGCTTAGCTCTTGTAAATGGCCACGAAGGGTGCGGCATCCTGCGAGGTTTGGCTGGCGCGGTACATGCCTTCGGAGTTGAAGGGCAGTGCCACGTTGCCAAGCGCATCTACGGCTACCAGTCCACCCTCGCCCCCAATGGGCGCCAGCTTATCATGCACCACCATGCGGCAGGCCTCGACCAAGCTCAGGCCCCGGTACTCCATGAGGCAACTGATATCGTGGGCCACCACGGCCCGCAGGAAAAACTCGCCGTGCCCGGTGCAGCTGATGGCGCAGGTGCGGTTGTCGGCGAAGGTGCCGCTGCCGATGATGGGCGAGTCGCCGATGCGGGAGTAGCGCTTGTTGGTCATGCCGCCGGTGCTGGTGGCGGCGGCCAGGTTGCCGTGCTGGTCGCGGGCCACCGCCCCTACCGTGCCCATTTTCTTTTTCGGGTCTTCATCGGTGGGCAGCGCCTGCGAGTGGTCGAGGCGCATGCGGCCTTCCTGCAGCGCCTCCTGTAGCTGGTCGTAGCGGTGCTGGGTGAAAAAGTATTCGTCCGGCTGCATGGGTAGGCCGTGTTCGCGGGCCAGCTCGTCGGCGCCGGGCCAGGCCAGCAGCACGTGCTCGGTCTGCTCCATCACGAGGCGAGCGGCCCGGATGGGGTTCTGCACCTGCCGGGCGCCGGCCACGGCCCCGGCCGCCCGGTTACGGCCGTCCATAATAGCAGCGTCCATCTCGTGGTGGCCTTCGTGGGTGAACACCGCGCCCCGGCCGGCATTGAACAGCGGATGGTCTTCGAGGCGGAGCACAGCCTGCTCCACGGCATCGAGCGCCGAGCCGCCGCCGGCCAACACGGCGTAGCCGCTACGCAGGGCCGCGTGCAGGGCCGCCTGGTAGGCCTGCTCTTTTTCGGGCGTCATCAGGGCGGGCGAAATGGTACCGGCACCACCGTGCAAGGCCAGGGCGAAAGATGGAGTCATGGGGTGAAACTATTTGGGTGAACAAGGAAAAACGCAAGGCAAAGGTAGGCAGTCCGATGGGGCCGGCAGCCGGGGCCGACTGCCAAATAGGACCGAACCAACCGCGTTTTTTTTCGTAGGTTTGGTTTACTGTTTCAACATCCCCAACACCCCAATACACCTACTACTATGGCTTACGAAGCTACCGGCCGCCTGCACGAGATTTTCGACGAACAGCAGGTGAGCGAAAAATTCCGCAAGCGCGAATTCGTGCTGGAGGTTATAGATGGCCAGTACCCCGAGCATATCAAGTTTCAGACGGTGCAGGACAAAACGGCCCTCATCGATCCGTTCAAAGTGGGCGACGAAGTGAAGGTTTCCTTCAACCTGCGTGGCCGCGGTTTCAACAAGAACGGCCAGATGCTGTACTTCACCAACCTCGAAGCCTGGCGCATCGAAAACTCCGCTGGCGGTGCCGCTGCTCCTCAGCAAGGTGGCGGTGGTTACCAGCAGGCCGCGCCCCGCGCTGCCGCTGCTCCGGCCCAGAACCAGAATCCCAACCTGCGCGCTTCGGCCGCCCCGATTGCCTCGGACGACGACAACGACCTGCCCTTCTAGGGGAAAGTCAGGAGATAGAAGCCAGGAGTCAGAACATGTTCAATGGCATTCTATCTTCCAGCTTCTGAAAAGCAAAAGCCGCTGCCTAAACTGGCAGCGGCTTTTTCGTGCCGGGCTATTCAGTAGCCGCAGAAGTAACGTAGTCTACTCAGCCCGTCATGCTGAGTGAAGCCGAAGCATGACGGGCTGAGTAGACTACGTTACTTCTGCGGCTACTGGATAACGCTTGAACGCGCTGCCGTTCCTCCTACCCAACATATTTATGAATACGCTCACGCAATTGCGGGCCGGCGAGCTGGCCGGCGCTACCCGGCTGGACTTATCCGAGGACCTGACTGAGTTTCCACCGGAAATATTTACCCTGGCCGATACGCTCGAAGTGCTCAACCTCTCGGGCAACGCCCTGCGCAAGCTGCCCGCCGAGCTACCCCGCTTGCACCGGCTGCGGGTGCTGTTCGCCTCCGACAACCAGTTTGAGCGCGTACCCGAAGTGCTGGGCCAATGCCCGAATCTGGAGATGGTGGGCTTTAAGGCCAACTACATCCGGGAGCTGCCGGGCGCGGCGCTGCCGCCTCAGCTACGCTGGCTCATCCTCACCGATAACGCGCTGGAGGCCCTGCCCCCGGAAATCGGCAACTGCCCGCGCCTGCAGAAGCTGATGCTGGCCGGCAACTGCCTGCGCACCCTACCGCCCGAACTGGCCCGCTGCACCAACCTGGAGCTGCTGCGCCTGGCCGCCAACGAACTGCACGAGCTGCCCGCCTGGCTGCTGACGATGCCGCGGCTGAGCTGGCTGGCCTTTGCCGGCAACCCGCTGGCCGATCAAGCCGAGACTGCTGCCGATGCCCACCCGGCCCGCCCCGCCATTGCCTGGACCGAGCTACAGATGCAGGAGGTGTTGGGCGAGGGCGCATCGGGGGTGATTTACCGCGCCGATTGGCAGCCCGGCCCCGCGGCCCTGCGGCCGGTGGCCGTGAAGCTGTTTAAGGGCGCTGTAACGAGCGACGGGCTGCCGCACTCCGAAATGCTGGCCTGCCTGAGCGCCGGCCGCCATCCTAACCTGATAGCGGTGGAAGGCCGGCTGGCCGGTCACCCGGCCGGCACCGAGGGCCTGGTGCTCGAACTGATTGCCCCCGGCTTTACCAACCTGGCCGGCCCGCCTACTATGGCCAGCTGCACCCGCGACGAGTACGCGCCCGCCACCCGATTCGAATTGCCGCAGCTGCTGCGGCTGGCCGGCAGCATTGCCACGGCCGCGGCCCACCTGCATAGCCGCGGTATTGTGCACGGCGACCTGTACGCCCACAATATTCTCGCCACCGAAACCGGCGCAGCCCTGTTGGGCGACTTTGGGGCGGCCGGCTTCATGCCCCCGGCGGATACCGAGGCCGCCAACCTTTTGCCGCGCCTCGAAAGCCGGGCTTTCGGTAATCTGCTGGAAGAATTGCTCGACCGTTGCCCGCCCCGCCCCGAAACTACTGCCATCGTAGCCGAACTGCGCGACTGGCAGACCCGCTGCCAGCAGCCCCAGGTAGCGGCGCGGCCCCGGCTGGCCGAGGTAAGCCACCGGCTAGCCGAAATGCAGCTGCAGCCGGGAGACTGAAACCCCGGAGTGGGTTTTCTACGTTCTATCTGCGCTGGCGCAATTGTTGATAGCCGGCGGGCAGACCGGGCTTTTCCCTCGGGCGCCCTTGGTCGGGTAAAGCCCATCCGACTCATCCATTCGGCTCCGGTACAGGCTCATCTGCCTGGCAAGCAATTTAGCACAATTTCCGTATGAGTTCAGATTCCTTACGGCCGCTGGCGGGCCAGACGGCCCTTATAACCGGCGCAACCAGCGGTATTGGTCTGGCAACGGCCCGCGAACTGGCCCGTCGGGGAGCCGCCGTTGTGCTGGTTGGCCGCGACCCTAAAAAGGCGGCCCGCGCCCAGGAAGCCATTCGTCAGGTGGCCGGACCCGAGGCGGAGGTGCATGTCAAGTGCTTCGATTTGTCGTTGCTGCGCAATGTACGTATGCTGGCCGAGCAGATGCAGCAGGAGTTCAGTCAATTGAATATTCTGGTGAATAATGCCGGCATTATGCCCGGCAGCTTTACCCTCACCGATGAAGGGCACGAGCTGAGCTGGGCTACCAATCACCTGGCCCCTTACGCCCTTACCAACCTGCTGCTGCCGCTGCTCGAAGCGACCGAACGAGCCCGGGTGGTTACCGTTTCGTCGGTGGCGCACTGGGTAGGCGAGATTGAGCCCGACCAGGAAGTGCGCAACTCGCCCGAAAAGTACAGCTGGCTGACGGCCTACGCCGATTCCAAGCTGGCCAATATTCTGTTCACTAAAGAATTAGCTCACCGCCTCGACCTGACCTCCATCACGGCCAACTGCCTGCACCCGGGCATGGTTGACACGGCCCTGATGCGCCCCGATACCTCGGCCGTGATGAAAGCGCTGTGGTGGATGGCCAAGCCCCTGATGATAGCCCCCGAAAAAGGCGCCGAAACCACCCTCTTCCTGGCCGCTGCCCCCGAAGCGGCGCGTCTGAACGGGCAGTACATCACCGGCCGGCGAATAGCCCGCTGCTCCGACCGGGCCAGCAGTTCGACCGAAGCCAGCCGCCTGTGGCGGATTTCAGCCGAGGAAACCGGTATCGAATAAGTCCGCTACCAAGTGGCCAGCGGAAGCAACGGTTAGCGAATAGATTTTTCGGACGTTTTAGGCCTTCCGGCTGTTTGCTCGCTATGGACTTACTTGAACTTATCCGGCAGGGCGAGGGCGAGCGGCTGGAATTCAAGCAGCGCACCACCCGGCCTACGCGCATTGCCCGCACGCTGGCCTCATTGGCCAACACCCGCGGCGGCCGGGTGCTGGTAGGCGTTGATGACAAGGGCCGCGTAACGGGCGTGCGCGACGTGGAGGAGGAACTCTACCAGCTGCGCGAAGCCGCCCGCCACTACATCGACCCGCCCTTGGATGAGCAGCTGCAGTTTCGGGCTGTGGAAGACTACGAGGGCCGGACGGTGCTGGTGGTAACGGTGCCCGAAAGCACCACCAAGCCCCACCGCGCCCAGGTGGCCGACGGCGACTGGCGGGCCTACGTGCGGGTGCGCGACCAGAGCGTGCAAACCAGCCAGCTCACCGAAAAGGTGCTGGAGCGCGAAGCCGCCCCCGAAACCGGCCGCTTCGAGCAGATTCCGCTCAACCGCGAGGAGCTGGCCGTGCTGGAGTACCTGCGCCAGCACCCGCGCATCACGCTGGCCCAGTACCAGAAACTGCTCAATATCGGCCAGCGCCGCGCCCACCGCACCCTCATCAAGCTCACCCTGCACGGCTACATCAGGCACCACGACAAGCAAAAAGAGGTTTACTACACCTTCTGAAGCCCGCCTTAAAACCAGAAAGGCGCTGCAACTGGGGTTGCAGCGCCTTTCTGATGGCCTGTTGGTGGCAGCAAGCTAGTCTTGCTGACGGGACTTGAGGGCTTTCTTCTCGTCTTTGGCCGCTTTTTTTTCCTTGGTGGTCTTGGCGGGCTCCTTCTTTTTCTCTTTGCGGGGTTCTTGGGCTTTAGCCATAGTAGTAGGGTTTGGGGGGTGAATCCGGCCAAGATAACGCTTGGCTGGGAAAAGCTGCGAATTAGTGGTTCTGAAAAATGGGCAGAACCTGAAGTTACGCCATATTGGGCAGGTACCGCTCCTGCAAAAGCTGCAGGTGATGCGCCTCGTGGCCGGCCAGCATGTAAACCAGAGCGCGCACGCTCACCGGCTGGCCGCTGGCCGTACCGCTCCGCTCGGCTGCCGCCGCGCCAAACGACTCGAACAGGCAGCATGTGGCGGCCCGCACGGCATCGTACTCGGCCAGAATACTGGCCAGCGGGCGGCCATCGGCCTCCGACAGGGGCACGTAATCGTCCTGCTCGTAGCCGGGCAGCGGGGTAGCGTCGCCGCGAGCTATGCGCAGGGCACGGTAGGCGAAAATGCGCTCCGTATCAATCATATGCACCAGCTTCTCCTTGATGCTCCACTTGCCCGGCGCGTACCGGAACCGCACCTGCTCGTCGCTGAGGCCCGCCAGCAGCTGGCGTAGCACCAGGGGCTGGGTGCGTAGGGCCTGCAACGGGTCGGAGCCGGCCAGGCGCACGTAGTTGGCGTAGAACGGGGCGTACTCAGTAGCGGCTGGTGGAGTCAGGAATGGGTTCATGGGCCGAAGGTAAGCCATTGCGGCCTATACCAGCGACCGGGGCGCGGGCGGCAACGCGGGCCCGCGCCGGCGCGTACACCGGGGCATCTCATCTTATTTTCATTCTATGTCTTCACTCACCGAAAAAGGCCTCTCCATTTCTAAAAACGCGCTCTTCAGCGTGTTTATCAACAAAGCCGGCAAGCTGCTGGGCCGCCCGTTCAAAGTGGTACTGGTACTCAACGAAACGGCCAATAAGCTCGCCAGCAAGGAAAGCGGCGACAACAAGTTCAAGCAGCTCTTCTCGGTGGCCTTCACGCTCATCCGGCTCGTGCGCAACTACGTGAGCGGCGACTACCGGCAGGTAGAAACCAGCACCATCGTTTCGGGTCTGGGCGTGCTGCTGTACGTGTTGAGCCCCATTGATCTGGTGCCCGATTTTATTCCCGTAGTGGGCTTTCTGGATGATTTAGCTTTGATCAGCTGGTTTGTTGGCAAGTTCCAGGGTGAGCTGGAAAACTTCCGCGAATGGGAAGACACCCACGCCACCACCAAAACTGACGACATCCCGGCCGCTAAGGAACCGACCGAATCGTACACCAAAGCCGAGCAGCTGCCTGCCGTAGCTGAGCTGGGCCATTCCTGAATCACAGATGGAGCAGATAAGGCTGATTGCGTGAGCCCTGGTTTTCACTGATTGAATTGCTTACGCTGCTATTTTAACGCCCATCCGGTCTTCGGGTGGGCGTTTTTCGTTGCTTCTGCTTTCTGTTTCGAAAATCTCTACGGAAAAGCCATCTGTCCGGCTCAAGCGCAGCTAAAACCGTAAATTAGCGTCCTGATATTTCCACCCATTTCCGTTTTCATGACCTTACGCTCCCGGCTGGCGCTGCTGGCCCTCACCTTCCTCACTACCCTATCGGCCCGCGCCGATGAAGGCATGTGGCTGCCGTTGCTGCTCAAGCAGCTCAACGAAGCCGACATGCAGAAAAAAGGCCTCAAGCTGACGGCCGAGCAGATTTACTCCATCAACCAGGGCAGCCTGAAGGATGCCATCGTGCAGTTCGGCGGCGGTTGCACCGGCGAAATTATCTCCGACCAGGGCCTGCTGCTCACCAACCACCACTGCGGCTACGGCCAGATCCAGAGCCACTCCTCGGTTGAAAACGACTACCTGACCAAGGGCTACTGGGCCATGACGCCCGGTCAGGAGTTGCCCAACCCGGGCCTGACCGCCACCTTTATTGTGCGCATGGAAGATGTGACGAGCCAGGTGCTGGCCGGCATTCCGGCTACCGGCATTGCCGAAGCCCAACGCGAGCAACTGGTGCTGCAGAACAGCCAGCGTGTGGCCCAGGCCGCCGTGCAGGGCACTGGCTACCAGGCCTTCGTGCGGCCTATGTTCAATGGCAATGAGTACTATATGTTCCTGACTGAGGTGTTCCAGGACATCCGGCTGGTAGGCGCGCCGCCAAGCAGCATCGGCAAGTTCGGGGGCGACACCGACAACTGGGCCTGGCCCCGCCACACCGGCGACTTCAGCCTGTTCCGCATTTACGCCGGCCCCGACAACAAGCCCGCCCCCTACTCGCCCGACAATAAGCCCTTCAAGCCCCGCTACCACCTGCCCATTTCGCTGGCCGGCGTGCAGCCCGGCGACTTTACCATGGTGTTCGGCTTTCCGGGCCGCACCAATGAGTACCTCACCAGCTGGGGCGTCGATGAGGTGTACTCGCTGTCGAACCCGGCCAAAATCGCCATTCGCGACGCTAAGTTAAAGGCCCTTGACACGGATATGAAGGTCTCCGACAAGGTGCGGATTCAGTACGCGGCCAAGTACGCCAGCCTGGCTAACTACTGGAAAAAGTGGATCGGAGAGAACCGCGGCCTGCGCAAGCTCGACGCCGTGCGCGTGAAGCAGCAGCGCGAAGCCGAGTTCCAGCGCTGGGCCGAGTCGGGCGATGCCGCCCGCCGCGCGGCCTTTGCCGGGCTGCTGCCCGAGTTGCAGCGCAACTACGCCCAGGGGCGCGACTACACGCTGGCCCGCGACTACGTGAGCGAGGCCGCGCTGGGCGTGGAGCTGGTGGCTTATGCCAACAGCCTGCAGCCGCTGTTGGAGCTAACCGGTGGTAAAGCGCCCGCCGCTGAGCTGGCCACCGCCGTAGAAAAAGCCAAAAAAGGCACAACCAGTTTCTTTAAGAACTACAGCGCCGCCACCGACCAGAAGGTGGCAGCCCAATTGCTGCCGCTCTACGCCAACGGTACTCCGGCCGCCCTGCTGCCGACCTACGTAAAGGAGCTGCAGAAGCAGTACGCCACCACCGGCTGGGCCACCTACGTGGCCCAGCTTTACGGCAAGTCGCGCCTGACTTCGGAAGCCAGCGCCCAAGCCGTGCTCGATGAAGTAGCGGCCGGCAAGTCCGATGCGCTGCGCCAGGACCCTGCTGTGAAGCTCGCAGCAGCTATTGTGAATAACTACCGCACGGCCATTCTGCCCGGCTACAACGTGGCCACCGACCAAATTGCCCTGCTCCAGCGCACCTACATGGCCGGCCTGCGCCTGCAGCAGCCCGAGCGCAAGTTCTACCCCGATGCCAACTCCACCCTGCGCCTCGCCTACGGCCAGGTAGCCGGCTACGAGCCCGCCGACGGCGTGAAGTACGATTTCTACACGACCCTCGACGGCATCATGGAGAAGGCCGACCCGACCAACCCCGAGTTTGAGGTACCGGCGCGCCTCGCGGAATTATACCAAACCAAGGACTACGGCCCCTACGCCTACAAAGGCTCGGTGCCGGTAGCCTTTATTGCCACCAACCACACCACCGGCGGTAATTCCGGCTCGCCCGTCATCAACGGCAACGGCGAACTGATTGGCATCAACTTCGACCGTAACTGGGAGGGCACTATGTCCGACATCATGTTCGACCCCGACCGCGTGCGCAACATCACCCTCGATGTGCGCTACATGCTGTTCGTGGTAGACAAATACGCCGGTGCCAGCCACCTGGTGAAGGAAATGACCCTCGTTGGCACCCCCGATTCAGGTGCTGATACTACGCCGGACAAGAAGCTGAAGAAGGTGAAAGTGAAGCGCAAAAAAGCTGACGCGTAGATAAAAAACCACCTAACGCTCCGGAGCTGAAGCCTCAGGGCGTTAGGCCGTTGCGCTTTCCAGTTTTTAAGCGCCCCCTTCCGTTTTCAAACGGCTTCTTTGCAACTTGTGAAGCGGCTGGCTACTCTACTGGTAGCCAGCCGCTTTTCTTTTGCCTAAAAATCAGCAGGGATGATTCGATTTTTATCTATTGCGTTTTTACTGTCTCTCGTCGCTACTGTTGCTTTCGGTCAGAAAGTCATGCTCATGGGCGGCTACACCCGGGTGGGCGAGAAGTCCTTTACCGGCACGGCTTCCGGGGGGCTGAACACGGTTTTTCCGTTGGGCCGGCGGGTGGTGGCGGGCGTTGGCCTGACGGCGGCCCGCAACCGCCAGCCGTATCGGGAGCTCCTGCCGGGCGACCCATTCGAAGGGCTACCCGACCGCGTGATTACAACCTACCACAACTCGCTTTACTCACTGCACGGTTTCGTGGCGGGGCGGCTGAACCTGGCGCCCCGGCTGGAGCTGCTAGCTGGCCCCAGCGCGGGCCTGTATGTGGTGGGCGCCCGGGAACGAAGCGCGGAGGCCAAAGTTGGCTTCGGCCTGTGGTCCAATCTTACCTACCGCCAACTGTGGGGCAGTCGGTTTAACCTGGAAGGCCTGTTTCATCCGCGCCTGCTACTTGCCAGTGTGCCAGTACAGGATGCTGACTTTCGGTTTGCGAACCAGCGGCTGGGCGTTTGGGATGCGCAACTGGGGCTGTCGTACGATTTGCGGAAGCAGCCGTAGCTTTAGGCATTGCCTTCACCTGCCTTCTCCGCTGCCCTTGTACCGGTTCCTTCTGCCCGCTTTTCTGCTGACCGCCGGCCCCATGTGGGCCCAGCAGCCCCTTCCTGCCACCCCCGCCGCGCCTGCTGCTCTGCTGCTGCGGCCCGCCGCCGTGTTCGATGGCCAAACCCTACACCCTGGCTGGGCCGTGCTCACCGAAGGCGACAAAATAAAGGCCGTGGGACCAGCAGCCCAGCTGGTTGCCCCAACTGGCACCCGGGTGCTGGAGCTGCCCGGCCTCACGCTGCTGCCCGGCCTGATTGAGGGCCACAGCCACCTGCTGCTGCATCCCTACAACGAAACGCCCTGGAACGACCAAGTGTTGCTCGAATCGGAAGCGTTGCGCGTGGCCCGGGGTACGGCGCATGCTCGCGCCACGCTGGCCGCCGGCTTTACCACGGCCCGCGACCTGGGTTCGGAAGGCGCCGGCTACGCCGACGTGGGTCTCAAGCAGGCCATAGCCCAAGGCCTGATTCCGGGGCCTCGGCTGCTGGTAGCTACCCGCGCCCTGGTGGCCACCGGCTCCTACGGCCCCAAGCTTTCTGTTGATATAGAGGTGCCCCAGGGCGCCCAGGAGGCCGACGGCACCGACAACCTCATCCGGGCCGTGCGCGAGCAAATCGGCAAGGGCGCCGACATTATTAAGGTGTACGCCGACTACCGCTGGGGCCCCAACGAGCCCAGCCGGCCCACGTTTTCGCAGGACGAGCTGAACCTGCTAGTGCAGACCGCCCGCAATGCCGGGCGGCCCGTGGTGGCCCACGCCAGCACCCCCGAGGGCATGCGCCGCGCCACCCTGGCCGGCGTGCAGACCATTGAGCACGGCGACGGCGGCACGCTGGAAATATTCAAGCTGATGAAGCAGCGCGGCGTAGCCCTCTGCCCCACCGTAGCCGCTGGCGACGCCGTGGCTCAATACCGCGGCTGGCAGAAAGGCACCAGCCCCGAGCCCGACCGCATCCAGCAAAAACGCCTCAGCATGAAAGCCGCGCTGCAAAGCGGCGTGGAACTGGCCATCGGCGGCGACGTGGGCGTGTTTCCGCACGGCGACAACCTGCGCGAAGCCGAACTGCTGGTGCGCGAATACGGCTTCACGAGCCTGCAGGCCCTGCGCGGCCTCACCAGCACCAACGCCCGCCTCTTCCAACTCCCCGACCGTGGCCAGCTAAAGCCCGGCCTTCTAGCTGACATGGTGGCCGTATCCGGCGACCCCACCCAGGATATCAGCGCGTTGCGGCAGGTACGGCTGGTAGTGAAGGGCGGGGTGATTTTTCTGGAAACCAAGCCTTAGAATTGCACTTGTTCTTTCACTTCCCCTGATGATGCAAGTAACGCTTCGCCCGCCCACCTTACTGCTGCTGCTTCTAGCCTTTTTATCCGCTGGAACTGCCAGCGCCCAATCGAGGGAGAAAATCGACCAAACTGCGGCGGAAATCCTGCGGGAGGGACTGGCCCTCTATCAGTCGGAACGGGCCTCGTGGGTTGGCACTGATTTGCTGCAAGCCAGCGGGGCCGATATGAGCCAGGTTGGCGGTTACGTGTCTTATCCTATCGGCACAGATTCTATGCGTTGCGTTTTCTTCCGAAAGCCAGCCGCTAACGCCGCATTGCAGATATTTTACGGCTACGATTTTCCGTGCGATACCATCACAATGGCAACCGGCCGGGTATTTGCCGGCCGTAACGCTACTGTAACCGAGCAACGGTTGTTTACTATCTGGCAGCGGGCCAGGGAGGAAATGGTTTCGCACAAAAAGCTGGGCACTCCCTACCAACGTCCGGCTGGTACTAACCTCAACGTAGCCTTACTCGACAAAGGCTCGGAAGTGCGGGTATATGTACTCACTGGCCCAAAAACTGACAGGCTACTGCCTTTCGGCAACGACTACCTGCTCACATTCAGCGCGACGGGCGAGCTGCAGCAGGCCGAAAAACTGCACCAATCTTACTTGCCCATGACTCCGCCGGAGGGGGAACGGAAAGTCGTGGGCACAATGCACTCGCACCTCGAAGCGCATCCCTACATCACGCCCTCCGACATCTGCACAGTATTGCTCTATCAAGAAGTAGTGCCTAGCGAAACCCTCTACGTGATGAGCAAAGATTTCGTATCCTTATTTAACGTGCCCAAGCAGCAACTCGTCATTCTCACAAAGAAGGCTTGGGACAAAATCAATAGAAGTCAGAGCAAGCAAAATTCTTCCGATTGAGCTTCTATCCCGTAACGGCTCCTGCGAATCTTTACGGCCGCTCTATCCCCTGCTCCCCTAACTGCGCGGCGTACTTATCATAAATCACGCGCAAGTCCTGGGCGTGCTTGCCGGCATCGACGCCGATGCTGACGTTGCTGTCGTGAAAGCGGTGCAGGTGACTGATGTGGGGGCAGATGACGGGCAGGTGGTCGGCCAGCAGGAAGCGCACATAGAGGTCGAGGTCTTCGGCCATTTCAATTTGCTCGTCGTAGCCGCCCACTTCTTCGAACAGCGCCCGGCCGTAGCAAACGTTGCCTTGGATAAAGTGCTCGGCCCGGAAAATGGCCCGTAGCATATCCTGAGGCGAGTCGAACTGCCAGGCATAGTAATCGTCGGCGGGCAGGTAGCGGCGGCTCTGGTCCACGCGCAGGAAATCGGCCACCAGCCAGGGCTGGTTGGGATGCTGCTTGATTTGCTGGCCGTAGTGGAACAGGGTGCGCTGGAGCAGCAAATCGTCGTCGTCGAGCGGCACAATCCAGGCGTCGGCGGGCGCGTCAGAGTGGCGGATGAGTTGGTTGCGGGCCGGGCCGGCGCGCAGTAGTTCGGGCTGGGGGCGCACCCGCAGCGGCGGGCCGGGCTGCAGCGCGGCCTCGCGCAGGTAGCTGGCCGTACCATCGGAACAGGCGTTTTCGCAAATCAGGTGCTCGAACGAGAAGTCGAGCGGGGCCGAAACGCTGGCCCGGACGCTTTCCACGGCTTCGGGCAAATAGGCGCGGCGGTTGTGAGTAGGGGTGATAACGGAGAAGTGCATGGCTTCTATTCCGGCAAACCCCGAAAAAAGTTGCGCCCTGGCTCGCCGCTCAACTTTCGCCCCGCCCGAAACGTTAGCCGGGCCAGGGCACCTGCACCGAGCGGCCCCGGCCCAACACTCCCGCAAATGGCGCGATTTATGCCTGCAGTCTGGCCCTCGAACTTCCGACTACCCTTGATTACGTTATGATTCGTCGTTCTTACTGCCTGCCGGTACTGGCGCTGGCGGGCCTACTGAGCAGTAGCGCCATGCCCGCTGCTCCGGCCATCACCACCGAAACCCTCATCAGCCGCCTGACCAACGCCATCGACAACCTGAAAACCCTGCGCTGCAACGTGCGGGCTCAGGAACGCATAGCGGGCAAATATCAGCAGGCCCGCACGGCCATGAAGATGAGCTTCAAACCTTACAAAGTGTACCTGCGCAACGACCAGGGCATTGAGGTGCTCTACGTCACGGGCCAGAACGGCGGCGACGCCTGGGTGTATCCCAACAGTTTCCCCTACGTGACGCTCAGCCTCGATCCGCAGGGTTCCATCATGCGCAAAAGCCAGCACCACAGCGCCCTGGAGGCCGGTTACGGCACCATCACCGAACTGCTCGACAGTTCGGGTGAGCGGGTAACCCCCGGCTTCGAGAAGACCTTCCGCTACACCGGCGACACAACGGTGCTGGGTCGCCCGGCTCACGTGCTGCGCTCTTCGTACCCGCAGTTTCGCTACGTGAGCTACAAGCCCACCAAGGCTGAAACCACCAAAACCATTGCCAGCAAATTTGGCTGCGGCGAATACCGCATCATGGAGCGCAACGGCCTGAGCCCCGGGGCCACCGTGGCAGCCGGCAAAACCATCCAGGTGCCCAACGCCTACGGCAGCCGCATCACCATCTGCATCGATCAGAAGCTCTATCTGCCCCTCGTAGTGCAGGTGAACGACGACAAAGGCCTGTTCGAAAAGTTCGAATTCGCCGATGTAGTCGCCAACCAGCCCATCCCCGCCCCCGAGTTCGCCAAGGGCTACAAGGGGTATAAGCTCTGACCACAGATTAGCGCGGAGTTTAACGGATTTTGTAGTTGACTAAAAAGGCCACTTCAATCGAAGTGGCCTTTTTTAATTTCAACCATCAAACAACGATGCTGTAACGGCAAGATGCGTCCGTCTACAAAATCCGTGAAATCCGTTATAATCCGCGCTAATCCGTGATCTAGCGGCGCATGGTTTTCTCGATGTGGTCCCACATATCGGGGGTGAGCATTTCGAGCTTGTTGAACTCGCCGGCCCCGTTGAGCCATTCGCCGCCGTCGAGTGTCACGACTTCGCCATTCATGTAAGCCGAAAAGTCTGACACCATATAGGCGGCCAGGTTGGCCAGTTCCTGATGTTCGCCCACGCGCTTGAGGGGCACGTTGGCCGCCGGGTCGAGCTTGGAGGCCAGCGGCTCGGGAAACAGGCGGCTCCAGGCCCCTTCGGTTGGGAACGGGCCGGGCGCAATGGCGTTGGAGCGGATGCCGTACTTGGCCCACTCCACGGCCAAAGAACGCGTCATGGCCAGCACGCCGGCTTTGGCGGCGGCCGATGGTACCACGTAGGCCGAGCCTACCGAGGCGTAGGTGGTGACAATGCTGAGGATGGTGCCGGGCTTTTTATCGGCAATCCAACGCTTGCCAAAGGCCAGGGTGCAGTTGTAGGACCCCTTGAGAACGATGTCTACAATTACATCGAACGCCTTATGGCTCAGGCGCTCAGTGGGGCTGATAAAGTTGCCGGCCGCGTTGTTGAGCAATACATCGACGCCGCCGAAGGTTTCAATGGTTTTGTTGAGCAGCGCCTCTACCTCATCGTACTTGCGCACGTCGCACTGCACGGCCAGGATATTGGCGTTGTTGGTCTGCTCGCGCAGTTCGGCGGCCGTTTTTTCGAGCACGTCGAGCTTACGGGAGCTGATAACCACGTTGGCCCCGAGTTGGAGAAAGTACGTCGTCATGGCCCGGCCGAGGCCGGTACCGCCGCCCGTCACGACGATGGTTTTGCCCTGCAGGGCATTGTCGCGGAGCATGGGCTGGGCGTAGGGATGAGCAGAGGCCATAAGCAGAGAAAGCGTGTGATGGAAAGGTGAGAAGAAGCAATAGCAGGCCGAAAGGGTGGCCGATTTTCACAAGAACGCTAATTCTTCCGTTTCTCGGCCCGGTCGATGCGCTTTTTGGGGCGGATTGCTGCTGCTTGAGTTTGCCTGCGCCGGTTTTTTTGCCACCTTTAGCCCACATGACTCAACCTGTTTCTTCTGCTGCCTTCCCTATCGTGGCCGTTCTGGGCTGCGGCTGGCTGGGGCTGCCCCTGGCCCGGGCGCTAATGGCCGACGGCTACCCCGTGCGCGGCACCACCACCACCCCCAGCCAGCTCCTGACGCTGCGCGACATCGGCATCCAGCCGTTTCTGCTGCGCCTCGCCCCCACCCTCTCGCCCACCGACGCCGACACGCTGCGCGCGCTGCTGCAGGGCGTAGAGGTGCTCATCCTGAACGTGCCGCCCTCGCGGGCCGCCGGTGCCCCCCAGGCCTACCCCACCCTGCTCGGCCACGTGGCCGCAGCGGCGGCCGAAGCCGGAGTGGCCCACGTGTTGCTGGTCAGCTCCACCGGCGTGTACCCCGACCAGGCCCGCCCTATGCACGAGGATGATGCCCACGCTTCAGCCGAAGCCGACTCGCACCTGCTGCGGGCCGAAGCCCTGTTTCAGGGCCCTGCCAATACCGTAGTGCGCATGGCCGGCCTGATGGGTCCCGGCCGGCAGCCAGGCCGTTTTCTGGCCGGGCGCACGGGCGTAGCCCACGGCGAGGCCCCAGTTAATATGGTGCATCTGCACGACTGCATCGGGTTGCTGCTAAAGGTGCTGGAACTGGGGCTATGGGGCCACACGCTCAACGGTTGCGCCGCCAGCCACCCCAGCCGCCGCACGTTTTTCACCGCCGCCGCCACCCAGCTTGGCCTCGAGCCACCTACCTTTGCCGAGGGCACCAGCGGCGGCAAACAGGTCGATTCGTCGGCCATCCGCGAACTAACCCAGTACCAATTCCGTCACGACGACGTAGTAGCCGCTTTGTCGTTCTGCTAATGAGGCTGTTTTAGCAAGTCAAGAGAACATCATGCTTCGGCAAGCTCAGCATGACGTTCTGATTGATTCAGAGTACTTACTAAACAGCTTCAATCACTTATTTTGGCTGATTAGTCGTGTTTTCGCTGATTTTTTTTGTTCAGACACGGCAGGGTGACGGTGCCGCTGAGCCTGAGTGGCTCTCTTTTTAGTTTAACAGGTAATGTCTGAATCAGCGAAATCGAAACTAATTGGTGAAAACCAGCGGCTAACGGTAGCAGTACTAGGCGGCGGGGCAGCGGGCTTCTTCGGGGCCATTGCCTGCGCCGAGGCCAACCCGGCGCTACGGGTACTACTGCTGGAGAAAACCGGCAAGCTGCTGAGCAAAGTCCGGATTTCGGGTGGCGGCCGTTGCAACGTTACGCACGCCGCCGATACGCCCGCTCAACTCGTGCAGCACTACCCCCGCGGCGGAGCGCAGCTCAAGCAGCCCTTCCACACGTTTGGCGCCCCCGACACGGTGCGCTGGTTTGCCGACCGCGGCGTGCAGCTCAAAACCGAGCCCGACGGCCGCATGTTCCCCATCACCGACTCGTCGGAAACGGTGGCCCAGTGCCTGCTGGAGGCTGCCCGTCGGGCCGGCGTCGAAATTATGACCCATACGGCGGCCGACAGTATCCAAGCACTGCCCGAGGGCGGCTTCGAGCTGACGCTGAGCGGCGCGGGTGCTGCGCCGGTGCTGCGCGTGGCGCGGCTGCTGGTGGCCACCGGCGGCGCGCCCAAATCGGAGCAGTACAACTGGTTACGGCAGCTGGGCCACGCGGTGCAGGAGCCGGTACCCAGCCTGTTCACTTTCAACGTACCCAACTCGCCGCTGCGCGAGCTGCCGGGCGTGAGCGTGCCGCGGGCCCGCGTGCGGGTGGCCGGCGAAAAGCTCGATTATGAGGGTCCGGTGCTGATTACGCACTGGGGCCTGAGCGGGCCGGCCGTGCTCAAGCTCTCGGCCTGGGGCGCGCGCCGGCTGCACGAGCTCAGCTATAAAAGTATTGCGCTGGTTAGCTGGCTGCCCGACTTCACTGAAGACACCCTGCGCAGCCATTTGCAGGAGCACCGCGGCCCCCACGGCCGCAAGCTGGTACTGTCTAACCCGTTGCTGGGGTTGCCGCAACGGCTGTGGCGCACGCTGGCCGAGCAGGCCGGCATCAGCCCCGAAACCCGCTGGAACGAGTTGCCGGCTAAACTCCAGAACCGCCTGATTGAGGCGCTGCTGCGCACGGCCCTGCCCGTAGCCGGCAAAACCACCTACAAGGAGGAGTTTGTGACCTGCGGCGGTATTTCGCTCGCCGAAATCGATATGCAGACCATGGAAAGCCGCCTCGTGCCGGGCCTGCACTTTGCGGGCGAAGTGCTCGATATTGATGGCATTACCGGTGGCTTCAACTTCCAGGCGGCCTGGACGACCGGCTTTCTGGCCGGCCGCGCCATGAGCCAGGTTGCCGCGCCGGTAACCTTGGCAGGCGTTTAGGAGTAAGTAAGGGCAAGGATTCTGTAATTGAATTCTATTCTACCCCCTACCCTAAAAACACCTTCCTATGGACGCTAAAGTAATGCAAGCCGGCCTCAACGAACTCATCGAAACCCTCAAGGATGGCCAGAAAGGTTATGCCGAGGCAATGACCGACGTAGAGGGAGCCGACCTGAAGGACCTCTTCAAGAAATATGCCGCCCAGCGCGCCGGCTACATCACGGAGCTGGAAGACCAGATGTTCAAGCTCGATCTGAAGCCCGACGAGGAGTCGTCCATTACCAGCGCCGTGCACCGCGCCTTCATCAACCTCAAAGGCCTCATAACCGGCAAAGACCGCCACGCGATTCTGGCTGAGTGCGAACGGGGCGAAGATTACGCCAAGGCTGCCTACGAGAAGGCCATAAAGATGCAGGACATTCCGGCCGCCCTCAAAACGGTTATTGATAAGCAGGCTGCCGGCATCAAGCAGGCTCACGACGAAATCCGTAACCTGCGCGACGCCGCCAAGTAAACTACTGATTGCGTTCTGCTATCAGTTCCAGGCAAAAAGAGGACGCTTCTTCCGAGGCGTCCTCTTTTTGCTTTTGAAATGAACAGGCAATTTGTAATAAGGCTTAAAAGCAAAGAGCCCCTGTCTCGGTGAGATAGGGGCTCTTTGCTCTATTGAGTTAATCTACGCTGAAACGATAATCTGCAGAATCACGATCTATCAGTGTAGATCAGGGACTTACTCGTTGTCGCGGCGCTTGCCTTTGTAGCCACCGCCGAAGCTGCTGCCACCGCGGTTTCCACCGCCGTAAGAGTTGCCGCCTTCGCGGCTGCTGCCGTAGCTACCGCCGCGGTTGCCGCCGCTGCCATACGAGCCGCCACCGCGGTTGCCGCCGTAGCTGCTGCCACCCTCACGCTTGTCGCCGTAGCTACCACCGCGGTTGCCGCCGCCGTACGAGCCGCCGCCTTCGCGCCGCTCGCCGCCACCGAAACCACCCGGGCCCCGGCGCGGACGCTCACCACGGTCGCCACCTTGCTGCTGGGCATCACCTTCCTGCACGGGCGTAGCGATGTTGAAGGCTACCGGACGGCCCTGGATGGAGCTGCGGCCAAGCTGGGCCACAATTTCTTCCACGAACTCGTTGGGTACTTCCACGAAGCTGAACTTGTCGTAGAGGGCGATGTCGCCCACTTTACCGGCCGTGAGACTGGTGTTTTCGGCAATCAGGTCCACAATGTCGCGGGGGTGCAGGCGGTCCTTTTTGCCCATCGTGACGAATAGCCGGGTGAAGCCGGCACGAGCGGCACCCTGGGTGCGGCTGGCGTCGAGGCTTTCCTGGGCCCGCTTGTCTTCCTTCATCGTCATCTTCAGCAAAGCCGCTGCGATGTCGAGGGAAGTGATACTCTCGTCGATGCTCTGGTCGATAAGGCGCTGTACGCGGCTCACGTACTTGTCGAGGTTGCCCTTCTCAATTACTTCCTTGATGGAAGCGAGCATGAGCGTGGTTTTCACCTCCGACACATCTTCGAAGGAAGGCACGCGCTCCTGCTTGATGGTGGCCTTGGTGAAGCGCATGATGTCGCGCAGCTTGTAGATGTCGCGGCCGCTCACGAAGGTAAAGGCCTTGCCCTGCTTGCCGGCCCGGCCGGTGCGGCCAATGCGGTGCACGTAATACTCCTCGTCGGCGGGCAGGTCGTAATTTACTACCACTTCCACGTTCTCCACGTCGATGCCGCGGGCGGCTACGTCGGTGGCTACCAGAATTTCGAGGGTGCCCTTGCGGAACTTGTCGAGCGTGTTCTGGCGCTGCTGCTGGCCCATGTCGCCGTGCAGACCTTCGGCGAAGTAGCCTTTAGCCTGCAGGTCGCCCACGATGTCGTCGACCATGCGCTTGGTGTTGGCGAACACGATACCCGACTTGATATTGTACATATCAATGAGGCGGGTCAGCACGTCCTTTTTCTGAGGACCACGCACCTCGAAGTAGCTCTGCTCGATGTTGGTGACGGTCATCTCCTGATGATTCACCTTCACGATCTGCGGCTCCGTCTGGTAACGCTTGGTCATCTCCATGATGGGCTTGCTCATCGTGGCGGAGAAGAAGACCGTCTGGCGCTGCTCAGGCATTTTCTTGAGCACCGTCTCGATGTCGTCGCGGAAGCCCATGTCGAGCATTTCGTCGGCCTCATCGAGGATGATCATTTTGCAGTTTTCCAACTTGAGCGTGCCGCGCTCGATGTGGTCCATCACGCGACCGGGAGTACCGATTACGATCTGCACACCACGCTCTAGGGCGCGGAACTGGCGGTCGTACGACGAGCCACCATAAATTGGCACCACGGCGAGGCCGCGCTTGTATTTGCCGAGCTTCTGGATTTCGCCCGAAACCTGAACGGCCAACTCGCGGGTGGGGCAGAGCACGAGGCACTGCACTTCACGCGAGTCGGTGTCAACGAGTTCGATGGCGGGAATGGCGAAGGCGGCGGTCTTGCCGGTGCCCGTCTGGGCTTGGCCGATTACGTCGCGGCCGGCGAGCAGCACGGGAATACCAGCGGCCTGGATGGGCGAAGCCTCTTCGTAGCCGACTTCGGCAATGGCGCGCTGCATTTCTTCAGAGAGGGTCAGCTCGCTGAACTTGGTTTTAGGGGTTTCCTGGTCCATGTCAGTGTTAATGGAGTGAGAGAGATAAAGCTCTGAAAACAGCGGATTCAGCGACGCTCTTCTCCCACTCTCTCCACAACGACGACGAGTGACGGAATAACGGACGGAAGACAAAGCCGGCCCAACAAGTTTCTATAGGCAGCCCGAAGCTGCGCGGAACGTGGCCGTTCTCAAATGCGGGTGCAAAGGTATGGGTTTTTCGCGAGAAAAGCGAGGATTGAAGCAATGCAAATAAAGGAATGGAGCTTAAACGTCATCCTAAGCGGAGCGAAAGACCTTGTCACGTTTTACGGATGCTCTACTTGATGATGTGATAATGTCTTTTGCTCTGCTCAGGATGACAGACGCTTTTATCCAATATAGTCTCAAACCCAACAAAAAAAGCAGGCTCCCTAGTAGGGAGCCTGCTTTCTATGCTATCTAAAAAGAAGGTCGCTTAGGCGAGCTTTACTTTAACAGCGTTAGGACCTTTGCGGCCCTGGGCGATTTCGAACTCAACTTTGTCCTGGTCGCGGATTTCGTCGATGCACTCGGTCACGTGTACGAAAACGTCTTCGCCGGTCTCGTCCACTTTGATGAAACCAAAACCTTTGGTCTCGTTGAAGAATTTTACAGTTCCTGTCTGCATGGGTACTCTTGATGATGATGGATGTTTTGTAGCAAGAAAAGCTGTCTGAGCTTAATTGGGCTATCTTTTACGAAGAACTCAACCGGGCAACGAAACCGCTTTTTCTTAACTTGCATCAAATATACAGGTATATTTTAGAACTGGAGGGTTTCGGCAACGACAAGCCCGAAATTTTAGTGTGCAGAGGGCCGTAGTGTCTGGCAGCCCAACCGCCCGGCTGTACCTTTGGAAACATGGATACGCCCGCCACCCCCGCCTTCCGCTTCGCCCACCACCTGCGCGTGCAGCCCGCCGACATCGACGACCTCGACCACGCCAACAACGTGCAGTACGTGCGCTGGGTGCAGGATACAGCCACCGCGCACTGGCACGCCGCCTACCCGGCCGGCACGCCCGAGCACTCCTATATATGGGTGGTGCGCGAGCACCGCCTCCAGTACCGCCACCCGGCCCTGCTGCACGACGAGCTACGCTGCACCACCTGGATTGGCGAAGTACGCGGGGCCCAGTGCCAGCGGTTCGTGCGCATCGAGCGCGCCGCCGACGGCAAGCTGCTCTGCGAAGCCGAGACGCAGTGGGTGCTGCTGGACACGGTCAGCAAGCGGCCCATGCGGATTGAGGCCGGGATGCGCGACTACTTGTGGGGGCCGGTGGGGTAAGCGCCTAGCAATTATCCATACTCTAAAAAAAACCGGTCCGGCCACGCCTAAGCGCAACCGGACCGTTTCTGCATGGGGTAAGAACCCGGGGCTACAGCTGGGCGCCCTGGTTTTTCATTTCCTGCTCCTGGGCGGCGTGGTTGGCCGCGAATTCGGCGCGCTGGGCCTCGGTGCGCTTGGTGCCGAGGCTGGCCAGGTGCTCGCGCAGCTTGTCGGCGGGCAGGTCGGCGCCGTAGGAGGGCGTGCCGGGCTGCTGCCGCCACGACTCGTGCAGCGTGCCGTCGTCCACGGCACTAAAGCCCAGCTCCTCGACCAGCGCCATGACCTGCTGCTTGGCGGCGGCATCGTCGCCGGCTACGGGCAGGGCAATGCGGCCGGGCGTGCCGGCGGACTGGCCCTTGTTTTCGAGGTGGTCGGCGTAGATGTTGTTGAACACCTTGACCACCGGCCGGCCCAAGTGCTGCTGCACCCACTCGCTCTCGGTCAGGTTGCCGCTTTGCAACGCCGGAATTTGGCCGTCGCGCAGCAGTGGGTAGTAGTTGCTGGTGTCGATGATGGGCACCTCGGCGCTTACGCCCTCAAACAAGTCTAGGGGCAGGTCGGGAATATTTTTGAGCGGAATGGTGACCACGATGATGTCGCCGTGGCGGGCGGCGGCGCGGGCCGTGGCGGGCGTAGCACCAGTTTTTTTGGCTACCTCGGTCAGCGTTTCGGGACCGCGGGAGTTGGCGATGAGAACGGAGTGGCCAAGACCGACGAGCCGGACGGCGAGGGCGCTGCCGATGTGGCCGGCGCCAATAATTCCAATGTTCATAGGGGAGTTGTGAGCAAGTGAACCAGCCGCCGCAACTGCGCGGCGTGGTTCTAAGACCGGCTGGCCGGCTGGTTTGTTTGTCTGGCGGCTGGCCGGCAGCCCGGCCCCACTCAGTCGGAAGGCTTCCATTAAGGCAGTCATTCAGTCGGCTAATCCAAGGGATTAATTCAACCTTTGTCGTGCTATTCTACCCCCTTGCTCATGTCCCAGCCTACTTTCCGTATCTACTCCTCCTCGGCCGGCTCGGGCAAAACCTACCAACTCACCAAGGAATACCTGAAGTTGGCGCTGGGCTCGGAGGAGGCGGGCTACTTCAAAAGCATTCTGGCCATCACGTTTACCAACGACGCGGCGGGCGAGATGAAGCAGCGGATTCTGGGGGCGCTGCGGCGGTTTGCGCGCCTGCCCGAAGGCCACACCGACCCGCTGCTGAGCGATATTGCGGCCGAGCTGGCCGCCGAGGGGCCGCTGGCCCACCTGACCACGGCCGAGGAGCGCGAGCGGGTGCTGCGCGAGCGGGCGGCGGCCACGTTCCGGCTGGCGCTTTACCACTACGCCGATTTTGCGGTGAGCACCATCGACTCGTTCGTGCAGCGCATCGTGACGGCCTTTACCCGCGAGCTGGGGCTGCCGGCCACGTTTGAGGTGGAGCTGGATAGCACCCTGGTGCTGCAGGGCGCGGTGGCCCTGGTGCTGGATAGGGTGAACCGCGACCCCAACGCCGACCTGCTTTCGCGCACGATTTCTGATTTCGCGCTCAATAAAGCCGAGGAAGGGAAGAGCTGGAACAACCTGCCCGAGGAACTAGTGGAGTTCGGGAAGTTTCTGCTGAGCGAGCCGGTGCACGAGGCCATGCAGCAGCTGCAGGTGCTGAGCCTGGCCGACTACCGACGGCTGCACGAGGGCCTGCGGGCCCGACAGCAGGAAATTGAGGACCTGGTGCGGCAAACTGCTACGTTAGCCCTTGATGCGCTGGCAGCGGCCAGCCTGCAGGCCGAGCACCTGGCCAGCGGCACGGGCGGCATCTTCGGCCACTTCCAGAACTGGCACCGCTGGCTGGAGGCTCCGGCCAAAGACGCCAGCTTCCCAACAGCCACCGCGCTCAAAACACTGCAAACCGACGTCTGGTACAGTGGCAAAGCCAAAACCGGACCGCTGCGGGCCGCCGTCGATGAGGTAGCGCCGGAGCTGGCGCAGACGTTCGAGCGGCTCCAGGAGATACGGCAGCGGCTGCTGCCCAGCTACCTGCTGGCGGCCGGCATGCTGCCCTACGTGTTCCAGGTGAGCTTGCTGAGCGAGCTGAGCAAGGCCGTAGAGCAGCTTAGCCGCGACCGGAACGTGGTACTGATTGCCGAATTCAACCGCCGCATTGCCCAGATTGTACTGCACGAGCCGGTGCCGTTCCTATACGAGCGGCTGGGCGACCGGTATCAGCATTTACTGATTGACGAGTTTCAGGATACCTCGGTACTGCAATGGAACAACCTGCTGCCGCTGGTGGAAAATGCCCTGGGCAGCGGCCACCTGAATTTGGCCGTGGGCGACGCCAAGCAGGCCATTTACCGCTGGCGGGGCGGCGAGATGGAACAGATTCTACGCCTCTACAAAAAGGAAACCAAGCATCTCTACGACCGGGTGCCCGACCCCGCAACCCGCCAGCGCCTGGCCGACCGCTACCAGACCATCACCCCCGCCCTGGAGGCGCGCAACCTAAACATCAACTACCGCTCGGGTCGCAACATCATCGAGTTCAACAACGCCTTTTTCAGTCACGTAAGCGCCACCCACGGCGCACTGCCGCTGGTGCAGGCCTTATTTGATGCTGATTTCACCCAGCAGAGTCCGCCCGGCGCCGAGGCGGCGGCGGCCCATGTGGAGCTGCTGTTTACCGACGACGAGGCGCCCGCCACCCGCTACGATGCGGCCCACGGCACCTTCACGCCCGATGTGCTGCCCGGCTACCTGCCCGGCCAAACGCTCGACTACGCCGAAAGCACGCTTTACCTCACGCTGCAGCTGGTGCAGCAGGCGCTGGCCGACGGGTACCGGCTGCAGGATATTGCCGTGCTCTGCCGCACCCGCGGCAACAGCCGCCACACCGCCAAATTCCTGAAAGAGCGCGGCTACGATATTATTTCGGCCGATTCGTTGTCGTTGGAATTTGCCGAAGTAGTGAACCTGCTGGTAGCGGTGTTCCGGGTGCTTAACCGGCCCGCCGACACGCTGGCCCGCGCCGAAGCCCTGCTGCTGGTAGACCGTGTGGTGCGCGGCCACGCCCCCACTCCCGACCGCGCCCGGCGCTGGGCCGAGCTGGCGAATGATAAGTCGGCCGAACCCTTTTTTGACGAATTGCGGGCGTTGGGTTACGACCTACAGGAAAACGAAACCGGCAACCTGGGCCTCTACGAGCTGACCGAGCGGCTGCTGGGGTTATTTGGGCTGCTGGAGCGGGCGGCGGAGCGCGAGTACCTGTTCCGGTTTCTGGATTTGACGCTCGAATACAGCCTGCGCTACGGCAACAACCTCAACAACTTTCTGGCTTACTGGGACCAGAAGAAGAGCAGCCTGAGCATCAACGCCCCCGCCGGCCGCGACGCGCTTACGATTACCACAGTGCACAAGGCCAAAGGACTGGCCTACGGCGTGGTGATTGTGCCGTTTGCCGACTGGAGCCTGCGGCCGTTTATGGGTACGCTGCTCTGGGGCCGGCTGCCCGACGTGGCCGACCGCCCGGTGGCCGACATGCCCGGCGTGGCCGTGCTCAGCCAGAAGCATGATTTGTTGCTCACTCCTTTGGCCGGGCAGTACACCGAGGAGCTGGAGAAGACCTTTTTGGAAGGCCTGAACATGCTCTACGTGGCCTTCACCCGCCCCCGGCACCGCCTTTACGTCATCAGCAAGAAGCCCAGGCCCACCAAAACCAGCGGCAAGAACGACGACGGCGAAACCGGCCCCGACAAGCCCGCCGGCACCGTCGCCGAGCTGCTGCACCGCTACCTCGTGAGCACCAACCAGTGGAACGACGAGCAGATGGCGTATACGTTGAGTGAAACTGTTAGCTCTTCGTCGAATGAGACTCCTATTCAGGAAACGGCAGCCGGGAATCGGCAGCTAAAACCCAACAACGAAAACCCAACAGCCAGCAGCCAGTTCCTGCTAACCAACCTGACCAGTACTCCCTGGGAAAAGCGACTGAAGCTGCGGCGGCACGCCAACACCGTATTCGATTTTGATGAGCAGCAGGAGCAGCACGAATGGAACCGCCGCCTGCACTACGCCCTGCGCCGCGTGAAGCAGGCCCCCGACGTGGAGCGCGTGGCGGCCCAGCTCGCGGCCGAGGGCCTTATCAGCCTGCAGGAGCGGCCCGCGCTGCTGGCCAAGCTGCGCGAGGTAACTGCCGACCCACGACTGGCGCACTACTTCAGCTCCGAAGTGGCGGCCGAGGCTGAGCGCGAAATTCTGGTGGGCGGCACCCGCAAGCAGGACTACAAGCCCGACCGCATTGTATTTGAGGCGGCCGGCAACGGCTCGGGCCGCCGGGTTACGCTGCTCGATTTCAAGCTTCCGCCGCCCGAGTACCGGCACCGTCTGCCCCTGCAACAGTACGCCGCCCTGTTCCGGCAGTTGGGTTTCGAGCAGGTGCGTTGCGTGCTGTATTATTTCGATATCCGGGAAGTAGTGCAGTGGGAAGCCTGAAATGAAGAGGTTATAGAACTACCTGTCATCCTGAGCAAAGCGAAGGACCTTATCCCGCGAGAACGAATCCTTGTTACGGCCGTTGTCGCGGGATAAGGTCCTTCGCTTTGCTCAGGATGACAGGTAGTTCTTGTTAAGCAACCTTTGCCTTACTTCGCCGGCTTCGTGAAGCCGTCTTTCTGGGCCTTCTCCATCACGATGGTCATGCGCTTTTCACTGTCGGGGTGAGAGGAGAAGAGTTGGGCACCTTTGCTGGCTTTAGCGCCCTCCGAGAGGTCGTTGAGCTTGCCAAAGGCGGTGGCCATGTACCAGGGGTTCACTTTTTTGGCCTTGAGCAGGTCGTAGCCGTAAGCATCGGCGCTGCTTTCCTGGGCACGCGAGAATGAGGCATTGGCAATAGCCTGGCCCAGGTCGCCGAGCTGGGAGTCGCTGAGGGCCCCGGCGGCCCCGCCCTGCGAGCTGGCACCTTCCTTGAGCGCCGAGGCCATCAGGGCCGTGCGCATGGCATCCTTGGAATCTTTGTGCTTCACGTGGCCGATTTCGTGGCCGATAACGCCCAGAATTTCCTGGTCGCTCATCAAATCCATGAGGCCGGCAAACACCCGCACGCTGCCGTCGGCGCAGGCAAAAGCATTCACGTCCTTCACCAGATACACCTTGTAGTCCATGCTCATGCCATCGTAGGTATCGAGGCCGGCCACAATTTTCTTCAGGCGTTGGGCATAGGGCAAGCTGGCGGGGGCAACGGGGTTGTTCTCGTCGCTCCACTTCACATACTCCTTGGTGTGCTCGATTACTTCGGCATCGGAAACGGTAGCGGCCTTAGCGGCTTTCAGGCCCGCGCCAATGGTTTTGGTGTTGAGTTTAAGCTGGGCCTGGGCACTGAGGCCGGAGCCGAGCAGCAGGCCGGAGGCCAGCAACAGAACGGGTAAACGGTTACGCATAAGAATAGGGGTTGGGGGATGAGCTTTGAAAAAGAAGGAAGAGCGGCTATTATATGGGCTTGAACATGGCGTTGCCTTTCACCATGTAATGCCACATACTTCGGGGATACACCCCCTTGTCACCACCGGGCAGCACAGAGTCGCGCAGGGCGATGGTAGCACTTGCTGGGGTCAGCTCGCCCATTAGGCCAGTGGTAATTTTGTAGTACACGGTATCGGCGGTCAGGCTGGTCACTTCGGCCAGCATGTACGCCTTGCCAGCGTCGGCCCGGTAACGGTCGCTCAGCTGCACGCCGGCATCATCTTCGACCAGTTGTACGGCCGCTTTTTCACCTGCCAAAGCGGTAGCGGGCTTGGGGTCGCTGAACCAGCCAACTCCGAAAATAAAGGCCAGCGTAAGTCCAAACAGAATGAGCACCGCGAAATTGCTGACCGGGTAGCGGGCCTGCTGCTGCAACTGCTGCACCGGCGGGCGGTAGCTCTCGGGCATCTGCTTGAGCTTGGCAATCGTCTGCTGGCAGTGGCCGCACACGGTGACGCTGGTTTTGGTGAACGGGAAAATCGGCGTCCAGAACAGGCTGGCGTAGCGCGAGAAAACCGTAGCGCTGAGCTGGCCCGTACTGCCGCAGTGCGTGCAGGCGGTGGCAGGCAGGGGCGCACTAAGCAGGCAGGAAGTGCCGGTACCGTAGAAAAATAGCATTCAGTAGTTTTTAGACAATAATTGCGGAAAAATATACGCCCCACGGCGGCACGAATAACGGAGGAAATCCTGAATTTCCTGCTGGTCTTTAAATCTATCAGCTTCGGGGTATCCGGCGGCGAAGCTCGTAGCTTTACGGCCCGCTTTTCTGCTGCTTTATGGATACCCCCGCCGCGTCAACCGCGCCCCGCTCAGCCCTGACGTTTATTTTCATCACCCTGCTGCTCGATGTTACGGGTATCGGCATCATCATTCCCGTCATTCCAAAGCTGATTCAGCATCTGACGGGCGGCTCGGTGAGCGAGGCAGCCCAAGTAGGCGGCTGGCTGGTATTTGCCTACGCGGCCATGCAGTTCCTGTTTTCGCCGGTGCTGGGCAACCTCTCCGACCAGTTCGGGCGGCGGCCGGTGCTGCTGTTTTCGCTTCTCGGCTTCGGGGTCGATTACCTGTTTCTGGCCTTCGCCCCCACC
Organism: Hymenobacter psychrophilus; assembly: GCF_900107135.1. GTDB lineage: Bacteria > Bacteroidota > Bacteroidia > Cytophagales > Hymenobacteraceae > Hymenobacter > Hymenobacter psychrophilus. Next base: position 537,780 of record NZ_FNOV01000001.1, read on the forward strand.
CTGGCCTGGCTGTTTGTGGGCCGGGCTATTGCGGGCATCACCGGGGCCAGCGTTACCACGGCCTCCGCCTACATTGCCGACGTATCGACGCCCGAAAAGCGGGCCCAGAACTTTGGGTTGATTGGGGCAGCGTTTGGGCTGGGCTTCATTCTGGGGCCGCTGCTGGGCGGGGTACTGGGCGAATACAGTCACCAGCTGCCGTTTCTGGCCGCCGCGGGCCTCACGCTGCTCAATGTGGTATATGGCTACTTCGTGCTGCCCGAATCGTTGCCCGTTGAGCGGCGGCGGGCATTTGCCTGGAAGCGGGCCAACCCCATCGGCAGCCTCCGGATGCTGGGGCGCTATCCTGTTATTCTGGGGCTGGTAGCTTCGCTGCTCTTCCTCTACGTGGCCGCCCACGCCACTCAAAGCACCTGGACCTACTACGTGATGGAGAAATTTGCCTGGAGCGAAAAGTGGGTGGGCTACTCGCTGGCCGCCATCGGGCTACTGGTGGCCATTGTGCAGGGCGGCCTCATCCGGCGCATCAACCCAGTGCTGGGCCCCAAACGGTCGGTGTATCTGGGGTTGCTGCTCTATGCGCTGGGCTTCGTGCTGTTCGCCTTTGCCAGTAAAGGCTGGATGATGTTCGCCTTTTTGGTGCCCTACTGCCTGGGCGGCATTGCCGGCCCGGCCTTGCAGGGCATTATTTCGGGCCAGGTGCCAGCCAACGAGCAGGGCGAGCTGCAGGGCGCCCTCACCAGCCTGATGAGCCTCACTTCCATCGTGGGCCCGGTGCTCATGACAAGCCTGTTCTCCTACTTCACCCGCCCCAGCGCCCCGGTGTATTTCCCCGGCGCGCCCTTCATTCTGGCAGCCGTACTTACCCTCATCAGCGTGACCCTGGCCGCCCGCTCGCTGGCCAGCTACGTCGCGCCGGTGAACGAGTAAGGGGCATAGGAGTTCGGATGCTAAGCGTGCGTTTGCACCCGCAGTTCCAGCTTTTTTCCCGCCGGGTTCAGGCCCTCGAACGCGCCCTGTTCCAGCCCCGGTGTGTTTGGGTGCAGATAATAGTCGTTCGTTTCAACTACCCGGTGCCAGCGCAGGGTAGCCAGTTCCAGATATATCAGCCAAGTGGTTGCTGGTGGCACCTGGCCGGGCAGAGGTTCAATCAATTGCAGAAACAGTCCGTCGGACCACTCGCGGCATAATTCGCATACGAGTTGCCCGTGCAGGCCGGCAATTTCGGGCGCAGTATGCAGGCGGTAGAGCCCCGGAAAGTGTCCCCGGTCCTCCAGCCCGTCCCACGCCTCCCACCAAATCTCAAACTCCCGACTAACTGCCCCCGATTCCTGCTCGGTGGTAAGCAAGCGGAGCTGCTCGTTTTGAAACAGCACCACAGGCACTTCCGGAATCGGCGGCGGCCCGGGCGGCGGCTGGTAGCCGAACAGCTTCCGGATGGGCAGAATGATTTTTGCCCCGGCGCTCCAGACGCCGTAGCCAATTCCCAGTACCAGCAACGCCCCTATTCCTATAATCACAACCGGTATGGCCATCAGTACCAGCAATACCGAGCTGGACGCGTCCTTCCACCAGGAAGTGGGAGGTACCGGCGGCGGCGGAATGATGGTTTGTTGAACGGTGAAGGGCATGCGGTGAGGCGAATCTGAGGAGTCCTTATTAACTCAAGTTAGGAAGAACGATGTAAGGGCGGGGCTTGTCCCCGCTCGCCACTGCAACGAGGCACGACTGGCCTCTATCCACCGTTCAACGATACTGTGCAACGACGGGCGGGGGCAAGCCCCGCCCTTACATCGTTCTTCTCCAACCCACTCCGCAACTTAGGTTTTTCTGCAAACAGAAGCCGGTTTCTGAGCAAAAGGCACTGTACCTTTAAGTGGATTTCCTGACCCGCCGCGCATGCCTGCTTCCCTCCCCGACCTGCCCCTTTTCGCCGTTGCCCCTACCCCCGTGCCTACCCGACCCCTGCCCGATGCCACGCCCTTTCTGGCGCGCATCGCCCGGGAGCTGGTGGCGCAGTACGGGCCTACCGGGGAGCTGTCGGATTTGGTGGTGGTGGTGCCCACGCGGCGGGCGGTGGTGTACCTGCAGAACGAGCTGAGCCTGGCCGCCGAAACCGGGCAGGCCGTGTGGAGCCCCCGGGTGGCGGCCATGGAAGACTACATGGTGGAGCTGGCCGGCGTGCGGGTCGAAGAGCCCATTGCCCTGCAGCTGCTGCTGTTTGAAATCCTGCAGGATATCGATCCGCAGCTCGATTTCGACCAGTTCGTGGGCTGGTCTAACTTGCTGCTCCAGGACTTTTCGAGCCTCGACCAGAACCTGGCCTCGCCCCGCAAGGTGTTCGAATACCTGAGCCAGGCTAAGGCGCTGGAGCGTTGGGATTTGGGAGCCGAATACCAGCCCCTGGATTCCACCACGGCCTATTTTCGCTTCTGGGATGACCTCGACAAGGTGTACTTCCGCATAAAGAAGCGCATGCGGCGCGACCACCTGGCCTACCCCGGCCTGGCCTACCGCCTGGCCCAGCGCCGGGTGCGCGAGCGGCTCGAAGCCGATGAGGAGCTGCCCCGCCACGTATTCGTGGGCTTGGGCTTTTTGTCGAAAGCCGAAGAGCGGCTCATCCGCCACCTGCGCAAGGCTGGCCGGGCCGAAGTGTATTTCGACGGCGACGCTTTCTACCTGGAGCCCGGCTCGCCCAACCGCGCCGGCCAGCACCTGCGCCAGTACAAGGAGCGCCTCGATTTACCCTGGGAAAACTTCGGCGGGCCGGCCGAGCTGCTGCGCCAGCTGCCGCGCACCGTGCGCATGGTGGGCGTGGCCAACTCCTCGATGCAGGGCAAGGTGGCCGGCCAGCTGCTAGCCGCCGCCCGGCAGGCCAACCCCAACGCCAAAGTAGCGGTGGTGCTGCCCGATGAAACCCTGCTGCTGCCCGTACTCCACGGCCTGCCCCTGCGCGAGGTGCCCGAGTACAACGTCACAATGGGCCTCAATTTCCAGAGTACGCCCCTGTTCAACCTCGTGGATCTGCTGTTTGAAGTGCACCTGACCGGCGTGCGCGAAGGCTCGCAGGAAACGGGCTACGGCGTGCCCCGCTACCACCACCTGGCCGTGAGCAAGCTGCTGCAGCACCCGTTTCTGCGCCGCTACCAGGGCTGGCTCGACAAGCAGGACGACCCCGCCGGCCACGGCATGCTGGACAAGGTGTGCCGCGCCATCGTGCAGCGCCACGCGGTGCTGCTGCCGGCCGAGGAGCTGGTGGAACTGGGCCAGGGCCATCCGCTGCTGGAGGCCCTGTTTGCCACCTGGAACAACTGCGACGACATTATTGCCGCCTGCAACACGCTCATCGACCTGCTCAAAAAGGCCTACCAGGACCAGCATTCGGCTATCGAGGCCGAGTACCTCTACCTGTTCTACACCCTCGTCAAGCGGCTGCACTCGGTGTTCGACTGCCGGGAGCAGCGGCTGTCGGTACGCTCGTTCCGGCGGTTTTTGTACGAGCAGATGCGTAACACTCGCCTGCCCTTCAGCGGCGAGCCGATTGCCGACGTGCAGGTAATGGGCCTGCTCGAAACCCGGGCCCTCGACTTCGACCACGTTATCATCCTGAGTTGCAACGAGAACGTGCTGCCGGCTCCCAAGCGCCATAGCTCCCTGTTCCCCTACGACGTGCTCACGACCTTCGGCCTGCCCACCTACGCCGACCATGAGGCGGCCACCGCTCATCAGTTCTGGCGCCTGCTGCAGCGCACCCGCAACGTCGATTTGCTGCACATTCTGCCCGGCGCCGAGGGCACCCGCACCGGCGAGCGAAGCCGCTTCCTGCTGCAACTAGAAAATGATCTAGCCCTGCAGAACCCCGCGTTGGAGCTGCTGGATTTGACCGTTTCTACCTCAATTCAGGCGGGCGCCTCACCCCCTGGCCCCCTCTCCGAAAAAGGACAGGGGGAACTAGCTTCTAGCTCTTTTTCTAGCTCTAAAAAATTAAAGGCTAGTTCCCCTTCTCCTTTTTCGGAGAGGGGGCGAGGGGGTGAGGCGCCCGTTAGCACCGACCTCACGCTCGAGAAAGACGCTGGGATGCTGCTGGCGCTGCGGGAGTTGCTTACCAAAGGCCTTTCGCCCACGGCCCTCAACCAGTACCTGGGCTGCTCGCTACAGTTCTATTTCCAGCGGATTGCCAAATTCAAGGAAAACCAGGAGGTAGAGGAGGTGCTGGACTCCGCCGAATTTGGCACGGCCGTGCACGATGCGCTGGAGGAGCTGCTGACGCCCTTCGCGCAGATTATCCGCCGCAAATCGGTGGCTGCTACGGCCCCGCCCCTCACGGCCTCCGACATTCCGGGCCTTGTGGCCCTGGCTCCCATTATGGTAGCCAAGGCCTTACGCAAAGAAGAAGCCGGCCGCCACGCCCGCGCCGATGAGGGCCTCAACCATGTGCTGGGCCAGGTGGCCAAGCGGCTCGTGCGGCGCTACCTCGAAAGCCTGCTCGAAACCGAGGGCGCCCTGCCTTTGCACATCCAGGGATTGGAGGAGGAATTACACGCAACTGTGTTCGTGGCACTAGTGGAGGGTGAAAAGCTGGCGGTGCGGCTGCTGGGCAAAGCCGACCGCGTAGACCAACTGCCCAACGGCGACCTGCGGGTAGTGGATTACAAAACGGGCCTCGTGGAGAAGTCTCAGCTGCAGCTACTCAAGCGCAACGAAGCGCCGGAAATGGCCATTGACCGCCTGCTCACCGACGCCACCCCTTCGGCCGACAAGGTGCGGCAGCTCTGGCTCTACCGCTTCATGCTGGCCCAGCAGGGTCGCCCCGCCGCCGACGCGGCCATCATTTCGCTTCGCAACCTGGCGGCTGGCCCCATGTCGGCCGATATGAGCTTCCTGACGGCCGACGGCCAGGATTTCAACCGCCACAGCGAGGAATTGCTGGGCCAGCTGGTGCGCCGCATCCTCGACCCCGCCGAGCCTATCCGCAAAACCGACGACCTCGACAAGTGCCAGTACTGCGCCTATCGGGGCATTTGTGCCCGGTAGCGTTTAGCCACTCACCTGCTGGTAGCGTTGGTGCCACTCGCGCCAAAAGGCCTCATACCCAGCGGCATCCTCCGGGTCATCTTGTGGCGCTTTCGGCTTGCTGCTTTGGTAAAAGGTGTGAACTTCATCCACAAACCGCAGCACAGTATGCTGGTATTCCTGGCTGGTTATAACGGCCTGTTCGCCTTCCGGAGCAGTCAACCGCACCTCTTCCGCAGTGTGCTCTACCGACCAATCGGCGCCATTCGGGCAGCCAAATACCAGTACGTCGCCGGAAACAGCATCGGGGTTGGGCCACATGGTAAAGCCACAGCAGGGCAGCAGCTGGTCGCCAACAGGGGCGGCAGGCGTATGGTCCAGGCTGAGCGTACGCAGCAGGAACAGGGCCGCCGCGCTTACGGTCCAAGTTCCTTGACTGGCATCAGACAGGATGGTGTTTCCAATGCGGGCCAGCACCTTGCCGTGCGCACACAGGTCCAACTCCTCATCCAGATTTTCCATCCAGCCAATGCTCAGCAGCCGTAATTCAAACTGATTTTTCATACTGAATCAACTTTGCCAACTGGCGAAGATACCTTTGCTGCTCACTTACGAACGCAATTACTATGGACGAATTCATGCAGGCCGCCATCGACGAAGCGCGCCAAGGCCGCCAGGAAGGCGGTATTCCGATTGGCTCGGTGCTCGTGCGCGATGGTAAGCTCGTGAGCCGCGGGCGCAACAAGCGCGTGCAGGAGGGCAATGCCATCAAGCACGGCGAAATGGATGCCCTGATGAACGCTGGCCGCCAGCGCACCTACCGCGACACGGTGCTCTACACCACCCTGATGCCCTGCTTTATGTGCGCCGGCACCATTGTGCAGTTCAAAATCCCGAAAGTGGTGGTGGGCGAGGCCCGCACCTTTGGCGAGTCGAAGGCCTTCCTCGAAAGCCACGGCGTGGAAGTGGAAATTCTCGACCTCGACGAGTGCGTGCGCATGATGGAAAGCTTCATCGAAGAAGAGCCCGAACTCTGGAACGAAGACATTATGGAGCTATAAGTCATTCACTTACGTATAAGAGCCGGAAGTGCCTGCCGAAAACGGCCGCCGCTTCCGGCTTTTCTTTTTTCCTGCCATGCCCGATTTACCTGCATCCGACGCCCCATTCGCCGCTACCAAAAAGTGCCCGCACTGTGGCCGCTGGACCGAATGGCAGCAACAACCCACCGACCGCTGCCAGCACTGCGGGCAGGAATTGGAGCCGTACCGCGCCGCCGCCGATGAGCACCGTCAGCAGCAGGCCGATGCGCCCCTTTCCGACCGCCTGATGCTCATCGAAATCAAGCCCGATGACAACCCGGTCATCAAGTTTTTCAAGTACCTCATCCGGGGTGGGCAGCTGGCTTTCGGCGCCCTAATGGCCTTTTTTGTGTGGCTGGTGACGGTGGCGGCCGGATGAGTGGCCGCCGCCGGCTCCCGGCCGAGTTGCGCCACCCGCTGTTTGTAGCCGGCATGGCCATCTACCTGGTACTCATCCTCTACAAAACCGGCAGCCCGCTGATAGCCGGCTGGCCCCGGCCCCCGGCCCTGCTGCGGGCCCACCTCGCCGACGCGCTGGCCCTGCCCCTGCTGCTCACGCTGGAGCTGTGGGGGCTGCGGCGCTACTACTTCCGGCGGCCGGCCTTCGTGCTGCCGCCGTCCTGGGTTTTTAGTACCTGGCTGGTGTTCAGCCTGTGGTTTGAGTGGCTGCTGCCCCGCTTCGATGCCCGCGCTACCGCCGACTGGGGCGACGTGCTGGCCTACGCGCTGGGCGGGCTGGTATTCGGATACTGGCTGAACCGCCCCGCCGGGACCGAAACCCAACCTTGAGAGCCATTTTGAGCTTGCAGCCTCGTATTTTGGCCCCGTCGGCGCCCGCCGATGGGGCTTTGCGCTGCCTTTGCGCTGCGCCCGTTTATTCCAGCTCCTGGCCTCTACATTCCAGCTTCTACCAAAATGACCACTGATGTAACCCACGTTCTTATCGCCTACTGGGAGCGGTTTTTGTTTGTGCTGCCCAAGCTGCTGATTGCTCTGGTGCTGCTGGCGGTGGGCCTGTTCGTTGCCGGCCGGCTCAGCACCCTGCTCAGCCACCGCCTGCACCGCCGTTCCGCCGACCCACTGCTGGCCGATTTCCTCACCCAGATAAGCAAGTGGGCGCTGGCCCTGATTGCCTTTTTGATAGCCCTCAACGTGCTGGGGTTTACGGGCGTGGTGGGCAGTTTGCTGGGCGCGGCGGGCGTGTCGGCTTTTATTGTGGGCTTTGCCTTCAAGGATATTGCCGAGAACTTCCTGGCCGGCGTTATTCTGGCCTTCAACCGGCCGTTTCATATTGATGATACAGTGCAGGTAAACGACCTCGTGGGCCATGTAGTGGCCCTCAACCTGCGCACCACGCTTATGCGCACCTTCGATGGCAAGCACATATTTGTGCCCAACTCCATGGTGCTCAAGCAGCCGCTCACCAACTACACCCGCGACGGCGACCTGCGCTCCGACTTCCTGCTGACCGTGGAACTGGGCGCCGACGGCACGCCCGACGATGCCAGCCGCATCATCATCAGCTACCTGCAAACCGTGCTTGAGGTGCAGACCGACGCCAAATCGCCCTACGTGAACCTGGAAAAGGCCGCCGCCACTACCGTCGACCTGCGGGTGTACTTCTGGGGCGACTCGGAGGACTACCGCCGGGGCGTACTGCAGCTCAAAAGCCGCCTGATGCAGGAGGTGAAGCAGGAACTTGTCGGGGCCGGTTTCAGCGTGCCGGCGCTGGCGGGATAACTTACTGCGGCCCGAATACGCGAACCGAGCGCGCTTTTCGTTAGGTTGCAGGTTCCTGCCCGCCGGGCCGTTCCGCGGCCCTCGCTGCCTATGCCCCAGAACTCCATTCATCGGCTGTTGCTGCCGCTCCTGCTCTGGCGGGTGCGCCACATCGGCGACCGGGCCTACCTGATTCTGGTCAGCATCCTGATTGGCTTGCTGGCGGGGCTAGCGGCGGTGGTGCTCAAAACGCTGGTGCACGATTCGCAAGGCCTGCTCAATGCCTGGGTGCCCAGCCAGTACCAGGTGTTCAGCAGCTCTCTCTATCCCATCATCGGCATTGCCCTCACGGTACTATTCACGCGTTATTTCCTGGGCGGCGACCTGGGCCGGGGTATCGGGCCGGTGATTTACAATGTGGCCCGTCAGGGCAGCATCGTGCCGCGCAGCAAGCTGTATTCGCAGCTGGTATCGTCGTTTCTGACGGTTACGTTTGGGGGCTCGGCGGGCCTGGAGGCGCCCATTTCGGTTACCGGCGCGGCCATTGGCTCCAATGCCAGCCGGGTGTTGCGCATCGGGCGGCGGCAGCGGCGGCTGCTCACGGGCTGCGGGGCGGCCGCGGGTATTGCGGCCATCTTCAACTCGCCCATCGCGGGGGTGCTGTTCGCCGTCGAAGTCCTGCTTTCCGAGCTGTCGGCAGCTTATTTCGTGCCTTTGCTCATTTCCTCGGCCACGGCTACGGTCGTATCGAAGGCGCTGTACGCGGGCCAGCCCTTCGTGCTCATCACCACCGGCTGGCCCGTCGATGCCGTGCCGCTGTACCTGATGCTGGCCTTGTTTACGGCTTTACTGTCGGTTTACATGATTCGGGTGTACTTCTGGGCCGACCGGCAGTTCAGCTACTTTCCCGGCGTTTTCTGGAAGGTAGTGCTGGGCGGTTTGGCCCTGGGCAGCCTGGTTTTCCTGTTCCCGCCGCTTTATGGCGAAGGCTACAACATCGTACAGCTACTGCTGGGCGGCCACTCCGAGCAGCTCGTCAACGGCTCGCTCTTCGATGTTTTCAGCGACCAAAGTGCCTGGCTGGTGCTGCTGGTAGCGGCGGGCAGTATGCTGCTGAAAGTGGTGGCCACTACCATCACCATCGGCTCGGGCGGCAACGGCGGCATGTTCGGCTCGTCGCTGTTTGCCGGGGCGCTGTGCGGCTTCATCTTCGCCCGCCTCATCAATTTGAGTGGCCTGTACCCGATTTCGGAAGTCCACTTTATTGTGCTGGGCATGGCTGGCACGCTGGCCGGGGTGGTGCACGCCCCGCTCACGGCCATCTTCCTGATTGCCGAAATAACCGGCGGCTACGCCTTGTTTGTGCCCCTGATGGTGGTTACGTCGGGCTCTTACCTCATTACGCGCTACTTCGAGCCTTACTCCGTGTACACCCGTAAGCTGGTGCAGAAGGGCGTGTACGTCAACCACGACCGTGACCGGAGCTTGCTGGCCTTGCTCGACGTAACCAGCCTGCTGGAAACCGATTTCCAGCCCGTATGCCCCGACGATACGCTGGGCGAGCTGGTGCACACCTTCCGCCACGCCTCGCGCAACCTGTTTCCGGTGGTTGATGATACCACCGGCCGGCTGCTGGGCGTAGTCAGCCTCGATGCCGTGCGCCACGCCCTCTTCGACGACGCCCACTACACTACCACCCGCGTGCGCGACCTGATGGATGAGCCCCTGGCCATTGTCCGTCCCGACGACACGCTGCTCGATACCCTGCGCTGCATGGAGCAACTCGACGCCTGGGCCCTGCCCGTGCTCGACGCCAACGACCGTTACCTGGGCTTCCTGCTGAAATCCACCATCCTGGCCAACTACCGTCGCCAGCTGCTCAAAGACAGCGGGGATTAGGGTTTTTGAGCTGTTAGCCATTGGCTGTTAGCTGTTAGCGCTGTTCTGGTTACCAGTCCTTTTTTAGGTCGCCGCGGCTGGTTTTTCTGATAAAAAGCCAGCCGCTTAGCATGTGGTAGCGTTTCGACGGTGCATCCAAGGCGCCGTGGTCGTACCTTGCAGCTTTCCTGTGTCGGCTGCTTAGCTTATACCCGGTTGCTTTAAGCACGAAAGCTAACAGCCAGCAGCTAACGGCTAATAGCTCCAAAGAATTGATTTACCTGTTTACCGACGGCTCCTCGCGGGGCAACCCCGGGCCGGGCGGCTACGGCGCCCTGTTGCGCTTTGGCGCCCACGAAAAGGAACTTACCGAGGGCTTCCGCCTGACCACTAACAACCGCATGGAGCTGCTGGCCGTGATTGTGGGCCTCGAAAGCGTCAACCGCCCCGAACTACCCATTACGGTGGTCACCGATTCGCGTTACGTGGTAGATTCGGTGGAGAAAAAGTGGGTGTTCGGCTGGGCGGCCAAGGCCGACTTCGGCAAGAAGGCCAACGAGGATTTATGGCGCCGCTTCATCAAAATATATAAGCAGCGCACGGTGCAGTTCCGCTGGGTGCGCGGCCACAACGGCCACCCCGAAAACGAGCGGTGCGACCAGCTGGCCGTGCGCAGCGCCACCCGCGGCCCCCTGCTGATTGACGCCGGCTACGAAGCGCTGGGGTAGTGATTAGTGATTAGTGAGGAGAACGTCATTCTGAGCGTAGCCGAAGAATTTCGCGTGCCAGAGCAACCCTGCTATCCGAAGCTCCCATTGCACGCGAGATGCTTCGCGCTGCTCGGCATGACGTTCTTTTCATTCCTGGCAACCGGCAACTCATCACCGGCAACTCATCACCGGCAACAGAGAAAAATGGCCAACTCCTACTTTCAGTTCAAGCAGTTCCGCATCGAGCAGGGGGCGTGCGCCATGAAGGTGTGCACCGATGCCTGCGTGCTGGGCGCCGTGGCGGCCGTAACAGGCGCGGCGCGGATACTGGACATCGGTACCGGCACCGGCCTGCTGGCCCTGATGGCGGCCCAGCGCAACCCCACAGCCACCATCGAAGCCGTGGAGCTGGACGCGGCGGCGGCAACCCAGGCGGCGGCCAACTTCGGGGCCAGCCCCTGGGCCGCCCGGCTGCGGCTGCACGCGCTGCCGCTGGCGCAGCTGGCCGCAGCCCACCCGCAGCCCTTCGACCACATCATCTGTAACCCGCCCTTTTTCCGCCATGCCCTCCGCTCGCCCGACGCCCGGCGCACCAGCGCCCGCCACGCCGCCGACGACACGCTGAGCTTCGCCGAGCTGGCCCGCTTCGCCACCAACTTCCTGACGCCCGCCGGCCGCCTCAGTGTGTTGTTGCCCCCACCCGAGATGCACGAATTTGAGCGCGAGGCCGCCACCGCGGGCCTGTTCCCGGCAACCCGGCTGGTGCTGCGCCACCGCGCTACCAGCAAACCACTACGCCACATCGTGGAGTTCGGCCGGCGGTCTGGCGTGCCCGAAGAGCAGGAGCTACCCCTGCACGAGCCGGATTCGGAAGCATACACCGCCTGGTTTCAGGCGCGGCTGGGGCCATTTTATCTGGCCTTGTAGCTCGGTTGGCGTACCGTTGGCGGCCAAGATGATACGGGTTTACTTAACTCAGCGGGAGCAGCGTGGCCAGCGCCGCCAGCTTCTGCTGATGAAGCTGGCCGAGCAGGTCGGTGGGCAGGCGCGCGAAGTCAGCAGCGGGGTAATGGCGCAGTACCCGGCCCTCGGCGAGCACCGTAATTTCGTCGCATACCTCCGTGAGCGAGCCCAACAGATGCGAAGTCAGCAGGATGCCGGTGCCCTGCTGCCGCAAGCGGCGCAGCACTTCCATCAGCAGCAGGTTGGCGCTCAGGTCGAGGCCGTTAAAGGGTTCGTCGAGGATGAGGTAGCGGAAATTCTGCACCAGCAGTGCCAATAGGGCCAGCTTTTTCTTCATACCGGCCGAGTAGTCTTCGGCATATTGGTCGAGCGGCAGCTCCAGCAGCTCGTTCCAGCCCGTAAGGCTCGGTACCGGCCGGCCGCGGGCCTGCAGGCAGAATTCCACGTACTCGCGGCCGGTAATGCGCGGGTAGAAATAGGGTTCGTAGGGCAGCAGGCCGGTACTCGCGCGAATACCCCGGCCGCCGGTTTCGCGCACGATGCCGCGGTAGTCGGCATGCAGGCCGTAGAGGCAGTGCAGCAGCGTGGTTTTACCCGCCCCGTTGGCCCCTACCAGCCCATGCAGCGTGCCCGGCCGCACCGCCAAATCAACATGGTGCAAAACGATGTGCGGGCCAAAATTCTTGCCCAGGCCTTCAATCAGTAGCATACTCCGGTTGTCTGGTTGTTGCAGCTGTTGCAGCTGTTGCAGCTGTTGCAGCTGTTGCAGCTGTTGCAGCTGTTGCAGCTGTTGCAGCTGTTGCAGCTGTTTAGAAAGTAATCAGCTTCGTTGGCAGGTGCTTATTGCACAGCCTAACCACTGGCAATTAAATACGGATACCTGAATTCATTCCCTTCGGTACTGTTCCAACCGGCTACGGCTTTTCAGCAGCAGACCCAGAAAGCAAGCCAGCAGTAGCGCCAGATAGGCCGGGTTGCTGCCCAGCACCGACAGGCCCACCACCACGGCCCCGGCCTGGGTAAGGCGACCCAGCGTAGCGTGCGGGTAGAAGGCGTATTTGGCCAGCACAACCATCGTCAGGACCATGGTGCACCAGCCCAGCACCAGTGCCGTGCCACCGGCCCCGGCTGGCCCCAGGGCCAGCACCGCCGCCAGCGGAGCCACCGTAAGGCCAAAATACAGCAGTGCCCACCCCACCCGCTGCCGTAGCCACGCGCCCGGCGTGCGCAAGGCCGGCAGCAGCCAGCTCCAGGGCTCGGCCGGACCGTAGGTTTCCAGCATGAGCAGCAGCCAAACCAGTATAGCCAGCGCCGGGCCAGTGCTGTTGGCGCGGGTAGCAGCGGCCGCCGCCAGCAGCGCCAGCCACACCAGCCCCAAGGCGGGCCAACGCCCCACGCTCACCCACTCGAAAGCCACGCTCCGAAACCACATTGGCCGCCGCACTCGGCTGGCCGGTGCAGCCGCAGCTGGCACCAGCGCCACCGCCGCCGCGCCGGCCACCGTCAGCAGGGCGGGCCCAACACGGCCCCAGCCCAGCAGCGCCAGCGCCACCGGCAGGCTACCCAAGGCATATTCCACGGCCAGCCAACCCCGGAAATCGGGCGCGGCCAGGTGCAGAAATGCTAAATCGGCGCGGCGGCGGTGCAGGCTGCGCGTAAAAAGTGCCACCGCCAATGGTACGGCCCAGGCTAACTGGGGGTGCGTAGCAGCCGTGAACAGCGCCCGAGCCACTGCCAGTAGCAGCAACGCCCCCAGCACCAGTAGCCGCCACCAGCCTAACTCGCCCAACTGCCGGCCCAGCAGCCGGGCCCGCAGACGCAGGTAATGTAGCATCGGGAATTGAGTTGTCGGAACAACAACGTTTTTGGGCTGGGAGCTTATTGTGACGCGGCCAGTACGCCCTGCTCCTCCTCCACGAAGACGATGCCGTAATCCGCGGCCAGCTCATCCAGAATGGGTTCGTAGAGGTCGGGGTGCGTTGGGATGACGACGCCCCGCTGCCGAAGCTGCCCGGTGGCCAGCCGGCGCACGGCCATACCCAGCGGCAGGCCCACGGTTTTAGCCATGGCCGTGTGGGTGGCATCATCGCCCAGCACGACCACCGACGAGTTGCGGCCGTGACGGTGCCCGTCGAGTTCGAACTCGAACTGGTGCTGCATCACAATCATGTCGCGGTCGGTGGGTGCCAGGGCCCATTTTGCGGTGAGCAGCTTTTCGAGTAGCTGGGCCGGCGTAGCATCGGCCTGGCCCACCGGCACAGCGTCAAACAGCCCCAGCCAGCTAAGCTGCTGCATTTCCACCGACTCGGGAGCCAGGCCCAGGTGGGCCGCAACGCGGGCAGGCAGCGGCTGGTTGGCGGTAGCCGGCAGCGGCAGGTAGGCAGCCACCAGCTCGGCCCAGGTCAGGTCGGCGGGGTTGCCCAGTTGCACGGCATCGTCGGTGAGACCCAGGCGCACCAGCTGCTGCCAGGCAGCGCAGTAGCCCGGCCGGCGCAGGGTGCCGCGCAGCATGGTGCGCACGTGTTCCAGGGCGTAGGGGGCGCGGTAGCTGAGCGAGTCGCGGTTGGCATACCCCTCAAACTCACCAAAACCGGGCACGGCCACAGTTTCGAGGCGCGCAAACAGTTGCTGGTACGGAATGAAGCGCAGCCGGCCGGCTTCCAGGTACTTGGCCGTGCCCTGGCCCGCCAGCACCACGTTGCGCGGGTTCCAGGTGAACTTGTAGCGCCAAAGGTTGCCGGCCTCGGCTTCGGGCGCCAGTAGCCCGCCGCAGTACGATTTGAACGAGGTTACCCGTCCGCCCTGCTGCCGGATATCGGCCAGCACGCGCATGGCCGACATATGGTCGAGGCCGGGGTCGAGGCCGCACTCCATGAGCAGCGTTGCGCCCGCCGCCTCGGCCGCCGGCCCCAGCGCCCGGATGTCGTCGCTCACGTAGCTGGCCGTGGCCAGGTGGCGCCCGTGCCGCACGCAGGCCCGCGCCACCGGCGCATGAAACAGGGCCGGCAGCATCGACACGACCACCTCGGCTTCGGCCACCAACTCATCCAGGCGGCTTTCGTTGTGCACATCAAATGGCACGGCGCGGGCGTAGGCGGCGTGGGCGGCCAGCACCGGCGCCAGGTGGGCCGGCTGCACATCGGCCACGGTGAGCTGCCAGCCTTCCAGCGGGGCATAGCGCAACAGGTATTGAATGAGCGAGGAAGCCGAACGGCCGGCTCCGAGCAGCAGAATACGCGACATAAGCGGGTGAGTTGGGGAGTGGGTGGGGCGGCAAGATAGGGAATTGGGGCAGGAGTGAGTTGGTAAACACTCACCGTACCATGCATCCGTCATTCTCGCAAAAAACCGTACATTCGTCGCCCCTTTTCACTTTCCCGGGGCCGCTTGCGGTACCCGTTCCTTCGCCCCGCATGGCCCACACCCTCAACCTGACCATCACGGCCGACGTGCTGGCATCCGAAGCCGATTTGACGCCCGCCGAAGCCGCCACCTGGCAGGCCGCGCAGGCCGCCACCGCAACGTCTTACGCCCCCTACTCCCACTTCCAGGTAGGCGCGGCCCTGCTGCTCGACGACGGCACCGTGTTCGGAGGGTCTAACCAGGAAAATGCAGCCTATCCTTCGGGCCTGTGTGCCGAGCGTACAACGCTGTTCGGATTGGCCGTTTCCCAGCCCGAGCGACGCATTGTGGGTATGGCCGTGGCCGCCCGCCCCGCCGGGGGCGAGTTTGGTCCCGCCAACCCCTGCGGGGCCTGCCGCCAGGTTATGGCCGAATACGAGCAGCGCCAGCAGCAGTCTATTCCGCTGCTGCTGCCTGGCCCCGATGGCAGCATTTACCGCTTCCGTTCGCTCTCCGACCTGCTGCCCTTCGGCTTCAACGCCGACGATCTGCCGAAAGCGAAATAGGGCGCTGGTGAGTTGACGTTTTCGGGCCCTGTGCTGGCGGCCAAGGCGCTGATAACATTATTTGCACCACTACGGCCAACGGCTCCGTAAGTCCGGACGAACGTAAACGCACCATTTCACCACCTCACTTCATGGAACACCAGCTTACGGTTGCGCGCACGGCCCGCTATCAGCAGTTGGGCGAGCTATCGACGGCTACGCGGCGGGTATGGTTCGTGGCGCATGGCTACGGGCAGTTGGCCGCTTACTTCGTACGGCACTTCGCCCATCTGGTAGCCGCCGACCCGCACCTGGTTGTTGTCGCGCCCGAGGGCCTGTCGCGGTTCTACCTCAACGGCACCGGCGGCCGCGTGGGCGCAACCTGGATGACCAAAGAAAACCGGCTGGCCGAAATAGACGACTATGTGGCCTACCTCAACCAGGTGGCTGCCAACGTTCTGCCGCAGGCCGCGCCCCAGGTGGCCGTCACGGTACTGGGCTTCTCGCAGGGCGCGGCCACCGTCAGCCGCTGGCTGACCCGAGCCAATTTTCGGCCGGCACGGCTCATCCTCTGGGCCGGCGCCTTCCCACCCGACATGGACTTTTCGGTGGCTACCCTCCTGCTGCGCCAACTAACCGTAACACTCGTCTGCGGCACCGAAGATGAGTTTATCAAGGACGAGGACCTACTAAAGCAGCAGACATTTCTGCGCCGGCTGGGCGTAGAAGCCGACTTGGTTCGGTTCGCCGGCACGCATACCCTGGAGCGGGAAACGCTGACTGCCCTGGCAATCTAGAACGGTCATTCCGACCAAGGAGGAGCCCGGGCTAAGCCGTCGAACAGAATATGTTCAATAGCTTACCCCGGCCTCCTCTTTGGTCGGAATGACCGTTCTACTCCTTGCGGATGACGGTGGCCGCGCCCTGAGCGGCGGGTAGAATCAGGACTTCGGCGATGTTGACGTGGGCCGGGCGCGTAACCATAAAGGCCAGCAGATCGGCTACATCTTCGGCGCGCAGGGCCTCGTAGCCCTGATATACGCCGGCGGCGCGCTGGGTGTCCCCTTTGAAGCGGACCTCCGAAAATTCGGTTTCCACTGCGCCCGGGTTCACCTCGGCTACCCGGATGTGGTGGGGTAGCAAATCGAGGCGCATGCCTTTGGTAAGAGCCGCCACGGCCGCTTTGGATGCGCAGTACACGTTGCCGTTGGCGTAAGTTTCGTGGCCCGCAATAGACCCGATATTGATGATGTGGCCGCTGTTGCGGCGCGTCATGGCCGGCAGTATGGCCCGGCTCACGTAGAGCAGGCCCTTCACGTTGCCATCGAGCATGGCGTCCCAGTCGGCAGGGTCGCCCTGCTGAATGGGGCCCAGGCCGTGGGCGTTGCCGGCGTTGTTAATGAGCACGTCCACATCGGCGAATTCGGCCGGCAGACTGGCTACGGCCGCGTCTACGGCGGCCCGGTCGCGCACATCGAAGGTGAGCAAATGCGTGGGCACATCGGCCAACTCGCGGGCCAGCTCCTCCAGCCGCTCGCGCCGCCGGCCCGTCAGTACCAGCTTAAAGCCTGCCTTCCCCAGCGCTACCGCTGCTGCCCGCCCGATACCCGACGAAGCGCCGGTAATAAATGCCGTTTTCATTCTGAGAGAAGTTAAAGGTTGGAAGGCAGGAGTTGAAAGCGGCAGGAAGAGGGAGGAGGAATATTCATTGAGCAGCACCCATTACCGGCAGTCTTCCCAACAATACTCCTTCTGGCTCCTCAAAAATTTACCGCCCCGACCAGATATTGAGGTACAGCGTGACGGTGTTGCTTTTCATGCTCTGCAGACTGCGGCTGTACACGTCGTTGCCGGGCACGTAGAGGTTTTTCAAGCCGTTGGAAAAGCGTAGTTCGGGCGAGAACTTGAAGAACGGGTAGAACAGGTCGAGGCCCACGCCGTACTCGATGGCAAAGTCCGAGTCTGCCGCCCGCAACAGGTTTACATCTGGGTCCTTGCGACGCCCACCAATATTGAGGCTCGGCTTCACACCGGCAATCAGGTACACCCGCATGTTGCGCCGCCGCTCCGATTTAAGCTTGAACAGCAGCGGAAAATCAACCTGCGTACTACCAATTTCCTGGTTCTCAATCTCCTTGGGGTCGTTGGGATAGGCCTCTGTATTCTGCGTATACCCCTGGCTTTTGAACTCGATCCGGCGGGTCAGGAAGCTCACGCCGGGCGCAAAGTTCAGGGCCCCATAGCGGCCCAGGCGCAAATCGCCCAGAAAGCCCACCGAAAAGCCCGGGCTGATTATCGAGTTGGCCGACACCTCCTGATCCGGATAAAGATCGGACTGCTCGACTAAGTAGCGCGAGAAGTTGGGGGCTATATACAGGCCCAGGTGCAGCGCCCGGTCGTCGTAGCCCACCAAATTATCCGTCGTTACCGACTTCACCTGACCGTTGCGGCCGATGCTGGCGCGGCTACGGCTGGTTTTCTGGGCGGCGGCGCCCAGCGGCAGGGCCAGCACGGCGGCGGCCAGCAGGGTGTGCCGCATTATTTTTGCGCCGTGTAGATGGAGCTTATGCCGAACGTGAGGGGTTGCCATGCGGGAGAGTTGAAGCCGATTTTGCGCAGAATCGCCAGAAATTCCGGACCGTCCGGGAAGGCCTGCACCGATTCGGGCAGGTAGGTGTAGGCGGCGCGGTCTTTGGAAATTAGCTTGCCGAAAACCGGCAGAATGTTCTTGAAGTAGAAATTGTAGGCCTGTTTCATGGGGAAGGCCGTGGGTTTGGAAAACTCCAGTACCACCAGCTTTCCACCCGGCCGCAGTACCCGGTACATTTCGGCCAGTCCTCGTTCGAGGTGAGCAAAGTTGCGCACTCCAAACGAGGCCGTTACGGCATCGAACGAGTCGTCTTCAAACGGCAGGCTTTCCGAGTCGCCCAGCTCCAGCTGGATGCGGTGGCCCAGCCCCTTGGCGGCCAGCTTGCGCCGGCCCACTTCCAGCATGCCTTCCGAAATATCGATGCCTGTTACCTGGGCTTCGGGCGCAGCAGCGCGCAACGTTTCGATGGCGAAATCGGCCGTGCCGGTGGCAATATCGAGGATGCGGGCCGGGCGTAGCTGCCGCAATTCATCGACAGCCTTACGGCGCCAGTAAATATCAGTACCCGCACTCAGAAAGTGGTTCAGGAAGTCGTATTTGCCGGCAATGCTGTTGAACATCTGGGCAACCTGCGACTTTTTGTCGGCGGCGTCATCTTTGTAAGGAACTACGGACATGGCTCGTGGAGCAAGAAACGGCGTAAGGGCGGGCAAAATTGCCTCATTACAACGGGTTTCGCCCTATTAAGTTAAAAAAAGGCGGGCCAAGCATAAAGCCCGGCCCGCCCGTTTTATTCAGAATACCAACGTTTAGTCGTTGTCGGTCTTCACTTTAACCTTGTTGCCTTCGGCGTCTTTGGCCTTGGCATCAATAGTACCGTCCTTGGTTACGGTCTTGCTTTTCTCGTCGTTCGGGCCTTTGGTTTTCACCTTCACTTTGTCGCTGTCCTCGTCAACCTTGGTTTTGATCTTGGTGCCGTCTTCGAGCTTTACCTTGCTTTTGCCAGGCTGCAAGGGTACAGTTGTGCTGGTGCCCATACCCATTCCGGTACCGGTGCCCGTGCCCGTGCTGCCCGAAGGCTTAGGAGCCGCCGGACGGTTCATGTTCGGCACGCCTTCTCCTTCCTTCACAATCACGCGGAAGTCGGTGCGGCGGTTGAGCTGCATGTTCTCCGGCGAATCGTTGGGGGCTACCGGACGACGCTCGCCGTAGCTTACCGTTACCATGCGGGTTTCGGCAATGCCGGCCTTCTTGAGGTAGTTGTAGGCTACGTTAGCACGATTCCGGCCAAGTACCATGTTGTACTCGTCGGTGTTGCGCGAGTCGGTGTTGCCTTCAATCGAGATGTTGATGCCGGGGTTGGCGGCCAGCAACTGGCTCACCTTGTTCAGCTCCACAATCGACTCGGGCCGCAGCGTGTACTTGTCGGTGTCGAAGTAAATCGGGTTGATGTTGGCCATGTTGGCCGCCGTCGTATCGATGTAGTTGACGTAGAAGTCCTTTTCGATAACCGTCGAGTCGTTGGTCGAAATCGGCACAGCAAACTCCTGTGTTTCGATATTCTTGCCATCCTTGCTCACGGCCACCTGGTAGGTACGGCCCGATAGCAGGTTCACTTGGTACTCGCCCGTCAGCGGCTTACTTACGTCGCGGTAGCTCAAAGCCGTTTTGTCGGCCTGGGTTCCGCTGAACACCAGTTCGGCACCCGGAATGGCGCTGCTGTCCTGCATGGCCAGCACGCGGCCCCGAATGGTCGCGTTCTTGATGTAGTTGATAGTGTAGATGTCCTTCTCACCGTAGCCACCGATGCGGTATGACGACAGGTAGGCGTACGAACCATCGGGGCTCAACCGGTAGTACGTATCATCGTCGGGCGTGTTGATGGGGTAGCCCATGTTCTCGGGACGGCCCCACTTGCGGCCAATCGAGTCGTACTCCGACTTGAAAATGTCGTAGCCGCCCATGGTGTTGTGGCCCCGCGAAGAGAAGTACATCGTCTTGCCGTCGCGGCTCAGGTACGGGCTATCGTCGTCGTAAGGCGTGTTGATGGCATTGCCGATGCTCTTGGCCGGACCCCAGTCGCCGCCGGGCACACGCGTCGACGTGTAGATGTCGAGCGAATTGTCTTCCGAGTATTTGCCCGTAGAGAAATAAAGCGTCAGGCCATCGGGCGTAATGAAGGCGTCACCCTCATAAGCCGAAGTATTGATGTTCTTGTTGAGCTTCTTGGGCTCGGTCCAGTCAGCAGCCCCCTTCTCCGAATAGAAGATGTCACCATCCTCATCGTTGCGGTACATGAGCAGCTTGGTGTCGTTGTCGAACACCTGAATCGAAGCATCGTGGCCTTTACCGTTGAGCACACCGCTCAGCGAGCGGGGCTTGTCCCAGTTATCATCGTCGATGCGGCGGGCCTCGTAAATGTTCTCGTAGTACTGTCCGTCGGCGGCCAGCTTACCCTTGTCCTTCGTGTTACCGGCCTCACCCACCACCGGGGTGTTGCTCATGTTGTCGGAGCGCGAAGTGAAGAGTAGGATTTTATCGTCGTTGGAAATCACGGGGCTGTGTTCCGACCACTGGGTGTTGATAGTCGGGCCCAGGTTTTTAACGAAGATGTCCTTGGGGCTGTTGAACTGCACCTTGGCGTTCTTGCTGTGCTGAATCAGCTGCGCCAGTTCGCGCTTGCGGCTGTCTTTAGCCTTAAGCGTGGTGTTGTAGGCCTGGAAGTGAGTAATGGCCTCGTCGAAGTTGTAGTTCAGGTGGTCAACCCGGCCAAGCCAGTATTCCACGTCCTTGGCTACATTTTTCTTCAGGCGCTGTGCTTTATAGATATAATCGCTGGCCTTCTCCTTATCAAAGGACATATAAGCAATACCTGCCCGGAACAGCGCCTCGGCGTTATTCGGGTCTTTAGCCAACACCTGCTCATAGTAAGGCAGTGAAGCCCGGAAGTTTTCCTGGCCGAAAAACTTATTAGCCGTTTTCAGTTGCTGTCGGGTGCTTTGAGCCAGGGCAGGCTGGGCCATAGCAGTCGTGAGCATGACAGCGCACGAGGCTTTTAATAACCTTCTGACTAAGTTGTCCATTGAGGAGGGGTTAGGGAAACGAGGGATTGCAAGGGAGAAAGTATCGACCGCCAATTACGCAAGCTCAGTTTAGGAGTTGCCTCTTATTACTGAATTTTGGCAACAGAGTTGAGAAATGGAGGGAAAAAAAGTCAGACCCAGGGGTTGAAAACCGCCTTTTGCTACCCCATTCCGCCCTGTCAATCGGTGGGTGATACGCTTAACGGGCAAAGATATAAATTTTATAATACAGCCTTAGCCCTATCCTATTCCAACAGAATGAGGATATTGGAGTACTTATCACCGTTGCCAAACAAGCGCTTCAGGCGCTCATTCAGTAGCGAACGAATGTGCAAATATAGGTCAGCCTTATAAACTACAAGGTTTTTCTTCAAAAAATGATGATCCGATCCGGCCAAGATGGAATATTTACCTTTGTCCTTTCCAATCAACTGCCCCAGATGCTTATTCAGGACGCCAGATTTTTAACGAGTAACTCGCGGGCCGAAGAATGCCCTGCCCCTACGCTGCCCGAGTACGCCTTTATCGGCCGCTCCAACGTGGGTAAGTCGTCGCTCATTAATATGCTTACCAACCAGAATGGCTTGGCTAAAACATCGTCGCAGCCCGGCAAGACCCAGCTTATCAACCACTTTCTTATAAACAATGAGTGGTATCTGGTCGATCTGCCAGGGTATGGCTACGCCCGTATCAGCAAGGATGCCCGGGCCAAGTGGGCGCGCATGATTAACTTCTACCTGCGCCACCGGCCCAACCTGACCTGCGTAATGGTGCTGCTCGACTCGCGCCATGCCCCGCAGGCCGCCGATTTGGAGTTTATGGATCAGCTCGGCACCGAGGGCATACCGTTTGTAATGGTGTTCACTAAGGCCGATAAGCAGTCGTCGTCGCGGACCAGCCAGAACGTGGTGCAGTACCTGGAAAAAATGCACGAAACCTGGGATGAGCTGCCCCAGCACTTTGTTACATCGGCCGAAGACAAGATGGGCCGCGACGAGCTGCTGGGTTTTGTGGCCGATACCAACCGGCAGTTGGCTACTGAGGCCCAGGGCGAAGCCTAAGATGGCGTTGTTCTTGCTGGTAGCGAGCCGGCTGGCTTTCCCGCGGCCTCTTCTTTTTACCTCAACTCTGTTTCCTTTGAAGATGACTAAAGCATTTTTCCTGCTCGGCCTTGGTGGTCTGCTGGCTCTTACCACGGCCCGGGCCCAGGCCCAGACGGCTCCTAAACCCGCTACCGAAGCAGCCGAAGCGACTGTTAGTAGCAAGCATACCAGCAAGGTTATTCCGGTGGCCGAGTACTACGAGGGTGGCCAGGAGGCCATGTATGCCTTTATAGAGCAGGAGCTGAAATACCCTGTTATGGCCCGGCGAAACCGCATTCAGGGGCAGTGCATTGTCAGCTTTACGCTCAACACCGATGGCACGCTCTCGGGCATCAAGCTGGTAAAGCAAATCGGTGGTGGCTGCGGCGACGAGGCCCTGCGGCTGGTTAAGCTGCTCAAATTCAACAAGCCCGATTACGCCGTCCTGACCAGTCTGCCCATCACCTTTAAGCTGTAAGCAGCTGCGCCGCCGGCCCGTTCGCGGGCGTTGCGTACCTTCGCCACTTCAACCACTGCTTTTTTTGCTATGCCCTACGACCTGAAGGAAATTGCTGCTATCAGCGGAATGCCCGGTCTGTACCGCCTCGTTCGCCCCACGCGCGCCGGCGTCATCATTGAAGCCCTCAACGACAAGGGCACCCGCTCGGTAGCCGCTGCCCAGAACAAGGTGTCGCTGCTCCAGGAGATTTCCATCTACACCCAGGATTACGACCAGACGGTACCCCTGACAGAGGTGTTCGACCGGATCCATCAGCAGCACGGCGCCGAGTTGGCACTGAACAACAAATCGAACGACCAGGAACTGGTGTCCTTCATGGAAGGCATCATCCCGGATTACGACCGCGAGCGGGTGTATCTGTCGGACATTAAAAAGTTGGTGCAGTGGTACAACATCGTTGGTCAGCGCCTCGAGTACCAGGCCCCGGCCACCGAGGATGAGGCCACGGAGCAAGCCGATCAGCAGGAAGCGCCCGCCGTTCCGGTGGCCGCCGACACCGCGCCCAAGAAGAAAGCAGCCAAGAAAGTGGCCGAGCCCGCCGCCGATGAGGCCATGAGCACGGCCGGCATCATTCCGGCGCCCGAGGCTGATACGGCCCCCGGCAACCCCGAAGCTGCCGTTGCCAAACCGGCCAAGAAAGCGCCGGCCAAGAAGAAGGGCGAGTAGTCTTTTGGCAAACCATAAAAAAGCGCCGGCGGCCCATGGGCCGCCGGCGCTTTTTTATGGGTGCTGAACTGAGGCGCTTACTGTGCGGCCTCGTTGTGCCGCACCTCGGCAGCCAGGAATTCCTCGGCCTTTTCCACCATCTCCATTGAGCCGATGAACACCGGGCACCGCTCGTGCATGTCGGTAGGCTCCAGTTCCAATGTACGGCGGCGACCGTCGCTCGACTTGCCGCCCGCCTGCTCTACGATGAAAGCCAGCGGGTTGCACTCGTACATGAGCCGTAGCTTGCCGTTGGGCACCTTGCTCGTACCGGGATAAATATAGATGCCGCCCTTGAGCAGGTTGCGGTGGAAGTCGGCTACCAGCGAGCCAATGTAGCGGGCCGAGTAGCTCTGCTCCTTGCAGTAGGCCACATAGTTCTTCATGCCCTCAGAGAAGTACTCCGACGTGCCCTCGTTTACTGAGTACACTTTACCCATGGCAGGAATCTGGATGTTGGGGTGCGAGAGGAATAACTCGCCCAGGCTGGGCTCGTAGGTGAAGCCGTTCACGCCATTGCCGGTCGTGTACACCATCATGGTGCTGGAGCCGTAAATCACGTAGCCGGCCGCCACCTGATGGGTGCCGGTTTGCATGCAATCCTGGGCCGTACCTTCGCTGCCGGTAGGCGACACCCGGCGGTAGATGCTGAAAATGGTGCCGATACTCACGTTCACGTCGATGTTAGACGAGCCGTCGAGCGGGTCGATGGCCACCACGTACTTGCCCTGCACGTTGCCCGTCTGGATCATGTCCTCATCCTCTTCCGAGATGATGGTGCACACTTCGCCACCGTTGCGCAGTGCCCGGATGAAGCGGATGTTGGCAATCACGTCGAGCTTCTGCTGGTCTTCGCCCTGCACGTTGCGGTTGCCGTAGGCGCCGGCAATATCAATAAGGCCCGAGCGGTTGATTTCGCGGTTGACGATTTTGGCGGCCAGCGCAATATCGCGCAGCAATTGGCTCAGTTCGCCGGTCGCGTAGGGAAAATCCTCCTGCTTACGCATGATGAAACGGTCGAGGGTGGTGCCGACGGGCAGCGCGAGCTTGTCGTGATTATCCATTAGAAGATGTGGGAAGATGAGATTCGGGGGGAAAGCTCAAAAGTAACCAATTCGGGTCGGCCAAAGCGAATCTTCGCTCCGTTTTTCCCGGCAACGTTTGCGGGCCGGCTTGAGCCGAAGCCGCGCGCCGGCCCTACATTTGGGGCCATGCACGAGTCAGCTCAACTAAAAGTTTACAAATTTGGCGGGGCCTCAGTGAAGGATGCCGCCGCTATTCGCAACCTGGGCCGCATAGTAGCCGAGCACGGCCGCCCCGGCCCGCTGGTGATTGTGGTGTCGGCGATGGGCAAAACCACCAACGCCCTGGAGGCCCTGCTGCAACTCGCCCATGCCGGCCAGCCTTATGCCGCCGAGCTGGCCGAGCTGCGCGACTTCCACGCCAACGTGGCCGCCGAGCTGGACCTGCCCGCCGACGAGCTGTTGGACGAGTTGCTGGCCGGACTTCAGACCCAGCTAACAGCCGCGGCCACCGTTTCTGAGGCCGACCTTGACCGGCACTACGACCAGGTGGTGAGCTTCGGCGAGCTGCTGGCCACGCACATCGTGGCCGCGTTTCTGCGGGCCCGCTGGCTCGACTGCCGCCCGCTCATCCGCACCGACGAAACCTGGCGCGAGGGCCGCCTAGACTGGGTTGCCACCGAAGCTGCCTTGCGTGCCGCTTTGCCACTTGAAGATCTGGTCCAGGGCCCGCCGGTGGTGACGCAGGGCTTCGTGGGCGGCACGGCCAGCGGCCTCACTACCACGCTGGGCCGCGAGGGTTCCGACTTCACGGCCGCCATTCTGGCCTACTGCCTGGAGGCCGAATCGGTCACCATCTGGAAAGACGTGGCGGGTTTGCTGAACGCCGACCCAAAAATCTTTGCTGACACGGTGCGCTACCCGGAAATCAGCTACCAAGAAACCATCGAAATGGCCTACTACGGGGCCTCGGTCATTCACCCCAAAACCATCAAGCCGCTGGCCGTGCGCGGTATTCCGCTGCTGGTGAAGTCGTTTCTGGACCCCACGGCCGAGGGCACCCGTATCCACGACTGCCGCCATGGGCTGCTCGTGCCGGCCTTCATCCGCAAAACCGACCAGTGCCTGGTTTCCTTCGAGTCGAAGGAGCTGGACTTCATTTCGGAGGAAAACCTGGAGGTGATTTTTGGCGTGCTGGCTCAGGTACGGCTGAAAATCCGACTCATGCAGAATTCAGCCATCAGCTTTTCGGTGTGCACCGATTTTCTGCCGGCCCGCCTCGAACAGCTGCTGGCGCGGCTGCGCGACCAGTTCACCATTCACTACAACACCGGCCTGGAGCTGTACACCATCAAAAACTACGATGCCCCCAGCCTGCAGCGGCTGACGGCCGGCCGCGAGCTGCTGCTGGAGCAGCGTACCCGCCAAACGTTCCAGTTCGTATGCCGCGGCGCAGGGGAAATGGAGGGGTAGCAACACGTCATTCAGCGCGAAGCGAAGAACCGCGCGTACCACCGTAGCCCTGATGCAGGCAGTACTTTGACCCGCGCGATTCTTCGCTTCGCGCTGAATGACGTTCTTTGCTCTTCCTGTTCTTTTCAGCTTTTGCACTACATATGACGCCCGAATTCATCCTCGTAACGCCCCAGGCGCGGCCCCAGGTAGCCCTGATTCAACTTAACCGCCCCAAGGAGCTCAACGCCCTCAACCTGCAGCTGATGCAGGAAGTGGCTGCCGCCCTCAAGCAACTCGACCAGGACCCTGAGGTGCGCGTGATTGTGCTGGCGGGCAACGAGCGGGCCTTCGCCGCCGGCGCCGACATCAAGCAGATGGCCGGCCGCACGGCTATTGACATGCTACTGATTGACCAGTTCAGCATCTGGGACCAGATCCGGCGCACCACCAAGCCGCTGCTGGCCGCCGTGTCGGGCTTCGCGCTGGGCGGCGGCTGCGAGCTGGCCATGACCTGCGACATGATTGTGGCCTCGGAAACGGCCAAGTTCGGGCAGCCCGAAATTCGCATCGGCACCATGCCGGGCGCGGGTGGCACCCAGCGCCTCACCCGCGCCATCGGTAAGGCCCGGGCCATGGAAATGGTGCTGACCGGCGAGCCAATGGGCGCCGACGAAGCCGCCCGCCACGGCCTCGTAAACCGCGTGGTGCCCGTGGGCCAGTACTTGGAGGAAGCCTTCCGCCTGGCCGCCAGCATGGCCAAAATGTCGCCCGTAGCGGCCCGGCTGGCCAAGGAATCGGTGAACCGCGCCTTCGAAACCCACCTAGATGAGGGCCTGCACTTCGAGCGCAAGAACTTCTACATGACCTTCGCCTCCGAAGACCAGAAGGAGGGCATGGCCGCCTTCGTGGAGAAGCGGCCGGCCGAGTTTAAGGGCCGGTAAGTAACCAAAACCACTGGCGTCCTGCGCTTGCGAAGGCTCTATGCAGCCGCTGTTCCCAAAGGAAGCGGGTTCTAACCGGGTCTTTCACAAGCGCAGGATGTCAGGCTACTTTATTTCCCCAAACGCCCCGAATGAAACAATTTTTCTTTCGCAATGCTTATAGGCTTATCTTTGCGGAGAATTATTCTTATCTGTGCACGATCATCAACACCCTCATTCAGCTCTTACGCCCGAGCAACTGCAACAGCAGCTGGCTGATGCCGGGTTGCGGGCCACCCGCCAGCGCCTCCTGATTCTGGGGAGCTTGCTGGTGCTGCCCGGCCACCCAACCGCCGAGCAGGTGCACCAGCGCGTGACCGAGCAGTTGTCATCGGTTTCGCTGGGCACTGTGTATAAGGCGCTCGATTCGTTTGTGGCCGCCGGCCTCACGCGCCGGGTCGCCTCGGCCGAGGGCTCGCGCCGCCGCTACGATGCCGACTGCACCGAGCACCACCACCTAGTCTGCGCCGATACCCAAGAAATCATCGACTACTGCGACCCGCAGCTAGATGACCTGATTCGGAATTTTTTTGCGGCCAAGGGACTGCCGGGCTTCCAACCGCACTCCTTCTCGCTGCATGTAACGGGCAACCGCGTGGCTGATTCGTCCGCTGCCGGCCCAGCCAAACAGACCACCTGACGGCTGGGGCTTACGGCCGCTTCTTCCTAACTTTTCTTTTCTGATTCGCCGCCCGGTTGCGGGCGGCCGTCAGCTTACGGGCTTACTTACCCAGTCATCACTCAGTCATTCACCTTCAACCTTAATTTTAAAAACGCATGGCAGTTCTTGTTGGTAAACGCGCTCCTTCTTTCAAAGCCACCGCCGTTATTGATGGCGAGTTCGAGGAGGATTTCTCCCTCGACCGGTATTTGGGCAAGAAGCACGTCATTTTCTATTTCTACCCCGCCGACTTCACCTTCGTTTGCCCCACCGAAATCATTGCTTTTGAGGACCGTCTGGCCGATTTCGAGGCTAAGGGTGTCGCCATTGTGGGCTGCTCGACCGATACGCACTTCTCGCACTTCGCCTGGCTGCAGACGCCCCGCGACAACGGCGGCATCGAGGGCGTAACCTACCCGCTGGTGGCCGACGCCACCAAGACCATTGCCTCCAACTACGACGTACTCGGCGGCCACTACGACTACAACGAAGCCGGCGAAATGACCTTTATCGGCTCGCCCCTGGCCTACCGTGGTCTGTTCCTGATCGACAAGGACGGCATCGTGCGCCACCAGGTGGTAAACGACGGCCCACTGGGCCGCAGCATCGACGAAGCCATGCGCATGGTAGATGCCCTGCAGTACTTCGAGGAGAAGGGCGAAGTTTGCCCCGCCAACTGGGAGGAAGGCAAGGAGGGCATGCAGGCCACTCGCGAAGGCGTAGCCAACTACCTCGGCAAACAGTCTGCTCACTAATAGTAGAAGGGAGACTCGATTACCGTCTCACCTCTCACTTCTGAAACGAGAAGCCTCTGCCCTGCCGGGTGGGGGCTTTTTGTTTGATGTGGGCCGAAGGGCGTACTTTTGTAGTGGGCAGCTTCGGGCTGCTCGTTTCACCCGCCTTCTTTCGCTTGCTTTTGCGCCTACTGTATTCTCTTGGTCTGCGACTGTATGCGCTGCTGCTGCGGCTGCTGAGCCCTTTCGTGCCCAAGGCTGCCGCCTGGGCGGCCGGGCGGCGCGGGCTGCTGGGCCGCATCCGTGGGGAGCTGCGCCACGAAGCTGCACCGATGGTGTGGTTTCATTGCGCCTCGCTGGGCGAATTCGAACAGGGCCGCCCGCTGATGGAAGCCTACCGGGCCGAATACCCCGACCATAAGCTGGTGCTTACCTTCTTCTCGCCCTCGGGCTACGAGGTGCGCCACAACTGGCCCGGCGCCGATTACGTGTTCTACCTGCCCCTCGATACGGCTGCCAACGCCCGCACTTTTCTGGATGCCGTGCGGCCGCAGCTGGCCGTGTTCGTGAAGTACGAGTTCTGGTACTACTTCCTGCGGGAACTACAGCGGCGGGAAATTCCGGCCATCTGCGTGTCGGCTATTTTCCGGCCCAAGCAGGTATTTTTCCAGCCCTGGGGTGGGTTTTTCCGCCGTATCCTGGGCTCCTTCACGCATATCTTTACGCAGAACCAGGCCTCGGCCGGGCTGCTGCGCGGTGCCGGCCTGAGCCGCGTGAGCGTGGCCGGCGACACGCGCTTCGACACGGTGGTGCACACGGCTTCGGCCCCGCCCCGCGCCCTGCCCCTCATCGAGGCCTTCACCGACGACTGGTGCCCGGTACTGATTGTGGGCAGCAGCTGGGCCGAGGATATTGCCGTGCTCACGCCCCTTTTCGAGCAGTACCAGCAGGAGCTGCGCTTTATTGTGGCGCCCCACGAAGTAACCGAGGCCAACCTGCGCCGGGTAGAAACCGCTCTGCCGGGCCAGGTGGTACGCTACTCGCAGGCCACGGAAGCTACTGTAGCCGATGCCCGGCTGCTGCTCATCGACAACGTGGGGCTGCTCAGCTCGCTCTACCGTTTCGGCCATTTTGCCTACGTGGGCGGGGCTTTTGGCAAGGGCCTGCACAATACGCTCGAAGCCGCGGCTTTTGGCCTGCCGCTGTTCTTCGGCCCTACTTACCATAAGTTTCAGGAGGCCGAGGAGCTCGTGGCGTTGGGCTGCGCCTTCCCCATAGCCTCGGCCGACGAACTGCTCAAAGCCTTCGGCGGGCTCTACTACCGCGAGGAGGCCCGCCTGCAGGTGCAGGACCAAAGCCTCGACTACGTACACGACCACAGCGGCGCCACCCGCAAAATTATGCGTTGGGTGGAAGGCGAGTTGGTGAAGTAGCGAGATGGGGCGTTTAACGCTTAAGGGCCCGCAGGCGTCCGCGACGCAAAGCAGTCAACTATTGTTTTCCAACCGATTTGAAATCCCACGCCATCATTCGTATATCCTGCCCCAGCAGGTTCTTTGAACGTCAAACTCACTATCTCACCATTTCATTATCTCACCGCTCATGACCGGAATCATTGTTAGATCGACGGGCTCGTGGTACGTGGTGCGCGAAATCAGTACCGGCCAGTTTCACCACTGCCGGCTGCGGGGCAAGTTTAAGAACCAGGGCCTGAAGGTGAGCAACCCACTGGCCGTGGGCGACGAGGTGGAATTTACGGTGGAGGAGCAAACCGAGGGCGCGGGCGTAATTCACCACATTGCCCCGCGCCGCAACTACATCATCCGCCGCTCGGTGCACAAAACCGAGCACGCCCACATCGTGGCCGCCAACCTCGACCAGGCCCTGCTGGTGGTTACGCTGGCCTCGCCGGCCACCTCGTTCGGGTTCATCGACCGGTTTCTGGTGACGGCCGAGGCATACCATATTTCCACCACGCTCATCTTCAACAAAACCGACCTCTACGACGACGACCTCAACGACTACCAGGGCCAGATTCAGCAGCTCTATGAGCGCCTGGGTTACCCCGGCCTACGCTGCTCGGCCCACACTGGCGAGGGCGTGGCCGACGTGGATGCGTTGCTCGATGGCAAGGTGTCGCTGCTCTCGGGGCACTCGGGCGTGGGCAAAAGCACGCTCATCAACGCCCTGGTGCCCGACCTCGACCTGAAAACGGCCGAAATCAGCCAGTTCTCCGACAAGGGCGTGCACACCACCACCTACGCCGAAATGCTCGAAGTACGCCCCGGCACCTACCTCATCGACACGCCCGGAATCAAGGAACTGGGCCTCGTGGACATGAAAGCCGGCGAGCTGGCCCATTACTTCCCCGAAATGCGCGCCCTGCTCAATCAGTGCCGTTACCACAACTGCCAGCACCTACATGAGCCCGGCTGCGCTGTGCGCGAAGCCGTGGATAAAGGCCGCATCGCCCTCCCCCGCTACGACAGCTACATCAGTATGCAGCAGGCTGAAGACAACCGCCGGTAGGCTTTGATTTGAGCTGTTAGCTGTTAGCGCTGTTCTCGTCAACAACGTTTTTTTCGGCTTTGTGCATCACCAAAAAGCGCCAACCTATTACAGGCTGGCGCTTTTCATATACAAATCATCAGAACGAAAGCTAACAGCTAATAGCTCTCAGCTAACAGCTCAAAATTACACGTCGAGCTTGGCGTACTTGGCGTTTTTTTCGATGAACTCACGGCGGGGGGCTACCTCGTCGCCCATCAGCATCGAGAACAGGTGGTCGGCTTCAGCGGCTGAGTCTACGTTTACCTGCTTGAGCGAGCGGGTGGAGGGCTGCATGGTAGTGCTCCAGAGCTGCTCAGCGTTCATTTCGCCCAGGCCTTTGTAGCGCTGCACGTTCACGCTTTCGGGCTTGCCCCGGCCCAACTCTTCCTGGGCGGCGATGCGCTCCTCCTCGGTCCAGCAGTAACGCTCTTCCTTGCCTTTCTTCACGAGGTAGAGCGGCGGCAGGGCGATGTAGATATAGCCTTTGTCCACCAACTCACGCATGTAGCGGAAGAAGAAGGTCAGAATCAGCGTCCGGATGTGCGAGCCGTCGATGTCGGCGTCGGTCATGATGATGACCTTGTGGTAGCGCAGCTTCTTGATGTTGAGGGCCTTGGAATCGGCCTCAATTCCATTCTCCGGGTCGGCGGCCACG
This sequence comes from Hymenobacter psychrophilus, assembly GCF_900107135.1. Taxonomy (GTDB): domain Bacteria; phylum Bacteroidota; class Bacteroidia; order Cytophagales; family Hymenobacteraceae; genus Hymenobacter; species Hymenobacter psychrophilus. The sequence continues at coordinate 569,069 of NZ_FNOV01000001.1, forward strand.
CCGAAGCTCACGCCCAGGGCCGTAATCATGTTCCGGATTTCCTCGTTTTCCAGAATGCGGTGCTCCTGGGCCTTCTCTACGTTCAGGATTTTACCACGCAGCGGCAGAATGGCCTGGAAGGCGCGGTTGCGGCCCTGCTTGGCCGTGCCACCGGCCGAGTCGCCTTCGACCAAGTAGATTTCGCAGATTTCGGGGTCCGATTCGGAGCAGTCGGCCAGCTTACCAGGCAGCGACGTGGAGCCGAGCACCGATTTGCGCTGGACCATTTCGCGGGCCTTTTTAGCAGCAATCCGGGCCTTGGCGGCCAGAATCACTTTCTCCACGATGATACCCGCTTCCTTGGGATTTTCCTCCAGATACTGCGCCAGAATTTCGCCCACTGCCGTATTCACGGCACCGTTTACTTCGTTGTTGCCGAGCTTGGCTTTGGTCTGGCCCTCGAACTGGGGCTCCTGCACTTTCACCGAAATAACGGCCGTGAGGCCCTCTCGGAAGTCTTCGCCCGAAATTTCCACCTTTGCCTTCTCCAGCTTGCCCGACTTATCGGCGTAGGCCTTGAGCGTGCGCGTGAGGGCCGAGCGGAAGCCGGCCACGTGCGTGCCGCCCTCGTGGGTGTTGATGTTATTGACGTAGGAAAAGATGTTCTCCTGGTACGAGTCGTTGTACTGCAGTGCCACCTCAACCGGCGTGCTGCCCTTCTCATTAATGACGTGGATGGGCGCGGGCATGAGCGCGTGGCGCTCCGTGCCATCGAGGTACTGCACGAATTCGGCCAGGCCGCCGGTCGAGTAAAATTCCTCGTTCCGGAACTCGCCTTCGTTCTCGCCGGGCTCCCGGCGGTCAGTGAGCGTGATGCGGATGCCGCTGTTCAGGTACGACAGCTCGCGCAGGCGACCGGCAATGGTGGCGTATTTATACACGCTCTCCGTGAAGATGCTGTCGTCGGGCAGAAACTCCACCTGCGTACCGTGCTCGTCGGTGGTTCCGATTTCCTTTACCGGATACTGCGGAATACCAATTTTGTACTCCTGCTGGTACATTTTGCCGTTGCGACGCACGGTTACTTTCAAATCCTGGCTGAGCGCGTTCACGCAGCTCACGCCCACCCCGTGCAGGCCGCCCGATACTTTGTAGGAGTCCTTATCGAACTTGCCGCCGGCGTGCAGCACCGTCATCACCACTTCGAGGGCCGAGCGGCCTTCTTTCTCGTGGAAATCGACGGGAATGCCACGACCATTGTCGCGGACGGTAACGGAGTTATTTTCGTTGATGGTGACGTGGATGGTGTCGCAGTGGCCGGCCAGGGCTTCATCGATGGAGTTATCGACCACTTCCCACACCAGATGGTGCAGGCCCCGGATGCCGGTGTCGCCGATGTACATCGACGGGCGTTTGCGCACGGCTTCGAGCCCTTCGAGTACCTGAATGCTATTGGCCGAGTACTCGGCGGGGGCTACTTTTTCAGTGATTTCGCTCATATAACAGAGGGGTTCAATGCAGGGTGCGTAAGTAGGCAAAGATACCGAAAAAATCCGGTTTTTGCCAGCGCGAAGGCCGGTTTGGGGCGGTGTCGTATTGGGCTCGGCCGGCCGTTTAAATCGGCATTTGAGCGGGCTGAGAGCTGCTCCCTCACGCGGCGTAGGCCTGAACGCAGAACGCCCGCTACAGGAGCGGGCGTTCTGGGCTTAAGTCAATTCCAAACGCTGGTCCGGAGCCGGTTTTAAAACGGCGGCGGACCGTCGTCGAAGTTGCTGCGCGGGAAAGGCTGGGCCGGGGGCGGCGAGTCGTTGTTGATGCGCGAACCCAGGCGGATGGTATTGGGCGCAAAGCCGGCCTGTTCGTCGTCGAAGGTGCTGCTGGGGAAAGCGCCAGGGTTGAAACCCGAGCCCCCATCGAAGCCACCTTCGCCATCGAGGTCGGCAAACTTGGTGAACTTGCCGATGAACTTGAGCTGCACGGTTTCCAGCGAGCCGTTCCGGTGCTTGGCAATAATCACCTCGCCCGTGCCCTGGGTGGGGTTGCCCATCTCGTCCTCCGTGATTTTGTAGTACTCGGGACGGTACAGGAAAATAACCATGTCGGCATCCTGCTCGATGGAGCCCGATTCGCGCAGGTCACTCAGCTGGGGCTTCTTGTCGCCGCCGCGGGTTTCTACGGAGCGCGAAAGCTGCGACAGCGCCAGCACGGGTACGTTCAGCTCCTTGGCAATGCCCTTGAGGGCTCGCGAGATGGAGGCAATTTCCTGTTCCCGGTTGCCCCCACCCTTGCCGTCGGTGTTGCCGGTCATCAGCTGCAGATAGTCGATGATAATCATCGAAATATCGTGGTGCGCTTTCAGGCGGCGGCACTTGGTGCGCAGCTCCCGGATGCTGAGGCCGGGCGTATCGTCGATGTAAATCGGGGCCGAAGAAAGGTTGGAAATCTTGTGGTTGAGCTGGGCCCACTCGTGGTCGGCGAGGTTGCCCTTCTTGATTTTCTCGGAATCCAGCTCCGCCTCCGCCGAAATCAGACGATTCACGAGCTGCAGCGACGACATTTCGAGCGAGAAGATAGCCACCGGCTTCTTGAACTCGACCGCCGCGTTGCGCATGGCCGACACTACGAAAGCCGTGTTGTGGGTCACGGTGCAGTCGGCGAGCAGAAACAGCCGGTTGCCGTCGATGCTGAAGCCGTAGTAGTCGTCCTGCTTGTCGAACTCCACCGAAATGCCGGTCATGCGCCAATCGACCACTGAGGCCCAGGGCTGGGCCTTTTTGCGGGTTACACGCACCGGCACCCGGCTGATGTCGCCGTAGATGCGGACCCGGTACACCTCACTCTCGTAACCAATGGCGCTGATGGTGGCCCGCTTCTTTTTCAGCGAAGTGCGGAAGCCCAGCGAATCGGCCAGAAACTTGATCTGACGGGCCAGCTGCTGGTTCTTCTGGGTTATTTCGTAGCCGTTGCTCACCGGGTCGAGGTGGCCATCGGAGTCGATAAGGCCGGCCAGCAGTTGCAGGCGGTTTTCGGTGCTGTTGCTCAGGTACTGCTGCGGAATGTGCTTGTTGCCGAGCACGCCGAGCTGGCGTAGGTTCAAAAACAATGCTGAACCGCCCTTCATCCGCTCTTTGGCAGTTATTCTGTAGTCAGGATGCTGCACCAGATTGGCATGGGCCGTTACGCGGCAGTTGAGTTGCTCAGCGTACTGATAAATGTACTCTACAACTTCGTCGTCCCGAGTGGTAATTAGGCTTGTATTTGAACACCCATCACCTAGCCATACGCCAAAAAAATAAGGGTCTACCGACACTTCCTGGGCCGCAAACTCCACGGGCACTTTGTAGCCCTTGTAGTTCGAGCGAAACTTGGGGCTTTTCTGCAGCCAGTCGCGCACTTCGATATTGAGCACGTCGCCGTGGCGGTGGGGGCCCTCGTTGCGGCTGCGCTTGAGCGAGAGGATGTGGCTTTCATTGACCCGGTAGGCCTCGCCCTTGTTCTGGCGCACCCAGTACATGTTTTCGCGGCCCCGGGCGATGTTCAGCACCCGGCGCGGGGTCGAGTCGTCGCCCATCAGCAGCTCGCCTTCGCGCACGTCCTCCACGTTGCGCAGCGTGCCATCAAACATGAGCACCTTGGTACCCTTGCCCAGACACTTACCCATGCCGGGCCGGGCCGCAATAATCACCAGGTCAGAGTTTTGCCAGCCGCTTGTCACTCTATCCAGGGCCGAGAAGCCGCTGGGCACGCCGGTGAGGCCGTCCTTCTGGTCCTTCTTTTCTTCGAGCTCCTTGATGGCCTTGCCCATCAGGCTGCGCATATCGTCGAAGTTCTTACGGATGTTCGACTCCGACACCTCGAACAGCGCCTGCTCGGTGGAGTCGAGCAGGTTGAACACGTCGGTGGTGTCCTCGAAAGCGTCGCGCTGGATGGTGCTGGCAATGTTGATGAGCTCCCGCTTGATGGCGTTTTCGGTGATGATGCGGGAGTGGTACTCGATGTTGGCCGCCGAGTTGACCTTGAACGTGAGCTGGGCCACGTAGTGGGTGCCGCCGGCCGCCTCCAGCTCGCCCATCTCGCGCAGCTCGTGCGTGACGGTGAGAATATCAATCGGCTCCGACTTGTCGAACAGGTTCAGGATGGCCTTGAAGATGCGCTGGTGGCCGTCTTTGTAGAAGCTTTGGGGCTTGAGAATATCGATAACGGTGGTCAGGGCATCCTTTTCGAGCATGAGGGCCCCGAGCACGGCCGCCTCCAGCTCCAGGGCCTGGGGCGGCAGCTTGCCGGCCGGACCGCCCGCCGGCAAGTGGGCCGGCCGGTTGTTCCAGGCAGCTTTAGCCCTTGAACCTGCTTGTTTGAGGCGGTCATCCATCCGGTCGTTCATCTAAAAAAATACACTACAAGGTAAGCAGACCGGACGAGTTTCACGACGGGTATTTTCGCGGCCGGTTGCCCGGCCCGGTGCTCCATTCGGCCAAAGGGCTACAAAGCTAACGGCTGGGCCTTACAATCCGGAAGGGAGGGGAAAGGTTTCTTTCGGGGAAACTGGGGTTGCATTCAGATGCTGTCATCCTGAGCGCAGCGAAGGACCTCATCCAGTATGGGCAATTCGTTCCTACTGGATAAGGTCCTTCGCTGCGCTCAGGATGACAGCATCTCAATTCGTTTGCCCCCCCCCCCCCCCCCCAACAACCCCAAACCGCTACCTTTGCCGCCCTCACTCCTGCTGCCTTATGACTTCTTCTGCTGCTCCCTCCTCGCTTCACCGTCTGCACCTGATTGCCACCGGCGGCAGCATCATGCACAACCTGGCGCTGGCCCTGCACCAGCGCGGGGCCCACGTAACGGGCTCCGACGACGAAATTTTTGAGCCCGCCAAAAGCCGGCTGGCGGCGGCCGGGCTGCTACCCGAAGCCGAGGGCTGGTTTCCGGAAAAAATTACGGCCGACCTCGACGCCGTGATTGTGGGCATGCACGCCCGGCCCGACAACCCCGAGCTGCTGCGGGCCCAGGAGCTGGGCCTGCGGGTGTACTCGTTTCCCGAGTTCATCTATGAGGCCTCGAAAGACAAGCAGCGCATCGTAATTGGCGGCTCGCACGGCAAAACCAGCATTACCTCGCTTATCCTGCACGTGCTGCGCTACCACGGTCGCAAGTTCGACTATGCGGTGGGCGCCCAGCTGGAAGGCTTCGAACTGATGGTGCAGCTCACCGACGACGCGCCCATTATCATTATCGAGGGCGACGAGTACCTGGCCTCGCCCATCGACCGGCGGCCCAAGTTTCACCTCTATCAGCACCATATCGGCGTTATTTCGGGCATCAGCTGGGACCATATCAATGTGTTTGCTACCGAGGAAATCTACCGCGAGCAGTTCAAAATCTTCGCGGAAATGACGCCCAAGGCCGGGGTGCTGATTTATGACCGCGACGACGAGCAGACCCAGCTGGTAACCGTGCCTACCAGCCCCGATGTGAAGTACATCGGCTACGGACCCCACGAAAACGTGGTGCGCGACGGCCAGACGTTTCTGGTGACGAAAAAGGATGAGCAGGTGCCGGTGAAGATATTCGGGGAGCATAACCTGCGCAATATTTCGGCGGCCAAGGAAGTGTGCAAGCAGCTGGGCATCAAGGGCAAGGAGTTTTACGAGGCGCTGGGCTCGTTTAAGGGTGCGGCGCGGCGGCTGGAGCTGGTGCGCGAGGGCACCGACTCAGTGGTGTACAAGGACTTTGCCCACGCCCCGAGCAAGCTAAAAGCGACGGCCACGGCGTTCAAAAAGCAGTTCCCGGAGCGGCGGCTGGTGGCCTGCCTGGAGCTGCACACCTTCAGCTCGCTCAACCCCGATTTCCTGCCCCAGTACGCCCACACGTTTGACGCGCCCGATGTGGCCGTGGTGTACTTCAACCCGGCCGTGCTAGCCCACAAGCGGCTGCCGGCCCTGCCGCCCGAAGCCGTGCAGGCTGCCTTCCAGCGCCCCGACCTGCGCGTGTTCACCGACAGCCGCGCACTGGCCGACTTTCTGCACGCCCAGAACTGGACCGCGACCAACCTGCTGATGATGTCGTCGGGCACCTTCGACGGGCTGGATCTGGTTCAGCTGGCCGAGGAAGTCGTACGGTAGAGCCACTTGGCTCCGCATTTCAACAAAAAAAGCGCCGGCCACTCGAGGCCGGCGCTTTTTTGGCATCCGCAATAAACGGAATACTGATTACTTAGCCAGGGGCAGCACTACTGCGTCGATGACGTGGGTGACGCCGTTGCTCGAAATTACGTCGGCTACCTGTACGGTGGCGGGGGCATCTTTGCCGTTACCGACCATTACCACGCCGTCCTTCACCATTACTTTCAGCTTCTCACCGTTCACGGTGGTCAGCTCCTGGCCATCCTTCAGATCCTGGGCTACCAGGCGACCGGGGATGACGTGGTACGTGAGCACCGCCGCGAGCTTGTCCTTGCTTTCGGGCTTGAGCAGGCCAGCCAGGGCGCCGTTGGGCAGCTTATCGAAGGCGGCGTTGGTGGGGGCGAATACCGTGAACGGGCCGGGGCCGCTGAGCGTGCCGTCGAGGCCGGCGGCCTGCACGGCTTTCACGAGCGTGCTCACGCTGGAGGCCATTACGGCGTTCTGCACAATGGTATTGCTGGGCAGCATGGCTACGCCGTCTACCATTACGCCCTCGGGCTTGCCCATGCGCGCGTCGTCGGCCATCATGGCGGTCGAGTCGACGGTAGTCGGAGTCATGGAGTCGATGCTGGCATCGGCTTTTTCGGTGTTGCTGTCGCCGCAGCTGGTGAGGCCAAGGCTGAGGGAACCGGCTGCCAACAGGGCCAGCGTAGAGGAGCGCAGAAGCTTGTGCATAAAGGGAGAAAAGGGGAGAATTGGAGTGGGCGCCACCACCCGGTGGCGTTACCGGACCTACGAACCATTAGCGTACCCGGATGTTTGGCTGGTTGCTAAATTCTTACCTTTGGCTGCCGTGCGCAACCCACGCCGGCCGGGGGCGTAAGGGCCCCTGAAGCTTTTCGCTCACCCACTTTCCTATTTCACATTTCCACAACCAACACCATGAAAACTGCCGAAATCCATACCAGTAAGGGCGTTATGAAGGTTGAGTTCTACGAGCAGGATGCTCCGAAAACCGTTAAAAACTTCACCGACCTGGCCGAAAAAGGCTTCTACGACGGCCTCAAGTTTCACCGCGTCATTCCCAACTTCGTGATCCAGGGCGGCTGCCCCAACTCGCGCGATGGGGCCAAAGGCAGCCCCGGCACCGGCGGCCCGGGTTACAAAATCGACTGTGAGCTCAATGGCGACCACCAGTACCACGAGCGCGGCGCCCTCAGCATGGCCCACGCCGGCCGCAACACCGGCGGCTCGCAGTTCTTCATCGTCCACTCGCGCGACAACACCGCCCACCTCGACCGTAACCACACGGTGTTCGGTAAAGTGGTGGAGGGCCTCGACATCATCGAGCAGATAAAAGCCGACGACGAAATCCAGAAGATTGTGGTGAGCGAGCAGGCGTAAATTTTCTGCTGGCTCTTCCCATTTGGCCCCCACTGGTTTCGGCTGGTGGGGGCTTTTTGTTGACCTTAAGAGCCCTCTCCTGAACAACTCCTCCGTAGGCCCCCGCGTAAGACTACTTATAGTGGCGCTTTCCAGGCGCCGCGCCTCACTCTCCTTCTTATGAAAAAGTCCAACACTTCCCGCCTGTTCCTGTCGCTTACGTTTGGTACGGCCCTGCTGCTGAGTAGTGGCTGCGCCGCCTTCAAGTCCGACATGGATTCGAGCAACCCCGTTATTGCCGCCCAGGCCCAGCGCATCAGCGACCTGCGCAACCAGATCAGCGACCAGGACCGCCTGGTGGAAACCGAAAAAGCCAAGCTCAAATCACTCGAGTACCAGCTCAAGAGCGCCCAGCAGGAGCTCAAGGCCCGCAAGATGTAGCTCTTGCTGACTTTGCTTTAAAACCAATAAAACGCCCCGCGCACCAATTGGTACGCGGGGCGTTTTTGTTAGTCCTAATCTGGCATTTCTTCTGGAAGTGCTGGTCGAACGCGACTCAGCCATCTTTCCTCACTGGCACCAATTCGGCGAAAACCTTGCCGGGCCTCATTTAAGCTGGGCGAGTTAGCCCCACCATCCATATCAGGCAGGTCGAACTGAACACCATCATCCTCCCACCAACAGACGGAGCAGATATCAAACGTATTACTCCTGCCCTCACCCAGCGTGAAATAGCTACAGCAGGGACATTGGTAATTACCGAAACGGTTTACAGCATACATCTGGTCTACCGACGGCGGCCGCGCTGGGGCTTTTCGTCTTCGTCGTCCTCATCCTCGTCGTCCTCGTCGCCTTCACCGAAGGAGGGCATCGTGAACATGCTGCTGAGCAGGTCCTTGAACTGGGCACCTGCCGTGAGGCGGTTGCGCGAAATCAGGCTGTACTCGCTCAGGCCGTGCAGCAGGAACTCCATGAGGAAGTAGGTAGCCTCGGCGTCCTCGTTGGGGTGCAACTCGGTTACAATGTCGCGCAGGCCGGGCACTTGGTCGAGGGCGGTGTGGTAGTCTTTCGTGCTCAGGTCGTGGAGCAGGTCTACGGTGTGGCCGGCGCCAAACCACTCCTGCACCGTTTTGTAGGGCGAGGGGCGGCCTTTGAGCTTCTTGGCTTTATCGGGGTCGGGGAAGTAGTTGAGGAAGAGCGTGCGGATGGCCTTGCCCATGAGCTTTTCGGCCACGATGCCCGCGCCCTCCTGCTCGCCCTCGTACACCAGCTCCACTTTGCCCGTTACGGCCGGCACGGCGGTAATAAAGTCGCTCACGCGCACATAAGTGTTCTTTTCGCCGTTCACCAGCGCCCGGCGCTCGGCCCCGGCCACCACCTGCTCGAAAGCCGAGATGGTCAGGCGGGCCGACACGCCGCTCTTGGCATCGACAAACTCCGAGCCCCGGGCCTCAATGGCTACTTGTTCCACCAGATCGGCCACGATGTCATTCAGCGTGACCATGCCCCGCTGGGCCGGCTTGATGCGGGCTTCCTGCTGGGTGATGCGCTTGCCGATTTCGATGGATTTCGGATAGTGGGTGATGATCTGGGCGTCGATGCGGTCCTTGAGGGGCGTCACGATAGAACCGCGGTTGGTGTAGTCCTCGGGGTTGGCCGTGAACACGAACTGCAGGTCCAGCGGCAGGCGCACCTTGAAACCGCGAATCTGAATATCGCCTTCCTGCAGGATGTTAAACAGCGACACCTGAATGCGGGCCTGCAAGTCGGGCAGCTCGTTGATAACGAAAATACCCCGGTGGGCCCGCGGAATCAGGCCAAAGTGAATCACGCGCTCATCGGAGTACGGCAGCTTGAGCGTGGCGGCCTTGATGGGGTCGGCGTCGCCGATCAGGTCGGCCACCGATACGTCGGGCGTGGCCAGCTTCTCGGTGTAGCGGTCGGCGCGGGGCAGCCAGGCCACGGGCGTGTCGTCGCCGTGCTCGGCCAGCAGGTTTTTGGCGAACACGCTCAGCGGCTGCAACGGGTCGTCGTTGAGCTCCGAGCCTGCCACTACTGGCACGTATTCATCGAGCAAACCGATAAGCAGGCGGGCAATGCGGGTTTTAGCCTGGCCGCGCAAGCCAAGCAAGTTGATGTGGTGGCCGGCCAGGATGGCGCGCTGCAGCTCCGGAATCACGGTTTCTTCGTAGCCGAAGATGCCGGGAAACACGTCTTCGCCGCTTTGCAGCTTTTTGATGAGGTTGTCGCGCAGCTCCGTTTTCACGGAGCGGGGCTGGTAACCGGATTTTTTGAGGTCTTTGAGGGTGGTTATTTGCTGGAGTTGGTCAGCGGAAAGCGAATCGTAAGCGGGCATATATCGGAAAGTAGTGGGATGTGTGGGGTTGAAAATTTACTGTCATCCTGAGCTTGCGAAGGACCTTATCACGATTGAAGGAAATGTTCGAACGTGATAAGGTCCTTCAAGCGTGATAAGGTCCTTCGCAAGCTCAGGATGACAGACGGGCGGGGCCGTTCAGCGGATTACAGGCTCTTGCGGCGGTTTTTCTTGTAGTCCTCGAAAATCAGGTGGCCCAGGCCCTTGAGGCTGGAGTAGTACGCCTTGCCCTGGTTGACTTCGGTGAACTCCTCCACGAAGCGCTTCAAATACGGGTCGTCGGCAATCATGAAGGTGGTGATGGGCACTTTGAGGCGGCGGGCGGCGGCGGCCAGGTTTAGGGTTTTGTTGATGACTTTGCGGTCGAGCCCGAACGAGTTTTTGTAGTAGCCACCCGCTTCTTTCAGGCAGGTAGGCTTGCCGTCGGTAATCATGAAAATCTGTTTGTTGCTCGTTTTGCGCTTGCGCAGCAGGTCCAGGGCCAGCTCCAAGCCGGCCACCGTGTTGGTGTGGTAGGGGCCCACCTGCAGGTAGGGCAGCTCCTTCACCTCAATCTGCCAAGCATCATTGCCGAACACGATTACGTCGAGAAAATCCTTGGGGTACTTCTGCTTCACGAGCTCGGCCAGGGCCATGGCCACCTTTTTGGCGGGCGTGATGCGGTCTTCGCCATACAGAATCATCGAGTGCGAGATGTCAATCATGAGCACCGTGCTGGTCTGGGTCTTGTGCTCGTTTTCGCGCACCTCCAAGTCGCCCTCGGTCAGCATAAAGTCGTCGCCGCTGCCAATGCCGTGGTTGAGCTGGGCATTGCGGATGCTCTCGGTCATCGAAATCTGGTCGAGCGAGTCGCCGAAGCGGAATTCACGCATATCGGTGCTCTGCTCGTCGCCCTGGCCAGTGTGGGGCGTGCGGTGGTTGCCGGGGCCCGATTTCTTGAGCTTACCGAAGATTTCCTCCAGCGCCGACTTGCGGATTTTCTGCTCGCTCTTGGCCGTAATCTCAAACGAGCCGGGCTCCTGGGCATTTTCGTCGATGTAGCCCTTTTTCTTGAGGTCTTCGATGAAGTTGCCCATACCGTAGCCGTCGTCGGTCAGGCCGTACTGCTTGTCGAGCTCATTAAGCCAGGAAAGCGCCTCGCCCACATCGCCGCTGGTGATGGTAACGAGCTGCATGAATATTTTGAACAGGGAGTCGAAGCCCTTATCGGTCGTTTCTTCGGGCACATAATCCCGGAATCGGAAGCCTGCGGACATAGGATAGTAGTAGGGAGAAGCGGCGGCAAAACTTAGCCGCACTAGGCCCAACACGGCCCGGCGGCGGAATGTTTCTTGGGGTGTACTGTAGCCAAGAATCCCAGGGCTAAAGCCTTGGGCTAATCAGCGTTTCAGTTGTTGCGCTGCGTAGCCCAGGGCTTTAGCCCTGGGGCACTGGGCCGGCCTATGCCCGCCGACGCAGCCAAGCCCTCACCAGCGCCGTGCGGGCCGCTTTCAGCTGACGCACGGGCCAGGGCAGCTGGTTGAGGGTAATACTTAGAAACGGGGTTTTCACTGAGCCGAAGCTGGCATAGAACCTATCGAGGCTGGGTACCTGGGGCGACTCGAAATCGAAGCGTAGCGGCTGGCCGGCATAGCGTTGCAGCAGCGCATCCACAAGCACCGAAATAGCCCGTTGCTGCTTGCCCAGCCGGCTGGAACTGTTGAACAGGTAGATCAGCTGGCCGTTGAATTTCCACAGCAGCACGGCCGCCACCACCTCGCCGGCCGGCGTGCGGGCCTGCCACAGCTCGGCCATGCCGCGCTGCCGGGCGGCGGCATACAGGGCGCGCAGCAGCGGATATTCGTAGGCCTCGCCCAACAGGCCCGCGATGTTGGCGGCCGTGTTTTCGGCAAACAGCCGAATCAGCGTTTCCAGCGCCTCGGGCCCGTCTGCCGCCTCTACCCGCAGGCCGTGGGACCGGGCCTGGCGCAGCTGTCGGCGCCGACTGGCGTGGTAGCCGGCCGCCAGCTGTGGATAGGCAGGCTGCAGATCTATATAATAGGTGTGGCGGGTAGCCACTCCAAAGTCTGCCAGCGCCGGCACATCGGCCGCCAGCAGCCCGGTGTTGGCGGTGTTGGTGGTGTTGGCGGTGTTGGCGGTGTTAAAGGAATACTGGGTAATGAAGCGAAACCTACGCCGTAGCAGCTTGCTTATTTGCTGTAAGTCGGCGGGCGTGGGTGGCTCGCGGCTAAACAGGCCCAGCTGCTGCGTAAATACAGGCTGGCGCAGGAAGCGGAACCCGAATTTCGAGCGTACCGGCAGTGGCAGGCCGGCTATGTAGCGGCCCTGCGCATCGTACTTCACCAGCGCAGCCCAGCCCGGCGCCACCCTATCGAGATACCAGCTGAGCGCGTAGACCAGGCCGTTGGGGTCGGCGGTAATCAGGGCATCCCATTGGGCACGGTCAAGGTTTTCGGGGCCGATGTAGCGGAACATAGACTATCGGAGCATAGCGGAAGACGTAGGTTTTAGCGGCGGCCAAACATCCGGCAAAGATGCACGTTTAGCAATATCGGCACGGCGGCTCAGTCCCGGTAGCCGCTGCCTCACTTATCCATCCGTAATCTACGCCCATGAAAGCCATCTGGAATGATACCGTTATTGCCGAGAGCAACGACACTGTAGTAGTGGAAAACAACCATTACTTCCCCGCCGAATCTCTCAAACGGGAATATTTTGAAGACAGCATTGCCCACACCAGCTGCCCCTGGAAAGGCCGGGCCAGCTATTACTCGCTACGCGTGAATGGCGAGTTGAACAAAGATGCTTCCTGGTTCTATCCCGAGCCCAAAGAGGCAGCCAACCACATCCGGGGCCGCGTGGCCTTCTGGAAGGGGGTCCGGGTAGAATCCTAGGCTGCCGCCATAGTCCCGGACAGGTATTGATCCGGACAGTTTGGTTTACCAAGCTTACAGGCAATCAAAAAAATACAACTCAATCTTCGTACATTGCGTTAAATTGGTCTAAATCCTCTCCCGGATTGCTTCTTAACTCCGGCTGTTACCGGGGCCATTACTGCATCTTCCCTAACTTTTTACCTATGCGCATTTCCTCCTTTTCCTGCTTGCTGCTGGCAGCTGGCGTTGCTTCTACCGCCCTATCGGCCTGCGATTCTACGCGTCAGGTAGCCACTACCGAGTCGTCGTCGAGCCCGCTACCCTCCACGCCTGCCATCGATGAGGGTGATGTTACCTTCAACCAAGAGGTAACTCAGGGTGAGTACCGCTTTGAGGTGAAAACCTTCGGTTCGGACGATTCGCGCGTTATCAGCATCCGCTCTTACCGTGGCTCCTCCTTGACGACTGATCCTATCCGCACTTCGGTAATGGGCGCCGTGACGAGCGTGCTGGCCGGCGACATGAATGGCAACGGCAAGCCTGAGTTGTACGTGATGACCGACAACAAAAAAGCAAACGGTGGCCTCTACGGCTTCGAGTTTACTGACCGGGGCTACTCCCCCATCACAATGCCCGGCACGCCTATCGGGCAGGCCGGCATGGGCTATATGGGTCAGGACACTTACCAGATCAGCGGTAGCAAGCTCGTACGCAGCTTCCCCATTACTCCCGCCGACGGCACTGCTTCTACCGGTAACCGCACCGTTGAGTACACCCTCGACGGCTCCGGCAAGCTGGTTATGGGTCAGTCGATGGACCGCTAGAGCGTAAAGCCTAAAAGCATATACAAAATGCCCCGCCGTAATTACGGCGGGGCATTTTACGTTTCCGTTGGCCTTCAAGCTCCTTTAGCTGAGTCCTGGTTCTTTAAAAAAATTAAAACCTGAAACCGCTAGTCAATCCATTTGAATTTGTATTCGAGCTTAGGCACGGGCATACGGTCGGCAACGCGGCGCAGGCGGTTGGGTAGGGCCACCACGTAGTCGCGGGCTTTTTCGGCGGCGGGCGTCAGGTCGCGGAGCTGTTCGATTTTCCAGTCGGTGATGAGCGTATCGAGGATTTCGGTGTAGTCGTGGCTCGTGTACACGCCCAAGCGCTGGGCGGCATCGGTAAAGTGGCCGAAGGTTTTACCCATATCGACCCCTAACTCTCGCATGTAATGCGCGGGCATCACTATTTTCTTGCGCATCATGTCCTCGAAGGCCAGCATCATTTCGGATGGGTCGGATTCGAAAATTTTCTCTACGAACGTTTTGTACACCCGGGCGTGGCGGTTCTCGTCGCCGGCAATCATGCCGCAGATTTTTGACAGCTGCTCGTCGCCGGCGGTGCGCGCCAACTGGCCCACGCGGCGGTGCGAGATATTGGTGGCCATTTCCTGGTACGACGTGTACACGAACGCCCGGTAAGGGTCGTGGGCCGTTCCCAGGTCGAAACCGTCGTTAATCAGGTACTGGGTACTGATTTCGAACTCGCGCATGTTCACGCGGCCCGAGAGGTAGAGGTAGCGGTTGAGCAGGTCGCCGTGGCGGTTCTCCTCGGCCGTCCAGCCCCGAATCCACTGGGCCCAACCATTGTCCCGGTTGCGGTTCAGATCTTCGAGTTCGTGAAACCAGGCTTCATAGTTGGGCAATGCTTCCTCGGTGATGGTGTCGCCGATGAGTACAGCCAGCAGGTCGTAGCTCAGGCCCTGGGCCCGCTCGCGCAACAGCTTTACTTCATCGAAAAAATCATCCTGGCGCGAGTCGGGCAGAAAATCCGAAGGCTGCCAGTTGGTTTCTACAGGCTTGAGGAATGTATCGATATTTTCCTTCAGAAAGCCCTCCATTTGTTGGAGCACTTCGCTACGGGTGGCAACTGAGGCGGTGATCATGGGGATGGGGGTCGAGAGAGTGCAGTAAAAGGCTAAAGATATATACTTACTACACCTGCGCTGCTAAATACCTCCCTTTCTGGCTATACAAAATTATGGCGTTGGGACAGTCTGCAAGCTATTAAATACTGGTTTATAGGCCCTTATTCCTGTTGCCAGCAGTGGGCCGGGTACCGGCGCCAGCCGGCAGCCGGTGTCGGCGGCCATCAACTGGGCATTGAGCACCCGGGCTCCGCCAGGGGTGAGCACCCAAGCCACATCGGGCTGCCGCGCCAACCGGAGCAAGGCCGGAACGAAGGCACGGGTGCCGGTGAGGAAAGCCAGCAACCGGGGTTGGGCGGGGCTATAGGTAGGCCAGCCGGCAAGTGGTAGTATGCGGTGCGGGCCGGCCGGCCAGGGTGCGGGGGCAAAGGGTGAGTTTGACTTGTAGGTGGCCGCAAGGCCATCGGTGACCAGCACGTTGCTGCCCCCGGCCACGGCCAGCAGCCGGCGCTGCTGCTGCTCGTTGGTAGCCTGCTCCTGGGCCAACATCTGGCGGCGGTGGGCAGTTTTGTAGGCGTAGGCGGCAGTGGCCAGCAGCAGCGCCAGCCCCGCCACGCGCGCGGGGCCGGCAGCCAGCGGCCAGCGCGGCAGCAGGCCCTGGCGCACCACAAAAACCAGGTTGGCCAGCACCCAGAAATCGAGCAGCGGCAGGGCGGCGCGGGGCGGCAGCTTCAGCAGCGTGCCCAGCCCCAGCAACAGCCCCACAAAACCCAACTGCACGACCCAGAACAGCCGCTGACCAGCGGGCCGGCCCCGAACCACCGCCAGCGCCGACAGCCCCAGCAGCAGCAGCAGCGGAAAATAGTCGCGCCCCAGCCCCAGCAGGGTGCGGCCGAGCTTGGCCGGGGCCGTGTGGCGCAGGTATTCGGCCGGCCGAATCTGCACCAGCCGCTCGAAAAACGCTTCGCTGGTGAGGGTAGAGTCGGAGTACATCCAGCGGCGGGCGGCGGCCAGGGCCAAGCGGTCGGTGGGAGCCGTAAGGCGGCGGGCGGCGGGTGCGGTACTCAGGCGGTAGTCGTTGAAAAAGGCCACTTGCGTATCGAAGCGGCGGTAGGCGGCAACGTTTTCACCTTGGCCTACCACCAGCGCCAACGCCCCTACTACCAGCAGTTGGCCGGCCAGCACGCCCAGCGTCGGCCGGCCGCCCAGCCACCAGGCGGCGGGCGCGGCGGCCAGCAGCCCCAGCAGCGCCCCGCCGGGCCGGATGCCGGCGGCGGCCCCCACCAGCAGCAGCCCCGGCACCACCACCCGCCAGCCCCGCCCCGAGTAGCGGGCCGCAGTATAAAGCAGCGCGGCCCCGGCCAGCAGCAGCGGCACGCGGGAGTAATTGAACCAGAAACCGTGCTCCAGCCAGCCCAGCCCGAACAGCAGCCCCAGCACCAAAGCCCGCGCTACCGGCCGCAGATGGGGTTGCAGCAACTGGTTGAGTACTGCGACTACCAGCACAGTCGCCGCGTAGAGCAGCCCGTAAAGCGTCAGGCCGTACCAGGGCACCAGCGGCCAGGCGGCGTACAATCGGGTCCAGAGGGCCGCGTAGCCGTGGAAATACAAGTACAGATCGGACTGCGGGTTGGCGGCCGTGGCCCCGCGCACCAGCCCCAGAATGGCCAGGTCGTCGTTGGTTTCAAAATACGTGCCCAGCAGCCCGCCACTGAGCAGCAGCAGCCCCAGAGGCAGCAACAGAATCCAGAGCCGACGACGCATAGGCCGCAAGGTAGCGGTGAATGAGGGAATGACGTTCTCACCGAGCCACTCATTCCCTCGTTCACCGCTACCTTGCGGCAGTGAACCGATTGTCTGACTCTCTGCCCCGCTGGACGCTGCTGTTCGTCGTGCTTTTCACCGGGACCTATTTCCTGCTGACCCACGAAGGCATATACGGCGTAGACGATTACTACTATGCCCGCCACGCCTACCAGCTGCTGCACGGCACCCTGCAGCTGGGCCCCGATCCGCAGGAGTTGCTGCACGACCCACTGCACGAGCGGTGGCTGATTTTTGGGCCGGTGGCGGGGTTCTTCGCGCTGTTTGGGGTCAACATCATCAGTGCCACGCTCTGGCCACTGCTGGCCACGCTGGGCTGCGCGGGGCTGATTTACGTGCTATATGGCCGCCGCGAGCCGGTGGCCGCCGCTGCGGCCATGCTGCTACTGGGGCTGCACTACTTCACGCTCAACCTGAGCAACTACCTCTACCCCGATAACATCCTCATGTTCTGGTGCCTGGCCGGGGCGGCGGCGCTGCTGCGGGGCCGCGAGCCGGGCCGCCGGGCCGGGTGGTGGGGCCTGGGCTTTGCGCTGCTCAGCTTCGCGGCCCTGCTTAGCAAGGAAACCATTGCCTACTACCTGCCTTTCTACCTGGTCGTGCTGGCCCTCGATGCGGTGCGGCGGCGGCACGGCCGGTTCTGGGCCGTGGCACTGGGCGCGGGGGCGCTGCTGCTGGCGGCGTACGGGGCGTTCTACTACGCCGTTACCGATGATGCGCTGTACCGGGTGCACTTGATTGAGCAAACCAACATGTTTTTGAGTGAGGGCAACTACCTCGCCGGCAACCGCGCGGCGCTATTGGGCCGCATCACGTGGCAGCCGCTGGGCTTTTTTGCCGGTATTGGGCTGGGGCTGATGCTCACGCTGGCCGCCGCCGCCCTGGGCCGACCAGCCGGCACTCCGGCCCCAGGTGAGGATACCAATGAAGCACCCGACCGGCGGTTCTGGCTGGCACTAGCAGCCAGCACGCTGGCTTTCTATTGGTTGGGTAGTACCTCTCTCAGCAGCTACAACCCCATCACCCTGCTGCCGCGCATGACTACGCCATTGCTGCCGCCGCTGGCCCTGGCCGCCGGCTTCGGCCTGCAGCGGCTGGTGCGGCAGGCTGGCTTGCGGGCCCTTGTGGTGGGCTTGCTGCTGCTGCTGCTCACCGCCTGGCTGCGCACGGCGGTGGCCGTAGCCTACTTGCTGCCGGGGCTGGCGCTGCTGGCCGTGGGGCTAAGCCGCTGGCTGCCGCGCTGGCCCACGGCGCTACGAGCTGGCCGGCCCGCACTGGCGGCCGTGGTGGTGGCGGTGCTGGCGCTGGCGCTGGCCGTGCGCCCGGCGTACTTTATGCGCAAGCCGCCGGTTTCGGCGCACGCGGCACAGGTACGGGTGCTGCGGCAGCAGCTGGCCGGGCCGACGGTGCGGGGCACGGTGCTGGTTGATGATTTCCTGTTCCCCAACTACGATTTCAGCTACGGTTTCCAGGTACCCAAAGGCCTGCGCTTCCGCCGCTACTTTGCCCGCGACTCCATCCGCATCAGCCCCGCGCAACCCGCCTGGCTGCTGCTCAACCGCGCCACATTAGCCAACGACGAGCTCACCCGCAAACTCATCCGCTACTCGCCCGACTCGGTGCTCAGCTGGTATCCTAATCGACGGCTGGTAGCGCAGGACGGGCTGGTAGAGCTGTATGAGGTGAAATCAGTGAATAGTGAATAGTGAATAACGGCTATTGGGGTTCATTATTAACTATTCACTATTCACCATTAACTGATTTCATCCCAGCACCTTAAACGCCAGCCAATCAACCGGCCTGACGGCGCCTAACTCGCCCAGCAACTGATACAGTTCGCGGGCCTCGGGGCGGCTGCGGTGGCGCAGGGCCTGACGCAGCTCCCAGCGCACGCGCACGACCAGCGCGGCCCGCTCGGCGGGGGTGCGGCACAGCGCCAGGGCCTTGCGGCACACTATGATAGTGGAGGCCAGGTGCGGGTCGTGGCGACGGTAGCTTTTGGCCGATTTGGAGCGCGGGTGCAGGTGTTTCTGGGTGCTTACGATGTCGAGGAACTGAAACTCCCAGTCGCGGCTGGCACGCACCCAGAAATCGAAATCCTCGTAGCTCAGGGTTTCGTCGTAGCCGCCCAGGGCATCGAGCGTAGCCCGGCGCATGAGCATGGTGGGCGTGCTGATGAAGTAGCGTTCCAGCACATCGGCAAACACCAGGCCCGAGGCGGGGCGCGGGTGCAGGCCGCGGGCGTCGCGGCGGTAGTAGTGGCGCACAAACCGGCCCGATTCGTCGAGCAGCTCGGCATCGGTGTACACCACGCCGCAGCGCGGGCCGGCCTGCTCGAAGGCTGCCACCTGCCGGGCAATGCGCTCGGGCAGCAGCACGTCGTCGGTAGCAAAATCAATCACGAACTCGCCCCGGCTCAAGGCCAGCCCCCGATTGAAGGCGCGGCAGTTATTCAGGTTTTGGGGCAGTAGCAACAGCTGCCAGCCGGGGTTTTGGGCGGCGTAGCGCCGCAGAATATCGGCGCTGCCATCAGTGCTGGCGTCGTCCACCAGCACCACCTCCAGGTGCGGGTACGTCTGCGCCAGAATCGAATCCAGGGCCGCCTCCAGAAACCGGGCGTGGTTGTAGCACAGGGCAATAATAGTGACGAGGGGCATTTGTTTAGTGCTTAGTTGATAGGGCTTTGGGCTTAGGCCGTTTCTTTGCTTTGCGATTGGCAGCGCTTTGCTTTTAGAATCCAGTGTCAAGTACAGCAAGACCTAAGCACCAAACACTATCAACTATCCACTAAGAAAATACTTCCCGCCGAAAATACCACAGACTCCAGAGTAGCAGCAGGGCATAGTCGGCGGCTTGGGCCCAGGGGGCGGCCAGCAGGCCCAGGCGGGGCAGCAGCAGCACCAGCAGCAAGGCGTAAGCAGCCGTCGAAACGGCTTGGAACACCACGTAGCGGCCCACCTGGGCGCGGGCCGTGAGCAGAAACAGTAGCGTCCAAGTTAGGAATTTCAGCCAGTCGGCCAGCAACTGGGGTCCGAGCAGGTAGCCGGCGGCGGCGAAGCGCGGCTCGAACAGCAGCGGCAGCAGCCAGGCGCGCGTCAGCCACAGCAGTGCTAGGCCCAGGGCCAGCGCCGGAGCCAGCACCAGCAGCACCAGCCGTACAAAGCGGCCCTGCGCGGCGGGCGCGCCGCCCAGCGCCGCCAGCCGCGGGTAGTACACGGTACCCAGCACCGACGATACCACCATGCCGTAGTTGTCGGAGAGCTTGGCTACGGCCTGCCACAAATCGGTGGCTTCCAGCCCGAACCGCTGCACCAGCACCTCGCGCAGCACAAAGCTGACGGCCTTGGTAAACAGCAGCGTACTCAGGGCCATCAGCAGAAACCTGCCCAGCCCCCGTAGCGCCGCCCGGCTCAGGCGCCCACGCAGCCGGGGCAGCAGCCCGGCCCGGCTGGCCACTACGGCGGCGGGCAGCAGCAGCAGCCCCTGGGCCAACAGGTAGGCCAGCAGCGCCTGGGGCACCGGGCCGCCGCGCAGCAGCACGGCCGCCACGGCCAGCGGCCCGGCAATGCTCAGCCCCACCGTCAGCCACACGTAGTCGCGGAGGCGGCCGGCGGCCAGCAGCACGGCCACCGCCAGGGCGTAACCCATCAGCAGCAGCAGCCCCAGGCCCAGCAGCACCTTTTGGCCCGGCCCCAGCCGCAGCACCCCTACCAACGGACCAGGCAGCACCAGCGCCAGCAGGGCCAGCGCACCGGCCAGCAAATTCAGCAGCAGCGCGGCCCCCAGCCAGGCCCGGTAGCGCCCCGAACCGGGCCGCAAGGGAGCCAGATACTTCACCGCGCCCACGTGCGTGCCGTCGTTGGGCAGCGTAGTGAACAGGGCCATCAGGTTCTGGAAGTGCGCCAGCAGCGTGAGCCCGCCCGGCCCGCCGTACACGGCCAGCAGCTTATTGAGCACCAGCGCCCCCGCCGTGCGGGCCGCCACCGCCACTCCCGAGCCCGCCGCCCCGCGCACAAAGCGCCCGATAACAACGCGGCGGGATTCAGTCATTTTTTTGGTGATTTTGGTGATTAAGGATTAAGGATTAGGAAAAGAACGTCATGCTGAGCGAAGGCGCAGCCGTAGTCGAAGCATCTCTACCGCAGTGCCAACCCTAATTGGTCGCAACGAAGCGGTAGAGATGCTTCGACTCCGCTCCGCTGCGCTCAGCATGACCGTTCTTTTCATCCCTTCACCCACCACCTCCCAGCTCCTTGCTGAACGTCAGCTTCAACCCTGAAACAGCCCCCAGATGCCGCTTGAAGCGTAGCAGCGCCTCATCGACGCCGGTGGGCAGGGCGGAGATGCCCAGGTCGAGCAGGCGCATGCCGCTGGCCCGGCCGAAGGCGTGCAGGCCGGCGTTCAGCAGCACCATGGGGCTGAGGTGGTTATAGGCCAGTGGGCTGGCGGGCAGGAAGTGGTAGAGCACGTCGGGGCGCACCTCAATCACCACCGACACGGCCGCCCACCCGCCGGCCGCGTCGCGCACTGAAAACAGCAGCACCTGCCGCGGTAGGGCCCGAAACAGCGCCTGCAGCTGCTCCAGACTCATATTGAGCGGCTTGCCTTTTTCCTGGCGGCTGCGCGAAATCAGCTCATAGGCCAGTGGCAGCAGCAGCGGCGGCTCCTGCTCGAAGTGCAGGCCGTGGCGCGCGCATTTGCGCAGCCGCCGCCGCTCCGAAGGGTGCAGGTGGGCCTCGTAGTCGCGGCTCAGGGGCAGGTAGCTGTTGAGTTCGACGGGGCCGATATGGTAGCCCAGCCGGCCGAGTACGCTGGTCAGGCGGGCGCTGGCGGCGGGCTCGTAGGCAAAAGCCGGGGGGCGCAGCACTAACTGGCGCACGCCCCGCGCCCGCAGATGGGTTTCCACGGTTTCCAGAAAGGCCTGCAACACGCTTTCGGGCAGGTGGGAGGCGGTTTGCACGGCGCCGAAGGGCGCCCGGCCGGGGCTGCGGGCCACGTGGCCATCGGCGCTCAGGTACACGGCCAATTGCGCGACGGTGTACGCGTCGTCTTCCAGAAAGAAGTGCAGCACCTCACCATCAGGCCACTGCTGCAGGGCCTGGTGGGCGGGCCGCAGGTATAGCCAGGGCACGTAGGCCGGGGGCCGCACCGGCTCGGGCGCCGGCCCTGGTAGCAGCCGCAGCCCGTAGCCCGCCCCAACCGGAGCAGGCAAAGGCAGCAGGTGAGCAGCGGCGACGGAAGTAGGCAGCAAAGGCAAGGATAAAACCGGAATCAGGAGGCGAAAGTACGATGATTTGCGCCGGACCGGGACCGAGGGCCGACGCACTTTCCCGGCAAAATCCCGTAAACTGTTCCCGTTCTGTTTTTCCGCCTCCCCTATGACGCCGCCCCCCGCCCCGCCTGCCCCCCCCGCTTCGCCCCTGCCCGCCGCGCCGCCCCTGGCCGCCCGGCCCGACGAGGACGAGGATGACCACCAGCTTTCCGCCGCCGATTTGGTGGAGCTGGAAGAGGCCCGGCGGCTGCGCGAGGAGCGCATCGGCCAGCGCCCCGGCACGCTCACCATCCCCCCCGACGCGCTGCCCCCGCGCCTGCTGCTGACTACCTACGACGAGGAGTTTTTCCACGAGCAGGAGTACGCCGGCTACGACGAGCTACGGGCGTTTTTCCGGCAGCATCCGGATAAAAAGCACTGGCTCGATGTGCGCGGCTACAACGACCTGGACCTGATAGAGCGGCTGCAGCAGGATTTCAACATTCATCCGCTGCAGATGGAGGACGTGCTCAGCGACTACCAGCGGGCCAAGGTCGAGGAGACCGACGACGGCCTGTTTCTGGTGTCGCGCATGACCGAGTTCACCCGCCTTTTCAACATAGAAGACGACCAGCTCTCCATCTTCACCGGGCCCAACTACGTGCTCACCTTCCAGGACGACTACGACGACTGCCTGGAGCCCGTGCGGCTGCGGCTGCGCACGGGCCGCAGCAGCCTGCGCCGCCGCCCGCCGCTGTACCTGGCCTACGCCCTCACCGACGTGGTGCTCGACCACTACTACCCCACCATGGCGGCTATCGGCGACTATCTCGAAACGCTGGAGGAGCGCATTTTTCAGGGCCGCTCCGACCGCCGGGTGCTCGCCCGCATCCTGCACGTAAAAAAGGATATCGTGCGCTTCCGCCGCCTGGTGTACCCCGAGCGCGAGAAAATTGCCGAGCTCCTGCGCATGCCCGACGACGAGGTGCCCGAGGAAATCAAGGTGTTCTTCAAGGACTGCTACGACCACGCCATTCAGGCCCTGGATCTGGCCGAGAGCTACCGCGAAACCGTGAGCAGCCTTATCGATTTGTACATGTCGGACCAGAGCAACCGGGCCAACGAGGTGATGAAAGTACTGACCATTATCAGCAGCATTTTCATTCCCCTGAGCTTCATCGTAGGCCTCTACGGCATGAATTTCCAGCGCGAAGGCCCCAACGGCCGCGTCAACGTGCTCAATATGCCCGAGCTCTACAGCCCCTGGGGCTACCCGATACTGCTGGCTTTTCTGGCGCTCATCGTCGTCTTCCAGCTCGTGTATTTCTACCGCAAAGGCTGGCTGACGAACAAGTGATTAGTGGTTAGTGATTAGTGATTAGTGAAGGAACGTCATTCTGAGCGCAGCGAAGAATCTCGCCCGGAATCGTTGGGGCGTCGTTGAAACATCAGCACGCGAGATTCTTCGCTGCGCTCAGAATGACGTTCCTTCACTAATCACTAACCACTAACCACTAACCGCTAATCACTAATCACTAACTGCTACTTCACCAGCACATCCGTTCTGCGCAGCTCGTTGCCATTTACTCTAAACAGGTGGAAAGTGCTGGTGGCGGGGTTGTAGGTGAGGTCGACGCGGGGCGTGGTGCTGTCGAAGGGCTTGCCACCGACCAGGCGGAAGCGGGCGTCGTAGAGGTAGGCCTTGCCGGGGCCGGTTTCGGTGAGCACGTACACCTGCCGGTCGGGGCCGAAGTTGAAATACTGCACCGAGCGCGGGGCCGTGGTCAGGAACGACTGGCTGAGCAGGGCTTTGCCCTCGGGGTTGAAGAGCGTGAGCCGGCCGCCTTCTTCGCGGCTCACCACGTAGCTGTCCTGCTTCTGGTCGGCCACCAGGCGGAAGCGCGAGTCGCGGCTCCAGGTGGCCACCCGGCGGCGGGCCACCACATCGCCGCTCAAATTAAAGCTCACCCGCTCGCCGTGCTGGTTTACCACCGTCAGGCGGGTGCGGCGCAGGGTGGGGCCGGTTTCGACGAAGGCCGCGCTGGCCAGCCGGGCGCCCACGCTCAGCGGGAAGCCCGGGTAGGCCCCGCCGGCCTGGTCGAAGGCGTACACGTAGCCGTTTTCGAGCAGCACCAGCACCACGTCGCGCCCGTCTACGGTCAGGTACTGCGGCGGGGCGGCCAGCCGGAACTCCAGCTGCTTGGGCTGCCAGCCGGCATAGATGTGGCCCTGGGTGTCGTAGAGAAACAGGTTGCTGCCGCCGCCGGCCACCAGCAGTCGGCGCGGCCCGCCCTCGCGCGTGGCCGGCGACACGCTCAGGGCGGTGGCCCGCACCGTATCGGGCAGGTTGAGCGGGAAGTTGGGCTGCAGCTGGCCACGGTTGTTGTACTGAAAGAGCTGGCGAGGCGTAGCCAGCAGAAAGCCCGTGGCCCCCGGCAGCCGCACGGTAGGCCCCACCAGCGGCCCGGGCAGCGAGTCGGACCAAGCCACCACGTTTTCGGGCGTTACGTAGTGCAGCACGTGCGCCGTATCCTGCACCAGCACGCCCGGCAGCTTGGCTCCCGCCACCATTACGGCTTCGGGCGAGCTGCGCAGCGGCGTCTTGAAATCGAGCACGGCGCCCGTACCGTCGGCGTTCTGAGGCCGGGCTTCGGCGGGCCCTTCGGCGGGGTGGCGCAGAATGAACTGGGTGAAATACTGCGCTCCGGCCTCCTGCTCGTTGTCGGCGGGCACCCAGTTCAGGGCTACCTGTGGGAAGCGCTTGAACAGCGTTTCGTTGCGTAGCAGGCCGGCCCGGCGCTGCTCCTGCAGGCCCCGCAGCAGCAGGTTCCAGCAGTTGCGCGTATCGAGCAACACCCGCAGGCGGGCCAGCGGCGGGGTGTCCTGCAAAAAGGCCACCTGGGTAGGCGAGCGGCTCCAGGTGTCGCCCGCGCTTACATCGGCCAGGTACTGGCGCAGGGCCGCCTCATCATCGCCAAACACCACGTAGCTGCCCACCTGCGCCACCACCGGCCGCGGCCCGAAACCCGTGAACAGGTCGCCCAATAGCTGCTGGGGCAACTCAGCCACGCCGGTCTGGTAGAGCTGGTAGCCGCCCACCTTGCCAAACGACGGGCTGGCCCCCACGGCCCGCCGCAGCTGGCCCAGCAGCGCCGTTACACGGGCCGGACTGGCGGTATAGACCAGCGCCAGCTTGCCGGGCCGCAGCCGCGCCGAGTTCGTGCTCAGGTAGCACAGCGCCACCTCGCGGCTCAACTGGGCGCGCAGGCTGTCGAGCAGTGGCGGCGCGGCCGGGGCCAGCGAATCGGGGGCGGCCGGGGGGCGGGGCCCGCGCAGTGCCGCCACCGACCCCAGGCCCAGATGCACGACCAGCGCCGCCCGCAGCGGCAGCACTTCGGCCATGCGCAGGCGCTGGGCGGGTTGGCCCACCAGGCGCTGGTGCAGGCTGCCGCGGGCCACTTCGGGATTGGCAAAGCCCCGAAAAACCACCTTGTTGCCGGCCAGCCGCATCTCGGTCAGCTCGTTGCGGGCCAGGCTGGCCACGGCCGCTATTTCGGGCGTTAGCTCGGTGCGGAACAATACGCCCAGCAGCTGGGGTAGCCGCCGCTGATTG
Organism: Hymenobacter psychrophilus; assembly: GCF_900107135.1. Taxonomy (GTDB): domain Bacteria; phylum Bacteroidota; class Bacteroidia; order Cytophagales; family Hymenobacteraceae; genus Hymenobacter; species Hymenobacter psychrophilus. The sequence goes on from NZ_FNOV01000001.1 coordinate 594,409, forward strand.
AGCAGCAGCGTAGCATCCACGTCGCGGAGCCGGAAGTAGTCGATGCTCTGAAACTCGGCGGCCACGGTGGGCGCCTCGGGGCGGGCCAGGCGGCGCACCACGGCTTCCACCAGCTTAGGGTTGCTACTGAAAACGAGGTGGTTGCGGTAGTTGAGCAGCGTCAGGCCGGCACTTTCCTCGCCTTCGGGCGGCTCGCGGCGGCGCACGTCAGTCAGCACCTGGCCCTCGTAGTCGCGGGTGCTCACCTGAAAATCGGGGGCCCGGCCCAGGCTTTCGAGTAGCCCGCGCACCTGCCGGTACTCGCGCACGCTGGCGATGGGCACCTGAAACAGCAAACCGAACTGCTGGGGCCCCGTTACGTGCACCGAGGTGAGCACCCGTTTGCGCCCCAGAAAGCTCAGCAACACGTCGCGCCCCCCCACCAAGCTGTCTACCAGCACCAGGTTTTCCTCTACCTGCTGGAAGTAGCGCACGGCCGTCAGGTTGTCCCAGACCTGGGTTTCCTTGAGGTGGCGCACCAGCGTGGGGTGGTCGCGGGTCATGGTCACCAGCACGGCATCGTCGGGCACCAGGGCCCAGGGGTCGACGGGCACGCTGGCCATGGTACGCCGGTAGTACACGTAGGAGCCCAGTGCCGTAAGCAGCAGCAGCAGAGTAAGCCAGACGAGTACGCGGTTCGACATGCAGCGGGAAAGCGGGCCGTGAAAGGGACGGGATGAGCAAAAATAGGCAATCGGGGCGGAGCGGGTGGGTTGGGCTCAAAACGTCATTCAGAGCGCGGCGCAGAATCTTGCGTGCTGATGTTGGAGGACTATTACAAAGTCAGCACGCGAGATTCTGCGCCGCGCTCTGAATGACTTGCTTTATTCTTCTACCCTCATTCACCGCCCATGCCCTATCTTCCGGCCCCATTCCCTCTTTTCTTTACCAGATGTCCGAAAAAGAAGGCCATTTCCAGCGGGCCATTACGCTGTTTGATGCCGTAATGATTGTCTCCGGCAGCATGATTGGCTCCGGTATTTTTATTGTGTCGGCCGATATCAGCCGCAAAGTAGGCTCGACGGGCTGGCTGCTGGTCGTGTGGCTGCTGACGGGCGTGATTACGCTGGCCGGGGCCGTGAGCTACGGCGAGCTGTCGTCGATGTTCCCGAAGGTGGGCGGCCAGTACGTGTACCTGCGGGAGGCTTATAATAAGCTAGTGGCCTTTTTGTACGGCTGGACGCTGTTTCTGGTGATTCAGACCGGCGTAATTGCGGCCGTGGCCGTGGCGTTTGCCCGGTTTACCGGCGTACTGTTTCCCAGGATTTCGGAAACCAACGTGCTGTTCGAAGTCAAGAATATGCTGTGGCTGGGCTCGTTTAAATTCAGCATGGTGCAGCTGGTAGCCATTGTTATGCTGGTGTTTCTCACCTACATCAACTCGCGCGGGGTGCGGGCCGGCAAATGGATTTCCAACGTGTTTGGCAGCACCAAACTCGTGGCGTTGGGCCTGCTCATTCTGTCGGGCCTTTTTCTGGGCATCAAGCAGGAAGCGCTGAGCCAGAACTTCCAGAACGTGTGGCAGGCTGTGAGCTTTGATGCCGCCGGCCAGGGCACGCCCCTCACGGTGGCCGCCCTCGTTACGGCCATCGGCCTGGCCATGACGGGCTCCCTGTTCAGCTCCGACGCCTGGAACAACATCGGCTTCGCGGGCGATGAAATTGTAAAGCCCGAGCGCACCATTGTGCTCAGCATGGCCCTGGGCACCGGCATCGTAACGGGCCTGTACCTGCTCATAAACGTGGTGTACCTGCTGGTGCTGCCGCTGCACGGCGACCCCGCCGCCACCGATGTGCTGGGCCGCGGCATCCAGTACGCCACCGACGACCGCGTGGGCACGGCCGCCGCCGAAAGCATTATAGGCCCGGCCGGCGCTTACGTGATGGCCGTGCTGATTATGATCAGCACCTTCAGCGCCAACAACAGCATTCTGCTTTCGGGCGGGCGGGCCTACTACGCCATGGCCCAGGACGGCGTATTTTTCCGGGGCATGGCCCGCCTGAACAAGGCCGGCGTACCGGGCGTGGCGTTGTGGGGGCAGTGCGCCTGGGCCTGTTTGCTGTGCCTGTCGGGTTCGTACGGCGAGTTGCTCAACTACGTGATGTTCTCGGTGATTCTGTTCTACGTCATCACCATTATTGGCATTTTCGTGCTGCGCCGCAGCCGCCCCGACGCCCCCCGCCCCTACCGCGCCTGGGGCTACCCGGTGGTGCCGCTGCTCTACATCGTGCTGGCCTCCACGTTCTGCTTCATCCTGCTCACCGACCCCGACAATTCCAAGTTTGCCCAGCGCGGTCTGCTACTCGTGGCCCTGGGCGTGCCGGTGTACTACCTGTTCCGCAGCCGGTTCAAGAAGCAAGCCGACTAGCGGTAAGTCAAAAGTAAAAGCCGTTGAACGCCAGCCTAAGGGCCCGTTCAACGGCTTTTACTTTTGACTTTTTCTCTTTGACTTACTTTCTACCGCCGGCGGCGCTTGCCGTTTTCCGTGGGCACCAGCGTTACGTTCTGGGTTTTGGTGTTGCGCGAGCGGAGCAGTTGGTCCTCGTAGCCGCCGTAGCCGTAGAGTAGCGTGTTGTCGGCGCCGGCGGGTACTTCGAGCGAGTAGTTGCCGCTGGCATCGGTGCTGGTGGCGGCCTTCGAGCCTTTGAGCAGAATGGTGGCGCCAGCCAGCGGACGACCGTTCTCATCGAGTACCCGGCCATTCATTTTCAGGGTGGTAGGAGCCAGTTCGGCCGGCTCGGCCACCACTACGGGGGCGGCCGGCACAACCGGGGCCAGCGCTACTTCATCCGCCTCATCAGCGGCAGCGACGGCAGCGGCTTCGTTGCGGGCGGCAACCGTTCGGGGGGCCTTCGGGGCCGGTTTAGCCGCATCATCAGACGTAGCGGCGGCAGTAGCGGAGGCCGAGGTGGCAGCAGCTTCCGGCGCCGGTTCGTCGGTTGGGCGCGTGGCCGTTATGGAGGCTTCCCCCAGCTCCATTGTGGGCGTGGGCAGTTCGGGCGTGCTGTTGGGCTGCGTTATGGAGGCTGGCAGCAGCAGGTAACCTACCAGCACAAAGGCCACAATGCCCCCGGCAATCATGGCCAGCCGGCTGTTTCCCGATGATAATTCCTCTTCGTACTGGAGCGTATCGGGCGAAAAATCCTCGTTTTCGGGGGTGATTTCAGGTGTGGTGGGAGTAGAAGAGTCCATAGACGCAGCTTGATAAAAGCAAAAAAGGATGTTGCCATAGCTACCGGACTCCGACAATGGCTTCTGCATTATCTTCATCCGACACTATCGGCTCCTAAAGATATAGTATTACTGTTGTCTTTTTCAACTATTCTTCCGGTTTAAAAAGCACTTTTGCCCGAAGAAACGGTGCTTCTGGTCCATTATTCGCAATTTCCTCCTGAACCAGCGGGGCCGGTAAAAGCCAGGGCCCCGGAGGACGTCTGGTCTTCCCCAACCGAGCCCAACGACACGATTAAAGATAGCCAAACGTCCTCCGGGGCCCCGGCTTTTGCCGACCCCGCTACACCTCAGAAACTGTTGGAGTTACCAGGAAACGACGTAGCGTTGAGAAATAACTCAAATAGCCGTTTAGTCCTGGGCCGGCTTGGCGGGGCCGCTGGGGGCATCTTCGCCAAATTTCTGCTCCTGGCTGCGAATGGCGTTGCCCATCTCGTAGCTGCCTTCCACATCGAAGCCGGGGCCGGTGTTGGGCTGAGCCGTGTCGGAGTGGTCGTTGCCACCCTGGGGCACGCCTTCGCTACCCCGGATAGTCAGGTTTTCGAGCTGGTCCTTCTGGTCGGCGCGCTGGGTGTAGCCGCCGGCACCCACGTTGCGCTGGGCCGAGGGGTCGGAGGCGTCTTTGCCATTGCTGAGCAGCTCGTCGTACTCTTTTTTCTGCTGGAGCTGTTCGTTGTCAGGAATGGCGCTTTGCTGGGCGTTTACTACTTCGTCGTTGCCGGTGAGGCCGGTGTTGTTCTGGTTGGAATCAGCCATGGAGAAAGAATTCTAAAAGTGGTGAAGGAAGATGGTGGCAGTACGCGGGGCCAGTGGCCGGGGTTAGGGCCGGGAGCAGAGCGGTTTGGTGGCCAAGCCGATTTAACTCAACTTTAAAATACCTTGCAGCTGTAAGTAAGTCCGGCGGCCCGCGTCTATCGGGCATATAACCAGCCAGCCCTGGTTTCGTTTTCTTTTGATTGACGCTATGCACCTCGTATTTATCGGCAACGGCATTACCGGCGTAACGGCGGCCCTCACGGCGCGCCGGCTGCAGCCCGAGGCCCGCATCACGCTGGTGTCGGCCGAAAGCGCCCACCACTTTTCGCGGCCCGCCCTGATGTACGTGTACCTGGGCGATATGCGCTACCAGGATATCAAGCCCTACGAAGACTGGTTCTGGACCGAAAACCGCCTGGAGCTGGTACACGCCACCGCCACCGGCCTCGATACCACCGCCAACACCGTGCAGCTCGACGATGGCACCACCCTGCGCTACGACAAGCTGCTGCTGGCCACCGGCTCGCGGGGCCGGCGCGGCACCTGGCCGGGCTCGGAGCTGGGCGGGGTGCAGACCTTCGTCACGCTGCCCGACCTGGAGCTGATGACCCGCGACACCCGCCAGGGCGTGCAACAAGCTGTAATTGTGGGCGGTGGCCTGATTGGGGTGGAACTGGCCGAAATGCTGGCCGCCAAAGGCGTAGCCGTCACCATGCTCATCCGCGACGCCCGCTACTGGGGCGCGGTGCTACCCCCCGAAGAGGCCGCTTTGGTGCAGCGCCAGCTCGACGCCCACCACATCGTGTGCCGCTACGAAACCGAGCTGCAGGAAATTCTGGCCGACGAAAGCGGCCGGGTGCGGGCCGTGCGTACCAAAACCGGCGAGGAGCTACCCTGCCAGTGGCTGGGCCTGGCCATCGGCGTCGAGCCCAACCTGGACTTAGCGAAGGTGGGCGGGCTGGAAACCGACAAGGGCGTGCTCGTGGACCAGCACCTGCAAACCAGCGCGCCCCATGTGTACGCGGCCGGCGACTGTGCCCAGCTGCGGGCATTTGCGGAGGGTGAGGTAGCCGTGGAGCAGCTCTGGTACACTGGCCGCCAGCAGGGCGAAACCGTGGCCTATACCCTCTGCAACGCCGATGCGCCCCGCTCCTACCAGCGCGGGCAGTGGTTCAACTCGGCCAAGTTTTTCGACCTCGAATACCAGACCTACGGCCGCGTACCCGCCGAACTGGCCGTGGGCGAGCATAGCTTCTGCTGGCAGCACCCGACTCGTGAGGCGCTGTTGCGCATCAACTTCCGGCCCGGTTCGCTGGCCGTAACGGGCCTGAACGTGCTGGGCCTGCGCCAGCGCCACGACACCTGGGCCGCCTGGCTGCAGGCCGGCACGCCCGTTACCGAGGTACTGGCCAACCTGGGCGCGGCCAACTTCGACCCCGAGTTTTTCCGGCAGTACGAAGCCGCTATTGTAACGTACTTCAACCAGCAGTTTCCGCAACACGCGGTGCAGCTGCGCCGCCGCAAGGGCCTGTTCAGCCGTTAGCCGGAGTTTTCGGCGGCATAGGCCACAACTCTCCGGCACTTTCCTCTAGTATCTTTTTCGCATGGATTTCAGCAAACTCTACCATCCCAGCGCCCTCAACAGCTTCCAGTACATTGCCGTGGTGGGCGCCATCATGAGCGGCGGCGCGCAGCTTATCATCCACCTGCTCGACTACCCCCGCCCCGAAGGCTACCTCTACCTCTACTGGTGCTGGCTGGGCCTGTACATTTTCGGCTCCTTGCTCAACCTGTTCGGCAAACCGCCCGAAGGCCACCATCACCATCATTAGGGCTTAGGGCTTAGGGCTTAGAGCCTGTTATGGACTGGTGGCCCGGAAAACGCCTTTTGCCAGCAGGAGCGTGACAAAGGCCAGGAAGTGAAATTGCTGCATGGTCAGGGCCAGGCGTTCGTAGTCACGAGCCAAGCGTCGGAAGCGGGCGGCCCAGCCGAAGCTGCGTTCGACGACCCAGCGGCGGGGCAGCAGCACAAAGCCGGTTTGGCCTTCGGGCTTGGCAATAACCTGTAAGTCAATATCGTGCACGGCGGCAGCATACGCGGCGTTTTCGCCCGTGTAGCCCTGGTCGACATAGGCCACCTGCACTTTTTGGCCCGTGACCTGCTGCACCC
>NZ_FNOV01000011.1 GCF_900107135.1 Hymenobacter psychrophilus
ACCGTGCTACCGGAACTGCTGGCCGCCCTGCCCGAAAAGCCCGGCGCTGTGGTGGCCGATAAGGCCTACGACACGAACGCCGTGCTAGCGGCTGTGGCCGGGCAACACGCGCAAGCCGTGATTCCGCCTAAGGCCAACCGGATAGACCAGCGGGCCTATGATGAGAACCTGTATGCGGACCGCAACAAAGTCGAACGCTTCTTTGGCCGGCTTAAGGAGGCGCGGGGCTTTGCCACCCGCTACGAGAAAACCGCCACCTGCTTCTTAGCCGGCGCTCACCTGCTCGCCGCCCTCGATTGGCTCCGATGACTGTCCACACAGTCTAGGTAAGAGCAAAATCGAATGCACTGTATTTTTAAAAAATAAAAAATTTGCAATTTCTCCAAGCAATGTAGATACTAAAAGAGCCTATATGTATACTGACTTGGTTAGCAATAATTCTGTATTTAATTCAGAAATTGATGGATATAAAGATGGAATATGGGTTATCTACAATCCATCCAATTATGTTGAGGCTATTAAATACTATGAAAACAAGAAAATTTACTTAGTTGCGTTTTTTAGAAAAAATGGCTCTATAAAAGCAATTGACTGGTATGAAAACGGAACCAAACGAGAATTTGGCAATTGGCATTATGATAAAAAAGGGAAGATATTAAACCAATCCCCTGATTTTTAAATAAGTTATTTAGGATAAATTAGATAAGATTAAGATAATTATTGTAGATTAAAAAAACTACTGATTCGCCCTAGTTAGGAATAATTTAATGACGAACGTATTAAATTTGCTTCTATGTAGGCTCCCCCATAAGGTAGGCCAGCCAAAATAGAGCTTTCGCCATCCATCACGAAGCTACGCCCCAGCCACTCCCTCACTTCCCCAGAAAATCCCCGAACGACACCTGCTCGTACGCGTGCCCGAAGCGCAACTGCCGCCGGGAAACGGCCGAATCGCGCTCGATGACGCGGCGGGCCACGTTGTCGTAGGTGACCGTGCCGGCGGGCGTGGCCACGCCGAAGCCGTCGGTGAAGCAGTAGAAGGCCGCGCCGCCGGGCCAGGCGGGCGGGGCGGGGGCCAGCAGGTCGCGGCTCCAGGGGAAGTTGGTGGCGGGCAGGTTCAGTTGGTGCAGGAGCGTGGCGGCCACGTCGGTTTGCGAGCCGTAGGTGCTGACCTGCCGGCCCCGGGCGGTGGGGGCCAGCGCGCCGCCGGTGAGCAGCAGCGGGATGCGAAACTTGGCCGGGTCGTGGTTGGGCGAGCCGCCGGGCTGGGGGTGGCCGTGGTCGGCCACCAGCACCACCAGCGTGTTCGGCCACCAGGGCTGCTGCCGGGCCGTTTGCAGGAACCGGCCCAGCACGTGGTCGGTGTAAAACACGGAGTTGCGGAACCGGCTGGCCTCGTCGGCGCCCGGGAAGCGGGCACGCATGGGCACGTCGAAGGGCTCGTGGGAACTCAGGGTGAAGGCCGTCACGAAAAACGGGGCCGGCTGCTTCGGCAACTCTTGCTGCAGCCTATTGAACAGTACGTGGTCGTGGGCGCCCCATTTGGCGTTCTGGTCCTGGGCCGCAAAGTCGGCCCGCTCGGTGAAGCGCTGGTAGCCGGCCGTGACGAGGTAGCTTTTCATGTTGGCGAAGGCCAACTCGCCGCCGTGGTAGTAGGCCGTGGAGTAGCCCTGCTCGCGCAGCACCCGGGCTAGGTGGGGCAGCCGCTCGGTTTTGCGCGGATACTTGATAATGCTGGTGGCCGGCTGGTTGGGGTAACCCGACAGCAGCGCCACGAGGCCCTTCTGGCTTCGGTCGCCGGCCGCAAACACGTTGCGGAAGGCCACGCCGGTGCGGCTCAGGCTGTCGAGGGTGGGCGTTACGCCCCGCTCGCCGCCCAGGTGGCCCACCAGCTTGCCCGTGAAGCTCTCCAGAATAATAAACAGCACGTTGGGCTGGCGCAGGCCGGGGCGCAGCAGCCGCATGGTATCGGGGCCACCCGGTTGGTAGAGGCTGGCGCTGAGGCGGGTGGCGGCGGTGTCGGGCAGGAACTGGTAGGGGTTGCGGGTGGAGTTCTGCAGAAACAGCGAGTTGAGCACGTTCCAGGGCACGTTGATGGCCGCGTGGTTGGCAAACGGCACCGCCGAAAAGTACACGTCGCCCTGGTTGATGGGAATCTGCTGCAGGCCTCCGCGCAGCGGCACGGCCAGCAGCACCAGATACAGCAGCCCCGCCAGTGCCGCCCGGCCCCGCCCGAAGCCCGCCGGCAGCTCCGGCAGCCGGCCCACTACTCCTTTATATAAGCCCCAGCCCGCGCCCAGCAGCGCCAGCCACAGCCCCAGCAACAGCCCCAGCATCCCCGGAGTAGCCGAAGCCGCCGCCTCGCCCGGCGTGCGCAGGTACTGCAGCGGCGTGGCATCGAGCCGGAAGCCCCAGGGACCGTACAGGGCCAGATCGGCTACCGTGAGCAGGGCCACCAGCGCCACCAGCGCGCCCGTCAGCCATCGCAGGGCCTTGTCGAGCCCAAACCGCGGGCCGGCCAGGCTACCGACCACGAACAGCAGGAAGGGGGCCAGGCACAGGTAGGCCGCCGCCGAAGCATCGAGCCGCAACGCGTGGCCGAAGATGCGCGGCACCGTGCCGGCCGGCAGCGCCAGCGTGCGCGGCAGGTAGTATACCAGAAACAGGACCCGAACCAGTCCGAAATACAGCAGCCAGAACAGGAAGTAGCGCGGCTGAAACGCAAAGCGGCTTTTCACGCCCGCAAAGGTAAAGCCCCGGCTCCGATGTGACCCGCGCCAGTTGCCCGGCCGGTACCACCCGGCTTTTTTGTGCCGCCCCTCGGAAAGCTCCACATTTTACAGAATAGACCTGCATCTTACCAAAGAGGGGTAAAATAATATAGGCTTTACCCAGCAAAAGGGTAGTTATATCGAGAAAGTGGGTGCAAAATTGAGGGACTCTAATCGTTTTATATACATGGTTCGTATATTTGACCCTGTAAATAAGCAGTACACTCCTATATTTTCCTCCGCGCAATTCGTTTCCCCAATGGCCATTCTCCGCTTTAAAGCCCTTGAGCAAGTTACCCAACGCCAGCCGCTGGCCGTCGTGAACACCGGGGAGCGGCGCTCCGACAGCTTCGGCAAGAACGTGTTCAACCTCGACGCCATGCGGGCCACCATGCCCGGCGAGTACTTCAAGAAGCTGCAGGCGGCCGTCAAGCAGGGCAACCCCGTGGAGCGCAATGTGGCCGACGCCGTGGCTTCGGCCATGAAAACCTGGGCCATGGCCAAGGGTGCTACCCACTACACCCACTGGTTTCAGCCCCTGACCGGTGCCACGGCCGAAAAGCACGACTCGTTCTTCGACCTCAACTCCGACGGCCGGCCGGTCGAAAACTTCAAGGGTTCGGCCCTGGTGCAGCAGGAGCCCGATGCGTCGAGCTTCCCCAACGGCGGCATCCGCAACACCTTCGAGGCCCGCGGCTACACCGCCTGGGACCCCACTTCGCCCGCCTTTATTATTGAAACCGGCGGGGCTAAAACGTTGTGTATCCCCACCATTTTTGTGGCCTACACCGGCGAGGCGCTCGACTACAAAGCCCCGCTGCTCAAGTCGCTGGAAATCCTCGAGAAGGCTGCCCTCGATGTGTGCCACTATTTCGACAAGGACGTGGCCCGCGTGACGACTACGCTGGGTATCGAGCAGGAGTATTTCCTGGTCGATAAGGCCCTGTACGCCGCCCGGCCCGACCTGATGATGACCGGCCGCACCCTGTTCGGGCACTCGCCCGCCAAGGGCCAGCAGCTCGACGACCACTATTTCGGCTCCATTCCGGCCCGCGTGCATGCCTACATGCTCGATTATGAGGAGGAAGCCAACAAGCTCGGCATTCCGTTGCGCACCCGCCACAACGAGGTAGCGCCCCACCAGTTCGAGTGTGCCCCCACCTTCGAGGATGCCAACCTGGCCGTCGACCACAACCAGTTGCTGATGGACGTGATGGCCCGCGTGGCCGACAAGCACAACTTCAAGGTGCTGCTGCACGAGAAGCCGTTTGCCGGCGTAAACGGCTCGGGCAAGCACAACAACTGGGCTTTGAGCACCGATACGGGTGTAAACCTGCTTGCTCCCGGCCGCCGGCCCAAGGAAAACCTGCAGTTCCTGGCCTTCTTCATTACCACCATCAAGGCCGTGCACCGCCACGCCGATTTGCTGCGCGCCAGCATCGCCTCGGCCAGCAACGACCACCGCCTGGGCGCCAACGAGGCCCCACCGGCCATCATGTCGGTGTTCGTGGGCTCGATGCTCGACTCGGTGATGAACGAGCTGGAGCGCACGGCCAAGGTGCCGCTCGATAAGGGCGACAACATCTACCTCAAGCTCGGCATCGATAAGATTCCGGCCATTCTGCTCGACAACACCGACCGTAACCGCACCTCGCCCTTCGCCTTCACCGGCAACAAGTTCGAGTTCCGGGCCGTGGGCTCGTCGGCCAACAGCTCATCGGCCGTTACCACGCTCAACACCATCGTGGCCGACCAGCTTATCGATTTCAAGAACTCGGTTGACCAGCTGATTGCCGATGGCCGCAAGAAGGAAGTGGCCATTGTGGAGGTGCTGCGCGAGTACGTTATCAGCTCCAAGGCCATCCGCTTCGAGGGCAACGGCTACTCCGACGAGTGGAAGGAGGAAGCCGTGGCCCGTGGCCTGAGCAACGTGCCCACCACGCCCCAGGCCCTCGACGCCATCGTCACGCCCGAGTCGGCCGCACTGTTCGAGCGCCACCGCATCTATTCGCCGGTCGAGCTGCACGCCCGCCACGAGATTGTGCTGGAAGATTACGTCAAGAAAATTCAGATTGAAGGCCGGGTAATGGGCGATTTGGCCATCAACCACATCGTGCCCACGGCCCTGGCCTACCAGACCAAGCTGGTAAACAACGTGCGCGGCCTGCGCGAGCTGGGCCTCGACGACGAGTTCACCAACGGTACGCTCGACACCATCAAATCCATCTCCCGCCACGTAGCCACCATTAAAACCCAGGTGGCGGAAATGATTAACGCCCGCAAAGCGGCCAACAAACTAACCGACACCCGCGAGCAGGCCATTGCCTACTGCGACGAAGTTAAAGTGCATTTCGACGCCATCCGCCGCTCAGTAGATAAGCTGGAGCTGATGGTGGACGATGAGGACTGGCCCCTGGTAAAGTACCGCGAACTGTTGTTCCTGCACTAGCGCCAGGGTCAGAGTCGGGCCGGAGTTGGGTGGGAATTTTTCTCCGCGCCCCGATCTTAGAAAGGCCGCATCCGGGGGATGCGGCTTTTTTTGTGGGGTTGCCGGGGTGGGGTAAGCTGTTTAGCTCATCAAATCGTTTCATTGGCCAACTCCCGTCGCAGGTCGGCGCAACCAGTCACGAATGATAATGCCAATGGCTCCAATCTGAAGAGCGGTGGCCGAAAGGTTCAGAACAGTTTGAAACCAGGGTGCGGTGAGTTGGGGCAGTTGTATCAAGTATAGGATTGTACCTGATATGCTAAACAAGAGCAATAACGCTTTAGCCCAATAGCTACCTGATCGTACCTTCCAGGCCATGCGAACCAATAGTAAAAGCGTCAGGAGAAGAGCAAAATAGAATATGGTTTTACTGAAATAAGTAGGCGTGAAGCCTGGCCAGTAAAGTAGAAGCGCACCGGTAGAAATAAGCAAACTTGACAAGTATAAGTTTGAAGCTTTGCGGTCGTTGGCCGGGATAATAACTGCCATAGTAATGCTATACCGAACGTGCTAATGCAATAACCGAAAAGCGTTGCAGTCTTACTCCTAACAACCGGCTATCAATATGCCCCTTACGCCGCTACCCCCCGCTGCGCCTGCCGCAGCCAGGCTTTGGCCTCCTCTACATCCCCGAACATCTTCATCTGCAGCCGGCCGCCGATGCCCAGGTGCATGGCCTCTGCCGAAATGGCGGCCAGCGCCTCGGGGCTGACGACGTGGGCGAAGTGGGTGAGGCCCTGAGCCAGGGCGCGCGGGGCCCAGTCGGTTACAATCCACTCCACGGCGTGGTCCCAGGGGCCGATAACCTGGCGGTTATCATTGAGCAGGTAGGGGCAGGCGTGCGCGCGCAGGGGCGCCAGGCAGGCATTGGCCCCGGCCACAATGCCGGTGTAGGTCTGGTAGCCCACCCAATCGTTGTACACCCACTGGTTGGCCGGGTCGTAGGCGATGGTGAGGTACACTTTGCCGAAGCCGTTGGTAAGTTCTTGCGTCATGGAGAAGAGGGGGCGGGGCCGCGGAGTGGGGCCTGTCCCTCAAAAATGCGGAAATACTACCAGCCTGCCAAACGCCGGGTGCCGTGCCCGTTACTTAGGGCTGAGGCTTAGCCCTAAGTAATAATGCCCCGCGCCGGCCGGGTCGCCGGCGCAGGGCGGCCCTTCAGGCAAACGGCACCAGCGCGGCCAGCAGGGTAGTGGTGATGCGGTGCCACTGCGGGTAGGGCCAGCTGGTACCGGCGGCCGTGCCGGCGTGGCTGATGTCGCGGCGGGCGGCCGCGACCCAGCCCAGCAGCACGGCGCGGGCCGGCAACGACTGGCCCGAGTGCAGAGACATCGGCCACTGACTGACGGGCCAGGAGTCGAGTAGATACTCGGCCTGATCGGCAATACGACCCAGGCGGGCGGGGGTGTAGGGGTCGGAGGAGGGCAGGTGGCGCGCGGCGCGGTACAGGTCGCGCAGGGCAGTTCGGGCGGGCGGAAACAGCGTGGCTTCGGTCGCAGCTGAGGCAGCAGTATCTTTCATGTGGGGCCACTTACGACCCGGTTTTGGGGTTCGGATTTCCCGCCAGGGCATAGAAAAGGTAAAAAACAAATAAAATTTATACCAGGAATTATTTGCCCGATATATGAGTTGTAGGCCGCCTCAAGCCAAATTTCAGGCCGAAAGCTGCGCGGGTGGTTCGTGGTCGTTGGGGAGCCACTGGGCCCCGGTTCCGTGGTCGGGGGCGAGGCGTTTCCAGGTGGCGGCCCGCAGTTCGTCGAGGCGCCGGAGCGTGTCCTGCACGGTGGCGTGCTGGCCTACTTTCTCGAACAGGCCCGACTTATGCCCGGCCTTCAGCAGCTGCTCGACTACCAGGGGCAGCACCCAGCCCACCACGTTGCTGGCCAGGGCCCCGCGCAGGCCCAGGCGCAGCAGCAGCCGGGCGGCCATGCGCTCGAGCAGCAGCGCCCGGGCCACGGGCAGGGCTTTGCCCACCAGAAACTCGCGCACCAGCTCGCCGTTGCCCTGTAGTACTTCGGCCCGCAGCACATCCTGCACCGCATCGAGGGCGGAGCGGGTAGCTTTGCGGAACAGCCGGCCGGTCTGCCAGGCCGCCAGCCGGCCTGTTTGCCCGGCTGAGCGCAAAAACCGGGGAACTTGAAGCGGGATTCTCATAGGGTGGAACGATGAGCCTCCGGGGAGAAGGCAGGGAGCAGGCAAAGAGTAGTGCGGGGCAATGGCGGGCTGGTGCAGCCGGCGAACGGCCGGAACGCCGCCCGGAGAGCGAACCCGGGCTTGGCCGCCACCAGCGCAGGGCCCGCGGACCCTGCAATACCCTAGAAAGCTGTTTGCCCGTAAAGCCCAGCTTACGTTCACTTGGGCGGGTGGTTGCCCGCCTGCCCTTACTACCAATGCCATGAATGCTATTGTTATCCGCCAAGCCGGGGGCCCGGAGGTCCTCGAACTCCAGCAGTGCCCGCGCCCCGAGCCCGGCCCCGGCCAGGTGCTGCTGCGGGTGGCCGCCGCCGGCGTCAACCGCCCCGATGTGCTGATGCGCCAGGGCAAATATGCCGGCGCCAACGAGGTGGCCGGCCTCGTGCCGGGCCTCGAAGTAGCCGGCCACATAGAAGCCTGCGGCCCCAATGTAACCCGCTGGCAGCCCGGCGACGCCGTGTGCGCCCTGTTGGGCCAGGGCGGCTACGCCGAATATGCCGTGGTGGAGGCCGGCCACTGCCTGCCCATTCCGGCCGGCCTTAGTCTGCCCGAAGCCGCCAGCCTGCCCGAAACGGCCTTTACCGTGTGGCACAACGTATTTCAGCGCGGGGGCTTGCTGCCCGGCGAAACCCTGCTGGTGCACGGTGGCAGCAGCGGCATCGGGGTGCTGGCCGTGCAACTGGCTTACGCCCTGGGCAGCCGGGTGGCTACCACGGCCGGCTCGGCCGAAAAATGCGCCGCCGTCGCCCGCCTCGGGGCCGATATCGTCGTCAATTACAAGGAGCAGGATTTTGAGGCCGTGGTAGCCGCTGCCGGCGGGGCCGATGTGATTCTGGACATGATTGGTGGCGACTACACGCCCAAAAACCTGCGCCTGCTGCGCGACGATGGCCGGCTGGTGTTCATTAATGCTATGCAGGGCGCGGCCGCTGAGTTCAACGCCCTCGACGTCATGCGTCGCCGCCTCACCATCACGGGCAGCACGTTGCGGCCCCGCTCGGCCGAGTTCAAGGCGGCGCTGGCGCGGGAAGTAGAGCAGCATATCTGGCCCGTAGTAGCGGCCGGGCGGTTGCGGCCCGTTATCGAGCGCACCTTCCCGCTGGCCGAGGCCGCGCAGGCCCACCGGCTGATGGAGGGTAGCAGCCACATTGGTAAAATAGTGCTGCTGATGCAGTAGTCCCGCTTTCAAAACTTTTAGCCAACGAAAGTGTGGTACCATCGTTAGCCTTGGGCAGGCTACGGTTGAGCTAGAATTGCCCCCTGACTTTTAAATCATCAGTTACTATGGATACCGCACTCCTGATTGGGGCCACTGGCCTCGTGGGCGACTACCTGCTGCGGCAGCTGCTCGCCGACGAGCAGTTCCGCCACCTCAAAGTCTTCACTCGCCGGCCTACCGGCTACCAGAACCCGCGGCTGGAGGAGCATATAGTGGATTTCGACCAGCCGCGCACCTGGAACCACCTGCTGCAGGGCGACGTGCTGTTTTCGAGCCTGGGTACTACCCTGGCCCAGGCCGGCAGCCAGGAAGCGCAGTACCAGGTCGATTACAGCTATCAGTACCAGGCCGCCCAGGCAGCGGCCGAAAACGGGGTGCCGGCCTACGTGCTGGTATCCTCAAGCGGGGCCGATGCCGATGCGCTGATGTTTTACAGCCGCATGAAGGGCGAGCTGGAGCGCGACGTCAAGCGGCTGCCCTTCCAGCGCATCCGCATCCTGCAGCCCGGCATCCTGGCGGGTCCGCGGGCCGAAAGCCGGCCGGCCGAAAAAATAGGCCTGTGGCTGGCCACGGCGGCCAGTGCCATGCCGCTGCTGCGCAGCTACCGCCCCATTCATGCCCGCACCGTGGCCCGCGCCATGCACCACGCCGCCCTCGACGAAACCCCCGGCGTGCAAACCGACAGCCTCGAACAGGTATTTACCCGGGCCGGGAAGACGGAACAAGTTCACGGAAAGCAGATGTAACGCTGGCTGCTTCGCCCGGCCGCTTGCCTGTATGCCTGCAAGTACTGCCTGCTTAGCGGGCCATAAAATCAGGCAGTACTTGCAGGGAAACCGGCTTGGGCACCGTGGCCGTGTGGCCGGTTGGCGTGAGCAGGCCGGTTTGGGCATCGACGCGAAACGTGACGAGGGAGTTGGAGCTCTGGTTGGCTACCACCAGCAGGCGGCCGTCGGGGCTAAGGGCGAAGTTGCGGGGCGTCTGGCCCTGGGTACTCACGGTTTGCAGCAGGATCAAGCGGCCGTCTTCGGCGGCCACGCTGAAAACGGCCAAGCTGTTGTGGCCGCGGTTGGAGCTGTATACAAACCGGCCGCTGGGGGCCACGTGAATGTCGGCGGCGGTATTGGGGACCGAAAAACCGGCCGGTAGGGCCGAGAGTGTGTTTACTTCGTCGAACCGGCCGGCAGTTGTATCGTAGCGCAGGGCCGTAACGGTCGAGGTCAGTTCGTTGGCCAGGTAGGCCCAGCGGCCGTTGGGGTGGAAGGTGAGGTGGCGCGGCCCCGCGCCGGGCTGGGTTGTGAAGGCCGGTGCAGCCAATGGCTCCAGCTGGCCCCTGGCCGCATCGAGCCGGTAGCCCACCACCTGGTCAATGCCCAAATCGACGGCGAAAGCAAACCGGCCGGCCGGGTCGGGGATGATGCAGTGGGCGTGGGGCTTTTCCTGTCGCTCCCGGTTCGGGCCGGAACCTTGGTGCGCATTGGTGGTCGCGGCGGCCTTTAGCTGCCCGTCGGAAGCCAGGGGCAGCAGGGCCACGCTGCCACCCGAGTAGTTGGCTACCAGCACGGCCTGGTTGTCGGGGCTCAAACTCAGGTAGCAGGGGTCGGCCCCGCCCGAGGCCTGGCGGCCCTGGGGTGTCAGCTGGCCCGTTCGCTGGTCGATGGCATAGGCGCTGACGAAGCCGCTGGCCGCTCCCTCAAACTGGCCTACTTCGTTGGCGGCGTACAAGTAGCGGTGGCGGGCGTCGAGCGCGATAAATGACGGATTAGCTCCGGCCTTTTCGGCCCGCAACCGGGTTAGCGCCCCGTCGCTGCCGAGCCGGTAGAGGAAAATACTTTCTGCCTCCGCTTCGGCGTAGGTGCCCACATACACCAGGTAATCGGGCCGGGCGCTGGCGGGCAGGTGGCCCGCCCCACAGCCCCCCAGCAGGGGCAGGCCGGCCAGGGCCAGGGCTACGAGTTGCAGAAAACGGCGGCGGGAGAAACCAGTGAGGCGCATGGGGCAGGCGGGAAAAGGGGCGGAGTAGCGGCCAAGATAGAGCCCCGGCTCCGGGAATAGGCGGTGAGGGCAAAGTTGAGCTGGGTTTTAGGCGGCCCACCGGCGGCGGCCGGGGCTTGGCCGCTGCCCGGTAGCGCGTACCTTTGCCCTGCCAGCGCAACTTTCATCCGCGGCCTCCGGTTTTCTTCCTATGAACAAGACGTATTGCCCCAGCCTGACCGAGTATAAGCGCCGCTTGAGCCGCGAGGTGAAAATCGGCGACCTGCCGATGGGTGGCCTGAACCCGATTCGGGTGCAGAGCATGACCACCGTGGACACCATGGACACGCTCGGCTCGGTGGAGCAGACGCTGCGCATGGTAGAGGCCGGCTGCGAATACGTGCGCATCACGGCCCCGAGCACCAAGGAGGCCCAGAACCTGCTCGAAATCAGGAAGGAGTTGCGCAAGCGCGGCTGCAACGTGCCGCTGATTGCCGACATCCACTTCACGCCCAACGCCGCCGAGCTGGCCGCCCGCATCGTAGAAAAAGTGCGCGTAAACCCCGGCAACTACGCCGACAAGAAGAAGTTCGACCTCATCGAGTACACCGATGCCAGCTACGCGGCCGAGGTGGAGCGCATCCGGGAGCGGTTCCGGCCGCTGGTGCAAATCTGCAAGCAGTACGGCACGGCCATGCGCATCGGCACCAACCACGGCTCCCTCTCGGACCGCATTCTGAGTCGGTACGGCGATACGCCGCTGGGCATGGTGGAGTCGGCGCTGGAGTTTCTGCGCCTCTGCGAGGAGGAGAATTACTACGACGTGGTGCTGAGCATGAAGGCCAGCAACACTCAGGTAATGGTGCAGGCCTACCGCCTGCTGGTGCAGAAGCTTGACGAGGAAGGTCTGCAGCCCTACCCGCTGCACCTAGGCGTAACCGAAGCCGGCGAGGCCGAAGACGGCCGCATCAAGAGCGCCGTGGGCATCGGTACGCTGCTCGAAGACGGCCTCGGCGACACCGTGCGCGTCTCGCTCACCGAAGCCC
Organism: Hymenobacter psychrophilus; assembly: GCF_900107135.1. Taxonomy (GTDB): domain Bacteria; phylum Bacteroidota; class Bacteroidia; order Cytophagales; family Hymenobacteraceae; genus Hymenobacter; species Hymenobacter psychrophilus. The sequence continues at coordinate 11,692 of NZ_FNOV01000011.1, forward strand.
CCGAAGCCGAAGCCCCGGTGGCCCGCATGCTCATCAACCGCTACACGAACAGGGCGGCAGAAGCAGATCCAATTAAAGCTGTTAGCGCAGAGCTGTTAGCTGATAGCTTTCCGTCGAACAAAAAAGCGAACAGCGAACAGCTATCAGCTAACAGCTCAATAAACAGCCCCATCAACCCCTTCCAGTACCACCGCCGCGACACGCACGAGGTACTCAATTTTGGGGGGCTGAACGTGCCGCGGGTAGTGACCGACCTGTCGCGGCTGCCGCGGCTGGAGTACGCCGATTTGCGGGCCGCCGGACAGCTGTACTCACCGTTTCTGGACAAGTTTCAGATGAGCGACCTGGGGGCCGACTACATCTACACCGGCGAGCGGCCGGCGCCTTTTATGCTGCCCAACGGTCTGCGCGAAATCGTGACCCACGGGGCCTGGCGGGCCGCCGGCCAGCGCGCCGACCATTACCCGTTGCTCACCATCGATTCGTACCTGCATGATGAGGCTAAGCTGCATCCGGAGCTCAATTTCCTGCTGATAGACTTGGCTAGTGTAGATGCCCAGCTACTGGCGCGGCTGCGGCCGGAGCGACGGGTAGTGCTGGTGCTGGATACGGCCAACGCGCACGCCATGCCCGAAATGCGGCAGGCGTTTTTCGCCCTCATCAAAGCCGGCGTAACCTGTCCGGTGGTGGTGCGCCGGGTGTACTCCATGGGCAACCCTGCCCAAACCCAGCTCGACGCCGCCACCGACGTGGGCGGCCTGCTCATCGACGGCCTCGGCGACGGTATCTCGCTCTGCACCGATGTGCTGCCCACCAGCGACCAGGAGGCCCTGCTGCGCGACATCGACGGCCTCAACCAGCTCAGCTTCGGCATTCTGCAGGCGGCCCGCACGCGGATGAGCAAAACCGAGTACATCAGCTGCCCCAGCTGCGGCCGCACCCTGTTCGATTTGCAGGAAACCACCGCCATGATCCGCAAGCGCACCGACCACCTGAAGGGCGTGAAAATCGGCATTATGGGCTGCATCGTGAACGGCCCCGGCGAAATGGCCGACGCCGACTACGGCTACGTGGGCGTGGGCAAGGGCAAAATTGCCCTCTACCGCGGCCAGGAGGTCATCAAGAAATCGGTGCCCGAAGAACAGGCCGTGGACCAGCTCATCGACCTCATGCGCGAAGACGGCCGCTGGGTGGAAAAGGAGTTTCTGGGGGAGCCGGTGGTGGGGTAGAATGCTGAACTGTAATTATCCCGATTTAGATTATCTTCCATCGTATGGAAATCACTTTTGAAGTACCTGCTGAAAGGGTCGCCTTCATGCTGGAAATGCTGCGAAACCTGAAATTCGTCAGCAATCCGCGACCTATTGACCCCGCCGTGGTTGATACTACGGCCTATCTGAATGCTTCGCCCGCTAACGCCGAGCGTCTACGGCAGGCTTACGAGCAGTTTGATGCGGGCAAGCGCGTCGATTTTAGTCTTCCCGCCGAATGAGGTACGCCCTGGCTTTCGTGCCGGTGGCGTGGGAAGATTATCAATATTGGCAGCAAACCGACAAAGCTATTTTGAGGCGGCTACACGCGCTGCTAAAGGAGTTGCAACGCACTCCGCTCACGGGTACTGGTAAACCGGAACTGCTGAAACATGAGCGGGCCGGTACTTGGTCGCGCCGTATTACGGATGAGCATCGGCTCGTGTACCGGATTGAAGGAGACGTAGTATGGCTGCTCCAATGCCGCTACCATTACGGGAGGTGAAAATCAACGCTGAAACATTCGCCCAACTCATCCGTCCTCATGCCCATGAAACTACGTGTAATCGTGACCGGGGCGACCGGGATGGTGGGGGAAGGGGTCCTGCTGGAATGCCTCAACAACCCCGATGTGGAGCAGGTGCTCAGCATCAGCCGGCGGCCCAGCGGGCACCAGCACCCGAAGCTGCGGGAGCTGCTGCACGAGGATTTCCAGAATCTGGCGCCCATTGCCGACCAACTGACGGGCTACAACGCCTGCTTCTTCTGCCTCGGCGTGTCGGCGGTGGGGCTGAAGGAGCCGGAGTACCGCCACCTCACCTACGACCTCACCCTGCACTTCGCCCGCACCCTGCTGCAGCGCAACGGCCCTGACCTCACGTTTTGCTACGTGTCGGGCGCGGGTACCGATTCCTCGGAGCAGGGCCGCCAGATGTGGGCGCGGGTGAAGGGCGAAACCGAAAATGCCCTGCGGCAGCTGGGTTTCCGGGCGGCCTTCCTGTTCCGGCCTGGCTTCCTGCAAGCCACGCCCGGCCAGCAGCACGTGCTGTCGTACTACAAGTACTTCGGCTGGCTGTACCCGGTAGTGCGGGGGCTGGCGCCTAAATACGCTTCCACGCTGGTGGAGCTGGGCCGGGCCATGCTCCACGTCAGCCAAAGCGGTTACCCGAAATCAGTGCTCGAGGTGCCGGATATCGTGGCGGCGGCAAAGGAATAATAGCCAGAACGGTGTAGAGACGCGTATTCGCGTCTCGTCGTTGCTGACATTGTTTAACAGGTGATGTGCTGGCTGTTGGGGTGCCAACCGTTCAACGACGAGACGCGAATACGCGTCTCTACACCGTGCGGGCGTTAGCATGCAGAATCGCATTACTTACACTTCTCCTTGCGGCGCGTGTCGATAACGTGGGCGATGCGCCAGCCGTCGGCCAGCTTTACCAGCTGAAACGAGTTGTAGCCGCAGTGGCTGAAGGTGCTGCCCAGGTAGAACTCGTAGGGCGTCCAGACGCTGGCCAGGTTGGCGTCGATGAGTACTTTTTCAAATGTGATGCGCTCGTCCCAGACTTCGGGGTGGGGCGTGCCCACGGCCCGCAGCAAGGCTGCTGGGCTTTCGGGGTGGACCGCGGCCGGGCCGGTGGTGATGGTATGAAACACCGCTCCCGGGGCCAGCGTGGCGCGCACGGCGGCGCTGTCGCCGCGGCGCATGCCCTCAAAGAACTGGCGAACGGTTTGCTGCACGGCCTCCGTTTCGGCGTTTGGCTGGGTTTGGGCGAAGGCGGCCGGCGCGCTCAGCAGCAGCAACGGCAACAGCAGCAGGGGGTTCATAGGCGGAGCAACGGCGCGGATAAGTGTCTCTGAAGCGAATGTAGTCTGATAAAATTAGGGCCTGGCACCGTTGCCACCGCGAAGCCGGCTATTTTTGACTGACTGTTGCGGTTCCGGCCGCTTACTCCGCCCTGTTTTCTATGACGTTTTCCCGCACCTTCGATTTGCTGGCCCACTTGGCCGAAACCACCCCGCAGGCCGACTGCCTGGTAGAAAAGCGCGACGGCCGCTGGCAGCCCCGCAGCGCCCAACAGGTGCAGCAAAGCAGCGACCAGCTCAGCCTGGGCCTGCGGGCGCTGGGCGTGGGGGCCGGCGACAAAGTGGCCATCATCTGCGCCAACCGGCCCGAGTGGGTGGTGGCCGATATGGCTATTGCCCAGCTTGGGGCCGTGAGCGTGCCCATGTACCCCACCATCACCGTCGACGATTACCGCCACATTTTCCAGGATGCCGGCGTACGGGTGGTGCTGGTAGAGGGCAGCCCGCTGCTGGACAAAGTGCGGCAGGCCGTGGCTGGGCTCGAAGCCGGCCCCGAGCATATCTTCACCTTCGAGCCCACGCCCGGCGTGCCCTCGCTGGCCGACCTGCTAAGCCAGGGCGCCGCCGCCGACCCGGCCGAGCTGATGCCGCTGAAGGCCGCCGTGCAGCCCGACGATTTGCTCACGCTCATCTACACCTCGGGTACCACCGGCCGGCCCAAGGGCGTCATGCTCAGCCACCGCAACATCCTCTTCAACTGCGAGAACCTGCTGAGCTACCTGCCGCTGGCGCCGGGCTCGAAAACGCTCAGCTTTCTGCCTTTGAGCCACATTTTCGAGCGCACGGCCACGTTTCTGTACCTGCAGCTGGGCTTCAGCATCTACTACGCCGAGAGCGTGGAGCGCATTGCCGACAACCTGCGCGAGGTGCAGCCCCACGCCTTTACCACCGTGCCGCGCCTGCTCGAAAAGATATTCGACAAGATTGTGGCTACCGGCCAGCAGCTGACGGGCACTAAACGAAAGCTCTTCGACTGGGCCCTGGCGCTGGGCCTGCGCTACGACACCCAGCAAGACCAGGGCTGGTGGTACAACGCCCAGCTGGCGCTGGCCAACAAGCTCGTCTTCAGCAAGTGGCGGGCCGCCCTGGGAGGCGAGGTGCGCTTTATTATCTGCGGCGGCGCGGCGCTGCAGCCGCGGCTGGCGCGGGTGTTCTGGGCGGCCGGCATCCGGGTGATGGAAGGCTACGGTATGACCGAAACCTCGCCCGTAATTGCCGCCAGCCGCCCCGAGCCCGAGGGCAACCTGATTGGGGCCGTGGGCCCGGTGCTGCCGAATGTGGAGGTGAAAATTGCCGCCGACGGCGAAATCCTGACCCGCTCGCCCTCCGTGATGCGCGGCTACTACAACCGGCCCGACCTCACGGCCGAGGTGCTCGACGCCGACGGCTGGCTGCACACCGGCGACATCGGCGAGCTGGTGCAGGGCAGGTTTTTGAAAATCACTGACCGCAAGAAGGAGATGTTCAAGAACGCCAACGGCAAGTACGTGGCCCCCCAGCCCCTGGAATCCAGGCTGTCGGAGTCGGCGCTGGTAGAACAGGTGATGGTGGTGGGCGAGGGCGAGAAGTTTACGGCCGCGCTGCTGGTGCCGGCCTTCGCCGAGTTGCGCACCTGGGCCGCCGGCCAGCAGGGCCTGCTCGCCGGGATGTCGGATGAGGCGTTGGTGGCCCATGCGCAGGTGCAGCAGCGCTACGAGCAGCTGTTGGAAGAAGCCAATGCCACGTTTGCCCAGTGGGAGCAGATCAGGAAAGTGGCGCTGCTGGCCACGCCCTGGAGCGTGGAATCGGGCGAGCTGACGCCCACGCTCAAGTTGAAGCGCAAGATTATCCGCCAGAATAATCTGCTACGCCTCGAACAGCTTTACCGCGGCTAGGGCCGCTATTCCAGTCATTTAGGAGCCAGCCGGCAAATCTTTTTCCGGCGGCCGATGTTATATTTCCGAACCCGCAACTTCTTCTTCTCATGCGCAAAAATCTGTTCGACCTCGGCCCCGCTCTTGGTTATTTCTTCCGCAAGAATGACCCCAGCCGGCCCTCCAATTTCAACCTCCGGACCATGCACTTCATCAATAAGCTGAGCATTTCGATGTTTCTGGTGGCTTTGGTGGTGTTGCTCTACCGCTGGTTTATCCGGTAAAAACTTTAGCTACTGGCTGCTGGTGCCGGGTTGCCCAAAGCCCCGGTGGGGCGGCCCATCGGTAGCAAGGCTAGCTGACCCAGGCCCCGGCGGGGCGCCACCAATCGGTGAACCGGTGGTGTCGCCCCGCCGGGGCTTTACATTGTTCCGCTCTTCGCACATGGGGGCTACCGATATGCCGCCCCGCCGGGGCCTCAGAATATCCAGCAGCACAAGCTCTGACCACTGGCAACTGAAACCAAGCCACTGATACTATGCATATTGAAGATTTCCGCGACTATTGCCTGCTGAAAGCCGGGGTGACGGAGGAAACGCCGTTCGGGCCCGAAACGCTGGTGTTCAAGGTGGGCGGTAAAATCTTCGCCCTCACCGACATCGATACCTTCGCCAGCCTCAACCTTAAGTGCGACCCGGAGCGGGCCCGGCAGCTGCGCGAAGAGCACGACTACGTGCTGCCCGGCTACCACATGAACAAGAAGCACTGGAACACTGTGCTCATCGGCACGGGCATCCCCGAGCGGCTGCTGCGGGAACTGCTCGACCATTCGTATGGCCTTGTGCGCGCCTCGCTGACTAAAAAGCAGCAGCAGCAGCAGCTGGCTGATGCGGAAAAGCAGGAGTAGGGCAACCGGCCGCCCGGGGCTGTCAGTCGATTATATAGCCGGTTTGGGCTTTGGGCCAGATGGGAGTGTCCTGGTCGGCCATTTCAAGCAGGGTGGTTTCAATCGTCAGGCTCATGGCGTTTAGTGCCAGGTCGTTGGGCTCCGTGCCGAAGGGCTCCTCGATTTCTCCGATGATGGCATCCAGCGCCATAAATGTGTAGCCAATAAATACCACCACGAGCGGCGTGGCCCAGCTAATGCTTTCTACCAATCCGAAGGGCAGCAAAAAGCAGTACAGGTACACGGTACGGTGCAGCAGCACGCTGTAGGTATAGGGCACGGGGGTGCCGGCCAGCCGTTCGCATCCGCCCACAATGTCGGATAGCTGGTTCAGGTTACGGTCGAAGGCCAGCTGGGTGGTGGCATCCAGGTGGCCGGTTGCGCGGGCCTCCTGGAGCCAGCGGCCCATTTCGCGCAGCAGCAATACCGGCCGAAAATGAGCCTGCTGCACCGTATGGGCAAGTTCTGGCGGCAGCAGGCGCTGCAAATCGGCCCGGGGGTTGGTGTGGCGGAGCTGGTGGCGCAGGGCATGGGTGAAGGCAATGAGCAGCCGCACGAAATGAACGGCCGGTGCCGAGCCGGCCGGGTAGCCGCTCATGGTCAGGGCCTGCCGCGCCAGCGAGCGGGTATCGTTGAGCAAGGCGCCCCAGAGCTTGCGGCCCTCCCAGTACCGGTCGTAGCTGACGTTGTTGTAGAAGCCCAGAAAAATAGCCAGGGCCACCCCAAAAAGCGTGAATGGCGCAGCCGTAAGCGGCACCCGGTAGTGAAAAACAGTGCCGTGAAAATACGTAACCCCCACCGACAGCGCCAACAAAATCAGGAGGCGCGGCAGCACCTGCCGCAGCACCGAACCCTGCCACACGAACAGCATGCGGAACCAGTTGTATCTCGGTCGGACAATCATAAAGCTGCGCAGAAAGTTGAAAAGCACGCCCGGCTAAGCTTATTGAAGCCGCAGGCCGAGCCGGTTAAGGCAAATCGGCTTTCGAGGCCGATTCGTAGGCCCGCTTACGCGCGGCGGGCCGGTTTGGCCGGCGCTTACAGCTGTGGCCGGTCAGAAAGAGGCGCTGGCTGAAAAAGCAGCAAGGCCCGCCGGACGAATCCGGCGGGCCTTGCTGCGCTTAAATGACCTCAGGCAGGGTTCAGGCACTGGGCCCTACACCACAATATTCACCATGCGGCCGGGTACCACAATCACCTTTTTGGCGGGTTTGCCTTCGGCGAAGCGGGCCAGGATGTCGGTGGCGCGGACGGCGGCTTCAATCTCGGCGGCGGTGGCGGCAGCCGGGAACTGCAGCTGCTCGCGCACCTTGCCGTTGATGGCCACCGGGTAGTTCACCACGTCCTCGACCAGGTATTCCTCGCGGAACTCGGGGTAGGCGGCCGTGCTGATGGAGCCGGGCGCGTGGCCCAGCTGCTGCCAGAGCTCCTCGGCCAGGTGGGGCGCGTAGGGGGAAAGCAGCACCACCAGCGGCTCCAGAATGGCGCGCTTGTGGCAGTCGAGGGCCGTGAGCTCGTTGACCGTAATCATCAGGGCGCTGACGGTGGTGTTGAACGAGAACCGCTCAATGTCCTCTTCCACCTTGCGGATGGCCTTGTGCAACGTCTTCAGCTCGGCCGGCTCGGCCGCGGCGTCCGTTACGGCGAAGGTGCCGTCCTGGGGGTGGTAGAGGCGCCAGAACTTCTTGAGGAAGCCTGCCACACCGCTCATGCCGTTGGTGTTCCAGGGCTTGAACTGCTCCAGCGGCCCGAGGAACATCTCGTACATCCGCAACGCATCGGCCCCGTAGCGCTCAATCAGCGTATCGGGGTTCACCACGTTGTACTTCGACTTCGACATTTTTTCGACTTCAGAGAAAGTTTTAAAGACATCAGAACCACCGAATGAGAATTTATAAAATTTGCCATTTTGCCAGAAGCCACCTGTGCACACGAAAACGGCATTCTCTACATCAACGAGCCTCGACTCGTAACTAGATAGGCTCAGAACATTACTCTCAACTAATGATATATCAACATTTAGCGCGACTAAACTACCGACATTGACAGATTCATCTGCAGTAGATTCTTCAGGACCGAAGAATAAATGCTTTGCATCAGCGCTGACAAATACTGAGGTTGATGTAGCAGGTAGCTTATAGTCTTCTATTCGCTTGTTAGACAGAAATGTTAAACGTGAAATGGAGTTTTCATTGGCCGTTTCAGGATTCATATGTTTTGACAGCAATGACTTATCTGACCAACGATAAGTTTTCTCCGAAACACCCAATATCATCCCCTGATTAATCAGCTTCTGGAACGGCTCGTTGGCCGTTACCAGACCCAGGTCTTTCAGGAACAGGTGCCAGAAGCGGGAGTAGAGCAGGTGGCCGGTAGCGTGCTCTGCGCCACCGAGATATAGATCCACGTTCTGCCAGTAGGCTTCGGCTTCCTCGCCCACGAAACGGTCGGCGTTGTGCGGGTCCATGTAGCGCAGGTAGTACCACGAGGAGCCGGCCCAGCCGGGCATGGTGCTCAGCTCGTACTCGTACTTACCCTTGTACTTCCAGTCGGTGGCGCGGCCCAGGGGCGGCTCGCCGGTTTCGGTGGGCTTGTACTCGTCGATTTCCGGCAGCACCAGGGGCAGGTCGGCTTCGGCCACGCCATATGCTACGCCGTCCTTGTAGTAAATCGGGATGGGCTCGCCCCAGTAGCGCTGGCGGCCGAAAATGGCGTCGCGGATGCGGTAGGTGATTTTGGGCTCGCCCACCCGGTTGGCCCGCAGGCGCAGGCGCAGTTGCTCGGTGGCCTCGTCGTAAGTCAGGCCCGTGATGAAGCCCGAGTTGATGTAGCGGCCCTCCTTGGTGGGGTCGGCCTGCAGGTCGAGGCCCTGCTGGCCGTCGAGAATCTGGCGGATGGGCAGCTTGAAGTGGGTGGCAAACAGCCAGTCGCGCTGGTCACCGCTGGGCACGCCCATCACGGCGCCGGTGCCGTAGCCGGCCAGCACGTAGTCGGCGGTCCAGACGGGCAGGAACTCCTGGGTGAAGGGGTTCTGCACGTAGCAGCCGGTGGCGGCCCCGCTCACCGTCTTCACGTCGGTCTGCCGCTCCCGCTCCGAGCGGTTCACGGCCGCTTTCACGTAGGCCTGCAGGTCGGAGTAGACCTGGGAAGCTTCGGGCGAGTAGTCGGCCTGGGCGGCGGCCCGCTCGCCCAGGGCCAGGGTCAGGTCGAGCTCGGGGGCCAGCACCAGGAAGGTGGTGCCGAAAATGGTGTCCACGCGGGTCGTGAATACCTCGATTTCCTCGGGCTGGGGCTTCATTTCGCCGCTAGCGTCGCGCAGGTACACCGGGAACCGCACGCTGGCCCCGATGCTCTTGCCGATCCAGTTGCGCTGCATTTCCTTCACCGCGTCGGGCCAGTCGAGCGAGTCGAGGCCGCGCAGCAGGCGGTCGGCGTAGGCCGTGATGCGCAGGTTCCACTGGGGCATGAGGCGGCGCTCGACGGGGAAGCCGCCGCGCTCGGAAAGGCCGTCCTTCACCTCGTCATTGGAGAGCACCGTGCCCAGGCCGGGGCACCAGTTCACGTAGGTGTCCTGCTGGTAGGCTAGGCGGTAGGGGTGCACGGCCTGCAGGTGCTGCTTCTCGGTGAACGACTGCCACTGGCCGGCCGTGAACTCGTGGCGCTCGTCGGCGTCGCCGGCCGCCCGGATGCCCGCGCTGCCGCTCGCGGCGAACTTATCGAGCAGGGTTTTGAGGGGCTCGGCGCGGTCGGTTTCCAGGTTGTACCAGCTGTTGAAGAGCTTGAGGAAAATCCACTGGGTCCACTTGTAGTAGGCCGGGTCGGAGGTGCGCACCTCCCGGCTCCAGTCGTAGCTGAAGCCCAGGGCCGAGAGCTGCTTGATGTAGGTGCCGATGTTCTGCTCGGTGGTTACGGCCGGGTGCTGGCCGGTCTGGATGGCGTACTGCTCGGCGGGCAGCCCGAACGAGTCAAAGCCCATGGGGTGCAGCACGTTGAAGCCGCGCAGGCGCTTGTAGCGGGCCACGATATCGGAGGCAATGTAGCCCAGAGGATGGCCCACGTGCAGCCCCGCCCCCGAGGGGTAGGGGAACATATCGAGCACGTAGTATTTGGGCTTTTCCGAGCCGTTTTCGGCCTTGAAGGTTTGCTGGTCTTTCCAGAAGTCTTGCCACTTCTGTTCAATATCCTGAGGATGGTAGCCGGGCATGGGCAGTCGGGGTGCATTGGTTTTAAATAGGCAAGATTACGGAAAAAACGGGTCATAGCTGGTATATTTTGATTGAGTAGTTAGAATAAAACTTAGTTATAGTTCAATAAAATATAGTTAAGTATTAACTTCTTACAAATCTAATAGGTCGTTTTTTATTTTAGAATCCTCAGCAAGATTTTCCTTTAAGTTGTCCAGAATCTCCATTGCTGAAAATTTCAACGAAGTAATCTTTTTTTCTAGTTGACTATTGTGAAATACTTTACTGGTTCTAGCTGAATTCCAATTCCATAAATCTTTGTATTTTATCCAATAATCATTATGCTTGGGTCTTCTAGATATCAATTTACTTTCACTGATAAAATCTTTATAAAGTTCTAAAATTATTTCTTTTTTCTCGTAGTGATAAGATAATATAAAATCGAAAGGGTCAAATTGTAATCCATGGTAGGCAAGTATTGGAAAAATAGGACCTGTTGGTATTGTAAACGAATGGAAATCTATTTCTGAATTTTTAATGATTATTCCTTCTCCATTGTCGTAAAAAGTGAAGAAGTTTTTCACAATATTTTTTTCTCCACCCTTTTTAATTTCTATTAAAAAATTAGATAGGTGTTTGATAAAGAAATTATTATAAAATGAGTATTTGTCTAATTCTATACAAATAGACCATAAGTTTTCATTTCCACCAGTTCCCTTGTTCTCTATGGATGCAAATCTTTCATAATACACCTTGGTCTTGGCTTCTTCACTTTGTTCTCTTACAAGTAAAGCTGCTAAGTATTCTTGTAGAGATTTATGAGGAAATTTATATTCAAATCCGTCAAGTATAATTATTGATATTGATACGACAAAATCATCAATAATTGCTTTTATATTATAATTTAATTTTAATTTTTCTCTAATATTTTTTAATTTATCTACGAGATATTCCTCATCAAATGTATATTTGCCCTCGAATAAAGACACATAAGCAAGCCACTTAAGCACATTCTCTAACTCTTCATGTTGTAAACCTGATTTTCGTTCATGTAAAAATCCTCCTTTTTTCGTATAACTATCATGCTTAGTGCATAGGGTATCAAAAACATTCCAATAAAACTTAGATTTAGATTTAGGTAATTCAGGATAAAGATTATATGTCAATATAAACATAGACAATAACAGTGGGCTACTTAGGTATGACTTATAGTCTTTGCTCTCAGGTGCCGCAACAGTTGCTTGTACTCTCTTCTCAAGTTCAGCATCATCTCTCAACTGTACATGAACAAATCTCGATATTTCATTCTCACTTAACGGAGATACGTAGTAGCTCAAGAATCTAGGGATAGACTCCGCATTTGCTCCAGGTCTTGATGTTATCAGAAAGTAATTTTTATTATATTTATCTACAAAATTTTCTATGTCTTCTATTATTTTTGCTTTATTATTTGAAAATATTTCATCGAATCCATCTAATAAAAAAAGGAATTTTCCTTTCTCCAGAATTCTTTCTAGTATTCTTTGACTAGGACTTAGTTTGTTATTTAGTACATGCTTATAGATATAGTCAGTTATCGAAATTTCTTCTCTGCTGATATTTCTAAGTTCAATTAAAATTGGAATTTGCTTCTTGCTTTCAAGTGCACTAAGAAAACATTGCTTCATAAACATGGTTTTCCCACTTCCTGCATTACCAATTACCGAAATAAATCTTTTTAATTTGAATAATTCGAAAGGTTCATGACTAGGCATTTCAATAGAATCGTTATTTTTTAATTTTCTTGTTAATGTCACTGGAAAATAGGTGTCATAAAAATAAACGTCTTCACTCCTATGTAAAAATGTTTTAGTGTATTTTATCTTATCTATAAGATTATCGATATATGTGGCTACGCCATTATCAAAAAAAAACGAAACTTCGTCTTTTGCTCCTTTCATCGTTTCCAATATTGGAGATTTGAAAGCACTTAGTAATGCAATTGTTTCTTTGGAAATAGGCATGTTTTATTTTTTACGAAACAATGATGAAATTAAATATGAAAATTGTATTTTATTATAAAGTTATAATAATGTTTTAAAATATTGCATGTAAATATCACTAAGATAACGTTTGGTGTAATTAATATTGTAAAAATTGTGTGTTGTAATACTAGTGATTAAAAGTGTATTATCAAAGTATCAGTGTGTCGCCACTTGCTAACTAACGTCGCTCCATTCATCTATACTGGCCCGTCCCAGCGGCCCTCGGTGCTCAGCACCCGGAACCGGGCAAACATTTCCTCCGAATACCAGTCTTCCTGCCGCGTCAGGCGGATAACTTCCTTGTGTTTCTCGTTGCGGTAGGCGTAATCCTGCATGGCGCGGGCCGAATCCCAGAGGCTGACGGTGGCCTGGCGCACGATGGGCAACTCGCCCAGCCCGATGGCGGCCCGCACGCCCGGCGCATTGGCAATGGTGGCGCTTACCGGGGCCACGTAGCGCCAGAAGCGGGGCGTTTTCAGCAGCCGGATGGATGCCCGGGTGAGTACCAGCACCGGCTCGTCGGGTGCGGCGGTTTCGGAGGCGTAGTCAAACGGGTTCACCCCATCCCAGAGGCCGTGCGCCTTGATGGGGGCCAGCCGGGCCGTCCAGATAGCGGTGGTACGCTGGCGAAACTGCTGCCAGAGCGGGTGACGGCCGAAAAACTCCTCGGCCGCGGCCTCCGACTCCCAAACGGCCATAAAGCCGTAGCGGCGCAGATTGGGTAGGGCGCCGAAGCCATTGGTAGCGCCGCTACCCAGTAGCTTGGCAAACCGCAGGCCCGCCACCCGCCGCAGGGGCTGCTGGGCCGTGCCCATCTGGGCAAACCCCCAGCGCCGCTGGTCGGGGAGGAGCGTGATAATGGAAAGCGTCGTCAGCAAGGGAGTAAAGTCTGGATTTAAAGCAACAAAAAAGGGCCGGAATTGCTTCCGGCCCTTCTGCAATCAGCCAAATATAGGCTACTTGACTTCCACTTTGGCGTGCTCGTTCACGTCGTCGGAGTCGCTCTTTTCACCCGTGGTTACCGCGCGCACGTAGGCGTAAGCGCGGCTCAGCAGGCCGCTGGGCGAATCCCAGTACTCGCCCTTGTCAATCTCCACTTTCAGAATCATGATGTTCGGATCCTCTTTGCCCTCGGGGAACCAGGCCTTCATGTCCTCGCTCCATAGTTCGTTGATTTTGGCCTGGTCGCGGTAGGCGTTGCAGCGGCCCGAAACCGACACGTACACGTTGTCGTCGGGGTTGCCGTAGCTCAGACCTACGTGGCTGTCCTTTTTCACTTCGTACACCTTGGCCGAATCCTTGTCTGTCAGGAAGAGCAGGGAGTTGTCGGCCTCGGGCTTCTGGGTGGCCATCGGACGGCTACGCAACGATTTATCGTCGTCGGAGGTAGTCGTCATCATGCAGATATTGATGTCCTTGATTTTTTCGAGCAGCGTCTTAATGTCGTTGGTTACGGGCGTTTTGTTAGCCATGATAATGCAGGTTTGGGTTGGGTTAGATGATAGGAGCAAAGCACCCCGGCCGGGGCCGGAGGCGCGGTAGTAAATACGGCCCGCCTACGGTTGGGGTTGGCCCTGTAAGCCGCATTGCCCGTATTATACCAACTTACCCGCCACTATGAACTTTCTGGCTCACCTGCTACTCTCCGGCTCGCCCGCCACCACCCCTGATTACGATGATATCGTAGTGGGCAATTTCGCGGCCGAAGCCGTGCGGGGCCGCGCCGGTCTGCTGGCCTACCCCGAACCCGTCCAGCGCGGTATCCGCCTGCACCGCTTTATCGACTCGTTTACCGATACCCACCCCGTGGTGCGCCGCACCACCGCCCGCCTGCGCGAAGCCGGCCTCGGCAAGTGGGCCGGCGTGGTGGCCGACATGGGCTACGACCACCTGCTGGCCCGCGACTTCGCCCACCACCACCCCGCCGAGCTGCTGCCCGACTTTGCCCAGCGCCAGTATGCGTTGCTGCACGCCCGCCGCCACGAAATACCCGCGCGCCTGCAGCCCCTGCTGCACCACATGCGCCACGGCGACTGGCTCAGTGGCTACGCTCACCCCGTGGGCCTGGAGCAGGCGTTGCAGGGCCTCAGCCGCCGCGCACCTGCCGGGGCCGTAATGGCCACCGGGGCCGCGGCCTTCCTGGCCAAGTTGCCCGCCTACGAGGCCGATTTCGCGGAATTCTGGCCGGAGTTGCGGGCGGGGGTGGAGAGAGGTGGAATCGTTGAATAACTGGTCCGGCCGCTAAATGCCCGTTTTTCGCTTCTGAGGCCCTGCACATAGCCACAACGCAGGGCCACATAGCCGATTTTGCCTGTTTTGCGGATCAGGTCCTACTCCATCCAGCAGTAATCCAGCGTCCGGATGGGCCGCTGGCTGTCCGCCACAATGGCATGGCCGGATAGCCCACCCGGACTTGAGGATGCCTGGGAGCAGCCGGGACGTGAAAGCACTCTTCCCAAATTCCTGCTTGATTGGTGGGAGCGCCGCTTTTCGGTCCCCGGCAATAAAAACTCCGGTTACTGCCCTCAACCGTCTGCCCGCCGTATGAACACCAATAGATAACTTCCAAAATCAGGATACCATGAATAAGCTTCTGCGTTTTATTGCTTCTCCGGCCGGTCGAATTACGCGCGCCACCATCGGGACTTCGTTAATTGCTGCGGGCATAGCCCGGGGCCGCAAGGGCTGGCCGCTGGCGGTTGCCGGCTTGCTGCCCCTATCTATGGGTGCCTTCGATTGGTGCCTGCTGGCACCGCTGAAGGGGCTGCCGTTCGATGGACCACAACTTCGGGCGACGCTTGGGCCGGAAAACGACCCGATTGCCGGGTAGCGCCTGACGCTTCATATTTCTGAAACCAGTACTATGTCCGCCCCCAACAGTAGTAGGGGCATCAACGTCCTGTGCTTCCTATTCCTATTGAAAGACCACTATGTCCGAAATTGCCGCTGATTTTGACCTGATTGTACTGGGTGCCGGCTCGGCCGGCCTGGGCCTGAGCCTGTTCATGGCCCGCGTTGACTTACGTGTGCTGCTCATCGACCTCACGGCCGAGGACGTGGGCGGCGACTGCCTCAACCACGGCTGCGTGCCCAGCAAGGCCCTGATTCATGCCGCGCGGCAGGTGCACAACGCCCGGCAGGCCACGCAGTTTGGCCTGCAGGTGAGCGGCGCGGCCGATATGGGCAAGGTGATGGACTACGTACAGGGCCGGCAGGACATCATCCGCCACCACGAAAACCCCGATTATCTGCGCGGGCTGGGCGTCACGGTCGAAATTGGCCGGCCCCGGTTTGTGGGCGACCACGCGGTGGAAGTAAACGGCCACACCTACACCGGCCGCAAGCTGGTGGTGGCTACCGGCTCGCGGCCGGAGCAACTGGATGTACCCGGCGCCGACCAGGTAGAACTCTACGACAACCAGCGCGTGTGGGACCTGCGCGAGCTGCCCCAGCGCCTGCTAGTAGTGGGCGGCGGCCCCAACGGCGTAGAACTGGGCCAAGCCATGCAGCGGCTGGGCGCGCAGGTAACCATGGTGCACCGGGGCGAAGCCATCCTCGAAAATGAAGACCCCGCCATTAGGGCCGTGCTGGCCGAGCGGCTGCGAGCCGAGGGCCTTACCATTCATCTGGAAGCCGAAGTGGAGGCCTTTACTTCGGCCTCGCAGGCCCGCATCAAGCCCAAATCCGGCGACTCGTTTGCCGTGGATTTCGATGTGGTGTACGTGGCCATTGGGCGGCACGTGAGCTTCGAGGGGCTGCAGTTGGAGCAGGCCGGGGTAGAGGTGGACGAGAAAGGCCACATCAAGCTAAACGAGCACCTGCAAACTACCAATTCCGATATTTTCGTGGCCGGCGACGCGGCCAATTCGCTCAAATTCAGCCACGGGGCCGAGCTGCACGTGCGGATGCTATTGTTCAACTTCTTCTCGCCCATCAAGAAAAAGCTGGACTATGACCATTTCTCGTGGGTCACGTTCACCGACCCCGAGGTGGCGCATTTCGGCCTCGATGCCGCCGAGCTCGATAAGCGCGGCACCGCCTACGAGCGGTGGGAAACCTCCTTCGCCGACGACGACCGGGCCGTGGTGGACAGCTACCGCGACGGCCACCTGTTGCTCTTTATCGAAAAGAATGCTCTGCCGCTGCCCGGCCGCAAGCGTCGTATTCTGGGCGGGGCCATGGTGGCGCCCGGCGCGGGCGAGCTTATTCAGGAGTTGATTCTGGCCAACACCAGCGGGCTGGGCATCAGCGAGCTATTCGACAAGGTGTACCCGTATCCGGTGGCGGCCCGCATCAACCAGAAGCTGATTGTGGACCACCAGGACGTGTCGCCGCTGCTGCAAACGGCCCTCGATGTGGCGTTTAAGCTGCAATAGGCCCGGCGCTACAGCGCGGCGGCTATCCGGCGCACCGATACGCGCTGCTTGTAGTCGGGGTTGAAGTAGGTGAACTTGATGCGGCCGTCGCGGCCGATGACGTAGGTGGCCGGTACGGGCAGCACGTCGTCGGAGGAGGCGTTGGCTTTCTGTAAATCCACTCCGAAACCCTTGTATTTGAGGGCAGTGGCGGGGTCGACGGTGAAGGCCGTGTTGTAGGCTTTCATGATGACGAAGCCCTGGTCCTGGACGATGGGGAAGGCCGCTTTGGTCTTTTCCACGGTCTTGCCGATGTTCTCCTGGGTTTCGGGTGTTACGACTACTATCTGCGCACCTTTGGCCGTGAGCAACTGCAGCGAATCCTGAAGCTGGCTGAGCTGCTTGTTGCAGTAGGGGCACCACTGGCCACGGTAGAAGTAGAGCACCACCGGGCCCTTTTTCAGCAGCTGCTTCAGTTCGATGGGCTTTCCGGCGGCATCCTTGCCCTTGAAGGCCGGTGCCACGGTGCCCACGGCCAGCGGTGCGGCGGTGCAGGCGGGCGCGGTTTGGGCACGACCAGCCAGCGGCAGCGCGAAAAGGAGCATCGAAACGGGCAGGCGGAAATTTGTCATGGCCCAAAGGTAGCTCCATTGGCCCCGCCATGCCCCACGGCCGCTGGCCGTTAGGCAGCCAGCGGCCGTGGGGCATGGCATATGCGAGCGGAAAAAACTATCTTGGGGCTTTCAGCGTTGGGTTCTTCGTAATGCGGCATCTTACCTCCCTGCTCCGACGGCTAACGGCGGCAACCTTCCTGGTTGCCTACCTGAGCGTGTTTGCGGGGCAGGCGTTCTGCACCGGCACCGGCGACCTGTTTGCCGAAACCGGCCGCGCCGCCTGTTGCATGGGCAGCAGCTGTACCGGCATGGGCAAGATGGCGGCCAAGGACAAAGACGCCAAAAGCCCTGACTGCAACAAGCGTGGCATTGCCCGCCTGCTGGCCGCCCAAGATGCCCCCCAGGGCCAGTCCCTGCTGTTTGCGGCGCCGGCCCTGCTGCCGGACATGGCCGTACTGGTGCCCGCTCCCCGGTTTGTGCGCTGGAGTCGGACCGAGAAAGTAGCCCTGGTACCCACCCGGCAGCTGCCCCCCAAAATCCCTGACATCCGGATTTTCCTGCACTCCCTGACCGTCTGAACCACGGTTTAAGCCACGGCCTCGCCGGGTATAGCGCTGCTATGCCCGGCAGGGCCGTGCGTTTTGGCGTGGGTACTTACTCTCATGGTTCGTTCTGGCGTTGCGCCTCAACCCCTGACCGCCGCTCCAAAAAAGGAGAGGGGACACCGGTCTTGCCTCAGTCAATAATTATCTGACTCCCCCTCTCCTTTTTTGGAGAGGGGGCCGGGGGCGAGGCGCTTCATTGAAAGGCCCCGCACACCCCAACTTTCTTACAATCATTTTCCTCACTTCTCTTTTTCCCAACCCCATGCGTACTCCATTGCTTTTCCTGACCATGAACGCCGCCACTACGCTTCTGCTCAGCAGCTGCGACAACAAGGCCGCCACCGAAACCACCACTACCGAAACCACCACCATGGCCCCCGCCGACAGCAGCATGATGGCCTCGCCCGACGGCATGATGGCGGGCACTTACTACACCTGCGAGATGCACCCCGAAGTGCACGCCGACCACCCCGGCAAGTGCCCCAAGTGCGGCATGAACCTCACCAAAACCACCGCAGCCAAGTAAGCCGGCCGGGCCGTAAGGCCCGCGCCGCTTTGGGCGGCCGTTTTCTGCACTTCCTGCTTTTCTATGGTTAATAAACTCATTTCGCTGGCGTTGCGCAACCGCGCGCTGGTGTTGCTGGTGGCGGCCGGCCTGTTTGGCTGGGGCCTGTACTCGATGCAGCGCAACCCCATCGACGCCATCCCGGACCTGTCCGAAAACCAGGTGATTGTGTTCACGGAGTGGACCGGCCGCAGCCCGCAGGTGATTGAGGACCAGGTGACTTACCCGCTGGTGTCGAACCTGCAGGGGGTACCGAAGGTGAAGAATATCCGGGGCACGTCGATGTTCGGGATGAGCTTCGTGTACCTGCTGTTTGAAGACGACGTGGACCTGTACTGGGCCCGCTCGCGGGTGCTGGAGCGCCTCAACTACGCCCAGCGCCTGCTGCCGCCGCAGGTAACGCCCACCCTCGGGCCCGATGGCACGGGGGTGGGCCACGTGCTCTGGTACACGCTCGATGCCAAGGGCATGGACCTGGGCGAGCAGCGCGCCCTGCAGGACTGGTACGTGAAATTCGCCCTCCAAACCGTGCCCGGCGTGAGCGAGGTGGCCTCGTTTGGGGGCTTCGAGAAGCAGTACCAAATCAACCTCGACCCCACCAAGCTCAACTACTACCGCATCCCGTTGGGCGAGGTGCTGCGGGCCGTAAAAGCCAACAACAACGACGTGGGCGGCCGTAAGTTCGAGCTCAGCGACATGGGCTACATCGTGCGCGGGCTGGGCTACATCAAGTCGATTGCCGACGTGGAAAACATGCCCGTGGGCACCTACCAGTCGGTGCCGGTGCGGGTGAAGGACGTGGCCACCGTGCAGATGGGCGGGGATATCCGGCTGGGTATTTTCGACGTGAACGGGGAGGGGGAGGCCGTGGGCGGCATTGTGGTGATGCGCTACGGCGAAAATGCCGACCTCGTCATCAAGGCCGTGAAGGCCAAGATGGCCGAGGTGCAGAAGGGCCTGCCGCCGGGCGTCAGCTTTTCCATCGCCTACGACCGCAGCACCCTGATTGAGAAGGCCGTGGCTTCCATCCAGGGCACGCTGCTGGAGGAGATGCTGGTCGTGTCGGTCATCGTGCTCATTTTCCTCTTTCACTGGCGTAGCGCCCTGATTATCCTCATTCAGATGCCGCTCTCCATCGTCATTGCCTTTATCCTGCTCGAAGCCTTCGACGTGTCGTCCAACATCATGTCGCTCACCGGCATTGCCCTGGCCATTGGGGTGATTGTGGACGACGGCATCGTGGTGGTCGAAAACGTGTACCGCCACCTCGCCGACGCCCAGGCCGCCGAGCAAGCGGGCCTGCCACCGGCCACCACCGTTGCTGCTGCCGACGCCCCCGACGCCAGCGCCGCGCCCGCCTCTACTACCCCCGCCGTATGACCCGCGAAGAACGAGACCGTATTATCGAAAAAGCCTGCCAGCAGGTGGGGCCGGGGGTTTTCTACTCCTCCGTCATCGTCATTGTGTCGTTTCTGCCGGTGTTTTTGCTTACCGGGCAGGAGGGCAAGCTGTTTTCGCCGCTGGCCTGGACCAAGACGTTTATTCTGCTCGTCGATGCCTTCATTGCCATTACGGTGGCGCCGGTGCTCATCAGCTTTTTGCTGAAAGGCAAGCTTAAACCCGAGAGCAGCAACCCGCTGGGCCGGTTTCTGGAGCGGCTGTATACGCCGCTGCTACGCTGGTGTTTGCGCTGGCGCAAAACCACGCTGGCCCTCAACATCATCGCCCTGCTCGTTAGCGTGCCGATGCTGCTGAGCCTGGGCACCGAGTTTATGCCGCCGCTCGATGAGGGTAGCATCCTGTTTATGCCCGTGACCTTGCCCGACGTGTCGAACACCGAGGTGAAGCGCATTCTGCAGGTGCAGGACCGCATCATTAAGGCCACGCCGGAGGTGGCGCACGTGCTGGGCAAGGCCGGCCGGGCCAACACGGCCACCGACAACTCGCCGATTTCGATGATTGAAACCATCATCCTGCTCAAGCCCCGCGACCAGTGGCGCGCCGGCATGACCAAGGCCAAAATCGTGGACGAGCTCAACGGCAAGCTCCAGATTCCGGGCGTGGTCAACGGCTGGACCCAGCCCATCATCAACCGTATCAACATGCTCTCAACCGGTATTCGCACCGATGTGGGCGTGAAGGTGTACGGCCAGAACCTGGATTCCATCTACGGCCTGGCCACCCGCATCAAGCAGCAGCTCGACGGCGTACCCGGCGTGAAGGACCTGTACGTGGAGCCCATTACGGGGGGCAAATACCTCGATATTGCCATCCGCCGGGACGAAATCGGCCGCTACGGCCTGAGCATCGACGACGTGAACCTGCTCGTGGAATCGGCCCTGGGCGGCATGCCGCTCACGACCACCATCGAGGG
Source organism: Hymenobacter psychrophilus (assembly GCF_900107135.1). Classification (GTDB taxonomy): domain Bacteria; phylum Bacteroidota; class Bacteroidia; order Cytophagales; family Hymenobacteraceae; genus Hymenobacter; species Hymenobacter psychrophilus. Next base: position 32,325 of record NZ_FNOV01000011.1, read on the forward strand.
CCGGCAGCGCTTTAGCGTGAATGCCCGCTTTGCCCAGGACTTCCGCAGCTCGCTGCCCGCCATCCGCAACCTGCAGGTGCAAACGCCCGGCGCGGGGCCCATCCCGCTATCGGCCGTGGCCGATATCCGGGTGGCCGAGGGCCCGCCGATGATAAACTCGGAAAATGCGCTGCTGCGCGGCACGGTGCTGTTCAACGTGCGCGGCCGCGACCTGGGCGGTACCGTGGAGGAAGCCAAGCAGCAACTCGAAACCCTGCTTACCAAGCTGCCCAAGGGCTATTTTCTGGACTGGAGCGGGCAGTACGAAAACCAGCTGCGGGCCACGCGCACGCTGCAACTCATTATTCCCATCGTGCTGATTATCATTTTCGGGGTCCTCTATTTCACGTTTGGCTCGCTGAAGGAGGCGTTTTTCAACATCGTTACTATTCCCTTCGCCCTCATCGGCGGGGTATTCATCGTCTACTTTTTCGGCATTAATCTGTCGGTGGCAGTGGCCGTGGGCTTTATTGCCCTATTCGGGCTGGCCGTGGAAACCAGCATTCTGATGGTGATTTACCTGAATGAGGCCATGCAGAAGCTGGTGGCCGAAAAAGGCAACTCCAGTGAGACCCTCACCAACGCCGACATCCGCGCGGCCGTGATGGACGGGGCCACTAAGCGCCTGCGCCCCAAGATTATGACCGTGTCGGTGTCGTTGTTTGGGCTGGTGCCGGTGCTGTGGGCCACGGGCGTGGGGGCCGATGTGATGCTACCCATCGTGCTGCCGCTTATTGGGGGCGTGTTCACTTCCTCCATCCACATTCTGCTGGTGACGCCGGTGGTATTCGAGATGACCAAAGAGTACGAACTGCGCAAGCACGGCCGCCTGGAAATCCCGGCAATCACCCATTAAGCCATGAAAGCGAAATAGAAGGAACGTCATGCTGAGCATGTGGCGAATTGAGCCAGAGTGCGCAGCCGCAGTCGAAGCATCTCTACCGCTTCGTTGAATTACTACTGCAACGAAGCGGTAGAGATGCTTCGACAAGCTCAGCATGACCGTTCAGATATTCTGAAAATCAAGCCAATGAAATTCTACTTCATTTTACTGCTACTGCTACTGCTGGTGCCGCGCCCCGGCGCAGCCCAGCAGGGGCTCCGCCTGCCCCTCGACTCGGTGTTGCGCCGCGTGGACCGCGACAACCCCGGCCTCCGGCGCTACGAAGCCCGTATCGGGGCGGCCGAGGCCTACGCGAAAGGTGCCCGCACCTGGGCCCCGCCCACGGTGGGCGCCGGTCCCTTCATGATGCCCTACACCCCGCGCCAAACCAACGACAATGGCCCGGCCATGCGGCAGGGCTCCATCATGCTGTCAGTCGACCAGAACATTCCCAACGGCGCCCGACAGCGGGCCAATGAGCGCTACCTGCAAAGCCGTACCGGCCTGGAGCAGGAAAGCCGCGCCTACGAGCGCAACCAACTGCTTTCTGAGGCCCGGCAACACTACTACAGCTGGGCGCTGCTGCTCAAAAAACAGCGGATACTCGATGGGAGCGAGGAACTGCTGCGCTTCATCATCCGCTCCATTGAACTGCGCTACAAATACGGCGGCGAAAAGCTCAGCGACGCCTTCCGGGCCAAGGCCGAGCTGCAGCGCCAGCAAGCCGAAGAACTGGAGGTGCAGGGCCGCATCGACGAGCGCCGCATTGCCCTGAACACGCTCATGAACCGCCCCCCCAACGAGCCGTTCGAAATCGACTCCGCCTACGCCCGCCCCGACTACCGTGCCGCCCCCGACACGGCCACCCTGGCCCGCTCTCGCAGCGACGTGCGCCGCCTCGACCAGACCCTGGTCCGCACCCGCCTGCAGCAGGAGCTGGAACTTACCAGCCGCAAGCCCGAATTCGGGGTGCGCTACCAGCACATGAACGCGCTGGGGGGCAATAATCCCAATCTGTACACCCTGCAAGGGATGGTGTCGATACCGATTGCGCCCTGGGCCGCCCGCGGCTACAAGGCCAACGTAGCGGCCCTGGGCCTGGAGGCCGAAGCCCTGCGCGAAGAACGTGCCGCCCTGGTGGTGCAGGCCACCGGCAGGGCTTCGGGCCTGCTGGCCCGGCTGCAGGCCAAAGCCGGGCAGATTGCGCTGTACGAGCAGCGCATTGTGCCGGCTGTGCTCAAAAGCTACCGCGCCACCCTGCTGGCCTACGAGCAGAACACCGAGCAGCTCACCGCCGTGCTGCAGGCCTGGGAGGCGCTGCGTGCCACCCGTCTCGAAGCCGTGAATCAGGAACTGGAATACGTGCAGCTACAAACCGATTATGAGCGTGAAATTGAACAATAGCCCAACCACCGCCGCTCAACACCGCCCGTTGGGCTGGCTGGTCGGGCTGGGCCGGCTGGCCGTGCTGCTCGCGGGGCTGGCCGCAACGGCCTGCTCCGGCAAGCCCGAAAACCCGGCCGGCGACCCCGCGGCCGCCACCGCCCCGGCGGCAGCCGCCGACGTGTACACTTGCTCCATGCATCCCCAGATTCTGCGCGACGAGCCCGGCGACTGCCCCATCTGCGGCATGAACCTGGTGAAAAAAGCCAGCATGATGACCACGGTGCCGGTGCCAGCGGCCTCGGCTAGCGGCACCGCTGCGGGCGGTACCGTGCCCGCCTCCAACGAGCAGGTGCTGACGCGGGTGCAGCTGGTGCAGCCCTCCCCAACGGCCGATTCAGCGGCGACTATTGTGGCGCCGGGTACCATTGCCTACGACCCCCGCCGGTTCGAAAACGTGGCTGCCCGCTTCGGCGGGCGTATCGAGCGGCTGTACGTGCGCTACCAGTTCCAGCCGGTGCGCGCCGGCCAGAAGCTCTTCGATATTTACAGCCCCGAGCTGGTGACCGAGCAGCAAAACCTGCTGTTCCTGCTCAAAACCAACGACCCCGACGACCGCGCCCTGCTCAACGCCTCGCGCCAGAAACTCCGGCTGTTGGGCCTTACGGCGGCGCAGGTGCGGGCCGTGGAGCAACGCGGCCTGCCGCAGCTGAGCGTGAGCGTGTTCAGTCCGGTGAGCGGCTACGTGATGGAAACGGGCGCCGCAGCTGCCGCCGGCGCATCGGGTATGAGCCAACCGGGCAGCGCCCCTGTCGTCGGCACCGCGTTAGAGCAGACCGCGCCGCTCGCCATTCAGGAGGGCCAGTACGTGGAGCGCGGGCAGCGCGTGCTGCAGGTGGCCAACATCGACCAGGTGTGGGTGCGCCTGCAGCTGTACGCCCGCGACGTGGCTGCCGTGCAGCCGGGCCAACCCGTAGAAATTACGCTGAACGACCGGCCGCAGGCCCCGGCCCTGCAGGCCCTGGTGGCCCTGCTGGAGCCCGTGCTGGCCGGCGACGCTGCCACCGTAACGGCGCGGGTGTACCTGCCCAACCCCGGCGGGCAGCTCAAAATCGGGCAGCTCGTGACGGGCCGCATTACGCCCCCGGCGGCATCAGGCGGCCTGTGGGTGCCGGCTACGGCTGTGGTTGACCTCGGCACCCGACAGGTGGTGTTCCGGCAGCAGCCGGATAGCCCGCGCCTGCTGGCTGTGGCCGTGGTAACCGGTGCCCGCCGCGGCACGCAGGTGCAGGTGGTGCGCGGCCTGCGCCCCGCCGACCGGATTGCCGAAAACGGCCAGTTCCTGGTCGATAGTGAATCCTTCATAAACCCCGTGGCCGATGCGCAACAGTAGCAACCTTATAGCCCTGATGGCGCTATGCCTCGGGCTGGCCGCCTGCGGGCGCGCCGACGACCCTGCCACCGCCTCGGCCCCACAGGCCGATGCCACGGCCACCTCGGCCACGGCCGCGCTGGGCCGCTACTACACCTGCTCCATGCACCCGCAGGTGCACCAGGACCACCCCGGCGACTGCCCCATCTGCGGCATGGACCTGATTGCCGTCAACAAGCCCACGGCCAGCGCCACCGGCGGCGCCCGCACCCTGCATCTAAGCGCCGAACAGGTGCGGCAGGGCAACATCCGGGTGTCTAAAGTGGGGCAGCAGGGCGCCAACGACAAAACCAGCGGCGCGGCCCTGGCCACTGGCCTGCGCCTCACGGGCCGGGTGGTGCTCAACCCCGAAAACCTGGTGCAGGTGAGTGCCCGCGTGCCCGGCCGCGTCGACCGGCTTTACGTGCGGGCTACCGGCGAAACCGTGCGGGCCGGCGCGCCGCTCTTTGCCATTTACAGCGAAGAATTACTAAAAGCCCAGCAGGAATTGCTGCTGGCCCGGGCGCAAATGCGCGAGCTTGCCGGCCAACAAATCGACTACGCTCCCCTGGCCGACGCGGCCCAAACCAAACTGCGTCTCTGGGGCATGACGTCCCGTCAGATTACCACGCTGTTGCGCTCGGGCAAGGTGCTGAACCCGATGCCTTACTTCAGCCCCCGCAGGGGCATCGTGCAGACCCTCAACATTCGTGAGGGCGACTACGTGAGTGAGGGCACCGCCGTGCTCCAGCTAGCCGACCTGAGCTCGGTGTGGGTGGAGGCCCAGCGCTATGCCTCCGACCAGCCCCTGCGCGACGGCCAAACCGTGCAGGTGTCCTTTCCCGCGTTTCCGGGCCGTGTGGTGCCGGGCCGGGTGAGCTTCAGCAGCCCTGAGCTGGCCGGCGAAAGCCGCGTGGCCCTAGTGCGGGTGAAAATTCCCAATCCGCATCAGCAGTACACGCCGGGCCTGCAGGCGGTGGTCGAGACCGTGGGGCCAGTGAGCCGGGCGGAGCCGGTTGCTGGGGGTGGCCTGCGGGTGCCCATTGCGGCCGTTTTGCAGGAGTCAGCCGGCAGCAGCCTGTGGGTGCGCAACCCTGATGGCCGCTACGAAAACCGCATGGTGAAGCTGGGTCCCCAGACCGGTCAACAGGTCGAAATCCTATCCAACTTAAAAGCCGGTGAGGAGGTGGTCATTAACGGTGCTTACCTGCTCAATAGCGAATACATTCTGCAAAACGGTGCCACCCCAATGGCGGGCATGGAAGGCATGAAAATGTGAGCAGGAGCGTAAATGTGCTGAAAAAAGCATTCAGCATGACGTTCTGTTTGCTACGGTTATTTCGGTTACTCTAGCGTCCAACCGCTATTCGATTCAGCCGATAAGCTGGCGGGCAATGTCGGGCAGGGTGGGGCCCGTGAGGGTGGGAGCGGGGGCCAAGGGGTAAACCTGCTGGCCCGGGCGGGAGATGAACGCCGCTTGCAGGCCCGCTAGCTGCGCGCCGGCAGTATCCCAGCCGTGGGCGGCTATCAGCATGGCCTGGGCAGGCGCTACTTTCAGCTGCTGGCAGGTGCTGTGGTAGGTTTCGGGGTGGGGCTTGTAGCGCTTGAGCGAATCGATGCTAAGCAGCTGCTCAAAAAAACCGGTGAGGCTGGCGTAAGCCATCTGCTTTTTCACCGTGGCATCGGGCGAGTTGGTGAGCGTGACCATGCGGAAGCCCGCCTTTTGCAGCGCCGTGAGGCCGGGAATAATGTCGGGGTGGGGGGGCAGCTCGGTGATAAGCGTGAGGATTTCTTTCTTGTGGGCCGCCGGGCGCGCCGGCTGGCCCAGCGCCTGCGCCAGCATATCGAGGGCCGCGTCCCCAATCTGCCCGAAGTTGTGGTAGTTGCCGGTCACAGTATCGACCAGTGAATACTGAAGCAGCAGCCCAAACCACTGCTTGAAAGCCGTTTCCGACTGGAATTCCTGGTTGACGGCCTGCTGCAGCTTGCCCAAGTCGAGCAGGGTTTCGTTGACGTCGAAAATCAGCAGTTTGGGGCGGTCGGAGGTGGGAGCCATGGCAGAGAGGGAAACGGGCAAGGCCGCGGCGGCTGTGGCCAGGGCGAGGGAGGATAAAACAAAGCGTCGGGTAACCATGCGCCCTATTACGCAACCCGCCGGCGCCGGGCTGCCCCGGGGTACTTTTTCTGAAAAAAGCAGGTCCGTTTTCAGCCGGCCGCGGCTGGTTCTGTATTCGGCGGCATGCCGCTGACTTGCCTGCCAAGGTCATAGCTCAGCTAGACTTGGGGTGAGCAGGTGGTGGCTTCGCGAAGCAGAGAAAAGCAAAAACGCCGACACAAAAAACGGGGCCCGCAAAGGCCCCGTTTCCCGTTTCTCTATTGCAACCGGCAGCTGATTAGTGCTGGTGGCCACCCTCGCCATGCACATGGCCGTGGTCCATTTCTTCGGCGGTGGCTTCGCGTACCTCGGCCACTTTGCCGTCGAAGTGCATCACCATGCCAGCCAGCGGGTGGTTGAAGTCCATTTTTATGGCGTCAGTCCCGATTTCGACCACTTTGCCCTGCATGTGGTGGCCTTGGTTGTCGGCCATGGGCAGGAAGTTGCCCACCTGCAGCATTTCCTCGTCGGTCTGGCCGTCGATTTCAAATACGTTGCGCGGGATGTCGACGACCGCCTGCTCATCGTAGTCGCCGTAGGCCTGCTCGGGGGTGAGGCTGAAGCTGAACGGGTCGCCGGAGTTCTTGCCATCGAGCTGGCGCTCAAACTCTTCGGGTAGGCCACTCTGGCCGAACAGAAACACCATGGGGGCATCGGTGTCGGCCGACTCTACGAGTATTTTTTCCTGGTTTTCGTCGGTTACGCTCAGGTCGTAGGTAATGGTAACGACTTTATTGGGGCTGATCTGCGTCATGGAATTTTGGGAAAGAATGGGAGGCAAAAGCAATAATTGCTAGTTACGGAAATGCTGGTAGAAAAATCGTTAAAAGGGGAAAACAAGCCCGGCAAGCCGCTATTACCCAGCTATAAAATTTGGGGATTTAAGGAGTTTGCCAAGCGCTACCATAACCAAATGTATTTTAATCTGGTTTTAATGACGAAGCTGTTTACAAAGTCAAAAGGCGGTCATGCTGAGCTTGTCGAAGCATCTCTACCGCTTCGTCGCAGTCATCCAACGAAGCGGTAGAGATGCTTCGACAAGCTCAGCATGACAGTTTCGTAACCATGGCCGACTTTGTAAACAGCTTCGATTGTACAACCTAACTGATTCATTACATGTCATCTTTCTTTTCTAATATTTCCCCGGTCGTTACTTTTCGCTCCCTGCTCTGCGCCGGAGCCCTGTGCGCCCTCACTACTTTTTCGGCCCAGGCCCAGCGCCGCAGCCAGCCGGCCGCCGACAACATGAGCACTACGCCTATGAACACGGCTACCGCGCCCCCCGCCCAAACCGGCCTCAACTACCGCAACCCCGCCGCCGACGACCGGATTCCAATGGAAGCCGCCAAGCGCGACGCCGTAGCGAAGGAAATGGAGGCGACGGTAGTGGAGCTGCTCGAACTCTACCACGATGCCAAGCAAAGCCACTGGAACCTGCGCGGCCCCCTGTACTACCAGCTCCACGAGGTCCTGCAGGGCTACGCCGAAACCTATCTTAAATATACCGACGTACTGGCCGAACGCTCGTTGCAGGTTGGCCGCCCCATTGATGGTCGGACGCCGGTGGTGGCCAGCCAGGCCAACCTGGAAGCTTTTCCTGGCGGTTTCCTAGAAGACCGCCAAGTGCTCGACCTTATGAGCAGCCGCGTGGATATGGTGGCCAAGCGGGTTCGGGAGCGGATTGAGCGGGTGGGGAAAATCGACGAAACGACGTCGAACCTGCTGCAGGAGTTGAGCTACGCCCTCGATAAGCAGGCGTGGCAGCTGCGGGTAACCCAACAATAAGTACGCTCAGCCAACCCACACAGCAACGCCGCTCCTGGTTTCTACCAGCAGCGGCGTTGCTGTGTGCAAGTGCTACAAAACAAATCAGCTACTTTTACTTCTGCGCAGCCGCTGCTCAAAAAAGACCTAATGAAACTGTCTGGCGCTGTTGTAAGCAGACCTTATGAAACAGTTTAAGTGGTTGGTTTTCTGTATCGGATTGGCGATGTCGCCGAGCCAGCTGTTGGGGCAGAAAACGGCGAAGAAGCCAGCGGTAAAAAGTCCTGTGGGCGGGGATTTCGTATTTCCGGTGGCCCGCGATACGCAGCTGATTACCTACCACGATACCATTCGGGTTGCCGGGGCTTCGGCCAAAACTATACTGGATCGGTTTGTCGATACGTACTATAAAAATTTCTTGTACGCCGACCGCGACACAGCCAACCGGCTGCGGCCCCGGCAAAAGGCTGCGCCGGGGGAAACGGTGCTAGTGGGGATGGCGATGCTGGCCCACCCCGGCGAGCGACCAATATTTGTGGCTGGGATTACGCCGCCTGAGGCGTTGCGCCATGCGCCCCCGGTTCGCTACCTGTATTTCACGCTCCGGTTTCGGGCCGCAGAAGGCATCGGCTACCTCATCGTTACCGATCTGCACCAGCGGAGCACCACCATGCAAAAAGAAATGGAGCGTCAATACGGCATCTCCCTGACTACGGGCCAGCGGCAGCCGCCGACGGTCGTTCCGCCCGTGCCGGCCCCCAGCACCCCCGTTGAGACCCTATACTGGTCTTGGCTGCCTGTTGCTTCCAAAGCGGCCCAGAAGCCGCGCCAGCCCACCATCGAGCCCGTGGCCACAGCCGCCGATGCCCGTTTGGTCGCTAGCACCGTGTATGATGTAATCAACGGACTGGAATTCAGTATAATACGTCGGTAAACGGGTAGGCAACCTGGCAGATAACGCAAGCGGCGGCGGAGCCACAGCTGATTCTTCGCTATGGCTCCGCCGCCGCTTCCATTATCTGATTTCTAGCTCTCCAGCTCCCAGGCCGTGCGGTAGGCCCCGATGCTTTCGGTGTAATCGATGAAGGCCTTGTAGAAGGGGTGGGAACCCAAAGTGGCCGAGTCGCCGATGAGCAGCAGCTTTTTGCGGGCCCGGGTCATGCCCACGTTCATGCGGCGGATGTCGCTCAGGAAGCCGATTTCGCCCTGGGGGTTGCTGCGGGTGAGGCTAATGGCAATGATGTCGCGCTCCTGGCCCTGGAACGAGTCAACGGTGCCCACGCTCAGCATGCGGTGCTCCATGAGGCCCACCAGCTCGTCGTTTTCCTCAATGGCGTCCTTCAGATAGTTGATTTGGGCGCGGTAGGGGGCAATTACACCAATGGTGAGCAGGTCGGTTTCGTGGTCGGCGGGGTCGTAGGGCTCCAGCAGCTGGGCCAGCCGTTTCAGCAGCAGGTCGGCTTCCTCGGGGTTGGCCGTCGAGCGGCTTTCCTCGATGGTGAGCTCCTGGAAGCCGAAACCGGCCGTGTCGAGGAACTCCACGGCCAGGTCGGGGGCGAAGCGCGGGTCGTAGGCCGTCAGGTCGGCGTGGGCCACCGAGGGGGCGGCTTTCAGGCGGCCGTCGTAGAACTGCTCCGAGCTGAAAGCCATGATCAGCTCGTGCATGCGGTACTGGGTTTCCAGCATCCGGGCCACGCCGGGCTGGCGCTTGATGCACTTCTCAAACAGCGTTTCGCGTAGGCCTTCGCGGGCCGCTTTTTCGCTTTTCACGGTGGGTGGCAGCTGCTGGTGGTCGCCGGCCAGCACCACCCGGCCCGCCTTGGCAATCGGAATCCAGGAGCCCGGCTCCAGGGCCTGGGCGGCCTCGTCAATGAACACGGTTTCGTAGGTGAGGTGGCGGATGGCGCGGTTGCCGGCGCCCACCAGCGTGCAGGTAATCACCTGCACCTGCTCCAAAAGGTCCTCGGTAATGTAGCGCTCCAACTGGTCCGATTCCTGGAGCAGCTCGTGGGCCTGCTGCTTGAGCAGGCGGCGCTGCTCGCGCTCCTCCCAGCCGAAGTGTTTCTTGAACTTGCCGGCTGCTTCGCGGTACTGCTCAGCCGTCTGGCGCAGGCTGCGCAGTTCGGCGTAGCTCTTGTGATTCATGATTTGGGCATCGAGCGTGTGCTGCAGCAGCAGGTCGGACACCCGTGAGGGGTTGCCCATCCGGATGACGTTCACGCCGCGCTCGGCCAGCTTTTCGGTGAGCAAATCGACGGCCGTGTTGCTCGGGGCGCACACCAGCACCCGCCGCTCGCGCCGGATGGTTTCCACGATAGCCTGCACCAAGGTGGTAGTTTTGCCGGTGCCGGGCGGGCCATGAATGATGGCCACATCCTGAGCGGCCAGTACATGGCGCACGGCGGCCAGCTGCGAGTCGTTGAGGGGCGAAGGGTAGTAGAGCGTGGCTTCGGCTTCGGGCCGGAAGCGGGCCGGTTTGGCCCCCAGCAGCACGTCGCGCAACTCGGCCAGCCGCGAGTCGTAGGCGCCCATCACCTTGCCCAGGGCGTAGTCCATCTCGCGGTAGCTCACCTCGTCGAAGGTCAGGTCCACGCCCAGCTTGCCCTCATCGGTCCAGTCGGGCAGGTCTTCCTTAGTGGTGCTGAGGCGGATTTTGTTGCGCTTGACGCTGGTAATCACGCCGCTCAGCGTGGGCCTGTCCGAGCCCGAGCGGCCGGGGATATTGGCAAACAGGGCGGCGTTCTTGCCTACCTGAAACAGGTGCAGCCCGCCAGCCCCGCCCTGACGCTCCAGCTCCACGACCAGCTTGCCGCCGAAGCCAATGTCCTCCTGGATTATCTTGACCGGGTACCACGTAAGGCCCCGGCGCTGGCGCTCGGCAATGCTGGCCTGGGCGCTCTTGATTTTGAATTGCTCGTAGTCCTCCTGCTGCTCCAGCTTGAGAAGGGCCTGCACCTTGCGCAGCTCTTTTTCGAGGGCGTAGGGTTCGGTATGCGTAGGTTGTGTCAACAGATTCTATGCTTTTGAGATTCGTTAAGCTAACAACGAAACCGGGCAAATGGTGGCCGAAAGGTCGGGAGGAAATCGGGAATGAAGCTTTGACTACTTAGCAGCTATACGTCGAACGTATCTTTCCAATTCTTCTAAATCACGATAGACAGGACAAACAATATTAGCAAATCGTATGAGTGCTTCTTCGCTGTCCGCATACATATCGAGTTGATAACTTTCTTCATCAAAATCAAAATGCCCAAGTAGTTCAGGGTCGCTTCCCTCCACAATCAAGGCTGTCACATCTACCAATGAAAGCCGACCATCCAGGATACCATATTCATCGAACAGCTTCTTATGAGCAGAGAAGAGTTGATCCTCAAAATCTGCAACGACCTGATACATCTGCTCAGGGGAGCCATTTGCAGCACCATCAACAAATAACACTTTGAAAGGAGAAAAATCGGTCATAGTAATGTGTCTGAAATTCAATTATGTCTCACTCAAAAGTATGCCGTAAGCTGTAGCGCGAAACTCCAGCTTCGCGTGTCGTTGCTGACTGCTGTGCCGTGTGTAATCGTTCAAGGATACGCAAAACTGGAGCTTCGCGCTACAAGTACAAAGGCCTTTTCATGCAAGTCCTGATAAACCCACCGCGCCCCGCTGCCGCCGATGAAACGGCAGGAGCGGGGCGCGGCTGAAGTAGGGATTTGCTCGACCGGAAAAGCTAACAGCTAGTAGTTGTCAGCTAATAGCTTAAGAACGCACTTGGCCGGCGGGCTGCTCGCTCATGGGCGTGAGGTTGATGGCTTCGACGGAACGGATTTCGGGCACGGCCTTTTTCACCGATTCCTCCACGCCGGCTTTCAGCGTCATGGCCGACATGGGGCAGGTGCCGCAGGCGCCGAGCAACTCCAGGCGCAGCACCATGTCGTCGGTGATTTCGAGCACCCGTACGTTGCCACCGTCGGCGGCCAGGTAGGGCCGGATGCCGTCGAGGGCCTGCTCGATACGGGGCAGTAGCGGGTGGGTGTCGACGGTTACTTCCATGAATTACGGTTTTTGATGGTGCTAAAGCAAAGATAAGCTTTCTGTCGGGGGTACCGGTGTCAACCAGCAAAACGGGCGGGAAGTTCGGCGCAGATGGTGCCGTAGGGGCGGGGCTTGTCCCCGCCCGCCGTTCGTGCCACTGCAACGGTTCCGTTCAACGGCGGGCGGGGGCGAGCCCGGCCCCTACGGCACCACCACTTCCTCGATAATGGCTTTGGGTTCGTGCTTATACAGCCACAGAATCAGAATCGGCAGCAGCGTCAGCTCGGCTACTACGCCGAACAGCAGCGTCAGGCCAATGAGCAGGCCCACGTAGAAGGTGCCGTCGAAGGAGGAGAAAATCAGGGTGGAGAAGCCGCCCACCAGAATCAGGGAGGTGACGATAACCGCTTTGCCGGCCATCAGGTAGGTTTTGCGCACTGCCCGGAACAGGTTGTCTTCCTTGAGTAGCATCAGTTTGAGCTTGCTCATGAAGTGGATGGTATCATCGACGGCAATACCGAAGGCAATGGTGAAAATGATGCTCGTGCTCACCTTCATGCTCACCCCGGCCAGCCCCATCACGCCGGCCACCAGCAGAATCGGGACCAGGTTGGGAATGAGCACCACAAGTGTCATGCGCAGGCTCCGAAACAGGGCCAGGATGATGATGGTGACCATCACGATGTCGAGCGTCATGCCGATAATCATGTCGCGGCTCAGGTTTTCGTTGTTCTTATCGATGAGGTTGGCCGAGCCGGTGAGCCGGGTTTGCACGACCGTCGAATCGATAGACGTGCGCAGAAACTGGCGCAGGCCGCCGTTGAGCGCGTGTACCCTGATGCTGCCCACATCGGCCATGCGGCCGGTGAGGCGGCCCTGGGAGGCATCGGGCAGGGCCAGGGCCCGGAACTCGGGCTTGCGGCTCAGCAGCTTCACCTTGCGCAGCAGCCGCGCCAGCTCGGCCTCGGTGGCAGGCAGTCGGTATTCTTCTACCAGGCCGCCGTTCAGGGCCTTGCGCACCGATTTGATGATGGTAACGGGCGAGGCCACGAAGTTGAGGCCGTAGCTTGTTTGCAGATACCGCTCCATCTGCTCGGTTTCGCGCAGCACTTCCAGGTCGAACACCGTGCGGTTGGGGCCGGGGTCGAGGGCCATTTCGAAGGGCCGCACGCCGGCAAACTGGTCCTCGAAAAACCGGAAATCCAGCTTCACCGGGTCGTTTTTGGAGAGGTCATCCAGCAGGGCCGAGTTGATGCGGATGGTGGAGGCCGAGCCTATCGATAGCACCAGCACCACGGCGCTGATACCCACCACCCAGTGCCGCCGCGCGAGCACCTGCCGGAACAGGCGGCCCAGCACGCCGTCCCAGCTGTGGCCCTGCTCGCGCGGCACCCGCAGCTGGGGCTTCTTGAGCAGCACCAGCAAAGCCGGCAGCAGCGTGAAGCTCAGAATAAACGTGAGCAGCACGGCAATGCCCGTAAACAGCCCGAAGTTGTAAATGGGCCTAATGGAGCTGGTCATCAGCGAGAAAAAGCCGATGCTGGTGGTGAGGGCCGACAGCCCCGAGCCAAAGGCCGACTCGCGCATGGCCACCAGCAGTGCCGGCCGCTTTTCGGCCCCGTAGCCCAGCTCCGTCACGTAGCGCGTTATCAGGTGAATGGTGTCCGACATGCCCACCACGAACAGCATCACCGGCAGCAGGGCTGTCATCAAATCAATGCTCACCCCGAAGGCCGACATCACGGCCAGGCCCCACAGAATGGATCCCAGCACCACCACCAGCGGTAGCACCACGCCCCACCAGGTCCGGAACGTAAGCCACAGCAGCCCCGTCACGAGCACCACCGACAGGCTCATAAACAGCGCCAGCTCGTTCTGCAGCCGGTCTACAAACACTGATTGGGCCACCTGCTTGCCAGCCAAATGGTACTGGTCTTCGGCGAAGTTCTGGCGCACCAGCTCGCGCCGCAACGCGCTCAGCAGCGAGTCGCCGGGTGGCTTGCTCAGGTTGGGCGAAGTCTGGAACAGAATGGTGGCGGCGCGGGCGTCCCGCGAAATCAGGTTGCCCACCAAGCCCGGCGTCCGGTAAATCAGTGCCGAGTCGAGGGCGCGGCGCTCGGGCTCATAGGGGTGCAGGTAGGGCAGGTTGAACACGCCCGGCCCCTCCACCACGGGGTTGCTGGCATTGGTCGGCGACGACACCCGCAGCACGTGGCGGCGGCCGTCCAGAAACCGGGTCAGCGAATCGAGCCGCACCAGAAAGCGCGGGTCAAACACGGTCTGGCCCGTGGGGGCTTCGAGGCCCAGCAGGACGTAGTCGTTGTCGTTGCCGAAGCGGGCGGCGTACGCCTCGTAGTAGTCGAGGTCGGGGTCGCCGGCGGGGTAGAAGTCGTTGAAATTGTAGTTGAATCGCAGCTGGGCCACGAAAAACACGGCCAGGGCCGTCAGCAGCCCAAGGGCCCACAAGGTCAGATGCGCGTAGCGGCGAAGGGGCATAGGGCGGGCAGCGCGAGCCGGAGAACAGCTAAGCTGCGCTCCGTCTTCGCGGGTCGATGAACGAAGTGTGTGGGCGGCCCGCTAAAAACGCCGGAAAACCAGGCACAGCCCGACAGGAAATCTGGCGGGCATTGCGTACTTTAGGAGCAACCGAAACCCAACCGCCGTTTTCGGGCATTTGTTTCCTTCACTACCACATTCGTTGTCATGAAAAACGTCCTGCTCGCCCTCGCCCTGTTTGCCTTCACCGCTTCGGCCGCCACCGCCTCGGAAGGCGACAAGGGCAAGAAGGCCAAAAAAACCACCGCTACCACCGAAACCAAAGCGAACTGCGACATGGCCGGCAGCATGAGTACCGCCGGCACGCCCTCGTGCTGCATGAAGAAGGACGCCAAAACCAGCACCGCCGCCACTACGCCGGCTGCTAAGCCAGCTGGGAAGTCGTTGTAGAAACTGACTGAACTCACTGCAAAAAGGACTACTCCATCTGGGTAGTCCTTTTTGTGTTTTCAGGATAAGCAATTACATTCAGCCATTCTAAGTCATTATACCAAAATTTCATGGAGCTTATCGACCAACTTACGAATCTGGCCTCGCGGGTACAGAAGCAATTAGGACACGTTCAAACTGAAGAAGCCACTAAAACGGCCTTGGTAATGCCGTTTATTAATGCGCTCGGCTACAATGTTTTCGACCCCACCGAAGTAGTGCCCGAGTTCATTTGTGATATTGGTACCAAGAAGGGCGAGAAAATAGACTACGCCATTATGCGCGACGGCAAGCCCATTATCCTCATCGAGTGTAAACGGGTGGGCGGCGACCTGACTATCAATAACGCTAGCCAGCTGTTCCGTTACTTCCACGTCACTGAGGCCCGCATTGCCATTCTCACCAATGGCTCCACGTATCGGCTGTTCACCGATTTAGAGCAGCCCAACAAGATGGACGAGCGGCCCTTCATGGAATTTGACCTGTTCAACTTCCACGAAAATGACATTGCCGAAATCAAGAAGCTCAGCAAGCCATCATTCAATATTGATGACATGCTGTTTGCAGCGCACAACCTGAAGTACATGCGGGCTTTCAAGAAATACTTCGACGAACAGTTCACCCAACCCTCCACTGACTTTATCAACTTCGTATCGAAGCAAGTGTACGACGGCGTGCTGACCCCAAAGCTGAAAGACCAGTTCAGTGCGCTGGTGCACCGCTCGTTTCACCAGTTCCTCAACGATAAAATCACGATGCGCCTGCGCTCGGCCATGGTAGACACCAACAGCAGCATGTTGGCCCCCGAGTTGCCGCCGCTCGTTAGCGAAACTGCCGGTTCGGCTGCCGTAGAGGCAGATGATAAAGAAATCGAAACTACGGTAGAGGAAGCCGAAGGCTTTATGATTGTGCGGGCTATTCTGCGCAAAATGGTGGCGGTAAATCGCGTAGTAATGCGCGACGTGCAATCGTACTGCGGTATTCTGCTCGATGACAACAACCGCAAGCCCATCTGCCGCCTACATTTTAATGGCAGCAAAAAGTACGTGACAATGTTTGATGTGGAAGGCGGGGAGCGGGTGAATATTACTTCGCTGGATGAGTTGTACGAGTTGGCCACGCGCATCCGCGCCGCCGTGCAGCGCTATGAGAAAAAGCCGGCCGAAGCTGACGCGTAAGGCGATACAAATGCATTGAAAAAGCCACTTCCACGGAGGTGGCTTTTTCAGTCATAGGTGCGCCCGAAACATCTCCTAAAGCGTAACGGTTGCAGCACTGATATCCCAACAGCCGCTGCTTCGCCATGTCCGAAAAACCCAATCTTCCAACCTTATCTGCCGCCGATATCGACCGGGTTATCGAAATGGGCTGGGAAGACCGGACGCCCTTTGAAGCCATTGAGGCGCAGTTTGGCCTGGCTGAGAAAGACGTAATTGCTCTCATGCGCCGCGAGATGAAGGCCTCCTCGTTCCGGATGTGGCGGGCACGGGTGAGCGGCCGGGCCACCAAGCACCGCGCCCTGCGCTCCGACGACGTGGACGGCTTTAAAAGCGACCAGCAGCGCAGCATCACGCACAATAAAATCAGTAAGCGCTAGCGCGGCTGCCACGCCCGCCACCTGTCATGAGTTCGCACCTGCATAAGCTGCACGCCGGCCAGACCCAATCTGAAGCCGCCGCCGCCCCCGAAATTAGCTTCCCGACCCGCTACGAGGATATTATGGCCCGCGTGGCGGCCATCGACCCGGGCCGTTACGGCCGCTCGCGCAATTTCCTCAACGGGGCCATTACCTACCTCTCGCCCTACCTGAGCCGGGGCGTCATCAGCACCCGGCAGGTGTACGAGGCCCTGCTGGCCCGCGGCTTCACCTTCGACGACATGCAGAAGCTGGCCAGCGAACTGGGCTGGCGCGACTTTTTCCAGCGGGTGTGGGAGGCAAAAGGGGAGGAGTTGTTTACCGATTTGCGCCAGCCCCAGCCCGGCGTGGCGCACCGGAAGCTGCCGGTGGCCCTGCCCGCCGCCAGCACCGGCATTGCGGCCGTCGATGCGCATATCGGTCAGCTCTACGCAACTGGCTACCTGCACAACCACCTGCGCCTATACGTGGCCAGCCTGGCCTGCAACATCGGGCGGGCGCACTGGGCGGCCCCGGCCGCATGGCTGTACTACCATTTGCTCGATGGCGACCTGGCCAGCAACACCTGCAGCTGGCAGTGGGTGGCGGGCGCATTTTCCAGCAAGCCCTACTACTGCAACCAGGAAAACATCAACCACTACACCGGCAGCCAGCAGCGCCACACCTACCTCGATGTAGCCTACAGCACCCTGCCCGACCTGCCCGTACCGCCCCCGCTTCGGGCTACCACCGCGCCCGATTTTACCACGCTGCTGCCCGTTACGCCCGCGCCGGTTATCAACCCCGCGCTGCCGCTGCTGCTCTACAACAGCTACCACCTCGACCCGCAATGGCGCGCCGACGAGCCGGCCAACCGGGTGCTGCTGCTGGAGCCTTCGCATTTCCGGCGTTTCCCGGTCAGCGAAGCCGTGCTGAGTTTTATCCAGCAGTTGGCCCTTGATAATATTGCCGGCGTGCAGATATTCGTGGGCGAAGTAGCCGAGTTGGTGCCACTGGCCCCGGAGTCCGCCATGTACACCCGCCAGCACCCCTCGTCGGGGCACTACCCCGGCACCCACGACGCCCGCGCCTGGCTGGTGCCGGAGGTGGCCGGCTACTTCACCGGCTACTTCAACTACTGGAAAAAGTGCGAAAAAGTGCTGCGCCGACAGGAGGTAGGGTGGTAGCAGCATCTTGGACAGATTGCCTACTTTTGGCCTCCTGTTTTGCCATCCGACCGTTTCTAGGGTAGTTGCACAAGCTGCCTGGAAGCTGGTTCGGTCCACGTTTCCGCTACCTCGCCATGCAGCAATACCACGCCCTTCTTCAGCACATTCTCGACCACGGCACCCGCAAAACCGACCGCACCGGCACCGGCACGCTGTCGGTGTTCGGCTACCAGATGCGGTTTAATTTGCGGGCCGGTTTCCCGCTGGTAACCACCAAAAAAGTCCACCTGAAAAGCATCATCCACGAGCTGTTGTGGTTTTTGCGCGGCGACACCAGCAACAACTCGCTCGAAGAAGTGGGCGTGAGCATCTGGCGCGAGTGGGCCGATGCGCACGGCGAGCTGGGGCCCATTTACGGGCAGCAGTGGCGCAGCTGGCAGGCTCCCGACGGCCAGAGCATCGACCAGATTGCCCAGATGGTGCACCTGCTTCGCACCCAACCCGACTCGCGCCGCATGGTGGTTTCGGCCTGGAACGTGGCCGATTTACCCCTCATGCGCCTCACGCCCTGCCACGCCCTGTTCCAGTTCTACGTGGCCGATGGCCGCCTCTCGTGCCAGCTCTACCAGCGCTCGGCCGACGTGTTCCTAGGCGTGCCGTTCAACATTGCTTCCTACGCGCTGCTCACGCTGATGATGGCCCAGGTGACGGGCCTGGAGCCCGGCGAATTCATCTGGACTGGTGGCGACACGCACTTGTACAGCAACCACCTCGAACAGGCTGCTCTCCAGCTCACGCGCGAGCCCCGGCCGCTGCCCGTAATGCTTCTCAATCTGGCCGCAACCGATATTTTTGATTTCAAGTACGAAGATTTCACGCTGGAAAACTATGATCCCTGGCCCGCTATTAAGGCGCCGGTAGCCGTGTAGTTCAGCGCCACAGGGCCTGATGCGGGCACCACAATCCAAGTCGCCACCAATTTCGTAACTGGGCGATGCTGAATTTTTCGTCTGCTTCCGACCAGAACCCCGCCGATGATGACGGATTGCCGGGCCTCTCGCGTAAGCATCGGGCCTGGGTTGCCCTGTATTCGCTGGAAAACCCCGCTTTCGACCGCCGCCAAGTCCTGCGCGAGAACGATGTGACTGAGTCCGACCTGGTACACCACACGGAAAGTTGGATGCAGCTCCGGCGCCAGCATCGCCAGAAACAGCGCTAAGAGCCCGTTATTTTAAGAGACAACATCATTCAGCTTACCCCGCCGATCCAGCGTCGGCCGCCAGTAGACGGTGCAGCAGCGGATGTTGCGCCGAGCCGAACGGTTGGCCTTCCACTGCCAGCACGGGCCGCAGGCCGGCTACATTGGCCGTAAACACAGCTTCGGCAGTCAGCAGCGCGTCCGGTTCATAGAGCCCTTCGTGCCAGGCTACGCCCAAATGGGCCGCCGTGCTACGCAGGTGGGCCAGCCGCACGCTGCTTACGCCGCCCGCTGCCTCGGCCGGCACGTACACCGCTCCGTTGCGCACCCAGCCCACGGCCGCTGCGCCGGCTTCTGCTACGTGCCCGGCCGCCGAGAGCAGCAGTAGCTCATCGAGCCCGCGCTGCTCCCGCTCGCGGGCGGCCAGCACATATAGCAGGGCGTTGGGGCCTTTGCAGAACGATACCGGGCTAAGCTGGGTGCGCACCGTAGTACCGAAGCCGGCCCGCGCCACCGGCGCGGTACGCTTCTCGAACAGCTGGGCTGTGGCCAGCCACTCGGCTGGCCCCGCTACCTCCGGCGGCGCGTAAAGGCCGCCGCCCGGCCGCCAGAGCTGCAACCGCAGCCGTTGCGGCTGGGCAGGCTGCGGCTGAGCGGCCACGAGCCGGCCCAGCGTAGCCGCCAGCGCGGCGGGCGTGGCCAGAGCCGGAGGCAGCGGCAGGGCCAGCACAGCGGCGACCCGCTGCATTCGGGCCAGGTGCTG
This sequence comes from Hymenobacter psychrophilus, assembly GCF_900107135.1. GTDB lineage: Bacteria > Bacteroidota > Bacteroidia > Cytophagales > Hymenobacteraceae > Hymenobacter > Hymenobacter psychrophilus. Next base: position 51,713 of record NZ_FNOV01000011.1, read on the forward strand.
CGGGCCGTAGCGCAGGCCGCCTTCCGCCCATACCAGCGTTTCAAAGAACCCGTCGTTGAACAGCAGCCCCCGGTTAGGCAGCGGCAAGCAGGCCGCGGGTAGCAACTCGTTGTTCAGAAACATCATGGCCGTAAAGTAAGCGATAAACTATGGTCAGCTACGAAAAAGGGGGCTGAACCCTGCGGTTCAGCCCCCTTGCTGTGCGTAGTTCAGCGGGCGCTATTGCACCTGTACGCGGCGTGTAACGATACCTTCGGCGTAGGTGACGCGCAATAGGTAGATGCCAGCCGGCAAGCCTTCCAGCGCCAAGCTGGTTGTTTGGCGGCCCGCCAGCGGCTGCTGCCGCACCGGGCGTCCCAGCGCGTCGAGCAGCTCAAGCAACTGGGCGTGGGCAGTGGGTGCGAGGGCCACGTGCAGTTGCGTGTGCGCGGGCACGGGCCAGGCGGTGGTTTGTTCGGCGACGGCCGCCGGGGCTTTTACGTGCAGTACATTGGGAGCCACAAGGCGGGACAGGGCCATGCTGGGCTGTCCGCCTATGCTCGTGAACTGGCCCCCGATAATGATAGTGCCGTCGGGTTGCGCCAGTAGCGCCGATACAGCGCCGTTGGGTACGGCCGTGGGGCCGAAGGAGGCATCGACGTTGCCACTGGGCAGCAGCCGGGCGAGCTGGGAGGGGGCCGTAGGCGACGTAAAGCGCCCGCCCACCAGAATGCGGTTGTTGGGCTGCACCGCCAGGCTATACACGTAGCCATTGATAACAGGTGGCGCGAAGCCGGTATCCGGAGAGCCGTTGGGGTTCAGACGAGATAAAGTGGTAAGCGGGCCAGTAGCAGTATTGACCGTTCCTGCGGCCAGCACTTTGCCATCCGCTTGCAGAATCAGCGCCCTAAGCTGAACGCCGATGGAGTTCCCTGAGGGCGAGGTGAAGTTGGTGCTGGTGAAAGTAGGATCGATGTTCCCGTTGGCCGTGTACCGAACAAGGCGGGCAGCGGAGGAAGACCCGCCCGAAGCATCCCGAAATCTGGCGCCTATCAGGAGCTTCCCATCCGGCTGCAGGGCCATGCTGTAGAGCAGGAATATCCCGTTGGAACCGGTGTTTGGAGGCAGCATGAAGGTTGGATCGTAGCTACCGGTGCTGGTAAGACGCGCAGCACTGGTGGCCGGGCTGCCAGTAGTACTGTTGAGGTTGCCGCCCACCAGAATACGGCCATCAGCTTGCAGTAGCACGCGGTTCACCAAACCAGAAAAGTTGGGGTTCGAGAAGATGGGGGCCGCAAAACCGTTATCGCGGCTGCCGTTGGGCAGGTAGCGGTACAGGGTTGGGCCGTTGGTGGCCAGCACGGCTCCGTTGGGCTGCAGCACCAGGTCGCTAACGGTTAGGTTGAGGGCATTGCCCGTGTTGAAAATGAAGGCCGCGTCCAGGGTGCCATCGGAGTTGAAGCGAGCCAGACGACGCACCGGCTGCCCGTTAATTTCCGAGAAATTACCCCCGGCTACCAGCTTGCCATCAGCCTGCCGGGCTACCACCGAAATAGTGCCGGATAGCTGGATATTAGGCGTAAAAGCGGCGTCTAGGCTACCACTGGTATTTACCCGAACCAGGGGTTGGTCCACTGTTCCGGCAAAGCTGGTAAAAGCACCGGCCGCCAGCACTTGGCCGTTACGCAGCAGGGTTAAGGAATAGGAAGGGAGAGCAGGGTCGGCAGCAGGAGAAGTGTATGATAGGTCCAAGGTACCATTTGCGTTCAACCGCGTGAGAGGACGCCTGGTAGTGGATATAACCAGAATCTTGCCGTCATTCTGCACTACCAGTGCGTCGCCGTAATAGCTGTACATATTGAAGTCCGTGGCTATTGTAGTAGGGACCGCGAAGCTGTTGTCGAGGGCCCCATTATCGAAGAGCCGCACCAGTGCAGTTGAATTGCTGGAGCCCCCCGAGAAGGTTGTCAGATAGCCCAATACCAGAATGCGTCCGTTGGGCTGAACAGCCAGGTTGTTGACGCCGGATCCGGACTGCAGCGAAGAGGTGAAGGACGTGTCGAACGAGCCGTCGGCGTTCAATCGGGCCAGCCCGTTGCAGACAAACCCGTTGTATTCCGAGAAACTACCGCCAATAAGCACCTTGCCGTTGGCTACCGGCAAACAGTCAGCACTTCGTCGTTGGCTCCGGTTCCCGGCCGAAATGTCGCATCCACCGACCCATTCGCGTTCAGGCGCACCAGGTTGTTGGCCGCCGCGCCACTGAACTGGCCAAAGCGACCTACAACGAGCGTCTGGCCGTTGGCCAGGGGCAGCGCATCATCAAGGCTCGTGTAATTATCCTCCGCAGCAACAGGCCCGGAGCCCGCATCGAAACTGGCGTCGCCGCTGCCGTCGGCATTCAGCCGCAACAGCCCACCCGGCCGCGTAACGCCGCCCGCTTGCACGGGGGTATTGTCGAAGCCCACCAGCATATACTGCCCGTTGCTGAGCAGGCGGGCCCGGTAAACTACCGCGTTGCTGCCTACCTGCTGATTGAAGGCCGCATCGAGGGTGCCGTTGGCGTTGAAGCGCACAAGCCGCGGCACGGCCGTACCGTTGATGCGCGAGAAGTTGCCCACGGTTACCAGTTTGCCATCGGCCTGTTCGGTGGCCGAGTACACGGCGCCGGGCGCGTACACGCTGGGGGCGGCAAAGGTGGGGTCCAGCGCCTGCGCCTGGGCAGCCGAAGCCCCCGCCAGCGTGCAGGCTGCCAATGTAATAAAGAGTCGAAGTGTTTTCATATGATACCAAGGTGAAGGAGTAAAAAATAGCTAAAGCTACTGCCCCAGCCTGACATTAACCAGGTACCCCGCCAACCGGGCGCAACTAGTTAGCGCCTCGGTTGCGCCAGCGGTAATGGGTGAGCGAACCGGCGTATTCAGTCAATAACTGCTGTTACACAGTAGCCCCGCCGGACATGCATGCAAGCCCGGGACGTGTTTTCGAATAGTCGGGAGGTGTTTCGCTTTGGTCGGAGGGTGATTTGCTTTGGTCGGAGGGTGTTTTCGAATAGTTAGGAGGTGTTTCGTTTTGGTCGGAGGGTGTTTTCGAATAGTTAGGAAGTATTTTCGATTAATTGGGAGGTGTTTCGCTTCAGTTGGAAGGTGTTTTGCTTTGGTCGGGTGGGATATTGAGTTACAACTCCTGGTAGATTCGCAACGCTACACCAGCGCAAACCGCTTGCCCGGCAGCGCCTTTATCACGCCCCCGAACTCCAGGCTCAGCAGTATTCCCGCAACTAAATGCACCGGCAGTTGGGCCTTCCAGGCCAGCGTGTCGAGGTGTTCTTCGCGGTTGGGCGTGGCCTGCAGCACGGTCAGCAGGCCGAACTCGTCGGCCGTGAAATCGAGCGGGTCGAAGGTTTTGGGGGCTTTGGGGCGGCCGTGCCGGTGCAGGGCCAGGTCCCAGTTGAGCAGCTGCTCGATGTCGCGAGGCTCGGAGTAGAGGGCGGCTTTATTGCTCTTGATAAGCTCGTGGCAGCCTTCGGACGCCGCCGAGCCCAGCGGGCCGGGTACGGCCAGCACGTCGCGGTCGTAGCCCTGGGCCAGGTCGGCCGTTATCAGCGCCCCGCCTTTACGGGCCGCTTCGACCACCACCGTTCCATCGGCGAGGCCCGCAATAATGCGGTTGCGCTGCGGAAAATTGTATTTGTCGGGCGGGGTGCCGAAGGGGAATTCGGTAAGCAGGCCGCCCTGGGTGAGCATTTTCTCGGCCGTTTTGCGGTGCACGGCCGGGTACATCACGTCGAGGCCGGTGGCCATCACGCCCACCGTTTCCAGCCCCTCCTGCAGCGCGGCGCGGTGGGCGGCAATGTCGATGCCGTAGGCCAGGCCACTGACGATGAGTGGGCGGTGGGCCGCAATGCCTTTAATGAGCCGTTCGGTTTGTTCGCGGCCGTAGTCGGTGGCCTGCCGGGTGCCCACCAGGGCCAGCGTTTTGGGCTGATTGAGGTCCGAAGTGCCTTGGTAGTAGAGCAAAGCCGGCGCATCGGGCAGCAGCTTGAGCCGCGCCGGAAACGCTTTGTGCGTGTAGAATAGCAACTGCACGCCCTCTTTCTCGGCCCGCCGCAACGCCGCCTCGGCCTGGTTAAGGGCGTCGGTGCGGGGCTTGCCCACCAGCAGCTCCACCGTTTTTGGCCCCACGCCCGGAATCCGCAGCAACTTGCCCGCCGGCAAGTGCAGGGCGTTGCGGGCCGAGCCGGCGTAGCTCATCAGCTGCCGCGTCAGTTGCGGCCCCACGTTCGGGAACAGCGTCAGGGCGACTTCGTGGAGGAGGGTGTCGTCGGGGGCTGGGGCGGACATATAATAACGGCTGGTAGCGAAATAAGGCCTGTCATCCTGAGCCTGCGAAGGATCTGTTCAGAAGCTAATCCCTTGTTGGCTTCTGAACAGGTCCTTCGCCGCGCTCAGGATGACAAACGGTGTCAGCTCTGTTGCGCCTTACCCAGCGCGTCCAGGTCCTTCTTCATCGTCATCATGAACTTGCGAACTTTCTCCAGGCTCTGAATCACGTCGATTTTCTCCTTGAGCTGGGGGCCTTTCTGCTTGAGCAGGTCGCGGGCGCCGGGTATCGTGTAGCCGCGCTCCTTTACCAGGTGGTAGATGGTGCGGAAGATGTCGATGTCCTGGGGCGTGTAGAGGCGGTTGCCCTTCTTGCTCTTGCGGGGCCGCAGCTCGTCGAACTCCGTTTCCCAGAACCGAATCAGCGAGGGGGCCACGTTGAACTGCTGGGCCACTTCGCCGATGGTGAAGTACTGCTTCTCGATTTCGCGGTCTTGGTAGGTCATCTAGGAAGAAATGAGAAATCAGAGGTGAGGGGTGATCAGAACGGCCAAAATCTGAGCATAACAAGCTGAGCTTCGTTCGAGCAATTACTTCGCACGCTCCATTTCTCACTTCTGCAAGATGGGCTACCTTTGCCGATAGCACCGGGAGCGTTATTTGCGAAAAATAGGCAAAAACCCGGTTGCCGCCAATTTCTGGTTTCACCTTCGGCTTACTGCCTCCTGAATGGGTGCCCGCAACGCGCCCCTGCCATATGCTCCCAACCGCCGCCCACGTCCGCCAGCAATTCCTGGATTTCTTCGCTTCCAAGGGTCACCACATCGTGCCCTCGGCCCCGATTGTGGTTAAAAACGACCCGACGCTGCTGTTCATCAACTCGGGCATGGCCCCGTTCAAGGACTACTTCCTGGGCAACAAACCCGCCCCGTTCAAGCGCATTGCCGATACCCAGAAGTGCCTGCGCGTGTCGGGCAAGCACAACGACTTGGAAGAGGTAGGCTACGACACCTACCACCATACCATGTTCGAGATGCTCGGCAACTGGTCGTTCGGGGATTATTTCAAGACCGATGCCATTGCCTGGGCCTGGGAACTGCTCGTGGATGTGTACGGCCTCGACAAGGACCGCCTCTACGTAACCTACTTCGAGGGCGACGCCGGCGACGGACTCGGCCCCGATACCGAGACCCAGGAGCTGTGGCGCAAGTACACCACCGACGCGCGGATTCTGCCTGGCAACAAGAAGGACAACTTCTGGGAAATGGGGGACACCGGCCCCTGCGGACCCTGCACCGAAATCCATATCGACCTACGCTCCGACGAGGAGCGGGTCGCCAAACCCGGCGCCGAGCTAGTGAATGCCGACCACCCGCAGGTGGTGGAAGTCTGGAACAATGTGTTCATGGAATTCGAGCGCCGGGCCGATAAGTCGCTGCTGAAACTGCCTCAGCAGAACGTGGATACGGGCATGGGCTTCGAGCGTTTGATGATGGCCGTGTCGGGCGTGAAATCCAACTACGACACCGACGTTTTCCAGCCGCTGATTCAGTTCATTGCGAAGGAAGTTGGCATACCCTATTCGGGAGCTTTTAGCTCAGAGCTGTTAGCTGATAGCTCTCCGGCAGATGACAGCACGGAAGCTAACAGCCAACAGCTAACAGCTAACAGCTCGGCAACCGCCAAGACCGACATTGCCATCCGCGTCATTGCCGACCATATCCGCACCATCGCCTTCACCATCTCCGACGGGCAGCTACCGAGCAATGTGAAGGCCGGCTACGTGATCCGGCGCATTCTGCGGCGGGCCGTGCGCTACGCGTTTTCGAGCCTGAACCAGAAGCAGCCGTTTTTGTACAAAATCGTGCCCGTGCTGGCCGACCAGATGCGCGGCATCTTCCCCGAGCTCAAGGCCCAGCAGCAGTTTGTACAGCGCGTGGTGGAGGAGGAAGAAATCAGCTTCCTCAAAACGCTCGAAAACGGCCTGCGCCGCCTCGACTCGCTCGAGGAAGGCTTCCGCCAGCAGGGTAACCGCATCGACGGCCCCACGGCCTTCGAGCTGTCGGATACGTTCGGTTTCCCGCTCGACCTGACAGCTCTGATTGCCCGCGAAAAGGGCCTGAGCGTGGATGAGGAAGGCTTCCAGCAGGCGCTGGCGGCCCAGAAAAGTCGCTCCCGCAACGCCCAGGAGGCCGAGCAGAGCGACTGGACCATCGTACTCGAATCGGAAGACGTGCCCGCCTTCGTGGGCTACGACCAGGCCGAGGCCCCGGCCCGCATCCTGCGCTACCGCCGCACCGACCGTAAGGGCAAAACCGAGTACCAGGTAGTGCTCGACCAGACCCCGTTCTACGCCGAGTCGGGTGGGCAGGTGGGCGACACGGGCTACCTGGAATCGCCGCTGAGTAAGGTGCGGGTGGTGGACACCAAGAAGGAAAACGACCTGATTGTGCACACCGTGCTGGAGCTGCCCCAGGATCTGGAGGGCGAGTTTCTGGCCCGCTACGAGCCGGCCCGCCGCGCCCAGATTATGCGCAACCACACCGCCACTCACCTGCTGCAGGCTGCCCTGCGCGAGGTGGTCGGCACCCACGTGGCCCAGAAAGGCTCGTTGGTGAACGAAAAGCTGCTGCGCTTCGACTTCTCGCACTTCACCAAGGTAACCGACGACCAGCTCCGGCAGGTGGAAACGCTGGTGAATGCCCGCATCCGCCAGCAGATTCCGCTGGATGAGCGCCGCAACGTGCCGATTGACGAGGCCAAGAACCTGGGCGCCACGGCCCTGTTCGGCGAGAAGTACGGCGAGTTCGTGCGCGTTATCACCTTCGACCGCGAGTTTTCGGTGGAGCTGTGCGGCGGCTGCCACGTGCGTACCACCGGCGACATCGGCTACTTCCGCATCACGAGCGAAAGCGCGGTGGGCGCGGGCGTACGCCGCATTGAGGCCGTAACGGCCGAGGCCGCCGAAGCTTTCGTGAACCAGCAGCTGGATTTGCTGGGCCAGGTGCGCGAGGCGCTGGGCAACCCACAGCACCTGCTGCCCGGCATCGAGAAGCAGACCGAGGAAATTGCCACCCTGCGCAAGCAGATCGAGCAGTTTGCCCAGCAGAGCATCAACCAGCAGCGCGAGCAGCTGGCGGGGCAGGTGCAGCCGCTCGGCGACGTTAATTTCCTGGCCGCGCAGGTGCAGGCCACGTCGGCCGAGGGCCTCAAAACCCTGGCCTTCCAGCTCCGGCAGGCCGTGCCCAACCTGGTAGCCGTACTCGGTGCCGAAATCGACGGCAAGCCCCAGCTGGCCGTGATGCTGGCCGATGAGCTGGTGGCAGCCGGTAAGCTCAACGCCAGTACGCTGGTGCGCGAGCTGGGCAAGGAAATCCAGGGCGGCGGCGGCGGCCAGCCGTTCTTCGCCACGGCCGGCGGCAAAAACGCGGCCGGGTTGGCGGCGGCTATTGGTAAGGCGAAAGAGCTGGTAGAAAAGGCGCTGGCGTAACTGCCCATGCTGGCGGCAGACAGTAGTTTTGCAGCCAGTTAATCCGTCAAAAACGGGTGTTGTGCTACCTGGCGCAACATCTGCCCCCAACATCGTGCGTTCACGCGCCTATCCGGGTTACCTTAGCACCCTCAATCAGCGTAATCCGCGGTAAAATCAGCGGTAATCTGTGATTCAATGGACGAACATATCAAAGCCAAATACCAGCCCGTCATCGGCCTCGAAGTACACGCCCAGCTGCTGACCCGCAGCAAGATGTACTCGGCCGACGAAAACGAGTACGGCGCCCTGCCCAACCACAACCTGAGCGTAATCACGCTCGGCCACCCCGGCACGCTGCCCCGCGTCAATCACTCGGCCATCGAGTTTGCCATGAAAATGGGACTGGCCACCAACTGTCACATCCGGCGCGACAATCTGTTTGCGCGCAAAAACTACTTCTACCCCGACCTGCCCAAGGGTTACCAGATAACCCAGGACAAAACCCCGATCTGCCACGACGGCCACGTGGAAATCCGCCTCGCCGACGGCGCCACCAAGCAGATTGGCGTCACGCGGATTCATATGGAGGAGGATGCGGGCAAGAGCATGCACCTGGCCGGCGAAGTGGAAACGCTCGTGGACCTCAACCGGGCCGGCGTGCCGCTCATCGAAATCGTGAGCGAGCCCGACATCCGCAACTCGGACGAAGCCTACGCCTACCTGGCCGAAATCAAGAAGCTGGTGGAGTACCTCGGCATCTGCGACGGCAACATGGAGGAAGGCTCGCTGCGCTGCGACGCCAACGTGAGCGTGATGCTACACGGTGCCCCCGAGTTCGGGGTGAAAGTGGAGGTGAAGAACATGAACTCGTTCCGCAACGTGCAGCGGGCCATCGAGTACGAGATTGAGCGCCAGATTCTACTGCTCGAAGCCGGCGAGGTAATCGACAGCCAGACCCGTGGCTTTGATGCTCCCACCGGCACTACCAACGCCCAGCGCAGCAAGGAAACGCTCAACGACTACCGCTACTTCCCCGAGCCCGACCTGCCCCCGGTTATCATTGATGATGCCTGGCTGCACCGCATGCAGGAGCAGATGCCCGCGCTGCCCCAGCAGCTCTACGCCCGCTTCACCGGCGAGCTGGGCCTCTCGGATTACGACGCCTCGGTACTGACCGCCGAGAAGGATTTGGCGCTGTATTTTGACGAGCTGACCCGCCTCACGCCCAACGCCAAAGCCGCCGCCAACTGGGTAACCGGTCCCGTGAAGGCCTACCTCAACGAGCGCGCCCTCACCCTCGACCAGTTCCCGCTCACGGTCCAACAGCTGGCCGACATCATCGGGCTTATCGACGATAATAAGGTGGGCCAGTCGGTGGCCAGCAAGCAGCTGTTCCCGTACCTGCTCGAAAACCCCACCCAAACTGCCGCCGCCGCCGCCGAAGCCCAGGGGCTCATGCAGCAGCCCCAGGACGCCGGGGCGCTGGAAGCCATGATTGCCCAGGTGCTGGCCGCCAACCCGGCCAAGGTGGCCGAGTACCGCGCCGGTAAAAAGAGCCTTACGGGTATGTTTATGGGCGAGCTGATGAAGCTGACCGGCGGCAAGGCCGACCCCAAAATGGCCAACCAACTGCTGCGCCAGCACCTCGACGGCTAAGCCCAAGGAGTAAAACAGCCGCTACCAAAGCAGCCGCACATAAAAAAGGCCCGCCGTAGTGCGGGCCTTTTTTATGGCTGAGAACTACCGCCGCTACAGCTCATACAGCATTTTCACGCCTTCTGTCAGGTTTGTGGGCTGGCGGCCCAGAGCATTTGCCAAGTCTGTGCTGACCTGCGCTTCCTGGCCGTTTTGGATGTCGGCCAGAAACCCGATGGTGCGCTCAATAGCCACCGCCGGCACTCCGCGCTGCTGCATGCCCGCCGCGAAGCTGGCCTGCCCGGCGGGCGTGTAGTTTACCGGCTGGCCCGAGGCCGCAGTGAGGGCCGCCGCTACATCGTGGAATGAGTAGGCCGCGCTACCCGTGAAGTGGTACGTGCGGTTGGCGCAGTCACCGGTGAGCATTACGTTGGCAATGGCTTCGCCCATTTCGTGGCGTAGGGCGTAGGCCACCCGGCCCTGGCCCGCCGGCAGCTGAATGCCCGTTTCCAGCACCTGCAGGCCAGTAAACAGGGGTAGCGTATCCATGTACAGGCTGTTGCGAAACAGTACAAAGGCCAACCCGCTCGCCCGGATGTAGTCCTCCGTCTGGAAGTGGCGCTGCATGAGCTGGTTGGTCAGGGTGGCCGGATTCTGGAGCGCCCGGCTGGTGTAGGCCAGGCACTGCACGCCGGCCCGTTGGGCGGCATCAACTACGTTGAAATGGTGTTGCAACGCCTCATCATCGCCGCCGCCTGATATTAGCAGCACCTTTTCGATGCCCTGCATGGCGCGGTCCAGGGCGGCCGGGTCGGCGTAAGTGCCCACGCGGATGTGCACGCCCCGGGCCTGTAAGTCAGTCGCTTTGGCTTCGTCGCGGACCAGTGCCGCCAGTTGCGAGGCGGGTGTTTTTTGCAGCAGCGTGCGTAGTACGGCCGTGCCTAAATGGCCGGTAGCGCCGGTTATTAACATCATGGTATAAGGGGTTGCCGGTGAAAGTGGATGACCAAGCAAGTCCGGCCGGCCCTGGCCAGGCCACTTTGGCGGACGCCGCGGGTTGGCCGGAATTGCAGGTGCAAAGTTGCGGCCCCCAGCCGGTCGGTAAAATGGCCGCAGGGCGGCAATGTATGGCGAAAAGTCGCCAACCCGGCTCAGTTGCCCTGCCGGTAAGCGCTAGGGGAAAGGCCAGTGTTTTGCCTGAAGAACCGGCTGAACGCGAACTGGTCGGCAAACTGCAGGCTCGCGGCCACCTGGTAAACCGGCAGCGTGGGGTTCTGCAGCAGGGTTTTGGCTTCCAACACCACCGCCTGGGTTATCCAGTCGCGCGCGGTTCGGCCAGTGGCCTCCTTCACCAAAGCGCTGAGGTGCTTGGGCGTAACGCAGAGTGCGGCGGCGTAGAACGTTACGCGCCGCTCGGCGAGGCAGTGGGTTTGTACCAGCTGCCGGAAACCGGCCGCCAACGCCTGGTTTCGGGGAGTGGCGGCCGGTGGGGCGGCCAGTGGCTGGTCGTAAATGCTGGCTACTTCATAGAGCAGGCTGGTGAGGATGTTTTGCAGGATATGGGGGCGCTGTACGTGGGGCGTGCGGTACTTCTGCTGCAGGAAGCGGAAAGACGCGGCAATGTTGGCCGCTTCCGGGGCCGAAAGCTGGCGCACGTACGCGGCGGGGGCCACAAAAAAGCGCAGCCGGTTCGTTGCCTTGTGGTGGGTGGTGATGAATTCGCGGGTGAAAAAGACGGACAGCGTTTCGTAATCGTCGGTTACGTGCAGCCACTGCTTGATTACCTCCGGCGTCGCCAGCACCAGGCAGCCGGGCGTTACCACGTAAGGGGCCAGGTCGATGGTCAGCTCGGCCTGGCCCCGCAGGCAGAGGCTGATTTTGTAGTAGTTGCCGCGGTAGGGCCGATGCAGCGGAATCCGGGGCCGGCCGGTTGCGTAATCGGGTACAAAAACCTCGGGCGCGGCCCCCTCGGGGTGGGCAAACGCCTGCAGCTGATAGGTAGGAATAGGAGCGCTCATGAGCAGGGCCGGCAGCGGTGGAACAGGAAGGAGCCGGATAACAGCGCGTGGCCCGGCTCCCGAAGATAGGCCGCCGGAGGGCGCCGGAAAGGGAGCCTGCACCGCACCCGTATCCGACCCGGGCTGCCAACGTTCGGGAAAGTAGCCGCGTGGTTGATTTGCAGTGCGGGCGAAATCCGTAGATTGGCAGCTACTTCACCTGTTTACGGCCAACTCATGCGCGGCTACTACCCCGGATTCTTCCTGTTTCTGCTGCTGGGCAGCTGCCAGCGGATTGGGGCGCCGGCCACGCCCGGCGCGGCCACCCAGAACCGCCGCGACACCCGACCAGCCTCGCCCGATTTCACGCTGCCCACTGCCGCCGATAAGCAGTTGGTGCTGAGTAGCCTGCGCGGCAGCTATGTGCTGCTCGATTTCCGTGCTGCCGGCTGCGCCGAGTGCCAGGCCGAAAACGCCAACCTGCGCAAGCTCTATAGCCAGTTCTACCACCGGGGGCTCGTTATAGTAAGCGTGTGGCAGACCGCCGACCCGGCCGCGTGGCGCGCAACTGTTGCCGCCGAGGCGTTGCCCTGGTCCCAGGTGCTGGACTCGTCGGGCGAGGCAGCCCGGGCCTACGAGGTCAGCCAGCAGCCTACCGCCGTGCTGCTCGACCCGCAGGGCTACGAGCTGGCCCGTAACCTGCAAGGCCGCGACCTGGGCCAGAAAATTTCAGAATATATTCCGCTAGATTAATCGGGTACAGATTCGGTTTTCATTCGCGCTGTGGTGCCTACCAGAAGCTGCGCATTTTCTCACTCTTATTCCTCAACCTGCCCCCATGCTTTCTGCTTTATTTCCCTGGCTGCTGAACTTGGCGGTTGCGCCGCCCGCCTACGTATTGCGGGGCCAGGTAGACCGCGTAGCTCCCGGAACTACCATTTACCTCACGCATTATCAGGATGCCTGGCGCACGCTCGACTCGGCTACCGTGGACGCGGCGGGCCACGTAGAGCTACGGGGAGAGTTGGCCGCGCCTATTATGGGAACCCTGAAAATCAAAGGGCAGAAATCCGTTTACCAGTTTCCCTTGCACCCCGGCGACGAGCTGGCCTTCCAACTCGCACCCGAGCAGAAAAGACGAAGGTTTACGGTTGCTGGCTCGGTTGGCGTTACGCAGTGGCAGCAGTTTCGGGAAGAAATTGCCCCGCACATGGTAGGCGCCACCCAGTTGCCCGCTACTAATGCCGACCTGCGCCGGCTCCGGGCCTTAGTGCGAACCACGCCCGACGATTTTCTGGCCGCTTATTTAACCAAAGCCTACCTGAGTCGTCAGGCCAGTCAGCAGGTATTTGTTGATTCGATGACGGCAGTGCTGGCGGGGCGGCAGCCCGCTTCAGCCGAAGTGCAGGCCCTCGGCAACCGCGTGCGCACCTCCGTGGCGGCCGTTGGGGCGGCCAATGCCCAGCCGGCCCCCGATTTCACGCTGCCCACTGTGGCGGGGCCGGTATTTAGCCTGAGCAGTCTGCGCGGCAAGTATGTGCTGCTCGACTTCTGGGCTAGCTGGTGCGGTCCTTGCCGGGCCGAAAATCCGCGCCTGAAAGCCCTGTATCAACAATACCAGACCAAAGGACTGGAAATTGTGAGCGTGTCGGTGGATAGCGACGGGGGCAAGTGGCGCAAGGCCGTTACCCAGGACCAGCTGCCCTGGACGCAGGTTTCGGATCTGAAAGGCTGGGACTCGCCTTCGGCCCAGCTCTACGGGGTATTGGCCGTTCCAAGTTCCTTCCTCATTGACCCCGCCGGTCGCATGGTGGCCCGTGATTTACGCGGTGAAGCGCTGGAAAAGCGCCTCCGTCAGATTTTGCAATAAGTATCTGTTAGTCAATATTATAAACGGCAAAAATTCTATTACTGACATCAGTGGATTGAACCGTCTGAGGACGGTCACAGTTAGGGGGGCGTCACCGGTTCCGGGCAAAATTGGCAACTTGCAGCCTGTTTCTAGGTCTTTGCCCCATACTCCGGTCCTCATCAGTGGCCGGTTCGCTTTCTGCTTAACGAATGAAAATGAAGAGCCTGCTCTATTTTGGCGCCCTGCTGGGCATGACCAATGCCTGTAACAAAAATGCCACGCCCATCACCAGCGGATCCGACGCTACCGGCTACGAACTGAGCGGCCAACTGCAAAACGCGCCTGCTGGTACCAAGGTGTACCTGGCCGAGCTGGGCGAAACCCAGTTCGTATCGCGCGATACGGCTACCGTTGATGAGAAGGGCCAGTTTGAGTTCAAAGGGCCGCTGACCGAGGCCGGACTCTATCAGGTGAAAACCACCGACCAGAACCAGGCGCTGGTAGTGCTCGGCCCCGGCCAGCGGGTGCAGCTGGCCGGCGACGCCCAGCAGTTGCCCGCCACGTACACGGTACAGGGCTCGCCCGATTCGGAGCTGCTGCGCCAGATAAACAAAGCCGCCGAAGCCAACCAGCAGCAGCTGCAGCGCGACATGCCGCGCCTCGAGCAGCGCTACGCCGCCGCCGCCCAGGCCGGCCGCACCGACTCGATGCAGGCCATTCAGGCGCGGGCCGAAGCCCTGCAGCGCCAGGGCCAGCAGCAGATGCTGCGGCTGGTACGCCAGAATCCAAGCTCCATCGTGTCGGGCTTCGTGGCCGCCAGCGTGCTCAACCCCGACGAGAACTTCGCCCTGGCCGACTCGGTGGCCACGGCCCTCAAGGCCTCGGCGCCCAACTCGCGCTATACCAAAACCCTGGCTACGCGCCTCGACGGCCTGCGTGCCACCGCCTCGGGCGCCACGGCCCCCGAAATCAGCCTGCCTACGCCCCAGGGCCCACCGCTGGCCCTCACCAGCCTGCGCGGCAAGTACGTGCTGATTGACTTCTGGGCCAGCTGGTGCGGCCCCTGCCGCCGCGAAAACCCCAACGTGGTGCGGGCCTACAACAAGTACAAGAACATGGGCCCGGGCTTCGAAATCTACGGCGTCTCGTTCGACCAGGACCGGGCCAAGTGGCTCAAAGCCATCGAAGCCGACGGCCTGGTGTGGAAGCAGGTGTCGGACCTGAAAGGCTGGGAGTCGGCCGCCGGCCAGACCTACGGCATCAAGTCCATTCCCGCCTCCATTCTACTCGACCCCCAGGGCCGTATCGTGGGCAAAAACCTGCGCGGTGCCGAACTGGAAGCCAAACTGGCCTCGGTGCTGAAGTAGTCAAGCAATTACTGCAATAGCGGTTGTGCGAACGGCGTACCTGCTCGGCTGTAGAGACGCATATTTGTGTCTTGTCATTAAATAATACCACAATAATGACAAGACACAAATATCCGTCTAAGCGATTTAGGAAATTATTATATGTAAGCCCAAAATGTAATCAGATGGTTTTTAAGATAGCAAAATGCCTGCTAATACTTCTTCTGTATTTATTCACAGTAGCACAATGTACCGGTCAAACTAGCAAACGTGGTATCAAAGTATTTTCTAAAGAATACGCTGTCGGCGATACATGTTATATAAATGTGAAAAGAATAGGAATTAGGGGGAGACCCGAATGTAATTCAGAAGTTCATTTTGAATTACATTCTCGTTACCTGTTAACTGTTGAAGAGATTCCTAATAATAAGTGGGTACGAGTAAGCCACATGGATGGGGACGTTGGAGTGGTAGGCTATTTACAAAAGAAGTATCTGTCGAAGAAACCACTATAATACTCAGTGCACTTCGTTGACGAAGGCGTAAGCTATCTTATGATAATGAAGTAGCTCACTTCTACACCCCAAACATGCGCTGGACTGACTGCCAGAGCTTCTTTTTGCGGCCGGCGTCGTATTCGAGCATCTCGATTTCGCTGGCCCCGAGGAAGGCGGTGTCGCCGTAGAGCAGCACGGGCTCGTAGGGCTGGGTGGTGTACACGGCCACATCGAGCAGGTTTTTGCCGAAGGCCAGAAACTGCCGGGCCGCCAAGTGCTGGCGCAGGCTGCACAGGGCCACCGGGTAGGAATCGTGTTCCACGTTCACGAGTACCACGTCCTCCATAATCAGGCGCAGGGCCTTGAGCAGATTGTTGAGAAACACGTTGCGCGGCAGCTTCCGGAACTGCGCCTCGGGCAGCCGCACCAGAATGACGAGGCCCCCGAAGTTGCTGCCCAACACAGAAAACGGCACGTGCGCCACCGGCGACTGGGAGGGCGTGGGCTGCACCCGCCCCGCCTGCGAAGCCGGTACGGCCGCCGCGGCCGGCAGTTGGCTTAGCGTGAGCGTAACGGCTGCCCGGCCCTCGGCAGCCGGCACCGGCGCAACGATTGGTGCCACTGGCGCAGCCGCGGCTACTACCGGCGTCGGAACTGGCGCTGGTGGCGCTGGCGCTGAGGTTTCCGGGGGCGTTGGCGCGGCGGCAGCAGCAGCAGCAGCTACCGGCGCCACGGCCGGCGGCATGGGTGGGAGTGGAGCTGGGTCGGGCTTAGCCGCAACCGGCGGAGTGGCTGGTGGGGGAGCACCGGCCGAAGCTAAAGCAACCGGAGCCGTAGGCGCGGGCGGCGCATCTGCTGCCGGCTGGGATGCGGTAGTGGGCTCGGGCACTACATAGAGCGAGGCTTCGGTGTAGAAGTTTTGGAAGAAGGCGAGCGTAGCGGCGTTGTCCATGCAAAAGAGCAGAGTAGGGGGCGTAGGGGCAATTTACGCATTCCCCAACGCCGATAAAAAGGCCTCAGCCCGCGAAACCGAAGTATTTCGCGGGCTGGGGATACAGAAAACTAGCAACGAGCCAGCAGCGCTACGCTGCTGGCAGTCAGCAGGTCGTTTCTTTCCTTACTCACTCAGCTTGCCGAGTCGTCCTCGGCGGCCTGGGCTACCAGGTCGAACAGGGCTTTGAGTTCGGTGGCCTCCTGCGGGGCCATGCGGCCGCCCAGCACCAGGCGCAGCTGGCGGCGGCGCAGGGCGCCCTCAAACAGGGCCTGCTCGGCCGCAGTTTCCGGAATAGCATCGGGCACATCAATCGGCCGGCCCGACTGATCGACGGCGACGAAGGTGAAAAACGCCTCGTTGGACTTCACCTTGGTGCCGCTCGGAATGTCTTCCGACCATACATCAATGTGCACCTCCATGCTGGAGCTGAACGAGCGCGTGACCTGGGCTTCAAGCGTAATAACGCTGCCCAGCTTGATGCCTTCGCGGAAGGATACGTTATCAACCGAGGCCGTCACGACGATGCGGTTGGAGTGGCGCTGGGCCGAAATGGCGGCGGCTACGTCCATCAGGTGCATCATGCGGCCACCCATCAGGTTGTTGAGCGTGTTGGTATCGTTGGGCAGCACCAGCTCGGTCATGCGCACGAACGAGTCTTTAACAGGCTTGGGTTTGCGGGTCATCGAAGAAAATTGAATTCAACTTAAGAGTGCGCAAAGGTAAGACGGTAGGCTGGTGAAATAGTGAATGAGTGATTTGGTGGATGAGGGCGTTCTGTTATTCTTCAACGGCCGTTCGCTTAGGAGGGGCAACAGAACGCCCTCATTCACCAAATCACTCATTCAATGCTAGCCCCAGCCGGCTTTGCCCAGCAGCGGCACAAACCGGAACTCCTCCAGCTCCTGGCGCGAAAATTCGTCTTCGCTTTCGCGTACCACGCGCACCATGCGCTGGCGGTTGGCGTCGCCCACCGGAATTACCAGCGCGCCGCCCACGCGCAGCTGCTGCAGCAGCGGCCGGGGCAGCGTGGGCGAGCCGGCCGTTACCAGAATCCGGTCGAAGGGCGCGTGCTAGGGCAGGCCCAGCGAGCCGTCGCCGCAGAACAGCTGGGGCGGCTGGGCCAGCCCGGCCAGACGGCGGGCCGTGCGCTCGAACAGCACCGGGTTGTACTCGATGCTAAACACGTGGGGCGTGAGCAGCAGCAGCACGCTACACTGGTAGCCCGAGCCGGTGCCGATTTCCAGCACCTTGTCGTGGGGCCCGATCCGGAGCAGCTCGGTCTGGTAGGCCACGGTGTAGGGCTGCGAGATGGTCTGGCCCTCGCCGATGGGGAAGGCCTTGTCGTGGTAGGCGTGCGACTGGAAGCCGGCGGCGAAAAACTGGTGGCGCGGCACCGTGCCGATGGCGGCCAGCACGCGCTCGTCGCGGATGCCCTTGCGGCGTAGCTCCTCCACCAGCGCGCGGCGCATTCCTCGGTGGCGGTACGTGTCGGGGGCAGCAGAATGCATAGGTGGCGGGATAGAAGCGGCGGACGCGGGCGAGCACCGGAGCGGGCTGACGGGTATTGCCTACCTTTACGCCGCTCCGAACGAACCGGCCCGGCAGCGAGGCCGGGCTAAGCGGAAGCGTAAAATTAGGGCTTCCGGGCCAGAAAAATCAGCTTTGCCGCCGGCCGAACCGCTTACCTGCTTCACTCTTGATTCGTACTCTGCAAAAAATGAAGCTGATAGCCGCCGACTTTGGGGCGGCGCTGCTGGCGTGGGTGTGCTTTTTTCTGGTGCGCAAGTACCTGTTGCGCGAAATCGGCCCCGATGCCGACTACCATTTCGCCGCCGATGCCGCCTTTCTAGCGGGCGCGTCGCTGATAATTGCTACGTTCTGGACGGGCCTGTACGCGCTGTTGGGCGAGTACAACGATATTTTCCGCAAGTCGCGGCTGGCCGAGCTGATCCGGCTGGCGCGCGTGTCGGTGCTGGGAGCGGTGCTCATCTTTTTCGTGCTGCTGCTCGACGACCAGGGCGTGCAGAACTACCGCAGCTATTACAAAACCATTACGGCCTACTTCCTGCTGCATTTCGCCATTACGGCCGTGCTGCGGCTCTGGGCCGTGCACAGCGTGCAGCAGCTAGTGCGCGGGGGCGTCATCAGCTTCAATACGCTGTTAGTTGGCTCGGGGTCGCTGGCTCTTAGCACCTGCCACGACCTGCGCCGCACCGGCCGCGAACTAGGCCTGCGGCTGGTGGGTTTCGCGCCGCTGGGCCCGGGCATCGACGCCGAGCTGGCGGTTGAACTGCCCGAGCGCGGCTCGTACCGCGACCTGCCGGCGCTGGTACAGGAGTTGAATCTGGAACAGATCGTGATTGCCATCGAACCCAGCGAACACCGCGTAATCGAGGAAATTCTGACGCTGCTCGAAGGCACGCCCGCCCGCATCAGCATCCTGCCCGACCTCTACCAGATGCTGCTGGGCTCGGTGAAGGTGAGCCACGTATTTGGTACGCCGCTCATCGACATCAAGCAGGATTTGCTGCCCATCTGGCAGAAGGTGGCCAAGCGACTGATCGATGTAGTGGGGTCGGTGCTGTTTCTGCTGCTGGGCTGGCCGGTGTACGCCTTCACGGCCCTCATGGTCCGGCTCTCGTCGCCGGGGCCGATATTTTACTCGCAGGAGCGCATCGGGCGCAATGCCGTACCGTTCCGCATCTATAAGTTTCGCTCGATGTACGTCGATGCCGAGCAGGCTGGCCCGGCCCTGTCGTCCGACCACGACCCGCGCATTACACGCTGGGGCCGCTTTATGCGCCGGGTGCGCCTCGACGAGCTGCCCCAGTTCTGGAACGTCATCAAGGGCGACATGAGCCTGGTGGGCCCGCGGCCCGAGCGCCGCTTCTTCATCGACCAGATCGTGCAAATTGCCCCCCATTACCGTCACCTGCACCGCGTGCGCCCCGGCCTCACCAGCCTCGGCCAGGTAAAGTACGGCTACGCCGAAACCGTGGCCCAAATGGTCGAGCGCCTCAAATTCGACATCCTTTACATCGAAAACATGAGCCTGGCCATGGACTTCCGGGTGCTGCTCTACACGCTCAAGATTATTATCGAGGGCCGCGGGAAGTGATGGACTGAAACATTTCTGCTGCCAGGGTTTTGTTATACCACCTGCTGCCTGTCCGAATCTGGCTGCCGCTCATTTACCACTTTTACCACTATCCATCTGTGTTTACCGGCATCATCGAAACATTAGGCAGCATCAGCGCCATACGCCGTGAAGGCTCCAACATCCATTTCACCGTAGCTTCGGGCTTTGCTTCGGAGCTGAAAATCGACCAGAGCGTGGCCCACGACGGCGTATGCCTGACGGTGGTAGCCGTGGACGCCGCGGCCGGCACCCACGTGGTCACGGCCATCGACGAGACGCTGCAAAAAACCAACCTCAGCACTTGGGCACCTGGCCGGCGCGTAAACCTGGAACGCTGCCTGGCTGCCAACGGCCGCTTCGACGGCCACATCGTGCAGGGCCACGTGGACCTGACGGCCACCTGCGAGTCGGTTGCCGACCAGAACGGCTCCTGGCTCTACCGCTTCCGCCACGAAGCCGGCCCCGGCCGCGTGACGGTCGAAAAAGGCTCCATCTGCATCAACGGCACCAGCCTCACCTGCTTCGAGAGCACCGACGACGGCTTCTCGGTGGCCATCATCCCCTACACCTACGAGCACACCACCTTCCAGGACCTGCGCCCCGGTGACCGGGTGAACCTGGAGTTCGACATCGTGGGCAAGTACGTGGCCAAGCTGCTCGGGAAGTAGCTTTATAGCCGCCGCTGGCACCGTATAGAACTAGGCTTCGGATTTGCCAGAGCGGGTGCGGCCGGCTTATCTTTCTGGCCCTATGCGCTACTTGCTATTACTTCTGTCGCTGCTGCTGGCCTGGCCTGGCAGGGCGCAAAACAGCCGCCTCGATTCGGTGCTGACGGCCGAATACGAGGCCGGTCATTTCAATGGGGCGGTGCTGGTGCTGAAAGCGGGCCGGGTAGTGGCCCGTTTCAATAAAGGCTACGCCAACCTCCAGTTTGCCGTGCCGGTTACCGACAGCACCCGGTTTCCGATTGCGTCGATGACCAAGACGTTTACGGCCCTGCTGACGCTGCAACTCCAGCAGCAGGGCCGGCTGAAACTCGCTGACAAAGCCGCCGCCTACCTGCCCGAACTGCCACCCGACTGCCAGCACATAACGCTGTTGGACTTGCTGACGCATTATTCAGGTCTTCAGAACGAGTCGGTAAACGCCTACGCTACCCGGCTGAGCCCAGCCGATTTCGTGCGAACATATGTTCGGCGCAAGGAAGCCAAAACGGCGCCCGGCTTCAACTACAACAACGTCGACTATATCCTGCTGACCCGGGTGCTGGAAGTAGCGGCCGGCCGGCCGTACCCGGAGCTGCTGCGGGAGGCTATTCTGGCCCCGCTGGGCATGCGTAATACGGGCGTATTGACCGATTACCGCGTTATTGCCAATCTGGCTTACGGCTACCACAACTATTCTTTTGGCGAGGGTAGCCCAGCCAAGCCGCTGCAAAACGATACGCGGGAGTTGCTGAATTATGCCGGTGCGGGGGCCGTGTACTCGACGGTGGAAGACTTGGGTAAGCTTGTAGAAGCCCTGCGCACCAACCGGCTGCTGCGGCCCCAGGCTACGGCCCAGCTGCTCATCAAGCCCCAGCAGCCGGCTTACCTCGACTATGCCCGGGGCCGCCCAACCGTTGGCTTCTACTACAACAACCGCACCTTTGGCCGGCCGGTGCTGGAGCGCCGCGGCAGTATCGACGGCTTCAACTCGGTGCTGCTCACGAGCCCCGATTTCAGCACGACGCTCATCATCCTCTGCAATACCGATACCGGCGACCTGGAGAAAATAGGTGACGCGCTGTATCCGCTGATAAAATAGGCTCGCAGGACTCTACTCTTAAGTTGATGCGGGTCCGAAAAAACCTTCTGCGGCCTGCCAGGCTGCTGCATCCTGACGGACGTCACCGGGGCGGGAGCCGTTGCCGTAGAGGTAGCCGCCCCAGGCCATGGGCATATAGCTGGCCGTGAGCTGCAGGGCTTCGTGCAGGGGCCGGGCCTCGGCTTCGGGGCCGCTGCCGGCCACCACGGCCCAGAGGGTTTTGCCCCGCATCTGCGCCCGAAAATCGAGGCCTGTCCCGCGCAGCCAGGCGCTCCAGTAGTCGAGGTAGTGCTTGGCGGGCGTGGAGAGGGCGTACCAGTAAAGCGGTGAGACCAGTACTAAATCGGTGGCCGCCAGCGTGGCAGCGAGCAGCGTTTTTTCGGGTCCGGCAGTAGGCGTGGGGTAGTGGTCGTCGTGCCGTCGGTCGATGAACGGGGGCAGCGGGTAATCGGGAAGAAACAACCACTGCTGCTCCGTTGCGGCGGGCAGAAATTCGGCGGCGCGGCGGGCCAGCA
The DNA here is from genome assembly GCF_900107135.1 of Hymenobacter psychrophilus. GTDB lineage: Bacteria > Bacteroidota > Bacteroidia > Cytophagales > Hymenobacteraceae > Hymenobacter > Hymenobacter psychrophilus. The sequence goes on from NZ_FNOV01000011.1 coordinate 73,267, forward strand.
GCTCGCTGTTGCCGCTGCGGCGGGTGCTGCCCAGCAGAAAGAGAAAACGGCGGCGAGTGGAGTTGACCATAGGGGTTGTACCTTATCAGTCGGTTTTTTCAAAATAGGGTACACAGTTGTACCTTATTTTGTCATTGACTTCAGATAAGGTACAACTGTTTGCGCTTATGCCACGTCGGGCCATCTTTTCTGCCACCTTGCCGGCACAGGTGCGGCGGTATTTTGGGCTGCCCCAGTGGGAGCTGGCGGCATTTTTGGGCGTAAGTGCCGAGCTGGTGAAGCACATTGAGGCGGGCCGGCGCACGCTTACCGGCCCGGTGCTGCTGCGCCTCAACGAGCTGGCCCGGTGGTTGCCGGCCACCCCGGAGGCCCCCGGGCCGGGGCGGCCGGTCGCCCCAGACCCGCCAGCGGCGGCCAGCAGTGCGGACCCCGAAGCGGCGGCGCCGCTGCTGGCCCGGCTCGATGTGTGCCAGCACCGGGCCCGCCAGCTGCGCCGGCTGCTGGCCCGGCAGGAGGCCGACTGGTTGCAGGCCCGGCGCTGGGAGCAGGTGCTGCCCGCCCTGCTGGCCACCGCTCCGCCCGCCACCAACGTATCGGCCTGGGCCAACCAGCGGCGGCGGTGGCTGCTGGCCCGGCAGCAGGCAGTCGAGGAGGCATTGGGGGCCGCTGCCGCCGTTGGCTACCAGCTGCGCCGGGTGCGGGCCGAAGCCCTGGAGGCGGAAGTTGCCGCGCTCCGGGCCCTGCTGCCGCCCGCCGCGGTGGCTACGCTAACTGCCGGGGCCCTGCTGCCATAGGCCAAAGAGTACCAACGCATTTCAACCACGTCGAAATGCGAACCAATCGAGCCTAACGAAGGCGACAAGCGCTACATCCGCCGCGACGAGGACGGAAAAATCAAGGAATCAGTTGACCTCAGCAAGTCTTTCCCTCCTCCCTTGATGACCGCCGCCACGCCAAATACACCAGCCAGCCCGGCCACCACGACGAGGGCGACGGGCACACTGGCAACCGCCAGCCGGCCGAGTAGTCACTGCCCGCACAGTCTGATATTTGAAAAGCTAGCTGACACCTCTGTGAGCTGCCTCTTTTTACGCAACAGCATCAGCTGCCGGCAATACGCAAATAGCTGATTTTACAGCGCCTGGAGAATGATGTTTTTTAAAGATATTGCCGCGCTTATTCCTTCCACTTCAGTTTTCTGTGTTATGAAAAAACCTGCCTGGGCGCCATTGCTGGCGCTAGCCTTGCTGGCCGGTGCCTGCAACCAAACCACCCCCGCCCAAACCGCTACGGCCCCTGCCAGCCCGGCCACCGCCCCAACGGTAACGGCAGTAGCAGTGGCAGAAACTTCCGCCGCTCCCGAAACCATCGATTACCGGCAAATTCGCATCAACGGCCTGCCCTTCGAGACAACCACGGCCGAACTGCTAAAGGCCCTGGGCCCGCCCGACCGCATCAAGAAAGATGCTGTGGAGTGCGGCGGCCACTTCGAATTCAGTAAGGGCGACCACTACGAATATGGTCCCAGCCTGTTTGAAGTGAACGGCAAGCGGGCCGTAATGGGCACCGTAGACTTCAGCAGCGGCACGTTTCGCGTTACGATTGGCGGGCAGGTACTCGACCAGAATACGACGTTCGAGGAAATCCGCCAGCGCTACCCGCAGGCAGCCAGCAAGGTACACGACTGGCGGCCCGGGGGCACTACCGGGCCAACGTACCAAGGGGTAACCATTCAAGAGCCCGGAACAGATGATTCGTTGGGCCTGTATTTTCAGAACGGCAAGCTGGTTCGGTTTGATGCCTTCTCGCCCTGCTGATACGCGGTGGGCCTGATGGTGCCGAACAAGCAAAATCCCCCGGCACCCGCGCCGTACGCGCCGTGGCCGGGGGATTTTGCTTGTTCGGCTACGAGCGGTTCAGAGTGCCTCGGCGGCCGTTTCGTGGGGCCACCAGCGGGCCGCCAGCCGCTGGTAGGCTTTGGCGCAGCCCCAGGCCGTGAGGGAGCCCAGCAGCGCCCCGGCCAGCACATCGGTGGGGTAGTGGGCGGCTAAGTACATGCGGCTGTAGCTCACCACCAGGGCCCAGGCAAACAGCAGCGCCTTGGCCACCCGGTAGCGGCGGGGCAGCACCAGGGTCATAAACACGGCCAAGGCGAAGGCATTGGCCGCGTGCGACGACAGAAACCCAAACTGCCCGCCGCAACCGTGGGCCAGGTTGAGCGCGGCCGATAGGTCGGGGTCGTGGCAGGGGCGCAGGCGGGCGAAGTAGGGCTTGAAGAAGCGGCTGGAAATTACATCGGCCAGGGCGATGCTGGCGCCCAGCAGCGGCAGCAGCAGCCGGGCCCGGCGGCCATAAACGTAGATGAGCACGACCAGCAGCACGAAATAGGCCGGAAACCACACGAAGCGTTCGGTGAAGAACACCATCCACTTGTCGAGGCCGGGCGAGCGGTTGGCGTTGGCCGCTACCAGCAGCCAGCGGTCCAGAGCCTGCAGCTGCTCTAGCACTGGCCGGTGGTTTCAGCGGTGGAAGGGTCGGCCCTCGGGCCAACCGCCGCGCTGGCGCCCAGCCAGTCGAGGCCGGGGCGCAGCCACTGCTGGGTGTCGGCCTCGGGCGAGTCGGGGGCGGGCTGCAGGTTGTAGTGCCACTCGGCCTGGGGCGGCAGGCTCATCAGAATGCTTTCGGTGCGGCCGCCGGTTTCGAGCCCGAAGCGGGTGCCCCGGTCGATGGCCAGGTTGAACTCGGCGTAGCGGCCGCGGCGCACCAGCTGCCACTTTTTCTGGGCTTCGGTGTGGGCTTGGCCGGCATTCTGGCGCAGTAGTTTGCAGTAGCTGCGGCCGTACACCTCGCCCACGGCCCGCACAAAAGCAAACAGCTGCTCGGCATCGGCCTCTTTGCCCACGATGAGGCGGTCGAAGAAGATGCCGCCCACGCCGCGGGTTTCCTGGCGGTGGGGTAGGTAGAAGTACTCATCGGCCCACTTTTTAAAGCGCGGGTAATAGCCGGCGCCGTGCTGCTGGCAGACCTGGGCAATTTGCTCGTGAAACCAGCGCGCCTGGGCCACGTCCACGTAAATCGGGGTCAGATCGAGCCCGCCGCCAAACCAGGCCTCCCCGTTGCCGGCCTCGAAATAGCGCACGTTCATGTGCGAGATGGGGGCCAGCGGGCTGCGCGGGTGCTGCACCACGCTCACGCCGGTGGCAAAATAGTCGGGCGAGGGCATGAGCAGCTGCCGGGCTGCGGCGTCGCTCATGCGGCCTTCCACAGCCGAGAAATTCACGCCGCCTTTTTCGATGAGGGTGCCTTCGGTAAGCACCCGCGAGCGGCCGCCGCCACCGCTGTGGTGCTGCCAGGCATCTTCGCGGAAGCGGCCGGAGCCGTCGGTGGCTTCGAGCTGCTGGCAGAGCCAGTCCTGAAACAGGCGCATCCAGGCCTCCACGGTGTCGCGGAAGCGGGGCAGCCCGGTGGGCGGGGCGGGAAAGGGGGCGAGGGTGGAAGCAGGAAAATCGGGCATCGGGGCAAAGGTAAAACTTTCCGTTGGCCGGTTGTTTCTACCGCCCTCAGTTAACTACCGGCACACGGTAAACCGAAGGCTATCCGGCAGCAGAAGCAGCGGTGGCTCGGAGCGGCGGCCGGCTTCATCAACCCCAAACCGGACCTGGTATTGTTCGCCCGGTTCCAAACGATAACGACTTAAAAAGGTGCTTTGATCATCGAGCTGCACCTGTCCCCGCGCCGGTATCACGAGCCGGAGTGGGAGGGTGCTGGTAGCGTGTGCAGTAGTCGGCAGCTGGGGTGAGGTTAGGCAACTCACGCACGCTGGCGTCCGCATCTGCAGGCGAAGCTCCAGGGTCTGAAGCGTAACCGACCGCGGGTTGGGGTTGGTAAGCACGTAATGAATGGTGGTCGCTCGGTTGGCGGGCACGCACCCCGGCAGGCTCACTTCGACCGTAACTGGCTGGAGCGGCGGCAGCCGGGGAGAGCAGGCCCCGCCCAGTAACCCCGGCAGCAGCAGTAGTATCTGCAACTTAAAAAGTCGAGCGTAGCTACGGGGCTGCAACATCTGGCTTCGGGTTATACTTGTTGAAAGATATGATTTCTTCTGCGCATGAATAAGAAAGCGAAACGTGTCGGCCAGTCAATAATTGGTCTTGTGGGGCTGCTGCTACTGGCCGGCGCCACCTTCGCCGGGCTAAGCCCCCAGCTGGGTGGCACGCCCACCAAAGCCGAAAAGGCCCGCTATGCCCGCAGCGGCCATTACCTGGAGGGCGAATTTTACTATCCCTGGAAGACCACTGAGCTGATGACCGGCGGCAGTATGGCCCAGGTGATGTGGGAGTTTCTGTTCAACCAAACACCCGGCCGCAAGCCCCCCGGCCCGCTGCCCATGCAGCTGCTCGATTCGCTGAGTATTGTGGCTAAAACGCCCGAGCTGCTGCGCGTAACGTGGTTCGGGCACTCGGCCAGCCTGCTCGAAATCGGGGGGCAGAATATTCTGTTCGACCCCATGCTGGGCCAGGATATGGGGCCGATAAGCTGGGCCACGCCCAAGCGCTACAACCCCCGCGTGCCCATCTTCACCGGGCAGCTGCCACCCATCACGGCCGTGCTCATCTCCCACGACCACTACGACCACCTCGATTACGAAACCATCCGCCAGCTCCGGAGCAAAACCCGCCTGTTTATAGTGCCGCTGGGCATTGGCGCCCACCTGCGGGCCTGGGGCGTCGATACGGCCCGCATCCGCGAGCTGGACTGGAACGACTCGGTGCAGGTGGCGGGCCTGACGATTGTGAGCACCCCGGCGCGGCACTTTTCGGGGCGCGGGCTCACCAACCGCAACTCCACTTCCTGGAGCAGCTGGGTGGTAAAGTCGGCCACCCGCCGCGCTTTTTATAGCGGCGACGGGGGCTACGGCCCGCACTTCGCCGCCATCGGCCGCCAGTACGGCCCCTTCGATGTAGGGCTGCTGGAATGCGGCCAGTACGACCCGCATTGGGCCGACATCCACATGCTGCCCGAGCAGAGTGTGCAGGCTGCCCGCGACGTGCGGGCCGCCGTGATGCTGCCCGTGCATTGGGGCGCTTTCACCGAGGCCAACCACCCCTGGAATGAGCCGCCGCGCCGCGCCACCGCCGAAGCCGCCCGCCTGGGCCAACCGATAACCACGCCCGAGCTGGGCCAGCCCGTTACGTTCGACGGCCGCCCGCTGCCGCAAGAAAGGTGGTGGGAGTAGTGGTGAGTGAGGGGGAAGGAGAAAGAACGTCATGCTTCGGCAAGCTCAGCATGACGTTCTTTTTTTACTATCTCACTTCTCCATCTCCTTCCGCAATACCATCAGCACCAGTGGCGCGGCTTGCAGCGGCACGCCGAAGCGGGTGTCGGTGGGGAAGGCCACGGTTTCGGAGGTGCGCTGGTAGCCCAGGCGCTCGTACCAGGCCAGCAGCTCGTGGCGGACGGAAATGACGGTCATGCGCACGGCGGTGCAGCCGAGGTTGCGGGCGTGGCTTTCGGCGGCCTGCACCAGCTGCCGGCCCACGCCGCCGGCTTGCAGCGTGGGCTCTACCGACAGCATGCCCAGGTATAGCTCGGGGCCTTGATGCTGCAGAAACACGCTGCCGATCAGCTCATCGTCGGGGGGCCGGCGGGCCAGCAGAAACTGTGCGGCGGGCTTTTCGAGTTGCTCGCGCAGGTCGGCTTCATCGGTGCGCTGGCCGGCAAGCAGCGCCGCTTCGGTGGTCCAGCCCTGCGTTGACGCTTCGCCCCGGTAGGCGCGGTTGACGAGGCGGTTGAGGGCCGGAAGGTCGGCTGGCGTGGCGGGGGCGAAGTGAAGCATCAGGTGAACTGGTGAAATAGTGAGGTGGTGAAATGGTGAGTTGCCGCTGCGGCCAGTGCGGCCAGCGCCGGTGACAAACCGGTGAGGGTGGCGCAAGTTGGGCCGCCAAAACGTCAAACGCACCATTTCACTATCTCACCACCTCGCCTAAAGCCATTTCACCTTTCGTAACTTCGCCCCAGTACCCACCCTCCGCCCATGACCTTCGAAACCGCTCCCGCCCCGGAAATCGATTTGACTGCCACCCACGCTTCGCCCGAACTGCTGCGCCGCGCCTACCGTCTGCTGCGTACCAGCGACGAACTGGCCCGCCTCTACGAAGAAAACAAGGCTTTAACGGCCAAATACGTGCACGCCACGGCCCGCGGCCACGAGGCCATCCAGCTGGCCGCCGCCACCTGCCTCGGCCCCCAGGACTACGCCGCGCCCTACTACCGCGACGACGCCATGTTGCTCGGCATCGGCCTGACGCCCTACGAGCTCATGCTCCAGCTCATGGCCAAGCGCGACGACCCGTTTTCGGGCGGCCGCACCTACTACTCGCACCCTTCATTGCGCCGGGCCGGCTTCCCCACCATTCCGCACCAGAGCTCGGCCACCGGCATGCAGGCCATTCCGGCCACCGGCGTGGCCCAGGGCATCAAGTACCTGGAAATTCCGAAATTATTGAGGCTGCCAACTGGTCCAAGTGACTTTTATGAAAGCGGGCAGCCAGTGCCCGGCCTCTATGGCCTAGTGCAGACCGAGGAACATGCCGTTGATAAACCGCTGGTAATTTGCTCGATTGGCGACGGGGCCATGACCGAGGGCGAAGTGAGCGAGGCCTTGCAGATGGCCGTGCTGCACCAGCTGCCCATTATTTATCTGGTGCAGGACAACGACTGGGGCATTTCAGCTACCGGCCGCGAGATGCGCACGATGAACGCCTACGAGTTTGCGGCCGGCTTCAAGGGCCTGCACCGTTTGCAGACCGACGGGGCCGATTTTCTGGCCAGCTACGCCACCATGCAACAGGCCGCCGCCCACGTGCGCGCCCGGCGCGGCCCCGTGCTGGTGCACGCCAAATGCCCGCTGCTGGGCCACCACACCAGCGGCGTGCGCCGCGAGTGGTACCGCGGCGACGATTTGGCCCAGCACACTCTTCAAGACCCGCTGCCCCGTTTCCACAAGCAAATGCTGGCCCTGGGCTTTGCCGAAACCGAGCTGCAGCAGCTGGCCGACGAGGCCCGCGCCACCGTGCAGACCGACTATGAGCGCGCCCTGGCCGCGCCCGACCCCGACCCGGCCACCTTCGCCGACCACGAGTTTGCCCCGCCGGCCGTGACGGAGGAAACCGGCGAGCGGGCCCCCGCCGGCGCCGACAAGGCCCTGATGGTGGATGCCGCTTTGCACGCCGTGGATGACATTCTGCGCGAGTTCCCAGAGGCCCTGTTCTACGGCCAGGACGTGGGCGGCGAGCTGGGCGGCGTCTTCCGCGAGGCGGCGCTGCTGGCCAAGAAGTACGGCGACGCCCGGGTATTCAATACGCCCATTCAGGAGGCCTACATTGTGGGCAGCACGGCCGGTATGAGCGCCGTGGGGGCCAAACCCATTGTCGAAATTCAGTTTGCCGACTACATCTGGCCCGGCCTCAACCAGCTGGTCGAGGAACTCAGCAAATCCTGCTACCTAAGCAACGGGCAGTTTCCGGTGCAAAGCCTGATCCGGGTGCCCATCGGGGCCTACGGCGGGGGCGGGCCCTACCACTCGGGCTCCATCGAAAGCACGCTGCTCACTATTCGGGGCATTAAAGTGGTGTACCCCAGCAACGCGGCCGACATGAAGGGCCTGCTGCGGGCCGCCTTCCTCGACCCCAACCCGGTAGTGCTGCTCGAACACAAGGGCCTGTACTGGAGCAAAGTACCCGGCACCGAGGAGGCCAAAACCATCGAGCCGGCCACCGGCTACGTCATCCCGCTGGGGAAGGCCAACATCTTCCAAGCCGCCGACGCCCAAAAGCTAGCCAACGGCGAAACCTGCGTGGTGATTACCTACGGCATGGGCGTGCACTGGGCCCGCACGGCCAGCAAGCAGTTCGCCGGCCAGGTCGAAATTCTGGACCTGCGCACGCTTAACCCCCTCGACTGGGACGCCGTGCAGGCGGCCGTGCGCCGCCACGGCAAGGCCTTGGTGCTCACCGAGGAACCCCTCATGAACTCCTTTGCCGAAAGCCTGGCCGGCCGCATCCAGCGCCACTGCTTCCGGCAGCTCGACGCGCCCGTGTTCACGCTCGGCGCCGCCAACCTGCCCGCCATTGCCCTCAACGTGGAGCTGGAAAAGCAAATGCTGCCCAACCCCGAAAAAGTAGCCACCGCCCTGGCCGAGCTGCTCGGGTATTAGGAGTAAGGAATCAGAGGAAGACCGTCATTCTGAGTGAAGCGAAGAATCTCGCGCGCCAAAGTAATTTCCAACGACAGGATTACTTTGGCACGCGAGATTCTTCGCTTCACTCAGAATGACGGTCTTTCACTAACCACTAACCACTAACTACTTAGAACGGATACCCGATGCCCAGATTAAATGCGGTCTGGTCTTCGCGGAAGCTGAAGTTGCGGATAGCCCACTTGTTGCCGGGGGCGGTGGGGTCGTATACTTTGGTGGCAATGTCGAGGCGCATAATCAGGAAGCTCAAATCGAAGCGGAAACCGAAGCCCGAGCCCACCGCGAATTGCCGGTAAAACTGATTGAATTGAAACTGCGCCCCCGGCCGTGGGTCGGGCCGGATACTCCAGACGTTGCCAACATCGGTGAATACAGCTCCTTTAATGAAGTTGTAGAGTGGGAAGCGGTACTCGATGTTGCCTTCGAGCAATAGCTCGCCGGGCTGCTCCAGGTTGTAGTCGCGGACGAGCTTATCCTGCTCGTCGCGCAGCAGTTGGGCGGGGTTTTCGGGGTCGAACCGGTACTGCGTAAATGAGCCCGTGCCCAACCGGCGCGGTTTCCAGGCCCGCACGCTGGAGCTGCCGCCCGAAAACAGGTACTTGTCGTAGGGAACCAGGTACGACGAAGCGGTGCTCTGGCTGCCGTCGCGGGCAATAGTGGTCAGGCGCGTGGGGCTCAGGGCCGCCACCGCCCCGCCCGCCAGCCGGTATACCAGGTACGAGTCGGAGGTGAGCTTGTAGTAGCGGCGATAATCGGCCGTGAACTTGGTGAAATCGTAGATTTTCAGGTCGCTCTGGCGCAGGTTGCGCGTGTCGGTGAGCAGCGGCTGCTTCTGAAACAGGCCCCGGCTCAGGCCACCCACTTCGGCAAACAGGCGCAGGTAGCGCGCGTCGCGGGTTTCGTTGAAGTCGTTGGAGTTGTAGAGCGACGTAGCGTTGAAGCTGGGAATGAGCAGGTTATCGAAGCTGCGGAATAGGGGGGAGCCCTGCCGGATAAGCAGGTTCTGCAGAGTCGTCTGGAACGTGTCGCTGATGCTGGCCGTGCGGATGATGCTCAGGTCAATGGGCGTAAGCACGTATTGGTGAAAGGCCGAGCGCTGCCAGATATAGTCGAAGGTGCCCTCCACGTTGGTACGGGTGTAATCGGGCCGGTCGACGTAGGTGTAGGAGGCGTTGAAGCGGGTGCGCGGGTTGTACTCGCCCAGCCGCGGCCCCACCCGCCAGGGCACCAGAAACCGTGGCAGCACCAGGTTCACGTTGGCCCCGAGCTGGGTAGTGAGCTCGGAGCGCAGCTTTTTCTGGGTGTCGCTGCTTTGGGTGCCCGTGATGTCGTACTGCCCTTCAAAGCCGGCCCGCACCCCAAATTCCAGGATTTCGGCCCCGCCGAACACGTTGCGAATTTTCAGGCGTACGTTGCCGAACGGGCCTACCTGCTGGGCCACGTAGGTACCCCCGAACTCAGTGGTTTCCTGGAACTTCTTGGCCGGGGCCGCATTGATGGTGACATCGAGCAGGCCCTGGGTCGAGTCGGCCGGCGCTTCCGGGCCACGTACCCGCCGGTAGTTGATGGTAGTGAAGCGGAACATATCCAGGCTGCCGAGCTGGCGCTGGGTGCGCTGGGTAGTGATGAGGCTGTACGGCTCGTTGGGCCGCAGCGCGAGTTTCCGGTCGAGGGCCCGCGGGCTGATGCGGTGACGGTAGGCCAGGTAGTTAACCGAGTCGCGCACCAGCGTATCACGGGTGCGGCCAAAGCGTACGATGCCGGCGTCGCTGATGAAATCGACGTGGCGCAGCGTGTAGCGCTGGTGCTCGCCGCGGGCCGGGTTGGCCACGAGCGTGCGCAGGCGTACGGTGGCCGGCCGAAAGCTGGTGTCGGCCTCGAAGGTGATGTACTGCTGGCGGAAGTCATAGTAGCCCTGGTTTTTGAGCAGGACTTCCAACCGAGCGCGCTCGGCCCCGATAACCTCCTCATCGTACTGGCCACCCACCTGCAATAGGCGCTGGGGCCGGGCCGCCCGCACCCGCCGGGCCACAATCGAGTCGGCTACTTCGTCATCAAGTTGCGAGTAATGGAAGGCCGGACCCTCGTGGATATGGTAGGTAACCGTAACGCGCTGCGAGTCGGTGGTATAGGGCGCCTGCAGCGCCAGCAGGCGCAGGGGCGTAAACCGGCGGGTGGGCACGGTGTCGGTCACCGTAACGGAACTGCGGAAAAAGCCCTTGGACTTCAGATAAATGGACAGCTGCTGTACCGAGTTGGCCGTGAGCGAGGAATCGTAGACCACCGGCGGCTCGCCCAGGCGCATAATGGCGTTGCCCTTGTCGAGGGCCAGCTGGTAGCGGCGCTCCTTCTGTTCGCGCCGGCGCAGCAGCTTGCCCACCCGGGCCGAGTCGGTGCCGGCCTCCTTGATCTGGCGGGCGTAGCTGGCCTGGGTATCGGCCAGCTTGCGGGCAATGCGCTCGGGGTTATAAAACGAGCGGCCAAACTGGTAGATGGTTACCTTTGGCAGCGGGAAGGTGCTGTTCGGCTGCTGCTGCACCAGCGCCGCCAGCCGCTCGGGGTCGGCCTTTTCGGTGCCCTTGATGCTGACGTCGCTCAACAGCCGCTGGCCGGGCTTCAGCAGCCGCAGCGGCGAACAGCCCACCAGCCCGCCGCCGGCCAGCAGCAGGCCCGCCAGGGCCAGCTGCCGCAGCCGGGGCAGTTCCACTTGTTTAAAATCTCGCCCCAACAGGGCCTCAAAAGGTGCCAATGGTTTCAAAAGCAGTAGCGAAATACGTGCACGCGCTGCACCTGAAGAAGTACCGCACCCGCCACGGGGCCTTCCTGGTAGAAGGGGGCAAGAGCGTGCGCGAGCTGCTAAGTTCCGGCATTCCAGCCGAACGGTTGATAGCGACGCCCGAATTTGCCGAGAAAATTGCCGCCGAGCTACCCGCCAGCGTCCCGCTCGACCTGGTTTCGGCCGACGAGCTGACCCGCCTCAGTTCCCTGAGCACCAATAACACGGCCCTGGCCGTGGCCCGGCTACCCGCCGAAATACCCCTGCAGCCGGCCGCCAACCAGCTGCTGCTGGCCCTCGACGATGTGCGCGACCCCGGCAACGTGGGCACGCTCATCCGGCTGGCCGACTGGTATGGGCTGGCCGGGGTGGTGTGCTCCGAAACCTGCGCCGACCCCTGGGCTCCCAAAACGGTGGTGGCCACCATGGGCTCGTTCACTCGCGTGCCCGTCTGGCAGCGCGACCTACCCGCCTGGCTGGCCACGCTGCCCGCCAACCTGCCCGTGTATGGCGCCGACCTGCACGGCGACAACGTGCACCGCCTCACGCTCCGGCCCAGCGGCGTGCTCATCATGGGCAGTGAGTCGCACGGCCTCACGCCGCCCGTCGAGGCCTGCCTCACCCAGCGCCTGCACATCCCCGGCCGGGGCCAGGCCGAAAGCCTCAATGTCGCCGTTTCGGCCGCCATTCTGCTGGATAATTTTTACCGGAATAGTTGAGTTCTCGAATCACCTGCTCAAGCGTGCAAATGGCCCGCTGAACGGCTCCCAGGCAGGAGGTTCAACGGGCTATTTGTACGCTTGAGCAGGTGATTTTTTAATTCAAAAAGCCCTAGTTGAACAACACAACCCCAAAGCTGATGGCCTGGGCCTGGGGGCCGCGGTTGTTTTTAAACAGCTCGTTGAGGCTGTACTTGGCAAACAAATCGATGCCGCGGATGCCCATGGTGCCCTGCAGGCCGTACTGGAAATCTTCGAGGTTGTAGCTGCCGCGGTCTTTGTCCTTCTTAGTGTTGCCGTCTTCCTCGTACTTGAGCTTGGTGTGCGAGCCCAGGCGGTAGCCCACAAAGCCACCGGCCCCCACGCGGAATGAGTTGCGGCCCTTGTCGTCGCGGAAGCTGAGGGCGAGCATCAGCGGCAGGTTGATGGTCGATACCGCCAGCTTGCTTTTCTCGTAGTTGCGGCCAACTTCGGTGGGCAGCTCCAGCGTCGTTACGCCGTCCTGGTTCACGAAGCGACGGTTGTTGTCGAGCATGTAGTTGTTGAAGGCCAGTTCGGGACCGGTACGCAGGTACAGCGGCGAGCCTTTAGCGCCCAGCCGAATATCGTAGACCCAGTTGAAGCTGATGTAGCGCGAGCCCCAGGGGCGCAGGTCCAGCGAGTTGCCGTTCTGATCCTGCTGCTTGTTGGTCAGCGCGTTCAGGCCCAGATCGATAGTGAAGTTGCTGTGCACGGGGCGGTTGGCCCGTTCTTCAATTTTGGCCTTGCGCTCGGCCATCCGGATGGAGTCGGACTTGGCCGACGAGCCCACCCGCACCGACACCCGGTCGTTGCCGTCGGCGCTGTTTTCCTCTACCGTCACGCCAAACACCCGGCCCACGGTTACGTCCACCCGCTCGCCCTTTTTGGCGGGGCGGTCGGTCTGCGAATCGTTGTGCATCGTGATGCGAATCTGCTCGGGTACCCGCTTGCCGGGCTGGTCCTTGGCGGGGTAGAATTCCATCGTTACCTGCTCGGAAGAGGAGTTCTTGCTGGCCTTCTCGGCCTGGGCAATGTAGGTGTCGAGCAGCAGCATAAGCGAATCGAGCTTGTAATTGCGCAGTTCGCGCAGCTGGGCCCGGTCTTTCACGTAGAGCGTCATCGTGGCCTGGTTGGGCAGGCGCACCACAATCGTGTCGTCGTTCAGGGCACGCAGGGCGCGGGCCGAGCCGGTGGTCGAAACCAGGGCCAGCAGCATCGTCAGGAGCGGAAGCAGGAGGAAGCGTTTCATGGGAAAGTTGCGTTAGAGCTTGGAGCCTAGTTGGTAGAGCTTAGTTATTGGTTGTTAGACTGCTTGGAACAACGTCCTCTAAGCACTGCCAACTAAGCGCTAAGCACTATAATTGAATGGTTTTGGTGAGCGTGCGACCGGCCAGGCGGGCCTGCACGGTCACTGTTTCGGGCAGGCCGGCGGCGGTCAGGCTCACCGGTTCGCCCTGCACCACGTTGCGCACCTGCCGGAGCACGGCCAGTACGCCGTGGCGGCGGGCAGGCTGCGCCGGTTGCGGGGCCGCGTAAGCGGGCCGAACATCCACCTCAATGGGGCCGGTAAGGGCGACCGTGGCAGTGGGCAGCGCCGCGGGCCGCTTCTGCGCTACCCATTTGGTTTCGGGCAGCTCGGGCGCGCTGGCAGCCAGGGCCAGTACCGGGGCCGGCTCGTTTGCCGGCAGTCCCGAAGCAACCGTCGCCGAACTGGTCGAGGACCGGCGGTCGGCGGCCGGACCGGGTTGTACACCTCCGGGCCGGGCTGCCGTAGCGCGAACCGTAGTGGCCACTAAGGCGGCCGGCCCGGAGGCGGAAACGGTGGCGGTTGCTTCTGAGGGGCCAGATGGGGCCGTTGCTTCAACCGTTGCCTGGGCCGCATCATTTAATTCGGCGGCGGCCAGAAGTGGCTGTTGGTCAACAGAAGTATTGTTGGGCGCAGTAGCCGCCGCCGGGGCACTAGCGGCCGGTACGCGGGCGGGCGTAGTGGTAGCCAGCCCGGGCCGAAGCGTAGGGGCCGGGCCGCCGGTCAGCAGCCAGCCGGCCGCGCCCAGCAGCACGAGCAGCGCCACCGAAGCCGCCGCCAGCCACATGACGGGGCGGCGGCGCTTGGCGGGCTGGATTTCGGCCTCGATTTCGGCCCACACGAAGGCGGGCGGCGTGGGGGCGTGGCCCGCCAGCCGCTCGCGAAACAGCTTATCAATATCTTCCGGTTGCATACAATTCTTTCGGTGAGGAGGAGGTGGTGGGGGCGGCGGGGCGCGCCTGCATGTTGGCCACCGCGAGGCGGCGCTGGAGCATGCCCCGGGCCTTGCTGAGCTGCGACTTGCTGGTGCCCTCCGAAATACCGAGCAGCTCGCCGATTTCGGGGTGGGAGTAGCCCTCCAGAGCATACAGGTTGAACACCGTGCGGTAACCGGCCGGCAGACCCGCCAGCAGCGCCAGCATATCGTCGGCGCTGAGCTGGCTTTCGGCCGTAGCGGCCACGGCCGGCACATCGTAGGTCAACTCGTCAATGGCCAGGTGCAGGGGCTCCTTGCGGCGCAGCATCCCGAGGGCTTCGTTGACCACAATGCGCCGGATCCAGCCCTCGAACGAGCCCTCGTGCCGGTACTGGTCGAGGGCCCGGAATACCTTGGTAAATCCCACAATCAGGGCTTCTTCGGCATCCTCGCGCCGGCGCAGATAGCGCAGGCATACGCTCAGCATCAAACCCGAAAACTGCTCGTAGAGCTGTTTCTGGGCCCGGCTGCTGCCCTGGCGGCAGGCGGCTATTAATTCGGTTTCCGTCATGATGACAGCGGCAGCAGCGTAAAATTCAGGTCAGAAGCAGGTCGTTTGGGGCGGCAGATGCAAGGTAGCGGATAAGGGTTGCCTGGGGAAGGGGAAATTTTTAACTCAAAGAGAGAAAGTCAAGAGTAAAAGCCGCTGAACGGGCCAAGAAGGCAACGTTCGGCGGCTTTTACTCTTGACTTTCTCTCTTTGAGTTTCCTGACCTCCCCGACTAATACTGCCCCACGCTCAGCATCACCAGCGTGCAGGCTTCTTCGGTTTCGATGCCGCGCTGCCGGGCCAGCTTTTCCAGCTCGGGGTTTTCGGTGCCGGGGTTGAAGATGATGCGCTTGGGGTTGAGGTCGAGGATGTAGTCGTACCAGCCGGGCTGGTTCTGGGGCCCCACGTAGAGCGTCACCGTATCGACGCCCTCGGCGGCGGGCCGGTCGTTGCGGATATCGAGGCCGGCCACCTGGCCTTTGCGGATGCCCACTGGCACCACCTCGTGGCCGTGCTGCTTGAGTTGATGCACGGCCCGGTAGGCGTAACGGGCGGGGTTATCGGTAGCCCCAAGAACAAGGGTCTTTTTCATAAGTGCGGATGAGGTTGGGTGATTTAGAACGGGGGGAATTGGAACGGTGAATTCACTGCCAATCCTACCAAACTAGTTGGGCTATACGCAGGGCCGGCCGCAAAGTAGAACGAAGCGCTGCTTCTCGCCCGTTCAACAGCCGCCACCCGCCACACTGTTCCACGCCCTTGGGAGCCCAACGGCAGAGCCCGCCCTACGGGCAGTAGAGCTGGTTTTAGGAAACAAGGCCCCGAAGAATTACCGCTTGTTCAGGTCCGTAAACATCGTGCCCAGTTGCTCGCGCGAGGACCGGTGGGCTCGGGTCGCGAGGCTGGCGGCAACCATTGGGCTATTCTTTCAGGGCCTGTTCAAGAGCAGCCACGGTTTCAGCCCCGGCTGCCGGGCGTGGGGCAGGCACCCGTCGGAGCCGACCATCGCGACCGATAAGCAGATATGTGGGGTATGCCGTGACTTGGTAAGCGCTGGGCATGGTCGAATCGGGACTCCGTAGCTGCACTTGGCCGAGGCCGGTGAGCTGTTCGGCTGCCAGTACGCGTTGCCATTTGTCTTCCGGGTCATTTACCGCCACGGAGATAAACACGACATCACGGCCCGCGAAGTGCCGGGCCAGGGCGGTAAGGGCGGGCATCTCCTGCCGGCAAGGAGCGCACCACGTTCCCCAAAAATCGAGGTACACCACTTTGCCTTGAAAATCGCGCAACGAGACGGGGCGGCCCTGATGATTCAACAAGGTAAAAGCCGGGGCCAGCTGACCCGGTTGCAGACGAAGTTGGGCCTGTAGCATCTGCCGCAGGTTGCGGGCCAAGGTAGAATCTTGGTTCTGGGCCCGAAAGGTGGGATAGGCGGCCACAACCGCGGCGACGTTGTCGTTCAACTGAAACGACAACAGTTGGTACATGGCCCAGTCTCGGGCCTGGTGGTCTCCCAGGTCGGCGGTGGCTATAGCATACAGCCGGCGAGCCTCGGCGGGGTCTGCCGGCAGGGGGCCATCAGGCAGCAAACGGCCCCCATAGGCGCTCAGAAACCGAAGCACCGGTTCCCGCGTCGCCTGCTCATTCAGTTGTTGGCGGGGCAGTTGCTGCAGAAAATCGTAGTAGGTAGCGGGCAATACCGCCGCCTGCTTGGCAGCGTAGCGGTGGTAGGCGGGATAATCGAGCAGGAGGCGGGCCCATTCCAGATCAATGTCCAAGGCCGCCTGGCGTTGAAACGTGGGCGCTAGTGGGTGCTCTGCGGCATAGGTAGCCAGAAAAGCCCGTTGCCGTTGGCGAAACGCGTCCGTCAGGCTCCGCATTTGCGCAGGCGTGGTGGTAGGGGTGCGTTGCTGCTCGGGGCCCGGGTCGGGGTGGGCGGCATCGAACCGCCACAGCATCTGGGCGAGGTAATTGTTCGCGGCCGCTCCGCGCCCCGTGTACTTTAGCGTTTCGTCGAAGCGGCCAAAGTCGAGGGTTAGGTGCAACTGGTCGCCGGGGCTGAGATAGAGGCGGGTGCGCTGGCGGGCGTAAGAGAAGGAGGCATCCGTAGCGGCCCCGAGCCCGGGGATTACCATCTTAAAGTCACCAGCAATACTCAGCAGTGCTTTAACTTGCCGGTTGCCGTACCATAGCCGCACGGTATCGCCCGCCGGTGCATGGTCGAGGTGGCCACTGAGAACAGTTACGATGGGTTGGTTCTGTGTCGGCGAGGCGAGGGAAGTAACCAGCGGGGTTTGCACTGCAGCAAACAAAAGCCAAAAAACGATGGAAACATAAAAGCAGGTAGTTTACTCCTAAAACTGCAAGGGGGAGTCTGCCTACTCTAAGAAGGGTTGCAATAAGGCCATGTCAAATCGAAAGCATTTCGCAGGACCGACCACAAAGTAGCACCGGACGTCGCCTTTCGTCCACCCTGCAACCACTGTCTGCCCACCTGTTCCAATGGCAAAGTCTGCGTCGGGGGCCGCAAAGCGGAATTCAGAAAGCAAGACCAGGGGTGCTTACCGCTTGTTGAGGCCGGCAAACGCCGCATCCAGCTGCTCGCGCGAAGCCCGGTGGGCCTGGGCCGCGAAGCCGGTGGCCACTTCCGTGGTGTCGGTGGCCAGCTGGCGCAGCACGTCGTCGGCGTAGGCGTTCAGGGGCATACCGAAGGAGTGGTCGGTTTCGCCCAAATCGGTGTGCACGGCCGGCGGAATGATTTCCACCACCGTAATGCCCGCCTCGGCCAGCTGCCAGCGCAACGACTGCGTGAAGGAGTGCATGGCGGCCTTAGTGGCGCTGTAAATCGGCACCGACGCCAGCGGCACGAAGCCCAGCCCCGACGACACGTTGAGAATAGCGGGCGCGGTCTGCCCGGCCAGATGCCCGGCAAATAGCTGGCACAAATGCACGGGCGCTTCAAAGTTGATGGCAATTTCGGCGGCCCGCTCAGCCCAGTCGGCGGGTGCGGCGTGCAGGTCCACGAGCCGCTGAATGCCGGCATTGTTGACCAGCACGTTCAGGGCGGGGCACTCGGCGGTAGCCCACTCGAACAGCCGGACGCGCTCCTCGGCCCGGGCCACGTCGCAGACCAGCGTGCGCAAACCCGGCAGCCGCTCGGCGGCGGCGCGCAGTTTGGCCTCGTCGCGGCCACATATAAGCAGCGTGTTGCCCGCCGCGTGCAGGCGCTCGGTGAGGGCCAGACCAATGCCGCCGCTGCCGCCGGTAATCAGGATGGTGTTGTTGGTGAGGTTCATGAGGGGAGGAGGTAAAAGGGGGGTAGACTAGGCTTGAGCCTATACAACGTCATACGCACGGTCGTTTAAAGTGCGTATATGCTCCTGCTGCCTGGTCGAATCAGCCACGCAAATGACCTCTGCCGGCGCGGTTGGTTGCGCGTGGCTGGGGTGTGCCCGCGCGGCCAGCGTGGCACTGAGCGCCTGCGCGTCGGCGACCACCTGGGCCGGGTAATGCAGGCGGGCCAGCAACCGAATGGCATTGCGTGTGGTGAGCGGCCCGGCCTTGAGGCGGTAGTCGAAATACCAGTCTTCCGCCGTCACCGTTTCGCAAAAGTGGTATTCGACATAGCACGATTGCAACAGCGCCCCCAACTCCCCATCGTGGGTGGCCGCCACTACCCAGCCGCGCGGCTGCAGGTAGGCCAGCACGGCCTTGTTAGCGGCGATGCGCTCCTGGGTATTCGTGCCTTTGAACAGCTCATCGAGCAGCAATAGGTAGCTGCCGGGGGCCGCGTTGCAGGCCAGCAGCAGCTGCCGCATGGTTTCGGCTTCCACCAGATAATAGCTTTTGCCAGTGGGCAGGCTGTCGGCCAGGGTGAGGCTGGTGAGCACCCGGCAAAAAGGGGCGCGGTAGGCGGTGGCCGGGCACGTGGCTATGGTCTGGGCCAGCAGGGCAGTCACGCCCAGCGTGCGCATAAAGGTGGTTTTGCCCGCCATGTTCGAGCCGGTGAGTAAGACGCCCTGCCCGGATAGGGTGAGGTCGTTGGGCACGCAGCCCGGCACCAGCGGGTGGTAGCCGGCGTGCAGTTGGATGCCCTCGGCGGCCGGCCCAAACTGCGGCACGCAGGTGGTGTGGCGTTGCCGGAAGCTGGCCACCGCCAGGGCACAATCGACGTAGCCAACCGCCTCAAAGATGGTTCGAATGGCGGGCGCCTGCCGCTGCACGGCCACCCGGCAGCGGGCATACACCAGCTGGTCGAGCAATAGCAGCATCTTGAGCAGTTCCAGCACCAGCAAATTGTCTTCCACCTGAAAGAATGCTACCTGCCGCAAAATACCTCCCAGCCGGGCCAGGGGCGCGGCCAGCGGCTCAAGCGGCCGCAGGGGCAACGCCGCCCGGTGCAACGCCCGCCCTGCCCGGTGCAAGCGGCCCAGTTGCATCAGGGGGCGCACCATGCGCTGAATTCGGGTGCGCTGCCAGAAGTGAAACACCGAATTGATAAGGGCAAACACCCCCGTGCCCAACCAGAGCACGGGCAGCCAACAGCCCCCGACCAGCGTGGCCAACAGCCCCAGCGCAAGCAGCGGCGCGAAGCGGGCGCCGGGCAACGTGGGCAGGGGCTCCCCGCTAATCAAATCGGCCAGGAAGTACGTCTCGTCGGCCGTCAGCTGGTCGAGGGCGAGCAGGGCCTGCCCGCGGGCCCCGGGTTGCTGGGCCAGCAGGGTCGCGGCGGCAGCAAACTCGTGCAGGGTAGCCTCGTCGGCGAGCGGGCTGCGCAGGCGGTGGTACAGGCACTGCTGACCCACCCGGCTCACCGTGGCATCGAGCAGTTCAAAGAGCAGTTCGCCGTTCAGGTCCTCCCAGGTTTGGTCGGGCAGGCGGTGGTACGCGGGCTCATGCTGCACGTGGTTGTAGTAGCGGGCCACCCAGGGGAAGTGGGAAGCGCGCGCAGCCGGCTGCTGCCAAGCCGCCTCCAGGCGGCGTAAGCGCTTGCGGGAAGAAGTCCACATAAGAAATAGGGGTAGCTACTAGGGCGTAGGCGCTGCGTTGGTTGTGCTGGTAGTTATAAGAAGCGCGAAAGGTAGCTAAGGGACCCTTATCAATAAAGTAGTACGCCGGGTACAACGTTTGGCCGGCCCGAAAACCACCACGATACCAGGGTGGGGCTGAGAACTGGTTTTATGTTAATAGACGAATCCCAGATGGGACGAGGATTTGCACTTCCCCACTGCGCTTAAAATCCTGTTTGCCCAGGTCCGGGAAAGTGCCTAGTGTCGAGTTTGCGAAACTCATCTACTTTGCTAGTTTCGTAAAATTTGATTCATAGACGGGTTTCTTAAACTCGCTCCGCGCTGTAGCGGCCTGCTGGCACTTGGTGCGGGGTACCTGCTAGCAGTTTAAGAAAGGGAGGGTTATACCCGATTAGCTGCGTCTAATACCTCCGTCACCTGCGTAAGCTGTGCTTGCACGGCCGTAGCCACTGGCCCCGGGTTTTGCGTTAACAGGTATGGCAAGTTCAGATGCAAATCTTGGCCGTACCAGTCGTTGTTCAGCAACGGGAGCACGGCTGCGACGAGGCCTATCGCATTGGGATTGGGGTAGTCAACCAACGAATCCAGCCACAGCGTTAATCGGGCGTATAGCCCGGGGGAATCATTTAGGACGTGATAGCACGCCAAGAGCAGCGGCGTTGAGATATTGCGCACGGGCGGCTGAATCTGTAGACACAGCACCAAGAAGGAGAATTTATACCCACTGGACGTGTAAAACTTTAGAAAGCCCGCTTCAAAGGGCAACTCGCAGGGGTTACCTTTACTCAATGGGTCTGACCACGCAAGTATCTCCTGCTCGATAAAATCGTCGTAGTCGATTCCCTGAAGGGCTAGCAGCGCCAATAAAGCGTCGAATAACGCATGATAGTCCGCACGCAACTTTTCGTATGAAAAAGGCACAGGGTATCTTGGCGATGGCGTGTTGACAACCACGAACAGCTGCTCAAATTGTTTAATTGCCTGTTCTTGCATGTTACCTGTTCAGCCTGCACGGCTGTGCATGCTTTTGGAAGGGAAACGACTTCGTTCGCCTTTGGGTGATAAAACGTAGTAGTAGAGTTCAGCCAAACGGTGATTTAAACAGCCACCAGCTTTCGGATAAGGTACGATAAGGGCACGTTATCGGACCCTATCTGAGTTTGCGGTAATGTCGCGCATTCAACCACCTCCTCCGCACAGCTATAAGAGCCGGACAGGATGCGTGAAGCAACGCTCCACTAAGTACTCCGGCCCCCAGAAGCTCCACGGCCCGGAGGCAAGGAGCCGGATGAGCAAACAGGATGTTGGGAGCAGTGGGCCAGTGCATAGACCCTGTCGATTTTAACCGCGCTATACTAGATAGCCAAGTTATACCACGTCGCCCGCATTCTTGCGCATGCATACGCTGTTGGCCATGCCCACGTACGGCCCGAAGTTGGGAATGCGCCGGTAGCCGCTGCTTTCGTAGAGCCGGATGGCCTCGGGCTGCTGTTGGCCGGTTTCGAGCACGTAGCCCGCGTAGCCCAGTTCGGCGGCCCACTGCTCCAGCTCCGCCAGCACCGCCCGCGCCGCGCCCAGCCCGCGAAACGCCGGCTCCACGAACACGCGCTTGATTTCGACCAGATCGGGGGCAAACTCCTTGAACGCCCCGCACCCCACCGGCTCATCGTGCTGGTAGGCCACCACGGCGTGGCGTAGCTGGGGCATGGCGGCTTGGTTGAGTTGGGCGTAGATGAGGTGCTCGGCCCCGTCGCGCAGGGCCAGGTCCGCGTCCAGCAGCCGGACCAGCCGCAGGAAATCGGGGTTGTCGGAATCGGTACGGAGCAGGCGCAACATCAGAAAAGGGAGTAAGCACTAAAACAACAGAACCTCTCGGGGCCGTTACGCCCCCACAGCGGCCCGCACGGCCTCGGCGCACCGCTCGCCGTCCATGGCCGCGCTCACGATGCCGCCGGCGTAGCCCGCGCCCTCGCCGCACGGAAACAGGCCGCGCAGGGTGGGGTGCTCCAGCGTGTCCCGGTCGCGGGGAATGCGCACGGGTGAGGAGGTGCGGCTTTCCACGCCCACAATCTGGGCCACGTTGGTGGCGTATCCGGGGATTTTGCGCCCGAAGTTGGCAAAGCCCTGGCGCAGGCGCTCGGCCAGCGGCGCGCCCAGCACCTCATCCATGGGCACCGACACGAGGCCGGGCTGGTAGCTGGTTTCCAGCAGTTGGGCCGAGGTTTTCTTCTTCAGGAAGTCGCCCAGCAGCTGGGCCGGCGCGCGTTGCGAGTTGCCGGCCAGCTGGCAGGCGCGCTGCTCGATTTGCTGCTGGAGGCGCAAACCGGCCAGCGCGCCGTGCTGGCGCACATCCATATCGGCCAGCTCCACGGCGGCCACGATGCCCGAGTTGGCGAACCGCGAGTCGCGGCGGCTGGGGCTCATGCCGTTTACCACCACCTCGCCGGGGGCCGTGGCGGCCGGCACGATGAAGCCGCCCGGACACATGCAGAACGAAAACACGCCCCGCTGCTCGTTATCCACCTGGGTCTGGTGCACCAGCGCATACGAAGCGGCCGGCAGCGGGCCGCGGTCGGGGCGGCGGTACTGGGCCTGGTCGATGAGCTGCTGGGGGTGCTCGACGCGCACGCCCAGCGCGAAGGGCTTGGCCTCGATGAGCACGCCCCGGCGGTGCAGCAGTTCGTAGATGTCGCGGGCCGAGTGGCCGGTGGCCAGAATCACGGCGTCGGCCGTCAGCTCCTGGCCGGTGGTCGTTACCACCCCGCGCAGGCGGTTTTCGGTGATAAGCAGGTCATCGACCCGCGTTTCAAACAGCACCTGCCCGCCGGCTTCCCGCACCGAGTCGCGCAGGGCGGCCACTACGGCCGGCAGCTTGTTGGTGCCGATGTGGGGGTGGGCATCGACCAATATATCGGGGGTGGCGCCGTGCTGCACCAGCAGCCGCAGAATGCGCTGCACGTCGCCGCGCTTGGTGGCCCGGGTGTACAGCTTGCCATCGGAATACGTGCCGGCCCCGCCCTCGCCGAAGCAGTAGTTGGAATCGGGGTTCACGACGTGCTCCTTGTTGATGGCGGCCAAATCGCGGCGGCGGGTGCGCACGTCCTTGCCGCGCTCCACCACCACGGGCCGGATGCCCAGCTCTATGGCCCGCAGCGCCGCGAACAGCCCGGCTGGTCCGGCGCCCACAATCAGCACCGTACGCTGGGCCTGGCTCACGTTGGGGTAGCGGAACCAGGGGCCAAACAAGTCGGCGGGTGGGGCTTGGCGGTAAATGTCGGCCCGCAGGCGCACCAGCGGCTGGCGGCCCCGGGCATCGACCGAGCGCTTGCGCAGGTGCACGAAATCGGCCTGGCCGGGGCGCAGGCCGGCGGCGGCGAGCAGGGCTTCGTAGCGGGCCAGCTCGTCGTAGGCCTGTTCGGGGGGCAGCAGCAGCTCAATTTCCTGAGCGGCGGCGGAAGGAAGGGTAGCGGGCATAAGGCAGGGGAAAGGGAGTTATCCTTTTACGCCCGCAAAGATACGCGCCCGCGGCCGGCCTACGCTACCGGTTCGGGCCGCATTTCAGGCGGCAGAATGGCCACCGGGCGCTTGTCCTCATCAATGGCCACGAAGGTGAACAGGCCCGACACGGCCCGGTGGCGGTCTTCGGAGTACATCTGCTCCACAAATAATTCTACCCGCACCTTCAGGCTGGTGCGGCCCACGTGCTCGACGCGGCCAATGAGCTCAACCAGTGTGCCGCCGGGAATGGGGTGGGTGAAATCGACTTTATCGGAGGAAACCGTGACCATTTTCAGGCGCGAGAAACGGGTGGCCGTGATGAAGGCTACCTCGTCCATCAGGTGCAGCGTGGTGCCGCCGAACAGGGTGTCGTAGTGGTTGGTGGTGTTGGGGAAAACCGCTTTGAAAATGCGGGTTTCGGCGCGGCTGATTTTTTCGGCGAGCGTGAGCATAAGCAGGATATGGAAGAGAAGGGGTGGCGGAAAAAAAACCTTCCCGGCCCGGTTTCCGGCGTGCCCCAGCTACCCGGTTTCCCCTGCTGAATACTGCGCACCCGGTTATGCCGGCGCTGGCCATCCGGCATAACCGGCTAGGCGCGCGCCGCTGGCCCGCCGCGGTATTCAACAAGGCACCCAGGTCGCGGGGTGGCCTTATCATCATAAGCGGCGGGCAGGTCTCCTGACTCGGGCCTGCCTCCCCGCCCTTCTCGCCCGCCGAAGCAAACAATGGGCAACGTGGGGAGGCGTTGCCGCCGAAGCGGCCGGCCCTCACAGTAGCGCGTCTGTCCGGGAGTTGCACCCGGTTCCCTCTTAAGGCCCCACCCGAAAGCGTAGCCACCAACCGCTCATCTGACCTGAAAAACAGACAGAGAACGGGGCGAAGGTAGGTCGAAATCTACCGTTCTGGCTAAGGCAACGGCAAGGCAGTAGTGGCTCTGGAGCAACCAATCGATAAACTTAGGGTATACTTATTGCTCCAAGCGGACCTGCCGGCTACTGGTGCCGGCCCCCCGTGCCTTACCCGACCGCTGCTTATGCCCGTCATCCACACGCCTTCCGGGCGGAATTTTTCGGCCCCCCTGCTACTCGCACTGCTGGGGCTGGCTTTTCACCTGACCTCCTGCTCGGAGCCCGATTCCCCGGCCACTACCGAAAAAGCGGCCCGGCCCAGCCCGGCGGCCACCGTGTCGGCTACCGTGGCCGGCGGCGCTACGTTCGCCATCCGCTACAGCCGGCCCTCGGCCAATGAGCGCAAGGTAATGGGTGGGCTCGTGCCCTACGGTCAGGTATGGCGCACGGGGGCCAACGAGGCCACCACGTTCACCGTCGATAAGCCTGTACGGGTGCAGGGCCGTCCGCTGCCGGCCGGCAAGTACGCCCTGTTCACCATCCCGCAGGCAAAGGAGTGGACCATCATTTTCAACAGCCAGCCCAACCAGTGGGGGGCCTACGAGTACGAGCCCACCCGCGACACGCTGCGCGTGCCGGCCCCGGTTTCGACGCTCCCCCAGCGCCTGGAGCAGTTCACCATCACGGCCGATAAATCGGGCGAAGTGAATATTGGCTGGGAAAATACGCAGGCTACGTTTAAGGTTGAGTAGTAGTTAGAGTAGCTGAGACTAACGCCGTTTAGGAAGTTAAAACAACGTCATGCTGAGCTTGTCGAAGCATCTCTACCGCTTCGTTGAACGACTGTAGCGAAGCGGTAGAGATACTTCGACAAGCTCAGTATGACGTTGTTTTAACTTCCTGCAACAGTTTCAGCATCAATCACTACTCGCCGCCCAGCACGCTTTCCACCCAGCCCTTGCCCCAGTCGGCTAGTTCGGTGGCGGTCCAGAGCTGGGGGTAGAAGATGCGGCGCTGGAACTTGGGCGGCAGGTACTGCTGCCAGTTGGTGCCGCCGGTGGCCGCAATGGCATCGGGGTTGCGTTCGAGGTAGCGGACGGCCGATTTGTAGTGCATCAGGGGCCAGTTCACGTTCACGTTCACATCGAGCTGGCGCAGCTGGTGCAGCAGGCGCGGGTGCTGCCGGCCCTCGGGGCTCTCGGGCAGGCGCTGCACCACGGCCCAGAGGTTGCGCTGGGTGTACTGGCGGGCAAAGTCGTTGAGCTGAGCGGTGTATTTCTTCTCAAACTCGGTGAGGGTAAGGGCCTTGGCACCGGTTTCGACTACCGTGGCGCCCGATTTCCAATAGATGCAGCCCAGCAACTCTTCGTGGGCGGCGGCCTCGCCCAGCAGGCGGCGCTGCTCCTCGGGCACCAGGTTGCTCAGGGCAGTGCTGGCCAGCTCAATCATGCGGTACTGCACGCTCTGGAAGCCCGAGGCCGGCATCAGGGCCAGCCGGAACTCCAGAAACTGCTGCTTGTCCATGCCATCTACCATCACATCGAACGAGTCGATCAGGTTCTCGAAGTAGCGGTTGATGCGGCCCACGCGCAGCACCACTTCCTTTACAGTAGGCGCAGTCAGGTTGCCGAGCTGCTCGTACTCGCAGAGGCAGAGCTTGAAGTACAGCTCCGTAATCTGGTGGTAGATGATGAAAATCTGCTCGTCGGGAATCTCGGTGCGCGGGCGTTGCAAACTCAGCAGCGTTTCGAGCTGGATGTAGTCCCAGTAACCAAGGTAGCGGGTGTGGTAGTAGCCTTCGAGGTAGGCGGTTAGGTCCTGGTCGTCGGCAGCGTAGCGCTGCTGCAGGCGCTGCAGCTGCTCGAGCACGGCGGGCGAGAAGTCGGTGGGAGTGGGGGCGGGGGTTTCCATAGGCAGGCGTAAAGGTACTTGTTAGTGAATAGTGAATAGTGCGGTACGTCATTCTGAGCGTAGTCGAAGAATCTCTACCGCTTCGTTGAGCTCTTCTTACAACGGAGCGGTAGAGATTCTTCGACTACGCTCAGAATGACGTACCGCACTATTCACTGTTCGTTCTTCACTGTTCACTACTTTTACCCCCATGGCAGAGAAATCGAGTATTTTTGATATGATTGGGCCGGTGATGATTGGGCCCAGCTCCTCGCACACGGCGGGCGTGGTGCGCATTGCGCGGGCCGCTATCCGCATTCTGGGCAGCAGCCCCACGCACGCCGTCATCACGTTCTACAACTCGTTTGCCCGCACCTACGAGGGCCACGGCTCCGACCGCGCCATTGTGGCCGGGCTGCTGGGCATGAACACCGACGACGTGCGCATCCGCGAGGCCTTGGACCACGCCAAGGCGGCCGGCCTGAGCTACACGTTCCAGGGCGTGGGCAACGCCTCCACCATGCATCCCAACACCATCCGGCTGCAGCTGCGCGACGAGCGCACGGGCGGGGCCGTAGAGGTGGTCGGCCAGAGCCGGGGCGGTGGCGTTATCCGCATTGTGGAGGTCGATGGCTTCCCGGCCGATTTTTCGGCCTCGCTGCACACGCTCATCATCGATGCCGACGACGAGGTGGGATCCATTGCCTTCATTGCCTCCGTCATCTCGCGCGACGACTGCAACATTGCCACCATGTCCGTTTCGCGGCGGGGCAAGCACGAAGCGGCCCGGCAGTTCATCGAAATCGACTCCGACCTGCGCCCCATCACGCTCGAATACCTGCGCCAGCTGCGCTGGGTACACCGCCTGATTGATATTCCGGCCCTGGATTAGTCTTTTGAGCTGTTAGCTGATAGCTGATAGCTGTTAGCTGATAGCTATTAGCTGATAGCTTCCGTTTTTTCAGCTAACAGCTAACAGCTAACAGCTAACAGCTAACAGCTAAGCACTCACGGCTTAAAATGGGGTGTTGGTTGATTGGTTTGGTCGATATAGCGGGCAATCAATACCTTTGGCCCAACGGCTCCGGGCCGCAGCTTTCGTAGCCGCGCCGGGTTGCGACCCCGCTTTTCGCCTTCGTCCTTTATTTTCTTTGTTTATGAAGCGTTTCTACTGGTTGCTACTGAGTGCCGCCACTGTGGCCCCGCTGGCGGCCCGGGCCCAGACCACGCCCATGCAGCCGCCCGCCGGCACGCTGCCCTCCGCCGCGCCGACCGGGCCCTGGAGCCTGCAGGGAGCCGTCGACTACGCCCTGACCCACAACCTGAACGTGCGCCAGAGCCAGCTGCAGGCCCAGAACATCGACGCCACGCTGCTGCAAAGCCGGGCCGCGCTGCTGCCCTCAGTCAACCTCAACGGCAGCCAGGTCTGGAACTACGGTACCACCATCAACCCGCTGACCAACGTTTTCCAGAGCCAGACCACGCGCAACAATAACTTCTCGGCCGCGTCGCAGGTCACGCTCTTTTCGGGTTTCCAGCTGCGCAATACCATTCGCCGCAACGCGCTCGACTACGAGGCGGCCCTGAGCGACGTGGAGAAGGCCCGCAACGACTTGTCGCTCAACGTGGCCTCGGCCTACCTGCAGATGCTGCTGGCCCAGGAGCTGGTGCGCACCAACGAAATACGGTCGGCCAGCACCCAGCTACAGGTCGAGCAAAGCCAGAAGCTGCTGAAAGCCGGCGCGGTGGCCGAAAGCAACCTGCTCGACAGTCAGGCCCAGCTTTCCACCGATCAGCTCAACGTTATCACGGCCCAGAACCAGCTGGCCATTGCCAAAATCCAGCTGGCCCAGCTACTTAATCTCGATGAGGCCGCCAGCCAGGCTCTCACCATCGAAGCGCCCGAGCTGGCCGCCCCCGACGAAAACGCGCTGGCCGATGTGGCCCCGGGCGAGGTGTTTCTGACCGCCCAGGCCCGCCAGCCCGAAATTAAGGCCGCCGAACTGCGCGTACAAAGCAGCCTGCGCGGCGTGGAGCTGGCCCGCGGGGCTTATTACCCACGCCTGACGTTCGGAGCCAGTATTTTCACGGGCTATTCCTCCCTCTACACGCTGCCCGTTACCAGTTTCGACTCGGCACAGGTGGTGCTGCCAATTTTCCCAATTGACCCCGTCACCGGCCTGCCTTCCACCACGCCGGCCCCGTTGGTGGCCCTCACGCCCTTCCAGCCGATAGTGCGTCGTAGTTCCGAAAACGTATCGTACTTCACCCAGCTCGACAACAACCTGGGTAAAAACCTGCAATTCAACCTGCAGATTCCGATTCTCAATGGTCTGCAGGTCCGCACCAATGTGCAGCGGGCCAAAATAAACCAGCAGCTGGCCGAGGTGCGCTCCGAACAGGCCCGGCTGGCGTTGCGCCAGACCATCGAGCAGTCGTACGCCGATGCGCTGGCTGCCCAGCGCCAGTACTTGGCCTCCAGCCGGCAGGTAGAGGCGCTTACGCTGGCTTACCGCAACGCCGAAATTCGCTTCAATAACGGCCTGCTCAACGGCACCGAGTTCAACATCGCCAAAAACAACCTCACGGCCGCCGAATCGAGTATGATTCAGGCCAAGTACAGCTTCGTGTTCCGCCGCAAAGTCCTCGATTTCTATCAGGGCCGGCCGATTTCGTTGTAAGGTCCTGGGTGAGCCGCTGCTCATGATGCGTTTGCGCAGCGTGTGCAGCGGCTGCCACTCGAGCTTCAGCCAAGATTCCAACACTCCCAGACCCTCCCCAGACTCCAACAACCCCCGATATGAAAAACAATCGTACCCTGTATATCCTGCTGGCCGTGCTGGCGGTGGCGCTTGTCGGTTACATAGTGGCCAAGAAGCAGGGCTGGATTGGCCAGCCGGCGGGCACCGAGGTGCTGGCCGCCGCAGCCGCCCCTACCACCATCGTGGAAAAGGTAAGTGCCTCGGGCAAGGTGCAGCCCGAAACCGAAGTCAATATATCCCCCGACGTGTCGGGCGAAATCACGGAGCTGTACGTGGAAGAGGGCGACTCGGTGAAGAAAGGCCAGCTGCTGCTGCGCATCCGGCCCGATAACTACCAGGCCGTAGTGAGCCAGCAGAGCGCCGTAGTGGGCACCCAGCAGGCCAACGTGGCCCAGACCCGCGCCCGCCTGCAGCAGCTGCTGGCCAGCGCCCGGCAGACCGAGCTTACGTACCGCCGCAATGCCTCGCTCTACAAGCAGAAGGTAATTTCGCAGGCCGACTACGAGGCCAGCAAAGCCGCCTACGACGCTTCGCAGGAAGAAATTAACTCGGCCCGCCAGAGCATCCGCGGGGCCCAGAGCAGCGTCCGCTCGGCCCAGGCCGGCCTGGAAGACGCCCGCCGCAACCTCGACAAAACCACCATTTATTCGCCCGTAAGCGGCACCGTGAGCAAGCTCAACGTGAAGAAGGGCGAGCGGGTAGTGGGCACCAGCCAGATGGCGGGTACCGAAATCATGCGCATTGCCAACCTGCGCGAAATGGAAGTGCGGGTGAGCGTGAATGAAAACGACATCATCAACGTGACCCTGGGCGACTCGGCCGATGTGGAAGTGGACAGCTACTCCAGCCAGGACCAGCGGTTTAAGGGCGTGGTAACCAGCATTGCCAACACGGCCAAAGACGCGCTGACGGCCGAGGCCGTAACCGAATTTGAGGTGAAAATCCGGCTGTTGCCTTCCTCCTACGAGAACCTGCTGCAGGCCAAGCCCGGCCGCCGGGTGGTGCCCTTCCGCCCCGGCATGACGGCCTCGGTCGATATCATCACCAACCGTAAAAGCAACGTGCTGAGCGTGCCGCTGGCCGCCGTAACCACCCGTACCGACAGCACCAAAACGGCATCGGCCGCCCCGGAAGGCGGGGCTAAAGCCGCCGCCAAAACCGAAGGCGCCACCGCCGGCCTGCAGGCCGCCCCCCAGGAAGTGGTGTTCCTGCTGCGCAACGGCAAGGCCGTGATGACGCCCGTGAAAACCGGCATCAGCGACTTCCAGAACATCGAAATCATCAGCGGTATTCAGGCCGGCGACCAAGTGGCCAGCGGCCCGTTCCGGGCCGTGTCCAAGACCCTGAAAGACGGGGCTCTTGTCGTCATCAAGGATGCCAAAAGCCTCAACAAGGAAGCCCTGAAAGAGGACGCGCCGGCGGAGTAAACGGATGCGTGAAGGCATGATCCGGCGAATGAGTTACGAAGAGCGTCATTCAAGGCGAAGCAAAGCAGCGCGCGTGAAGTCGTTGGGTTATCCTGACAGCCTGAGCACGCGAGGTTCGTCGCTTCGCCTTGAATGACGTTCTTTGTTAACCGGGTTACTCAATCACGCTTTCCTCCTTCCCCTTTATCTATCACCCCACCCACTCTTGGAAAAAATAGCCATGCTCGGCGGGGGCTCCTGGGCCACCGCACTCACCAAAATTCTGTCGGAAAACGGCGGCCGCGTGCATTGGTGGATGCGCGGCAAAGAGGACGTGCAGCACTTGCTGCGCACCCGCCACAACCCGCGCTACCTCTCGTCGGTGGCTCACGACCTGGACTACGTGCTGCCCACTACCGACCTGAAGGAAGCCGTGGGCGCCGCCGACTGGCTGGTGCTGGCCGTGCCGGCTGCCTTCGTGCAGAGCGCCCTCGATAAGCTCGACCGCGACGCGCTGAAGGGCAAACGGGTAATTTCGGCCATTAAGGGCATGATTCCGGGCAAAAACGTGCTCGTGACCGACTACGTGGCCGAGCGGTTCAAGCTGCCCCACACCCGCCTGGGCGTAATAGCTGGTCCCTGCCACGCCGAGGAAGTGGCTCTCGAAAAGCAGAGCTACCTGACCATCGGCTCGCCCGACATGGAGCTGGCCGAGGACTTCTGCCGGCTGCTGCGCAACCGCTACGTGAAGGCCAACCCCGCCACCGACCTCGACGGCATTGAGTACTGCGCCGTGATGAAGAACATCATTGCCCTAACCGGCGGTATTGCCCACGGCCTGGGCTACGGCGACAATTTCCAGGCGGTACTGGTGAGCAACGCCGTGCAGGAAATGCGCCGCTTTGCCCATGCCCTCAACCCCCAGCCCCGCGACCTGTCGGGCTCGGCCTACCTGGGCGATTTGCTGGTGACAGCCTATTCGCAGTTCTCGCGCAACCGCACTTTCGGCAACATGGTGGGCCGGGGTTACTCCGTAAAATCGGCCCAGCTGGAGATGAATATGATTGCCGAGGGCTACTACGCCGTCAAGAGCATCCACGAAATCAACCGCAAGCTGCAGGTGGCCATGCCCATCACCACGGCGGCCTATAACATTCTCTATGAGAAGATTGCGCCGGCCATCGAGATTGAGCTGCTGAAGGAAAAGCTGAAGTAGCCGGGGCGCGTGGGGCCAGCCGTTGGCCGGACCAATTGGCCCGGGCCGCGCAACTACGCACAGTCCGACTATTATTTCCTTCTTTAGGCTGATATTTACTCACCAAACCACCAATACCACCACACCATGGGAGCCTGGGGCTACTATAACTTCGACAACGACACGGCCGCCGACTTTGCCGAAGATTTCAAAGCTGAACCCTCCGCCGGGGTGCTCGAACTGGCCCTGGCCGCCACGGTAGACTCCGAGGATTACCTCGACGCCGACGTGGCCAACGAGGCGCTGGCAGCGGCCGAAATTGTGGCCGCCATCTTGGGTAAGCCCGCCCGCAACTTCCCCGCCGACCTGCTGGGCATCATTCCGCGCCTCGATTTGAGCCATATTGAGCCCCTGCGGAAGCCGGCCCAGCAGGCCGTGCGCGCCGTGCTCGGGTCCGATTCGGAGCTGCGCGAACTGTGGGAGGACTCCGACGAGTTCGAGAACTGGGAGGATTTGCAGCGGCAACTGCTCAAGCGCCTCGATAAGCCGGGTGCCTAGCGTGGCGGGCGCGGGCGGCTGGCTGGGACTGGCGCTGCTGGCGGCGCTGTGCCTGGCCGGCTATAACTTCTTTATCAAGCTGGCGGCGGGCCACATTGCTGCCGCCGCCGGGGCCGTAGTGCTGCAACTGGTAGCCGCCACGCTGGGCGGCATCTGGCTGCTGAGCCTGCACCTGAAAGGCACCCCACTGCCTGTTACGGGCCGGGGACTGGGGCTGGCCGCGCTGGCGGGCCTGGGCGTAGGCCTGGCCGAAATCCTGACCTTTATAGTGTTCGAGCGGGGCGTGCCCGCCTCGGTGGGCACGCCTATCATCGTGGGTGGCTCGGTGCTGCTGACGGCCCTGCTGGGCGTGCTGGTAGCCCGCGAAACGCTAGCGTGGCCGCAGGCGCTGGGGCTGCTGGCCATTGTGGGTGGGGTGGTGCTGCTGGCCCGGGGCGCCTAGCCGAGTTGTTTGGTGGGGCACTGGGTAGTAGGTGGCTATACCCATTCGCAGTAGCCAATTGGTAGCGAATAGCCTCCGCATGGCTAGCTAACGGGTAAGTTGCGTTGGAAGTGCAGTTGCAGAAGCTGGTCGATTTTCTCTTTAGTGAGCGGCTTGCTGACCAGCCCGGCAATGTTGAGCTCTTCCAGGCGGCTCAGGTCGCGGGCGTCCATGGTGGTTGTGAGCATGATGATGACGGTGGCCCGGCTTTGGGCGAGCGGGAGCTGCCGGAAGGCCTCCAGAAAGGCAATGCCCCCCATGCCGGGCATTTTCACGTCGAGCAGAATCAGGGCGGGCTCGTGGAGGTCGGACATGCCGGCAACCAACTCCAGGGCCTGCGCCCCGTCCTCGGCCGTCAGCAAACGGTCGGTCACATCGAGCTGCCGGAAGAGCAGCTCGTTCAAGAAATTATTGGTCGAGTCGTCATCGACCAGCAGCACGCTTGAAAGCTTTTCCATGAGCAGGTGAGGGGGTTAGGCCGGCAAGAGCACGGTGAAGGTGGAGCCTACGCCGGGCTGGCTCTCCACGGTAATAGTGCCGCCGGCGTTTTCTACCAGGCGCTTCACCATAAACAGGCCCACGCCCGAACCTTCTACGTGCACGTGCAGGCGGCGGAACATGCCGAACAGCTCGGCCTGCTGCGCGGTGTTCAGACCCAGGCCATTGTCCTGCACGGCCAGCACCAGCTGGGTGGGCGTGCAATGGGCCCGCAGCTGCACCTGGGCCGGCCGGTCGGGGGCACGGTACTTCACGGCGTTGCTCAGCAGGTTGTACACCACAGAGCGCAGGGTTTTGGGCGCCACGCGCACGGCCTGGCAATCTTCCACCGTTACGCTGAGCGCCACGCTGGCCGCTTCGATAAGCGGGGCCAAGTCGAGGCGCACGCCCGCGACCAGGTCGGACAGGTCTATCGTTTCGGGGGCTTCGGCCTGTTGCAGCTGCGAGATGTCGGTCAGGTGGCCGATGGTCTGCTGGAAGCGCATCACCGAATCCTCCATCATACTAAACAGGCGCGGCACCAGCGGAGCCTCCAGCGCCTCGGGCGGCAGTTGCTGGCGCAGGGCCAGCAGCAGGCCTTCGATGTTGGAAATCGGGGCTTTGAGGTCGTGCGAGGCCGTGTAGACGAACGTGTCGAGGTCGGTGTTGGTCCGAATCAGGCGGGCGTTGGTGTCGTGCAGCTCGGCATTAGTGAGCTGCATTTCCTGGTTGAGCTGCTGCACCTGCTGGCGGGCCCGCACCTGGTCCGTTACCTCGACGGCCACGCAGGCAATGCCGATAACCTCGCCCTGCGCTTCGTCGCGCAGGGGTTGAAACACGAGGCTGAAGTAGCCCACCTCGTCGGGCTGGTGGTAGTTCAAGCGCGCGGGCATTTCCTTCACCGACAGCGTTTCGCCGCTCTCCCACACCTGGCGCATCAACTCCGGCAGGCCCTGGCTGGTCAGCTCCGTCATCACCTCGAAATAAGGCTTGCCGATGAGCTGCTGCTGAGTCCGACCTAAGATCTGTTCCATAAGCGGATTGACGATGCTGAACACATAATCTGGTCCCTCGGCTACCCAGATGGCGGTAGGCGACTGCTCGAACACCGCTTCGACCAGCTGCTGCTGCGCCTCGCGGGCCTCGCGGGCCAGCACCTGCTCGGTTACTTCATGAATGAAAACGGCCACCCCGGCAATTCGCTCGTGCTCGCGGTAGGCCTGGTAAGTGAACGTGATGTAGCGGGGCTTGCCGCCCGGTGCGGCCGTGCGCAACGGCTGCTCCAGGCCCTGGTACGTTTCGCCCGTGGTATACACCCGATCGAGGCGGCCGATAACGTCGGGCGAGGCCATGCCGGGGTAAACCTCCACTACGGGCCGCCCAAGGATGTTCTGGGTCGGATACAACTCGGCAAAGGCCGTGTTGAAGTACTCGATTCGGTGGTCGGGCTCGCGCAACAGGGCTACGGCCACCGGGGCCTGCTCGAAGAGGGCGAGCAACTCCTGGCGCTCCTCGGCGCTACGCTGGGCGCTGGCCAGCAGGGCGGCCTGCATAATTTCGGCATCGCGGCGGCTTACCACCTGCTCGGTCACGTCGTAGGCGAAAGCGGCCACGCCCACAATGCGGCCCTCCTCGCGGTAGGCTTGGTAAGTAAATGTAACGTAGCGCGGGCTGCCGGGGTAGAGGTTGGCCAGGGGCATGTCGAGCACGGCCTGCGGCTCGCCGGTTTCAAACACGCGGTCGAGTAGCTCGACCAGGCCGGCCAGTTTGATGCGCGGATACACTTCGGCCAGCACATGGCCCTGCATATCGCGGCCCGCCCATTCTTCGGGCGGGAACAGTTCCTCGAAGGCGGGGTTGAAGTAGTCGATGCGGTGGTCGGGTTCGCGCAGCAGCACAATGGCTACTGGCGTCTGGGCAAATATCTGGTAGAGCTCCTGGCGCTGCTGGGCCCGGCGCTGCACGGCGGCCAGCGCGGCGGCCTGCAACGTGTCGGCCTGGCGGCGGGCGCGCACCTGTTCGGTGGTATCGAGAATGAAGACCAGAATGCCCTGTACCTGACCCTGGCGGTCAGTGAGCGGTTGGTAGGAAAAGTCGATGTATTGCTGGCTAGCAGGACCGGTAGGCTGCTCCAGCACAATGGAAATCTCCTGGTCGCTGAATGCTTCGCCGGTGGCATACACGCGGTCGAGCAACGACAGAAACCCTTGTTCCATCAGTTCCGGCAGCACGTCGGCCACCTTCCGGCCCAGGGCGGCCCGGTTGCCGGTAAGCGTATAGTATCGATGGTTGAAGAACGCGAAATGGTGCTCCGGTCCCATCAGGGTGGCTACCGAGGCGGGTACCTGGCGCAGAATTTGGCGCAGCAGGTTTTGCTGTTCCTGCTGCTGCTCGCGCTGGTCCTGGGCCTCGCGCAGGGCGGCGTGGGCTTCGGCTGTGCGCGCCCGCACGCGCACTTCCAGCTCCTCGTTAAGCTGCTGCACCTGCTGGCGGGCCAGCACCTGCTCCGTCACTTCGGTGGCCACCACCATAGCCCCATAGATGCTGCCATCGGCCTCGTACATGGCCACGTACACGAAATCCCAGTACACGGTGTCGCGGCGGCCGTCGCGCTCGTGCACGGCCGGCATGGCGTGGGCCACGTAGGGCTTGCCGGTCGCCATTACGCCATCGAGCAGCTGCTCGTAGCCCATGCCGGCCACTTCGGGCAGGGCCTCGAACAGGCCCTTGCCGATGATTTGCTCTGGGGTGCGGCCCCATAGCCGGCACACGGTGGGGTTGGCCAGCTCGATAATATACTGCGGCCCCCGGTACACGGCAATGGCCACCGGGGCCTGCTCAAACACGCGCTTCAGCTCGCCCTGCTGGCGCTCGGCCGCCGCCCGGGCGGCCCGCTCGCGGGCCTGGCTTTCACGCAATGCCTTTTCCACGCGGGTCCGCGACTGTTCGTTGCCATCGGCGAAGCTGACCACCAGCACCCCTTCGTAGCGCTGGGCCTGCAGTATATAGTAAGCATCCAGCCCATCGTACTGGTAAAGGTTCTGGCGCTGGGCCAGTTGGCCCGACTGGAAGGCGTCGCGGTAGAACCCAAAAACCCCCGTTTGTTGCGCCGTTGGAAACAAGGTCAGAAAGGAGGCAGTGGGGCGCTCCGGCAGATTCAGCATTTGCTGGGCGGCGGGGTTGAGACGCTCCCAGGCGAAATCAACCAGCTCCTGCCCATCGGCCGCGTACAGGGGCCGCAACAGCAGGGTGCCGTTGAGGGAAGTCGTTAGTAAAACCTCTGCTAATCCGGCCGGATTCAGGTCGGAGAAAGAGGATGCAGGAGCAGACATAAGGGGGCAACGAGGAAATACAACGACTGGCAGTGGCGGCCAATTGGCGCGGTACGGCGCTTAGCTTTGTGCAAAGGTAAACGGGGGTGCCTACGATGCCGCCTGGTACCCGGCAAATAAGGGTGGGCGGCTCCCAAGGGCCATTAGGAGAGTAGCGAGCCTGAATACGAGCGTAGTACGGCTTCGGCCGTCGAAAGGAGGTAAACCGTACCTTTGTCCACGATAACGTTTCCTCATAACCAGCCATGCCCGACGAAATCAGCGAGTTTAGGCGTGTAATGCAGCAGCAGGGCTTGCACGCAGCCCTACAGTATCTCAACCGTCGCACGCCACACCGCTACACTGGAGTATTTCGGTTCGATGGCGAGATGTTGCGCAACGAGGCCCTGTTCGACCGCCTCCAGCCCGCCCTGGAGCAGGGGGGTGATGCGCCCATGGCCGTGACGTACTGCTCGTTGGTAGGCCAGCAGCAGGCCCCGCTGGAAATCATCGACGCCACCACCGATGCCCGCGTCCGGGGCCTCATCGATACGGCTGTGGTTTCCTACTGCGGGGTGCTGATACGTGATGCCCAGGGCCAGCCCTTCGGTACGCTGTGCCACTACGACATGCAGCGCTGCCAGGAGCGCACCACCGACCAGCCCCTGCTCGAAGCGGCCGCCACGCTGTTCTACGAGCAGCTGCAAGGGGGCCTGTTCGGGAAGAAAACGAACTCCGCCCTGTAAATACACCCACCCTCATTTCTGCCCGGGTGGCGGGCTTAGCTGGCGGCCGAGTCTGGGTCCGGGGGC
This sequence comes from Hymenobacter psychrophilus, assembly GCF_900107135.1. GTDB lineage: Bacteria > Bacteroidota > Bacteroidia > Cytophagales > Hymenobacteraceae > Hymenobacter > Hymenobacter psychrophilus. The sequence goes on from NZ_FNOV01000011.1 coordinate 110,083, forward strand.
AGGAGCAGGGCGATGCTGATGGTAGTGCCCTGCCCGGGCTGGGAGCTAATAGCCAGCGTACCGCCCAGCAACTCTACGCGGTTGCGAATGCCAGCCAAACCAATACCGCCGCTGGCCGGAGTGGGGGCGGGCACGAAGCCCACGCCGTCGTCGGTGATGTGGATGCACAACTGCTGCTGCTGCCGGGTCACGGCCAGCGTCACCTGGCGGGCCTGGGCGTGCTTCATCACGTTGCTGAGCAATTCCTGCACGATGCGGTAGGCCGCCATCTGCACGGGTGGGGGCAGGGGTTCGGTCCCATCTTCCAGGCCCTGCAGGCGCAAATCGAGGTGCAGCAGGCTCACGGGCACGCGGTCGGCCAACTCGCGCAGGGCGGTGGGCAGGCCAAAATCTTCCAGAATGCGCGGCGTGAGCTCGAACGAGATGTTGCGGGTGGCCCGGATGGCTTCCTGCAGCAGCTGCTGGCCGGCGCGCAACGTTTCGGAGTCGGGCAGTTGGGTGAGGTGCAGGCGGGTGGCGTAGAGCAGCTGGCCCACGCCGTTGTGCAGGGCCTCGGCAATGCGGCGGCGCTCCTCTTCCTGGGTGGTGAGAATGGCCGACAGCACCAGCTGCTGCTGGCGCAGCTGCAGGCGGGTGGTTTCGGTGCGCTGCTGCTCGCGCTCGGTTACGTCGAGGGCAAACATAATGACCTCGTTGCGTTCGGCATCGAAAAAGCCGTAGGTCTGGTAGTACATCCGCTCGCCGTTGAGGTCCGTCGAGCCCATAAAATTAATTGACTCGCCGGCCAGCAGGCGGCGGCTGTGCTCGTTAATTGAGGGGAAGCAGTCGAAGATGGACTGGCCCACCAACTCGTTATCGGCCAGGTGCAGGCGGCGCAGGCCCGCGCCCACCAGCTCGCGGTAGCGGCCCTCGGCGTCGAGGCGGCCCAGCAGCACCGGCAGGTGGCCCAGAATGCGCTCCAGCAGCTGGGTTTTATAGCTGAGCTCCTGCGCGGTGCGGTGGTGCAGGGTCCGGTCGCGCACCAGCCCCAGCAGCCGGCCCTGCGGGTGGGCTGGCTCGGGCGCCAGCACATGGCCCGTCAGGCTTACGTAGCGGTCGGGCCGCTGCGCGTCGGGCCGGCGTAGTTCTACCTCGACGCCTGCCGGGGGCGCGGCGGCCGGCGCGGCCAGCTGCCGGAACCGGGCCTGGTCGGCGGGGTGCAGGTGGGCGGCCACTACGTCGGCGGGGCGCGGAGCGGCGGCGTAGGGCAGCCCCCAGATGGCCTGGGCGCGGGCGTCGGCCTGCCACTGGTCGGTGGCGAAATCCCAGCTTACCACGCCCATGGCGGCCGCGTCGAGGGCCTGGCGCAGGCGCTGCTCGCTCTCGGCCAGCGCCCGGGTGGCCTGCTGCTGCTCCGTCACGTCTAGCAGGGCCAGGCGTGCCAGGGGCTGGTTGGTGGCGGCATCGTGGGCGCAGGTGGCTTCGAGGCGCAGCTCCAGGGGCCGTCCATCGGGGCGCACCAGGGCCAGCGTAATAGCGTGGCGGGTACTGTCGGTGGGGTCGGCAGTCAGCACCCGGTTCAGGAAGCCGGCAAACTCGGCCCGCTGCCGGAGCTCGACAAACAGCGCCAGCCGGCGGCCCTGCAGCTGCTGGCGCACCAGCCCCAGCAGCTGGGCCGTACGCAGGTTCAGCTGGCGCAGCGTGCCGGTGGCATCGAGCGTGCAGTAGCCAACGGGCGCAAATTCGTAGAGGTCGAGGTATTGCACGCGGCTGGCCTCGGCTTCGGCCTGGGCCAGCAGCAGCTCCTCGTACTGCATTTCCAGCTCAATCTGGTGCACCTGCAGCTCCTGCACCAGCCGCTGCATCTCGGCCGGCGTTTCGGGCGGTGGACTTTGCGTTACCAGCCGCCGCCGCTCGGCCCGGGCCCGCAGCTCGCGCAAGGCCTCGCCCGCCGCCGCCGAAGCCGGCTGCCGCTCATCGAAATCAGCCATTTTGGTAGTGATTAGTGATTAACGGTTAGTGATTAGTGGATAAGTCGTTTTTAGCGGTTTTTATGGAGCTGGTAAGCATTTTCAACAATTCCAGAACGTCCTGGTGTAAGCTGGATGATTCATCGGTTGTCAGATAATCAGTGGCTAGCAGCAAGTCGAGCCAGTAAACCGTTTCGTTGGCCTCCTTTTGGGCAACAGACAATTTATGAATGAAATCTTTTTTGCTCTCGGCGTACTCTGCTTCCCGAATTAGGGCCCCGATTGCCGTACCGCTCCGCAACAACTGTTTGCTGAGAACGAATTCCTTTCTTGCTCCCTGCAAGTGCTGAAAAACCCGCACCACCCGCACCGCGAAAGTGAACGATTTGTCCCTTAAAATGCTCCTGCCCATCGCGCTATTCACTATTCACTAATCACTAACCTCCAGGCCCAGCAGCACGAGGCCGGTGGCTTGGCCGGCGCTGAGCAGGCGGCGGGCGAAGGCGCGGATGGGGCGGCCCTGGGGGCCGGTCAGGTGCAGGTTGTCGAACGACTCGCCCGAGCCGTCGAACAGGGCTTGCAGCTGCTCGCGCAGGGCGGTGTGGTTCCACTCGGGAGGGCCGAGGGAGGCCAGGGGCTGGTTTCGTAGCCGGGCCACATCGAGCTGAAACTGCCGGGCCAGCGTCTGGCTGGCGGTCTGGATAAGCAGCTGGGCATCGAGTATCAGCAGCGGCTCCTGCATGGTTTCGATGATGCTTTCGGCGTAGCGGGTGCTTTCGCGCAGGCGGGTTTCCAGGTGCTTGAGGTCCGAGACATCGGTAAACGTGAGCACGGCCCCGCTGATGTAGTTGTCGAGGGTGCGGTAGGGCAGAATGCGCATCGAGAACCACTCATTGGCCGTGGTTTCCACGGTGGCCTCCACGCTGGTCAGCCGGTCAATTACCTGGCGCACGTCCTGCTCCAGCGTATCGTAGCGCAGGGTGCTGGCGAAATGGTTGATGGGCCGGCCCACATCGGCGGGCTGTAGGTGCATAATGCGGCTCATGCTGGGCGTAAAGCGCTTAATTAACATGTCGTTGTCGAGAAACACGGTGGCAATTTCCGTGGCGTCGAGCAGGTTCTTCATGTCGTTGGCGGCCTGGCTCAGCTCCTCGGTCTTGCTCAGGTACTGCATATTCAGCGTCATCAGCTCCTCGTTGAGGCTCTGCATTTCCTCCTTGTTGGTCATGGCCTCCTCGTTGGTACTTTGCAGCTCCTCGTTGGCGCTTTGCAGCTCCTCGTTGGTGCTTTTCAGCTCTTCGAGGCTGCTTTCCATCTCCTCAATGGTAGTCTGGAGGCGGTGCTTGGTGAACTGCAGCTCCTTGCCGAGCACCTCCACCACCGCGTCGCGGCTCTCGTCGGCGGGGCGGGCCTTGGCCGTGCGCACCTTGCGGGGCGTGGGCTGGTCTTCGAAGGCTACCAGCAGCAGGCCGGCCAGCTGCTCGGGCTGCTGCAGGTAGTGTACCGTGAGGCGCAGCAACTGGTAGCCGGCCTCCGTTTGCACCTGCACCCGCTCGACTACCACAGTCTGCTGGCTGGCGCTGGCCTTGTGCACGGCGGCGCTCAGCTCGTAGTTGAGCTCTTCGCGGGCCATTTCGAACAGGTTGAGCCCGCCCAGGCCGGGGGCCGGTTCGAGGTAGCGGCCGGTGCGCCCGTTCACGTACAGGATTTCGCCCTTGGTATTGATGACTACGGCCGGGGGCGCGTAGGTGCGTAACAGCGTTTTCTGCACCAAAGCCGTGAAAGGGCCGCTTTTGTGGGAGGAGGAGGAGGCCATAGGAGTAGCAGGGCCCGCCGCTGCGGCCGGGTGGTGGGAGAGGGCAAAGGGGAAGTTAACCACCTGGGTAATGGACGGCGAGGAGTCGTTGCGCCGCGAAATCTTCCACTTCATATCGAGCGCAGTAAACAGGTCCCGGTAGCCGGTCAGGTTTTCGCTGGGGCCCAGAAACAGCAGCGCGCTGGGGTTGAGGGCGTAGTGAAAAACGGGCAGCAGGTTTTTCTGCAGCTCGGCCGACAGGTAAATCAGCAGGTTGCGGCAGCACAGCAAATCGAGCTTGGTGAAGGGCGCATCCTTGGTCAGGTTATGCACGGCGAAAATCACCACGTCGCGCACTTCCTTGGTTATCTGGTAGCTGCCGTCGGGTTGGCGCACAAAAAAGCGCTGCAGCCGCTCCGGGCTCACGTCGGCCGTAATGTTGGCCGGGTACAGGCCGGCGCGGGCAAAGTCGACGGCCGCCGGGTTGATGTCGGTGGCGAATAGCTGAATTTTGAGGTAGCGCCCCGGGTCGACGGAATCGAGGCCTTCGAGTAGCAGCATGGCCAGCGAGTAGGCCTCCTCGCCGGTCGAGCAGCCCGGCGTCCAGACCCGCACTACGCTGTCGGTGGGCTTTTGGCGCAGCAGCGCCGGCAACTGCCGCTGCAGGGCCTGGAAGGCGTCGGGGTCGCGAAAAAACTTGGTTACCCCAATCAGCAGCTCCCGAAACAGGGCTTCCACCTCGGCCGGGTTTTCCTGCAGGTAGCGCACGTACTGGGTAAACTCCGGAATCTGGTGGGCATTCATGCGCCGCTCGATGCGCCGGAACACGGTATTACGCTTGTAAAAGCTGAAATCGTGGCCGGTCTGGGCCCGAATCAGGACGAATATTTTCTGCAGGGCGTGGGCCGGCTGCGAGGCCGATTCGGCCGTTTCGCGGCGGGGGCGGGCCAGCAGGGGCTTGTGCAGGTACTCGACCAGCTTGGCCGGCAGCTGGCCGGCGGGCAGCACGTAATCGACAAATTCGGTGGCCACGGCCGAGTGGGGCATCGAGTCGTACTCGGCCGTTTCGGGGCTCTGTACCATCACCATCCCAAAGTTTTCCATCACCATTTTCAACCCCACGGTCCCATCCGAGCCCATGCCCGAGCAGATAATGCAAATGGCCCGCTCGCGCGCATCCTTGGCCAGGCTCTGGAAGAAAAAGTCGATGGGCAGGCGGTGGCCCCGGGCCTGGGTGGGCTGAAACAGCAGCAGCGTGCCGTGCAGCATACCCAGGTCGCGGCCGGGCGGAATCACGTACACGTGGTTGGGCTGCACTTTCAGGCCGTCGGCGGCTTCGACTACGGGCATAGCGGTGAAGCGCTGGAGTACGGCCGGCAGCTCGCCCGGCTGGTCGGGCACCAGGTGCATGACCACCACGAAGGCCATGCCGGGGCGGGCGGGCAGCTGCCGGAAGAACTCCTCGAAGGCCTGCAGCGCCCCGGCCGAGCCGCCCAGTCCCACAATCGGAAACTTATCGGCCGCGTTTTCCTGGCGCTGGGCCACGCGCAGCTGGCTGGGGCTCACGCGTTGCTCCACGGGCACCGCCTCCACGCCGATGGGGCCGGCCGGGTCCTGGTTTTCACGGTCTTCGGTGTAGGTAGCAGGGTTGAAATCGGGCATGGGGCAGATGGGGGCCGGCAAGGATGAATGCGCCGGCGTTACTCAAAGCTAAGCAGGCGCTGGAGGAATTGTCGAAGCAAGGAGCTTGAATGCCGGATTCTGAATCGCGCAACCAGCCGCCGTTGGCAAGCGCCACCATAACAAAGCAGACCGGGGAATACGTATGCAAAAACCGGCGTACCAGCCTGCACCCGCCTTATTTTGTCTTGTTTTAGTAGTTGATATGGCTTCGGAAAACCCTGCTTATCTGATTGTTATTGGTGCTTCGGCAGGCGGTATGCCGGCCCTGGTACGGCTGGCCGGCCAGCTGCCGGCCGGGCTGTCGGCGGCCGTGCTGGTGGTGCAGCATCTGGCCGCTACCTCCTCGGGCCCGCACTTGGTAGAGCGGCTGGCGGCCGTCACGGGCCTGCGCTGCTCGCTGGCGACCACTGACCAGCCCCTCGAAGCCGGCCACCTCTACCTGGCTCCCCCCGACCGGCACCTGCTCATCCGCGACGGGCACCTACTGGTAACTAAGGGGCCGCGCGAAAACAACTTTCGCCCCGCCGTTGATGCGCTGTTCCGCTCGGCGGCGGCCCACCATGGGACGGCGGTAGTGGGCGTTGTGCTCACCGGCCTGCTCCACGATGGCACGGCCGGGCTGGAGCAAATTAAGCGGGCAGGGGGGCAGGCCGTGGTGCAGGACCCGCTGGAGGCCGAGTTTCCGAGCATGCCCGAAAGCGCCCTGAGCAACGTCGAGGTCGATTACGTAGCCTCGCTGGCCGAAATGGGCGGCCTGCTGACCCGCCTCGTCAGTCAACCGCCGCGTCCGGTTGGGCTCATTCCCGAAGACATTAAGCTGGAGGCCGCCATTGCGGAAAGAATAGTGGGCACCACCGAACAGGCGGCTCAACTCGGCACCCTCGCCCCGCTTACCTGCCCCGGCTGCGGGGGCAACCTCTGGCAACTCAACGAAGGCAACGTAACGCGTTTCCGCTGCCACACGGGCCACGCATACACCCTGGGCACGCTGCTCGACAACTCGCGCCAGGGCCTGGAAGAAACGCTGTGGGTGGCCCTGCGCATGATGGAAGAACGCAAAAACCTGCTCCTCAACCTAGCCAACCGGGCGGGCTCCGCTACCGCCGGCAATGAGTTCCAGCTCGAACGCATCATCGAACTTAAGCACCACGTTGAACGCCTCCGCGAGTTTCTGCTCAACGGCCTTTCCTCTGCTTGAGCAGTTCGCTCTCGTTGATGCAGCTAACTGCTCAAGCAGAGGGTAGCGGTAGCACAATGCAGTATTCGGTGCCGCGGCCAGGCTGGCTACTGACGCTGAGCGTGCCGCCGTGGCCGCGGGTAATCAGGTCGTGGCTCAGGGCCAGGCTCAGGCCGGTTTCGGCGCCGGCCGGGAAGCGCTGAAATACGGTGAGTAGCATTTCGGGCGGCAGGCCCTCGCCGTTGTCGCGTACCCGGATTTCGACGCTGGCCGCCGTGCGGCGGGTGGTCAGTTCCACCTGGGGCACGTAGTCTTCGTCAGGCTGGCGCTGGCGCTGGGCCACGGCCTGTAGGGCGGCACTAAACACGCCCACCAGCGCCCGCCCCACATCCTGGCGTACCACCATCACGCGTTCCAGCGTGGGGTCAGGGCGCAGCAGCAGGGCCGCGCTGAAGTAGCGGTTCTTGGCCCGCAAATCGTGGTACACCAGCCGCAGGAATTCCTCGGCCAGCGCGTTGAGGTCGGTGGACTGCCGGGCCCCGCCGCCGCCCTGCGAGTACTCCAGCATGCCGCGCACCACCGAGTCGGCCCGCTGCCCATACTGCACAATGTGGGTCTGGTTCTGGTGCATGGTATCGAGCAGCTTGTCGGCCAGTTCCTGCTGGTGCAGGGGCAACTGCAGCTGGCCGATGTGGTGGCGCATCTCGTTGCAAATCTCCGTGCTGGCCGCCGCATAGCGCCGCAGCAGGCTCACGGGGCGCTGAATTTCGTGGGCTACGCCGGCCATCAGCTCGCCCAGGGAGGCCATTTTCTCGCGCAGTACCAGCTGGCCCTGGGTTATTTTCAGCTCTTTCAGCGTCTGCACCAGGTCGTCGCGCTGGGTGGTCAGCTCGCGGGCCTGCTGGCCGAGCTGCTCGTGCAGCACCCCAAGGCTGTGGTTGGCGTGCCGCTGCTGGCGGTTGCGCCGCCACAGCAGCAGCAGGGCCAGCAGCAGCAGCGCGGCCCCCATCAGCAGCGCGGCGGTGCGCACGCGGGCCAGCAGCTTGGCGCGCTCAGCCTCCAGCTCCAGCAACCGGGTGTGCTCATTGAAGGCAATAAGGTCGAGCTGCTTGATGCGGCGCGGGTTGAAAAGGCTGTCCTGAGCCGCCAGCAGCACATGGGTATAATACAGGGCGCTGTCGGGCCGCTGGCGGGCTTCGTAGGCCTCCATCAGCAGGGCGCTGTTGCGCACCACGCCCACCACGTAGGGCAGGTTGGCGGCCAGGTACAGGGCGTGCCGGGCGTACCAGATGCTGGAGTCGGACTGGCCCTGCCGGGCGTACAGCTCGGCCAGGTACTGGTAGGCCCGGCTGGCGCTGCGCTGGTCATTTTCGGGCTCGGCGGCCCGGGCGCTGCGCCGGTAGTATTTCAGGGCGGCCCGCGGCTGGCCCTGCACCAGCTGCAGCAAACCCAGCTCGCGCAGTACGTAGGGAGCGGGGTTGCCCCAGCAGCTCCAGGCGCGGGGGCGGTGGTGGCTGGTCAGCTGCCAGGCCTGGTTGAGGTAGAAGGCGGCCGAATCGTAGCGGCGCAGGCCCTCATAGTTAGCGCCCAGGTTGGCAATTACACTGATGAGCTGCGAGGTGTCGGTGGTGCCGGCCTGCTGGTAGAGGCGCAGCGCCCGGAACGAATACCGTAGCGCCGGGCGGTAGTCGTCGAGGGCGAAGTACAGCAGCCCGGTCTGGTTGAGCGTGCGGGCCGTCGCTTCCAGGTCCTGGCTTTCCTCGTTGAGGCGCAGGGCGGCCAGGTTCAGGCGCAGGGCCTGGGGCAGGTTGCCCCGCTCGCCAGGCAGAATGGCCAGCCGCGACAGGCAGCGCCCCTCGCCCTGCACATAGCCGATGCGCCGGGCCAGGCGCAGGCCCTGGTGGGCGTAGTAGCTCACCGAGTCGAAGCGCGAGTAGCGGTACGTGGCGGCCAGATCGGCCAGTAGCAGCACCCGGGCCGTATCGGTGGTGGTGCGGGCCAGGGCCAGCTGCAGGGGCCGGCTCTGGGGGCTTTGGGCCCGCGCCGCTCCCGGCAGCAGCAGCAGCAGGCTCGCCGCCGCAAAAAACCACAGGATGAAACGAAGCATTAGGAAAGGTAGGTCTCCTGCCGATATGATCCCAATGCAGACCCGGTCATCCACTACGTTAATAAAGTCGGGAGTAGTAAGTTTTTGATTGTGAGCTGGATGCACAACAGCTGCTCCGGCCCCGCCGCGCCCTGAAAGCCGGGCCGGCCGCGCGAGCACGCGCTACTGCCGCGCCGCCAGCCGCTCCAGCGCCTGCCGGAATTGGGGGGTGTCGTAATCGACCAGGCCTTCGTAGCGGGCCGCCACGTAGCCGTCGGGGCTCAGGATAATGGTCGTCGGGATGATGGGCGAGTTGAAGGGTGGGGGCAGGGGCGCGGCCGGGAAGTACACCGGCAGCCGCAGGTTCTGGCGCTGTACGAACCGCAAGGCCTTGGCCGGGTTTTTATCCAGCGAAATCAGCACGAAAGCCACTTTGCTGGTATCTATCCGCGCGGCCAGGGCCTCCATACCGGGCATTTCGGCCCGGCAGGGCGCGCACCAGCTGGCCCACAGGTTCACCAGCACGGCCTTGCCCCGGAACCGGTTCAGGTCGAGCGGCCGCCCGTCGGCCGTTACCAGCTGCAGGCTACCCGCTGCCGCCACGGGGCCCAGGACCCCAGCCGGCGTGGCCGGGCGACGGGCTGCGCCGAGCACTGCGGGCCGCAGGGCGGTGCAGAGGATCAGGCCGAAAACTGCCAGCGGCAGCCAGTTGAGCAGGGTTTTGCGGATCATGGAAGAGAAGTGCGGCGGGTAAATCCGGCCGTTCATACGGCCCCTGCTGCGCGGGCCACTTTACGGGCAGTGTAACGGTCCGGCCGGCAGCACAAAGGTACGGCCGGCGGCGTTGGCAACTTCCGAAACGGAGGCTATCTTGGGCCACCGTACCCCCAACTGCCCGCCGCCCATGCCCCCCCAGCTCCACTACCGCGCCTGCAACCTCTGCGAAGCCATCTGCGGCCTCGAAATTGAGCATGAAAACGGCCGGGTGCTGCGTATTGCCGGCGACGCGCAGGACCCCTTCAGCCGGGGTCACATCTGCCCCAAAGCCCTGGGTTTGCAGGATGTGTACGAAGACCCCGACCGGCTGCGGCGGCCCCAGCGGCGCACGGCGGCCGGGGGCTGGGAGGAAATCGGCTGGGAGCAGGCCCTCGATGAGGTGGCCGCCGGCCTGCGCCGGGTGCAGGCCCGCCACGGTGCCCACGCCGTGGCCTGGTACGCGGGCAACCCCAGCGTGCACAACTCGGGCACCCAGTTGGCGGCGCCCGGCTTTCTGCGGGCCCTGGGCTCGCGCAGCCTATTTTCGGCTTCTTCCGTCGATCAGCTGCCCCACCATTTTGCCGCCTGGCAACTCTACGGCCATCCGCTGCTGCTGCCCGTGCCCGACCTCGACCACACCGATTTCTGGCTGATTCTGGGCGGCAACCCGCTCGTATCAAACGGCAGCCTGATGAGTGCCCCCGACGTGGCGAAACGGCTGCGAGCCATTCAGGAGCGGGGCGGACGGGTAATCGTGGTGGATCCGCGCCGCACCGAAACTGCCGCCCGCGCCGACGAGCACCACTTCATCCGGCCCGGTACCGACGTGTTTCTGCTGCTGGCAATGGCGCAAGTCCTCTACGCCGAAAACCTGGTGAACCCCGGCCGGGTGGGCGCGTTTACCGACGGCCTAGCCGAGCTGGGGGCGGCCGTGGTCGGGTTCACGCCCGAAAGCGTGGCCGCCGTGACGGGCTTGGCGCCGGCCGCCATCCGGCAGCTGGCGCGGGCGCTGGCCGCGGCTGAGCGGGGCGTGGTGTACGGCCGGCTGGGCGTTTCCACCCAGGAGTTCGGGGGGCTGTGCTTGTGGCTGATAAACGCGCTCAACCTGCTTACGGGCCACCTCGACGAGCCGGGCGGCTACATGCTGGCCACGCCCGCCCTCGACGTGCTGGGCAAGCCCGGCCCCTACACCCGCCACAACCGCTACCGGAGCCGGGTGCGGGGCCTGGCCGAGTTTATGGGCGAGCTGCCGGTGGCAGCGCTGGCCGAGGAAATGCTGACGCCCGGCGAAGGCCAGCTGCGGGCCCTGGTAACGAGCTGCGGCAATCCGGTGCTGAGCACGCCCAACGGCCGCCAGCTCGATACCGCGCTGGCCGGGCTGGAGTTCATGGTGAGCCTCGATATCTACCGCAACGAAACCACCCGCCACGCCCACTACATTCTGCCGCCCGCCACGGGCCTCGAAACGGCCCACTACGATGTCTCGTTCCACGCCCTGGCCATCCGCAACACCAGCCGCTACGCCGAGCCGTTGTTTGAGAAGGACCCCGAGGCCCGCTACGACTGGCAGATTTTTGAGGGCCTGCGCCAGCGCCTCGAAGCCGGCCCCGCCTACGACCCCGCCACGGCCGGCCCGCCCGAAGACCCCGCCGCCAAAATCGACTTGGGCCTGCGCTACGGCCCCTATGGCCGGCCCGAACGCGGCGGTTTAAGCCTCGATGTGCTGCGCGAGAACCCCCACGGCGTTGACCTGGGCCCGTTGCAGGCCCGGCTACCGGCCGCGCTGCGCACCGCAAACCAGCGCATCAACCTGGCGGCCCCGCTATTTCTGGCCGATCTTGCCCGGGTCCGGCAGGTGCTGGCCGCCGGCCCGCCCGCCGCCCCCAACCAGCTGCTGCTCATCGGGCGGCGCGAGCTGCGCTCCAACAACTCCTGGATGCACAACCTGCCCCGCCTGATAAAGGGCCGCAACCGCTGCACCCTGCAGCTGCACCCCCTCGATGCCACCGCCCGGGGCCTGGTGGAGGGCCAGCTGGTGCGCGTCCGCAGCCGGGTGGGGGAGGTAGCGGTGCCCGTTGAAATTACCGCGGCCCTGATGCCGGGCGTGGCCAGCCTGCCCCACGGCTACGGCCACCAACGCCCCGGCACCCGGCTGGCCGTGGCCCGCGCCCACCCCGGAGCCAGCCTCAACGACCTCACCGACGAAACCCGCCTCGATGCCCTGACCGGCAACGCCGCCCTCTCGGCCGTGCCCGTGTGGGTAGAAGCAGCGGCTGAGTTGGCGTAGAGCCGCATGATGTTACGTTTCTACGCCTGCACAGGCCCAAAGCCGGGGCCGGGGTTTGCGTGGTTTGCGAGGCAATTCTGTACTGCCGCCTGCCTTTTAAGATCGTATTTTTGCGGAAACTACCAGCCGGTTTTCCCGGTGGGTTTCGTATTCAACTGCTTCCATTATGAACACGCTTCGTTTCAACACTACCATCAACTGCGCCAACTGCGTGCGCGCCATCACCCCCGTGCTCAACGGCGAAAAGGCCATCAGTAGCTGGCAGGTGGATACCGGGAATTCGAATAAAGTGCTGACCGTCAGTGGTGACCTTTCGGCTGAGCAGGTGGTGGCTTTGGTGGAAGAGGCCGGCTTCGAAGCCCGGCCCGCGTAGGGGCAGGCGGCGGCCAAGGCGGCTGGCCAGGGTAACCCCAAGGGCGGTTGGCCGTTTTGATAGTCGCTGACCAGCCATTCGCCTTCCTACCCCCGCCCAATGCCCGACCCGCATTCCGACAACCTCCACGAAAACCTCCATACCGCCAAGCAGGTAAACCTGGCCAATGTGGGGGCGCTCAGCCGCGAGCAGCTCACGCCCGCCGCCGCCACCGCCCCGCGCGGCCAGGATCACGCGCCCACCGATACGGCTGACCACCAGGGCGAATCGGTCGCCAAGCACGCCGGCCACTCGCACGACGGCCCCGACGATGGGCACGGCCACGGTCCGGCCGGGGAGCGGCCCTACCTGTGGCCCGGCGTGAGTTTGGGGCTGCTGCTGGCCGGTATTGCGCTGGATTACTTCGATGTGCCGTTTTTTGTGGGGCTGGTGCGGCCGTTGTGGTACGGGGTGGCGTTTCTGCTGGTGGGCTGGAAGGTGCTGCGGGCGGCCGCGCTCAGCCTGCCGACGGGCAACGTGTTCAACGAGTTTCTACTGATGAGCCTGGCCACGGTCGGGGCCTTCGCCATCGGCGAGTATCCCGAGGGTGTGGCCGTGATGCTGTTCTACACCGTGGGCGAGCTGTTTCAGGATGCGGCCGTGAACCGGGCCAAGCGCAGCATCCGGGCTTTGCTCGAAATTCAGGCTACCGAGGTAACCGTGGTGCGCGACGGCCGCCCGCTGGTTATCGACCCCCAAGAAGTGCAGCTCGGCGACCAGATGGAGGTGCGCCCGGGCGAGAAAGTTGCCCTCGATGGCACGCTGCTGGCCGGCCCGGCCTCGTTCAACACGGCCGCCCTCACCGGCGAATCGGCCCCCCAGACCAAGCAGGCGGGTGAAATGGTGCTGGCCGGCATGATCAACCTCGAAACGCTGGTGCAGGTCAGCGTAACGGCCGCCTTCGCCGATACCAAGCTGAGCCGCATCCTGGCCATGGTGCAGGACGCGGTGGGGCGCAAGGCCAAAACCCAGCAGTTCATCACTCGCTTTGCCCGCATCTATACGCCCATTGTGGTGGCGCTGGCCGTGCTGCTGGTGCTGGTGCCGTTTCTTGTGGTCGATGATTATGTGTTCCGAGACTGGCTGTACCGGGCGCTGGTATTTCTGGTCATTTCCTGCCCCTGCGCGCTGGTCATCAGTATTCCGCTGGGCTACTTCGGCGGTATTGGGGCGGCGTCTAAAAACGGCATCCTGTTCAAGGGCTCCAACTTTTTGGATGTGCTGCGCGAGATTGATACCGTGGTGATGGACAAAACCGGCACGCTCACCGAGGGCATATTTGCCGTGCGCGAAGTAGTGGCCGCGCCCGGCACCCACCAGGCCGAACTGCTGCGGCTGGTGGGCGCGCTCGAAACCAAATCAACCCACCCCATTGCCAAGGCGGTGGTGCAGCACGCCAGGCCGGCCGAGGCTGATACGGCGGCGGTGGAAAGCGTGGAGGAAATTGCCGGCCATGGCCTGCGCGGTCAGGTAGATGGCCGCACTGTGCTGGCCGGCAACACCAGGCTGCTGCGCAAGTTCGAGGTGCCTTATCCGGCCGAGGTAGATGAGGTCGTGGACAGCCTGGTGGTGGTGGCCGTGGACGGCCAGTACGCCGGCCACCTTACCGTGGCCGATGCGCCCAAAGCCGATGCCGCCCAGGCCGTGCGCGAGCTGCGGGCCGACGGCATCAGCAAGCTCGTCATGCTCTCGGGCGACAAAGACAGCATTGTGCAGCGAGTGGCCGCCGAGCTGGGCATTACCGAGGCCCACGGCGGCCTGCTGCCCGAAGACAAGGCCCGCTACGTGCAGCAGTACCTGGACGAAGGCCGCAAGCTGGCCTTCGTGGGCGACGGCGTGAACGACGCCCCGGTGGTGGCCCTGGCCGATGTGGGCATTGCCATGGGCGGCCTGGGCTCCGACGCTACTATTGAAACGGCCGACGTAGTTATCCAGACCGACCACCCGAGCAAAATTGCCACCGCCCGCCGCATTGCCCGCGCCACCCACTCGGTAGTGTGGCAGAATATCTGGCTGGCCTTTATTGTGAAGGGTGTGGTGCTGGCACTGGGCGCAGGCGGGCTGGCCACCATGTGGGAGGCCGTTTTCGCCGATGTGGGCGTGGCGCTGCTGGCTATCCTGAACGCAGTGCGGATTCAGCGCATGGATTTCAACCAGCCCGATGAGTAAGCTGCTGCTACTGCCGCCCGACTACTCGCTGCTGCTGGCGGCCCTGCCCGGCGGCGCGCCCACCACCTCGCCGGGCTGGCCGACGCTGGTGGGTTTCGCCCTGCTGCCGGCCGTTGTGATGGTGCTGGGCGCGGGGCTGGCCATGTGGCGGACGCCGGGGCCGCGGCTGCGGGGCAGCATCCTGCACTTCGCGGCCGGCGTGGTGTTTTCGGTGGTGGCCGTGGAGCTGCTGCCCGACATTGTGGCGCGCCGCGCGCCCTATCAGGTGGCGCTGGGTTTTGGGTTGGGCGTGGCCGTGATGCTGGGCCTGCGCTACCTCACCGGCCGCCTGGAGCAGCCGGCTGATGCCGGGCCGGCGGGCAGCACGGCGCCGGCCGGCCCGGCATCAGCCGGGGCGCTGCTGGCGGCCGCCGCACCGGCGCTGCCCTGGGGGCTTTTGCTGGCCGTGGGTATTGATATTCTGATTGACGGGCTGCTGCTGGGTATTGGTTTTGCGGCCGGGGCGAAGGAGGGCACGCTGCTGGCCGTGGCTCTCACCATCGAGTTGCTGTCGCTGGGCCTGGCTACGGCCGTGGAGCTACGCCGCGACGGGCACGGCCGTAGCCGGGCCGTGGGTATTGTGGCGGGCCTGTCGCTGCTGCTGCTGGCCGGGGCCGGCGTGGGCCTTACGGTGCTACAAGGAGCCACCGGCGCGGTGCTCGAAATCGTGCTGTCGTTTGGGTTGGCGGCGCTGCTGTTTCTGGTAACCGAAGAGCTGCTTACGGAGGCCCACGAAGGCCCCGAAACCCCGCTCATGACGCTAGCCTTTTTCGTGGGCTTCCTGCTGTTTCTGCTGCTGGGCATGGTAGCCTAAGCCGCCCAGCGAACCAGAAAGCAGCGCGCCGGTGTTAAGCAGGCATGTGTGTACATCATCGACCCAAACAGCAGCTCCAGCGCTTCGGTATTTACCTGGCCCTGGGTGTCCTCGTCCTCCTGAGTCAGCTGGCCGGGCTGTAGGCTGTTAGCCATTGGTAGGGCCGCGTAGGAGTCTTCTCTGCAAAAGATTCGGATCAGACGTTCGGTTGTTGCTGATTACCACTCTATCTGGATGAACAGCTCCGAAGCCGGCGGTATTTTTGGCTATAATGCGGCTTTCTTTGCCTTGTGCGGCCCGCAGCATCCCCCCGGGTGTTATGCCCGGGGGGATGGTTGGCTGAGCCATTCTATTGCTTCCTGCGTTTGCCCGCTGGCAAAAACCCGAATCTGGAAGGTGCCGGTCCAGCCCAGCAGGTGCCGTAGCATCCCGAGGGTGGCCATGCGCACGAGTATATTACGGCCGCTCAGAATTGCGGCCGCCCCGAAATCGAACTGCAGGCGGGCCCGCGTCAGCCAGTCGTACTTAAACCAGACTTCCACCTCCACGGAGCAGGAGTCCATCAGGCCCTGGTCTACCAGCAGGCGGCTCAGGTTGTGCTGCCGGCCAATAGCCAGTAAGCGGTCCATCAGCTCCATCACGCAGGCATCCTGGCGCTCACCGATATTCCAGACCACCCGAACAAACGTGGAATGGAGCAGAATACGGCCGGCAGGGTTTTCAAAGCACAGCATGAAAAAGCAGGAAACAGCAGCGAGGAAGTAGGAGGGGGCCCTAGCGGCGAGGCCGTAGTAGCTTGCTGCGGCCGATGAGCAGGCGTGCTACGGCCCGGCAAATATCGACCAAGGAGGCCGGCATAAGCGTTAGTAGGCCGTGGCCCTGAGTAAAGGTGGGGTTTTCCTCGATGAAATACACCGCATGGGGATTAACAACCCTACTCCACCGGGGTTGTTTCCCGCTTTCCCGCGTGATCCAGCCGACGTGCCGCACGTATGGCGCCTCGGGGCTGACGGGCTCCAGGTGGAAACTGGCGGCCAGTTCGAAAATTAGCGCCTGCTTGTCGGCCGGTGTGGGTTGCCGTAGCGTGGGCCAGATCCGCGGCGCATACTTGGCTGCCATAGCATAGGACGCCGGGTACACCATGGAAGCGAAGAAGAAACTTTCGTAGCGCAGCCCGGAGAGGTTATGAAGCAGCATGCGGCCCAGCGCCCGCAGTATAGTCAGGTCCCGGCCCCGAAAAGCGGGCAGCTTGCCGGTTTCCATGCGAAAGATTTGGCGGCGCTTGCCGTGGATTACTCGCCGGAACGTATGTAGGGCCAGGTAGCCCACTAGTTCGCCCTGCTCCGAACGCTGCAGATAAATCCATGTGCGCCAGGCGCTTGAATCCACCACGTAGCGGCGGAAGGCTTCGCTGTCAACGCCGGTAAAGAGTTGCGCCTGCAGCGGATACATCTGCTGGCTGAGGGTTTGGCGCTCCTGGGAGTTGAGCCGATGAACCGCAATTTTTTGGGTAAGCATTTGCTAAATGAGGTAAAGTACAGTCGCCGGCGGCCTTCGCCGACGCGCTACTTTACCTCATTGTAGTCTTGGGCACGGCCGCCAGGCGAGCGGACCGGGCCGGAGCCAAAAGCAAGTCGGAACCGCTTGGCCAGTCGCCTGATAAATTTCCGTTACCGATACTCCACCAGCCCGGCTGGCGGACCTGATCAGGCCGGCCAGCCGGATCATGCGCTCCAGGTACTTCTTCAGCAGCTGGTTGGGGGGCACCGGCAACAGCCGTAACCGGTTCGCATCGGCTTACCTGTTTAAGGTAGCTTACTTAGCCGCCGGATACCAGTTGCGCAGCCGAACCTCAATCTTCTTGTTGGCTATATTCACGCTTTTCTTAAAGGCATCTACGTCGCTCAGGCCACTCTGACCACGGTAGTGGTAGGGGTACACAATGCCCGGCTTAAAGGCCAATACGCCCTGCGCGGCCTGGTTCACATCCATGGTGTAGGGCAGATTCATGCACACAAACGCCACATCAATACCCTTAAGGGCACGCATCTCCGCAATGTCTTCGGTGTCGCCGGACAGGTAAACGTTTTTGCCACCCAGGTTCAGCACGTAGCCGTTTCCGCGGCCTTTGGTGTGCATGGCGTCAGCCGCTTCGGGCAGGTTGTACATGGCAATGGCCGAAACCTTCATGCCCAGCGTGTCGAGCTGCTGTCTGTTGCCCAAAATCCGCACCTGCGCTTGGTACTCGGCCGGCAGCTTATCGGCCACCGCCTTCGGTACCACCATCAGGGCCTTGCCAACGGAGAGGCTCGCCAGCGTCTTCGGGTCGAGGTGGTCGCCGTGAATGTCGGTGATCAGGATAACATCGGGCGCGGCCAGTCCGGCATAAGCTTCCGCACCGCCGTAGGGGTCCACGTAAATGGTTTTGCCGTTCCAGGTAAATACCACGCTACCGTGCGTGATGGGCTGCACCGTGAGTGGGCCTTTTTTGGTGGCAATCTGATCGGCGGGTGCCCGCAGTGTAGGCGCCGTGGTGGTGGTTTGAGCCTGTGTCTGAACAGCGAAAGCAGCCAGCGTGGCCGTGAGCAGGAAGGTGGATTTCATCAGTTTTCTATCTATTGTTTGAGCGTTATTACCGGGTGCTTGCAGCAGGTCTCCTAAGGAGCAACTGCTACCGAAAACCGGGAACATAACCTTGTCATTTCGCACAAGTTTAGACCGGATAACAGCCAGGCCCTGCGGGGCCCGTCACTTCGGTGCAGGGCCAATAGACTTCATAGTGCATATCAGCCGCTGTCTATCGACCACTGAGAATTAACCCAATTCACTGCTAAGGGGCTTTGTGCCCCGGGTGTGGAGCTGGTAAAACACCGCCGTAAAGAAGAGGAAAAAGAGAAAGTCGTTGAGGCCGTAAACCGAATAAAAAACGCCGGCAAATAAGTCCCGGGCGTACACGGCGGCCACCTCGTGGGTCGTAATCCAACGAAACCAGACCACCGCGTAAATCAACTTTTCGACCACAAAAGCGCCCACCACCCACTTCACGTGCCAGTAGCGGGGGGCAACCGCCAGAAAAACCAGCCCCCACACGGCAATCATCAGCAAGCCGAAATTGGACATAACCACCGGATCGGTTTCGGGAATGACTGTATTCGTAAAGCCGCGCGACAAGAGCAGCACAGCCAGGATATTTACCAGCCCGGAGGCGATAAATCCGTTGCGGATAAAGGTATGGCTCATGTTTGGGGGGTGATTTTTGGAGTGGCTGCCGCTGGTACCGACCAGGCGGGTAGCAGCAGGTTTGCTACTTCAGCGTTTACCAAGTTACACGGAGCGCACCGAAAAGCATGGGGCGCTGCATTCTGGGCGGGCCCGCCAAAAGTGAAGCCGTTAGCACCATAACTCGGAATGGTTGTGCCCCGCGCTTTCTGCTACACTCCTTTGGCAGCGTTTTGGCGCCTCATCATAAGCAAACCCACTATTGGGCTACGGCATTGCATGACCTGTTGCCGGGGTAAATCAAAAGCCCTGACTTAATCAAGCCAGGGCTTTACCGAAAATCCATCGGTGAGTTAAATTCAGCGAACCAGGTTTTCGAGTGCCGCCTTGAACTGGGGCGTATCGTACTCCGCCATGCCATCGTGGCGGGCCGCTACCTCCCCGTTGGGGCCCAGAATTACGGTGGAAGGAATGGAGTTTGAGTTGAAAGGCGGGGCCAGCGGGCCCGTGGGGAAATACACCGGGAAGGTAAAGCCCTGGCGCTTGAGCATGGCCTGGGCCTTGGCTGGGTTCTCGTCCAGCGAAATCATCACGAAGGCCACTTTTTGGGGGTCCATTTTCTTGTACAGCGCATGAATACCGGGCATTTCGGCCACGCAGGGCGGGCACCAGCTGGCCCACAGGTTCACAAACACCGCTTTGCCTTTCAGGTCGCTTAGGTTAACCTGTCTGCCATCGAGCGTGCGCAGGGGCAGATTGTGCGGGTAGGCCGCCCCACCCGCCGGCACCACGGGCGGGTGGGGCTGGGGAGCCGCCAGCGGGGTCGGCGCATTGGCATTCCAAAGGCCCGTAGCCAACAGCCCGCGCTGCAGCCCCCCCAGCACTGTTGTGCGCAGCGGGGTGAACAGGACGAGAGCAAACAGGGCCAGTGGCAACCACTGCAGGAGGTTTTTACGATTCATATTCAGGAGACTTAATAGCACAACAACAACAACAACAACAACAACAACAACAAACAAATGAAAAAACATTCATACATCATACTCCGGTAGCTTTTGCGCTGGCTGCCCGGGTCGGGGAGTAGCAACGTTGCGGCCAGTAGCCCGCGCCCCGGCAGCACCAGCCCACAGATCAGATGGACAGGAAGAGATTGTGGATTCCGAGAAGCCGAAGCAGCAATTCGGGCCGGACGCGCACAGGCAAGGCCGACCGGCCGATAGGTTGACCGGGTGGAGTTCTCGGGAAAAATCGGGGCTACGGCTGCCAGCTAGCCAGGCACCATGGGCCTGCTCTGGTTGGGCTACGGCTGCCTGGGCATAAAAAAACCGGCTACTGCACCCAACAAGTGGGGGCGGCTAACCGGGAATAATACCCGGCTCCACGTCGCTTTTTCCTAAGAAAAGCGGAGGGGCGGAGCCTTGTTGGGGTGGTTGACAAAAACCTGCTCGGGGCCGGCATTGGGGCCCCAGGCGGGAGCAGTGGTGAGTTCGTCGGCCGGGAGCAGTAGCCCGAAATACACGGCCGCGAAGTTGCCCTCGAAAGGTAAATCCAGCGGCAGCTTCACTTTGGCTGCCTGGCCGTAGTTGGCCTGCGGGTTGGCCTGTACCAACTGCAGCTTCTTTTTGCAGAGCCCGTTACGCGAAGATTGCTGCTGGGTGCCGTAACGGGTTGCGGTTGCAGCGGCCCGGGTGGGCAGCGGCTGGCAATGCAGGAAAACTCCGGCATAAAGCAGCAACAGCAAATGGGCCAGCAAACGAGGCATAAACAGCAGAACGAAGCGCAAAGGTGCGACCAATTTTCGGGCCAGGTGAGTGTCTTTTGGTCAAAAGCCCCAAATGACGGCAGGAGTTGCCGACAATGGCTTCGGGTAACATAAAAGGTAGAAGGTTGGCTTAGCCCTTGTGCTCGACGGATTGACGAGGGGATTAATGCTCATATTTTCATCAGTTTCCGATCTGGCCAGCATTTAGCTCGCAGGCGGCGGCATCACAGGTGCTGCTGAAAACCAGTTACCGGCTGCCGTGGCCGGATAGTCTGGGGGCGGGTGAAGAGCCGCTAAACGCTCAGTAGGGTAGGGGAGAAGTGGTGAGTTGGGTTCGACGGGATAGGACCGCGTTGGCTTGCTGAGCTATATCAAGCCGGCTCAGCTACGTTTTGCTGTGATAAAAAACCGGTCAGTTCGCCCGTATGCGTGAGTGTGAGCTGGTGCATGGCCCGGGTGCAGGCTACGTACAGCATGCTCTTATCAACTTCCGTTTTGTAGGTGCGGGTGCTGGCGAAGGGCACCAGCACTTCATCAAACTCGAGGCCTTTGGCCAGATGGGCCGTAGTGATAATAATACCTTCCTTGAAGGACGAGGACTCGTCGGTGAGCAGGTAAACATCGGGGGCCTGGAGCGCCTCAAAGGCCTGCTCGGCCTGCCGCTGGGTTTTGCAGATGATGCCCAGCGAATGATTGCCCGAGCTTCGGAAGGCGCTGGTTAGCTGCCGAACCGTTTCCAACTCCTCCTCGAGACCGTTGCAGCGCACGATGGCCGGTGGTGGCCCGTGCCGTTCGAGCGGAATGATGTGGGGATTGGGCGTGATGCGCTGCGTAAAGGCGGTAATCTCCACTGTCGAGCGGTAGCTGCGGTAGAGCCGCACCACGTCGGCCTGGGGGAAAACCCGCTCAATCGTTTCGGCCGAGGAGGCGCTGTAGGGGTTCACCGTCTGGCTCACATCGCCCAGAATGGTTTTGCGGCAGGAAAACAGGCGCGAGAGCACGGCATACTGTACGGGCGTATAGTCCTGCATTTCATCTACCAGCAGGTGCTTTACGTGCGCGTAGGCACTCACGCCCTCCAGCCGGATGCGCAGGTAAATCAGGGCAAACACATCAGCGTACTCCAGTTTCGCGCCCTGTTCCAGCCGCAGCAGCTCGGGCCGGCCAATCCAGCGGTAAAAGTCGCGGTAGATGTCGAGCACGCTGCGGAGCCGGAACAGCCGGCCCATGGCCTCGCTGATCGTGGATTTCTCGCGCCCGCTGAGCTTGCGGCCGGCGGCGTGGCGCACGTAGTCGCGCACATCCTGCGCAACCAAATCAAAGCGCTTGAGCAGCGGAACCCGGTGGTAAGCCCGGAACTTCTGCTCGATAACGGCCGGCGGAACCACGATACTGCCCACCCGTAACTCTTTAAAGGTGAGGTAGCTGTTCTCGATGTGCAGCAGGTACTGGTTGAGCTGACTCAGGAAATCAAACGACGATTTGAAGCGGATGCGCTCAATAAAGGCCGGTTCGTGTCGGTCCAGCAGGGCCGATACCTGCTCAAAAAAGGTCTGGAACTGAAACTGATTTCCGAGCAGATCGGCCGCCAGCTCCTCCATCACCAGCTCCGGAATATGCTCTTCCCCCAGCTCGGGCAACACGTTGGAAATGTAGTCGGCAAAAACCTTGTTGGGCGAGATGATCAGGATGTCGTTGGCCGAAATGGTTTCGCGGTAGCGGTAGAGCAGGAAGGCGATACGGTGCAGGGCAATCGAGGTTTTGCCCGAGCCGGCCACGCCCTGAATGACCATGACCGAGGCATCCTCGTTGCGGATAACCGCGTTCTGGTCGCGCTGAATAGTGGCGACAATGTTTTTGAGCTTGTCGTCGGACGATTTGGCCAGCTCGCGCTGCAGCACATCGTCGTGGATGTTGATGTCGCTGTCGAGCATAAACTCCAGGCGGCCGTCGCGGATGCGGTACTGGCGCTTGAGCCCGATGGTGCCGCGCACTTTGCCCGAGGGCGTTGCATAAAAGGCCTCCCCCAACTCAAAATCATAGAACATGGACGAGACGGGGGCGCGCCAGTCGTAGATCAGGTTGGCGCGCCGCTGCTCGTCGTAGAAGGAATAGATGCCGATGTAAAACGGCGCGGCCGCTTTGCCGGGCAGGGCAAAATCGAGGCGACCAAAGTACGGCGACTGCGCCAGCTTGAGCAGCTTGCGCTTGCGGGTAACGGCGGCCTCGCCCGTAAAGGCCATGCGGTTGATGGACTGGCCGGCCGCTACCATATCGGCCTCATCCATGCCCGACTGGTGCTCGTGGATGTACTCCTTTTTCTCCCGGAGCTCCTCGGAAAACTGCTTGACGGAGTTATCGACCCGCCGGACGGCCAGCGTCAGCTGCAGCTTTATTTCTTCGAGGTATTCCTTCTCTTCTTGCAGGGTTGCATTCGTCACGGCCGGCGCTTGGAAAATGAGGCACAAAGGTCAGCGCAAATTCCGGCCCATGGAAGCTATTGGCGGGGAATCTGCTGGAGAAGGCAGCCGACAAGGTAACTGCCTGACCTTAAAAACGGCGCTACTTTACCACTTCTGATTCCCCAAAGCGCCTTTAAATCAGCGAATCCAGGCTGCGGCGGGCATTGGAGGCCGGGCCGAGCCGCTGAAAACCGGTAGGCGTGAGGCCCGTTACCTGCCGGAACTGCCGCGAGAGGTGCGCCGGGCTGCTGTAGCCCAGCTGCTGGGCCACCTGGGCGATGTTCAGCTCGCCGTAACCAATCAGTTCCTTGGCCCGCTCCACTTTCTGGCGGATGGTGAATTTCTCAATCGTCAGGCCTTCGGAAGCGGAGAACAAGTGGGAAAGATAGTGGTAGTCCTTCTCCAGGTGCTCGACCAGATAATCGGAGTAGTTGAGCAGGCGCGGGCCGGGCGGCGGGTAGTGAATCAGGGCCACCAGCAGCGTTTTGATGCGGTCCACCAGCTGGTCGCGCGGGTCTTCCAGCAGCTCGAAGCCCGCATCCTGCAGGCGGCTCCGGATGGCGGCCCAGTCGGGGGCCGCGCCGGCGGGCACCGATACGTCGGCTTCGCCCAGGGCCACGCGATGCACCTGCAGGCCCAGAGCCGCCAACTCTTCGCCTACCACCCGGATGCACTGGGGGCAGACTATATTTTTGATCAGCAGCCGGTGCGCGCCGGGCGGCGGCAGCACATGGGCAATGCTGAGGTCGGCTTTCATCGGGCGCATCATTATTTCACTACCAGACTGCCGCGCAGCATGCCCATGCCGCAGGTGAACGTAAACGTGCCCGCCTTTTCGGGCAGCAGCTCCACCAGTGTCGTTTTGAAAGCCGGCAGGTCGCGGCGGATGCTGAAATCAGGCATCAGCAGCTCTTCCGAGCAGCTGTTTTCCTCGTCGCGGTAGAAGCTCAGCTGCACGGGTTTGCCGCGTTCCACCTCGATGATGTCGGGCGAGTAGCCGCCTTTCACGGTGATATCCACTTCCTGCACGCCGCTTGATGAAGAAACGGCGCTGGCCGTCTGGCGGGCCGAGAAGAAGAAGTACCACACAACAAAAGCCGCCAGGCCCAGGCCCACGATGGTAACGATGATTTGAGAAGTATCCATGATAGGTGAGGGCTAGTGGTTGTTGAAAGAGCGCAGGCGCAACGAATTAGTGAGCACCGAAACCGAACTGAGGGCCATGGCGGCGGCGGCCAGCATGGGCGAGAGCAGGATGCCGAAGAAGGGATAGAGCAGCCCGGCCGCCACGGGAATGCCCAGCGAGTTATAGACGAAGGCGAAAAACAGGTTCTGCTTGATGGTGCGGATGGTCTGACGGCTCAGCTCGATGGCCGTAACCACACCGTGCAGGTCGGAGCGCATGAGCGTAATGCCGGCCGCTTCCATTGCCACATCGGTACCCGAGCCAATAGCCAGGCCGATATCGGCCTGGGCCAGCGCGGGCGCATCGTTGATGCCGTCGCCGACCATGGCCACGATGCGGCCCTCGGCCTGCAACTCCTTCACCTTGCCGGCCTTATCGGCCGGCAACACCTCGGCAAAGTAGCGCGTGATGCCTACCTGCCCGGCCACTTGGGCGGCGGTCTGGGGGTTGTCGCCGGTCATCATCACCACCTCAATGCCCAGGGCCTGTAACTCTTTAATGGCGGCCACGGAGGTATCGCGCACCGTATCGGCCACGCCCAGCAGGGCTACGGCTTGCCCGGCCACGGCCACGTAGAGCACGGTTTTGGCCTGGCCCAGCAGCTCTTCGGCCTGCGCCGTTAGCTCGGGCGAAAGGTCGATGCCCGCGTCACTGAGCAGGCGGCGGTTGCCGATGAGTACGGCCTGGCCCTCGACGGTGGCGGCGGCGCCTTTGCCCTCCACGGCCCGGAAGCCGGTGGCGGTCAGGCTGCTGCTGCCCTGGGCGTCGGCGTGGCGCACTACGGCCTCGGCCAGCGGGTGCTCGCTCTGGCGCTCCAGGGCGGCTACCAGCTGCAGCAGGCGCGGGCCGTCCTGGCCGGGGGCCAGAAAGTCCGTCACGGCCGGCTCGCCCTTGGTAATGGTGCCGGTTTTATCCAGTAGCACAGTGTTTACCTGGTAGGCTTTTTCCAATGCTTCGGCGTTGCGAATCAATACCCCATGCTCGGCACCCTTGCCGGTACTGACCATAATGGCCGTGGGCGTGGCCAGCCCCAGCGCACAGGGGCAGGCAATGATGAGCACGGCCACGAAGTTGACCAGCGCCAGCGGTAGGCGCGTATCAGCCGGGGCCAGATCAAACCAGAGCACGAACGTGAGAATGGCAATAACCACCACCGTGGGCACGAAGATGGCGCTGACCTTGTCGGCCAGCCGCTGAATGGGGGCGCGGCTGCCCTGGGCGTCTTCCACCAGCTTCACAATCTGCGACAGCATGGTGTCGGCCCCCACTTTGGTTACTTCGAAGCGGAAGGAGCCGGTTTTGTTGAGCGTGGCCCCGAATACGGGGTCGCCGGTTTTTTTCTCCACGGGCAGGCTTTCGCCGGTGAGCATGGCTTCATCCACGGCCGACTGCCCGGCGGTGATGCGGCCGTCGGTGGCCACTTTTTCGCCGGGGCGCACCAGCACAATGTCGCCGAGCTGCACCTGCGCGATGGGCACATCCACTTCCTGGCCGTCGGGGCGCACCACGCGGGCTGTTTTGGCCTGCAAGCCAATCAGGCTGCGCATGGCGGCCGAGGTTTGGGTTTTGGCGCGCAGCTCCAGCACCTTGCCCAGCAGAATCAGGGCGATGATGGTGGCCGTGGTGTCGTAGTACACCTCCGGCATCAGGCCTCGGCTGGTGAAGAAATCCGGCACCACGGTAGCCGCCAGGCTGTAAAGAAACGCCGCGCCGGTGCCCACGGCAATGAGCGTGTCCATGTTGGCCGACCGGTGCTTGAAGCCATTCCAGGCCGACACGTAGAATTCCCGCCCGCTGTAAGCCAGCACGGGCAGCGTGAGCAGCAGTAGGGCGTAATTGAGCAGGGGCATATTCACCCGCGCCATCAGGGCCGGCCAGAGCATGAGCATACTCAGCGGCATAATAATGAGGGCCAGGCCCGCCGCCACCCAGAAGCGGCGCTTGAGCTTCTGGTAAGCCAGGGCCTTCTGGCGGTCGATTTCGTCGCTGCGCTCGGCGGCACTGGTATCGGGCGCGCGCTCCATTACGCTGTAGCCGGCATTCACCACGGCTTCCTTGAGGGTGGCGGGGCTGGCCTGGCCGGGCAGGTAGTGTACGGTGGCTTTCTCGGTGGCGAAATTGACCATGGCGCTCTGTACGCCCGGGGCCCGGCTCAGCGACTTTTCCACGGCCGACGCGCAGGAGGCGCAGGTCATGCCTTCGATGTCGAGGGTTTCAGTTTTGGTGGCGGGTTCCATGAGCAATAATGTTAAATGCAGGTTAGTAGCCTTGTTAGCCGTTTGGCCAGGAGTTACTACCACTCTTACAAAGAAACGGCTTACTGCAGCCGAAGTTGTTGCCGAATCCGGCCGCAGAGTTGCATAATTTGACACCCGCCCTGTGCGTCGAGCTCTGGCCACAATGGCCGCCCTCTTCCATCTGCCCGACGCTACTCGCTGCGTTCTTTGCCGGGCAGTTCCGGCGGCTCCTGCTGCGGGCTCCACCAGTTTACCAACAGCGGCTGCTTTCCACCGCTGCAGGAGCCGCCCGGAGCCCGGAGGCCCAAGTAGTGCCAGCTGCCGGGCAAACACCTTAAAACAGGATGGCAGGACATGAGGTGTCCGACACGGAAATTATGCAAGCCAGCAGCACAATACTACACTTTTTAGTAGCACCCAGTTGGGGCGTTGCTTGTTCTATTTACACGGGTCACTGTTGGTCCTCCTTGCTTTATTCGTCATGAAAACCCTGCAATTCAAAACTAACATCAACTGCGGCGGCTGCATCAAGGCCGTTACGCCCATGCTCAACCAGGAAGCCGGAGCCGGTAACTGGCAGGTAGATACTGCCAACCCCGACAAGATTCTCACCGTCAACTCTGCCCAGCTCACGGCCGGGCAGATAGTGCGAATCGTGGAAGAAGCCGGCTTCCGAATTCAGGCGGCTTAGCCTGCCCAACGCACCAGAAACGCCCGGCACTACCGGGCGTTTCTCGTTTACAGCCCGGGTCAGGTGCGTTGAAGCGGGCCCAAAATTATGCAACAGCCAGCGGAAATAATGACCAATCCATGCCTCGACAGAGCCGTTAAATAGATGTATCCCCTCGTTCGCTCGTATGAATACCACCCGTCAGAATTTACTGTTGTGGTGGGGCTTACCGTTACCTGAGCCTGCCTGCTCAGCCAGTTTCTTGGCTACACCCTGACCCTGGAGCATGGCCACGCCGCGGAGCATGCTGTTAAGCAGGGCGCCGCTTTCATTTTTTGCCTCTTTTTCCCCCTAATCTACTTCCCTTTATGGAGCACAAAAACCCCTACTCCCGCTTTTTTCTGATGATGGCCGTCTCCCTGGTCGCCATGTATGTGGTCATGTACCTGAACGTGTACGAGTTGGACCACGTCTACTTCAGCATGACCCGCCTGTACATGGCCCTGCTGATGCTGGTGCCGATGACCCTGATTATGATGGGCTTCATGTGGAGCATGTACCCCGACAAGCGCCGGAATGCCCTGATTATGGGCGGCAGTCTGGTGGTGTTTGTGGTGGTTACCGTTATGGTGCGCTCCCAAACCTTTATCGGCGACACTCTGTGGATGAAAGCCATGATTCCGCACCATTCCATTGCCATCATGGTCAGCAAGCGCGCGGATATCCAAGACCCCGAAGTTCGCCAGTTGGCTGATGATATTATCGAGGCGCAGGAGCGCGAAATCAAGCAGATGCAGCAGATGCTGGCGCGGCTGAAACAGGAGCGGGCGGCACAGTAACCAGCCGCCTTGCTGTACGACAACTGGTTCGTCGGGCCCGGCAACCTGGTGAGCGGCTTACCGTGGTGCGCAACCACGTTGCCGGGCCGCCATCGGCTCAGTACACAGCGCGCTTTCCTGCTAATCCTACCACTTTCAAAATGACTTCTACTTTACGTAAAATACTGGCGTTAATAGGTCTGTGGCTCCTGGTTGGCCAGCCGGCCCGGGCCCAGACCGATACGACCGTGTACAACCTCACTATTCGGCAGGGGCCGGTGAGCAAGGCGGGCAAAACCGTGGTGGGCATGACTGTAAACGGCGGTATTCCCGGCCCCAGCATCCGCTTTAAGGAGGGCGGTTACGCCGTGATTTACGTGAAGAATGAGATGGACGTGGAAACGTCGGTGCACTGGCACGGGCTGCTGCTGCCCAACTTCTACGACGGTGTGCCCTACCTGACTACGCCCCCCATCAGGCCGGGCCAGACGCAGAAATACGCGTTTCCGCTCAAGCAATCGGGCACCTATTGGTACCACTCGCACACCATGCTGCAGGAGCAGAGCGGCGTGTATGGCGCCATTGTTATCGAGCCCCAAAAGGAGCGCCTGCCCTACGATAAGGACCTGGTGCTGGTGCTCTCGGACTGGACCAACCAGAAGCCTGAAAACGTGCTGCGCTTCCTCAAGCGGGGCACCGAGTGGTACAACATCCGCAAGGGTACGGCCACGCCACTCAACCGCGTGGTGGCCCGCGGGGCCTTCGGGGCGCAGCTCAACTTCTGGAAGCAGCGCATGGAAGGCTTCGATATTGCCGATATCTACTACGACGCTTTCCTGGTGAACGGGCAGGCGGTGCAGCGCTACCCCGATTTCAAGGCCGGCGAGCGGGTCCGGCTGCGCATCATCAACGGCTCGGCTTCCTCCCAGTTCTGGATGACGTTCGGGGGGGAGAATCCGCTGCTGGTGGCCGCCGACGGCCAGGACGTAGTGCCGGTGAAGCACAACAAAACCTTTATTGCGGTAGCCGAAACCTACGATTTCCTGGTGACCGTGCCGGCCAACGGGCAGCTGGAATTCCGGGCCATGGCCCAGGACGGCTCCGGCACCACCTCGGCCTACCTGGGCACGGGCCCGGTACTGGCCGCCCCGGTGCTGCCCCGGCCCGACAAAATCGGGCTCATGCAGCAAATGGCCAGAATGGACATGCGCATGGGCGCCCCCGCCCTTAAGTTCCGCCCCAACCACGTCGATCCTCAGCAGATGAAAGCCAACTGGGGTATGCCGATGGAGAAGCAGGGAAAAGACGGCAAAATGAGCGGTAGGCAGATGGGGGCCAGCAACACGATGGACGGCACAAAGATGAACGGCCAGCCCGCGCAGCCCAAGCCCGATATGGCCGGTATGCAGTTGAAGGATACCAAGAGGGTGGAGGGGATGAAAATGCCCGCCGATACGGCCCACGCCGGGCACAGAACGCCCATGAACGGCATGCAGATGGCCGACGGTAAGTCGATGGCTGGCATGGACACGGGCGGCATGGATATGTTTTCGGAGTACGGTTACGATTACCTGCGCGCTCCGCAGAAAACGGCCTACGCCGACAGTCTGCCCGTGCGCGAAATCCTGCTCAACCTCACCGGCAACATGCAGCGCTACATCTGGAGCATGAACGGCGTGCCGTTGTCGTCGGCCGATAAAATCCCGATTCGCAGCAACCAGGTTACGCGCATCACCTACAACAACCTGACGATGATGCACCACCCCATGCACCTGCACGGGCATTTCTTTCGCGTCATCAACGAAAACGGCGCGTACTCCCCCCTCAAGCACACCGTGAACGTGCCGCCCATGCAGCAGGTCACGATTGAGGTACTGGGCAACGAGTACGGCGACTGGTTTCTGCACTGCCACATCCTGTACCACATGATGGGCGGTATGGCCCGCATTGTGAGCTACGACACCCCGCGCGACCCACGCCTGAAAGGCTATCCGGTGAGCAATCTGCTGGCCGAAACCAACCGCTACTACACCTGGGGCCGGCTCGGCGTGGCCTCGCATATGAGCAGCCTGAACCTGGTATCGTCCGACATCCGCAACCAGTTCAACCTGAGCGTGGAGTACGGCTGGAACCGCAACATGGAAACCGAGGCCACCTACGAGCGTTACCTCTACGACTACCTGCGCGTGTTTGGGGGCGTGAACGTGGAGAACACGCGCCGCCGGGCCGCACCGGCGCCCAACGAGCAGGGCCCCGGCAGAATGAGGACCGAAACCTCTACTACGGCCGTTGCCGGCCTGCGCTTCCTCACGCCCTACCTGTTCAACCTCGACGCCCGCATAGATAATAAGCTGCGCCCCCGCCTGAGCCTGGGCCGCCAGGTCATGATTTTCCCGCGCCTGCTGGCGTTTGGCTACTATGAGTACCAAGCTGATTTTGGCTGGGTAAACAAGCTGGAAAACAACCGCAGCTTTACCAGGGAAGTGGTTTGGAACACTGGGCTGGAGTATATGCTCTCCCGCAACTTCTCGCTTATGGGCAGCTACGACAACCGCTTCGGCGGTGGCGGCGGCCTGTCGGTGCGTTTTTAGCGGTACTCCAAGTTGGTTTTTTTGTCGCTGATATTTGGTGTCCGAGGTGGATTTTCAGTAAAAACAGCGGCCTGCCCAATAGCTTTTTCGCTATCAGGCAGGCCGCTGTTTTTACTGAAAACCTGCTGCTTATATGGCAGGCCCAGCGGAATTAATTATGGTCACCGGCATTGGAGCCGATGATACCGGGCTCATTCACACCCCGGATAAAGCCCTGGCTGTCGCGCGGCACCATGGCTTCGTCTACGTTTTGCTGCTGCTCCTCCGTCATGTACTCGTTGGTAACGGAGCTGGTATCATCGTTGTTTTTTGCGGCAACGGCCGCTTCGGCCTGGGCGTGGTGCAGCGTGAAAAGCGGGTCACCTTCCTTTGGCACGGCTATTTTATTGGGCTCGTTGTTCTGCTTGTCTTTATTGGGAGTATCGCTCATAAGTATCAGCAGGCCGACCGGGATGTAAACGGCCACCTGCCATACTTTACTACGGCATGAGGGGAGTGCAGGTTAGGAACCGATGCTAAAGCCGGCGCATAAAGTGCGACCAGGAAACTGCCTTAAGCAAGCGCGCGGGGCTTTTGGGTACTTGCGGCAAGCAGACGTGCCGCCCGCCGTTGGCTGCAGTTAGCGCCCGGTTGAGGCGTTCGAACGGCCGGTGGGTGCGCACCGGATAGGTCATGCCAAGTTGAAAGTCAGGCAGTTGACGAGGCGGTTAAACTTCCCTGGCAATAAAACGAAAAGCACGTACCGCAGCAGGCTATTGGGGGAGCGGGGCTTCGTCTTGACTCTCGCTGAGCTTTTGCGCCAGTTTCTGGGGAACACCCACATTGTTGAACAGGCCGCTCACCATGCCCTGGCGCCATAGCGTGAACACAGAAAAGCGCGGCTCGCGGGTAGAGCTCATGTCGCCGGTCTGGAGCTTTCCCCGTTTCCGGGGGTTCTGGTCGCGCACAACCACAAAGTTCGCCAGCTTGGATTTAACGCGGGTGAGCAGCGACTTTTCAATTTCAGCTTCTTCTTTATCAAACCTGAGCAGCGTCATCTGCAGGCCCGAGTATTCGGTCCAGGTCGTGCCGCCCACGCGTTGGCGGTCCGCGTGCAGGTCGAAACGCAGGCGGCGCACGTTGCCGCGCTTGAACTTGACCAGCCGGGTGGGCACCGTCATGGCATTGAGCATGGCGAACGGGCCGGGGCCAAACGCGCCCCATACCCGATGGCGGCCCAGGGGGTCGAGCAGGTACATGGAAACCTGCGCGTCGAGCCGGCAGCGGTTTTGGAGGTAAGTCGTGGCTTTGCCGGTGAGCGGGGTGGCGGCAGTCTGGCGCCTGGGGTCGTTGCTCAGGTTGTAAAAGCGGCCATCGAAGCGGTTGATGCTCATCGTTCCGATGATGGGCGTGAGCGGGCTGCGGTAGCTCGAATACAGGTTGCCATTCCTGATGTCCAGCTGCCGGACATCAACGAGCACGGGCAGTTTGCGCATCTCTTCGGGCGAAATCTTCGAGTAGTTTGGGTTGATCGGCCCGCGGCCGTCCGAGGCGATGCGCACAACCGGGCTCTGCAGCGTGATGCGGGCGATGCGGAAATCGGTGCGGCGCACCAGGGCGCTAAAGTCGAGGCCGCTGGCTGTTAGCGAGCGGAGCTTGATGGAAATAGCCGGTGCCTGATAGCCTTTGTGCCGGTTCATGCCCACCGGAGAGTAAGCAGGCGTGAGCGACAGGCCGGTGAAAACCAGGGTCCGGGCATCGGTATCGAGGCGCATGTTTTGGCTGGCGGCCCGGTAGTAGGGCGGGTCGAAGGGCGCCGTGACCAAGCCGGAGTTGGCCCGCCACGATCTGGCGTAGGCAATTCGGGCGGGCGTTTGGGCGGCCAGCGAGTCGATGCGGATCGAGGAGCCGATGAGGTTAAGACCGTAAATCTGTGGTGAATGGCGCAGGCCCCCAATCTGCAGGTCGGCGTTTTTCACTACCAACCGGTTCAGGTCGGAACGCCGCACCAACCCCGACAGCAGCTTCCAGACCGGCGGCGGCGGCTGGGTGGGCGGGGTAAAGTTGAGCTTGGTATCGCGAATGGTTACGGTGCCGGCCTGAAAACGCCGCTGGTGCTGCAGCGCCGCCGCATCGAGGCCGGCAATGGCCAGGCTGGGCATAGTCAGCCCGACGCGTACCGCGCCGCGCTTACCCTGCCCAGGTGCCGGCGGCCGAATCTGCACCGAACGCAGGGCCAACGTTCTGGCCTGCGTCGAGAGCCGTAAACTGGCCAGGCTCAGCGCATGAGCGGCCACGGTGGCCCGGCTCCGGCCCAGGGCCACGTCCCAGCTTTTGGCAAACAGTACCTGGCGGCCATCCGGGGCCGCGGCCGAATCGTACTGCAGGCGCGTACCGGCCAGCACTATTTCATTGATTTCCAACGCCTGCGCCTTTCCGGATATGCGCACAGCACCATTATCAACTTGCAGGTGCGCCAGATCCAGCCTGCGCAGGTAAGCCAGGGCGGGGGGCGGGGCAGTTGCGGATGCCTGATTCGGAAGCTGAGCCGTGAGCGTTGGGGTTTGCAGGCGCAACGAGTCGGCCCGGAAGTGGTGCCGGTGCCATACAGCCGCCGCATCGAAGCCAGTCAGGCGTACGCGTTGCAGCGCCAGCTCAACTTGCGCCTGGTCTGCCTGGCGCGGCCCCTGGGGCTGAATGTGAAGCGAGTCGAGTTGTAGCAGCTTACCGGTAGTTGCAAGGCGGGCGCCGGCCAGGGCCAAATGGTGGCCCATCGCCTGGGCTTGGGCCTGCTGCAAGTGCAGGCTCCAGGCGGCGGCGTAGCCAAGACGCTGGGTATCGGTGGCCCCGGCCGGGCTGACAAGCAGTTGGTGCGCGCTGAGGTCGGCCCGCTTAAAGCGGGCGGCCAGCTCCTTGCCAGGCAGGTAAGTACCCCGCGTATGCCGCAGCCCCAGATACTCAATCGCAAAGCCTTCGAGGCGGAGTGGCAACCGCTCGTGCAACGGTTTATTGGCGTTTCTGCCAGGCCTCTTCGCCAGCGCCAGCACCTCAATATGGGCCGATTGGACTACAATGCTGTCGATGGGCACCACGCCTTTGCGCAGCAGGGCCAGCAGCCCGATACCAGTGACGTTGAGCTGGGCTACGTCGACGCGCACGCGGGGCAGCGTGTCGGCCAGCGTGGCAGCGGGGCGCAGGCGCAGGCGAGTGAGCCGGACCGCACGCTGCCATAGGTTGGTGCGCAGCTCGCCCACCTGCAGCCGATACTGGCCGTGGGTTTGGGCCGTTACCTGCTGTTCCAGCTTTTTGTGCAGCCAGGGGTCGAGGTAATGCGGGGCCATGAACACCAATGCCACCAGCAGAGCCAGCATAGCCAGCAACAACCAGCGGCCCCAATGGCGGGACGGCGGCGCTGGCTTTCCCCGGGGAATGGCAGGGTTAGCGGAAGAACTGGCAGTTTCAAGTGTTTCGGGCACGGGAATATTCAGCAATGCTGGCATAACGGCAAAAGGACCAACCAAGGTTATGCGGCGCTTGTTTACGTGGCGGAAAACGCCCGGGCAGGCAGTGCGCAGCCTTCAACCCGATGCCAGACAGGTGGGAGGGCCAGTTGACTACTGATAGACGAGCGCATAAATAATGAACCAGTTGCCTGCTATCGGGTTAGTATACAACTCGGGCACTTTACAACAGTACACTGAAAGCCGCGCGCGCTATCCAGCCCTGGGGGAGTAGGGCAGGAGGCCTCTTGCGAGCAACTTCAATCTTATCCCGCACATACTGCGTACACGCACTCTTTCAGGGCGGCTATGTTTGCCGCACGACGGGTAAGTGCAAGCACCCGGCAGTTTATCCAAGTCCAAAAAATTCAGGCAAAACTACCCTACCATAGATCATATGAAAGACATGCACGACAAGGGCAACGACAAGACCAACACCGACACGTTCGAAATGACCGGCAAATGCCCCTTCGGTGGCGACCGGATTGGCGGTGCGGTAGGTACGCCGCCCGCTCTCTCCGATTGGTATCCCAACCGGCTGAAAGTGGAGCAGCTGCACCAAAACGGCCCGAGCGCTAATCCGCTGGGCGAAGATTTCAACTATGCCGAAGCGTTCAATGCCCTCGATCTGGAGGCGCTGAAGCAGGAAATCAAGACCTTTCTGACCACTTCGGTGGCGTGGTGGCCTTCCGACTACAACAACTATGGCCCGCAGATGATCCGGATGTCCTGGCACTCGGCCGGTACCTACCGCATTGCCGACGGCCGCGGGGGTGCCGGCGAGGCGCTGCAGCGCTTTGCCCCCATCGACAGCTGGTGGGACAACGGCAACACCGACAAGTCGCGCCGGCTCATCTGGCCCATCAAGCAGAAGTATGGCAGCTCCCTTTCCTGGGCCGACCTTATTGTGCTGACCGGCAACTGCGCCCTGGAAATTATGGGCTTCCCCACCTATGGTTTTGCCGGTGGCCGCCACGATGCCTGGGAAGTGGACAACAGCACGTACTGGGGGCCCGAGGTGGTGCACGACCTCCAGAAAGCGGACTCGCCCGATAGCATGGTGAACCGTGATAAGCGGTGGCGCGGCCAAAACGGTGATGCGGACTACGACCTCGAAAACCCGCTGGCGGCCTCACACCAGGCCCTTATTTATGTGAACCCCGAAGGCCCCTACGCCAACGGCGACCCGATGGGCTCGGCGCGCGACATTCGCGTGACCTTCACCCGCATGGCCATGAACAACGAGGAAACCGTGGCCCTGATTGCCGGCGGCCACGCCTTCGGTAAGAGCCACGGCATGGTGCCGGCAGCCGAAATTGGCATGCCGCCCGAAATTGCGCCCATGGAAGCTATGGGCTTTGGCTGGCACAACCCCAGAGGCAAAGGCAACGCCGAGGACACCATGACCAACGGCATTGAGGGCAGCTGGACACCCAACCCCACCCAGTGGGACAACGACTACCTGACCAACCTGTTCAAATTTGAATGGGAGCAGACCAAGAGCCCGGCCGGCGCGCTGCAATGGACCCCGACCGACCCGAACGCCCCCAAGACGCCCGACGCCCACATCGAAGGCCAGATGAACGCGCTGATGATGATGACCACCGATATTGCCCTGAAGGTAGACCCCGAATACCGCAAGGTCTGCGAGAAGTTTCTGGGTGATTTCGATGCCTTCACTCAGGCCTTTTCCAAGGCCTGGTACAAGCTAACCCACCGCGACATGGGCCCCCGGGAGCGGTACCTCGGCCCCGAGAAGGTAAATGAAAACGATTTGCTCTGGCAGGATCCCATCCCGCTGGCCGACTATAAAATGATTGACGCGGCCGATATCACGGCCCTCAAGGAGTCTATTATGGCAACCGACATGTCGGTTTCTGACTTGGTGTACACCGCCTTTTCGGCGGCCGTTACGCACCGCAGCAGCGACAAGCGCGGCGGCGCCAACGGGGGCCGCCTCGCGCTGGCCCCGCAGAAGGACTGGGCGATTAACCGCCGTACGGTGCCAGTGGTTGCCGCCCTGCGCTCGGTGATGGACAAATTCAACGACGAGCAAAAAGCAGACAAAAAGGTGTCGCTGGCCGACCTGATTGTGCTGGGCGGTTGCGCCGCGCTCGAAAAGGCCGCGGCTGATGCGGGCTTCACCACGGCCGTTCCGTTTACGCCGGGCCGCCGCGATACGACCCAGGAGCTGACCGACATTGAGATGTTTACGTGGTTGAAGCCGGTGGCCGATGGGTTCCGCAACTACCTCGACAAGGATTTCGACACTATTGCGCAAGGCGCGGCGCCGGAGGATCTGTTCCTCGATAAGGCGCAGCTTCTCTCGCTTACCGCCCCGGAATGGGTGGCGCTTATGGGGGGGCTGAAAGCCATGAATGCCAACCACGATGGCTCCGCGCACGGCATTTTCACCGACCGTGTGGGCGTGCTGACCAACGACTTTTTCACGGTGCTTACGAGCATGGACTTTGAGTGGAAGAAGACGGACGCGAAGGGCATGCGCTTCTCGCTCGACGACCGCACGACGGGCAAGCAGCGCTTTACGGCAACGCGTTCAGACCTGATCTTCGGCTCCAACAGCCAGCTACGAGCAGTTGCGGAGGTGTACGCCGGCAGCGACGGCCACAAGCGCTTTGTGAAAGCCTTTGTGAAGGTGTGGGACAAGGTGATGATGCTCGACCGGTACGATGTGAAAGTCTGAGGCCGCTGCAGCGGAGCTCTGCCGTGCCGGCAGACCACGCTGCGCCAGCCAGGCTATATCAGCCCCTATTACCCGGCCTGCCGCCGGGTAATAGGGGCTGATGCTTTCGGGGAAGCCGAAGTTCGGGCCATGTGCGACGAACTGATTGTCTGGGCCCACCTCAACCACCGGGCACTGGAAGCCTGGGGCGTGCAGAAACGGGTACCCAACGACATCTGACTCACGGAGGTAGCGGCCGATGCCCACCCCATGACCCAGGGCCGTAAGAAGTACCGGCGGCTGCTCCGGTGCTTTGCTCAGCAGCAGGTTTAGGTAGCTGCCTGATCAATGGCTCCAATAGGTATTTACAAGGCCCCGGCCGCGCTCTGAGCGGCTCAATAGAGTCTGAGTGCGTGGGGTGCTGTTCGTCCCAGACGCAAGTTGGTGTTGATAAATGCGTCGTTGGTATAATAATGTTTTCGCGCTAATTCAAAACAAGTAGGTTTGGATCATATGGCGAGTAAGGTTGAGTAAAATGCCTTCCTCCTTGCCTAAAGGCAGCTTTTTACTTCTTCCCGTCTGCGTTGCGCCTCCATCTCCTTTCGGTACCTGCTTTGGGCTGCTGAATCCATCTGCTCACTGCTTACCCTGATTATGGGCGCTCAACCTATTGCAGCAGGGCTTTAGCATCACTCGGTGGGACATAGCGCCAGGGCTGAACTCGGTAAAAAAGTAGTCCGAAACAACCCAGCAACAGCCTCCAATAGCTTCCTGCGCTCTTAGGAGCCGATGCCTTACGATGACCCTATATCCTACCACAGTGGCCACCATACTCGCGACGGCTTTGGGTAGTGCTACTTCCCTTGCTCACGGCCAGCAAGCGCCCGCCCGCACGACTGCTCTAACGGAGGCGCCGGCCTACCTGGCCGGCCGCCTAACCGGCACGGTGACTAATCGCGCTACCGGCCAGGCCGTGGCCTACGCCTCCGTCGCGGTTCTCACCGAAGCCGGTGCCCCCGGCACTGGCAGCACTTGCGGCGACGATGGGCAGTTTGTGCTGCCAGGCTTGGCACCGGGTACTTACACGCTCCGCGTTAGTTTTCTGGGTTACCAGGATTTGGTCCGGCCGGGACTGGTAATCCCTGCCGCCGGCGGCACCGTGGCGCTTGGCACACTCTCACTGGTACCCGCCCCACAAGCGCTGGGCGAAGTGGTAGTGACGGCCCGCCGACCCTTGATTGAAGAAAAAGTAGACCGCACCGTTTATAATGCGGAGCAAGACCAGACAACGCGCGGGGGCGATGCCACGGATGTTCTCCGGCGCGTCCCGTTGCTCAGCGTGGACCTCGATGGCAACGTGAGCGTGCGGGGCAGCCAGAATATCAAGGTGCTCATCAACAACAAGCCCTCCACTATTACCGCCAACAGCATTGCCGATGGCCTGCGCCAGATTCCAGCCGACCAGATTAAGGCGGTGGAAGTCATTACGTCGCCGTCGGCCAAGTATGACGCCGAGGGCTCGGGCGGTATCATTAACATCGTCACCAAAACGAACACGCTGCGCGGCGGCAGTTTGAGCCTGGACGGTAGTGGGGGGACCCGCTCGGGTACGTTGAATCTGAACGGGGGCTACCGCACGGGCAAGATGGGCTTCGCGCTGGGGGGCTTTGGCCGGGCGGGCTATAATACGCCGGGTAGCTTCACCAACGACCAGGTAACGACCAACCCGGTGACCGGTCGGCAAACCCGCACCACCCAAACGGCGGCTACGCGCCAGAACCAACTCTTTGGCCGCTACACCCTGGGCTGGGACTACGAGCTGAACCCGCGCCATTTCCTGGCGGCTTCGCTGGCCTACGGCACGCGCAATGCCACGACCTACCAGGACGCGCTGGCCACGGGTACCACGCCCCTGACAACCGGGAGTACCGCCACTTCCGAGCGTAACGTGAAAACGACGGACGAATCGGGCACGGTAGACGCCAGCCTCAGCTACACCCACACCTACGAACGGGCCCAACGTGAGCTGAGCGTCCTGGCCCTGTTTAGCCTCAACGACCGCACCTACAACTTCAACAACGACATCTACGCCGCCAGCGACGCCACCACCATCGGTAGTGCGGGCAACAATAACCCGAGTGCGAACCAGGAAGTAACCGTCCAGGCCGACTATCAAACCCCGACCGGCGAGAATCAACTGCTGGAAGTGGGCGTGAAAGAAATCAAGCGAACCGTGCGTAGCGACTACAGCTATTACGGCCAACTGGCCCGCACCCAGGCCGACAACTCTTTCCGCTATGACCAAAACGTGGCATCCTCCTACCTGGCCTACACCGTGGCGCTGGCCAAAAATTTCACCCTCAAACCGGGCCTGCGCTACGAGTATACCAGCATCACGGCCGATTACGGCAGCGGCCCGGTCGGCGACATTCCCAACTACGGCATCCTCGTGCCCAGTGGGAGTCTGCTCTACAAACTGGCCAATGGCAATGCGTTGCGCCTGGCTTATAACCGGCGCATTCAGCGCCCGTCGCTCCAGTTCCTGAATCCCAATCTGCAGGCCGCCAACCCGCTGATTCAGACCCAGGGCAACCCGCTGCTGCACCCCGAGTTCACCAATAACTACGAGCTGGGGTATAGCACCTTATTGAAGCAGGCCAACCTGAACTTCAGCGCGTTCGGGCGCACGACCAGCGGCTCCATTCAGTCGGTACGGACGCCGCTCGGGGACGTCAACTACCCCGGCGCGGTCCTGGTCAGCTACGCCAACATCGGGCAGGAAAGCGCCTACGGCGGCAGCGCGTTCGTCAGCCTCGATGTGGGGAGCAAGTTCAGCCTTAACGGCGGGGTAGATGCGTACTACGCCGTGCTGCGCAACCGAGTAACTGACCCCGCTTATAGCGCCCGCAACGCGGGCCTGGTAGTAGGCGGACGGCTGTATGGCAGTTATGCCCTGCCCAGGAACTGGGGACTACAGGTATTTGGCTTTTACCGGGGGCAGCAGCTGCAGCTGCAAGGGTCCCAAAATAACTTTGCGCTCTATAGCTTCAGCCTCAAGCATGAGTTCGCCCAGAAGAAAGGCAGCCTGGGCCTGGGAGCCGAGAACTTCTTTTCGCCCCGCAACACGCTTCGCAGTGAGATTACCAGCCCCTTGCTCACCCAACGCAGCACCAGCGTGCAGCACCTGACCAGCTTCAAAGTCTACTTCAGCTACCGTATCGGCAAGCTCACCGTGCAGCCCCGCTCTCACAAGGGCGTACAGAACAACGACCTGAAAACCGACGAGAACGGCGGCGGCAGCCAGGGTACTGGCACTACGCCCGATGCCACCCGGCCAGCTCCTGCCAAAGTACCGGCGGCTGTAGTTCCAGCGGCTAGTCCAGCCAAGTAGTTGGTTGTTCACGAGCGAAAAGCATGGCCGTATGTAGAGCCGCGTATTCGCGTCTCATCGTTGAACGAAATCGTGCAGGCGGTACGGCCAACAAGTCGCAAATATGCATCTCTACATTAGCCGGGTTGCACCGTTCACGAAACCGCTATAAGCGCCAATGATAGCCACAGGAACCAGCATATTCAGCGAGACCCTCGGGTGCAGCTCCTCTTTCAGGGTTCGGCGCACTCCGATTTTCTGAGCGTCGTGGGTACGGTTGCCATTTCCACCGACCGCGCCCGTATCAAAGAGCTCTGGCTCCCATCTTGAAAGCATGGTTCACGGAGGGGGAAGACGACCCGCGCATTACGGTAGTGGAGGTAACACCCCAGGACGGCTACTGCTGGAACAACAAGCATGGCAACGCCATTGCCTTCGTAAAAACGGCGTTTGGCGCGGCCATTGGCCAGACACTGGATGATTCTATTGAAGATACTCCGAGCGTATAGGCTGCTATTTTCAGGTGTGGTACCTTGCCAACGCCTGCCCAACATCCGTAGGTAGGCGTTTTGCCAAAAATCCGCCACTCAAATGATACTAGGTTTCGACCCCGCATTTGCGGCCCCGATTCAGGCCGGCACCAAGATTCACACCATCCGCCGGGGCTACCGCTGGCAGGCGGGTCAACTCATCAGCTTCTGCCTCAACGCGGACCAAGCCACCGGACAAACATTTCATCCCGACAATACGGTGAGCAGCATCCAGCACCTGCGCATCCTCCACGGCCAGCACCTGTTCATCGACGAGCGTCCCATCCTCGGGGCCGAGTTAGAGCAGCTGGCCCAGCACGACGGCTTTCCCAACTCGGAAGCGCTGCTGAACTGGTTTCACTACCACTACGGTCCGCTATTTGAAGGGCAGCTCATCCATTGGACGCCGGCCCGATACTAACGCCTACCTGCCCCCTAATACCGCCAGTCGTAATACGCCTACGCCAAGAACGCAGAGAGCCCGACCCCTCACAAGAAGGTCGGGCTCTCTCAGAATCATGGGTTTCAAGCTATACCAACCGTCCGGCCAGGCATCCGCAACCGGCACCTCGTTGCGCACCACGTGCAGCTGCAGGTACGTCTGCCCGGGCTGTTCCGGTTACCGTAAACCCACTGATTGGCTCTGAGGATTGGTAAGGGCAGACAAGGCCGCGGCCACCAAGCGTAGCCCCCGGTAGCTTAAAGCCGGGCGTCGAGAATATAGGACGTATCCTGCTGTAGCATCGAGAGGCTGTTAAACTGGCTCGTGGGCTTGTCGGATGTATAGGCCGTGCCCGCCAGGTTAAATCCGTAAATAATGCCAATCCGGCTCTTAAACGTGGCAGTGGTTCACCGCGTCAGCGTCAGGTAGTGCAGCAGCGCGTCGTGTTCCACCAGCGAGTACGATTCGAGCAGCAGCGGCCGGCGCCGGTGCTGCTCGAAGTCGCGCAGCCAGTTGCCTACCACCAGGTAGTGGCGCAGCGTGTCGCGCATGTACCCGCGCCCGCGCAGCACCTCCCGAAAGTCATTCATCAGCACCATCAGGTTGTGCTCGCGCACCACAGGCGCCGCCGCCGGGGCTAGCGCCGCCTTCAGACTGGCCGGGGTGGGCGTAAGGCCATCCGCCCGCTGCCGGCGGTGGGCTTCCGTCAACCGGGGCGCCAGCGCCGCCAGCAGCTCATTGGCTTCCTGGTAGCCAGGGTAGGAGCGGCGGAACTGCTGGCGCCGGTCGCCCCACTGCGCCGGCAGACATTTTTCGCCCGTACTCAGGCGCAGGCGTTTCTGGTTAAAGTGAGCCACCGGGTAGATGACGGCACTCCCTTCCTCATTGGTGTTCTCGGTTTGGTGCTGGAATTGAATGGTCATAAGAAGTGAATTTACTGGGACGTGCAGCAGGGATTACAGCGACTTATAGCGGGATTAGACCGAACGCAAAAAACCCGGAAACATGCCTTCGCGGTGCGAGAAGCAAGTTTCCGGGCGTTCCGGGTGTGCAAGCATGAGCCTCCTGTCGGGGCTCATTGCACGGCGCGGAACGCCAGGCAAGTATCTGCTTTACAGCCGGTTACAGCTATGTAGCCGGCTGTTCATTTTATAGGGTAGCGTCAGAGGTAGCATCTTCGTCCAGATGCCGCTGCACCTTGCTGCGGTCAATGCCCAGCGCGTCGATAATATTCCATAGCCGCTCAACCGTCAGGTCCGGCGCGCTCGGGATATAGCGCGACACATACCCGCGCACCCGCCACAACTGGCGGATATCGGCCACGTCCATATCGTAGGCCGTGCGGTGCGGATTGTCTGAGAACAGCATCACTTCCTTCGTCCCGCTGGTGATGCGCTGCTTGATGCGTTTGAGCATCACGCTCTCATCCGTCACGACCACGTACACCTCACCCAGTTCCAGCAGCCGCGGGTTTTCCACCCACGACACCAGCACCACGTCGGCGTGGCGAATGGTGGGCTCCATGGAATCGCCCGCCACCTCGAAGGCCCGGAACGTGCCGTGCTCAAAGCCCGGAATCCGGTACTTGGGCAGGTCCTCCAAGTACACTGCCTCGTTGTGCTGGAGCGAGTAGCCCGCCTGGGCCAGAATAGGCACCAGCTCAATATTAGGCTTTCCGTCCAGGCCCATGGTCAGCGTCAGCACCTGGGTATTGTCGCCCGTTGGCCCGACCGCCGGCTTGGCAACCTGGGCCCGCTGCATTTCTCCCTTGCCCATTAGCAGCCAGTCGGGCGACACTTCCGGAAACTCAGACAGGATATCGACCAGCGTTTCGTAGGAGGGACGCACGTCGCCGGAAAGCACCTTGTAGAGCTTGCTGGTGCGCGTGTAGCCCATGCGCTGGTTGGCCTCATAGGTAGTGATACCGTGATGCTCAAAGAGTTGCTTGATGCGCGCACCCGTGTCTCCATCCACGCCGGCCGGAAGTTTTTTCTTCTGATTCTCAGTCGTTTCCATTATTGTGCGCCTTTATTGCTACACATTTCGCGGAATAATTACCGCTTTATGTGATAATTACGATAGTAATGTATACAAATGTACTAAACGCGTAAGATAATGGAAAACATGCCGAATTCTTTTTCAGAAACGCCCACCCTCCAGGGCCTGATAAGGTCGCTGGGCAACAAGACCGATATCGTCGGCAAGGCCCAGCAGATTCTGGTCGATCAGGGCCACACCTTTGCCCGCAGCACCATCTACAGCACCATTCAGCGCAACGGCGCCAATAACGCCGTCATCGAGGCCGCGCTGCTGGATGCCGTGGCGGCCGAGAAAAAACAGCGGGCCGACCTTGATGCCCGCCGTCAGGCTTTAAGCGAATAGCCATACAAGCCGTCATCATCATTCCCGAAACGGAGTGGCGGCAGCACCTGGCCCGCCTCGACAAGCTCGAAAAGGCCGAAGCCGCCCGCCAGGCCCCACCGTCGCCGCCCGACGAAGTGCTGACCACCGCCCAGGCCTCCGTCTACATCGGCCTGTCGGTTGATGCCCTGCTGCGGGCCCGCCGCGCCGGCCGCCTGCAGGGCGTGCGCCTCAACGAGAAGGATTGGGGCTTCCGCCGCTCCGTGCTCGATGCCTACCCGCGCCGCTACCACCGCCTGATGGTACCGGCCGGCCCTGCCCGCCACCCGCCCCCCGTGGCCAGCCGCGAGGCGGCCTGAGCCCAGGCGCTTGCCTGCCCCCTGAACGTTAGCCGGAGATGGTTTCACCTTTCATCCCCATCTCCATGCAAACGGTTCTGCTCATCTCCGAATCCGAGTGGCTGGCACTGCGTGCCGAAGTAGCGCAGCTGGCCCAACAGGTTACCCAACTCCTGCAGCCGGCTCCGGCCGCGCCCGACCGAATCCTGCCCACCGAGCAGGCCGCCGCCTATATCGGGTTGTGCGCCGAATCGCTCCGGCGCGCCCGGCGCGTGGGCCGCATTCAGGGCGTGCGCCTTAACGAGAAGGATTGGGGTTACCGCCGCTCCGTACTCGACGCCTATCCGCTGCGCTACCACCGTCCGTCCCCTTTCAACTATTCCATTTAGTCCACCCCGGCCCTCAATTCCCTTATCCCATGCCCACTCCCCACCACGCGCTGGTCGGCCCGGCCGCCTACGAGCCCGCCCCGCGCTCCATTCTACGCATCCAAAAAGCACGCGTCAAGCACCAGCAGCTGCAGTGCGAATTCACCGAACAGCGTACCGACCAAGCCCCGACCCGCATCTTCGCCCTGACCTGCCAGGAGCTCGTGCACCCCGACCTGCTCGCCCGCTTGGCCCAGCTCGTGCCCCACCTGTGTTTGCTCTGCGAGCAGCTGCGCGAAACGCCCGACTTCTGGCCCGACGACGACACCAGCCCACTGCCCGACCACCTCGCGCCCTTCACTGTCACCGGCTTCACCCTCGGTGGCGGTGGGAGCGGGGTTACGCTCCTCGGCCAGCGCCAGCTCGCCGGCGGCAAGCTGCTCAACCTGACCAGCCCCTACGTGGCCTTCGACCAGGAGCTCGAGCCCTACGCCTACGCCGGCCTGCTCGAAACGGCCGTCCAGGCCGCTGTGGCCGAAGTGGAGGAGGCCCTGCGCGGCAAGTGCACTGCCGACAGCCAACTCGACCTGTTCGAGCCCGCCGCCGGCTTCACGGCCATCGACGAGCCCTTTGTTCCGCTGATTCCTATGCCGGCGCATGCATGAACTACGTGGCCCACACCCGCGCCGCCCACGAGCACCTGAGCCGCCAGGCTCAGGCCCGGCCCCACCATGTCAGTCTGTATTGGGCCCTGTTCTTCGATTGGAATGCCGCCCGCTTCCCGGCCAGCCTCGACCTGTACCACCCCGCCACCATGCGCGCTGCGCGCATCGGCAACGAGCGCACCTACCGCGCTGCCCTTTACGACCTCGACACCTGGAAGCTGCTGGCCTACCAGCCCAGCCAGTCGCGCTACGGCCGCAGCCGCTGCTTCCTCACCGACCTATCCCAGTCGTTGCCCGCCATCGCCGGCACTTCTGCCCCCGATGAACCTGTCGCACCAGCGGCACTTGTGCCCCCGATGCCCCCCGGCACCACGGGCACAAGTGCCCCCGATGAAGCCCTGCCATCGGAGGCAGAATTGCCCCCCATAAACCCGTCCACCGGGGGCACAAGTGCCCGCCATGAAAAAGGCGCATCGGGGGCAGTTCTGCCCCAAGCACTTCAGGCACAA
Source organism: Hymenobacter psychrophilus (assembly GCF_900107135.1). Classification (GTDB taxonomy): domain Bacteria; phylum Bacteroidota; class Bacteroidia; order Cytophagales; family Hymenobacteraceae; genus Hymenobacter; species Hymenobacter psychrophilus. The sequence continues at coordinate 154,940 of NZ_FNOV01000011.1, forward strand.
GTGCCCCCGATGCTGCCTTCATCGGGGGCACTTGTGCCCGAAGACACCTTATATAGTAAAACAAAAGGTTTAAACAGTGTAGTAGTAAACGGGAGTGGTGGTGGCGCAAAAAAAAAATTAGAAGTGCTCGAAGGCGAAGGGCTTTCAAGTGCGGAATTGCTCGACGAGCCCAACCCACCAAACGGCGCAGACCAGGCCCAGACGGCAGCCCCCAAAAAGACGCCGCGAATAGAGCGGGGCGCGCGAAAGAAAAAGGGGGTAGGAGGGGCCACCACCCGGGACGCCGCCCAAGCCCAGACAGCCGCCGCCAACCCGCCCCCCAAACGCGGCCAGCCCCACCGCCCCGAAGTCCCCTTCGCCGAGTCCGCGCTGGCCAGCTACGAGAACTTTGCCGCCGCCTTCGCAGGCACCGATTACGAACTGGCCGACCTGCGCTTCTACCACGCCCAGGTTGCCAACTGGCGCAAGAACGGCGAGCCGCCCCGCCGCCGCGACTGGAAAGCAACCGCCACCCAATTCATGCTCAACGATGCGCACGATAACCGTCTCAAGCTCGCCCCCAACCCGCACGCCAACAATACCGCTGGCCCCGGAACACTCTTTGCTCGCACTGGCTTCCGCTCCAAGTACGATGCGTGAGCTGGCCGCCACGCCCAACCCCGAGGCCCGCGCCCTGCTGGCCGAGCTGTTGGTGGGCCTCACGATGGCCCAGGCCGCCGCCGCGCCCAAGCTGTTCCAGCTGCGCCGCCAGCTCGGCGAAACCGTGCTCGTCAAGCTGCTCATCATCATCCTATCCTGCGCGCCTTCCTCGACTCGCTGCGCGTGACAGACAAGCCCGACGCGGCCGACGTCCTCGAACTGGCCGACACGCTCACCCACACCTACACCCACGAGAGCGTCAAAGACATCATCCTGGCCCTGAAAGAAGCCCGCACCCGCGGCCACAAGTTCTTCGCCTCGCTCGACGTCTCGCGCATCTACGCCCTGTTAGCCGAGTACTTCCAGCGCAAAGCCACCTACCTCGAGACCCAGCACCTCGACCGCAAAGCCCAGTCTGCCGGCGAGGCCACCGCCACGCTCACCCAGCTCCAGCAAGCCGCCCCCCAGCTGGTGGCCTCCATCGGCCGCCGCATCCCGCCCGACCACCCCAACGCCGAGCACCTGCGCCAGCGCCTCACCCTCATCAACCAGCGCCAAAAGCACGGCCTGCTCCCCGCCGCCGAAGCTGAGCAGCAGCGCCACCAGCTGCAACTGCTCACCCAGCGCAACCCCCGTCCCGACTGGCAACCCAGCCCCGAGGCCCAAAAGGAGATTGACCGCCGCCACCGCGCCGAAGACAGCCACCTTGCCGACCGCTACCGCCCTGACTCCGCCGCCTGACCGTTATATTCATGCCTTAAGTTGCTTATTATAAGAATATTGTATTTGTGAGAATATGATTGAATCAGCAGTAGGATTAGGATAGAGTCAAAATATCAGCGGACTCTACTACGCGTCAGCAAGTGTGGGCCTTCCCATACGCCCTGTCGCAGCAAATCTCAGGTTTTGCTAGCCGGCACGTGCTAACCATTCTATGCTAAAGAACTCACCGTAGCCGCCGCAAGGTCACTTGTATCGGCCAAAATGCCGTGCCCGTGCTAATCCATTAGTTTCTGCTCCTTACTCAGAAGCTGCCGGAGTACTGTGCCAAGGAAAGAGTAAGGAAGGACCATTGGCCAAAAATACCTACTTCCAGGTATTGCGGAGTAGTTGGCAAAGAATAACCTTTGCAATAAATAATAGGATTTATTCACTGGAGTTGGCCCTTCATTTTGTGCATTTCAATTAATGGCTGAATCATCCTCGGCAATGCCCGCAGGGAGCCAAGAACAGTAATAGCCACCGTGGCCTACGCATACTTCCACTTCAAAGACTGCTGCTCATGATTTTCCACTACTTGTTACTCATCGGTGGGCTGGTGGTTGTAAGCGCCGGCGCGACGCCGGCCTGCGCCCAATCGGGGATTATCAGTGCGGGAGGCTCCGCTAGCAGTCCGGCAGGGTCGGTCAGCTACTCGGTGGGGCAACTCACTACCGCAGAGGGCCGGAGTCCGGCCGGTACCAGCAGCCCCGGCAATCAGCAGCCGCTGGAAATTTATGTTGTCACGGCTACCCACGGAGCCCAACTGAAGGTTGCGGCCCTGGTATATCCTAACCCCACGACTGACGGCCTAACGCTGCTTCTGGACGGCAAGTACGCGGGGCTGAGCTGGTATCTGCAGGATGCGAGTGGCCGGCCGCTGCAAAGCAAGCGGGTGCAGGCGGCCCAGACCAACATTTCCCTGCAGGGCTTGTCGGCTGGCATGTACCTGCTCAGCGTGCGGGGGAAAGACCAGCAAGTCAAGACGTTCAAACTCATCAAACACTGAGCGGTATGAAACACTTTTTCGCTCTTTTGACCCTGCTGCTATTAGCACTGCAGTCCCGGGCACAGGCGCCGTCGCAGTTCAGCTATCAGGCGGTCATTCGCGATGATCGGAACCGGGTTGTAGACCGGCGGGAGGTGGCCATCAAGGTCAGCATCCTGCAAGGCTCCGAGACGGGCATGCCCGTGTACGAGGAAACGCACAGGCCCACCACCAACGAAAACGGCTTGGTTACGCTAGCCATTGGCGGGGGCACGGTGGTGAGCGGCGTCTTCACCAAAATTGAGTGGCCGGAGGATTCTTTCTTTCTGAAAACGGAGATTGACCCGAATGGCAACGGCAACCCCAGCAGCAATGTCATCAGGGCCACCAGCCGACTGCTTACGGTGCCCTACGCCATTTACGCCCAGCGTTCCGACTCCAGCCGTTACGCCCAGCGTTCCGACTCCACCCGATTCGCGACCTATGCCGACGCGGTAAGAGGGCACCAGATTGGCGATTTGTATGGCGGCGGCATCATCTTTTCGCTGTGGCGCGACCAGAAAGGCGTGCAACATGGCCTGATAGCTTCGCTAAAGGACGTGGGCATCCGAACATGGGCCACTCCGCAGATTCAAACCTTACGCGCTGCCGAGAGCCACGTAGACGGCGCGGCCAACACAAAGGCCATCATCGCCCAGGCGGGCGCCAATTCTGCGGCGGGCGTTGCGGCAGCCTACGCTGGGGGCATGGTCAGGGATTGGTACTTGCCCTCCAGTCTCGAATTGCGGCTGCTCTACGACCAATCGGTAGCTATTAACGCCATCCTGGAGAGGGACAACGACCCGCTCACCACGGGGTTGATGTACGAAGCGTACTGGAGTTCGACCATAGCAGAAGACGAGATAACCAGCGGCGGCCGCATCGAAACGAACGCGTTTCGGTTACGCACAATCGACAACGAAGAATTTCCTGCTGTCAAGCCCGCCGGCCAAGACGACAACGACGTCGCCGTTCGAGCCATTAGGCGTTTTTAACCCCGCGTGGAAGGTCTCGGCACGGTGCGTTTAGCCGTGACTCTGGTCGGTTGGGTCCGGACGTTGTGCCACGTGATGAGGAGCGTTGGATACCAGAAGTAAAGATTCAAAGGGTGCAGCATGGCCTAACGCTGCTTTTGGAAGGCAAGTACGCGGGGCTGAGCTGGTATCTGCAGGATGCGAGTGGCCGGCCGCTGCAAAGCAAGCGGGTGCAGGCGGCCCAGACCAACATTTCCCTGCAGGGCTTGTCGGCTGGCATGTACCTGCTCAGCGTGCGGGGGAAAGACCAGCAAGTCAAGACGTTCAAACTCATCAAACACTGAGCGGTATGAAACACTTTTTCACTCTTTTGACCCTGCTGCTAGTGGCGCTGCAGTCGCTGGCGCAGGCGCCGTCACAGTTCAGCTATCAGGCCGTTATCCGCGATAAGCTGAACAGCGTAGTTGCCAGGAAGGACGTGGCCATCAAGGTCAGCATCCTGCAAGGCTCCGAGACGGGCACGCCCGTGTACGAGGAAACGCACAGGCCCACTACCAACGATAACGGCCTGATTACGCTGATAATCGGTGGGGGCACGGTAGTAAGTGGTGTGTTCGCCAAGATTGAGTGGCCGGTGGGGCGTTTCTTCCTGAAAACGGAGATTGACCCGGATGCTAACGACAACGTCAATACGATTATCACGGCCACCAGCCGTCTGCTGTCGGTACCTTATGCCAATTACGCCCGGCGTTCTGACTCCACCCGAATCGCGACCTACGCCGAATCGGCCGGAGGGCACCAGATGGGCGATTTATATGGCGGGGGCATCATCTTTTCGCTGTGGCGCGACCAGAAAGGCGTGCAACATGGCCTGATAGCTTCGCTAAAGGACGTGGGTTCCGCCGAGTGGGCAACGCCTGACTTGGATGCTGGCACCGCTATAAGCGTCACTGATGGGCAAGCTAACACGGCTGCTATCGTAGGGCTTAGGGGACTTGGCAACGCAGCGGGACTATGCGATTCTTATGTAGTGCTGAATGGAAATCAGCCACCCTATAGTGACTGGTACCTGCCTTCAGTAGCGGAGCTAAATATGCTCTACAGTCAAGCACCACTAATTGACCTGGTACTGAAAAATGACAATAACCCTGATTCGTACGGTTTTACCGGTCCAGCATATTGGAGCTCTACCAACCTGGAAAAGAGAGATGGTCGCGCATTGGTTCTGTTCTATACTGCTGACAGTGGCCCTCCAGAATTTGCGGATAAGGGGCATTCATTTGTAATTAAAGTACGGGCCATCCGCCGTTTCTAGCCGTGCATCAGGAAATCGTGAGGCAACACGGGCAAAGGAGGCCAGATACCAGCTTCCTCAACCTACCAATGCTCCCAACAAATAAAGCCGGCCGGCAAATCAGTAGAATACCGCCTCTCTTGTAGGCCACTGGTGCCGAGTAGAGATGTTCAGGCTTCGCGGGCTCCTCTGAAACCAGAAGCTCCGGCGCCTTGCTGCAATTCAGCTCCCGCATGCCTTTGGCCGGTAATGCCGGGCGATTCTTACCCGCATGCCTCTGCTATGAAACCGCGCTTTCCCTTCTGAAAGGGCGCTTGCCAGACGACCACTGGAATAGCTTCAATCAACTTAGGAGCCATGCTGAGGCCAGGCTGGCGCGACTACGCCAGGGCCATTGTCATGCCCGGTGTAGTTGATTTCACATCCCCTTTTCTCTCCCAACATGAAACCAACGCTACTACTCCGTCTGGCGGCTATTGCCCTGCTGGGAGCCTGTACCAAGCAGGATACCCCACCAGACGACCGCAACTTGCTTATTGGCAAGGATTGGATGCGCAGCGGCGGCACGATAACCAGCAACGGTACCGTGAAGGATGTGTATGCTGATCTGAGCCCCTGTGACCAGGATGATTTTCTGCGTTTTGAGGAAGCCGACCGGCTGCTTTATGACGAAGGGCTCTCGCGCTGCAATCCGGCCACGCCCCAGACTTTAGAGGGAACCTGGTTTCTGGCAGAAGAAGGCCGGTTGCTGAACATTGATATCGGCAGTGGCCTGCGGGGAGAGCGGCAGATAACGGAGCTAACCGAAAGCAGGCTCTCCCTCAGCTATACCAGTGCTGGTAAGCTGTATGTCCTATCCTTCACCAGGCGCTAAGCTGCGGCGGAACTACGCGGCGGCCGGCTGGTCCGGCCGCGCCCGCTAACGAGCTTTTGATAGGGACCATATAATGCCAGATCACGAGCACTTATGCCATCTCTAAACCCCTGCCGCATGAAATCACGCTACCTCTGCAGTTTGCTACTGGCTGCTACAGCTGGCCAAACAATGGCCCAGCAGTTATTTAACCCTGGCCACGGCAATTTTTCCGGCCTGACCGGCACGGCCTGGAATCCGGCTACCGTGGCCGATAACCGCTACCGGTTCCAGGTGCAGTTGCTGGCCGTCGATTTCCATGGTACCAACACCGCTTACCGCTACTCCGGGCCCGGCAGTGTACTTTCGCCCGGCTCCATCGATTTTTCCAGTGCCAATCTGCAAGGCAATTCGGATAGCAGCCGGCCGAAGCTCTTCAGCACGGGAATTGCCGTGCGGGGACCGGGCATGCTGCTTAGCCTGGGGCCAAAGCAGGGGCTAGCGCTGAGCACCCGGGTGAGAACGGCCCTGCAGGGCAATAACATCGCCGGTGATTTTCTGCAGGCGGCAGTGGATGAATTCGAACTGCCCAACCGATTGAAGGATAATTCCTTCAACCTGAACCTGAATGGATTTGCCGAGTGGGATGCCACCTACGGCCGGGTGCTCCTTGATAAGGAGCAGCACTTTCTTAAAGGCGGCGTAACGGTTAAACTGCTAAGAGGCATCGGTTCTGCCCACCTGCAGGCAAGGAACGCGGATATCGAAGTGGTGCCGGAAGCGGCCCAGATCGGTGATACCATCGTTCGGCTCAACTCGTACACGGGCTCGTTTGCCTACTCCAATCCCAACGCTTTCACCGATATAGATGTGCAGAAGGCCGCCAAGTGGCTCACTTCGGGTGGTTCCCCCGGTTCCGGCTGGGGTGCCGACCTAGGGGTGGTCTACGAATACCGCCCCGACGCCGGGCAGTCGGGCGGCCTGGGTATGCAGGGCAGTGGGGGCGCTGATCGGGGACGAAATAAGTATAAGTACCGGCTTTCGGTCGCCGTAACCGACATCGGCTCGATTCTCTACCGCGAACAGGCCGTGGCCTTCCAGAACATAAACCTACGTAACGTAGGGGTGAGCGAATCTGACCTCAGCGGCCTTGATGCAGATAACCTAGACACTAAAATCAATCATATTCTGCGCACGCAAAAGTTCGACCGCGAAAATCGGTTTAGAGCAGGACTACCTACGGCTCTGAATATAGATGTTGACTATAAGCTAAAGGGCGTATTGTACGCAAACGTAGCCGTAAGCCACGGGCTGCGCACCCGCTTTGCGCCGGGCATGCGGCACTTTTCATACGCGGCATTCACCCCCCGGATGGAAACCCGCTGGCTGGAGCTGGCTACCCCCATATCGTTGAGCAATAACTACCAGACGCTGGCCTACGGAGCCATGGTGCGCTTTGGCCCCCTGGTGGTCGGCTCAAATAACATAGCCGCCCTGTTTGAATCCAGTGAGCCTTACGGGGCCAATGTATACGCCGAACTCTCGCTCTTGGCCTGGGCCCATTCAAAACGCAAAAACAAAGCCGCGAAGGGAAAGAAGACGTCGGCGCCTACTACTGTACCCACTTCCGACCCCACACTTTCCCCCGACCCCACACTTTCCCCCGAACCCACGCCCGCGCCTGTGCCTACGCCCGAGCCCACGCCCACGTCCACGTCCGAGCCTGTACCGACGCCCGAGCCCACGCCCACGTCCGAGCCTGTACCGACGCCTGAACCTATACCGACGCCTGAGCCCACGCCTGAACCCGCGCCGACGTCCGCGCCCATACCCACGTCCGAGCCCATACCCACTCCCGAACCCACACCCAAGCCCACGTCCGTACCGACGCCGACGCCTGAACCTACTTCCGCGCCAACGGCATCGCCCGAGCCTGTTAAGTAAGACTCACCCACTGGCGTTTGCAGTATCAGCCCTCAGTTACTCCACCTCCTCCAGCTCCTCGGCAATACTGCCGAACTCGGCCAGCGCGGCCCGCAGGTTCTCGGCTATTTCCTGGGCCAGCACGTCGGGGGCAGGCAGCGAGGCGCTGTCCTCCAACGTGTCATCCTTCAGCCAGAAGATATCCAGATTCACCTTGTCGCGGGCCAGCAGCTCCTCCAGCCCGAAGGGGCGGAACTGCTCCGTTTCCTGCCGCTGGCCCCGCTCGCCGGGCTGGCCGTAGCACTGCACAAAGTCCTGCAGGTGCGCGTCGCTCAGGGGGCGGGTCTTCAGCGTGAAGTGCTGGTTGGTGCGCAAATCGTACACCCACAGCTTGCTGGTGCGGGCGGTTTCGCCGCTGGTTTTCTTGTCGAAGAACAGCACGTTGGCCTTCACGCCCTGGGCGTAGAAAATGCCCGTGGGCAGGCGTAGCAGCGTGTGCACGTCGCAGTCCTGGAGCAGCTTGCGGCGGATGGTTTCGCCCGCCCCGCCCTCAAACAGCACGTTGTCGGGCAGCACCACGGCCGCCGTGCCGTTCACCTTCAGAATGGTGTAGATGTGCTGCAAAAAGTTGAGCTGCTTGTTGCTGGTCGTGGCCACGAAATCGGGCCGCTCGTAGCTGAGCGTGTCCTTGCCGGCCTGGCCTTCCTCGCTCATCACCGTGATGCTGCTTTTCTTGCCGAAGGGCGGGTTGGCCAGAATCAGGTCGTAGCGCGTGCCCGGGTCGCCGATCAGCGAATCCTGGTTGCGCACCGGGCTTTCCAGCCCGCCAATGCCGTGCAGGTACAGGTTCATGGCCGCCAGCCGCACCACCGAGTCCACGATGTCGAAGCCGTGGAAGGTGCCGTCGCGCAGGAAACGCAGCTCGTCCTCGTCCAGCTCCGCGCTGTAGCGCTCCACCAGGTAGTCGCGGGCTACCAGCAGGAAGCCGGCCGTGCCGCAGGCCGGGTCGCAGATGGTCTGGCCGGGCTTTGGCGCCACGGCATCCACAATGGCCTGAATCAGGGGGCGGGGCGTGAAGTACTGGCCGGCGCCGCCCTTCACGTCTTCGGCGTTGCGCTGCAGCAGGCCCTCGTAAATCTCGCCCTTTACATCGAAGCCCATGCCCGACCAGTTCTCCCGGTCAATCAGCACCAGCAGGTGCTTGAGCCGGGCCGGGTTCTGGATCTTGTTCTGGGCTTTCTTGAAGATCACGCCCAGCATCCCCGGCTCCTTGGCCAGGTCGGTGAGGATGTGACGGTACTGGGTTTCCAGCGCGTCGCCTTCCAACTCCCGCAGGCTGGCCCAGCTCAGGGCTTCCGGCACGGTGGGCGCGTTGGGGGCGCCGGCCTGCTCGTCGGCCATCTTTAGAAACAGCAGATAGGTAATCTGCTCCACGTAGTCGCCATAGCCTACGCCGTCGTCGCGCAGCACGGTAGCATAGTTCCAGACGCGCTGGACGAGGGCCTGAGCAGTGGTATTCAAAGTAGGTTGAGCCATGTTGGTTGATGGGGAGATGGAAGAGGAAGAAGGTAAAAACCGGGTCATGCTGAAAAAGAACCTGTCATGCTGAGCTTGTCGAAGCATCTCTGCTGCTTCACTGCATCCGGCTTCATTCGTAATCGTTCGTAATCGTTCGTAATGGATAAAAACCGCCAAAATTACCCGGAAAGGCCGGAAAAAGCGGGAAGCCGGCCAGCTATTCATTCGTCATGCGAATGAATTCATTCGTTTATTTGGCTAATAGAATAGCGCCGCTGCTGGCGCCCGCCGCTGGCCAACAGCTCCCCGCTTTTTACCAGCGCGTACACGGCCCGCTGTACGGTACTGGTTGCCGTGTCTGAGCCAACCCGCCCCACAATGTCGGCCAGGGCCGACTGCGGGTGGCTGCGCACGTCTTCCAGAATCCGGGCGCGTAGCAGTACCGGGTCCAGGGGGCGGAGCGTGGGGCGCTCATCCAGCCGGGCCGCCTGGTACAGCGTGGGGCTTAGGGCGTAGTAGGTGCCCTTGGTAGCGCCCTGCGTCAGCACCAGCTTCTGCTCTACCAGCCGGGCCAGCCAGGGCCGCAGCCGCTCCGTCTGGGGCAGCTGCAGCCGAGCGGCCAGGGCCAGGGCGCTCAGGCGCCGGTGTTGCGCCAGCTGGCCCAGCGCAATCATTTCCTTCTGGCTGAACGTGTATTGTCCGGCCAGGTAATCGAGCAGGCGCAGGGTGGCCGCATCCGGCAGCTGCGACTGCACCGTTACGCGCAGGGACTGGCCGCTGTCATCCACTTCCGGCAGCGGCTTGGCTTCCCGGCTCAGCTGCTCATAAATCAGGTCGTAGCCCGAGCCTTCGCCTTCCATCATGCCGGTGGCCTGGAAGGTAGCCATCAGGTGGGGGTTGCGCCGCTTCTGCGCGTGCAGAATGGTGGTGGGCGTCACGCCCAGCGGCAGGCCGCCCGGGCTGGTAATCTCCAGCCGGTCAGTGTACGCGCCCACAAACACGTCGGCGGCGGTGGTGTAGAGGCGGTGGGCAAAGGCATTCACCAGCAGCTCGCGCAGCACGGCCTCGGGGTAGTTGCGCACCTGGCGGCGGGTGCTGCCCATCGGAATTTCGTGGGCGTAGCGCAGCTCCACGGCCCGCGCCAGCAGGTCGTCGAGCAGGCGCGCCGGGTTCAGGTGGTGGTCCAGCCAGATTTCCTTGCGCACCTTCCGCTCCAACTCGTCATACACCACGTACTGCACCTGCAGGCCGTAGCTGAGCCGGGCGCGCTGCGCGGGCGTGCCCAGCCACAGCACCCCCAGGTGGGTGGCCTGCCCGGTGGCCGTTAGCAGGTTGAAGTATTCCAGCAGCTCCTGGTCCGACTTGCCCAGCACAAAGGCACTGACCGTTCCGGCCGCCCGCACCCGTTCCGCGAAGAAGCGGATTTCCTCCGCCGGCAAATCGGCCAGCGTCACGTCGGGCACCACCCTGATTTCCCATTGCAGCCCCGTTTTCTCGTACACCAGCCGGTGCAGGTCTTCCCCCGTCACGGGCTGGCACTGGTCGCTGAGGCGGGCGTAGGTTTTGCCGTCGGAAGTAGTGGCCACTACGTGCAGGGAGGGCTGCACCGTCAGGCGCAGGTACTGCCCGCCGTTGGCGGCCGTCAGCAGCTCGGGAGCCGCTATGCTCACGTTCACGGCCCGGCTGCTGAGCTTTTTCACCAGCTCGTTCACCTCGCGCTGCGGTATCTGCTGCCCGGCCGGCGGGTCCTCTTCCTGGTCCTCGATGCCCACCAGCAGGCTGCCGCCCTGGGCGTTGGCCAGGCACACGCAGGTTTTGGCCAGGTCGTTGAGGTCGGGGCTCGGGCCGAATGCCTTGCGGTAGCTCTTCTTCTCGAATACGTGCGTTTCGCTCATGGGGCAGTCGGTTTAGAAGCCCAAAGTAGTTTGCGTGCCCACCGGCAGCGGTGTTTCCGCTACTTCCGCTACGGCCCCATCCGCCACCCCCTTCCGGGGCCGCCCGCGCCGCTTGCCCTCCCCGGCATCCCCGGCCACCGGGGCGGCAGCGGCTTTAGCCCGACTGGCCTTGGCTTTGGCCGGACCGGGGGCCGCCGCCTCCCGCAACCGCGCCAGCAGCTCCCCGGCCGGCTCATCCGTCGCATCCTGGGGCACCAGCCGCCCGGTAAAGGCCCGGTGCAGCAGGCTCTGGCGCAGTCGCTCGGCCCGCTTCAACTCCGCCGCCAGCGTCTGCTCAAGCGCGTCAATGGTGGAGAGCCGCCGCTCTACTTCCGCTACGATTTCGGCTTGCTCGGCCAAGGGTGGGAGTTGTACCAATGCATTAGCTAATTTCTTTAATGTTACACGTGTGATTGCTACGCCAGACATATCGTCACGCATCACATTGTAAAAGTAAGACGAGCTTAAAACAGAGTGTAAATATTTGTTGATAATCTCTTTTGAACATTTCAATAATGCCACACTTGATAACATGCTAAATGGTTCGGCAAGCATATTTATTGCAGCAATTCCAGTTGTAGCTCCGTCTTTAATATAAAGTACATCACCTAATTCAGGATTGCATCGGCTATAAATCTCATCATGAGTTTCCTTATTAACAAAAGTAAGTTTCGATAATTTTATCCCGCTTTGTTTGATATTTTTTGCGGTAATATATTTGAAATCACCTTTCTCTGTATTAATGGGAGAATGATGTGTGCCATCTGTTAATTTCAGGAGTATATTTCCCATTCTAAACCAAGACCATCCGTCAGGAAGTGGGAAAGGCTTTTCATTATCGTCAACGTCAGGAAGTTGTTTCTCTTTGCGAAGTTTCCCTGCTTTAACTAGGTGCTCTTTTTCGGCCCGGATGCGGGCCAGCAGCGCCGCCCCGGTTTCGGCGGGCGCGGGGTGGGCCGTGCGCCAGGCGCTGGTCAGCGCCCCCGTCACGGCCGCGTGCAGCACCGACTGCCGGTAGCGCTTGAGCAGCTGCTGGCTCTGGCGCACCGCCGCCACGCCCGCATCCAGCCGGCTAAACAGCTCCTCCAGCTTCGCCACAATCCGCCCCTGCTCGGCTAGGGGAGGGAGAGGGAGCGGTATTGTATTCATACTCTGCTGAGTGAGTTTCAGCCGAGTAGTACCCGTTACGTAACCGTGGTAGTCAAAACTATTCAGATAGTGAAGAAGAAACCTGTTAGTTGTTGCTGGCTTTGCTCGCAGTATGTGGGCATGGTTATTAACCCAGGATTTTCCCTGAATCAAATAGGCAACAGGTTTCGCAGGATCATAAAATGGGGCTGCATCCTCACCTAGAAGTAATAATTCTTCGTCGAAAAGAGGCTTGTCTATGTAGCCAACTTGGCCAGTAGCACCATAATAAGGCACTAGCTCCTTTTCTACTTTGCCAGCAATACGCTCGTTCCGTTCACTATTATTTATCGGCACCCGCCGGCTATCCAAATTATCCGATAATACGGGTAAAGTCGTCCACTCCCAGCCCTTCGGCAATTCCTGTTCTTCGTTCATTCGATTCATCTGGCAGGCATTGGCTTACTCATGTTAGTGGAAGGCTAGCAAAATCATTATTTCAAATTCAAATAAATATCGCGTTCAGCCTGTACAAGTCTTAACTTGACTTTGGTTTAAAATAGTTGTCTAATATCCTGCGTACCACAGCTCTGGTCCGATCAACAACTTGCTGGGCTTCTTGTGGATTCAACTCTCGCCAGCGTTTAAACACATGCTCCCCATCGGGGCCCCATTTATTAAGTTCCGCCTTCCACCACTTTTTCATTACTTCACGGTTGTCTCTTAAGTCCTGAGCACCTTGAATGTAAACGGGTTTTGTGTAGTTGATTGGGTTAGTCCAGAACTCATCGTCAGCGGGTAGGTCTTTTAAGAAATTATTGATGACGTCTTCTGGTCTGACTCTACCGGGTAGAAAAACAATTGCATTTTCTCCTGTTGCTTCCACATCTTTTCTAGAGTCCCCATCAAGCAGCATAATGCTTCGGTCAAACTCTTCAAATCCATCCTTTATAAGGGAAATATAAATAGAGCAACCAACGCTAGTAGGCTTGTAAGCAAAATCTACGTTACCGTAAATACTCTGGTCTTTGAGAATCCCTTTATAAAAAACAACTGCCTCCGCATCTTCGGAATACACGTTGATTTTAGTGGGCTTACTGGCCTGCAATACGTCATGGTTGAGTTCAGCAAGTACTGCTTTTAGGGAAGTAAACCCCTCAACTACCTTCAATGCCCCTTGGGCGCCCGACAAGCCGACAAAAGATGTTGAGTTTTTGAATGTACCTGCATGGTGGGAAGCTAAGTGATTCAGTAGGTCAGACGAGTGTGTAGTGAAAACAATTTGCAATCCTAGTTCCTGCCCTTTTTTTAGCAAGACTCCTAGTAGGTTTTTTTGAGCGGCCGGATATAGAGTCGCATCTAACTCGTCAATCAATAGCAGGCCGCCCTTATAGCTACTAGGGTCTTGTTCTTTCAGTTGTTGGAAAGAAAGTAGAGACAGAATAATGTACCCAATATTGTCTTGCCCAGCCGAGATGCCGTAGGCGTCGAATTGCGCGGTAGTGGGCACAATTGAACGCTTATTCCCTGATTCGGTTGCTGTTGGCGTAAGGGCTGTATTTGTAGCAAAAACAGTGTTATAAATAGAGTTGTATTCGGATGTTAGGGCTGGCGATAACGGATTGTCACTAATTGAAATAGTGCGTTGACTTTCTCCCGCTAATGGGATAAGACGTCTTAAACTTAAAAAAATAACTGGAAGCTTTATTTTTCCAGCTCCACGTTGCCGTCCACCTACGTCGATCCGATGTCTAACTTTCTTAGCTTCATTAGTTACCCTAAGTTCGGCTTTTCTGCTATCCTTTTCGAAATCTATCCGATACTCATATCCTCCAGAAATATCGTGCTTTTCAGATAGTTGGAATACATTAGAATATTTGGTTTCAAATGGTCCCCGAAATAGAGTGAGTGAACTTGGATCGTATTTAAATATGTGTCCAATCATTCCCAGAAGTGACGTTTTTCCCGTTCCATTACTTCCCGCAATTACTGTTAGCACTTTACCTATAGGAATATTTATTTTGCGTATGTGTCGGAAGTGTTCAATGTAGAGATTAGTAATTTTCATGAGAGCGTACTACAGTTTAAGATTGTCAAAATTGGTGGCTTAATAGCTCATTGCTTGCAAGGATAGCATATAGGCTATGCAGCCAATTCGTCGTTTAATTCCTCGATAACCGCCGGCAGCGCGTCGCCGAACAGCGCCCGGGCCCGGCCGTAGCCGCCCTGGTCGATGAAGGGCGGCAGCGTGAACGAGTCGGCACTCACGCTCAGGGAGGTGGCAATGCGGTCCTTCATCATGTGCAGCCAGCCCAGCTGGTCCTCCGTAAACAGCCGCCCGGCCAGTTGCTGCCGGCCCAGCCAGTGCTGGTAGCGCTGCTCCACCGTGAGCGGGTAGGCCTCCAACACTTCCGTTTGCTGGGTCGCAAAGCGCACCAGGCTAATGAGGTTGGTGAGCAGGGTTTTGGGGCCCGCCCCGCGCACCCTGCTCTGCTCCAGCTGCTCGTAGGCCGCCCACAGGTGCTCGGGCAGCAGCGGCGGGCTCTCCAGCTTCAGGGCCTCGGCCAGCTGCTTTATCTCGCGGTACGTGAGGGCCCGGCGCTGGTAGGGCTGGTTGTGCAGCACCTGCAGGGCCGTTATCTCGTCGCGGTGCTCGGCAATAAAAGCCGTGAAGCTATCCACCTGCGTCTGGGCCAGCCGCCGCGCCGCTTCCTCCGCCGAGTGCCGGGTCGTGAACCCGCCGTTAATCACCCGGTCCTTGCTCACCAAATCAATCACCATATCCTTCTGGGCGTGCAGCTTGGTGAGCAGCGTGCGCAACGCCGGGTCGTTGAGGGCCACCGTGGCCGTGGCCGTGAGCTGCTGCTGGGCCTGCTGCCAGTGCGCCTCGGTGGGCTCGGCTGCGCCCGCCTGCCCGGCCAGGGCCAGGGCGGCCGTTTCCTGGCGTACGGGGTCCACGGCATCAAACAGGCGGCCGGCCAGCTGCTGCACGCTGGGGCCGCCGCTGCCACCGTGGGCGGCCACGGTGGCGCGGTCCTCGTCGGTCAGCTGCCGGTCCAGCCGGGCCAGGCGGGTGGCCAGCCCGCGCAGGTGCGCGGGCTCCTCGCTGCCCAGCGCCACCGCTTCCAGCAGCTTCTCAAAGCTGATGCCCCCGGTGCGCTCCGTGCGGGTGGTTTCGGTTTTCTCGCTTTCCGTCACGCCCACCGCGTCCACGATTACGAAGCGGGTTTTAGCCTCCACGTCCTGGTCGGCCACCAGCCGCAAATCGTCCAGGCTAATCGTGCGCGTGCCCCGGCCCTTCATCTGGTCGTAGTACACCCGGCTGCGCACGTCCCGCAGGAATATCAAACACTCCAGGGGCCGAATGTCGGTGCCCGTCGAAATCATGTCCACCGTCACGGCCACCCGGGGGTTAAACTCGTTGCGGAAGCGCTTAATCAGCTCGTCGGGCTTGCCCTCGGTCGTGCCGTAGGTTATCTTCTTGCAGAAGTCGTTGCTCTTACCGAACACCTCCCGCACCAAGTCCACAATCTCGTCGGCGTGGTGGTCGGTCTTGGCGAAAATCAGCGTCTTGGGAACGTGGGTGCGCCCGGGAAACAGCTGGGGCAGCTCGTCGCGGAACTTGGTCAGCACCGTCCGGATCTGGTCGGGCGTCGTCACCGAGCGGTCCAGCTGGTTGCCCGTGTACACCAAATCATCGTCGAGCGTTTCCCAGCGGCGGCGGCGGGTCTGGCGCTCCATCAGCTTCACCGAGCTGCCCTTCTCCACCCGCGCCCCGGCGGCCGTTATTTCCGTCTCAATCCGGTACACGTCGAAGCCCACGTTCACCCCGTCCACCACGGCCCGCTCGTGGCTGTACTCCATCACCAGGTTCTGGTTGAAAAAGCCGAACGTCTGCTTCGAAGGCGTGGCCGTCAGCCCAATCAAATGGGCATCGAAGTACTCCAGCACCTGCTGCCACACGTTGTAAATGGAGCGGTGGCACTCGTCAATAATGATGAAGTCGTAGGTCTCCGGCGGCAGCGCCGCGTTGTAGGCCACCTCCCGGGGCCGCTTGCTCACCGCGTCGGCCGGCAGCTCGAAGCCCGAGCGTTCCTCGTTGCCCTCCTCAAACTCGGCCTCCCCCCGCAGCATCGAGTACAGCCGCTGAATGGTGGTAATGGTCACCTTGTTCACGTCGTCGAGGTGGTTGCTGGTCAGGTGCTGCACGTTGTAGAGCTCCGTGAACTTGCGCCCGTCGTCGGGGGTAGTGTAAGCCTGAAACTCCTGCAGCGTCTGCCGGCCCAGGTTGCCCCGGTCCACCAGAAACAGAATGCGCTTGGCCCCGGCAAACTTTATCAGCCGGTAGGCCGCCGTCACGGCCGTAAACGTCTTGCCCGAGCCCGTGGCCATCTGAATCAACGCCCGCGGCCGGTCGTGCTTCAAACTCACGTCCAGGTTGCGGATAGCCTCCACCTGGCAGGCCCGCAGGCCCGCGGGTTCCACGGCGGGCAGCTCCTGCAGCCGGGCCCGCAGCGTGGCCGTCTGCCGCGCCCAGTCGCGCAGCGTCTCGGGCCGGTGAAACCAGAACTCGGGCCGGGAGCGGGGCTCCGGGTCGCGCCGGTCCAGAAACCGGATTTCGTGGCCGTTGGCCTCGTAGCCAAAGGGCAGCTCCTCGGCCGTGCGCGGCACGTGCTTGGTGGCGCTGGTCAGGTAACGGGCCGTCTGCTCGGCCACGGCCGTCAGCGAGGTGCCTTCCTTCTTGGCTTCCACCACGCCCACCAGCCGCCCCTCCACCAGCAGCGCATAGTCGGCCGGCCCCGAAGCCGTCGGAAACTCCCGCACCGCCACCCCCAGCGCGGCCGTGCGGTTCAGCTGGTCCCGGTCCTGCAGCACCCAGCCCGCCGCCATCAGCTGCGCATCAATCAGTTCACGGGCTTTCTGTTCGGGCGTCAGCATAGGCGGGGTAGGATAGGGGGATAAAGGATAGGGCAGAATAAGCAGGCCGCCCCGTAACAGGCTGCCTTGGCTAAAGGCCAGAAGAGCAAATTTACCGAAGCGCGGGCGCTTTTCCTTGTGGGAGCGGCTCCTCAGGTAGCAAGTCGAGCGGAGGGCAGTGGTTCCAGCAATCAAGGCCCAAGCCAACACCTACCGAACCAGTCTATCCGCTCCCGCCGACCAGGCCCGCGCCCGGCAGCTCACGCCCCGCCGCCCCGCCGCCCCGCCGCCCCGCCGCCCCGCCGCCCTCAACCGCCAGTTCGGCCGTGGCACCGTGCGCCCCGCCGCCAGCCTAGCCCCGCCTACACCACCCGGCTCGAAGACCTGCTGCTGGTGGGCTGAAGTGCCAGGTAGACTGCCTTAAATCAGGTTAAAGGCGCGCGCATACTGTCCCAGCTCAAACGTCGAGCTGGTTTGCAGCTTCTGGCGCAAGTTGCGCCGATGCGTATCCACGGTCTGCACCGAGAGAAACAGGTCCTCGGCCAGCACGCCCGAGCTCAGCCCCCGGCTGACGCCCGCCAGCACCTGCCGCTCCCGCTTGGTGAGGCTGGCGAAACGGGCGGCATGGGTGCGCAGAAAGGTGTTGTCGTCCAGTAGGCGCTGCACCTTACTGGTAATGTGGCTGCTGGGGTCGATGGGACACGACAAGCAGATGGTGAGTAGCGGCTGCCCCTGCTCCCCTTGCAACAGGATGCGGGCAGTGCTCAGGTGAAGCTCAAAGCAGCCGTTCGGCCCGGTGCGTACCTGTTGGAAAAAGCTGACGCTATAGTTCAAGTCATTGCGCTCCAGCAAGTCCACAACCTTAGGCACGTACTCCTGCGCTTCGTCGGGGTTGAAATAACGCGCGTAGTATTCCTCCCCCAGAGCCCTGAGTTCTGGAATCGTAATCTTCAGTGCGGCTAGCCCCCGGCCCGACATATAGAGTACCTGTCGGCAGTCGTGGTTGAGCACAATTACCACGCCGGGCAGTGCGTCGGCAACAGGGGCCAGGGCGGCCAGGGTTTCGTCTATGCGTTGAGCGTCGGTCATGGCAGGCAGCAGGGTGGGTACGGGAGCAAAAGAAAGCCTCAGCAAGCAAATGCCGGGCCCCTTGACCCGGGCAATATAAGACTTTCCGTTGCTAGGCCGAAAGAGCCCAACACCCAACTGCTTGTCGGCCGGCCGTACCCGCCTCAACCCGCCTTACTTGCCGGCTGGCCCCGGCCCAGCAGCACCAGCCCATACAGCAGCAGCAGGGCCAGCGGCGAGCTAACCAAATCCAGCAGGCGGTGGCCCTGCCCGGTGGCCCAGGTCCAGCCGGCCCGCTGGCCGAGCAGTAGCAGGCCCACACTCAGGGCCAAGGCCAACCCGTAGCCCAGCGCCAGGGCGCGGCTATGGCGCCCCCGCAGCAGCACCTGTAGCAGCCCCAGGCTCACCCCAATGTAGAGCAGGCGGTAGCTTAGGCCCACCAGCACCCCGTGGGTGCTCAGGCCCGAGGGCTGCCCCAGCCGCTGGGCCGTGGGGCTTAGGCCACCGAGCACGGCCTGCCAGCCGCTGGTCAGCCCGGCAAACACCCACGCATCAAACTGGCCCAGCGCAAACAGCCCCAGCCCCAGCGCCCCCGCTACCAGTAGCCGCCCCGGGCTGCGCCGGGGAGGGCCCACCGGGGCCGGCCGGTCCCCCGATTTTTGGCTAACCATGGGCCACGGCCGCTGGGTTAGGGTGCAGCCGCACCCACTGGTGCCAGAGTACCAGAATGGCCCCGTAGGCCACGAAGGTGAAGGTATAGTGGTGGTTGAATTCGACCGTGTGGTACCAGTAGGTGTGGTTGAGGGCCAGGGCGGCAATGCGCAGCACATTAATGCCGTAGATGACTGCCAGCCCCAGCGGAATAAACCACCGACGCCGCCGGCCGCTGCCGGGGTAAGCCAGCACGAAGCCGGCAAACAGGGCGTAGAGCACCAGCCCGTTGCAGGGGTTGCCCACGTACACGGCCGCCTGGCCCAGCATGGTCACCGTAGTCGGCCCGGCCGGGTCAGTACCGGCCGCTACGCCTACCAGCCGCAGCAGCCCGGCCGCCACCAGGGCCAAGTTGGCCGAGAGGGCGTCGTCGAGGTGGCCGGCGGGCTCCAGGCCGTGCTCGTAGCCCAGCACCCAGAGGGCGTAGAAACCCAGGGCCAGCAGCCCAAACCGCACCTGCGGCCGGGCCGCCAGCCACTGCCGGCCCGAATCAAAAGGTAAAGAAGAACGCATATGACGAAGTAAAAGAGGCGGCAACACGCCGGGCCGATGCGTTGATATCGGCCCGGCGAGTGAAACAAGAGAAAGGCCTATTTGCGGGCCCGGTGCTGGCGCAGGCGCCGCAGGCCGTAAGCGGCCCCGGCGGCCAGCAGCAGGCTGGCCCCGCCATCGATGGGCACGGCCGTGGGCGAGTTGGGCGTCGGCCCGCCGGGGCCCGGCCCTTGGGCCAGCAAAGCAGTGCTCACCAGTAGCAGGGGCAGGAGGAGAAAGGAAATACGCATAGTTGCAAGGATTTAAAAGAAGAAGGTTGAGGAGAGAAAATGTCCCGGCCAGGGGCCCGGCCACCGCTGGGGCGACCGGGCCCTGGGGCTGTTAGGCTACTACTGCACCACCACGCGCTGCACCACGGTCTGGCCCCCTGCCAGCGTCACGCGCAGCGCGTACACGCCGGTAGGCAGGCCCTCCAGACTGATGTTGGTTTCGCTAGTCAGCAGCGGCACTGTGCGCAACTGCTGGCCGATGGCGTTGAGCAGCACGGCCGAAGCCGGTCCGCCCGCCGGACGGCTGATAGTGAGCTGGCCATGGGCCGGGTTGGGGTAAACCCGCACCTGGGCCGCCAGCGCCGCCGACCCCGAGGCCAGCACGGCGTTAGGCCGCAGGTTGAGTGCGAAGCGGCCCGATATATGGCGGCTGTCAGCCGTGAAGCCGTAGCCGGCGGCCGGCAGCTGACGCAAGTCGTGGCGCGTGCCGGTCTGGTTGTCTACCAGCTCCACGAGCGTGGTTGCCGGCAGGTTGGCCAGAATGAAGGCCGCCAGGGCGAAGCGCCCGGCCTGGGGTAGGTCCACCGTCAGCGGCACGGTCACCGCCTCGTTCGTTAGGGCGGGCAGGCCGTTGATGGCCAGCGCCTCGCCCGTGGTAGCCACCGAGGCCAGGTTCAGACCCGTCGTGTTAGGCAGCTTCTCGGCATCGTAGTGGTCGTCGCGGCCGGGCGTGGCTCCGGCTTCAAAGTACACGTAGGTAGGCTCGCGGGTGCCCCGGGCATCCACCAAATCCAGCTGCACGGTGGGCCGGGTGTCGGCCGTGATGCGGTTGAAAGTCGGGTTCTGGTAGCCCGTCACTCGCCAAGCGTTCTGGAAGCTGAAGCTGGGTACATTCTGGCTCACGCGCAGGAAAAAGCCCTGCATAGCTGGCAGCAGCCCACCGGGCAGCGTACCGAAACCGTTCTGGTAGAACTGGTAGGTGCCGCCATACTCGCTGCCCGACTTGTACACGTACACGGCATCGATGACACCAGTGGGCAGGCCGTTGCGGGCCTGGTTCCAGTCGAGCGGGGCCGGGTAAGGGTTGCCCAGCAGCTGCCAGCCGGCGCTGGCCTGGGTACCCCGCGAGAGGGCGCCCACCGGCACCGTGCCGGTCGAGAGCGTGCCGTTCAGGTCCACCGTTTGGCTGGCAGCCAGGTTCACGGTGTAGCCGCGGCCGGGTACGAGCGCGTTATTCAGGGCGGCGGGCGAGAAGTAGCCGAACTCGAAGGCGCTGGTAGTGGCGCTGGCACTGGTCAGGCGGGCCTCATCGTAGCCGTACACCGTGGGGAAGGGCATTACGCTGCCCGGGTCGACGGCCGTGTTATAGGCCGGGTTGACTACGGGTGCGAAGCCACTGGTGGCCAGGTCATTCACCGTGGTGGCCTGCACCGGCGAGCTGTAGTGGCGGTAGCCCAGGCCGGGGTTCAGGCTGGGGTCAACATAGCGCTGCATGGTGGCCGTACCCGTTACCGTGCCGCTGCCCGAGTTGACCACCATGGCCGTGCCGCTGGCGTCGGAGCGCAGCGTCAGGGCCTGGCCGTTCAGGTTCAGGTTGCCGGCCCCAGCCACTGTCAGCACCTGGCGCACGCCCACCGGGGCGCTCAGCGTCAGGGGGCTGTTGCTGGTCGTGCTCAGCTTGCGCACCTGGGCCGGCAGCCCGGTGCCCGTCACCTGGGCCGCCGTGCCGTTGTAGACGTAGCTGGCATCGGCGGCCAACGAGCGGGCACCCGTTACCTGCACTGCTCCGGTAATGCCACTGGCCGTAATCCCGTTGGCATCGCAAATCAGCAGCGTACCGCCCGCGGCGAGCGTGAAGCTGCCGCTGCCCGTCAGCGGCTGGCAGTTGGTATTCAGGCCGCCGCCGTTTTGCACCGTCAGGGACCCGTTCACCACCACTGGCCCGCCGAGTTGGGCAAAGCCCGTCCCGGTAACGGTAACCGTGTTGTAGGTGCCGGCTGGTATGTTGGTGGGTGTGGTAGCCGTACCGCCGTTGATGGTCAGGTCCTGTGCGGCCGGGGCTGCGAACTGGATGCTTAACTGGGGCGCGGCCGTGTTGCCGTTACCGGCCTGGTCCTGGGCCACGTTGGCGGCCACGTTCACCGTTACCGCACCAGCAGCGGCGGGCGTTACATTGAAGGTGTACGTCGCGCCCAAGCCGCTAAAGCCCGACAGCGTGCCGTTGCTCACCACTACATCAGCGGCCACGAAGCCGGTGACGCTTTCGGAGAAGGTGACCGTTACCGGAATCGGTGACACGCTGGTGGGGCTGCTGGCCGAGCTGCTGATAAGCACCGTCGGAACCACTGTATCAACGATGAATGTGTTGGTGTTCGAATTCGCACTCACGGTTGCGCCGCCGCTCAAGGCCGTCGCATAGGCCGTATGGCTGCCCTGGCTCAGGGCCGTGGGCTGCACGAAGCTGAAGCTGCCGTTGGTCGCGGCTGTCGTCGTGCCGATGGCCGTGCCGTCCACGTACACCGTCACGGTGCTGGCGGCCGGGGCCGTGCCTGCGTAGGTGGGCGTGGCTGTGTTCACGAAGCTGCTGTTGACCGGTGCCGTCAGCACCGGTGCTACTGTTGCGCCCGGACTGTAAATGAGCGTGTAGACGTTAGACGCCGTGTTGGTGTTGGTGGCCTGGTCCTGCGCTACGTTGGCGGCCACGCTCACCGTCACCGCACCAGCGGCGGCGGGCGTTACATTAAACGTGTAGGTCGAGCCCGAGCCCGCAAAGCCCGATAGTGTGCCGTTGGTCACGCTTACACTGCCGGCCGCAAAGCCGGTGACCGGGGCCGAAAAAGTGACCGTATAGGCAAACGAAGCGGCGGCGCTGGTGCTGCCGCTGGCCCCCGTGCTGCTGCTGACAACCACCGTCGGCGGGGTCTGCCGGTAAATGCCGAAGTTTATCATCACCTTCGAGCCATCGCCGACGTTGGTGAATTCCCCACCGACATGCAAGTCGTTGCCTTTCAGCGCCAAGGCATTCACAAAGTTATTCAGACCCGTACCCAGGGTGCTCCAGCTTGTGCCGTTCCACTTGGCTACGCGATTAGCCGGTGCGCCGCCGGCCGTGATGAAAAATCCTCCCGCATAAATATTGCTGTTGCCGTCTACGGCCAGGGCATTGACTTGGGTGTTCAGGCCCGTGCCCAAGGCGCTCCAGTTCGTGCCGTTCCATTTGGCAATGTAGTTGGCCGAGGCGCCGCCGGCCTGAGTGAAGCCCCCTCCGGCGTAAACGCTGCCGCTACCATCGACAGTCAGGGCACGGACGAAGCTGTTCAGGCCCGTGCCTAGAGAGGTCCAACTCGCGCCGTTCCAGCGGGCTACACGATTGGTTGCCGTACCTCCGGCCGTGGTGAAACTCCCTCCCACATAAACACTTCCGCTAGCGTTTGTTACTAGGGCATAAACTTCTCTATCCGTACCCGTGCCTAAGGGGCTCCAACTCGCGCCGTTCCACTTGGCAATATAGTTGGCTGGCATGCCGCCGGCCGTAGTGAAGAAGCCTCCCGCGTAAACATTGCTACTGCCGTCTACGGCCAATGCATTGACTTGGGTGTTCATACCCGTGCCCATGGGGCTCCAGTTCGTGCCGTTCCATTTGGCAATGTAGTTGGCCGAGGCGCCGCCGGCCTGAGTGAAGAATCCCCCGGCGTAAACGTTGCCGCTGCCGTCCACGGCCAGGGCAAGAACGGGCCCGTTTAAACCTTCACCCAGGGCACTCCAGCTTGTGCCATCCCACTTGGCGATATAACTGGCCGCCCTGCCGCCCGCCGTAATGAAGGTCCCCCCCGCATACGTATTGCCGCTGCCGTCCACGGCCAGCGCACTAACGGAGTTGCTCAGGCCAGTTCCCAGGGCGCTCCAGCTCACGCCGTTCCATTTAGCAATATTGGTGACTTGGGTGCCGCCGGCCGTGTTGAAACTTCCTCCCGCATAAACGTCACCGCTGCCGTCCACGGCCAGCGCACTAACACCCCCATCGTCAAGGCCTGTGCCTAAGGCGTTCCAACTCGTGCCGTCCCAGCGGGCTATGCGGTTAGCTGGTGTGCCCCCAGCCATAGTGAACTGTCCTCCGACATAAACATTGCCGTTGCCATCCACTATCAGGTCAGAGACGTTTTGATTCAGGTCCTCACCCAGGGTACTCCAACTCGTGCCGTTCCAACGGACTACACGGTTAGCCGTCGTGCCGCTAGCCGTGCTAAAGAGGCCTCCAGCATAAACGCTACCGCTACCGTCCACGGCTAGGGCCCTGACGACGATACCGTTACCCAATCCCGTTCCCGGATTGCTCCAGCTCGCGCCGTCCCACCGGGCAACAACATTGACCGTTGTGCCTCCAGCCGTGCTAAACTGTCCCCCAGCGTAGAGGTTGCCGTTACCGTCTAATGCCAGGGCAAAGGCAGTATTATTCAGGCCCGTTCCCAGGGCGCTCCAGTTCGTGCCATTCCAGCGGGCTACGCGGTTGGCCAGTGTGCCACCGGCCGTGGTGAACGTCCCCCCCGCATAAACGTTGCCACTGCCGTCCACGGCCAGGGCAAGGACCGCGTTATTCATACCCGCGCCCAAGGCGCTCCAGCTCGTGCCGTTCCATTTGGCGACGCGGCTGGCTGGTATGCCGCCGGCCGTAGTGAAAAACCCTCCGGCGTAAACGTTGCCGCTGCCGTCCACAGCTAGAGAATTGACGGCGCTGTTCATACCCGTGCCCAAGGTACTCCAACTCGTGCCGTTCCAGCGGGCTACACGGTTGGCTGACGTGCCGCCAGCTCTGCTGAAGAGTCCTCCGGCATACACATTGCCGCGACCGTCCACCGCCAACGCAATGGCGTTGCCAGTCATACCCAGCAAGTCGAAGCCGTCCTGCCAGTTTTCGTCGCCCGCGCCACTGGGACGGAAAACCGGAGCACCCGTATCCGGGTTCTGCCCCATGCGGTAGCCGTCCGTTGAGAAAGAGCCTTTGGCCCCGGGCCGTAGCGTACCGTCCGGGTTAAGCACCTGCCCTACCGAGGGGGCCTGAGCCCGGCTAAGCACGGGCAGCAGTAGCAGTAGCAACAGCGTCACGCTGGCCAGTAGCCTGCGCCAGCAGGCTACTGGTAAATTGGGAAGAAACGCGTCCATAGAGTGGGGGTGAAAGAAGTGAAGGAAAAAAGGTAATAAGGCTGCCCGGCAGTTCGCCCGGCAACTGGGTATTGCAACTTATTTCTCCGCCTGTCCCACCGGCATTTCCCTCGTCCCGGAAACGCGAATAGGGGTGTTCAGGCACGCTTACGACCCGCTCCGGGCAGCATGAAAAGCGAAGGGAGCCGTCCGGCCCGCGGCCCTGGTCATTGTTCGAAAACCGGGGCTTTCAGGCACTAGGGGGAACAGTTGGTTGCCATCGGGGTTGTCGAAGTTGAACCGGCAGCGGGGTGGCCGCCTCAACAGGTTCAGCGACAATAGCGGGTGGGCTTGACCAGAGCAGAACCGTTTCATGACAGCAGGTAGAAAAGGGTGAACGGAAGAAGGCCGGACCCTCAGGCAGCAGGCATTGGCCAAGCCCGCCCGGCACGGATGCTGCCGGGCCAGACGACCGGGGACGAAGGCAGTAATTTTTATTAAAAAAGCCCTATTTTATATTTCAAATATACTATAAAGGGTGCGGGCTCTCCAATACCCGGAAGTAGGTAGTTTTGGCGCCGGGCACACGGTGAAAGCAACGTTATGCTGGAATTGCGCTTGCTCGGAGCAAAGGGCTAGGTAGCTGTTCACATTCAGCTTTCTGGCCACCCCCAAAAGAAGTAACAGCCTTATTCACTGATTTATATAGTTGAGTGCAAACAACTGCGCAGTTCCCTCACTGACTTTTACTGAATGCCTGAGTGCGTCAGCAGCTTCGTGGGCAGATTACCAGGCAGATGTTGCGGTGCGGGTGTGGCGGCCCATCGTTGAACGATGTCGCATTAACAGCGCGGGCGACTAAAAGCAGCTATGGGTCTCCACATTCCGGTCCATGGTTCATGAAACTGCTATGTATCTATGGCCGTTTGGCTTAACTATTAGCGCCCAGGCCAGGAACAGGCCAGCGAGGCTACTAAAAAGCCCTCGACCAGCGAACTGGGCAAGGGCTTTTAAAACAAAAATACCGGAGCCGGACGGCGGGCCTTACTTGGTAATAATCACCTTCTGTTGATAGGTGCTGCCGGCGGTTGGAATCTGAAGGATGTACAAGCCGGCGGCCACGTTGCGCACATCCAGCGTGGTTTGAGCGCGGTTGGCTGGTACCGGCCAACTGGCTATATTCTGGCCCTGCAGGTTGCGCAGGAAAACTCGCAGTGGTAGCTGTGAGGCGGGTAGCTGCACGTTGAGCTGGGTCTGAGCCGGGTTGGGATACACCGTCAGCGGCAACTTGGCCACAGTTGCGCGCGTGGAGGTCACGCCGGGGTTGAGCAGGCGGGCCAGGCCGATGCGCATCTGTCCGGCCACGGAGCGGAACGCGCCGAATACCAGGATCTTGCCATCGGCGGGCTGCAACGCGAGGCCGCTCACGAAATCATCGCCAACAAAGATAGCAGTAGGAATATTTACGGGTATAAAAGAGTTGTCGCGGCTGCCATTGGCATTGAGGCGCACGATGGCCGTAGAGGCCCCCGTGCCAGTAAGACCCAACAGGCGACCATCGGCCTGCACTGCCCGCACGCCGAAGCTCCCCGCAAAACTATCGAAGCTGGCATCCACGGAGCCATCAGCGTTGAGTCGTGCCATGCCGAAAGGTGTGCTTTCGCCATTGAACGAAGTAAAAGCTCCGGTGAGCAGCAGCTTGCCATCAGGCTGCGCCAAGACGGTAAAGAAGGTGGCGGGGCTGGCTCCCGCACCGACGGCAAACGTATTGTCGGGTGAGCCGTCGGCATTCAGGCGCAGTAGCTTGGTACCGGCAGTGGCCCCGGCACCGGTTTCCTCGTAGGCAATAACAATGCGGCCAGTGCGCTGCACTACGGCGCTGGTGATGGTTCGGGCAATAGGGCTGGCCGGAGGTAAGAACGTATCGTCGAGGGCCCCACTCTGCGTGAGGCGGGCAATGCCATTGCGGACGGCACCGCTGTAAGTCGTGAAGCTGCCGAAAACCAGATAGCGGCCATCGGGCTGCATCACTATATCCCGCAGCCGCATACTCGGCACCGCTCCGAATAGGGCAGAGGTGAAGGTATTGTCCACCGCGCCGGCTGCATTAACCCGAATGAGGGAATACTGGGTTGGGGTGGAACTCACCACGAAGAAGCGGCCATCCGGCTGCACGCCGAAACCGGTGGTAAAGGTAGTGGTGTAGGTGTTGTCTAGGGTGCCATCGGCGTTGAGACGGCGGACGCCAGTAGGCACCGGGGTGCCGTTGAAGGAGTTGAAAGTCCCAATAATCAGGATTTTGCCGCTCGCCAGTGGGGTGGCTTGGCCAATGAAGCCATTGGCCTCCGTCAGGGCTCCGAAAGAAGCCTCATTGGTGCCGGTAGCGGTAATGCGGGCCAGTCCGGTCTTCACCACGCCATCGTACTGGGAGAAATAGCCGGCCAGTAGAAACTGGCCGGCACCGATCTGGGTCACGGAATTAATCGCACCGTTGGCCGCTACGCCGTTGGCGAAAGTGGCATCGACCGTGCCGTTGTCGAAGACGCGGGCCACACGGTTGCGGACCGCGCCGTTTACCTGGGTAAAGCTACCGGCAAACACGATGCTGCCGTTGAACTGCGCCCCCCCGTTACGCTGAACCATTAGGCTGGCTACCGTGCCATTAGGTCCTGTCCCCACATTAAAGGCGGGATCAATCGTTCCATTAATCAGCAGCCGCGCCAAGCGGGGTGCCGCCGCGCTGTTCACCTTCTCAAAGGAACCGCCAAGTACGATCTTCCCATCCGGCTGCTGGTCGATGGCCCGCACGGCCCCGTCGGTGGTGGCCGCAAAACCCGGATCGAGACTACCGGTGGCGGTGAGGCGCACCACGTTGCTGACGGTCTGGTCGTTGAAGCTGGTAAAGGTGCCGCCCACCAGTACTTTGCCATCGGCCTGCACAAAAACAGCCCGCACAAAGCCCTGAGGGCTGGTAATGCCCGTGCCAATGTTGAAGGATGTATCCAGCGAGCCATCGGCATTGAGCCGCGCGACGCCACCGCCGGGTATGCCCGTATCGAGGTTGTCGCCTCCTCCCACCAGAATTTTGCCATCGGCCTGCAGGGCCAGCGCGCCGATCTGACGGCGGGCCGTGATACCGGAGGGCACAAAGGTGGGATCCAGCGTGCCGTTGGCATTCAGGCGGGCTACTGTGAGGCGGTCCGTTCCGTTGTAGGTCGTAAAGCCGCCGCCAATCAGGATCCTGCCATCGGGTTGCAGTTGCAGCGCGGAGATAAAGCCGTTGGCACCCAGGCCGCCGGGATTAAAGGTGACATCGTTAGTGCCGTCGGCGTTCAGGCGCTGAATCTTGCTGGCGCTGACGCCATTGGCAAAATCAAAGCCGCCGGCTATCAGCACTTTCCCATTGGGCTGCACCAGCGTTAAGTTCGGAGCCGACTGAACCCCCAGTGATGTGTTCGATTTGAGTACAGTGGCTTGGAAAACAGGATCCAGGGTTTGGGCCTGAATGGTGTTTAAACTGCCAATGGCCAGTAACCCACCAAGCAGTAGTGTTAGAGTAGAAGAATTCTGCATACAGCTACATTTAGGAGTGAGAAGAAGAACGCTCATTTATCGGTGTAAAGCTGTGCCATTACGGCAGGTAAAGGGGGTAAAAGGATAAAGCAGAGACTCCCAGGCCAAGGGTATTACAAGAGTCCGTCCGGCCCGGAGCGGATGCTGCCGTGCCAGGCTAAGAGGAGATAGGATACGATGAATTAAGTGTAAAGTCATATTATTGCCAGCGAAGATACCAATCGGCAGTAATGCTTTACAATACCTAGAAGTAGGTATATTTGGAGCCACACAGCTTGGTAAATAAACCGCACATTCGGCCTGTTTTACCTCGCGCAATGGGCCTGGAAGCGGGCTAAACACGCTTCCTATACCATAAACGCAGGGTTTCGTCAGATATAGTAAGCTCGGGGCCTCCCCGCAATGCGTTGGTTCAGGTGGAGTGGAGTAACCTGGAATTGGCCGCCGGAGGAATCCTTACTGGTTATCAATAGCCCGTACCATAGCTGGAACCGCCAAAACTCTCAGTTCCCTCAACCGCCAATCCGGCCGCGGCACCGTGCGCCCCGCCGCCAGCCTAACTCCGCCAGCCGCCCCTGGCCAACCTGCCGGCCCTTGGCTCGGCCGCGCCTCGTTGGGGGCCGGCTTACCACCTAGCCCCCAACGAGGCGCTTGTCTGCGGGCTATTGGAGGTGTCGGGGCGAATCCTGTTTTCTAAAATAAGACCTACTCTAATTTCCGTTCTGATTAAGAGGCTGACCACTGTTTCCTATAGCACCTGCAAGGGAGAGGCAGTCATGGTTGCGCGCAGGTTTACTATATGAAAAATACCTGGAAGTAGGTATTGTCGAGGCTGAGTCCCACAGGTAATTTTGAGCTTTTACACTTCACTCAACATTGTCTGCCGCTACCATGATTAAAATTTACATTCGGCTGATGGTCATGACTGTTGCGTTGGGTTTCGTCGTGAGCAGCTGCACCAAAACAGAGACTGCCCCCAACCAGCCAGTAGTAGCAACCGGCACAGCTACGCTCGATAAAACGACTGCGGTGCCTGGCGAAGTGGTAATCATTACCACCAGTGCATCGCTGGAAAACAAGCCCTCGTGGGAAGTGACCTTAGGTGGTCAAAAAGTGGTGCTGGGTCGTCTCAACGACAAGCAGGCCGTATTTCTGGTGCCCGCTCTTCCCAGCGGCACCGCCAGCCTCGACCTTTCACCCTTGGGGGTGAAAGAAGCCACAAACATGACCATCGGCTCGTACGCGGCCATCAAAGACCCAGCACCAGTGTACACCGCCTTTCAAGGCAAGCTGGATGCGGCCGTTACGCAGTTAGAGCAGTTGACACGGGCTGCCTTGTACCCAATACCAGCTCAGAACCTAGCCGTGTTCAAAAACATGCAGCAGAGCTTGCCTGCGGCTTACGCCGCAGCCACGAATGCGCAGAAGCTGGAGGCGGCCTACTTCATGCGACAACTTGACTTCATTCCTGTTGACTTCACCAACCTAGCCGAGCGCTCGACCCTGGTCCTAAACGACCCTTCGGACCAGTTCATGAAAATCGGTCTTCAGTTCGTCAAGGAGAACACCAAAGCCGTTGTTGGTGTGTCACTGCTCGCTGCCGGGGGGGTGTTGAGCAGCCCCGTTCTAGCCATTGCGGGCGGTGCCATTGCCATCTACCACCTGAATCAAAGCCACAAAATAGTAGACACGCTCATTAACAACATTGGCGTGGCGTTCCGGATCGACGGCTATAGCAACCGTTCAATTAATGGCACCACTGGTGGTCTGCAGCTACGCAATGGTGTGCCAAAGGATATCCGCATCGAGGCAACATACCGCACTATGCAGCCTTCTGATGCCCAGGGTGGGCCCTTTCTACAGGAAATGATGGTTGGCGTAAGTGAGTTGAAACAGGCCCGCACCCTGATGCAAACTGCCTTAAACCAGATGCGTACCGGGCTCTTGGGCAGCGACGTAACACTCGCTCCTTTCTCTGATGTGAAGACCCAGGCGGCAACCACCACGTATTTTTTGCCAGCCAGCGGCCTGCTGATTGGTAACGTCTCGGTAGCTGGTATTGCGCTGTCAGCCGTGTCCCAGCCAGGCGAAGTGGTAACGCTTACGGCCAGCAGCACTACCATCACCGCCGTTACGCCCTTTACCTTCACGGCCACCTATATCAATGCCCCGCTGGGCGTAAATGTGCGCAAAACATTTGATGCCGAATTTAGCTCGGCCTGTGATGACCCCGCTCAATTTGCCCTACTCACGGGCGGTAGCAGCAAAATATGGCGACATGTGGCGACCGATGGCCAGGTAGTGTCTACTTATTGTGGACGCTACGATACCAAAACCTTTACCAACGCCCGGATTATGACCAATACGTATTGGGGCGGCGACCAGGTAAACTGCACGGCGGTTAACAATAGCATTGAGGTGCAGTTATGCGGCAACCGACTGGGCTGGGTGGGGCAGAACGGAGTAGTCGGGTTTCCTTACCGGATTATTACGTTAACGGCAAATGAATTTACGTTTGAAGCACCGTCGGATGGTGGCCTGCACATCTTCACCTACCGCCCATAAAGCGTCCCTCTCTCTGCCAAACTCGAGTAGGACGGGTGGCCGAGGAGGCCGACCTTTTCCCGAATCTCCGTAGCTATGTTACTCAAATGAAATAGCAACGGCCACCCTTATGCGGGTGGCTGTTGCTGTTTGGTCTGGCTACGCTTCCGGCTTCGGCGGCTTGCGCTTCCGTTTGTGCCGCATGCCCTCTAAGCGTAATGGATGCGTAATATTGCCCACCTATGCCGCCAGTTTATGGGTGGTGAGATTATCGGATTGTAGCGATAGCCACCTCCTGCCCACTGGCGGCCTGCGTACAGGCCTAATTAAATGCGCATAAATCTGTAAGTCAAACAGATAACCCGGTTTGTGAAGCCGCACCAAAAGCTAG
>NZ_FNOV01000003.1 GCF_900107135.1 Hymenobacter psychrophilus
ACCAGCACCCAAGCATAATCCGGCTCCTGCACCGCCTGGAACAGGCCCTCCCAGACCCCAGCCAGCGCCCAGCGGCGAAAGCGTCGGGCTACCGTGTTCCAAGGGCCAAACCGTTCGGGCAGGTCGCGCCAGGCGCAGCCCGTGCGCACCCGGTAGACCACGGCGTTGACAAAATGGCGGTTGTTGCGGCCTGTGCCGCCTGCCGTACCGGCCTGCCCAAGTGTGTGCGGCTGAATCAGTTCCCATTCACGCTCAGTAAGTTCGTGGCGTCGCATCCCGCAAATTTAAACATGACTGTCCACACACTCTAAATGATGAAGCGGTAGGGCGCCGAATGTGCTTATTGGTATCCGCCTACTGCTCGCGGCCACTGGCTCACGGCCTTACTTGGCGTCCAGGGCCTGCTGCAAATCGGCCAGTAGCTCGGCGGCTGGCTCGATGCCCACGCTCAGGCGTACCAGCCCGGCCGTGATGCCCAGTTCCTGCCGCTGCTCCTCGGTGAGGGCCCGGTGCGAGGTACCAGCCGGGTACGAAAGCGACGAATCGACGCCGGCCAGCGAAGGCGCGAACGGGAACCGTTGGCTGGCCCGCATGAAGCGGCTCACGGCCTCCGTCGTGTCGTCGGCGAGCCGGAACGACACCATGCCGCCGAAGCTTCCCGCCCCCTGCACGGCGGCTAGCTGATGCTGCGGATGCCCCGGCAGCCCCGGATAGAACACCTGTCCCACAGCTGGGTGGCGCACCAGTAGCTCGGCCACGGCTTGGGCGTTGCGGCAGTGCGCTTCCATGCGTAGGCGCAGCGTTTTCAGGCCCCGTACGGCCAGCCAGCTTTCCATGGGGCTCAGCGTCAGCCCAAACAGCGTCCCGATTTGCCGGAGCCGGGCCGCGTCCTCGGGCGTGCGGGCCACTACCGCGCCGGCCGTAACGTCGGAGTGGCCGGCCAGGTACTTGGTTACGCTGTGCATCACCAGATCGGCCCCGTGCTCGAAGGGGCGGGTAAGTACCGGCGTAGCGAAGGTGTTGTCTACCACCAGCTTCAGGCCCAGCGCGTGGGCAGCATTGGCGGCGGCGCGCAGGTCGATGACGCGCAGCAGCGGGTTGCTGATGGTTTCGCAGAGCAGCAGCCGGGTACGGGGCTGCGCATAGGCCGGCAGGTTGGTGGTCAGGTCGGCGAAGGGCACGTAGCTCACCGTAATGCCCAGCCGGCTCAGCTCCTGGCTCAGCAGCGCCGACGAGCCGCCGTAGATGTCGGCCGCGCACAGCACATGGTCGCCGGCCTCACAATAGGCCATAACGGCCGCAAAAATAGCTGCCATGCCCGAGCCGGTGGCCACCGCTCCTGCTCCGCCTTCCAGCTGCGTTACGGCCGCTGCCAGCTCGTCGGAGTTGGGGTTGCCGTTGCGCGAGTACAGGTAGCGGCTGCCCGGCTCCCCGAAATACAGCTCCAGCTCGTTGAGGTCCTCGAACTTGAAAACTGAGGTCTGGTAAATCGGGGTGATTTTGGGGTGGATTTTCATAAACCGTTAATTCAGGCTGAAAAAGCAGAAAAGCCTTTCCTGCAAAGGAAAGGCTTTTCAC
This sequence comes from Hymenobacter psychrophilus, assembly GCF_900107135.1. Classification (GTDB taxonomy): domain Bacteria; phylum Bacteroidota; class Bacteroidia; order Cytophagales; family Hymenobacteraceae; genus Hymenobacter; species Hymenobacter psychrophilus. The sequence goes on from NZ_FNOV01000003.1 coordinate 1,579, forward strand.
TAGAAGCTGAAACCGCAGGTTACGCCGAAGCGCCCTCGGCCAGCACGATGACGTTGTTGCGCAGCACTTCCACTACGCCACCTTCCACGTGAAAGCGGCTGGCGCCACCGTTGAGCACGATTTCACCGGCTTTCAGCGCCGAAATGAGCGGGGCGTGGTCGTTGAGGACTTCGAAAAGGCCATCGGCTCCCGGAAACCGGGCCGACGTAACCTCGCCTTCAAACACCTTGCGGTCGGGCGTGATGATTTCCAGATGCATAGTTTCTGAACGGTTAGCTGTTGGCTGTTAGCTGATGACCGGAGTCAGCAATGGGCAGCCAACAGCTAGCAGCCATCAGCTAACAGCTCAAAATTACTTTGCTTCGGCAATCAGCTTCTCGCCCTTGGTAACGGCATCCTCGATGGTACCTACCAAGTTGAAAGAAGCCTCGGGCAGGTGGTCGTACTTGCCGTCGATGATTTCGTTGAAGCCTTTGATGGTGTCCTTGATATCAACCAGCACGCCTTTGAGACCGGTGAACTGCTCGGCCACGAAGAAGGGCTGCGACAGGAAGCGCTGCACGCGGCGGGCGCGGTTTACTACCTGCTTGTCCTCCTCGCTGAGTTCATCCATACCCAGAATGGCAATAATGTCCTGCAGTTCCTTGTAGCGCTGGAGCAGCTCTTTCACGCGCTGGGCGGTGTTGTAGTGCTCGTCGCCGAGTACGTCGGCCGACAGGATGCGCGAGGTGGAGTCCAGCGGGTCAACGGCCGGGTAGATGCCCAACTCGGCGATTTTGCGGCTCAGTACCGTCGTGGCGTCCAAGTGGGCAAAGGTGTTGGCCGGGGCCGGGTCAGTCAAGTCATCGGCGGGCACGTACACGGCCTGCACCGAGGTAATGGAACCGCGCTTGGTGGAGGTAATCCGCTCCTGCATAGCACCCATTTCGGTGGCCAGCGTGGGCTGATAACCTACGGCCGACGGCATGCGGCCCAGCAGTGCCGATACCTCGGAGCCGGCCTGTGTGAAGCGGAAGATGTTGTCGATGAAGAACAGGATGTCGCGGCCGGCACCGGTGCCGTCGCCATCGCGGAAGCTTTCGGCAATGGTGAGGCCCGAGAGGGCTACGCGGGCCCGGGCTCCGGGGGGCTCGTTCATCTGGCCGAACACCAGGGTGGCCTGCGACTTCTCCATCTCGGCCATATCGACCTTGCTCAGGTCCCAGCCGCCTTCTTCCATCGAGTGCTTGAACGCCTCGCCGTAGCGGATGATGTTGGCCTCGATGAATTCACGCAGCAGGTCGTTGCCTTCGCGGGTCCGCTCGCCTACGCCGGCAAACACCGACAGACCTTCGTAGGCCTTGGCGACGTTGTTGATAAGCTCCTGGATGAGTACGGTTTTGCCTACGCCGGCACCGCCGAACAGACCGATTTTACCGCCCTTCACATAAGGAGCCAGCAGGTCGATTACCTTGATGCCGGTGAAGAACACTTCCGACGACGTCGCCAAGTCTTCAAAGGCCGGAGCCGAGCGGTGGATGGACATCGGTCCGTCGCTCTTGGGCTGCGGAATGCCGTCGATGGCTTCGCCGATGACGTTGAACAGACGGCCCTTTACCCCTTCGCCCGTAGGCATGGAGATGGGCGCGCCCAGGTCGCGCACGCCGGCGCCACGGGTCAGACCTTCGGTCGAGTCCATGGCGATGGTACGAACCCGGTCTTCGCCCAGGTGCTGCTGCACCTCTAGCACGATCGTCTGACCGTTACCTTTGGTTACTTCGAGTGCGTCGAGAATATTGGGAAGCTTGGAGTTCTCACCCGCGAAGCTCACGTCCACGACGGGACCGATAACCTGGGTGATTTTGCCGGTATTCGCCATTGCTTTTTATAGATTGGGATTGGGTGCAACGATTCAGGCCGCAAAACTACGGCTTAATCGTGGCATTGCCAAAGCCCACAGCTACGGGCTGCTGTCAACTTTTTTTTCAGGGTCTGAAACCCTGATTTTCAGCTCTGAAAGACCCTTCGATGCCTGTTGGCCCCCGGAATCAAGTAAAAATTTTTCGCCGGAAATTTGCCTGTAATAAAAGCCACCGTACATTTGCACAACCAAACGGCACCGCTCACCCGGAAAGCCGCCCGGAAATTGTCCGATGGTGTAACTGGCAACACGCTTGATTTTGATTCAAGAAAGTCCAGGTTCGAGCCCTGGTCGGACAACTGACGCAGCCAACGCGAAAGGCGCTGATTCTTCCTCCCCCGGAAGAGTCGGCGCCTTTCGCGCTTTAATCGCAGCTGTTGCAGATGATTGGATACCGCAGATGCAGACGGCATCCTTGAACGAAGCAAGGCAACGTGGCACTTCATTTGATTTCTTCACGCCTCCCCGATTCTCCCCTCGCGCCGTACCGTCGGCCGGTGGGAGAATTTTTTATTTCCACCCCTTAACTTCTTAACACCTTTTCCCATGGCCCAGCAAGTCAAGATTTTCGCCGGTAACGCCTCCCACGAGCTAGGCGAAAAAATTGCCGAAGCTTTCGGTCAGCCCCTCGGCGACCTGAGCATCCAGCGTTTTGCCGATACCGAACTGGGGCCCAGCTTCAATGAGAGCATCCGGGGCTGCGCCGTATTCCTGATCCAGAGCACCAACCCACCGGCCGAAAACCTGATGGAGCTCATGCTGATGGTGGACGCCGCCAAGCGCGCCTCGGCCGCCTCGGTAACCGTGGTAATGCCCTACTACGGCTACGCCCGCCAAGACCGCAAAGACAAGCCCCGCGTGAGCATCGGGGCCAAAGTGGTGGCCGACTTCGTGCAGAGCGTGGGCACCGACCGCCTGATGACCTGCGATTTGCACGCCGGCCAGATTCAGGGCTTCTTCGACATTCCCGTCGACCACCTCGATGGCGCGACCGTTCTGGCGCCCTACATCCAGTCGCTGGGCCTCGACAACCTGCTTTTTGCCTCGCCCGATGTCGGCGGCGTAGTGCGTACCCGAGGATTTGCCAAGAAGTTTGGGGCCGAAATCGTGGTCTGCGATAAAATGCGCCTGCGGGCCAACGAAATTGCCTCCATGCAGGTCATCGGCGACGTGACGGGCATGAACGTGGTACTCGTCGACGACATCGTGGATACGGCCGGCACGATCTGTAAGGCCGCCGAGCTGCTGATGGAGCGCGGTGCCAAGTCGGTGCGGGCCGTAATTACGCACGGCGTGCTTTCGGGCCCGGCCCACGAGCGGATTCGCAACTCGATGCTGGAGGAGCTGGTGATTACCGATACGATTCCATTGCAGCAGGAAAACCCCAAAATTCGGGTCATCACGCTGGCTCCGCTTTTCGCCCAAGCCATCCGCAACGTGGTTACCCACGAATCCATCAGCTCGCTGTTTGTTTAGAGCTACTGGCAGGGAGTGGTGTAGTACAAGTAAAGACTTCGTTGCGCTCAGCATGACACAGTCTTTTTCACTCACTTCACTATTGCCAAACAATACGCTTATCTTTGCGGCCCGTTTGCCTGCTGTGGGTGAGCGGATTTTCCTCCAAAGCACACTTTTATGAAAAGCCTCGAGATTGTAGGGTTTAAAAGAGCGAATCTCGGTAAGAAGGACGCCAAAGCGGTCCGCCTCGATTCGTACGTACCATGCGTACTGTACGGCGGCACCGAGCAGGTTCACTTCTCCGTACCAGCCATCCTGTTCCGCGAATTGCTGTACACCCCCGAGGTGCACATCGTTGACCTCAACATTGAGGGCACCATGTACCGCGCCATCGTGCAGGATTCGCAGTTCCACCCCGTGAACGAAATGCTGTTGCACGTTGATTTCCTGGAGCTGCAGGAAGGCAAAGAAGTGAAAATGGAGGTTCCCGTGAAGTACGTAGGCGTATCGCCGGGCGTACTGGCCGGTGGCAAGCTGGTAAGCAAGCTCCGCAAAATCAAAGTGAAGGCTACCCCCGAAAACCTGCCCGACTACGTGGAGGTTGATATTTCGGAGCTGGCACTGGGCAAGTCGATCAAAGTAGACAAGGTGGAGGCAAAGGGCTACACTATCCTCAGCAGCCCCCAGGCCCCGATTGCTACCGTGGCCATCCCACGTGCACTCAAAGGCCAGCTGGCCGCCGAGAAGTAAGAACCAAGGAATTAGCCCGGATTCTAGCAGTTTGCACGAATTACCGTAAACGATTTGCTGAGACTGGGCTATTCCGACCCAAGCAAAAGAGCCGCCCCAGTAACGGGGTGGCTCTTTTGCTTTTCGGCTACGAGGCTTTGCGCAACTGCGCCTACTTTTGCACCGGGGGCTTACCACGGATTCCCCGGCTGCAGTCAACTACGAAATCCGTGCAATCCGTTAAAATCCGAGCTAATCCGTGGTCTTTTTGATTTTATGCCTGGGCAACATCGGGCCCGAATATGCCGATACCCGGCACAACGTGGGGTTCATGGTGGCCGACTTCCTGGCCCGCAAGCACGAGGCCGCGCCCTGGCAGCTGGGCCGCCATGCCTTCACCACCGAGTTCAAGCACAAGGGCCGCCGGTTCGTGCTCGTGAAGCCAACTACCTACATGAACCTGAGTGGCAAAGCCGCTGCCCATTGGCTCAGCGCCCTCAAAATCGAAAAGGCGCAGTTGCTGGTCGTGACCGACGACCTGGCCCTGCCCTTCGGCAAGCTGCGCCTGAAAGCCAAGGGCTCGGCCGGCGGCCAGAACGGCCTTAAGCACATCCAGGAAACGCTGGGTACCGACGAGTACGCCCGCCTCCGCTTCGGTATCGACGCCAGCTTCGGCAAGGGCCGGCAGGTGGATTACGTACTCAGCCCGTTCTCAGAGGACGAGAAAATCGACCTCGATGGCCGCCTCGAAAAAGCCGGCGAGGCAGTGCTGGCTTTCGGGATGCAGGGCGTGGAGCGGGCCATGAACGTGGTGAATGTGAAGGATGTGTAATATTTCATATGAAGCAGTCTAACGCAAAAATTACCACTGACGAGTTGAAGTCTCTACTTCAAAGAGCCACCGCTTATTTGGAAGGCATTGGTGAAGGGACTTTTGATTTGGAAACCGACTACTATGCCATTATTCCAACAGATGATTGGGAAAAGCTTGAGCAACCACAAGTAGTTATCGGGTCCTTGTTTGATGATGTAGCAGAACTAAAAAGAGCGGCTAAAAATGAAGTACCATTCACATCTGTTGACTTGGACCGTCTAGCCTCCTTGCTTCGGGCAATAAGTCAGCATATAACTCCCCTATAGCTGCTCGTATATTGACTGGTAAAAGCAAAGCGCCCCACCATATATATGGTGGGGCGCTTTGCTTTTACCAGTTTTGACTTTCAGCCTACGCTACGCCTGAACCCGGCCGCACGGCGCTGCTGGGCTGCATCAACGACAGCACGCCGTCGGCATTTTCGGCCATTAGCAGCATGCCCTGGCTCTGGATGCCCTTGATTTCGCGGGGGGCCAGGTTGAGCAACACCTGCACCTGCTGGCCCACTAGGGCTTCGGGCAGGAAGTGCTCGGCAATACCGCTGACGATGGTGCGGGGCTCGTCGAAACCAAGGTCGACGCTTAGTTTGAGCAGCTTTTTAGTTTTGGCAACCTTCTCGGCGGCCACGATGGTGCCGATGCGCAGGTCCATGGTCTGGAACTGTTCGAAGCTGATGTCCTCCTTGGCGGGGGCCGAAACGGCAGCGGCTACCTCGTTGGCTTTCTTGGTGTCGAGCAGCTTCTGCACCTGGGTTTCCACGGTAGCATCTTCGATTTTGGTGAACAGCAGGGCCGCTTCGGCCAGCTGGTGGCCGGCGGGTAGTGCGGTCGGCCGGCCGGCTTCGGGCCAGGGGCCTTTTTCGGTGTTGAGCATACGGCCCAGGCGGGCGGCGGCTTCGGGCAGGAAGGGCTCGAGCAGCGTGACCAGGGCAGCCGTTAGTTGCAGGGCCACGTGCAGGACGGTGCCGGTGCGGGCCTCGTCGGTTTTGATGAGCTTCCAGGGCTCCTGGTCAGCCAGGTACTTGTTGCCCAGGCGCGAGAGGTTCATCAGCTCGTTCAGCGCATCGCGGAAGCGGTAGTTGTCAATCAGCTCCCCAATGCGGGCCGGAAACTCACCGAGCTGGCGCAACACGTCCTCATCTTCGGGGGTGAAACCGGCACTGGCGGGTACCTGGCCACCGAAAAACTTGTGGGTAAGCACCACGGCCCGGTTCACGAAGTTGCCCAGGTTGGCTACCAGCTCGTTGTTGTTGCGGGCCTGGAAGTCTTTCCAGGTGAAGTCGTTGTCCTTGGTTTCGGGGGCGTTGGCGCAGAGCACGTAGCGCAGCACGTCGGCCTGGCCAGGGAAATCCTGCAGGTACTCGTGCAGCCATACGGCCCAGTTGCGGCTCGTGCTGATTTTGTCGCCCTCCAGGTTCAGGAACTCGTTGGCGGGCACGTTGGTGGGCAGGATGAACTCGCCGTGGGCCTTGAGCATCGCCGGGAAGATGATGCAATGGAACACGATGTTGTCTTTGCCGATGAAGTGCACGAGCTGGGTACCGGCGTCTTTCCAGTAGGGCTCCCAGGCCCCATCGGGCAGCAGTTCCTTGGTAGCCGAAATGTAGCCGATGGGCGCATCGAACCACACATACAGCACTTTGCCCTCGCCGCCGGGCACCGGCACGGGCACGCCCCAGTCGAGGTCGCGCGTCACGGCGCGGGGCAGCAGGCCCTGGTCGATCCACGATTTGCACTGGCCGTACACGTTGGCTTTCCAGTCCTGCTTGTGGCCTTCCACAATCCAGGCGCGCAGCCAGGGCTCGTACTGGTCGAGGGGCAGATACCAGTGCTTGGTTTCGCGCAGCACGGGCTGGTTGCCCGAGAGCATGGAGCGCGGGTTGATGAGTTCTGTCGGGCTCAGCGACGTACCACACTTCTCGCACTGGTCGCCGTAGGCGTTGTCGTTTCCGCAGTTCGGGCAGGTGCCCACAATGTAGCGGTCGGCCAGAAACTGGTCGGCCTTTTCATCATAGTACTGCTCCGACACCTGCTCGATGAACTTGCCTTCCTTGTACAGCTTGAGGAAAAAGGCACTGGCCGTTTCGGCGTGGGTTTTCGAGGACGTGCGCGAGTAAATATCGAACGACACGCCGAAGTCGCGGAACGAGTCGCCGATGAGCGCGTGGTACTTATCGACGACCTGCTGGGGCGTGACGCCCTCCTTCTGGGCCCGGATGGTGATGGGCACGCCGTGCTCATCGGAGCCGCAGATGAATTTCACGTCGCGGCCCTGGGCGCGCAGGTAGCGCGTGTAAATGTCGGCGGGCAGGTACACGCCGGCCAGGTGGCCGATGTGTACGGGGCCGTTGGCGTAGGGCAGGGCCGCCGTAACGGTGTAGCGTTGGGGTAGAGCGGACATATTCGGAGGCAAGAAATCAGCTGAAAAAACGACCGGCTGGCCGCGGGAGTGCAAAGGAACGAGTAAAACCAGGAACCGCGCAGACTAGCTACCCAAGGGCGGGTGCAGGTCGCCAGATTTTTGCAACCATAATTGCAACGCCCTAAACTGTCGAGGCAGCGGGCCGTATCTATGCTTACTCCTTTCTTTTTCAACATTTTCCGATTCCCGCCATGAGCAAGTCCTCCAAAGAAAAGTCGGCTAAAAAAGACAAGTCGAAAAAAGAGAAACCGGCCAAGAAGGCCAAAACAATTAAAGCCGCCAAGGACCCCGCTGAAAAGGCGCAAGCGAAGGCTGCAAAAGCAGCCAAATCGGCCTCAGCAGCCCTCAATAGCCAGAAAACCGGCAAGAAAGACAGCCAGAAAAAGGCCCTGAAGCAAGCCGCCAAGCAGCTGCAGAAGGAATTGGACGGCCGCATTAATGAGGTAGTTAAGCGCATCCGCAAGGACACCAAAACCAAACTGCAGGAAGTAGTGAAAGACGCCACCCGTCGCCTCGACACCGATGTGGAGCAGCTTTTCGAGCAGGCCCTGCACACGATAGTGCGCGGCCAGGAAATGGGCACACCCGCCGCTTCCGACAGTATTTCGACCACCGCCGACCCGGCCACGCTGCCCGAGACCGAAGCTTCTGCGAAGACTCCGGCCGCCACGCACCGCCGCACCGCCGGCACCAAACCAGCGACAATAACAGCTGCTAAACCGGCCGCCAAAGCGACGGGCACCACCACGGCAAGCCGCCCGCGCGCAGCGCGCAAGCCGGCAGCGGCAACCCCTGCTGCCAACTCGGCAACTGAAGCGGACTCGTAAGCTAACAGCACACTAAAAAACGCTCAACGGCCCGTTACTATTCGGTAACGGGCCGTTGAGCGTTTAAGCGGAAATAGAATGGCGTTTCGGCCCGTTTTAGGGCAGGCGCAGGGTATCGGCCGGGGCACCTTTTACGCGGCGCAGGCGGGTTTCGGGCGTGGCCGTATTGTTGTTGTCGGTGTTGAGGCTTTCGGGGTTTTTCTGCGAGTTGATGCCGCTGGCCTGCTCGCCGGGCCTGACCCGGCCGGGCGTGGCATCGGGCGTGGCCCCACCGTAGCCGGCGTTGCTGTTGTAGGCCGCCTGCCGGTCGGCATCGGTCAGGATGCGGTTCGGGACGCGCTGCCGCACGCTGGTTTCCTCGCTGCGGGTTTCCTGCGAGGTTGTGCAGCCAGCAAGCAGTAGCGCAGCCGGCAGTAAGAGGCGGAATAGAACGGCGGTGCTCATGGCGCGACGAAAAAAGGAGCCGGCCCAAAACAGGCTGGCTCCTTTGCTAACGATTGGGCGGAAGCGAAGTTGGCTTCGCCAGCGCCTTTTTACAATGCGGCCCGAATTCCGTCCCATAGGGCCACACGGGCACTCATGCAGGTTACGGACGTGGCCTCGGCTTCGGCCCAACGCCGCTCCGAATCGGCGCACAGGTCGCGTACCATTTGCTGGGCCAGCGGCGTGTGTACTTCCTCATCGAGCTGAATATGGCGGTCGAGGTAGTAAGTAAATGTGTCGAGCTGGCCGGGAAAGCGCTGGCGCAAGTCGTGCACCAGGTGGCGGAACATGTCGGGTATCACGTCTTCGCGCCCGAACGTGAAGGCGGCGGCCACGGCGTGGGGCTGGCCCGAATTGATGAGCTGGAATGTGCCGAGCACGAACTCACGCACCGAAGCCGGTGCCCCGGCCGCCGCTAAGGCCTCGGCCACCGAAGCGCCCTCGGCCAGCGCGGCCAGGAGCCGCTCCACGGGTGCGGTATCGGCCCCGCACTCGCGCATGGCCCGCAGGTACAGCTCGAAGTGGCTGGTAGGCCGACCCTCGGGGTCGAGGTCGGTTTCCTCTTCCAGCACAATGTCGTTGATGAGGCGGCGGGTGGCCGGGTTGCCGCGCGGCACCCAGGGTAGCTCCACGCAGGTCAGCTCGCGCTGCAACGCCTTCAGCAACGACATAAAATCCCAGACGGCAAAGACGTGGTGCTCCATAAACGTGCGCAAATCGGCCAGCGAATGTAACGACTGGTACACGCCATGGGCCACCAGTTGCGCCCGGGCCGGAGCCAGCGCGGCTTGCAGGGTGGTAATCGGGTCGGTTTGAGTTTGAGTGGACATCTGATGCACTGGTTTTTGAGGTGGCAAAAACAGACTGGTCATTCCAAGCGGGGCTTGGAATGACCAGTCTGTTTTCAATTAAGGACTAACAACGAAGCGCTGAGCACTACTCCTTCTTGAATGTCATGCCGTACGAATCCATGCAGTAGCGCAGGCCGGTAGGCTTGGGGCCGTCGTTGAAGACGTGGCCCAGATGGCCGCCGCATTTGGCGCACACCAACTCGTCGCGGCTCATGCCGTAGGTGTTGTCGGTGGTTACTTTAAGGCTGGCATTGGCCGCCGGCGCCCAGAAACTAGGCCAGCCAGTACCCGACTCAAACTTTGCCTCCGAGGAGAAAAGCAAATTGCCATCGGCGGCACAGTAGTAGTTACCTTTCTCGTGATTGTCGTGGTAAGGATTATCGAAGGGCTTTTCGGTACCCTGCTCGCGCAGGATGAAATACTGCTCGGCAGTGAGCTGCTTTTTCCATTCGGCGTTGGTCTTTTGCACCGGGAACTCGCCGGGCTTGCCCGTTACGGGCTGCGGCTTAGGATAGTCCTTCCCCGCAGGTGCGGCCGCCGTATTCGGGCGGGCCGAGTCGGATGCATCCATCTTACTGTCGCGGGAACTGGCCTGCGAGCAGGCGGTGTTAAACGTGGCGGCGGAAAGCAACAAAATCAGCAGAGAAGAGCGCATAGGACAGTTTTTTTTCTAGGAAGGAAAGTCGGCCATCAAAGCCGACAGGTGAACAACATACGCGAGCCGGGTACAGTTCGGTTGGGCCCCTGAGGCCGCGCAGAGGCAGGTTTGCACGATTTGGCAGCGGGTCAACGAATTAGCCGCCGCCGGCGCGAGCTTTTGCCTAGGCGCCGACAATTAACCGGCCGCCTGAGTTTACGCTCAATAATTTGTACATTTGCACCCGCAAAAACCCCTGTATGCAGAACATTCGGAATATCGCCATCATTGCGCACGTTGACCACGGCAAAACCACGCTCGTGGACAAGATTATCCACGCTTCGAAGCTGTTCGACGAGCACCAGCAGTTCGACGACCTCATCCTCGACAACAACGACCTGGAGCGGGAGCGTGGCATTACCATCGTCTCGAAAAACGTATCGGTTCGGTACAAAGACGTTAAAATCAACATCATCGACACGCCTGGTCACGCCGACTTCGGCGGCGAGGTGGAGCGGGTCCTGAAAATGGCCGACGGCGTGCTCTTGCTCGTCGATGCCTTCGAAGGTGCCATGCCCCAGACCCGCTTCGTGCTGGGCAAAGCCATCGACCTGGGTTTGAAGCCCATTGTGGTGGTAAACAAAGTCGATAAGGAAAACTGCCGGCCCGATGAGGTGCACGAGCAGGTTTTCGACCTCATGTTCAACCTCGGCGCCAGCGAAGATCAGCTGGACTTCGTGACACTGTACGGCTCGTCGAAGCAGGGCTGGATGAGCACCGACTGGAAGGTAAAAACCGACAGCATCATTCCGCTGCTCGACGCCGTAGTGGCTTCCATTCCGCCCGCTCCTACCTTGGACGGTACGCCCCAGATGCAGATTACCTCGCTCGACTACTCGTCGTTCGTGGGCCGTATCGCCATTGGTCGCGTGCACCGCGGTACGCTGAAGGAAGGTGCCAACATGAGCCTCGTGAAGCGCGACGGCACTATCAAAAAGGTTAAGATCAAGGAGCTCCAGGTGTTCGAAGGCCTCGGCCGCACCAAGGTTTCCGAGGTTAGCTCGGGCGAAATCTGCGCCGTAACGGGCATCGAAGGCTTCGACATCGGCGACACGCTGGCCGACGCCGAAAACCCCGAGGGTCTGTCGGTTATCAGCATCGACGAGCCAACGATGAACATGCTGTTCACCATCAACAACTCGCCCTTCTTCGGTAAGGAAGGCAAGTTCGTGACCTCGCGTCACCTGCGTGACCGTCTGTTCAAGGAAACCGAGAAAAACCTGGCCCTGCGCGTAAAGGAAACCGACCGTGAGGATTCGTTCCTGGTGTACGGCCGCGGTATTCTTCACTTGTCGGTACTCATCGAGACCATGCGTCGCGAAGGGTTCGAGCTGCAGGTAGGCCAGCCCCAGGTATTGTTCCAGGAAGACGAGAAGGGCCACCGCTTGGAGCCCATCGAGCACCTGGTAGTAGATGTACCCGAGACGACGGCCGGCAAAGTTATCGAGCTGGTGACGATGCGCAAGGGCGAGCTGACCATCATGGAGCCTAAGGGCGACCTGCAGCACCTGGAGTTCAACATCCCGGCCCGGGGCCTGATCGGCCTGCGTAACAACGTGCTGACCGCTACCGCCGGTGAGGCCATCATGAACCACCGCTTCTCGGCCTACGAGCCGCACAAGGGTGTAATTCCGGGCCGTATTGCTGGTTCGCTGATTTCGATGGACACGGGTATGGGCACGGCCTACACCATCGATAAGATGCAGGACCGCGGCGAGTTCTTCGTTGATCCAGGCGAAGAAGTGTACGCTGGCCAGGTTATCGGCGAGCACACCCGCCCGAACGATTTGACCATCAACATCCAGAAGGGCAAGAAGCTCACGAACATGCGCGCGTCGGGTACCGACGACAACGCCAAGATTGTTCCGAAGCGCCAGTTCTCGCTGGAAGAAGCCATGGAATACATCCAGAAGGATGAGTACCTGGAGGTAACGCCCAAGTCGATCCGGATGCGTAAAATCCTGCTCGACGAAAACGAGCGCCTGCGCTCGGCCAAGAAAGTCGACTAGTTCCTAGTCGGCAGACACAAAAAAGGGGGGCAGCCATTGGCTGCCCCCCTTTTTTGTGTCTGCCGGCACTTACCTACTTTTACACGAAGGCAGCACTTTCCCTTTCTGACCATTTCCACCCACCACTATGCATCCTGAACTCTCGGCTTTTCTTGACCTGTTTACCCTGGGCGACGCGGCGGCCACCCAACGGCTAGCTGACCGGCTGAACCTGGTGCTGACGGATGCAACAGGTTATGCGGCGCAGTTTGCGGAGGAACTGGCCGAAAGAGGGATTGAGAGCGAAATAGCCTCGCAGGAGTTGCGCGACATTGCCCTGATTGATGCGCTGCTGGCCGAAGATTTGGCCGTAGAGTGTGACTGGAAAGAAACTGCCGGTGAAATAATCGGCAGCCTGAACTACGTGCTGACCCGGCAAAAGCGGCCACCCCTAACCGAAACAACGGATTTAGGCGCCGACGAAGACCTCGGCCCCGAGCAACTCGACCTTGTGCAGGAGGCGCTGGAACCACGCGAACTAGCCTTGGTGATGTTCAGCCTCGACGGTGACTCCTATCCGCTGAGTGTGGTGGCACAGGAAGTAGCCGAAGACTTGGCAGCCAGGGCCCAGCAGCTGGGCTTCAAGCTGCACCAGTGGTAAACCTGAAGTCAGGAGCTGCCCGCTTTATCTGCTGGCCCTGCGCTGTTTAGCTTGGCTACATCTTGCGTAGCAGCCACACGTCCTGGCTGGCGGCCGCGCCCTGCCGCTCGCCCGGGATGTGCTCCAGCACCTCGCACTGCTGCCCGAATAGCGCCTGCAGATACACCGGGGGCTGAAAGGCGGCAAACACCCGGTGCCCTTCGTCCACGTTGCTGCGAATTACGAGTTGGCCCGCGTCGAAGGTGGCGCGCTCGGCGTCGGTCATGATGGCGCGGAAGGCCGCGCCGTGGGTGGTAAACAGCAGTACCCCGCCGGCGCGGGTCACGCGCAGCAGCTCGTCGTACCAGCGCTGGTGGCCGGCGGCCGAGAGGTGGGTGAAAATGGAAATGCCGTACACCGCATCGAACGTGGCGGCGGCGGCCTGCAGGGGCGGGTTGAGGCCGTTGAGCAGAAATCCGATGCCGGGCAGCTGCTGGCGACACCACTCGATAGAGCGGGCGTTGTAGTCGGTGCCGGTGTAGCGGCAGCCCTGGCCCACTACCGCGGGCAGGTGGCGGATAACCCGGGCCGGACCGCAGCCCCAGTCGAGGATGTGCTGATTCTGCAGGGCGAGGTGCCGGGCCAGATGGTCGCGCACCCACTCAGCAGTTTCCCGGCCGCCCTCGTAGTATTTGCGGTAATTGAGCTGGAACGACTCATACATCAGGTAGTCTGGCGGCAGGGCCACGGCCGGGTGGGCGGCGCGAAAAGCCTGGTTGGGCCGGCGGTTGCGGTAGCGCAGCAGTCCGTAGCGGACTCGGTCGGCGGCGTGCATCAGGCTCGCACGGCGGAGCAGAGTGGTCAGTAACGCTTTGTTCATTGCCGCAATATCTCACTTTAGCGGCAGTGGGCCCAACTTTTTCCCCGGCGGTACCAACGCCTGCTTTTTTGCACGCTTCAAACCGCAGCCTGCCAGCCCAAGGTACCGGGCCGGCAGCCCGGGCTTTTATCGGTTTCAGCGCAGCGCATCGGCCGGTTTCTCTGTTGTAAGTGCCCCGGCCCTTCCGCCGTAGCCGGGCCCGTAACCACCTCCGATTAATGGCTTCCAACTCGTCTTCACCTGCTTTGCGCCGCCTGCCGCTGATGCGGCAGCGCTGGAGCAACCTGCTGTTTGCCCACTGGCCGGTGGCCCCCGAAACCCTGCGGCCCTACCTGCCGGCCCGGCTGGAGCTGGACTTATTCGACGGGCAGGCCTGGCTGGGGGTGGTGCCGTTCACGATAAGTCGCATCCGGCCGCTGGGCCTGCCGGCCGTGCCCGGCCTGAGCGCGCTGCACGAGCTGAACGTGCGCACCTACGCCCGCCTCGATGGGGTGCCCGGCGTGTGGTTTCTCTCGCTTGATGCCACCCAGCCACTAGGCGTGTGGGCGGCCCGCACGCTGTTCCACCTGCCCTACCTGCACGCCCGCATGGCGCTTACGGAAACCAACGGCCAGTTTCGGGCCGAGGCCGAGCGCACCCATAGCGGCACTGCCCCTGCTGCTTTTGCCGCCACCTGGACGCCGGGCGCGGCCCTGCCGCTGGCCCGGCCGGGCACGCTGGCGCATTTTCTTACCGAACGCTACTGCCTCTATACCGCCGGCCCCGACGTGCGGGCCGGCCGGCACGGGCCGCACCTCTGGCGTGGGCAGCTCTGGCACGAGCCCTGGCAGCTGCGCGAGGCTACGTTGCAGGAGTGGAACTCGACGCTGCTCGAAAGCCACGGCCTGCCCACACCCGTTGGCCCGCCCCTGCTCTACGCCGCCGAGCCGCTCGACGTAACCGTGCAGAGCCTGCGGCGGGTGTGAAACCAGGACCGCCTAGTGGCGCACCTCAAACTTCGCGTAGCCCTGCACTGCGCCGGCTGCCACGTCTACCTTATCAACGCGGGCGGCAAGGGGGCCACCCTGCCGGCACCAGGTTTCCAGCGCGGCCAGGGCTTCGGCGCGCCCTTCAGCTTCGATGCTAACGGTGCCGTCGGGGTTGTTGCGGGTGTAGCCGCCGAGGCCGAGGCGCTGGGCCTGCTGCCGGGTACTCTGGCGGAAAAACACGCCCTGCACGCGGCCATAGACGAGGAAAGTTCGGTGCTAGATAACCATATTTTCTTGCAAAGAAGCGCCTGTTCTATCCACCCAAAACGCCGCCGAACGGCGCGCTGCTGCTGTGGGCGCTACGCTCTGGAGCTGGCGGCTCTGGCGGTAAGCAGTCGGGCTTTGGGAGCTTGTTACCGAACGGGTTTACAGGGCTTTGTAAATATAATAATCGTGGAAGCGGTAGGCGTAGCGGTAGCCCCCGTAGGTGCCGCCCGCCACGGGTCGGGGCAGGTTTAGGTCTTTGAGCGAATGATCATCCAACACAATGAGTCGGCGCCGGGAGCGGGCGGCTTCCTCGAACAGCATCAGGCCATTGGGGCGCTGCTGCCTGGTTTCCGCCTGCACCAGGTAGCAGGTTACACCCTGAATGGTAAAGGTCTCAATCTGATTGAAAACCAAATGCATAGGTGCCACTATGCAGGTATTTCGGTAGGCCGACAATTGAGTGGCCAGCTGCTGGTTGCGCGCTACTCTATCCTCGTGCTGCCCGATAAGCAGGCCCGTATAAACGCCATTGACGATGACGTAGAAGCCCAGCACCACGGCCAGCATCCCCCGCACCCAACCGGGCCGGGCCGGCAGCCGCTCGAACCCCGCCGCTACCAGCAGGCACAGGTGGGGCAGGTACAGCACCAGGTACTTGGTGGTTTTGCTTTGCGAAAGCGCCGCCAGAGCCACCACCAGCAGCAACAGATACAACGTGGCATCGGTCAGGCGGGGGGTGCGCCAGCGCGAACGGTAGAGCGCAACGGCCGCCGCCAACACCAACAGCGACAAAGCAGTTTCGAGGGGCGAATGGAAAAAGCGCTTATGCTCAGCCAGCGCCCGCAGCACCAGCGCAAACCCATGGCCCGATTTGGTGCCGCCAATAGCCGGCGCGAATTGGCGGAGGTAAGTGCCCCAGGCGTCATGCACGAGCACATCGAGGAAGCAGAGGGCAAACACCGCTCCGCCTACGGTTGCAAATAGCGCGCCCCCGCTCCATTGCCGCCGCCAGGCCAGCAGCCCCGCCCCGGCGGCCAGGTAGATCAGGCCGTTGAGGTGGGTGGCGGCGGCCAGGCCGGCCAGCGCGGCGGCCAGCACCAGCTGGTACCACTGCGTCTGCCCCGTATGCAGCCACCGCTGCAGGAGCACCCAGGAGCCGAACCCCAGGCACATAAGCATAATCTCGGGCCGGAATACAAAGCCATACTCAACTACCAGCGCATTCAGCAGCAGTACGGCCCAGAACAGGCGGCGGGCGGCGGCAGTAGCCAAGTAGTGCCGCAGGTGCGGGCGGCAGATGAGCGCAAATATGCCCAGGTAAGTCAGGCTGATGAGCTTGAGCACCAGCGCCGACCAGCCAACCAGCCGGATGACGCCCGCCGCCTGCCACACAAACAGCCAGTGGTACACCCATTGCCGGGTGCCGGCCCCCAAAAATCCGTCGAACAGCTCCGAGCGCACAATGCCTTCCTTGGCGGCCCAGTAGGCCTGCTCCCCGATCCAGGCCTCATCGCCATGCAGTACGCGCTGGTAGAAGCTGGCCACGAACAACAGTGCGGCCAGCAGCAGCAGCCAGGGAGCGGCCGCCAGCGGCAAAACCGCCCGATGTGGCAGCGAATCGGTTGGCAAAGCGGGTGGTGCTGGGTGGCGTACCAGCCACAGTCTGGATCGAAACATCTAAAGCTATAGGTACTCAGTAGCGTATAAGCTGGCAAAACCACACTTACACCTGGCAACCCAGGCATTGTGCAGCCGTTGCAGCGGCCAAAGGTATCAGGAAATTGAATTCTTCGGATGTCGGTAGCGGGCCGGGAACCAACCGTCTGGCGCCGCCGCCGCCGGCTTAGCCCATGCGCTGGCGCACGGCTTCGAAGGTGAGAATGGCAGTGGCAGTGCTCACGTTGAGCGAGTCGATGTAGCCGCCCATCGGGATGATGATGGTTTGGTCGCAGGCCTGCATCAGCTCGGGGGTAAGGCCGTCGGCCTCGGTGCCCATTACCAGGGCTGTGGGCCCGCGAAAGTCGCAACCGGTGTAGGGCACCGCCTGCTCGGTGAGGGCAGCGGCGTAGGTACGGATGCCGTGGGCGGCGCACCAGGCCAGCAGCTCGGAGCGCGAGGTGGCCACGGTAGGCACCGTAAACGAGCAGCCGATGCTGCTGCGGATGGCATTGGGGTTGAACAGGTCGGTGCGCGGGTCGCAGACAATGACGGCCGTGGCCCGGGCCGCGTCGGCGGTGCGCAGGATGGCGCCCAGGTTGCCGGGCTTCTCTACGGCTTCGAGCACCAGCAGCAGCGGGTTTTCGGGCAGCACGAGGCTTTCGAGGGTGTGGTGGGGCGGGCGGGCCAGGGCCAGCACGCCGTCGGAGCCTTCGCGGTAGGCCACCTTGCCGAACACGGCCTTCGACACGGCCACCCAATCGGTGCCGGTACCGGCAAACATGTTTTGCAGCTCGGCCTCGTGGGCCGGGCCGGCCAGCTCGGGGCACACAAACACGGTGGGCACCTGCACGCCATTGGCCCGGGCAATGGTGAGCTCGCGCAACCCTTCAATAATGGTGAGGCCCTGGCTGCGGCGCTCGGCCGATTTCTGCTGGAGCCGCAGCAGGTTTTTGATGCGCGGATTCTGGGGCGAGGTAATAACTTCGGGAGCGGACATAAGCAGAAGGAGCCGGCGACGGAATGGGCCGGGCGGTGCCAAAGATAGGCAGGACCGCCGGGGCCGCGGCCACCGGCTTTCGGCCGGCTACGTACGCCCGGCAGCCCGGCCCACCCGCGTTGCACACAACCCGGCACGACTATAGCGGGGCTCCGGTTAGGGTCTGACGGCTTATGAACGGCCCCTTCAGGTCGATGCCTACGGCCGCGTATCCGTCCTATTCTTCGGGCTTTCTGCGTTATTTACGGTTATGCTGCTTCGACTTCTTCCATTGCTGACGCTGAGCGCCTTTGTGCGGCCGGCCCTGGGCCAGCAAACGCCCCGTGAGCTAAACACCGTACCTGCGCCGGCCCCGCCCGATACCACCCGTGCAGTGGCCCCGGTAACTTCGCCGGTGCTGGCCCCCGGTACGCCGGCCTCCGACCCGCGCCAGGCCCCGCCGCTGCCGCCGGCCAACACCAGCCGCTACAGCGTGGGCCTGAAATCGGGGCAGGTGCTGCGGGGCTACGATGTGCAGGTGCGCAGTCCGGTGTTCGGGCGCACGTTTCTGCTCGTCGATGGCCAGCAAAAGCTCGATTTCAACGATGTGCGCTACTACGAAGACGAAACCGGCTTTTATGTGCGCACCACCCTGCCGGGCCGCAGCAAGCGCGAGAGCACCCTGCGCCGCGACCGGGTGGGCCGCATCAGCCTGTATTCCATCACCACCCAGCAATACAGCAACAACGGTTTCGGGCCCGGCGGCTACAGCCCCTATGGCTACGGCGGCTTCGGAGGCTACCGCACGGTGCGCAACGAGTACTTCAGCAAAGACAATGGCCCGATTGAAGACCTGAGCATCCGCAACCTGCAGCTGGCTACCACCGACAACGCCGGCTCGCAGCAGCTGCTGGCCGATGCCCGCCGCTACCAAACCCTAACGACGCTCAGCTACGTGGGCGCCGGGGGCCTGCTGCTGGCGGGGGTGCTGTCGAGCTTTGGGGGCAGCAACGGCCTTTCGGTGTCGCCGTTGGTATACGCGGCCATTCCGCTGGCCATTGTGCCGCTGGTTATCGGGGGCAAGTCGCAGAACAATGTCAAACAGGCCGTCCTGCTGTATAATACCGGGCGTTAGGAGGATTAGGGATTAGGAATGTCATGCTGAGCGAAGCGGAGCGTAGTCGAAGCATCTCTACCACAATACTAATTCTGTCTACTACAACGAAGCGGTAGAGATGCTTCGACTGCGCTCCGCTTCGCTCAGCATGACGCGCAGTTACTGAACGTTGGCAACTGCCAACGCAGGCGCACGTAGGCAAGCGGGTGAAATCTTCCCCTGCTTCCGCTACTGACCTTGCTCCGGCCGAGCGCCAGGAGCTGGCCCTGTGGGCCCACGCGAAACTGTGCGCCGAGTACGGCTGTCCGGTGGCCTTCTTCGCCACCAAGGATCCGCTCAGTGAACTTATCAGCTCGCTGCTCTCCCACCGCACCCGCAACCAGGATTCGCACCGGGCCTACCAGCAGCTGCGGGCCCGCTTCCCGACCTGGGATGAGGTGCGCGACGCGCCCACGACCGAGGTCGAAGCCGCCATCAGCCCCTGCACCTGGCCCGAGCAGAAGGCCCCGCGGCTCCAGCAGATTCTGCGCGAAGTAGGCCAGCGCTGCGAAGGCGGCCCCTGCGACCTGGCGTTTCTGGCCGATTTGCCCATTCCGGAGGCGCGGGCCTGGCTGGAGCAGCTGCCCGGCGTAGGGCCCAAAACCAGCGCCGCCGTGCTGCTATTCAGCACCCTGCGCCGCCCGGCCATGCCCGTCGATAGCCACCACCACCGCGTGGCCCAGCGCCTGGGCCTTATTGGCCCCAAGGTGGGCGAGGCGGCGGCCCACAAGCAGCTGGCGGCCCTGTTGCCGCCCGACTGGGATGCCCAGCAGGTGTACGACCACCACGAAATCCTGATGTTTCACGGCCAGAAGTGCTGCTACTTCCATACCCCCGCCTGCGGCCGCTGCACGCTGCTGGAGCGCTGCCCCTTCGGGCAGACCCGGGTACATGTTGGCGGGGCGCAGGCTTGAGCAGATAGTAAGAAAGCCGGCTGATTTCCTGCATATTGCTTTTCCTTTCGTATTCACCCCCTCACATTCTTACCTGATTACTATGAAGCAGACGTACGGCCTGCCCGCCCTGGTTTCCATTTTCGTACCCGGCCTGGGTCAGCTTATCAAGGGGCAGTTTCTGAAGGCCTTTCTGATCTGGGCCGTTGGCGGCACCATCAGCTTTCTGCTGGTCTGGACCATCATCGTGCCCTTTCTCATCTGGGCCTGGAACGTGTACGACGCCTACAACTCGCCCGCCTGAGCAGTGCCCGTACTGCACCTGAAAGCCAGGCCTAATGCCCGCCACAACCAGCTGGCTGTAGCACCCGACGGCACCGTAACCGTGCGCCTGCACGCCCCGGCCCAGGATGGCAAGGCCAACGCCTGCCTGCTGGCCTATTTGGCGGAAGTGTTTAGCGTGAGTAAATCCAGCCTCACGCTGCTCAGCGGCCACGCGGCCCCCTTCAAGAAAGTGGAAATCGGGGGCCTTTCGGAAGCGGAATTCCAGCAGGCACTAGGAAAATTCAGAAGCCAGTAACTGCCGTTGCGCAAGGAGCCAGACGCCGCGAAAGCAGCGGTTTACTTCCTTGCGCAACGGCAGTTACTGGCTTCTTAGCTGACCAGTTTCCCGGGTGCGGCGCGGCGGTAAGTGCGCTCGAACTCCTCGTCGGTGTGGTAGGTGGATTCCTCGTGCTGGCTCAGGTCGAGGCCCAGCTCTTCCTCGGGCAGTTGCACACGCAGGCCCACAAGCCGGTCGGTAAGCTTGAGTAGCAGCCAGGAGCCGCCGAACGAGTAGCCCACCACAATAAGCAGCCCCAGCACATGGTAGCCGAACGTGGTAGCCGAGCCGTGAATCAGGCCCACTTCATCGGCAAAAACACCCGTGAGCAGCATGCCCACAATGCCACCCAGGCCATGGCAGGGAAACACGTCGAGTGTATCGTCGATGGTGGTGCGGGCATTTTTCCAGTGCACGGCGGCGTGGCTGATGAGGGCGGCCAGCACCCCGAACAGGATGCTCTGGCCATAATCGACGTAGCCGGCGGCGGGCGTGATGGCCACCAAGCCTACTACGGCCCCGGTGCAGGCCCCCACGGCGGTGGGCTTGCCGCCGCGCACCACCTCCACCAGCACCCAGGCCAGCAGCGCGGCGGCCGAAGCCAAGTTGGTATTCACGAAGGAAAGGGCGGCCAGCTCGTTGGCCCCCAGCGCCGAGCCGGCGTTGAACCCAAACCAGCCAAACCACAGCAAACCCGTGCCCAGCAGCACGTAGGGCACATTGGGGGTTGAAAACGACGAATTTCGCAGGCTGGCCGAGCGCTGGCCCAGCACCAGCGCCCCGGCCAAGGCGGCTACACCGGCCGAAATATGCACCACCGTGCCGCCCGCAAAATCGAGCACGCCCCACTGCCGCAAAAAGCCCTCCGGGTGCCAGGTCCAGTGCGCCAGCGGGCAGTAAATCAGCAAACTAAACAGCACCATAAAGGCCAGATAGCCCTTGAAGCGCACCCGCTCAGCAAACGAGCCGGTTATCAGGGCCGGCGTGATGATGGCGAACTTGAGCTGAAAGGCGAAGAAGAGCACGAACGGAATGCCGGCCGCAAAGACCGGATTGGGGGCCGTGCCCACGTTACGCAGCAGGACAAACGTGAGCGGGTTGCCAATCAGCCCGTGCCAGGAAGTACCGTAGCACAGCGAAAAGCCCACGAAATAAAACAGCACCGACACCACACCCAGCGCCACAAAGCTCTGGAGCATGGTGCTAATCACGTTTTTGGGGCGCACCATGCCGCCGTAGAAAAACGACAGCCCCGGCGTCATCAGCAGTACCAGGGCCGAGGCCGTGAGCATCCAGGCAACATCGGCGCCATTGAGCGAGCCCGGGGCCGCCGCTGGGTGTGGTACCTTTATGAAGGCCGCCGCAAAAGCCAGCGCTACCAGCACCAACAGAGTAAGCAGAGTCCGGCTAGGCCGGGAAGCGGAGGTCTTGGCAAACATAAACGTATTTTCAGATTATAACCCTTTTATTTAAGGTGTAATAACTAAAATAATATCTATTTATCAGCATACCTCCTTTCTATTTAAGGTCTTTTTAGATAAAATACATATCTAGATCAAAAATAGTGTATCATTCAACAAGTGTAGCCAGCAAGTATACATTGACTAACTGTGGTTATCAGCAGAGCAAACCAAGCACTTCTCACAAGGCCTGTCAAAACGAAAAGCGCCCGCTATCTAAAGAATAGCGGGCGCTTGCTGAGTTGATGGGGCCAGGCCGTCTACTTTTCCCAGCGGCCCTCCACGTTGTCCATGTACTTCTGGGCCGAGCCGGTGTTGAGCAGCAGGATTTGCTCGCCGGGGGCAATCCAGCCGGAGGCCAGCAGCTTGCGGGCCGCCATCCAGACGGCTCCGCCTTCGGGCGCTACAAACAGGCCTTCGTGGCGGGCCAGTTCGCGCATGCCTTCCATCATTTCCTCATCGGTGATGCTCAGGGCCGTGCCGTTGGATTCTTCGAGCACGCGCAGCATCATCTGCTCGCCCATGGGATGGGGTACGGCCAGGCCGTTGGCAATGGAGGGGCGACCGACGTAGGCGTGGCAGTTGGCCTGCCGGCCCGTGTAGGTGGCTACCAGCGGCTGGCAGGCGTCGGCCTGCACGGCTACCATGCGGGGCAGCTTGGCATCGGGCGCGAGCCAGCCTAGCTGTTGCATTTCGCGGAACGCCTTCCAGATGCCGATGAGGCCAGTGCCGCCGCCGGCCGGGTACAGCAGCACGTCGGGCAGCTGCCAACCCAGCTGCTCGGCCAGCTCGTAGCCCATGGTTTTCTTGCCTTCGAGGCGGTAGGGCTCTTTCAGGGTCGATACGTCGAGCAGCTGGCCGTTGGCGTTGTGCTGGCGCACCCAGGCGGCGCAGTCGTTGATGAGGCCGTCGATGAGCTGCACTTCGGCCCCGTACCAGTAGCACTCTTCTTTGAAAGCCTTAGGCGTGTGGCGGGGCATGGCCACCACGGCCCGCAGGCCCGCCCGGGCGCAGTAGGCGGCCAGGGCCACGCCCGCGTTGCCGGCCGTTGGGATGATGCAGCCGGTGGCGCCCAGCTCCTTGGCCTTGGAAACAGCCATGCTCAGGCCCCGGGCCTTGAACGAGCCGGTAGGGTTCTGGCCTTCGTCCTTGAGCAGCAAACTGGCCAACTCGTAGCGGCCGCCGAGGGTCGGCAAGTGCAGCAGCGGCGTCAGGCCTTCGCCCAGGCTCACCTTGTTTTTGTCGTCGAGCAGCGGCAGCAGGGCCCGGTAGCGCCACATAGAATGGTCGGCCGGGTTGATGCCAGCGGCCGGGGTAAGCTGCGGCGACAGGTGGTAGGTGGCCACCAGCGGCATCTGGTGGCACTCAGACACGCGCTGCAGCTGGTGAGCGGAATGGGGCTGGCCGCAAACGGAGCATTCGAGCTCGTGCAGGCAGGTAATGGATTCGAGAGTCGGGTTCATAGGCAGGGGATGGAACGCAAAATTCCCCGCTGTCTATGCCGAAAACAAATGGCCACTTGGAATAGGCTATGCCGGTTTGGAATGGTTTTGTTGGCTGATGGGTGTTAGCCAAGCATCCCAGAGCTAAAGCCCTGGGCTATGTAGCGCACCATACAAACCGCTGACTAGCCCAGGGCTTCAGCCCTGGGACTCCCGGCTGGCAACCGGACACTGACAACTCAACTGTAGTACCGCCGTGCGAACTGTACGAAGGTTTTGTAAGGCTGATTGTTTTCGGTGCCTTTGCGCTGCACGAACTCGAAGTGGCGCACCAAGTTCAGATCCAGAATGGGCACTTCGACCAGCTCGCCGGCGGCCAGCTCCTTGGTCACGGCCTGGCGGGGCAGGAAGGCCAGGCAGGTATCCACGCGGACGAAGTTTTTGAGGGCCTCGGTACCGCCCAAGCGCACTTTTACCGGCAAATCGGTGAGCCGAATGCCCTTGGCGGCCAACGCTTCTTCGAGCACGGCCAGGGTGCCCGAGCCGGTTTCACGCAGGGCTACGGGCGTGCGCAGCAGGTCGGCGGCCAGCAGGGGCTGGCGCAGCTGCGGGTTGCGGCCTGAGCACACGGCCACCACCGCATCGGTGAGCAGGGGCATGTAGGTGACGTTGCTGACTCGGTGGATGCCTTCGATGATGCCCAGGTCGATTTCGTGGGCCAGCAGGGCGCGGAGGATATTTTCGGAGTTGCGGTTTTTGAGCGTGAGCCGGGTGTTGGGGTACTGGCTCAGGTAGGCCGAAAGCACCGGCGGAATCACGTAGAGCGAAATGGTGGTGCTGGCTCCAATCACCATGTCGAGCGGGGGCGAAAAGGCAGGGCTGAGGGCCGCGAACTCGAGGTGCAGCTCGTGCTGGAGCTGGCGGGCCAGCAGCAGCTTCTGGTACAGCAGCTCGCCGGCCGGCGTGAGCTGCACGCTGTTGCCCAGCCGCTCGAACAAACCCGTTTTATAGTGCTCCTCCAGCGCCCGCACCCGCTTGCTCACCGCCGACTGGCTCAGAAACAGCGTCTGCCCCGCCTTGGTAAAGCTGAGCTGGCGGGCAACTTCGAGGAAAACTTCGTGGGCCTGGGAAAGCATAACGGCTGCTAAAATCAAGAACGAACAGCAAGGTACGTTGGAGAGCAGTTTTCGCCGGATCCAAAATAATTTGTACAAAATTTTGTCATTTAATTAGATATTATCTGAGGAATATCTGGTATGTTTAGGTCCTCTAGCTATAGCAGAAACCTGGTGGCAGCCTTCTCATTACGCGCCCCAATCTGCCTCGTTATCGGCTGCCTGACAGCGGCTGCTTCGTGCTTTATTTCCCCTTAGTTACCGGATGGACAATTTTCTGCTGTTGCTCGTTGTCGTGGGTGCAGGCCTGCTGTATCAGAAGCTGCAAAAGCTGATTCGGGCCCTCACCGACCGATTAGCCGAGCGCGAACGGGCCCATGCCAGCTTGGTGGCCACCGTGGAAATTCTGCGCCGGGAGGTCCAGCAGTTGTCCAGTGCCGCTACCACGGCCCCGGCAACCTTAGTGGCAACTGTGCCGGCTCCCAGCGTTGCCACTGCGGCTTCAGTGGCTGCTGCCGTCAGCAAGGCTGTTTCTGCCAACGTGCCGGCACCCCAGCCCGCTGGTCTGCCAGTTCCGGCTGCGCCAATTGCGCCGCTAAGCGTGGCTCCGGTAGTGGCCGCTACTCCAACTCCGGCCCCGGCAACTCCAACCGATGCCGGACTCTCACCTGCGCTGGTAGTTCCGGTGAGTCCGCTAGCGGCGGCGGCCCCTGCGGCTCCGGCCGCCGCTCCCACCCGGCCGCCACTCCCGGCGCCGCGTGCTGCCCCGCCCCGCCCGCCGGTGGCGGCAGTGCCCGCCGCGCCAGCGGAGCCAACCTGGTGGGACCGGGCGGAGAAAGTGCTGCTCGATAACTGGACGGGCATTCTGGGGGCCGTGGTGCTCGTAACGGGCGTCGGGTTTCTGGGCGTTTACACGGCGTTGCGGGTGAGTGCGCCGTTGCGCTTCGGCATGATTACGGCCTTTGCGGCGGCGTTGCTGGGCCTGCACTACTACCTGCGGCCCAAGCCCTTCGCGGCCAAGCTGAACGTGTGGCTGCAAAGCAGTGCGGCGGCTATTTTCCTGTTTGCCTGCGTGGGTGCCGTGAGCGTACCGGGGCTGCAATGGGCCGGGCCACCACTAAGCTATCTGCTGCTGCTGGCCGGCGTGGCCGTCAACCTCTGGCTGGCCTGGGACGCGGGCCGCGAAGATGTGGCCACCCTGCACGGCGTGCTGAGCCTAGTGGCCCTGGCCGTGCTGCCCCGCGAGCTGCTAACGCTGGGCGCCGCCGCGGGCGTCACCGTGTTCAGCATCGTTATCACCTATCGCCAGCGCTGGAAATACCAGCTGCTGCTCACCATTCTCAGCTTCTTCATCTTTCACCAATACTGGCACTACACCCGCGAAGCGGCCGCACTACTGGCCCCGGCGCGCCTCATGGCTATGGCCCTGCTACTGCTGGTGGGCGCGGCGGCGGCCGTGGTGCAGTACCGCCGGGTGTATGCCCAACAGCGGTTCGATGCGCTGCTGTTCGCGGCCCACGTGCTCAACTGGACCTGCCTGGGCATCAACCTGTACCAGTACAGCACCGGCTCGCCCTGGAAAACGGTACCGCTGGCGCTGGGGGCCCTGCTTACGTTTGGGGTGGCGCGGCAGGCCCGGCAACTGGGCATTGGCTGGCTGTTCCGCACCGACAGTATTATTTCGCTGATGTTGGCCTTGTTCGCGGCTTTTTCGCTCCAGGGCTGGCACGCCTCGGGCACGCTCATCCTGCTCTTTATGCTGCTCGAAACCCTACTCGTAGCCTTTATTATGGCGCGCGAAGGCGAGCGGCTGGTGTTTCAGGTGGCCTCTGTTGGGGCCGTGGCCGCCGGGCTGGGGCTGGTTGTACTGAACCTGCTCTACCTGAACTCCTACCCGGCCACCGAAGTAACCCGCCACGCGCTGCTCCTGCTGCTGGCGGGCCTGCTGGGGGCCGGTTACTACCAACTGCTGCAACAGCAGCCACTGCTGACCGCAGAAGATGCCGGCCACAACCAGGAATCTACCCGCGTGTTTGGGGGCGTGGTGGGGCTGCTGTACCTGGGGGCGGCGGGGCTGCTGGCCCGGGCCATTTTCGGGTTTGCCCATCCGCCGCTGCTGGCCCTGCTGGGCGGCACACTGGCGGCGGCCGGAGCCGTTTTTGGTGGCGCCTGGTACCTGCGCAATTCCGGTGGCTGGTTCCGCACCCTGCACCTGCTGAGCGGGCAGGCGCTGCTCCTCGTGTTTATGCTGGGCCTGCACGAAACCGGGCTCAGCTGGCCGGCTACTTTCGCACTGCTCTATTTTGAAACCCTGCTTTTGGCCGGTGCCTGCGGCCGGGCTACCGAGCAGTTGGCCTATAAAGTACTGGCGGGCCTCACCCTGGCCAGCGGCGGCGCCCTGCTACTGGCGGCCGTGGGCTCGGTGCGCGAGCTGGCCGCGCCGGTGCTGCACCAGCGGCTGGCACTGCTGCTGCTAACCAGCCTGGGCAGCGCGGGGCTGCTGCTGTTGCCGCCCCGGTGGCCGGCCCTGCGCCCCCTGCTCCAGAGCCCCGGCAACCAACTGCCCCTGCGGGCCCTACGCGGTTTGACGGCACTTTTTTACCTGAACGGAATCGGGCTGCTGGTGCAGGCGCTATTCGGATTACCCCACCCGCCCGTAGCGGGGTTGCTGGGCGCGGCGGCGGCCACCGCCGGCCTCACGTTTGGGCTGGCCCACTGGGCCCGCCAGCAGCCCGACTGGTTCCGGACCGGGCTGGTACTGTTGGGGCAGGCCTTGCTAGCCGTGTTTATCCTGGGGCTGCACGAGGCGGGCCTGAGCTGGCCGGCAGCCAACACGCTGCTCTACCTCGAAATGCTGGCGTTTATGCTGCTACTGGTTTGGCGGGCAGAATGGCTGCTCTACCGCGTGCTACTGCTGGCCAGCCTGGCGCTGGCCGTGGTGCTACCGCTGCTGGTAAATGCCCCCGCCGGCCTGACTGACAACCAGCGGGCCGCGCTGTTGCTGGCCGCCGCGCTAAGCACCGTGGCCGCGCAGGCGACGCTGCACCGGCGTGGGGCCCCGATATTCGATGCCGTGCCGCTGCTGGCGAACCCGCTGTACCGGCCGCGGCTGCTGGGACTGGCGGCGGCCGGCCTGCTACTGGCGGCGGCCAGCCTGGTGTACGAGCACATGTGGGCCGGCTGGGTACTGGCGGGCCTGAGTGGGGCGCTGCTGCTACTGCGCCGTCGGATGCCGGTGCCCGGCTTATGGCTGGGTCTGCTGCTGGCTGCTGTAGTTTACCAGCTGCTGCAATGGCAGCACTTGCACCCCGCAGGCACCGTTTTTCGGCCCCTACCGGTGCTCGCCTACCTGCTACCGCTCATGCTGCTTTCGATGATGGGATTAGCCGGCTCGTGGTGGGCGGCGGCCGAACGGCACGTGCGCTGGCCCTGGCTGTACCTGCTGGGCTTGCAGGCAGCCGTCGCTAGCTGGCTGGCCTTTGCCCCCCGCACCCAGGCGTTGCCGGTGCTGCTCTGGACACTGCTGGCAGCGGGTGCGGCGTGGGCGGCCCACCGGGCCCGGCTCCGCTGGACCACTCCAGCAGCGCGGGCGCGGGCCGGTTCTCCCAACCGCTACCTGCTGCAGCTAACTTACGGACTGCTCGCACTGGCCCTCGTGGGCCACTTTGCGGGTGTATTCGGCCACTCGGCAGGCAGGCTGCTTGGGGTACCGGCGCGGTGGCTCACGGCCGGCGCGCTGCTGCTGCTATTAACCGGACTGGCAGCCCAACGGCCGGCGGCCGGAGTTGCGGAGTTTAAATCGGAGCGTTTCGTGCAGCCCTTGTTGCCCGAGCTGGCGTTGCTGTTTGGTTGCTTCACATTGGGCTACGAGCTGCGGACGGAATGGCTGGCACTGGTCTGGCTGGGATTCGCTTTCGGACTCACTCGCTTAGCGGCCCGACTACCCCAGCGGCTTCGCCGCGTGCGGGCCTACGGGCTGCTGTTCTTCTGGGCGGCGGTAGCGGCCAGCACCTACGTCTCGTTCCATTACCTCGCCCCCGGCCAACTCCTGACGCTGCCCTGGGCCGCAACGGCGGCAGCGGTGGCGCTGCTGTTCGGCTACGCGGCGCTGCGGCTGCACCAGCCCCCAGCCAAACCGGCCGACTGGCCCCCGCTGCTTTCTGCCCTGGCCGGCCTCGACCGCCTGCCGCTACCGGGGCTGGTGGGCCTCCTGCTCTACCCGGCTTTTCTGGCCCTCACCGCCCTGCTCACCCAATCCTACGACCGCTCGGTGCTCACCGTGTTGCTGATGCTGGAAGTGGTGGCGCTTTTCGTGGCCAGCCTGCTGCTACGCCGGCAGGATTTCCGCTATGCAGCCCTGCTGGGCATGGGCGCGGCCATGGTACGCCTGCTGTTCTTCGACCTGCGCCAAACCGGGACCATTACGCGGGCCGTGGTATTTATTCTGATGGGGCTGCTACTGCTGGGAATGAATGCGCTTTACGCCCGCTTTAAAGACCGTTTCGCCCCGGCCGCATCTCCCAGCGAGCCGCCAGGGCCAACCTCCCTTGGCGAACCGACCGCCGAGGAATCGGGTCCGATTCTTTAAAAGAGTTACGGGTACTTGCCCCATCTGAAGCCGGCGGGTTTGCTTCTGCTGTTTCACGCACGAGAAGCCGGGGAAGCGGATAATTTGGTGTAAAGACAACAAGCCGGATTTCTGCTTACCTTCTGCTCCCCAAACACTTCCGCTTATGCGCCCCACCGACCTGCGTTACCTGAGTGCCTACCTCGTGCCGGCCTGCGTGGCGGCCGGGCTGATCTGGCGCGGCCCCTGGGCTTGGCTCACGCCGCTGTTCGTGTTCGGGCTGGTGCCGCTGCTGGAGCTGGCATGGCCACCGCGCAACATCGTCAGCAACGCGCCCGCTACGGCTGGGGTCCCGCACCATCCGTTTTTCGATTGGCTGCTGTACCTGTGCGTGCCGCTGCACGTGGGCCTGCTGGTCTGGTACCTGGCCGTAGTTACGGGGGTACCACTGACGGGCGCCGAAACACTGGGGCTTGTCTTGAGCATGGGCATTTGCGGCGGCTCGTTGGGCATTAATGTGGCCCACGAGCTGGGGCACCGCAGCCGCAGCTACGAGCAGCGGCTGGCGCAGGTGCTGCTGGGCAGCGCGTTATATCTGCACTTTTTCATTGAGCACAACCGGGGCCACCACCGCCATGTAGCCACGCCCCTCGACCCAGCCACTTCGCGCTTCAACGAACCGTTCTGGCTGTTTCTCCCGCGGGCTTTGGGTGGGGAGTTCCGCTCGGCCTGGCACCTGGAGGCCGAGCGGCTGCGGCGGCTGGAGGTGCCAGCCTGGAGCATGCAGAACCAACTGCTGCGGTTTATGGCGGTGCAGCTGGCGGCCGTGGCTGTAGCAGGATTGATTTTCGGCCCGCTGGGGCTGCTGGCCTGGGCGGGCGCGGCGCTGGTGGGTGCGGTGCTGTTTCAGCTGGTGAACTACGTGGAACACTATGGCCTGCTGCGCCAGCGCACGGCCGGCGGCGGCTACGAGCGGGTGCAGCCGCACCACTCCTGGAACTCGGAGCACGCCGTGGGCCGCATCCTGCTCTACGAGCTCACCCGCCACTCCGACCACCACTACTTGGCCTCGCGGCCCTACCACACCCTGCGCCATCAGCCGGCCTCGCCCCAGATGCCCACCGGCTACCCCGGCATGATGCTGCTGGCCGCCGTGCCCCCGCTCTGGTTTAAGGTGATGAACCGGCGGGTGCCGGCTGCTGCTGATCAGTAGCGTTTTCTTGCGCAGGTGCCTGCAGAACGGTTTCAACCTATCGGCAAAGCTTAGCTAACGGGAAATAATCGGTTAACAGATTGTGTATTTGTTGCATCCAGGGCAATTTCGGGTTATTTTTGACAGCTGTTTCGCCGGACGCAAACGACTCAATATGAACTGCTTGCTCTGTTCGCCTTTCAAAGTTCTCTTCTATGATGAAACGTTTTCTCCTGCTAAGCTGGGCCAGCCTGCTAGCCGTAGCCTCTTTGGAAGCGCGGGCCCAGGTTGCGCTTACGAGCAGCCCCTACGTTGAAACCTTCGACGGACTAGCCAGCGGCCTGCCCGCCGGCTTCGGCATTTATACCAATGCCGGCCCCAACCAGGTTGGCACGCCGGCTACGCTCACTACGGCCCCCACCACCTGGGGCAACAGCAGCGGCGCGTTCAAGAACCTTGCCTCGGCCACCGGCCTCAAAAGCACCACTTCGTCGGCCGACCAGGCGGCCAGCCCCAACCGGGCCCTGGGCCTGCGCCAGACCGGCAGCTTCGGCGACGGTACCAGCACGGCCACCCCGCCTACCGGCGTTGGGCCGGCCTTCGTATTTCAGGTGGCCAACACGCTGGGCAAAACCGATTTCGAGCTGAACTTCCGGCTGCAGTCGCTCGACAGCACGATTGGGCGCACCGCTACCTGGCAGGTCGAGTACGGCTTTGGAGCCACGCCCGCAGCCTTTACGGCGGTGGGCACGACGGCCACCACCGGCCCGTTCTTCGCCAACTCCGCCCTTAAAGTCGGCTTCGGCGGGGCGCTCGACAACAAAGCCGGGCCCGTCTGGATTCGGATTGTGGCCCCCACGCCTACTACGGGCCCCGGCAGCCGCCCCAGCTCGGCCATCGACGACTTTGCCCTCAGCTGGAACGCCAACCCCAACGCGCCGGTGCTGGCCGTAGCCCCCGCCACGCTCGATTTCGGCCAGCAAACCGTTAATGTTCCTTCAGCCCCGCGCACATTCACGCTTACCGGCACCCGGCTGACGGCCGCTGCTACCGTCCGCACGGCGGCCCCGTTCGCTGTTTCCAAGGACGGAACGACGTTCGACACCACCGCGGTGTACACGGTGGCCGAGCTGGCCCAGCCCCGGCTGGTGTACGTGCGCTTTACGCCCACCACTTTGGGCCAGGCCAGCGGCGCCGTAAGCGGCGTGGCCAACGTCCGGAGCCCCGGCGCAACCAGTCGCGATGTGGCGCTTAGCGGCAGCGGCAACGACCTCACGCAGACTGTATTTAATTTCAATGCCTGCACCAGCTCCACGGCCCTTGCCGATGGCTGGGCGCAGTTCAGCGTAACGGGCGCCCAGACCTGGGCCTGCACCAGCTTTGGGCGCAACCCCACCGACCCGACCGACTCGGCCCCCAACCCCAGTGCCGTGCAGATGAACGGCTTTGCCAACGGGGGCAACGTGGCCAACGAGGACTGGTTCATTTCGCCCGCCCTCAACCTGACCAGTACCAGCTTCCCGCTGCTGTCTTACTGGACCCGCACGGCCTTCAATGGCCCGGGCCTGCGCCTGCTGGTTTCTACCACCTACTCCGGCACCGGCAACCCCAACGCCAGCGGCGTAACCTGGACCGATCTGAGCGCCAACTTCCCCGCCCAGAACTCGAATGTGTGGCAGAACAATAGCCTCGACCTGAGCGGCTATAAGCGGAGCGGCGTATACGTGGCCTTCGTGTACACCTCGACCACCAACGGGGCCGCCCGCTGGAGCCTCGACGATGTGGTGCTCACCAACTCGGCCACGCCCTCGGCGCCCACCGTGCGCCTGAGTATCCAGAACCTGGCTTTCGGCTACCAGCCGGTGAACACGCCGGCCTACCGGAACATCGTGCTGACGACCACCAACCTGACCGGCCCGCTAACGGTAACATCGCCCGACGTTGCATTTCAGCTCTCGAAAGACAGCCTCGTATTCAGCTCCAGCCTCACCTACAGCCAGGCCGAGGCCAGCAACCGCCAACTACCGATTCGGGTGCGGTTCCTGCCCACGCGGGCCGCGGCCGATTATGCCGCTACGCTGAGCGTGGCCACGGCCAACGTGCCGACGCTGACCCCGAACCTGCGCGGCAACACCTACGACGCGGCGAAAACCCTGGAGGTGGTGAACTGGAACGTGGAGTGGTTTGGCTCGACCACCGCAGGCCAGGGGCCGACTGATGTGGACCTGCAGCAAACCAACGTAACGGCCATGCTCAGGGCCCTGGCCGCCGATGTGTACGCGCTGCAGGAAGTGGTGGACACGGTGCGTCTGCGCAACCTCACGGCCACGCTCTCGGCACAGTCGGGCCTGCCCTACGGCTACAAAATTGCCGATTTTGGCTCCTATAGCGACAATACGGCTGACCCCGATTACGCTTCGACCCAGAAACTGACCTTTATCTACCGCAAAGACGTGGTGCGGCCCGTGAAGTTTGAGGGGCTGCTGCGCTGCACGGAGGCGCAGAACTGCCCCGCCTTCAACGCCTGGGCCTCGGGCCGCTTCCCGTTCCTGATGGCCGCCGACGTCACGCTCGACGGCAAAACGCAGCGCGTCAACTTCGTAAGCATCCATGCCAAGGCGAATTTTGCGGCCAGCTCGGCCAACGACTACGCCCGCCGCAAGCTCGGCGCCGAGCAGCTGAAAGCCCTGCTCGACACCAGCTACCCCAACGCCAGCACCCTGATCCTGGGCGACTTCAACGACGTGCTCGAAGGCACCATTGCCACCGGCGTAACGCCGGCCGTGTCGTCGTACAACACCTTCGTGGCCGACCCCAACTACGTGGGCCTCACCCTGCCGCTGGCCCGCGCCGGCGCCCAGAGCACGGTAGGCTTCGGAACGGTGATTGACAACGTGCTAGCCACCAAGCCGATGGCCTCGTACTACATCAACGGCTCGGCCGCCATCCGCACCGACCTGGCGGCCGGCATTG
Source organism: Hymenobacter psychrophilus (assembly GCF_900107135.1). Classification (GTDB taxonomy): domain Bacteria; phylum Bacteroidota; class Bacteroidia; order Cytophagales; family Hymenobacteraceae; genus Hymenobacter; species Hymenobacter psychrophilus. Next base: position 34,596 of record NZ_FNOV01000003.1, read on the forward strand.
CCAGCTACGCCAGCACCACCACCGACCATTACCCGGTGTTCACGCGCTTTTCGCTGAGCCAGACGCCCACGGCCACTACCGCCGCCACAACTACCGGCCCGCTGCACCTGTACCCCAACCCGGCCAGCAGCAGCCTGCGGTTTGAGGTGCCAGAAACCGGCCGGAACCTGCGCTTGAGCGTGTACACCACCACCGGCCGTCTGGTACTGGAAGCCACCGGCTCGGCCGAGCAGCTGAATCAGCAGCTCAGCCAGCGTGTGGCTGGCCTGAGCGGCGGCCTGTACGTGGTGCGCGTAACGGGCGCGAAGCAGGCCTACGTGAGTCGCTTTCAGAAGCTATAGCCACTTCAGTAGTTCGCCAACACACAAGCGCCCCGGCCGGTTGGTCGGGGCGCTTGTGTGTTGATGGGCAGTTGCGTTTTTAGCCGACCCCGGTGGTAGCGAAGCCAGCGGCAAGCTCCTGCACCAGTGCCCACCCCTGTGGCCACAGCCCCAGCTCCGATTCGGAATTGAGGTGGCCCAGTGCCCCTACGTTCACCAAGCGGCTGCCCCAGGCGGCGGCAAACTCCGTGGCGCGGGCCAAGCTCACGTACTCGTCGTTTTCGCTGGCTACCACGATGCTCGGGAAAGGCAACCGCGCCAGCGGCATGGGCGCAAACCCGCGCACTTCGGGCAGCTGCGCGCGCCGGTCTACGTCGGCCGGGCCCACGAGCAGGGCCCCGGCCAGCGGGCGGGTGGCCGTGGCGGCCCAGTGCGCCACCGTGGCGCAGGCCAGGCTGTGGGCCACCAGCACCACCGGCCCCGGCGCTGCAGAAACGGCCGCATCGAGGGCGGCTAACCAGTCGGCGCATACGGGGTGCTGCCAGTCGCGCTGCTCCACGCGCCGGCAGCCGTAGTGCTGCTCCCAGCGGGTTTGCCAGTGCGCCGGGCCGGAGCTGCCCAGGCCGGGAACGGTGAGGATAGTAACGGCTTGCATGGCCCGAATGTACGGGCGAAACGTATCTTTACTATGGACCACACCGCCGCCGCCATGCCCGTCATCACCGACATCTCCCAGCTCGACCTGACCAAAACCTATACCTACGCCGACTACCTGACGTGGCGGCTGGACGAGTTCGTGGAGCTGGTAAAGGGCAAGGTGCGCCTGATGAGCCCCGCGCCCCGCCGGATTCATCAGCAACTGGCCCGCAATGTATTCCGGCACATCGACCAGCATGTACTAAATGGCCCCTGTGAGGCCTACTTCGCGCCCTTCGACGTACGCCTGCTCACGGATGGACCCGATGGCAACTCCCCCATCACTACCGTTGTGCAGCCCGACCTCTGCGTCATCTGCGACCCAAATAAGCTGGATGAAAAAGGCTGCCTGGGTTCCCCCGACTGGGTTATCGAAATCCTGAGCCCCAAAACGGCGGCCTACGACACCCGCGAGAAGTTCAGCCTCTACGAAGAAGCCGGTGTGGCGGAATACTGGATTGTGTTTCCGGGCGAGCAGACGGTGGCAACCTACGTGCTCGAAGCCGGCCGCTACGAGCTACGCGGCACCTACTACGAGCCGGGCCTGATTCCGTGCGCGACATTGCTGGGGTTTGCGGTGGAGTGGGCGGAGGTGTTTGCGGGAGTGTGAGGGAATTCTATGCTCCTGCCGGAACACACGTAGCTTTAGATATTTCGGCCCCATCTTGAAGCCACTCAATACAGGCCGGCACATGCGTTACCGGATGCACCCAGGCCACTTGGCGCGGGATGCGCAGGGCGCTGGCATAAAAAGTAAAGAGGTTGAGCACGTTGGTTTCCTGTGAGAGAACCATGTCATCCGTGGCCAAGGCATTTTCCAACAGGTGTATATCCTTCAACATTTCTGCTCGCGCCTTATCGGTGCAGTCTAGGGAATACACCGAGTCAGCTAACCCGCTATCTGGTTCTGGATTCAACGGTATACACAGCTTCCTGCTGAACATTTGAACCAGCCAGTTCTTAGAAAAACCGGATTGATGCTTTTGCCACTCCCGGAGTTGCGTGGCGGAAAGCACGATGCGGTGTTGCTCATCTTGCAGAGTTTCTAACGCCTGACGGCAAGCATCAGAAATCGGGTGCTGGCTTGTGCTGGCCGAGCGGGCTACATTGGTATCGACTACGATGCGGCGTGAGGTTGCTGGCAGCTTCATCTATTCAGCCGCTTTGCCGGAGTGCCGCATTCCTACCGCAGTCAGGTAGGCGTCCTGAGCTTTTAGCTCCACGTCGCCGAAGTCCTCGGGCCATTCGCCGTAAGCACCGTCCTCGTCGGGCTGCACGTAGGTTACCTGGGTCGCGCCTTTCGCGTCGCGGGCAAACCAGTGCAGGGCCACGTCGGTGTTCTTGATTTTCTCCTGGGCAATCAGGGTTTGGATGGTCAGCAGAATCAGGCTGCTGTGCGTTTCCACGATTACGCGCACACCCCGGTTAGCTGCTTCGGCCAGCAGCTCCGCCATGACAACCTGGGCCCGTGGATGTAGGTGCAATTCAGGCTGTTCTACATATACAATCTGGCCTTCCTGCGCGGCAATAAGCGCCACCAGAATCGGCAGAACCTGCGAGACGCCGATACCCACATCGGCGATATTAACCATATCGGATTTTTTGGGTTTGGCTTTCGTGCCGGCGGGTAGACGGTTTATGCTTAGCTCTACTTCGTTTGCATTCTTCACATTAGCTTCAATGGAGTTAGTCAAACCTAAGCGAACTAAATACTCATTAAGTTGAGTGAGTGCGTCGCTATTCTTTTGTTGCTGCCATTGGCTAATAGTACCAGCAGAATAAAAATCGAATGTCCCTTTGATTTGCTTTTGAAGGAAAGTTGCAGGATAGCTTCGCTTTGGATTGGTTCGTAGACCCGGAATATGGGATATCGATAAAACTAAATCTGATAAATCATAAGAAAAAACAATTTCATCTAAGAGCACATTGTCTATTATTCCTTTTTCATCAAAAACTTGTATTTTGAGAAAAGGGGCTTCCATAACAACTTTTGCACTGTGTGCTGCAACACCAAAGAATTTTAGATGAATTTTGTCAAATTGTGGTTCTATTTCATGCCAACTCATTGCTGGACTTAAATTTATTTCTTTATTGAACAACATTGATTTCTGATACAATATTGCGAATCCTAACTTATCAAGCCTAAAGGACACTTCTATATCCTCTTTAAACAATTTATCTACTTTCTGCTCAACTATTTTTATTGAAAAAACATCATTGTACTTATCTATTTTGCTAATTAACTCTCCAGCCGTTTCCGCCTGTACATGCGCCCCATCCAACACGAGTGCTCCCGCCGGCTGGTACGGTGCTTCCATTGTCTGTTTTATCAACAGCAACGGTTGCATGATGCTCGACTTCCCGGAACTGTTCGTCCCGGCGAGCAGCGTCAGCGGCTTCACGTGCAGCGTGGCGTCAACCAGTGATTTGTAGCCTTTTACCTGAATCTGCTCGATGAGCATGAAGGGCGGCCGGGAGGGCGCGGCGGCGGTTGACGAGGGTTTTGGAGCGCGTTTGGTAGCCATAGAAGCAAAGTACGGGAGGAAGTCGGAGAAACAATCCGTGATGCCGCTTCCATCTCCCTTTTTCTATACCTTCGGGCGCCTATCCTTCCCTCCTGCTATGCTACTCTCCCGACTTGCCCGCCAGCCGTTGCTGGTGTTGCTGGCGCTACTTGGTTTTGCCTGCTCGCGCTCCGATGAGGGTGCGCCCGACCCCAACGGCGCGGAAATCGACCCCTACCAGAACATCGTGTTCCAGTTTGCCGATGCCGTGGTGGGGCCTGAGCAGCTGGACCGCTGGGATACTACGCGGGTCGTGGCGTTCGAGCCGGCCATGCGCGGTAAGTTCAAGTGGACCACCGACCGGGAGCTGGTGTTTTCGCCCAACGTGCCGCTGCGGCCCAGCACGGCCTTCACGGCCAAGCTGGTGAGCGAGGCCCTGCCCGAAGGCACGCGCCGGGGCACCGAGCTACCCGAAGACCGCCAGAAATTCCATACGCCCTACCTGGCGTTGCAGGCACCCCAGGCCTTCTGGGGCCGCTCGGAGCGGGCCGCGGGCACGGCCGAGCTGCGGGTGGAACTGCCCTTCAACTACGCCGTGAAGCCCACCGACGTGAAGCCGCTGCTACGCCTGACCCAGGACGGCGAGCCGGTAGCTTTTGAGGTGGTGGGGGCCGAGGCGGGCCAGCAGGTGCGCCTGAACCTGAAGCAGCAGTTGCGGCCTGGTTCGCCCTTGCTACTAGCACTGGCCCCCGGCCTGAACGCGGTGGGCAGCGACCTGGCCACCGACCAGACCACCGAAGCCGAGCTAACCATGCCCGACCCTCAGGCGCTGGAGGTAACGGCCATCAACGGCACGCTGCAGGGCGCCGACCCGGTTATCACCATTCAGACCAACCAGCCGGTGAGCGGGATGGATATGCGGAGCGCCGTGGCCGTGTCGCCGCAGGTAGCCTTTGAGGTGGAGGAGCTGGAAAGCGGCGTGCGCCTCAAAGGTGGTTTCGAGGTGGGCAAAAGCTACCAGGTACGCCTGAGTAGCGGCTTACGCGGCAGTTTGGGTGGCGAGTTGAACGACGACGTGACCGAGACGGTAAGCTTCTCCAACGAGCGGCCCACCATCAGCTTCGCCAGCGCCGACAAGGCCCTGTACCTCGACGCGCTGGGCGCCCGCAACCTGGGCATCCGCATCAACGAGGTGGACAAAGTGCAAGTGACCATTGCCAAAGTGTACGCCAACAACATCCAGCAGCTGTTGCGCGGCGGCAGCCAGTACGGCTACCCCGACTACGACGGTGAGGATGGGGAAAGCAACCAGGACGAAAACGGCGAATACGTGGACCGTTCCTTCCAGTATTACGACGTGGAGAACCTGGGCAACGTGCTGTCCAACCGCACCTACACGGTGGCCGGCATGCCCAAAGAGCAGGGTTTGCGGCTGCTGAACTTGAGTTTGAAAGACCTGGAGTTTTCGGCGGGCCTCAAGGGGCTCTACGTGATAAAAGTGCAGGATACCGAGCGGCAGTGGCTGCAGGTGAGCAAGCTGGTGGCCGTGTCGGATATCGGCCTGATTGTGAAGCAGGGCGCGGCCGGCAGCACCATGGTGTTTGCCAACTCGATCCGGGAGGCCAAGGCCCTGGGCGGGGTCGAAATCAGCTACCTGAGCTCCAACAACCAGGTAATGGGCACGGGCGTCACCAACGGCGCGGGCGTGGCCAAGTTCGATAGCACGGCCCAGAATGCGCGGTTCCGGCTGGGCATGGTGGTGGCCCGGCGCGGCGACGACTTCACGTTTCTGGATTTGAGCCGCAGCCGGGTGGAAACCTCGCGCTTCGAGGTGGGCGGGCTGCAAAACAACGCTGCCCGCTACCAGGCCTTCCTCTACGGCGACCGGGACCTGTACCGCCCCGGCGACACCATCCAGACCAACACCGTGGTGCGCACCGAAACCTGGCAGGCCCCGCCCAAAGGCCTGCCGCTGAAGGTGCGCCTGCTGCTGCCCACCGGCAAGGAGTACGCCAGCCTGCAGAAAACCCTGAGCCCCGAGGGCAGCACCGAGGCCCGCTTTATTCTGCCCCCCAGCGTGATGACCGGCCTTTACACGCTCGAAATCCTGACCGCCAACGACGTGCTGCTCACCTCGCGCCAGCTCTCGGTGGAGGAGTTTATTCCGGACCGCATGAAGGTGACGGTGAAAGCCAGCCGGGCCGTAGTAAAGCCCGACCAGACCGTGCAGGCCCTGATTACGGCCCAGAACCTGTTCGGCCCGCCCGCTTCCGACCGCAAGTTTGAGGTGGAGTTTTCGCTCAAGGAAAAGCGCTTCCAGCCCAAGGAGTACTCCGATTTCGACTTCGCCATCAACAGCGGCAACCGGCGCCGGGGCAACTACGGCAGCCTGGAGTCAAGCCCGATTTCCGACCGTTTCGAGAAGACCGTGCGCGAAGGCACCACCGACGCCGCCGGCCGCGGCACCGCCACCTACCAGGTGCCCGACTACCCCGATTTGGGCACCCTGGAAGGCGCGGCCTTTACCACGGTGTTCGACGAAACCGGCCGCCCCGTAAACCGCTATGCCACCTTCGAGGTGCAGACCCAGGCGGTCATGTTTGGGGTGAGAAACCTGGGCGAGCTGGCGAAAACCCGCGACGAGGTGCCCGTGGAGCTCGTGGCCCTCACGCCGGCCGGCAAGCCCACCAGCGCCACCGCCCGCGTGGAGGTAATCCGGATGCTGTGGGAAACCGTGATTGAGCGCCGCGGCGGCCGTTACGTGTACAACTCGCAGAAACGCGAGGAAACGATTATCCGCCGCAACGTGGAGGTTTCGGGCTCTGGCACCGATGCCAACCTGGGCTTCGCGCCGCAGTATTCGGGCGAGTACGAAATCCGGGTTTCGCGGCCCGGCGCGGCCACCTACGTATCCCAGCGCGTGTACGCCTACGGCTACGGCGACACCCAGAGCAACTCCTTCGAGGTAAACAACGAGGGCGAAGTGACCATCGAGGCCGACCAGGAGAAATACGAGCCCGGCCAAATCGCCCACCTACTGCTCAAAACGCCCTTCCCCGGCCGCGTGCTGGTAACGGTAGAGCGGGACCGGGTGCTCGACCATTTCTACGTGGATACCGACGAGAAATCGGCCAAAGTCGACATCCCGATTCGCGGCGGCCACGTGCCCAACATCTACGTCACGGCCACCGCCATCCGCCCCATCAAAGACAACCGCCTGCCCCTGACCGTGGCCCGCGGCTTCGTGCCGCTGACGGTGGAAAAGCCCGGCTCGCGGCTGTCGGTGGCCATTAAAGCGCCGGAGTTGAGCCGCTCGCAGACCAGCCAGACCATTGAAGTAACCACCGCCCCCGGTGCCCAGGTGACGCTGGCGATGGTAGACGAGGGGATTTTGCAGATGAAGGATTTCCGCACGCCCGACCCCCACGGCTACTTCTACCAGAAACGCGCCCTCGAAGTGGCGGCCCACGACGTGTACCCCTTCCTGCTGCCCGAGCTGGGCACCAGCTCCACCGGCGGCGACGGCTACGACCTGGCCCGCCGCACCACGCCCGTACCCTCGCGCCGCGTGAAGTTGCTGGCCAAGTGGAGCGGCGTGCTCACGGCCGACGGCAGCGGCAAAGTCCGCTACCAGCTCCAGGTGCCCCAGTTCAGCGGGGCCATCCGCATCATGGCCGTGGCCTACAAGGGCGACGCCTTCGGCTCGGCCGAGCACACCATGCGCGTCGCCGACCCGGTGGTTATCAGCACCGCCCTGCCCCGCTTCGCCAGCCCCGGCGACACCATTGACGTGCCCGTAACGCTGACCAATACGACCAAAACCCCCGGTACCGGCGCGGCCAGCTTGGCCGTAACCGGACCCTTGCGGGTGCTGGGAGCCGCCTCGCAAACCGTGCGGTTACCGGCCGGCGCCGAGCAGCGGGTGAAGTTCCGGGTGCTGGCCCCCGCCAGCATTGGCAGCGCCACCCTCACCACAACGGTGAAGGCGCTCAACGAAACCTTCACCGAAACCATCGAGCTACCCGTCCGGCCCGCTTCGCCCTTGCAAAAGCGTACCGGTAGCGGGGTGCTGGCGGGCGGCGGCAAGGTGCAGCAGCTGAATCTGAAGACCGATTTCATGGCGGCCTCGTTGCGGAGCCAGTTGGTGGTGAGCCGCTCACCGATGGCCGAGTTTGCCAAGGACTTGCGCTACCTGCTGCAGTACCCCTACGGCTGCCTGGAGCAAACCGTGTCGGCCGCCTTCCCGCAGCTGTATTATGGTGATTTGGTGGCGACGCTGGGGCAGAAAACCGGTGTCAAGGGCAAGGCGGGGCAGTTCAACCCCAACTACCACGTGCAGGAGGCCATCCGCAAGGTGGAGGCCCAGCAGATGTACAACGGCTCGCTGAGCTACTGGCCCGGCGGCGACTACGACAACTGGTGGGCCACGGCCTACGCTGCCCATTTCCTGCTCGAAGCCAAGCAGGCAGGCTTTGCGGTGAACAAGAACGTGCTCGACCGGGTGCTCGGCTACCTCGAAGCCCGCACCCGCCAGCGCGAAACCGAGACCTACAACATCATCCAGACCGGCGGCGTGATTCGGCCCGTGACGCTGGCCAAAAAGGAAATTCCGTACTCGCTCTACGTGCTGGCCCTGGCCGGGCGACCCACCCCCGTGGCCCTCAACTACTACAAAGCCAACCGCCCCCTGCTGGCCGACGACTCGCGCTACCTGCTGGCGGCGGCCTTCGCCCTGAGCGGCAATCAGCGCGCCTTCCGGCAGACGGTGCCCACCCGTTTCGGCGCGGCCCCGAGCATTGCCCGCCGCGAGTTGGGCGGCTCCTTCGCCTCGCCCATCCGCGATATGGCCCTGGTGCTCAACGCCCTGCTCGACGCCGACCCCGGCAACCCGCAGGTACTTAGCCTGAGCCGCCAGCTGAGCCGCCGCGTGCAGCAGGCCGGCTGGCTGAGCACCCAGGAACGCGCCTTCTCGCTGCTGGCCCTGGGCAAGCTGGCCAAGAGCAACGCCAACAGCACCGCCACTGCCCAGTTGCTGGCCGACGGCAAGAACATCGGCGCCTTCACCGGCAAAGACCTCACGGTAAGCAACGTGGCCAACCGCCAAATCACGCTGAAGCCGGCCGACAAGGGCAGCCTCTACTACTTCTGGGAGATGGAAGGCGTTTCGGCCTCGGGCCGCGTGCCCGAGGAAGACGCCTACCTGATGGTGCGCCGCCAGTTTATGGACCGCAACGGCAACCCGCTAGGCTCGGCCACCTTCCGCCAGAACGATTTGGTGGTAGTCCGCCTCACGCTGCAATCGGCCGAAAGCGCCGGCGAGGTGCCCAACGTGGCCATCACCGACCTGCTGCCCGCCGGCCTCGAAATCGAGAACCCCCGCATCGGGGCCGTGCGCGAGCTGGCCTGGGCCAAAGACGCCGCCCAGCCCGACTACCTCGACGTGCGCGACGACCGCCTAAACATCTTCACCACCGCCACGCCCAAACCCAAGGCGTTCTACTACTTGGCCCGCGCCGTGTCCAAAGGCACCTTCAAGCTAGGCCCGGTAAGCGCCGACGCCATGTACAACGCCGAGTACCACAGCTACTCCGGCGCCGGTGTGGTGCGGGTGCGGTAGAATTCTTCAACTTCCCAGAATGCACCTGCTTTATCTCGTTTTCGGCAACGCGGCTCCCAACCATTTCCAGGCGGTTTTCTCCATGCTCTCGTTTCTGCGGCAGCCGGAGCAACTCGATAGTATTACGGTAGTGACGGATGCGCCCGAATTCTACCGCCACATGGCCGACCATGTAACTGTGCTGCCCATTGAAGCGGCGACCATCCAGGAGTGGCGGGGCGAATTCGACTTTTTCTGGCGCATCAAAATCAAGGCCCTCGAATACGTACACCAGCGGCAGCCCGAGTCTGCCATTCTCTACCTCGACACCGATACCTTCCTGCATGGCTCCCTGGCCGAGCTACGGGCGCGACTGGCGTCGGGCACGGCACTGATGCACGAGCCGGAAGGCGCGTTAAGCCAGCTGGCCAGTAAAACTGAGCAGCGCATGTGGCAGCAGGTACAACAGCATACGTTTGGGGGCGTGGCCATGCGCGAAGACCACCAAATGTGGAACGCCGGGGTAGTGGGCATTCCGGCGGGCCGGGCCGCTGAGGCCATTGCGCTGGCCCTGCGCATCTGCGACGATTTGAGCCGGCAAGGCGTAACGCCCCGGCTCATCGAGCAATTTGCCCTATCGGTTGCGCTGGAGGAAACTGGGCCGCTGGGTGCCGCCGCGGCTCACATAGGACACTATTGGAGCACCAAAACTGAGTGGAACTCCGCCATTAGCGCCTTCCTGCTCGAATCGCACTTACAAGAGCGCACAGTGGTCGAAGAAGTAGCTGCACTAGCTGATTTCGACTATCGCGCCCTGCCCGTGAAGCACCGCGTACGCAGCACCCAGGGCCGGCTAGAGAAGCTGGTGCGCCGCATGTTTCCGCCCCGTCAGGTAACGTATATTGAGTAGGTGTCAGAAATCGAGCAGCTATATTCCTTCGAACACCTCTGCCCACTCCAGCGCCGTGCCGGGCAGCGTAGCCACCGGAATCGGGCCGGGCTGGTAGAACTCGCCCCGCAACTGATACTGTTCGCTTTCGAGAACGTACACCATTACATTCTTGAGGCCGGGGTCCACCATCCAGTATTCGCCCACCCCGTTTTCCTCGTAGAGGTCGAACTTGGTTTTGCTGTCGTGGGCCACGTTGCCGGGGCTCAGGATTTCGATAATCCAGTCGGGTGCGCCCACGCAACCAAACTCATCGAGCTTGGCCGGGTCACAGATAACGCACAGGTCGGGCTGCACTACCGTGCTAATTCGCGTATCGCCGTCGGGAGTACTTTTCAGCAGCCTTACATCAAAAGGTGCAGCGAAGCCCTGGTAGGCACCTCCGCGCGTTTTGTTGCGGATAATTCCTCCCAGATTAAAGGAAACCGCTTGGTGCCGCACTCGCGGAGCGGGGCTCATTTGTCGCACCTTGCCCCGAATCAGCTCTACAAACTCATCCAGCCGCCAGGTCAGGTAGTCGGCGTAGGTGTAGGTTTTGGTTAGGTCGAGCTGGGAAATATCGGTGATGACGGACATAGCAGCGGGGGTTGCTTGGCTGACGAATATACGAAAGGCCGGCGGCAAGAAGGCCCGGGCAACCCGTATCTTGCCCCTATGAAACGGCGCACCGCCATTCGCACTTTGGAAATCCTGGCCGGGCTGGCGCTGCTGCTGCTGCTGGCCCTCGACCGGCTGTTTCCGCTGCCGGCGGCCCCGCGCTACTCGCCCATTGTGCTGGCCGCCGATGGTACCGTGCTGCACGCCTCCCTCAACCCCACCCAAAAGTGGCGAATGAAAACCGAGCTCAGCGAGATTACGCCGGTACTGCGCCAGACCATCATCGAGAAGGAGGACCGTTGGTTTCGTTGGCATTTCGGGGTGAACCCGCTGGCGCTGGTGCAGGCCGCCGGGCGCAACCTGTTTGGCCAGGGTCGCACCACCGGGGCCAGTACGATTACCATGCAGGTGGCGCGGCTGCTGGAGCCCAAGCCGCGCACGCTGGGCAACAAGCTGCTCGAAATGGCCCGCGCCACCCAGCTCGAAGCGCACTACAGCAAGGACGAGATTCTGCAGCTCTACCTGAACCTGGTGCCCTACGGCGGCAACATCGAGGGCGTGAAATCGGCCGCCCTGCTCTACTTCCAGCAGCCGCCCAACTTCCTCTCGCTGGCCCAGACTGTCACGCTGGCCATCATCCCCAACCGCCCGCGCGGCCTGGTGTTGGGCCAGAACAACGAAGCCGTGCGCCGCGAGCGAAACCGCTGGCTCCAGCGGTTTGGGGCCGCCGGACTGTTCGCAAAGCAGGATATTGAAGATGCCCTGCGCGAGCCGCTGAACGTGCGCCGCCACGCCGCGCCCACGCTGGCTCCGCACCTGTCGCGGCGGCTGGTAAGGCAGTTTCCGCACGCGGCCATTATCCGTAGCAGCCTGCAGCGCGCCAAGCAGAGCCGGGCCGAGGAGCTGACCGGCAATTATGTGCGCCGCCTGCACGAGCTGGGCATTTCGCAGGCTTCGGTGCTGGTGGTGAATAACCGCACCCGGCAGGTGGAGGCCTACGTGGGCTCGGCCGATTTCCGCGACTTCCGGGGCCAGGGCCAGAACGACGGCGTGGTGGCCGTCCGCTCGCCGGGCAGCACCCTTAAGCCCTTCCTGTACGCGCTGGCCCTCGACCGGGGCCTGGTAACGCCCAAGCTACAGCTGCCCGACGTGCCCACCAACTTTCAGGGTTACCGCCCCGAGAACTTCGACAAGCACTGCCAGGGCGAAGTAGCGCTGGAGCGCGCTTTGGCCTTTTCGCTCAACATTCCCGCCGTACGCGTGCTCCAGGATTACGGCGTACCCGCCTTCACCGAAAAGCTGCAGCAGGCCGGTTTCCAAAGCATAGCCCGCAACCGCACCCGCCTGGGCCTTAGCAGCATTCTGGGCGGCTGCGGGGCTACCCTGGAAGAACTAACGGGGTTGTACACGGCGCTGGCGAACGGGGGGCGGTATGAGAAGTTGGGGCTTCGTTCACCCCACCCCCCGGCCCCCTCCCCTCCGGGAGAGGGGGTGCGTTCAACGACTTCACGTCTGGCTCCCCCTCTCCCGGAGGATGTCGCGGCTAAAGCGAGTGTGGGGTCGGGGGGTGGGGTTTCGTTGGTCTCCCCCGCCGCCGCCTTTCTCGTCACCGACATCCTGAGCCAGCTGACGCGGCCCGACTTGCCGCTGGGGGCCGCCCGCAGCACCCGGCTGCCCAAAATTGCCTGGAAAACCGGCACCAGCTACGGCCGCCGCGACGCCTGGAGCATCGGCTACAACCGCGACTACACGATTGGCGTGTGGGTGGGCAACTTCAGCGGCCAGGGCAGCCCGGCCCTCACCGGCTCCGATGTGGCCACGCCCCTGCTCTTCGACCTGTTCAACGCCCTGGCCTACAACTCGCCCAACGACTGGTTTGTGCCGCCCGCCAGCCTCGATTTCCGGCTCGTGTGCACCGAAACCGGTCTTGTGCCCGGCGAAACCTGCCCCGACCAGGTAATCGACTACTTTCTGCCCAACCAAAGCTCGGGGCGGCGCTGCCAGCACCAGCGCGAGGTGCTGGTGTCGGCCGATAACACCTTTACCTACTGCCGGGCCTGCGCGCCGGCGGCCGGGTTCCGGCGCGAGCTGTACCCCAACCTGCTGCCCGAAGTGGCCGCCTACCGGGTGGCCCAGGGTCTGCCCTACCGCCGCCTGCCGCCCCACAACCCCCAGTGCCAGCGGGCCAGCGGCGGCCCCGAGCGGGCGCCCACCATCACCTCGCCCACCTCCAATACCGAGTACGTGCTCAGTGCCCGCGAGCAGCAGCAGCTCTTGCTCAGCTGCACCACTGATGGCGAGGTGCGCCAGGTGTACTGGTACGTGAACGACCAGTTTCTACGAGCGGCGTCGGCCACCGAGCGGGTATTTTTTCGCCCCCCGCCCGGGCCGATCAAAATCTCCTGCGCCGACGACCACGGCCGTAACACCGACGTGCTGGTAACGATAGCCGAAATGTAGCCCTACGGGTTCTTCCAGCCTGATTTGATAACCCTGCCGTCGGGCCGGGTAGCTTGGCCGGACGCCAGCAGCTTCGCCGGTATTGTGCCAGGCCTTCAGGCCAGATGCCGCCGCCCGGACCGGGCGACACGCCAACAATTTTGCCCGCCGCGGGTTATGGCGGCTTGGATTTCGATGCCGGGCACTGCTGGCACCAACCCGCCGGTAGTGCCGCAAGGCTGTTGGTGTCGGGCTTTCTGCCCGCTTTACTTTTGTTCGCGTAAGCAGGTAGCTGTTTATGCCTGTCGTATGAATCAACTGCTTCGCGCTTTCGGGCTGCCGGGTTTATCACTCCTGCTGCTGCTGTTGCCCCTCCTAAGCCGGGCCCAGGTGGCTGCCCCCGCCCCGCCGTTGCCTGGCCAGCCGCTTTCCCTGGCCGAGTGCCTGCAGTACGCTCTGCAGAACCAGCCCCTGGTGCGTCAGGCCCGGCTCGATGAGGCCATTGGCGAGCGGCAGATTCGGGTGGGCCTTTCGGCTTGGCTGCCCCAGGTGCAGGGAACGGGCACCTACACCCGCAACTTTCAGCTGCCGGTGGCGGTGCTGCCCAACTTCACCGACCCTTCGGCCCCGGCCCAGATTCGGCGCATTGGCCTGCAGAACGTGTCGAACCTGGGTTTGCAGGGCAACCAGGTGCTCTACAACGCCGATGTACTACGCACGGCCCGCTCGGCCCGCTATGTGCGCCAGCAGAACGGCCAAAACACCGTCAGCTACCAGATTGACGTGGTGCGCGACGTGAGCAAGGCCTTCTACGACATCCTGCTGACCAACGAGCAGCTGCGGGTGCTCGACGAGGCCATTACGCGCCAGCAGAAGCAGCTCAAAGACGCCTTCGCGCAGTACGAGGTCGGCCTCAAGGATAAGATTGACTACAAGCGGGCCGAAATTGCGGTTAAAAATGCCGTTACCGACCGCAAGAGCACGGCCGAAAACCTCAAGGGCAAGTACGCTGCCCTGCGCCAGCTGATGGGCGCCCCGCCCGAGGCCGCCCCTGTAACGCTGACTTACGACACGCTCCAGCTGGCCCGCGAAACCATGCTCGACACGCTGGAGCCGCTGGCCTTCGAGCGCCGCATCGAGATTCAGCAGCTCCTGACCCAGCAGCAACTCCAGCGCCTCGACGTTGACTACTACCGGTTGGGCTTTCTGCCCACGCTTTCGGCCTTTGGCAACTACGTGAAGGTGTACCAGAACAACGATTTCGCGGAGCTCTACAAGCAGGCCTTCCCCACTTCGCAGGCCGGCCTGCAGCTAGGCCTCCCGATTTTCACCGGCACCCGCCGCCTGCAGAACCTCAAGATTGCCAACCTGCGCCAAGACCGCCTGAGCCTACAGGTGCTCGACACCAAGAACCAGATTTCCACCGAGTATGAGCAGGCCCTGGCCCGCTACAAGGGCAACTTCCTCGACCTGCAGGCCCAGCGCCAGAACCGCGACGATGCCCGCGAAATCTACAAGATCATCAAGCTGCAATACGACGAAGGCATCAAGACTTACCTTGAAGTGATAGTAGCCGAAAACGACCTGCGCACCTCCCAGCTCAACTACTACAACGCCCTCTACGCCGTGCTGGCTGCCAAACTCGATGTGCAGCGCGCCCTGGGCACGCTGCCGGTGGCGTATTAACGAAGTAAGCTATTAGCTGTTGGCTGTTAGCTCTTTTCCCAATGAAAGCTGTCAGCTAAAAGCTATTAGCTAACAGCTCAATACAACCAATCATGAAGCACCATTTTCTCTCTCTTCTGGCCCTGCTGCTGCTGGCAGGGTGCGGCGCTAAGGATGCCGATAAGCCGGCCGGGCCGCCGCCGCCCACGCCCGTAACGCTGGTAGCCGCCCGCACCACCAACGCCGTGTATTATGATGAGTATCCGGCCACGGCCGTGGCGCTCAACAGCGTGGAGCTACGCAGCCAGGTGGGCGGCTTCATCACGGGGCTGTTTTTTCAGGAGGGCGAAGTGGTGTCCAAGGGCCAGAAGCTCTACGAAATCGACCGGCGCACTTTTGAGGCCGCCTACCAGCAGGCGCTGGCGGGGCTGCGCAGCACTCAGGCCACGGTGCAGAATGCCAAGCTCAACCTCGACCGCTACCAGCGACTGGCCCAGCAGGATGCCATTGCGGGCCAGATTGTGGACAACGCCGCCACGGCCTACGCCACCGCCCAGGCCCAGGTAGCTCAGGCCCGCGCCGCCGTTACGCTGGCCCGCACCGATTTAAGCTACTCCACTATTACGGCCCCGTTCAGCGGGCGCATCGGCATCTCGCAGGTGCGGCTGGGCTCCCAAATCAGCCCCGGCAGCACGCTGCTCAACACCATCAGCGCCGAAGACCCCATGGGCGTCGACTTCGTCATCAACGAAACCGACCTGCCCCGCTTCATGGCTTTGCAGGCCGCCGGCCGGGCCAACCCCGATTCGCTGTTTCGCCTGGAGCTGTCGGATGGCACCATGTACAAGCAGTCGGGCCGCATTAAGGCCATTGCGCGGGGCGTGGAGCAGCAGACGGCCACCGTACAGGTGCGGGTGGAGTTTGCCAACCCCGAGCGCCGCCTCAAGGATGGCATGAGCGCAGTGCTGCACGTGCTCAACCGGCAGTCGGGCCAGCGCATCATCATCCCCTACAAAGCCATTACCGACCAGATGGGCGAGAGTTTCGTGTTCGTGGCCGGCGACAGCAGCAAGGCCCGCCAGCGCAAAGTGCAGCTCGGCCCCCAACTGCGCGACCAGGTAGTAATCCTCGAAGGCCTGCAAGAAGGCGACCAGGTAATCACCGAAGGCTTCCAGCGCCTGCGCGACGGCAGCCTGGTACAGGCCGGCAGCCCAGCCGCGACGGGTGCGGCGGCCAAAACGGGCAGCCGTTAACCCCACCCCCGGCCCCTCCCCTCCGGGAGAGGGGTGCGTTCAACGAACAGAATTAGCAAACTCGCGTCTGGCACCCCTCTCCCGGAGGGGAGGGGCCGGGGGTGGGGTAAGCGCCAGAACAGCTCCAACACCATGATTGCAGAAACCTTTATCCGCCGGCCGGTTACGGCTATTGTTACCTCGCTGGTGCTGCTGCTGCTGGGCGTGCTGGCCATCCTGAACCTGCCGGTGGGGCAGTACCCCGAAATTACGCCCCCCACTGTGTCGGTGAACGGCACCTATACCGGCGCCGACGCCCAGACCGTGGAGCAAACCGTAGCCACGCCCGTGGAGGTGCAGGTGAACGGCACGCCGGGCATGACTTACCTGCAAAGCAACAGCACCAGCAACGGGCAGATGAGCATGACGGTGAACTTCGAACTGGGCACCGACGTGAACATTGCCGCCCTCGACGTGCAGAACCGCGTGGGCATTGCCCTGCCCACTTTGCCCCAGGAGGTGCAGCGCCTGGGCCTGACGGTGCGCAAGCGCAACCCGAGCATTCTGATGCTGGTGGCCCTGTACGCCCCCAAAGGCAGCCACAACAACACCTTTCTCGACAACTACGCCAACCTGTTTGTGAAAGACGCGCTGCTGCGCACCAAGGGTGTGGGCGACATCGTGAGCCGGGCCGACGACTTTGCGATGCGCGTCTGGCTCAACCCCGATAAACTCTCGCAGCTCGGCGTAACGGCCCAGGAGGTAACGGCCGCCATTCAGGAGCAGAACGCCCAGATTGCGGCCGGCTCGATTGGGGCCCCGCCCGCCAACGCGGGCCAGACCTTCGAGTACATTGTGTTCGTGAAGGGCCGCCTGAGCACGGCCGAGGAGTTCGGCGACGTCATCATCAAAACCCGCCCCGAAACCGGGGCCGTGGTCTACCTCAAAGACGTGGCCCGGCTGGAGCTGGGCAAGTTCAACTACGCCAACAACTCGTACGTCGATGGCAAGCGCGCCGCCTACCTGCTCGTGTATCAGGCCCCCGGCGCCAACGCCCTCGAAACCTACGACAACGTGCGCGCCACCATGGAGCGGCTCAAGCAGCAGTTCCCCACCGACCTCACCTACATCATTCCGTTCGAGGCGGCCACCGTGGTAAAGGTGTCGATTGAGGAGGTGCTGCACACGCTGGTTGAGGCGCTGGTGCTCGTGATTATCGTGGTATTCCTGTTCCTGCAGAGCTGGCGCTCCACGCTTATTCCGGTGCTGGCCATTCCGGTGTCGATTGTGGGCACGTTCATTTTCTTTATTCCGCTGGGCTTCACCATCAACACGCTCACCATGTTCGGTTTCGTGCTGGCCATTGGCATTGTGGTCGATGATGCCATTGTGGTGGTGGAGGCCGTGGAGCACAACATGAACGCGCGCAAAATGCCGGTGCTGGAGGCCACGCTGGAGGCTATGCGCGAAATTTCGGCGCCCGTTATTGCCATTGCCCTCATTCTGGCGGCCGTGTTCGTGCCGGTGGGCTTTATTCCGGGCATCACCGGGCGGCTCTATCAGCAGTTTGCCATTACCATCGCCATTTCGGTCGTGATTTCGGCCTTTGTGGCCCTTTCGCTCACGCCGGCCCTATGCGTGCTGCTGCTCAAGCCCCACGAGCGCACCCAGGAGTCGAAGGGCCTGGACAAGTTCTTTTTCAAGTTCAACCGCTGGTTTGAGCGCGTAACCGGCAAGTACGGCAAGGGTGTGCAGCGCGGCATCAAGCACGCGCGGCTGGTGGTTATTCTGCTCGTATGCCTGATTGCGGGCACCGGCCTGCTCTACGCCAACAAGCCCACGGCCTTCATCCCGACCGAAGACGAGGGCCGGATTTTCATCACCTACAACCTGCCCGAAGCCTCCTCCACCGACCGCTCGGTGGCCATGCTCAAAAACATCATGCACGAGCTCGATTCCATCCCGGGCATTGCGCACTACGCCGGTCTGGGGGGCCTGAACGTGATTAACTTCTCGTCGAAATCGAACAGCGGCACCATTTTCTGCCAGCTTAAGCCCTGGGCCGAGCGCGAAGACGAGGCCCTGCAGCTGCAGGGCCTGATGGCCACCGTGCAGCAGCGCCTGAGCAAGTTCAAGGAAGCCAACATCGTCGTGATTTCGCCGCCGCCCATCCCGGGCCTGGGCAACAGCGGGGGATTCTCGTTTATTTTCCAGGAGCGCGACGGCGACGGCAAAATTCAAACTTTCGACCGCAACCTGAAAGCGTTTCAGGCAGCGCTGGCCAAGCGGCCCGAAATCGTGCGGCCCTTCTCGTTCTTCACCGCCAGCACGCCCGGTTACCGGCTCACCATCGACCGCGAAAAGGCCAAGAAACTAGGCGTGTCGATTGCCGATATCGGCACGGCCCTGCGCACCTACCTGGGCTCGTCCTACGTCAACGACTTCACGCTCTACGGCCGCAACTTCCGGGTGGTAGCCCAGGCCGATTCGGGCTACCGGGGCAGCATCAGTAACCTGAGCCAGTACTACGTGCGCAACAGCAGCGGCGGCATGGTGCCGCTGAGCACCATTACGAGCTACGAGCGGGCCGAGTCGGCCCCGCTGATTTCGCACTACAACCTGTTCCGCTCGGCCGAAATCAACGGCAGCGCCGCCCCCGGCTACTTTTCGGGCGATGCCCTGAAGGCGCTGCAGGAAGTGGCCAAAGAGTCGTTGCCGCAGGGCTACGGCTACGAGTTTTCGGGCCTGACCCGCGAGGAGCAGCTGGCCGGCGGGCAGACGGTGTACATTTTTGGCCTCTCGCTGCTGTTCGTGTTCCTGCTGCTGGCCGCGTTGTACGAGAGCTGGTCGGTGCCGTTTTCGGTGTTGCTGGCCGTGCCGCTGGGCGCGTTCGGGGCCATCCTGGCCCTCACGTTCCTGCCCAAGCTCACCAACAACGTCTACGCCCAAATCGGCCTGATTACGCTCATCGGCCTCTCGGCCAAAAACGCCATCCTTATCATCGAATTCGCCAAGGAGCGGGTCGATAAAGGCATGCCGCTGCTGGAGGCCACCCTCGAAGCCGTCCGTCTGCGCCTGCGCCCCATCGTCATGACCTCGCTGGCCTTTATTCTGGGCGTGACGCCGCTGGTATTCGCCTCCGGCGCTGGCGCCATCAGCCGCCAAACAATAGGCTGGACGGTGCTCGGCGGTATGCTTTCGGCCACGCTGCTGGCCATTTTCATCGTGCCGGTGCTCTACGTGCTCATCACCCGCTTCGCCTACGGCAAAACCAAGCTGGCCGAACTGGAAGCGAATTACAAGCCCGATGAAGAGCACGGCGGCCCTGTAAACTAGCTGTGTCGTTCTAGCGTTGCGCCTCACCCCCTAGCCCCCTCTCCGAAAAAGGAGAGGGGGAACTAGCCACTAGTTTTCTAGTTTAATTTGGCTGCTCTAGTTTTAGAAACTACAAGCTAGTCCCCCCTCTCCTTTTTCGAAGAGGGGGCTAGGGGGTGAGGCGCAACGTGAGGGCGACGCAGCTACCCTACCGCCCACACCGCCGTTCCAACGGGCACGGCCGTAGCGCCTTCCTGCGTCAGCAGCAGCACGCGCATGGCGGGCTCCCCGGTGCGGGTGATTTCCTCGACGCTGGCCGTAGCGGAAATTTCCTGTTTGTCGGGCTGAATGAGTCGGACCGGCAGGCTTGTGTGCAGGGCTAGGGAGGCCAGGGTGTGGGCTGGCGCGGCGGGCAGTAGCAGCACTCCCAGGCCCGTCAGTACCCGGCTTTCTGCGACCTGAAAAAGAAAAGCAGTCTTCATGGGCTGAGATACGGAAAAGGCCTTACATTTGACTGTCAGGCACGCTTTTGGGTAGCTTGGCGGCAGCACCAAACCAGTACGGCCGCGCTTAACCCCGGCGGCGGAAGTTGCGTATTGGCATGGTGCTTGTAAACCGCTCTGTCAACCCGGGGCATCACCGCCCTTTCACTTTAGAATCATCCGCCATGAAAAAGGTTAGTCTGCTTCTCGCATTTGTCCTGTTCCTCACCACCGCCTTCCACGGCTTCGCCCAAGACCGTAAGGTTAGTTCCAGCGCCAAAGGTGCCGTGCTCGGTGGCCTGGGTGGTGCCGCCGCCGGAGCCATCATCAACAAGAAAAACCGCGTGGTGGGCGGGGCCGTAGGCGGCGCTGCCGGCGCCGGCCTCGGTTACAGCATCGGCCGCACCGCCGACAATAAGCGCCGCGCCGAAGCCGCCCGCGTGGCCGCCGCCCGCCGGGCCGAGGCTAACCGCCAGGCTTCTTACCGCTCGGGCATTGCCCAGGGTAAGGCTTCGGCCGCCCGTGCCAACGCCGCTACCATGGCCGCTGCCCCCGCTGCTGCCCCGGCCATGATGAGCAGCTTCGCCGCTCCTAACGCTGCCCCCGCCGCTTACGCCATGAGCTCGGGCTACCTGCCCAACGAGGCCTACGGCAAGCGCGAAGCCGCTTACCCCACCTCCGAAGTTCGTCGCAAGAGCTGGTAGTCCGGCCCGTTTGCGTAGTTTCAAAGCCCAGGTCTGCGGACCTGGGCTTTTCGTGCCTTAGGGCCCTTGCCTGCTTCACTTCTGATTTTTCTACCTAATCCTGTTCCCATGAAACGCATTTTTGGCCTCCTGCTCGGAGGTGCCCTGCTTGCCGGCTGCTCCCAAACCAAAACGGATGCCACCGCCGACGCCGTGAATGTGCAAAGCCTCAACCAACAGTTCATCGGGGCCTGGAACGCTAAAAACACCGTGCAGCTCGATTCGCTGCTGGCCGACGATGTGCAGTACGCCCAGGGCGCCACGCGCTTCAGCGGCAAAGCGGAGGTATCCGACAAATGGGTGCGCGCCACCATGGGCACTATTGCCGACCTGAAGCTCTACGGCACCAACTCGGGCAGCGGCCCGGCCATCGCCTACGAGGCCGGCACCTTCTCGACCGACGTACTACCCGAAATGGCCGACCAGCCCCGCGGCGAGGGCGAAGGCAACTTCATCCTGGTCTGGAAAAAGAACGCCAAAAACGCCTGGAAGCTCAGCTACGTGCAGCTCGAAGGCCTGCCGGTAAAGGTGAAATAAATCCCGATTTTCACAGCACCAAAACGCCCCGCCAGCTACTGCTGACGGGGCGTTTTGCGTTTCGGCAGACGTACTACTACACTACTGCGCCAGCTCCGGGCGGGTCAGGTATTCCTCCCCGTCGTAGACCGGGGCCATCTGCCTGGATTCTTCCTCAGTAAAAATCCGGGAGCGAATCAGGAACCGGACGCCGAGTGGGATTTCCAGCGAGAAGCTGGCTCCGCGGCCCTTCACCACATCTACCGTGAGCTGGGTGTGCTGCCAGTACTCGAACTGGGAGGCGCTCATGAAGAAGTCGCAGCCGTAAATCTGGCCCAGCCACACGTCGTTGGCTCCCACCCGGAATTCGCCCTTGGTAAAGCACATAGGCGAGGAGCCGTCGCAGCAGCCGCCACTTTGATGGAACATCAGGGGGCCGTTTTCATCGCGGAGCAGGTCGATGGTGGCTTCGGCGGCAGGCGTAACGAGGACGCGGGGAGTTAGGGCAGTTTCGGGCATAGGAGGGGAACAGGCCGGCCGGGACCGGGCGGTATCAGAGGAATTTAATGCTGGGTTGCGGCTGGGGTTGCGCGCCGCGGCGGTGGAAGCGGTAGTATTTGTTGGTGGTCCGGTCATGCAGAATACCGTGTCGCAGGTCGTAGGCAATTGCGGTGCGGGGGTCGTAAAAGCTCACTAGCGCCCCGGTTTCTCCGTCGTACACTCCGCCGCGCACAGCATCTTCAGTAGAGGCATTCCGGTCGGGTACCGACCAGACTTGCATACTAGGCATACCCGTGGGGGATTCGATTTTCTGCAATACCCAGTCGGGATTTTTAGCTTCCGGAACCGGGAACTGCTGGGCTGTAGCGGCGGCCGCGCTGCCTACCAGGCAGGCGGTCAGCAAGGGAGCGAAGAGGAAGCGCATAACGGTAACGGGTTGGTTAACAGCTATCAGAGAGACGCACCCCATGCGTAACTGGTTGCGCTGCAAACCAGAATGGTGAGCCGACACCCCGCCCAACGGCAGAACATCGGCTCACCATAGTTTCAGGCTACTTTATGGCCTAGAAGAAGCCGAGCTTCTGCTGGCTGTAAGAAATCAGCATGTTCTTGGTCTGGCGGTAGTGGCCGAGCATCATCTTGTGGTTTTCGCGACCGAAACCCGAGTTTTTATAGCCACCGAACGGCGCACCGGCCGGGTAGTCGTGGTAGCAGTTCACCCACACGCGGCCGGCCTGGATGGCGCGGGGCACCTGGTAGAGCTCGTGGGCGTCGCGGGTCCAGACGCCGGCGCCGAGGCCGTAGAGCGTGTCATTGGCTAGTTCGATGGCCTCGTCCATGTCCTTGAACGTGGTGACCGACACCACCGGGCCGAAGATTTCTTCCTGGAAGATGCGCATTTTGTTGTGGCCCCGGAACACGGTGGGCTTGATGTAGTAGCCCTCGGCCAGCGCCCCGTCTTCCTGGGTAAACGCCTCGCCGCCGCACAGCACTTCGGCCCCCTCGTCCTTGCCGATTTCGAGGTAGCTTAGGATTTTCTCGAACTGGTCGTTGCTGGCCTGGGCGCCCATCATGGTTTCCATATCGAGCGGGTTGCCCAGCTTGATGGCCTTCACACGCTCGACTACCCGGGCCATAAACTCGTCGTAGATGTCTTCCTGCACCAGAATCCGCGAGGGACAGGTGCAGATTTCGCCCTGGTTGAGCGCAAACATCACCGCGCCCTCAATGGCCTTGTCGAGGAAGTCGTCGTCGGCGTCCATCACGCTCTTGAAGAACACGTTCGGCGACTTGCCGCCCAGCTCCATCGTGACGGGAATCAGGTTTTCGGCGGCGTACTGCATGATGAGGCGGCCGGTGGTGGTTTCGCCCGTGAACGATACCTTGTTAATGCGCGGCGAAGAGGCCAGCGGCTTACCGGCTTCCAGCCCGAAGCCGTTAACCACGTTCAGCACGCCCGGCGGCAGCACATCCTGGAGCAACTCCATGAGCACCATAATGCTGGAGGGCGTTTGCTCGGCGGGCTTCATCACCACGCAGCAGCCGGCGGCCAGGGCCGGGGCCAGCTTCCAGGTGGCCATCAGCAGCGGGAAGTTCCACGGGATAATCTGGCCCACCACGCCCAGGGGCTCCTCAATAATAAGCGAGAGGGTGCTGCTGTTGAGCTCCGTAGCCGAGCCTTCTTCGGCCCGGATGACGCTGGCGAAGTAGCGGAAGTGGTCTACCACCAGCGGCAGGTCGGCCAGGGTGGTTTCGCGGATGGGTTTGCCGTTTTCCACGCACTCGACGGCGGCCAGGTGATGCAGGTTTTCCTCGATGATGTTGGCGACCTTGTTGAGGATGTTGCTGCGCTCGGTGGCCGAGGTTTTACCCCAGGTCAGGAACGCCTCGTGGGCCGCGTCGAGGGCCAGGTTGATGTCTTCCTTGGTGCTGCGGGCCACTTTGGTAAACACCTTGCCATCAATGGGCGAGATGTTGTCGAAGTACTGCCCTTTCACCGGCGCCACCCATTTGCCCCCGATAAAGTTGTCGTAATGGTCTTTGAATTTGGGGCGGTCGACGAGGGTAGAGGGCTTTTCGAGGGTTTCCATGAATAGGTGGGGTTAAAGATTTGATGATGAGTCAAATTACGGAGCATTTATCCCTAATTTGGTATAATATCCTCTCACAAACCCCGCATATTATCGCAATTTGTGAGTACTTACTCACCTAAATAACTGTTCGGGTTACACCATTGTTCCCTGATGTCCGGCTCTGGCCGGGTGCTCACTGCTCCATCCCGCTTTCCGCTTTTGCCTTATGGCCCACCTGCCCGCCCCCATTGCACTGCTCGCCCCCCACCAGCTCGGTACGCTGGTAGAAAACCGCACCGTGTACTCGCTGGATGCGTTTGAGCTGAGCGTGTTTGAGACCCACCAGCAGGCTTTGCAGGTGCCCCTGAGCCTGGGCCAGGTGGTGCTCACGACCATGCTGCGGGGCAAAAAGGTGATGCACCTGGCCGGCCGCGCCGCCTTCGAGTATTTGCCCGGTGAGTCGGTGGTGGTGGGTGAAAACGAAACCATGCACATCGACTTCCCGGAAGCCGACGCCGCCACGCCCACCCAGTGCCTGGCCGTGGCCATTCCCACCGACACCATTCGCCAGACGGTAGACCTGCTCAATGAGGAGTATCCGCGGGCCGAGGCCCACCAGCCCTGGCAGCTTGACACGCGCACGCCCGAGCACGCCCACTTCCACAACCCGCCCGAGCTGACCAGCACCCTGGAGCGCCTCGTGCAGCTTTCGCGCAGCACCGGCCGCATCAAGGACGTGCTGGCCAATTTCACTATTCAGGAGATGCTCGTGCGCCTGATGCAGACCCAGGCCCGGCAGCTGCTGTTCCACAACTACCGCCAGCACGCCACCTCCCACCGGTTCGCGGCCGTGGTGCAGTACGTCAAGCAGCACCTCACCGAGCCCATCACGGTGGAAAAGCTGGCCGGGCTGGCCTGCATGAGCAAGGCTACCTTCTTCCGGGTCTTCAAGCGCGAGCTGGGCCTGACGCCGGTCGAATTCGTGATTCAGGAGCGCCTCGCCGAAGCCAAGCGCCTGCTGTGCCTGCCCGCCGCTACCGTGGCCGATGTCTGCTTCCGGGCTGGGTTCAACAACACGGCTTACTTCCAGAAGCTGTTTAAGCAGTCGGAGGGCATTACGCCGGGCCTGTATAAGCGCCAGCGGGCGACCGGGTAACGGACCGGAAATAGGGGCATAAACCGGTGGCAACCTTTTGCGTCGCGAATAGGTTGGGTACGCCGTACCTTTGCCGGTCTGCCCCGCCCGGGGTGGCTTATTTTGTTACATGAGTGAATCTCTGACTGCCCCGGCCCCTATCCGGCCAACTTCCACTGCCCCGGCTACTGCCCCGCTGGCACCCTCCCAGGTCTGGCTGATGGCCATTACCTGCGGCTTCGTGGTGGCCAACCTCTACTACAATCAGCCGCTGCTGGCCGAAATCGGGCGCACCTTCGGGCTGGCCGAAAATCGCGTGAGCTGGGTGGCCACCGTTACGCAGGTGGGCTACACGCTGGGCCTGTTGCTGCTGGTGCCGCTGGGCGACAAGTGGGAGCGGAAGCGCCTGATTATGGGCCTGATTGTGCTGGCGGCCGGCTGCCTGGCAGTGGCGGCCTACGCGCCCACGTTCGGGGTACTGGTGGGGGCCTCGCTGCTGCTGGGCTTCTTTTCGGCCGTGCCGCAGCTGCTGGTGCCCATGGCTGCCTCGCTGGCTTCGGATGAGCAGCGGGGCCGGGTGGTGGGCAAGGTGATGAGCGGGCTGCTGATTGGCATTCTGCTCTCGCGCACCATCAGCGGCTACGTGGGGCTGCACTTTGGCTGGCGCACCATGTTTGCGGTGGGCACCGGCCTGATGCTGCTGCTGGTAGTGGTGCTGGGCCGGATGCTGCCCCGCAACCAGCCTTACTACGCGGGCAGCTACGGCAGTCTGCTTCGCTCGCTGGGCACGCTGGCCCGCGAGCTGCCGGTGTTGCGCCGCTCGGCGCTGGTGGGCGCCTGCCTGTTCGGCGGCTTCAGCGCTTTCTGGACCACGCTGGTGTTCTTTCTGGAAAGCGAGGCCTACGGCTACGGCGCCGACGTGGCCGGGCTGTTCGGCCTCATCGGGGCCACCGGGGCCTTCGCGGCCTCCTACGCCGGCAAGTCGGCCGACCAGCGGGGGCCGGGCTTTGCGCTGCGGATTGGGCTGGCGCTGTTCCTGGGCGGCTACCTGCTGTTGGGCTTCGGCGGCTACCACCTAGCGGGCCTGATTGCGGGCGTGGTCATTCTGGACGTGGGCCAGCAGATGGCGCACATCGCCAACCAGACCCGCGTATTCAGCCTGCGCCCCGAGGCCCGCAGCCGCCTCAACACCGTGTACATGACGGCCTGCTTCATCGGGGCCGCGTCTGGCTCGCTGCTCGGCGGCCTGGCCTGGCATCATTACCAGTGGCCCGGCGTGTGCGCCGTGGGCTTGGGGCTGGTAGCGCTGGCGTACGTGGCCAACCGGTTTTATGGGCGGCCGGCCGGCAATGAAACTGTAGTAAACTGAGTGAAATATGAGAGGTATTTCACTGGCAATTTCATTCGTCGTTATTACAATACATTTATAATGAAGAACATCGAATAGAATGAATAAGTATGCGTATTCTGATAGGGTTAGGACTTGTAGTAATTTCCGTATTAGTGGGTCTATTCCTTGGCTTTCAATTGGGCAATCGTACTCGGTGGTTTAAATCTTATTTCGAGGAGAGAGAGAACCGAGGGCAACGGAATATAGAATATGAGGCTGCTTATACTAATGCTATCCTGTTTAAAAACGAATTACGGAAGCAACCTCAACCTGATTCCATCTTCGCCCAAGAGCCTTTCTATCGGCAATTCATCCGAGTACTCAGACAAGATAGCGCTGGCGTTGAAGCGCTTTCCTTACCACGTCCGGGAGGAGTGGGCAACTATTACCTGATACGAGGAGATTCTATTATCCAATTACAGACGGGCAGCAGAAAGCTGCAAAAAAACTCATTCAGATAGATAGGCCGATTAAATAGAATCTTCCCCCAACCGCCCCATGCACTCCACCAGGCTCGCGCGCCAATGCGGAATGGCTAGGCCCAGCGCGGTTTTGGCTTTGGTCTTGTCCATCACCGAGAAGGCGGGGCGGGTAGCTTTGGTAGGATACTCGGCGGTGCGGATGGGCACGGTGCGGGTGGGCAGGCCGCCCAGCTCGAAAATGGCCACCGCGAAATCGTACCACGACGTGACGCCCTCGTTGCTGTAGTGGTACAAGCCGTAGGCGGTGCTGCCCGACTCAATAATGTGCAGCAGCGCGCCGGCCAAATCAACGGCGTAGGTGGGCGTGCCCAGCTGGTCCCAGATGACGCGCATTTCCTCGCGCTCCTGGCCGAAGCGCAGCATCGTTTTCACGAAGTTGCCGGCGTATTCGGAGTAGAGCCAACTGGTGCGCAGGATGAAATACTGCGCGGTGTGAGTCGGAATCACCTGCTCGCCTTCGAGCTTGGTGAGGCCGTACACGCTGATGGGCGCGGTTTCATCGGTTTCCAGCAGCGGCTCGTTGCCGGTGCCGGCAAACACGAAATCGGTGGAAATGTGAAGCATCGTGGTCCCGAACTCGCCGCAGAGGCGGGCCAGGTTTTCGGCCCCGTCGCGGTTCACCTTCCGGACCAGGTCCACCTCGTCCTCGGCCTTATCGACGGCCGTGTAGGCGGCGCAGTTGATGATGTAGGCCGGGCGGTGCTGCTCAAAGGTGGCCCGCAGCGTCTCCTGGTTCAGGATGTTCGCCTGCTCTTCGGGCAGGAACACGATATCGATGAAGCTGCGCTCCTGGGCAACGTACTGCAGGCACTGGCCCAATTGGCCGGAGCCGCCGAAAACGAGGGTTTTGTTCATAAGAGCTAAAGGGAGTGGCCGCAAATTACGGCTTTCCCGCTTCCCTCCTATCCTTGCGGCTCGCCGCCCGCGCCCAACGCCGGGCCGCCGGGCTGCACGGGGCGCTTGTTGTTGATGGGCTGGAAGGGCCGGGCGCGGGGCTGCTTTTCGCTCAGGTACTTCCAGTAGCGCAGGGGCATGTGGCGGCGGTGCAGCTTCATGTTCTTGCGCTCCGGGATGTTCACATGGTCGAAATACGCCTGCCAGAGCACCTGAAACAGCGGCTCCCGCTCGTCGAGCACGGTGGCCGATACAGCGGCGCGGCGCTGGGGCGCGGTGTCGGCGTCGAACTGCACGATGTCGGTGCGGTGCAGGTCGTAGTAGAGGCCGTAGGAGCGGCGGCGGTCGAAAATCAGCCAGCGCTGGTCGGCGTAGCGGGTGGTGAAGTGGGGGGCGATGAGCGGCAACACGTCGAAATCGGGCTCAACGGTGGCGTGGAACAGCCCGTCGCTCGTCTTCTCGAAGCGCACGAAGGCCTCCATGCGGTGCTTTTCGCGGTACATCTGCTGGGCCAGGCGCTGCACCCGGCGCACGTTGTCGTCGGTGTAGTTCTCAGCAATGTCGCGGCCGGCGCGCATGGCAGCGTCGGCGTAGCGGAACACCAGCAGCTCCCGGTTGGCATCCTCGCTCAGAAACACATGAAACAGCCGCGTACGGGCCTCTTTGTCCATATATTTCAGCAGCCCGTCCCAGACGCGGGCGGCAGCCGTTTCGTCGGTGTCCACTTCTACCGGTTGGGCAAACAGGCCGCCCTGCACCGCGCCCAGCGGCTGAATGCTGTTGGGCGCCGCCTTGCGGTCGTACACTTGGAAAACCACCGACAGCAGCCCCTCGAATGAGCCGTCGTAGGCATAGTCGAGGGGCAGTTGCGTGAGCTCGGGGGCGGCGCGGCGACGGGTAGTGGCGGTGGCTACTGCTTCGGAGGTCGAACGGCGCGGAACAAGGGATCGGGACATGGGCAGAAACGGTCGACCACGCGCCCCGGGAACCCAGGGCTGAAGCCCTGGGCTAGTCAGCGGTAAAGTATAAGGAGAAAACCCGCGGTGGCAGTTTCGCTGCGTAGCCCAGGGCTTCAGCCCTGGGCACCTGGGGCCAGGCGCTGCCTATGCGGCCCGCCGGGGCTGCCGGAACTTGCCGTTGTTGCGGGCCGCCTCCTGATGCATGCGCAGCACCACCGGCAGCAAATCGGCGAGCTTACAGCAGCAGGCCACCCGGGCTACTTTCAGCGGGGTGGAAGTCGGCGAAGAGGCAACGGCAAAATCTTCAGCGGCGGCGGTGCGGTGCGAAACAGTCATCGTTAGAGCTTAGTAGTTGGTGCGTAGTGCTTAGATGGTAGTACACAGTATGCCGGCAGCTTCGAACTAGCTAAGCACCACGCACTAATTACTAAGCTCTAAATCAAGAGGCTTGGGCAAATAAATCGAGTTGCTGGGTGACGAGGGCGGAGCGCACGGAGCCGGCCCCGAACAGAATCTGGCGGCGGATGGTCTGCTCGTCGTAGTCGCGGCGCTCCAGGGCCTGGCCGCGGCAGGTGAGAAAGAACTTGGCCCGCTTGAGCACCACGCCGAACTTGTGCAGGTGGTCGAGGCCCAGCGGCGTGAAGCGGCGGGCCGCCACAATACGCTTGGCCGAACGGGCGCCCACACCCGGAATCCGCAGAATCATCTCGTAGTCGGCCGTATTCACATCGACCGGGAACACGTGGCGGTTGCGCAGGGCCCAGGCCAGCTTGGGGTCCACTTCAAGGTCGAGGAAGGGATGCGCCGGGTCCAGGATTTCATCGGCCTGGAAGCCGTAGAAGCGCATGAGCCAGTCGGATTGGTAGAGGCGGTGCTCGCGGATGAGTGGCGGCTGCGTAACCTGGGGCAGGCGGGCGTCGTCGGTGATGGGAATGTAGCCCGAGTAGTATACCCGTTTCAGGCCGTAACCCTTATAAAGCGAGTCGCTGAGGTTGATGATTTGCAGGTCGTTTTCGGCTGAGGCGCCCACGATAAGCTGGGTGCTTTGGCCAGCAGTGGCGAACTGGGGCACCTTTTTGAAGAGCGCCTTCTCTTCCTTGGTGCGGATGATGCCGTCCCGGATCTGGGCCATCGGGGTGAGAATCTCCTCATAGTTTTTCTCGGGCGCCAGGTTCTGGAGCGCCATTTCCGAGGGCAGCTCGATGTTCACGCTCAGCCGGTCGGCGTACAGCCCGGCCTCCTGAATCAGTTCCTCCGAAGCACCCGGAATAGCCTTTACGTGGATGTAGCCGTTGAATTTGTGCTCGGTGCGCAGCTTCTTGACGATGCGCACCAGCCGCTCCATCGTGTAATCGGGCGAGGAGAAGATGCCGCTGCTCAGAAACAGGCCCTCGATGTAGTTACGACGGTAGAAGTTCATGGTCAGATCCACCACTTCGTCCACGGTAAAGGCGGCCCGCTTCACATCGTTGCTTTTCCTCGACACGCAGTAGGCGCAGTCGAAAATGCAGTGGTTGGTGAGCAGAATCTTGAGCAAGCTCACGCAGCGGCCGTCTTCGGTGTAGCTGTGGCAGATGCCCATGCCCTCGGCGTTGCCCAGGCCTTTGTCCACGTTTTTGCGCTTGCCGCCGCTGCTGCTGCACGACACGTCGTACTTGGCCGCGTCTGCCAATATGCTTAGCTTCTCCTGAATGCGCTCTTCGTTCATAAGGCCGATTTATGGCTTAAAAATAGTTTTTATCGCGCATACACGCAAGCTTTATAAGACTAATTACGTTGGAATCGTTCCGAATTTCAGCCGTAAAGCAGGGTTGTTTTATAGGTTGTTCGCAAGGGCACGTTCGCGCCGCTTCACCGCTGCAGGGGCGCAGCTAAGCCCCGCCCCTACCTGGTTCTGCTGTTTCCTGGCTTCGGCCTCGGAGTGCCCCAAACCCCGGCCGGCGTCGTACCTTGCTCCTTTGGTGTGCCCGGACAATGAAGTACCTGTTGCAACTGCTGGTTTTGCTTTTCTGGCTGGGGGCCGGCCTCGCGCCGGCTGCCGCCCAGACGAACCCGCCGTTGCTGCCCGATTCGGTTCGTTCGACTACCGATATCCGCCCCGACTCGCTGCGCCGCCGCTTCGACCAGGAGCGCATGCTCAACGGACTTAAGGCCTACACCCGGCGCAAAACCATTCTGGGGCGGGCGGCGGCGGCCGTGTTTTCGTTCCGGGAGCGGCGCGAAGACCAGGCCGGCCTCGACGCGGCGTTGCTCGACCGGCAGTTCGAGCGGCACAACTACAAAATTGTGCGCCGTATCCGCATCACCTCCCTCGATGCGTTCGGCTACAACATCACCGACTCGCTGCGGGTACCGCGCAATATCCTGGAGAAAACCGGCAACGCTTTGCACACGAAAACCCGCAAGTCGCGGGTGCGGCAGGTGTTGCTGTTTCGCGAGGGCCGCGAGCTGGAGCCCCAGGCCCTGGCCGAATCGGAGCGCCTGCTGCGCCAGACCGACGAAATTGTGGATGCCCGCGTGTTCGTGGACGAGCGCACGGCTACCACCGACAGCGTGGATGTGGTGGTAATTACCAAAGACCTGTTCAGCCTGAACGGCTCGTTTCAGCTGCGCGACGTGGGCTCGGGCGTGGCCGGGCTGCGCGATGCCAATTTCCTGGGCCTAGGCCACCAGTTCAGAAACCGCTACGCCTATGGCTTAAGCGACGAAGGCCCCCGCGCCCAGCGCTGGGCCTACCAGGGCAGCTACCGGGTGCCGTTCCGCAACTTTGTGTATGCCGGGGCCACTTACCGCGACGAAACCCGCCGCCGCGAGGGCAGCATCGGCGTCTCGCGCGACTTCTACTCCATCAACACCCGCTACGCCGGGGCCGTCAGCTACAGCTTTTTCGACCAGCTCTACCCCACCGGCGGCGACGGCTCGGCCGAGAAGCCCTATGAGTACCAGCCGCTGCGCTACAACACCCAGGATGCCTGGGTGGGCCGCGCTTTCCAGCCCCGCAGCTTCGATCTGGGCTACGAAAGCCCCGGCCGCATCATCGTGGCCGCCCGCACCATCCGCACCTCCTACCACGAGAAGCCCTTCGATTTTCTGCAGAGCGCCAACCTGGTGCTGGGCACGGTGGGCTACAGCGTGCGGCGCTACTACAAGGATAAGTACCTGTTCGGCTTTGGCCGCACCGAGGATATTCCGACCGGCTCGCTGGTGAGCTTTACGGCCGGCTACGAGTTCAACCCAGCCGGCAACCGCCGCTACTACGGCCTGCGGCTGTCGTCGGCTACGTACCGGCCGCAGCGGGGCTATTTGTACCTGAGCGGCGAGTTTGGCGGCTTTGTGCGGGGCCGCGACAACGACTGGCAGCAGGGTTTGCTGAGCGGCGAACTGCTGTACTTTACCCGCCTCTACCACACCGGCAACTTTCAGTGGCGGCACTTTTTCTGGCAACGCTCGGCGCTGGGGCTGCACCGCTTCGCCAACGAATACCTCACCATTGATGGCGAGCGGGGCCTGCGCGGCTTTCGGCCCACCGGCCCGCTCACGGGCACCAGCCGCGTTACGCTCAACTACGAGGCCACCATGTACACGCCCGTCTCGTTCCTGGGCTTCCGGATGGCCGTGGTGGGCTTTGCCGACGTGGCCTTCCTCAATGCCACCAAGCCCGACCGGCTGCTGCCCTTCTTCGAGAAACCCTACACCGGCATCGGCCTGGGCCTGCGCTTCCGCAACGAGTACACCGCCATCCGTACCATTCAGCTCACGCTGGGCTTCTACCCCCGGGGCCTCAACGCGCCCAACGGCCTGCGCATCTTCGAAAACTCGCGCTCCTACTACGACTTCTCCGACTTCAGCTTCGGCCAGCCCGGCGTCACGCGGTTTCAGTAGGGGGTTGAGTAGTGGCCGGGGATTTCACGCCTCGGTCTTGCATTTTACCGGGAACCCTGGTAATATAGCGTCCGCCTGATTATCGGGCCTCCTTCCCGCGCTACCTATCGCCGCCCGCACCCTATCCTTTCCCGCGCCGGGCGGCGCTCCTACAACCCAAACCCGCACCGCTCTTTCGCCGCCCCGCTGCTTCGGCCGGGCCGCGGCTGCCTGCGCCAACCTTGCCCGTGCTGCCCCGCCGGCGGCCCGGTTTTATTTCCCTTCCCCCTTTCCCCCCTTTCTGCTATGAAAGCCCCCCCTCTCCCCCGCAGCCTGCGCCGCTGGCCGCTGCTGCTGGCCGCCGCCGCCCTGCCGCTGGCCGCCACGGCCCAAACGGCCCCGCCCGACTCGGCGGCCACCTACAAGCACCAGTTGGGCCTGACGGCCAGCCCCGTGCTCGACGGCTTTTTCAAAAACAACCGCTCCCTGCCCGTAGGCTTGCTGTACAAGCGCCAGACCAAGCCAAACCAGGCGCTACGCCTGGGGCTGGTGCTTAATCAAAACTATGCGCGACAAAAGAGCAACCCCTTTGCTACAAATCCGGCCACCCGGCGTAATATTTTGGACTTGCAGCTTTACGTGGGCCGCGAATGGCAATGCCCGTTAACGCGCCGCTGGGTCGCCTACGCGGGCCTGGACGCGGGCGGGGGCTATGACCGGTTTCGGAATCAAACAGAAGATATACGAGATGGTCAAATTGACACCTTCAGCGAATCATTTCTTTATCAGGATAACGTCATTTTTGCTACCTATCATATTTTTATTCGACCATTAGTAGGAGTCCGATATCAATTACACAACCATCTATATATTAGTGCTGAAACTAATATAATATCTCAATACTCAAATCTAAAAGTTGATGCAAAAAATTCTTTAACTCGTATTTCAACTGGGGAAGTTAGCTCAGCTCATACGATTATCAAAAATAGTTCTATAAGCACTTTCCTCCGAGCTATCGGTCAAGTTACGCTGCACTATTGCTTTAAATAATTTAGCTAGTAGTGCAATGTAGTTTTTTTTATTTCTCACTTCCTTTTCTTCTTTCATGAAAACTTTCTTACCCTCTGCATGGCGGCTTTTGACAGCTATTCTCTTGTTGTTTCTACTGAACATTAGCCCTTTGCTAGCACAAGGGCCGACATTTCTAAGCTATGCACCCAGCGTCTGTCCCAATCAAACAGTTACGTACGTACTGACAGGCATCCCAGATGGATATGTAATTCAAAATGCTTCCGCCACTGGCGGCTCATTCTTTACCCCTGCTATTGTCGATGGCCGGGCCGAATATGTGGTAACGTGGGGTAGGGGAGAAGACGGAAGGGTTACTCCGGGCTTGAGGAAGCCAGTAAGGAACACGAAGGGCGAAATTATAGACTACGAGAATGTTGCTCCCGGTAATATTCCGCAGGTCACCATCAAATCCGTATTCGGGCGCAACATCACCGACCGCATCAACAACACCGACGTCATCGAACTGCCCCTGTGCGGCGGGGCGCAAACGCTCACGCTCACGCTGCCCGAGCACTACTTCAATAGCGACACAAACTTTCCTGTCACCAGCTACCTGTGGGGTGTGCCGCCTTCCTTCACCGTGGTGGGCGGGCAGCCCGCTACCGTTTTTGGACCCAACAACTGGCTCAGTGGCCGCACTATCACCATCCAAGTGCCGGCCGGGCAGTTTGATGAGTTGGTAGCTGTCAAGCTCTGGAGCCGCGAGTGCGAGGGCCCTGGCCTCAACGCACCGGCTACGCAAACCAGCAACCCTCAATACGTGCGCATCCGCCGCACACCGCCCACCATCACCACCGTTACGGGCTCGCGCACTTCCCTGACCTGCGGCGACCAGCGCCCGCTTACGCTCTCGGCCATCCTGAGCCAGAGTGGCGGCGCCAGTATCAGCTACAACTGGCCCGCCACGCTGCCCAATGGCTGGACCTACCAGACACCCGCCCCACGCACTGGCTCCAGCGTGGTGGTCATTCCCAGTGGCCTGCCCGGTACCGTCACCGTACCCGTCTCGGCCTCCTACAGTTGCAGTGGCATCAATGGCACCACAGCGGCCGTTGCCGCTACTCTCACCGTCAGCAGCCAGGTGGCGCAACCCGCCTTTACGGCCCCGGCCGCCGTGCCCGCCGGACAGTTTTATCAGCTGTGCGGCCCCACTACATTCAGCGCCACGCCCGGCGCGGCCCAGTACCGCTGGACCACCTCCTGGGGCCTGAACTTTACCACCACCACCAACAGCACGGTTATTACGCCCCCGCCAGGCAGCGGCAACGGCTCTGTTAGCGTGCGGGCCCAGAACCCGGCCCTGGGCTGCACCGAAAGCGAGCTGAGTAGTTTCGTGGTGCAGTACGGGTTGCCCGAGCCCTTGAGCGTTAATTACGATGACAAGGACCTCTGCTTTACTGGTTTGGTCTTCTTCGCGGTAACCGGCAAAGTACAGGCGGGCTACCAGTGGTCGATTTCAGGTAGCGGCGGCATCTTCCGCTTTGGCTCAACCGGCGACAGAGTGGCAGTATATATCCGTAACCCTAACAGCAGCTTCAACCTGAGTGTCGTGGCGACAAATGCCTGTGGCGTTGTGGGCCCCGTGCAGGGCGGCACCTTCTATACCGCCGATTTCCGATACGACTGCTACATCAGTGACGAGCCACGACTGACCGTCTCGCCCAACCCGGCCCGCGAAAACCTGCTGGTACGCTTGGAGGAGCCCGCCCAGCCAGCCTTGACCGAGTCCACTGCCGGCAAGCAGCCCGCAGCCAAGGCAGCCGCTGCCCGGGCCGCCGACACCGAGTATGCCATTGCGCTCTACGACCGGTTTGGCCGGTCCGTCCGCGAGGGCCGTACCCGCGGCCAGCAGCTGACGCTGCCCGTGGCCGATTTGCCGGCCGGCACCTACTACCTGCGGGCCACGCGGGGCAAGCAGTCGGTTTCCCGCCAGCTCCTAATTCAGCCGTAAGGCCCGGGTTTCATGGGCTGGCGGCGGCAGCTACAAGCGCCAGCGCCGGCCCATGGATTTTTCCGGCTTCTCTCTATCTTAACCCTGACTTCCAGCCCTGCGCGGGCCGTTCTTTTTCTCTTCCTTAAACCCCGTTGCGTATGCCTGCCCCCGACAACCTGCAAATCAACCTGGCCGCGGCCGATCTGAAGAAAATAAACGAGGCCCTCGACGCGCTGGAGTCGGCGCTGGCCCCGGTCCTGGTTACGCTCACGGGCAAGGAGGTGCAGCGCCTGCCCAAGGCCGCCGACGCCTCGCTGCCCTTTATGCAGCAGGCCCTCGATTTGGCCGAGCAGCAGCCCAACCTCGCCCCCGGCTACGTCGATATTGCCGGCCTGCGCCAGGATTTGGTGGCCTGGGAGCAGCTGCAGCGCATTGGGCGGCGCCTGCAGCCGCTGGCCTCCAACCTAAGCAGCACCAGCATCAAGCTAGGCAGCGAGGCCTACGTCACGGCGCTGGCCTTCTACAACTCGGTGCAGCAGGCCGCCCGCCAGGGCATCTCGGGGGCCGAGGATGCCCGTAGCGTGCTCAAAACCCGCTTCGAGCAGAGCACGGCCCGCAAAGCCGATAAGTCCAGGGCCTAGCCGGCCCGCCGGCCCCTGGTTGCTTCCCCCGCGGGGCCGGATGCGCGTCATCCGGCCCCGTTTGGCGTATAGCCCCGGCCGCCACCCATTGGCGCGTCGTCGGATGATTTTCATGGGCCGTCGGATGAATTTTATAGGAGGACGCGTGAATTTCATAGGCTGTCGGATGAAATTCATGGGACGACGCATGAATTTCATAGGACGACGGGTGAAATTCATGGGACGACGGATGAATTTCATGCGTCGTCGGATGAATTTTATGCGGCGCCGCATGAATTTCATGGGACGACGGATGAATTTCACAGGACGACGCATGAATTTTATCCGGCCGCCGGTGAATTTCACCCGTCGTCGGGCTCCCCCCGCCCTTTGCGTACCTTCGTGCCCCGCGCCCCCGCTGCCGCCCCCCCAATTCATACGTCATACTCCAAAATTCCTGATTCCCTATGATTCTCGGTGATTTCAACGACCTGGAAGTGGTGCGGGAGGTGGATTTCGGCCTCTACCTGACTTCCGACGACGGCGACCTGCTGCTACCGCGCAAGTACGTGGAGCCGGGCACCCAGATCGGCGACGTGGTGCGCGTGTTCGTGTACCGCGACTCGGAAGACCGCCTGATTGCCACCAACCTGGAGCCCTTTGCCCGGGTGGGCCAGTTCGCGGCCCTCACCGTGCGCGACGTGACGCCCACCGGCGCCTTCCTCGACTGGGGCCTGGAGAAGGATTTGCTGCTGCCCTACCGCAACCAGCGCCGCAACCTGCGCCCCGGCGAGCGGGCCACCGTATTCGTGTACCTCGACGATACCTCCGACCGCATCGTAGCCTCGGCCAAGTGGGAGTGGTTTCTGAGCAATGACCCGTTCCCCGGAAAAGTAGGCGACGCGGCCGAGCTGCTGGTAGCCGAAGAAACCGACCTGGGCTACAAAATGCTGGTCGATGGCACCCACCAGGGCCTCATCTTCCACAACGAGGTGTTCAAGCCCCTGCGCCTCGGCGACGTGCACACGGGCTACATCCGCGCCATCCGCCCCGATGGCAAGCTCGACCTGAGCCTCCAGCAAATCGGCTACGACGAGGCCCGCGCCCAGGCCGATACGCTGCTCGAAGCCCTGCGCGCTGCCCCCGAAGGCCGCCTGCCGCTGGGCGACAAAAGCTTGGCCGACGACGTGTACCGCCGCCTGGGCATGAGCAAGAAAATCTTCAAAAAGGCCCTAGGCGCGCTCTACAAGCAGGGCCTGGTCGATCTGGCCCCCGAACACACCCAGCTGCGCGGGTAAGGTTTTGTTGTTCGTTGTTCATAAAGAACGTGTCATTCTGAGCGAAGGCGCAGCCGAAGTCGAAGAATCTCGCGTGCCACAGTAATTTCTAACGTCTGGATTACTTTGGCACGCGAGATTCTTCGACTTCGGCTGCGCCTTCGCTCAGAATGACAGTTGGTTTAAATAAAACCCGCCCCCGCCATGCCTAAAACTGCCCTTATTGCCGGTGCCAGCGGCCTGATTGGCCAACAGCTGCTACCGTTGCTGCTGGCTTCGGCCCGCTACGGCCGCGTAATTGCCCTGGTCCGGAAGCCCCTGCCGCTGGTACACGAGAAGCTGGAGCAGCTAGTGGTTGACTTTGAGCGCCTGGCCGACTACGGGCCGCAGCTGGTGGCCGACGACGTGTTTTGCTGCCTGGGCACCACCCTGGCGCAGGCGGGCTCGCGCGCGGCCTTTTACCAGGTCGATTTTACGTACGTGACGGCGTTGGCCCGGCTGGCGGCGGCCAACTTCGGCGGCCAGCTGCTGGTCGTGTCGTCGTTGGGGGCCGATGCCCAGGCCGCCACCTACTACGCACGGGTGAAGGGCGAAATGGAGGAGGCCGTGCGCCAGACTTCGTTTCATGCCGTGCATATTTTCCGGCCCTCGCTGCTGCTGGGCCACCGGGCGGCCCCGCGCCTGGGCGAGCGGCTGGCCGGTGGCTTGCTGGCCCTGCTGAAGCCGCTGCTGGTAGGCCCGCTGCGCCCCTACCGCGCCATTGCTGCCGATACGGTGGCCCGGGCCATGCTCCGCGCCGCTGAAGACGACGGCGGCGGCATCCGCATCCACCGCTCCGATGCCATTGCCCGCGAAGGCAGGGCCGGGCAGCCGGGCGGATAACGGGGTACGTGTTGTACTTTTACGGGGAAACCTACTTTCCTTACCTCACTTTTTCTGTATGAAATTCTGGCTGACTGGCGCATTGGCGCTGGGCGTATTGGCCGCGGGCACTCCGGCGCTGGCGCAAAAAAACAGCGGTGGCGGCTACACCACCGGCATCGGCCTGCGGGGCGGCGGCTGGTCGTCGGGCCTCACCGTAAAGCACTTCTTGAGCGGTAAGAAGGGCGTAGCCGTGGAGGGCCTGCTCACGCGCGAATACGCGGCCCGCGGGGGCCGCCTGACGCTGCTACTGGAAAAACACTTGCCCGTTTCCGACTTCAAAGGCCTGCAGTTCTACTACGGGGCCGGGGCGCACCTGGGCGCCTACCAGAGTCGCTACTACTTCGAGGATTCGCGCTTCGGCCGCAAGAAAGACAAGTACCGTTACTACTACGACGACAAAAGCCGCCTGGTAGGCGGGGCCGACCTCATTCTGGGCCTCGAGTACAAGCTACCCGATCTGCCCTTCGTAGTAGCGCTGGACTACAAACCGTTTTTTGAAGTATTCCGGGGTTACACCGGCTTCTACCATGATGCGGCCGTGAGCCTGCGCTTTACGCTCTAGCCGCCCCCACCAGCCCCGGCAGCATGCCGGCTACCAACCGGCCCAAAACTACCCCGCAGCCACAAGGCCCGGCGGGCCGACTCCGGGAGTCGGCCCGCCGGGCCTTGTGGCTGCGGGCGAACGGGGGGCTATTTTTTGCCGCCGTATTCCTTGTTGAGGTATTTGAGCACCGGCGTCGTGATGTCGAGGTCTTTGCGGCCATAGGCAATGTTGCCGGCGCCGGTGGCCAGAATCAGCCGGTAGCCGTTGGCCTTGCCGTACGTCTCAATTTGCTTGTTCACGCGGCTCATCACCTGGTCGTTCAGCTTGGCCTGCTCCTCCTGGGCCTGGCGCTGCAGTTTTTCCTGCTCCTGGCCCAGCTTCGCCTGCTGCGCCTGCAGCTGCTGCTCGGTGGTGGCGCGCTGCTCGGCGCTCATGCCCTCGGCCTTCTGCTGGTACTGCTGCACCGCCGTCTGGAAGCTGGTCACGAGCTTTTTGTTCTGGGCTTCCCAGCCACGGGCTTTGGTCTCGAGGCGCTTGCTGGCGTCCTTCATGCCCTGGTATTCCTCCAGCAGCCGGTTGGTTTCCACGTAGGCCACCTTGTTGGTGTCGGCCAGCACGGCCGCCGTGAGGGGTACTTCGGGCTCTTCGGTCTCCGCCGTGGTTGTATCGGTGGCCGAAGCGGCTATGGGCGCCGGTGTGGCGACTGGCTTAGCGGGCTTACCGCTGGCAAAATGCAGGTAAAACAGCACGGCTACGGCCACAACCAGCACCGCGTTTACAATCAGTTGAGTGGAATTTTTCATTCAGCAAACAGGAAAAAGCAAAATGCCGCCAAAGGGCGGCCGGGCAAAAGTACAGGGAATAGGCGAATCGGCGACGTGGTGAATCGGTGCCTGAAGTTCAGTAACTGACTCGCTGCCTACCACACCTCGTCGCCGTGGCCGTCGTCGTGGGGGGCCGGGTCTTCGGCGCGGTCCACCTCGTTCACGTCCTCTTCGGTGCGCTTGATGGGCTTCTCGTCGAAAGGCACGACCAGGTCGGCGCGGCTGGGGGCGGCGTCGAGGCGGGCCACATGCACCAGCGCATCGCCCTGGTTGACGACCGGCATGTGGTTGAGGCCGATAATGTAGCCCGTAACCGGCGACTCCAGCCGCACCGACCGCTCGCCGTAGGGGTCGGCCACCGAACCGTAGGCCTGCCCCTCCTCTACGTGCTGGCCCAGCTGCACCAGGCTGCGGAAAATACCGGCGTAGCGCGCCCGTAGCCAGGTTGAGCGCAGGCACACCACGGTTGGCTGCGACGGCGCCGGCGCCTCGGCTACCATGCCCAGATGGTGCAGCACCCGCAGCGTACCGGCAATACCCAGGTCAATACCTCCTTCATCCAGCCGCATCGACTCGCCGGTTTCGTACACGATAATCCGGCAGCCCTGCTGCATGGCCGTTTCGCGCAGTGAGCCGGGCCGCAGACCGGCGTGCAGCGTGAAGGGTGCCGCAAAGGCCGCGGCCAGCGCGTCGGTTTCGGCGTCTTCGTGCAGCAGGCAGCGAATTTGCGGCGTGTTGGCCCGCGTGGCGCCGCCCGTATGGAAATCAATGCCGTAGTCAATCAGGGGCATGATTTCGCGCATGAAGCGGTGCGCCACCCGGCTGGCCAGCGAGCCGCGGGGGTTGCCGGGGAAGCTGCGGTTCACGTCCTTACCATCGGGCACCTCGCGCGAGAAGTTGAGGAAACCGTAGATGTTGAGGATGGGAATGGCGATGATGGTGCCCCGCAGCGGCCGCAGCAGGTCGCGCCGGATAAGGCGGCGGATGGTTTCGATGCCGTTCACCTCGTCGCCGTGCATGCCGGCCATCAGCAGCACCGTCGGGCCCGGCTCCACGGCCCGGAACACGTGCACCGGAATGTCAATCACCGTTCCCGAGGGCAGCCGCGAAATCACGAGCCGGGTAAGTACCCGCTCGCCGGGCCCAATGGTAAGGCCATTCAGACAAAGCTGGTCGGGGACGGTTTGGGACATTAGTGGGGGGGGTAGTGAGGTGAAAAGCAGGTGGGGAGAACAGAAAAACAGCTGTCATACTGAGCTTGCGAAGGACCTTATCCCGTGAGGACGACCAGTTGTTAAGGCAGTCCTTACAGGATAAGATCCTTCGCTCCGCTCAGGATGACAGGTAGTTCATTCCTTATGCTACGCCTTCTTCGCGTCGGTCGATTTCCTTTTCTGAACCAGTTGCTCGGTGTAATCGATGACTTTACCGGCAATATCGAGGCCGGTGGCGCGCTCGATGCCTTCGAGGCCGGGCGAGGAGTTCACCTCCAGCACCAGCGGGCCACGGGCACTTTGCAGCATATCGACGCCCGCAATGCCCAGGCCCAGCGACTTGGCGGCCAGCAGCGCGGCGGCCTTCTCGGCCCGGCTCAGCTTCACGAGCATGCCCGAGCCGCCGCGGTGCAGGTTCGAGCGGAACTCGCCCTCCTTGCCCTGGCGCTTCATGGCGCCCACCACTTCACCGTTCACAATAAAGGCCCGCAAGTCGGCGCCTTTGCTTTCGGCAATGAACTCCTGCACAATAATGCGGGCCTTGAGGTTGTGGAAGGCCTCAATCACCGACTGGGCTGCCTTGGCCGACTCGGCCAGCACCACGCCCAGGCCCTGGGTGCCTTCGAGCAGCTTGATGATGACCGGCGCCCCGCCTACCTGCTCAATCATGGCCGGCACATCGTCGGAGTAGTTGGTGAAGGCCGTTTTGGGCATGCCCACGCCGGCGCGGCTCAGTATCTGCATCGAGCGCAGCTTGTCGCGGCTGCGCACAATCGACTGGCTGTCGATGGCCGTGCGCACCTTCATCATCTCGAACTGGCGCACCACGGCGCAGCCATAGAACGTGACGGAAGCTCCGATGCGCGGAATAATGGCGTCGATGCCTTCGAGACGCTTGCCCTGGTAAATGATGCCGGGCTGGCCCTTTTCAAGCACCAGGTTGCAGTGCAGGTGGTCGATAACTATGGGCTCGTGGCCGCGCTGCTCGGCGGCTTCCACCAGCCGGCGGGTCGAGTAGAGCTTCGGCTCACGCGATAGAATCGCTACTTTCATTTGGTTGCGGACTGTAGAGGCGAAAGAGGGGTGGTTGGATCTTAGAGCTCAGTTAGTAGCGCTTAGGGTGGAAGGGCATTCCGTGCACTAAGCTCTACTAACTAGGCTCCAATCTCTAATAACTTGTACGATACGTTGCGCCGGGCCACATCTACTACCAACCGGGCCTGGCGCAGCAGTACCCGGCCCACAAGAACGGGATATTTCATGTCGGAACGGTCGGAAAGGGAGAACTCGGTCGTGAAATCCTGCCCAAACAGCCGGATAACGGCCTCAATTACGTAGCGCTGCTGTACTTCGCCGTTGGAGCTGCGGATGTCGCGCATGCTGAACGCGTCGAAGGTCATGGGCGAGCCATCGAAGTGGGGGTGCGAGGGGTCGAGCAGCTGCACGTGCAGGCGCGTGACACCCTGCGCGTCGGTTTCCTGGTGGATGTTGGAGCAGTGCAGGGCCCCGGTGTAGGCGCCGGTGTCTACCTTAGCCTCCACCCCCCAGAGCTGCAGCGTCGGAAAATCAACCAGTTCCCGCCGCCCCACCGTACGCTTAGGTTCACGTTGCTTTTTCATGGGGGGCAAGTTAAGGAATGGGGAGTTGATGAGGTAGGGAGAAGGGAGAACGTTATGCTGCGCTCCGCTCAGCATAACGTTCTCCCTTCCCAACTTTTCAACTTGTTAACTCCCGTACTTGATCCGGTACACGGCGTCGTTCTGGTCGTCGCTGATGAGCAGCGAGCCGTCGGGCATCACGAGCAGAGCCACGGGGCGGCCCCAGGGCTGCTGGCCCTGCAGCCAGCCTTCGGCGAAGGTCTGGTAGCCGGTGGCCTGCTTGCCGGCGGCATCGAGCGTAACGAGCGTGATGCGGTAGCCGATTTTGCTGCTCCGGTTCCAGGAGCCGTGTTCGGGAATCAGAATCTGGTTGCGGTACTTCACTGGAAACTGCTTGCCCGTATAGAACTTCATACCCAGCGCCGCTACGTGTGGCCCCAGCTTCCGGGCCGGCTTTGCGTAGGTGTCCATCGATTTCCCCTTGCCGAACTCGGGGTCGGGCACGTCGCCGGCGAAGAAGTACGGGAAGCCGAAGTGCTGGCCGGGCGCGGCGGCACGGTTCAGCTCGTCGGCCGGCAGGTTGTCGCCGAGTTTATCGCGGCCGTTGTCGGTAAACCACAAGGCTTTGTCCTGGGGGCTCCAGTCGAAGCCGACGGTGTTGCGCACGCCGTAGGCAAAGGTTTCGAGGCCCGAGCCATCGGGGTTCATGCGGTTGATGGTGGCGTAGATGGGGGCTTCGGGCAGGCAGCTGTTGCAGGGCGCGCCCACCGGCACGTAGAGCTTGCCATCGGGCCCGAAGGCAATGTAGCGGTAGCCGTGCCACTCCTTATCGGGCAGGGCCGTGCTGACTACGACCGGCTTGGGCGGCTGCCTGAGCTTAGCGCCCACATTGTCGTAGCGCAGGATACGGTTGATTTCGGCCACGTAGAGACTGCCGTTGCGCACGGCCACGCCGTTGGGCGCGTTCAGGCCCGAGGCCAGCGTAATTACTTCATCGGCGCGGCCGTCCTTGTTGCGGTCGGGCAGCGCGTACACTTTGTCGTTTTTAGTGCCCACGTACACCGTACCGTCGGGGCCCAGGGCCAGCTCGCGGGCACTTTTTACGTTCTGGGCAAAGTAGCTGATGGTGAAGCCGGGCGGCAGCTTGATTTTGCGCAGGTTGGTATCGGCAGCCGGCGCGGGGCCGGGGGCAACGGACGAACTCAGGGCCAGCGGGGCCAGCAGCAGGGGCAGGAAATAGCGGGGTTTCATAGTACCCCTAACCCGCCCCCGGCCGGGAAGGTTGCCTATTTCCCGCACCGGGCAGCCAAAGCTCCATGCTGAGCTACCGAAGGCCTTCCCCGAACAACCAAAGACTTTTCTCGGGCAACCGAAGAAGCTTCCTGAGCTACCAAAGGTCATTCTCAAGCAACTGAAGAAGCTTCCTAAGCAACCGAAGAAGATTCCCAAGCAATCAAAGAGGATTCTCAAGCTACCGAAGAAGATTCCCAAGCAATCAAAGAGGATTCTCAAGCTACCGAAGAAGATTCTTAAGCTAATGAAGGTCTTTCAGGTGCTCGTTCTGCTGCTTGGGGCGCGGCAGCAGCGGCGCGAGGCCAAGCGGCCACACCTTCCCGCAGAAGCACCGGAAGCTGGCTGGTTTAGCGCAGCTCGTTGCGCTGCTGGCGCACCAGCTTCTCATACTCGTGTTCCGAGCGGTCGGCCCAGCCCAGGCCACCGTAGGCTTTGAGCCCGCGAACAACCAAGCCAATCCCCCAGAAAAACGACACCCACAGCGGCCACGGAATTGGATTGGAGTCGCGGCCCGTGAAGGCCCACACCGCCCACAGGATAACATTGACGAACAGGTAGGTGAGCAGGCTGGACTGGAAGTGGGCACGCTGACGGGCCAGGCGCCAGAGTTGGGGGTCGCGGTTGGGAGTTTCCATGAGTGGGAAGCGTTTAAGTGGTTGACTGTACTAAAGATAGGCTTTCCGCTGAAATGCCCTAAACCGTAGTTACCC
Organism: Hymenobacter psychrophilus; assembly: GCF_900107135.1. Taxonomy (GTDB): domain Bacteria; phylum Bacteroidota; class Bacteroidia; order Cytophagales; family Hymenobacteraceae; genus Hymenobacter; species Hymenobacter psychrophilus. The sequence continues at coordinate 78,952 of NZ_FNOV01000003.1, forward strand.
AACCGTTACCAACTGCCCCCGAAGCGTCGAATGCAACGGTTGAAGCGGTTGAAACCGGGCTACCATCACTTCGCGCTATGCACCCTAGCCGCCCGGTTCACTCCTTCACTAAGCCACTCATGCACCGCTACCCCAGGCGCGACACCCCGCCCGACACAATGAACTTCATGATTTCGCTGCTGGGCAACTCCAGGTAGGTCACGCTTTCGATGGGCACCAGCACCAGCTCGCCCGAGAAGTTGTAGGAGTGCGGAAAGTACACGGCCAGCAGGTCGTCGCGGGTGATGGCGGCCATGGTGGGCTGGGTGACGAAGCCCATTTTGAACACCTGATCGGGGCCGTTGAGCCGCACCAGTACCGGGCGGTTGAACTTCTGGTTGTCGCCCACGAAGGCGTCGAACAAATCCTTCAGGCTCGAATAGATAATGCTGACCAGCGGCGTGCGGTGCAGCAGCCGCTCGGTAATAATGAGAAAGGGCCGCACCAGAAACGACTTGGCCACGAAGCCCACGGCCGTAATCAGCAGCACGGCCACCAGCAGCCCCAGCCCGGGTATATCGAAGCTCAGGCCCGCAAACAGGTCGTCGAGCCAGCGCAGCATCGCGAACAGAATGTAGGCCGTGAGCCCGATGGGGGCCACAATCAGAAAGCCGCTGAGAAAGTAGTTCAGGTATTTGCGCATGGTTGGTGCTTATTGGTTAGCGGAGAACGTCATTCTGAGCGAAGGCGGAGCCGAAGTCGAAGAATCTCGCATGCAATAGTAATCCAAACGTCTGGTTACTGTTGCACGCGAGATTCTTCGACTTCGGCTCCGCCTTCGCTCAGAATGACGTTCTACCCAATCAGCTCTCCCACTTTCTCGATGCGCTCCTTCACGCGCTCCATTAGCCACATAGGGGTGCTGGTAGCCCCGCAGATGCCCACCGAATTGGCCTCGTGAAACCAGGCCTCGTCCAGCTCCTGCTCGTTTTCCACGAAGTAGCTGCGCACATTGGTTTGGTTGACGACCGAGAACAGGGCCTTGCCGTTGGAGCTTTTGCGCCCGCTCACGAAGATGATAACATCGTGCTGCCGGGCGAAAACGCGCAGGGCCGGCTCGCGGTTGCTCACCTGCCGGCAGATGCTGTCGTTGGCGTCGAACGAATCGAGCGAGCCACCGGCCGCTTTAATCCGCTCCTCGATCACAGCCTTCATGTGGTAGAAACCGGCCGTGCTCTTGGTGGTCTGGCTGAACAGGGTCACGGGCCGCGAAAAGTCCACCTGGTCGAGGTCGGCTTCGGTCATCACGATGATGGCCTGGTTGCGGGTCTGGCCCGTGAGGCCAGCTACCTCGGCGTGGCCGGGCTGGCCGTAAATTACAATCTGGCCCTGCTGGCGGTTGGAGGCGTCGAAGGCGTGCTTTACACGGTTCTGCAGCTTGAGCACCACCGGGCAGGAGGCGTCAATCAGCTCCAGGTTGTTGCGCAGGGCCAACTCGTAGGTAGCCGGCGGCTCGCCGTGGGCCCGGATGAGCACCTTGGCATCATGAATTTCTTCGAGTTGCTCGCGGTCGATGATGCGCAGGCCCAGCGCGTGCAGACGCTCCACCTCCATGCGGTTGTGCACGATGTCGCCCAGGCAGTACAGGTTCTGCTCGTGGGCCAGCTCGTCTTCAGCCATCTGAATGGCGAATTCGACGCCGAAGCAGTAGCCGGAATTCTTATCGATGAGGACGTTCATGGGCTTGGGTTGATGAAGCCGGACCCGATAACGGGTAGCGCCGGCAGGCCAGCTGGTTACAGGCCAGATTCTGTTACCACAACAGTTGCGGCAGCAGTTTGGGTCCGCAGATGCGGGCTACTTCGCCCGGGCAGCGGCCCGCGAGAACAGGGCGGCCGACACGCGTTCGAGCACGAAATCCACCTGCTCGTCAATCATCATGTGGGTGGTATCGAGCAGCACGGCGTCGGAGGCGCGGCGCAAGGGGCTTTCGGTGCGGGTCGAGTCGAGGTAGTCGCGCTTCTGCAGGTTGTCCACAATGTCCTCCACCGGCACGTGCTCGTTTTTGGCAGCCAGCTCCTCCTGCCGGCGCAGGGCGCGGGTCAGCACCTCGGCCGTCATAAATACCTTCACTTCGGCGTCGGGAAAAACGGTGGTGCCAATGTCGCGGCCGTCCATGACCACGCCGCGGCGGCGGGCCATCTGCTGCTGCTGGCGTACCATGGCGTGGCGCACCAGCGGCAGCCCCGACACCTCGCTTACGGAGTTGGAAATGCGCATCTGCCGGATTTCATCTTCCCGAACCTTCCCATTAAGGCACAGCTCGTTGCGGCCGGTCTGGCGGTTGCGCTTAAAGCTGACCTGCATCTCGTGCAGGGCCTGCTCGATGCGGGGCAAGTCGTGGAAGGCGATGTTATTTTCGAGCAAATACAGCGTCACGCCCCGGTACATGGCGCCCGTATCGATGTAGGCATAGCCCAGCTCGGCGGCCACGGCCTTGGCCGTAGTGCTTTTCCCGCACGAAGAATAGCCGTCGATGGCAATGACAATTTTCTGCATGGCAAGGTCGGGACGGCCGGGTTCGGATGGAGAGCTCACTAAATCCAGGTTTTACGGGTGGGCAGGCTGGCCATACGCTCGGGTATGCTCGCAAAAAAGGCCGCTACCGATTGCGCGGGGCCTTTCACCAGCTGCTCGCCCACGCGGTAGAAGGGGTTAAAGAAATGCTGTTCGTTCAGGCCCACGCCCGTTACGCCCTGGGGGTTCTGGGCCCAGGTGCCGCCGTAGGTCTGCACCATGCACTGGCCCAAAAAGCAGCCCAGGGCCTTTATCACACCTTCGCGCTCATCATCTTTGATAATGGGCCGCTGCACTTCAATGAACTCATCGAGCCGCTGCACGGCGGCGGCATCATAGGTATTGAGGCGCAGCTGGTGGCGGACAGCTTCGGCGGCGTTGTGCAGGGCGACTAGGGGCGATTCGTCGGGCATGGGCGGGCTGGTAGAGGGCAGTAACAGCAACGAGCCGGCGGGGAAGGCCCGCCGGCTGGTCGAATTCTAATGGCTTTCGCAGGGACAGGGAATCTTGCCGGACTTGGCTTTGCGCTTGTAGCTGGCCGTTTTTTTCTGCAGCGTCGAACGGGTGGCGCAGCCCGTCGTCAGCAGGCCCGAGCCCCCGATACAGACGGCCAGCAGCAAAGTCACAATCTTTCTCACGGTGCGGATTTTGGGCAAATATACGGTTCTTTACCCGCCCGCCGCCCTGCGGCCCGCTTTTTCCCCGCGCCTTCTTCTCTGCTTATGCCGCTTGATTTTTCGCTCCAGGCCAACGTTATCGACCTGTTCAGCAACACCATAACCCCCGCCACGGTGCACGTAGCCGGGGGCCGCATCCGGCAAATCGAGCCGTTGGGGCCCACCGCACCCGACCCGGCCCTGCCCTACGCGCTGCCCGGTTTCGTGGATGCGCACGTGCACGTGGAAAGCTCGCTGCTGGTGCCCTCCGAGTTTGCCCGCCTAGCCGTTACGCACGGCACCGTGGCCACCGTTTCCGACCCCCACGAAATTGGGAACGTGCTGGGCGTGGCCGGCGTGAAGTACATGCTGGCCAACGCGGCCCAAGTGCCATTCAAGTTCTGCTTCGGCGCGCCCTCCTGCGTGCCGGCCACGCCTTTCGAAACAGCAGGAGCCGAAATAACGGCCGCCGACATCGAGGCGCTGTTCCACGACCACCCCGAAATCGGCTACCTGGCCGAGATGATGAACTGGCCCGGCGTGCTCAGCCGCGACGCTGGCGTGATGGAGAAGATTGCCCTGGCCCAGCGCTACAACCGCCCCGTAGACGGCCATGCTCCCGGCCTTGTGGGCGACGATGCGCGTCGTTACGCCGAGGCCGGCATCAGCACTGACCACGAATGTTTTATGGCCGGCGAGGCGGTGGATAAGCTGGCGGCGGGCATGAAAATCCTGATTCGCGAGGGCTCGGCGGCCCGCAACTTCGAGGCCCTGATTGACCTGCTGCCCGCGCACTATGAGCAGATGATGTTCTGCTCCGACGATAAGCATCCCGACACGCTGCTGCTGGGCCACATCAACCAACTCGTGCAACGGGCCGTGGCTCGCGGCCAAGATGTGCTGCAGGTGCTGCGCGTGGCCTGCCGCAACCCCGTCGAGCATTACCGCTTGCCCGTGGGCCTGCTACGCGAAGGCGACCCGGCCGACTTCATTGTAGTAGATGATCTGGTAGATTTCAAGGTCCGCCAGACCTACCTCGACGGCGTGCTAGTGGCCGAAAACGGCGAAACCTTAATTGCCGCCGCGCCGGTGGAAGTCGTCAACAACTTCACGCCCCACCACGTGCAGGCCCAGGATTTTGAGGTAAGTATCGCTCAAGGAATCCAGCCAAACGCCAATGCAACTGTTCGCCTTATCGAGTGCTTCGACGGGCAGCTGATTACGGCCCGGCACGACGAGCCGGCACTCGTGGAAAACGGCCAGGTAGTAGCCGACCTGAGCCACGACATGCTGAAGCTGACAGTCGTGAACCGCTACCACGCGGCCCCGCCGGCGGTGGCTTTCATCCGGGGCTTCGGACTGAAAGGCGGCGCGCTGGCCAGCAGCGTGGGCCACGACTCGCACAACATTACGGCCGTAGGCTGCGACGATACCAGCCTGGCTCGGGCCGTGCAGCTGGTAATGGAAGCCCGCGGCGGGCTGGCTGTCGTCTCGCCCGACGGCACGGAGCTGGTGCTACCGCTGCCGGTGGCCGGCCTCATGTCCGACCAGCCCGGCCCAAAGGTGGCGGCCGCCTACTCAGCCATCGATGCGGCCGCCAAGGCCTTGGGATCCCCGCTCCAGGCCCCGTTCATGACGCTTTCGTTCATGGCTCTGCTCGTCATCCCCAGCCTAAAACTGTCCGACAAAGGCCTGTTTGATGGTGAGGCGTTCCGGTTTGTGGAGAATGTGGTGGTGAGCTAAAAGCAAGGAGTCAGGAGCTAGAATAGCGTCTGTCATCCTGACGAAGGAAGGACCCTATCACGCTGGAACGACCGTAACAACGACTCGTTTTCACGTGATAAGGTCCTTCCTTCGTCAGGATGACAGACGCTATTCTAGCTCCTGACTCCTTGCTTCTAGCTTCTTCCCCTTAAAACCGCTTTTCCAGCAGCTTGCTCAGCTTTTCCTCCGTCAGGGGCTTGGCCAGGTATTCCACGCCCTCGTACTGCGCCACGCGGGCGGTATCGGCGGCGTGCATAGAAGTGGTGAGCACCGCCATGACGGTTTTCTCGCGCACTTCCGGAGGCAGGGCGCTGTAGAGCTTCAGAAACTCGAAGCCGTCCATACCGGGCATCTTCAGGTCCACGAACACCAGGTCGGGAGCATTAGCCTCAACGGCCGCGTCCTTTTCGTTGCCCCAGATTTGCTGGTAGGCCTGCTCGGCCTTGTGGTACGTGTACACCTGCTCGGCCACTTCGAGGCGGCTGAGCAGGCGGTTGTTGAGGAAGCTGGTGGTTTCGTTGTCGTCCACCAGAACGATGCTACGGAGCTTAGACGCCATACCGGAAGCGGGAAAAAAGAGTCAGAGGAAAGCGTAACCGATTACAGCCAGCCTTGTTCACGCATCCACTCGTCGTTGTATATTTTACCGAGGTAGCGCGTGCCGTGGTCGGGCAAAATAATAACCATCGTGTCGTCTTCCTTCAGATGCTCGCGGGCATACTCCAGAGCACCGTGTACGGCCGAGCCGCAGGACCAGCCCACAAACAGGCCTTCTTCCTTGGCCAACTGGCGCGTCATCAGGGCCGCATCCTTGTCGGTTACCTTGATGAAGAGGTCGATAAGGTCGAAGTCTACGTTTTTGGGCAGGATATCCTCGCCGATGCCTTCAGTTTTGTACGAGTAAATCTCGTCCTCATCAAAAATGCCGGTTTCCTTGTACTTCTTGAACACCGAACCGTAGGTGTCGAGCCCCACCGATACGATGGCCGGGTTTTGCTCCTTCAGGTACTTGCCGGTGCCGCAGATGGTGCCGCCCGTGCCCACGCCGGCCGCCAGGTGCGTGATTTTACCCTCGGTCTGCGCCCAGATTTCGGGGCCTGTGGTTTCGTAGTGCGCCTGGGCGTTGGAGGGGTTGTCGTACTGGTTCGGGTAGAACGAGTTCTCGATTTCGGCGTTGAGCTTGCGGGCAATGGAGTAATAGCTGCGCGGGTCGTCGGCCGATACGTTGGTCGGGCACACGATAACCTCAGCACCCACGGCTTTCAGGATATCCTGCTTTTCCTTGCTCTGCTTGTCGCTCATCGTGAAGATGCACTTGTAGCCGCGGGCAATTGCCGTGAGGGCCAGGCCCATGCCAGTGTTGCCGCTCGTGCCCTCGATAATGGTGCCGCCGGGCTTCAGCAAACCGGCCTTTTCGGCATCATCAATCATTTTTACCGCCATGCGGTCCTTCACCGAGTTGCCCGGATTGAAGTATTCTACTTTAACGAGCACAGTGCCTTTGATGCCGTCGTTTACGCGGTTGAGCTTCACCATCGGCGTGTTACCGATGGCTTCAACGATATTGTTGAGATACATAAGTGAGTGAGTGATTTGCTGGCCCAAAGGTAACTCTTTGGTGTGAGCTATTAGCTGATAGCCGTTAGCTAATAGCTGACGGTGTTTTTGCCCGGTGAGCTAACAGCTAATAGCTCTCAGCTAACAGCCAATGGTAGGCAGCTAACCAGAAAACCCTACTTTTGCCCTGCCGCCCGCCTGGCGGCCGCTGTTCCCACTTCCACGAAGCAATTTCCGCTAATCCCCCTTTTATGAGTGTTCTGGTAAACAAGGATTCTAAAGTGCTAGTGCAGGGCTTCACGGGCTCCGAAGGCTCGTTTCATGCCCAGCAGATGATTGAGTACGGCACCAACGTGGTGGGCGGCGTAACGCCCGGCAAAGGCGGCACCCAGCACCTGGAGCGCCCCGTGTTCAACACCGTAGCTGAGGCCGTTGCCGAAACCGGCGCCAACACCAGCATCATTTTCGTGCCGCCGGCCTTCGCCGCCGATGCCATCATGGAGGCTGCCGATGGCGGTATCAAAGTAATTATCACCATCACCGAAGGCATTCCAACCAAGGACATGATTGCGGTGAAGGAGTACCTGAAGGGCCGCGAAGGCCTGCGCATGATTGGGCCGAACTGCCCGGGCGTGATGACCGCCGGCGAGTGCAAAGTGGGCATCATGCCCGGCTTCATCTTCACCAAAGGCAAAATCGGCATCGTTTCCAAGTCGGGCACGCTGACCTACGAAGCGGTTGACCAACTCACCAAAGCCGGCCTGGGCCAGACCACGGCCATCGGTATCGGCGGCGACCCGATTATCGGCACCACCACCAAGGAAGCGGTGGAGCTGCTCATGAACGACCCCGAAACCGAGGGCATCGTAATGATTGGTGAAATCGGCGGCGGCATGGAAGCCGAAGCTGCCCGCTGGATCAAGGAAACCGGCAACAAGAAGCCCGTAGTTGGCTTCATTGCCGGCCAGACTGCCCCTCCCGGTCGCCGCATGGGCCACGCCGGCGCCATCGTAGGCGGCGCCGACGATACGGCTGCCGCCAAAATGGCCATCATGCGCGAGTGCGGCATCCACGTCGTGGACTCGCCCGCCGAAATCGGCGACACCATGTTGCGCGTGCTGGGCGGCAAGTAATCGGTCGCTCCTCTAGCAACCTTATAGAAAGGCCTTAGCTTCTGCTAGGGCCTTTCTGTTTTACACGCCTTGAATTAAATAACGTGAGATACTTTCCGCCCCAAACTCAGCAGAAAGCGCATTTACTTGCTCGCACAACCTTTGCATTTGCCACTCGGCCTGCTCAACAGCCACTGCCAAATCGGCTACTTTAACCCGTATGACCGGCGGCGTAGGCGGATAAAAGTCCTCTCCTTCATCTTCGCAAATGATTGTGAGGTACTCTTCCTCTCGGATGGCTTTTGGAGCCGGATGGCCTTCGAGGCAGAAGTACCCCTCTTGAAACTGCGGTACCAGTAGTGGCTTCCAGTCATATACCGTAGCAATCGTACTGCAGCATTGCGGAAAAAGCACGGGAACATTATCAATAAAGAGAACGCCACCACCAAATAGCGCACACGATTCCTCCACAGGCATACGGTCATCTCCCGTCGCCCCCAGGTGCGCATTAATAAGTCGCCGTAAACCCTCCGGCTGCCAATCATCAATCCGCAGATACTTACTACCCTTAACTGCCTGACGGTGGTCGGCAAAGCCACTCAGCCGGAGGATTTTCGCCTGAAACTCTTCCCAAGCCGACGGATTTTGCCAGAACGTGGCGAAAGGACTGGGACCAACTTGGTCCCAATCAATGGCAGGCGCTGCTACTTCGAGAACGGGTAATAGGGTGATGCTCATCGCCTGGTTTTTTGTTGCCTGTCCGTTAGCTTACGTTTATCTCAGCCCAACAATTCAGCAAGCTGACTAAGAGAATCTAGGCGGCGCGGGAAGTGCGGGAAGAGTTGCTCCCGGTCGATGAGGGCCGTGTGCATGCCCAGGGCTTTCGCCGGCTCCATGTCGAGCTTGATGGAATCACCGATGTAGAGGACGCTTTCGGCCGGCACGCCCGTTTGGGCCAGTACCGCCTCGTAGAATGCTCGGTGAGGTTTGGCGACACCCACGGCTTCCGACACGCAGATGTGGCGGAACCGGTCGGCCCCAAACAGCGTGGTTAGTAGTTCGGGCAGGGAGTGGTTGAAGTTGGACGCAACACCCAGCGGCAGCGGCAGCGCGGCCAAAGCCACCGTGTCACGGAAAGCTTCCCAGGGCAGCTGGGCACAGGCCTGAAAGATGCGCTCCAGCAGGTCGGCGGTGGGAATGATGCCCAGCGAATACAGCAGCTCAGCGTTGAAGGTGCGGTAAAACTGGCGCGAGGTGCGGTCGGGAAACGGCAGGCACTCGCTCAGCAGCTTATGGTTGCGGCGCAGCTGCGGCAGCGGAATTTCATGGCCCCCGGTGGTTAGTACCTCTTGCAGCCGCTCCCACAGCAGCGGTTTGTGCAAGAGCGTATTAGCGGCGTCGAACAGCAGGTATTGAATGGGCATGAGGCGGGCTTGGACCAGAAAATCAGCCTAAAAAACAAAGTGCGGAGCCGAGTTATCGGCCAGGTTGTCAAAGGAGGTCTGGTCGGGATAAATTACGTCCAGCAACACCCGCACGGCCACGCCCGGCCGGATGTGCGGCGCGTCGGGCATTTGCCCATACAGGTATTCCTGCAAGGTGTAGCGCACATCGGTAAACCCGAAATTGGCCCGAATGGAATTGGTGCCCGAAATCCGGCAGTTCACCTCGAACGGCACCACCTCCCCGTCAGTCTGCACAATGGACTGGAGGTTGGCAGATCCATTAAATTCGCCCGCAATCAGCATCTTATCCAGGATTTCGCGCACGGCCGCATCGGCGTGAGTTACGACGCGGCACGAGCTGGTGGTTCCGTTTTCGAGGCTCCGGACCAGCGTGATGAAGCCGTGAAGCTGCTGCTGGCGGTTTACGTAAAATGCGGTGGTTATTTCCTCGCCCCGCTGCAGCTCCTGCACGATGTATTCCTCATCGGAGAAACCTGAAAAGTTCGCCGGATTGATATGCAGGCCCCGCGAGCCGCGCCCGGTTCTGGGCTTAACGATGCACTCGGCATATTGGCCCCGGTATTCGGAAGGCGGAATGGTGCGGGCAAAAGGAATTCCGTGCCTGGCATGGTGGTGGAACGTCGCCAGTTTGTCAAGATAAATGCCCGCCGTGCTGGCGGGCGAAGCGGCTACAGCGCAGCCCACTTCTGACCGGTGCCGGGCCAGCTCACACAGTTCGTAGTCGGTGGAGGGGATAACAAGGTCAATACGCTCCTGCTCAACGATGGCCGCAATCCGGGCCACATAAGCGGGAGCCTCAGCGTAAGGCACTTCGTGGAAGGCGTCGACCAAGTGGTTGCCGGCCGAAAAAGCGGCTACGTTGCAGCCTACTACCCGCACCGGAAAGCCCGTAGCGCGAATAGTACGCACGATACCCTGGCCAACGTTGCCGCCAATACCAGTTACGAGGACGGTTTTTGTTTCCATGTAAGCAGCTCCCTGAGGCCGGCCCTGGCAAAATCGGGCAAGGTCTCGGCCGTAGGGTGTCAAAGGTAACTGCTTCTCCTACTTGCCGCCCGTCTGCCCGCCCAGGTTCACCACAATGCCAATCTGAAACACCGAATTGGCGGCTTTCAGGTACTTGCGGTGCTTGAGGCCGAAGTTGTAGCCGCTGATGAACTGGCCATCGAGCGGGCCGATGAGCTTGACGCGGGCGTAGGTTATGGGCTCGAACAGGATATTATCCTCGTTGAAAGCGGGCTGGCCGTTGAGGCGGAAATCGGTGAGCGTGACGTAGCTGGCGCGCATGGCCGTGCCGTAGGTTAGGGGCCAGTCGCGGCCCAGCAGGTGGTAGCTTTTCTTTTCCTTGGAGCTATAATTCACCTGCACAAAATACTTGTTCAGGCCCGCTTCGAGCGTGCGCGTAATGCCTTCGCTGGAGTTGCGCTCGACGCGCTTTGTGCGGCCGCCGCCGTAGCCGCCATAGATTTCCAGCACCCGCTTATCAGGCAGGCGCGTAAAGTAGCCCAGGCCCAGCTCGGCAAAGTCGTGGTCGACGGCCTCCTTCTTTTTATTGGTGTGCAGAAATGAGGCCGAGCCCATCACGCCCAGATGGTCAGAAATGGCGTAGGCACCCTGCACGGCCGTGTTCTGGCTTACGTTGGTGTGCACACCAGCACTCCATTCGCCCTTTTGGGTGAGCAGCGGCACCTGGGGCGGAGGCGGAAAGTAAAGCGACGCACAACCCGTGAGTAGTAGCAGCAGTAGTGGCAGCAGACCGCAAACTGCGCGAAATCGAGAGAGCATGAACCGGGGAAATAAAGCCGATGCGGGAAGATAGAAAAGTAGTGCCAAAGTTCGGGTAGCCCAGCTTTGGCATGGCCCTGGCTGCCGCCCTAACGCATGCAGCCCTGCTTCGTTGTCCGGCCGGAAGCGCGACGGCTGCGTACAGCAGGGCGGGCGGCACCACACACCGCTTGTCAGGTGTCGCCGTTTTTCTACTACTCGTTCTTCCAACCAGCTAACAGTTTACTATACATGTCCGCTACTTCTTACGATGCGCTGATTATTGGCTCTGGCCAGGCAGGCAATCCGCTGGCTTACGCCTTGGCTGAGGCTGGCCACCGCGTTGCGCTCATAGAAAGTGCCCACTTAGGCGGTTCGTGCGTTAATTACGGCTGCGCACCTACCAAAATCATGCTGGCTTCGGCCCAGCGGGCGCATTTGGTACGCACCGCCGGCGAGCTGGGCATTCAGGCCCCCGAACCGGTCGTGGACTTTGCCGCCGTAGTCGCGCGCAAGGACCGGCTGACGCAGAATTCGCGCGACGGTATCGAGCGAAACCTCACTACTGCCCACCCCAACATCCGGCTCGTACGGGGCCGGGCCCGTTTTGCGGCGCCCAACACGTTGCATGTCGACCTTAACGACGCGGCAGGCCAGGAGCAGCTAACAGCGCCGCTCATCTTCATTAACACCGGAACCCACGCGGCCGTGCCCCTCATTGCCGGTCTCGAAGCCAGCGGCTACCTTACCAACGACACGCTGCTGCTGGGCCTGCAACAACTACCCGAACACCTCATCATTCTGGGCGGTAGCTACATCGGGGTCGAGTTCGGGCAGATGTTCCGGCGCCTGGGCTCGCGCGTTACCGTTATCGAAACCTCGGCCACTATCATGGACCGCGAAGACTCGGATGTTAGCCGGCCAATGCAGGAGTTACTCGAAGCCGAGGGCATTGAATTCGTACTCGAAGCCGAGGCCCGGCACGTATCCCGCAACGACGAAGGTGTCCTCACGCTCACGGCCGATACACCGGGCGGTGAGCGGCGTATCCGGGGTTCGCACCTGCTGGTGGCCACCGGGCGGGTGCCCAATACACTGGACATGGGCCTGGAGCTGGCCGGCATTGAAACCGACGAGGATGGCTACATTCTGGTGGATGACGACTTGCGCACCCCCGCCAAGGGCGTGTATGCCCTCGGCGACGTGAAGGGCGGCCCCCAGTTCACCCACATCACCTACGACGACTACCGCATTGTGCGCGACCAGGTGTTGCACGGCCGCGCCCGCGACTATCACCAGCGGCCAGTGCCCTACGTGGTATTTACCGAGCCCCAACTGGGCCGCATCGGGCTTTCCAAGGACCAGGCTCGCAAGCAGAAAGTGCCTTTCCGGGTGAGCCGGCTGGATGCCAGCACCATTGGCCGGGCCGTGGAAACGGGCCAGACTGAGGGCTTCGTGGAAGTGCTCGTGGGCGACGACGACCAGCTGCTGGGGGCGGCCGTGCTCTGCGAGCAGGGTGGCGAAATCATGACCATGTTCCAGTTGGCCATGGCCGGCAACCTGCGCTACCAGCAGCTTGAGAATCTCATTATTGCCCACCCTACCTGGGCCGAAGTACTCAACAATGCCTTTCAGAAGCTGGAAAGAGGCTAAATACCCAGTTGTTCGTTGCGCATTTTTTTTGCTCCGCCCGTCGGCCTGTGCCCGGCGGCCACGGCACTATTATTTCTCCCTCCTGACTACATTTCTCATGACCACTTCCTGCAAAACCACCATCACGAGCAAAGAAACGCTGAGCGAAATTCCCGGCACCTGGCAGCTTACTGACTATCGGTCCATCATGAGCGCGGCCGGTTTTGCCGACGGCGACACCATTTCGGAATCTGAAACCCGCGAAATGACCCTGATGGCCCTGGCCGACCTCGAACCGGCCGAAGCCGCCAACGTGCTGCTCAGCTACCGCCTCGGCGACGACCTGAACGACGGCCAGATCGACCAGATTTCGCACGACATGCAGAACGACAAAATTTTCGAGGAGTACCCCGAAATCGGCCTGCACCGCCACCTTTTCGACGCCAACCAACTCCTGCGCCTGGCCTACAACGGCAAGTTCCCCAACGGCGAGGCCGTACTGGTGCACGCCACTATGCAGTTCACCGGCCCCGAGGCTCCCGGGCAGCTTACGGCTGGCCTCGTGCTGCGGGCCCTGGCCCCGGCCCTCTCCGACCGCTCGCTCATCAAGCGCCTCTACGCCGCCGACCTGGAAGCCGACACGCCCTTCGAAGCCGCCGACAACATCCTCTGGGAAATGACGGCCACGCCCGAAGACGCCCCCGGTACCTTTGCCGTGCGCCTGGTTTCATCGGAGTACTGGCTCCACGATTTGGCCGATTCGGGCGAGTTCGAAGGCGAAATCACGCTGCCCGAATAAACCGAGGCGTAAGCCGCCTGATCGGTTTTTACCAGTCCGCTATTTTCAATAGATGGGGCAGGAGAATAACGCGCACAATCGGGCGGGCAACCCCTTGCACTACCTGGCCAGCCCCGGCAACTGGGCCGACTCGATTATGCGCTTTAGCGGTTAGAGAGGTTGTTCCCGAAGTGTCCGGAATCGAGTTAGTGCGTCATGCTTACTCTGGTGTCCGCCTGTTGGAGCATGGCGCGCTAACTTGGCTTTCTAAGCAGATTCGGAGTAGGCACAGCAACTGGTGGCCTTAGTATCCGCTATTCTCCGGCTCGTCGGGCAAGCAAATGTGGATATACCACAAGGCCCACGGAGGTAAGTACCCGTGCCTCTTTGGTATCGGCCAGTGGCTGGGGCAGGTACGCCCCCCGGCCCGCCATGTAATCCGACGACCACGACAGACTAGTGGCCACCTGCACCTGCCACCAGCGCTTCCCCTTGTGCCAGCCCCCGAAGCGCACAAAAACCATGGGCTCATTGCGCGTCATGCGCCGGAGCGGCAAGGGCAGGCCATTGTTGGTCAGCGACGCGAAACGCACCTGCGAGAGGCGGTAGGCGACGCCCCAGGTAGTCCACGATCCTTCGTGCGCCAGAAACGCGTCGGCAAACACCGTATGGTAGCGAGCAGCATAATCGAAGTAGCTAGTAGTGTCTCTGTTTGAGCCGAATCCCTCTCGGGTAAAGGCCCGGTTCCCCTCGCCCCGGCCGTAGCCCCCGCCTCCCCCTATCAGCCAGTCGGCCGGGAGTTGCCGGTAGGTTCCCATGCCCAGCTCGAACTGCCGGTTGCGGAACCCTGCAGATTCACCCTGGTTGACAGTCATGCCCCCGGCAGCCCGTAGCACCAGGTGGTTGAGGGGCGAATACGCCGCCGAACCCTCCAGCCGCCCCGATAAATAGCCACCGACTGCCACCTCAGCCTCCCCTTTCGCCCGTAGCAAAGGCGCAGCAGGACGCAAAGGCTCGTAAACCGAGCACCCCATCATAAGGCTGATGAGTAACCCAAGCAGCACAGTTTTCAGGAATAGCAGTAACCGCATACAAGAATTTATACTACTAATTAACAGTTAATTGAGTCAAAGAATTAGTAGTGAGAGACTGTAGCGGCACAGCAGGTTGCACAGCGCACAAAAAAGGCCCGCCGGAAGTGCTTTCGGCAGGCCTTTTGACTTATAAATCTTCGTCCTTGCTGCGCGCGGAAGGAAGATTTTGGTGGTTTACTTGGCGTAGGCTACGGCGCGCATTTCACGAATAACCGTGATTTTGATCTGGCCGGGGTACTGCATTTCCTTCTCGATTTTCTGGGAAATTTCGTAGCTCAGCTCGGCGGCGCGCTCATCGGTCACATTCTCGGCGTCCACCATCACGCGCAGCTCGCGGCCGGCCTGAATGGCGAAACACTGGTTGACGCCCTTGAAGCCGTTGGCGGTTTCTTCGAGCTGCTTGAGGCGCTTGATGTAGCTTTCCATCATCTCGCGACGGGCACCCGGGCGCGAGCCCGAAATGGCGTCGCAGGCCTGCACCAGGGGCGAAATCATGGCCGTCATCTCCATCTCGTCGTGGTGGGCGCCAATGGCATTCACCACGTCGGGGTGCTCCTTGTACTTCTTGGCCATCTCCATGCCCAAAATGGCGTGGGGCAGTTCGGGCTCCTCGGTGCTCACCTTACCGATGTCGTGGAGGAGGCCGGCACGCTTGGCGTGCTTCACATTGAGGCCCATTTCGGCGGCCATGGTGGCGCAGAGGTTGGCTACTTCGCGGCTGTGCTGGAGCAGGTTCTGGCCATAGCTGGAGCGGAAACGCATGCGGCCCACCATCTTGATCAGCTCGGGGTGCAGGCCGTGGATGCCGAGGTCGATGATGGTCTTCTCCCCGATTTCCACGATTTCCTCGTCGATGTTCTTGCGGGTCTTGGCCACAATTTCCTCGATGCGGGCGGGGTGAATCCGTCCGTCCTTCACCAGCAGGTGCAAGCTCAGGCGGGCCACCTCGCGACGCACCGGGTCGAAGCCCGAGATGATGATGGCCTCGGGCGTGTCGTCCACAATAATTTCAACGCCCGTGGCAGCCTCCAGGGCCCGGATGTTGCGGCCTTCGCGGCCGATAATCTTACCCTTTACGTCGTCGCTTTCAATGTTGAAGATGCTGACGCAGTTCTCAATGGCGTGCTCGGCGGCGGTGCGCTGAATAGTTTCGAGCACGATTTTCTTGGCGTCTTTAGTTGCCGTGAGCTTGCTCTGGGCGACCACGTCCTTGATGTAGGAGCTGGCCTGAATCTGGGCTTCGTTTTTGAGGCCTTCCACCAGCTGCTCGCGGGCCTCGGCGGCCGTAAGGCCCGAAATGGCTTCAAGCTGGCTGGTAATGGCGCTGATTTTCTCGGTGAGCTGCTGGCGGATGTCACGCAGCTCGGTTTCCACTTCCTGCTCGCGGCTTTCGAGCTTGGCCAGCTGGGCATCGAGGGTAGCTTTACGCTTTTCGTCCTGGGCTTCGAGCTTTTCGCGCTGTTGCTGAGCCTGGGTTTCGAGGCGTTCTTTCGCCGTGTCGAGCTCCTTTTCCTTGCGCTGTACCTGGTCGAGCTGCTTTTGGGTAGTCTGGCTGAGCTGCTTGATGCTCTGCTCCTGCTCCACTACGCTGGCGCGGCGCTCGGTCAGCTCCTGATCCAAGCTCTGCTTCTGGCGGCGGCTTTCCTGCTCGAATTCCTGCTTAAGGTTGCGGAATTTATCTTTGGACTGCTGAATTCGCTCGTCGCGGATGCGGGTGGCCTCGGCTTCGGCATCGGCCAGCAGCTGCTGGCCTTTGGTTCGGGCATCACCCTCGTGGTCCTGCCGGGCCTTGCCGGCCAGCAGGCGTCCCAGCACCACGCCAACCACAAGGGCCAGCACGGCTGCCAGAACAATATAAAGCGTTTGAGACATGACTGTAGGGGGATTGAAATTGGAAGTTGAATGCTGGTTCTCAGCTTTTTGTTCTTGGCTGGTAGTCTGGTAGCAGTCAAAGCTGACTACCACGCATCCTACACCAACAACTAAGCGCTAAGAACCATTACTCCACAGCCCCCGGTAGAAACGCCAAAGGCCCGTGCGATGGCCGGGCCGCTTGCCCCGCCCCGCACCGGGCTGTTACTTCGCGCCGAATCGGCCCCGCGCCCACTGAAGGGCAACCGGGTCAGACCAACACCGTCCCCGATAGCAGCTCGTCCAAACGCGCGAGGCGCTCGGTCAGGGCCGCATCGGTCCCATCCTTTTCCGTCGTGACCTTCAAGCGGTCAGCCATGGTTGATAAGGCAATCATGGCCAGCAGGTCCTGTTTGTCCTGAATGCCGTACTGTTCCCGGAATTCCTTCAGCCGCTCACCGAGCAGCCGGCCCGCAAGGCGCAGGCGCTCCTCATCCTGGGGGCTTACCTTCAT
The DNA here is from genome assembly GCF_900107135.1 of Hymenobacter psychrophilus. GTDB lineage: Bacteria > Bacteroidota > Bacteroidia > Cytophagales > Hymenobacteraceae > Hymenobacter > Hymenobacter psychrophilus. Next base: position 95,696 of record NZ_FNOV01000003.1, read on the forward strand.
GGGGTAATCCCGATCAGCAATTCGGATTTTAATGGAAAGATCGGACATCAGCTTAGCTGCTGGCAGTGGTAGGTTAGGGGGATGTTGGTTCGGTATGGTTTACTCCCTCAAATAGGCAAGGCACTTATCTATTTCGCGGATGTATTCGTTCAGGCGAAGTTTCAGCTCGTTGACATTGGCCGGTTCCCCGGTCGCTATGGTATTGACAAGTTTAGTGATATTCTCCTGATTCTGGAAATCCTTAATGACCCGCTCCCGGTCGCGCACGTCGGCCTGCAACTGCTGAACAGTAGTCTGGGCATCGGCCACATCCTCGCGCAACTGCTGATAGGCAGCCACTAAAGTGGTTACCTGCCGCTCCAGGCGGTCGAGTTGGGCAAGCTGCTGGGTGGAGGCCATCTTTTAGTTTTTAATGGATGGTTTTTGGTTTTTTGTAAAGAACGTCATTCAGAGCGAAGCGAAGAATCTCGCATGCTTATGCTAAACAACTCTGGCAACGTCAACACGCGCGATTCTTCGCTTCGCTCTGAATGACGTTCGTCTAGGAAACCAATCTACCGCCGGATAACGGCCCCGGCCTGCTGCTCGAACTGCTGAATCAGGCGGTTCATCACCTGGTCGATGGCCTGGTCGGTGAGCGTCTGGGTGGCATCTTGGAGCAGGAAGCTGACGGAGTACGACTTCTTGCCGGCCCCCAGGTTGTCGCCCTCGTACACGTCGAACACATTGACGTGGCGCAGCAGCTTCTTTTCGGCGCGGCGGGCAATCTGCCGAAGCTGGTCGAAGCTCACGGTGCGGTCGACGACCAGGCTCAGGTCGCGGCGCACTTCCGGGAACTTGGGCAGCTCCTGGGCCACGAGGCGGCTCTTGTGCTTGCGCATCAGGCCGTCCCAGTCCAGCTCGGCAAACCAGACGGGCTGGCTCACGTCGAGGCGCTTGAGCACGGCCGCGGACACGGCGCCGAGTTGGGCCACCGACTGGTTCTGGGCCAGCAGCGTGAGGCCACCGGCCAGATAGGGGTGCTCGACGGGCCGCGAGGCAGGCTCGGCGAAGCCCAAGGCGGCCAGCACCTGCTGCACGGCCCCGGCCAGCTGGTGGAAGGAGCTTTTGGCCGATTTCTGCTGCCAGGTTTCGGCGGCCGTGTTGCCGGTGAGGTAGATGACGAGCTGGTTCTGCTCCTCGTGGCCGCCGCCGGGCAGCTGGCGGTAGGTTTTGCCGAACTCGTAGAGCTTCAGGTCGCGCTGGCGGCGGTTCACGTTGTGGCGCACTACTTCCAGGCCGCTGGGCAGCAGGCTGGGCCGCATTACGTTTAGCTCGGCGCTGTTGAAGTTGAGCAAATGCACCAGCCCGGCATCGGGCGCGGCCTCGGTTTCGAAGTAGCGCGAGTTGGTGATGGAGTTGGTGATGATTTCCGAAAAGCCCTGCCCGCTCAGCAGCCGGGCCACATTCTGGCGGATGATTTCGGGGTCGGGGTTCGGGAACCGGGCCAGAAACGAGGCCGAATTATGAGGCCGCAGGGCCACGTGGTTGTAGCCGTAAATGCGCAGAATCTCCTCAATCACATCCGCTTCGCGCGTTACGTCCACTTTGTGCGGCGGCACCGACAAAATCCATTCCTCGTGGCCGGCTTCGTCCGTAAGCTCCTCCGTGATGAGGATGTCGAGGTCGGTGAGAATCTGGCGGATGCGGGCGGGCGCGATGAACTGGCCGACGAGCTTCTCGACCCGCGGCAGGCGCAGGCGCACCAGCGTGGAGCCGATAGGCTCAGGGTACTCGTCCACGACGGGCGCGGCCACGGTGGCTCCTGCCACTTCCTGGAGCAACAGCGCGGCGCGCTTGAGAGCCAGCAGCACCATGTTGGGGTCGGTGCCGCGCTCGAAGCGAAACGAGGCGTCGGTTTTGAGTTTGTGGTACTGAGAAGTGGTTCGAACAGTAGCAGGGTCGAAGTAGGCGCTTTCCAAGAAAACATGAGTAGTAGCATCTACTACACCTGACTTTGCTCCGCCGAATACCCCGGCAAGTGCAATTGGCTCCCCATTCCCATCGGCAATGACTAAGTCGCCATAGGCAAGCTCCCGTTCTACGCCATCCAGCGTCACTAATTTATCCCAAACTTCACCCCACATTACGCGAATGTGGTCACCAGCAATCTGGTCGGCGTCGAAGGCGTGCAGGGGCTGGCCCAGCTCATGGAGTACGAAGTTGGTCACGTCCACCACGTTGTTGATGGGCGAGAGGCCGATGCTACGCAGGCGGCGTTGCAGCCACTCCGGTGAGGGGCCAACTTTAACGTTTTCCAGCAGCAGACCCGCGTAACGCGGCGCGGCATTGGGATATTCCAATGTCACCTTGATATTCCGCTCGGCCGTGGCTGGGGCGTGGAAGCCGCTGATGTCGGGCAGGTGGCAGGGCTGGCGCAACAGGGCGCGCAGCTCGCGGGCCACGCCGTAGTGCGAGGCCGCGTCGGCCCGGTTCGGGGTCAGGCCGATTTCAAATACCGAGTCGGAGCCCAGGCCGAAGTAGTCGGCGGCGGGCGTGCCGTTGGGCAAGTCGGTATCGAGCACCATAATACCGTCGTGCGACTGGCCCAGACCAATTTCGTCCTCGGCGCAAATCATGCCCTCGGAGGCCGCGCCCCGGATTTTCGACTTCTTGATTTTGAATGGCTCGCCGCCGCTGGGGTACAGCATAGCCCCTTCGAGGGCCACTACCACGCGCTGGCCGGCGGCCACATTGGGCGCGCCGCACACAATCTGGCGGGGGGTGGCGTCGCCCACGTCCACGGTGGTCAGACTGAGCTTGTCGGCGTCGGGGTGTTTTTCGCGGGTGAGCACGGTGCCCAATACCAGGCCGCGCAGGCCACCGGGCACGCTTTCCTGCTCCTCAATTCCCTCCACCTCCAGCCCCGAGCCGGTAAGCAGCGCCCCAATTTCGGCCGCGGGTTTATCGGTAGGGATGAGCGTGCGGAGCCAGTCGTAGGATATCTTCATTTCAGTTGCCAGTGTTCAGTTGCCAGTTGCCTGGGTGCGGCAGTCCGTTGTCAGGTTGATTTCAAGAACAACCTGGCAGCGGCCAACGGGCAACGGGCAACTGAATTCGGGCAAAGGTACAGATTCGGGCGGGCGGTAGAAAGCTGCCAGCCGGGCAACCTGCGGCCGGCAGTGCCCCGGCCGGCCACAGCCCGCCGGGTCCGATAGGCAGCGGCCGCTTCAAATGTGGAAAGCGTGTTGAATAACTGTCATCATTCCCGTAACTTTCCGACCTTTCTTTTAATATCCACTCAGCATTTCTGCTTATTTGATGAAAAAACTACTTCTAGCACCGGCGTTACTGACCAGCTTGGTCAGTTTCGGTCAGGCACCCAGGTTTACGCTCGACCCCAGCCCGGCTCCGGCTACTATCTGCTACTCGCGCCCCGAGAGCATGCACACCAAGCTGCCCCTGCCCGAGGCCTACCTCGAGCAGCAGCGCACCGGCCGCCGCGCTGCCGCGAGCGCCAAAATTGAAGTAACCTACGACGGCTTTTCGCCCGAGGCCCAGGCCGCCTTCCAGCACGCTGTCGACATCTGGCAGTCGTTGCTGATCTCGCCGGTAACCATTCGGGTGCAGGCCACCTGGACGCCGCTGGCGGCGGGCGTACTCGGCTCGGCCGGCGCCACGGCTTATTACAACGACCTAAGTGGGGCTACCCGCAACGGGGTGAGGTATCCGGTGGCCCTGGCCGAGAAAATCAGTGGCCAGGACCTGAACGCGACAAATGCACCCGATATCAATGCCCGCTTCAGCAGCACGTTTAACTGGTATTACGGGCTGGATGGCAACGTACCGGCCGGCCAGTACGATCTGGTAACGGTGGTGCTGCACGAACTAGGCCACGGCTTGGGCTTCGCTGCCGGCACCAGCTACACGGCTCCCAACGGCTCCTACGGCGTCCCGCCATCCATTTTCAGCTCCTACATTGAAAATCAGGCTGGCGAGTTACTCATTAATAACCCGGCCTACCCCAACAACTCGGCGGCACTGGGCACGCAGTTTACCAGCAATCAGCTTTACTTCAACAGCCCGCTGGCCCGGGCCGTCAACGACGACAAGCGCCCCCGGCTGTATGCCCCGGCCACGTACTCGTCGGGCTCCAGCATTTCGCACCTTGATGAGGCCACGTACCGCGCCGGCGACATCAATTCGCTGATGTCGCCGCAGGTTGGCGCGGCCGAGGCCATGCACAACCCCGGTCCGCTCACGCTGAAGATGTTCGACGAGATGGGCTGGTTCAACACGGCCATCCGCACTACGCCGCTCCGGGATTCGGAAGTGGCCCGCGACTTCCCCGTTACGGCTACCATCATCAGCGACGGCACGGTTACGCCCGGCTCGGTGAAGCTCAACTACGCCATCGATAATGCGGCGCCCGTGGCCATTACCATGACCAACACGGGCGGCAACGAGTACCGGGGCGTAATTCCAAGCCCGGGTCTCAACCACAAAATCAGCTACTTCATCACGGCTTCCGACAACGAAACCAAGCGTACCTACTCCGCCCCGGCCGCCTACCAGCCCAACGTGGCAACCGTCGACCGCTACTCGTTTGTCGTGGGCCCCGATGTGGTGGCGCCGCTCGTGCAGCACCGGGCCGCGACCTACGTATTCGTTGATAAGCTGCCGCTGAACCTGCAGGTGCAGGCCACCGACAACCTGGGCATAGGCAGCGTGCAGGCCGAGGTATTTGTAAACGGCGTGGCCAAGCCGACGCTCACGCTTACCCGCCAGGGAACTTCCAGCACTTACACCGGAGGCCTGACGGCCGCTGGCATCGTGGCCGGCGACGTGCTCACCTACCGCATTCTGACCCGCGACGTGGCGGCGGCGGCCAACCAGACGCTAAACCCCACCAGCGGTTTTTACACCGTGAATGTGGTGGGCTTCAAGCCGGCGCAGGCCGCTTACACCAACAACTTCAACAGCGCCGCGCCGCTCGATTTCGTGGGCGAGGGCTTCACGATTGCGCAGCCCGGCAACTTCGCCAATCCGGCCATCCACTCCGACCACCAGTACGCCAACGATACGTCCCTCATCTACCAGATGCTGGTTCCCATCAAGGTAACGTCGAAGAACACGATTATGACGTTTGACGAAGTGGTGCTGGTGGAGCCCGGCGAGCCTACTGCTACTTTTGGCACCGAGGAATTTTACGACTACGTGGTGGTAGAGGGCAGCACCGACCAGGGTGCCACCTGGAAGCCCGTAGCCGATGGCTACGACTCGCGCCTGCAAGCCGATTGGCTGGCGGCCTGGAACCTCAAAGTAACGGCGGCCGGCAACTCCAACTCCGTTGGCAGTCCGTCGCTGTTCAAACCGCATACTTTCAGCCTGGGCGCCAAATACAACGTGGGCGACGAAGTGCGCCTGCGCTTCCGCCTCACCGCCGACCCCGGCGCGTTTGGCTGGGGCTGGGCCATCGACAACTTGGTGGTCAGCAACGTGATAACCAGCGTGGCCTCGGAGCTGAAAGCCAATGGCGGCTTGAGTGTGTTCCCGAACCCAAGCGCCGGCCAGTTCCGCGTGCAGGCCCGCTTCAGCCGGCCTACCAGCGGCCTCGAAGTGGTGGTGCGCAACATGCTGGGCCAGGAAGTATTCCGCCAAGCTGTGCCTGCTACTGCCAGCCTCAACCTACCCATCGATCTGGGTCAGTTGGCCAGCGGCCTCTACCAACTCAGCTTGGGCAACGGTGCCGACGCTACTTCGCGCAAAATCCTGATTCAGCGGTAGTTTTAATCAGCTGTTAGCTGAGAGCTATTAGCTGTTAGCTTTCCGTTTTTACCAACCCAGCAGTATATCACAGAAAAGGGCGGCCCCTCCACAGTTGGAGGGGCCGCCCTTTTCTGTAGTCAGATTCTCTAACCTAAGTCAGAAATGCGGTCTGAAAAACCGAGAACGAAAGCTAATAGCTGTTAGCTAATAGCTATCAGCTCTATTTATACGCCTTCTCGCCGGCCTCAATCTGCAGTTTCAAGCGGTTGTCGGGCGGTGGCACGGGGCACGCGTAGGCGTCGGAGTAAGCGCAATAGGGGCTGTAGGCCTGGTTGAAATCGAGCAGCACTTCGGTGTCGGAGGCGGCGGGCAGGGGCGCATCGAGGTAGCGGCCGCCGCCGTAGGAGCCGAAGCCGTTGGTGCGGTCGGTGAAGGGCACAAACAGGGTCGTGTCTTTGCCGTCGGCCTTCAGGAATAGCGTGAGCTGATACTCCTGCTTCTCGAAGATGAATTTGGCCCGGCCCCAACGCAGGTACTTGTCCGACTTGCCGTCGGTGAGTGGCATTTCTACAGTGTCGCGCTGCGGGAAGTGCTCCAGTTGGGCATCGAGGCGGAAAGCACGGTTGGGCGGGTAGAACTTGAGGCTGTCGAAGCTTTGGCGCAACTCGTCGCTGAGGGGCGAGGAGTTGGGGCGGCGGAAGGCGTTGTTCTTGGCTTCGCGCTGCTGTTGCAGCCGGGCCACGTACTGGTCCTGGCCCAGCACAAGGTCTTGCAGAAAGTAGCCGAACACGAGCAGCAGGCCCAGGCCAATGAGGATTTTGGGGTTGATGCGCAAAGGGGAGGGAATTAAAAATTAAGCGTGAGAAATTAAAAACAAGCCATCGTTCAGTCAATTCGTATCGACCGCAGCTCATCACAAGTTTGTGCTGTATCTCTCAACAAAGATGGAAGTCAGCTGCCCCAATTTTTAATTTTTCACTTTTAATTTTTACTTCACCCCTACAGCATTCCTTCGTCGGCGAAACTGTGGTAGCCCTGGTCGGTGAAAATGAGGTGGTCGAGCACGGGCAGGTCGAGCAGCTGGCCGGCCTCCTTGAGCTTACGGGTCAGGGCAATATCGGCGGCCGAGGGGTTACGGTTGCCGCTGGGGTGGTTGTGCACCAGCACAATGCTGCTGGCCAACTGCTCCAGCGCCTCCTTGAAAATAAGCTTGGGGTCGGCCACGGTACCAGCCACCCCGCCCCGGCTGATGCTGACGGTGCGCATGACCACGTTGGCGCGGTTGAGCAGAATCACCCAGAACTCCTCGTGGGGTAAATCCTGCAAATGGGGCTGCATCACGCGGTAAATGTCGCGCGAGCAGGTAACAGTGGTGCGGGCCGGGGCGTCGGCTTCCTTGCGGCGACGGCCCAGCTCCAGCGCCGCCACAATGGTAATGGCGCGGGCCTCGCCGATGCCCTTCTGCTTCATCAGCTCCTTTACCGAGAAGCGGGCCAGCACGTTCAGGTCGTTCTGGGCCGCTTTGAGCACGAGCTTGGCCACATCAACGGCCGACAATTTGGCGGTGCCCGAACCCAGCAGAATGGCCAGCAGCTCGGCATCCGAGAGTACAGCGCGACCCTTCTGCAGCAGCTTTTCGCGGGGCCGGTCTTCTTCTGCCCAGCTTTTGATGCCGCTAGCGACCGGGGCGTAAGCGGCAGGTGTGCCATTTGGGGCCTCGGGGGCGGGTTGCGGCGGGTTTTCCGACAGCTTGTCAAACTCTTGCATGGGGCACCGTTGTTGTAGGCCCGGAATTTAATCTAAAAACCGGGCTCGGCCATCGTGTTGCCAGTCCCTCTGTCTTACTTTGTGGTCCCATCAATGGGGGGCCTGTTTTTTCTATGTCCCGCAAACTGTTTCTGCCTTTCTTTTTAATCCTGGTAGCCGCTGCCGAATGGTATGCTTTTCAGGCTGTACGCACGCTGGTGCAATCTGCTTCGCCCGGTCTGCGCCGCACTACGGTGGTGCTTTATTGGGTCCTGACGGCTCTGGTATGGGGGCTGGGCTTCTGGGCCATGAGCAACCGACGCGAGCACGCCTCCTACAAAGCCTACCTCGGCGGATTGCTGCTGGCTGTTATTGCCGCCAAAATAGTGGTCGTCATTCCGCTGCTGCTCGAAGACGTGGTACGCCTGGGCCGCTGGGTGGCCCAGCTGGTAAGCCGGCCCGCCGGGGCGGAAGCCGGGCCAGCCATTTCGCGCAGTGAGTTTCTGAGCAAAGTGGCCCTGGTGGCCGGGGCCGTGCCTTTCGTGGCGCTGCTGTGGGGCATGTTTAAGGGACGCACCGACTACACCGTTAAGCGCGTGGTGCTGCGCTTTCCTAACCTGCCGGCCTCGTTCGATGGGTTTAAAATGCTCCAGATTTCCGACCTGCACACCGGCTCGTTCCAGAGCCTCGCGCCGCTGCGCCGGGCAGTGGCCCTCATCAACGAGCAGGCCGCCGACCTGGTGGTGATGACCGGCGACCTGGTGAACAACTACGCCACCGAAGTGGAGGAGCACATCGACACGCTGGCCGGCATCCGCTCCAAGCTCCCCATTTACTCCATCCTCGGCAACCACGATTACTCCGACTACGTGGACTGGACCCAGGAAGGCGGCTTGGCGGCCAAGCAGGCCAACTTGGCCCGCATGAAAGCCAACCACGCCAAAATCGGCTGGAACCTGCTGCTCGACGAGGCCCGCACCATTGAGCGCAACGGCGAAAAAATCAGTTTGATTGGGGTGCAGAACTGGGGAGCTAAGGGCTTCGCGCAGTACGGCGACCTGGCCAAGGCCCACGCCGCCTCCGACCCCGCGGCCCCGTTCAAAATCCTGCTCTCCCACGACCCCTCCCACTGGGACGCGCAGGTGCAGAACTACCCCGACATCGACCTGATGCTGGCCGGCCACACCCACGGCATGCAGTTTGGTTTAAACCTGTCGTTTTTGAAGTGGAGCCCGGTGCAATATGCGTATAAGCAGTGGGCCGGCCTGTATCAGCGCGGCCGCCAGCACCTGTACGTAAACACCGGCCTGGGCTTCATCGGCTACCCCGGCCGGGTGGGTTTCCTGCCCGAAATTACGGTGTTCGAGTTGCAGCGGGGGTAGCAGAAGTTGATAGTTTAGAAGCGGTTAAAAAGTGCGCGTTCTGCGAGGTATAGGCCTTAACAGAACGCGCACTTTTTCCTTTTTTCAATTTCCGGCTTCCTGCTTTCCCAACGGGCCAACCTCCGCCCGCCATCCACCGTATACGCGCCATTCCCATTTTCTCTCCCTCCTTTTTTTCCCACTGACTTTCAAGCCTTCCTCATGAAAAAGACCCTGCTTCTGCTTTCGGCTGCCGCTGCCTTCACGCTCGGCTCGTGCTCGGAAAACCAGCCCGCTGAAACCACTACCACGACCACCGATACCACCATGACCACGGCCACCACGACCGGCAGCATGGATTACTCGCCGGAAGCCGTTAACAGCCGCGCCGACCGTATGGCCGGTGATATGGCCACCAGCATGAAGCTTGACGAGCCGACCCGCACCCGGGTACGCGACATTTATGTTGCCCGGGGCCAGCGCATGGCCGAGCTCAACCAGAAATACATGACCGACACGATGGGCATGGCCGCCGCCCGCCGCGACGTGTACAGCAACACCGATGCGGAAATGAAAACCGTGTTCACCGACCCCACGCAGTACACGGCCTACGAAAGCAGCCGCAGCAGCTACATGGACGACCGGTACATGGACAGCGGCAGCATGGGTTCGTCGGACAATATGTCGATGGGCAGCTCATCGGCTGACATGAGCAGCTCCGAGATGGACAAGATGAAAATGAAGGGCGAAGACGGCAGCAAGCTGAAGGTGAAAGCCGACGGCGACGTAAAAATGAAAGACGCTGAGGGCAACAAGGCCAAAATGGATGCCGACGACGGCACCGTGAAAATGAAGCCTCAGGACGGCGACAAAACCGTCATCAAATAACTTTTTTGGCGGCCAGCGCACTTTCGGCCGTCAATTTGTTAGCTCGGGGAAGCCCGCACCTGCAACGGTGCGGGCTTCTTTTGTCTCCTTCCGGTACAATGAGCGTTTACCGGCCAGCCCGTTGAGCCTCCCGGGGAGAATGGTTTCCCCGCCGCGCTGTGTTAGTTTGCCTGTTGATGCTGTTTCCTCCTCCCCTGTCACCCGCTGGTCGTGTTCGTTTTCTGTTGCTGCTGGCGCCACTGCTGCTGCTGGCGGGGCTGGCGGCGGGGCAGGTGCGCGTAACGGGCCGTATTTCGGAGGAAGGCTCTCGCCGGCCCATTCCCGGGGCCTCGATAACGGTGCGGCGCACCCAGCTGGCCGTGGTAGCCGACGCCAGCGGCGACTTCGGCGTAACGGCCCAGCGCACCGATACCCTTATTTTCCGGGCCGTGGGCTTCAAGGCCCGGCAGCTGCCGCTGGGTGGCACCGGCCTCTCGCAGCTGGTGGTCCAGATTCGGCTGCGGCCCGATACAGTGCAGCTGGGCGAGGTGCGCATCACCGAAGGCCGGCCCGATCAGGAACTCATCGACCGGGCATTGCGCAATATCAAGCGGCCCAGCACTGCTCCTACCAGCGCCGTGAAGCGCCCGCCCGCCCCGAAGCCCATGTTCCCCGTCGATTCGGCAGCTCCCAAGGCCCCTACTCCCACCCTGGCCAGCCCTGTCAGCCTGCTGTACGAGAAGTTTTCCAGAGCCGGCAAGGAACGGGAGAAGATGCGGGAAATTGAGGCGGAAGAAGCCGCTCAGCAAGCCGCCAAAAAAGCCCTGCAGGAACGCCGCCGCTACAACCGCAACTTCAAGGATAACCGCGGCTACGAATAAGGCCTGGGGCTGCATTAGTGAATGAACTGGGGAAACCGGGTTTTCGGGAGTTGATATTCGGATGCTTACTGGATAGGTTGGTTTTTGGCCGCCAGCGCCTTTTCTGCCGTATGCCTTCTGAAACGTCCTCTCAGGTCCAACTAGCACCCACGCCTCCGTTATGCGAATCGGTTACCCCTGCGTCAACGAAACGCTCGACTGCACTTCTACCAGCACCTTTCGACTAGCTTCTTACACCGATGAGCGCCTGGAGCTGACGGTGGCCAACAACCTGCGCTGCCTGCTTCAGATTTTGGAGTGGAATGTAGCCCACGGGCTGCTGTTCTTCCGCATTGGCTCGGGCGTAGTGCCCTTCGGCTCCCACCCCATCAACACTTTCCCCTGGCAGACGCGCTTTGCGGCCGAGTTCCGGGCCATTGGCGACTATGTGCAAGCCCACAGCCTGCGCATCTCGTTTCATCCCGACCAGTTTGTGGTGCTCAACTCGCCCGATGCCAGTATTGTGGAGCGTAGCGTGCAGGAGTTGGTGTACCAGGGCTCGATGCTGGATCTGATGGGCCTCGACTCTACCCACAAGCTCCAGATCCACGTCGGCGGCCTCTACAACGACCGGGAACTAGCCATCAGCCGCTTTATTGCCACGTATCAGCGCCTGCCCGAAGCCGTGCGCGTCCGCCTGGTTATCGAAAACGACGACCGCCTGTTCAGCCTGCACGACTGCCTGCGGGTGCACGCGGCGGTGGGCATTCCGGTGCTGTTCGACAACTTCCACCACGAATGCCTTAACCACGGCGAAACCATGGCCGAGGCCCTGCGCCTGGCCGCCGCCACCTGGCACCCCACCCGCGACGGCGTGATGATGATGGACTACAGCTCGCAGGCTCCCGGTGAGCGCAAAGGCAAGCACACGCCCACCCTTGAAGACAACCTGTTCGAGGGTTTTCTGCGTGACCTTGGCGACCTGGATGTGGATATTATGCTCGAAATCAAGGATAAAGAGGCCAGCGCCCACCGCGCCTGCGCCACCCTGCGCGGGGCCGGCCTGCTGCCCGGTGTACCGGCTCCGGCGGCAACCTGACCTTTGGCGCCACTTTTTACGTAAGCCTACCTGCCCCTTGGGCTATCTGTTTTTTTTCCTGATTTTTCTTTCCTATGATTTTCACCGACCTGCTCAACGCCACTACCCACTCCCTCAGCAACGGTCTCACCGGCATCCCGCTCAGCGCGGCCATGGACAACACCGAAACCTGGCAGCAGCACCTGCTGCAAAGCGGCGAGCCCCGCCTCCAGGATATCGGCCGCGAAATTGGCAACCTGCAGTCGTTGCTAAGCGAGGGCGACATGGGCCTGAATGCCCCGGCCATTGGCCGTTCGCTAAGCATGCTGGCCTCGCAGACTGCCGAGGCTGCCAACACAGCCCCCACCGAAATCCGCGCCAGCCTGACAAACCTCTCTGACTTGCTGCTGCGCGCCGGCGGCCAACTGGAGCAGAAAGCCTAGGACCATCCTCTTCGAGCATAAAAAAGCCGGCCCGCATGATGCGGGCCGGCTTTTTTACGTCTGGCTAGTGCGGGCACCAGCTATCTGATTGGGTTGGTGTTGCGCGGCGCGTTGGTCCGGCGGGTCGAGCGCTTGGTCGTCGTCGTTGTGCGGGTATTGCGGGGCTCCGTGGTCGTCATGGTGGAGGTGCGGCGCTCGGCATCCATGGTCGTGCGGCTCTCCACGGCCGGGGTCTGGTCCATGGTTCCAACGCTGGTTTGCGTGGGGTTGGTGGTAGTGGGTGTGCGCTGGTCGAGCGTGCCGGGGTTGGTTGTCGGGTTGGCCGGGTTGGGTACCGGGGTTGTCGATTGGTTCAGCGTACCGCTCCGGGTGGCTCCGGTGTTCATGGTCTGGGCCGAGGCGGCCGTGGCCGTACCCACAAACAGGGCAGCGGCCAGCAGGAAATTCAGTTTCATAGGAAAGAAATGTAGCGTTAAGGATAGCCTGACTCCGAATGGAGCTGCTGCCGGAGTATACGTCTGGGGTTACGCGAGAGCCAGAAAAGCCTGAATTTTTAACCTCTATAAATCACTATATAACAATCTTTTATCAGCTCTAAACGGTTGATTCAGGGCAAACAAAAAACCCCGCCGGCCGAGGCCTGCGGGGTTTTTCACATCGTTCAGAAGTGGAGCTGCAGAGATTCGAACTCTGGTCCAGACAAGGAAAACGTCGAGCTTTCTACGTGTGTATCTATGCTTGGATTGTCGAAGGAAACCAGGCGCACATCAGGCCTTTGATTTCCCCTTATCTGTTTGAGTTTCGCCCGCGGGTCACAGCTCCCCACGAACTATCCTAACTGCTTTCGACGCCCCGAACTCACCCGTGAGCAGGAAGACGGATGCGGGACGATGACATTACTTAGTACCTAGACTAAGCAGCCATGGCGTAGCTATACTCGCCAGTTGTGTTTTGGACGGCTTTTTTTACGGGAGATTCATCCAACTCCCGACACGCTTACTCGCGCAGTGCACGAGCTGTCAATTCCGGTCAGCCCCAGTTGTGAAAGAACGATGTCCGCCACGAGTGGCGGGGTGCAAATATACGCACGTTGCAGTAGAAACGTTGTAAGAGGGCAAAAATGTTCCATTGGTTTTGAGAGCCGGCCAGCCATAATGACACGACAGCAGCCTTCCAAAGCCGGGCTTTTCGGGGTAACTTTGTGGGAAGACCTATGGAGAATTTCGTTGTTTCGGCCCGCAAGTACCGCCCGGCCACGTTCAGGAGCGTGGTGGGGCAGCAGCACGTTACCACCACGCTGCAAAACGCCATTGCCTCGCAGCATCTGGCTCAGGCGTTCCTGTTCTGCGGCCCGCGGGGCGTGGGCAAAACCACCTGCGCCCGCATCTTGGCCAAAACCATCAACTGCGAGTTCGTGGAGGAACACGTGCGCCTGGGCCGGCCCATATCGGAGCTCATCCAGTCCCAGCCCGACATCGTGCCCGAGGCGCTGCTAACGGCCGCCGACCCCGACAATACGCCCTTCGATTTGGAAGCCTGCGGTAAATGCGGCTCCTGCCGCGCCTTTCAGGAAAACGCGTCCTTCAATGTGCACGAGCTGGATGCGGCTTCCAACAACTCGGTGGAGGACATTCGCAGCCTCGTGGAGCAGGTGCGCTATGCCCCCCAGCAGGGCCGCTATAAAGTGTACATCATTGATGAGGTGCACATGCTCTCGAACGCGGCCTTCAACGCGTTTCTCAAAACGCTGGAGGAGCCGCCAAGCTACGCCATCTTCATTCTGGCCACCACCGAGCGCCACAAAATCATTCCCACCATCCTGTCGCGCTGCCAGGTATTCGACTTCAACCGGATTAAGGTGGACGACATTCGGGGGCATTTGCGCTATGTGGCTACCCAGGAGCAGATTACGGCCGAGGACGACGCCCTGCACCTGCTGGCCCAGAAGGCCGACGGCGGCCTGCGCGACGCGCTGAGCATGTTCGACCAGATGGTCACGTTTTCGGGCCAGAATCTGCGCTACCAGGATGTAATTCAGAACCTGCACATTCTGGATTATGAATACTATTTCCGGCTGACTGATGCGTTGCTGACCGAGAACCTGAGCGCCACGCTGCTGCTGCTGGAAGAGGTGATGCAGAACGGCTTCGACCTGCACAACTTCGTGGTGGGCGCGGCTGAGCACCTGCGCGGCCTGCTCGTGTGCAAGGATGCCGTAACGGTGCAGCTGCTGGAAGTGTCCGACAACATCCGGGCGCGCTACGTGCAGCAGGCCCAGGCGGCCCCGCTGGCCTTTCTGCTTTCGGGCCTTAACCTGGTCAGCCTCTGCGACCGGGAGTTCAAGCAGGCCAAAAACCAGCGCCTGCACGTCGAGCTGATGCTTATGAAGCTGGCCTATCTGAACGGGGCCGTGCAGTTTGCCCGCGACCTGAGCGCCGGCCCGGCCGCCTCGCCTGGTAACGGCGAGGCGAAAAAAAAAAGTAGCGTAAGCCCCCAAGCTCCCTCCACAGCTGCGCCCGCAGCCCCTAGCGGCCAGTTGGTCGCCGACGGTACCGCCGAAGCGCCCGCCGCCTACGCCACGGCCCCGGCGAATCAGCCCACCCTGAGCACCAGCAACGAAGCACTAAGCACCGAAAACCTGGCCCACGGCCCCGCCGACCCGCAGCCCATCGTGCCGGTGGAAAGTGGCGTGGAGGAGCTGCACGACACGCCCAGCATCGAGGACGAAACGGCCACCCAGGTGCCCACCACCAGCCAGCTACGCGATACGGTACCGCACATTGAAACCGGCCGGCCCAGCATTGCGGGCCACGAGCCGGGCCAGACGCCCGTAACGGCCGCCCCGCTGCCCCCGCCCATCCCGAAACCCGGCATGCCCCCGATGGGCAAGCCCCTGGGTCTCGGCACCAAATTACCTGGCCTGGGCAGCCTGAACGCCATGAAGGCCCAACTGGCCGAGCAGGCCGCCGCCGGTAAAGCCACCACCGACGCCGAACCCAGCGGCCCCGTAACCGGCTTACCTGCCGTCGACGATGCCAAGCTGCAACGCGCCTGGAAGGAGCTGACCGAGGAGCGCAAGGCCGGCAGCATGATGCACTACAGCATCCTCAACCGCCCGGTGCAGGCCAACGAGCAGCACGTTATTCTGCTGACCGTGGATAACCCCGTGCAGGAAGACCAGTTCAACGACTTCCGGGGGGAATTTGTGACCGAGTTGCGCCGCCGCACCGGCTACCCGCGCCTGAACGTGCAGGTAAGCATTGTAGAGCGCCAGGAAACCGGCCGCAAGCTCTATACTGCCACCGACAAGCTGGAATACCTGACCGAGAAGTATCCCATGCTGGCCGAGATGAAGCAGCGCCTGGGACTCGACGCCGACTAGGCCACGAATTGGCGCAGATTTTAACGGATGGCGCGGATTTCGTAGCCGATTACAAAGGCCACCTGCATAGAGGTGGCTTTTTCGGTTCAAGCAAATGGGCGGCCGCTAGCTACTACACGGCGGGCCGTTCACGTAATCCGTGCAATCCGTTAAAATCCGCGCTAATCCATGATCCTATAAGCAATTTTCCGCACTTGAAAGGCTGAACGGGTATCGACGGGCTTTTTATTCCCAGGGGGGACGCCTATCTTTGAGTTTCTTATTATATCCTGCTCGCTTCCCGCCTCCCTTTCCTCGTGAGAAAACCCCTTCTGTTTTTTGTTCCGGCTCTGGCGGTCCTGGGCCTCACCCAGTGCCAATCCGGCAAAACCGCGGTTTCGGCCACGGCTACCACCGAAGCCACCGTTACGCCTCAGCAGAAGGAGTACAAGTACCAGACCGTGGAAGGCGACCCGCTCCAGGCCCGCATCTACACCCTCGATAACGGCCTGACGGTTTATTTGTCGGATTACAAGGACGCCCCGCGCATCCAGACCTACCTGGCCGTGCGGGCGGGCTCGAAGAACGACCCGGCCACCGCCACCGGCCTGGCTCACTACCTGGAGCACATGGTGTTCAAGGGCACCTCGCACTTGGGCACCCAGAACTGGGCCCAGGAAAAGCCCGAGCTGGCCAAGATTGAAGCCCTCTACGAGCAGTACCGTGCCCAGCGCGACAACCCCGCCGCCCGCCAGAAGACCTACCACCAGATTGATTCGATTTCGGGCGTGGCGGCCAAATACGCCGTAGCCAACGAGTACGACAAGGTGATGGGTGCCATCGGCTCGAAGGGCTCTAACGCCTACACGTCGGTCGAGCAGACGGTGTACCAGGAGGACATTCCGAGCAACCAGATCGAGAAGTGGGCCGCTATTCAGAGCGAGCGGCTGGGCGAGATGGTACCGCGCCTGTTCCATACCGAGCTGGAAGCGGTGTACGAGGAGAAGAACCGCGGCCTCGACAACGACTTCAGCAAGGAGTACGAGGCTTTGAACCGCACGCTGTACAAGCAGCATCAGTACGGCACCCAGACCACCATCGGCACCATCGAGCACCTGCAAAACCCGTCTATCACGGAAATCAAGGCGTATTTCGATAAGTACTACGTGCCCAACAACGTGGCACTGACGCTGAGCGGCGACCTGGACTACGACCAGACCATCCGCATCATTGACAAGTACTTTGGCCAGTTGAAATCGAAGCCGGTACCCGCGTTTACCGTGGCCCAGGAAGCCCCGATAACGGCCCCGGTGGTGACGAAGATTGTGGGACCGAGTGCCGAGAACGTAATGCTGGGCTTCCGGTTTCCGGGCACCAACACGCCCGACGCGCTGGCACTACGCATGATCGATAAGATTCTGACCAACGGCCAGGCCGGCCTGATCGACCTCAACCTCAACCAGCAGCAGAAGGTGTTGCAGGCCGCCTCGTTTACCGACCTCAACAACGACTACTCCTCGCACGTGCTCTACGCCACGCCCCGGCAGGGCCAGAAGCTGGAGGAAGTGCGCGACTTGCTGCTGGGCCAACTGGAGAAAGTAAAGAAGGGCGACTTTCCGGAGTGGCTGATTCCGGCCATCATCAACAACGAGCAGCTCCAGCGTACCAAGAGCTACGAGAGCAACGAGGCCCGCGCCGGCGCCTTCGTAGCCGCCTTCGTGGCCCGCACCGACTGGAAGGACTATTTGCAGCAGTTCGAGGACTTCGGGAAACTGACCAAGGCCGACGTGATGCGGGTGGCCCAGCAGTACTATGGCCCCGGCTACGCCCTGATTTACAAGCGCACCGGCGAAGACTCCAACAAGGTGAAAGTGGTGAAGCCCGCCATTACGCCCGTGCCCGTGAACCGCGAGGTAGCCTCCGACTTCTACAAGCAGGTAACGGCCTTGCCCAACCCGGAGCTGCAGCCGGTGTTCATCGATTACAAGCAGGATATCAAGGAAACCAAGCTCGCCTCGGGCATCCCGGTCTACTACACCCACAACGAGGAGAACAACCTCTTCAACCTGTACTACGTGCTCGATATGGGCACCAACACCGACCCGCGCCTCGGGTTGGCCACCGACTACCTGCAGTACCTGGGCACCGGCAAGTATTCGGCCGCCGAGCTGCAGCAGGAGTTTTACAAGCTGGGCTGCTCGTTCTCAGTAAACAGCGGCCAGGACCGTACGTTCGTAAGCCTGAGCGGCCTCGACAGCAACATGGAGCCCGCGTTGCAGCTGTTCGAGCAGCTGCTGCATGCACCCAAGCCCGACGCCGACGCCCTCAAAAACATGGTGGCCGGCGTGCTGAAAGGCCGCGCCGATGCCAAGCTCAACAAGGGCGTGATTTTGCAGCAGGCCATGGTGAACTACGCCAAGTACGGCGCGCAAAACCCCTTCACCACCCAACTCAGCGAAAAGGAGCTCAAAGCCCTCAAGCCCGAGCAGCTCACCGCCGTCATCCAGAAGCTGCCGACTTTCCAGCACCGGGTGCTGTACTATGGGCCGAAGCAGGAAGCCAGCCTGACCACCACGCTCAACAAGCTACACCAGACGCCGGCCAAGCTCACCCCCACGCCCGCCAGCAAGGATTTCACCGAGCAGCCGCTTCAGGACAAGAAAGTGTATTGGGTGGATTACAACATGGTGCAGGCCGAAATCCTGTTCCTGACCAAAGGGCCCGTGTTTGACAAGGGCCTCGTACCCACCACCAGCCTCTACAACGAGTATTTCGGCGGCAGCATGGGCAGCATCGTATTTCAGGAGCTACGCGAGAGCCAGGCGCTGGCTTACTCTGCATCCTCACGCTTTTCTAATGCCGATAAGGTGGGCCGTAGCTCCTACAACATGAGCTACATCGGCACCCAGGCCGACAAGCTGCCCGAGGCCATGGCCGGCATGAACACCCTGCTCAACGACATGCCCACGGCCGAAGCCAACCTGCAGATTGCCAAGGCTGCCATCCGCAACAGCATCGCCACCGAGCGCATCACCAAGTCCGACATCCTCTTCAGCTACGAGCAGGCCAAGCGCCTCGGTCTCGACTACGACCTGCGCCGCGACGTGTACGAGCAAACGGCCAACATGAGCTTCGCCGACCTGCTCAAGTTTCAGCAGGCCCGCGTGAAAGGCCAACCCCAGACCATCCTGGTTATCGGCTCCAAAGACCGCCTCAATTTCAAGGAGCTGGCCAAGTACGGCCAGGTTCAGCAGCTTACCCTAAAAGAGATTTTCGGGTATTAGGGATGGCTAGAAGGAAAGAAAGCACGTCATGCTGAGCGCAGTCGAAGCATCTCTACCGCTTGGTTGCTATGCTAACCGGTCGACAGGATTACTACTGCGGTAGAGATGCTTCGCTCCGCTCAGCATGACGTTCTTATTTCTCTGACCGCCACCGCCCACCACCAACTACGCACTAACCTCAAAATACCTGTCACGTAACACCTGACACCTTTTTTTCAACAATGGCAGAGAAAATAACCATCAAGAACGGCAAGCTGAATGTGCCGGACCAACCGATTATTCCGTTCATTGAGGGCGACGGTACCGGACCAGACATTTGGGCAGCGGCCGTCCGCGTAATCGATGCGGCGGTAGAGAAGGCTTATAGCGGCAAGCGCAAGCTGGAGTGGAAAGAGGTGCTGGCCGGTGAGAAGGCCTTCAAGCAGGTAAACAACTGGCTGCCCAACGAAACGCTCGACGCCTTCCGCGAATACCTGGTGGGCATTAAAGGCCCCCTGACCACGCCCGTAGGCGGCGGCATCCGGAGCCTGAACGTGGCTTTGCGCCAGGAGCTCGACCTGTACGCCTGCGTGCGGCCCGTGCGCTGGTTCGACGGGGTGCCCTCGCCCGTGAAGCACCCCGAGCTGACCGACATGGTCATCTTCCGCGAGAACACCGAGGATATCTATGCCGGCATCGAGTACATGAACGGCACGCCCCAGGCTCAGAAGATGCTCGAATTCCTGCAGGACGAGATGGGCGTGAAGAAAATCCGCTTCCCCGAAACGTCCTCCTTCGGTATCAAGCCGGTGAGCAAGGAAGGCACCGAGCGCCTCGTGCGCGCGGCCATCGAGTACGCCATCAAGCACAAGAAGCCTTCGGTGACCATCGTGCACAAGGGCAACATCATGAAGTTCACCGAGGGCGCGTTCAAAACCTGGGGCTACGAGTTGGCCGAAAAGGAGTTTGGCGACAAGGTGTACACCTGGGCCCAGTACGACAAGGTGCTGGCCAAGCAGGGCCAGGAAATGGCCGACGCCCAGCAGAAGCTAGCCCTCGACAGCGGCAAAATCCTCATCAAGGACAGCATTGCCGACGCCTTCCTGCAGCAGATCCTGCTCCGCCCCGCCGACTACTCGGTAGTAGCTACCCTGAACCTGAACGGCGACTACATCTCCGACGCGCTGGCCGCCATTGTGGGCGGTATCGGCATTGCGCCGGGTGCCAACATCAACTACGACACCGGCCACGCCATCTTCGAAGCCACCCACGGCACGGCCCCCAAGTACGCCGGCCTCGACAAGGTGAACCCCGGCTCCGTGATTCTGTCGGGCGCCCTGATGCTGGAGCACCTGGGCTGGAACGAAGCCGCCGACCTCATCTACAAAGGCCTCGAAGCCGCCATTGCCGCCAAGCGCGTCACCTACGATTTCGAACGCCAGATGGAAGGCGCCACCCTGCTCAAATGCAGCGAGTTCGGCGACGAAATTATCCAGGATATGTAGTAGCTTGGTACAAGCCAACTACCTCACACTAGAACCCCCGCGTTGGCTGCAAGGCCGGCGCGGGGGTCCTTTTTAATATTTTACGTCAATGGACTTTTTCAGCTCTTTTGTAATAATATCTCCATTTATATCCGCTGCTTTAGCTAGCTCCCTGACTTATATATTTGGCACTCGAGCTAAAAGAAAAGAACTACTATATCAAAATAGGATCGAGAGCTTTAAACAAATTGCTATAAGAGTTTCAGAATTGAAGAAATACTGTATTGGGCAACTAGCCGTCTATCAGGGCAACGAGTTTTCACCTTTTTATGAACTAGAGGGCAGTGGGCTTACACATAGAGGTGCTATAGCTAATATAACGGAATACAATCAAATTTTTCTTACATCTAAGAGCAAAAAGGCACTTGAAAATTTAATAAATAACATATCTATGATATGCAATGCAGAATTATACATTGCTAGTCAAAGTTTCGATGACATCCCTGTCGACCACAATTCTATATATGAGTATACTCTTAAACAGGCTGACTTATGCTTGAGTATAATCTATAATGAACTTGGTCTGGACTAATCCGTCACTACCTGAATTCGCATATCCTCCAATATAAAAATCCAGTAGCAGCTCGAATTTACTCTCCGCAATCTGATACTGATGCTAGCGGAACGACTCCATACCCAGCGGTTGTTTCAACCTCTGCATAAGGCTTCTCATAACTTAGAACTACTGCCATGACTGTCAGCATCGAAACCATTGTCCAGGAATTACAACGGGTTCCGGTGGACCGTTTGCAGGAAGCATATCAGCGAATTCATGAGCTAACGGTTGATACTGCGGCGTACCGGGAGCATCTTATTCAGAAAAGCCGAGAGCTGACTGCTGCCTTTGATGATTGGTCGGCTGAGGATTGGGCAGATTTTGATGTAAATCTGCAACAAACCCGGCAGGAGCTATTTAATCGTCCAGCCCCCGAGTTATGAAACCTACTATTCTTGATAGCGACACTTTATCGTTCTACTTACGGCATCATCCTTCCGTAGAAAGGCAAGCCGAACAATACATTCGGCGGCAGGGGCAACTTACAATCAGCATTATTACTTATTACGAAATACTAAATGGGCTTTATTATCGGGATGCAAAAAAGTAGTTGGCGACTTTTGAGCAGTTGGTTCCGTTTTATCAAATAATGCCGCTAACGCTGGAGTCAGTTGAGATTTCGGCTAAAATATTTGCGAGCCTCAAACGACTCGGCCAGCCAATCGGCCACACAGATACGCTTATTGCCGGCGTGGCTATGGTAAATAGAATGCAACTTGCCACGAATAACACCGCGCATTTTGAGCGGATTGAAGGGCTGGAACTGGTCAACTGGACCAAGTAAGACTGATTTAGGATTACTATACCTACACCAAGCCGCTCAAATACGAACAGGGCACCCACCGGGTGCCCTGTTCTGCTTTCCACGAAGCTCACCAACTACACGGCCGGCTATTGCTCGTTTCGTTCGCGGCGGACGCGCTTGAGGAGTTGGGCGAAGGTGTAGTCTTCGTATTTGGCCTTGTCGGAGCGGGCGTAGAGGGCTTTGCCGTCGTCGAAGAGGTGCTTCATGGGGGCGTAGAGGGCGTTGAGCACCGTCATGTTGTCGTCGGTGTGGCCTTTTTGCTGGCTCATCTGGCTGCCCTGGGCCGTGGTTTCCTGCACCAGCGAATCGTAGAGGTCCTGGAGCTGCTGGGTGTCGGTGGGCTGCTGGCCGCGTTGGGCGAGGGCGGCGCTGTTGGCGGCAATGTTCTGGAGCAGGGTTTTGAGGGCCGCTTCCAGGCCCGGGTGGTCGTCGTGGTTGCGGGCGCGGCGGGCCTGCTCGATGCCGAAGCGGTCGGCGGGCACCGTGAGCGGGGTGGCGCGGCGCACGCGGGCCGCCAGGAAATCCAGGGCCTGGGGCAGCTGCTGGTACACCTGATGGATGCGCTCGGTGAACACCATGCGCTTGGCCACCTGCACCGACGTGGCCTCCAACTCATCGGCGGCGGCCAGGCGCTGGTCGTAGTCAGTGAGGAAGGCGGCGGTGTAGTCGGCGGGCAGCAGGGCCTGGAAATCGGCCTGGTCGCGCACGTAGCTCACGCGCAACAGGCGGGCCAGGGGCACCAGTTCATCAATCCGGCAGGAGAAATCGGGTTTTACGCGTTCCATACAACAGAGAAAGAGAGAGTTGAACAATAACGGAAAGTAGCCGTTTCCCGCTTTATCTCAACCATTGCCTCCCCTCTTTTTCCGGATGCGTTTCCACTGCCTCCGGATCCCTCCCAACACCCTCCGGATACCTTTCGACATACCCCAGACGCCTTCCAACACCCTCCGGACACGTTTCGATAGGCTCCGGATGCCTTCCTATATTCTCTGGGCACCTTCCGATGCCCTCCGGATGCGTTTCGATAAGCTCCGGATGCGTTTCGACATCCCCTGGATGCTTGCGACAAGCTCCGGCGGAGCGCAGCATCCAAGGCAAAAAACAGCCGGACCTGCGCGTGGGCGCAAGTCCGGCTGTGTGAGGCAGCGGCATTGTTGGCCGTTTAGCCGGCCGTATCGGGTTGCGGCGGCCGGGGCTGGGGGCGCGGCGCGGCAGCGGCTGCCGGGGCCGAGGCAGCGGCCGGTTGCTTGGCCAGTTGCTTCTGTTGCTGCTCGCGGCGCTCCTGGCGCACTTCTATCATCGAGCGGGGCACGTCGCCGGGGCCGGCGGGCCAGCCTTCGCGTTGCGTTTGGCGGTTGCCATCGGTTTCCTCGGTCTGGTCGTGCCACAGCACCACCTGGGTCGGGAAGGGCTGATCGATGCCAGCCTCGGTGAGCTTGTTTTTCACGGCTTCGAGCACCAGGTTCCTCGAGTGCATGTAATCGGCGCGGCGCGGCGGGTTGATCCACCAGCGCAGCCGGATATCAATGGTGCTCTCCCCTATTTCCACCACCAGGGCCTCGGGGGCCGGGTCGGCGAGCACGCCGGCTATCGACTGGGCGGCGGCCAGCATCACCTGCCGCGCCTGGGCAATATCGTCGCCGTAGCCGATGCCGAAGTCGTACTCCAGCCGGCGCATATCGTAGGCCGTGTTTACGGTTACGGCGTTGATGAACAGCTCGGCGTTGGGGATGACCACCCGGCGGCCGTCGTAGGTTTTGATGGTGGTAGCCCGGGTCTGGATGGTTTCCACAGTGCCCTCGAAGTCCTTGTACTTGATCTGGTCGTTGATGCGGAAGGGCTCGGTGAGCAGCAGCAGCACGCCGGCCAGGAAGTTCTGGAAGATGTCTTTGAAGGCAAAGCCGATGGCCACGCCCCCTACCCCGAGGGCGCTTAACAGGCTGGTAGGTGTAAAGCTGGGAATCATGATAGTAAACATCACCAGCACGCCCAGAATGAGCACGAACACGTAGGCCAGACGGCTCAGCAGCAGCGTCAGGCTCTGGCTTTGGTGGCGGCTGGCCGTGAAGCGCTGCACCAACGAGCGGATACCGCGGGCAATGAAAATAAAAACACCCAGAACGACCAGC
Organism: Hymenobacter psychrophilus; assembly: GCF_900107135.1. GTDB lineage: Bacteria > Bacteroidota > Bacteroidia > Cytophagales > Hymenobacteraceae > Hymenobacter > Hymenobacter psychrophilus. The sequence goes on from NZ_FNOV01000003.1 coordinate 119,460, forward strand.
CCAATGAGCAGGTTGGGCAGCACGGCCATAAAGCTGCGGCCCATACCGTTAAGCTTTTGCCAGGCAATAGAGAAATCCATACGTCGGGGAAAGAGGGAATAGGAAAGGGGCGGCGTAGTGGCCGACGGTGTAGAACACGTAATTGCCCGAACAATAGTTATGACGCTTGCTAAATGCCCCGCGACGCGGCAGCGCTCCGGCCCTTTTCCGCGTAAGCCCCATTATGACAAAGCTGCACACCGCCATCCCCGACTCCCCCCTCGAATTGCGCGACCGGCTGGCTATGGAACGCACCCGCCTGGCCAACGAGCGCACCCTGCTGGCCTACCTGCGCACCGGTATGACGCTGGTTATTGCCGGCTTCTCACTCATCAACTTTTTCCGCGACAATGTGTATGTGTGGGCTGGAATCCTGTTTGTACCGCTAGGCATGGTGATTATAGTGGTTGGCTGGTTTCGCTACCGGGTGCGCGCCCGCCACATCGAGCAGTTTGTGGCCACCGCCGATGCGCTGGCGTAGCCCGGCCCGATCCGCCGCCGCTCACTTGCCCAATAGCATGTTGAGGTGCCGCCATGTCGCGCTCGGTCCGGCGGCTTCAGTTGTTTCTGCTAACGCTCGGAGCTTGGCTAACGTGGAGTAGCTGACCGCAATACGACCAAGCTCCCGCTCCCCAAACTCTCGCTGCGGCGGGCAATCTGCTCGGCAGCCAGCCCCTCCACTCCCGCGGCATGCACCAGTTCCAGGTTGATTGGTGGCAACTCAGGCAGAGTGGGCGGCAGCCCGCGCTACCCGTGCCGTTACCAGCACTTGCCCCACGTGGCGGGTTGTGTGCTCGGCGGCGTGCACCAGCAGCCCGATAACGGTGCTTGGCAGCCCGGCCCGGCCCACCGCCCGAAATTCAGGCAAGCTGCTTTCGGAGGTCGTGCGCAAGGTAGTTAGCATAGCTTCTACGGCCTGCCCGAACGTGGCCATTAGCTCGGTAGTAGCTTGCGGACCAGCGGCTTCGGCGGCAAGATAGGCGAGCTGGGCAGCAGAGAGCGGCTGGGCTTGGGCGTACGTCTGCATCCGGTCGAGCACACCGGCCAGATGGCGCAGGTGAAAGCCCACCGAAGCAACCCCGGCAGGGCGGGCGGCTAACAACTCGTCGGGAAAATCGGCCAGCGCATCGTACAGTTCCGCACGGGCCTGGAGCAGGGCATGGCCCACGGGTTGGAGCAGGGCCGGGATACCAGGTAGCGGGCCGCGAAGCCAGATTTCGGGTTGAGTAGGCATGGGCAAGGGTGGTTTGACTTTTTAAACAGCTTCAAAGCTAACGGGAGTACGCTGCCAGCGCGCCGCTAAGGTCGGGCCAGGGCAGCGAATTCGGCCAGCACCCCCGTTACGAACCGCCGTTGCGAGTCGCTGAAAGCAGTCAGCCGGCTCAGGTACGCCTGCCACCGCTCCAGCCTCTCGGCACCCGTGAGTTCGTACGTCCACTGCGGCTAGTTGTCGACCATGATGATTTTGCCGCTGGCCTTCTGCCATAAATGCCCCAGCAGATGGTCGTCGGTAGATGGGCGGAGCAGACTGGTTCCCTCGTCGCCCATGGCCACGAACAGAAACGTCTGGCGATAGTAGCACAACGTTCGGTATCCCTGTTTATCGGCCGAAGCAAGAATATAATGGCCACTCTTAAACCGGGCTAAAAGTAGTTGCTGGCACTGTTCGATGGTAGCGGGCGGGGGCAAACAAGGCCACTTCATGGGCTTTGGGGATGATGTGGGGCCGTGCGCCTGTTACGGTAGCCGCTCAATAACGGGCGTTGCAGCCGTCCCGGATTTGCCGACGCCACGAGCACCTGCTACCTTGCGGCCGGTTCGTTCGTCCGTTGCTTTTCCGCCCCCAAATTATGCTTCATGTATCGGAGCGCGGCCAATTGCTGCCGCCCTCGCCCTACCGCCACCTTACGCCCTATGCCGAGGCAGCCCGCCGCCGGGGCCTCACGGTACATCCGCTCAACATCGGCCAGCCCGACATCGAAACGCCCCCGCAGATGGTTGCCGCCGTGCAGCAGGCCGACATTCGGGTGCTCGACTACGGCCCCAGCGCCGGCCTCGACTCCTACCGCCAGGTGCTGGCCACCTACTACCAGCAGCAGGGCCTGGCAGTTGTGGCCGACGACATTATCGTAACCACCGGGGGCAGCGAGGCTATTATGTTTGCGCTGCTGGCCTGCCTGAACCCGGGCGACGAGTTCATCGTGTCCGAACCCTTCTACGGCCCCTACCAGGGCTTTGCCATAGCCACCGACACTACGTTGATGCCGGTATCTTCGTATCTGGAAAACGAGTTTGCCCTGCCGCCGATTGCCGATTTTGAGGCGAGAATTACGCCGCGTACCCGCGCTATCCTGGTCTGCAACCCCAACAACCCAACCGGCTACGTGTACTCGCGCGCCGAACTGGAGCAGCTGCGCGACCTATGCCTGCGCCACAACCTCTACCTGCTGGCCGACGAAGCCTACCGCGAATTCTGCTACGATGCGCCCTTCGTCAGTGCGCTGGAGCTGTCGGGCGCGGAAGAGCACGTTGTGCTGCTCGACACCATTTCCAAGCGCTATAGTGCCTGCGGGGCCCGCATCGGAGCCTTGGTTACGAAAAACAAGGCGTTGCGCGAGGCGGTGTTCAAGCTGGCGCAGCTGCGGGTCTGCCCGCCGGGCCTGGGCCAGCTGCTGGCTCAGGCCGCCGCCGAGTTGCCTGCCGATTACTTTGCCCACACCCAGGCCGAATATCAGGCCCGCCGCAATCTGATGGTAGAGCGTCTGCAGGCGATGCCCGGCGTGCGCTGTCCGCGCCCCCGCGGTGCGTTCTACGTGCTCTGCCATTTGCCCATTGATGATGCTGCCCGCTTCGCCCGCTGGCTGCTGGAAGAGTTCGATTTAAACGGCGAAACGCTGCTCGTTTCGCCCGCCGCCGGATTCTACGCCACCGCCGGCCTGGGCCGCCAGCAGCTACGCCTGGCCTACGTCGTGCACCAGAACGTTATTAACCGGGCAATGGACTGTCTGGCAGCGGCGCTGCAACAGTATCCGGGTCGGCAGGGGTAGCAACCAATTTCAAAGCACACGAGCGCCCATCCTTGCGGATGGGCGCTCGTGTGCTTTCTGGCGCTGGGCCAAAGGGAGCCTAAATCAGCTGGCTATTATTAAGCATTGTGCTCATGGCCACATCCTGGTTCAGGTACTTGGATGAATAGCGGGTATCGGGGCCATTAATAAACATGGCCGTCTGGCCGCCGATGCTTTCAATGATGGCATCCTTCTGGTCCATGGGCAGTGCCGGGCAACCCAGGCTACGGCCCAGGCGGCCGTTTTGGCGGATGAATTCCTCGCTCACATAGTCGGCGCCGTGCATTACCACGGAGCGCATCAGCGCGTTGGTGTTGTAGCCCTCATCGACGCCGGCCAGCTTGAGCGAGCGGCCGTGCTTGCCTACATACTCGCCTTCAGTTACGTAGAAGCCAAGACTGCTTTTGTTCGACTCGTTCTCGTTGGAGAAGGTAGTGGCCATGTTCTCGCCCGAGTTGCGGCCGTGCGCTACCAGCGTATGAAACTTCACCTGCTTGCTTTCCAGATCGAGCACCCACAAGCGCTTTTCGGTAGACGGCAGGCTGAAATCGACCACTGTGAGCAGCTGCTTGTCGCTGAGTTGATTTGTTTTTTCGAGGTTGAGGTAGCCAGTCATAGCCTTCTCAAACACTTCGAAGGTCAGGCCTTGCTCCTCAACCTGCAGGTCGCGGTACAGGCCATGTACTTTCTGGTCGAAGATGGTGGCCTTGGAGATTGCCGCTACAGACACATGGGTAACTGCGGCCTTGGAGCGCGTAACCGGCGCGGCCAGGGGCGTAGCCAAAAACAAAGCGGCCACGAAGGGCAGCACCCGACGGACCATGCGACGCGACTTCAGTTTGAGCCGTTGCCGGCGAACCACACTCTTATTTTCCATCTTCACAGGTCGTTTCAGTTGCAGAAAAGGCACCGCTGCGCACAGCAGGCCAGTTAATAAGCTTATACGTAGCAGCCCCGAAGCCGGACGCCGGGAGGCAATGAATTTGGGGGCGGCAGCTCTATAACATAGCGTTTAGCCGATTAATTCCGCAGGCGCTTTCTCGCCCAAGGTCTACTCCCACCCGCGCGCTACCAGCCGCTGGGCTGCCCCGGCCACATCGAGCCATTTAGATTCCAGGCCGGGCCCGCTGAGGTAGAGGCAGCCACCTTCCCCCAGGGCCCCGATGATGGCGCGGTACTGATCGGGCGGCAGGGCAGGGCAACCACGGCTGTTGCCGGCCTGGCCGTGTTGCGCCAGGTACGCTTGGCTCACATAGTCGGCGCTATGCAGTACTACGTAGCGGCGTAGCGCGTTGTCGTTCTGGCCCGCATCAAGGCCCCGCAGCCGGCGTGAGAGGCCGTGCTTGCCCCGGTAGGTGTCTTGGGTACGATAGAAGCCCAGGGAGGTGCAGGCCGATTTTATGGTGTTGGAAAAATGCCGGGCCCGCAGGCCACCCGAACCCTGGCCGTGGGCTACGGGGCTCCGGTGCAACACCTGGCCGGCCCGCAAATCGAGCACCCACAAGCGCGGCTCCGAGGAAGGCAGGTCCATATCGGCCACGGCCAGGATGCCGGAGCGGCTGAGGCGGCCCGCCTGCCGCAGAGCCAGGTAGCCTACGCAGGCGCGCTCCAGCACTTCGGGACGTAAAGCAGCGGCCTCCGGCCCGAGGCGGCGGCGCAGCTCGGACACGGCGGCGCGTAGCACTGGCGGAATACCGGGTAGCGTTGCGAGGGGCGTAGGGACCAGCGAATCGACGGCAACGGGCACCGGCGCTGGCACAGCTACCGCTATGCTTTGGCGGCCCACCGCTACCTCACCGCCCGCCGACTGGCAGCCGGCCACCGCCCCACCTATTCCCAACAGGCCCAGCAGCAGGGCAGAAAGGCGGAAAGGCGAAGCGGTGAGTTTCATAGGTAACGGCTGGTTCAGGGCCCAAAATCTGCATTTACGCTGCCGGATGCAAATAAAGGATTCGATAAGTCAAACCCCTGTTCATAAAAAAGCCGCTTTCCGAAGTGGGAAGCGGCTTTCTAATTTACTTGTTACCAGCGTTTCGCCGAACTGTGAGGCGCAGAGCGGGCATGGGTGCGGCAGCGGGCCTGGGCTTTAATTTCCTGGTGCCGCTGCCGGGTGCCCGGGGGCAGCGGCGGCGGTGCGCCCGCGTCGAAGACGGGCAGGGAGACAGTACTGGTTAAGGCTTGCCGGATGGCGAATTGAGCATCGGCGGAATTCGTGAAAGAGAAAAAAGACATGATGCAGTGGAAGTAAAGTTGAGAAATGTGGATTCTGAAAGCTGCCCTGCGCAGTTCGCAGCGCAAGTTGCCGGGCAGCTGTTTTAAGTTATTTGCCTTGGTTGAACGGCATCGCCGAGACGCAGACAACCGCTCTCCCAGACAGCGAGCCTAGAAAAACACGCTGGCGTTGAGCTTAGCGTAGAAGGGCGTGCCGGGCGTGAAGTGTAGCTCCGATACCGGCGCGGCCTCGTTGCGCAACCGGGTAGTCGTATCAAACTGCGCCTGGTTCCACGCCACATTCAGCAGGTTTTCGATGGAGGCGCCCACCTGAAAGCGGCTTTTTGTGTAGCTCACCACGGCATCGAGCAGGAAGTAGCCCCGGGCCCGCACCGAGTTGTCCTCGTTGGCTGCCCGCGAATCGATGTGGCGGTAGCGCAAGCTGGCCCCAAGCCCACCGGGGGCCCGCAGCGTAAGGCCGCCGATGCTGGTGAGGCTGGGGGCCAGCGGAATCCGGTTGGCTCCGTCGGGCTCATCTACCAGCCGGCCGCGGCTCAGGTTCAGGTCAACATCGGCGAAGAGCAGGCGCGTGAGCTGGTAGCGGGCCGAGAGGTCGAAGCCCAGGCGGCGGGTGCGGCCCGCGCTTTCCACCACGCCCTCGTCGCCCACATACACCAGCTCATCCTGCAGGTGCAGGACCCACAGCGCAGCATTTACTACCATCGCCGGCACGGGCTTGAACGTGCCGCCTACCTCATAGCCGATGGCCCGGGGCAGCACGTTGGCCGTGGCGTTGGAAACCACTGCCCGGGCATCGTTGGAGTGGAAACCGAAGCCCGAGCGCACGAACAGCTGCACGGCCGGGCTAACATCGTAGTACAGGTTGAGCTTAGGACTAACGCGCCCTTTCCCGGCCTTACCCGAGGCTGAATCGGCCGCCGTCCGGTCTTCGCGGAACGCAAAGCGGAAGTAGTCGGCCCGCAGGGCGGCGTTGAGTGTAAGCCGGTCGGTGAGGCCGATGGTGCCCTCAAGGTAGCCGTTGACGTTCTGCTCGTACACCCGACCCGCGCGAATTGTGTCGCGCACCACGCGGCGCACGGAGTTACGCAGGGCAATGTGGGTGTCGTCGAGGCGGGTGCCGAGGCCGGCCACGGTGCGTAGCATGCGGCTGCCCACCTGCCAGTCGCGGCTGTAGGTGCCGGTATAGCCGTAGAGGTTACGCGCGTCGGTCTGCCGGATCTGGTCGCCGTTTACCGGGTCGTTGAGGAAGAACGTGAAGTTGGAAAACAGGTTGAAATCGTAGCGCGTGTAGTACACCTGCTGGCGCAGCACGGCATTGTGGGGCAGGTCGGTGGTGAGTACGGCCGTGGCGTTGGTGCGGCTCGTGGAGCCGCCCTCGGTGGGGTCGATGCTGCCGAAGCGCGAAATCAGGCCGTCGCGAATCCCGCGCTCCGGAATCTGGCCCGAAGCATCCCACTGCGAGCCGAATTGCGAGCCGAGCACCATCAGCGAGGTGCGGTCGGAGAGCTGGCCGGTGTACTTGGCCAGCCCATTAAACCGCTTGAAGTGCTGCTTGGCGTCGAAGTAGGAGTTGGTGAACGTGTACTCGGCCGCCACGTAAGCCGCGGCCGGCCGCTGTTTGGCCGCTCGCACCGGCAGCAGATTCAGCAGGGCCACTGCCCGACGGGTATCAAACCGCCCCACTTCCAGCTTCACCTGGCTTTGGTCGAGGCGGGTTTTGGTGGTGAACTCGCCCGCGCCGGCCGTGGCGAAGTCGCCGAACCGGGCCGTGTAGGGGCCTTTGTATACCCGCAACTGGTCTACGGTTTCGGGTATTACAAAGTGAAAATCGGCGTAGCCCTGCCCGTGGGCGTGGCTGACCATGTTCACCGGCAGCCCATCAATGCTCACATTGAAATCGGTCCCGTGGTCAGCATCGAAGCCGCGCACGAAAATCTGCTCGGCTTTACCGCCGCCCGCGTGCTGGGCAATTACCAGGCCCGGCACCAGCGGCAGCAGGTCCTGGGCCGAATTGACGGGCCGCAGCAGCTTATCGATGTTGGAAATAACGGCCAACGACTGGTTAGGGTCGCGGGGTTGGGCCACGGTTACCTCGGCCAGCGTGAGCGTAGTAGCAGGCAGGCGCAGCGCCACGGTAGCGGTTTGGTTAGCGGCCACCATCACGGTTTGCTGCCGGGCACCAAAGCCCAGGCCCGAGGCCCGCACCACGTAGGTGCCGGGCGGCAGCCCTGTAAGCCGGAACTGGCCCAACTCGTCGGCCACGGTACCACCCACGCGGTCCACTAACCGCACGCTCACCCCACTCAGGGGCCTTCCGGAGGCCGAATCGGCCACGCTACCGCGCAACACAGCGGTGTTCTGGGCCTGAGCAGCTAGCCCATTCCCCCACGCCGCCAGCATAGTGCCGGCCGCGGTTATCCAATAAAAAAGGCGCATATGTGCAGCCACAAGGCGACGCGTAGCAACTTGCCAGCACGTCTGAGTCAGAAGATAAGCGAATGTGGACCACGCTTGCAGCGTGGCACCCGAAGCCCCGTTCATGGGCTCCGCTTCAACTTATGCCCGACGGGGGGGCTGCTCCGGTATCAGCCGGATGCCGGCTGATACGGCCGGCTCGGCAGCCAGCTTATAGCCCACAAACTGCCGGAACTGCGCCACTTGCAGGCGGGGCGTTTCGGGCAGGCAATGCAGGTCGATACTCTTGGCCGAAGCCAGCAACTGTGCCGGCGTCGTGCGCTTGGCCTGCGCCTCCACCGCCGACTGGTCGCCGTTGCAGGTATCAAAACAGTCGAGTCGCAGGTAGTTGTCGTGCTGACAGGTGGCATTGTGCACGTAAGGATGAGCGGCAGTAGGCCCTGCCGGCTCGGGTCGCCCCACCAGGCCCGCACCGATGCCTCCCAGATAGGGTAGCAAGAGCAGTAGCACGAGCAGGTAGCGCAGCATTGGTTCAATTGTTAGTTATCAGTTGAAGGGGCGTTATTCTGAGCGAAGCGGAGCGGAGTCGAAGAATCTCTACCGCCATGCTAATTCTGTCGGTTGGTTCACTCCCACAACGAAGCGGTAGAGATGCTTCGACTGCGCTCAGCATGACGTTCTTTATTCTTTGCGCCCTTTTCAGCTCAACCGTTCAAATGTCCAGTAGGCAGCCATGATGGCAATGAGGACGGAGGCCGGCACCAGCACCCGACGTTTGTACCAGGGCTTGCCGGCGGCCCAGCGGCCAATCAGCACCCAGGCCAGCACAATCACCGAAACCTGCCCCAATTCTACCCCAATGTTAAAGGCCACCAACGACTCCACAAACATATTGGTCGGTAGTCCCAGACCCGTGAGTGCCCCGGCGAAACCCAGCCCATGCAACAGCCCGAACCCGAACACTACCACAATGCGCCATGGATTTAGGTGCTCAACCACGATGTTCTCGATGGCCACGAACAAAATCGACAGCGCAATCAGCGGCTCAATCAGGCTGGCCGGCGGCGACACTACCCCGTACATGGCCAGCCCCAGCGTGATAGAGTGGGCCACTGTGAAGGCCGTGGCCTGCCAGAGCACCGGCTTGAGGCGCGGCTCCAGCAGGTACAGGCTCAGCACGAACAGCACATGGTCGAGACCCAGCGGCAGAATGTGCGTGTAGCCGAGCTTAAGGTAAGTGAAAAAAATATCGGTGCGCGAGAGTTTGCTCAGGTCCACGTCGAGCACGTGCGCGCTGGCCCACACCGGCAGCAACAGCAGCACGAAGGTCAGGGGCAGGTAACGGACGGGGCGAGTGGCGCGCATGAGGTGGTTTGAGATGCAGGGCTAAACTGTCTGTCATGCAAAGCGGAATTGAAGCATGACATTATTCTTTTTCAGCAAGCGCCTACCGCACTGCCAGCAACTGGCGGCCTTCGTCGGCGAGGTCGAGGCTGAGGTAGGGATTAATGGCCAGCGCCTGCTTGATGAGGGCCTGCCCTTCGGTGGGCTGGCCATTTTTAGCGGCAATAAGGCCGGCGCGGCACAGTAGCACCGGGCTTTGCGAGTTGGTGCGGCGGGCCGCTTTTATATAGGTAGCAGCAGCCGGATAGTCGCCGCGCTTGTACGCCACCCAAGCCAGGGTTTCGTTCACGTCGATGTTGTCCGGCCGCCGGTCGTATTCAACTTTGGCGTGTTCGAGGGCTTTGTCCAGCTCCCCGGTTTTAAGGTAGGCATAGGCCAGTTCGCGGTCAGCATAGTGCCCCAGATCCTCGTTTTCGTCGGCATCGTTGGCGGCCGAAGCAAGCATGCTGATGGCTTCGACTTCCATTTTGTGGGCCTCAGCAGGTTGGTTGTTGAGCCGGTACAGATCGGCCAGCTCATCGGCGAAAGCATAATCCTTCACTGTGTTGCGGGCCTGCTCCAGGTATTTGATGGCCGCCGGGTAGTTCTGGCGGGCCTGCTCTACGCGGCCCAAACCGGCCAGCGCATAGGCGTAAAAAGGCCGCGCGGCCAGGGCCATGCGGTAGGATTTTTCGGCGTTGGTCAGGTCGCCGGTGGTTTCATAGAGGTGGCCCAGTGTTACGCGGGACCATTCGGTTTGCTCCAGGCCCGCATAACCGGCCTGCACAGCCAGCTGCATGGCCTCAATGGCACCAGGCAGGTCGCCGTGGATTTCGCGCAGATAGGACACACGCGAGTATGAGCGCAGATCGGGGCGCACGGCATTCATCTTGTCGGCCATCTTGATGGCCTCATCATAGCGGCCCAACTCCACATTGGCGTCGCAGAGCAAGCCGTACACGAAAGCATTGTTGGGATTGAGCGCTACCGCTTTTTCGGCCACAGCCAGCCCCTCCGAAAAGTGGTGCTGGGTCAAACTCAGCGAAGCCTTGCAGCACAGGGCCTCGAAGTTCTCGGGCTCGTCGCGTAACACCTCATTAAGCAGCTGCATAGCAGCCGTGTCGTAATACGGATGGTCGCCCGTAACGCGGGCTTCCTGCATATAGGCCTGAGCCAGCAGCACTTTCGACTTCGTATCATCGGGCTTGGCGCGCAGAGTTGCCAGCAGGCCCTGAATAGCGGCCTTGGTATTAAGCCACTCGCCGCCAGCGGCCAGGTCGCCGCGCCGCTCCCGCAGCTGCGGTACCGGCTCGGGCTTGCGCGTCAGGTAGATGGTAACGCCGAGGGCCAGAAAAAGGGCAATAAGAGTTGGGTAAAGGTATTTTCTCACGCGCTCGAATTAAGTACAACCAGTAAAAGGTAGGAGAATAATAACCGAAAAGGGAACCGACCACGCGGCCGGCTCCCCATCGGCTGCCGGAAGACAGGCAGACTCACCCAGGGCCCGACCATCCGTCAGCAATCGGCCGGGGCAGGTGAAACCTACTCCGGCCGATTTCAAGCCGACTTACTGGTTATGCACCAATTTCATCGATTGCAGCACGGTTTTGCCCGTGGCAATGGTCAGCACATAGGTGCCGGCGGCTACTTCCGGTCCGGGCTTCCAGTCGAGGGCGTACTTGCCTACTTTGTGGGCTTTACCTTCCATGATAGTCGCTACGCGGCGGCCCGTCAGGTCGCTCACGAACATCGTCAGCGGGGTCTTCGTGGCTACTTCGTAGGTTACCTTGGTGCTCTCTACGAACGGGTTCGGGTAGTTCTGGGCGGCGGCTACAATCTCCGGCTTCAGGCTAAAGCCAACGGCGCCGATCTGAGAGGTAACCGTACCCTGAGCTTCGGTGCCCGACCACGGCAGGGCCATGTAGGGAAAGGTCGACCGGAAGGCAATATCGTTGGCCTCAATGCCAGTGCGGAAGCCCAGCACCCCAGCCAAGCCGGGCGCGCCCGCTTCGTAGGGCAGGCCAATGGCGTGCAACACTACGCCGCCCACGGCTTGCAACTCGATGCGGGTAATATCATCCTCCAAACGACGACCATTCGGGAAGCCGTCCATGTTCGGAATGAACTGCAGAGTATTGGTCGTGTTGAAGCGCGCATCGGTCAGGCCCAGTACGGCGGCGGCCAGCAGGCCTTCCGAACTGAACTCAGTCGAGTTGCGCGGCGTCGTTGGTACGGCCATGTTCAGGCGCAGCATGTCGCCACCCACACCAGCCGGAACGGCCGGGTTGTCGATGAGAGGCATGAAGGTGTTGACAAATGGCTTACCAGGAGCCAGCGGCTGGCCAGCGGGCTTGATGTTGGCCAACTGGTAGGGCGGCAGGTTGGGCACGCCTGTATGGAAAATAGGCAGAATATCTACCGAGCGGGGCTTACCCGGACGCAGCAGGTATTCGGCGAAGCCGCCGTCGGCTATCTTGGCGAAGGCCGTGCCGGCCACGGAAGCAGCTGGCGCATTCAGCAGAGCTGAGACGCCGTTCTTGCCATTACCAAAGTCGAATTGCCCCAGTGAGTTACGCTGGATACGCAGGTTGGCAAAGCCGGGTACCGCCGTACCAAAGTAACCATCACCTTCGGCCATGTACAGGCCCAGCTCGGGGTTCGAGAGGTAGTCTTCGGAGGTGGCTCGCTCGGTATAAGGGGTATCGTAGTTCCAACGGTCTTTCGAGCCTATGGGCTGGATTACCTCGTTCATGAGCGGCATGCCCAAACGCGACACCTGCACCCAGGTGCCGCTGTGCGCCTGCGTGCCATCGGTGGTGCTAATGGTGCGGATAGACTGTCGGCTGGCCGAGGCCCATACGCCGATAACATAGTCCGGATCGAGGATATTGGCTGCCTGTGCACCGGTTTTGCCGCCCTTTTGGAGTTTGGCAATCGGAATCTGCAGGGCAATGGTATGCGTGTTTTTGCGGGCTACCCCGTCGCGGGCTGCTGCCGCACGAATGCCACCCAGATCAAAAATGCCGCCCAGATCTACGAAGAACGGGTCATCCACGGGTCCGCAGAAAACGCTTATATCGCCGTCTACTTTTATGATAGCATCGGTAAAGAGCTTCTCGTAGCTGGGGGCGCCCAAACCGGCGGCACCAGTAATCGAGCGCGGGCCGATGTTTGGTGGCGGCACTACGCCTTCGGTTTTGAGCGACACGAAGGCCCCGCCGTTCACGCTACGCTCCATGGTGTAGGTGGCCTTCAGGTTCTGCTTACCCAGCCGGATGTTGAAGAACGTACCATCATCTTCGTTCACCCGCTTAAAGGTGAAACGGTAGGTGATGTCGTCGGCGTTCGGCTTGCTGCCGTCGTTTTTGATGTGGATTTCGTAGCGCACGTTCTCACCGAACGTGTTGTAGTTAGGACCACCCTGGGGCAGTTCCAACGGGATATAGTTGGCGATGATGTTCACCATTTCCGCGTTGTTGGGGTCGCGGAAGGCGTACACATCGGTATTATCAGCCAACGGGTCGTCGGCAATTAGTGGGGCCTCGCGGTGGCTCGATGCCTCCAGCGGGGCATGCTGAGCGCTCCAGGCAAGCAGGCCGGCCACGGTGGTAGCCGCCAGCGCGATGGGCAGAATTGGGCGAGTAAGAAATTTGGGCATGATAAAAAGTGGTAAAGGATGAAAAAAGAACCGACCACAGCAGCCGGAACAGCGGATAAGATTCCTTTGGAAGGAATTTGGAAAACAAGCACAACGGAGCCTTTCAATAGCCCGAAATAGATGAGCCGCTACAATCGGTCGACTGCCCTCTGAAAAGCAGTTGACAAACGCGGCAGTAACGTTCGAAAAAGCTTACGGAGCGTGCACCAGTTAAGGATTTAAATAGTCATAATCCTGTACAATTTTTTTTATTAAAATCGTAACCAAAGCATTTATGCCTGATTTACAGAGCACCAAAGACTGATCTATATTAAATAATCAGTAATTCGACTGGGCTTGCTCGACCTGTGACCTACGGAATGGTTGCCCGATCATACCGGACTTTTGTTGCGTAATTTTGGCCCTTTCCGGCCACCCACTGTTATAGTGGCCGGCATCCTCCCCTCCCCCGATTTTCGTGCGGCCCCGCCGCTTCGCTTTCCTATGGCTAAAGTTGCAATCAACCTATCTACCGGCAGTATTCAGCAGGAAGAAATAATTGTCGGTATTGACCTGGGGACTACCAACTCGCTGGTGGCCTATATCCACCCCGAAAACCGCCTGCCCTTAGCCATCAATGACCAGGGCCGGGGCACTATCGTGCCGTCGGTAGTTCATTTTCCGGCCGGAAGCGAAGCACCATTGGTGGGTACCGAGGCCAAGGAGTACCTGCTCACCGACCCGCAAAACACTATTTACTCGGTGAAGCGCCTGCTGGGTAAGAGCTACCACGACCTGGGCCAGCATGCTGGCGGGCTGGGCTACAAGGTGATTGACGACAACTCGGAAGGCTTGGTGAAAATCCGGGTCGGCGACCGGTTCTACTCCCCCATCGAGCTGTCGGCCGAAATCCTGAAGGAACTGCGCGAACGGGCCGAGCACGCGCTCAAAACGCCCGTCAACAAGGCTGTGATTACGGTGCCGGCTTACTTTAACGACTCGCAACGCCAGGCCACCCGCGACGCCGGCCGGCTGGCGGGCCTGGAGGTGCTGCGCATCGTGAACGAGCCCACCGCCGCGGCCCTGGCCTACGGTATTGGCCTGAACCCCGACGAGGAGAAGACGGTGGCCGTGTACGATTTGGGCGGCGGCACCTTCGATGTGAGCATTCTGAAGCTGCATCAGGGCATTTTCGAGGTCCTGAGCACCAACGGCGACACGTACCTGGGCGGCGACGACTTAGACCGCGCCGTGGCCGAGCACTGGACCAGCCAGCACGAGCTGACGAACCAACTGACTGCCAACGGCTCGTTGCAGCAAGAGCTGCGGCTGCTGGCCGAATCGGCTAAGCGCTACCTGAGCCAGCACGATGACTTTGCCGGTAACCTTGGCGACGATATGGTGGTGCGCCTGAGCCGCGCCGAGTTCGATGAGCTGGCCCGCCCGTTGGTGGAGCGCACCATTGCTTCGTGCCGCCGCGCCCTGGCTGATGCGGGCCTGAAGGCGGAACAGCTCGACGCCGTGTTGCTGGTGGGTGGCTCGACCCGGGTGCCGCTGGTGCATAAGTCGGTATCGGCCTTTTTTGGGCAGGAAGCCAACAACTCGCTCAACCCCGACGAAGTGGTGGCGCTGGGCGCGGCTATCCAAGCCGATATTCTGGCCGGTAACCGCCGCGACGTGCTGCTGCTCGATGTAACGCCGCTCACGCTGGGCATCGAAACCCTGGGCGGCCTGATGGACCCGATTATCCCGCGCAACTCCAAAATCCCGACCAAGGCCGGCCGCCAGTACACCACCAGCGTGGACGGGCAGGTGAACTTGAAAATTTCGGTGTACCAGGGCGAGCGGGACGTGGTGAAGGAAAACCGCAAGCTGGCCGAGTTCGATTTGCGCGGCATTCCGGCCATGCCCGCCGGCCTGCCCAAGGTCGATGTCAACTTCATCCTGAACGCCGACGGCATCCTGAAAGTAGAAGCCCTGGAGCTGCGCTCCGGCACCCGCCAGGAAGTGGAAATCAAGCCCCAGTACGGCCTCACCGACGACCAAGTGGAGCAAATGCTGATGGACTCGCTCACTTACGCCCGCGAAGACGTGGCGGCCCGCATGGTGATTGAGGCCCGCACCGTGGCCGAGCAGATGCTCTACCAAGTGGAGCGCTTCGTGGCCAAAAACGGCCAGCACCTCACCGCCGACGAACTCGTGCAAACCCAGGCCGGCGTAGACAAGCTCAAGGCCGCCCTGCAAACCCCGGAAAAAGACGTAATGCTGAAGGCCGTGGACGAACTGGAAGAACTCACCCGCCCCTTCGCCGAGCGCGTGATGAACATCAGCATCAGCCAGGCCATGGCCGGGAAGAAGATTGAGTAGGGCTTAGGGCTTAGAAAAGAACGTCGTTCAGAGCGAGGCGAAGAATCTCGCGTGCTACAGTAACTCCCTATTGTCAGGAACACTTTGGTACGCGGAATTCTTCGCCTCGCTCTGAACGACGTTCCTCATTGTTCACTTTTCGCCATAACATATGCACCGCCTCGCTCATCTTGCCCGGCAGCCCAGCCGTCGGATTATCGGCCTGATGTCGGGCACCTCGCTTGATGGGCTCGATGTGGCCCTGTGCCGCCTGCATGGGCACGGAACAGCTACGCGGCTGGAGCTGGAGCATTTTGCCACGGTGCCTTACGAGGAGGATTTCCGACGGCGGGTGCGCCAAGTGTTCGCCCGGGAGCAGGTGAGCCTAGAGTACCTGACGCTGCTACATGCCTGGCTGGGCCGCGAGCATGCTCGAATGGTGCTCGCCTGCCTGCACGAGTGGCAGGTGGCCCCGGCCGAAGTTGACCTACTGGCCAGCCACGGCCAAACGGTGTACCATGCCCCTGCCCACCAGCACCAGCACCCCGATTTTCCTGGTCTCAACGCCACGCTGCAGCTCGGCGACGCCGACCATCTGGCCGTGGGCACCGGCATCATCACCATCGGCGACTTCCGCCAGAAGCATGTGGCCGCTGGCGGCGAAGGGGCCCCGCTGGCCGCCTACGGCGACTTTCTGCTGCTCAGCAGCCCGGCCGAGGAGCGGCTGCTGCTCAACCTGGGCGGCATTGCCAATTTCACCTACCTGCCCCGCACCACCACCGATGCCAGCAGCCAGCACGCCAGCGCTGCCTTCAGTACCGATACCGGCCCTGGTAACACGCTGCTCGATACTGTAGTCCGGGCTCATTTCCCCGGCCATAGCTATGACGAAGACGGCCGCCTGGCCGCCGCCGGCACGGTGCATGCCACACTGCTGAAAGAACTGCTGGCCCACCCTTTTTTTACGGCCCCACTACCCAAAACCACGGGGCCGGAGCTTTTCGGTCCGGCTTACCTGCAGGCGGCCCAGGCCGGCACCCACACGCTTGGCCTGCCAGTTGAGGACCTGCTGGCGACGCTGGTGGAGCTAAGCGCAACGGGCGTGGCCCGCGCTGCCCGGCTGGCCCTGGGCGAGCAGCCGGCCGTAGCTGTGTACGCCAGCGGCGGCGGGGCGCACAACCCGGTGCTCATGGCCGCGCTACAGCGCCACTTGCCCGCCTGCCGCTTTGCCAGCACGGCCGCCCTGGGCGTAGCGCCCGATGCCAAGGAGGCTATTTTATTTGCCCTCCTGGCCAACGAGGCCGTAGCTGGTCAGCCGCTCAGCATGGGCGCGGGCCGCCAGCGCGTGCCGGCCGTTCGCATGGGCAAAATCTCGCTGCCCGATTAAAGGCGGGTAAAAGAGTGGGTTGGCTCCTCACTTCATCTGTATCAGCCGAAAGCTTTTCACCTGCCGGGCCGTGGAATCCTGGAAGCTAATATCGAGCTGGAAGTGGGGGCGGGCGGCCAGTGTATCGGCGCGGAAGGTGTAGGCTACGAAGGGCTCGGGCGCCGCTACATCGCGGAGGCGGTAGCCCAGCTTGTAGAGGTCGATGATGGGGCCGAACTGACGCACGGGCTCCCGAAGCGGCTGCAGCGTCTGCCGAAACTGACGCTCGCTTAGTTGCGCCCGGGCCGTGGGCGTTAGCCAGCGGTAGGCCTGCTGCCAGTGCTGGCCCACGGCGGCCAGCCAGAACCGCCGCGCTACCTGCACCTGGGAAAGCGGCCGCTGCTGGGCTGGGCCGGAGCCGGGCAGCAACAGCAGGCCAGTAGCCACCATCATAATCCGCAGCACACCGGCTCCTACACGCATCAGGCGGCGTTATTCCTTGTCCTGGGGTACGAGCACAAATACGTCTTCGCCGGGGCGCTTCATGATGTACTTCTCGCGGGCAAATTTTTCCAGCAGCTCGGGGCTACTCAGCAACTCGGCACGGTCCTTCTTTACTTTGTCGATTTCGCGCAGGTAGTACTCCCGGTCGCCTTCCAGCTCCTGCAGCTTGGCGTACATATCGTACTGCCGCACCAGGTCGTTGGCATCAAACAGGAACATCCAGCCCAGAAAAGCCAGCCCGGTCAGGAAGTAGAAGTTGCGCAGGAAGCCCGGGATTCGGGCAATAAGGTCGGACGGAGACATAGTCAAAGATAAGCACCATTTACAAGGCGGTGCAATCCGTATTGCCGAAGCGTTGTGCGGCCCGGCAGTTGGCTATTTCACCAGTACCCGGCGCACCACCTGCTGGGCTGGCCCGGTGAGCCGAAGCGTGTACAGGCCCGCTGGCAACGACTCCGTTTCCAGTGTGGCTTCGGCCTGGCCGGGGCGCCAGTTCTTTTGCGCTACTACTCTCCCCAGGCCGTCCAGCAGCGTCATGCCAACCAGCGTTCTGGCCGCCGCCCCGAGCTGCACCCGGATGGGTACGCCCGCGGCAACCGGGTTTGGGTACAGCTGCACGGCCTCGTTGGCGGCGCTGGCTGTTGCGGTTACGGGGCCGCCGGTTACCGTCAGGCGCAGGGCCCGCGAATTATTCGTCTCGTCCGACTCGGCTAGCAGGTCGCGGGGGTCAATTACCAGCAGCAGATAATAGGTACCCGAAACCGTACTCTGCGGCACGGGCAGTACCGGGGCCGAAAATATGGTGCTCGGCGACCCACCGCCTATATTACCGCCGAGACTACCACCGGTAATTTGGCCCATGAACACATCTGTACCCGCCGAAAAAACAGTATCAGTCGAAAGGAAGAAACCCACTTCGTACCCATTTGCCGACCCAAGCCCCTGGTTGATAATGAAGGCGAAGGCACCGGTGTTTCCCCCTGCCGGAACCGTGCTGAACGAGATGGAAGGCCGCAGTAACGTCAGGTCCGGCATCGGCACTCCGCCTTTAGTTACCTGGACGGGGAAGCTGACCACGTTGTTGGTTTCGTTGGATTCCCGTTCGGCATTGAGCGGGTCGGCTACGAGTACCAGGTAATGCTTGCCCGCTGAGGTCAGAGGCGGAATAATGCCCGTAATGGAAGTTGGCCCTGACTGCCCGGCGAGCAGTAAGCCCTGGCAGCTGGCCCCCAGATAGGCGTCGGTGGCATCCCAGATGGCATCTTCCGAAAGGTAGTAGCCCACGCAGTTGAACTGCGCCCCCGCGCCCGGATTGCCATTCACGCGAATGTTGGCCGACATCGGATAAGCCGCCCCGGCAATTACGGCCGTTGGCAGCGAAAACGGAGCCACCAGCACCAGATCCGGCAGGTTCTGGGCCTGCATCTGCCGCGGCAGGGCGAGTATCAGCAGCCAGAGAAACGAGCGTAAGCATTTTTTCATAAGAGGTATACAGAAGCGAATTGCAACTTGACTTGAAGTAAAGTAACGAGCCGGCAGCCAGGAATACATCCTTCAAAAACTACCCGCAGCAAATATACTAGCCCTGCCGACACCAGCTGTCCGGGAGGCACCAAAACTAAAAAGCCCGCCTGACATTACATCAGACGGACTTTTCGGAGGACGAAAATCAACGATTTACATTTTGCGGCCGGGGAAGTAAGCTACCTCGCCCAGCTCTTCCTCAATCCGCAGCAGCTGGTTATATTTCGACATGCGGTCGGAGCGCGAGGCCGAGCCGGTCTTGATTTGGCCGGTGTTCAGGGCCACGGCCAGGTCGGCAATGGTGTTGTCCTCGGTTTCGCCCGAGCGGTGGCTCATGATGCTCTTGTAGCCGTTGCGGCGGCCCAGGTTGATGGCGTCAATCGTTTCGGAGAGCGTACCAATCTGGTTTACCTTGATGAGGATGGCGTTGGCAATCTGCTCATCAATACCGCGCTGCAGGCGGTCAACGTTGGTTACAAACAGGTCGTCGCCCACGAGTTGGGTGGTTTTGCCGATGCTGTTGGTCAGGTCTTTCCAGCCACTCCAGTCATCCTCATCCATACCATCCTCGATGCTGATGATGGGGTATTTCTTGGTCCAGTCGGTCCAGTAGCTCACCATTTCCGACGAGGTCAGCTTGTCGCCGGTGCTCTTCTTGAAGTGGTAATGGCCGTCCTGGTAGAACTCCGAGGCAGCGGCGTCCATGGCAATCATCACCTCGTCGCCGGGCTTGTAACCGGCCTTCTCAATGGCCTGGAGCACAATCTTGATAGCGTCTTCGTTGCTCTTGATGTTGGGAGCAAAACCGCCCTCGTCGCCCACGTTGGTGCTGAAACCCTGCTTCTTGAGCACCTCCTTGAGGTGGTGGAAGATTTCGGTGCCCCAGCGCAACGCCTCCGAGAAGCTCGATGCGCCCACCGGCATAATCATGAATTCCTGGAAGTCGATGCTGTTGTCGGCGTGCGAGCCCCCGTTAAGGATGTTCATCATCGGCACGGGCAGCGTGGTGGCGTTTACGCCGCCCACGTAGCGGTAGAGCGGCATGCCCACCTCGGCGGCGGCGGCGCGGGCCACAGCCAACGATACGCCCAGAATAGCGTTGGCACCCAGGTTCGCCTTGTTGGGCGTGCCATCAAGCTCCAGCATAATCTTATCGAGCAACCCCTGCTCGAATACGGAGAAGCCTACCAGCTCCTCGGCAATGGTTGTGTTCACGTTTTTCACCGCCTGCAACACCCCCTTGCCCATGTACATGGCCTTGTCGTTGTCGCGCAGTTCCACGGCCTCGTGCTTGCCGGTGCTGGCGCCGCTGGGAACGGCGGCGCGGCCTACGGTGCCGCTATCGGTGGTTACATCCACTTCAACCGTAGGATTGCCGCGCGAATCAAATATCTGGCGAGCGTGGATTTCGGTGATAATACTCATGAGCGAAAGGGGTTGATGAAACGGATTACGAGTTAACCAACAGCTTTACGGCCGCTGGCCCGCAAGGTAAATAGTATCCCCGACTGTTTCGGCCCTAACTCCCCTACCCTTCCAGCCAGCGTCGGAACTCGGGCGTTTGGGCTGCGCTCGTCATCAGCGTAACCGCGCTGGCCCGCAGCTTTACCACCAACCGGTTATTAAAGTAAGGTTCCACACGCTCCACGAAGGCAACATTGACCAGTTCCGAACGGTTAAGCCGCCCGAACCGGGCCGGATCGAGCTGGGCCTCCAGCTCCGTGAGCGTGCCGGTAAGCGGGTGGCGCGCGCCGGCCCCATCCACGGCGAATACCACGCCCTCGTCGGCCTGCAGGTAAGCTACGTCCTTAGTTTGCACAACGTAGAGGCTGTTGCGCACCCGCACCGACAGCCGCTGCCGGTACTGGGGCTGGCTTCCCTGGCGCAAGGCTGCACTCAGCTCCTGTACCAACGCCGGACTAAGACCAGCCGGCAGTACCGGAGTGGGAGCCGCAAAGTTGCGGCGTAGTAGCTGGTACTTGGCCAAGGCTTCCTCGAACTGCTCGTAGGTAAATGGCTTGAGCAGGTAAGCAATGCCATTGCCCCGGAAGGCAGGCAGCAGGAACTGGTCGTAGGCGGTAGTGAAGATAATCGGGCAGGTGACCTGAAACCGCTCATAGAGGGCGAAAACGTTACCATCGAGCAGCTCGATATCGGACAGAATCAGGTCCGGCATGGGGTTGCTCTGCAGCCAAACCAGCGCTTTTTCCACGCTCCGCAGCACGGTCAGGTCTGCCTCGTTCAGCCCCACCCGGCTAGCAAATGCCACTACTTGCCGGGCTGCCAGCTCCTCATCTTCCAGAATCAATATGTGCATGGTGGCGGCAACAAGCTGGGTGTTTTGGTGATAAAAATCTGATTTTCAAATCTTTATTCGAGTTATTATTAAGATAACCGGCTGGGTAACTGGGTTATTACGGGTACGGTTACGGCAAAAACATCTACAGTACTGACTACCTGGATTTCCTGATTAAACAGCAACCGGTACCGCTCGCGCAGGTTGGCCAGTCCGGTACCTGCCGAATCGATTGGGGTGAGCTTGGGCCGGCGTGGGTGGCGTACTGTCAGGGTTTCAGCAGTTGCCGCCAACACCACTTCCAGCGGGTCGTCCTCATTGCCGGCGTTGTGCTTGATGGCGTTTTCGAGCAGCTGCTGCAGCGTACCCGGCACCACCAGCCGCTGGTCCCAGGCGGGGCCGGGCTGCAATTCGAGCCGGAACTCGTACGCCGTGCCGAAGCGGTGCCGCAGCAGGTAAATGTATTCCTCTATGAAGCGCAGCTCCTCGCTCACGCTCACAAAGTCCTCGTTCTGGTGCCGAACCAGCAGCCGGTAGAGGCCCGCGAACCGGTTAAGGTACTCGTTGGCTTCGGCGGGATCCTGCTGAATGAGGCCGCGCAGCACGTTGAGGTTGTTGAACAGGAAGTGCGGGTCGAGCTGGGCCTTGAGGTTGCGCAGCTCGCTCTGCGTTTGGGCCTGCTGGGTTAGCAGCAGCCGCTTCTGCACGTCGAAGTACCGCTTGCCCGCCATCAGAATACCCAGCATCCCGTAGCTCTGGGTATGCTTCATAACGGTGTACAGAATGGCGGGGGCGCTCCATTGCAGCGGCTTGTCGCTGAGCAGTATCCAGTAGCCAAACCAATACAAATGCGCGTCGATCACCACAAATACCACCAGCGCACCGAGCACTATCCAGGGGCTACGGCGCAATAAAGCCAACGGCAGCAGCCCAAATACCAGCACATACACGGCCAGCGTATCGAGCCCGATGGTGAAGAGAATAGAGGGCACCGCGCGTGCCAGCCCAAACTGCTGCAGGTAGCTGAAGAAGATAATAGACGCGGCCAACAGCCAGTAGGCTAGTACCAGCAGGTAATCGGAGCGGCTGGGACGTTGAAATGTGAATGGCATGGTGGCAGGTAGTAACAGGGCGGAAAGATGTTACTCTTTGTCGGTTTTCACGCGGCCCCGCTCTTCTTCGAGGCCGGTGGTGCGCTTGCGGGCCGCTTTCAGTTGTTGGTTACCCAGCTTCCAGCTCAGGCTTACCCGCGCCTGCCGACTTTCGCCGTAGCTCTGGAAGGTCACGTCCAGGTCCTGGTAGCGCACTGTGCCCCGCTGCTTGCTCGAAAACAGCACATCGTTCACGGCCAGGCGCAGCGTGGCGCGGTCCTGCCACAGCGTTTTCTGCAGCCCCAGGTTCAGCGCGCCAAACCCCCGAAACCTGATCAACCCATTAATGCCGGCCGTCTGGTAGTAGCCGGAGGCCTCCAGCTTGATGTTCTGGGGCAGTTGCACATTGGCCTGGCCGTAGAACGTAGCGGCAGTGCGACCCGCCCGGTACGTGCTGCCAAGATACTCACTCAGATACTCATTGTAGAACACCGTCACGCCCGCGTAACCCGTCAGCAGCTTGCGGTAAGTAAGCGGCAGGTTCAGCGTGGCATTGTAGCTCCGCAGGTTATCAAGGTTGGCCGAGGTAGAGTAGATAATACTGTCTTCGGTGGCCGTTACCAGGCTGATGGCGTCGCGGGTGCGGCTGTAGCCCAGGATGAAGAACGGTTGCTTCTGGTAAGTGAGAGCCAGCTTGTAGTTGCCCGTGAACTGGGGCGTCAGCAAAGGATTGCCGCGTTGCGAGGTATAGGGGTCGAGGTACACCAGATTCGGATTCAAATCCTGGTAGCTGGGCCGCCCGATACGGCGGCTGTAAGCGAGGTTTGCTCCCAACACTTTGGTCAGCGGCTTATCCACGCTCAGGCTGGGAAATAGCTGCCCGTAGCTACGCCGGATGCTGGTGGCCGCCGTGCCTTCAGCTACCGTGTATTCGCCCCGCAAACCGGTCTGCCACGTCAGCCCCACCTGTGTACCCTCGGCCTGCACATAAGCGGCCCCAATGCTTTCGGTGTAGCGGAACTGGTCGGCCCGGCCCGCGTCCGTACCCGTCAGCTCCAGTTGGCTCCGGATGTCGGCCTGACTGACCTTGGCTCCCAGCAGCAGATTAGTGGTGGCAGTGAGCGGCTGCCGATAGTCTGCTTTGACCGACGCCAGCCCGATGCGCGTCTGCTGGTCGTTGCGCAGGGTTTGCTGCCGGCTCACATCACCCACGCGCACCTGGTTAGCCAATAACCCCAGGCTGCCGGCGGTGTAGCGCGAATAGTCCACGTCGGCGGTCAGCTCGCGGCCCAGCGTATCGAGCAGCATTTTATAGTTGAGGTTGCCCGCATACGAATCGGTGCGCCGGCGGGTATCATTACTGGTGAAGACGTTCACGCCGTTGTCGGCCCGCGTGCTGCTTTGAGCGTTCAGCTGGGTGCGGTTAAGGTAGGCGTTTAGCAGCACACCCAGGGTTTGGCGGTGCGGCAGGCGGTAGTCGGCCCCCACCCGAAACGTGGGCGCCTGAGTCAGTCGCGGCTGGTAGCTCTGCTGCTCGTAACGGATGCCGGTTCGGGTATCCAGCCGCTCCGTGTTCAGCTGCTCGTAGGTGTGGCGGTAATTGTAGCTGGCCGTCCCGAACACGTTCAGCGCCCCAGCCCGATGGTTAAGGTCGAGCAGGACCCCGGCCTTGGCAAAGCGCCCGTAGGCCGCGTTGGCAGTCAGCGTGCCGTTGGTGCCCAGGTCGGTGTTCTTTTTCAGGATGATGTTGATGATGCCCGCCGTGCCGGCGGCGTCGCGGGTGGCGCCAGGCTGGGTAATTACCTCAATCCGCTCGATGGTACTACTTGGAAAATCCTTCAGCACACTCACCACATCCGTGTACTGGGTAGTCCGGCCGTCAATCTGAATAAGTACGCCCTCCTGCCCGGCCAGCACAATCCGGTTGTTGAGCACCAGCAGGCCCGGCACTTTTTCCAGGGCTTCCAGGGCGGTAGCGCCGGCTGTAAGGCTACCCGCCACGTTCACTACCAGCTTGCCCGTCGTCATTTCCAGCAGCGGCTTCTGCCCCACCACCCGCACCTCGTCCAGCACCTGGGCCGCCACGGCCAGCCGAACATCCGGTACTACCACCGCCTTGGCCGCTACAGCAAACTCCCCACTCCGTCCCTTGCCATAGCCTACCGCCGATACCTGCACCCGGTAGCGTCCCGCCGGCACTCCTAGCAGTTGGTAACGCCCCGTCTCCGACGCCTGGGTAGCCTGCACCACGGCCGAGTCGGCCAGTTGCCGTAGCACCACCGAAGCGAACGGCACCACCTGCCCTTTATTATCGATTACCCGACCGCTTACGGCCGTTGGGGTCAGCTGTTGAGCGGCCATTGGTAGCGCCAGCAGCATTAGCAGTAGGGAGAAAAGCACTTTCACAGCAGTAGGCTTCAGGGTGAATGGATACCCAAACCACGCCCAATCAGCCCGCCAACTGAACTCTTACTTTTCGAAGCCCCGCAAATTCCCGATGAAGTTTGGCAAACCGGGTATGAGTGCAACGGCTGTTCTTCGAATTACCCCATAAAAAAAGGCCCGCCAAACGGCGGGCCTTTCTAAAATCTGGTATGCAGTGCTGACTACTCGGCAGCCTTTTCTTCGCGGGTCTCGCCGTTGTGCAGCGTCTCCGTGTCGGTATCCTCGGGGGCCGAAACCTCCGTGGTAGGCGCGGCCGGAGCCTTCTTGGTAGCCTTGGCTTCGGCAACTACTTCAGCCGACGAATCGCCTTCGGTAGTCGTCGCATCGGCCTTCTTGCCGCCGCGACGCGAACGACGGGTCGTAGCCTTGGCTTCGCCGGCGTTCTTAGACTCCAGCATGGTTTCGTTGTAGTCAACCAGCTCGATGATGCACATCTCCGAGTTGTCACCGAGGCGGTTCTGGCTCAACTTGATGATGCGGGTGTAGCCACCGGGACGGCCGGCAATCTTGGCCGAAACGTTGTCGAACAGCTCCTTCAGCACATCCTTCTGGCCCAGGCTCGAGAAAACGAGGCGGCGTGAGTGCGTCGTGTCGTTCTTGGCTTTGGTCAGCAGGGGCTCCACGTACTGGCGCAGGGCCTTGGCCTTGGCTACCGTCGTGGTGATGCGCTTGTGCATGATGAGCGAGTTGGCCATGTTGGCGAGCATCGCATGACGGTGCGAGGTAGTGCGGCCGAGATGGTTGAAAGATTTACCGTGACGCATAAAAAAAGAAAAAACGTACGCTTGCGGGCCACGACCACGGCGGAAAGCGCCTTGCGGCGGCCTTCTCATTAGAACCGTTGCCCCGGGGGCGCACTATGAGAGAAATGAAAAAGTCTGCAAATGTACGCAATAGTCGGACACAAAAAATGTGCTGCCGTGAATAATGCCGAAGCATCTTTCTCACGAACAGCACATTTCTGCGCTTAGCGACTACTCTTCGTCGAGCTTGTACTTGCCCAGATCCATGCCAAAGGTCAGGCCCTTCTCCTCCACGA
This sequence comes from Hymenobacter psychrophilus, assembly GCF_900107135.1. Taxonomy (GTDB): domain Bacteria; phylum Bacteroidota; class Bacteroidia; order Cytophagales; family Hymenobacteraceae; genus Hymenobacter; species Hymenobacter psychrophilus. Next base: position 144,845 of record NZ_FNOV01000003.1, read on the forward strand.
GGTTTTCCAGCTCCGTGAGCGACTTCTTACCGAAGTTGCGGAACTTCATCATGTCAGACATGTCGAGCTGCACCAAGTCGCCGAGGCTCTTGATGTCGGCGGCCTTGAGGCAGTTGTAGGCCCGTACGCTCAGGTCCATATCGGCCAGCGGCGTCTTCAGCACCTTGCGCATATGCAGCGTCTCCTCATCCACGATTTCCTCCTCTTCGGCTTTCACCGTTTCGAAGGTCATGGTGCTGTCGGAGAACAGCATGAAATGCTGGATCAGGATGTTGGCGGCACCTTTCAGCGCCTCCTCCGGATGAATAGAGCCGTCGGTGTGAATCTCGATAACGAGCTTCTCGTAGTCGGTCTTCTGCTCCACGCGGGTGTTTTCCACGCTGTACTTCACGTTCTTGATAGGCGTGAAGATGGCATCAATGGCAATCTGACCGAATACCTGGTCGAGTGGCTTGTTCTCCTCAGCAGGCACGTAACCACGGCCTTTCTGAATGGTGAACTCAAACTCCAGCTCCGTGCCCGGATCAACGTGGCAAATCACCATTTCGGTGTTGAGCACCTCGAAACCGTTGGTGAAGTTATTGATGTCGCCAGCCTTGAAAGACTCCTGGCCTTTAATGCGGACGGTGATTTTATCCTCAATAGCATCGCTCACCTTCTTGAAGCGAATCTGCTTCAGGTTGAGGATGATTTCGGACATATCCTCCAGCACACCTTCGATGGTCATGAACTCGTGCAGCACACTGTTGGTGCGCACCGAGGTAATGGCGTAGCCCTCCAGCGACGACAACAGGATGCGGCGCAAAGCATTGCCGATCGTGACGCCGTAGCCTTTCTCCAGCGGTTTGAATTCAAACGTGCCGTAGAAGTCGTCGGATTTCTCCATCACCACTTTCTCCGGCATTTGAAAAGCTAAGATTGACATAAGTGGGGCGGTTGGTTAGGATTGAGTAAAAGGTATCGGGTAAGAGGATGCGTTTGCAGTGCCTAGTACCCAATACCTAATACCTGAATTCAATAAAAAGCAGCGAAGTAAACGAGCGGCCCGGGCGTCCGGGCCGCTTCATTTATTACTTCGAGTACAGTTCAACGATGAGCTGCTCCGTGATCTTCTCCGGAATCAGTTCGCGCGAAGGAGCATTGAGGAACTTACCTACCATGTCCTTGCCTTCCCACTCCAGCCACGAGAAAGCGCGGGCGTTGCGGGCGCTCAGGCTCGTGGTGATGGCCTCCAGCGACTTCGACTTCTCGCGGACAGCCACGATATCGCCGGCGCGGAGCTTGTACGAAGCGATGTTCACAATCTCACCGTTCACGGTGATGTGCTTGTGCAACACCAACTGACGGGCAGCGCGACGCGTAGGGGCAATGCCCAAACGGTACACCGTGTTGTCAAGGCGCGACTCCAGCATAGCCAGCAGGTTGTCGCCGGTGATACCGGGAGCAGCCGCAGCCTTGTGGAACAGGTTTTCAAACTGCTTCTCGAGCATGCCGTACATGTACTTCACTTTCTGCTTTTCCATCAGCTGGATAGCGTACTCGCTCTGCTTCTTACGACGACCACGGCCATGCTGGCCAGGAGGATATGCTTTCTTGGTGAGTGCCTTGCTCGGGCCGAAAATCGGCTCATTGAAGCGACGGGCAATCTTGGTTTTAGGACCAGTATAACGTGCCATTTCGGAGTTGTTGGGGGTTGAAGGGGGCGCAGGCAAAACCCGCGCGGGGCTTTAAACTAAACGCGACGACGCTTAGGAGGGCGGCAGCCGTTGTGGGGCAGCGGAGTTACGTCCTTAATGGTCGTTACCTCAATGCCCACATTGCCCAGCGTCCGGATAGCCGACTCGCGGCCCGCACCCGGACCCTTCACGAACACTTCTGCCTTGCGCATGCCCAAGTCATGAGCAACTTTGCCGGCATCCGACATCGCCATTTGGGCGGCGTAGGGAGTGTTCTTCTTCGAACCCCGGAATCCCATCTTACCAGCCGAAGCCCAGGAAATAACCTGGCCATTGTTGTTGGTGATGGAGATGATGATGTTGTTGAAAGAGGCCTTAATGTGGACCTGCCCTACGGGCTCAACAACGACAACGCGCTTCTTGGCTTTGTCTTTTCTTTTCTGTGCCATTTGGTTATCGCAAAAATTACTGCGGAAGGTGTTAGGCTGAAAGCTTTTCGCAACCCATCAGCCTGATTCCCGCTACAGATTATTTAGTGGCTTTTTTCTTACCAGCAACGGTCTTGCGCTTGCCCTTGCGGGTGCGCGAGTTGTTTTTGGTGCGCTGACCGCGAACGGGCAGACCCTTACGGTGACGCAGACCCCGGTAGCAACCGATGTCCATGAGCCGCTTGATGTTGAGCTGCACTTCCGAACGCAATACGCCTTCCGTTTTATAAGTGCTGGCGATGATGCTCCGGATTTCACCGGCTTCTTCTTCCGTCCAGTCCTTCACTTTCTTGTTCAGGTCAACGCCTGCCTTAGAAAGGATTTGCTGAGCCGAAGCCTTGCCGATGCCGAAAATGTAGGTCAGCGAGATTTCGCCGCGCTTGTTATCTGGGATGTCTACCCCTGCAATACGAGCCATGTGATGAGTTTGGGTTGTTGGCGAGTTAGGGTCCTGGGGTTCAGCTGCCGGTTAACTCCGGCGGTCAGAACACACAGCAAGCTGCTATGCTCCTAGACCCCAATTTCCAATAATTACCCCTGACGCTGCTTGTAGCGAGGGTTCTTTTTGTTGATGACGTAGAGCTTGCCTTTGCGGCGGATGAGCTTGCAATCGGCGCTACGCTTCTTGACAGACGTTTTTACTTTCATGGTAGTGGGTTGTTAGGGTCTGAGGTTCACAGGGTCTGAGTTTACTAGGGAAGCCGAACAACCTGGTTGAACCTCAACCCAGTTTCCCGGACCCCAAGTCCCCCGGACCCCTACTTGTAACGGTAGACAATGCGGCCTTTCGACAAATCGTAAGGCGACATTTCGAGTTTCACCTTATCTCCCGGCAGGATTTTGATGTAGTGCATCCGCATCTTACCCGAAATGTGGGCAATCAATTGGTGCCCGTTTTCCAGCTCCACGCGGAACATGGCGTTGGATAAGGCTTCCAGGATGGTACCGTCCTGCTCAATGGAAGTTTGTTTGGCCATATGGCTACTATAAGGTTTTTGCTTGTAAAGCTTGTTCTATGTAATCGAAAGAGGTCAGAATTTCTGCCTTGTCTTTGCGAACAACAATGGTGTGCTCAAAGTGCGCCGAGGGTTTAAAATCCTTGGTGCGAATGGTCCAGCCATCTTTTTCTTGTACCACACTTTTCGTGCCCAGGTTTACCATCGGCTCGATAGCCAGCGTGAGCCCAGTCTGCAACTTAAGGCCCGAACCACGCTTACCGTAGTTAGGTACTTCAGGCCGCTCGTGCAATTTCTGCCCGATACCGTGACCGACCAACTCCCGTACTACGCCGTAGCCCCGCTTCTCCACGTAATTCTGGATGGCGTAGCTCACGTCGCCGAGACGGTTGCCAGCAATGGCTTGCTCTATGCCGAGGTAGAGCGACTTCTTGGTTTCATCCAGCAACGCCAACACTTCCGGTGCTACTTCTCCTACTGGATAAGTATAAGCGCTGTCGGAGTGGTATCCGTTAAGTTGCACGCCACAGTCAATCGAAACGATATCGCCGCTCTTCAGCACGTACTCGCCCGGAAAACCGTGCACTACTACCGCGTTGGGCGAGATGCAAAGGCTGTACTCGAAACCATTATAACCTTTGAAAGAAGGCAAACCGCCATTGTCGCGGATGAACTCCTCTGCACGCTGATCCAGCGCACCAGTGGTTATTCCCTCCCCAATCAACTTGGCTACTTCCCCGTGGGCCTGAGCCAGCACTTTCGCACTGGCTTTCATCAGATCAATTTCTTCCTCGGTTTTGTAAAGAATCATTGATTAAGAAGCGAGAGCAATGTTCTGCGAACGACCTCGGGTTTTACCAGTCTTCATCATGCTGTCGTAACGACGCATGAGCAGATAGCTTTTCACCTGATTCATAGTATCAAGTACTACCCCCACCATAATGATGAGTGAAGTACCACCGTAGAATTGGGCAAACGGTCCGGTTACACCAGCTACTGTAGCTAATGAAGGTAGTACGGCAATAATAGCCAGCGCTATTGCACCAGGCAGTGTGATGCGGGTTAGCACCTCATCGATGAACTCCGAAGTGTCGCGACCAGGTTTGACGCCGGGAATAAATCCGCCGCTCCGCTTTAAGTCATCCGCTATCTGATTGGGGTTAACGCTGATGGCCGTGTAGAAGTAAGTGAATACTACGATGAGCAATCCAAACACTACGTTATACACAAGGTGATTGGGCTGAAACCAAGTTCCAATCAACGTAGCTGCCTCACTATCCTTATTCCAAGCTGACGCCGCAATAGCAGGTACAAACATCAATGATTGTGCGAAGATGATTGGCATTACACCGGCCGCATTCACTTTCATTGGAATATACTGGCGCTGTGAGCTAAGAGAAGCCGCTCCACCCACTTGCTTAGCATACTGTACCGGAATTTGCCGCACGGCTTGCGTGAGGATAATAACGGCCATTACGACTAGGAACAATACGGCCATTTCGATCAGAAAAATCAGCGAACCACGCATAGAGCGAGCGGTTGCCTCTCCAATCAAAGCACCTGGAAGGCGTGATACAATACCGATCATTATCAGCATCGAAATACCGTTGCCAACCCCTTTATCAGTAATCTTCTCCCCTAGCCACATGCAGAACAAGGTGCCGGCGGTGACAATCAGGGCCGTCGAAACGGTGAAGAACACCCCAGGATTCATGATAGCCTCGGCGTTGATGGTAGCAATAAAGCCAACCGACTGCGCCGCCACAATCGGAATCGTGAGGATGCGGGTATACTGGCTGATCTTATTACGTCCCGACTCACCCTCCTTCTGGAGCTTCTGGAAATACGGCACTGCGATGGTCAGCAGTTGCAGTACAATAGAAGCCGAGATGTAGGGCATAATGCCCAACGCGAAGATAGATGCATGGCTGAAAGCCCCGCCCAGTAACGTATCAAGAATACCGAGTACACCACTGGTGCCGGTTTTCAGACGAGTAGGATCGATACCTGGTAATACCACGTAAGAACCCAGCCGGTAGATGGCAATGAAAAAAAGCGTATTGAAGATCCGCGTACGCAGATCTTCAATCGCAAAAACATTCTTTATCGACTCGATAAGTTTTTTCATTGCTGCTTCAGTGCTTAAAGCGTCACGGCTTTACCGCCAGCTTTCTCGATTGCCTCAACAGCCGACTTCGAGAATGCGTGGGCGTGTACTTCCAACGCCGTAGTAACTTCACCACGACCCAGAACTTTGATTTTGGCGCTCTTCGAAGCCAGACCGGCCGTTACGAAGAAGGCAGCATCAAACGTAGTGTTGCCGCTTTCCGCCAGAGCAGCCAGCACGTCGAGGTTGACGGCCTTGTACTCGATGCGGTTGATATTTTTGAAGCCAAACTTAGGCACCCGACGCTGCAGAGGCATCTGGCCGCCTTCAAAACCCGACTTCTTGGAGTAACCCGAGCGGGACTTGGCACCTTTGTGACCGCGCGTGGACGTACCACCACGGCCGGAACCCGTACCCCGACCTACCCGCTTTACATTGCGGGTGGAGCCGGTGGCGGGCTGAAGATTGCTGAGATTCATATTCGGGAGATTCCTAGAGTTCGGTTACTTCCAACAAGTGCTGAACGGCTTTGATCATGCCAGCAATTTCGGACGTGTTTTCCACGGTACGAGTGCTGTTCATTTTGCCGAGGCCCAGGGCCTGCACAGTGCGCTTCTGCCGCTCGGGGCGGTCGATAACGCTTCTTACGAGTTTGATTTGGATCTGCGCCATCGTCTCTTAACCGTTAAAAACTTGAGCGAGGGTAATGCCACGAGCCTGAGCAATTTGCATCGGGTCACGCATTTTCAGCAGGGCATCGAAGGTAGCCTTTACCACGTTGTGGGGGTTCGACGAGCCTTTCGACTTAGCGAGGACATCTTTGATACCAGCGCTTTCGAATACGGCACGCATAGCACCGCCCGCAATTACACCCGTACCAGCAGCAGCCGGCTGAACCAGCACGAAACCACCCGAGTACTTACCTTCCATTACGTGGGGAACGGTGTGCTTGTACAGCGGCACCTTCACCAAGTTCTTCTTAGCGTCGTCAATGCCTTTGGCAATGGCGTCGGTTACTTCGTTGGCTTTGCCGAGGCCGTAGCCCACGGTGCCGTTGCCGTCACCTACTACCACGATGGCCGAGAAGCTGAAGCGACGACCACCTTTTACCACTTTAGCAACCCGGTTGATAGCTACTACTTTCTCTTTCAGGTCGGAGTCGCCAGTGCGCGAATCGTTGTTGCGGTCGTTGCCGCCCTTACGATCATTGCCACCACCACGACGGTCGTTGCCGCCGCGGTCGTTACCGCCAGCGCGGGGGCCGTTGTTGAATTCTGCCATGATGATAGATTAGAAATTGAGGCCGCCTTCGCGGGCTCCTTCTGCCAATGATTTTACGCGGCCGTGGTAGAGGTAACCGGAGCGGTCAAATACCACTTTCGAAATTCCTTTTCCAGTAGCACGGGCGGCAAGTTCTTTGCCGACTGCGGCGGCGAGGGCGACTCCGTTGCCCCCTTCCACCGAAACGTGCTTCGAGGAAGCAGACGCCAGGGTATTGCCGGTAGTGTCGTCAATAATCTGAGCATAAATGCCCGTATTGCTGCGGAACACCGACAAACGCGGACGCTCGGACGTGCCAGCCACCTTAGTGCGGATGATGCGCTGGATCCGTTTTCTTCTAGTTGCTTTATCGAAAGCCATGGTGCGTTATTATTTCGAAGCCGTTTTACCAGCCTTACGACGAATCTGCTCACCCACGAAACGCACGCCTTTGCCTTTGTAGGGCTCAACTTTGCGCAACGAGCGAATCTTTGCAGCTACCTGGCCCAGCAACTGCTTATCGATGCTGGTGAGGGTAACGATGGGGTTTTTACCTTTTTCGGTAACAGCCGTAGCCGTTACTTCGGCAGGCAGGGCCAAGAAGATGTTGTGCGAGTAGCCTAGCGACAGCTCAAGGGTGGTACCAGCCACAGCGGCTTTGTAACCCACACCTACCAACTCCAGCTTAGCCTCTACACCATTGCTCACGCCGCTAACGGCGTTGTTGAGCAAGGAGCGGTAGAGACCGTGCATGGCCTTGTGGCGCTTCTGCTCCGTGGGGCGGGTTACCACCAGCTGGCCGTCCTCGGTGGCCACGTTGATATCGCGGTCTACGGGAACCACCAGGGTGCCTTTCGGGCCCTTCACGGTTACGTTGTTGTCGTTGCTCACTTCAATCTGCACGTTGTCGGGCAGAGTGATGGGCAGTTTACCAATGCGTGACATAGTTTCTGTTTCCTTTCAGATTAGTAAACGTAGCACAGCACTTCGCCGCCCACGTTCTCCGCCTTCGCCTCTTTCTCCGTCATCACGCCCTTCGACGTGGAGAGAATGGCGATGCCGAGGCCGCTGAGTACGCGGGGCATGTTGCCAACGTGCGCATACTGGCGCAGGCCGGGCGAGCTCACGCGCTGCAGCTTGGTAATAGCCGGCACCTTCGTGGTGGGGTTGTATTTGAGAGCGATTTTAATCGTTCCCTGCACGGCGGCATCGTCAAAACGGTAGCTCTGAATGTAGCCCTTTTTGTAGAGCACCTTCGTGATTTCCTTTTTGATGTTGCTGGCCGGAATTTCCACCACCCGGTGGTTTGCCTTGATGGCATTGCGTACCCGGGTCAGGTAGTCGGCAATTGGATCTGTGTTCATTCGATTGTAAAAATGAAGCGCCCTTTTTTAGGGAGCCGCAAAGATAGGAAAATTTCGCCGCCACGGAAAGTGGCGACGAAATTTTCGGTTAAGACTACTCGGCTCGGCTTATAAAGGCTCGGCCAATGGTTTCTTTCGGCAACCTGCCAAATTTCTTGGTTGAATAAAGGATGAGAGATAAAAGGATTAAAGACTTCTGTAAAGTTGTCCCTTATCCTTTCATCTCTTATTCTTCATCCAATCCTTTACCAGCTCGACTTGGTTACGCCGGGGATTTTGCCGGCGAGAGCCATTTCGCGGAAGCGTACGCGGCTGATGCCGAACTTACGCATGTAACCACGAGGACGGCCGTCGATTTTGTCGCGGTTGTGCAGGCGCACAGGCGACGCATTGCGCGGCAGTTTGTCCAAGCCTTCGTAGTCGCCGGCCGCTTTCAGGGCCTTGCGCTTCTCGGCGTAACGGGCTACGGTAGCGATGCGCTTCCGTTCCCGTGCTTTCATGCTCTCCTTAGCCATTGTTTTCTTTCTTAGCGTTGGCGAATGGCATTCCGAAGGCCTTGAGCAGCTCGTAGCTCTGCTCGTCGTTTTCGGCCGACGTCACGAAGGTGATGTCCATGCCGGCAATCGACTTGATCTTGTCAATCGAAATTTCCGGGAAAATGATCTGCTCCTTCACGCCCAGGGTGTAGTTACCCCGGCCATCAAAGCCCTTGTCGTTAATTCCTTTGAAGTCACGTACCCGGGGCAGAGCCACGGTCAGCAAACGGTCGAGGAATTCGTACATCTGCTCACCACGCAGCGTTACGCGGGCGCCGATTGGCATGCCCTCGCGCAGCTTGAAGTTCGATACCGAACGCTTGGCGATAGTTGGAACAGCTTTCTGACCGGTGATGATGGTCAGTTCGTCTACTCCGTTATCCACCAGCTTCTTGTCGGCAACAGCCGCGCCAATGCCGCGGTTGATGCAGATTTTAGTGATGCGCGGTACCTGCATGATGCTCTTGAACTGGAATTTCTCCTGGAGCGCGGGTACTACTTCGTTGTTGTATTTGTCTTTGAAACGAGCCATGTCGGAAGCGGTTAGGCGTTAGCCGAGTCCACGCGCTTCACGTTGCTCACGTGAATCGGGGCCTCGATCTTGGTGATGCCGCCCTGGGGGTTCTTCGCACTGGGTTTGTTGTGCTTGGTTGCCAGGTTCAGGCCTTCCACGATCACACGCTGGGTCGAACGGTTGACCGACTTGATGGTGCCGGTCTTGCCTTTCTCGTCGCCGGCAATCACCAGAACGGTGTCACCAGTTTTCACGTGCAGTTTCGTAGGCGTTGCTTTTTTCGTTGCCATGCTTAGAGAACTTCAGGAGCCAGCGAAACAATCTTCATGAACTGGCGCTCACGCAGCTCGCGGGCTACGGGGCCGAAGATGCGCGTACCACGCGGCTCGTCGTTATTGTTGAGCAGCACGGCAGCGTTGTCGTCGAAGCGAATATAAGAGCCATCCTTGCGGCGAACCTCTTTCTTCGTGCGAACTACAACAGCGCGGGAAACCGTGCCTTTTTTAGCGTTGCCGGAGCCAATGGCCGACTTGATGGACACGACAATTTTGTCGCCCACACTCGCGTATTTCTTGCCCGTGCCACCGAGGACACGAATGCAGAGAACTTCTTTGGCGCCGCTGTTATCAGCGACGGTCAGACGGGATTCTTGCTGTATCATCTTACTTGGCGCGTTCTAGAATTTCGACCAGTCTCCACCGCTTCAGCTTGCTGAGGGGGCGGGTACCCATTATGCGCACCGTGTCGCCTTCGCCGCACTCGTTGTTCTCGTCGTGGGCCATGAACTTGGTCGACTTGGTAACGAACTTGCCGTAGATCGGGTGCTTCATCTTGCTCTCAACCATTACCGTGATGGACTTGTCCATCTTGGAGGAGGTTACGCGGCCGATGATTTCTTTGCGCAGGTTCCGCTCAGTGGTAGCGGCAGTGCCCTGCTGTTCTTCGTTGTTTGCCATCGTTAGTTAGCAGTGTTTGTAGCCTGCTCATTCTCGCGACGCTTCAACTCGGTCAGCAGACGGGCGACGTTTTTGCGGGCTTGCTTCAGACGGAGCGGGTTTTCCAGCGGCGAGATGGCATGCGCGAAGCGCATGGTCTGGCCCGAGGTCTGCTCGGTCTTCAATTGATTTTTGAGGTCCTCTAGCGAGAGGTTACGGATTTCGGTGTTCTTCATCTTACTTGTTATCTACGTAGTCACGACGAACAACAAACGACGTCCGTACCGGCAGTTTCTGAGCGGCCAGACGCAGCGACTCTTGGGCTACTTCCAGCGTTACCCCGTCCGATTCGAACATGATAGTGCCAGGCTTCACACAGGCTACCCAATACTCGGGCGAACCTTTACCCTTACCCATCCGCACTTCAGCAGGCTTCTTGGTAATCGGCTTGTCGGGAAAAATGCGGATCCATACTTGACCTTCGCGTTTCATGGCGCGGGTCATGGCGATACGGGCTGCCTCAATCTGGCGAGCCGTAATCCACGCTTGTTCCAGCGACTTGATAGCGAACGAACCGAAGTCGATGGAGCTGCCGCGATGGGCTAAGCCATGTATGCGACCCTTTTGCATCTTGCGATACTTGGTCCTTTTCGGTTGTAACATGAGATATACTGTCTTAAAATTCGAGAGAAAGGGAGAGGACTAGCGACGCGGTGCGCCACCGCCCCGGTTGGCGCCACCGGCACCACCTGCACCTGGTCCACCTGGACCCCGGCGCTGGCCGCCGCGGCTGTCGCCGCCCCGGTCACCACCACGGCTATCACCACCCCGGTCGTTACGGTCGCGGCGCGGGCCACGCTCGCCACGAGGGCCGCGGTCGTTGCCACCACGGCTGTCGCCCTGGCCGCCTGCCGGCTGCTGGTTAGGCGAGAGGTCGGGCTTGCCGAACACCTCACCGCGCATGATCCACACTTTGATGCCGATCTTGCCATATACCGTCTGGGCTTCCGAGAGAGCATAGTCGATGTCGGCGCGCAGCGTGTGCAGCGGCGTACGACCCTCCTTGTACTGCTCGGAGCGGGCGATTTCAGCCCCACCCAAACGACCGCCACACTGAATCTTGATGCCTTCGGCACCAACACGCATAGCAGCCTGGATCGACATCTTCATGGCGCGACGGAACGAGATTCGGGCGGCCAGCTGCTGGGCTATGCTCTCGCCAACCAGCTTGGCGTCCAACTCGGGGCGCTTAATCTCGAAAATGTTGATCTGAACGTCTTTGCCAGTGATTTGCTTCAGTTCGTCCTTGATCTTGTCCACCTCGGCGCCGCCTTTACCAATCACTACGCCCGGACGGGCCGTGTTGATGGTAATGGTCACACGCTTGAGCGTGCGCTCAATCACGATGCGGCTAATGCCACCCTTCGGAATACGAGCGTTGATGTATTTGCGGATCTTCTCGTCTTCAACCAGCTTGTCGGCAAAGTCCTTGCCGCCGTACCAGTTCGAGTCCCATCCTTTGATGATTCCCAGACGGAAGCCAACCGGATTTACTTTCTGTCCCATAGTGCTTATGCGGTGGCTTCTGCCTTGGTTTCAGTTGATTTCTTGGTGCTGCTGCGACGCGAAGTCTTCTTAGGAGCGGCATCGGCCGAAGCCTCAGTGCCCTTCGTCTCGGCGGCTTGCTGCGCGGCGGCTTTGCTGCCGAGCGGCTCAACCTTAGAGTCGATGATCAGCGTCACGTGGTTGCTGCGCTTGCGGATGCGGTGGCCACGACCCTGGGGGGCGGGGCGCAGACGCTTCAGCATGCGGCCTTCATCCACGAAAATCTCCTTGATGTAGAGATTGGCATCCTCGATGCGCTCGTCCTCATTCTTAAGCTGCCAGTTGGCCAGGGCCGACAGGAGCAACTTTTCGATTTTGGGAGCACCCGAGTTGGCCTCAAACTTCAGCAGGCCGAGGGCACGGGTCACTTTCTGACCACGAACCAGGTTGGCCACCAAGCGCATCTTGCGCGGCGAGGTGGGCACGTTCCGGAGTTTAGCTACTGCTTCCATATTAGCGCTTGCCTTTATCTTTCTTGGCGACGTGGCCGCGGAAGTTACGAGTAGGGGCAAACTCACCGAGCTTGTGACCTACCATGTTCTCCGTGACATACACCGGGATGAACTTATTACCGTTGTGCACGGCGAACGTGTGGCCAACGAAGTCGGGCGAAATCATCGAGCGGCGAGACCAGGTCTTCACCACCGACTTTTTGCCGGATTCTTCCATCGCCGTTACTTTCTTCTCGAGCCGGAAGTCAATGTACGGCCCTTTTTTCAGTGAACGTGCCATTGCTTATTTCTTGCCTTTACGGTTGACGATGAGCTGCTCGGAATACTTGTTCTTGTTACGGGTCTTCTGACCTTTCGAGAAGATACCGTTACGGCTGCGTGGGTGACCACCCGACGACTTGCCTTCACCACCACCCATTGGGTGATCGACAGGGTTCATGGCTACACCACGAACGCGCGGACGACGACCCAACCAGCGGTTGCGGCCGGCTTTGCCCAAACGAACGTTCATGTGGTCGCCGTTGGAGACAGTACCAACCGTGGCCATGCAGGTTACGAGAACCATACGCATTTCGCCGGAAGGCAGCTTCAGGGTAGCGTAGCGGTCTTCGCGGGCTACGAGCTGGGCGTAGGTACCGGCCGAGCGGGCCATTGCGGCACCAGCACCGGGCTGCAGCTCGATGGCGTGCACGATAGTACCGAGGGGAATTTCGCGCAGGGGCAGGGCATTGCCTACCTCAGGGGCCACTCCCGTACCCGAAACGATTACCGTGCCCACAGCCAGACCGGCCGGAGCAATGATGTAACGCTTCTCACCGTCGGCGTACTGCAGCAAAGCAATACGGGCGGTGCGGTTGGGGTCGTACTCAATCGTCTTCACCGTGGCGGGCACCGAGGCCTTGTCACGCTTGAAGTCGATGATACGGTAACGGGCTTTGTGTCCGCCGCCAATGTAGCGGTTCGACATTTTGCCCGAATTGTTACGGCCACCGGAGTTTTTGAGAGGTGCCAACAGCGACTTCTCCGGCGTCGACGCAGTTAGCTCGTCGAAGGCCGGGGCGATGCGGAAGCGCTGACCCGGTGATGTTGGTCTTAGTTTTTTGAGTGCCATTACTCTTGCTTAGGAAAAATTCTTGGCTGAAAGAAAGGCTTACAGGCCGCTGTAGAAGTCGATGATGTCGCCTTCTTTCACGGTAACCACGGCCTTTTTGCCGTGCGGACGACGGCCCGAGATGGAACCGCCTTTCGTGAACTTCGACTTCACCTTACCAATCGTGCGCATCGTGCTGATGCTGGTGATGGTAACGCCATAAAGCTGCTCAATCTCTTTCTTGATTTGCACCTTGTTGGCATCGATGGCTACGTCGAAGGAGTACTGTCCTTTGTCGTTAAGGCTGGTTGCCTTCTCCGTTACGATGGGTTTTTTCAGAATGCTCATTACTCAGCAGTGGTATAGAGTTGTTCCAAGGCCGTCAGCGCATCCTCCGACAGCAACAGCGTATCGGTGTTCAGCAAATCGTGGGTGTTGAGGGCTACGGGGGTAGCCACGCTCACGCGCTGAATGTTGCGGGCCGACAGGATCACGTTCTTTTCAACCGCACCCGTTACGAGCAGGGTCTTTTTACCGTTGTTCAGCTTCAGGCCAGCCATAATGGCTACGAAGTCCTTGGTCTTCACGGCCGACATCGTAATGTTTTCCACTACAGATACCTTGCCGTCCTGAGCCAGCGTCGAGAGAGCCGACAGGCGGGCCAGACGCTTGGTTTTCTTGTTGAGCTTGAAGCCGTAGTCGCGGGGCTGGGGACCGAACATACGGCCACCACCTACGAATACGCCCGACTTCATAGAGCCGGCACGGGCACCGCCGGTGCCTTTCTGCTTCTTTAGCTTCTTGGTCGTACCGTGCACTTCGTTGCGCTGCTTCGACTTGTGCGTGCCCTGGCGCTGGTTGGCCAGGTACTGCTTCACGTCGAGGTACATCACGTGCTCGTTCGGCTCGAGGCCGAAGATGGCGTCGGACAGGGTGACCTTACGGCCGGTGTCTTCGCCTTTGATGTTGATTACTGACAGTTCCATCTTAACTAGGTTATTTTTCCAGGAACACGAAAGAATTCTTGGCACCGGGAATCGAGCCGCTCACCACGATGAGGTTTTTGTCGGCTACAATGCGCATAACCTTCAAGTTCTGCACTTTCACCCGGTCGTTGCCCATGCGGCCACCCATGCGCATTCCTTTGAATACGCGCGAAGGCCACGAGCAGGCACCAATAGAACCAGGGTGACGAGCCCGGTTGTGCTGACCGTGGGTCTGGCCACCAACACCGGCGAAGTTGTATCGCTTTACTACGCCCTGGAAACCTTTACCCTTCGACGTTCCAACAACGTCCACGAATTCGCCTTCGGCGAACAGCGAGGTGTTGATTTCGCTGCCAGCGGCAAAGTTGGCGGCGTCGTTGGTGCGGAACTCAACGAGTTTCTTTTTTGGGGTGGTTCCGGCTTTAGCGAAGTGACCAGCCAGAGGCTTGGTCGTGTTCTTCGCTTTTTTCTCGCCGTAACCGAGCTGGATGGCCAGATAGCCGTCCGTTTCGATGGTCTTAACCTGCGTCACTACGCACGGACCCGCTTCGATGAGCGTGCAGGGAATGTTCTTCCCGTCCGGGGTGAAGAGGCTTGTCATACCGATTTTTTTACCGATGATGCCAGGCATTCAATTGGGGTTTTAAAAAAAAGACACACTCGAAAACGCCCGCGTGGCATTTTCGGAAATGGAGTGCAAAGCTAGGAAATTGTTAGCGCAATATCTAAGGTGGCCCCGAAATATTTTCAGAGTTAGGTAGTTAGGCGCAAAATGCCGGCGGTTGTAACGCGTCGTGCCCAGTGCCATGCAGCCAAAGCACGGACTGTCCTTTTTCACGCGTCCTCCCTCCTGGCCAAGCAAAAACGCCCCACCGGCTCCGAAGAGACAGTGGGGCGTTTTACAGTCAGCTAACGCAAATCCGGTCCTCAGACTTTGATTTCAACGTCAACACCGCTGGGCAGCTCCAGCTTCATCAGGGCATCTACGGTCTTCGACGAAGTCGAGTAGATGTCAACGAGACGCTTGTAGGTGCAGAGCTGAAATTGCTCCCGGCTCTTCTTGTTCACGTGGGGCGAACGGAGCACGGTGAACTTCTCTTTTTTAGTGGGCAGGGGAATCGGACCGCTAACGATAGCGCCCGTAGCCTTCACCGCCGTCACAATCTTCTCCGACGATTTGTCCACCAGGTTGTGGTCGTAGGATTTGAGCTTGATGCGAATTTTCTGATTCATGTCGATTAGTGAAAAGCGGGTTAGCGGATAGCGTTGCCCTTCTGCTTGGCGATGATACCTTCGGCGAGGTTGTTCGGCACCTGGTCGTAGTGCGAGAACGTGAGGGAAGCCGAAGCCCGACCCGACGAGATGGTGCGCAGCGTCGTTACGTAGCCGAACAGCTCCGACAGCGGAACGTCAGCCTTTATAACGTTGGCACCAGCCTTCGTGTCCATGCCCTTCATAATACCCCGACGACGATTCAGGTCACCCGTTACCGAGCCGGTGTATTCGTCTGGCGAAACTACTTCTACAGCCATAATAGGCTCCAGCAGTCGCGGACCGGCTTGCTTGCCGGCCTCACGGAAACCACCACGGGCGGCGAGTTCGAACGACAGGGCGTCCGAGTCAACGTCGTGGAAGGAACCG
This sequence comes from Hymenobacter psychrophilus, assembly GCF_900107135.1. Classification (GTDB taxonomy): domain Bacteria; phylum Bacteroidota; class Bacteroidia; order Cytophagales; family Hymenobacteraceae; genus Hymenobacter; species Hymenobacter psychrophilus. Next base: position 160,455 of record NZ_FNOV01000003.1, read on the forward strand.
TAGTACAGCCGCACGCGCATTCCCTCGATGGGGAAGCCTGCCAATGGGCCGTTCTTCATCGCCTCTTCGAAGCCTTTCTGAATCGGCGCAATGAATTCGCGGGGGATTACACCACCCGTGATGTCATTGACGAACTCCAGTCCTGGCTTCTCCGGATCGGTGAGCTTCGGGCCGAGTTCAAACACGATGTCGCCGAATTTACCGCGGCCACCGGTCTGCTTCTTGTAGGTTTCGCGGTGCTCAACGCTCTTGGTGAGAACCTCCTTGTAGGCTACCATTGGGGCACCCTGGTTGATTTCCACTTTGAACTCGCGACGCATCCGGTCGATGATGATTTCGAGGTGAAGCTCACCCATGCCCTTGAGAACAGTCTGGCCCGTTTCGGGGTCGGTCTGTACCACCAAGGTGGGGTCTTCCTCCACGAGCTTGGCAATGGCCATGCCCATCTTGTCCACGTCAGCCTGCGTTTTCGGCTCGATAGCGTAACCGATAACGGGCTCAGGGAACGACATCGACTCGAGCACGATTGGGTGCTTCTCGTCGCTCAGCGTATCGCCGGTTTTGATGTCTTTGAAACCCACGCCGGCAGCAATGTCGCCGGCCTGAATCTTGTCGATGGGGTTCTGCTTGTTGGAGTGCATCTGCATGAGACGCGAAATCCGCTCCTTCTTGTTCGTGCGGTTGTTGTGCACGTACGAGCCGGCATCCAGCACCCCGCTGTAGCAGCGGAAGAAGCACAGACGGCCCACGAAGGGGTCGGTGGCAATCTTGAAGGCCAAAGCCGTAAAGGGCTCCGAGTTGTCGGGGTGACGCTCGATTTCCTCCTCCGTATCGGGGTTTTTACCGATGATGGGGGGCATGTCAAGCGGCGAGGGCAGGTAGGCCATTACGCCGTCCAGCATCGTCTGTACACCTTTGTTCTTAAAGGCCGAGCCACACATTACGGGCGAGAACTTCATGTCGATAACCGCCTGGCGGATAACGACCATCATTTCATCGCGGGTAATGGAGTCCGGGTCGTCGAAGAACTTCTCGAGCAAGGCGTCGTCATACTCGGCAACGCTCTCGATCAGCTTCTGGCGCCACTCGGCAACCGTTTCCACGAGGTCCTCGGGAACCGGGATTTCGTGGAAGGATTTGCCCTGGGTAGCATCGTCCCAAACGATGGCCTTGCCAGTCAGCAGGTCAACCACACCTTTGAAAGTATCTTCAGCACCGATCGGAATCTGGAGCGGCACGGGGTTAGCGCCCAGCTTCTCCTTGATTTCGTTTACGGCCTTGAAGAAGTCGGCACCAGCACGGTCCATCTTGTTGACGAAGCAAATGCGGGGCACCTTGTACTTGTCAGCCTGACGCCATACAGTCTCCGACTGGGGCTCCACACCGGATACGGCGCAGAACAGGGCCACGGCACCGTCGAGCACGCGCAACGAGCGCTCCACCTCTACGGTGAAGTCTACGTGGCCGGGGGTGTCAATCAGGTTAATTTTGTACTGCTTGGTGCTTTCTACCGGCTCGCCGTTGGCGTCGGTCGGGTAGTTCCAGAAGGTAGTAGTAGCGGCCGAGGTAATGGTGATACCCCGCTCCTGCTCCTGCTCCATCCAGTCCATCGTGGCGGCACCTTCGTGCACTTCCCCGATTTTGTGGGTCTTACCGGTATAATAGAGAATACGCTCCGACGTGGTGGTTTTACCGGCGTCGATGTGCGCCATAATCCCGATGTTCCGGAGGTATTGCAGATCTTGATTTACAGCCATTTTTTCAATAAGTGAATGAGTGAATAGGTGAATGAGTGAGAAGAGTGAATAGTTCAGTTGCTGAACGGCCACTCAGTCACTCATTCGCTCATTCAAGCCTTAGAAACGGAAGTGCGAGAAGGCCTTGTTGGCTTCGGCCATCCGGTGGGTGTCGTCCTTTTTCTTGACGGCAGCACCTTCACCCTTAGCGGCAGCAATGATTTCGCCAGCCAGCTTGTCCTTCATTGTCTTCTCACCACGACGACGAGCGTACTGAATCAGCCACTTCGAACCAACGGCAATGCGACGGTCGGGGCGAACTTCAATCGGAACCTGGAAGGTAGCACCACCTACGCGGCGGCTCTTTACTTCCACGGTCGGCATCACGTTGTTGAGGGCTTTGCGCCACATCTCCACGCCGCTTTCCTTGGTCCGCTCCTCTACCAGCTCGCAGGCATCGTAGAAAATGGTGTAGGCCAGGTTTTTCTTTCCGTCATACATCATGTAGTTGACGAAACGGGTTACCAGCGTCTCCTTGTACTTGGGGTCGGGCAGGAGGATGCGCTTCTTTGGTTTTGACTTTCTCATGAGAGTAGAAATGGGTTGATGTAGCGGGAAAGTGGGATAAGAACCATGTGCTATCCAGCACTTCGCACTACCTCACCCGGCTTCAATTACTTTTTCTTCTTAGCGGGAGCACCTTTAGCGGCCGCGGCTGCCTGACCGGGCTTGGGGCGCTTGGCACCGTACTTCGAGCGACGCTGGGTACGGCCGTTTACACCGGCAGTATCAAGGGCACCGCGAATGATGTGGTAACGCACGCCGGGAAGGTCTTTCACCCGTCCGCCGCGAATCAGCACGATGCTGTGCTCCTGCAGGTTGTGGCCTTCGCCAGGGATGTAAGCGTTTACTTCTTTGCCGTTGGTGAGGCGCACGCGGGCGACCTTACGCATAGCCGAGTTTGGCTTCTTGGGCGTGGTGGTGTACACCCGGGTGCAAACGCCGCGGCGCTGCGGGCACGAATCAAGGGCCGGCGACTTCGACTTCGTCGTCAGTTTTTCGCGGCCTTTTCGTACTAACTGGTTGATAGTAGGCATTTACGGAATTGGTTTGTCCAGGGAGGGTTCTCTCCCAAAAATTAGGCTTGCAAAGGTAGAAAAGTTGCGGACCAATAGCAAACGAGTTGAGATAGTTTGTTTTAGGAAGCCGCGTGCACGCTGCAGGAAGGTCCTGCTAACAGGTTCCTAAACACGGCCACGGCTTCGACCACTACAGTAGAAGCCGGGCCGGCTGTCTTCCGTTCAATAAGGAACTACGCCTCCCCCATCGTACCGCCGAAACCCATTGGGTAAGCGGGCGTGTCCTGCTGGGCTTTGATGGAGCCGTTAGCCTGCTCGAACCGTTCGATGTTCTCGGCCAGGGCTGCCTGCAGGCGCTTGGCGTGCTCGGGCGTGAGGATGATGCGCGACTTTACTTTCGCCTTAGGCACCCCCGGCATCAGCCGGATAAAGTCAATCACGAATTCGCTGCTGCTGTGCGCAATCATGGCCAGATTAGCGTACTCGCCCTCGGCCATTTCCTCCGACAGCTCAATGTTGATGGCGTTCGGGTCCTGCGGCTGAGCCGCGTCGGTGTTCTGAGGTTCGGTGGGTTGGTTCATTTATTTTAAGAATGAAAAAGTTAATCCGTATTACCAGCAACTCACTTGTGGCTACACTTAGATGATGTAGTACACTAGCACTGTCACAAGCAAACTTTACTCATCGGTATGCTACTGTCTTGCTATCTGTGATTGCTACGTTTTACTCGGAGATGCCTAAACCATTTGACAGTCATAGAAACCAACCACAATTGGAGAGGTATCAATAACCCGTATGCTACTAATTCCTGCTTAGGAACATTGCCTTTGAAAAGTGACAAAACGAGAACAAATAGGAGCGTGAAGCAGGCAAAGCTTATTGATATTCCTGCTATAACAGTTGCTACTAATGCAATGCTTGTTAGTGCTTTCATCAGTGTAAAGTAAATGAAAAACCCCAGCCGAATCACTCCGGCTGGGGTTTCTCTTTTACTCACTTCCGCAAATTACTCTGCCGAAACTTCGCGCTTGGCGCGCGATGGGCGCTTCACAGGAGCGGCAGCCTCTTCGGCTTTGGCGGCCTGGGCAGCTTCCATCTCTTCCTTCGAGCCCACAATCTGGCGGGTGTACTCGCGCAGACCGGTACCGGCCGGGATGAGGTGACCCACAATCACGTTCTCCTTGAGGCCCAGCAGCTCGTCGGCCTTGCCACGGATGGCGGCTTCCGAGAGCACCTTGGTCGTCTCCTGGAAGGAAGCGGCCGAGATGAACGACTGGGTGCCCAACGAGGCCTGGGTGATACCCTGGAGGGTAGGACGGGAAACCGAAGGCTGGGCGTCGCGCACTTCCACGAGTTGCAGGTCGCGGCGGCGCAGGCTGCTGTTCTCGTCGCGCAGGCGGCGAGCCGTGACAATCTGGCCGGGCTTGAAGTTGCTCGAATCACCGGCAGTGGTTACCACTTTCATGTCGATGATGGTATCGTTCTCTTCCATGAAGATAATCTTGTCGATTACCTGATGTTCGAGGAACGACGTGTCACCGGCGTCGAGGATAACTACTTTCTGCATCATCTGGCGAACAACCACCTCGATGTGCTTATCGTTGATTTTCACACCCTGCAAGCGGTATACTTCCTGAATCTCGTTCACGAGGTACTCCTGCACAGCGCCCGGACCCTGAATGCTCAGGATGTCGGAAGGCGTAATGGCGCCATCCGAGAGCGGCGCACCGGCCCGGATGAAGTCGTTGTCCTGCACCAGAATGTGCTTGGACAGCGGCACCATGTACTTCTTCTTGACGCCGTCTTTCGACTCGACAAAGATTTCCCGGTTACCACGCTTCACGGTGCCGTAGGTTACTACGCCATCGATTTCGGCCACTACGGCTGGGTTCGACGGGTTGCGGGCCTCGAAGAGCTCCGTAACGCGGGGCAGACCACCGGTAATGTCGCGGGTTTTGCCCACGGCACGCGGAATTTTGGCCAGAATCTGGCCGGCCTTGATTTTCTGGCCGTTCTCCACGTTCAGGTGGGAACCTACCGGAATGCTGTAACCCTTCTGCCCCTCCTCGTCGCCCTTTTTGCCGGGGCGCACGATGATGGCGGGGTTCTGGTCCTTGGCCGACTTCGATTCGATAATCACCTTCTCGCGGTGACCCGTCTGCTCATCCGACTCCTCGCGGTAGGTAACACCTTCCGTGATGGCATCATACTGAATGGTACCATCAAACTCGGCCAGAATAACGGCGTTGTAGGGGTCCCAGTTGTTGAGCTCCTGGCCTTTCTCCACCTCCTGGCCCTCTTTCACGAGCAGGAACGAGCCGTAAGGCACGTGGTTGGAGATGAACACCTTGCGGGTGTCCTTGTCCACAATGCGGATTTCGCCCGAGCGACCCATTACCACGTTCACGGCCTCGCCATCGGCGCCGGCCGTTTCTACGGTGCGGATATCCTCGAACTCCACCACACCCGCAAACTTGGCGCGGATGCTGGCTTCTACGGCAATGTTGGAGGCCGTACCACCTACGTGGAAGGTACGCAACGTAAGCTGGGTACCGGGCTCGCCAATCGACTGAGCGGCAATTACGCCTACTGCCTCACCGCGCTGGACCATGCGGCCCGACGACAGGTTACGACCGTAGCACTTGGCGCAGATACCGCGCTTGCTCTCGCAGGTCAACACAGAGCGAATCTCCACCGACTCGATGCTGGTAGCATCAACGCGGCGGGTAATCTCCTCGGTGATTTCATCGCCGGCCGTCAGGATAACCTCTTCTGTGAGCGGGTCGATGATATCATGCACAGCCACGCGACCCAGGATGCGCTCGGCCAGTGGCTCCACGATATCCTCGTTGTCTTTCAGGGCGAAGGTTTCGATACCACGCAACGTGCCGCAATCGGGCTCGTTTACGATAACGTCCTGCGATACGTCTACCAGACGACGGGTCAGGTAGCCGGCGTCGGCCGTTTTCAGAGCGGTGTCGGCAAGACCTTTCCGGGCACCGTGGGTCGAGATGAAGTACTCGATTACGTCCAGGCCTTCTTTGAAGTTGGACAGAATCGGGTTCTCAATAATCTCGCCTACCGAGCCCTGAAGCGACTTCTGCGGCTTGGCCATCAGGCCCCGCATACCGCCGAGCTGACGAATCTGCTCGCGCGAACCCCGGGCACCGGAGTGCATCATCATGTAAATCGAGTTGAAGCCCTGGTCCTCCTTTTCGAGGCGGCCCATGAGGGTTTCAGTGATTTGGTTGTTGATACGCGTCCAGATATCAATAACGGCGTTGTAACGCTCGTTGTCGGTAATCAGACCCATCTGGTAGTTCTGGGTTACCGCGGCTACGTCGGCCTGCGCCTGCTTCACCAGTTCATCCTTCTCCTTGGGAATCTGGATGTCACCCAAGCCCATCGACAGACCACCTTTGTAAGCCGACTGGAAGCCCAGCGTCTTGATGTCATCGAGGAATTGGGCCGTGCGGGCCATGCCCGTACGCTTGAACACCAGCGAGATAATCTGCTGGAGCTTCTTCTTGGTCAGCAGTTCATCAACGAAACCTACTTCGCGGGGTACGAGCTGGTTGAAGAGCACGCGGCCGGCAACGGTTTCGATGATTTTCGTTACGAGGTTATCGTCCTCATCCCGAATCTCAGCCCGAACCTTGATGTAGGCATGCTTCGAGAGCTGGCCTTCGTTGAGGGCAATGACAACTTCCTCGTCGGAATAGAACACCCGGCCTTCGCCCTGGATGCTCTCGCCTTCGGTGCTGCGCTTGCCTTTGGTTACGTAGTACAGACCCAGAACCATGTCCTGCGACGGTACCGCGATGGGCGCGCCGTTAGCGGGGTTCAGGATGTTGTGCGAGGCCAGCATGAGCATGGAGGCTTCCAGGATAGCAGCCGGGCCCAGGGGCACGTGCACAGCCATCTGGTCACCGTCGAAGTCAGCGTTGAAAGCCGTACAAACGAGCGGGTGCAGCTGGATAGCCTTGCCCTCGATGAGGCGCGGCTGGAACGCCTGGATACCCAGACGGTGAAGCGTTGGAGCCCGGTTGAGCAATACTGGATGGCCTTTCAGCACGTTCTCCAGGATGTCCCAGACAACGGCGTCCTTGCGGTCCACGATTTTCTTGGCCGACTTTACCGTTTTCACAATACCGCGCTCGATGAGCTTGCGGATGATGAACGGTTTGAACAGCTCGGCCGCCATGTTCTTGGGCAAGCCGCACTCGTGCAGCTTCAGCTCGGGGCCTACCACGATAACCGAACGACCGGAATAGTCGACACGCTTACCGAGCAGGTTCTGACGGAAGCGGCCCTGCTTGCCTTTCAGCATATCGGACAGCGACTTCAGGGCGCGGTTGCCTTCGGCGCGCACGGCATTCACCTTACGCGAGTTGTCGAAGAGCGAATCCACAGCTTCCTGCAGCATGCGCTTCTCGTTCCGCAGAATCACCTCAGGAGCCTTGATTTCAATCAGGCGCTTGAGGCGGTTGTTGCGAATGATAACGCGACGGTACAGGTCGTTCAGGTCGGAAGTAGCGAAACGGCCACCATCAAGTGGAACGAGCGGGCGCAATTCCGGCGGAATAACAGGTACCATGCGGATAACCATCCACTCGGGCTTGTTCTCCACGCGGGTTGCGGCGTCACGGAAGGCTTCTACCACACGCAGACGCTTCAATGCTTCAGCCTTACGCTGCTGCGAAGTTTCGGTAGCAGCAGAATCGCGCAGCGAGTAGCTCAACTCATCAAGGTTGATGCGCTCGAGCAGCATTTGCAGCGCCTCGGCACCCATGCGGGCGATGAACTTGTTGGGGTCATCGTTCGGCAGCATCTGGTTCTCGCGGGGGAGCTTGTCGATGATGTCGAGGTATTCGTCTTCGGTCAGGAAGTCGAGCTGCTGCACACCTTCCTCGGCCAGAGTACCTGGCTGAACAACGGCGTAGCGCTCGTAATAGATGATTTGGTCGAGCTTCTTGGTGGGCAGGCCCAGCAAATAACCGATTTTGTTGGGCAGCGACTTGAAGTACCAGATATGCGCCACGGGCACTACCAATTCGATGTGGCCCATCCGCTCCCGGCGAACTTTCTTCTCGGTCACCTCCACGCCGCAACGGTCGCAGATGATACCCTTATAACGGATGCGCTTGTATTTACCGCAATGGCACTCCCAATCCTTTACAGGACCGAAAATCCGCTCGCAGAACAAGCCGCCCATCTCGGGCTTGTACGTCCGGTAGTTGATAGTCTCAGGCTTGATCACCTCGCCGTTCGACCGCTCCAGAATGGATTCGGGCGAGGCTAGCGAAATGGTCACTTTCGAGAAGTCCTGGACCAGTTTCTTGTTTTTTGCAAACGCCATGTAGGAAAGCTGTTAGCTGTTGGCTGTTTATCTGTCAGGGAAAATCCGCGCCGCTTAAGCGAGGCGGAAATACCATAACAGCTCGACTCTGCTAAAAGTGCTCTGCCAGTCGGATAGGTACGCCGGGCAGTAGATTTTCGTCAGGTCTGATGGGTAACCACTCCGGCTTTAGCAAACCGAAGCTTAGTGCAGCCCTTCCCGCCGGGCTTAGTTGTCGTGCTGACCATATCTCGGCACGACGCCGGTGGCGGATTGGGCCACTCCTTTATATCCGAAGCGGGAGCTGCTACCGGCAAACCGGCGGCAGCTCCCTTTCCGAATACTTAGTCAAGCGTAATTTCCAGGGCCAGACCGCGTAGCTCATGGATGAGCACGTTGAACGACTCGGGGATGTTGGGCTTGGGCAGCACGTCGCCTTTTACAATGGCTTCGTACGCCTTAGCGCGGCCTACCACGTCATCCGACTTCACAGTCAGGATTTCCTGGAGCACGTTGGAAGCACCGAAGGCCTCCAGCGCCCACACTTCCATTTCGCCGAAGCGCTGACCACCGAACTGAGCCTTACCACCCAGCGGCTGCTGGGTAATGAGCGAGTACGGTCCGATCGAACGGGCGTGCATCTTGTCATCCACCAGGTGACCCAGCTTCAGCATGTAGATAACACCCACCGTTACCGGCTGGTCGAAGCGCTGACCCGTCAGGCCATCGTGCAGGTAAGCACGACCCCAGTCGGGCAGACCGGCTTCGGTCAGCTCCTTGGCTACTTCGTCCTCGGTTGCACCGTCGAAAATCGGGGTAGCGTAGGTACGGCCCATTTTCAGGCCGGCCCAGCCGAGTACGGTTTCGTAGATCTGACCAATGTTCATCCGGCTTGGTACACCAAGCGGGTTGAGCACGATGTCCATCGGGGTGCCGTCGGGCAGGAAAGGCATGTCCTCGTCGCGCACGATGCGGGCTACCACACCCTTGTTACCGTGACGACCAGCCATCTTGTCACCCACCTTCAGCTTGCGCTTCTTGGCGATGTACACTTTGGCCAGCTGCACGATGCCGGCGGGCAACTCGTCGCCAACCTCCAGCGTGAACCGCTCGCGCTTAAAGCGGGCCGTTACCACGTTGCGGCGCTTGGCGTAGTTCTTTACCAGGTCGCCCACCATGCCGTTGATGCGGGCATCAGCTGTCCAGCCGTCCAGCACGAGGTCCTTGAACAGGTTGGCCTCTTCTGGCACGGCGTAGTTGCTCTCGTCGCGGTAGGGGTTCTTGTCGGGGAACAGGTTCTCAGCTACGTTCTTCTTACCGAATTTCACGCCCTTCGACATGATTTCCTCACCGAACTTGTGCTTGATGCCCTGCGACGTCTTGCCTTCGAGCAGGCTGATCATCTTCTCCACCATGATGGCGCGGATGCCGCGCAACTCACGGCCGTAGGCCTCCTTCAGCTCTTCGACTTCCTTCTTAGACTTGGCCCGGAGGTTTTTGTCTTTCTTAGGACGCGAGAACAGCTTGGTGCCGATAACCACACCCTGCAGGGACGGTGGCGCTTTCAAGGAAGCGTCTTTCACGTCGCCGGCCTTGTCGCCGAAAATGGCGCGGAGCAGCTTCTCTTCCGGGGTCGGGTCGGTTTCGCCCTTGGGCGTAATCTTACCGATCAGAATGTCGCCTTCCTTCACCTCAGCACCCAAACGGATTACGCCGTTGTCGTCGAGGTTACGCACGGCTTCTTCGCTCACGTTCGGGATTTCCGAGGTCAGCTCTTCTTCGCCGCGCTTGGTTTCGCGCACTTCCAGCTCGAACTCCTCAATGTGAATCGAGGTGAAGATGTCGTCGCGCACTACCTTCTCCGAGATGACGATGGCATCCTCGAAGTTGTAGCCCTGCCACGGCATGAACGCCACCTGCATGTTGCGGCCCAGGGCGAGTTCGCCCTTGTTGGTGCCGTAGCCTTCGCACAGCACCTGGCCCCGCGTTACCCGCTCGCCCTTCTTCACGAGGGGCGTCAGGTTGATGCAGGTGTCCTGGTTGGTCCGACGGAACTTGATGAGGTCGTAGGAAATCCGCTCAGCATCGAAGCTTACCAGCACCTCGTCGGGCGTCAGGTCGTACTTCACTACGATGCGGTTGGCATCCACGTAATCCACCACGCCCACGCCCTCGGATACTACCAGAGTACGCGAGTCGGTAGCCACGCGGCCTTCGAGGCCGGTGCCCACAATGGGGGCTTCGGCTTTCAACAGCGGAACTGCCTGGCGCTGCATGTTCGAGCCCATCAGGGCCCGGTTGGCGTCGTCGTGCTCCAGGAACGGAATCAGCGAAGCAGCCACCGATACAATCTGGTTCGGGGCTACGTCCATGAAGCTGTACTCGTCGGGACCAACCACGGGGAAGTCACCTTCGAAACGGCCTTTTACCAACTCGTTGAGGAAGTTGCCCTTGTCATCGATTGGCGCGTTGGCCTGGGCGATGTGGTGGGTATCTTCTTCTTCAGCGGTCAAGTACTTCACGTTTTCCGTCATATCCACCTGGCCGTTGGCGGCCGTGCGGTAAGGCGTTTCAATGAAGCCCATCGAGTTCACCCGAGCGTGCACGCACAGCGACGAAATCAGACCAATGTTTGGTCCTTCCGGCGTTTCGATGGTGCAAAGGCGACCGTAGTGGGTGTAGTGAACGTCGCGTACTTCGAAACCGGCGCGCTCCCGCGACAGACCTCCTGGCCCCAGTGCCGACACGCGACGCTTGTGCGTCACTTCGGCCAGCGGGTTGGTCTGGTCCATGAACTGGGAGAGCTGGTTCGTACCGAAGAATGAGTTGATAACGCTCGACAAAGTACGGGCGTTAATCAGGTCAACGGGCTTGAAGTCCTCGTTGTCGCGCACGTTCATGCGCTCCTTGATGGTACGGGCCATACGGGCCAGGCCCACGCCAAACTGGGCGTAGAGCTGCTCGCCCACCGTGCGCACGCGGCGGTTGCTCAAGTGGTCAATGTCATCGACAATGGCCTTCGAGTTGATCAGACCGATCAGGTACTTCACGATGAGCACGATGTCCTCGTTGGTCAGCACGCGGGCCTCCCAGTTGGTCTCGATGCCCAGCTTCTTATTGATACGGTAGCGGCCTACGTCGCCGAGGTCATAGCGCTTATCCGAGAAGAACAACTTCTGAATGATGTCGCGGGCAGTTTCCTCGTCGGGCGCCTCCGTGTTCCGGAGCTGACGGTAAATCTGCTCCACAGCCTCCTTCTCCGAGTTGGAGTTGTCCTTCTGGAGCGTGTTGTAGATAATAGCGTAGTCCGCAATGTTCACGTTCTCGCGGTGCAGAATTACCGACTTCGCCCCGGCATTGAGGATGATGTCGATGTCCTCCTCCGAAATTTCGGAGTCGCGCTCCATCAGCACCTCGTTGCGGTCGATGGAAACTACTTCGCCGGTGTCCTCGTCCACGAAGTCCTCGGTCCAGGTGCGCAGCACCCGGGCAGCCAGCTTGCGGCCAACTGCTTTCTTGAGGTTCTTCTTGTCAGCCTTCACCTCCTCCGACAGCCCGAACAGGTCGAGAATGTCTTTGTCGGTGCCGTAGCCGATGGCGCGCAGCAGCGTGGTAACCGGGAATTTCTTCTTCCGGTCGATGTAGGCGTACATCACGTTGTTCACATCCGTGGCAAACTCAATCCACGAGCCCTTGAACGGGATGATGCGGGCCGAATACAGCTTGGTGCCGTTGGTGTGCTTGCTCTGAGCAAAGAACACGCCCGGCGAACGGTGCAGCTGCGATACGATAACGCGCTCGGCGCCGTTGATAACGAACGAGCCCTTTTCGGTCATGTACGGGATGTTACCCAGAAACACTTCCTGCTCAATCGTCTCGAAGTCCTCATTGTCCGAGTCGTTGCATACCAGCCGGAGCTTGGCCTTCAGCGGCACGGAGTACGTCAGGCCCCGGTCAATGCACTCGTCAACCGAATACTTGGGCGGGTCAACGTGGTAATCGAGGAAGGTCAGGACGAAGTTCTCGCGCGAGTCCGAAATCGGGAAGTTCTCGGCGAAAACTTTGAAAAGTCCTTCATCAGTCCGGTTCTCAGCAGCCGTTTCCAACTGGAAGAAATCCATAAACGAGCGAACCTGCACGTCGAGGAAATCCGGGTACTCAATAACCTTTTTAATCTTGGCGAAGTTGATCCGCTCGTCAGCGGCCTGCAATTTTTGCAGCCCTGTCGGCGCCTGGGGCGCTTTCGGTTCTTTCGATGTAGCCAATGTATGTGGGGTTAGGAAATGGAGACTGGGAGAATCCAAGCCAGGCGGAAAACAGCGTCGGCCGCTTGGCGAATAATTTGTGAAATCAGCGGACACGCCGAAGCGCAAAGCACTACTAGTAGCAGTTTGCGCTGGACCGTCCGTAGCCGCCAAAAGCCGCGAAGCGGCGCGTAAACGAACTTCCGACTAGGTTGTTGCCTACAAACAGGAAAAGACCTGGCTTAGTTGCCAGGCCTCTCCTAATTTGCTGGGTGTTAGAGCAGGCAGCAGAAATTACTTAATCTCTACTTCAGCGCCGGCTTCTTCCAGTTGCTTCTTCAGGCCTTCAGCCTCGTCTTTAGCAACACCTTCCTTAACGGCCTTTGGAGCACCGTCAACGAGTTCTTTGGCTTCCTTCAGGCCGAGGCCGGTCAGATCCTTCACCAGCTTCACAACAGCCAGTTTCTGGCCACCGGCAGCTTTCAGGATAACGTCGAACGACGTCTTCTCCTCAGGAGCGTCAGCAGCGGCAGCGCCACCACCAGCCATCATCATTGGAGCAGCAGCAGCAGGCTCGATGCCGTACTCATCCTTAAGGATAGTAGCCAGTTCGTTTACTTCTTTTACCGTCAGGCTAACGAGCTGCTCGGCGAATGCTTTCAAATCTGCCATTTCTGTAGATTGTTAAAAAGGGGGGGGGTTGTTGAAGAAAATTTATACTTGAAAAAGATGAGCAGTGGTTAGCCTGCAACCTCTTCTTTTTCGGAAAGCGTTTTGAGGATGCCAGCCAACTTGGTACCACTGCTCGAAAGAGCCGAGATAACGTTCTTGGCGGGCGACTGGAGCAGACCGATGATTTCACCGATGAGTTCCGTCTTGCCTTTCAGCGTAGCAAGCGTGCCAAGCTGATCAGCACCGATGTAGATGCCAGCATCTACGTAAGCACCTTTTAGAGCAGGGCGAACAACGGCAGTTTTGCTGTAGTTCTGCGCCTTGTGAAAGTCCTGAATCAGCTTAGCAGGCGCGTTACCCGACTCTTTCGAGAACAGGATGCCCGATTGGCCTACCAGTGCGGCGTCCATTTCCGTCGTGTCTACCTCGAGGGTATCGAGCGCCTTACGGATGAACGTGTTTTTGTACACCTTGAACTCCAGGCCGCGGTTGTAGCACAGCCGACGGAATTCGTTGATTTTCGCCACCGACATTCCCGAAGCATCGGCAATGTAGAACGCGTTGTGCGATTGAAACTTCTCGCTCAACTCGTCGACGAGGGCTTGTTTTTCTTCCCGGATCATATCGTCGTGTTGATTAAGGTTAGGCGGAAGTTACCGACGTATCGACCGGTACACCGGGCGACATCGTGCTCGAGAGCGTGATGCTCTTGATGTAGGTGCCTTTGGCCGACGAAGGCTTCAGACGCAGCAGCGTCTGGATTACCTCGATGGCGTTTTCAGCCAGTTTCTGGTCGTCGAACGACACTTTGCCAACCGAGCAGTGAATGATACCGGTTTTATCAACTTTAAAGTCGATTTTACCAGCCTTCACTTCCTGCACCGCTTTGGCAACATCGGTCGTAACCGTACCCGACTTAGGGTTTGGCATCAGACCACGGGGGCCCAATACGCGGCCCAGACGGCCCACTTTGGCCATAACAGCCGGCATGGTGATGATTACGTCGATGTCGGTCCAGCCTTTCTCGATCTTGGCGATGTAGTCGTCCAGACCAACGAAATCGGCACCGGCTGCAGTAGCTTCGGCTTCTTTGTCGGGCGTAACGAGGGCCAGAACGCGAACGGTTTTGCCAGTGCCGTGGGGCAGCGTAGCAACGCCACGTACCATCTGGTCGGCTTTGCGGGGGTCAACACCCAAACGAACGTCGATATCAACCGAGGCGTCGAATTTCGTGTAGGTAATGTCCTTCACGACTTTGGCAGCTTCTACCAGGGTCCGAATTTCGGTCAGGTCGTGCTTACCAAGGGCTTCCTTGCGTTTTTTGCTAATTGCCATGTCTTCTCCGTTGTTAAATTATTCAGCAAAGGGAGAAGCGCCCGACACGGTGATACCCATGCTACGCGCCGTACCAGCTACCTGCTTCATGGCCGACTCTACCGCAAAAGCGTTCAGATCGGGCATTTTGGTTTCGGCGATGGTACGAACTTGGTCCCATGATACCGACCCTACCTTGTTCCGGTTAGGCTCTTTCGAACCGCTCTGGAGCTTGGCTGCTTCTTTCAGCAACACCGGCACGGGCGGGGTCTTCACCACGAAGTCAAACGACTTGTCGGTGTACATGGTGATGAGAACAGGACAAACTTGGCCGGCCTTATCTTGGGTGCGAGCATTGAACTGCTTGCAGAATTCCATGATGTTAAGGCCTTTGCTACCAAGTGCAGGTCCAACCGGCGGTGCGGGGTTCGCGGCGCCTCCCTTTATCTGAAGCTTCAGATAACCTCTAATTTCCTTGGCCATTTGGTTTGTAAGGCTTCGGATGCAGCGTCGTAACACGCATTATCCTCAGTTTTTCAATTGCTCCGAAGTGGAAGCACCACCGGTCCGGAGCGGATAACCGATGACGTTTTTTGTTAGTAAGTAGCATCTAATGATTAGTCCGTTCCAGATTACTGAACCAACCTTTCACTAACTGCTAATCACTACTCTATTTCCTTTTCGACTTGGGTGTAGCTCAACTCCATGGGCTGGCTACGGCCGAATATTTTCACAATTACGTTGAGACGCTTGCGGTCCTCGTACACCTCAGCCACATTGCCCGACATGCCGGCGAAACCACCATCCACGATTTTCACCAGTTCGCCTACAACGAAAGGCGTTTCCAGTGTTTCGGTCTGCTCTTCCGATTCATCGACAATGCCGAGGATGCGGTTAACTTCCGAAATGTGCAATGGCACAGGCACCGTGTTCTGGTTGGCAGCTTTTCCTTCCTTATCAGAGAGGAAACCGATGATGCCCGGCGTGCTGGTGATGATGTGGTCTACCTCGCCGTGGGTTAGGTCGGCGTGGATGATAATGTAGCCAGGATACAAGTTCCGTTCACGAACGCGCTTCTTGCCGTTGCGCATCTCGAAAACCTTCTCTACCGGAATCAGCACCTGTGGCACTAGTTCTGAGAGGCCGTGACGGCCAATTTCCGTTTCGAGGTAAGTTTTGGCTTTCTTCTCCTGCCCACTCACCGAGCGGACTACGTACCATTTCAATTCGCCCATTTTAGCCGTGTCTGTTGCCGATTAAACGAACGAATTATAGAAGGCTTCCAGGCCCTCCTTAAAAATCACATCCATTACCCCTACAACCACCGCAAAAACCAGTGAACCGAACAGAACAAGGCCGGCGCTCTTCTGAAGTTCTTCCAGCGAAGGCCACGTTACTTTGTAACGCATCTCGTCCGATGTTTCCCGGAAGTACTTGGTCAGCTTGCTCATGCTACAGGACCTGCTGGTGAGAGTGAGTAAAAGAACGGCTGCCGAAGCAGCCGTACAATCTGGTGGCACGGGCGGAGAGATTCGAACTCCCATCAAAGGTTTTGGAGACCTCTATTCTACCCTTGAACTACGCCCGTGGATGCGTCCCGCTCAGCCCTAAAGCCGGATTGGGACTGCAAATGTAGGTAACTCTTTAGACAAAACAAATCCGCCCACGAAATTTTCGGGGGCGGATTGCCTTATTTCAGCAGATTTCCGAAGAAAACTACTCGGTTATTTCAGTTACCTGACCGGCACCTACCGTCCGGCCACCCTCACGGATAGCGAAACGCAGGCCCTTCTCCATAGCTACCGAGTTGATCAACTCAACCGAGATAGTTACGTTGTCACCGGGCATTACCATTTCTACACCCTCGCCCAGCATGATGATGCCAGTTACGTCGGTGGTGCGGAAATAGAACTGAGGACGGTAGTTGTTGAAGAACGGCGTGTGACGGCCACCTTCCTCTTTCGAGAGCACGTACACCTCAGCCTTGAACTTGGTGTGAGGCTTAACGGAACCTGGCTTGCAGATAACCATACCACGACGGATGGCTTCCTTCTCAATACCACGGAGCAGCAGACCAACGTTGTCGCCAGCTTCGCCACGATCAAGAATCTTGCGGAACATCTCCACACCGGTTACAGTCGACTTGAGGTTCTCAGCACCCATGCCAAGAATCTCAACCTGCTCACCCGAGTTGATAATGCCACGCTCGATACGGCCGGTAGCAACCGTTCCACGGCCCGTAATCGAGAACACGTCCTCAACAGGCATCAGGAAAGGCAGCTCAGTCAGACGAGCAGGAATCGGAATGAAGGAGTCAACAGCGTCCATCAGCTCCTCGATCTTGGGAACCCAGTTGGCATCGCCATTCAGGCCACCCAGAGCCGAGCCCTGAATTACGGGGATGTTGTCGCCGTCGAAATCGTAGAACGAGAGCAGCTCACGGATTTCCATTTCCACCAGCTCGAGGAGCTCGGGGTCATCGACCATGTCCACTTTGTTCATGAACACTACCAGCTGGGGAACACCAACCTGACGAGCGAGCAAGATGTGCTCACGGGTCTGGGGCATTGGACCGTCGGTAGCAGCTACCACGAGGATAGCGCCGTCCATTTGGGCAGCACCGGTAACCATGTTCTTCACATAGTCAGCGTGACCGGGGCAGTCAACGTGAGCATAGTGACGGTTAACGGTAGAATATTCTACGTGCGAAGTGTTGATGGTAATGCCACGCTCTTTTTCTTCGGGAGCATTGTCGATCGAAGAGAAGTCGCGCTTGGCAGCCAGACCTTTGCTGGCCAGTACCTGGGTAATGGCAGCGGTGAGGGTGGTTTTGCCGTGGTCAACGTGACCAATCGTGCCGATGTTTACGTGCGGCTTGGACCGGTCAAAATTTTCTTTAGCCATTGTAAAGAGATTTAGAGGAATTTTGAGGTGAGAAGGGGAAAACGCGACTTAAAACCTAACTATACAGAAGAAAGCGAAACACAGCTCTGCTTGACCAGGGACTGCACGTCGCTTTGCTTGGCTGACAGTTCCAAAACGGTGCAGTCGCGCTGCCCCGTTGGTACTCGTAATTCTGAGCCATTTATGGGATTTGAACCCATGACCTCTTCCTTACCAAGGAAGTGCTCTACCACTGAGCTAAAACGGCTGGTAATTTTCTAGCCCGCTGGCGCGTAGCCGGGGCAAATGTACGACAGAAGCACAACATTTGCCAGCCAGAGTCGGCGCAAGCTGTAATCCGGCGCGTTTGCTGCTGCGAGCGGGAGACGAGGTTCGAACTCGCGACCTGCAGCTTGGAAGGCTGCCGCTCTACCAACTGAGCTACTCCCGCGGGGAGTGAAGAAGTGACTTGGTGAATGAGTGAAAAGCAGTTCAAATAGAACTCACTCATTCACCAAGTCACTTTTTCACAAATGTGGGGGTGAGAGGACTCGAACCTCTGAACCCGAAGGAGCTGAGTTACAGTCAGCCGCAATTGCCACTATGCGACACCCCCGATTATGTGGTTCCAACGCCGATTGCGTGAAACTCGCCCAGTCCAATTCGTGGGCCGGAGCCGCTTTTTCTCGAATTGGAGTTGCAAAATTAGTGGCTTTCTGACGTAAGTCAAGCCCCGGACGAAAAAAGGTTTTGAACTGGCTGACTTTTTGAGCGGCCCGAAGGCGCGCCGGAAGGCTAAGCGACTGACTTTCTAGCTTCAAGCGAAATAACAACACAGGTAGCCGGCCCGAAAAAAATTTATTGTACCAAGCTGTACATGGCCTTCAGGCTGCTGTCTTTCTCCTTATTGCGGATGTCCTGGAGGGTGCCCTTGAGGTTGGGCATACTCCCGGTTAGCTCGTTCAGGCCCTTGTAGGCACCAAGGCGCACGTAGAGTTGCGGATGGCTACGGGCCAAGTTTTCGAGCCGCTGCACACCCTTCTCGCGCTCCACGGGCGGGATGCGGTTCATCAGCCGGCCAAAGTTTTCGAGTAGCACATACAGCACCTCAGGGGCTGCATCCTGGCTGCGTCGCAGAAACCAGTCGTAGTCGTCGAGGGTGCCGTTGAGGCCGTAGTAGTTCGACAGGGCGGTGAGTAGAGCCGGGTTTCGGGTGCTCTGGAGCCGTGCTACCTGGGCGCGGGTACTGGGTGCGGGGGCTTTGGCCAAGGCCTCGATGGCGGCGGCAGCTACCAGATACGAGCTATCAGTGAGAGCTGCTTCATAGACCTTGACGAAGTCTTCGTTGGCAAACGAAGACAGCACATTGATGGCAGTAGACCGCACGGCTCCGTGTTTCTCGTTAAGGGCGACCTGCTGCAGATCTTTGCGGACGACGCTTCCTTCAGCACCACGATAGCGGCGCAGGCCTTCCAAAGCGGCTAGGCGGGTAGCCCAAAAAGGATCGGTAAGGGTATTGCGAAAGGCCGAGCTAACCAATAAATCGCCCGATTTGCTTTTCAGTCCCTCAATGGCCTGCACCTTCTGCAGATAGCCACGAGCGTGGCTGAGCTGAAACTGGAGCTCTTCGGGACTCTGGGCCTCATCGATGTCGGCCAGCAAAACTCCCTCATTGTCGAATTTTACCAGCGTCGGGCGCTGGGATGCGGGCAGGCGGAACGTCTGATCGGCTCTGGTGACGACAAAGCGGTGTTCGGTGGCTTGGTTGCCGTTCCAGATAGCTACTGCCACCGGCAGGCGGAATACCGGCTGGTACAGCGTATCCTGCACCTGCTGCACCCGCAGCAACACGGCGCTGTTTTCGTAGCTGTGAGTTACGCGCAATTCGGGATGGCCACGCTGCAGAAACCACTGGTCGAAAAACCACGTGAGGTCCTCGCCAGTCGTTTCCTCGAATGCCATGCGTAGCTCAGCCAGTTCGACGGCCGATAGCTTGTTTTGGTTGAGGTAGCGGGTGAGTGAGGCGAAGAAAGCATCGTCGCCGACGAGGTTGCGCAGCATATGTAGCACCCGCCCCCCCTTGTCGTAGGAATGACGGTCGAACAGGTCCTCGTGGTTGTTGTAACGGGTACGGATGAGGGGCTCGCGCTTCGTCTGGGCTTCGTCGAGGTAGATGCGCAGCTTGGTGCGCTGCACCAAGGCTGCCGCGTCGGCGCCGTATTTGTGCTCGGCCCAGAGCAGTTCAGAGTAATCGGCGAAGGCTTCGTTGAGGGGTAGGTTGCCCCACGATTCGTTCGTTACGTAGTCGCCGAACCACTGGTGGAAAAGCTCGTGGGCAATAACCGATTCGGAGCCGTCATAGGGTACGTCGGCCAGCTCGCGGGGCGTAAACTGCACCAGTTGCTGCTGAAAAACCGAGGCAGTGGTATTCTCCATGGCCCCCGACACGAAGTCATGCACCGCTACCTGGGTGTACTTCTCCCACGGATATTCGACCCCCAGTTTTTTGGAGAAGAACTCCAGCATTTCGGGCGTGCGGCCGAACACTTGCTTGGCCGTGTACTGGTACGCGGGGTCTACGTAATAGTCTACCGGCTTGCCGCGCCAGGTATCCGACACTACGGCAAAGTTGCCCACCGCCAGCATGGCCAGGTAAGGCGCATGGGGCTGGCTGAGTTTCCAAGTATCGGTGCGGGTGCCATCGGGGTTGCGGCGCGACGACACGAGCAGACCGTTGGATAGCGTTTTCTGGTCGGCCTCTACGGTCAGGCTGATTTCCTGGGTCATGCGCTGATTGGGCCGGTCGATAGTCGGAAACCAGCAGGAACTGCCCTCCGTTTCGCCCTGAGTCCAGAGCTGGCGGGGCTTGCCCTTCTCCGTATTAAGCGGGTTGATGAAGTACAGGCCCTTATCGTCAATAATAGCCTCGCTCCCACCTTTGGGCAGCTCGTTGGGCTTGGCGACATACTGAATGCGCACCTGGTATTGCTCGGTGCGCTGATAGGTGCGGTCGAGGGCAATAATAAGCTTCTTTTTGTCGTAGCTGTACTTCAGGTCGCGCCCCTTACGGCCCGCACTCAGCAGCTCCACACTTTTGATGTCGAAGCCCTTGGCATCGAGTACCAACTGATTCTGCGGATAGAAGTGCGGCCGAAGCGTGAGCGTAGCCGTGCCCTGCAGCCACTGCCGTGCCCAGTCGGGGCGCACGTCGAGCTTGGTATCCACCAAATTGTGCAGGACAGTGGCCGAGGGCTGCCGGGGGCGCGAAAGGTCGGGCAACCAGTTGGGCACCGGCACAGAAACAGGCGCCGGATAGGCAGCAGGTTCCGCAGCTTTTCGGGTGGGCGAATGTGAGTTGCCAACACCGCCACGGCCCGCCTTAGCAGCCTGAGCAGCAGCGGGTAACTGGGCCGGTAGCCACAGGAAAAGAATACCGAGCAATAGGTATTTCATGCAATAAGGCACTAGGGTAACAGATGGTGAAGTTCTGAATTTATTTCAGATTTGACCTATCTTTAAGCCCTTTTCTGCCTCACTCCCGCCCTATTCGTATGCTGCAAATACAATTGGCCGCCGCTGTCCAGCCGCCGCAGGAAGTCGACTACCAGCCCAATGGTGCGGTTACGCTCGACGGCCAGCCTTTCGTTTGGGACCTGACGGCCCTCGGTGACGGCCGTTACCACGTGCTGTATAATAATCGCTCCTACAACGCCGAAGTACTGGAAATCGACTACACCTCCAAAACAGTGGTGCTGAAGATGAACGGACAGCGGCTGGAATTTCAGGCCAAGGACCGACTCGATTTGCTACTCGATAAAATGGGCTTGAGCGCGGCGGTAAGCACCAAGGTGAACGAGCTGAAAGCGCCCATGCCGGGCCTGATTGTGGACGTGCGGGTGCAGCCGGGCCAGACCGTGCAGAAGGGCGACCCGTTGCTGGTACTGGAAGCTATGAAAATGGAGAACATCCTCAAAGCCCCCGGCGAGGGTGTTGTGGCTGCTATCAAGGTCGGGCTGCGCGACAACGTAACCAAGGGCCAGGTGCTCATCCAGTTCGCCTAGCCTGACGGCCGGTTACCGGCCGTTTTTTCTTCTTACCCCATCATCCCCTCACTGCCTTGAAGTACAACCGAATTCTGCTGAAACTGAGCGGCGAGGCCCTGATGGGCCAGCAGCAGTACGGCATTGATGCCAACCGGCTCATGCAGTACGCCGAGGAAATCAAAATAGCTGCCGCTACGGGCACGCAGGTGGCCGTCGTTATCGGGGGTGGCAACATCTACCGCGGCGTGCAGGCTGAGGCCTTCGGCCTCGACCGGGTACAGGGCGACTACATGGGCATGCTGGCTACGGTTATCAACTCAATGGCCCTGCAGAGCGCCCTCGAAAAGCTGGATGTAAAAACCCGTTTACTCTCAGGTCTGCATATTCAGCAGGTGTGCGAGCCCTACATCCGCCGCCGGGCCATGCGCCACCTCGAGAAAGGCCGGGTGGTTATTTTCGGCGCCGGAATTGGTTCGCCTTACTTTACCACCGACTCGGCGGCTTCGTTGCGGGCCATCGAGATTGAGGCTGATGTGGTATTGAAAGGCACCCGCGTGGATGGCATCTACACGGCCGACCCCGAAAAAGACCCCACCGCCAAGCGCTTCGCCGATATCAGCTTTGACGAGGTGATGGATAAGAAGCTCAACGTGATGGACATGACGGCCTTCACCCTGTGCAAGGAAAATAACCTGCCCATCATCGTTTTCGATATGAACAAGGAAGGCAACCTGCAGCGCCTGTTGCGCGGCGACAGTGTGGGCACGCTCGTAAGCATGAACGGCGCCAATACGGAAGCGTAGAACAACCCTCTCAGGCCAGCCGTAAGCGAATCCAGCACTCCATCGGCGTAGTTTTGCAGCCGGACAACCTATTCAACTCCAATTTTCAACGCTTAACTTTTCCGAAGTGGACGAAGAAATTAAGTTTTACCTCGATGAGGCCGAAGAATCGATGGGCAAAGCCCTCGAGCACACGACCGTAGAATTTTCGCGCATCCGGGCCGGCAAAGCCTCGCCCGCTATGCTCGACTCGTTGCGCGTCGATTACTACGGCACGCCTACCCCACTCGGCAATGTAGCCAACGTATCGGCGCCCGACGCCCGCACGCTGTTCATCAAGCCCTGGGAGAAGAACATGATTGGTGAGATTGCCAAAGCCATCAAAAACAGCGACCTGGGCCTCAACCCGCAATCGGATGCCGAGGGCGTACGGCTCAACATCCCGGCCATGACCGAGGAGCGCCGGCGCGAGTTAGTGAAGCAGGCCAAGTCGGAATCAGAAGGCGGTAAAGTCCGCATCCGCGGCATCCGCAAAGACGTGAACGAGTCGTTGCGCAAACTGCAGAAGGACGGTGCTTCGGAAGATGCTATCAAGGATGCCGAAGCCAAAGTTCAGAAGTTCACCGACGCCTACATTAGCAAAGTGGATGAAGTGCTGGGCAAAAAGGAAACCGAGATAATGACTATCTGAGGATAGCGCTTAGAGCTTGGAAGCAAGATTAGAGGCAGAAAGTGAGGGGGAGATTTTCGTGCTGCTAGCCAAATTGGGCCGGCGGCACGAAAATTTCCCCCTCACTTTCTGCCTCTAACTTTCAACTTATCACAAATAATACCCTGCCTCCCGGATCTGCTGCTCTACTGCCTCGGGCAGCAGGTAGCGCACTGATAAACCTTCGTGCAGGCAGCGACGGATGAAAGTGGCGGAGATGTCGAGTAACGGCGCTTCCACGACGCGCACGGCGGCCGGTAGCGGCTCGGGTAGCACGTAGCCCGGGCGCGGATACACGTAGATTTCAACCTCAGCCAGCAGCCGGTCGGCAGCCTTCCAGCGCGGCAGCCCGGCGAGGTTGTCGCCCCCCATCAGTAGCACGAACTCCCGCCCCGGATACAGTTGCCGAAGTTGGTCGAGCGTGTCGATAGTGTAGCTGGGCTTGGGCAGCCGGAACTCAATGTCGAGCACACGTAGTCGCTCGTTGCTGGCAATGGCACTGGCCACCAGCGTCAGCCGGGCCTGCTCGTCGAGCAAATCTGCTTCAGCCTTGAAAGGGCTCTGAGGTGATATAATGAGCCAGACTTCGGCCAAGTCGGTGTGCGTGGCCAGAAAGTTGGCCAGAATCAGGTGGCCGGTATGAATGGGGTTGAAAGAGCCAAAAAGCAGCCCTACTTTCCGGCCCGATGGGGCGACGGAGGCGGGGCTGCTCACAAAATGGCTGATTCGGCGGTTATGAAGGCGCGCACTAGTCGCTCGGCTTCATCCACGGCCTTGTCGAGGTCATCGTTAGTGATGACTACATCAAAGCGGTCCTCAAATGTAAGTTCGAAATTAGCCTTGTAGAGGCGAGCCGAGATACTGGCTTCTGAGTCGGTGGCGCGGTGGCGCAGGCGTTGCTCCAGAATTTCCAGCGACGGTGGTTTTACGAACACCGCCAATGCGCGGTCTTGGTAAAACTCCTTGATGCTAAGGCCCCCTTTCACGTCTACGTCAAGCACCGAGTGCTGGCCGTTTTCCCAAATGCGCTCAATTTCCTGTTTCAGCGTGCCGTAAAAGGCACCTTCGTACACTTCTTCCCACTCCACGAAGTCATCGTGGCGGATTTTTTCCTGAAACTCCTGCACGGAGATGAAGTAGTAATCCTTGCCATTGGCTTCGGTGCGACCACGCTTGTCGCGCGTGCACGCCGAAATGGAGAAGCTCAGCTCTGGCATTCGAGCCAGCAGCCGGTGTACAATGGTGGTTTTGCCGGCCCCCGAGGGCGCGGAGAAAGCAATGATTTTACCCTGCATCGGGTAAAATTAGGCCATTTCTCCCTGAACTCTGGCAAGAATACGCTGAGAAAGTGTGACCGGAGCTCCTTTACGGGCAACATGCTGGCCCAGGAAGTCGATGAAAATCTGCTGTTTCTCCAAACTGTCGAAGCATGGCGAGCAGTCTTCGGCATGGCTAACAAAATACTGCTCATCCTCCGCCGAGGGGTCCTGACCTACAATAATCTGATCGAGAATAGTATTTACGCGCTCACAGTCGGGGCCGTCGGGAGAGGTAGCCATCGGCTGATTGTTTGATGAGGTAGAAGTAGGTTCCATAGCGAATGCCTGGCTTTGAAAGAAATGAGTTGGTCGGTTAATCGGTTGAGTCGTCTTCATCGTCGGCGGTGGCTCCATTTGAGCCATAACCCATCGAGCGGGCGTATTTTTCTAGTTTTTCTTTGAGGAAATTCCGGGCCCGGTGCAGGCGTGAACGCACCGTTCCGATGGGGATATCCAGCACCTTAGCCATCTCCTCATAGGTGAACCCTTCCAGGTCACAGAGAATGATAACTGTGCGAAAATCCACGGGCAGCGAATTCAGGGCCCGCGCTACTTCATCACCGATGAGGTCGCGCACGGCCTGTTGCCGCATATCCGAGGACGTCGTACCGGCATCACTGTCGGCCTCCACTTCTTCGGAGTTGTAGTAGCCTTCGATTTCACTGTAATCAACCTTGGCAGGCTGCTTACTTTTCTTGCGAAAATCGTTGATGAACGAGTTTTTGAGGATGCGAAACAGCCACGCTTTGGCGTTGGTCCCCGGTTCAAAGTACTCAAAGAAGCGATATGCTTTCAGATAAGTTTCCTGCACCAAGTCATTTGCATCATCCTCGTCGAGGGTGAGGCGGAAGGCAAAATTGTATAGCGGGTCGAGCACAGGCATTAGCTCGGCCTGAAAACGCCGGTCTTTTTCCTCTTTGCTCAGCTTGGGAACCCGCTCGGGAGAATCGCTCATGGACGCTAAAAAGTGCGATTTTCGGGGCCGAAAACCGCGGTCAGACAAATATACTGTTTATACCATTTCGGCTGGGGAAGGTTTGGGACTTTGCCGTACCCGACGCTCAGCAGCTACTATCAGGAAGCCATACAGAAAAACGAACAAGTTGAAGCTGATTTGCAGCTCCAGCAGCGAGTCGGTTAGCATGGCGGCGCCCTGAAGCAGCAGGAATCGGTACACGTACGGATTCCGGCGCAGGGTGGGTTGCCCCAGCGGCCCAACTAGCACGAGCAGCCACAGTGCCAGCCCCACTAAACCGCCTGCCACCAGCTGGTGCAGGTATTGATTATGGATCATGACGCGGTTTTCGGTGCGCAGGCCGTAGCTGCGCCAGTTGTACTGGTCCATCATGGCCGCGTAGGCATCGGCCGGGCCCACGCCCAGCACGGGGTGGCGGCGGGCCACGACGGTGGCCGTCTGCCAGGCGGCCAGCCGCCGCGAGAGCGAGAATCCATTGATGTCGCGGCGCTGCTCGAACTGTTCCAGGTCGTAGAGCGTGGTGTGCACCCGCTCGTACACCGAGCCCAGGGTGCGGTAGGCCAGCCAGGGGCCCAGCACTAAGGCCAGCAGCAGCGCGGTCCCGAGCCAGAACTGGCGGCGCACCAGCAGCGCCAGCATCGCCTCTACCAAGAGTAATAGATAGGCCGCTAATAGGCCCGTGCGGTAGGCCAATATGTGCAGCACTAGCACACATACCACCACACTCAGGCCCAGCGCCACCCGTAGCAGCCGGGGCGCCAACGCCTGCCGGGCCATTCGAAAGCCGAAGTAGACCGCCAGTGCCAGCATCAGTCCGAAATGGATGTGGAAGATGCGCGTGACGGAGGGCAGATTATGACCCAGCCGGAAGGCCTCGTTGGCAGCGGCCGGGTTGCGCAGGTACTGCCCCACAGTAGCCGCCCCAACAAGCGCTAGGCCCACTACAAACAGGCTGCCCACCCCAAACCGCTGCCGGCCTGTGAGCGGCACGGCCAGCCCAAACACCAGCGGCACGCCCAGCCAGGGCAACTGCCGGAACAACTCGTGCCGCCATACGGACCACTCGTGGGTATAAAGGCCGCTGAGCAGCAGCAGCGCGTAGAGACCGGCCGGGGCCCACACCGTGCGCAGCCGCAGCCACTGGGGCACCTGTCGGCGCAAATCGGGATTGGCCAGCGCCGCTGCTACACCAGCCACCGGGGCCAGTGCCACCAGCGCCCGCGAAGCCAGCAGCCCCACCACGCCAGCCACGCAGGCCAGCAGCAGCAGGTACTGAGACAACCGGCCGGAACGCCACCAGCTTTTCCAACCAGTAGACTCAGGTATTGCGGAGATGGATGCGGAAACGGGCATTCGGTTTATTTGACGGACTGTGGGCCGGTGCGAAGACGCACTAGTTTGGAGCCTCATTGCTGAGCAATTCTACTGAACAGGTCAGGATCCGCAAAGACGGGAAGCAAGGTATTGCGTTTCGTTGCCGATTGCCCAAACGGTCGGGCATACGCAGCTTACGAACCTAACGGCGGCAGCGGCTGCCATTGCTGCACGCGGGCCAACACCAGCGCCGGTTCTAGGGCTTTAATACAGGTACAGGTAGCGGGCTGGGCGCGGCAGTCCTGGCAGTCGGGCCGGTCGAAGACAAGGTATTCGGCATGAGGACCGAGCGGAGCCCAACGGCCGGGGTGCATGGGCCGAATGGGCGGGTAGATACCCAATACATGCCGGCCCAGCGCCGCAGCCAGATGGAGCGGGCCGGTACTGCCGGCTACCAAGCCGTCGGCGGCAGCCAGGAAGGCAAGGAACTCGGGTAGCGCCAACTGGCCGGTAAGGTCGGCGGCAAGGTACGCCTGGTGTTCGGTCAGCCACTCGCGCAGCTCCTCTCCTTCGATAGCCGTGCCCGAAATAAACACGCGGTGGCCGGCCTGTTGCAGCAGCCGGGCCAGCTGGCCGAAGTGTGGCAGGCCCCACTCGCGGGCGCTACCCCGGCTGCGGGGGTGCAGCACCACATTGAGCTGACCTGGCTGACGGCGGGCCAGCAACTCCTGCAACTCGGGGCGCAAGGGCACGGCGGGCATCAGCTTTACCAAAGTGGCTACTTCGGGCAATGGCAGCGGGTTAGCGTCGCCCAGTGGGGCCAGCAAGGCCAGGTTGAGTTGGCTTTCGTGCAGGGGCGAGTGGCGGCGGCTGAGCCGGACCAGGCGGTTGCAGGTGAGCCAGTGAAACCAGCGGTTGCGGGTACCGATGCGCACCTTAATACCCGCCAGCAGCGCCAGTCGGGCCAGGTCTTTGTTCGGAAAAACGTGCAGGATGGTATCGGCTCCGGCAGCGCGCAAGACGGCCACCTGCTGGTTGGGCGGCAACTGCTGCAACTCGTCGAGGCTCACGAAATCATCTATCCAGGGGCAAGCCTCCGCTACGGCGCGCGTGTAGTTGTGGCCCAGCAACAGCACCCGGCAGTCCGGAAACAGCTGTTTCAGCCGGCCAGCTACCGGCAGCGTCAGCACCACGTCGCCGATAGCGTCGGTGCGACTGATAAGGAAAGTACGGCTCATGTGGAAGGGCGGGTTTTAAGCTTAGCGAACTTCAGAAATACGCCCCAGGCCGAAATAGCGGCAATGCTCAACCCCGCGAATCCATCCCGAAAACCGCCCCGCAACACATAGCCGTGCACGAATTTCCAGAGGGGCTTCAATACCAGATGAAAGGCCGAAACCTGCCGCTTGTTCTTCAACCACAACTCCTCGGCGGCAATGCTGGTGAAACGGTTGAGCTGCTGCACATGCTGCTCGACGGAGGTGTAGGAGTAATGCAGCGCGTCGCCGGCCAAGGGCTGCGGATCAGGCTGACCGGCGGCCAATTCGTAACGTTCGTGCAGCAACAGGCCCTGCCAGCTACCCAGGCGCCGGTCGTAGAGACGCAGCTTACGGTCGGGATACCAGCCGCCGTGGCGCACCCAGTGGCCGCAGTAGCTGGTAAGGCGGGCCAGCGTGTAGCCCCCGCCCTGCCAGTTGTCCAGCGCCGCCGTTATGCTGGCTTGCAGTTCCGGGGTCAGCACTTCGTCGGCATCGAGCTGGAGCACATGCTCATGGCGGGCCTGGGCGGTGGCGTAGTTTTTCTGCTCGACGTAGCCCGCAAAGGCGTGCTGCACCACCCGCGCCCCCAGCGACCGGCAGATTTCCACGGTGCGGTCGGTGGAGAAACTATCTACTACCAACAGTTCGGCGGCCACCGGGCGGGCGGCTTCGAGGCAGCGGGCAATGTTGGCTTCTTCGTTGAAGGTGATGATGACGACGGACAGCGGGGCAGCGGACATAGGCGGCAAATATCGGATGATTTGGGCGGTGATGGAATGAACCGCTCCATAACGGACCCGTATAGCCAAGCAACCAATCCTTTACTTCATGACTACTCTTATTTCCGAACAGATTGCCCTCGTAACGGGCGCTACTTCCGGCATTGGCAAAGTAACGGCGCGCGAGCTGGTACGCCGGGGCTACCACGTTATCCTGCTGGCCCGCAACGCTGCCAAGGCCGCCAAGGTGCGTCAGGAATTTCAGCAACTCGCCGCCGCCGGGCAGCGGGTAGACGTGTTGCTGTGCGACATTTCCGACTTAAGCCAGGTGCGGCGGGCAGCCGAGGAGTTCATCCGGCGCTACCACCGCCTCGACGTACTCGTGAACAACGCCGGCCTCATCTTCGGCAAGGAGCGCGAAACTTCAGCTGAGGGCTACGAAATGACGCTGGCCACCAATCACCTCGGCCCCTTCCTGCTTACCAGCCTGCTGCTACCGGCGCTGCAACAGAGCCAAGCGGGCCGCATCGTGAACGTGGCTTCCGAAGGCTACCGCATGGCGAAGCCGCAACTGGACGACCTCAACCAGGAAAGCGGCTACAGTGCGTGGCGGCAGTACGGCAACACGAAGCTCTACAACATCCTCTTCACCCAGGAGCTGGCCCGGCAACTGCGGGCGCGGGACATACCCAATATCTCCACCAACAGCCTGCACCCGGGCGTGGTGGCCAGCGGCTTCGGCTCGGCCTCGGGCGGCCTTACCAGCTGGCTTACGAGTTTAGCGGCCCCCTTGCTGCTCACCCCCGACGAAGGAGCCCGCACCAGCATCTTTCTGGCTACCGACCCCATTGGCGGGCAGGTTAGCGGCGGCTACTTCGACAAGCAGCAGGCCAAGCCGGTAAAGCATACGTTTACCGACCCCGCCAAAGCCCGGCAACTCTGGCAGGAAACCGAGCGGCTGGTGGGCCAGGAGTTTTTCGGGGAGTAAGAACAAGAAGGCCTTATCCTCAGCGAAACGACCAGCTCTCAGGAGTTGGTCGTTTGCGTTGGAGCCGGTACTTTGGTATGCTCTTGCTACTTCTTATTTGGCCCCCTGTATGTCCAATGCTATTTCAGCTACTCAAACCACCTACAGCTATGGCACGGCCAAAGGCTGGCGAATTTTCATCTACCTGTTTGCTCCGTTGCTCGTGTTGCTCTTCCTTTCTGCGCCTTTCTGGCTTGGAGACGAGGGCTGGAATACTGGACTGGTTCTGCTGGCAGCGGCTTTCTGGGCTTTCGGGCTATTCTTCGTTTTCGCAGCTTACGAAACCTACAAGGGCCGCCATATTTTTTCTGACCAAAGCATTGTGTACGCCGGAGCCTTGCGGCGTAAGCAGATTCCGCTAGCGGGCGTTAAAGGCTACCGCACCGATGACAAGTACATCCATATACTTCCTAACTCGAAGCAATACCCGGGCATCCGCATCGGCTATACCAGTGAGGGATATGAGGAGATTCAGCGGTGGCTGGCCGACCGGTTTCCGGACCTGGATGTCCAGCAGCAACAGCAGGAAACCGAAGCGCTTCGGCAAGAAGTCGAATTCGGGCGCGACGAGTTGGAGCGGGAGGCCAACCTGGCCCGGGCCCGGCAAGTGAGCCGGGGGCTGAACATTGCGGGTTGGCTGGTGGGCGGCTGGCTTTTCTTTTTCCCCAAACCCTACGACTGGGCCGTAGCCGTGGCACTAGTCCTTCCACCCCTGGCCGCGCTGATCCTTTTCTGGCATCGTGGCCTGATTCGCCCCGATGAGCGTAAAGACAGCGCCTACCCGGCCCTGACCTCTGCGCTGTTTATACCGGGTATCGCGCTCCTACTCCGGACGCTACTTGACTTCGAACTTCTCGCTTACCAACCGCTCTGGCCCTACGCCCTTGGGGCGGCACTGTTGCTGGCAACGGCCCTGCTCCTGGGCAGCCAGCGGTTTGTGCGCGCCAATCGGGCAAGCGTGCTGCTGACAATCGGAGCCGTTTCGCTGCTGTACGGCTACGCGGCTGCGGTGGCTACGAACTGTGTTTTCGATACTTCCGGGGTGCAGGTGTATTCCGTGCCAGTGCTCGACAAGCATTTCACATCCGGTAAATCGAGCACCTACAACCTCAACGTGGGTCCCTGGGGGCCTCGTCCGCAACCCGACGATGTAACGGTAACCCAGGATTTCTACGAGCAAACAGCCGTGGGCGACTCCGTCCGCGTGTACCGGCTGTCCGGCCAGTTGGGAGCCAGCTGGTTTACTACGGGCGAATAGGCTGCTAGCTGACCGAACATAAAAAACCCCGCCCGGCGCAGTGCCGGGCGGGGTTTTTAGCTTCCAGGAAAATCCGGATGGCCTAGTAACGGTACAGGTCCGATTTGAACGGGCCTTCCACGTCTACGCCAATGTACTTGGCCTGGTGAGGGTTCAACTCCTCCAGTTCGACGCCAATTTTGGCGAGGTGCAGGCGGGCTACTTTCTCATCGAGGTGCTTGGGCAGGGTGTACACCTGGTTTTCGTACTGGTCGGCATTCTGCCACAACTCCAGTTGGGCCAGCACTTGGTTGGTGAACGAGTTCGACATCACGAACGAAGGGTGGCCGGTGGCACAACCCAAGTTTACGAGACGACCTTCGGCCAGCACGATGATTTCTTTGCCGTCGATGGTATAGAGGTCCACCTGGGGCTTAATCGTGTCCTTGGTGTCGCCGTAGTTGTTGTTCAGCCACGCCATGTCAATCTCATCATCGAAGTGACCGATGTTGCAGACAATGGCCTTGTCCTTGAGGGCGCGGAACGAAGCTTCGGTGATGATGTCGCAGTTGCCGGTGGCGGTTACCACAATGTCGGCTTCCTTGATGGCATTCTCCATTTTCTTCACCGCGTAGCCGTCCATGGCAGCCTGCAGGGCGCAGATGGGGTCGATTTCGGTTACGATAACACGGGCACCGGCACCACGCAGCGAAGCGGCCGTACCTTTTCCTACGTCGCCGTAACCAGCTACTACGGCAATTTTACCAGCCATCATCACGTCGGTTGCCCGGCGGATAGCATCTACGGCCGACTCTTTGCAGCCGTACTTGTTATCGAACTTCGATTTGGTAACCGAGTCGTTGATGTTGAATGCGGGCATTGGCAGCGTGCCGGCTTTCACGCGGTCGAGCAGGCGCAGTACACCGGTCGTCGTTTCCTCCGACAGACCTTTGATGCCAGCGGCCAGTTCGGGGAACTGGTTGAGCACCATGTTGGTCAGGTCGCCACCGTCGTCGAGAATCATGTTCAGCGGCTCGCGCTTTTCACCGAAAAACAGCGTCTGCTCGATGCACCAGTTGAATTCTTCCTCCGTCATGCCCTTCCAGGCGTACACCGGGATACCAGCAGCAGCAATTGCCGCGGCAGCGTGGTCCTGGGTCGAGAAGATGTTGCACGACGACCACGTAACGTCGGCGCCAAGGGCGATGAGCGTCTCGATGAGCACGGCCGTCTGAATCGTCATGTGCAGGCAGCCGGCCACGCGGGCACCCTTGAGGGGCTGGCTGGCGCCGTACTCCTCACGCAGGGCCATCAGGCCGGGCATTTCAGCCTCGGCCAGGCGGATTTCCTTGCGGCCCCACTCAGCGAGGCTCATGTCTTTTACTTTATAGGGCACGTAGGCCGTCGTCGTCTTGGTCTCTACCATGATATATTGGGGTTTGAGAAGTCAACCGCAAAAATACGAAAAAGTTAGGGCGGCCTTTCTATATAGTCGTAAACAAGTAGCGCCTACCCTCTTACCGGAGGGCAGGCGCTGCTGTTTAATGACCAAACGGCCGCTAGCTAGTTGTTGGCAATTACAACGGCTTTAGCCTGCAGGTTGGTGTCGAAGCTGCTGGTCAGACCACGCACCACAATGGTGTAGATTTTTCCGGCTTCGTAGTTTTTAGTGGCCGTAGAAGCACCGGTGCCGGTACCGTCGCCCACGGTTACCACTGGCAACGAAGGCGTTCCGGTAGTCACCACCAGGTTGTAGCTGCCGGCCGGAATGCTGGCAAAAGCCGAGGCTTGTTTGAAGGCAGCAATCGCACCGGGTACGTCCGTGGTACCGGCTACGGTAACCTGGGAAAGCTTAACGGGCGACGGGCCATCGGGAATCAGGTGCACGACCCGCACTTTAGCCTGCCCGGCGGCCGGCGCTGTCAGGTCATCGGGGAATGCCAACAGGCCCACCGTGGTGGCGGTAGGCGCATACGCAAAGGCCGAATAATTCTGGCCGTCGGTTACGGTTATGGTTTCGGTGGCGGCTGTTGCGTTCGAGCTGGCGACACTAATTTTTACAACGGGAGAACCCGCATTTACGGCTAGATAGCCGGTGCTTTGGCCATAGTTGAGCTGCTGGCCGACAGCCACATCATTTACCAGCACTTTCACCGGTACATTGGCCGAAGCCGCAGCGTGCGAAAATAGCACCCGGCCTTGCTGGGGTGCGGGGTCTTCGTCATCGTTGCTGCAGGCCGAGAAAGCCAGCATGGCGGGCAGCGCGGCCAACAGAGCAACGGGGCGGATAGAAGAAAACAGGTTCATAGGAAAGCAAGAAGAAAGGGTGGCTTGAATGGCAGACCAACGAAGCCCAACTGCTTTTTGTTGGCTAACCCCTGATTTTTTCCTCGATGAATTGCACTTTTTTCCCGTCGAAGGCCTTAGCAAGCCCACCGCCTTCATCGTAGCTTTGTTCCTATGATTTATCACCGCTCTTCTGTTTGTTCTTGTGCGCTGCGCGTGTTCGGGCACGCCCTTTTGGTAGTGCTATGCTGGGCTGGTTTGGGCCAGCAGGCGCAAGCCCAGCAGGTGCCAACCACCGCCGGAGCCATCCGCCTGTCGCCCGAAGACCAGCAGCGCGGCCTGAACGGGGTGCAGAAGAACTTTTACTTCACCCTGGCCCAGCGCCCAACCGAGGCAGACTACCAGAATGCCGGCTTTTTCGGGCAGCGCCTGCGTCCTTACCTGGCGGGCGAGCCCGATGCCCTGGCCGCGCTCAACCGCTACCGGCGCCAGAAAACGTTGTTTCTGGCCGAGCGGGTGATATTTGTGGGAACCGTGGGTCTCTATGGCCAGCAGGTGCTGTCGGCTCCCGACCGGCAACAGTATTTCAACAACACCCAGAAGGTGGCTATTGGGGTGGCGGCGGCCAGTCTGCTGAGCAACATTTTTGTTTCGCGCAATACCAACACCCATTTCCAGCGGGCTGTAGAGGCGCACAACGCCGGCCGCACTGCCAGTGGCACCAGCTTGCTGCAGCAACTGCGCCCCACTTCGGTTGGTTTGGCCGCCAGCGCTACTGGCCGCCCCATGCTGGCGTTGGGCTGGCAGCTCTAAGCCAACCGCCTTCCTCTACCAGCTCCAGCCGAAAGCTTGTAGTTTTGCCCCATGGAATACCCGTTGCCCGCGGCGGCTCGCCAGTACGTGGCTGAGCACCTGCATGCCGACCCCGCCCAACTGGCCCTGCAGGCCCGCCGCTACCCCGACCTCCCCGTTCCCGAATTGGTGCGCCAGATTCAGGCCCGCCAGAAAGCCCGCGTTAAGCTCCCCACTTGGGCGGCCAACACCGACCTGGTTTTTCCCCCTGCCCTTTCGGTCGAACAGGCTTCCTCCGACCGCACGGCCACGTTCAAAGCAGAGTTGGTACGTGGGGCTGAGCGCCTGGCCGACCTTACCGGTGGTTTCGGGGTCGATTCGGCCCATTTTGCGGCTACTGTGGGCGAGGTGCATTACGTAGAGCGCAACGCCGCGCTGGCCGAGGTGGTGCGCTATAACCTCATCCAGCTGGGCATTGCCAACGTGCAGTGTCACGCCACCGACGCCACCCATTTCCTGCGCGACTCGGCCGATGCGTTCGACTGGATCTACCTCGACCCGGCCCGGCGCGACACGGCGGCCAAAAAGATTTTTCGCCTCCAGGACTGCGAGCCCGACGTGTTGCGCCTGCTGCCGCTACTGCTGCGCAAGAGCCCGCGTATCCTGCTTAAAACCTCGCCCATGCTCGATATCGAGCAGGCCCTGCGGGAGCTGCGCCACGTGCGGCGGCTGTGGGTGGTAGCCGTGGATAACGAGTGCAAGGAAGTGCTCTATGAGCTGGGCGAAGAGCCCGCCATCGACCCCGAACGCTACACCGTGAACCTGCGGCGCGACGGAAGCCGGCAGGAATTCCGCTTCAACCGCGCCCGCGAAGCCCGCGCCATTGCCCGCTACGCCGAGCCTCAGCAGTTCCTGTACGAGCCCAACGTGGCCGTGCTCAAGGCGGGGGCGTTCAAGAGCGTCGGCTCCGCATTCGAACTGCTGAAGCTGCACCAGCACAGTCACCTCTACACTTCCGACACGCTGCACCCCGATTTTCCTGGCCGCAGCTTCCGCATTCTGGCCGTGGAGAAGTACGATGCCCAGGCCGTGCGCGCCCACCTCGGCCCCGCCGTGCGCGCCCACGTCACCACCCGCAACTTCCCCGACTCGGTAGCCGAGTTCCGCCACCGCACCGGCATCCGCGAAGGCGGCGACCTCTACCTGTTCGCCACCACCAGCCACGAAGGCAAGCTGCTGGTCTTGGTCTGCGAATCGTTGATGGCGCCGGTGCAAGGTTGAATCACAGGTGATGCAGTTGGAAATTCCACGGTAGGCCGGCGGCTGCGGGGCCGGCGTAGTCGAGGCCGATGCGGGGGCCGGCTATGATGCGGGCTTCGGGAATGGTTTCACCCTGATCGGCTATCCAGAGCAGGTCGCTTTGCAGATCGGTGCCGGTGAATTCGGGCGTGAGGCCCAGCGCCTGCGTGAGCATGCCCGGGCCGGCCGTGAGCCGGTTGGGTTTGATGGAGTTACCCCGGCGTTCCTGCATCACATCGAGGCCCACGAGCGGCTCAATGGCCCGAATGAGCACGGTGTCGGTTTTATCGGCTTCGTTGGTGCAGATGTTGAACAGCGTGTGGCGCTGATACACTTTGTACAGGTAGGCTTGGCCACCGGGTTCGCGCAGGGCCTGACTGGCCGAACTAAGGCGCTTGAGGTGCATCGTCAGCGAATTGTCGCCGTGGTGCGAGTACGCCTCGGTTTCGATGATGCGGCCGCCAGTAAGCTGGCCATCTAGGAGCGAGAAAACGTGCTTGCCCAGCAAGTCGCGGGCAATTCTTGTTGGGTCGGATCGGCGGTAGAATTCGGGTGGTAGCTTACGCATGGCGGTTGGGAGATGATGAGGTAAAGTGGAGTACGTCATTCTGAGCGAAGCCGAAGAATCTCTACCGTAGTGGTAATCCTCACGACTGTAACGATACGGTAGAGATTCTTCGGTTTCGCTCAGAATGACGTTTCTTTTCTCATCTCCCAATTCGCTGTCCTTACTTCTAACTTCCTCCACCTATCTTTGCCCCGTAAAGGTGGCCGGACCCCAATTGGGGGGCGAGGCTGAAAAGGGAATCCGGTTGAAAGCCGGAGCTGTCCCCGCAACTGTACGCTTCACGAGTCGGCGCGTCATCACCGGCCACTGTTTCGGCAGCTGTTTTCTTTTCTTCTGACGAAGAGAAGCAAGCGGCGGAAATGGGAAGGCGACGCGCCAGGAGCAAGCCAGGAGACCTGCCTTTGCGTTTCCCCATGTTCAGCGCCTGCGGAGGAAGGGCGGAGAATGAATGCAGTAGCGGCCTTTCGGGGCCGCAGAGTACCCTTCTGTTTTCGGACTCGGCTTCGGCCGGTTGGTGCTTCCGGCGCAAACCTGATGAAGTTTTGAACTGAATTTTTCGGTCACGAAAATTTTGGTTCTCCAGACATATTTCGCCGGGCGGCTTGCTGCCCGACTCGCGTTGCTCGGCAGCCTCGGCCTGCTGGCTGGTGCGGTGCGGCCCGCCAAGGCCCAGGCCCCCACCGATACGCTGCGGCTCCGGCAGCTGCCCACCGTGCGGGTGGCGGGGCTGCGGCCGACGCGCTTCGCCGTGGGCAGCCGCCAGCTGGTGCTCGATTCGCTGGCCCTCAACAACTACCGCACCGGCACGCTTGCCGACGCACTGGGGGCGCGCACCGCTATTTATCTGAAGAATTACGGGCCGGGGCAGCTGTCGTCCATCTCGCTGCGGGGCACGTCTGCCCGACATACGGCTGTTCTCTGGAACGGCTTCAACATCAACCTGCCCTCGCTGGGAGAGGCCGATTTTGCGTTGCTGCCCGTTAATGGCACCACGCAAATTGAGGTGCAGCCGGGGCCGGCGGGCGCCACCTACGGCAACGGCGCAGTAGGCGGCACGGTGCAACTAAGCGCCGCCCCAACCGGCCCCGCCGACTGGGGCCGGGGCTGGCACGGCACCGTGCAGGGCGACTACGGCAGCTTCGGGCTGGGCGCGGGGCTGGCGACGGCGGGCTTCAGCAACCAGAAAATAGCGTTGCGCACCAGCTTTAATTACCGCCGCGCCGACAACGACTTTCCGTATGGCGGGCGCGACGGCCAGGGCCAGGTGCAGCGCCAGGAAAATGCGGCGTTCCGGCAGACCAGCTTCAGCCAGGATGCCACGCTGCGGCTGGGCCAGCGCGGCGAGCTGAGCGCCGCCATATGGCTCACCGATGCCGACCGTCAGATTCAGCCCGGCCTCGGCACCAACAACACCAATGCCCTGGAGCGCGACCAGAGCCGCCGCCTCACGGCCGGCTACCGGCGCGTAAGCACCCGCAACGAGTGGGCCGTACGGACAGCCTGGTTTGAGGACGTTATCAACTACCGCGACGACCTGAGCGGCCTCAGTGAATCGACGGTGCGTACCAGCCAGGCTCAGGCCGAGCACACCTGGCGGCTGGCGCCCAACGCCTCGGTGCGGGTGGGAGCCGAGGCCCAGCACTTCGCGGCCCAGGTAGATGGCTACGGCGCGGCCCCGCG
The DNA here is from genome assembly GCF_900107135.1 of Hymenobacter psychrophilus. Lineage (GTDB taxonomy): Bacteria > Bacteroidota > Bacteroidia > Cytophagales > Hymenobacteraceae > Hymenobacter > Hymenobacter psychrophilus. The sequence continues at coordinate 197,731 of NZ_FNOV01000003.1, forward strand.
CACCGAAAACCGCTACTCGGGCTTCCTGCTGCTGCGCTACGACCCGCGGCCCCGGCTGCAGCTCTCCCTCAACCTGCGGCAGGCGGTGCTGCCGGGCCGGCAGCCGCCCCTCACCCCCACCGCCGGGGCCGAGTGGCTGGTGCTGGCCGCCGGTCGGCACGCGCTCAGCCTGAAAGGCAATGCCTCGCGCAGCTACCGCGCCCCCACCCTCAACGAGCGGTACTGGCGCCCCGGCGGCAACCCCGACCTGCTACCCGAAGAAAGTTTTGGCTACGAGGGTGGCCTGGCCCACACCTTCAAAACTACCGTCCTGACGCTGCAAACTGAGTTGACCGGCTACCAACAACTGATAGACAACTGGGTGCAATGGACGCCGGGGGCCTCGTATTGGTCGCCGCGGAACTTGCGGCAGGTGCGGGCCCGGGGCTTGGAGGCCAGCAGCACGCTGGGCTGGCAGCCGGGCGCGTACCGCCTCATGGCCCGGGGTTCTTATGCCTTCACAAGCACCGAAAAAACCCAAGGCACGGCCGCCGACGCCGACCCGGTAGGCCGGCAACTGCCCTTTGTGCCCCGGCACACCGTTGCGCTCAGCACCGACCATGCCTGGCGGGGCTGGCAGCTGGGCAGCACGCTCACCTACACCGGTTACCGCTACACCGATGCTTCGGCCACGGCGTTTTTGCCCGGTTACCTGCTGCTGAACGCCTCGGTGGGTCGCACGCTGGCCCTGGCTCCGGCCTGGCAGCTGCTGGTGCTGGCCCAGGGCTACAACCTCACCAACAACGATTACCAGAACTACCGAAACCGCGCCCTGCCCGGCCGCAATGCCAGCCTCAGCTTGCGCCTGCTGTGGCGGTAGCAGCAGGTGCTGCGCGTATTCGGTTGCCGGGTTTCAGGCTACTCTGCTACTCGCTGATTGCGAACCACTCAATACCAATAATTCACCAACAATCCTTACCAACCTTCTTTCCAAATGAAGTCATTTTCTGCTTTTGCCAGCCTGCCGGGCCGGCTGCTGCTGGGTAGCGCCGCGGCACTTAGCCTGCTGGCCTGCGACCCCAGCAACGACCCCACTCCCGGGCCGCCGCCCGTGGTTACAAACTCCGTTTTCGTAATTAACGAAGGCAATTATGGAAGCGCCAACGCCGATATCAGCCTGTTCAGCAAGGCCAGCGGCACGGTTACCAGCAAGGCGCTGTATGCCTCGGCTAACGGCAAGGCCCTGGGCGACGTAGCCCAGAGTATGGTGGTGCGCGACAGCCTGGGCTATATTGTGCTCAACAACAGCAACAAGCTTGAGGTAGTGTCGCTGGCTAAATTCAGCTCCAAGGCCCGGATTGAAAACCTGAAGTTCCCGCGCTACTTCGCCGCCGCCTCGTCGGATAAGGGCTACGTGACCGAAACGGTGGCTTACGGCAGCAACGGGCAGGTATCGGTTATCGATTTGAAAAGCAACAAGGTGTTGAAGCAAATTGCCGTAGGTGTGCAGCCCGAGAAGCTGGCCGTAGTAGGCGCCCGCCTGTACGTAACCAACAACGGCAGCAACACCGTCACGGTCATCAACACCGGTACCGATGTGGTAGAGGGCACCATTACGGTGGGCGACGGGCCCAACAGCATCGTGGCCGACCGCAACGGCCGGGTATGGGTGCTGAGCAGCGGTAAGATAGTGTACACCCCCACCACCGCTACCCGGCTCAGCAAAGGCAGCCTCTCGCAGATTGTACCTGGCCAGCTGACGGCTACAACCCGCGAAATGCCCTCGGATCAGAGCTCGCCCGGCAACCTGACTATCAATGGTAGCCTCGACCAGTTGTATTACACCTACCAGGGGGGCGTGTACACGCTGGGCCTCACGGAGGCTACGCTGCCCACTAAGCCCCTGATCAGGCGCGACTTTTATGGCCTGGGCGTCGACCCGCAGGATGGCACCATTTATGGTGGTCTGGCCTCGTTTACGGCGGACGACAAAGTGATTCGCTACCGCACTACCGGCGCGGCCATCGACTCGTTTACGGTCGGCATCGGCCCAAATGGCTTCGTGTTTTATTAAGCCCTACGGGTAGCTGCTGGCCCCCACCAAACCCCATTCGTAAAAAGCAAGGCCCCGCACTGCAGTGCGGGGCCTTGCTTTTTACGAATGGGGTTTGGTGGGGGCGAACAAAAGGTACTGCTTCTATCTTTTGCTATTAGTCTGCCAGCCCGTCGCGGTTGCGGTCGTGAGTGTCGGCGGCGTTTTTATATTGTTGTTCCAGCGTAACGCCGCTGGTATCCGGCTGCAGGCCCGAGGTAACTGAATCGGCGCCTTGGTTGTCGGGGCGCCGGGCACCGGGGTCGAGACTCTTGTTGTCGCCGAGTTCGACATTAGTGGCGCCGTTTTCGTTGCCCGTATTGCAGGCCGTCAGAAAACCGGTGAGCAGTAGGGCGGCGGCTAAGGGGCGGAGTAGGGTGATTTTCATGGAGTAAAGCGAATAGAGCGGGACTGGCCCAACAGAAACGGGTTACCTGTCTGTACGGCTGACCGCCCGACTGGTTTATGCGTATACTGCTTTCAGGCTCTGGCCGCACTACGTGGCCTGTCGCGTTTTTTGCTTTACCCATCTTATGCTATTCCCTATGACCCGTTTTCATCCCGCCTCTTACCTGACCGCCTGACGAGTAACTAAGGCAACAGCTTATATTTGCCCTCTACACGATCTGCCATGCCCCAACCCGCCAGCCGTTTTTCCACGTTGCAGCCATTGCTCCGGCAGTGGGCCGTGCTGGCCGGAATCAGCTTTGCATTGGCTCTGACCCTCACGCTATACTTATACGGAACCCAGGATCAGCTCTTTGGGCGGCTGTTTAGAGCATTTTTCGTATTTTTCTGGCTGATGGCTGTTACCTTTTTGGCAGCAGTTCCGTTTGTAAGTTGGGCAGCAGCCAACTGGTTTGGACCAACCTGGGCCGAAACGCCTGCCAGATCCAGGCAGCGCAAAAAGCCAGCTGCCGCCGTTTCTCGTACTCCTGCGCGTGCTGTAGCACGGCCGAAACCTTCCAACCAAAACCATCTGTGAAAACGCATCTGCTCCACATCAAAAATATGGTTTGCCCCCGCTGCATCGAAGCCGTGCGCAACCTTTTCGAACAGGCGGGCTACAAGCCTACCGATGTCACGCTCGGCCAGGTTCAGCTGGATGAAAACACTCCTGCTGACCTCACTACCGTGGCGCCACTATTGCGCGAGGCTGGTTTCGACGTGATTATGGGGCGAGCTGACCAGCTGACTGAACAGATTAAAACGGCCCTCGTGGAATACTTGGAGCACCTGCGTACCGCGCGAATGCCCCTGACCACCTCGGCCTTTCTCACCGACCGTTTCGCAGCTACCTACTCGCACTTGAGCAAGGTGTTTTCGCGCACCGCCAACCTCACCATCGAGAAGTATCTCATTCGGATGAAGATTGAGCGAGTAAAGGAAATGTTGAGCTACAACGAGATGACGCTGAGCGAAATAGCCGAGAAAATGCGCTACAGTTCGGGCCAGCACCTGAGCAACCAGTTTCGCCAGGTTACTGGTCGCTCGGTTAGCGAATTTCGCCGCGACCTGCTGCCACGCCGCCTCTCGCTCGACCAGTTGGCTTAGATTGCTAAGTCAGTACATAAAAGCCGAAGCCGCTCTGCTAACCTTTCCGGGTAGTTGTGCGGCTTCGGCTTTTCTGGACTGACTGCCTAATTACGTACGCATCAGGCCCGGTTCGTATGTAACCCAAAGCCCTGCCAATCGGTCTTTAGCCTATCCATTCAACTGCTTTACCAACTGACCGACTATGCGCTTCCTTTCGTTACTACCGCTACTGGCAGGGGCGCTGGTGGCCACGCCTGCCCTGGCCCAGCATCACCCCGCACCGCCGTCCACCCCCGCCGACACTGCCCGCCAGGCCATGCCGGGGATGAACCACGCCGGCCACAACATGCCCGGCATGAACCACGGGGCTACTATGGAAAACGGCAGCATGGAAAACGGCGGCATGGAGAACATGAGCCACGCCTACTCGCGCAACCTGCTCATGAACCGCAACGGGTCGGGCACGGCTTGGAACCCCGATAATACGCCCATGTATATGTGGATGCATCATAAAGGCGCGTGGATGATTATGAACCACGGGGCCATTACCCCGCGCTTCACCAGCCAGAATATCGGCCGCAAAAACGGGCAGCGCGGCGGCAGCACCTTCGACGCGCCCAACTGGTTCATGACGATGGCCCAGCGCAACATCGGCCAGAAGGGCCTGCTCAACTTCACGGCCATGCTCTCGCTCGACCCGCTCACGGAGGGCGGCAACGGCTACCCGCTGCTATTCCAGAGCGGCGAAGCCTACAAAGGCCAACCACTAGTCGACCGCCAGCACCCGCACGACCTGTTTTCATCGCTGAGTGTCGGCTATACCCACGCCTTCTCGAAGGATGTGGACCTGAGCCTGTACGTGGGCTACCCCGGCGAGCCGGCTATTGGGCCGGTGGCGTTCATGCACCGGATTTCGGCCATGCCCAACCCCGACGCCGCCCTGGGCCACCACTGGCAGGACGCCACGCACATTACGTTTGGGGTGGCCACGCTGGGGCTGCGCTACAAGCAGTTCAAGCTCGAAGGCTCCAACTTTACGGGCCGCGAGCCCGACGAGCACCGCTACAATTTCGATAAGCCCCGCGCCGACTCGTGGGCCGGCCGCCTGAACTGGAACCCCACCCCCGCGCTGGCCCTGCAGGTGAGCCGCGCCTTCATCAAGAGCCCCGAGCAGCTCGCCCCCGACGAGGACGTGAAGCGCACCACGGCCTCCATCATCCAGAGCAGCCAGTGGGGCGAGTACCGCTACATTACTTCGGCACTGGTTTGGGGCATGAATCAGCATGTACAGGGCGGCCATACCGACAAGGCCTCGCACTCGGTGCTGGCCGAAACCAACGTGCAGCTGGGCAAGCCGGCCGTGTACGGGCGCTACGAATTCGTGCAGAAATCGGACGAGGAACTGCAAATCGTGAGGTCCGATACTCCGACTGGCACGCACCCCACCTTCAACGTACACGCCCTCACAATGGGAGCCAACTACCGGGTAGCCCAGGTGGCAAAAATTGATTTCACGCTGGGCGCCCAAGCCACCGTGTACCGCCCCGAGGAGGCCATTCGCGGCTTTTACGGCAGCACGCCGGTATCGGGGCAGGTGTACCTGCGGCTGAACCCCTCGCTGATGCGTATGGGCAAGATGTAGGTAACGACGGGCAAGGCCGTACCTTTGCGGGCACCTTTCGCGCCGCCCGGCGGTTGCTTTCCGCACGGCTCGTTTGGCCTTTATCCTTGATTCCTTCGCGTTGACTTCGCCCACCGTTCTGCTTATCACCCCGCCGCTCACGCAGCTCAACACGCCCTACCCGGCTACGGCCTACATCAAGGGCTTTTTGGGCGGGCGCGGCTACGCCGTTACGCAGGCCGATTTGGGGTTGGAGCTGGTGCTGAAGCTGTTTTCGCGCGCGGGCCTGACGCGGGTTTTCGCCGAAATTGAAGCCGGCGACTTCCGGCTGAGCGACAATGTGCGCCGGATGATGCGGCTCAAAAACAGCTATTTGAGCACTGTTGAGCCCGTCGTGCGGTTTCTGCAGAACAAGGACAGCACCCTGGCGCCCCGCATCTGCCACTCGCGCTACCTGCCCGAAGCCAGCCGCTTCGACAACGTAGCCGATCTGGAAACGGCTTTTGGTACAATGGGCCTTACCGACCAGGCCCGCCACTTGGCCACGCTTTACCTCGAAGATCTGGGCGACCTGCTCAAAGAAACGGTGGGCCCGCAGTTCGGCTTTTCGCGCTACGCCGAGAAGCTGGGTATGTCGGCCACTACCTTCGACGAGCTCCACGCGGCCCTACAGGCTCCGCCCAACCTCCTCGACGAGTTGCTGCTGGAGCTGCTCGACGACCTTGTGGCCCGCGTGCAGCCCGACATTGTGGGCTTCACGGTACCGTTTCCGGGCAACCTTTATGGCGCGCTGCGCCTGGCTGGCCGCGTAAAAGAAACCAGCCCCGCCACCTACACCATAATGGGCGGCGGCTACCCCAACACCGAACTGCGCAGCATCAAGGAGCCCCGCTTCTTCGACTACATCGACTTCCTGACCCTGGACGACGGCGAAGGGCCGTGGCTGCGCTTGCTTCAAGCTATTAGCTGTGAGCTCTTAGCTATTAGCACTCCGTCGGATAAGCATGCTCAGTCGAATCCGAACGAAAAAACTATTCGCTATCCGCTAGCAGCCAACAGCTTGGCAACGCTGCAGCGGACGTTTCTGCGCAACGCCACCGGCGAGGTGGAATACATCAACCACCCGCAGCCCGACATTCCGCATCCCGAGGTAGGCACGCCCGATTATTCGGATTTACCGCTGGGCGAGTATTTGTCGGTGATTGAGGTGCTGAACCCAATGCATCGGCTCTGGAGCGACGGGCGCTGGAACAAGCTGACGGTGGCCCACGGCTGCTACTGGAAGCGCTGCTCCTTCTGCGACGTGACCCTGGATTACATCGGCCGCTACGAAACGGCCCCCGCTGCCCTGCTGGCCGACCGCATCGAGCAAATCGTGGCCCAAACCGGCCAGACGGGCTTTCACTTTGTGGATGAGGCCGCCCCGCCGCTGGCGTTGCGCGAGTTGGCCATCGAGCTGCTCAAGCGCCGCACCGGCATTACGTGGTGGGGCAACATCCGCTTCGAGAAAACCTTCTCGCCCGATTTGTGCCGGCTGCTGGCCGCCAGCGGCTGCATTGCCGTGAGCGGAGGCCTGGAAGTGGCCTCGGACCGGCTACTGGCCCTCATGGAAAAGGGCGTGACCATCGCCCAGGTGGCCCGCGTAACCGACGGCTTCACGCAGGCCGGCGTGATGGTACATGCCTACCTGATGTATGGCTTCCCCACCCAAACCACGCAGGAAACCGTGGATAGCCTGGAAATCGTGCGGCAGCTATTTCAGGCGGGCATTATCCAGAGCGGCTACTGGCACCGGTTTTCGATGACGGCGCACTCGCCGGTAGGGCGCAATCCGGCCAAGTACCAGGTGGCCGCCATCGGCCCCGAGCCCGGCCCCTTCGCCTGGAACGACCTCTGGCACGACGACCCCACTGGCACCGACCACGCGCAGTTCGGGCCGGGCCTGGCCAAGGCCCTTTACAACTACCTGCACGGCGTGGCCCTGCACGAACCGTTGGGCTTCTGGTTCGATTTTCGGGTGCCCAAAACTACGGTGCCGCGCCACGTGGTGGCCCAGGCCCTGCAGGAGCCCGCTAAACCCGATTTCGCGAAGCAAAACCAACGCCTGTTTTGGCTCGGCAATACCCCAGAGCTACACGTGGAAACCGGTAAGAAGGGCGGCCGCGCCGTACTCACGTTCTACGAGCAGGCCGAGGATTTCGAGTTGAAAGTATCCGCTACCATTGGCCCCTGGCTGCATAAGCTGCTTACCAGCCTCAGCAGTGATTATGGCACCAAAATCCTGCTCAAAGACGCGGCCCAGAGCTTCCCGGCCGGCCAGCCGTTCGGGCAGTTCCTGGAGTCGGCGGCGTGGCTGACATTGCGCGAGAAGGGCCTGCTGGTGCTATAAAAGGCGTGAGGGGCATCTTGCCTGCTGGTTAGCAAAATTTTATCTCGTCCCGGTGCTCAGTTTGGACCAACTATTGTCGGGGGCTGATATCCTTTCATTTTCCAGTTTAAAGCCCCCAGTTATGCACACCTCTTTACGCTTTTATGCCGCCACCGCCCCGCTATGCGCACTGCTGGCGCTAACGGCCTGCTCGAAACGCAACGACGCTATTCCCCAGCAGCCCGTGTTGGCCAGCTGGACGATGGACGGGCAGGAGCGCACCTCGACCAATACACGGGCTGAAACAAGTTTTGACAAGGTAGACGTCTATATCTACCAGAATTTCATGACCCCGAATTCGAACGGTACGGAGGTTACCGTATCGCTCTATATTCCAAAGCAGATCGGGACGTACACAATCGGCCCCAACTCGCAGGCACGGGCCAATTTCATCGACCTTGACACGAGCACCGGAGTAAACAAAGAGTCCTATACCGCCGAGGCTGGCTCCATCACTATTTCCACCCTCACGGCCACCAGCGTTTCGGGCACCTTTACACTCACGGGTACAGGGTACCTGAATAAGCAGTTGACGAAGAGCCTTACGAATGGCAAATTCACAGCAGCGCTGTAAGCCTGTAGCCAGGAAAGCCCGCCAGATAAACAGAGAGCCCAATAGCAAGACACTACTGGGCTCTCTGTTTAACTGACATAACGCTTCGGATCGGCTAGAAGCTGCCGTCTTTCACGCACTGCCGAATCAGGTCTTTCAGGCGGTCAATATTCTTGGTTTCCTGCGTTTTCATATCCATCCAGAACTGCTTGCTCTCCTTGGGGCCACCTTTTTCGGCGTTGGCAATGTACTGGTCGTAGCGCCACAGGGCATCGAGCCTAGTGTTCAGATCGTGCACCAAGTCGTGGGTATGGTTGGGAAGTCCTTTAGTTTCGCCGACATGCTTCTCGGCCTGGTCGTTGGCAGTTGCCATAATTACAGGGGGTTAAGTGGAAGGAATATATTTATCAAGGTAAACGGGAGTTTTCACGTTTCGGCCGAGACTAATTTATAAGATTCTGACATACAGACGACAGGATGCACTTTACGGGTCCGGCGTATCGGCCGACCAAAAATCAAGCTTTCAAAACGGCACTACCACCTTCACGCTCAGGTTGCGGCCGGGGCTGTAGATGCCCAAGCGGCCGGTGGGCGAGGCGCGGTAGTACTCGAAGTACTTGAGACGGTTGAGGTGGGACTGGTAGGCCACATCGAACAGGTTATCGGCCTGGAGCACCAGGTGCAGGACGTCGCGGCCGGTGGCGGTGCGCAGGGTGGTGCCCGCCCCCAAGCCTGTCAGCACGTAGCCGGACGTAGCCGTTTCGGCACCGTCTACGGCGTAGAAGCGGTTCTGGCGGGCAGTACCGGCCACCGAAACGCGCAGGTAGCTATCGGCTAATCGACGGCCGGGCTGGTCGGGCAGCGTAAAGCGCAGCTCGGTTTGGGCAGTAGGAGCCGGAATCAGGGGGAGGTAGCGGGCCGCAACGCCTTCCCGGTCGCGTAGCGTGGCATTTTTGTTGAGGCCGATTACCAAGGCCGCGCCCGAGCGCCAGCTCAGCCAGGGCAGTGCTGTAGGATGCACATTAAAGGCTAACTCGCCCCCGTAGAGGGTGGCCGCTGCCTGCTGAAACTTGTAGGTAGAGTTGCCAAACTGGTCGCTCAGCGCCTGTCCATTGGCATCAAACTGCTTGGCCTGGTAAATGAAGTTCTCGACGTGGTTGTAGAAGGCCTCGACGCTGGCCTCGAAGCCCGGCGACTTCCAAAGCACGCCCACGTCTTCCTGCCAGTTGAATTCAGGCTCAAAGCGGGGGTTGCCCAGGTAGATGATGTGGGCGCCTGGGTCGAGGCCGTTGGAGCCGATTTCGGGGATGTTGGGGGCGCGGTAGCCGCGAGCCACGTTGGCCCGCAACACCAGGTTCGGGCCCACCGCGTACGAGCCGCCCACACTGGCCGACACGCCCCGGTACACTTTATGGAAATTCGAAAATTGCCGCTCGGCCCCGGGTGTGCCGGCGGCGGCCCTGGTACCGAAACCAGTAGCCGGGTCGGTGCCCGTATAGAAGTCATTCCAACTCACCACGCGGGTATCGTAGCGCAGGCCGCCGGTCAACTCCAAGGCCCCAAAGCCCTTTTTCACTACTCCAAAGCCCCCGATATCAAATAGCCGGTAGGGCGGAATGGCGAAGTCGGTGGCGTTCAGGTGCTGGTTGTCCTGGCCCATGCCGTTCACGCCCACCGTCAACTCGTAGCCGTTAAAATCCTGGAACAGGTAGCGCGCCTGGTAGTTGAGCGTAGTCAGGCGCAGGTCGAGGCCGGGCTGGTTGGGTTCGGTGGGGTGGTTGAACTCCTGGCGGTGGTTTTGTTGCACACCCAGCAGCAGGTGCAGCTCGCCGGGGCCGGTTTTCAACTCGCTCGTAGCAAAGGCCCGGTAGTGCTGAATGTTCTGGTGCAGGTTGCTGATGCGGTAGCTCTTCAGCTCCGAATTGCTCACCACCGGACGGTTGTTGAAGTCGTCCTGCTCACCATCGAAGACCTGGCGGCTGAAGGCCCGGCTTAGCGAGTCGCGGCTGCCATCGGGTATTTCCTGCAGGTTATTGTAGGCCGTCAGCCACAGGCGCACATTGCCCCACTCCTGCTGCACGCCCACTATGCCCGTCAGGTTCAGCTCCCGAAAACCGGTATTATACACCCGGCCATCCACCGGGTTGCTGTAGTCGCGGGCCCAGCGGTGGCTACCCCGTAAGCTGGTCTGGAAGCCATTTTTCTGGTAGTCGAAGGCCAGCGACTTACCCACCAAGCCGTTTACCGACTGATATTCGGCCAATGCTTCGCCGTGCAGCTCACCGTTGGGGCCGGTGGGCAGGGCGGGCAGCAGATTAACTACGCCAGCTACGGCATCGGAGCCATAGAGCAGGCTGGCCGGGCCCTTTACCACTTCCACGCGGTCGAGACCGTAGCCGTCCACCTCAATGCCATGCTCGTCGCCCCACTGCTGACCCTCCTGGCGCAGCCCGTTGAACATGGTGAGCACCCGGTTGTAGCCCAGGCCCCGGATAAAGGGCTTACTGATGTTGGGGCCGGTGGTTACGGCGGCCAGGCCCGGCACCCCGCGCACGGCCGCATCAATGGCGTTACCATTGGCATTGAGGCGGATTTCGCGGCCCGTTATGGCGGCAATGGGTACCGGCGAACGGCGGATTTCGGTGCTCCGGCTCACGCCGGTAACGACCACCTCCTCCAGCGTACTCTCGGTCGATTGCAGCCGGACCGTCAGGACCTGGGCCAGCGGCAGCGTTACGGTTTGGCTGGCCATGATGTATCCCACCGCGCTAATCTGCATCGGCTGCGTCCCGGCAGGCAGGACGGAGAGCGTAAACCGGCCATTTTCATCGGCGGCAGTGCCCTTCTGAAGAGCCGGCAGGGCCACATTGGCGAACGGCACAGGCTGGCTCCGCTCATCAAGCACCACCCCGCGCAGCGTGCTGGTTTGGGCCAGGGCCGGCAGGGCCAGCAGCAGGGAAAAAAGCAGCGTAAGAACTGTCTTCATTTTAGTGGTGGTTAATTTTAAATTTAGATGTATCTAAACCTTTAGTCGAAAGAAAAGCCACAAGCGGGTTGCGGCTTTTCGGAATGATGATAGGGGGCTGGCCAAGCGTCCCAGGGTTGAAACCCTGGGCTGCGGAGCTAATTCCTGCTCACTAGCCCCGGGCTTCAGCCCTGGGACGCCTGGGACGCCTACGCCCCCGTGAAGAATTGGTACAGCAGGTAACCGTTCAGACCCAGAATAATGGCCGAAACTGCCCAGCAGACGGTCTGCAGCCAGGGCTTGTTCACAAACACGCCCATCTTGTGCTTGCTGCCGGTGAAGAGCACCAGCGGAATAACCGCAAAGCTCAACTGCATCGACAGAATAACCTGGCTCAACACCAGCAACTCGCTCGTGCCCTTTTCGCCGTAGAGAATGGTAACGATGAGGGCCGGCACCACGGCAATACCGCGGGTGATAAGGCGACGGACCCAGGGCTTCAACTTGATATCGAGAAAGCCCTCCATCACGATTTGCCCGGCCAGCGTACCGGTCAGGGTCGAGTTCTGGCCCGAAGCAAGCAACGCAATGGCAAACACCGCCGAAGCTGCCCCCGCGCCCAACACCGGCGTTAGTAGTTTATGCGCGTCGTAGATATCGGCCACGTCGCGCAGGTTGTTGTTGTGGAAGGCCGCAGCCGAAACCACCAGGATGGCCCCGTTCACGAAGAAAGCCAGAAACAGCGCGACCGTGCTGTCGATGGTGGCAAACTTGATGGCCGAGCGCTTCGCTGGTTCGGTAGGTTCGATGGCCCGGGTTTGCACGATGCTGGAGTGCAAATACAGGTTGTGGGGCATTACAGTGGCCCCCAGAATACCAATGGCCAGATACAGCGCGTGCGGGTCGGTCACGATTTGCGGCTTCGGAATCAGGCCTTCGGCCAGGGCGAAGTAATCGGGGTTAGAGGCGATTATTTCATAGACAAAGCAGCCGAAAATCACGAAAATCAGGCCGGCTACGATGCTTTCGATGATGCGGAAGCCCTTGCTCTGGAAGTAGAGTACCACCAGCACATCGGCAATGGTAAGGACCACGCCCCAGGTAAGCGGAATGCCGAAAAGCAGGTTGATGGCAATGGCCGAGCCAATGACTTCGGCCAGGTCGCAGGCGGCAATGGCAATTTCGCACAGCAGCCAGAGCACGAACGAAACGGGCTTGGAGTAATGGTCGCGGCAGGCCTGGGCAAGGTCGCGGCCCGTTACGATGCCCAGCTTCACGGCCAGGTGCTGGAGCAGTATGGCGAAGAAGTTGGAAATCAGAATAACCGACAGCAGCATGTAGCCATACCTGGCGCCGCCCTCGATGTCGGTGGCCCAGTTGCCGGGGTCCATGTAGCCTACGGCCACCATCAGGCCTGGCCCGGTGAAGGCCCAGAGTTTACGCCAGAACGAGGCTCCCTCGGCCGGCACCGTAATCGAGGCGTACACTTCCGACAGCGAATTGGCGCGGCGCGGAAAGCGCCAGCCGGCGTCCTGATCGAACGGCGTGGTGGGCGAAGCAGCGGTAGGAGCGGGTACGGGTTGGGACATATATGCCAGGATGGAAGCAGGCGGTTGACGCTGCTAAGGTAAGCAGTTCTTATTTTTTAGGCTAACCTAAATTTATTTTTTTAAGCATCTAGTTTACTCTGGGCAGCCAAAAAAGTTGTGTCTTCCTGGCAAAGCCGGAATTTTAGTGTGCCGGCTGGCGTCGAGTGGGGCCGCGCCAGTTGCTAGCTTTGTCCGGATTCCGCGCTTTTCCCCTTCTTTGCCCACTATGATGATGCCGCTCAAAACCCGCTACGCATTGCTTTCGCTCGTGGTAAGCGTGGTACTGGTAGGCGTAAAATTCTACGCCTGGGCCCTGACCGATTCGCAGGTCGTACTCACCGACGCGCTCGAATCCATCATTAACGTGGTGGCCAGCGGCTTTGCGCTCTACAGCATTTACCTGGCCGGGTTGCCCAAAGACGATAACCACCCCTATGGCCACGGCAAAATCGAGTATCTGTCGGTGGGCTTCGAGGGCGGGCTGATCCTGATGGCGGGGGGCTACATTTTCTACGCGGCGGTGCTGGCCCTGTGGGAGCCTCACACGGTGGCGCAGCCCGACTGGGGCATTAAGCTACTGGCCGCTACGGCCGTCGTAAATCTGGGCACGGGTTTTTTACTGGTACGCGCCGGCCGCCAGCACCACTCCCCGGCGCTGGTCGGCGACGGCCAGCACCTCTACCTCGACGCCGTGAGCACGTTTGTTTCGTGCGCGGCGCTGGGCCTGGTGATGCTCACCGGCAACGTGTTGTATGATGCGCTGGCCTCCCTAGTGCTGGGTGCGTTTATCGTGCTGAACGGCTTTCGGATGGTGCGCCGCTCGGTATCGGGACTGATGGACGAGGCCGACGTAACCACCGTGCAACAAGTGGTGGCTGAGTTGCAGGAGCACCGCGAGCCCGCCTGGATTGATGTGCACAACCTGCGGGTGCAGCGCTACGGCGCCAGCCTGCACATCGACTGCCACGTGACGATGCCCTACTACCTCAGCCTGGAGCAGACCCACGAGCATGTACATGGCATTGAGGAACTGGTGGCCCAGGAATTCGGTATACCAGTAGAAATGTTCGTGCACGCCGACCCGTGCACTTTCAGCGCCTGCTGGCACTGCCACGTTGCCGACTGCCCCGTGCGCCGGCATCCCTTCACCCAGGAAATAACCTGGACGCTGGCCAACGTGGCGAAAAACGAGCGGCACCGGCTGGAGGTAAACTCACCCCCTAACCCCCTCTCCGAAAAGGATAGGGGGGACTAAATCTTAGCTTTCTGGAGCTAAAGCAGTCATAAGTAAACCAGAGACTAAAAGATAGTTCCCCCTATCCTTTTCGAAGAGGGGGCTGTGGGGTGAAGTGCCATGCAAGGCTCACTCACTCCACCACCAGCCGCTGGGAGCGGCTGCCGTTCTGTACCAGGTACACGCCCGGCTTCAGGCGCTCGATGGAAAGCGTGAGCTGCATTTGGCCGGCCGCGAAACGTGAAGTTTGCACCCGGCGGCCCAGCGCGTCGCTGATGCTGACGGCGTCGGCTGCCAGAGCGGGCCGTTCCAGCGTGAGGGTGTAGCGGGCGGGGTTGGGCCACAGGCGCAGGCGCGCCGCCGCGGGGGCCGTAGTAGCCGTTACCACAAAGTCGCGGTTTTCAAGCACCAGAATCCGGTCGTCGGGGACGTTGGGGTTGCCACGGCCGTCGCGGTTGCTGGTGGCCACGTACACCCGGCCCTGGGGCGACACGCAGATGGCGCGCAGCCGGCCGAAGCCGGTAACATAATCGGTCCGCGCGGGAATGGCGTCGCCAGCGGCGTTCAGCGCCAGATCGGTGAGGCGGCTGCCTTTCAGCGACAGCAGCAGCAGGTGGTTCTGCCAACCCGGAATAGCGGGCGAGCTGTAGTAGGCCAGGCCCGCCACGCCCAGCGTGGGCGTCCAGGTGGTGAGGGGTTCGCGCACGTTATTCTGGCTGCAGAAGGCCTGCTCGGCGGGCAGGTCGCAGAGGCCTTCCACATTGGGCCAGCCGTAGTTGCGGCCGGGCTCGATGAGGTTTAGCTCATCGTCGTTGTTGGGACCATGCTCTGAGCTGTAGAGGCGGCCGGCCGGGCTGCGTGCGAGGCCTTGCGGGTTGCGGTGGCCCAGCGTGTACACCAGGCTACCCGGCGTGGGGTTGTTGGCCGGCACAGTGCCATCGAGGTTGAGACGCAGGATTTTGCCGTTGAGCGAGGCCGGGTTCTGGGCCTGCGACTGCTGCTGGGCGTCGCCGGTGCTCATGAGCAGGGTGCGGTCGGGCAGGATGAGCAGGCGCGAGCCGCTGTGGGTGCTGGTGGCCGGGATGCTGCCCAGCAGCACCAGCGGGGCGCCCAGCGTGCCGTTGGCGTACGTCAGGCGCACCAACTTTTCGAGGTAGACGCCATTTTCGGTGTAGTTGTACACCACGTACACATAAGGCGCAGTGGCGAAATCAGGATGCAGCACCATCCCCAACAGCCCGCCTTCCGAGGAAGTAGCCACGTCGGCCAGGGTAATAAGTGGGGTTACCGCGCCAGTAGCTGGGTTTATCCGACTGATGCGGCCGCCGCGCTCGGTCATCCAGATGAAGTTATCGGGCCCCCAAACCAGCTCCCAGGGCACCACCAGGTTATTTGCCAGGGCCGAAACGGTAACGGTAGTGGTGCCTACCGGGAAGGAGGTAACAATCGGCAAAGGGCTCTGGGCCGCTACGGGTACAGCCGCGAGCAGCAGGGCTGCTGTCAGCAGGGAGTGGATGCGATTCATGGTCAACGTTTTTGAGGAGGAAGACGAAGTGGTAAAAGGTAAGAAAAACGGCCAACTTGCGGCCCCGGTCCGCCGGTTTTGCCACCATCTGCCGGTTCTGCCGCTTCCCTACACCCTACCCTTCCATGTACACCGCCAGCTCCGACCCAAACCTCCTCGATGTGCCCCTGATTCACGAGTACCTCAGCCAGCAGTCGTACTGGGGCCTGGGGATGCCGCTGGAAACGCTGGAGCGGGCCATTGCCAACTCGCTCAACTTTGGCCTCTACGGCCCCGATGGTCGGCAGGCGGCCTTCGCCCGGGTGGTTACCGACCGCGCCACGTTTGCCTGGCTCTGCGACGTATTCGTGCTGCCCGAATTCCAGGGCCAGAGCCTGGGAAAGCAGCTCATGCAAACCGTTTTCGCCCACCCCGACCTGCAGGACCTACGCCGCTTCCTGCTGGCCACCCTCGACGCCCACAGCCTCTACCGCCGCTTCGGCTTCCAGGACCTAGCCGCCCCGGACAGGTACCTGGAAATCAAGAAAGCCAACCCCTACGGCGTGCCCACGGGGAATTAGTGGTTACCGAAGCAGCGCCCGACAATGCACGGCCTTTTGCGGCCATTTTCAAAGGAACACAAGTAATTTTACTCATTATTTTCCCATTGGTAGCGAAAGCAATATAGTGATTGAAAAATCGATCCAATAATTATGAATCTTTACTCCAAACACCTTCACGTAATACAGCGTCTCCACTATTTTACATCAAGGCATAGCCGAATTTATTATACACATGTAACAGCGGTAAGCAGTCTGCTTATATATCTAAATATCTATTCGTTTTATGGAATATTAATGCAATTGAACATGATTCCTGATTTTATAAGCAGCAAAGCTATTGTTGTAGTAATAATAAGTATAGTAGCTATTGCAAATTACTATCTATTTGTCAGGCATGAACAATTCGACGATTTCTCGATATACAAAGTCAATAACCGTGATATTTTTCATAGTATTTTATATGTAATCATCACAATTACATCATTCATTTCTGTTGCCAATCATAATCGTGAAATGATAAGCAACATGCGCACAGCAGATAAGATGATTGTGAAATAATAAATTAGACATTCTGCCCATGCAAACCCGCTGGAACGCCTTAATTGCCCCAATCGTAGCTGATGCCGCCCTTCGCGACGTCACGTACCAGCAGCTCAGCACCGCCTATTCCGGCCCCGGCCGCTACTACCACAACCTGCACCATGTGCAAGCCCTGCTCGATACCGTGGAGGAGTACGCCGGTTTGGTAAAAGACCGCGAAGTGGTGGAGCTGGCCGTCTGGTTTCACGATGCGGTGTACGACTACCTGTCGTCGGAAAACGAAACCCGCAGCGCCGAGCTGGCCCGGCAGTTTCTGGTTCACACCACGCTCAGTCCTGAGCGGCAGGCGCGGGTAGCCTACCTCATAGAATGCACGGCCCACCACACCGCATCCTACGCCCCAGCCCCCGACCTGGATTTCTTCCTTGATGCCGACCTGCAAATTCTGGGGGGGGCCGAAGCTGATTACGCCGAGTACGCCCGGCAAATACGGCAGGAGTACCGCCTCATCCCCGATTTGCTCTACCGCCGCGGACGCCGCAAAGTGCTGGAGCAGCTGCTGAATACGCCCATCCTCTACCGCACCCCGGAGTTTCGGGAGCGGCTGGATGCGGCGGCTCGGCGCAATTTGCGGGCGGAGTTGGACAGGTTGTAGAAGCATATTCCCAACGTCTTGCCCTAATGGCGCACCCCCCCCCCGGCCCACCTCGCTTGATGCGCGACATTCTCCGGGAGAGGGGTGCCAGACGTGAGTTCGAGGTGGCATTGAACGCACCCCTCTCTCGGAGGATGTCGCGCATCAAGCGAGGTGGGCCGGGGGTGGGGTGCGTCGTGAGAGAGGAACCCGCGCAACGCAACGCTTTCCGGCCGCGTCCCTTACCTTCCTACCTTAACCTGCATCACCACCTATGACCCACCGCTACCTGCTGCCCTTGGCGGCGCTTCTGCTGGCCGGCACTGCCCGGGCCCAGCAGCTAGGCCCGCTCACCGTTGAGAAGATCATGCGCGACCCGGCCCAGTGGCTTGGTACCTCGCCCAGCAACATTTCCTGGGCCGAGGATGGCAAGAACCTCTACTTCAGCTGGAATCCCGAAAAGGCTCGCCGCGACTCGCTCTACCGCATCGCGCCCGGGGGTGGCGCGGCCCGTAAGGTGAGCCTGCGCGAGCAGCCCGGCCTGCCTGCCGCCGAGGGCGAGTACGACCGGCACCACGCCCGCAAGCTCTACGAAAAGGGCGGCGACATCTACCTGCTCGACCTCAAAACCCAGCGCATCCGGCGCGTTACCAACACGGCCGAGCAGGAAACCGACCCCCACTTTGCCCTCCAGGATCAAGCCATCAGCTACGCCCGCGGCGGCAACCTGTTCACCTGGGACCCCGCCACCGGCGAAACCACCCAGCGCACCGACTTCCGCAAGGGCAACCGTCCGGCCACGGGCGAGCCAACTGACAAGGGTGAAAAGTTCCTGAAAGCCCAGCAGCTGGCGTTGTTCGAGGTGTTGCGCGGCAAGGACCAGGACGCCCGCGCCCGGCAGCAGCAGCAGAAAGCCCTGGCCCGACTGCGGCCCAAGGCCATCTGGCTGGGCACCCAAACGGTGCGCAACCTGCGCCTCGCCCCCGATGGCCGCTATGTGACCTACACGCTGGCCCAGGAGCCTTCAGCCGAGAAAGTGGCCCTGGTGCCCAACTTCGTCACGGTCTCGGGCTTCACCGAAGACATCAATACCCGCACCAAGGTGGGCGCGGCCCAAACGGCCTACCAGCTGGGCCTCTACGACGTGGGCCGCGACACTACCTTCGTGCTCGGCTACAAGGAATTGCAGGGTCTCGACGAGCAGCCGGCCTACCGCAAGGAGTACCAGCTCAAAGCCCAGGCGCCTGCCCCCGCCGATTCGGCCAAGGCCGCCAAAACGGCCAAAACCACCAAGCCGGCCAATGAGCAGCGCCGGGTGGTGCCGTTCGGGCCGTTCTGGTCGCCCGACGGGCAGCACGCCTTCCTCGTCATCCGCAGCACCGACAACAAGGACCGCTGGATTGTCGGCCTCGACCCGGCCACCCAGAAAATCACGCTCCTCGACCGTCAGCACGACGACGCCTGGATCAACGGCCCCGGCATCGGCTACGACGAGGGCAACGTGGGCTGGCTGCCCGATTCGCGCCACCTCTGGTTCCAGAGCGAGGCCACCGGCTACTCCCACCTCTACACCTACGACATCAGCAGCGGCCAGAAAAAGGCCCTGACCAGCGGCCCGTTTGAAGTTCAGAAGACCCAGCTCAGCCAGGATGGTAAAATGTGGTACCTGCTGGCCAACAAAACCCACCCCGGCGAGCAGCACCTCTACCGGATGCCGGTGGCGGGCGGCGCGCTTACCCAACTCACGACCCAGGCGGGCGGCTACGACGAGGCCACGCTCTCGCCCGACGAGAAAACCTGGGCCCTGCGCTACAGCACCAGCAACACGCCCTGGGAGCTGTACACGATGGACAACAAGCCCGGCGCCAAGCTGCGCCGCCTCACTCACAGCACTACCCCCGAGTTCGAGAGCTACGCCTGGCGCCAGCCCGAGGTAATCGAGTACAAAGCCCGCGACGGGGCCGGCGTGTACGCCCGCCTCTACCGCCCCGCCAACCCGCAGGCCCAGGGTCCGGCCGTGGTATTCGTGCACGGCGCGGGCTACCTCCAGAACGCCCACAAGTGGTGGAGCAGCTACTTCCGCGAGTACATGTTCCACAATCTGTTGGTCGATAAGGGCTATACGGTGCTCGATATCGACTACCGCGGCTCGGCCGGCTACGGCCGCGACGTGCGCACGGGCATCTACCGCTACATGGGCGGCAAGGACCTCACCGACCAAGTGGACGGCGCCAAGCTCCTGACCGATAAATACGGCGTCAGCCCCCAGCGCATCGGCATTTACGGGGGCAGCTACGGCGGCTTCATCACCCTGATGGCCATGTTCACACAGCCCGACGTGTTCCAGGCCGGCGCCGCCTTGCGCTCCGTCACGGACTGGGCCCACTACAACCACGGCTACACCGACAACATCCTCAACGAGCCCTACAACGACTCGCTGGCCTACGCCCGGTCTTCGCCCATCAACTACGCCGCCGGCCTCAAAGGCCACCTGCTCATGTGCCACGGCATGGTCGATACCAACGTGCACTTCCAAGACATCGTGCGCCTGAGCCAGCGCCTCATCGAGCTGAAAAAGGAGAACTGGGAACTGGCCGTGTACCCCGTCGAGAACCACGGCTTCGTGGAGCCTTCCTCCTGGACCGACGAATACCGCCGCATCCTCAAGCTGTTCGAGGAAAACCTGAAGCCGGCCGGTGCGGCCACCGGCAGCACCGGCGGGCAGTAAGGCGCGCGTAGCTTGTAGCACGAAGCTTCCGCTTCGCGTATGGTTGCTGACTCTGTTACGGGTCGGGCGATACGCGGAGCGGAAGCTTCGTGCTACAGGCTATGATGGTCCGTCAGTCGGTATTGCGGACGTCGGCCGGGTCGGGGGCGTGTTCGAGCAGTTCGCCGGGCTGACATTCCAGCACCTGGCAAATGGCGGCCAGCGTGCTGAAGCGCACGGCCTTGGCCTTCCCGCTTTTCAGGATGGAGAGGTTGGCCAGGGTAATGCCCACGGCTTCGGCCAAGGCGCTGAGCGTCATTTTGCGGCGGGCCAGCATTACGTCGAGGTTCACAATTATCGGCATCAGACGGTAAGTTCGGCTTCCTGGTGCAATTCGACGCCGCGCCGGTAAATGAAGGCGATAATGGATAGCACGACGATTGTTATAGCGCCCGGCGAATCTCTATCCGTATTCAACAGCACATAATGGCTGAGTGGCTGCGCCATTCCGGGGGCGTAGAGCAGCGGTATACACTCGCGCACCAGCCAGTAAGCTAAATGGTGACTAAAAAAGAAGCCTATCACCAGCAACGATAGGTACCGCAGGCGGCGGGCATTGGCAGCGGTGAACGGAGTAGCGGCCGTGGCCTCGCGCAGCATTCGATACAACAGCCAGCTTCCCAGGGCATAGTACACAAACTTGAGTAGGGAAATCTGATAGTCGGTTGCGCCCAGGAAATAGAGTGCCAACCGCTTCCAGGGGCTGGGCTCGGTGTACTGTAGCCAGTGCACCTGCGTTTCGGCTACCAGTTGAAACGGTGCTATTGCATTGGTCGGTGACACCATTCGGACCGTCTGCTGCCGCGGTCGGGACAGCGAATCGAAAGCCGTCCGCTGTTTTGCTGGGTAAGTGTCAGTCGCCGGTCTTTTAGTTTTGCGGTCCAGCGCGCCCAGCAGAAAGAACTCGTGCGGCTTGCGCGTATCCAGCCGCAGCTTCACCACCTAATCATCTCCGGCTACCTGAAAGCTGCCGAAGACCAGAACAATCATCATCAGCGAGGCCAGGAAAGCAAAAGTGCCCGCCAATAGCCGACCGACATTGAGGGGGGAGATTATCGTAAGTAGTTTCATGTAGCAGATAGCAGTTTAGCCCAGAGGTGGACAAATGTAGTATATTTATTGATAAACAATATATAATTATTGAAAAGGGAAAATTATATAATGATAAGCAATGAATTTTCGGTTTGATTTTCAGTGCGATATAGTCAGTGAGAATTGTACCCGCGAGTAAGAACCCGCTCTGGCACCCCAGCAGTAGCAGTTGTACTATTGCTCCTCTCATTCCTTCAAGCCCAAAATGTCGCCGTTAATCAGCCGCCTCATCCGCTATACCTTGCTGATACTGGTAGCTACGGTCTCGTTCTGGTTCTCGCCGGCGCCGCTCACCGAGCACGAGTACTGCGGCACCTACCTGCACCTGAACTCCTTTGCTGGCTTTACGGCCAACTGCGACGGGTTTGAGTTTATGGAAAGCGCCCGTTACCCCAGCCGGTTGCTGGCGCCGCGGGCCGTGCGCCAGTCGCGGCCGCTGTACGTGCTGCTGGGTACGTCCGTGGGCTATCCGGCCAGCTGGGCATTACGGGGCCTGGAAGCCGGCGGGTTGCTGCCGTCCGCCGTGGTGGCCAAACTGCCGGCCAAGTATCAGCCGCTGCTCGGTTTTTATATCGGCTATGTGCTGCTGAATTTCGGGCTGTTGCTGGGGGCCATGCTGCTGTTACGGCATCTGTACTACCGCCTCACGGCCGGCCGGGGCCAACCGCTGGTGCTGGCCGCGTTGCTGGTGTTTCCGGTGTCGAACCAGGTTACCAAGGCTTTTTTCTGGACGGTGCATCAGCAGATGTTTACGCTGCTGGTGCCGCTGGCGCTACTCTGGTTGGCGTTGCAGTTGCGCGAACGGGCCCGCTGGCGGACGGCCTTACCCATTTTGGCACTACTGGGCGGCGGGCTGGCGCTACTTTACGGCAGCTTCGTGCTGGTGCTGCCCGTGCTGCTGTACGGCCTATGGCTGAAACGCCCGGAGACGTCCACCCCAAAACTGCTGGAGCAGGCGCTGGGGCTGATAATACTGTTCACGCTACCCACGCTGCTCTGGATAGGGCTGCTGAAGCTGCGCGGCGTGGCCTACTACAACCACGAGGCCGAAACTTACCAGCAACTGGTGTGGCTGCGGGGCCTGTGGCAGCAGCCGCTCCCCAGTTTTCTGACGCAGGTGGGGGCCAACCTGGCGCGGTTCGGGGCCACGCTGCCGGCCATTGCGCCTTTCCTGGCCGCTACACTGGTGGCCGGGTGGTGGCTCCGGACAGCCAAACCACGGCAACCGCCCGTACCGATTGAGCTACCGGGTCTGTTGGGGCTGCTAGGGGGCTTCCTGGCCGCGCTGGGCTATTACCAGGAGCGCCTCACGTTTGCGCTGGTGCCGCTACTGCTGCTGGTAGTGGCGCTGGCGTTGGCCCGTCGGCCACCGGGCCGTTGCGGCACCGTGCTGCTGCTGGCCGCAGCCCTGGGCTGGCACGTCTGGCAGGTGCTCAGCTACGGGCCGTTTTCCTGATGCTGTACAGGCAGTCGGGTACGCCCTATATGCCTGCAGATGTGAGGAGTGGCGAAGTTAAAGCAAACCGCTAGGTTTAGGCATCCTTTCCCCTTTTCCTTCTTTATATGAGCGCACTCTACTACCAACCTTCCGGCCGCTTCACTGTGGGCGGCATCATCCTGTTATTGCTGGGGGGCCTGCTGGCCGCCGTGCCGCTGGCCTTGGCCTACATCTACGGAGTATGGTACATCCCTTTTATCTACCTCAATTTCTTCTTTACCCTGATTTTTGCGGGGCTGTTGGGCTGGGTGCTGCAGAAGCTGGTGCGGGCCGGCCGCATCCGCAACCCCACTCTGGCCGGGCTACTGGGTGCGCTGGTGGGCATATGGGCCTGGTACGTGCAGTGGTGCGTGTACATCACGCTGCTGGCCGGCTCGGGCGAAGTCGAGAAGTTTGGCAGCAGTTTCTCGGTAGCTCACACGGCCTTCGAGTTCGAGGCCTTTCTGTACTACCTGACCAATCCCGGCGAAGTGCTGAGCATTCTGCCTGCCCTGGCCGAAAACGGTACCTGGAGTATCTCCAAACTGGTCGTGAGTGGTGTGTTGCTGTACCTGGTCTGGCTGGCTGAGTTTGTGATTATCGTCGTCATCAACTGGTTTATGCCCCGTAGCGAAGCCCGGCACCCCTACTCAGAAATGGCCGGCCAATGGGCCGAAAAAGTCACCCTGCCCCGCCAAGCCGCCCATTTTGCCGATCCTACCGCCACCCGCACCGCCCTCGAAACTGCCGACTGGAACCACCTGCAACTCCGCCCCGCCGAACTCTCGGATACAGCCTCGCACGGCCGCCTGCACTTCTATCGGGCCCCAGCCGACCTGGACTGCTGCTACCTCTCGCTCGAAAATGTCGCCTTTGAGCTGGATAAAGATGGTAAGTCGACCGAAAAAACCACCGACGTGCTCGAGTACCTGCGCGTGCCGCCCCAGGCTTTCCAGGAGCTAAATGCCCGCTTCAGCGCCGCCGAGGAGCTGCGGCAGAAGCCAGCTGACGCCTGAGCCACTACAGACGACGTTTACCGGTTGGTTAGCCCCGGCAAAACAGAATATTAGCAGATGAGCTACCGCTGAACGAATATAACCCCAACGGGGCGACACCAATCATTCCACAGATTGTGTCGCCTCGTTGGGGCTTTTGATGTGGGGGCACGGATGATTTCTGCCACTCTGCAGCCCCATTACGGCTACACTGCCAATGGTTCGGATAACCAGTCAGCTAGCCTACAGTTGCTTTATGAAACCCAGGCCCGAGTAGGCGTGGCCGTTCACGTTCAGCCCCTGCACCGGAAATACCGCTAGGCCGGTGCGACTGGTAGTTTTGTGCAGTTGCGGCACCAAAATACCCACTGCCGCACCTACCGTGTAGCCCACAATGTTATCGGACAGAAAGTGCTTCCCGGCTTTGAGGCGGAAATAGCCCGTGGCAGCCGGCACCAGCGCCGCCGCGCCCCACACGAAGGGCCGGGCCGCCGAGCCGGGGTTGAAATCGTGGTACACCTTGGCGGCGAAGAAAGTAGCTGCCGCCGTATTGGCGGTGTGGCCGGCAAAAAATGAGTTGGTAGCAATGTTACCGGTTCGCTTCTCAGAGTCGCCCTCGGGGCCGTAGAGATAGGGGCGGTAGCGGTACACGTTGCCGGCCGTAAGCGTAAAGGCAGCATTGGAGGCGGCCATAGTCTGCAGATACAGCCCCAGCACCTGCCCGTAACGGTTGCGCACGTCGCTATCCAGCGCCAGCAGGCCCGGCGCCAGCAGCAGCGTCGGATACACGATAAAGTCGCTGGCGGTCTGGGCACGGCTGCTGTAGTTGCCGGCCGAAAACCGGTCGAATTTGGGCACATCCTGCTTATTAAGGGCGGCCAGCCCAGCCAGGTCCAGGCCGTTCTTCTTGGAAATCAGCAGCAGCCCCAGGCCACTGAGTGCCCCCAGGCCCGCCGTAACGGGTGCATCGACGCTGAATTGAGTACGGTAAGGTGAGCGGGGCCGCTGGGCCTGTGCATCGGCCAGGGGCAGCAGCGGCAACAGTAGTAGTGGGGTAAAGCGTTTCTTCATGGACGGGGTAGAGCAGTAGCGGAAAAAGGGTACTGATCAGCTAAACGAAAACGCTGCCTGGCGGTTGAGGTTCTCTTGCGCAACTACCCACCAAGTTTGGCGGCCGATGGCTGGTATCAACCACCGGAAATCTTGTAGCTTTGCGGCCCTGCCCGGCCAATTGCCGGCGTGGGGCAGGGGCTACCGGCCTCTCGCGTACTTCTACCCTTCTTAGCTGATGCCCTACCTGTTCACTTCCGAATCCGTTTCGGAAGGCCACCCGGATAAAGTAGCCGACCAGATTTCCGATGCTATCCTCGACGAGTACCTGCGCCAGGACCCCGCCGCCAAGGTGGCCTGCGAAACGCTGGTAACCACTGATTTTGCCCTTGTGGCCGGTGAAATAAAGTCAACGGCACACGTAGATGCCGAGCCCATCATCCGCGAGGTTATACGCCGCATCGGCTACAACAAGCCCGAATACCTGTTCAACGCCGACACCTGCGAGGTGATGAACCGCCTGCACGCGCAGTCGCCCGACATCAATCAGGGCGTGGTACGCGCTACTGCCGAGGAGCAGGGCGCCGGCGACCAGGGCATGATGTTCGGTTACGCCACCCGCGAAACGGCCAACTACATGCCCCTGGCCCTCGACCTGTCGCACCGCCTGCTGCGCGAGTTGTCGGCTATCCGCAAGGAAGGCCGCGAGATGACTTACCTGCGCCCCGACGCCAAAAGCCAGGTTACCATTCGCTACGCCGACGACAATACGCCCGAGGCTATTGAAACCATCGTGGTCAGCACCCAGCACGACGAATTCGACGCCGACGAGGACACGATGCTGCGCCGCATCGAGCAGGATATCAAAACCATCCTCATCCCCCGCGTGAAGGCTCAGCTCGACGCCAACACCCAGGCGCTATTTACCGACAGCATCATCCACCACATCAACCCCACGGGTAAGTTCGTTATCGGCGGCCCTCACGGTGACTCGGGCCTGACAGGCCGCAAAATCATCGTAGACACTTACGGCGGCAAGGGTGCTCACGGTGGCGGCGCCTTCTCGGGCAAAGATTCGAGCAAGGTTGACCGCTCGGCGGCCTACGCGGCCCGTCACATCGCCAAAAACCTGGTAGCAGCCGGCGTAGCCGACCAGGTACTGGTGCAGGTGGCCTATGCCATTGGTGTGGCCGAGCCGGTGGGCGTGTTCGTAACTACCTACGGCACCACCCAAGCCACCAACGGCAGCGGCGAAAAGCTCACCGATGGCCAGATTGCCCGGAAAGTGCAGAGCTTGTTCGACCTGCGCCCCTACGCCATCGTGCAGCGCTTGGGACTGCAGAATCCTATTTTCGCCGAGTCGGCTGCCTATGGCCACATGGGCCGCGAGGCCGGTACCAAGCAGGTACAAATGCCCGACGGCAGCACCAAAACCGTTGAAACCTTTACCTGGGAAAAGCTCGACTACGTGGACAGAATTAAGGCCGAGTTCGGTCTGTAAACTGTTTGCTTAACCCGCAAAAAGCCCCGCCTGATTCGTCAGGCGGGGCTTTTTGTATTGTGGGCTGGCAGTTATTAACGCAGCTCTAGTAGTTCACCAGCTTCTCCTTATGCTTCACCAGCTGACGGCGCATGGCCTCGTAGCAGGCATCGGTAGCGGCTTCAAAAGTAGGGGCATCTTCCTCGCAGAACAGCGTGTTGCCGGGCACCATCAGCTTGATTTCTACAGTCTTGTTGGCAATCCCGTCTTTGTTATTGACTTTTAGAATGACCTCGCCCTCCGTAATGCGGTCGAAGAAGGTTTCGAGCTTGTTGAGGCGTTGCTGAATGAAATCGAGCAGGGGCTGGCCGGCGTCAAAATGCACCGAGTTGATCTGTACTTTCATCGACTAGGGGGTTAATGGTAAACAATAAACCAATCAGGCCTTGGGGTGGGCCTTCTCGAAAACGGACTTCAATCGGTCGATACTCAGGTGAGTGTACACCTGCGTGGCAGCTAAGTTGGCGTGTCCGAGCAATTCTTTAATGGCATTCAAATCAGCTCCTTTACCCAACAGATGCGTGGCGAAGGAGTGGCGTAACACGTGCGGATGCTGCTGGCCCGAAGCCGTGGTTATCTGACTCAGATAATGCTTCACGGTGCGGTAAACCAACTTTTCGTACAGCGGCTCGCCTTTATCCGTAACGAGAAGTGGGCCGGTGGTGTTGCCGCCATTACCGAACTCGTGCCGCTGCCGGGCTATATATTGCTCCAGCACCCGTACTAAGCTGGGGTTGAGCGGCACTACTCGCTGCTTGTTGCCCTTGCCCGTTACGCGCACTGTACCGCCGGGCAAGCTCAAATCAGCCGGCCGAATGCCCATCAATTCCGAGAGGCGCATGCCAGTACCGTAGAGCAACTCCAGAATCAGCTGGTCGCGGGCCCCGCCAAAGGTGTCCGGAAAGGCGAAGGAGTTGAGCAGGTGGTTCAGGCTCTCCTCGGGCACAAAATCGGGCAGTTTCTTGGCCGTTTTGGGCGAGGTGATGCGCAGCATCGGGTTCTTTTGCACATCCCCGGTGCGCAACAGGTAACTGTAGTAGGAGCGCAGGCAGGCAATTTTCCGGTTCACAGTGCGCGGGTCGAGCTGCTGCTGCATCAACTCTACTACCCAGGAACGGATGAGCGTGTGGTCGGCCTTGGTGGGGTCGTCGAGTTCGTAGGTAGCCTTGAGAAATCCGCTGAACTGCCGCAAATCCGTTTGGTACGATACTACCGTGTGTGGGCTGTACCGCTTCTCGAAGCGTAGGTAATCGAAAAACAGCTCCATAAACAAGCAACAACTAGAGGCTAGATAGCCAATGTAGGCAATTCAACTCAGCAAACAAACCGACCGGCCGAAACGCGAGAAACCCGGCTGATTCGCTTAGAGGAGCGAATCAGCCGGGTTGCATGACGCGGGTAGCAGCTAAGCCGCTAACCGAGCTCTACTTGGGGTCAGCATCAGGACCGTAAGTAGAAAGCTTGTAGATGGCCTTCTGCTTCTGCTTGCGGTTGGTGATGGAAGGTTTTTGGAAGAAAGTGCGACGACGCAGTTCCTTCAGAACGCCGGTGCGCTCGAACTTCTTCTTGAAGCGCTTGAGTGCGCGGTCAACCGACTCGTTTTCTTTGATTTGGACGATGAGCATATCAGCAGTGAACTTGGAAAATCAACTATGAAGGGCCGCAAAGATAAGGAACCCTCTGTAATAATCAATCACGGCTTGCACTGATTTTTCGCTGACTGGAATGACGTTACGCTACCGGGCTTCCAGTTATTGGGGGTATATAACCTAGCCAGCTATAAAATCAACCTGAACCTTAGGTGGCCCAAACCAGCGTATTCAGCGAAAAAATCAACGCAAACAGTGCTTTACTTCAGAATGGCCCGGGCAATAACGAGCTTCTGAATTTCGGAGGTGCCTTCGCCAATGGTGCAGAGTTTGGCGTCGCGGTAGTACTTCTCGGCCGGGTAATCTTTGGTATAGCCGTAGCCGCCAAAAATCTGCACGCCCTCGTTGGCTACGCGTACGCTCACCTCGGAGGCATACAGCTTGGCCATGGCCGACTCCAGGTTTACATTCAGGCCGCGGTCCTTCATATCGGCGGCGCGGTAGGTGAGTAGCGAAGCCGCTTCAATTTCGGTAGCCATATCAGCCAGCTTAAAGCTGATAGCCTGGAAGTTGCTGATTGGCTGGTTGAACTGGTGACGCTCTTTGGAATACTGCAGCGCAGCCTCATACGCTCCCTGGGCAATACCAAGGCTCAGGGCCGCAATACTGATGCGGCCACCGTCGAGCACCTTAAGCGACTGCACGAAACCGTCGCCTACTTTGCCAATTACGTTTTCCTTAGGCACCCGGCAGTCGGTGAAAATTAGCTCGGTGGTTTCCGAAGCCCGCATGCCCAGCTTGTCTTCCTTACGACCAGCTGCAAAACCGGGCGTACCCCGCTCCACGATAAAGGCCGTCATGCCCCGCGAGTCGCCTACCTCGCCCGTACGGGCAATTACAACGGCCACGTTACCGGATTTGCCGTGGGTGATAAAGTTTTTGGCCCCGTTGAGCACGTAATAGTCGCCATCTTCAACGGCCACGGTACGCATGTTGCCGGCATCAGAGCCCGTGTTAGGCTCCGTCAGCCCCCAGGCCCCGATCCACTCGCCCGAAGCCAGCTTGGGCAAATACTTGTGCTTCTGCTCCTCGGAGGCATGCTGCAGAATGTGGCCGGTGCAAAGCGAGTTGTGGGCGGCCATGCTCAAACCAATGCTACCGTCAATCTTGGACAGTTCAGCAATGGCCGTTACATACTCCACGTAGCCAAAACCGGCCCCACCGTATTCCTGTGGCACGAGTACGCCCATCAGGCCCAGTTCGCCGAGCTTATGGAATACCTCCTTTGGGAATTCCTGCGACTCATCCCATTCCATCATGCGGGGCTTGATGTGCTGGGCGCCAAAGTCGCGCACCATCTGGGCAATCATGGTTTGATTTTCGGTAGCTACCAGTTCCATAAGTAAGGGGTGGGTGGGGTGTTTGAAAGAAGTCGGGCGGGACTGATACAACCAGTAAAGCCCAACTTTGGGTTTGCAAAAGTACGATTTTACACCCGGCTCTGCCAGTACAGGATTCTGACTAGAAAGCCCTTCGATTTTGATAGGCCCGGTTTATTCGGTTTCTTTGATGGTTCTTAAACAAATACTATCCGGCTAGAGCGGAGTATTTTGTTTGATTTTTTCATTTGAACCCGGCCTGAGCCGGTTTGCATGCCTCACTCCCTGCTTCGTCGCCTCCTAACGCTTTGGCTGCTGTGCCTCCCGGCCGCACTATGGCTAGGTTCCTGCTCCGCTGCCCGCGTACATCAGCAAAATATTCTGTTCCGTACCGACGGAGCCGGCCGCATAGATACAGCCCGGCTACGCGACGTAGTAAACCGGGCCGAACGCAATTACATTATTCAACCCAACGACTACATCGAGGTGCGGGTGTATACCAACGAAGGCGAACGAATCCTCGATCCTAATGGGGAGTTGCAATTTGGTATTCAGGGTGCCGCTGGTGGAGTCGGTGGAAATGCAGGTGCCGGCCGCTCGGCAGGTACAGGCGTTGCTGGCGGCCGCCAGCAGCAGGGCCAAGGCCAAGGCCAGCAGCAGAACCAGCAGGGCTACAATGTATTTTTGGTGCAGCACGATGGTGTAGTACGCCTACCAATGGTGAACTACCAGCGTTTGGCTGGCCTGAGTTTGCTGCAGGCCGACAGTCTGTTACAGATCAAATACACCGAATTCTACAAAGGTGTATTTGTGGCCACGCGGGTAACTAACAACCGTATTTTTGTACTCGGGGCCACTTCCGGGGGCTCGGGCCAGGTCATTCAGATGTCCAACGACAATATGAATCTGCTGGAGGTACTGGCCACGGCCGGCGGTATCGACGGGGCTTTTGTGGGTACTACGGCCACCGGCCGGGCCGGCCGCGCCGACAATATCCGTCTGATCCGGGGCAGTCTTAAAAATCCCCAAGTCCAGATTATTAATCTGACGACGATTGATGGTATGCGCCGGGCCAACCTGCAGGTGGAACCCAACGATATTATTTATGTTGAACCCATCCGTCGGCCTTTCTATGAAGGCCTGCAGGATATTACACCTTTATTTGCCATCGTTAGCAGTATCACGTCTATTGTGACAACTGTTTTTCTGATCCAAGAAATAAACCGGAGGAGCAATCAGTAAGTGCTACGCTTTTTCCTGAAATTCAAATAGATGGCAGCAAAAGAAGACGCGGAACTGGAAGAACTGATCCGCAACGCCGGAAGAGAATCGGAGGAGCAGGAAGATGGCGGTGGCCTCGATCTAACTACTCTTCTGGCAGTGGCTCGCAAGAGCTTGCCCTGGATGGTATTGCTTATTGGCCTGGGCCTTACGGCCGCGTGGCTTTTTCTGCGCTACACTCCGCCACTCTACAAATCCACTTCTACACTCAAGATTGACGAAAAGACGGAGGCCGGTGTACTAGGCCTAGGTGGCCTGGGCGCGGCTGTAGAGCAGAAGCAGAGCCTCAACAAGCTGTCGGGCGAAATTGAATTGATTAAGTCTGACATCATTTACCGCCGTCTCAACGACTCGCTAGCCCTTGACGTGAATTACTACGTGCAGGGAACAGTACTGGAAACCGAAATCTACGGCATTTCACCCTTCGAGGTGAGCTACCAAGCTACTGCTGATGCAACTTTCGACCAGAAGCTGGCTTTACGGTTCCTCTCGCCCACTACTTTCGAACTGACGCTGCCCGAGCAACTGGGGGGGGGCGAACAACAGCACTCGTTCGGCCAGCCCTTCACCGTAGCCGGCTTCCGCCTAACGGTGCGCCCGACCCGGGAGTATAGTCCGGAGGCCCTCGACGGCGAGTATTCTTTTATGATTAACAGTCCGGGGGCACTGAGTAATTACTTCAACACTAACTTATTGGTTGACATCGTAAACGTAGATGCCAATACCATCAGCATCTCGTTTACTGACCATAATCCGGCTAAAGCCCGCGACATTGTAGATGCCGTAGACGCGGTATATTTAGAAGAGAAGCTGGTGCGCAAACGCGAACAGTCGGCTCGGGCACTGCGCTATATCAACGAGCAGCTAAGCAACAACAACGAGAGCCTTGGTCAGGCGGAGGAAAATATGCAGTCCTTCGTGAAGCGTACCGGCTCCTACGATGTAAAGGGGGAGGTAGGTACGATAACTGGTTTGCTTCAGGAACTGGAGGTGGAGCGGGCCAAACTACAGGAGCAGGGCGAGATGATGGGCGACGTAGGACGACTCTTACAGCAAGAGCAGTTAACGACCCGCGCTGATGGCGACGTAATGCAGAGCATTCCAGCCTTAGCTGAAGTAAAGGATGGGCAACTAGTGCAGCGCATTACAGAGCTGAGCGATGCCCAACTCGACCTGAAGCGGGCCTTGCTTTCCTATCAGCCGGGGGCAACTGTAGCTATGCAGATAAAGGAGCAGAGCATTGCTGATCTTAAGAAGATCGTCCGCCAATTGCTTCGCAAAAACCAGCAGTTGCTCAAGGCACAGGAAGCCAAGCTGCTGGGAAAACGAGCTGAGTTGGAGACTAAGCTTCGCTCCTTACCCGACAAGTACACCGAGCAGGCCCGCCTGCAGCGTCCGCTGGAGCTGTACGAGAAATATAACCTGCTGATGATGGATAAGCAGATGGAATTCGGCATTTCGATGGCCGGCGCCACCGCCGATTTCCAAGTGCTTTCACCAGCCTCGCCAGCTGTTCCAATTTCACCCATAAAGTTCATTATCTATGCCATCGGGCTGGCTACTGGTCTGGTGCTAGGCTTGGGGCTGATTGCCGTACGGTATTTGTTGCACAACACCGTCACCAATATCCGCGAGTTGGAGCGCAATACCAATGCCCCAGTGTTGGGCGTGATTCCAACCTACGACAAGGAGAAAATGGCCGTTTCGAAGCTGGTAGTCGACCGTAACCCAAAGTCAGCGCTATCAGAGGCTGTTCGCTCCATCCGAACCAACCTGGAGTTTATTGCTACGTCGCGGAAAAAGCGACTTATTTCGGTTACTTCAACCATTAGCGGCGAGGGCAAAACATTTGTTACGGTGAATCTAGCTGGTATTATTGCTGCCTCTGACCAACGAGTGGTAATTCTGGACTTAGACATGCGCAAACCCAAGGTGCACCTAGCTTTCGATACCGAAAACACCAAGGGTATCAGCACTATTCTTATCGAGAAGCATACTTGGCAGGACTGTGTACAGCACACTAGCATCCCCACGCTCGACTTTATCTCGGCCGGACCTACTCCGCCCAACCCCTCGGAACTGATTCTGAGCGACATGTTCGACCCATTGATTGCCGAACTGCATCAACATTACGACGTCATCATTATCGATACGCCGCCGGTGGGTTTGGTAACTGATGGCATCCTGATTATGCGCAAGGCCGATGTACCGATTTACGTCGTGCGGGCTAATTACTCCAAGAAATCGTTCCTCAAAAATATCAACAAGCTTATCCGCACCAATGGCTTTACGAAGCTGACAACCGTACTCAACGACGCCCAGACCACCGGCGGCTATGGATACGGGTATGGGTACGGCTATGGGTACGGCCAGGGCTACTACGATGAGGACAATACCGCTAAGGGCGGCTTACTGAGCCGGTTGCGTCAGCGTATATCCTAATCCAGCCTCTGCCCATGTCGTTTTTCAGCAAGCTGTTTGGCCCCTCGGCTCCGCCTGTGGCAGCCGCGTCATTGGCTACGCTAGGAGTTGACATGCACTCGCATGTGCTGCCGGGGCTCGACGATGGAGCCGAGACAATGGAACACTCGCTGGAACTATTGCGGCAGCTTCAGGACTTCGGCTACCGTAAGCTGATACTGACTCCCCACATCATGGGCGACTTCTACCGCAACACGCCCGAGGGCATCGGTGGAGCGCTGGCAGCGTTAAGGACGGCGGCAGAGGCAGCAGGCATTACAGGGCTGGAATTGGACTGCGCCGCCGAGTACTACCTCGACGAGCGTTTTGGCCGGCGTCTGGAGCAACAGGAACCGCTACTCACATTCGGAGGCGCGCGGCGGATGGTACTGTTCGAAACATCCTACATCAATGAGCCCTTCAACCTGCACGAAAGCATTTTCAATATGCAGGCGGCTGGTTACCAACCGGTGCTGGCGCATCCGGAGCGCTACACTTATCTGTATGGCCGGTTCGAGGAACTGGAACGCCTGCGTGAGCAGGGCGTGATGTTGCAAGTGAATTTAAACTCGCTGGCCGGCTATTACTCAGCCGGCGCTAAACAGGTGGCCGAAAAACTGATTGACGGCGGCCTTGTTGATCTGCTCGGCACTGACACGCACCATAGCAAGCACCTCCATACGCTGCGTACCAAAACCCTGACCACGCCGTATCTGGCCAAAGCCCTGGCCTTACCCCTGCTGAACAACACTTTGTAAGTTGACACCTGTCAGACCGTTCTATGCAACGCAACTGACAACCAGACACTGGCAATTTACCCCTGACAACATGATTCTAGTAACCGGTGGGACAGGGTTAGTAGGCAGCTTTCTGCTGGCAGAACTGAGCCGACGCGGGCTATCGGTACGCGCGATTTACCGGAGCGAAATGCCCTCCGCAGTAGCTGGGATGCAGCCGGTGGAGTGGGTGCCGGGCGACCTGCGTGACGGCCTGGGCCTGCGTTCGGCGCTGGAAGGTGTAACTCACGTATTTCATTGCGCCGGGCTGGTGTCGTACGCGCCGCAGGATGAGGAAGAGCTGTTGCGGATAAACGTAGAGGGCACGGCAAACATAGTGGACGCCTGCCTGGAGCGGCCTGGTATCCGGCTGGGCTACGTCTCTTCGGTGGCGGCGCTGGGCGGCGGCGCGGCGGCAGCCCAGCGCGAGCAGGTCACGACCGAGCCGCTCCGCATCGACGAGCAGAGCCAGTGGGATTTAGGCGCTGAGCACAATGCCTACGCAACCTCCAAATACTTGGCCGAGCTGGAAGTGTGGCGGGGCATATCGGAGGGTTTGCAGGCAGTGATGGTGAACCCGGCCGTAGTGCTGGGACCCGCCGATTGGCACCGAAGTAGCACCCGCCTCTTCCGCTACGCCTATGACGAGCACCGCTTTTACACGCCCTCCAGCCTCAACCTAGTAGACGTGCGCGATGTGGTCGAAATGCTGGCCTCGCTAACGCTCGACACCAACCGTAGCGGCGAACGATACGTGCTGAGCGCCGGCCGCTGGCCACTGGCAGAGGTGTTGGGCCTGATGGCCGCCGGTTTCGGTAAGCGTGCGCCCACAGTGGCCGTGCCGGGCTGGGCCGCCGAAACCATTTGGCGCCTCGAGCATGTTCGTTCCCTGCTTACTGGCGCACGGCCGCTCATCACCCGGGACACGGCCCGCGCTGGTCGCCGACCATTAGCGTACCAGGCCGATAAAATCCGCCACGAATTGGGCCGCGAGTTCCGACCTTTGTCGGAAACCATCCGCTGGTGCTGCCAGGAACTGGCTCAAGCTTAGGTGCGGTTGTTGTATATTCAGGGTGGGGCAGTTTCTAGCTTGAAACTACCCCTGCCCACCCCACGAAACCTGCCTTTTTGGCGGGTTTGTGTTGTTAGCTGACGCATGAGAATGAACGAGAACTTTGAAGACCGGGACGAAGTGCTGGCTACTGTGCGCCGCTTTGAGGACATGGTAGACCGCAACGAACCCGTATTTTTCGACCTGGCCGATTTTGAGAACATCATCGACCATTATACTTCCAACACCCAATACGACCGCGCCCTGCAGGCCTGCGAGGCCGCTATTACCCAGTACCCGTTCAGCACCGAACTGCTGATTGACCGCTCGCAGGTGCTGGCCATGAAGGGCGAGTACGCCGCTGCCAGCACCCAGATTGAGGATGTCGCCCACCTCGACCCGACCAACCCCGACGTGGCCGTAACCCGCGGCATTATTGCCACCCAAAAGGGTGAGTTTGCCGAGGCCGTGGCGTTCTTTCTGCAGGCGGTAGAAACCACTGAGGACCGCGACGACATTTTTTTCAACCTCGGGCTGGCTTA
Source organism: Hymenobacter psychrophilus (assembly GCF_900107135.1). Taxonomy (GTDB): domain Bacteria; phylum Bacteroidota; class Bacteroidia; order Cytophagales; family Hymenobacteraceae; genus Hymenobacter; species Hymenobacter psychrophilus. The sequence continues at coordinate 232,968 of NZ_FNOV01000003.1, forward strand.
CCAGAGCTGGCAGAAGTACAAGAGCGCGGCCAAGTATTATAAGCAGAGCCTGCGCCTTAACCCCGACAACGACGTGGCCGTGCAGGAGCTACTCTACTGCCTGGAAGTGAGCGAGCGGCTGGAAAACAACCTGGATTTCTTCCGTCGCTTCACCGACGACGACCCGTATTCGGCGCTGGCTTGGTTCAATCTGGGGCAGGCCGAGTACCGGGCCGGCCACTTCGATGCGGCCATCAGCGCCTTCGAATACGCCATTCTGATTGATGCGCAGTACTACGACGCCCACGGCTACCTGGCTAGCTGCTACGTCAGCATCGAGCGTTACCGGGCCGCCATTGTCGAGTTCGATTTGAGCTACGCCGAGGGCGTACCGACTCCTGAGGCCCTGTGCAACATTGGCGAGTGCCACGAGAAGCTGGCCGAGTGGGATCTGGCCCGCCGCTTCTACCAGAAGGCCATCGACCTCGACCCCACCATCGACGAGGCCTGGTTTGGCATTGGCATCATCATGCAGGCGCAGGAGAAATACTTTGAGGCCATCCACTTTTTCCGTAAGGCCGTGAGCCTCTACGATGAGAGCGTGGAGTACTGGCTGGCGCTGGCCGCTGCCGAGTACCAGATTGGCAACCTCGTGTCTGCTGTTGAAGCCTACGAAAAGGCCACTGAAACCGGCCCCGATAACAAGGACGGCTGGCTGAACTGGAGCATTTTGCTCTATGAGCAGGGCAACTTCGACGGCGCCATCGACCTGATGCGGACGGCCCTCGAAATCAGCCCTGTGGAGGCCGAGCTACACTATCGACTGTGTGCCTACTTGCTGGCCGCCGGCCGCTACCGCGAGGCCTACCAGACGCTGGAAAGCGCCCTCACGCTCGATTTCGACAAGCATCGCTTGCTGTTTGATTACTTTCCCGAGTTGGAGTCGCAGCAGGCCCTGGCCCGCCTGATTGACCAGTACCGGAAGTAAAGTCGAAGTAAAAAAGTCAAACAGAAAAGCCGTTGGTGGAGCAGCTAGCTTCGTCCAGCGGCTTTTTCGTTTGACTTTTTCGCTTCGACTTCACTTTCTCCAATCCGACCGTACTTTTGCCCGACTGCCATTCAAGGCCCCAACATCAACTACTCCTGACTTCACCCGATGAATTACTCTCTCAGCCAGCTGCCCGAGCGCACAATCAAGCCCCGCGAACAAGGTTTTACCATGGTGATGGATAAGGGCCTGAGCGTGCGCGAGGTAGAGGATTTCCTGGAAGTGGGCGCCGCTTATACCGACATCGTGAAGCTGGGCTGGGCCACCTCGTACGTAACGCCTAACCTGAAGCGCAAGCTGGCCGTGTACAAGGAGGCTGGCATTCCGGTGTACTTCGGCGGCACGCTGTTCGAAGCCTTCATCATCCGCAACCAGTTTGCCGATTACCAGCGCCTGCTCGACACCTTTGGCATGGAGTACGCCGAGGTATCCGACGGTTCGCTCGACCTCAACCACGACAAGAAGCTGGAGTTCATTCGCACACTCTCGGGACAGGTGCAGGTGCTGAGCGAGGTAGGCTCGAAGGATGCGGAGAAGATTATCCCGCCCTATAAGTGGATTTCGCAGATGAAAACGGAGCTGGAAGCCGGCGCCGTAAAGGTGATTGGTGAGGCCCGCGAGGCCGGCAACGTGGGGCTGTTCCGCAGCACCGGCGAGGTGCGCTCGGGGCTGGTGGAGGAAATCCTGACCCAGATTCCGTTTGAAAAAATCATCTGGGAAGCGCCTCAGAAAGCCCAGCAGGTATGGTTTATCAAGCTGCTGGGAGCCAACGTAAACCTGGGTAACATCGCACCCAACGAAATCGTCAGCCTTGAAACTATTCGCTTGGGCCTGCGCGGCGACACGTTCTCCGACTTCATCGACATGAGCCAGGTAGACGAAATGTTCCGGCCCGAGCCCAAAGCCCCCGGCCGCCCTGGCACTTCCATGCCCCGCGGGTAGCACCCCGGATTAGCGCTATAATGCTCCCGGCTGTTTTGGGCCGAGTGAAGCGGGTATCTGCATCCGAACACCTGTTCACTGTGTGGCTACCCGCTTCGCTCGGCCCAAAATAGCGTTGAACATTACGCATTGTTATGCGGGCTGGCCCGAAGCTTGCGGCACGGATTTACCCCCAACCCCGCCCGCTTTAAATCAGTTAAAGAGGGTAGCTAGGCTAACTACAAGCCCGGCCCCGGATTATTAAGCCATTTTACCCTTATATGACTCGTATTTCTTCTTTCCTAGCGGCAACAGCGCTACTGCTGACGGCCGCTTGCGGAGGCCCGACCAAGCAGGAAAAAACCGAAGCCGCCGTGCTTACCCCTGCCGACACCGTCGCCACCGAAATTGACTCGCTGACGCTACCCGAGCCCTACGCCACCAAATCGGTTACCAAGCGCAGCCGCATTGTAGAATGGCCCCAGGCCACAATGCCGACCGTACCGACCGGTTTTTTGGTAACCCAGTACGCGGCCGACCTCGAAAGCCCCCGCAATATGTACGTGCTGCCCAACGGCGATGTGCTGGTAGCCGAGGCCAACACCGTGCCCACCGACCCCAAGGAGAAAGTAGCCGCCGCCCTTAAGCTTGACCCCTCGAAGTCGCTCAGGCCCCGTAGCGCCAACCGCATCACGCTGCTGCGCGATGAGCGGCAGGATGGCCGCCCCGATGTGCGGACCGTGTTTCTCGACAGCCTCAACCAGCCCTTCGGGATGCTGCTGCTGGGCGGCTACTTCTACGTGGCCAACACGGATGGCGTATGGCGCTACCCCTACGTGGGCGGCCAGACATCCATTAAGGCCAAGGGCGAAAAGATTATGGATTTGCCGGCCGGCGGCTACAACAACCACTGGACCCGCAATTTGCTGGGCAGCCCCGATGGCCAGAAAATCTACGTGTCGGTGGGTTCGGCCTCGAATGTGGGCGAGCACGGCATGAAGGAAGAGCAGCGCCGGGCCAACATTATCGAAATAAACCCCGACGGCAGCGGGGAGCGGATATATGCCAGCGGCTTGCGCAACCCCGTAGGCATGGATTGGGCCCCCGGCACTAAGGTGCTCTGGACGGCCGTGAATGAGCGCGACGAGCTGGGCGATGAGTTGGTACCCGACTACCTGACCAGCGTGCGCGAAGGCGGCTTTTACGGCTGGCCCTACTCCTACTTCGGCCAGCACGCCGACCCGCGCCGCAAGGATGAAAAGCCCGAGCTGGTGAAAAAGGCTATTGTGCCCGATGTGCCGCTGGGCGCCCACACGGCTTCGCTGGGGCTGGCCTTCTACACGGCCAGCCAGTTTCCGGAGCGCTACCGCAACGGCGCTTTCATTGGGCAGCACGGCTCCTGGAACCGCACCGAGTTTTCGGGCTACAAAGTGGTTTTTGTGCCTTTTGAAAAGGGGCAGCCCACTGGCCAGCCCGAGGATTTCCTGACTGGCTTTATCGCCAATGCCGAAAAAAACGAGGTATACGGCCGCCCCGTAGGCGTTACGCTGCTGCCTAATGGCATTCTATTGGTAGCCGACGACGCCGGTGGCAAAATCTGGCGCATCGCCGCGCAGTAGTGAGCCTCGACGAAGCGCAAAATGGGCGCTTTAGCTTCCGCCGCCTGCTAAGCTACCTGGTACCCCTGACGCGCCGGGTACCATCGGCCTACAGTGGCTCGCTGGAAATAACTACCTGGCGCGGCTACAAGGTGCTGAACACGGCTTTGGCCAACTACAGCTACGGCAGCTTGCAGCGGGTATTGCGCTACGGCTTGCGTTTCGTGCCGGTAGCCGATGCCGCCGCGCCGGTACTGATTCTGGGCTTGGGTGGCGGCTCGGTGCTGCCCCTGCTTCGCCGCGAGCAGGGCCGCACCGGCGCAATTACGGCCGTCGAGCTCGACCCGGCCGTGCTGCAGGTGGCGGCCGAAGAGTTCGGGGTAAAGCCCGGGCCGGGGCTGGCGCTGGTATGCGCCGATGCCTTCGCTTGGCTGCCCACCGCCCCACCCGACTTCTTTGAACTGGTGGTAGTCGACCTGTTTCTGGACCTGACGCTACCGTCCGAGCTGGGCGAGGTCGAGTTCTGGCAGCAGCTGCGGCGGGTGTTACGGCCGGGCGGCCGGGCGCTGTGCAACCTGCTGGTAACGGTTGAATTGCGGCCCGATACCCAACCGCTGCCGGAGTTTTTGGAAGAACTAGGTTTTGCCGTGAAGGACATGGAAGTAGAGCAACTCAACCGCCTGCTGATTCTGCAGCGGCGGGCCTGAATAAGGGCGCCGTTGCGGCGCGTTGGGCCGTGGTTTGGTGCCAACTCACTTACTTTGCACCCTCAACCCCTTCTCATGGAAATCCTTCAGCAAATCATCGACTTCGTTCTGCACCTTGATAAGCACCTCGGTGAAATCGTCAGGGAGTACGGCGTGTGGACTTACGCCATTCTCTTCCTCATTATTTTCGTGGAAACGGGTGTAGTAGTGCTGCCCTTCCTGCCCGGCGACTCGCTGCTGTTTGCCGCTGGCGCCACGGCCGCTTTGCCCGGTTCGCCACTGAATGTGTGGCTGATGATGGGGCTACTGATTTTGGCCGCCGTACTCGGCGACACCCTCAACTACCACATCGGCGACTACTTGGGGCCGCGGGTATTTCGCGAAAACTCGCGTTTTCTGAAGCGGGCCCACCTCGAGCGGACCCAGGCATTCTACGAGAAGCACGGGGCCAAAACAATTATTCTGGCCCGGTTTATCCCCATCGTGCGCACATTTGCCCCATTTGTAGCGGGTGTGGGCACTATGCAATACACTAAGTTTTTGTCTTACAACGTGGTGGGCGCATTTCTGTGGGTGGTGTTGCTCACGAGTGCCGGTTACTTTTTCGGCTTGATTCCCGTTGTGCAGAAAAACTTTTCGCTGGTCGTTCTGGCTATTATCGCGCTGTCGGTGCTGCCGGTTGTGTGGGAGTTCGGCAAGTCGCGCGTCAGCAAAAAGCGGCCGGTAGCGTAGCTATAGTTGCGCGTACTAAAGCAACCTGTTGATTGTTACGCGTAAAATAAACCTGCATAACCGCCGGCCCCGCAAGGAAAGCCGGCGGTTTTTTTGTTGCTTCGCCCAAACCTGCACTTGTGTTATGCCCGAATTCGGATTACTCGGCCGCACCCTGAATTATTCGTTCTCCCAGACCTATTTCAGTCAGAAATTTCATAACCTGGGCCTGAGCGACCACCACTACACGTTGTTCGAGCTGGCCAGCATCAACGAGTTGCCGGCATTGCTGGCGGCTCACCCGCAGTTGCGCGGCCTCAACGTCACGATTCCTTACAAGGAGCAAATCTGGCCTTTCCTGAACGAGGTAGCGCCCTCGGCGGCCCGGGTGGGCGCCGTAAACGTGGTCGAGTTTCGGGAAGATGGCCGGTTAGTGGGCCACAACACCGATTACATAGGTTTCCGCGACTCGCTCAGGGCGCTGCTGCCCAACCCACTGCCGGTAGGGCTACGGGCCTTGGTGCTGGGTAGCGGTGGGGCTTCGAAGGCCGTGGAAGTAGCGTTGCGCGAGTTGGGCATCGGCTTCTGGACTGTTTCGCGCAATCCGTTAGGCGCGGGCCTCACGTACGACGAGCTTAGTCCGCGCCTGCTCCACGACCATCGGCTGCTTATCAATGCCACGCCCCTGGGCACCTTTCCCAACGTAGCCGACTGCCCTCCCCTGCCCTACCACGCCCTCACGCCCCAGCACTACCTGCACGATTTGGTGTATAACCCCGCCGAAACCGAGTTTATGCGCCGCGGTCTGGCCGCCGGGGCACAGGTAAAAAACGGCTTCGACATGCTCTGCCGCCAGGCCGAAGCAGCTTGGGATATCTGGCATAAGTAAGCTTGACACTTTTTTGGTAACTGGCCCAGCTATGGTTGCTCCGCAAGTATAGTAACCTCAGAATAGTCTGTAGCCAACCGAGAAGTATTAATACAATTATATAGTGAAATTTCCTTATTATATGCACAATCTAAGGGAATAGTGGTAGATTGCCTTGCAATTCTACTATAGTACTCTCCCCTATGACTCCCGAAGAACGTCTGGACCAACTGGAGCCTCTGCTTTCGGAAACTACTGCTATTCTCGACCGCCACACAGCCCAGTTGCGCCAGCACGCGGCGCTGCTTCGGCAACTAGTGCAGGCCACAGAAAGCAACACGCAGCTTATGCAACAGTTGCTAACCGGCCAAACCAATTGCCAGGAGCAACTGACCCGTCTCAGCGCTGTCCTGCCTCAACTCACCGAAACTCTTCCAACCGTTATACCCATCTTCGACGATTACGCGCCGGAGCCGGCCCGGCAACTGGAGGAATTAGAAACCCGCCTCGAAACGATGGGCGGCCAGCTACAGGCGCTGGGGAGTAAAATGGATTTGATTTTAACCAAGCTTATCCGGGTATACATTAATAACTAGCTGCACAGAACCGCCGTCGAAAAAGCAGCTTTCGCCCCAGGTCGATATTTAGCGCCAGCACTCTAGCAGACTATTTTTTTGTGAGGGGTTGCGGCCACAAGCTGCACCCAACAACGCTGATTTGTCGCCGGAACGTGCCTGTGGACAGCTCGTGCAACTCAAACCGGCCAATGGTGCCTGCGCACTGGTAGCAGCCCTCGGCTGTTTGGTTGAAGCAGGTGCCGGGCGGGTTGAAAAAGCGGCCGGAAGCGTAGCCGATTAGCTACTTTGCCAGTTCATTAAGCGCCCACCGCCCTGAACCCGCCCGCTTCCGTTTCCCGCCCGCTGTGGCCATTGCCTGTGTTGCCGGCCTGGCTGCGGCAGCTGCCCTGGGTGCACCTGGCCTGGGTAGGGCTGCTGCTGTATTTTGATTGGCAGAACTGGTTGCTGCGCCAGGGCGTACTGGTGCCGCAGCAGCAGGACCACTTCTGGGCCCTGGCCCTGACGGCCGACCTGCTCGATTCAGCCCTATTCTACTTTAATTGGCTGCTCATGCCCCGGCTGTTCCGGCGCGGGCGGTTGGGCACTTACTTGGCGCTGCTGGGGCTAGGGCTGGTGGCGTTCTGCGCCCTGCGTATCGGCGTTAGCTATGGATTCGATGAGGTGCGGGTGCGGGGCCAGTCGCAGCCGCTGGGCTACTACGTGCAGGTGCTGCAGGCCTACTACCTGCTGTTGGGCGGGCAAATTCTGCTGCTGAGCTATTTTATTGGGTTGGCCGGCGACTATTGGCGCGAATTGCGCCACCGCCGCGCCCTGGAGCAGCAGCACCTGCGCACCGAGCTGGCCCTGTTGCGGAGCCAGCTGCACCCGCATTTCCTGTTCAACACGCTCAACAACATTTACTCGCTTACGCTGCATGCCTCGCCCCAGGCCCCCGAAGCGGTGCTACGCCTGGCCGAGCTGATGCGCTACCAGCTCTACGAAAGCTCCGACGACCTCGTGCCGCTGGCCCGCGAAATCAGCCACCTGCAAAGCTTCCTTACGCTTCAGCAGTTGCGCCTGCCCACTGCCGACGACGACGCCGATGAGGCCATCGACTTTCGCATACTGCTCCCGCCCAATGCCAGCCACCAGCTGCTGCTGCCCCCCATGCTACTGCTCCCACTGGTCGAAAATGCCTTCAAGCACGGCGACCTGACGGCCCGGCCCCACGTGGTACGCCTCGTGCTGGAGCTGGCGCCCGCCGACGGGCAGGTGCATTTCACGGTGCGCAACCGCATCTCGCCCGATGCGGCGGCGCCCGGCGGCGTGGGCCTGGCCAACCTGCGGCGGCGCCTCGAGCTACTCTACCCCGAGCAGCACGCGCTGGTAATTACGGCCAACCAGCAGGAATACGCCGTGCGGCTAACGGTACCGGTGGCGGTGAAATAGTGAATCGGTGAGTTGAGGTCCCGTCTTCGCGGCTCTTGTATAAAAACGTATTGCTTACCCCATGAAACAGTATTTGCTTATCATCCTGACGCTAGTGTTGTCGCTGCCTGTATACGCGTTGCGCCCTAACCGTACTTATGCATATACGCCCGACTCGCTGGGGCTCTCATACCGCACCGCTCGCATCGAAACGCCCGACCATTTTCAGCTAAATAGCTGGATTATTGAGCCTCGGAATGGCCGTGACCAGCACGTCACGATAGTAGTGGCAGAAGGTGATGCCGGTAATATGGGGCAACTCCTTTTCCATGCCAAAATGTTGGCCGATGTCGGCTACCGGGTGTTGCTTTTTGATTATCGGGGCTTTGGGCATAGCTCCGATTTCGCCATTGATCAGCAGCGGTTGTACTACACCGAATTTGCCGTTGATTTGCGGGCTGCCTTTCTGTACGCCCGCCAACAGTTTCCACAGTCCCGCACTGGCATTTTCGGCTTCTCGATGGGCACTATAATGGCTACCCACGTAGCTGCCACCGCGCAGCCAGATTTCTTGATAGGGGAGGGCTACGTGGTCGATCCGGTTACCTTGGTGGCTGCCATTAAACAGGTGAAAAACAAAGCCGTAACTCTGCCTCCCGAAGCAGCCACGTACTCCACGCTGCTCCGGCAGATACGGTGTCCTATGTTACTCGTGGCCGGAACAAAGGATACGAATACTCCTGTGGCAGATTCCAGGCGCATCGTGCAAGCTGCTCACCACCGGCAGCGCAAGTTGATAACGTTTGAGGGAGCGCACGGGGAAGGGCTGACAGCTCTTTCATCAACGCCTGGACAGTATGGCGACCTGTACGCTGCCGCTGTACAAAGCTTTTTGGCTAAAAAGTAAGTAAACGGTTCTTGTTGCAGGCAAAAGCAACGGGACTCAAAACGTATCTACTTAATTCAATACCTGTATGATGCCCGTTCCTGATTCTGGTAGTCGCCGACCGGTTAGCTGCATTGTGGTGGATGATGAGCCGCTGGCGCGGAAGGTACTGGTCGATTTTTGCGGACAGGTGACGTTTCTGGCGTTGCAGGGGCAATTTGGCGACGCGCTGGCAGCCGCGGCCTTTCTGCAGGATAATCCGGTGGACGTGGTGTTTCTCGACATCCAGATGCCGCGCCTGACGGGGCTGCAGCTAGCGCAGCTGCTGCCCGCGCCCGGCCCACGCATCATCTTCACCACCGCCCACCCCGATTATGCCGTGCAGAGCTACGAGCTGCCGGCGCTGGACTACCTGCTCAAGCCCATTTCCTTCGAACGGTTTGTGCAGGCCGCCCACCGGGCCCGCGCCGCCCTGCTGCCCCCGGCCGCAACTACTGCCACACCCGAAGCCGCCGCCGCCGACCCCGCCGCCGCCGACGAAGTCCTGTTCGTGCGCCACGACAGCCGTTTGCGCCGGGTATTGGTCGACGACATTTACTACGTGGAGGGCCAGAAGGAATACCTGATGTACTACACGGCCACCGGCAAGCTGCTGATTCTGCAGTCGTTCCGCAAGCTCGAAGAGCAGCTGCCCGCCGGCCGTTTCGTGCGCATCCACAAATCCTACCTCATCAACCTGCGCCACCTCGAATTTGTGGAGCGCCACCGCGTGCAGGTCCACGGCGCCTCGTTGCCCATCGGCGAAACCTACCGCGAAGGGCTGCTCGAAGTGCTGCGCTACCACGGAAAATTCAATTAAAAAGTAAAAGACAACCGTTGAGCGACTCCTAGCTGGGGCGTTCAACGGTTGTCTTTTACTTTTTACCTCCTTTCACCTAACTGCCGGGCCGAATGCAGCAAAAATACTCGGATGGGGGGCAGGCCGCTTTTATTTCACTACGCCAAATCTGTTGCGCTTGAAATCGAGCACAATGACATCGTTTTGAAAGAGGGCGTTACCGGTAATCCCCTCAACGCCTGTTGCTTTCATGAACTCCAGGTGGCGCTGGTCGCGGTTGAACCAGGCTTTAGCGGGCGGGAGCTGCTGGGTTCCCAGGTACACGGCCGCCTGCGCCGGCGCGGCATAATACGCCACCTGCTTGCCCCACGAGTTCACAACCAGCGTATCGGTGGGCGGACCGGGCCGGGCGATGCCGCGCCAGGTCTGCTCGTCGGTTGTCAGGGTGAACAAGCTGGAACCCGTGTCGAACAGCACCCAGTACGTACGCTGCGCGATAGTAAGGGGAATGTGCATGCGGTTGTCGCGCACCTGGCTCGCCACGAAGCTGGTTCGGGCCTGCCAATAGGCATCAACGGAATCGAGCACGCACATGCGTTGCTGCGGGTAATCGATAACGAGCACTTTGCCCGCCACAAAATCGCCCCCGATGGTGCCCGCCAATTTTTGCGACTTGGTATGCAGCGAATCAACCGGTGTTTCATCTCCGTAACCCGACATAAACAGCGGCCGGGCCACCTGCATGGGGCCGAAAACCACGGGCAGACCAGTGGTGCCGTAGTTGCGGACGCCCGAGTCACTCATCCCGCTCCGGGTGGTATCGAGCAGGGCGTACAGCTGGGCCCGGGTGGGGAAGTAGTTTTTCAGCGCGTCGCCGTACAGCATGGTCGCGTCGCTGCCCAGGTCGAACTGCGCAATGAAATTGGCCTGCAAGTCCCGGATTTTAATTGGGATGAAGATGGCCGCCTTGTACTCCTTGCCCTGGATTTTGGCGGTGTACCACTCAAACGCAAACCACGGATAGGCCGGGGGCGACGTGGTAGCGGAGCGCGGAGTCGCGCAGGCGCTCAGCAGGATAGTGGTGGCGAGCAGCAGCGGCCGGACAGCTAATTTCATGCGCTAAATATAGAAGGAAGGATAACCCGGTAAGTTCAAGACGACACTTTTCTGCCTGATACCCTACTGCTGGCCGGTTTGCTGGCCGTCGCCGCCGCTCTTGGTATCGTCGTTCTGGATGCCGCGGCGGCGCTTGGGGGGCTGGTTGGTTACTTTGCCGAAGCGGTAGTTGAAGGCCAGCCGGACGCCGCGCAGGTAGAGGTAGTTGTTGCTTTCCTGGCGGAACTGGTCGGTTTCGAGGGTGCTGCTGAGGTTGCGGGTGGCCGAGAGGAAGTTGTCGGCGTTCAGCGTGAGGTCGGCTTTATCCTTGAGCAGGTTTTTGCGCAGGCCCAGCGAGTAGTAGGTCCAGGCGGCCTGCCGGCCCTGCAGCTGCACCCGCGGCGAGTTGAGGCCGCCGAAGAACTGCAGGCTCAGGCCTTTCTCAAATTTGTAGCTCGAATTCAGGTTCAGGTTGTACTGCACGCCGCTGTTATTGAAGCCCAGGCCGGGGCTTTTCAGCGACACGTAGTACACGTTCACGTTGCCGCTCACGCTCCAGTCTTTCAGCGGCTTGATGGAGCCGAACACGCTGCCGCCGTAGGTGGCGTTGCGGCCGATGTTGCGAAAGGTCTGGAGGTTGACCCCATCCTTCACTTCGCGGAAGCTTTCGATGGCGTTGCCGGTGCGGCGCACGTAGCCGCTCAAATTCAACACCGAGCCCTTCACAAACGTCGTGTAGTTGAGCTCGTAGCTGTCGGTTAGCTCGGGCCGCAGGTCGGGGTTGCCGAAGCTCACGTTGAGCGTATCGGAGGTGTTGCGGAAGGGGTTGAGGTAGAAAATCTGGGGGCGCTGGATGCGTCGCGAGTAGGCCAGCCGCACCGATTCGCCGGGTTTTTTCTCGTTTTTAGGCTGGAAGTTCAGGCTCAGGTTGGGCAGCAGATTGGTATAGTTCTGGCGCACGCCCGGCAGGTCGCTGCTCTGGCCCTGCCGCTCCTGGAAGCTGCCGCGCACGCGCGTGTTTTCTACCCGGGCACCCAGCTTAAAGCTCAGCTTTTTGGAAGCCGAGAAGCCGTAGCTGGTGTAGCCGGCCAATACATCCTGGTCGTAGTCGAACTGGTTGGAGCGGGCCGGGTTGAAGGCCGGGTCGATAACCGTGAGGCTGGGGCTGTTGGCGACATCGTAGATGCTGCTGACGCGGCGCAGAATGGCCTTGGCGCCGGTTTCGAGCGTAGTGGTGGGCGAAAACGGGTGGGCGTAATCGGTTTGCAGGGTGGTTTCGAGGTTGCGCGAGAGGTTGTTGCTGGCCTCGCGGTAGCTCTTGGCGTCGTTGGCCGTGGTGTTGCCCGCAAACTGGTCGAGGTTGTAGTCCTGCTCGTTGCGGTTGCGGGTGTGCTGGCCCAGCACGCTCCACTCGCGGCCCTTCTGCCCGTCAAACGTGCGGGTGTAGCCGCCGTTGAGGTCGTAGCTCTGGGTACGGAACTTGCGGTCGGTGTCGCGGGTGAACTCGTTGGGGATAACAGGGTCGTTGGGTAGCGGCAACAGCCGATTATCGTACTGTGCGTTGTACTGTTGGTAGTTGCCGCTGTTGCGGAACAGGTTGCCCTGCACGTTCAGCAGCAGGTTATGGAAGGGCGCGGGGTCGTAATCGAGCCCCAGCCGGCCGAAGCCACCGCCGCCCACCGTGTTGCCGTCGCCGGCTTGGCGCACGGCCAGTTGCTCGTTGCCGCTGCCGTCTTTCAGGCTGCGGGTCAGGTCGTTGCGGTTGGGACTGTAGAAAGCAAAGCCGCTCAGCGAGCTGTTGATGCCGAGCTTGCCCTTGCGGTAATTGAGCGAGCCGTTGGCGTTGGAGCTGCGGTTGCCGCCGGCCAGGCCCACCGAGCCGTTCAGCCCCTGCAGGTTGTTCTTCTTGAGGATGATGTTGATAATGCCGCCCGTGCCTTCGGCGTCGTACTTGGCCGAGGGCGTCGTAATTACCTCCACGCTCTTGATCTGGTCGGCCGGAATCTGCTTGAGCGCGTCGGCCACGCTGGAGGCCACAATCGACGAAGGCTTGTTGTCAATCAGCACCCGAATGTTGCTGGAGCCGCGCAGCTGCAGGCCGCCGTCGGGGTCTACGCTCAGCAGCGGCACCTTGCGCAGCACATCGGCCGCGGTGCCCCCGCTATTGGTGATGTCCTTTTCGGCGTTATATACGATGCGGTCGGGCTTGGTTTCGATGATGTCCCGCTCGCCGGTCACGGTCACCTCGCCCAGCTTCTGGGCCGTCGACTCCAGCCGCACCACGGGCACCGTCATCAGGCCCCCGCCCACGGTTACGGCCACCGTCTGGGGCGCGTAGCCAATAAAGCTGAATTGCAGCCGGAACTGACCCTCCGCCAGCCCTTTCAACTCGAAGCGGCCTTTTTCGTCGCACACCGTGCCATCAAGCGGCGTGGTACCACTCAGCGGCAGCAAAGCCACGGTAGCGTATTCCACGGGCTTTTTGGTGGTGGCGTCGAGCACGGTGCCTTCGAGGCGGGCAGTGCCTTTAGCGGCGGGGAGCAGCGGCCGGGCCGGGGCGGCGGCGGGCGCGGTACCAGCGGGGCGCTGCCCGGCGGGCGGGCCGGTCTGGGCCAGGGCCGGAGCGGTAAGCAGGGTGGCCGCAAACAGGGCCAGAGGCGTAGCGTATTTCATGTAAGCACAGGATGTTGCAGATGGATGGATGTCGCGGATGCGGGAGATAAAGGATGCGTGGAATGGGCCCACCTCAAGCAGAATTTTAATCGGTAACCGGGCGGCGCAGCAGCAGCAGGTAGCCCGCCAGCACCCCCAGCGCAAACCAGGCCAGCGAGTACCACTCGGCCGGACTCAGGGCGGCGGCAGCGCTAAATTGGGGTTCGGACTTCATCATACCCAGGATGCGCGTGGGGGCGGCGTAGGGCACCATATCGATGTATTCCCAGCGCAGCAGCGTCAGGGCCGATACGATGCCGGCAATACCCACCGTCAGGGGCCCTACGAAGCCCCGGAACGCCAGCGCCACCGCATACTGCACCCCCAGAATACCGAGCGTGGCCAGGTAGGTATGGCCCAGCATGCGCAGGATGGGAAGCAGACTAATACTATGGTTTTGGAAACCCAGATCGGACCGCAGCCAGCCCAGCAGCGCCCCAGCGGCCAGCAGCAGCAGTACGTACAACACCTGGGCCACCGCGTTCAGGCCCAGCAGCAGCAGCAGCTTACTGCCGAATACAGCCCCGCGGCTCACGGGCTGGACCAGTAGCTGCCGCCAGCCGCCGCGGTTTTCCAGGTTTACCACCAGCCCGCTCAGCAGCACCACAAACATGGGCAGCAGCAGCACCGAAGCCGTCTGCCAGCTCATGCCCACGTACTGGGGCCACGGATTTGTGCCGGGCTTGACGAAATACTGCCCCTTGAAGTAAAAAATCAGCAGGTTGAGCAGCACCGGCAGGGCCCCGCCGCCCAGCGCCAGCCAGAGCGCGGCCGTGCGGCGCAGCTTCAGCGTGTCGGCCACCAGGGTGCGGCCGAGCTGGGTTAGCGGGTTGGGGGCAGTGGGCAGGGCGTATTCCATTTGTAGCTGAAGTAACAAGTTGAATTGGTATACAAAAGCGGCTGGTTATGCTTCAGCTGACGGCCGCTTACCGAAGCATGACCGTTCGCTCATTCACCGAGTCACTCCTCCACCGCTTCCTCCGTGAGGTGCAGAAACGTGTCTTCCAGGGTGGGTTGCTCCTGGCGCAACCCGTAGAGGGGTTGGCCGGCCGAAACCAGTCCGGCGGCCAGCTCGGCGGCGTGCTCGCGGCCGAGCCAGGGCAGGCGCAACGTGCCGGAGCCGGCCACTGTGGCCCCGCCCAGCAGGTTCGGTAGCAGGTTGCGGCAGGTGTCGGCGTTTTCAGTTTCGAGCACCAGCTCGGCGCGGCCGGTTTGCAGGCGCTGCAAATCGGGCAGGCTGCCTTGGAACACCAGCCGCCCCCGCTGAATCACGCCCACGTGGGTTACCGTTTTCTCGATTTCGCTGATGAGGTGGCTGCTGACGATAATGGTTTTGCCGTGCTCGTGGCCCAGGCTCCGCAGCAGCGCCCGCATCTCGATGATGCCGGTAGGGTCGAGGCCGTTGGTGGGCTCGTCGAGCAGCAGCAGGTCGGGGTCGGGCAGCAGGGCCAGGGCCAGGCCGAGGCGCTGGCGCATGCCGAGCGAGTACTCGCGGGCGGGCCGGTGGGCATCGGCCGCCAGGCCTACCAGGGCCAGCACCTCGGCCGTGCGGTGGGCCGGCACGCCCCGCAGGCGGCGGGTAGCCTCCACGTTTTCGCGGCCCGTGAGGTGGTCGTAGAGCGAGGGGTTTTCGATGAGTGCGCCCACCCGGCCCAGCAGCGCCACCCGGTGCCGGGCCAAATCGTGCCCAAACAGCCGTACCGTGCCGCTGGCGGGCCGCAGCAACCCCAGCAACAGGCGCATGGTGGTGCTTTTGCCGGCCCCGTTTGGCCCCAGAAACCCGTAAATGCTGCCCGGCTCCACCCGCAGATTCAGCTCGTGCAGAATGGGGCGGACGCCAAAACGAAAACTCAGGTTGTGGGTTTCGAGCAGCGGGGCGGCGGTGGGGGCAGAGCTCATGGCAAGAGGCTGGTCGGGGCGAAACGAGAAGAACTGCTGCAAACCTAGTCGCGGCGCTATATCTTTCCCCGACAATTCAACCAACATCCTATTTCGGCCCCGCAACCCGTTTTTCTTCTCCTCAACCTCCGAAAACTACCACTTGCCCCGGCCGGCCGGGTTGGTGCGCCGGGTTGGTGCGCCGGCCCGGGGCGTTGAGGGAGCCGTTGGCGGGGTTGATTGAAGAAGGCAGGCCGGCGGTCCGTTATTGCACTATTTTCGAAGATGGAAGTTCTCACGCCGCCTGCTCCTACCGCTTCGGCGGGTCGGCCACTGCCGCCCCGCGGCCACCGTTGGCAAACCCGGCTGCGCGGCTGGCTGCGGCCTACCGAACTATTGGCCACCACCGAGGTAACCCAGGTGCCGCGCTGGGCCCACATAGTGCTGTGGCTGTGGCTGCTATCAATCGACGGGCTGAAGATGAGCAACGCTGTTTCAAAGCTGCCTCACTTCCCGCTCACGTTCGCCGAATGGTGGCCTTTGCTGCTGCAGCTGGGCCGGTTTCTGCTCGAAGATGTAGGCGACGCCACGCTCTTTTACCTCACCTGGCGCTGGCTGGTGCCCTCCACGCTGGGCCGGGGCCGGGTAGTGCAGTACGTGCCAATGGCCGCGTTGCTGCTGCTCCCCTACCTGGGCCTCGTTGCCTGGGTAATACCGCAGTTTTCGCCGTCCGGCGTGCACGTATCAACCCAGCGGATACCAGCGGCCTCCAAAGATGGGCGCAAGCCAGATACAGTAAAAATTGACAGCACGAAGCGACCAAAACCGGTCTTCCCGGAGGCTGTTATGCGGTTGCTGGCCGCCGCCATTCTGGGCACCTTTATTATTGGCGGGGCCTCGGGCCTGCGCATCACCGACGATTACCTGCGCGGGCAGCGCAACCGCCGAGAGCTGGAGCGCCAGCAGCTGCTGACGGAGCTGGCCATGCTCAAAACCCAGATCAACCCGCACTTCCTGTTCAACACGCTCAACAACATCTACTCGCTCACGAGCCGCAAGTCGGACAAAGCGCCCGAGGCGGTACTGCGGCTGGCCGAAATCATGCGCTACCTGCTCTACGAGAGCAGCACCGATACCGTGCCGCTGAGCCGGGAGCTGGACCACCTGCGCAGCTTTCTGGACTTGCAGCGGCTCCGGCTGCCCGCCGCGGCCCAAGAGGCAGTGGTGCTGGCAGTGGAAGGCACCAATCCCGACTGCGCCCACCCGATTGCGCCGCTGCTGCTGCTGCCACTGGTCGAAAATGCCTTCAAGCACGGCGACCTCACGGCCCGGCCCGTGGCAGTGCACATTGCGCTGCACCTCGCCGCCGACGGCTTACTGCGCTTCTCGGTGCTTAACTATGTAGCGCCTGCCGATGCCGAACGCCCCCTGCCCCGGCAGCCCGGTGGCGTGGGCCTGGCCAATCTGCGCCGCCGCCTGGAGCTGCTCTACCCCCACCGCTACACCCTCGACGTGCAGACAACTCCCGAGCAACACCGCGTTACCTTAGTGCTGCTGCCGTAATGGTGGTTTGGTGATATCGTGCCGGCAAACCTCGTCTCCGCTACCCTCCTGAAATCCATTTCACGTCATCAAACCGCCACATCCCCCAACCACCGCTATGACCTGCGTAATTCTTGATGATGAGCCGCTGGCCCTCGACCTGCTGGCCGACTACTGCGCCCAGATACCCGGGCTGGAGCTGGTGGGGCAGTTCGATGATGCGCTGGCGGCGCTGGCTTTCTTACAGGATAACCCCGTAGACGTAGTTTTTCTCGATATCCATATGCCCCGGCTTACGGGCGTGCAGCTGGCTCAGCTGTTGCCCCAGCCCGGTCCGCGCATCGTGTTCACCACCGCCTACGACCAGTACGCGGTGCGCAGCTACGAGCTCAGCGCGGCCGATTACCTGCTCAAGCCCATTGCCTTCGAGCGGTTTGTGCAGGCCATTCAGAAGGTGCGCCAGCAGCTACCCGCCGTACCCGCTACTGCGCTGCCCACCGCCGCCGCGCCCGAAGCCGCCCCGCCCGCCGCCCCGGCCGCCGCCCCCGACGACGCCATGTTCGTCAAGAACGAGCACCGCCTGCAGCGCGTGGCGTTCGACGATTTGCTCTATATCGAGGGCATGAAGGAGTATTTGATGCTCTACACCACTACGGGCAAGGTGCTCACGCTGCAGTCGTTCCGGCGGCTGGAGGAAGTGCTGCCCCCCGAGCGGTTCGCCCGCATCCACAAGTCGTTTTTGGTGGCCCTGAGCCGAATCGAGCACGTTGAGCGGGGGAAGGTGCAGGTAGCGGGCCGGCTGCTGCCCATCGGCGACACCTACCGCGAATCCTTCAACGCCCTTATTAAGGCCTACAATCAGCTGTAATTTAGTGCTTAATTGATAGGGCGTAGTGCTTAGACAGGCGTCATCATCCTGACGAAAGAAAGGCCTTGTCACGCTTGAACGACAATCGTAACTACGACTCGTTTTAGCGTGACAAGGCCCCTTATCAGGTCGATGGCGGCTACCTAAGCACTACGCCCTATCCACTAGGCGCTAAGCTTCTTGGCTATTTCCGAGGAGTGGCGGCCCTGGAAACGGGCACCTTCCAGCTCGTTGGCGCTGGGCTGCCGTTCGCCCTGGCCGCCGGCCACGGTGCTGGCGCCGTAGGGCGTACCGCCGGTTACTTCGTGGTGGCCCATCTGGCCCTGCCAGGCGTAGGGCAGGCCCACTATCACCATGCCGAGGTGTAGCAACTCGGTGTGCAACGCCCGTAATGTGGTTTCCTGGCCCCCGTGCTGGGTGGCCGTACTCACAAAACACCCTCCTACTTTACCCACCAGCTTGCCTTCGGCCCACAGGGCCCCGGTACCATCCAGAAACGCCTGAATCTGGCCGCAGACGTTGCCGTAGCGCGTGGGCGTGCCGATGATGATGGCATCGTACTGGTCCAGCTCCTGGGGCTTGGCCACCGGAATATGGTCGAAGGCCTTTTGGGCTTCGGTAGCCCCGATTTTGTCGAGCAGCTCCCGCGGCAGTGTTTCGGGCACGCGCTTGATGACCACTTCGTTGCCCTCAACCTCGCGGGCGCCCTCGGCTACGGCTTCGGCCAGCTTGTACACGTGGCCATAGGTGGAGTAGAACAGAATCAGCGTTTTCATGGGCAGAAGGAAATGGAAGGTGTGAAAGCGAAAAACCAGCCGACAGCCGGTATACCAATGTATATACACTGAATCATAGAAAAGGGTTTTATTGCCCTTGCTGCCAATTGAACTTCGTGAAGACGAAAGACTTATCTTGCCTGTTCGAAAATAGCCCGATAGCCATGCAACCTCCGGCGGCCTGTTCGTCCTCTTATCAGCACTTAGCCGGCCGCTAGCCGGAATCCATTCCCCCGTATTATTTAACTGCGTATGCAGCAAGCATTCTACCCCGGAACCGGCCTCCGCACTGGCCGGCAAGCCCAATGAGCGCCCTGTCGGCGGCCCTAAGTGGGGTTGGTGGCCTGCGGAGCCTGCTGCCCGGGGCCCACGTCGCGACCGAGTCGGCGGCGTCTTCGGCCCCCACGGCCAGCCGTACGCTCACGCCGCCCGCTCAGCTTTCCGATGGCGAGCTGCTTGACGGTTGCCTGGCCGGCAGCCGGCTCATGCAGAAATACCTGTATGAGCGGTTTGCGGGCCGGATGATGGCCGTGTGCCTGCGCTACGCCCAAACCACTTTTGAGGCCGAAGATGTGCTGCAGGAGGGGTTTCTCACCGTATTTAAGAACCTGGCCAGCTTCCGCCGCGAGTGCCCGCTGGAGTTCTGGATTCGCCGCATCATGGTGAATGCGGCCCTGCGCCAGCACCGCCGCAACGCTCCGCTGGTTGCAGTCAGCGACGGGGGCGAGTATCCCCAGGACCTGGCCGGCGAAGAATTCACGCTCTCCAACTACAACTTCGAGGAGCTGCTGGGGTTGGTGCAGGATCTGGCCCCGCGCTACCAGATGGTGTTCAACCTGTTCGCCATTGAAGGCTACGGCCACAAGGAAATCGGGGAGTTGCTGGGCATTTCCGAAGGTACCAGCAAGTCGCAGTACTCGCGGGCCCGCGCCATTCTGAAAAACAAAATAGAGCGCCTCGACGCGCAACGCCCCCATGGCTTCCGCTAACCCTCCCTTTGACAACCACCAGCCCGCGCGCCCTACCGGCGACCTGGAGCACCTGTTTCAGCAGAAGCTGGCCGGGGCCGAGGTGCGCCCGCGGGCTAACTTCTGGGACCAGCTCGACCACGAGCTGGTAGCCCAGCAGCACACGGACATGCTGCGCCAGAACGCCATGTACCGCCAGCGGGCTGCCGTGTACCGCTGGGCCGCCGCGGCTTGCTTGGTGCTGGCACTGGGCGTTGCCAGCTGGGCCTATCTGGCCCGGTCGGGCCAGCCGGCCGGCCCCGTGCTGGCTACTACTACCGGATCCGCCGCCTCGTCATCGGGCCTGGCTCTGCCCGAAACGGGCTTCGGCGCCGGCCGCTACGACCACCTTGCCGGACTGGCGGCAACGCTGGCCACCGAAGAGGCGTCTGCGCAGTCGGTGGGCGCCTACGGCTCGGGCCACGCCCTGCGTACCGGCGGCCAGGCGGCCGCCGGCTACAGCGAGGCGGCCGCCGCTCTGGCCAGCACCAGCGAAGCATTCCAGGGGGCTTACTCCGCGGCGGGTTTGCTGGCGCTGCCGGGCCGCCGCCAAGACATAGCCGCGGCCTGGGGTCAGCCGACCAGTCTGGCCGTTACGTTCGATGATCTGAACCTGCGCAACGAGTTGGGCCTGGGCCGTCCGGGCCAGCGTCAGCTGCTGATGCCGGACGAAGTTCCGGCCGCCGCAGTGGCCAGAACCACCTTTACCACAGAGCCCACGCACAAAGTCCCCGGTAAGCTCTGGAAGCGCCTGCGCGTGGGCGGCAGCTATGCCCTGAGCGTGTTCAACCCCAATATCAACTTCTCGCGGGCCGACGCTCGCACCAAGGCCGACCCCGTAACCAACGCCCTGCGCAGCTACTACCAGGAAGATGCCGAGCGCGAGTACCGCCGCAACCTGCGCTCGGGGCCCAGCCAGCGCGTCGCCCTGACGGCCTCCTACCAGTTCAGCCCCCACTGGACTATATCGACCGGGGCCGAATGGGCCGAGAGCCGGGCTTCCTCGGCCACCTCTTTTGGTTTTCTGGATGGCAAACAGGTAGGCGACGAAGCGCCCAATATTTTCGCCGCGCCTTCCTCCAGCGCAGGCTTCGGGATACGCAACGGCGGCGGAGCTGCCGCGCCCCGGCCTACGTCGTATCGCTACCGCACGGCAGCCGTACCCGTGAGCGTTACGTATGGCTCGCAGAAAGCCGGACTCTCGCTTTATGCCAAAGCCGGCGCCGTGGTTAGCCTGCTGCTCAATAGCCGCTCGGAGCTGGAAGGCTCGCCTGAGGCCACCCGCAGCTACGATATCCGCTCGGCCGAGTCGCCGTACCGGACGCTGTTTGCCTCGGCCCGAATGGGTGGGGGCGTTCGTTACCAGCCCGTGCTTTCGACCTGGAATGTAACTTTGGGCCCTAGCGCCGAGGTGTTTATCACGCCACTCAACGCCAACCCCAGCCAGCGCGCCGCCCGCCAAACCCGCCCTTACAGCCTGGGCGTAGAGGCCACCGTCGAGTTTGGCAGCACCAAGGTGATGCCGGCAGTACAGTAATTTCTGGTACTGACCTGGCAGGGATTACGGAGGGAAAACAGTACGTTGAACAACGCACTATTTTTCCCTCCGAAACCTTACTGCTCACGACCAAATCATCAGTTCCCAACTCATCATGAACCGTTTTACCCTCCTGCTGACGATGATCGGGCTGGCGCTGAGTGTGGCGGGCTGCGCGTCTACGGCCGACGAGGTAGCGCCTCAGAATAACTGCCCCGGCAACTTCTCGCTTACCCTTATCGAGCAGCTCAAGCAGAAGCCCAAGCAAAACCCCGCCGCTGAAGTAACCCAGTACCTTTACCAGAGCCGCACGGTGTACCTGGTAACCGGCGGCACACCCGACGCCTACAACTACCTGTTCGACAACTGCGGCAACGTAGTGTGCGCCGCCTCCGGAGGCCTGACTGGCAAGGGCGACGGAGCCTGCCCCGATTTCGCCGCCACCGCCACCAACCCCACCCTCATCTGGCGCGACCCACGGTAGCGTTTAGCGCTTCGTTGCTGATGCGTAGGGCTTCCGTTGTTCCTTTTAACAAGGTTGCTGCATGAGCGTCCGAAGCGCTGCGCACCACACGCAGCACCAACCGAAAGCCCGCTCCTGACTATCAGGAGCGGGCTTTCGGCTTCTCTGCACGGCTCGGTACCCGCTGCCCAACCCACCGCGTATTTCGGCGGGAAAGCGACCCGAATCTATTAGCCCAGACGCCCGAACCAACGGTCCCGGAAAGCGGTTATCACAGGCTACCTAACTTGCCCGCATGAACTACCAGCTTACCTCGGAATTCCAGCCCACCGGCGACCAGCCCAAGGCCATCAAACAACTCGTGGAAGGCATTAATAACGGCGAGCCGGCCCAGGTGCTGCTCGGGGCCACGGGCACGGGCAAAACCTTTACCATGGCCAACGTGATTGCCGAAACCGGCAAGCCGGCCCTGGTGCTCTGCCACAACAAAACCCTGGCCGCCCAGCTCTACGGCGAGTTCAAGCAGTTCTTCCCCAACAACGCCGTCGAGTACTACATCAGCTACTACGACTACTACCAGCCCGAGGCCTATATTGCTTCGTCTGATGTGTTTATTGAGAAAGACCTGGCCATCAACCAGGAAATCGAAAAGCTGCGGCTGCACACCACGTCCACGCTGCTGTCGGGCCGGCGCGACGTGATTGTGATTGCCTCGGTGTCGTGCATCTACGGCATCGGCAACCCCGAGGAGTTCAGCAAAAACGTGATTTACATGGCCCCCGGCCTGCGGTATTCGCGCAACAACCTGCTCTACCAGTTCGTCCAGATTCTGTATTCGCGCACCGAAGTGGAGTTCACGCGCGGCACGTTTCGGGTGAAGGGCGACACCGTAGACGTGTACCCGGCCTACGCCGACTACGCTTACCGGCTGTTTTTCTTCGGCGACGAAATCGAGGCCATTCACCGCATCGACCCGACCAGCGGCAAGAAGCTGGCCGACGAGAAATCGGTGACCCTGTACCCGGCTCAGCTGTTCGTGACCGGCAAGGACACGCTCAACCAGGCCATCAAGGAGATTCAGGATGATCTGGTGCAGCAGCACGCCTACTTCGAGAAGGAGGGCCGCGACTCGGAGGCCAAGCGCATCATGGAGCGCACCGAGTTCGATCTGGAGATGATTCGGGAGCTGGGCTACTGCTCGGGCATCGAGAACTACTCGCGCTACTTCGACGGCCGCCAGCCCGGCACCCGCCCGTTCTGCCTGCTCGATTACTTCCCCGACGACTACTTGCTGGTCGTGGACGAGAGCCACGCCACCATGCCCCAGATCCGGGCCATGTGGGGTGGCGACCGGAGCCGCAAAACGGCGCTGATTGAGTACGGCTTCCGGCTGCCCTCGGCCTTTGATAACCGCCCGCTCACGTTCAATGAGTTCGAGAGCATGTACCGCCAAGCCGTGTTCGTGAGTGCCACCCCCGCCGACTACGAGCTGACCCAGGCCAACGGCATCATCGTGGAGCAGATTATCCGGCCCACCGGCCTGCTCGACCCCGAAATCGACCTGCGCCCCAGCACCAACCAGATTGACGATTTGCTGGATGAAGTGGACAACCGCGTGAAAATGGGCGACCGGGTGCTGGTAACCACCCTCACCAAGCGCATGGCCGAGGAGCTGCAGAAGTACATGGAGCGCCTGGGCATCAAGTCCAGCTACGTACACTCCGACGTGAAAACCCTCGACCGGGTGGAAATCCTGCGCCAGCTGCGGCTGGGCGAAATCGACGTGCTCATCGGCGTAAACCTGCTCCGCGAGGGCCTCGACCTGCCCGAAGTAAGCCTTGTGGCCATCCTCGATGCCGACAAAGAAGGCTTCCTGCGCGACCAGCGCAGCCTGATCCAGACCATGGGTCGGGCCGCCCGCAACGACCGGGGCAAGGTGATTATGTACGCCGACCGCATGACGGGCTCGATGCAACGTGCCATCGACGAAACCAACCGCCGCCGCGCCACCCAGCTGGCCTACAACCAGGAGCATGGCATCACGCCCCGCACGGTGCGCAAGAGCCACGCCGAAATCCTGGGCCAGACTTCCCTTTCGGACTACCGCATCCAGGACAACACGGTGTACGCCGACGCCGACGCCGATGTGAATCTGGCTATTGCCGCCGAGCCGGTCATCTCCACGATGAACAAAGTGGACCTGGAGAAGCTCATCAAGCAAACCGAGAAGAAGATGGAAGCCGCCGCCAAAGACCTCGACTTCCTGACCGCCGCCAAGCTCCGCGACGAGCTGGCCGCCCTCAAGCAGGTGCTTAAAACGAAGCGGGATTAACTTCCGCTGCGCGGCGCAACTACCGCGTTACTGCCGAACCACGGCCCGTAGCCGGAGTGCCCACCCGAGGCATTCTGGCTACGGGCCGGCTGTTTTCGCGGCCGTCTGGTAAATCGATTATGTTTGCGCCCATTACTTACTTAACGCCCTATTATCATGTACCAAAAAGCAACCCGCCTCCTCCTTTTTCTGCTATTGATAAGCGCGCAGGTGGCAGTAGCCCAGAGTAAGCCGGCATATCAGTATATGCAGATTTTCTATTATGGATCCAAAACGATGGCCGGACCCATAGGGCATTTCAGCCCCGCGCTACGGGGGCAGTCGGAAATAATGCTGCTGAACCCGACGGCCTATACAAAGCAGATTAACAATCAGTTCTTTGGCTCATTTTCGAGTAGTACTGAGGAAAGCGAAACCACTGTAACTACGTCCGATGGTACGTATATCAATGGCAAAAAGCTGAGTACGGCTCAACTGCAGGAAAGACGGCAAAAGGAACAGCGGCAGCAACAGGCAGCGCTAGCCGAGCAGATGCGGGTAATATCCACCCACAGTCAAGCCCTCACTGAGAAAATAACGCAAAGCCTGAACCTCGCCGCCGAAGACGGCTGGGAAGTAACGCAGATGAGCAGCTTCGGCACCGATGGCGTGGTGTATTTACTGCGCAAAGCCAAGTAAAATCAGCTAACAACTACATTCTGGCACATAATTCGAAAAGGCTCCGAAATGCGGCATATTCCGCGTTCCGAAGCCTTTTCGAATTATGCTGAAGTCTACCCTGCTCCTGATGGCCCTGCTGAGTTCCGGCGCGGCGGCGGCTCAGAAAGCACAACCCGCGTTACTGGCGCCGCTGGTGGCCCCGAGCCCATTACCCGTAATCAGTGTGACGCCCGTTGCACCAACCAACGGCGTGCGCTACGAGTACCAACTGGTACGGCTGGAAAACGACTGGCGTATCATCTTCGCGCCGGCCTGGCGGGGCCAAACGGTTCTGGAACCCGATACCAAACTCTTTAAGGGAGCAAAGCCGGGCGAAGTTGACGGGCTGCTGTTAGGGGCCATCAACGCGCTTTCGGCCGATGGCTGGGAGCTGCTGGAAATCCGCACGAGCGCGCAGTTGCTTGGGGCCGCCCAGAAGGTGGAAACCTCGCTGTATTCCAGCGACCCGAACCGCCCGCAGTACGACGGCAAAACCACGTATAGCTCGGATTCGCAGACGCGTTACCTGTTCCGGCGGGCCCTGGCGCGCTAGGCGGGCTACTCCAGCCCCCGCAGCCAGGCCGGTACCTCGGCCACCGACTGCATCTGGCGGAACGAAGCCCCGGCCTGCTCGGCTTCCGACACGCGCTCCAGCACCCAGGTGGTGTGGTAGGGCACGTAGGCCGCGTGGCCGCCCAGGCGGGCCACCGGCAGCACATCCGACTTCAGCGAGTTGCCCACCATCACGAACTCCTCGGGCCGCACGTTGTGGCGGTCGAGGATGCGCTGGTAGGTGCCCTCGTTCTTCTCGCTCACGATTTCGACGTGGTCGAACAGGTCGCCGAGGCCGGAGCGGGCCAGCTTGCTTTCCTGGTCGAACAGGTCGCCTTTGGTGAGCAGCATCAGCGGCTGGCCGAGCGCTTTTACGGCGGCCAGCGTATCGGCCACGTCGGGCAGCAACTCGATGGGGAAGTCGAGCAGGCGCTTGCCGTGGTCGAGGATAAGCTGGATTTCCTGGCCCGTAATCTGCCCGTCGGTGAGCTGGAGCACGGTTTCAATCATCGAGAGCATGAAGGGCTTAGCCCCGTAGCCGAACAGCGGCAGGTTCTGGCGCTGCACGGCAAAAAACTGGTCGCTGAACTGCTGCGGGGTGCCGTAGTGGCCCAGCAGCTCGTAGAGGCGGGCCTCGGCGGCATCGAAATGGGGCTGGTTGGGCCAGAGCGTGTCGTCGGCGTCGAAGGCAATGAGGCGGGGAGCGGGCATGGGCGAAGTGTAGCGGCAAAGAAAGGCGCGAAGTTACCTTTGCGCCCGTATGAAACACCGTATCGAGCAGGCTGGTTGGAACCGGCAGGAGCATTTTGCCTTCTTTTCGCAGTTCGACGAGCCGTTCTTCGGCCTCGTGGCCGACGTGGACGCTACCCGGGCCTACGCCCGGGCCCGCGAGCTGGGCGTGTCGTTCTTCCAGCTCTACCTGCACGCCACGGTAGCAGCCGTGCAAACGGTGGAAAACCTGCGCTACCGCATCAACCCCGACGGCCAGGTCGACTGCTACGACCAGATCAACGTGTCGGCCATCCTCTCGCGGCCCGACCACACCTTCGCCTTCAGCTTCATCCCTTTCCGCTCCGATTTACACGAATTCGGCCAGGGCCTAGCCACCGAAGCCGAGGCCGTGCGCCAGAGCAGCGGCCTGCGCCTGAGCCCCGCAACTGGCCGGCCCGATGTGATTCACTTCTCGGCTATGCCCTGGCTTTCGTTCACCGGCCTCACCCACGCCCGCAGCTTCGCCAGTCCCGCCGACAGCATCCCCAAAATATCAGTCGGCCGCCTGCGCCCCGAGGGTAGCCGGCAGCTGCTGCCCGTGTCCGTCAACGTCCACCACGGCCTAGCCGACGGCTACCACGTGGGCCTGCTGCTGGCGGAGCTGCAGCGGCGGCTGGATGGGTAGCACTGGGTTTCTATCAGGAAATCCAGGTCTGGATGGCCTGCTTGATCCGCCACCGCCCAGCCACCTGTTCTACTAGTAGCACCTCGCCAAAGCCGCAGCGGGGCCCGCAATGCCAGCTAAAACTTAAAATAGCCTGCTCTTGATCGTCGCTAAAAACCACGCGCGAAAGGGTAAGAGTCCCCACTCCCTGAGCCTGCCGCTGCTGTTCAGTATCAGCTGGCTGCAAGCGGGCAGTGCAAAGCTGAAACTCCGATGGTCGCATCCGCGACTGGACTCGATTTAGACTGTCCAATGCCGCCTGGGACCGGTTGGTTGCCAGCCTGTTTATTAGCGCGACTATGGCTGACTGCGGAGACAACGCGGTGAACTGGTCGGGCAATTCAGCCAGATCCAGAGAATTATTTGCCGGTGAAGTGTTCAGATAGAGCGTTTGAAAGTGCGAAGTGTCCCCAAAAAGCTTATTTTGAAAATGTGCACTTTGCCACTCATGCCACTCTGCATCAGCAACATTTGCCACCAGATGGTCAACTTCCAGGTAGTGCTTCTGAAATACTTTCTGGTCTTTCTCCGGGAGATAGACATTATAGAAACGCTGCTCAATCAACTCCGTTACGATATCATTGTACAGCCGTTTGGTGGGGTCAGTGTGCAGATTGGGGCATAGCCGAAATGTAGCGGCCGGCGTACAGCCTGCACAGATGAAAAGTAACAGATACAGGACGAGGCGCATGGATAAAATATATCGTCCACTCATCAATTAAAGCAGCTGCCATAGTACACAACCAACGCTATGGTTTGCAGAAACCACCGTGTAAACCAAATCAGCCACCCAGACTTGCATCTAAGTGGCTGATTATGAATGAGCGAGAAACGAGGCTCGAACTCGCGACCCTCAGCTTGGGAAGCTATGGGTACAGTACTTTCATCTACTGGTGGAATTCTTTAAGAGCACTGTTAATGAGGCAATAAGGCAGGTTGTTCTGTTGCTGTCTATTGTTCATATCCCGTTTTCTACTACGTTTGTGTAAACCACCGTGTAAACCAGCCGGCGGTTTACACAACCTATGGCACGTACCACCACCGACCACAAAGAAGGCAGGGCCACCGTCCGGACCGTGTATTTTACCAGCAAGGTATTAGCTGATGGTTCACACCCTTTTCTTATCTGCATTACCAAAGACCGAAAGCGAAAGTATCTGGCGACAGGGGAGAAATTGCATCCCCGCTACTGGAATGCCGAGAAGGGCGGCGACTACCGCAAATCAATTCGCCGCAGTTACCCTGATCCCCAACGCAACGACCTAATAAACTCGTTGGCGGGGTGGGAGGCCAAGTATGATACTGCGGCTGGTACGTTTGTATCCAACGATGAGCAACATACTTCAGCCGATGTGGCCCGCAAAGCCGCCGAGGAACGCAAGGCAGCCCGCCGGGTAAAGGTGCTGGCCTACGTGGAGGAAATAGCGGCCGGGATGGTGAAGCGGGGCCAGATTGGCAACGCAGGTGTTTACCGCGACTTGGGCAACCAGTTGGCAAAGTTTATCGGAGCCGAGGCCGGAGCCCCCGAGCCCCCGCTGGGCCGTGGCCGGGAGCAGGAGCGGGCCGAGTGGGTACGGGCGCACGATGTTCCCTTTGACCGGGTAAACGTGGCTTTCTGCAATGAGTGGGAGGCCACACTACGCGCCACCGGAGCAGAGGAAATTACTCTGTCCTTACGGTTCCGCACCCTACGGGCCGTGCTGAACAAGGCTATTGGCGAAGGAGTAGCCAAGCGGGAGAAGTACCCCTTTGCCAGCAATGCCGAGGAACGCCACAAGTTTCAGGTCGGCAAGTTCGACACCACCACCAGCAAGAGGGCTATCAGCCGGGCCGAGTTGGAACGCCTGAAAGCCTTGGCCCCGGCCACCGAGCGGCAACAGTTGGCGAAGGAGGTGTTTCTATTCAGCTACTACGCAGGTGGTATCAACTTCGTGGATTTAGCCCAGCTCCGCTGGCGCGACCTATCCCAGACGGAAGGCGCGGGCCTACGCTTACACTACACGCGCCAAAAGACCGGCGGCAAGTTCTCTTTGCGGCTGCTGGCCCCAGCCGAGGCAATTATAGAGCGGTACCGCCCCTTTACATACGCCGGGCCGGATGCGTATATCTTCCCCATCCTGAATGCCGAGAAGCACCGCACGGCCTTGCAGGTGAAGAACCGGAGCCACAAGGTGTTAGGGCAGGTTAATCAGGACTTAAAAGCACTAGCCACCGCCGCTACAATTGAGACGCCGCTGACTACGTATGTAGCCCGGCATACTATGGCGACCATCCTAAAGCGGGCCGGGGTTTCTACGGCCATAATCAGCGAAACAATGGGCCATTCCAGCGAGTCAGTTACAGCCGTATACCTTGACTCCTTCGCGTCCGACGTGGTAGATTCTGCCTTTGAAAACTTGCTGTAAAGAATTACAGATCCTAAGTAAAGATTGGATGGTAAAAGGAGTAATAACAAAAATAAATCTCCTAAGTATTTAACAGTTATATATTAACAGTCAACTGATTGAGAACTTTGACCCGTCACTAACAAAAACAGGCAACGAAGCCTGCTGTAAAACGGTGGCGAGTGATGCAAAACCCCTTTGCTACCCTTGAAGATTGGTTGCGCCGGATTGAGGCCAACCAGAACGAGTTGCTGCAACGCCTCAACGCCCCGGCTGCTGCTGGCCCCGAAGTAGGCGGTATTGAGCTGGCTTGCGAAGTGCTACGTCTGAGCAAGCCCCGCATCTACACGCTTGTATCGGAGCGGGCTATTCCGCACATGAAGCGCGGGGGGCGGCTGACGTTTTCCCGCGCCGAGTTGCTGAGCTATCTGCAAGCCGGAAGTCGGAAAGGTGCCACCACTAACGGACTGACCAATGGCAGATAAGCGGAAGCCGGTGGCTAGCCCTGCCCTACTCGGCATATTGGAGCAGGCGATACGCCCCGAAGACATTGACCCGCACGCGGAGTATGTGGGCAAGCGTACACCCAAGAAGAAAGCAACTAGCCATCTAGCGGGGCTGCTAACCGGAGAAAAGCGTATTACTGAACTCTCAAAGCTACCCATAGTAGGTGTGCTGCCCTTCATCCGGCAATTCGAGGAGCCTATTTTCTTCTCGCGTACGCTGAACCTGATTCAAGGCCAGACCGGAGCCCACAAGAGCCGCATGGGTGAGCTGATAAGCGCCGTACTCATTGCCCAGAGCACACCCCAGTGCGACACGCTAGGCTTCCACCGTTCCAGCGAACTGCCCCAGGATTATACATTGGTGTACGTCGATACCGAGCGTAATCTAGCCAGCGAGTTCCCGGCGGCTGTGCAGCGGATTAAAGAGTGGGCTGGGTTTGCCAGAACAGATAGTGTGCCGCACTTCCGCTGCATCTCATTACAGGGAATAGGCCGCGCAGAACGGTTTGGAGCCCTGACTGAGTTTCTGGAATATGCCCGCCTCACTATTGAAAGGCATATCGTGGTAGTGATTGACGTGCTCTCTGACTGCGTTAACGACTTCAACGACCCCAAAGACAGCTTGCTTCTGTCCGACATGCTTAACCAATCTATCAACACGTTCGACGTGACCTTCATTGGTATCATTCACGAAAACCCCGGCACCACCAAAGCG
Source organism: Hymenobacter psychrophilus (assembly GCF_900107135.1). Classification (GTDB taxonomy): domain Bacteria; phylum Bacteroidota; class Bacteroidia; order Cytophagales; family Hymenobacteraceae; genus Hymenobacter; species Hymenobacter psychrophilus. Next base: position 263,010 of record NZ_FNOV01000003.1, read on the forward strand.
CGTGGCCACCTAGGCACTGAGATAAGCAACAAGTCTAGTACTGTTATGCAGGTGGGCTACATCAAGCAGGCCGGCGGAGATGCAACAGGGATAATTGAGCTACGGTACATCAAGCGCCGCCACGGCCGCCGGGGCCTCGTTGCCCATGCCCGATTTGATGAGGTGAGCAAACAGCTTGTAAAAGCCACCCCTGAATCTGTGAAGGAAGCCCGCGCCCAACGTCAGCGGGTTGCTACCGCCGACACGATACCCCCCGCGCTGGTAAAGGCACTAGCCAACGGCCCGCTAGAGCAAGGCAAGTTGGTAACCGCCTTGCGCGTCGAGCTGAAAGCCGGAGAAAAGGTTGTGCGCGACCGCCTGAAAGAAATGAAAGGCGTAACCTTCGAGGGCACAGACGGTCAGCCCATGTGCCTGTCAGCTATCAAGGAAGGACGCACAACCAAATACCACCTGCTGCCCGCGCCTGTTGAGTGCCCTGCTGGATAGTGGTATTGTGGCAACTCCCTATAGGTGCTTTGCCAACGACCACAATACACAGCTAGCAGCCTGAATAGTGGTAACTGGTAGACAGACTATATGCTTTTACCACAGTGCCACTATTCCCAACACCCATACGACGCGGCAGTCAGCTAACGGTGCCCTCGCCGGGCGGGCCTCGGTGTGCTCGCTCCTTCGTCGCTGTGCTACCGAGTAGATAAAACTCTTTTTTTAGGTCGTCGAAGCGGACCGAAGGGAGCATTCGACAAAGGCTCAGCGCCTAGCGTCAAGGTTTGCTGACGCTGTTTAGCCCGCGCCACTAGCGCCGCCCTCCCCAACCCCTTTTACTCACCTGCTGGTGCTCCCAAAACGGGCACCCTGGCCCAACCTTGCCCAAAATGTTCATACTACCTAACGTCCCCACCACCTACCACGACGGTATCACCTTCTACCAGATAGCCGAGGCCACCCCGTACTATGTCAGCCCTTGCGGAGCCGTTTATTCTTCGCTCAAAGACCGCTGCCTTACCCTTGCCGACAATGGTATTGGGTATCTGCAAGTGTTCCTAAAGCTGAATAATGGCTCCAAAAAGTGGCGAAAGATTCACCGTCTAGTCGCTGGCCGTTTCATTCCCAACCCCGAAAACAAGCCCGATGTGAACCACCGGGACGGGAATAAGGAAAGTAACGGTGTGAATAACCTAGAATGGGTAACCAAGAGCGAGAACACCCGCCACGCCTACGCCACCGGCCTAATGAAAGCTAAGCGCGGCCCTGAGCACCATCTTTACGGCAAGTCAGCCAGCGCGGAAACCAAAGCCAAGATGTCAGCTCAGAAGATGGGCGAGAATCATCCGAAGTTCAAAGGCTGGTACGTAACGCCGGCTGGCACTTTTGCCTCTGCACCAGCCGCCGCCCAAGTAATGGGCACTCATGCGAAGCAGATTATCCGCTGGTGCAAGAGCGGCAAGAAGCGGGCCGAGGGCTACGACTTCATTCCGGCCACCTCAGAAGGTCAGGCCCTGGCAATAGCGGCCTAACAGTATGCAGCCCGCTAACCTGTTGCCTTGCCCGTTCTGTGGTGGCCCGGCCGCCGTGGAAACCAACCAGCACCCGTCGTCCTTCCTGAAAGTACCCGCCGAGTATTTCATCAACTGCTCGAACGACGGAAACGCCTGCCCGGTAAGCCTTGCTTTCGTCGGCCCTTGCCCTACACTGCCCGAAGCCACCCGCCGCTGGAATACCCGCGCCAAGCTGCCCCCGTAGGTGGGCGCGAAATTGTGCTGGCGAAAATCCAGGACCAAGCTACACAGATACAATTGGCATTTACGCCCCTTTCAACCTCTCACCCAGCGCCGCCTAGTGCCGCACCTAATTGCCTTAACCGCGTGAAAATCAAAGAGCCTAAACTACTGGCAGCCTCACTACTCGCCGCCGACCACCTGCGGGCACAAGCTGCCAAGAATGACCTTTCGGTGGGTCAACTCCGGGCATTATTGGGCATTCAGGTAATGCTTTTGGGCTCTTATCAGCCTGCCATTACCCTAGCAGACCTACGGGAAGCGGCCATTCTCTCCAAAACCAGACTACGGGACGCGGTTAGCGGGTTAGTAGCTGCTGGGTTGGTAGCACGGCGCAGGGGCCGAAAGGGCCGGCACGAAGTGGCCTTGACCATTGCCGGCCGCATCACAGCCGAGCTGGCCGCCGCCCAACTTGCCCGCGCCGCTCGCAAGTTTCTTGCTCGATAGCGGCCGGGCTAACTCCCCACAAATGGGGAGTTACCTACACGGGGGCACCTCCTGACTAGGAACGGCCCCCTCGACTTCTCCACCCAAAACGCATTTCCGCGACCGGGTACCCCTGAAAAGTCGCCCCCCGGCCCCGACAAGATGTTACTCTCATTTACCTGCCTGAGCACTAGCTGACGGGGAAGCAACATACAAAGCTGCGTAATTTAATTACATACAATTGATTATCAGTTATTTATATCAATAAATACTTGTAAAACAAGCTTCGACTCTCGACCTTTAGCCCACTGTTCGCCCTCTCATCCCACTGTAATGCTGACCGCCACGATACCCCCAACCAGTATCCAGCCCGTCGCCCTAAACGACGAGCTGCTGAACCAGCCGACTACCTACAACGGTGTGCCTGCGGTGGTCCTGCTGACCCCCGAAGAAGCTGGCAGCGGCTGCCGACTCTACTTGGCCCGCAATGACGTTCATGCCCCCCGCCTGCTCAATGGTGATTACCTGGTGGGTCGCCCATTAGCCCGCGAGGAATGGGCAAACGTGGCCGCCGATTCCTTTGCCCTGCTGCTGGTGCAGGTTGGCGCGGCCGATGATGGGAGTTGGGAGCCCTTCCAGGCTCACCACGTAGCCCGCATTGTGGGCAATGGCCTACGTTACGGCGGCAGCCTGCTGAGTCTGCAAGACGACGAGGCCAGCCTACCCGAGCCGGTAGAAACGGCCGCTGCTGACTTGGTGGAAGTGTATCAGGTTGTTCGCGCTATCCGCCCGCTATGAGAAGCCCCCGCGTTGTTCGCCTCGTTGGCTACCTCAGCTCCGACCGGATGCAGACCATTGGCCGCCCCAAGCTGGCCCCCGTGCAGGTTGAGCAAGAAGCCGAACGTTACCTTTCCCTGCTTTCGGCAGCCTGCCCCGAAACCCTGCTCAGTATAGCCGTTCACCTGCCCGGTTCGGCCCACCCCTACTACCTGTACGCCCACCACGGCAAGCTACATGAGTGGTTCGGCTGTCAGACCGATGGAGACGCCTACCACCTTACGGCCCTGCTGGCCTTTCCCGAAATTTAATGCCTCCCCCTATGAACGAACAACAAGCATACATGGAGCAGCAGAACGCCGCGTTTGCCCGCGAGTACCCTGACGTAGTGTGGTTGCGGGAATACCTCGACTACTTACTTGAAAATCTGCCGGACGTATTCCTAGAGCCGCCCACAACTGAGTTACTCCAGTCAATTGCTGGCGGTTACGCAGCCCGCGACTTCGACTCTATGTACATAGTGGGGGGATATATTCTTGCACACATGGTCATGGGAGAGTTTGAAGCCCGCGAGCAATACGAGGTATGCGCCGGGATTCAGCAAGCAATTGCCACGTACCACCCACAATTCTATCAGATTCACAAAGACGTTCAGGCACGACACGGCCGAGGCTGAGTAAAAAGAAACACCCGCTCAATTTGGGCGGGTGTTTTTGCTTTTAGGGGTTGGCTAGTAAGCCCCGCCCCGGTTGGCAGGGCTAGGGGTGCCAAAGCCAAGCACGTCCTTCTTGCCAACTAGTTGCTTGCGGTATCGGTCGCCGGAAGCTGGGGTAGGGACTGAGAAGCTGGTTTTCTTTTTGCCGCCCGTATTGCCGGGAGCAGGAACACCCCAATCGACGCCCGTTTTCTTCAAGACCGGCTGAGGTTGCTGTCCGGTGGTGGGCGTCTGGGTGTACGGGTCCAGCAGCCGCCCGCCCTTGCGCTTCAAGGCTTCCACGGCGCGGGCCTGCTCTGACGTGAGCTTGCGCGGGTTCCAGGTGCCGCCGCTGGCGCGTTGTAGCTGGGCGTCGGTGGTCTGGTTGGCCGGAATGATAACCGACTGCTCCGTGGACGTGGGGCCTGAGTTGCGGCCCTTTGTTTCCGATATATCCCAGGGGTTGGTTTTCTTCCGGTCGGCCCCTTCCGATTCCTGATTACCGGCTGCATTCTGGCCCCCAGTTCCGCTGTTCAAGGTGCGGGCCTTGTCGGTGATACTGCCCCGGTATTCAGCCCGAAATTCAGCCTTGCGGGCCTGCTCCGGGGTAAGCCCCTCAATGGTGGAAAGCAGGTAGCCGTAGGCGTCGGTATCGGAGGTAAACGCCCGACTGCGGCCTACGCGCTTGCCGTTGATGTAAAGGGCTAGGTCGCGGCTAGTGATTCGGGCGGGCACCTTGCCGTTACCCTGCGCGAGCTTGGTAGTCGTGCCGTTCTGGCCTACTACTTCCGCGCCCCGGTTGTCTACCAATACTTCCGCGAAGGGGCTCCGGGCGCTTGCGAAGGTAACTCCCACGGTGGGGTAATGGTTAGTTACCTGGGCCGGGGTGATGCCGAGGGCCGCTTTCATGGTGCGCTGGCGAAGGCCGTTAGGCTCCGGGGTATAGGTGCTGGCCTGATAGCCCACGGTCGGCGTAACTGTAATCTCCGACGCGGACTTCTTGGGGGCTGCCTTGGGGGCTGCCTTGGGGGCTTTGGGTGCCACCGGCCGGGCATATGTCTGAATCTCGGTGCTCCGCTGGTACGCGTGGGGAAGTAACAGCTCATCGAGGTACTGAGTATACCGCTTGGAGCCGGTCTGCTCCTGCCCGACTAGCTGCTGCTCTTGTTCCGTCAGCGGCTCTGATGCCTTCATTTTCTCCACCACCCCGGCCACCGTCGCCGCGTGGGCTTTCATCTGCTGGTCGATTAGCTTGCTCACGAACGGGTCGCGCCGGGCAGCCTCTACGACTTCCGGGCGGCTGGTGCGGGCAATGCGTCGGCCAGTCGTCGGGTCTAGCTTGAAAGCCCCGTCCTGCACCTCAAAGAAATTGGACGTCGCCGTATTGCGCTGTCCGTAACGGCCGGGCGTGGCCGCTGTAGAGGTGGTAGACGAATCTTCCTTGACAAGTTGGTCGAGAAACCGGGTAGCAACGGCGGTCTGGTCGAACGTATCCGGGTTGTCGAGCACGGCGTTCACCACGTCGGGGTTGTAGGAGCCGGGTGCCAAAATTTGCCCGTCTTTGTCTTTCAGCGTGGCTTGTAGGGCCGCATCCACGGCGGCCGGGTTGTAGGGGGCATCGGCCCCGCTGGAAAGCCGGACTACATCCTTAAACCGGCTTTCCAGCTGCTTGGTCCAATCCACCTTACTGTTGTGGTTGGCAATAATTTCGTCGGCTTGGCTCTGCTTATCAACGCTGTTCAGGCTGGGATTGTGAATCACGCCCTGAAGCTGCTTATAGAGCCCCCCCCGCTCCTGGTCAAGCATAGGCTTATAGGGAAGGAAACCGTCTGTCTGAATACCCGAGCGTAACCGCTGCATCTGCTGGGCTTCCTGCTGCTCCTGCTTCTGCTTGTTGGCGGCTGCCTTTTCGGCTGCGTGGCGGGCTATTAAATCTTGTCGAGCTATCGTGGCCAAGGGCTTGTCGCCGCCTTGGAGTAGAAACGCTTCACCACTGCCCGCGACACCTAACGGAACGGGGGAATAATTTGGGAATGAGACAGTTGCCATATACCCAAATTTACGACAAAAGCAGCGGGTAGATTGGGCTAAGTAGCAACCAGCATGCCCCTTAGTGAGACGGATAACGCCCCGTTTCTATTGCATCGGTCGCGCCCGCCCATCTGGCAGCATATCGTTCAGGCCCCGGCCTTATGTGTTGCTGGTAGCCGCCCCATATTGCAGGACAAGCCCATCACAATCAACAACCTATGAAGAAGCTATTCGGCTCTTTCGCCCTGTTGCTGGCCCTGACTGCGGCCGCGCCCATTACTACCCCGCTCACAAGTGCGCCCACCAGCTACACAGTGGCTGAAACCGCCGTGTATGTTTGCATGAGCAACGGCAGAAGGTCTCAGCCAGTGGAAGCCCTGTTACAGCCAAGATTGATTAACAGAGGGGTGCCAATGTGATTGTTTTGAGGCCCTACCAGATATTGCTACCAACATCCTTGCTAAATTGCCTCATCTATAAGATATCTCTTCTATAAGCCTACAATGTTGGCTCCTCTTTTCCAAAGTCGTGTTCGCGTCATTCAGGAGGTCTTGCCTACAGCTCATGAGCCATTACTAGTACTGACTGAAGAGTACGAAACTTACTATCTAAAATATCACAAAGCAGCCTACAACGCTCATGAGATGCAGGCAGAGTGGCTCTGTGCGGCACTGCTACGAGAATGGAACATTCCAACGCCAGACGTTGCAGTGCTAACTGTTGAAAAGGCGATAATATCAAACCTGCCAAGAAATGCGAAGCGGGCATCATTGTATCTGCAAAAACCATGCTTCGGCTCAAAATCAATTTTTGGTGCCCAAGACTCCAGCGAGTTATTGAATGGGCAAATTGAGTTAGAGACACTCAGCAATGCTGAAGACTTGGTCTTGTACGCTTCCCCGTGAAGTAGGCCAGTGAAAAGTAGAGGAAGGGGGTATCTTTTCCCATCCTTTTCCTCCTACCCATGAAAAAGAGTCGCTTTAGTGAAGCCCAAATCATCGGCATCCTGCGCCAGCAAGGCCAGGGCCAAACCGTGGTCCAGATCTGCCGCGAGCACAGCATTAGCGAGCCCACGTTTTATCAGTGGAAGAGCAAGTACGGTGGCCTGGAGCTGACCGAGTTGCAACGCCTCAAGCATCTGGAAGAAGAAAACCGCCGACTCAAGCAATTGGTGGCCGACCTGAGCCTGGAAAACCAGGTAGTCAAGGAGGTATTGCGAAAAAAGTAGTTGCCCCGGCCGAGCGGCGGGCCGTGGCCCAGCACGCCGTGGCGCGGGGGCTGAGCCGGCGTCGGGCCTGTGCCCTGGTGGGGCTGGCCCGCGACAGCTACGCTACGCCGCCCGGCCGGGGCGACCAAGCCCAACGGCAGGCGGCCGACGCAGTGCTCGTCGACGCGCTACTGGCGTTGGTCAAACGTCACGCGGGCTGGGGCTTTTGGAAGTACCACCACCGGCTGCGCAAAGACGGGCTGCTGCTCAACCACAAGCGGTTGTGGCGGCTCTACCAGGCCCAGCGCCTGCAACTGAGCAAGCGGCGCAAAAAACGCCGCTTGCCCGAACGCGTCCGCCAGCCGCTGGCCGTGCCCGAGTCGGCGAACCAGTGCTGGTCGATGGACTTTATGAGCGACGCGTTAACCGATGGGCGGCGCTTCCGCACGTTGAACGTAGTGGAGGACTGGAATCGGGAAGTGCTGGGCATCGAGGTGGATTTCTCGCTGCCGGCCGCTCGCGTCGTGCGCCTACTACAAGTCTTGGTCGAGCGCCACGGCCCGCCCGAGCGGTTGCGCGTCGACAACGGGCCGGAATTTATCAGCCAGGCCCTGCAGGACTGGTGTAGCACCCAGGGCATCGCACTACAGTGGATTCAGCCCGCCAGCCCCACGCAGAACGCCTACGTGGAACGTTTTAACGGCTCGTTTCGCCGGGAACTGCTCAACGGCTACCTCTTCGCTACCTTGCAGCAAGTGCGCGAACACTGCCGCCTGTGGCAGTACGATTACAACCATCTACGCCCCCATCAGGCGCTGCACTTTATGACGCCAACCGAGTTTCGTCAAGCCGCCTGACCTCTACTTTTCACTGGCCTACTTCACGGGGAAGCCTACAGTCTGGCTTGCTTTATATGATGCTTGGACTGCAAACGATGACCGCAGGGCATCTCATCATAATACACTACTTGCCCCTGATGGTAACGGGAAAAAGTATACAATATGGGCTATAGACCATGCCTACGCATTTGGCCGGATGGATTTTCGCTACTTAGATCCGAGGTACCTGTACTGTGATTTTAACAAGAATTTAGTCAGCGCAACCGCTACTCACGCGTATCTAAGAAGGTGGCGTCAGCAACAGCCACTATGGGTAGAGGAAGAGTTAAGAGCAGGTTTCTATCTTCGCGTAAAAAACTGTAAAAAACGCTTTCTTGACATATGCGAGTGGCTCCCTACCGCGTATAAATTAAGTGAGGATTCGCAAACTGCTTTGTTTAACTTTTTGTTTTCTGAACCACGGCAGGAGTTATTGCTTCGCCGATTCTTTGAATGCCTACCATGAAAATAGCCCCCTTCCATACCCTGATTCGCATAGCGCCGAACCCGGCGTCAGGCGAAGCTGTGGTCATAGGAATCGTCTTTTTTGATGGTACGCGATACTGGCTACGGGTATCCTCTCGTAAGGTACGTCTAGCTGGATTATTGGCACCTAATCTAAAGGGGGTGATCCGTGACGCTGTTGCCAATGTTGAAAGACGGGTGGCACTTGATACCCAGACACGTCAATCTGCTGTTGCTGCTTCTACAAGACCTTCAGGAGGCAATCTTTTGCAGCCTGCCGACTGGGAGTATCTAAGTCGATATTCTAACGGCATTGTGCGGGTTGGCCCACTCAATACGGTGGCAATATTTGAAGGTGAAAGTCCTGAAGGCGTTTTCGAGCAGTTGTACGTCCAGTTAGTGGATGGGAGCAACGTGCAAGAGCAATTGAGCAAAGTAACGCCAAGTCCTTTAGTACAGGAAACGGTGTTACAGTTAATGGAGCGAGTAAAGCCAATAGTACATACCAATCTGAAGATAACAGACCGCCAACTGCCCGAGCTGTTCTTTGAGTTTAGAATGGAGTGTATCGGCTTGAATGGCTCATTTACTGCTGCACATGCTCTGCCATTAGAGTCATATGGTATGGATACTCTTCAACAGCACGTTTTCGAATACGATACTGTAGCCCGAAGCTTGTTACGCAAGTTCAAAAGAGACCCTAGAAAAAGCGCCTTCTATCTTTTATGTGACGAGCCTAATGAGGAATCTGACCCTGATAAGCATAAGTTTTGGCGTGCTGTAAAGGAGAACCCTCTACTCACAGTCATCCCATCTGACAAAGCAGAGATGGTTGCAGAGCGTATTGAAGAAACCGGGGCAAGAAAATTCCTAAAAGCCGAAACACAACAGGCTGCATAACGGCTTCCTACAGATTAAAGAGTTACGATAATGAGGCTCGTATTGTATCAAAGCAATGCGAGCCTCATTATTTTTGAGGCAACGACTCAACTGTGTAAACCACTGTGTAAACCAAAAGCAAATCAGCCACTCAGACTCGCGTCTAAGTGGCTGATTTACAATGAGCGAGAAACGAGGTTCGAACTCGCGACCCTCAGCTTGGGAAGCTGATGCTCTACCAACTGAGCTACTCTCGCTTATGGGGTTTGGTAGGGGCAAAAATACACCGTGGAAATCGAAATCCAACCGGCTACAGGTCCGAAGTACGGCCCGGCGTTGCCTGAACGCGAAAAATTGCTTCTTTTTGTAGCCGGCCGGTTGCGGCTGGCAGGTTGGTGATGTTGCCGGCCGTTATTTATCCACCTCTATTTCTGCTCGCTATGGCCTGGCCTCCCACCCCCGCTACCCGCCGCCTGCTGGCCTGGTTGTTCCTGACGGCCGGCATCCTGCTGACGCTGGGCGTGAGTATGCAGCTCTGGATTATGTACAGTGAATTCCAGCGCCTGGGCAGCGGCGGCGTGAGTTCCACGGCTTTCATAGTGCGCCTGATGATGCTGGTAGCCGCTGTGATGATGCTACGCTACGGCTGGCGCGAAACCCGCGGCAACGACACAGTTGATTAGTTTTTAAGCTGTTAGCAGATAGCTAATAGCTAATAGCTGAAAGCTCCGTTCATTCCGTAATTACCTGATAGCTAACAGCTCTCAGCTATAAGCTAATAGCCAATAAACATGAGTCAACCCCTGCGCATCAGCGTTGCCAAACGAACCCCGGCCGCCGCGGCCCAGCTCGCCGAGTTGGGCCGGCGACTGTTCTACGAAGCCTACGCCGCCCAGAACACGGCCGAGAACATGGCCGCCCAAGCCGATGCCACCTTCAGCCCCGAGCGGCAGCTGGCCGAGTTGGAGGACCCTGACACCGTGTATCTGGAGGCCCGCATGCTGCAGGAGTTGGTGGGCTATGCCAAGCTACGGCTGCACTCCCAGCTCGGCCTCGACCCCGATAAGGTGGCCGAAGAGCGGCTGGAAGTGGAGCGCCTGTACGTGGCCGAAGACTGGATTGGCACCGGCCTGGGGGCCACCCTCATGCGCCGCGCCATTGAGGAGGCCCGTCAGCAGCAGTGTCGGGCCGTGGTGCTGGGCGTGTGGGAGCACAACGCCCGCGCCCGCGCGTTTTACCAGCGGTTCGGCTTCCGGCCTGTCGGGCAGCACCTTTTTCAGTTCGGCGCCGAAGCCCAGACCGATTTGATTCTGCGGAAGGGCCTGTAAGGACTGCGCCACTGGTTGGCTCTCCCGTTCGCCCCAGGAAATGGTGAAGGGCCCTGGCCTACCCGTTCCGCCTCCTTCCGCTACCTTTGCGCGCCCGTCTCATCATTCCGTGTCGTTGCAACGCCTTCCCTTTCTTCGTCTTACCGGCTTGGCCCCGCTGCTGGCTTTGCTACTGAGCGCCTGCTCGGGCAACTCGGGCTCGGGGGAAGTGCCAGTTGCCGCCCCGCCCACCGGCCACTACGAAGGGGCCATCAGCTACCAGGGCAGCGAACTGCGCACGGCCCTCGACCTACGCGAAACCAAGCCCGGCCAGCTGACGGCCACCTTGAGCTTTCCGCAGCTGCCAGGACTGGAGTTTGAGGCGGCCACGACCAGCTACCAGGCGCCCCAACTGCGGCTGGAAGAAGCGCCCGGCCAGCCCGGCGGCATTGTGGTGCAGGCCGTGCGCGAGGGCGACTTTCTGCGTGGTGTACTAAGCTGGGACAGCGTGCGGGCCGATTTTGTGTGGGTGCGGCGCGGCGAAGTGCCGGCTCCCGGCTTCCGCGACACCGTGCTGACGGTTACCGTGCCCGGCCAGCCTGCGCAACGCCTGCGCCTGCTGCTGCCCGACGATACGCTGCCCCGCCACCCGGCGCTGGTGCTGCTGGCTTCGGCCGCCGATGGTCCGGCCGCTGCCCGCCGGGCTACGCACCTGGCCCGCCGCGGTATTGTGGCGCTGCTACTGCCACCAGCTACCCCCGCCGACTCGGGCGCGGCGTGGCCGGTGGCGGCGCTGGCCGCCCTGCGGCAACAGGCGGCCGTCGATTCGGGGCGGGTGGGCTACTGGGGCCGGGGGGCAGCGGCCCGGCGGGTGGCGGTGGCGGCCGGGCAAATGCCCCAGCCCGGGTTTGCAGTGCTAGAGGCGGCAGCGGCAGCCACCCGCCCCGAGGCAGCCGCGTACCAGGTGTTCAACCAGAAGCGGATTGCGGTGCTGGCCTACTACGCGGGGCTCGATACGACGGTGCAGGCGGCGGCCAGCGCCAAGCGCCTGCGCCCCATGCTAGGCTACCGCCGCGGCACGCAGGTGCAGGTGCTGGCGGGTGTAACGGCCGATTTCCGGCGCCCCGGCCGCACCGGCTCCGATGGTCAGTGGCAGTGGCCCCAACCGGCTCCCGAGTATTGGAACGGTCTGGTGGAGTGGCTGAAGGCGCGGTAGATACTACCACACTGCGCGGGCGGCTTGGCTGGGGGCTCTTACTTGGCTACCGAATCTATTATGGCACCTTGGGGCATGGCAAACCGGCTGGCAGCTGGCGGGGCGCGGTCAAGGCGCACATTGCTGAAGTCGGCTTGGTAGCGCAGGTCACCGATTTCGTTGTTGGCGAATTTGTGGCCTTCCATCTTTTGCGGCAACAGCAGTCCGTTCACTTCCTGCCAATCCGAATAAAGCAGGGCATTGTAGCTCGCCTCTTTGCCCGGCTCGAAGTACGTAACGGTGTAGAGCAGCAACTCCAGGCGGTGGGTTTGGGGGTCGAAATGGGCAATGTACTCGTCGCCGGAAGAGTCGCCGCGGCCGGTTTCGTAGCTTACTTTCAGCGCCCGGTAGTCTTTGCCGGCAATGGTGCGCGTGCCAAGGTCTTCGTACACGGTGCCCTCATCGGCCAGCACAAACGGGATGGAGAAGAAGTAGAAGAACAGATTGTGATAGAAGCGGGGCGACATTTCGCCGAAAGCCGCCTTAGACGGGCTCACCCACACCTGCTGTCCGTCCATGCCAATCTGGTAGTCCGGGGCCTCAATCCGCACCTGGCGGGTGCGCAGGTCGATGAGGTGCTTTTCGTCGCGCAGAGCCCCCAGCGTGGTTTTCAGCCGGTACTCCATCGTGCCAAACTGCTGCCAGGCAGCCAGTCCGCCGTGGGCCGTCAGGGCCTGCTGAAGCAGTTCGGGCAGCTCGCGCGAGGCGGCTGCTACGGTTGCTGTTGCGGCCGGCACACCGGCCTGCTGCTCGGGGTTGGAAGTACAGGAGACAACAAGCAGAGCCGCGAGGCTGAAGTAGAAGCTGTTTTTCATGGATAGCAGAACCGTAAGTAGCCATAAGGCCCGGCGGCAGCCATTTGTTTCCGGCCGGACTTACGTGGCAGCCTGATTTCGCCGCTGCCGGGCACTGGTGCTGGCAAGTTAGCCCTGGTCCGGAGCCGGGTTACTATTCGGCCCCTTTCCTATCAAATGCCGACTTTGTTTGTCCTACCAATGATGCTGTTCGCTGTTCCAACCCTACTCCTGCTGCTGCCGGCGGCCCTACAGGCAGTGCTCAGCTTCCGACGCCGACGCAGCGGCTCCTACCTGGGGGTGTTGTTCATGCTGACCATCTTGCTCCAGCTGCTGGCGGGTATCGTGGCCACTGGTATTTCGGCGGCTGGTTTCGGGCAGCGCGGTCTTGGCTGCGCCACCGGGGCCGGCGTATTCTTTGCCGGCGGAGTGGTGCTGGCAGTTACGGTAGTACCCGGCCTGGCGCTGCTGGCGGCACTCATCCGCTGGCAGCAGTCCAGCAGCAGTCCGCAGCCGCTGTAGCTTGTTTTCTGGTTGATTGGTCCCGCCGGCCAGCCCCAATCGGGCAGTTGGGCGAGCGGGCCGGGCGAACGGCCAACCAACAAACCTACAACCGCGCTACGCACTGCGCGTACTACCGCTGCTATGCGCTTCCCCTACTTTCCTTTCCTGGCGGCTCTGCTGCTGCCGCTGCTGCCGCAAACTGTCGCCGCCCAAACTTCTACCGACTCCCTAACGGCCATCAAAAGCCGCTATTCGCTGTTTCGGCCCGTGCCGCGGGAGCTGATGCGCGACCTGGCGCCCGACCGGCCCGGCGTAACCGAAAGCCCGTTTACGGTCGATGCCGGGCACTTTCAGTTTGAAACTGATCTGGTCCGCCACATCAGCAGCCGGCCCGGGGCCGAAATGCGCCAGCGCACCGTTCGGGCCAACGCCTTCGTGCTGAAAATGGGCCTCGACAACCGCACCGACGTGCAGCTGTTTCTGGACGCCTACGAATGGGACCGGACGTTTGCCACCGCCGACGAGCCCGGCACCCGCAACCGGGGCTTCGGCGACATAACCGTGCGCCTCAAGCGCAACCTGCTGGGCAACGACTCCACCGAAAGCCCGCTGGCCGTGGCCGTAATCGGCTCGGTGCGCCTGCCCACCGGCGGCCGGCAGGGCGCGGGCGGCGTCGAGTATGCCCTGCTACTGCCCGCCACCTACGCCCTCGCCGATACCTGGAACCTAAGCGCCCAGCTACCGCTACAGCTCAGCTTCGACCGCGACGAAGCTCAGCATTACCTGCAAACAAGCCCGTCCGTCAACCTCGACCACTCCTTTCGGCCCTGGCTCACGGGCTTCGTCGAGTTCGTAGCCCAGCACGATTTCCGGGCCCGCCGCTGGGACGAAGGCCTGAACGTAGGGCCGATTTTCTTCGTGGGCAAAAACCTGCAGTTCGACTTCGGCCGCCACTTCGCCCTCACCCGCCAAGCCGACCGCGAGTATTTCGTGGGCTTCGTGGTACGGCGGTAGGGGTTGGTTGCGGGCTACGCTGGGGTTCCAGAAGGCAGCATCTGGGGTTTGTGCGCGTCGTAGTCTACCTTGGCGGAACTTTTACTCATTAGATGGCACCTTATGAAGCTGTTTAGAAAGTTAAAGAAACGCCATGCTGAGCTTGCCGAAGCATCTCTACCGCTTCGTTGCAGTCTTTCAGCGAAGCGGTAGAGATGCTTCGGCAAGCTCAGCATGGCGTTCTGATTTATTCCAGGGACTTTCTAAACAGCTTCTATGAAACAATTACTATTCGCCGCCTTACTAAGCTTATCCCTGGCAGCCTGCCAGAAAGACAAGCAGGAACCGCAGCCTGATTTTCTGCCGGCTGAAACCAAGGACTGGCTCATTTTACGGGCACCCGACAATAATGCTGTTGAGGCCGTAGCAGGCGATATTGACGGAACGCTGACTATTGCCACCCGTAATAAAATCTACTTAACCAAGGATCGTGGCAAGACTTGGTTGGCCGGGGATTATGAGGGAAACTTTTTCGTTTTCGGCTTATTGCAGCAACAGGATACGTTGATAGCTATGAGCCAAACAATGGGCTATCAACCAAGCGCACAATATGCCATAGATGCTGTTCAATTCAGCCTCGATCAGGGCCTGCATTGGCGTAAATACGTAGACAAGCGCGGTTACCGCAACGAGCTTCAGCTGTCCCGCAACCGCTTCACTACTGCCACGGGCACCGAATACCGAATCGAATACTCGCAGACCCCGGTGAGTTCCAGTTCCACCGCGTACTACGTCGAATCCATAGGCATTGAAACATCAGCCGGCCAGCATATTACGCTCCCTGGTCAGCACCGCCTGAACAGCATTTACTTCGACGCTAAGTCGCGGCTGTACATCGCCTCCTCGGCTCCGTTGTGCGGCATGGGCAATGACTTTAAGTTCTGTGGCGGCGAGAAGGGCACACTGTACGTTTCGAAGCAGCCTCTCCTTTAAAAGCGGAAACCAGAACTCAACCTCACACCAGCCCCTTCAGCCGCTCGAAACTGCGGCCTAGAATGGCCTTGTCATCAGCCTGGAGCCAGTCGTGCAGGACGGTGGCGTACACGGAGCGGAAGTCGAGCTGGTACTTCAGGTCGCCGGCGTCGAGGTTTTGCAGGTTGGGGGCGTTATTGAGGATGCCCTGGCGGCGCAGGCCGCCGCCGAGCAGCAGCACGTTGTTGGCCGTGCCGTGGTCGGTGCCGTTGCTGGCGTTCTGCCCCACGCGGCGCCCGAACTCCGAAAACACCAGCACCAGCGTATCATCAAAATTGCCGGCTTTCTGCAAGTCCTCGGCAAACGAGCCCAGGCCCTCCGACAGGTCGCCGAGCAGCTTGCCCTGCTGCTCCTGCTGGCGTACGTGGGTGTCGAAGCCGCTGAGCGACACGTAGAACACCCGCGACTCGACTCCCGAATTTATCAGCTCGGCCGTGGTTTTGAGGCTCTTGCCAAACTCGCTGTTCGGGTACGCCACGGCCGACTTGTACACCTTGCTTTTCTGGTACAGATAATCGGCCGACGAAGCCGTTTCGGCCAGCGTCTTGTACAAGTAATCGACCTCGGAGAGGCTGCTGCTCGGCTGCTCACGACCGATTTTAGCCAGCAAACGCCCCTGGGTTAGCTGATGGAATTTCTCAGGGCTTTTGAGGGCCAAGCCTTTGCGCAGCTGTCCTTTCATGGCCAGGCTGAGCGTGTCGTCCACTTCCACGCCGTTGTAGGGCAGGGCGCAGGGGGCGCAGTTCGAGTCGAGGTAGCGGCCGAGCCAGCCGGTGGTCAGGCTCTCATCGGCGCCCGAGCCGCTCTGCCAGATATCCATCGAGCGGAAGTGGCTGCGGTCGGGGTTGGGGTAGCCCACCGAGTTGAGCACGGCCACGTGGCCCTGGTCGTAGAGGCCCTTGAGGCGGCGCATGGCCGGGTTGAACCCGAGGCCCTTGTCAAGGGTATGAATGCCGCTTTGGAGCCGGATGCCCAGCGTGGGCCGGGCCTTGAAATACAGGTCGTCTTCGAAGGGAATGACGGTGTTGAGGCCGTCGTTGCCCCCGCTGAGCTGCACCACCACGAGGCGGCGGCCGGCGGCATCGCGCAGGCTGGGCAGGGCGTGGGCATCGAGCCGATGCAGAAAGCTGGGTACGAACAGCAGCGTGCTGGCCAGCGTGGAAGCTTTTAGAAAGTCGCGGCGGGTAGTCATAGCGTTGGGATTGATAGGAATGAAGGGGTGGAATCGGGGACTTGGGCGAGCGTCATTCAGAGCGCAGCGAAGAATCTCGCATGAATCATTGCTACAATTGTTCGGGACTTCACGCGAGATTCTTCGCTGCGCTCTGAATGACGTTTTTTTGGCCCTAGCAGCTCCTACATCAACTGATACTCAGGTAAACTCAGCAAAGCCGTCGTCATGTCGCGCAGCTCGCCGCGTACCAGGGCCAGGTTTTCGGGGCGGATGGGCACCTGGAGCAGGAATTCGCTGAGGCGGGCGGGCTGTTGGGCGGCGGGCGTGCCGGCCAGCAGGCGCTGCAGCGGGGCCAGCCGCACGGTGGTTTTCACCGCCTGGTCGAAGGTGCGGGCGGCGCGGGGCAGGTTGGGGTCGAGGTCGTTCTCATCCTGCTTGAGCTGCACGTCGAAGGCGGCGTTGCGCAGCAGCACGGCCGGCAGCTGCAACCGGTAGAGCAGCGACGAAGAGTCGATCCAGGCGCGGCCGCCGGGCCAGCCAGCCACATTCGGCGGCTGAAACAACGTCTGCCCCAGCGCCTTCTGGAACACGATAAGCGGCCGCTCGTTGGCTAGCTCCAGTCCCAGCGTGCGCTTCATACCGGCCAGCAATTCCACGGGCGACTTGATGCGGGTGCCCACGTTGGCGGCGGCATAAAACCAATCGGCCGAAAACAGCTGCTCCAGCAGCGCCGCTATGTCGTAGCCGCTCCGGAAAAACGCCTGGGCCAGCGGCCGGATGTGCTCCGGGTTGGGCACATCGTTCACGAAGAAGCGGTAGAGCTTGGTGGTGATGAACGCGGCGCAGGCGGGCTGCGCCAGGATGATTTCCAGCGCCTGTTCGCCGCTGAAGTTGCCGGTGCGGCCCAACAGGGTTTTCGGGCCGTCGTCGTGCTGTTTTTCGCGGAATACGAACTTGCCCTGGCCGTTGTAGCCCCAGCCGGTAAAGGCGCGGGCGGCCTCCTTCACGTCGGTTTCCGAGTAGTTGCCGCGGCCCAGCGTGAACAGCTCCATCACTTCGCGGGCGAAGTTTTCGTTGGGGTGCTGCTTGCGGTTCTGCTGGTTGTTGAGGAACTGCAGCATGGCCGGCTCGCGGCTTACGGCCAGCAGCAAATCGGGGAATTTGCCCAGCGCCAGCCGCCGGATGGTGTTGTTGAGCTGCAGGGCCGCATCGGGCCGGCGCACCCGGCAGGCGAAGTGGCCGTGCCAGAAGAACGTGAGTTTCTCGCGCAGCTGGGCCTCCGAAGTGGCCATGCGCGTCAGCCAGCCGGTATTCATGGCGTAAAAGGCGCTCCGAACATTCTGGTTCTGCTGCTTGCGCTGCTCCGGCGTTAGTTTGTCCGGAGCTGCGCCGGCGGGCCGGGCCGTCCGGTCGGGCGTGGTCACCATAGCTGCCTGGGGCGAGCCGGCCGCCTGCATCATCTCGCCCGAAGGCGTGGGCAGCGGCTCGGCGTAGCGCATGGCCGGGCCATCGAGCGGCTCGAAACTGCGGGAGTCCTGCAGCAGCTTCCGCAGCGCCTGCTGCGGACTCAGGCCGGCCGCCAGTTGCTCCGGCGTCGGCCCGAAACCGGCCCGCCAGTACAAATGCTGGAGTTGTCGTTGCGTGGTTGTGTTCGTCATGGCCGGTTGGACGCAGGAAGCCCCAGCAGGTTTAAATCACAGATGATGCGGATGGTGCAGATGCACAGGATTCATTCAACGGACAGACGTGCTGGTTGCCGTAACCTGTCATCAAACGAACCCGCTACCTCAACGAATCCTTTTCATCTGCACCATCTGTGATTCAGAGGCGCGCACCTACTACCACCGTTTTGCGGTACTCGCGCTTTTCGCCGCTGTTGGGGCGCAGCAGCTCAATGTGCAGCACGTAGTAGCCTACGGCTGCTTTCTGGCCCCGGTCCGTCAGGCCGTCCCACTGGAAAAAGCCGGTGGTGGCCAGCGTTTCGTTGCGCACCAAGCGGCGGGCCAGGCGGCCCTGGGCGTCGTAAATCGTGATGCTGGCGGCGTAGCCAGGCTGGTCGAGCAGGTAGTTGAGGGTGGTGAAATCCTGCTGGCCGTCCTCATCAGGGGTGAAAACTTCGGGTTCGAGCCGGAACGTCTGGTCGCCGCCGGGGTCCTGCTGATACTGCGAGTTGGGGCGGCCGGGCGTGGCGTAGCCCGCGGCACTGGCCGCCGAGTGGAAGTTCTCGCCCGTGCTCGGACCCTCGGGCCGGATGCGCTCCAGCGACACGCCGTTCAAATCGTCGAGCAGCTTCAGGTGCATGTTTTTGTGGTAGGCGAAGCGGTCCAGCGGCTCGTTGGTGGCCGAGGTCAGCACCACGATGCCCGCATCATCGGGGTACGAGGGCAGACTGGGCATCCCCAGGAAATTGGCCGGTTCCGAGCTATTGAGATAGTAGCTCTGGATGTTGGCCGGGCTGGTTGTGAGGACGACCAGTTGGCCGGGCGCCAGCACGTAGGGCCCGGTGCTGATGGGTTTCTGGTCTATCGAGCCGTCGGCTTTCTCGCTGCCCAGCTGCCAGCCCTGCACGTTCAGGTACTTGCCCGAGCGGTTGAGTAGCTCCACGAAATCGACGCCGCCGGTGCGCGGGTTGAACAGAATTTCGTTGAGCACCACGTCGCCGGCCGCTACCGGCGCGGGCAGGGCCAGCGTAACCGCGGCGGCCGGGCCGCTGGCGTTGCCCACGCAGTCGGTGGCCTGCTGCACGGTTAGCGTCAGGGACTGGTTGGGCTGCAGCGGCGTGCTCAACTGCAGGTCCACAAGCCGGAAATCGGGCCCCACGGGCACCACCCGGGCCACGCCCACGGCGGGCGTAAACGTGTAGCGGGCGGGGTTGGAAACGGCCGCGCTGTCGAGCTTCTCACTGAAAAACAGCCGCACCAGCGTGGGCGACAGGGCCACGGCCCGCAGCAGGCTGGGCGCGGTGCGGTCGGGGTTGGGGGTGCGCACCGAGTTGGCCCGGCCGGGTGTGCCCCCGCTGGGGTCGTTGCTGGCGGTCCAGTTCTCGATGCCGCCGCAGAAGTTGGCCTCGTCCACCATTTCCAGGCTCCAGCCGCCTTCTTTTTTGCGGCTGTCCTTGTACCAGCTGTCGGAGTAGGTTACCTCGAACACCGTGCGGCCACTGCGGCCCGTCAGTACCAGCTGGTCGCCGGCGTTGTTGAGGCTGGGGAAATTGGTCAGGGCAAACACCTTCCCGAAGGCCGCAAACTGGGCCCCGCGGGTGCTGCCGCACACCACCGCGTACTCGCCCGGCAGCAGCGTGGCGCCAGCCGGAAATACGGCCGGGTTGGCCGTGCTGCCACCTTTGCTCAGCCGCACCCCTGCCAGATCGAGCGTGCGGGTGGCCGAGGGGTTGTGGATTTCGAGGTACTCGGAGGCCGGCAGCCCCACCACCGGCGTTTCGTCGGCCATGATTTCGGTGATGAGCAGCTGGCCGAACTGCGGCACCGCCAGCACGCCCGCGAAGCTGAACGCAGCCGTGAGCGGGCCCGCCGCCACGTTGCCGTAGAGGTCGGCCACTTGGCGCACTTCCAGCGTGCCACCGCCCGCCGGCAGGTCGGCGGCCAGCGTGAGGTGCACCAAGGCCGGGTTGGCCGCGTCGCGGAGGGCGGCAATTACGGCCGGGCCGCCGGGCAGCTGGTAGCTGGCGGGACTCTGGGTGGCGGCCACGGCCTCGTTGAACGTGGCATCGAGGGCCCGTGGCCCCACGCCGGCCGCCTGCACGGTGGCGGGTGGGGTGTTGTCGAGCACCTGCACATCATCGAAGTAGAAGGCCTTACTGTTGGCCGATGAGTAGGTGAGCAGCACGCCGAAAAACGCGCTGCGCTGGTAGGTGGCATCGGTGCCGCTGCCCTCAGCGGCGTAGCTCTGGCCGCCCGTCAGGTCGCGCTCCAGGGTCCAGATGCTCTGTACCGAGCGCGTCACGCGCACCCGCACCAGGTTGTTGGTGGTCGAGTTGAGGGTACCGTCCTGGCCATTGACGACGTACACGGGGCTGCCGGTGGCATCCTGGCGGAATAGGGCCACTTCATCGGGGGTGCCACCCAGGCGCACGAAGTAGCCGCGGGTGCCACTGGCTTTCAGGTCGGCGCGGTCGGCCATCAGCCATACGTCGGCGTAGTTGCCGCTGCTGGTGGCCAGCTTCAGATTGGCCCAGAACGTCCAGCTGGTGCCGGTGCTGGCCTGGCAGGGCGTAACCAGCTGCAGCTGGGTGCCCGTCACGGCCGGGCCGTTGCTTTGCAGCTGGCGGGCCGCATTCACCTGAAACGCCGCTTCGTCGCCGGTCCAGGTGGGGTTCTGGCTGAAGTCGCCGTCGGTGAAGTCGTCGGTTAGCTGAGCCCGGGCCGTTAGACTACTTAGAACAAGCAGAAATAGTAGTAATTTTTTCATGCTAGATAGAAAAAATTCTTGCCGAAACCCTCACAGGAACGCGCGGAGGCAAGGGGGAAGACCGCCTTCCAACCTCCGCGCATCTCTCTGCAGGCTTCAGCCAGAAAACAGATAGAAGTGCATAGGAAATATAACTGCTTTACCTTTACCGCTCAACCAAAAATGCATATGAAAGTAGCCGTAGTGGGCGCCACCGGATTGGTAGGCACCCAGATGCTTAAAGTGCTGGCCGAGCGCAACTTCCCGGTCACGGAGCTGCTGCCCGTGGCGTCGGCCCGGTCGGTGGGCCAGGAAATCGAATTCCGGGGCCAGAAGTACCGGGTGGTGAGTATGGACGACGCTATTGCCGCCCGCCCGGCAGTGGCCATCTTCTCGGCCGGCGGCGCTATTTCGCTGCAGGAAGCGCCCCGTTTTGCCGCGGTGGGCACCGTGGTTATCGACAACTCCTCGGCCTGGCGCATGGATCCGGCCAAGAAGCTGGTGGTGCCCGAAATCAACGCCCACACGCTCACGGCCGACGATAAAATCATTGCCAACCCCAACTGCTCCACCATTCAGCTGGTAGTCGCCCTCAACGAGCTGCACAAGCGCTACCAGGCCCTGCGCATCGTGGTGAGCACCTACCAGAGTGTAACGGGCACCGGCAAGCAGGCCGTCGATCAGCTGCTGCAGGAGCGGGCCGGCCAGACGCCCGCCAACCCCGCCTACCCCCACCGCATCGACCTGAACGTGCTGCCCCACATCGACGTGTTCCAAGACAACGGCTACACCAAGGAGGAGATGAAAATGGTGAACGAGACGAAGAAAATCTTCGGCGACGACACCATTCGCCTCACCGCCACCACCGTGCGCGTGCCCGTTATGGGCGGCCACTCGGAAGCCGTAAACGTCGAATTTGCCCAGGAATTCGACCTGGCCGACGTGCGCGAGCTGCTGCGCCAGACCGAGGGCGTGGAACTGGTGGATGACGTGCAGAACAACATCTACCCCATGCCTCAGGATGCCCACGGCCGCGACGCCGTGCTGGTGGGCCGCCTGCGCCGCGACGAAACCCAGCCCCGCACCCTCAACATGTGGGTGGTGGCCGACAACCTGCGCAAAGGGGCCGCTACCAACGCCGTGCAGATTGCCGAGGCCATGCTGAAAATGGGCCTACTGGGTTAGCTGTTAGCTGTTAGCTGTTAGCTGTTAGCTGAAGAACGTCATTCAGCGCATGCGCTGAATGACGTTCCCCTAACGCTGATTGGTGGCGCTTAACAAATAGCGGCGCAAAAATCCAGTACCGACTGCCGCGTTAGCTCCGGCGCCTCCATGAAGCCTAAGTGACCCACGTTGCGGAGCAGCAGGGCGTGGCTTTGGGCGGGCAGCGCCAGTTGGGGCAGCAGCGTATCGAGGGGCACAGCCGGGTCGTCGTGGCCGCCGATGAACAGGACCGGGAACCTGGCGTCACGTAGCACCTGGGTGCGGTCGGGGCGGTGCTTCATGGCTTCGAGGCAACCCAGAATAGTGGTTACGGGCGTAGTGGCGGCCAAGTCTTCCAGCTGTTTCAGTTCGGCAGCCAGCTGCTTGCGGTTGCCGGGGGCCAGCAGGGGCCTGATGGCGGAGCGCATATACTTTTCGACCCCGTGGCGGCGCACGAAACCGGCGCTTTCGTCGCGGGCGGCTTTTTTCTCCTTATTATCGGGCAGGGCAGTGCTGTGGAAGAGCACGAGGCCAGCCACCCGCGCGGGGTGGGCTTCGGCCAGGGCCAGGGCCACGTAGCCGCCCATGCTGTGGCCCACCAGCACCACCTTATCGGCGCCGGCCGCATCGAGTTGCGCCAGTACGGCTTGCGCCTGGGCCTCCATGGCGTAGTCGGTTACCGGGGCCGGGTTGGGGCCGTGGCCGGGCAGCGCGGGCATCAGCAGGCGGTAGCGGCTGGGGAAGTCGCGGGTGAAATCGGCCCAGATTGCGGGGCTTTCGGCGAAGCCGTGCAGGAAGACGAGGGTGGGCTGTGGGGCGGCGGGCATGAGTAGTAGGTGGAAAAGTCGGCGGAATCCAAGCAAATACGCACTTTTGCTGCATCCGTTCCTCCTATCTCTCTCCCGCATGGCCTTTATCAAGCAACAGTACTATCATTACCTGATTGCCAGCAGCGCGGGCCTGTTACTCGCTCTGCTTGGGCGCTTTGTTTTCGCCACCAACTACCTCAACGATGCCGGGGGCCTGCTGATGCTCTGCTTCCTGTTACTGGTACCGATGGCACTGGGAGCTGTGACGGCTCACTTTACACCGCGCACCGCCTCCAAATGGTGGCGGCTGGTGTTCGGGCCGTTCCTGACAGTGCTGCTATTCTTAGTCACGGCGCTGCTATTCCACTTGGAAGGCATGATTTGCGTGCTGATGATTTTCCCACTGTTCATCATCACGGCCGGACTGGGTGCCCTCGCCTATTATGACTTTACCAGGAACCGCGACGATAAAACCAAAACCTACGTGGTGGCCGCCTTCGCCCTGCTGCCCTTCGTGCTGGCCCCCCTCGAAAGCCAGTTCACGGCCCCCGACGAATATCGGCGCATCGAAAACACGGTGGTCATTGCGGCCCCGGCGGCCGTGGTGTGGCGGCACATCGTGCGGGTGCCACCTATTTCGGCCCGCGACCTGGGCCCGAGTCTGGTGGACCGACTGGGTTTTCCGCGGCCCGTGGAAGCTACCCTCAGCCACGAGGGCGTGGGGGGAGTGCGCCGCGCCACCTTCGAGCGGGGGGTGGAGTTTCTGGAAACCATCGACGTGTGGGAGCCCCAGCGGCGTATTTCATTCAGCATCGTGCCCAATACCGCTACCATCCCGCCCACCACCTTTGACGAGCACGTGACGGTGGGCGGCCGGTTTTTCGACGTGCTGCGCGGCACCTACGAACTGGAACCCGCCGGCCCCGGTCGCACCCGCCTGGTGCTCTACAGCCGCCAGCGCCTGAGCACCCGCCTCAACCCCTACGCCGGCCTCTGGACGGGCTACGTGATGAGCGAAATCCAGCGGCGCATCCTGGAAGTCATCCGCCGCCGCTGCGAAACCGACGCGGCCTTGGCAAGCCTCAACACCACCGAAAACACCCGCCACTGAAGCAGTGACGGGCGCTTTGCAGGCCATTGAAGGGCGATTTTTATACGGTAGCGGGCTCGGCCTGCTTGGTGAATTGCACGCTGGCCATCAGCTTCACGTCTTCGCTCACCACGATGGAACCGGCTTCGGTTATGCCGCTCCAGCTCAGGCCGAAATCCTTGCGGTTGATTTTGCCGGTCACGTCGAAACCGGCCTTGGTGTTGCCGTAGAAGTCGCCGGCCTGGCCGCCGTACTCCACATCCAGGGTCACCGATTTGGTTACGCCGTGCAGGGTCAGGTCACCAGTCAGCTTGTACTCGCCCTCATCTTCCTTGGTGAAGGAAGTCGAAACGAAGGTCATTTCGGGGTATGTGGCGGCGTCGAAGAATTCGGCGCTTTTCAAGTGCTCGTCGCGCTGCTCCTGGTTGGTATCGATGCTGTCGATTTTGGCTGAGAAGCGCACCTTGGCTCCTTCAAATGAATCACCTTCCGTTTCTGCCTCACCTTCGAACTGCTTAAACGAGCCCGTAACGGTGGAAATAACGAGGTGCTTTACTTTGAACTGAACTTCGGAGTGGGTGGGGTCAAGCGCCCATTTGGTCGTAGCCATGGTGGTAACTGGTTGGTTGAAAAGACACTGAAAATATCCGACCCACCCGGGAGCAGCGCCGAACACTCAACAAATGTACGTACATTATTTATAATTGATGTATGTACACGGATTTATATTTTCATTACTATCTCCCTTGGCTGGCCTGTTCAACACAAAAAAGCCCCGCCGGACGAATCCGGCGGGGCTTTTCAGTTTCAGCAGTGGTTCTATTTACAGCAGCACCTTATCGGCCACCGGCACGCTCACCTTACCGCTCAGCTCGCGCAGGGCGGTGGCAATGCCGGCGGCGTCGAAGCCGCACTCCTTATAGAGCTCGTCCTGGGTGCCGTGCTCCACTACCCGGTCGGGGATGCCGAGGCGGCGGACGGGCAGGCTGTAGCCGTGGTCGACCATGAACTCGAGCACGGCCGCGCCGAAGCCGCCCTGCACGCAGCCGTCTTCCACCGTCACGATGGCGCGGTAGCGGCGGAAGATATTATGGAGCATTTCCTCATCCAGGGGCTTGCAGAAGCGCAGGTCGTAGTGGCCGGGGTTGAGGCCCTCGGTGCGGAGCTGCTCGGTGGCCTTGGCGGCGTAGTTGCCGATGTGGCCGATGCTGAGCACCGCCACGCCTTCGCCCTCGCGCACTACCCGGCCCGTGCCGATGGCAATTTTCTTCAGGGGCTTGCGCCACTCCGGCATCACGCCCTCGCCCCGCGGGTAGCGGATGCTGAAGGGCCCGGCATTTTCGGGCAGCGTAGCCGTGTACATCAGGTTACGCAACTCCTCCTCGTTCATGGGCGCCGAGACCACCATGTTCGGGATGCAGCGCATGTAGGCCAGATCGTAGCAGCCGTGGTGGGTGGGACCGTCGGCGCCGGCGAAACCGGCCCGGTCGAGGCAGAAGACCACGTGCAGGTTCTGCAGGGCCACGTCGTGGACCACCTGGTCGTAGGCCCGCTGCATGAAGGAGGAGTAGATGTTGCAGAACGGCACCAGCCCCTGGGTGGCCAGGCCGGCCGAGAAGGTCACGGCATGCTGCTCGGCAATGCCCACGTCGAAGGCGCGGTCGGGCATGGCCTTCATCATGATGTTGAGCGAGGAGCCCGACGGCATGGCCGGCGTCACGCCCATGATTTTGTCGTTGGCCTCGGCCAGCTCCACCAGCGTGTGCCCGAACACGTCCTGGTATTTGGGCGGCTGGGGCTTCTCGGGGACTTTCTTGTAAATCTCGCCCGTGATTTTGTCGAACAGGCCGGGGGCGTGCCAGAGGGTCTGGTCCTTTTCGGCCAAGGCGTAGCCCTTGCCCTTCACCGTCACGCAGTGCAGCAGCTTGGGGCCGGGAATGTTCTTGAGGTCGGCCAGGATGGTGGCCAGGTGCTGCACGTCGTGGCCATCCACGGGGCCGAAGTAGCGGAAGTTGAGGGCCTCGAACAGGTTGCCCTGCTTGAGCAGGGTGGCCTTCATGGCCTGCTCCACCCGGCGGGCAATCTGCTGGGGGTTGGGGCCGAACTTGCTGAGCTTGCCCAGCACGTTCCAGAGCTCGTCGCGCACCTTGTTGTAGGTGCGGGAGGTGGTAATGTCAGTGAGGTATTCCTTGAGCGCGCCCACGTTGGGGTCGATGCTCATGCAATTGTCGTTGAGGATGACCAGCAGGTTGGATTTCTCCACCCCGGCGTGGTTGAGTGCCTCAAAGGCCATGCCGGCCGTCATGGCCCCGTCGCCAATCACGGCAATGTGCTGGCGGTCGAACTCGCCCTTGTAATCGGAGGCCACGGCCATGCCCAGCGCCGCCCCGATGCTGGTGGAGCTGTGGCCCACCCCGAAGGCGTCGTACTCACTTTCGCTGCGCTTGGGGAAGCCCGACATGCCGTGGTAGCGGCGGTTAGACGGGAACCGGTCGCGGCGGCCGGTAAGGATTTTGTGCCCGTAGGCCTGGTGGCCCACGTCCCACACGAGCTGGTCGTAGGGCGTGTTGAACACGTAATGCAGCGCCACCGACAGCTCTACCACGCCCAGCGAAGCCCCGAAGTGGCCGCCGTAAATCGAAACCGAGTCAATGATGAATTGTCGGAGTTCCTGACTCACCTGCACCAACTGGTCGGGGCTGAGCTTTTTGAGGTCGTCGGGGGAGTTAATTTCCGCCAGCAGGGGCCCGGGTTCAACAATCATGCGCGCAGGGGTAGGAAACAAGGGGGTAAGTAGCGGGGCAACAGCCGGCCCGGCCTGAAAGTTATGCCCGGAGCCGACCCGGCATCGGGCAACGAGCAAAGTTACGGGTTTTCCGTTCCGGCAGATGAAGTGGGGAATGAATCCCTCCTTCCTCTCGCTCTGCCACCCAACCCCGTTCAACCCGCTACCTTTGCCCCATGCCCGAGCTCAGCAACGCCACCTCCTCCGAAGACCAGCAACTGCTCGACAAGCTCCGGCCCTCGCGGATTGTGCTGCCGGTGCTGATTGGCCTGAGCGTGGTAGGCTTCATGTTCTGGCGCAGCTACCAACCCGGCGACCTCGATGCGCTGGCCAATGCCAAGCCTGTGTGGCTGCTGGTGATGGTGCTGGTACTGCTGGCCCGCGACGCCGGCTATGTATACCGCATCCGCTACCTCACCCAGAAAGTACTCAGCTGGCGCGCTTCGCTCGATGTGATTATGCTCTGGGAATTCTCGTCCTGCATCCTGCCCTCGGCGGTGGGTGGCACAGCCGTAGCCCCGGTACTGCTGCACAAGGAGGGCATCCCGCTGGGCCGGTCGGTGGCCTATATCATGGCTACGGCCATGCTCGACAATATGTATTACGTGCTTATGGTGCCGCTCGTGGTCCTTATCGGGGGCGAGGCGCTGTACCCGCACGAGGCCCTGCACGGGGGGCTGATTGCCACGCTGCGCATCGGTTTCATTCTGAGCTACGTGTTCGTAACGGCCTACGCCCTGCTGATGGTGTACGCCATTTTCATCAACCCCCGGGCCGTGCGACGGCTGCTGGTGCGGCTGTTTTCGGCGCGGATGCTGCGGCGTTTCCGGGGCCGCGC
Source organism: Hymenobacter psychrophilus (assembly GCF_900107135.1). Classification (GTDB taxonomy): domain Bacteria; phylum Bacteroidota; class Bacteroidia; order Cytophagales; family Hymenobacteraceae; genus Hymenobacter; species Hymenobacter psychrophilus. The sequence continues at coordinate 290,336 of NZ_FNOV01000003.1, forward strand.
CTACCAGCTGGGCCACGATTTGGTGCAGGCCTCGGCCGAATTGCGCGGCAACGGCCGCGCCTACTGGCTGCGGGCCTGCCTGAGCACGTTCTTCGTCTGGTCGGCCCGCTACTTGGTCATCGGCTGCCTCATTGGGGCCTTCGTGGACGTAGGCTGGACAGAGTTCTGGCTGATTTTCGGCCGCAACCTCACCTACAAAGTCATCCTGCTGATTGCCATTACACCCGGCGGCGCGGGCGTGGCCGAGGGCGCCTTCCCCACGTTTTTCGGCAAGTTTATCGGCACGGCCACCATGACCAACTTTATGGTGCTGCTCTACCGCATCACCACCTACTACCTCTACCTGGTGCTTGGGGCCGTGTTCCTGCCTCGCTGGATTACCCGCATCTACGGCAAGCAGGAAGCCCGGAAAACCATGCACTCGTAGCCAACGCCCCCGCAAAGGGTAAGTCGGGCGCTATGGCTGGGTAGCTTCCAGCGTCGGGGCTGGCTCGGCGGGCACGGGGCGGTGGTAGGTTTGCCAGAACTCGGGGCGGTAGGGCGTGTTATCGGCCTGCCAGATTTCAAAGCTCTTTATCCCGGGTTTGTCCTCATTAACCGGCCGGTCAGCCAGCGCGGTTGGCGGCAGCGGCTCGAAATATTCCTCGCAATACTTCTGTTCGTAGAAGGATGCCTTGCCCAGTATCCGCCCAATACTCAGGCCCTGGGCCACGCTGCTGGCCACATAGTAGCGGCCGTTGGCAGCCGGCTGGTAAGTAACTACGTGTGCCGTCCGGCTATCGGAATACACCTGGGGATAGAGCCGGGAAATTTGGTTTTTGCGGCCGTAATATTTGTGCGCGGTGGCATTGTGGCCCACCGTGTCGGCTTGCCAGAGCGCCTCGTAGCGAAGTACGGCGTAATCCTTTTCCCGTACATACACCTTGCCCGAGTAGCCCGCCTGCTGGTAGGTTCCGGTGCTGCGGAGCGTGGCCCGCTTCGCGGCGAAGCGGATAACATAACAGGTTTCGCCGTTGCGCTGCTCCACCGAGTCCAGCCGCAGCGCAAACTTACCCAGGGTTTTGGCTTTAAAAAGCGGGGAGATGCGCACCGGATCGGCCGAAGCCGTGAGGAACCCCTGGCCGCCCTCCAGTAAATCGAAAGGCCCCAAAGGCCGGGCCGATTGCACCACTACGCGCTTTTCCAGCACCTTATGCACCGGCTTGGGCCCCAGGTTCAAAAAGCCGCTCACGAACTTGCGGAAGCCTGCCGGCTCGAAAATGTGGCTGACATACTCCAGTTCGTGGCGCAGCGTATCGAAGTTGATGAGCCGGCGACGCGTGTACACCCGCGCCATATAGTCCTGCTGCTCGTAGTTTTTCTCCGCCGCCCGAATCACCTTTTGCATAATGCGCTTCGGATTCTGCGACTGGGCACTTACCCGCACATCGTTCAGGGCAAAGGTGGCCGGCGCGAGGCGCACCGTGGCAGCTCCGGCCGCGGCGGCTAACGTGGCCGGCTCGTAGCCGATGCTGCTTACCTGCACCAACTCGCCCCGACGGACGTCGAAGCGAAATTTTCCCTGAGCATCCGATACCGTCCCGGCGCTGCGGGCAGGCACGGCCACGGTGGCAAAGGGCACTGGCTGGCTGGTTTTGCGGTCGAGCACGATGCCGCTGAGCGCGAAGGCGGCCCCGCTGGCTCTGCCCGCCAGCGCCGGCTGCCGGGCCGGGTTCAGGGCTCCCGACTGTCGAGCCCCGGCCCCGGTGGCGGCCGACTCGGCGGCTACGGCCCCGGTTGCCGGGTCGGCTAGGTGCGCGGGGTTTATGATTTTCAAAAACAGAAAACCATCCACTACCTGGCTCCAGGGGCCGGTTAAAGGCTCATACTGGAAAGCGTAAGTGGTCAGTTGGCGATTGGGCGCGTCATGCTTCAGGCTCACGAAGCTGTAGTCCTGCCCCCGGCTCAGCAGTTCGGCTTCCATCGTGCCGGTAGCTGGCACCGGCACCGGCTTGTGGCCCCCCGAACGCAGGAAACCGTGGGTGCCATTGCCGGCCAGGGTTCCCAACACATACACCGCCTCTTCACCCAGCGCCGCCTTCACCGCCCGGCCCATGGGCTGGTAGCGCTGCATTTCGGCATTGTTGAGCACTTCTACCTTGTTGGCCAAGTGGGGCAGCGCACCCCAGCAAATCACTTTTTCCTGCTCATGCTGGCGCAGATACCAGAGCAGGTTGTCGGCCATCTGCGCATCGCGCGGGTTGCTGTGAATAGCTTTAAAGTCGGCCGAATCGATGGCACCGGGGTCGTTGGTGGCGTAATCGTGGACCATGGCTTGCAGGCTCCGTAGGTTCTGGAGCCAGAAAGCGGCCCGCACCCGGCGCTTTTGGTCGGCACCAGCCGCTACCTTTTCGAGCAGCTTGCGGGCTTTTCCGACCTGCATAGTAAAGAGCAGCGGTTGGTGGGAAGGCGGAAACCGAAACTGCTCCCCCATCGCGCTGATACACTCGTCGAGGTAATCATAGGCAATGGCATCGGCTCCTTTTTCGGGCCGCAGGAACGCCTTCAGCTCCTCTACCAGCTCCTCCTGATAGCCTCCGCTCAGCTGGTAGTCGAACCCGGCTACCCGCAAACCACCCTTACCCAGCAGCGACATAATCGGCTGGAATTCGCGGGTCGTCGTCCAGATGGGAAACACGCTGCCCTCAATGGCTTCGCGGGCCGCGGTGCCCACCTGTATTTCCCGCTGGGCCCGGTCCAGCTCGTAAAAGCCGCTTTCGAAAGCCACCGTGGTAAAGCCCATCTGCTCTTTCAGAAAGCGCATCAACCGGATTTTGGCCTCGAACACGTTGCCCTCGCCGTGGGTCGGCTCGCCCAGCATCACCACCCGTGCGCCCCCAATTTCCCGCCGCAGAAACTCCAGGTCCGTAAAGTCGGTGTCCGTGGGGTCGATGCTGCGGATAGTGTGGGTGGGCAGCGGCACCGGAGCAGTGGCAGCCGACGGGGCAGTTTGGGCCAGAGCGGGGCCGCTACCCAGCGCAACCAGCAGGAGGCCAAAAGCGGCCGATAAAGTTCGGTTCATAACTACCCGGATGCTGCGAGAAACTAAATTTCACAGCAAAGTAGTCAAACTATTTTCTGCTTTATAGCTAGTCAGCGGAGAAAGGGTGCAGGTAGAAACCAGAACGAAAAAACCCCTTCTACCGAAGCAGAAGGGGCTTTTTCTTAGCTTAATGGTTTTGCGCCGAAGGCTACTCGCCTTCCAGGTGCAGCTGCGAGCCGTCGGGGGCTTTCAGCGTCAGTTTGTCGTCAGTCAGGGTCACTACCGTGAAGGTATTTGACTGGCCGGCACCCTCGGGCATCATCATAATGGTTTGGGCAGCCTGATCGAAGGTGTATTTGCCGTTCATGGTCTGGGCACCCGAGCTCATGTTGTACTGGCCGTTGGCGTAGAAGGTCACGCGCTGGTCGTCCATGGCGTCGGTCTGCTTCATTTTATCGCCGGCGGCGGTGGTTTCTTTATCGGTTTTCCAGGTTTTGCTGTCTTTGCCGTAAAGCATGTTTACGCCTTCGACTTTACCTTCCTTGCTGCCGCAGGCGGCCGTAAAGAGTAGTACGAATACAAACAGGCCAGCTAACAGGCGCGAGGCGGAGGAAGTAAGAGATTTCATGATGGGAGAGAAAGAAATAGGTGAGGAATGGGCAAAAAAACGACCGATGCCGGCCGCCAGCAATGGGCCTCTTACGGTGGCGCTGCCCAAGATGTTCGGTGCCCGAGCCGATAGCAACCTGCCGAAACGCAGGGCACAACTTATTGCCTGACACGGCGTAAGAAGGGCCGGCGACCAAACTGCACCGTAGTAGCCGGGCGCTTTCTTTCTCCTCCACCTAACGCACTACCTATCATGGGACTCTTTGATTTTCTATCCGACAAAGGCGAAAAAAAACCGGTTGAACCCACTACGCCCCAGACCGGTGGCACCACCGACTTTTTCGGCAATACCGCCAACGCCGCCGACACTACGGCCGCCGGCGACACGTACACCGTAGTAAGTGGCGACTCGCTCTCGAAAATCGCTAAGAATCATTACGGCGACGCCAGCAAGTGGCACCAGATTTACGATGCCAACAAGGCCACTATCGGCTCCGACCCCGACAAAATTGAAGTAGGCCAAGTGCTGACTCTGCCCAAGGCCTAAGCCATCCGTTTCGCGGAAATATTCAAAAAAGCTACTCCCTCCGGAGTAGCTTTTTTCATGTCCGTCACAGCCGAACCGGTGGTACAAGAACTCTCTTCCGGCGCTTCGCCGCCCGCTTGAAGACGAATCACAAACCAGCCAAAGCAGCCATGCCAGACCATCCCTCCTTTAGCACCCAACCATATATCTCTATTTATCAGTACTATAAGCAAGTCTGTTAGTGGCAATCAGGTAATATAGAGCGAATGAAAATAATTCGTATTTCTCTTGCATTACAGAAAATTGCGGCTATACCTTTGCAACACCAACCCGGTACTACCCCGCTCGCGGCAGGGCAGTTTTCATAGGATTTATACAGAAGTGGCGAGAGCACAGGCTCCCTGACCCACTGGCAACCTTCGACCGCGCGAAAGGTGCCAATGCCTGCCCGACCAGCCCGACTTAACCGTCCGGCGGCGGGGCCTATAACCTCCAAGTCCCATGAGCCACTCCCGCGTTTTCGCCCCTGTTTCCCCCACCGCTCCGGCCGCCTTCGGGTTTGCCGCTTCGCCGTGGGCTTCTGGCGTTTTGGCTTCGGCCGTTACGACCCTACCGGCCGCTGTTCCGACCGCCGCCCAAATGCGAATGCGCGGCTGTTGCGGCACTTGTTGCGGCTGTTGCTAGCCTGAGAGCCTGAATCCGGCCCTTAGCGGCCTCCCCTACTCTTCCTGCCTTTTCTGCTTGCTCCGGCTCCGTCCCGGTGCGGCCTTTGCCAGTTGCTTTTGCGGATTTACGTGCGAAAACCGGCCACCAGTAAATAAAAAATCAACAATAAAAATCCAAAAAACCATGTCCAGCCTCCATTTCGAAACCCTGCAACTCCACGCCGGCCAGCAGCCCGACCCCGTTACCGGCTCACGGGCCGTGCCCATTCACCAGACTACCAGCTACGTGTTTAAGAATGCCGAACACGGGGCCAACCTATTTGCCCTCAAGGAATTCGGCAACATCTATACCCGCCTGATGAACCCCACGACCGATGTGTTCGAGCAGCGGGTGGCGGCGCTGGAAGGCGGCGTGGCGGCGCTGGCGGTGTCGTCGGGGCAGGCCGCGCAGTTCATCGCCCTCAACAACATCGTGCAGGCCGGCGACAACTTCATCAGCTCGACCCACCTCTACGGCGGCACCTACAACCAATTTAAGGTAGCCTTCAAGCGGTTGGGCATTGACGTTCGCTTTGCCAACGGCGACGAGCCGGCCGCTTTCGAAGCCCAGATTGACGCGCGCACCAAGGCTATTTACCTCGAAACCATCGGCAACCCCAGCTTCAGCATCCCCGATTTTGAGGCCATTGCCGCCATTGCCCGCAAGCACGACTTGCCGCTGGTGGTGGACAACACCTTCGGGGCGGGCGGCTACCTGTTCCGGCCCTTGGAGCACGGTGCCAACATTGTGGTGGAGTCGGCCACCAAATGGATTGGCGGCCACGGCACGAGCGTGGGCGGCGTGATTGTGGATGGCGGCACCTACGATTTCGGCAACGGCAAGTACCCGCAGTTTTCCGAGCCCTCCGAAGGTTACCAGGGCCTCGTGTTCAGCGACGTATTCGGCAAGAACGGGCCGTTTGGCAACATTGCCTTCATCATCCGGGCCCGGGTGGAGGGCCTGCGCGACTTTGGTCCTTCGCAGAGTCCGTTCAACTCCTTCCTGCTGCTGCAGGGCCTCGAAACGCTGAGTTTGCGGGTGGAGCGCACGGTGGAAAACGCGTTGCGCATTGCCACCTGGCTGGAGCAGCACCCCCAGGTAGAGGCCGTGAACTACCCCGGCCTGCCCTCCAGCGCCTACCACCAGCTGGCCCGCAAATACCTCAAGCGCGGCTACGGCGGCGTACTCACCTTCGCCCTCAAAGGCAGCAAGCACTCGGCCACGCAATTCATCGACAGCCTGAAGCTGATAAGCCACTTGGCCAACGTCGGCGACGCTAAAACGCTCATCATCCAGCCCGCCGCCACCACCCACCAGCAGCTTTCCGAAGAGGCCCAAAAAGCCGCCGGCGTAACGCCCACGCTGCTGCGCCTCTCGGTCGGCATTGAGCATTTCGACGACATCCAAGCCGATTTACAGCAGGCCTTCGATGCCGTAAAAAATGCCGCCACGCCCGATACTATTCAGGATGAGCCGTTGCCCGAGCCGGTAGCCGAGCACGAGCAGCCGCTGGAGGTGTAAGTTTTTTGAGCTGTTAGCTATTCGCTTTTAGCTGATAGCCTTTTCAAAAATAAAGCTGACAGCTAGCAGCTGACAGCTAAAAGCTAAAAAAATGCCCACCCATCAATTCCAACTCCCACAGCCCCTGCCGCTCGAAAACGGCGTTCGGCTGGCCCACCCGGAAGTTGCCTACCAGACCTGGGGGCAGCTGAATGCCGCCCGCGACAATGTAGTTTGGGTGTGCCACGCCCTGACGGCCAACGCCGACGTGGCCGACTGGTGGCCCGGGCTGGTGGGGCCGGGCCGGTATTTCGACCCGGCCGACTGGTTTATCGTGTGCGCCAACGTGCTGGGCTCCTGCTACGGCAGCACCGGCCCGCTCACCCCCAACCCTATTACCGGCCGGGCTACTTTCCAAGAGTTTCCGCTGCTGACTATTCGCGACATGGTAGCGGCCCACGAGGCGCTACGGGCGGAGCTGGGGCTGGCGCGGGTGCACACGCTGATTGGTGGTTCGCTGGGCGGGCAGCAGGCGGTGGAGTGGGCGGTGCAGCAGCCGCAGGTGTTCGAAAACCTGGTGCTGCTGGCCACCAACGCCCGGCATTCGGCCTGGGGCATTGCCTTCAACGAGGCGCAGCGGCTGGCCATTTTTGCCGATGCTACCTTCCAGCAGAACAGCCCGGCCGGGGGCGCGGCCGGGCTGCAGGCGGCCCGCGCCGTGGCCCTGCTCAGCTACCGCAGCTACCAGGCCTACGACCGTACCCAAACCGAGCCGACCGACGAGCCGCTCACCAATTTCCGGGCCGCCGCCTACCAGCGCTACCAGGGCGACAAGCTTGCGGCCCGCTTCGATGCCTACAGCTACGTGACGCTGACCCGCGCCATGGACAGCCACCATGTGGGCCGCGGCCGGGGCGGAGTAGCGGCGGCACTAAGCCGGGTGCGGGCCCGCACGCTGGTTATCGGCATCACCTCCGACGGCCTGTTTCCGGTGACTGAGCAGCTGCTGCTGGCCCGCCACGTTCCGGGGGCCATGTACGCCGAAATGGACTCCGCCTACGGCCACGATGGCTTCCTGCTGGAAGCCGCTCAAATCACCCATTTCCTCGAACGGTTTCACTCCCTGACTTATGCCCACTGACGTTGTTTCCGCCGCTGCTCCCGCTCCCATTGCCCCTGCTCATCCCTGGCGCATCGGCCTCATTGGTTTCGGCTGCGTGGGCCAGGGCCTCTACGATATCCTGCAGCAGCATCCGGCCAGCGGTTTCGTTATCAGCCGCATCGTGGTAAAGAGCCCCCGTAAAGCCCGCCCACTCCCGGCTGAACGGTTCGAGTTCGATGCCGACGCGCTGCTGGCCGACGATTCGCTCGACGTGCTGGTGGAAGTAATTGACGATGCCGACGCGGCCTTTATCCTGGTGGCCGCGGCCCTGCGCCGGGGCCGCCGAGTGGTAACGGCCAACAAGGCCATGCTGGCCCGCCACCTGCCTGCCTTAATAGAGTTGCAGCGTGCCCGCGGCGGTACGCTGCTGTATGAGGCGGCCGTGGGCGGCAGTATTCCGGTCATCCGCACGCTCGATGCCTACTTCGGCACGGAACCCCTGCGGCGGCTGACGGGCATCCTCAACGGCTCCTCCAACTACGTGCTTACGCGGATGGGTGAAGACGGCACCGATTACGGCCCGGCCCTGGCCCAGGCCCAGCAGTTGGGCTTCGCCGAAACCGACCCCGGCCTCGATATGGGCGCTTTCGATCCGCGCTCCAAGGCCGTGCTGCTGGCCGCCCACGCCTATGGCCTGTTCCTGGCGCCCGAGCAAATCCTCAACGTAGGCATCGAAAGTATTACTGCTACCGACATTGCCTTTGCCGCCAGCCAGGGCCAGAAAATAAAGGTAGTGGCCGGCCTGCAGCGTCTACCCGACGGTCGCGTTACGGCCCTGGTGACCCCGCAGCTGGTGGGGCCCGGGTCGCCGCTGTTTGGGGTCGATGAGGAGTTCAACGGGGTAGTAATTGAGGCTGACTTCGCGGGCGAGCAGTTTCTGCGAGGCCGCGGGGCCGGCGGGCACCCCACGGGCTCGGCCGTGCTGGCCGATCTGGCCGCTTTGCGCCAGGGCTTCGCCTACCACTACGCTAAAACCACCGACCCACCCATGCCACCGACCTGGAAATCGAAATCTACCTGCGCACCGATGAGCCCCGCCTCATTGATATACTCGATTTCAGCGAGGTGTCGGAAGAAGCAGATGAGGACGGTTACGTTGTCGGTTACGTAGCGCTGGCCCACCTCATCACTCACCGCGACCTGTTGCGCGAGTACGGTGCGTTCATCATGCGCACTGGACAGCTCCGGCCCATCGGCGAACCTGCTCCGGTTCTGGAAAAGGATGAGCCTGGGAGTTGGTAGGCACGAAAAGAGGTAGAAACACAATAGTTACTCCGGTGGCTCGGTTGCTCCAGTTGCGGCCGGCAGCACGGCGGGCAGAGGTTGCTCAGTACGCGGCAGCCTATTCTCCAGCGCCGTTTTCGTATCCTCGGCCAACATCGTAGATAAGGCCAACTGCACCCGGCGCGGCAGCAACGCGGCCGTTGCCACACCGGCGCGGCGCGGGTTAAGGGCGGCGGCCAGCAGCGGCCCGGGCGCACCAGCCCCGAGCAGGGGGCGCAGGAAGTCGCGCATGGGTACGAATACCGAATCGAGGTAAGTAGGCTCGAAGGAGTAGGGCACGTGGCCGGCACCGCGCAGGGGCCGCAGTACGTTGGGCACCCCCACAGCCTGCGCGCGGCGGCGCAGCACCGCGCTGCCCGCCACTACCTGGGCGGGTAGCGGGCCGCCAATCAGGCCCCGGTTGTAGGGCACAATTCCGTCGCGGGTGCCCTGAATGCTGAGCAGCGGCACGTCGCCGGCCTGCAGCCAGCCGGCCTGGGCCAGCGCCCCGCACAGGTTGATGACGCCCCGCGGGCGGCTGCTGTAGCCAGCATAGCCGCCGCTGCCTTCGAGGCCTCCGAGCGCCGCCAGGTTCAGGTAGGCAGGTACTTCGGCGGCTTTATCGAGGTAGGCCGTTTGCAGCGCCATAAAGGCCCCGGCCGAAGAGCCACCCACAAAAATATAGCGGCCATCTACCTTGAACTGCCGGGCCTTGGCAGCATCGTGGCGGAAGAAGCGCACGGCGGCGCGCATGTCCTGGGTGGCCCGGATGGCGGCCCGGCCAATGCCCACGCTGTCGAAGGGGAAGAACAGCAGCCGGTAGTCGATGCTGGCGGCCGTGTAGCCGAGCCGGGCCAGGCGGGTGCACAGCTCCGTCATCACCACATCGTCGCGGGTGCCGGTTACGAAGGCGCCCTCGTGGGCCAGCAGTACCAGCGGCCGGCGGCGCACGGTGTCGCCACTGGGCTCGTAGAAATCGAGGTACAACGGCTGGGTCTGGCCCAGCAGGCCGCTAACCTGGGCGAATTCGACGTTGCGCCGCACCTTTACCTGAGCGAACAGCGGGCGGTGGTAGCGGCCTTTGGTTGTGTCGGGCGGGGCGGGCTGGGCTTGCAGAGCCGGAGTCGCGAGGCCAATCGTCAGGAAGAGAAGCAGTAGAAAACGCACGGTTTAGTAACGAAGGATAGTAGGAAAGAGGTGCCGTTTGAGTTGTCGGTTATCAACGGACAGCTACTTTTGACCCATGTCTACTCTTGCTCCGCCCCCACTGCGCCCCGCCGACCAGGTGGCCATTGTCTGCCCGGCCCGGGCAGCTTCGCACACCGAGCTGGCCGCGGCCGTGGCCACGCTCGAAGGCTGGGGCCTGCGCGTGCGGCTGGGCGCGAGCACCAACATCAGCCAGCACCAGTTCGGCGGCGCCGACGAAGTGCGCCAGCGCGACCTGCAGCAGCAGCTCGACGACCCCGAAATCCGGGCTGTTTTCTGCGCCCGCGGCGGCTATGGCACCACCCGCATCATCGACGGACTAGACTTTGCGCGCTTCGCTGAAGCGCCCAAATGGGTGGCCGGTTTTTCCGATATCACCACCCTCAACTGCCACCTGCTGGCCCGCGGCTTCCAGAGCATTCACGGCGTAATGCCGCTGTTATTCAACCAGGAAGGCGGGGCTGAATCATTGGAAAGCCTGCGGCGGGCGCTGTTTGGCGAAGAGTTGGCCTACGGGGTGCCGGCGCACCCGCTCAACCGGCCTGGCACGGCCACGGGCGAGCTGGTAGGCGGCAACCTGAGCATTCTGCAAACCCTCACCGGCACCGCCTCCGACACCGATACGCGCGGACGCATCCTGTTTCTGGAAGACATTGACGAGTACTGCTATGCCATCGACCGGATGCTGGTACACCTCGACCGCACCGGCAAGCTGGCCGGGCTGGCCGGGCTGGTGGTGGGCCACTTCACCAATCCCCAGGACAACGCCATTCCCTTCGGCCTTGCCCCCAACGAAATCATCCACCATTACGCCGCCCGCTACCAGTTTCCGGTGGCCCACGGCTTTCCCGTCGGCCACGAGCCGCAGAATATGGCCTTGATAGTGGGCCAGCTGGTGCGGCTGACGGTGGACGAGGGGGGCACGCGGCTGATGACGGTGTAGCTGGAGCCCGGCCGTCAGTTCAGACCAGGAAACGACGTGCGCTGGCCTAGGCGCTACCCTTCAGCAGCTCCGGCAGGCCTTCCTTATCAAACAGAATCCGGCCGATTTTCAGGCTCGACCAGCCGGGTTGGAGGCGGTAAGAAAACACCGGCCGGCCCTCCCGGAGGCGACATTCTATGCAGAAGGTGCGGCGGCCAGGCTGGGCGGGCAGCTGGCTTTCGAGCTGGAGCAGGTGGGTGGAAATCAGAAAGCACGAGTGCGGGAAGGCGGCCAGTCCGGCCACGGTAGCGCGGGTAATGTCGAGGGCATCGTCCACGTTGGTGCCCCGAAACAGCTCGTCGAACACCGCAAACACACGGTCCGGTCCCTGCGCAGCTTCCAGCACGGCCTTCAGATTGCGGATTTCGGCCAGAAAATGGCTGTAGCCGCCGCTGAGGCTGTCGGCGAGGTTGATGGCCACGACGATGGACGAGTAGAACGGCAGCCGGGCCACGGCGGCCGGCACGCCCAGGCCCGCGTGGGCCAGGTACACGCACAGCCCCAGGGCCTTGAGCAGGGTCGATTTGCCCGACATGTTCGGCCCCGTCAGCAGCAGCACATTATCGTTGGGGTCGAGGTCGAGCGTGTTTTTCACCGGGGACGCCAGCAGCGGGTGGTAGAAACCGGCCAGGTGCAGGCCGGCGGGCTGAAACTCGGGAAACACGAAGCCCTGCTGCCACAGCCCCTTTGCCACCGACCAGCAGGCTTCCAGCCAGAAAAAGGCGGCCCAGAACGCGGCCAGTTCCTGCTCATCAACGGCGTGCAGCTGGCGGGCGAAATCTACCATCCGGCCCGCCGAAAACTGGTCCTGAGTAATAGCTTCGGCGGCCGAGCTCAGGCTGAAGCGTTCCAGAAACCGAGTAATGGTGGCGAGGCGGACGCGGGCGAAAGGCGGAAAATCGGTGGGGTTTAGGCGGCGGAAGTAGTGATGCTCCAGCCGGTGCAGAAACGCTATGGCCTGCACATAGCGGGCGCGGGTGCGGTAGCGCGCTTCCTCCGACACCAGCAGCCGCGCCGCCAGCCGCACCCGGTTGGTTTCCAGCACCAGCTGCCCGCTCACCACTTCGTGCAGAAACCGCTGCACCTCGGCCAGCTGGATGCGGGAGTAGCTGAACTCGCCGATGGCATCCCACTGCGCCAGCAGCGCCCGAAACACGGCCTGCTTCTGCGTCACCAGCTCCGCGCTGGGTGGCAGCTCCCGCAGCAGTTGGCGCACTGCCGTTTCTGCTTCGTGGCAGTAGGTAAAATTGAACAGCGGCAGGATGTCGGCATCAAGCCGCAGGTCATCAACGAGAAGCATATTGTTGGAGCTGTTGGCTTTTAGCTGACGGCTGGCAGCCAACAGGCTTTATTCAGAGAGGTAAAATCCGACAATCAAGCAGCAAAAAACACTGGCACGGCCATAACGCGCAACGCCCCGGTAGCTTGCGTTGCCGAGGTATTTTCAGGCGAGCAACCCCCTTCGGCCCGCTCGCAATTGCTTACTGTCCGCTCCGCTGCCGGCGCAGGAAAGCCAGCACGGTTTCGTTGAAGAGCGGGCCGTTTCCCTGGGGGGCGTAGTGCGTCAGGCCGGGCAGAATAATGACCTCGCCCCTGGGAATATTCTGGGCGATGAGCCGGGTGTGGGCCTCCCGGATAATATCTTTCTCGCCGGCCAGCACCAGCACCGGGGCCGTAATGGTGCGGAGCTGCACAGGTGTCATCTGCGGATAGTTCAGCAGCATGGTGTTAAGCCGGCGAGCTTTTCGAAAATTCTGGTTGAACGGGCTAAGCAACGTAGCCATCCGCCTGTCTTTTCGGACTTTCTGCAGCATTTCGGGGTCGACGGCCGTCGTGTCGGCGTAGAGGTTGGCCCCCATCGTAACGAGACTGCGCACCTGGGCGGGGTAGCGCAGGGCCATGCTCAGGCCGGTATTACCCCCGTCGCTCCAGCCCACAACGTGCGCAGCCGGCACTTGCAGCTGCTCCAACAACGCGTGCATATCATCGGCGAACAGATCGTAGCTCAGCCGGCCCTTGGTAGCGGCCGACTGCCCCTGGTCGCGGGTATCGACGGCAATTACCCGGTACTCTCGGGCCAGCGCCCCAAGCTGCTGCCGGAAGCTGCTGATGGATTCGCCGTTGCCGTGTAGCAGCAGCAGCGGCTCTCCCTGGCCGTAGGTTTCGTAGTAGATCCGCGTTCCGTTTACCGTTGCAAAGCGCCCGGCGGCCGGGTTGCGGCCGTAGTTCACAATATGGAGCCCCCGCAGGCTGAAATAGCGGTTGCCGGTGCCGTCAGTGGCTACCTGGCGAACGAAGCTCGGGGTGGGGTAAAACGACCGCCAACCAGCCGGAATACCCATTGCTGAGGCGGGGAGGGCACCTTCAAAGTCGGAATTACGCAGCAACACGGGCTCCCACTGGCCCTTGCGGCGCTCCACTTCCAGCTTGAAATCATCGAACCCGAATGGGCCATCCAGATAGGCCAGCCCTGCAATTTCCAACGAATCGACCTGCTTGGGCACCTTCCCGCGAACGGTATAAACACGCCATTGCTTCTCCACTGCCTTTTCCGGCAAATAGGCAACTGTTAAAAACTGCTGCTTTGCGCCCCATGCCGAAACCATTATCCATGCGTCGGATTTGCCGGCTTGCGCAGTATCCACGCTGATGCGCGCTGTGAGCCGGTAGGGCAGCCCGGCATAGGGCTTGGCATCCACCTTCTGGGCAATACCATCCACAACTGCTTGCTGAAGCACCTGCTGGCTCCGGGCCGGCGCGGTGAGTGTCAGACAAAACAGGCTGGTTGCGAGTAGCGCACGTTGCATAAGTGGGGCGAAACAGGGGATAATGAAAAAGCTCCGGCAACTTACGTCACCGGAGCTCTTACCCCGCAATTTCAATTTGGAAGGTAGCCGCCTTACTCGCCGTAGATAACCGTCAGCACCGTCTGGCCCACGGCCTTCAGGGTGCGCCGGTCGATGATGCTCATGTTGTCCTTGGTGGTATGGTGATAGGGCTGGAAATCGCCGCTGGGCAGGAAGTCGAGAACGTCAATGGTGCGCACGCCAGCCTCGTTGGTATACCGGTGGTCGTCGTCAATTTCGGGGGAGTCAGCGTAGATAAAATAGTCGGAGAAGCCCAGTTGGGAGGCCGTATTCCAGACTTTCTCCACTACATCGGGAGCCTTCACCCGCGAGAGTCCCTCGCGACTGAACTTGGCTCCCTGGGCTCCTACCATATCTAGCAAAATGCCGAAATTAGGCTTGTAGTTAGCCGGCACCACGTTTTTGGCCCAATACTGCGAGCCCAGGCACCAGCTGTCCTGGCTGCCGAGCAGGTTCTCTTTGTCGGCTTGCGTGACACCATCGTAGCCGTAATCCTCCGAGTCGAACAGGATGAAATCGACGCCCACGCCCGGCGCCAGGGTATCGGGCTGGGCGGCCAGCACACGCGCCAGCTCCAGGGCCACGGCCACGCCGCTGGCGCCATCGGAAGCGCCGTCGAGCGGGGCATTCTTGTTCTCGGTATCCTTATCGGCGAAGGGGCGGGTGTCCCAGTGGGCAAACACGGCCACCCGGCGCGGGGCGGCGGGGTGAAAGCGGGCGATGATGTTGCGCGATTTGAGGATATTGCCATCGAAGGCCTTGGCCTCAAAAGGCTGCTCCTGCACCGTCAGGCCGTATTTTTTGAACTGCCCGATTATCCAGTCGCCGGTTTTCACGTGGGCCGTCGTGTTGGGCACCCGCGGTCCGAACGCTACCTGCCGGGCAGTGTAGGCGTAGGCCGAGTCGGCGTTGAAGGCGGGGGTTTTGGGCAGGGCAGCTTCGGCGGCGGCCGGGTTGTCGGCCGCATCCTTGTTACCGGGGCAGCCGGTGAGTAGCAGCAGTCCCGCCAGCGCGGCTGGGGCAATTCGGAAAATGGTTTTCATGGCGCTAAATGCTTGAGATAGGTAGATAAGAAGGGTGCCGCAAGCTACCAGCCGCAAGCGTTCTGTTTTACTAGCCTGCGGCCAGAACCGGCAAGCCTGAGAGTTGAAACTTGGCGCTTGCGGCCTATCGCTCGCCGCTTGTTCCGCTACTCCTCGCTATACGCCCAGTCGACGCCGGTTTTGGAGTCTTTCACCACGATGCCCTGCTGCTTGAGCGCGGCCCGGATTTCATCGACTTTACCGTAGTCTTTGGCCGTTTTAGCTTCCTGGTAGAAGTGCAGCGTCAGGCTCAGCAGGTCTTCGGCGCGGGCACGGGGCTCGTCGTGCAGGCCCAGCACGTTCTGCACCAGCGTGCGGTAGGTGGCAGTGGCTTCGGCCAGCGCTTCGGGGCTCAGCTGGGCCAGCGTATCGGGTTTGGCGGCGTAGCCGTTGAGCTTGCGCAGCAGGTTGAAGAGGCTGGCCAGCGTGCGGGCGGTGTTCAGGTCGTCGTTGAGGCCGGCAAAGCAGTCGTCAGCCAGCTTGCGCAGTTCGGTATCGGCAGTGCTGGTGTCGGCTTCTAACCTGTCTATTTTTGTAGGGCGCGCTGAATTTTCAGCCTCAAGTTTAGCCAGCAGGCGCAGGCCGTTCATTATTTTGCGGTAGCCCTTGCCAGCGGCTTGCAGGCCCTCGTCGGTGATATCGACGGGGCTGCGGTAGTGGGCCTGGAGCAGGAAGAAGCGGGACGTCATGGGCGAGTAGCCCTGGGTCAGCACCTCATTCTCGCCGCTGAAAAGCTGGCTGATGGTGATGAAGTTACCCAAGGCCTTGCTCATTTTCTGGCCGTTGATGGTAATCATGTTGTTGTGCATCCACACCCGGGCCTCGTTGGTCGGGTGCTCGCAGGCCTGGCTCTGGGCAATTTCGCATTCGTGGTGCGGAAACATCAAATCCAGTCCGCCGCCATGAATATCGAACTCGGCGCCGAGATACTTGCGGCTCATGGCCGAGCATTCGAGGTGCCAGCCGGGGAAACCTTCGCTCCAGGGCGAAGGCCAGTGCATGAGGTGGCGCTCATCGGCCCGCTTCCAGAGGGCGAAATCCAGGGGGCTGCGCTTCTCGTCCTGGCCCGTGAGGTTGTCGCGCGAGCCGGCCAGCAGCTCTTCCACCACCCGGTTCGAGAGCTTGCCGTATTCGCGGCCAGCAGCGTTGTAGGCCGGCACATCAAAGTACACCGAGCCGTTGGATTCGTACCCGAAACCGTTAGCCATAATCTGCTGCACCATCTCAATCTGCTCGATGATGTGGCCGCTGGCACGGGGCGTGATGTCGGGCGGCAGGCAGCCCAGGGCCACCATATGGTCTTGGTAGAGGTTGGTGTATCCCTCGGCCACTTCCATGGGTTCTACCTGCCGGGCGCGGGCAATCCGGCCGATTTTATCCTCGCCCTCGTCGGCATCGTCTACGAGGTGGCCTACGTCGGTGATGTTGCGCACGTAGCGCACTTTGTACTGTAGGTAGCGCAGGTAGCGCGTGAGCACATCGAACACTACCGGGCCGCGGGCGTTGCCCACGTGTGCCTCGCTGTACACGGTGGGCCCACATAGGTACACGCCCACAAAAGGCGCGTTCAGGGGTTCAAACGGGGCTTTCTGGCGGGTAAGCGTATTGTAGAGCGCGAGAGGCTGAGTCATATTTTGAGCTATTAGCTACTAGCTTTCAGCTGATAGCTTTCGTTTCCTGACAGATAATTCCACTCTTGCTAAAGCGGCGTTTGGGCGTGAGCGTGTGTAGTGCAAAAGTAACGGCAGTTTCGCAGAGTGCAGAGGGACCGGAAAACAACTACGAACCGGCCCGAATTATAGAGAACAAAGTCTAAAAGCCAACTCAAAAGGCACAAAACTCCAGCCAGTCAGTCTATAAAGTTCAATCAGCAGTTTATAAAGACGGGTAACCAGTATAAAATAGCGGGCTGACTGAACGGCCCCCGGTTACTGCGGCTCGTCTTTCGGCTTCAACTGGTAAGTAGCCGTAGTCGGGAAGTGGTCGGAGTAGGGAATTTCGTAGTTCACCCAAAAGTCGCGCACCTGCCAGCGAGGGCTGGCGAACTGGTTGTCAATGCGCAGGAAGGGGATGCGGCCGTTGTAGGTGCTGCCCACGCCGTTGCCCACGCTGGTCCAGGCGTTCTGGAAGTTGTCGGCCAGCTGGTCGTAGCTGTAGCTGTAGGGCACGTCGTTGAGGTCGGCGCAGAGCAGCATTGGGTACGGACACTTGGCGAAGCGGGCCAGCAGCGTATCAATCTGCGCATGCCGCAGCACGGCCCCGCGCTTAAAGCGCCGCAGCAGCCCCAGGCCCTTCTTTTTCAGACCCGACTTGCTGGAGTAGCTGTCCACGATGTCGCGCTCTTCCATGCTCATGCTTTGCAAATGGAAGCTATACACCCGGATGGTGTCGTGGCTGGGCAGGCGCACATCCACCCACATGCCATGGTTCTGCGTCAGCTTGCCAAACTGAATAGTGCCTTTATTGACGATGGGATGGCGCGAGAAAATGGCCATGCCAAATTCGGCCCCGGCGCTGTTGGTGAGGGTTTTCGACAGAAACGCCTCGCGCCCGGCCCCCTTGCCCAGCTTCTCCACGGTCCGGAACACATTGCCATCGGCCGATTTGGTGCCGGCCGGCTCATTATAAAACTCCTGCAGACACAGCACGTCGGCCTTGCTTTCGGCCAGCCAGCGCACCATCTCTTTCGATGATTGCAGGCCCTCGTTGCGCAACTGCGGGTACACGTTGAAGATGCGCACGTTGGCCGACAGCACCTGCACCACGGGGCCGGCCGTGGCCGGCTCGGCGGCCGTGGTCAGGCGCAACGGGTGCAGGGCCAGTCCGCGCTGGAAATGGGGCCACGTGAGCACGGCCAGCGCCAGCGGCAGCAGCGCCACCGGCCAGCGGCGCAGCAGCCAGTAGCCGGCCGCCAGCAGGTTCAGGCCCAGGGCCACGGGCAGCGTGAGGGCCCCAAAAATGGCCGGCCAGAAGGTGTAAGCGGGTATCTGCGCACAGGCAATGGCCAGCAGCACCCATCCCATCACCAGCAAAGTGCACTTGAAAGCAAACGAACGACGCACGGGCAACACTTTTCTACGAACCTGAAGCAGACGGGTAAAGGTAGCCCTTCCGCGCCGGGAGTTGCCGCCGCCGTTGCAGATATTGCGGGCTCTTAATCACTTCTTGCTTCGCTTTGTATGCCTAAACTCTTACTCTGTAGCCTGCTTTGCGGCTTTCCGCTGCTGAGCCACGCCCAACTCCCCGCCCTGACCAGCAGCCTGCCGGCCCGCCAGACGCTGACTGCCAGCCCCGGCGGCCCCGTTCGCCTCACGTTTTCCGGCCCGGTAGCCAACCCGGACCCCATCCGCGTGAACACCGACCAACGACGGGGGCAACGGGCCGGCACGCTCAGCGGCGCTGGTACCAGCCAGGTGGAGTTCCGGCCCGAGCAGCCATTTGCGCCCGGCGAGCGGGTGAGCGTGAGCGTGCCGGCCAGCGTGAGCCGCCCGGCGCAGGTGCTGGAGTTCCGGGCCGCGGCCGGCCGCGGACGGGCCACCTTCGGTCCGCCCCAGACGGCCAGCCCAAACATCAATACCTTCCCGGCAGCCGTAATAGCCGGCGACGTGGACAACGACGGCGACCAGGATCTGATAATCGGTGAAGCGGTGGGGGGCCGGATTTGCTTTAATGACGGCAAGGGCAACTTCCTGACCACTCCCACACAGCCCATTCCGATTACCAACAACGCCGGCGACCTACTCCTGGCTGATTTCAACGGGGACGGCAACCTCGACATCCTGGCCAGTACCGCCCGTCAGGTATCGGAAGTCGGCCTGAACCTGGGCAATGGCCAGGGCGATTTTTCGAACCGCACGACGGTGTTCAGGGGCATGCTCTCGAAGGTGCAATTCGTCACCGGCGACTTCAACGCCGACGGCCTGACGGACGCGGTATTCATGGACGCCGAGGGAGCGGGCTCGGTACTCCAACTGATGCTCGGCACGCGCAGTGGCAACTTCGTACTGGAACCGCGGCAGTTGGCCACGCTGCCCGGGCGCGACATCGGCGTTGCCGATATGGACGCGGATGGCGACCTGGACCTGTTGCTGGTTTCCGACAAGTTGCTGGGCGTTTACCTCAACGACGGCAACGGCCAGTTCTCGGCCGGCGCAACCCTTGCCGTTAATGGGTTTTCGGCAAAGCTGACGGTGGGCGACTTTACGGGCGACGGCCACGCCGATGTGGTGTGCACCAGCTACGAAACGGCCAGCCTGAGCCTGGTTCCCGGCGATGGGGCGGGCGGACTGCTGGCCGTGCGCAACGTATCGGCCCTGAGTCCGACCTGGCAGGTTAGCTCGGCCGATATGGACGGCGACCTGGACCTGGACCTGCTGGCCACCAACGACCGGGGCATCACGCAGGTGCTGCTCAACGATGGCAGCGGCCAGTTCGCGCCCGCCTCGGCCATTCTGATTGGCTTCGACCTGTTCTTTACGGCCGACGCGGCCGACCTGAATGGCGATGGCGCCCTGGACGTGTACACGTCCAAACAGATATTCAATCCCGTCAATCCGCGCGGCATCGACATTTTTTTCAACCAGCCCCCGCTCGTTACCAGCGCGGCGGCAGCGGCCAGAGCGGGCCAGCTGGTGCTCTATCCCAACCCGGCCCACGGGCAGACGACGCTGGAGCTGCCCGCCTCCCCCGAACCTACCGCAGTGGAAGTGCGCGACGCATTGGGCCGCCTTGTGCAGACGCTGACTGTAGCCCCCGGCCCGGCTACCCGAACGGTGCCCGTACCGCTGGCCGAACTGGTACCGGGGGTGTACTCGGTACGGGCGCGCACCAGCCGCTGGCGCGGGGTGCAGCGGCTGCTGGTAGAGTAGCCGCTGCACCCCGCGCCAGCGTTGGCCTTAAGTGCCGGTTTGAGCCGTACCACCAAGAGCTGACTAATGGTGTTGCACCAGCCGCAGGTTGGCTGTTGATGTGCAGCCGACAAGACGCCCATCACATGCCGCTGGGGCCAGTTCAGACACTAATGGCTACGGACTGACGACTAAATGCTGGCTTGTTTGCGGCAATTTCTTGTTGTACCTTTGCCCCACACGATGAAAGTAAGACCAGAGGGGACGTATCGTCCCCTCTTTCTTTTTACCGCCCCTTACCCGGGCCCGCTGCCTATGACCCTCGACCGTAACCTGCTGCTGGAAATGCTGCGCGATAGTCTGCCCCTCGAAGGCACCCTGTTCGCGGTAGATTTGACTGTTTCGGATTCCGTGCGGCCTAAAGTAACCGTTACGCTCGATGGCGAGCAGGGCCTGGGAATTGATGAGTGTGCGCAGGTAAGCCGCCGGCTGGCCCGCCGCATCGAGGAGCACTACGGCGACGAGCTGAGCTACACGCTCGAAGTAACCTCGCCCGGCGCCGACCAGCCCCTGCGCGACCCGCGCCAGTACGCCCGTCACGTAGGCCGCACCCTGCAGCTGAAACTGCAGGACGGCACCGAGAAAACCGGCAAGCTCGAAACCATTCTGCCCGATGGCGAAGGCATCGAGCTGGCCGAAATTATCAAGGATAAGCACAAGCAGAAAATCCTGCCCGTCGTAGTCGTGCCCTTCGCGGGCATTACCGAGGCGGTAGTGGTTATCTCCTTCAAATGAGTTTTCGAGTTGTTAGCTGATAGCCATTAGCTGATAGCCTTGTTTCTGAGTTATTCACCTTTTGGCAGTAGCCGTTAGCCCTCCCCGATGGAAAGCTAACAGCTAAAAGCTGACAGCTAAAAGCTTAAAAAATGAACAGCAGCGTCCTGATTGAATCGTTTGCCGAATTCGCCCGCTCGAAAAACATCGACCGGCCCACCATGATGAGCATCCTGGAGGAAGTGTTTCGCACGATGATTCGCAAAAAGTACGACGACGACTCCAACTTCGACGTCATCCTCAACGTGGACCAGGGCGACCTGGAAATCTGGCGCAACCGCGAAATTGTGGACGATAACTCGGAGGATATCTGGGATTTCGATAAGATTCCGCTGGCCGAAGCCCAGAAGATTGAGCCTGACTTTGAGGTGGGCGAAGAAGTGGCCGAGGAAGTAAAGCTGGAGGATTTCGGCCGCCGTGCCGTGCTCATGGCCCGTCAGACGCTGATTCAGCGCGTGAAGGACCTGGAGCGCGACTTGCTCTACCAGACCTATAAGGATCAGGTGGGCGAAATTGTAGTAGGCGAAGTGTACCAGGTGTGGGGCCGCGAGGCGCTCATCCTTGATAAAGACGACAACGAGCTGAGCCTGCCTAAAACCGAGCAGATTCCGAAAGACCGCTACCGCAAGGGCGACAACATCCGCGCCGTGGTACACCGCGTGGATGTGCTCAACGGCACGCCCAAAATTATTCTTTCGCGTGCTGCCCCAGCTTTCCTCGAGCGCCTGATGGAGCAGGAGGTACCCGAGATTTTCGACGGCCTCATCACCATCAAAAACATCGTGCGCGAACCCGGCGAGCGGGCCAAAGTAGCCGTGGAGAGCTACGACGAACGTATCGACCCTGTCGGTGCCTGCGTGGGCATGAAAGGCTCACGTATTCACGCCGTGGTGCGCGAGCTTGAAAACGAGAACATCGACATTATCAACTACACCGACAATCTGGAGCTGTACATCGCCCGGGCCCTGTCGCCGGCCAAGCTCACGTCGATGAAAATCAACGAGCAGACCGGCCGCGTATCGGTGTTCCTGCGACCCGACCAGGTAAGCCTGGCCATTGGTCGCGGCGGTGCCAATATCAAGCTGGCTTCACGGCTGGTGGGTATGGAAATCGACGTATTCCGCGATGCGGGCGACTTCGAAGAGGACATTGCCCTCGACGAGTTCAGCGACGAAGTGGAAGCTTGGATTATCGATGAGCTGAAGAAAATCGGCCTCGATACCGGCCGCGCCGTACTAGCGGTGAACAAAGAAGACATTGTGCGCCGCACCGAGTTGGAGGAGGAAACCGTAGAGGAGTTGTTCCGGGTTATCCGCAACGAATTCGACGACGAAGCCGAAGCGGCTCCCAAGCCCCGCTTCGCCGATGACGAGGAGGCCACCGCTGAAGAAACGGGAGCTGCCGACAATGCCATCGACGACGTCAGCAACACCGACGCAGTCGCCAACATCGTCAGCAACGACGAGGCCGGCGACGCAGCAACTGATGAGCCGTCGGGCGCTGAAGATGCGGTTGAACCAACGGCCGAAGTAGCCGAAATGAGTGAGGCGCCCGCCGAAACCAGTGAAGAGCAGCCGGTAACGGATGCCGACACGGAATCGGAGCCGCTTAAAAACGACGATTCACCAAATTCCGGCGCCGCGCAATGAGTGCGCGGCGGCCGGTACGGCAAGGGCGTTGAAATCGGGCCGGGTGGCTTGATTTCAACGTCGCCCGGCAAGATTTAATGTAGTACCTTTGCAACTGAATAAGAGCATCGTTCGCGAGCACAGAATGGCGGAAGCATCAACTAAACGGCTAAATCAGGCGGCCAAAGACCTGAACGTTGGCATCTCCACGATTGTGGATTATCTGACGGAAAAAGGGCATTCCATCGAAAACAAACCAACGACCAAGCTAACGGCCGAGCAGGTAACCCAGCTCAATAAGGCCTTTGCTTCGTCGGTGCAGGATAAGAAGGAAGCCGAAAAAGTCAGCCAGGCCAAGCGCCAGAGCGAGCTGGAAGCCGCTGCGGCTCAGTCCCGTGCGTCTGAGGCTGCCAGGCCAACGCCTGTTGCGGCCCCCGAGCCGAAGCCTGAGCCGGTTGCTGCTACGCCTGTTCCTGCTCCCACCCCACCGGCCCCCGCCACACCTTCGGCCCCGGAAGCTCCGGTAGCCGCCAAACCCGCTGCCCCAACACCGGAGCCGGCTCCGGCTCCTGCTCCTGAAGCGGCCGACACCCCCCGGGTGCCAGGCCTGAAGGTGTTGGGCAAAATCGAGCTCGACTCGAAAGGCCGCCCCGTGCGCCCCAAGGCTGAAAAGCCAGCGGCCCCCGCGAAGCCCGCCGAGCCCAAAGCGCCCGAAGCCAAAACGTCGGCTCCTAAAGCTGCAGAGCCCAAGGTAGCCGAAGCCAAGGCAACGGAGACAATCGCTCCTGCCGAAGCAAAAGCGCCGGAAGCTAAGGCTCCGGAGGCCAAAGCGCCGGTAACTAGCGCCCCCGCTGAGACCAAGACCCCCGAGGCGAAAGCACCGGAGGCCGCAGCAAAGCCTGCCGAAGCCGCTAAAGCCGAAGCCAAGCCTGCTGCCAGCGCTCCAACCGCACCGGTTGCTGCTGCTCCGGCCGCAACTACGCCGGCTCCGGCCGCCCCCGCCGCCGAAGACAACACTATCGTTGCCAAAGCCGATCAGCTAAAGGGCCTGACGGTACTGGGTAAAATTGAGCTACCTACCGACTCGTCGCGCCGCGGTGGTCGTGGAGCGCGCCCGGTGGCCTCGTCCGACGTGCGTAAGAGTGGCCTCAGCGCCGACAAGAAAAAGCGCCAGCGCATCCCGATGAATGGCCCCGGCCAGACGGGTGGACCTCGTCCGACCGGCACCGGTCAGGGCGCCCGTCCGACTGGTACGGGTCCGGCCGCTAACCGCGCCGGCAACCGTGGGCCGGGCACGCCGCGTCCGAACGCCGCGCCGCTCACGCCCGAGCAGAACGACAAGCAGATTCAGGAGCAGATCAAGGCTACGCTGGCCAAGCTCAGCGGCGGCCGTGGTCAGTCGCAGAACCGCGCTAAGTATCGCCGCGACAAGCGGAGCAACGCCGCTGACGACCGCGAGGCGATGCGTGCTCAGAACGAGCTGGACTCCAAGACGCTGAAAGTAACCGAGTTCATCTCGGCCAACGACCTGGCGTCGCTCATGGACGTGTCGGTGAACGAAGTAATTAAGGTGTGCCTGAACATGGGCATGTTCGTTTCCATCAACCAGCGCCTCGACGCCGAAGCCATTACCGTAATTGCCGATGAGTTCGGCTACGATATTGAGTTCCTGTCGGCTGAAGAAGAGGAAACGGTAGCCGAGATTGAGGACGACGAGGCTGACCTGCAGCCCCGCGCCCCCATTGTGACCATCATGGGTCACGTCGACCACGGCAAGACTTCGCTGCTTGACTATATCAGGAGTGCCACGGTAGCCAAAGGCGAAGCCGGTGGTATCACCCAGCACATAGGCGCCTACGACGTGATGACCAAGTCGGATAAGCGCGTAACGTTCCTCGACACGCCGGGTCACGAAGCCTTTACCGCTATGCGAGCCCGTGGTGCCAAAGTCACCGACATTGCTATTATCGTGGTAGCGGCCGACGACTCGGTAATGCCCCAGACCCGGGAAGCCATTAACCACGCGCAAGCGGCTGGTGTGCCCATAGTTATTGCCCTCAACAAGATTGATAAGCCCGGCGCCAACCCCGATAAGGTGCGCGAAGAGCTGTCGGTGATGAACATTCTGGTAGAAGAGTGGGGCGGCAAGTATCAGAGCCAGGAAGTATCGGCTAAAACTGGTGCCGGCATTGATGACCTGTTGGAGAAAGTGCTGCTCGAAGCCGAGATTCTGGAGCTGAAGGCCAACCCTGACCGCAAGGCTGTGGGTACGGTTATCGAAGCCTCGCTCGACAAGGGCCGTGGTTACGTAACGACCATCCTGGTGCAAACCGGTACGATGGAAGTAGGCGACATTGTGCTGGCTGGTCCGCACTTTGGCCGTGTGAAAGCCATGACCGACCATCGTGGCAAGAAAATGAAGAAAGCCGGCCCGGCTACCCCGGTGCAGGTGCTCGGCCTGACGGGTGCGCCCCAGGCCGGCGACAAAATCCAGGTAATGGAAACCGAGCGCGAAGCCCGCGAACTGGCCACCCAGCGTCAGCAGCTGGCCCGCGAGCAGAGCATGCGCACCAAGAAGCACATTACGCTCGACGAGATTGGTCGCCGTCTGGCAATCGGCTCGTTCAAGGAGCTGAACGTGATTGTGAAGGGCGACGTGGATGGCTCGGTGGAAGCCCTGTCCGACTCGCTGCTCAAGCTCAGCACCCCGGAAATTGCCGTCAACATTCTCAGCAAAGGGGTGGGTGCCATCTCGGAATCCGACGTATTGCTGGCCTCGGCCTCCGATGCCATCATCATCGGCTTCCAGGTGCGGCCTTCCATTAGTGCCCGTAAACTAGCTGAGCAGGAGCAGATTGATATCCGCCTCTACTCGATCATTTACAACGCCATCAACGAGGTGAAGGATGCCATGGAAGGCATGCTGGCCCCAACGGTGAAGGAAGTGGTCGTGGCCAACGCCGAAATCCGTCAGGTGTTCAACATCACCAAAGTAGGTGCTATTGGCGGCTGTATGGTGACCGACGGCACGTTTACCCGCAAAACCAAGGTGCGCCTCGTGCGCAACGGCATTGTGGTGTACTCGGGCGACATCAAGGACCTCAAGCGCTACAAAGACGACGTGTCGGAAGTACGCCAGGGTTACGAGTGCGGTATCTCACTCAAGAACTTCGACGACCTCCAGGAGGGCGACAATATCGAAGGCTTCGAGGAGCAGGAAATCAAGCGGACGCTCTAAGGAGCTTCCGGCTTGCTGTAAAAAGCATCGGCCCCATCCTGTTACAGGATGGGGCCGATGCTTTTTAGCACAGTTGCTTTGACAATTAATGGCCTGCTGCTAACGGAACCAGTTTAAAAGAACAAAAAGCGCTTTTTATTGCGGTTACGATTACTCCGCTGCTTGTCCGTCATGGGCTTCCCTTTGGGGTCGACGTAGCCGGCTGCCCGGGTAGCACCGCGCTTAGGCGGCTTGGCCCCTACCCTGTTGTCGCGATACTTACGCACGGTGAAGCCGCCGGTGCCCCGGTCGTATTGGCGGTCGGGGCCGGCGGCGCGGCTGAGGCTGGAATTACCCGCGCCCGAGCGGGCTTCGAGCAGCTCCTGCTGCTGGTCGCGCTTACTCTCTTCAGCATTCATGCTCATGCGACGCTGCATGTTGGCCACATCATCGGTCGTGGCTTTACCGCGCTTACGGGTCTGTTTCTGGGTTGCCTGCCGGGCC
The DNA here is from genome assembly GCF_900107135.1 of Hymenobacter psychrophilus. GTDB lineage: Bacteria > Bacteroidota > Bacteroidia > Cytophagales > Hymenobacteraceae > Hymenobacter > Hymenobacter psychrophilus. The sequence goes on from NZ_FNOV01000003.1 coordinate 316,290, forward strand.
TGAGCTTCTTCGCGGGTCTGGCCGTCGAGCACGGCAGTTTGGGCGCGGGCAGCAGGGGAAGCGGCACAGGTAACGGCAGCCAGGGCCAGTAGGGAAAGTAATTTCTTCATCAAAGCAGCGAAAACAATGGCAGTAGGGAATATGGCAAACGAACTGGCCACCAACGAAGTTAGTTCAAAGCGCCCGTAAAGTTGCCGGCTCCTGGCCTGGCGGCGCACGACAAAGCCGGCACTATCTGCCCAGGAGGCAGCCAGCGCCGGCTTGGTAGCAACAGGCGTGGTACAGCCTATGCCCGGTTACGCAAAGTATCGCGGATTTCGGTAAGCAATATCTCCTCCTTAGTCGGCAACGGATCGGCCACGGCCACCACTTCCTGGGGCTTCTTGTAGCGGTTGGCAATTTTCACGAGCCAGAAGATGGCAAAGGCCATCAGCAGGAAGGTGATAACGGCATTCAGAAACAGGCCGTAGTTGATAGTAGCAGCCTGCGCTGCCTTAGCGGCCTCCAGGGTGGGGTAGGTTTTGCCATCGAGCGAGAGGTACCATTCCTTGAAGTCGAGGCCACCGGTGAGTAGCGTCAGGATGGGCATCAGAATGTCGTCGGTGAGCGAGGTAACGATTTTACCAAAAGCCCCACCGATGATAACACCAACAGCCAGATCGAGCACATTGCCCTTGGAAATGAACTCTTTGAATTCGGAGACGAAACCCATATGCGGAATTTGGTTGACTATGAAGGAGAAAGTTGCGGTCTCAAGATAGAGTTTTTCCTATCTAAAAGAGTACCGGTGAGTTAGCGAAGTCAAATATGCTGCTTTGGCCCTTCGGCTGGCGCGTCTTTTCGCTCAACTCCACCTTTTGGCCGGTCGGCCGGGCCGCAGGCTGGGTGGGTAAGGCGCCTCAATTCGTTCTATCTTTGGCTCAGGTACTATCACCTTATCCCTCCCTCCCGCCATGACCACCTTCGCCACCCTGCTCTACGACCTCGACACCGCTTCCGGCATCCTTACCATCACCGTAAACCGTCCCGATAAGCTCAATGCCCTTAACGCCGCAACCATCGAGGATATCGGCACAGCCTTCGGGCAGGCTCAGGCCGATGCGAAGGTGCGCGGTATTTTGCTGACGGGCAGCGGCGAGAAGGCCTTCGTGGCCGGGGCCGATATTGTCGAACTGGCGGGCCTCGACGTGCTGGCCGCGCGCCGGGCGGCCGAGCGGGGCCAGGAAATTTTTGGGCGTATTGAGGCAGGTGCCAAGCCCGTTATTGCCGCCGTGAATGGCTTCGCGCTGGGCGGCGGTTGCGAGCTAGCCATGGCCTGCCATATGCGGGTTGCCTCCTCAACCGCCCGCTTCGGCCAGCCCGAGGTGAACCTGGGCCTGATTCCGGGCTACGGTGGCACCCAGCGCCTGGCCCAGCTGGTGGGCAAAGGCAAGGCCATCGAGCTGCTGCTGACCGCCGACATGGTGAAGGCCGACCAGGCGCTCAGCCTGGGCCTGGTCAACCACGTAGTGCCCCAAGCCGAGCTGCTCGACTTCTGCCGCCAGCTTCTCACGCGCATTCTGGGCAAAGCCCCGCTGGCCGTGGGCCTGTGCCTCGACTCGGTGAATGCCTACTACGACCAGCAGCGCCACGGCTACCAGACCGAAGCCGAAGGTTTCGCCCGCTGCTTCGCCTCCGACGACTTCAAAGAAGGCACCACCGCTTTCCTGGAAAAACGCCAAGCGGCCTTTACAGGGAATTAGTAATTGGTAATTAATAATTCTCTGGAATTGAGGAGATAATGCTATACACTTCCATCTACTGGAATCAAAGCAGCAATTCTTAATTACTAATTATCAATTACTAATTAAACGAAATGGGTTTAGCGAAAAAGCTGGCTTCCCAGACGGCTATCTACGGGGTGAGCAGTATTGTGGGCCGGATGGTCAACTTTCTGCTGGTGCCGCTATACACCGCGCGGTTTGCGGCGGCCGAGTACGGCATCGTGACGGGACTGTTTGCCTACGTGTCGTTTCTGAACGTAGTGTTCACCTACGGCATGGAAACCACGTACTTCCGCTTTGCCAACCGCCCCGGCACCGACCGGCAGGAACTCTACGACCGCACGCTGACCATGCTACTGCTCAGTAGCGTGGTGCTCACGTTGCTGCTGCTGCTGTTGGCTAGCCCGCTGATGGGGCTGCTGGGTTTGCCGCCCGGCCACGAGCACTACGCCTATTGGATTGCTGCCATTCTGGGGCTTGATGCGCTGGCAGCCATACCATTTGCCCGCCTCCGCCTCGAAAACAAAGCCCGTAAGTTTGCCACTATCCGGCTGGCCAACATTGGCCTCAACGTGGCGCTGAACCTGTTCTTCATCGTTGCCTGTCCCGATATTCTGGCGGGCAAATACCTGCCGGTGCTGCAGCCGCTGGTGCGGGCCATCTACGACCCGGGTATTGGCGTGGGCTACGTGTTTATTTCGAATGCGGCGGCCAGCGCCTTTACGCTGCTGCTGCTGGGCCGCGAGCTGACCGACTTCCGCTTCCGCCTGAACCTGGAGCCGCTGCGGCCGCTGCTGCGCTATGCCTACCCGATTATGCTGATGGGCTTGGCAGGCATGGTTAACGAGATGCTCGACCGGATTCTGCTGCCCGTATGGCTGCCCGAGAACTTCTACCCCGGCCAGAGCAGCCTCACAGCGGTGGGCATCTACGGAGCCTGCTACAAGCTCAGCATTCTGATGAGCCTCGTTATCCAGGCCTTTAAATACGCGGCCGAACCGTTCTTTTTCGCCCAGAGCACCGATCAGAATTCGCCCCGCACCTTTGCCTTGGTGCTCAAGTGGTTCACGTTGTGCTGTGCCATGCTGTTTGTGGGCGTAAGCGTGAACCTGGACTTGGTGGCGGGCCTGTTTCTGCATGGGCGCGAGTACCTGCAGGGGCTGGCTGTGGTGCCGGTGCTACTACTGGCCAACCTGTTTCTGGGCATCTACTGGAACCTGTCGGTGTGGTTCAAGCTTACCGACAAAACGTATTACGGCACCTACATCAGCTTCGGCGGGGCCGTGCTCACCATTGCCCTCAACTTCCTGCTGATTCCGCTGCTGGGCTACATGGGCTCGGCGCTGGCCACGCTGGCCTGCTATTTTATGATGGCCGCACTGTGCTGGTGGCTGGGCGAGCAGCACTTCCCGGTGCCCTATCCGGTGGCGCGGCTGCTGGTATGGCTGCTGGTAGCGGTGGCCGTAGTTGCCACCAGCTGGTACGTACCCGTAGCGCCCGGCTGGGGCCGTTACGGCTTCCACGCCCTGCTCACGCTGGGTTTTGTGGGTCTGGTAGCGGCCGTGGAGGGCCGGCGGCTACGGAGTGTTTGATGTTTTTGGGTTGTAAGCTATAAGCCGCAAGCTATTCGAACGTGCTTGTAGCTTGCAGCTCAAAACCTACCTTTGCCCCATGCAGATTCCCGTTATCAACCGCTCGCGCCATGCGCTGCCCGAGTACCAGACTGCCCATGCGGCCGGCCTCGATGTGCGGGCCAACCTCGCGGCGCCGGTTACGTTAGGGCCTTTACAGCGTGCCCTCATTCCCACAGGCCTGTTTATGGAAATTCCGGTGGGCTACGAGATGCAGGTGCGGCCCCGCAGCGGGCTGGCCTACAAACACGGCATCGGCCTCGTTAATAGCCCCGGCACCATTGATGCTGATTACCGCGGCGAACTGCAGGTGCTGCTCGTTAACCTCTCGGACCAGGAGTTTGTGGTGCAGGACGGGGAGCGAATTGCCCAGCTCGTGGTGGCCCGCCACGAAGTGGTAGCCTGGCAGCCGGTCGAGGCGCTGTCGGAAACCGGCCGCGGCGCGGGCGGCTACGGCAGCACAGGTATTCTTTGAACTCTTTACTTAAAAATTAAAAGTGAAAAATTAGAAATCGGTGGTCTTACCTATTATCAACAGATATTAGACGACCTTTTTTATAATGATTCATTGGCAATTTTTAATTTTTCACTTTTAATTTTTAACTGAATGAAAATTATCGTTCCGATGGCTGGCATGGGCAAGCGCATGCGCCCCCACACGCTCACCGTTCCCAAGCCCCTGATTCCGATTGCCGGCAAACCCATTGTGCACCGCCTGGTAGAAGACATTGCCAAAGTGTGCGCCGAGCCAGTAGAAGAAGTGGCCTTTATTATTGGGCGTAGCTTCGGGAAAGAGGTAGAGCAGGACCTCATTAAGATTGCTGAGTCGGTAGGCGGCAAGGGCACGATTTGCTACCAGGACGAGGCGCTGGGCACGGCCCACGCCATTCTGTGCGCCCAGTCTGCCCTCGATGGCCACGTGGTCGTGGCTTTCGCCGATACGCTCTTCAAGGCCGATTTCACCCTCGATACATCGGTTGACGGCACCATTTGGGTGCAGAGCGTAGAAGACCCTAAGCCCTTCGGCGTGGTGAAGCTCGACGATCAGGGGCAGATTACCGACTTCGTGGAGAAACCCCAGGAGTTCGTGTCGGACCTGGCCATTATCGGTATTTACTACTTCAAGGATGGCGAGTACCTGAAGCGCGAGCTGCAGTACCTGCTCGACAACAACATCATGGACAAAGGCGAGTATCAGCTCACCAATGCCCTTGAAAACATGAAAAATAAGGGTACCCAGTTTGTGCCCGGCCGCGTAACCGAGTGGCTCGACTGCGGCAACAAAGACGCCACCGTGTACACCAACCAGCGCTACCTGGAGTTTCTGCAGGAGCGCGGCGAAAAGCTAACGGCCGCCTCGGCCCAGGTTACCAACTCGGTTATCATTGAGCCGGTATATCTGGGTGAAAACGTGCAGATTACCAACTCGGTAGTAGGCCCGCACGTGTCGGTGGGCGCGGGCAGCCGCATTAGTAGCTCGGTGGTAGCCAATAGCATTGTGCAGCAGTCGGCCACGGTGGAGCATGCCAACGTGGCGGGCTCCATGATTGGCTCGCACGCCATGCTCAGCGGCAAATCGTTGGATTTGAGCGTGGGCGACTATAATACGATGCGGCTGTAAGCAGCGTTAGACAGATGGCGGGCGGCGGTTGGCAGCGGCAGCCTCGGGCTGTTTAGCTGCCGACCGCCGCCCTTTTCTTTATCTTCACGGCGGACCGTTCTCTTCGGCTTACTCTCCTTATGCCCCTATTCCGCGCGTTGCTGCTGTCCTTCCTGTTGAGTATGCTGCTGGCCGGGCCGGGGTATGCCCAGCGCAAGGCTGCCCCGCCGGCCCGCCCGGCCGAAGCTCAGCCCGAGAAGCTCAGCCGCAAAGACCGACGCGAGCTGGCCCGCCGCGCAGCCCTCACCGAGGCCACCCGGCAACAGCGCGTACTAACGCCCAAGGAGCGTGAGATGAGCGAAGCCTACTTCGTGGACGGGGTGCGCTACGTGCTACTCGAAGACTACAACAAGGCCCTGGAGCGCCTGCTGAAAGCCTACGCCCTAAACCCGGCCAATGCCGCCGTCAACTACAAAATTGCCGAGGCTAACCTGCTAAGTGGCAACCTGCAGGACGCGACCAACTTCGGCCGTGCCGCCGTGAAGCTCGACCCGCAGAACCCGTACTATTATCTGCTGCTGGCCCAGATTTACACCTCGCAGAAGCAGTATGAGGAGGCAACCAAGGTGTATACCGACCTTATCGGGCGGGTACCCAACTCGAATTACTACCTTTTCAACCTGGCCGATTTGTACGTGGCTCAGGGCCGGTTTGATGAGGCGCTGACCACTTTCGGGCAGGCCGAACAGAAATTTGGGCCGCTGGACGAAATCTCGTTCAAGAAGCAGCAGATTTACCTGCGCCAGAACAAGCTCGACCAAGCGCTGCAGGAGGGCGAAATGCTCATCAAATCGAACCCCGACGAGCCGCGCTACGTGCTGGCGCAGGCCCAGCTCTACGCCACCAACCGCCGCTTCGATGATGCCTTGCGGGTGGCTAACCAAGCGTTGCGTCTCGACCCCGAAAACCCCCGGGCCCGCATGATTCTGGCCGACGTGTACCGGCTGCAGAACAACCGGCCCGAGTCGGAGCGCCAGCTGAAACAGGCCTTCGAAAGCCCCAGCCTCGATATTGATGATAAGGTGCGCATCCTGATTGAGTACCTCAAGCAGCTGCCTAGCCCCGACCTTAACGAAACGGCCCGCGAGCTGGCCGCCATTACCATGCGGGTGCATCCGCGCGAGGCCAAAGCGTTTTCCATTGCCGGCGACATAGAAACCGTGTCCGGTAACCGCGCCGCCGCCCGCGCCAACTACCTAAAAGCCATCCGGCTCGATAACTCCCGCTACCAGATCTGGCAGCAGGTGGTGCTGATTGACGCCGAACTGAGCCAGACCGATTCGCTGCTGGCCCACACCGCCCAGGCCCTGGAGCTGTTCCCGAACCAGGCGCCACTCTGGTTCTACAACGGCGTGGGCTACCAGATGGAGAAGCAACCCGCCAAGGCCGCCAAGTCGCTTGAATACGGCCGCAAGCTGGCCACCGACAACCCCGAGCTACTGGCCCAGTTCGATACCCAGCTCGGCGACGTTTACCACGAGCTGAAGGACTATGCCAAATCGGACGCCGCTTACGAGGCGGCGCTGACCTTCGACGCCAACAACGCCCAGGCCCTCAACAACTACAGCTACTTTCTGTCGATACGGCGCGAGAAGCTGGATAAGGCCAAGGAAATGGCCGGTAAGCTGGTGAAGCAGTTTCCGGAAAACCCTACCTACCTCGACACCTATGCCTGGGTGCTGTACCAGCTCAAAGACTACGCCGGCGCCCGCCGGGCCCTGGAAACGGCCCTGCGCCATTCCTCCGAAGCTACCATTGTGGAGCACTACGGCGACGTGCTGTTCCAGCTCGGCGACAAGGAACGGGCCGTGACCGAGTGGCAGCGGGCCGACCAGAAAGGCGGGGCCTCGGCGCTCATCAACCGTAAAATAAAGGACAAGAAGCTCTATGAATAACCGCCCTGCGCTACTGCTGAGCGTACTGTTAGCCCTACCGTTGCTGCTGGGCAGCTGCACCAAAAAGCTACTGCCAAATGCCAACCGGCCTTCAACCACCAACCCGATGCCGGAGGCCATAAAGGCCACCAACCTCGACTTTCAGTTCCTGACGGCCAAGGGCAAGGCCCAGTTCGGCGACCAGAGTGCCAACGTCAACCTGCGCATCCGTAAAGACAGTGCTATCTGGCTGTCGGCCTCGCTGCTGGGCATTGAGGGCGGGCGGCTTTACATCACCCGCGACTCGGTGCAGGTAATCGACAAGCTGCACCGGGAGTATTATTCGGGCGACTTCGCTTACCTGAGCCAGCGGCTTAACGTGCCCGTTACCTTCGATATGCTGCAGGCCCTGCTGCTGGGTAATTACCTGGCCCCCCTCAGCCCCGCTACCCAGCCGGCCGTAACCACCGAGGGCACGGTGCAGCGCGTGCGCTACGAGCAGGCCGGGCTACTGGTTATGCAGCTGGTAGATGTGGCGCAGGGCCGGCCGCGGCAGCTACAGGTGCAGGATTCGGTGCGCGCTCACCAGCTGACGGTGGACTACGCAGACTTCCGCCAGCTCGAAAGTAACCCCCAGCCCTTCGCCTTCGAAACCCAGGTGCAGGTGCAGCAGCCGCAGCAGGCTCCCACGGTTATCACGCTAACCTACCGGGCCGTGGACCTGGACAAGGGCCGGCTGCAATTCCCGTTCTCCGTACCCAAAGGCTATGCGCGCAAAAAGTAACACCGGCGGGCTTCTGCTGCTGATTACGGGGCTGCTGCTGGCTGCTCCGGCGGGTTCAGCGTGGGCTCAGAAGGGCAAGCCGGCTGCCAAAAGCAAAACTCAGCTGGAGCGCGAGCGGCGCGCCAACCTCAAACGCATCAAGGAAACCAGCCGCATTCTGGCCCAGACCCAGGAGAAGAAGCAGGCCTCGGTGGGCCAGCTCAACGCTATTCAGGAGAAGCTGGTGGTGCAACAGGGGGTTATCAAGAATATCAGTTCGGAGCTGCGCTATATTGAGGGCGACGTGCAGCAAACCGAGGGCCAGGTGCGGCAGACGCGCCAGCGCCTGGAGCGTCTCAAGGCCGAATACGCCCGCCTGATTTACGCCGGCTCGAAAACGGCCAACGGCTACAACCGGCTCATGTTTTTGTTCGCCGCCGAGTCGTTCAACCAGTTTCTGCTGCGCCTGCGCTACATCCGCCAGTACACCGAAGTGCGCCAGGCCCAGGCCACCCAGATTACCCGCGCCCAGCAGCGACTGGACACCCAGCTGACCGGCTTGCAGCAGCAGCGCCAGCAAAAGGGCTCCCTGCTCAATACCCAGCTCTCAGAGAAGAAAACCCTGACCACGCTGAAGGTGCAGCAGGACCAGGTGATTGTGAAGCTGACCCAGCAGGAAGAGGGTTTGCGTAAAGAGCTGGCCGACCGCCAGCGGGCCGTGAGCCGGCTCGATAACCTGATTGCGCTGCGCGTGCGCGAGGAAATTGCCCGCGCCGCCCGCGAAGCAGCACGCCGGGCCGCGGCCAAGGCCCGCGCCGCCGAAGTGGCCGCCAACGCGGGCCGCAGCCCAACCGCTACCTCGCGCACCCCGGCTACTGCTGCCGCCGAAGAGGCGGCCGCCACCAAGGCCGAGCGCACCGACCGCGTTACCCTGACGCCCGAAACGGCCAAGCTGGCCGCCTCCTTCACCGACAACCGGGGCCGCCTGCCCTGGCCCGTGGGCAAGGGTTTCATCAGCCAGCGCTTCGGCCGCCACAACCACCCGGTGCTCAAAAATGTGGTAGTGGAGAACCGCGGCGTCGATATTCAGACCAACTCGGGCGAGCCGGTGCGGGCCGTATTCAGCGGCAAAGTGCTCACGGTGGCCAGCGTGCCAGGTATGGGCAACATCGTGATGGTGCAGCACGGCGACTACTTCACGGTGTATGCCAAACTGCGCAACGTGAGCGTGAGCGAAGGCCAGACCATTGAGGCCCGCCAGAGCCTGGGCACCGTAACCACCAATGCTGAGGGCACTTCGGAAGTACAGTTCCAAGTCTGGCACAACAGCGCCAACCTCAATCCCGAAAACTGGCTCGGGCGAAAATAGGCATTATGCCAGATGCTCTGCCCTTACCAACAATAGAAAACCCGGCTCCAAAGGAGCCGGGCTTTCCGAGCTATGAAAACAAACTTAGCTACCGGAATTCCTCCTTCACTAACAGGCGGTTATTGCTAACCGCTGCTGGTGAGGCAAACGCCCGATAACCAGACGAAAGATACTGGAGGGCATAAGTTACCCTGCTTCAATTTCGCCCAACGACCCTTTTATCTCGGTGAAAGAATATGTTTGTGCGTTACGGCCGAGCTATCAACTCGGGTTAAACCAGGTTTAGCCGGCTTAGCAGCCCGGCTTTGAATGAGTTACCGATGGGCACGGGCAGCAGACTGGGCCCACCTTCGGCCCCGCGGTCAGTCTCCATCAACAGCGCGTCGCTTTCGATGGCGATGATGCGGTCGAGGCGCACAATATACTTGCGGTGCACCCGGGCGAAGTCGTGAGCTGGTAACCGGGTTTCCAACTCCTTCATGGTGCTGTAGATGGTGTACCGCTCCGAGCCGGCGTAGATGTTCACGTAGTCGCCCAGCGCCTCCACGTAGCGGATGTCGGCCGTTTTGAGGCGTATCAGCCGGTGATCCTGCTTAATAAAGATTTCGTTGTGGCTTCTGCTCAGGTACAGGCTTTCGGCTGTGCCGTTGGCCAGGCGTAGCAGATCGTCCAGCTTCTGGCGCTCCATCTCCAGCTCCAGGCGGGCGCGGCGCAGTTCCAAGTGTGCCACTACCTCGCGGCTCAGTACGGCCAGGGCATCACGCTGGCCGTCGTTGAGGCGGCGGGGCACCGTATCGATGGCGCAGAGCGTACCTAGCGCGTCGCCCTGGGCCGTGAGCAGCGGGTAGCCGGCATAGAAGCGGATGTTGGGCGCACCGGTTACCAGCGCATTGTGCTCGAACAAGGGATGGCACGTGGCATCTTCTACCTCATAGAGCGTTTTGCCCTGGATGGCCTGCTGGCAGAACGCCAACTCGCGGGGCGTACTAACCGGCCAGTTCTGATCGGTACGGGCCTTGAACCACTGCCGCTCCCCATCAAGCAAAGAAACCAGAGAGATGGGGGTGTTACAGATGATAGAAGCCAGCCGGGCCAGATCGTCGAAGGCAGCCTCGGCCGGAGTATCCATAATTTCGTAGGATTGCAGAGCCGCGAGCCGCCGGATTTCCTGCGCCCGCGAAAGGCCTGACTGTGAAAGACCTGATTGCGCTTCACTAGGAAAGGATGATTCTTCCAATAGCATAAATTTATGGCAAGAATTAAGTAGCCGACTACTTTATCGACTTACTAAATAACGTAGTTAGCTTCAGTCAGATGGAACGAAACCGTTAAAGAAGTCCTTTTTCAGGCTCAACTATCTCCTTTACTGGCCGGAAGTAACCACGCGACGTGAAGGACGGATGACAACGCTCGGCCAGATGCGTACGGCGCAAGAACCTAGACAGGAGCGGAACTGTTTTTCGAATTATGCGGTACCTTTACCAATCTAGCTACGTACTGGTTGCGTATACTCTCCTTTGACCTTCTAACTCCGGCCTTCGGGTCTGCTACATATGAACTTTGCCACCCTCCTGCTCGGAATCGGTAACTTCGGTGGTACCGAAATCCTGCTCATCGGCCTAGCTATCATTCTGCTTTTCGGAGCCAAGCGCATTCCGGAGCTGTTCCGGGGTATGGGCCAGGGCATCCGCGAGTTTAAAGATGCCTCGAAGGAAGAGAAGCCCGAATTCCGCGACCGGCCTGTGAACCCGGCTAATCCCAACGATCCGGCCGCACCCCGCCAATAACCCCCTCCAATTATGCAAACGCCTGTTTTTCTATTTCTCGGTGACCTTGGTGGTGGTGAGCTCATGCTCATCATGGTGGTTATTCTGATTTTCTTCGGCGCCAACAAGATTCCCGAGTTGGCCCGGGGCCTGGGCAAGGGTATCCGCGAGTTTAAAGATGCTTCGCGCGAGATTCGTAGCGAAGTGGAGAACTACGGCCAGCCCGGCCAGCAGCCTTATCAGCAGCAGTTTCAGCAGCCCGAGCAGGCTTACCAGCCCGCCCCGCCGGTAGCCGAGGCCGCTCCGATACTGGCCCCGCCCATGGACGGCGGCATTACGCCAGCTGTAACGCCCGAGCCGTTGGCCACTGCGCCTGAGCGCCCACGCCTCGACCAGACGAGCTAGTTCAACTGCTCAACCGTAAGCATTACCCGAACCGCCGGCAGCCAAAATCTGCCGGCGGTTCTGTTTTTAGCGGTGGGGGTGCTATTTTCGCGCTTCCGCCTCGCTTCGCAGGCCTCGCCTTTAATTTCTTCGTCTTGAGACGTTTCGATTCCCTTTCCGAAGTGCGCCGCGAAATTGCCGCCGGCACTGTATCGTGCCAGCAGTTGGTTGAGCACTACCTTGACAATATCGCCCGGCAGGAAAACCTCAACGCTTTTCTAGAAGTGTGGCCCGAGGAGGCCCGCGCCCAAGCCGTGGCCGTTGATGCCAAGCTGGCCGCTGGTACAGCCGGTAAGCTCGCCGGCATGGTTATCGGCCTGAAGGATGTGCTGGCCTACGAGGGGCACGCGCTGCAAAGCAGCAGCCATATCCTCGACGGCTTTAAATCGTTGTTTACCGGCACGGCCGTGCAGCGGCTGCTCGATGAGGATGCCATTCTGATTGGCCGCCAGAACTGCGATGAGTTTGCTATGGGCGCCTCCAACGAAACCTCCTACTTCGGACCGGTTCGCAACGCTATTGCGCCCGACCGGGTACCGGGCGGCTCGTCGGGCGGCTCGGCCGTAGCCGTGCAGGCCGATATGTGCCTAGCTTCGATTGGCTCCGACACCGGCGGCTCGGTGCGGCAGCCGGCAGCGTTTTGCGGCATCGTCGGCTTCAAGCCTACCTACTCGCGTATTTCCCGCTACGGGCTGGTGGCCTACGCTTCTTCCTTCGACCAGATTGGCACGCTCACCCGCTCGGTGGAGGATGCGGCTCTGCTGCTCGAAGTAATGGCCGGCCCCGACCAGTTCGACAGCACCGTGAGCCAGCAGCCGGTGCCCGCCTACAGCCAGGAGTTGGCACCCGCGCCCCAGTACCGCATCGGCTACATCCAGGACTGCCTGGTACGCCCGGGCCTCAACCCCGAAATAAAGGCGGCCACCGAAACGGCGCTGGAGCAGCTGCGCGGCCAGGGCCACGTGGTGGAGGCCGTGGAGTTTCCTTACCTCGACTTCATCGTGCCCACTTACTACATCCTGACTACGGCCGAAGCCAGCTCCAACCTGAGCCGCTACGACGGGGTGAAGTTCGGTTACCGCGCCCCCGACGTAACGGACCTGGAGTCGCTCTACAAGAAAACCCGCTCCCAGGGTTTCGGCCCGGAAGTGCAGCGCCGGATTCTGCTGGGCACTTTTGTACTGAGCGCCAGCTACTACGATGCTTATTACACCAAAGCCCAGCGGGTACGCCGGCTCATCAAGGAGAAAACCGACGAGCTGCTGCGCGACTACGACTTTCTGGTGCTGCCCACCACGCCTACCACGGCCTTTAAAATTGGCGACGAAGACCGTGACACGCTGGCCATGTATCTGGCCGATATTTTCACGGTGCAGGCCTCACTAGCGGGCGTCCCGGCCATTTCGGTGCCCAATGGGCTCGACTCCGAGGGCCTGCCCATTGGCCTTCAGGTGCTGAGTGGGGCCTTTCGCGAGCAGCAGCTACTGGCCTTCGCCAACTCGCTGGCCCAAACGCTGGCCCCGGAAGTGGCTTAGCGTGGAGGCAGTAGCAGAACGGACTATAGAGCCTTTATCCCCGGCTATTTAAAGTACAGCTTTAAGTTAAAAAGCTGGTTTTATTGATGTTCTGTGTTATTTTTGGCAAAACGCTGAGTTTCAACTCAGCGTTTTGCGTTCCGGCCTAGCCGGTTATCGTCCTCTTGCCCGAATTCGAATGATAAAGTTGCTGCGTGCCGCCGTCCCTATTTTGCTGGCTGTTGCCTTGGTCCAGCCGGTCCGGGCGCAGCGGCGGCCCCAGCCAGCCCCGGTTGCCCCGGCGGCGGCCCTGCCCACCGACTCGGCCCTGGTAAACCATTTGCTGCTGCCCGATTCGCTGGCTGCTCTGCCGATGGCTCCCGACTCGGCTAAGCTGGTATGGCTGCGCACCCCGCCCGAGCTGCGTGACTTGGTGGGCGACCGGGTGAGCTGTTTTGAAACCGACGTGCCCCACGTGTTCAATAACCACGTGATGAGCTTCGTGAAGCTCTTTACCGAGCGGCAGCGGAGCTACACCCAGCGGGTGCTGGAACGCGAGAATCTTTACTTCCCACTCTTCGAGAAGTACCTGACCAAATACAACCTGCCCCTCGACCTCAAATACTTGGCTGTGGTGGAGTCGGCCCTGATTCCGACCGCCAAGTCGCGGGTGGGCGCCACCGGCCTCTGGCAGTTCATGGGCCCCACCGCCAACGACCTGCGCCTGCGCCGCGACGACTGGGTGGATGAGCGCATGGACCCCGAAAAGGCCACCGAAGCGGCCTGCAAGCACCTGCGCTACCTGTATCGGGTGTTCGGCGACTGGGAAATGGTGCTGGCCGCCTACAACTGGGGTGCGGGCAACATGCAGCGCGTGATGAAGCGTACCGGCAAGAGCACCTACTGGGAAGTACACAGCAGCCTGCCGGCGGAAACCCGCAACTACGTGCCCACCTTCACGGCCATCATGTACAGCATGAAGTACGCCAAGGAGCACCAGCTGCACGCGCCCACGCTCAACTACCAGTACGCCCAGGCCATGGATACGCTGCAGCTCGGTGGCCGCCCCTTCGACCTGACCCGCTTGGCCCAGGCCATCGGCTATACCGACTCGCTGGCGCTGCTGCGCCTGAACCCCGAGTTGCGCAAGCCCTACCTACCGGACGGTTACCGCAACTACACGCTGCAACTGCCCACCACTGCCCGCGCCGCCCTGGTTGCCACGGCCAGCCGCGAGGTCCTGTTTGATTACTGCCGTCCGCTGGTCGACCTGCCCCGCCCGCTGGCCCCGCGCCCCGTGGCCCTGAGTGGCCTACTGCCGCTGCCCGGCCGCCGCTTAGCCGCTACCTCGACGACGACAGCCGTTGCTACTGCTCCGGCCACACCACGCTTCGAGCGCCTGCGCCACACCGTGAAGCGTGGCGAAACCGTGAACTCGGTAGCGGCCCGCTACGATGTGAGCCCGGCCCAGGTGCGCCGCTGGAATAAGCTGGGCACCGGCTCTTCATTGGCCGGCCGGCAGCAGCTGGTGCTATTTAGGCCGCTGCCGTCAGTAACCGAGCCGGCCGCGGCTCAGCCAGCCGTGGTGCCGGTACGAATGGCGGCCGCCAAAACAGCAGCGCCAGTTCCGGAGCCCGATTCGGCGGCCGAAGTGCTGGCCCGCGCCCCAGCTAAGCCAGCCGCCGAAGTACGGCGGGCGGTGGCCGCTATTACGGCGGCTACCGACGATGATACAGTGCCGGGCCGCTACGTAGTGAAGCCGGGTGACTTCTTGGAGAAAATCGCCACCGCCAACGGCCTGACCGTAGCCCAGCTCAAGGCTTGGAACCAGCTCGGCAGCTACGTGCTGCAGCCCGGCCAGGAGCTGACACTGAAAGCCACGCCTGAAGCAGCCACTACCGAAGCCGTAGCCGACCTCATGGAAGCTACCCGCGAAGTGGCTGCCGCCGCCCAGGCTCCGGCCCGCCGCGTGGCCCGTCCGGCAGCCGCACCAGTTGCTCCGGCATTGCCCCCCGCCCCACACCTATACCTAGTGCAGCCCGGCGACACGCTCTACAACATCTCGCGCCGCTACCAGGGCCTAACGGTGCAGCGCCTACGGGAACTGAACAACCTAAAATCGGACGCCGTGCAGCCGGGGCAGAAGCTGGTAGTAGGTGGCTGAGTAGGTATAGCTACTCACTAATTCAAAGCAAAAAAAGCACCTACGAGCGCTTTTTTTGTGGTCACCCAATCTGGACATAACCCTTCTGACTCTATAGTAATAGCGTTTTTAGTTGAATTGGAAACATAAGAACAGTTGAACGGGAACTTTTTTGGCTTGTTTTGGCACGGTTGTTACAAACCGTCCACTATCCTCCAATCTCAACGTTTCCGCCTGTGGCACCCCGTACCCTACTCCTCGCGACTATGCTCACGGCTTCGCTCTTGGGCACCGCCTGTACCAAAGACTGCGACCCTATTCCAGAATCCGTAGCTACAACGCCGGCTCAGGCCGCTACACTGAACGTGAACTTTGCGTACGCGGGCTCAACCGAGGAGCGCTCTGTGAGCTATGTGGCCGATAAACCCAATGCGGAGCTGCTTTCTGACCGACTGTTGCATACCATCAGCAGTGAAGCAACGACCACCGGCCCGGCCGACAGAGTAACGTTTGCGCTAGCCAAAAGCCGCCAGAAGCCTGAGCTAGTTGGTACCTACTCCTTGTCTTCCCAGCCCGATGCCAGCCAGGGCGACGTGCAGGTTTCCTTTATCCGCTTCACGCCTTCCACCAACACGTCTAATAACACCATATCCGGCAACCAGAACCAACTCAACGGCTCGCTGATTATCACGACCTACGATGAGGCCCGCAAGCTTATCAGTGGCACTTACGAAGTGAAAGCTACGGGCATTCGGGACGTTTTCGCCTTCCGCAACTACGCCGACCTCAACCCCGACGCCCAACGGGAGGGCAACTTGCGGGTACATGGCAGTTTTACGGAAATTCGCCTGCTTCCTTAGCAACGTCCCCCAAATTTTTCCACTTAGTCTCGCCCCGAACCACGCCCGGTTCGGGGCTTTTCGTATCCGGGTGGGTCTTGTACCTTTGAAGCCGGCTCATTTTGCCGCATCTTGCTTCCTTGACCTTTTTTCGGAAGCCCATCCTCTGCCCTGCCTCATGCTCAAGATAAACAAACAGGACGCCCTCGATTACCACTCCCGCACCCCTGCCGGCAAAATTGAAGTGGTACCTACCAAGCCCGTCAGTACCCAGCTCGATCTGGCCCTGGCCTACTCGCCGGGCGTGGCCGAGCCCTGCAAGGAAATTGCCGCCGACAAGGATGCCGTGTACAAGTACACGGCCAAGGGCAACCTAGTGGGCGTTATCAGCAACGGCACGGCGGTGCTGGGTTTGGGCAACATCGGCCCCGATGCCAGCAAGCCGGTGATGGAAGGCAAGGGCGTACTGTTCAAGAAGTTCGCGGGCATCGACTGCTTCGATATTGAAATCGACGCCACCGACCCCGACGAGTTTATCCGCATCGTGAAGTCGCTGGAGCCCACGTTTGGCGGCATCAACCTGGAGGATATTAAGGCCCCCGAGTGCTTCCAGATTGAGACGGCGTTGCGCGAGCAGATGAACATTCCGCTCATGCACGACGACCAGCACGGCACGGCCATCATCTCGTCGGCGGCGCTGCTGAACGCGCTGGAAGTGGTGGGCAAGCAGATTGAGAACATCCGGCTGGTGGTGAGCGGGGCGGGCGCGGCGGCCATTTCGTGCCTGCGCCTGTACCTGGCGCTGGGTGTGCGCCGCGAGAATGTGGTGGTCTTCGACAAAGATGGCCTGATTACGCCCCAGCGCACCGACCTGGCCGACATGCAGCTGTTCTTTGCCACCGAGCGGCCGATTACGACCATGGCCGAGGCCCTGCACGGCGCCGACGTGTTCCTGGGCCTGTCGGCCGGCAACGTGCTGGCCCCCGAGCTGCTGCTGAACATGGGACCCGACCCGATAGTGTTTGCGCTGGCCAACCCCGATCCGGAAATTCCCTACGAGCTGGCCATGGCCACCCGGTCGGACCTGATTATGGCCACCGGCCGCACCGACCACCCCAACCAGGTGAACAACGTGCTGGGCTTCCCCTACATTTTCCGGGGAGCCTTGGATGTGCGGGCCACCGAAATCAACGAGGAGATGAAGCTGGCCGCGGTAAAGGCCCTTTCGGATTTGGCCAAAGAAGCCGTGCCCGAGATGGTGAACCGCGCCTACGGCGACAACACGCTGTCGTTTGGCCGCACCTACCTCATCCCCAAGCCCCTCGACCCGCGCCTGATTACTACCGTGAGCCCGGCCGTGGCGAAAGCAGCCATGGACAGCGGCGTGGCCCGCGTCCACATCACCGACTGGCTGGCCTACGAAGACGACATCCGGGCACGGCTGGGCGTGAACCAGAAGCTGATGAACCGCATCACGTCGGCGGCCCGCAGCAACCCCAAACGGGTGGTATTTGCCGAGGGCGACAACTACAAAACGCTTAAAGCAGCCCAGATTCTGCGCGAGGAGGGCATTGCCTTGCCTATTCTACTCGGCAACCGCAACAAGATTGAGCGCATCGCCGCCGAAACCTCCCTCGACCTGGAGGGCTGCGAAATCATCGACATCATCCGCGAAGATGAGCGCCGCGAGCGGTACGCTGAACTGTTCTACCAGAAGCGCCAGCGCCGGGGCATCACGCTCTACGAGGGCCGCCGGCTACTGCGCGAGCGGAATTACTTCGGCTCGATGATGCTCGAAACCGGTGAGGCCGACGCCTTTATTACGGGCCTGAGCAAAGACTACGGCAAATCTATCATTCCGTCGTTGCAGGTGATTGGAGTAGCCGAAGGAGCCAAGCGGGTGGCCTCGATGTACATCATCCAGCACAAGAAAGGGCCCTTCTTCTTCGCCGATACCACCGTCAACATCGACCCCACGGCCGAGGAAATGGTCGACATTATCGGCCTGACGGCGCGGGCCGTAAAGTTCTTCGACACCGAGCCGCGGGTGGCCGTTATCAGCTACTCCAACTTCGGCTCGAACCCCGGCGAGTTGCCCGACAAGGCCCGCCGCGCCACCGACCAGGCCAAGCAGCGCTACCCCGACCTGCTGCTCGACGGCGAGATGCAGGCCAACACGGCCCTCAACCCCGAGCTGCTGCAGGAGCAGTATCCGTTTTCGCCCCTGGCCGCCCGCGGCGGGGCCAACACGCTCATTTTCCCCAACGTTATCAGCGGCAACATTGCCTACAAGGTGCTCCAGGAAATTGGGGGTGCCGAGGCCATCGGGCCGGTGCTGATGGGTATGCGCAAGCCGGTGCATATTCTGCAGCTCGGCGCCTCGGTGCGCGAAATCGTGAACATGGCCGCTATTGCCGTGGTCGATGCCCAGCAGCCCGGCGGAAAAGGGCTATAAGCAGTACCTAGACGAAGAACTGTCATCCTGAGCGCAGCGAAGGACCTTACCCCGTCACAACGATTCGTTAATACGAAGTCGTTTCGACGGGGTAAGGTCCTTCGCTGCGCTCAGGATGACAGTTTTTTATTTCCGCGCTCCGGCACCGCCCCACTTCCTTCACCTTCACTTCATGCGGGTCGAAAAGGAGTGTGTAACTTGGCACCAAACCGGCTACGGCCGCGTTGCGCCGATTCCCCCCTTATCTACTCTCTGCTCGCATGATTGCTTACATTGACGGCAAGCTCGCCTATAAAGACCCCGCCCAGGCTATTTTGGATGTAACCGGCATCGGCTACGAAATCCGGATTTCGCTGGCGACCTACGCCAAACTGCCGGCCGAGGAAGAAAAAATCAAGCTCTACACTTACCAGCACATCAAGGAAGACGGGCAGACGCTCTACGGCTTTCTGGACCCCAACGAGAAGGCGCTGTTTATGCAGCTGATTTCGGTGTCAGGCATCGGGCCGGGCACAGGCATCGTGATGGTATCGTCGATGTCGGTGGGGGAAATCCGGCTGGCCATCGTCAACGAAGATGTGCGGGCCATCCAGAGTATCAAGGGTGTGGGTCCTAAAACGGCCCAGCGCGTGATTCTGGAGCTCAAAGACAAGCTGCGCAAAGACGAGCTGCTGGCCAAGGCCGGCATTGATACCGTTCCGCTGGCCAAGGCGCACAATACGAGCCGTTCCGAGGCGTTAGCCGCTTTAGTGATGCTGGGCTTCGCCCGGGCGGCGGCCGAAAAGTCGCTCGACCAGATTCAGCGCAAGCACGGCAACGACCTGACGGTAGAGGAATTGATTAAATTCGCTCTTAAGTCTAATTAGATTAGCGCTTAGTGTGTCGTAGATAGTGCCTGGTTTTTTCAAAGACAGTCAGTTGGCATAGCCTCAACTTTCTTAACCCCAACAGCACCATCTGAGCGACCTAAGCACTATGCCCAATCAACTAGGCCCTAACTCTCTCGACGCATATTGACGATTGACTACCAGTAAGAAGTTCTCCGCCAGCGCCTTTGTGGTCCTGGTTTCGTTGGTGGCCTGGTGGTCGGAAGCCTCGCCGTTGGCAGATGGTGCGGCAAACCCATTTGCGCTGGGCCAGCTGTGGGCCGACTGGCTACCGGCCGGTTTACGAACCGCCGGCGGCTTGGGTTTCGCCCTGACTGCGGACACGCCCCGCATCGATACCACCCGCTACCAGCCCGGCACCCGGCCCCGGGTGGCCCCGGCCGACCGCCGCGGCTCGCGCTTCTCCAACCAGCGCCGCCGCTCGCCGCTGGTGCTGCCCCTGCCCAATAACGTGCAACTGCAGGTGCAACCCGACGACAGCCTGAAGAACTTCGATATCCGCGAGGGTATTGGCTTCGACCTGAACTTCCGCGACCCCAGCCGCATGACGTTCGAGGAGTACTCGCGCTGGCAGCAGCAGAAGGCGGTGCGCGACTACTTCCGCGAGCGGTCGGGCGGCGGCGGCGTGGCCGGCGACCCCAACCAGCCCGACAACCGTCGCCTGATTCCCAAAATTTACCTCGGCCCCATGGCCGACCGCATTTTCGGGGGCAGCTACGTCGACATCAGGCCCCAGGGCGCCGTAACGCTGCGCATGGGCTACCGCGGCAACCGCAACGAAAACCCCACCCTGACGCTGCGCCAGCAGAAAACCGGCGACTTCCAGTTCGACCAGAACATGAACCTCAATCTGACCGGGCAGATTGGGCAGAAGCTGCGCTTGACGTTTAACTACGACACCAAGGCAGCCTTCGACTTCGAAAACAACATGAAGCTCGACTACACGGGCTTCGACACCGATATTATCCGCAAGGTGGAGCTGGGCAACGTGAGTTTGCCGCTCAATAATTCGCTCATCACCGGAGCCCAGAACCTGTTTGGGGTGAAGGCGCAGTTGCAGTTTGGCCGCCTGGGCGTAACCACCATTGCTAGCACTTTGCGCGGCCAGGCCGACGAGGTGCGCATCCAGAACGGGGGCCAGAGCCGGCCCTTCGAAATCAAGTCCAGCCAGTACGAGAAGGACCGCCACTACTTCCTGAGCCAGGCGTTTCGGGAGCGGTACGACGGCTCGCTGCGCAACCTGCCCACCATCCAGAGCGGCATCAACATCACCTACCTCGAAGTGTGGGTGACCAACGACAACCGCCAGAGCGACAACCTGCGCAACGTGGTCACGCTCATGGACGTGGCTGAGCCCACGCGCGTGTACCGCCAGCAATTCCTCAAGCAGGCCGGCCCCAACGCGCTGGCCGACAACCCGGCCAACACCGAGCTGAGCGTCATCCGCGGCCTGCCCAATTTCCGGCAGGATTTGCAGGTGGACGACAATCTGCGCGCGTTGGGGCTGGACAAGAACACCGACTTTGAGCACGTGCGGGCCCGCAAGCTCGACCCGCGCGAGTATACCTACAATGCCCAGCTGGGCTACCTCTCGCTGAACACCCAGCTGCTGCCCGAGCAGGTGCTGGGCGTGTCGTACCAGTACATTTACAACGGCAAAACCTACACCGTTGGCGAGATTCAGAACGACTACTCGCAGGTGGGCACCGACCAGGTAATTTTCCTGAAGATGCTCAAGGCCACCAACCCCGCCGTGGGCCTGGCCGACCCGACGCAGAACCCGCTGAACAAAAACCTGCTCACCCGCAACCTGCCAACCTGGGATTTGATGATGAAAAACATCTATCCCCTGAATGCCCAGCAGCTCAACCGCGACAAGTTCGAGCTGCAGATTGTATACAAGGACGACGTGACGGGCGTGGATCTGATTTCGCTCAAGGAAGGCCAGAACATTGCCAACCGGCCGCTGATTGAGGTTTTCAACCTCGACAACGTGAACCCCAACAACGACCGCAACCCCGACGGCAACTTCGACTTCTTCCCCGGCATCACCATCGACACCGAGCTGGGCCGCATCATCTTCCCCGAAATTGAGCCGTTTGGCAGCTATCTGGCCAGCAAGTTCGATACCGTTGCCTCGCCCACCGAGCAGCAACTGGCCCGCAAATACGCCTACCGCGAGCTGTACAACCAGGTGCAGAGCGACGCCCAGCAACGCCAGGAAAAGGACAAGTTCTACCTGCGCGGCCGGTTCCAGGCCACCAGCACCGACGAGATTAACCTGCCCGGCATTGGCGTGGCCGAGGGCTCGGTGCGCGTGCGCTCGGGCTCCACGCTGCTCCAGGAGGGCGTCGATTACCAGGTTTTCTACGACCAGTCCAAGGTCAAAATCCTGAACCCGGCCTACCTCAACTCGGCCAACGAGCTGCGGGTGGAGTTCGAGAAAAACGCCCTGGTGCAGGTGCAGCCCCGCAAGCTGCTGGGCGCTCGGTTCGATTACCGGGTGTCGTCGGATATGTATTTCGGGGCCACGGTACTGCACTTGCGCGAGAATCAGGCCCCCGGCATCAACCGCGTGAACATTGGCGATGAGCCGGGCAACAATACCATCTACGGCTTCGACGTGAACATGCGGCGCGAGTCGCGGGCCCTGACGCGCTACCTCAACGCGCTACCCTTCATCTCGACCAAGGAAATTTCTACCGTCTCGTTCAGCGGCGAGTTTGCCCAGCTGCTGCCCAGCCAGAGCAAGCTCGGCAGCGGCAACAGCGGCGGCGAAAACGGCGTGTCGTACCTCGACGACTTCGAGAATGCCCGCACACCCTACACGCTGGGCGGCCTGAACGTGGCCGTGGCCTGGCGCCTGGGCAGCACCCCGCTGCCGCTGCGCCAGACGACGGCCACGGGCCCGGTTACAGGCCTGGAGTCGGGCTACAACCGCGCCAAGCTGGCCTGGTACACCGTTGACCAGACCTACTACACCAACGGCCAGAGCAAGCCGGGCAACATCGGGGCCAACGACCTGAAGAACCACTACGTGCGCGGCATCAAGCGCGACGAGGTGTTCCCGAACCGCAACCTGGGGGCCAACGGCAACTCGTTCGAAACGGCCTTCGACTTGGCTTACTTCCCCGACCAGCGGGGCCAGTACAACTACACGCCCCAGTTCGACCGGGCCCGGCCCACCTTCTTTGTCGATACCACTCCGGGCGCCAACGCCACCCGGCAGGCGGCTATTTCGCGCGAAATCACCTTCGATACCGACTTCGATAACGCCAACGTGGAGTACCTGGAGTTCTGGCTCATGGACCCCTTCCTGCCCGGCGAAAACGGCCGCGTGCTAGACAACGACGGCCACAACGCCAACAACACTACCGGCGGCGACCTGTTCGTGAACCTGGGCTCGGTGTCGGAAGATGTGCTGGAAGACAAGAATCAGTACGAGTTTGAGAACGGCATTCCGGTGGACGACACCAGCCCCGACGCCACGCCCACGGTCTGGGGCCGGGTGTCGCGCCAGCCCTTCCTCACCGATGCCTTCAACCCCGCCGCCGGCGCCCGCGCCAAGCAGGATGTGGGCCTCGACGGTATTGCTGACGCGGCCGAGCAGACTATTGCTCCCGGCTACGCCGACATAGCCGACCCGGCCGGCGACAACTTCCGCCACCACCTCGACCCCAGCTACGACCAGGCCGATGCCAAGGTGCTGGCCCGCTACAAGAACTTCAACGGCATGGAGGGCAACTCGCCCGAGGGCAGCCGCCTGAGCTCGACGGCCTACCCCGACAAGGAGGATTTGAACCGCGACAACGTGATTTCGGAGATTGAGCGCTACTACGAGTACCGCGTGCGCCTGCGCCCCGGCAGCCTCACCGTGGGCCAGAACTACATCGTGGACAAGGTGACCAACTCCAACGCCGACACCAACGGCGAGCCCGTGAGCTGGTACCAGTTCCGCATTCCGATCCGGCAGTACGACCGGGCCGTGGGCACGCCCGGCGGCCAGGAGTTCGGCTTTAAATCGATTCGGTTTTTGCGCTTGGCCATGACCAATTGGCAGCAGCCGGTGGTGCTGCGCGTGGTGCAGCCCCAATTTGTGGCCAACCAGTGGCGCCGCTACCTCACCAAAATTGCCGAGCCCGGCGGCATCCTCAACCCCGACACCGACGCCGACGAGTTCAGCATTTCGACGGTGAGCATTGAGGAGAACGGCCGCGTGGAGCAGGCCGGCGCCGGCTCGATTCCGTACCTGCTGCCGCCCAACATCCGGCGCGACCAGGAGTACGGCTCCAGCACCACCAGCCGCCTGCAGAACGAGCAGAGCCTGCGTCTGGTGGTGAGCGGTCTGCGCGACGGCTTTGCCAAGGCGGCCTACAAAAACCTGACGGTAAACATGCTGCGCTACAAGCGCCTGAAGCTGTTTCTGCACGCCGAAACCCAGGACCGCAACCTGCGCAGCGGCCAGACCCGCGGCTTCGTACGCCTGGGCACCGACTACACCCAGAACTACTACGAGTACTCGCTGCCGCTGGAGCTCACGCCCCAGCCCACCGGCTCGGGCGCCGCCTACACCGTCGATCAGGTGTGGCCGGTGGCCAACCGCATCGACCTGTCGTTGCAGGATTTCGTGGATGCGAAGGCTGCCCGTAACAAGGCCAGCGTAAACTACGGCACGCCTTACGTGGTCACGCTGCCCAACGGCAACACGATTACGGTGGTGGGCAACCCCGATTTATCGTCGGTGCAGGGCGCTATGATTGGCATTCTGAACCCCAGCGACGACGGCGCCAGCCAGTCGCTGACGCTGTGGGCCGACGAGCTGCGGGTGGCCGAGTTTGAGAACGAGAGCGGCTGGGCCGCCACTGCCCGCTTCAACACCAAGCTGGCCGATATTGCCAACATCACGGCCACCGGCAGCTACGTCACCACCGGTTTCGGTGGCTTGCAGGACCGGCCCCAGCAGCGTTCCATCGACAACATTCTGCGCGGCGACGTGAACGCCACCGTGGCGGCCGACAAGTTTTTCCCGGAGAAGCTGGGCCTGCGGGTGCCGGTGCTGCTGCAGGCCGGCATTGAGAGCCGCGCACCCAAGTACGACCCGCTCGACCCCGACACCCGCCTGGAGCAGAGCCTGGAGAAGTTTGAGGATGCCGAGGAGCGCGCCGCCTACCGCCGCGAGGTAATCGACCAGACCAGCCAGCGCAGCATTTCGCTGCTCAACGTGCGCAAGGAGCGCACCAATCCCGAGAAGAAAGTGCGCCCCTGGGACGTGGAAAACCTGGCCCTGAGCTACTCGCTGACCGAGCGCAACCACACCGACATCCGCACCGACCGCGACTACACCCGCACCTACACCGGCGCGCTGGCCTACATCTACCAGGCCAACCCGCGCAACTATACGCCCCTGGCCAAGGTGAAGGCCTTCGACTCGCCCTACCTGGCCTTGTTCAAGGAAGTCAACTTCACGCCCCTGCCCTCGCGCTTCTCGTTTAGGGCCGATCTGGACCGGCGCTACAACGAGCGGTTCCTGCAGCGTACTCTGGAGCCCGGCCAGGTGCCGGTAACCGACGGCATTCCGGGCGTATTCCAGAAGATTTTCTACTTCAGCCGCATCTACGACATGCGCTGGGACCTGACCAAGGCCCTGGCCTTCGACTACACGGCCACCAACCGGGCCGTAGTCGATGAGGGCCCCGGCACCACTATTGGCGGCTCGCAGATTGCCAAGGACAACCGCCAGCAGCTGCGCGACAACCTGCTGAACGGCGGCCGGACCACCAACTTCAACCAGACCGTTGCCCTCACCTACCGCCTGCCGCTCGACAAGTTCCCGCTCACGGACTGGCTCTCGGCCGATGCCCGCTACGCGGCTACCTACAGCTGGCAGGCGGCCTCCACGGCCCTCACCCGCCCCGAGTTTCCGGCCCAGCCCGACAGCCCGCTGGTGCCGCTGAACCTGGGCAACACCATTGAGAACAACGGCGAGCTGAGCACCAATGGCAAGATTGATCTGGTGAAGCTCTACAACAAGGTGCGCTTCCTCAACATCATCAACAACGCCCCGCCGCCCGGCCAGCAGCCCCCCGCCGACCCCCGCGTAGCTAAAGCCGGATCCGCCGGTACCAACCCCGAGGCGGCCCCCGCCGACTCGGCCCAGGGCCCCCAGCTGCGGGCGCTGAAGGCAGTGCTTCGCTCGCTGATGACGGCCCGCTCGCTCAACTTCACCTACGTGCGCTCCAACGGTACGCTGCTGCCCGGCTACCTGCCCGGCACCCGCTTTCTGGGGTTCGATAACGGTTTCAATGCCCCCGGCCTGCCCTTCATTCTGGGCCAGCAGCAGGACCTCGACGGGCTGTTCCGCAAGTCGTTCAACAACGGCTGGTACACCAACGAGAGCCAGTATCTCAACACGGCGCTCAGCTCGCTGCTCACCGAAGCCCTCACGCTGCGCACCACCCTGGAGCCTATCCGCGACTTCAACATCCAGCTTGATGCCCGCCGCAACCTTGTGCGCAGCCGCCAGGTGTTCTACCGCGCCCAGGTCGATACGACTATGCTGCTGGCGCCGCTGGGCACTATTCCAACGGCCAGCAACCCGCTGGGCAACGGCACGTTTAGCACCTCGTTCATTGCCATCCAGACGATGTTTGGCGACCTGAGCGGCGCGGGCACTATTTCGAAGGCCTTCCAGCGCTTCGTGCAGAACCGCGAGGTGGTGCAGCAGCGGCTGGAAGCGGCCAAACTGAACTCGCAGGGCACCTACGGCTTCAACTCGCAGGATGTGCTGCTGCCCGCGTTTATTGATGCCTACAAGGGCCGCTCGTCGGATGGCTACAAGGCCGAGAAGTTCAAGCCCTTTTCTCAGCTGCCGCTGCCCAACTGGAACATCAGCTACAACGGCCTCTCCGAAATACCGCTGGTGCAGCGCTACTTCCGCTCGTTCCGCCTCAACCACGTGTACAGCTCCAGCTACAACATTGCCGGCTATAGCACCACCGTCGACTACCAGCAGGAGCCCGAAGGCCTCTCGACGGTGCTCAACCAAGCCCAGCGGTTCGTGCCCTACTACATCATCGGGCAGGTAACCATTGCCGACCGGCTGGCCCCGCTCATCGGGGTTGATTTCCAGACCACCGGCCGCCTCACCGGGCGCCTGGAGTACCGCGTCGACCGCACCATCGGCCTGAACTCGACCGTGGCCCAGGTAACAGAGCTGCGCCGCAACGACATTGTGATTGGGGCGGGCTTCGCCACCAACAAGTTCCGGCTGCCCTTCAAAATCGGGGGCGAGCAGCGGGTGCTCAAGAATGAGCTCAACGCCCGACTCGACCTGAGCATCAGCGAGAACTACGCCATCCAGCGCACCATTCTCGATGTAGTGGACCCCATCGACGGGGACGCCACGGGCACGACCAGCATCGGCCGGGCCTCCAGCCAGGTAACGGCCGGCACCCGCCAAGTGCAGCTGCGCCCCACCGTCGACTACGTGCTCAACCAGCGCCTGAACCTGCAGTTCTTCTTCACCCAGAACATCACGACCCCCAAAACCGGCAACGCCTTCAAAAACACCTCCACCGAAGCCGGCATCCAGCTCCGCTACAGCCTCTCGCAGTAGCGGTGATTTGGTGACTTGGTGATTTGGCCAGATGGTGAGTTGCTGTGCAGCGTTCCTGATTGCGCCACTTGCGCATTTAGGCCCTCGAAGCGTTAAACTCACCAAATCATCAAGTCACCAAATCACCGAATTCCCTGTACTTTTGAAGCGGGGTGCAGCGCGCCCCTTTTTTCCGTCCAAAACCTAAGCACTACTCCATGAATCTGCCCGCCACCCTGAAGTATTCCAAAGAGCACGAGTGGGTCCGCGTTGAGGGCGACGTGGCCTACATCGGCATCACCGAACACGCTCAAAAAGAGCTCGGCGACATCGTGTATGTCGACATCGACACCGTTGACAAAGACGTTGCCCAGAACGATGTATTTGGCACCGTAGAAGCCGTGAAAACGGTTTCCGACCTGTTCAGCCCCCTCAGCGGCACCGTGCTCGAAGTCAACGACAAGCTCGACGGCAGCCCTGAGCTGGTGAACTCCGACCCTTACGGCGACGGCTGGATCATCAAGCTCTCGATCAGCGACGCCTCCGAGCTGGAAAGCCTGCTCTCGGCTGAAACCTACGGCGAACTGGTAGGCGCTTAAGCGCCGCTCCTGCCGTTGGCTTTGCCTTCCGCAACGCCGCCCCCGCCACGTCGGCGCCCTTTGGTGGGCCTGCCGCTGGCGTGGGCGGCGTTTATTCTGGTGAGCACCCTCACGCCCGCCGCCGACATGCCCGTTACGCCCCACTGGGAGCTGCTTTCCTTCGACACGGCCGCTCACGCCTCTGTGTTCGGGGTGCTCACGGTGCTGGCCACGTTCTCAGCCTGGCGGCAGCGGCGCTCAGCCTGGCTGCGGGCCCGGGCGTTCGGCCTTGTGCTGGGGCTGGCCGTGGGCCTGGGCGCACTGGTAGAGGTGCTGCAGCATCTGCTGGCCCTGGGCCGCCACGGCGAATGGTCGGACCTGCTCAGCGACGCGCTGGGCGCGGCGGCCGGCACAGCCTTCATGTGGTTTACCCGCCGCTATTGGCAGTAGTTTTAGAACGATGTAGGGGCGGGGCTTGCCCCCGCCCGCCGCACGAACGAGCCGTTGAACGGGCCGTTACACGAACCCGATGGCGGGCGGGGACAAGCCCCGCCCTTACCTGCGCACTTTGAGTTCGACCAATCACTGAATATGTTGCCGCCGATGCGCCTTACCTCTTTCGCTCCTGCCCAAGTCCTGGCTAGCCTAGCCCTACTGCTGGCCGCACCCGCGCCGGCCGCTGCCCAGGACATGGCCCGCGTCCGCCAGACGATTACCGACCTCACAGCGCCCGGGCTACACGGCCGCGGCTACGTGAGCGGCGGCGAGCAGCGAGCCGCCGCTTACGTGCAGGGCCGTTTTCGCGCGCTGGGCCTGCAGCCCCTGGCGCCCGACTACTACCAGTTTTTCACGCTGCCCATCAATACCTTTCCGGGCCGCGCCGAGCTGCGTGCCGACGGCCAGCCGCTCTGTCCCGGCCTCGATTTCATTGCCGCCCCCGACTCGGGCCCCGGCGACGTGCGCGGCCCGGTGTACCAGCTCGACTCCCTGGTTTTCGCGCAGCCCGAGGCCCGGCAGGAGCTGCTGGCTACGCCGCTGGCCAAGGCCGTACTTGTGCTGACGCAGGCCCAGGCCGGGCGGCTGGCCGAGCTACCGCCCACCGTGCAGGCGCACCTGGCTACGGCCGCCGCCCAGCTCACGCTGGTGCCCGGCAAGCTCACGGCCAGCGTGGGCGGCGAGCAGGCCCCGCGGCCCCGGCTGCAGGTGCGGGCCGCTGCCTGGCCGGCCGCCGCTCGTACCGTTCGCCTGCGCCTCGATGCCCACCTGCAGCCCGCTTACCGCACCCAGAACGTGGTGGGTTACCTGCCCGGCACCGCCCGCTCCGATTCGTTCGTGGTGGTTTCGGCGCATTACGACCACCTGGGCCGGCTGGGGCGCGACACCTACTTCCCGGGCGCCAACGACAACGCCAGCGGCGTGGCCATGCTGCTGGAGCTGGCCGCCCACTACGCCCGCCCCGAAAACCGCCCGGCTTACTCGGTGGCCTTTCTGGCTTTCGGGGCCGAGGAGGCCGGGCTGGTTGGCTCGCACTACTTCGTGGAGCACCCGCTCGTTCCGCTGCCGGCCATCGGGCTGCTGGCCAACCTCGACCTGCTCGGCACCGGCGAAGAGGGCCTTATGGTAGTAAACGGGCGGGTGTTCGAAAACCAGTTTGCGCGCCTGCATCGCCTGAATGCAGCGGGTGGCTACGTGCCCTCGCTGGCCGCCCGCGACCGGGCCGCCAACTCCGACCACTTCCCCTTCTCCGAGCGCGGCGTGCCAGCGCTGTTCTTCTACACCCGCGGCGGCATTGCCGCCTACCACGACGTACTCGACCGCCCCGAAACGTTACCACTCACGGCCTTCAAAGCCGTTTTCGGGCTGCTGCGCGACTTTCTAGACGGGGCCGGCGCGGCTCCGGCCAGGCGCTGAGCACCGCCAGCTAAGGCAGTGACATGCGCTGCGTGAGGGCGGGGGCAACGGCAACTCCTGACGATAGGTTTACCACTGCACGCGAGATTCTTCGCTCCACTCAGAATGACAAGCAACTCACTTCTCACACTCTAACTACCGCCCAAAAGCACTTCACCCGGAATCTGCCTTGTGGCAAACTCCGGGTGAAGTGCTTTTATAATGAACCGCTGGGCGGCGCTGGCTTAGCTGTTGCTCTTGAACGAACCCATGATCTGCTTGGCCACGTTCTCCCACTCGGGCTTCTGGCGGTCGGCGCAGGTGAAGGTGCACATCAGCAGCTTGCCTTCCACATCGGTGAAGAAGATGAAGGTGTACGACTCGCGGCCCAGCTCGGGCTTCATCAGCTCGAGGTAGCCCACTTTGCGGCCACTTACTTCCTTCACGCCGTGGCTGAACCAGGTAGCTCCCTTGTACTGCTTGGCGTAAATCTTATAGAAGTTGTCGTGGTACATATCCACCATCTCCTGGTCCGCCGTGTTGTCGGTGTAGGAGAAAGCCAGGCTCACTTCCTTGTTGTTGGTGTAGATGACGCTGGGACGGCTCTGCGACTTGGCATAGTTGAAGTCCATCTGCTGCTCGCTCATCACCTCAAAGCCTTTGGGGATAAGGATCTCCACCCGCTCGCTCAGAACGCGCTTTTTGATCAGCTCAACTTCTGCGAAAGGACGGGCTGCCATCAGCAGCACCATCAGGCAGAGTACGGGTAAGGTAAGTAGGGCTTTTTTCATAGTTGTAGGCTGAAAAAAGATGGGTTGCGAAGTGAGGAAATCCAGCGGGAAGGCGTTTGCCGGGCTGCTTGGATAACACAATTTACGATTAAAAAACTGAAGAGCAAGTCATTTAGCAAAAAACAGCTGACACTCCGACTGACTGACTACGCTTATTTGGCTACGAAAGACCATTCAATGGGCTTATCGAGGGTTTCAGCAGTGTATATTACTTTTATGCATTCTAAGCAGATACCTGGAGAAGTGCTATGTAATATAAAGAATAAACTATACAGAAAAATGTCCTTAAAGTTATATTAAGTCTCTACACTAGGTAGCAAATTATGGTTTGGGGCTTATAGAATATTGTTGATTTGCTCCTTGATTTTTTCCAATTCCTCCTTCATACTCACCACCATATGCTGCATGGCTGAGTCGTTGGCCTTGGAACCAATCGTGTTGATCTCTCGACCAATTTCCTGCGAAATAAACGCTAATTTTTTGCCCGTGGGTTCGGGTAAACCGGCCGTTTCGATGAAGTAGCGTAAATGGTTGCCCAATCGCACCTTTTCCTCGGCAATGTCAAGCTTCTCGATATAGTGCAGAATCTCCTGCTCGAAGCGGATGCTGTTGAAATGCTCGTTGGCCGAGATGTCGGCCAAGTGGCTTTGCAGGCGCTGGCGAACCTGCGCCACACGGCTGGGGTCGTGGCGCTCCACCTCGGCCAGCAGCCGGCTGATGTGCTCGACATAGCCCAGGATTTCGGTGGTGAGGGCTTGGCCCTCGGCGCGGCGAAACTCGTGCAGGCGCTCCAGGGCCTCGTGCAGTAACGGCAGTAGCTCGTCCCAGCTGGTTTCGGTTTCCTGAGGCTCGGCGGCGGCGGCGGCATCGGTGGCGGCGGGCAGGCGCAGGGCCCCGGGCAGCGCGTGGGCCACGGCCGTTACCTGGTCGAACGACAGGCCAGTGCGCAAACTCAGGGCCTGCAGCTCCTGGCAGGCGGCCGTCAGGGCAGCCTCATTTACAATAGAGCCACCCGCAGCCGTAGCGCGCGGGCGGGTGAAATCGAGGTTGAAGTTGACTTTACCGCGCACCAGGCTTTTAGCCAGCAGATTACGGATTTCCAGTTCTTTATCCTGCAGAAAGCGGGGCAGGCGCAGGGTGAGGTCGAAGCTTTTGGAGTTGAGCGACTTGATTTCGACGGTGGCGGCGTAATGGTCGGTTTCGCGGGTGGCGATTCCGTAGCCGGTCATGGATTGGAGCATGAGCAGAGAGGGGGTAGCTGATTGGGGCCGCGAAAGTAGTCTTTTCGGCGGGCAGATACGTGGCGGGCGGCGGTAGTAACATAAACATAACCGCCGCGCAATATTAGCATAACAGGCCCAGGGTACTTTTGTAAAACCCTTTTCGAGCTTTGTATGCAACGCACGTTTATCCTGTTTTTCCTGCTGCTAATCAGCTCCCTGGCCTGGGCTCAGCAAGCCACCCTGCGCGGAACGATTCGTGATAAAAAGACCGGTGAGGGCGCCATCGGGGCCACCGTCATCATCACCGGCACCACCCAGGCCGCCCCCGTAGAGCTCGACGGCACGTACCGGCTCCTGGCCGCGCCGGGCACCTATACCATTAGTGTGCAATCTATTGGCTACAAGGCGCTTACTTTCCCCGGCACGGTGCTGCGTGAGGGCGAGACGACCACCCTCAACGGCTCGCTCGAAGAAAGCAGCCAGAGCCTGGGCGAAGTGGTGGTGACGGGCCAGAAGCAGACCGGCACCGAGGTGGCCCTGCTCCAGGACCTGAAGAAATCGGAAGTGGTGGTGAGCGGTATGAGCTCCGACCAGATTGTGAAGACGCTGGACCGCGACGCGGCCGAGGTGGTCAAGCGCATTCCGGGCGTCACCATCCAGAACAACTCCTTTATTGTTATCCGGGGGCTGGCCGAGCGCTACAACACCGTAATGCTCAACGACGCCCTCACGCCTTCGTCGGAAGTCGATACGCGCTCCTTCTCATTCGATATTCTGCCTTCGTCGGTGATTGACCGGATTCTGATTTTCAAGTCGGGCGCGCCGGAGTTGCCGGGCGAGTTTGGCGGCGGCGTGGTGAAGGTGTACACTAAAAACTCGGTGCTCGAAAACTCCACCAGCCTGTCGGTATCGGCCTGGCACCGGGCGGGTACCACGTTTAAGAGCGGCTACCAGCAGAGCCCGCAGCGCAGCAGCACCGACTGGGTAGGCTACGACGGCGGCGAGCGGAAAATGCCCACTACCATCGGCACCGAACCCTACAACAGCCAGAACCCGCTCAGCGACGCCCAACTGCTGCAGGCCGCCCGCGCCCTCGACAACCGCTGGAAGCCCACGCTCAGCACGGCCCTGCCCGACCTGCGGGCCTCGCTGGGCCTCACGCGCAAGTATGAGCTGGGCCACGCCCAGCTGAGCAACGTTACGTCGGTATCATACTCAAACACCCACCAGCAGTATCAGGTGCAACGGCAGCGGCTGGAAACCGGCACCGGCGCTTTTAAATACAACTACACCGACGAACAGGCCCAGACCGCCAGCCGGCTGGGCGTGATTCATAACTGGCAGGCCCGCTTCAACGACTACAACCGGATTGAATTTCGCAACTTCCTCAACCAGTACGGCACCGATGAGGTAACCCACCGCACGGGCCTCGATTTTGCCCAGGGCGGCGACGGCCGGACCCGCGACAACCACGCGCTACACTACCAGAGCCGCACCATTTACTCGGGCCAGTTGGCCGGCACCCACGAGCTGGGCGCGGCTAAAAACTCGACCCTGACCTGGCAGACGGGCTATAACTACGTGTTCCGCAACGAGCCCGATTACCGCCGCTACCGCACCGGCAGCGACGTACCGCTTTCCGGTGAAGAAGCGCGGCCTTTGCAGGTGGAAATCAGCCCGATTGGCTCCCAGCAGGATGTATCGTCGTACTACTCGCGGCTGCGCGAGAACACCTACATGGGCAGCGGCCAGTGGGAGCAGCGCCTGGGCGGCCGCGACACCACCCGCGAAAGCCAGTACAAGCTGCGCGCCGGTTTCTACACCGAATACAAGGAGCGCACCTACGCCAGCCGCTTCTTCTCCTACGTGCCGGCCCGGCCCTCGCGCTTCAACTACGACCTGTTGCAGCTGCCGATTGAAACGATTTTCTCGCCCGAAAACATCGACCCTACCACTGGCTTCACGCTGCGCGAGGGCACCAGCGACCAGGACAGCTACACGGCCGATAACCTGCTGGCGGCCGGCTACCTGAGCGCCGTGGCCCCCCTTTCGGACCAACTCAACGTGTCGGGCGGGGTGCGCATGGAGTACAACCGCAAGTTTCTGCGCTCGGGCCAGGCCAGTGCCGCGCCCTACGAGGAGCAGCGCACCTTTTTCCTGCCCTCGCTCAACAGCACCTACAACTTCAACCTGCGCAGCCTGCTACGGCTGGCGGGCAGCGTCACGCTCAACCGCCCCGAGTTCCGGGAGGTGGCCGACTACGCCTACTACGATTTCAACAACGACGCCCTGATCCGGGGCAACCGCGAGCTGCGCACGGCTAAAATCTACAACGCCGACCTGCGCTACGAGTTCTACCCCACCAAGGCCGAACTGCTGTCGGTGGGCGTGTTCTACAAGAAGTTCACCGACGCCATCGAGCAGGTAACCGCCTCCATTCCGGGGGGCGCGCTGGAGCTGGGCTTTGCCAACGCCCCCAACGCCTACGATGTGGGCGTGGAAGTAGAAGCCCGCAAAGGCCTGGCTGACATCACCGAAAACAAGTTTTTGCAGCGCTTCGCCTTCGTGCTGAACGCCTCGCTGATCAAGAGCCGGGTAACGCTGAGCGACGACGAGCAGGTGGCTGGCAACCTCAACCAGCGGGCCCTGCAGGGCCAGTCGCCCTACGTGGTGAACACGGGCGTTTTTTACCAGGATGATGCGCAGGGCTGGCAGGTATCGGCCCAGTACAACGTCATTGGCCCGCGGATTCTGTTCGCCAGCAGCAACACCCAGAACTTCACCATTTTCGAGCTTTCCCGCCACGTCATCGACCTGGCCGCCACCAAAAGCGTGGGCGAGCACCTGAGCGTGCGCGTGGGTATCCAGGATTTACTCAACCAGTACACCCGCCAGTACTACGATTCGAACCGCGACGGCAAAATCACGGCCGCCGACAACGGCTCCTTTGCCCGTTACCGCCGCGGCCAGTACTCCACCGTGGGCCTGACCTACCGGTTTTAAGTAGGGGCGGGGGCAAGCCCCGCCCCTACCCGTTCGACTACCTGGCGCCCAGCAGAAGATAACCCTGGCGTAACCCAATGATAACGGCCCGCTAACGCCTTTGCCCTACCCGTACCGGACCTTTGCCCGGCAAGCCATTCACTTATTCCTTTCTGTTTTTTTTCTTATTCCGATGAAGAAAATTGTACTCTCGCTGGCCCTGGCCGCGGCCGTTGTGGCCGGCACTACTTCCGCCACCCAGGCCCAAACCGCCTGCCCCGTGGCCCCGGCGCCGGTCGAAGTGTCGGGTTCGATTAGCACTAACACCACCTGGACGGCCGACAAGGTATACCTGCTCCGGGGCTTCGTATTCGTGGAAAGCGGCGCCACGCTCACCATTCAGCCGGGCACCATCATCAAGGGTGATAAGGCGTCGAAGGGCACGCTCACCATCAAACAGGGAGCTAAAATTGACGCTCGCGGCACGGCGGCCAAACCAATAGTATTCACCTCGAACCAGGCCCCCGGCGAGCGGGAACGGGGCGACTGGGGCGGCGTAATTCTGGCTGGCAAGGCGCCCCAGAACATTCCGCCGGCCCCGGGCCAGCCACTGCCCAAAATTGAGGGCGGCCTGACCCCCGAAACGTATTTCGGCGGCACCGACCCCAACGACAACTCGGGCACGCTGCAGTACGTGCGCATCGAGTTTCCGGGCGTGGCTTTCACGACCGACAACGAGATTAACGGCCTGACGCTGGCCGGCGTGGGGGCGGGTACTACCATCGACCACATTCAGGTTTCCTACTCCGGCGACGACTCGTTTGAGTGGTTCGGCGGCACGGTGAATGCCAAGTACCTGGTGGCCTTCCGCGGCACCGACGACGAGTGGGACACCGACAACGGTTTTACCGGCAAGGTGCAGTTCGGCGTGGCCCTGCGCGACCCCAACATCGCCGACGTATCGGGCTCCAACGGCTTCGAGTCGGATAACGATGCCAACGGCACGACCAATGGCCCGCAAACGGCACCGGTGTTCTCCAACATCAGCAACTTTATTGCCCCCACTACCGGCACGCTCAACAACAATTACAAGCGTGGTATGCACATCCGGCGCAATTCGGCCCTGAGCGTGTACAACTCGGTTATCTCGGGCTATCCGGTGGGCCTGCTGCTCGATGCCTCGGCCAGCGAGGGCAACGCCGCCAGCGGGGCGCTGCAGCTGCGCAACAACGTGTTTGCCGGCTACACCGATGCCCGCGTGGCCAACGTGAATACGGGCAGCACCTACGATGCGAAGAAATTTCTGGCCGACAATGGCAATGACCTGACCTCGTCCGTAGCCGACCTGAATCTGGCCACCGAGAACTTCAACCTGACCAGCCCGTTCTTCCAGCCTAAAAGCGGCTCGAAGCTGGGCGCCGGGGCCGCCTTTACGGGCAAGGCCGCCGATGCGTTTTTCGATAAGGTGAGCTACCGCGGGGCCTTCGCGCCGGAGGGTACCACGGGTGCCAACACCGGCAACTGGGCCACCGGCTGGACCAACTTCAACCCCCAGATTACCTGCTACAACGCCCCCGGCGTAACGACGGGCACGGCCAAAGCCACCGACCAGGTGCAGCAACTGGCCGTGGTACCGAACCCCAGCACCGGCCCGGCCGAGCTGCGCTTCGGCCTGCGCCGCGGTGCCGTGGCCACCGTGCAGGTGTTCGACCTGACCGGCCGCCAAGTAGCCACCGTGCTGGCCGACGGCAAGCTAAGCGCCGGCGACCAGGCCCTGTGCCTGCCCGATAACCTGCAGGCCGGCGTGTACCTGGCCACGGTCGTCACCAACGAAACCCGCCAGTCGGTGCGCTTTGTGGTGGTGAAATAATCAATTTATATTCTGATTATAAGGCATGAACGGCTTTCTCATGCATTGATTTAACCAACTGTCAGCTATTCGCTCCTATCCGTTTTTATGGCAACCACCTGCAAGTCGATGTCTTAGAAACTAACTCCCAAGTATTCTACCCCGATACTTATTCAGCTTATCCGAGCCGGCTGCCCCAAGGCAGCCGGCTTTGCTGTAGGCAGGTACTGGAGGCGCAGCTAATCCGGCCCGCCTTGGTAGCTCCTGGCGCTTGTACAGACACGTGCTTAAGCCGACCGTCGCAGCTGCCACAGTTGCAGCAGCAGCAGCAGGGCCACGGCTCCTGCTCCCCATACTAGCACGGCAGTTTCGGGCAGCCAGCGGGCCAGGGCGGCGTGCAGGGCAGCCAGCCCCAGCCCAAAGCCAACCAGCTGGGCGGCCCAGGTGCGCCAAGGCAGCAGCTCCGGCCAGGGTCGGTTCAGCAGACGTGCAGTGCAGCCCAGGTAGTAGGCCGCCTGGCACCAGGTACTGATGACGAAAGCCAGCGCTACGCCGCCCAGCCCCAGCCAGCGGTAGAGCGGGTACATCAGCAGCAAAGCCAGGGCCAGATCGAGCACGGCCCCGGTGCTGATGGTGCGGCCCTGGGCTTTGTGCTGCAGCAAGGCCGTGAAGTTGTAGGCCCGCAGCGGCAGCACCAGCGAAGAGAGCAGAAACAGCGGCACGGCGGCATCGTAGCGGTGGGCAAACACCACCCCAAACAGCTCGTGGCGGAACAGCACCAGAAAAAAGAACAGCGGGAATACCAGCCGCCCCAGCCAGCCAGCCGTGTGCCGCAACAGGCGCACCCGCTCGGCGTCGGGCAGCTGTGGCTCGCCGAAATGTAGTAGCAGGGCGCTGCCGGCCGCCCCCAGCAGCAGCGGCAGAAACGGCACATCGAGGGTCCCATTGAAGTAGAGCGCAAATAAGGCCGCCGGCAGCAGGAAGTTCAGCGCCAGCTTGTCGGCCCACCGAAACAGCACCTGTACTACCTCATTGAAAGCCGTATGCAGCCACAGTTGCCGCACACCGGCAGGCAGTGGCACCAGCCTGGTGGCACTCGCCGCCCGGTACTGCCGGCCCGCCAGGTAGCCCAGCGCCGCCAGCCGCAACGCGTTGCCCAGCAGCAGTCCACTCATCATCTGTCCGGCGCTCAACCAGCTGTGCACGAGTGCTCCGTGGCCCAGCACGAACAGCGCAGCATAACCGATGCTCACTAGCGCCACGGCCCGGAAACGGCGTTTCAACAGCACGTAAGCTTCCAGTACGGCCACCGGCATATTCAGCAGCAGAAACGCCCCGGCCTGCCAGCGCGCAAAGGGCGAGCCGGTGTAGTGCTGGGCCAGCATGAGGCCAACGGCGCACAGGCTCACCCAGCATAGCAGCCCGGCCAGCCGGGGTATACTCAGGCGGCTTACCAGGGCATTAACCACTGCGGCCGGGTAAGTGAGCAGCAGCGTGGGCAGGCCCAGGCAGGCCACTACGTGCAACACCTGCCACTGCACCCAAAAACTCTGGTACAAGCCGTAGAAGGCCGGCGGGGTGCTGCGCGAAAGCCACACCAGTGCCACGACGCTTGCCAGCGTCGGGAAAAACCGAATCAGGAAGATGTACGCGCTAGTTCCCAGCAGCGTGCCGCTCGCGGGTGCTTCGGGCTTGCGCATCACAATCAGCCGGGTCTAAGGTTCGTAATAAGCGGGCCGGGTTGCCCACCAGTACGCAGTGGCCCTGCGGGAAGCTGCGCGTTACGACGGCCCCGGCGCCTACCACCGTAAAGTCGCCCAGCTCGACGCCCGGCAGCACCACCGCACCCACGCCCAGCCAGCAGAAACTGCCGAGCCGCAGCGGCGCGGCCGGCACGCTCAGGTCGTTGGCCACAGCATCATGGTTGGCTGAAATCAGCGCCACCCGCGGGCCAAGGTTGGTAAAATCGCCCACGTAGATGCCGTTGTCGGCGTTGATGTAGACGCCGGGCGAGTCGCCGGGGAAAGTACCGCGCCCTACCTGCAGCCGTCCGGGGTTGCGGATGGTGCTGGTATGATGCACCGCCCAGCCCACCTGCGCATTTTGCCGCAGCAGCCGCCGGAATAGCAGGTCGAGGACGTAAAAGCTCAGCGGCATTTCCGGCCGCAGTTTCAGCACACGACAGAGCAACTTTTTCATCAGGTCGGAAAGAAGAGAAAAAGCAGAAGTGAAAATAGCGGGCGAATCGAGCCGAGTTTATATCTGATCAACCAAGCGAGCCCAGGCCCAGCTTCACGCCAGTTGGCAGCCCGAACATCAACGCATCGGCTCGCCAATTTGGCCCTAGCTAATCGGCACCTTGCGCAGGATGGCTTCAATCATATCCTGGGTGCGGACGCCATCGGCCTCGGCTTCGTAGTTGAGCAGGATGCGGTGGTTGAGCACATCGGCGGCCACGTCCTTGATATCTTCGGGCAGCACGTAGTCGCGCTCATCCAGAAAGGCCACGGCCTTGGCCGCCCGGTGCAGGGCAATGCTGGCCCGCGGGCTCACCCCAAACTGCAGGTACTGCTGGAACTCGGCCAAGTCGTACTCGGCGGGCTTACGGGTGGCAAATACCAACTCAATAATGTATTTCTCCAGCGTCTCCGAAATCTGCACCTGGTTGATCTGGTGACGGATACCAAAGATATCATCGCGGGTGAGCACCGGGCGCACATCATCGACGTAGCTCAGGTTAGCCATGCGCCGCATCACTTCCAGCTCGTCGGTTTTCTTGAGGTAATCGACATGCACCTTCAGCATAAACCGGTCGACCTGGGCCTCGGGCAACGGGTAGGTGCCCTCCTGCTCCACCGGGTTCTGGGTGGCCAGCACCAGAAAGGGTAAATCGAGCGGATAGGTGGTTTCGCCGATGGTTACCTGCTTCTCCTGCATGGCTTCGAGCAGGGCGCTCTGCACCTTGGCCGGCGAGCGGTTCACCTCATCGGCCAGCACCAGGTTGGCGAAAATCGGCCCCTTCTTCACCTCAAACTCCGAGCGGCTCTGGTTGTAAATCATGGTGCCCACCAAATCGGAAGGCAACAGGTCGGGCGTAAACTGCACCCGCTGGAAGTGCAGATGCAGCACCTTGGCCAGCGTGCTCACCGTAAGCGTTTTAGCTAGCCCCGGCACGCCCTCCAGCAGCACGTGCCCACCAGTGAACAGCCCAATCAGCAGCCGATTGACCATGTACTGCTGGCCCACCACCACCTTGCTCACCTCAGCAAACGCCTGCCTGATTTTCTGCTGGTAATCGTCGGGAGAAAGCATAGGGTCGGACATAAGCACGAAACAGAAAAGCAGAAGCCAGAGCCTTAAAGGTAGAAATTTGGCTTCTTACAGACTCAGTTATGCCTGGTGATTTCGCTCCGGCAATGTGCCAAACAAAAAAGCAGCCCCGCACTGGCGAAGCTGCTTTTCGAAAGTACCAGAGACGGGAATCGAACCCGTACTTCCTCACGGAAACGACAGTTTAAGTGTCGCGTGTCTACCAGTTTCACCACTCCGGCTCAATCAGTTACAGATTTTTCCGCTTCTGATTTTTACCACGATAATTATCAGTCAGCGCGTGGTAATTTGGACAAAGTAACTGCAAATTCACGAGACGATTGTCATTATTTACACCGTTAGCATGGTGAAGTTCCAGCGGTATTAGCTGCCCCAGCCATTCAGATGATGCGCAACGCTCGCACTTGTGCTACTTTAAGCTATACTCAATCAAACGCTTACGTAAGCGGAATGCAGAAACATATGTTGAATTCTCAACCAGAATGCCGTCCCAGGAAAAGGGCTTACCAAGCATTCTAAACCGCTCCCCTTGATGCCAACCCGCCTGGGGCTGATATCCAGCCCCAAACGGGCAATGCGGGTATGCACCGTTTTGTAGTTGCCCCCGGCCGGCACCAGCCCAATGCGGCCCAGCACCTGCCGCACCGAGAGGCTTTCGGCCACGGCCTGGCGGAAGTCATCGTCGGAGCAAGTGCACTTGCGGTGGTTGGCCATACCCCAAGAAACGAAAAAACCTGCCGGGTGGGGCAGGTTTTTTCGTGTTGGAGCGGGAGACGAGGTTCGAACTCGCGACCTCGACCTTGGCAAGGTCGCGCTCTACCAGCTGAGCTACTCTCGCTTGAGATTCAAACGCCCTAGAGCGTTTTGGTGTGACAAAGGTAGTACAACAATGCTTGCAGTCAAGCCCCCGTTCTAAAAAAAGCCCCTAAAAACCCTCCTTAGCAGGCTTGTCGCCTGATTTTCAGGTAGAAAATTTTTCACCGGCAGGCTCAGTTATTGTCGAAACAGGCCCTGGCCCAGAAGCCCGGACAGCCAGAAGCTGCGCCGGACCTCCGGCCAGCCTCGCTACTTGCTACCCACCGCCAGCTTCAGCTCGTTCAGTTTCAGCAGCGCCTCAATGGGCGTGAGCGTGTTCACATCGAGCTTCTCGAGCAGCTCGCGCAAGCGTTCCAGGGCCGGATCGGCGGGCTCGAACATGCTGAGCTGCAGGCTGGGGCGCGGGGCCGAGTGCACGGCAGCGGCCGGCTGGGCCTTCGGGCCCACGGGGCGGGCCGGCGCTTCGAGAGGCGCGGCGCGGCCGTTGAGGGGCACCACTTTGCCGCCGGTTGCGGCATCAGCGCCATCATTCAAGCCAACCAGCAAATCATCGAACTCGGTGGGCTGGTCGGTTTCGAGGCCGGTGCTGGCCCGCTCCTGTTCCAGGTGGTGCATAATTTCGTTGGCCCGCAGCACCACGGCGGTGGGCATGCCGGCCATGCGGGCCACATGGATGCCGAAGCTGTGCTCGGAACCGCCTTCGCGCAGCTTGCGCAGAAACAGGATGCGGCCGTCGGCCTCCTTTACGGCCACGTGGTAGTTGCGCACCCGCGGGCAGTCGTCGGCGAGCTGGTTGAGCTCGTGGTAATGGGTGGCGAACAGCGTTTTGGCTCGCGCCCGGGGCGAATTGTGCAGGTGTTCCACGATGGCCCAGGCAATGCTGATGCCGTCGTAGGTGCTGGTGCCGCGCCCGATTTCGTCCATTAGCACCAGGCTCCGGTCGGAGAGGTTGTTGAGGATGCTGGCCGTTTCGGTCATCTCCACCATAAAGGTGCTTTCACCCTTGCTCAGGTTGTCGGAGGCGCCTACGCGGGTGAAGATTTTGTCGATGACGCCGATGTGGGCCGCATCGGCGGGCACGAAGGAGCCGATCTGGGCCAGCAGCACAATCAGGGCCGTTTGGCGCAGCAGGGCCGATTTGCCGGCCATGTTGGGGCCCGTTATCACCACAATCTGCTGGTCGTCCTGGTCGAGGCGCAGGTCGTTGGGGATGTACTGCTCGCCGGGGGGCAGCTGGCGCTCAATTACCGGGTGGCGGCCGGCGGTGATGTCGAGGGTCGTGGAGTCGTCGACGACGGGCTTTACGTAGCGGTGCTGGCGGGCCGTGGCGGCGAACGAGGCCAGGCAGTCGGCCACGCCGATGGCGCGGGCGTTCTGCTGCACCTGGGGCACATACTCGGCGGCCGTGAGCACGAGTTCGGTGTAAATGCGCTGCTCGATGATGAACAGGCGCTCCTCGGCGTTGAGAATTTTCTCCTCGTACACCTTCAGCTCTTCCGTGATGTAGCGCTCGGCATTCACCAGCGTCTGCTTGCGAATCCAGGTGGGCGGCACCTTGTCCTTGTGCGAGTTCGTGACTTCGAGGTAGTAGCCAAACACCTTGTTGTAGGCCACTTTGAGCGAGGAAATGCCGGTTTCCTGAATGGCTTTCTGCTGGAGCTGGAACAGGTAGTCCTTGCCCGAGCCGGCCATGCGGCGCAGTTCGTCGAGCTCGGCATCAATGTTATCGAGCAGCACCCCGCCTTGGTTGGTAAGGATGGGCGCGTCTTCCCGGATTTTGGCCTGAATTTCCTCGCGCAGCGTAGTGCAGGGGTTGAGCTGGTCGGCCAGCTTCTGCAGGGCCTTTACGCCTGAGGCGGCCAGCTCGTCGCGGATGGGGCCGATGGCTTCCAAAGCGCGGGCCAGCTGCAGCAGCTCGCGGGGGTTGATGCGGCGCACCGCTACCTTGGAAATCAGCCGCTCCAGGTCGTTTATCTGGCGCAGGTGCTGCTGCAGGTTTTCGAGCAGCTCGGGGGTTTGCAGCAGGGCGTCCACCGTATCGAGGCGGCGCTGAATCTGGGCGGGCTCCTTGAGGGGTAGCACCACCCATTTGCGCAGCAGCCGCGCCCCCATGGGCGTAATGGTCTGATCGAGAATGTCGATGAGTGGCACGCCGCCGGGGTGCTGGGCCTGCACCAGCTCCAGGTTGCGCACCGTGAACCGGTCGAGCCAGACGTACTTATCCTCTTCCAGCCGCCCGATGCTGCCGATATGGCCCACGTCGGTATGCTTGGTTTCGGCCAGGTAGTGCAGCACGCAGCCGGCGGCCGTAATGCCCTCGTGCAGCCCATCAATGCCAAACCCCTTGAGCGAGGTGGTGTTGAAATGGCGGGTGAGCAGCTCGTGGCCGTAGTCGTGGCCGAACACCCATTCTTCCAGCGCGAAGTGGCAGTAATCGGGGCCAAAGTTGTCCTCGA
Source organism: Hymenobacter psychrophilus (assembly GCF_900107135.1). Classification (GTDB taxonomy): domain Bacteria; phylum Bacteroidota; class Bacteroidia; order Cytophagales; family Hymenobacteraceae; genus Hymenobacter; species Hymenobacter psychrophilus. The sequence goes on from NZ_FNOV01000003.1 coordinate 358,907, forward strand.
ATTCGCGGCGGCTTTTCTTGCAGAACAGCACCTCGGCCGGCTGGAAGTTCTGGAGCAGCTTGCCCAGGTACTCGATGGTGCCCTGAGCCACCAGAAACTCGCCCGTACTGATGTCGAGAAAGCTGATGCCGGCCTCCTGCTTGCCGAAATGCACGGCGCAAAGGTAGTTGTTGCTGCGGCGCTCCAGCACGTTGTCGTGCAGGCTCACGCCGGGCGTCACGAGCTCCGTGACGCCGCGCTTGACCAGGCCCTTGGCCTGCTTGGGGTCTTCGAGCTGGTCGCAGATGGCCACCCGCTGCCCGGCCCGCACGAGTTTGGGCAAATACGTGTCGAGCGAGTGGTGGGGGAAGCCGGCCAGCGGGGTTTCCGAGGCCGTGCCCGCCCCGCGCTTGGTGAGCGTGATATCGAGGATGCGCGAGGCCGTGACGGCATCTTCGCCGAAGGTTTCGTAGAAGTCGCCCACCCGGAACAGCAGCACCGCGCCGGGGTAGGTTTGCTTGAGCTGCTGGTACTGCTTCATCAGCGGCGTATCGGCCACGGCGGGCGGCCCCAGCGTGCCGTGCGTGCGGACGGGCTTCTTTTCTTTCTTGACTTTCACTTGGTAAACAGTAATTCGGAAGGATAAAAACGCTGCCTGTCATCCTGAGCGAAGCGAAGGACCTTATCACGTCGGAGTGGGTCGTTGTAGCGTAATAAGGTACTTCGCTTCGCTCAGGATGACAGGTAAAGCATGAGGCGCGACGTTGCAACACCCCGCGCCCCGGCGGGCGTTCCTACCTTTGCCGGATGCGCAAACTCTCCATGGATGAACTGAACCGGCTGACGGTGGCCGACTTCAAAAATACGCGAAAATTCCCCCTCACTCTCGTGCTCGATAACGTACGCAGCCTCCACAATGTGGGGGCGGCCTTCCGCACCGCCGACGCCTTCGCGGTGGAAAAGATCTGGCTCTGCGGCATTACCGGCCGCCCACCTCACCGCGACATCACCAAAACGGCCCTGGGGTCTACCGAGTCGGTGGCCTGGGAGTACGCGCCCACTACGCTGGAAGCCCTGCACCAACTGAAGGCGGCCGGCTACATGCTGGTGGCCGTGGAGCAAACCACCGAGAGCGTGCTGCTGGCTGACTTTACTATTGAAACCGACCAGCCCTATGCCTTGGTGATGGGCAACGAAGTATTCGGAGTGGAAGATGAGGTGCTGGCGCTCTGCGATGCGGCAGTCGAAATCCCGCAGTTCGGCACCAAGCATAGCCTGAATGTGAGTGTGGCGGCAGGCGTGGTGCTGTGGGAGTTCATTAATGCCATGAACCTGCAAAAAGCCAGCAAATGCGTTTGATTATTGAACAAAGTCTAAAATTCCTGAATATTTTTTGAAAATAAGATAGAAAAAAAGCCTTTTGGGCGTAAATTTGGAAGCAGATAGGTTGCCCAATTGGCTGCCCTATGCATTTTTGCTCTTGTCCCTTCTACTTACATCCCACTTAATGAACCCAACCTTTACTCCTGCTGTCCGGGCATTAGCCGCAGCGGCCCTGCTGGCGCTGCCGGGCTTGGCCGCTGCTCAGAGCGCGGCCCCCGATAACCGGGCGCTACAGGCTCTGCAGAGCCGTTCCGCCAGCTTTGGCCTCGTAGCCGCCGATGCGGCCGACGCCGCCGTTACCAAACAGTTCACCGACGAGCACAACGGCATTACGCACGTATATCTGCGCCAGCGGGTGCAGGGAATAGAGGTGTACGGCGCCGTGGCCAGCGTGCACCTGAGCGCCAGCGGCCGGGTGGCCAGCCTGAACAGTAGCTTCCTGCCCAACGTGCAGGTGCTGGCACGCGGTGCGGCGCCCACGCCCGGCATTTCGGCCCAGCAGGCGGTAGCTGCTGCGGCTAGGGCAGTAGGAATGCCGGCTCCTGGCCCACTTACCCTTCTTCGGGCTGGTACGCCTGCAGCCGGTATGGATTTCAACGACGGTGGGATTACCTCTGACAAGATTCCGGTGCAGCTCATGTACCTGCCCATGTCCGACGGCTCATTGCGGCTGGTGTGGGACGTAACACTGGCCCCGCGCAGCGGCGACCATTTCTGGAACGCCCGCGTAGATGCTGCCTCGGGCGCGCTGCTTGATAAAACCGACCTCACTGTGTCGGAGGACATCAGCATGCTGAACCTGACGCAGCCCATGCGCGCCGTAGCCGAGGCCGCAGCAGCCCCGGCCAAGCCGGCCGCTCGCCCAACGGCTACGCCCAACAGCTACAATGTGTGGCCGCTCACCGTCGAGAGCCCCATTCATGGCCCCCGGCAGTTCGTCGTAGATCCTGCCGATAAAGCTTCTTCGCCCTTTGGCTGGCACGACACCAATGGCGTAGCCGGTGCCGAATTTACAATCACGCGCGGCAACAACGTATTTGCCTACGACGACCCGAACGACAACGGTAACGCCGGCGGCGACAACTACAGCCCTGATGGGGGCGCCGACCTGGTGTTCGATTATCCGTTCGACAATACGCTGGCGGCGTCGGCCAAGAAGAACCTGAATCTGGCCGTTACCAACCTGTTCTACTGGAACAACCTCATGCACGACGTGATGGCCCGCAAGGGTTTCGACGAGGCCAGCGGTAATTTCCAGTCCAAGAACTACTCGGGCAAAGGGCTGGGCAACGACGACGTGATGGCCGAAGCCCAGGACAAGTCGACGACAACCCCGCCCGCGTTCGGCAATGCCAACTTCGGTACGCCCGTTGATGGTATGAAGCCCCGGATGCAGATGTATCTATGGAACAAGTCGGAACTCGATATTAAAGTAACTGCTCCAGCCGCGCTGGCCGGGCCGTTGAATGCGTTAGAAGGCTCGCTGGGCCGCTCGTTGGAGCGGGTAGGCCCGATTACGGGCAACCTGGTAGTGGTAAATGATGGCTCGGCCAAGCCGGAGCGGGGCTGCAACGCGCCGCTGGTAAACGCGGCGGCCATCAGCGGCAACATTGCCCTGATTGAGCGCGGCAAGTGCGGCTTCGCCCTCAAAATCAAGAATGCCCAGAACGCGGGTGCCCGCATGGTCATCATGATGGACAGCATTCCAGACGCCACCACGCTGGTACGCATGGGCGGCTCGGCTCCCGATTCGGTGGGCCTGCGGATTCCATCGGTATTTATCACGAAGAACGAAGGCGAAAAGCTGAAGCAGGCCGTCCGGGCCGGCCAGACGGTTACGGTTTCGGCCTCGGGCAACGTGTACTACCGCGACGGCGACTTCGACAACGGCATCATTGCCCACGAGTACGGCCACGGCATCAGCAACCGCCTGACCGGCGGCGCGGGCCTAAACAACTGCCTGACCAACGGCGAGCAGATGGGTGAGGGCTGGAGCGACTTCTTCGGTCTGTGGATGACCACCAAGCCCGGCGACGTGGGCAAAACCGGGCGCGGCATTGGTACTTACGCCTCGTTCGAGCCCATCGACGGGCCCGGTATCCGCCCCACCCGCTACAGCAACGACTTCACCATCAACTCCGCTACTTATGCCCTGGTGGGTACTGGTGCCTATAACACGACCGTAAATGCGGCGGGCAACACGGTACCACAAGTTCACAATATCGGTTACATCTGGGCCTCCACGCTCTGGGACCTGAACTGGGCCCTGATTGAGAAGTACGGCTATAACGCTGACCTGAACGCGGCCACCGGCGGTAACAACATTGCGCTGCGGCTGGTGATGGACGGGCTCAAGTTCCAGCCTTGCCGCCCCGGTTTCATCGATGGACGCGACGCCATCATGCTGGCCGATAAGGAGAACAACAACGGCGCGAATTCTGACCTGATCTGGCGCGTATTTGCCCGCCGCGGCATGGGCTTCAGCGCCAAGCAGGGCAGCAGCAACGTCCTCACCGACCAGACGGCGGCTTTCGATATGCCTACGGTACTCAGCAGCGGCAAGCAGCTCAACGCCAATCTGCTCGACGTGTATCCTAACCCGGCCCGCGAGCAGGTAGTTATCCGCACGCAGGTAAGCAGCTCGGCTCCGGTGCAGGTAGAGATGGTTAGCCTCCTCGGCCAGCGCGTGTTCACCCAGACCATTTCGGCCGCCCGCCTGCAGCAGGACGGCCTGACGGTGAACACCTCCACGGTGGCCCCCGGCATGTACCTGGTGCGCCTGACGACCTCGGAAGGCACGCTCACCAAGAAGCTCCTAGTGCAGCACTAAGCAGCTGCCCCGCTTTACAGCTCAAAAACCGCCCGGCAAACTGCCGGGCGGTTTTTTTTTGTCGGGTCCGGGGCCGCCCGCGGGGGGCGCAACGCCCGGCTTCGCCTATCTTGCTTCCGATGTCTGACTTTCTTCGCCCCGACGCCGCCCTGCAGGCGCTGCGCCCCGCCGTAGCCGCCGAAAAGGCGGCCGCCACCGCCACGCCCGGCGACTTTCTGCACGCCACACTACGGCCCGTGCTTAAGCTCCAGAACCCGCTGCTGCTGGCTGTAACAGCCGATTTTGTGCGCGACCACCACCTGCCGCTGGCCTCGGCCGACCCCGCCGACCAGCGCCGGCTGCTGGGCGAGCTGCTGGCCCGCAACACCAAGCTGCGCTACTCGGTGGTGGGCCTGATAACGGGCCAGTTTACGAGCGAGGAGCTGGCCTACTACCGCCGGCACCGCCCCGAGCTGAACCGCCGGCTGCTGGCGCTGGCCACCCAGCGGGTGCAGGACCAGGCCGCCGCCGTGGCTGCCCTGAGCCTGGCCCCGTGAGCACGCACTACGCCACGCTGGGCCTGCCCGCCAACGCGTCGGCCCCCGACATCCGGCAGGCCTACCGGCGCCTGGTGTGGCTCACCCACCCCGACCGCACCCCCGACCCGGCCGCCCACGCGCGCTACCTGGCCATCAATGAGGCCTACGAGGTGCTGCGCGACCCCGCCCGCCGCGCCGTCTACGATGCCGCCCTGGAGTGGCGGGCCACTGCGCCGCGCACCGCGCCAAAATCGGCCCCGGCGCCAGCACCACCACGGACTGGTCCGGCCCGGCACCCGCCGGCCGGTTATCGGCGGCCGTCGGTTCCGCCGACGCATGTGCTGTACGCGGCCCAGTTTGCCCTATTTCGGCCCTGGTTGCGAGCCGCCGCAGTGCTGAGCCTGCTGCTGCTGGGGCTGCTGCTGGCCGATTACATGACGAGCCGGCTGTTGCCCAACGAAACCGTGCAACGGTTCGACTACATCAAGCGCAGCCGCCGTGGAGGCGACCAATCCTACCTTGTCTTTTACACCGAACGGGCCCGTTTTCGCACACCCACCACCATAGACCTGGAACCCGGCGACCAGGTCCGCGTGGAGCAAACGCGCTTACTGGGCAAGCCCCGGACGGTACTGGTGCTGTCGGGCAAGCTGCGCGGACAACGCCCGACGGTGGCCCGGTTCGGGTTCCTGGGGGCGTTGGGACCCGTAGTTGCCCTTTCGGCGCTGGGGGTGCTGCTGCTGCGGTTGCGCGCCGACCACGCCTTCACCCTCGGGTTCATCAACTGCGTGGCGGCCGGGCTGCTGCTGGGGTTCTACGTTTTCTAGCCCTGTTTCCACCTCTCCGCTATAAGCAAAACGGCCCCCGACGTGTGTCGGGGGCCGTTTTGCTTGAAAGAGCTAATCGTACTGCGAGTCGCGTAGCTGGACGGGTTCGGTTTTTTTGCGCAGGCGCATGTTCAAAACTTCTACCAGCAGCGAAAAAGCCATGGCGAAGTAGATGTAGCCTTTCTCGATTTCCTGGTGGAAAGCCTCCATTACCAGCAGCACGCCAATCATGATCAGGAACGAGAGGGCCAGCATTTTGATGGTGGGGTTGCGGTTGACAAAATCGGCCACCACGCCCGAGAAGGCAATCATGACGCCCATCGAGAGGATGACGGCCAGAATCATAATCAGCACGTTATCTACCAGGCCCACGGCCGTCAGGATGGAGTCGAAGCTGAAAACGATGTCGATGACGATAATCTGGAAGATGATGTTGAGCATGGACACGCGGCCCTTGCCGGCCTGGGTTTCATCGTCCTCCTCACCCTGCAGCTTGGTATGGATTTCGGTCGTGCTCTTGCCAATCAGAAACAGGCCGCCGGCCAGCAGAATCAGGTCGCGCCCGCTCACGCCGAACGGCTCATCCAGCCAGGGCAGGTTGAGCGTGAACAGCGACGCCTTCAGCCCGACAATCCAGCTGATGCTCAGCAGCAGCCCGATACGGCAGACGAGGGCCAGCAGCAGCCCGATGGTGCGCCCCCGCGGCTGCAGCGCCACCGGCAGCCGGTTGACGATGATGGAAATGAAGATGATATTGTCGATACCCAGCACGATTTCCATGAACGTGAGCGTGAGCAGACTCACCCAGGTATGCGCCTGAGAGAAAACCGAAAAGTCGAAGTGCATCTGGCGTTGGTGTGCTGGTTTTTTGGTGTGCTGGTATGCTGAAACCGCCTGTCGTCCTGAGCCTGTTGCGCTTAGTGCAAGGACGAAGGACCTATAAACAGACCATTCTGCTTTGAAATCAGCTTCTGTATAGATCCTTCGCAGGCGCAGGATGACCGGTGGCTGTCTGCCCTTACTTCATGTTTACAAACTGCAGGGGCTGGCCGATATCGGCGCTGCGGAGCACGGCAATGGCGGCCTGCAACTCGTCGATTTTCTTGGCCGACACGCGCACCTGGTCGTCCTGCATCTGGGCTTCCACCTTCACCTTGGCATCCTTGATGGCCTTGATGATTTTGCGACCCGCATCTTTGTCGATGCCGGCGCGCACTTTCACGGTTTTCTTCATCATCGTGCCGCTGGCATGAGCCTCGTCCGTGAAATCGAGGGCCGTACCATCAATTCCCTGCTTCACCAGGCGGGTGAGCACGATGTCTTCGAGGGCCCGGATGCGCATGTCGTTTTCCGAGGTGAGGGTGATGACGTTGGTTTTCTTGTCGAGCTCGATGCCGCCCTTGGTGTCGCGCAGGTCGTAGCGGGTCTGGAGTTCTTTTTTGGCCGTGTTCACCGCATTTTCGAGGGTTTGCGGGTCCACTTTGCTCACGATGTCGAAAGAAGGCATATCAGGAAGGAAAAAAGTAAAAAGAGAAAACACTGCCTTAACGCAGAAACGGCCGCCAAAGATAAGGCCCTGCCAGCGGGCGGCTCCAAACGCCTCCCAAACACCTTGCAGAGCGGGGTTTCCGCTTTATTACCGACTTTAGACGCTGCCTATGTCCATCATCACGCCCCAAACGGCCGCCCACTGGGCCGCCTACTACCGCCTGCGCTACACGGTGCTGCGCCAGCCCTGGCAGCAGCCCCCCGGATCGGAGCGCGCCCCCGACGACGACGTGCCCGGCACCACCCACGCCCTGCTGCTGGCCCCCGCCGCCCCACCCCTGGGCGCGGCCGATATGGCCGATGCCGTTCAGGCCATCGGGGTGGGCCGCCTGCACGCGGCGGCGCCCGGGCAGGGGCAGCTGCGCTTTATGGCCGTGGCGCCCGCCTGGCAGGGCCGCGGGGTGGGCCGGCAGCTGCTGGATCATCTAGAAGCCGCCGCCGCCCGGCAGCAGCTCCGCGAAATAATTCTGCACGCCCGCGCCGAAGCCGTGCCGTTCTACGAGCGGGCCGGCTACGTGGTGGTAGCGCCATCGCACCTGCTCTTCGGCCGCATTCCGCACTTTCTGATGCGCAAGGCGCTGGCCCGCGACTAACTGGCGGCCCCAAAGCGCCCGCAAGCGCCCAGCGAACCCGCCGCCGCCGGCACCCGGCTGCGCGGAAAGCACTTACCTTTTCCAACCCGTTTCACTCCCTTCTAGCCTCTATGGAAGTCCCGTCCGATATTGCCGCGCTCATTGCTACCTACAACCAAATCAACCACTACGGCCGGGCCAATGGCATGACGCTGCACGTCGACCAGCCGGGCAGCATCCGCTACACTATGCGCGTGCGCGACGAGCACCTGTCTTCGCCCAACACCTGCCACGGCGGCGTACTGGCCGGCCTCATGGATGCGGCGCTGGGCGCGGCGGCTCTCTCGCTGGCTTTCACGGCGGCCGAGCTGGTGTCCACGGTCGAGTTCAAGATGAACTACTTCCACCCGGTGTACCTGCACGATGAGCTGGAGGCCCACGGCAGCATCGAGCACGCCGGCCGAACCCTGATTGTGAGCACCACCACCATCCGCTGCCCCAGCCGCGACAACCTCGTGGTGGCCCGCGGTCTGGGCACCTTCAACCGCTACCCCGCCACCAAGCGCGACTTCCGCGACCTGCTGTTTCCCGGCGCCGTCTGAGCTGTTAGCTGTTAGCTGTTAGCTGTTAGCTGTTAGCTGTTAGCTGTTAGCTGTTAGCTGAAAAACGAAGAAGGCCCCGTACTCGGTTGAGTGCGGGGCCTTCTTTTAGTCGGGGCGGTTGGCTTTTCTTGAACGAAAGCTACCAGCTAACAGCTCTCAGCTAACAGCTCCAAAAAGCTACATGCGTTCGGGCGAGCTGGCCGATTCGTGCTCCTCGTGCTCGTCGTGCTCGTCGCCGTAGTTATCGTCGTCGTCGTCGTCATCCTCGTCGCGGTCCACTATTTCGGGGGCATCAACTTTGCGCACGTTGCGGGCGCAGTCCTCGTCGCGGTGGTTGCGGCCAACGGTGAACTCCACCCAGTCGCCTTCCTGCAGCTCGTTGAAGTCGCCCTCCGACATATCAGCGTAGCTGAAGAACAGGTTGTTGGGCGGCATCACAACGAAGCCGAAGCCGTTTTTGAGGTTTTTGATGGTGCTCATGCCAATCGTGCCGACCGGGCCGGCGGCCGTGGGGCCGGTGGGGCGTACGGGCTTGGTGCTGGGAAAGGCGGCCGGCTCGGGCGTGTTCACGAACAGCGACTCAATCAGGTCGTCGCCGTCGGTGAGGCCCTGGTCGATGATTTCGTGCATCTGCACCGGGTAGGTGGCCTGGTCGAGCAACTGCTGCGAAGCGCGGGTAACGCGGTTTTCGCCCTTGAAATCGGTGTATTTGAAGTCCCAGTTGAGCAGCATAACGCGCGTTCCCACCGTGTTGAGCTTCTTGATGAGGGGCGCGTAGTCCGAGTCGCCGGCGATGAGCACCACCACGTCGAGGCTCTTGTGGATGGACAGTTCCAGGGCTTCGAGCGAGAGCCACACATCGATGCCTTTTTCCTGCAAACGGCCATCGCGCGTTTTCAGGGGCATGTAGTGGGTGGCAATGCCCATGTTCATGAGGATGTCGTCGAGCAGCCGGTCGTGGAACAGGCGGTCCTTGTCGCGGGCTTCGGTGGCCGAGAGGCGGCCGCGGAAGAAGTGCGAGTCGATGATCTGGCTCAGGCGCACGTCCACATCCTCCTCCTCAGCTACCTGATGGCGGATAAACTCGTGCAGGCCTTCGAGGCTGATGCGGGCCTTGCGGTCGTGCTGGAAGTAGTAGTAATCACTGATTTTCAGGAAATAATTGCCATCATAAAAAATACCAATCCTGATCAGTGGGCTATTCATCTGGTTCATAAAAAAGTTTGTTTAAGCGCGAGAAAAGAAGGCGAAGCGGTAGTGAGCAGAAAGAAAATTTAATCGGCTACTCAACCGCAGCCGGGACAAAGGTACGAGTTGTTGAGGTTGCTGTATAATAATAATCCATAGCGGTGGTACAGCGTCGGTTTCTGCCGTTTGTGGAACCTGACAACGGTTGAGCTTCCTAACCGGGCAGTTGACCGGCCCGATGAAAGCCTGCCCCATACGAGGCCAATGGTAGAAATACCGCCAAAAATTACCGGATAGTGCCTCCTATAAAGTTACATACCCGTAGGGCGATACTTAAAGAATGATCAGCCGGTAAGCCAATATACAAAATTCTAATTTCTTAATATCAATTAACAGGCGCCAACCTGCCGCCTGGCTGGTCACTGGATTCTGCCGGCGTTTCCGGCTTAAATCCAATTAACCTGTTAGCCTGCATTTTTCGCCGTTTACGCAATGGTTGTTAAAGCTGGCATCGACCGAAAGATAAGTTTCAACACCGGGCGGTGCCGTAAAATTCGGCCAAACGCCATATTTCACGGCCCGGGCTATGGTTGCAGCAGGTTAACCGATTGATTGGCCCGACGGCGGGGGCCGCCGGCCCCCGCTGCTCAGAATGGCAGGCGGCTTATAATCAGGGCCAGCACCAGCACGCCGTAGGCGGCGCAGATAACGACTTCGAGCATATTGCCGCTCTTCGAGCCGGTGCGGATGAGCGGGATTCCCAGGCTTGTATCGACCAGGGGCATAAACCACTTCACGCCGGCCTTGGTAACCGAGTCGGCCAGCAAGTGCGACACGTAGCCGCCGCCCGCAAACAGGGCCACGCCGTGCCAGCCCAGGCTCTGGTTGGCCAGATGCCCGATGTAGGTCCAGGCGGCGGCGGCCCAGATGGTGTGGGTGTAGGAGCGGTGGCTGGTGAAGGGCGCCAGCGCAATAAAGCAACCCAGCATGCTCAGCCACACAAAGCCGGTGTAGAGGCCCGCTACCACCGTGCACAGCCCCGTAAAGAGCAGCGCCAGCTTACGGGTGGCCTCGCCCTGCATGGCCGCGCCCACCAGCCCGAAGGCCAGGGCCACCGTAAAGGCCAGCCGCCGGTCGGGGCCGGGGGTGAGTTGCCACTGGGCGTAGGCGGCTACCACAGCGGCCACCACCACAAAGGCCCAGCGCACATAGTTTTGGGCGAAACCAAGGCGCTTACTGAGCCGGGAATTCGGGTGGTCGAGGTCGGGGGCCAGGGCCGAGAAGCCGGCCAGGGCAATACCGGCCGGCGAGAACGGCACGCCCGGCACAAGGCCCGCCACGGCCACGCCGGTAATCAGGCCAATGGCCAAGTGAGAAGAACCGCGCAATTGTAGGAGACAGTGGTTAGTGAAGGAATGGAAACGTCTGTCATCCTGAGCGCAGCGAAGGACCTCATCCCGCCGGAAAGATGGCAAAAACGAGTCGTGCCGGCCGGATAAGGTCCTTCGCTACGCTCAGGATGACAAATGTCGTTCATCTATGCACTAAAAGCTGCCGCTGCTGCCTTTCAAGCCACTGCGCATATCCTGGACCTGGTTTTCGAGATGGGCCAGGCATTGGCGGAAGGCATCTTCGGCTTCGACCTGCTCCTGCGCGGGCAGGGGGCCATCGTGCTGCACGTGTTCGCAGATGAGGCGCAGCTGCTGCACAATGCCCTCCCACTCCTTGTCGCCCGGTGCTGGTTGCTTGTCTGCCATAGCTTTACGTGCAGGGCCTGCCCCTGGTAGCGCGTGAGCAGGGAAGATACGACGGGAACCGGTAAAAGCGGCGGAAACTTTCCGGGGCCGGCCGTGGTATTGACTAGCGCGCCCCGCGCCATGTGCCCGTACTGCCCGACCGGTTTTGCTCCCGGCCGGGCTTCTACCGTTGCCGGCCGCGCCGTTTTTGCCTTCCCTTCCGCTTTAGCCGCTCCTTCCTTTGCAGGTTTCCGACTTCCTCAAGCTCTACCTCCTCGACCCCACCGTGCTGACGGTGGGCGCCCGCCTCAACCCGGCCACCCGTCGCTCGCTGGCCAAGGCCGCCGACAAGGCCGAGGCCCCCGCCCGGCTGCATCTGCGCGGGCTGGTGGGCTCGCAGGATGCCGTGCTGGCCGCCGCGCTGCACCACAATTACCCCCAGCAGCCCCAGCTGTTCATCCTCCACGACCGCGAGGAAGCCGCCTACTTCCTGGCCGACCTCCAGCACCTGCTGCCCGACGAGGAGCCGCTGATGTTCCCCAGCTCCTACAAGCGCCCCTACGCCTTCGACGAGACGGAAAACGCCAACGTGCTGATGCGGGCCGAGGTGCTCAATAGGTTGAACTCGCGGACTTCGGCGCCTCACCCCCCGGCCCCCTCTCCGGGGGGAGAGGGGGTGCCAGCCGACAAAAAGCAAGGGGCTACAATGGGTCATCAGGCTCCCCCCTCTCCCCCCGGAGAGGGGGGCCGGGGGGGTGAGGCCCCTGGCGCCCTCATCGTTACCTACCCCGAGGCGCTGTTCGAGAAGGTGATCAACAAGAAAAGCCTGGTGGCCAACACGTTTATCGTGAAGGTGGGCGATAAGCTCGATGTGAACTTCATCAGCGAGATGCTGGCCGAGTACGACTTCGAGCGGAGCGACTTCGTGTACGAGGCCGGCCAGTTCGCGGTGCGCGGCGGCATCGTGGATATCTTCAGCTACGCCAACGAGCTGCCCTACCGCATTGAGCTGTTTGGGGATGAGGTGGAGACGATTCGCACCTTTGACCCCGAGAGTCAGCTTTCGGTGGACAAGAAGAGCCAGGTGAGCATCATCCCGAACGTGCAGACCAAGCTGCTGCAGGAGACGCGGGAGGCTTTTCTGGACTTTATTCCGGGCGATACGGCCATCTGGGCCAAGGACTTGCGCCAGACGCTGGACGTGGTAACCGAGTCGTTTGAGCGGGCCGAGGCCAACTTTCAGCAGCTGATGGCCGGGGCCGCGGGCATGCAGATTGTGAGCAAGCCGGAGGACCTGTTCGAGTCGGGCAAGAGCTTTAAGAAGCTGCTGGAGGGCTTCGCGGTGGCCGAGTTCGGCAAGCGGTTCTACTTCAAGACCGGCGAGAGTTTCACGTTCACGGCCAAGCCCCAGCCCAGCTTCAACAAAGATTTCGGGCGGCTGGTGAAGAACCTGCACGAAAACCAGCTCAACAGCTACACCAATATCATTGCCGCCGAATCGGTGCGGCAGGCCGACCGGCTGCGGACGATTTTCGACGAGCTTGACAACAACGTGCAGTTCCAGCACCTGCTGCTGGGGCTGCGCGAGGGCTACATCGACGATACGCTGAAGCTGCTCGTGTACACCGACCACCAGCTGTTCGAGCGCTTCTACCGGGCCCAGGAGGGGCGCAAGTTCTCCAAGAAAAAGGCACTCACCCTCAAGGAGCTGCGCACGCTGGTACCCGGCGACTACGTGACCCACCAGGACTACGGCATCGCCCGGTTCGCGGGCCTCACCCAGGTGGAAATCAACGACCGGATGCAGGAAGCCATCCGGCTGATTTACCGGGATGACGACGTGCTGACGGTGAGCATTCATGCCCTGCACAAGATTGCCAAGTACAGCGGGGCCGAGGGCACGCCGCCTACCATGAGCAAGCTGGGCTCGCCGGAGTGGGAGAACAAGAAAAAGGCCGTCAAGAAAAAGGTGAAGGACATTGCCGCCGAGCTGATCCGGCTGTATGCCAAGCGCAAAACCGCGCCCGGCCACGCCTTCGCCCGCGACTCGTTTATGCAGGCTGAGCTCGAATCGAGCTTCATTTACGAAGACACCCCCGACCAGGGCAAGGCCACCGAAGACGTGAAGCACGACATGGAGCAGCCCCACCCCATGGACCGGCTGATTTGCGGCGACGTGGGCTTCGGCAAGACGGAAATTGCCATTCGGGCCGCGTTTAAGTCGGTGGCCGATGGCAAGCAGGTGGCCGTGCTGGTACCCACCACCATCCTGGCCATGCAGCACTACAAAACGTTTCGGGAGCGGCTCTCGAACCTGCCCGTGACGGTGGAGTACGTGAACCGCTTCAAGAGCACCAAGCAGATAAAGGAGACGCTGGGCCGGGTGGCCGAGGGCAAAACCGACATCCTCATCGGCACCCACCGCCTCACCAACAAAGACATCAAGTTCAAGGACCTGGGCCTGCTCATTATTGACGAGGAGCAGAAGTTCGGCGTGAAAACCAAGGACAAGCTCAAGGAGCTGAAGGTGAACGTGGACACGCTCACGCTCTCGGCCACGCCCATTCCGCGCACCCTGCACTTCTCGCTGATGGGCGCCCGCGACCTGAGCGTGATTGCCACGCCCCCGCCCAACCGCCAGCCGGTGCAAACCGAGCTGCACGTGTTCGACGAAATCCTGATTCGCGACGCCGTGGCCCGCGAAATCAAGCGCGGCGGGCAGGTGTTTTTCGTGCACAACCGCGTGAAGGACATCGAGGAAATGGCCGCCATGGTGCTGCGCCTCGTGCCCGATGCCCGCATCACTTACATTCATGGGCAGATGGAGGGCGACCAGCTCGAAAAGCGCATGATGAAGTTCGTGGACGGCGACTACGACGTGCTGGTGAGCACCAACCTCATCGAAAGCGGCCTCGACATTGCCAACGCCAACACCATCATCATCAACCGGGCCCACATGCACGGCCTGAGCGACCTGCACCAGATGCGGGGCCGCGTGGGCCGCTCCAACAAAAAGGCCTACTGCTACCTGCTCACGCCCCCGGTGGCCGGCTTGCCCTCCGATGCCCGCAAGCGCCTGAGCACGCTCGAAGAATTCTCCGACCTCGGCGACGGCTTCAAGGTGGCCATGCGCGACCTCGACATCCGGGGCGCGGGCAACCTGCTGGGCGGCGAGCAGTCGGGCTTCATCAACGATTTGGGCTTTGAAACCTACCACCAGATTCTGGACGAGGCCGTGACCGAGCTCAAGGAAACCGAGTTCCGCGACCTGTTCCTAGGCGACCCCACCCAGCGCCTGCAGCAGGCTGCCGCCACGGCCGGCCCCAGCGAGTGCAACATCGAAACCGACCTGCAGGTGCTGATTCCGGACGCCTACGTGAGCAACGTGTCGGAGCGCCTGCAGCTGTACAGCAAAATGGACCGCGCCAAAGGCCCCGAGCAGCTGCACAAGCTGCTGGCCGGCATGACCGACCGCTTCGGCCCGCTGCCGCCCGAAGTGGAGCAGCTGGCCGACATCGTGCGCCTGCGCTGGCAGGGCCGCCACGCCGGCTTCGAGCGCCTGAGCTACAAGAAAAACGTGCTCAAGGGCTACATCCCGGCCGAAAACAACGAGGCCTACTTCCAGGGCGACACCTTCGGCAACATCCTCTCCTACGTGCAGACCCACCCCAACTCGGCCAGCATGAAGGAGCGCAAGCAGCAACTCGTCTTCAGCATCAGTAACGTGCCCAGCGTGGCCGCCGCCAAGCGCGTGCTCAGCGAGCTAGGCAGCGAGGAGCCGGTGGGGGTGTGAGGATAGAATAGTTTATTCGACAGCTTTCTTTTTTTTGATTGCTGAGAATCTGTATGAAACTTTTCTAGAAGGAATTCTGCCATTTGCATTTGACCATCCTACACCATCTAATAAATTATCCGTAATGACACTTGGAATGTCATTTACTATATCATGATACTGAGGCTCATATGCTTGATGGTCTATAGAAAATAAAACTTCTGCTATATCTTTTTCAACCACATATTTTTCAAGATTTTTTATAAGATTTACCATGGCATCATATCCTAATCTTTCAATGATAACTAGCATCCTATCATCTTTAAGACCAGCAACTATTTTTGCTAAATTAGTGATAACATCCTGATATCTATTAGGCTGAGTTTCGTTTAAGCAAAATTGAAACACAACTATATCAGAATTTCCAAATTTATCTAAGTGTCTTGAATAAAAATTTGCGTCCATGAAATCATCTTCACAAGTTTCTAACGCAATGTTCCCACTATCTGGAATGGCAAGAATCAGTTTGTCATAAGCAATTGCCCTTGAATACCCCCAACTATCTATATATTTATCTATTAAGCAAATTTCATAATTTATATTCTTTTTATATGAATTAATAATAGTCAAAAGACCCACCACTTCCGGACACGGGCCGGGGCCTATAAAAACCAATCTAACTAAATCTGCAGAACTCATACGAATCATCCTACCACCTTCCTTTATTTTTTTCATTACATCAATTATAGGCTGGGTATAAATAGGAAAATATCTAATTAAATAACAAGATTGGATATTTTCATTTCCATAATCAACCTTGATGGCATTGCTTCTGAATGCGTCAAAAAGCTTGTTCATATCAGGCTTCAGTCCTTGCAAGTAGGCTATTTTCTCCGCTTCAGTACGAACGCCATTTGACTCGAAAATACCTTCTAATATTCCTTTATACATGAGGATTTTTTATTTGATTACCCTAAAAGTTAAATTTATTCTCTCCTTCAAATCTCTTGATGTTTTGGGAATTTGATGTTGCCAATAATGTTGTGTTGTTCCCTGCATAATAACTACACTTCCATGGCTCAATGGCACATCAACTTTAGGAAGTTCTTTTAAATACTTGTGCTTAAATTGAAAAGTTCTAGTATCTCCAAAGCTGACTGAAGCGATAGTAGCATTTTCACCTAATTCCTTTTCGTCGTCGCTGTGCCATGAAACGCTATCCTTTCCATCTCGATAGAGATTAAGCAGAACACTGCTGAAAGAAACATTAGCAATTTTTTCTAATTCGCTTTTTATTGCTAAAAGGTCAGGAGTCCATGGATCCGGATTCATTGGAATACCAGAATAAGAATACGGCTTATCGGTTTCCCCATACCATGCAGTTAATCGAGGTAAAGGCATTTCCTTGCCATAAAACTTTATTTTATCTTGCCGCCATTTTATATCATTCAATAAATTTTTAAAATACAAATCACTCTGGTTTTTAGAGAAAAAATCAGGAAACACGATTACATCTCCGTCTGTCATATCCAAATTTTTACCTTTCTTTGATGCAAGTGGTTGACTAGCGAAAAGGTCAGGCTGCTTCAAGGAAGAATTTTTAACAATACTGCTATGATGCCTATCATTTTCTAACGCCATAGATTTAGACTGGCTTATTTTATTGTTGCCCTGCGCATTTATAATCTTAGAATCTTGCTTAATTCCTTCGGATGCAGTGACAACAGTCTCATCTATCTTGGCACTATCGGATAGCTCCTTCATGAGCTCTCTAGTACGTACACGTACACGCTGCACGACCTCCTCTTCATTACGGCCTTCTATTCTAGCTATAGTTTTTGCATAATCTTCTAGGATTGCCCGAGACATACAGAAGGAGGTCATTGCCTGCTTATTTTTATCGTGTTCAAGTTTGATTGACATGAGTTTGGCCTTACTGTTGGAAAATTTGAAATGCCTCTTGGTATCACAGAGGCCGAACCAGGTAACCCGTTTTAAAGGTAGCAAACGTTTTAATCTACATGCAAGTTCGGATCCTATGACAGGCTGCAGCAACGGGGCTACCCTTGCATTTCGTAACACAGCAAATCCACCTAACTATGTAAACCATCAAATCTACCATACGCCGTTGCACCCCCTCTCTCTCAGCTAGATGAATACATAACCCGTCTAATCAACCAACAACATACCCGAATCAAGCGGCTAAGTAGCCTTTCGATGCCGCCACGCGGGCCGGCGACCCTACCACGTGCATCGGAGCAGGAAACTAAGCAACGGGCGAAGCTGGCCATGCTGCAAGCCACCTTGGCCGTGCTCGACCAGCACGCCGACCTCTACGCCACCAACCAGGCCCTCGGCAAAGCCCACGACGAGCTGGCCGCCCTCGTCGCGGCCCTCGACCCCACCGCCGACCGCCAGCGCAACGCCGTGACGCCCGCCCAGCCCGGCGCCGTGAAAAAGCAAACCAAGCAGCTGCTGGCCCAGCGCGCCGCCGAAGTCGCCGCCGCCCTGCTGGCCCTGGCCGACGAGCAGGACGACATCCGCCTGCACACCGACGCCGACTACACCGAAAAGCAGCTCCAGCGCCAACCCGACAACGACCTGCTGCGCATCGGGGCCAACCTGCACCGCCGCGCCACCGAGCACGCCCAGCCCCTGGCCCGGCAAAACGTAACGCCCCAGGAGCTCCAGGACCTGCAAGCCGCCCTCGACGCCTTCCGCCAGGAGCTGACAACGCCCCGCACCGCCGTGGCCACCGGCAAGGCCCTCAAGCAGCAAATCAGCACCGACCTGCGCCAGGCCAACAACCTGCTCCGCAACCGCCTCGATAAGTACCTGCTGCGCTACCAGCGCCCCCAGCCCGCCTTCTACACGGCCTACCAGTCGGCCCGCCAAACCATCAACACGGCCGCCCGCTCCCCCAAGTCGTCGGCAGTTTAGGGAGGGGAGTTAGTTTCTAGCTGCTGGTCTGCCACGCGAGTCAGCCCCCGGCCCACAAAAAAAGGCCGCCCGAACCGGGCGGCCTTTCTTATGCTGGATTCCGGCGCTTATTTGGCGGGCATCAGCACGGTATCGATGGAGTGCACCACGCCATTGGTGGTTTTGATATCCGCTTTCGTGACGGTGGCCTTGCCGCCTTTGGCATCCGTGAGGGTCACAGTGCCGCCTTTCACGCCCACGGTCAGCGACTCGCCCTGCACCGTTTTCACTACCTGGCCGTCTTTGAGGTCGGCGGCCATCACGTTGCCAGCTACCACGTGGTAAGACAACAGGTTGGCCAGTTTCTTTTTGTTGGCGGGCTCCAGCAGCGTGTTCACGGTACCGGCGGGCAGCTTGTCGAAGGCCGCGTTATCGGGAGCGAATACTGTGTAGGGGCCGGCAGCCTTGGCCTGATCGGCGAGGCCGGCGGCACCCAGCGCCGCAAGCAGTGTGCTGTGGTTGGGCGAAAGCGCCGCGCTGGCGGCCAGGTCTTTGCCGGTTGAAGCCTTGGCGGCAGCAGGAGCCATAGTTTGGGCCGAAGCCGCTTCGGTTCCGCCTACATACAATAGCCCAGCCAGCAGGAGAGCGAACAATGGTTGCTTTTTCATAGGTGTTTGGAAGGAGTTGGGGATTGGTGAAAGGTTGGGTGCCAAAGCACTCAGTCGTTTTCAACAGCCGGCAGCCAGGATTGTCGCTGATTGCCAAAATCTTGTAAATGAACCAGTAACCCTGCCCCGGCAGCAACAGCCAGCCGCCCACCCGCCCCACCGCATCGATAAATACCTGCTGCGCTACCAGCGTCCCCAGCCCGCCTTCTACGCCGCCTACCAGTCGGCCCGCCAAACCATCAACACGGCCGCCCGCAGTGAGAAGTGAGAAAACCAGCTGTCATCCTGAGCGCAGCGAAGGACCTTATGACGTTAGAACGGCCATAATTAGGGTCTGCTCAAACGTGATAAGGTCCTTCGCTGCGCTCAGGATGACAGCTGGTTTTCTTCGTTCTGCTACCTCTCACCTACGCCTCTTCCAGCCCGCGCTTTTCCCGAATCAGGTGGTTGCGGTAGTTGTAGAGGGTTTCTTCGAGGCCCACGGGGTAGGTGTGGGGGTTGAGGAAGCGGCGGATGCTGGGGTCGAGGGCCAGCACTTCGCGGTGGGCGCGGGCGCGGCTTTCGGCCAGCGGGGGCAGCGGCTGCAGCAGCCGGCCCCGCCGGAACACGGGCTCCAGCAGCTCGCGCGAGGGCGTTTCGGCGCGCACCGAGCGGCGGCGGGTGGCATCGAGCGGGTCGATGATAACCAACGGGCCTTCGGGCAGCGGCGTGGCCGTGTTGTAGAGCATGTCGGCGCGGGGCTGACCCTTGTCGGTTTCGTAGCGGCGCACCTGCAGGATGCCGGGGGTGCTGGTTTTGGCCAGCTGCTCGCTCAGCTTAATGGTGAAATCCCAGCCCGAGTCGTCAGGCTTGCGCAGGGCCGCCAGCTTGTACACGCCCCCCAGCGCCGGCTGGTCGTAGGCCGTTACCAGTTGCGTGCCGATGCCCCAGGTGTCGATTTTCGCGCCCTGCGACTTGAGGCTGGTAATCAGGTTTTCCTCCAGGTCGTTGCTGGCCACGATGCGCACGTTGGGGAAGCCGGCCTCGTTGAGCAGTTCGCGGGCCTCGCGGCTCAGGTAGGCCAAGTCGCCCGAGTCGAGGCGGATGCCGCCCAGCTCGTGCCCTTCGGCCCGCATGGCGCGGGCCACCTTAATGGCTTTGCGTACGCCCTCCAGCGTGTCGTAGGTGTCCACCAGAAATACCGAGTCGTCGGGGAAGGCGCGGGCGTAGGCGGTGAAGGCCGTTTCCTCATCCTCGAAGGCCATCACCCAGCTGTGGGCGTGGGTGCCCTTCACCGGAATTCCGAAGCGCTGCCCGGCCAGCACGTTGCTGGTGGCATCTACCCCGCCCAGATACGCGGCGCGGCTGGCCGAAAGGCCGCCGTCGGTGCCCTGGGCCCGGCGCAACCCGAACTCCAGCACCGTATCGGTGCCGGCGGCCTCGCGGATGCGGGCGGCCTTGGTGGCAATCAGGGTCTGGAAGTTGACGAGCGTGAGCAGGGCCGTTTCGATGAGCTGGGCCTGCAGCAGCGGCCCCTGCACCCGAATCAGCGGCTCGTTGGCGAAGGCCACCGTGCCCTCGGGCATGGCGTCCACATCGCAGCTGAATTCCATCGTGCGTAGGTAGTCTAGGAACTCCGGCGGGAACAGCGGCGTGCCCTTCTCGCCCTGCAGGTTGCCCAGATACGTCAGGTCGTCTTCCGAGAAGGCCAGGTTTTCGAGGAAGTCGGCCACGTAGGCCAGGCCGGCGGCCACGGCGTAGCCACCTTTGAATGGTGGGCGGCGGAAGTAGAGGTGGAACACGGCTTCGCGGTCCTGCAGGCCCTGCTGCCAGTAACCGTAGGCCATTGTAACCTGGTACAAGTCGGTGAGCAGGCTGAGCGAGGGCGCGTAGAGGCCCGAAAGGGGAGCTAGGTTCATGGAGAGCATCGATTGGTCAGGCAAGCTTACGCAGATATTTCAATTCGGGCCCGCCCGCCGGGCTTTTCGTGCTATACTTGTACCCTGCCCTAGCTGCTACCTGATGATTCGAATTCTACTCGCCGACGACCACACCATTCTGCGCGACGGCATCCGGGCCTTGCTAGCCCGCGAGGCCGACCTGCAGGTGGTGGGGGAGGCCGCCAACGGCCAGGCCCTGCTGGAGCTGCTGGCCCACACCCCCACCGACCTGGTACTGCTCGACGTGAACATGCCCGTGCTCGACGGCTTTGCGGTGATGCCGCTGCTACGGGCGCAGTTTCCGCAGGTGCGGGTGCTGGTGCTCTCCATGCTCGACCACGAGAACTACGTGCACCGCATGCTCGAAGCCGGGGCCCTGGGCTACGTGCTCAAAAACGCCGACAGCACCGAAATCATCCACGCCATCCGCACAGTAGCCGCCAACCAGCCCTTTCTGTGCACCGAAATCGGGCTGAGCCTGTTGCGCCGCCTGGTGGAGCGCACCCCAGCCCCCGACCCGCTGGCCGCGTTGGTCTACCAGCCCCGCAACGGCTGGCCCGTACCGGCCGCCGCACCGGTAACGGGCCAGCCCGAGCTGTCAGGCCGCGAGCGGGAGGTGTTGCAGCTTATTGCCGAGGGCCTCACCAACCAGGAAATTGCCGACAAGCTCTTCACCAGCAAGCGCACCATCGAAACCCACCGCCAGAACATCATCGAGAAAACCCAGACCAAAAACACGGCCGCCCTCATCCGCTACGCCATGAGCACGGGGTTGATTGGGTGAGAAGTCCCACTCACTATAGCATCGCCAATTACCTTATGCTTACGTCCACTCCTCACAAACCCGCAGTGCTGGCTGGCAACCTGCTTTTTGCCGCAGCTTCACTTTCTATTATCAGCTTTCTGATGTTCAGGCCGCTGCCCACCAGCGTGCTGAGTTGGGTAGGTTGGGTAACCGCTTTCGGATTTTATTTACTCATTGCCTACGTTGTTCGGCGGGGAGACAATGGGGCCCGTACTGTTCTGCTTATGGTAGTGGGAGCCGCGGTATTTAATCATCTCGTCGACAACGGATTTACACTGCCGCAACTGCCGAGCCCGCCATTACGTGCCGCCGCTTGGGTGCTGGAAACACTGCTGCTATCTGGAGCACTAGCGCTGCTCTACCTCCGGCCCCGCTCGGAGTTGCCCGTGCCTTCAGGCTAGGCGACCCGGTATGCGGGCAGTAGTACCGCTATGCATGGAGTTCCCTACGCCCCAACTGGTAACTCCTTCCAACAAAAACAAATAAAAAAACCGTGCCTGCAAACTGCAAACACGGTTTATTGTAGCCGCGACGGGAATCGAACCCATATCAAGCGTTTAGGAAACGCTCGTTTTATCCATTAAACTACGCAGCCGGTTGCTTTAGACCCCAAAGGTACGCTGAAAGCGCAGGCGGGCCAAATGGCGCGTATCTTCGGCCGTAGGCGTTGTAGGTGCCTTTTTCCAACTTTTATGGGCGTACTGGAAGATTTACGGGCCCGCAGGCGGCAGATTGGTACCGTGGCCACCTCGGCTTTCGATGGGCAGCAGCCGGCGCTGCTGCTGATTCCGGATATCAGCGGCTTCACGCGCTTCATCGAGCAGTCGGGCAGCCCGCAGGCCCCGTTTCTGGTGGCCGATCTGCTCGAAATCCTCATCGAGTCCAACACCTTGGGGCTCGAAGTAAACGAGATTCAGGGCGACGCCGTGCTGTTCTACCGGCTGGGCCCGCCACCGTCGGCCCAGGCCCTGGTACAGCAGTGCCGCCGCATCTACCTCGATTTTCAGAACTACCTGCTGCTGGTCGAGCAGGACACCGACTCGGAGCTGGCCGCCGCCCTGCGCGAAATGGTGCTCACGCTTAAAATTGTGGTGCACTACGGCCGCGTGAGCGTGGCCCGCATCCGGGAGTATACCAAGCTGATGGGCCACGACGTGATTGTGGTGCACCGGTTGCTGAAAAACAGCATTTCCGGTGCCGAGTACGTGCTGCTGACCGAGGGCTACACCCGCACCCAGCCGCCGGCCGAACTGGCCCGCGCCTTTGCCTGGACGCGCCTGCTGCCCGGCTCCACTCACTACGACTACCTGGGCCATACGCCCTACCACTATGCCTACCTCTCGCCGCTGCGGCTGCTGCTGAACGCGCCCTCGCTGCCCGACTCCACGGCCACCGACAAGCCCCTACCCGGCCGCAGCGGCCGCCTGAAGGTGCACCGGCCGCTGCCCATTCCGGCCGAGTATGCGTTGCGGGTAGTGAGTGCCCTGCGCCTGCGCCACTGCTGGCTGGCCGGCGCCACGGCCAGCTACTTCGATGTAAGCAAGGCCGGCCGGCTGGGCACGAGCTACAAGGTAGATGTACTTAATGGCCAGATTGATTTCCAGACCGTGCAGGTGCTGCGCGACGAGGAAGGCCGCTACACGTACGTCGAGAAGATTTCGCACTTCCGCCTCTTTCCCAACGCCCTGCTGTTTTTTCACCTCGAACCCACGGCCGAGTGCTCCTGCCTGCTCACGCTGGAGCTTCGCTACGGCCACGTCGCCAGCAGCTCACGCATTATCCGCTTCGGCCAGCTGCGCCGCCTGCACCGTTTCCTGGGCCAGTCGTTGCAGGGGCTGGCCCGGCTGGTGGCGGGGGTGGAAGTCAAAGGGGAAAAGTAAACAGGCAACGCCGTCGAACGAGCCCGGTGAGGACGTTCGACGGCGTTGCCTGTTTGCTTCTTCCCTTTTACTTGAGCGCTTGCCCCTACATTTTATACAGCAGGGCAATGCCGAATGATAGTGCCGTCAGAATCAGGCCCACCATGAAGATGGTGTAGCTCAGGCGCAGCAGGCGGTACTTCCGCGTGAGCACATCGCCGAGGTAGTACACGTCGGTGACCATGTTGGTATACACCGATTCGCCATTCTTCATCAACTCGTGCATGCCGTCCTGGAAATCGTCGAGGCTAAGCTTGCTGAAGTTGCCGAAGAACAGCAGGTTCACACGGCGGTTGGTGGCAATCTGGGGGCTGCGCTTGAGCCACTTGAAGCTTGTCACGTCGGGCTGAGCGCACAGGATGGCCGTAATGACCGAGCCCAGCGCCGTAGCCAGCAGAATGCCCATGGGCACGGCAATAATGGGGTTACGAATAACGGCCATATCGGAAAGGGCGGCCGTTTTGCTCCCCAGCTTGGCGCCGAAATATGTGATGATGAGCGACATGAGCACGGCATTGAGCGAAATCATCATGCTCGCCTTTTTGTCGGCCATGTCCGAGAGCTTCATGTGGTTGCTGTACATGGTCCGGAACATCGTTTCAATGCCCCGCTTAGGCTCGGCGAAGGTACCTTCGGCTTCTTCCTCCTTCTTTTTGCGCTTCTTCTCAGTTTTCTTGAGTGCCTTCCGCTGGTCCTTGATGTTCTCCTTGAACTGCTCCTCGTAGCGCTTTTTGGCTTCAGATGAGTAGAAGCGGGCGTTGGTCAGGAAATCGAGCTGGCTTTCGGCCCAGTCGGTGTTGCTGAACGTGCGCCCCAGGGCAGCCTCCCACTCGGCCCGCAGCAGTTCGCCATTAGCGAAGAAGTCTTCGCGGCCCATGCCGCTCATGTCGGCATCCACGAGCAGTTTCTCCAGCGGCGTGCGGCGCTCGGCCTCACGGTGCGTGGCCTTAATAAGGCTCTGCACCAACGCAACGCGCTCGGCCGGATACTGCTGGCCGGTCAGCCACTCGCCAGCCAGCTCGGCGCTCCGGAACTCGTGGCCGTCGTACACGTCGATATAGCCCACATCATGAAACCAGGCCGCCAGCAGCAGCGCCTCCAGGTCGGGGGCCTCCAGGCCGGCGGCCTCGCCCAGGGCTTTGGCTTCCTTTACTACCTGGGTGGTATGCTTCGGCGAATGGTAAACGAGCTTGCCGGGCAGCTTTTCTTCGAGCAACGCCAATACGTAGGCCTTGGCATTCTTGATAATTTCGGCCTTGGCCGGGGATGGGGTAAGAGCGGTTTCCATTGGGGAAGAGCAGGGGCACGAAAGAATAAGCGGGGGCCAGTGGGGCTTACAACGCTATTCGGGGACGGGAAGTTGGCGGGGCGGGCCCAACCGTGTTTCCACGAATTGCGTAGGGCAGCACACCGGCCCGGCCCAGGTGGCGTTTATGCGTTGTCTTGGGTAAGTTTACGGTCTTTTTTGTTCTATACACTGCGGCCGGCCTCGCTCTGCCCACACCCCGACTTCGTACCCCCTTTTCTACCACATGAATCGATATTATCTGCTGCTGGCGCTGCTGCTGGCCCTGCTCGGCGGCGTTTCCCCAGTCGTGGCCCAGACAAAAGTCACGACTCAGACGGCCCACCCCGAGCGCCCCAACTACCGCGGGGCGGGTGTCAACTGGGAGTCGAAAACCCCGCCCGACACCTCCCAGATCCGCTATTCGATGTTTCTGATTGGCGACGTGGGCAAGCCCGCCTCTGAGGCCGAAGGGGGCGAGCCTTCGCTCAATTATATGCGCAAGCAGATTCTGGCGGCCGGGGCCAAAAGCTCCACGGTTTTTCTGGGCGACAACATCTACGAGTACGGCCTGCCGCCCGAAGGCACTTTCGACCGCAAGGAGTCGGAACGGCGCATGGTCGATCAGCTTAAAACCCTGCGCGACTACTCGGGCGAGAAGTACATGATACCCGGCAACCACGACTGGAAACAGGGCCAGCGCGGCAGCGTGGCCCAGGTAAACCGCGAGCAGCAATTTGTGGAAGACTATCTACGCTCCGATTCGGCCGCCTTCCCCTACACCGGCGACTTTTTCCTGCCCCGCGACGCTTGCCCTGGTCCGGTAGAAATTCGCCTGCAGGATGACTTGGTGATGATTGCCATCAACTCGCAGTGGTTTCTGCAACCCGCCGGCGACCGGCCGGCCGGTGGTAACAGTAACTGCGGCGTGGCCAACGAAACCGACTTCTTCACTCGCCTCGAAGACATTATTCAGCGCAACGCCGGCAAAAACATTGTGGTCGTAGCCCACCATCCGCTGTACTCCGACGGCATCCACGGCGGCTACTTCACGCTCGGCGACCATATTTTCCCGCTCTCCATCGTTTTCAAATATGCTTACCTGCCGCTGCCCGTCATCGGCTCCATCTACCCGTTTGCCCGCAAATATGGCGGCGTAAGCCAGGATATTCCGCACCCGCTTTACCAGGCGTATAAGAAGGGCCTGACGGATATTTTCGAGAAGTACCCCAACATTGTGTACGCGGCCGGCCACGAGCACAACCTGCAGTATTTCAAGGAAGGCAACCTCAACCACATCGTCAGTGGCTCGGGCTGCAAAACCCAGCACGTAAAGCCGGGCTCGGGCGGCGACGCCCTGTTCTCCGACAAGGAGAAAGGCTTTTCCCGCGTCAATTATTACAACAATGGCGAGGTATGGGTGGAATACTACGTGCCCGAAGGCACCGGCGAGACCGGCCGCCTCGTGTTCCGCACGCCCATGTACGCCCAGCAAGCCGAGGTAGCCACGGCCGATAGCCCGGCCAATGGCCTGCCCCTCAACCGCCCCGATTTCCGCGACTCAACCATCACGGTGGCCGTTAACCCAGCCTACGCCGACCGCGGCAAGTTCCATAAGTTTCTGTTTGGCGAGCACTACCGGAAGGAATGGGCCACGCCTGTTACGTTTCCGGTGCTCGATTTGGCCACCGAAAAGGGCGGCCTGACGCCCTATAAAGTGGGCGGCGGCAAGCAGACGACTTCGCTGAAGCTGCGCAACGAGGAAGGCCGCCTGTTTAGCTTCCGCGGCATTGACAAGGACCCGGCCGCGGTGCTGCCGGCCGCCCTGCGTAGCGGCGCGGCCGCCGACGTGCTACAGGATCAGATTTCGGCCCAGCACCCCTACGCTGCCGTGGCTCTACCCAAGCTGGGTACGGCGGCCGGCATTCTGCACACCAACCCCGAATTGCGCTACGTCCCGCAAGATCCGCTGCTGGGCCAGTACCTGCCCCGCTTCGGCAACATTACGGGCACGCTTGAAGAAGATGCCAAAGACGACCAGAGCAACGTGGCAAGCCTGGGATTTGCCGAAAATCTGGTGGGCACCGATAAGGTATTTGAGCGCATCACCGACGACAACGACAACCGCGTGAACCAAGTGGCCTTTGCCCGCTCGCGCCTGTTTGATATGTGGGTGGGCGACTGGGACCGGCACGAAGACCAATGGCGCTGGGCCGAGAAGAAGCAGAAGGACGGCGACCGGATTTTCACGGCCGTGCCCGAAGACCGCGACATTGCCTTCTTTAAGGGCGACGGGCTACTGCCCTACCTGGCCTCGCGCAAGTGGGCCATCCGCAACTTCCAGAACTTCGGCTACGACTACGCCGACTGGAAGGGCCTGAACCTGACGGCCCTCAGCAACGACCGCGTGTACCTGGCCGAAGTATCTCGCGAGGAGTGGGTGAAGCAGGCCGGAGAAATGAAGGCCGCCCTCACCGATAAGGTGATTGAGGAGGCCATCAAGGGCGGCTTCCCGGCCGACATTTACGCGCTGCACGGCCCCGAGATTGTGGCCAAGTTGAAAAGCCGCCGCGACCTGCTGCCGGAGGTAGCGGCCGATTATTCGGGTATGCTGAACAAGGTGGCGGAAGTGAAGGGTTCGAAGAAGCGCGAGCGGTTTGTAGTAGAGCGTCTGCCCGGCAAAACCCACGTTACGGTCCAGAAGATCAACAAGGAGGGCAAGCTGACCAAAATGCTTTTCGACCGCACCTTCGACAACCAGGAAACCAAGGAGCTGCGCCTCTACGGCTTTGCCGGCGAAGACCAGTATGAGTTGACTGGCGACGTGAAGAAGGGTCCGCTCATCCGCATCATCGGCGGCACCGAGCGCGACTCGATTGTAGACCGCTCGAACGTGCGCGGGCTGGCCCACCGCCTGCAGGTTTTCGATGCCGACTCGGGCAACGTGATTGTAGCCGGCCCCGACGCCCGCCTGCGCCTGCAGCCCGGCCTCGACGTGAGCCGTTACGACGTGCACTCGCGCGCCGACCGCAAGGACTACACGCTCAACTACTTTGGCCCCACGCTGTATTTCGGTTACAACGTTGATGACCGGCTGTTTCTGGGCGGCGGCGTGGTGTACCGCACCTACGGCTTTCGCAAGGAGCCCTACGCCACCGAGCAGAGCCTGGCGGCCAACTACTCGCCCTCGCAGAAGGCATACAACGTGCGCTACCTGGGCCACTTTGTCGATGTGCTCGGCAAGCTCGACCTACGCGTGAATGCCCAGCTCTACGGTCCGCAACTGCTTTACAACTACTTCGGCCTGGGCAACGACACCGAGAACACCCTCGCCGACGACGACGGCACCCGCAACCGCGACATCAACGACACCTACCGCATCCGCTTCTCGCGGCTGTACGTGAACCCGATGCTGGAAAAGGAAGTCTTCAGCTTTCTCAAATTCGGTTTCGGAGCGCAGTACGACCAGTTCCGGGTCGAGCGCAACCCAATCGGCAGCAGAATCGACGACGGCCTCGTCAACAACCAAGGCGTAAGTGGGGCCGCCGTGGGCATCCGCGCCTCCGATTTCGGCCTCAACCGCTACGTGGGGGGCAAAACCTACCTCAACCTCGATGTAGCCTCGTCGCCTAAAAACCCGCGCATTGGTCTGCGCATCTACAACTCGGCCGAGTACAACCGCCAGCTCGGCGGCGAGAAGCTCAGCTACGGCCGTCTGGCCACCGAGGCCCGGTTCTACCTTTCGCCCAACTTCCCGTTCCAGCTCACCTGGGCCGGCCGCATCGGGGCCACCCGCAACCTGGGAGACTACCGTTTCTACCAGGCCAACACGCTGGGCGGCACCACCAACCTGCGCGGCTACCGCCGCACCCGCTACGCCGGCCGCTCGTCGGTGTTTGCCAACGGCGAAGTGCGCGTGCAGCTCTTCGAGTTCAACGCCTACCTGCTACCGGGCAAGTTCGGCATCCTAGGCTTGGCCGATGCCGCCCGGGTGTACTCGCCCTACGACGTGAAAACGGGCCTTAAAGCCCTGCACACAGCCTACGGCGGCGGCATCTGGATTGACGTGCTCAAGCAGGCCGTCATCAACGCGACATACTCGGTAGGCGAGGAAAAGCTGGTGTTCGTGGGCTTCGACTTCCTGTTCTAGCTCCGCACATTGCCTTAGCCGTTACCAGCGGCTACGAAGGGCCTTACCCCGTTTGCACGACTCGCTTTTATCAGCGCTTCTGCGGGGTGAGGCCCTTCTTTTATGCCCTCGAACACCGCTTTTTTCCGGCCGATTGCGGTGTAGCTCCATCCTTTTCGCGACCTGGACCGTTAAGGCCCTAAACAGCCGTTAAGCCCTCTCCCTGTATGCCCTTTTTCTACCTCCGCAGCCGCCGTTTGTTTTATTACCTGAGCGCTGCTGCCGTACTGGCCGGTAGCGCAGCGCAGGCCCAGGTAACGCCCCGCACGCCGCCCGTGTATCCGCCGCCCGCCCCGCTGGCCACCGACACGCTGGCCGCCAACCAGGTGGGCCAGGCCCAGGAGTTTGCCGTGCCCTCGGTGATTGGCATGGGACCGAGCAAGGGCGTAGTGGCCCACATTGAGGCCCTGTCGAACTTCAGCATCACCTCCCAAATCAACGACCGCGAGCCAAAGGAGCGCACGGAGAACACGGTGACTAAAAACCGCCGGGCCTTCATCAAAGCCTACGCCCCGCTTCTCAATAACCCGCACCTGAAGGTAATTCTGGGCCTTAACTATGATCGGGAGGAGTTCCAGTTCGCCGATCCCAACAAATCGGTTTTCTACCGCGACCTGGAGGATAAGGGCCTTAAAGTTATTGGCACGCAGCTGGCCGTTATCCGGCCCGTCGATGAGGTGCATTGGTATCTGGCCCGGGTAAAGGCCGAGCTCAACGGCGACTATACTTCCTCGGAGCTCAACGTGAGCGACTACCTGCGGACGTCGGGCGAGTTTATCTATGGCTGGAAGCGTAGCCCCTACTATTCCTGGGGGGTGGGGGCGCAGCTGAGCTACACCTTCGGGCGGCAAAGCCTTTACCCCGTCATTCTTTACAACCGTACCTTCAACTCCCGCTGGGGTGTCGAGTCGCTGTTCCCGGCCCGCGTTACGCTACGGCGCAACCTCGATCCTAAAACCCTGCTGTTCGGAGGCTACACCGTCGATGGCTCGAACTATAATATCAAGCTGCGCGAGCCGCTGGGCGAGTTGCGCACCCTTATTGTGCGGCAGCGGGAGCTGAAGTTCCGGCTACGGGCCGAGCGCGAGATTTACGATTTCCTCTGGTTTGGCGTCGAAGGCGGCTACCGCTACAATGCGGGCTTTAGCGCGTTCAACGAGGACAACTACCGCCGCAGCCTGTTCAACATTTTAGGTGGCGGCCGTACCCAGGCCGTGGATAACACGCTGGGCGGAGCCCCCTACGTGAGCGTGGAACTATTTCTGGTACCCCCGCGCAAGCTGCTCAACAGGCTCGCCAAATAGCCCCCCAGCCCAACCGGCGCGGGTCCGCACTACCGACTACCCTCGCCCCGGCGGGTCGACTCCTGGTACGCACCGGGGCGGCCTGCCGGGGCGTTGCCGTCGGGGCGTAGGCAATAGCATCGAAGTCAGCGCAGGCGGGCGTTACTGAGCGGCAAGCCGGAGTCGGTTCACTTCTGGAAAGACCCGGCCCACTTTTGGAGCGCCACCGTAGCAACCTGCCCCCCAGGAAGCTACGTTTAAAGCCCCCTACGCCCTTTTTCACGCACCTATGGAAATTTCCCACAAGATTGATTTAACTGATGGCAGCAGCTGCACTGTCTACTACGATCAGCTGCCCGGCTGGCTACGGGCCGTGTGGCTGGGCTATGTTGATGCAGCCGAGGCCTACGCCGGCGTTAGCCGCCTGCTCGAGATAGAGCAACGGCTGCACTGCCCCTACCTGCTCAACGACAACAGCGGCCTGCGCGGCCCCTGGTTCGACTCGATGGAATGGCTGGAGCGGGTGTGGCTGCCGCGGGCGGCGGCCCTGGGCCTGCGCTACGTAGCCCACGTGCCCCAGCCCGACGAGCTGGCCGGCGAAACTGCCGCGATGCACTACGCCCACCTACCGGCCGACCTGGAAATTCAGGTTTTCGACACCCTCGCTCATGCCGAGCAGTGGCTGCGCGAAATGCAGGCCGCTCAACCAGCCTAAAGCCAGCCCAGGCCGGAAACATGCTTCTCATGAGAAGCATGTTTCCGGCCTGGGCTGGCTTTAGGCTGGTTTACCTATCGGCTTATTTACCGGCCTTCCTGCTGGCTTGGGCCGGCCGCTTGCGGGGCCGGGGGGCCAGGGCTGCGAGGTAGGCGTAGGTTTCAAACTGCGCCCGCACTTCGCCCTCGGCGGCAGCAGCTTCCTCGGTGGGCCCTACAAAGTTGTTCTGCCAATCGCGCGATTTCACGCTGTCCTGGCGTTGGAAATTGAGCAGGTCGTGCAGCTCGTTGCGCAGTTCGGGCATCAGAACAGGAAACGCTACTTCCACCCGCCGGTCGAGGTTACGGTTCATCCAGTCGGCCGAGGCCACGTACATTTTCTCCTCGCCCCCATTACCAAACACGTACACGCGGGCGTGCTCCAGAAAACGGTCGACGATGCCGCGCTGCTGAATGTTGGAACTCTGGCCGGGCAGGCCGGGCAGCACGCACGAAATACCGCGCACC
This sequence comes from Hymenobacter psychrophilus, assembly GCF_900107135.1. GTDB lineage: Bacteria > Bacteroidota > Bacteroidia > Cytophagales > Hymenobacteraceae > Hymenobacter > Hymenobacter psychrophilus. Next base: position 390,070 of record NZ_FNOV01000003.1, read on the forward strand.
AGCAACTCAACCCGTACACCTGCCTCGGAGGCCTCATAGAGCTTCCCAATCATGCGCTCATCCTGCAAAGCGTTCAGCTTGAGAATGATGTAGGCCTCCTTGCCTTTCTTGGCCAGCGCAATTTCGTGGTCGACGAGGGCCGTAAGCTGCTGGCGCAGCTCGAAGGGTGCCACCAACAGGTGCTGGAAACGGCCGGTTTTGTCGAGGTGGTCGTGGAAGTAGCTGAACACCTCGGCCACCTCGCGGGTGAGCTCGGGGTGAGCCGTAAACAGGCCATAGTCGGCATATATCTGGCTGGTTACTTCGTTGAAGTTGCCGGTGCTCAGGTAGGCGTAAAGGCGGTTGTGGCCTTCTTCGGCCCGCGTAATGAGCAGCAGCTTGCTGTGCACCTTCAGGCCGGGAATACCATAGATAACGTTGGCGCCGGCTTTCTGCAGCTTTTCGGCCCAGAACATGTTGCTCTCCTCATCGAAGCGGGCCTTCAGCTCGACCACAACCGTTACCTGCTTGCCATTTTTGGCCGCCTTCAGCAGCGCTTTGGCCACGGCGCTCTTGCTGCCCACGCGGTAGAGCGTAATGCTGATGTCGCTGACCTGCGGGTCGCGGGCCGCCTCGTTGAGCAGGCGCGTTACGTAGTCGAACGACTGGTAGGGCGGGTGCAGCAGGTGGTCGCGGCGGGCCATAGCGGCCAGCAGCGAGCCGGTGCGCGGCAGCGTGGGGTGCGGCAGCGGCGGCATGGGCGCGTACTGCAGGTGCGGCAGGCCGAAATCAGGAAAGCCGAAAAAGTCGCGGAAGTTATGGTAGCGGCTACCTTCTACCAACTCTTCCTGGCCGATGCCGGTTTTCTGGCCAATGGCCTGCAATACCAGTTCGGGCATGGCCGGGTCGTAGAGCAGGCGGGCCGGAAAGCCGGTGGCGCGCTTCTGCAGGCTGCTCTTGATTTTAGCCAGCAGGTTATCCGATACTTCCTCATCAATATCAAGCTCGGCATCGCGCGAGAGCTTGAGCGCGTGCACCTGCACCTGGTTGTAGTTAGGAAACAGCTGGGCCGCACAACAGCGAATGATGTCGTCGAGGAACATTACGTAGTGCTCGTCGCCCACGTCGGGCAGGCGCACGAAGCGGCTGCCGTGGCGCTTGGTGGGCAACTCCATTACCATTACGCGCTCCTCGTCGTGCTTTTCGGCGTTGTGCGGCCCGGTCAGGTAGAAGGTGAGGTACACGCTCTGGTCGCGCAGGAACAGGTGGTGCAGGTTCTCATCGAGGATAATGGGCGAAAGCAGGTCGCGCACCTGCTCCTCGAAGTACTTCTGCACCCAGGCACGCTGCTCCCCCGTCAGCTGCTGCTCCGAAATCAGGTGGATGTGCTCGCGGCCCAGCTCGGGCAGAATATGGTTGCGGAAGGTGTCGCCGAATGCCTGCTGCTGGCGGCCTACCTCGGCCAGCAGCTCGTGCAATTGCTCGGCGGGGTCTTCGGCCAGCTTGGCACGGGTTTTTTTCTTGAGCTTAACCAGCCGGCGCAGCGTAGCCACCCGCACCTTGAAATACTCATCGAGGTTGCTGCTGAAAATGGCCAGAAACTTCAGCCGCTCCAGCAGCGGTACGGCGGGGTCCTGCGCCTCCTGCAGCACCCGGCGGTTGAAGGTGAGCCAGCTGGTTTCCCGGTTCAGTAATCGGGGCGCGACGGTATCGGACATGCTTTTTGAGCTGTTGGCTGGTAGCTGCCGGCGGTTGGCTTTGGGGGCCGACGGCTGGTAGCACTGGCTTGATTGGATTGGGTGAACGGCAGCTGTCAGCTACTCGCTTAATAATTTTTGGGCTTGTCGAAGAAGTAGTACTCCGACTTGGCGCGGTCGACATCGGCCCAGTGCTCCACGCTGAATTTGAGGCAGACGATGGACGACGTGGGCATGGAAGGAATGCTGCTGGGCGAAAGCAGGTTGGCAAAATCGGTGAGCGTGTTGTTGTGGCCCACCAGCAGCACGTCGGCGGCCGTATCGGGCAGGCCCTGCACGATGGCCAGCAAATCGGTTACCTCGGCCTCGTAAATAGCGTCAATTACCTGCAGCTTTTCGGGCGGCAGGCTGAGCGCGTCAGCCACCAGCGCGGCCGTGCTCAGGGCCCGTACCGCCGGCGACGACACCAGCAAATCGAGCCTGACGCTGCGCTCGGCCAGGGCCTGGCCCATAAGCGGGGCTTCGTCGCGGCCCCGGCCGTTGAGCGGGCGCTCCTGGTCGTTGAGCATATCGAAGCTCCAGCTCGATTTGGCGTGGCGCATCAGGTAAAGCGTTTTCATAGAAGCGGGGCAGTTAGGGTAGCAGGCCTCTTTACTACGGCCGGCGCAAAAGGTTATGCCCTGGCCTGCTCCCACAAACTACCACAAACCCGAATACCACAGCCAGTTGGATGAACATCGGCAGGCACCGATGCCTGCACCAAGGTCATCTGTACACCGGCTGCCTGATTGCGGGAGGCAGGCTTTATCAATGTTTGTATAATATGAACAAACAACTGTATTATTGCAGTTGCAAGCCAAAATAAGGTCTTAATTTATAGTGGCTTACCAGCATTCTACTCCAGCTTCTGTTTTCCCCTGCATCCATGAAACACTTCTTCTCCGCTTACCTCCGCTCCGCTTTGCGAACGGGGCTGCTATTACTGGGCTGCGGCTTCACCGGCCTGACCTCCGTGAGAGCCGAAGGCTCCAAAAACCTGACGCCCGGCACGGCCAGCCCCGCGGCCCCGGTTACCGGCCCCAACGACCGGGTTGGGTTTTTGCAGCACAACGACGGCGCCAACTCCAATCTGTTTCTCAAGGAAAACAGTGCTGCCACCGAGCGCCTGTACATCCATATGAAGCCATCCGAAACCTTGTACTTCGGTGTGAGGCGGGTTCGCTCCAATGGTAATGATAACCGACGGCTACGGCTACAGCTAAAGTATCTGGACAATACCGGCGCAATACAGATTGCAAAAACCAGCTACCTGAATCAGCTGGCCGCCAGTACGCAGGGGCAGGTAAACCTAGCCGCTAATCAGGTCGGCCTCATCAATACGCCGGCAGAGGCGGCGGTTGGCCCGCGCTACCAGGCTGGGGCCACGGGCCCCTCCGGGGGATATAACCCATTGACCTACGACGCCCCCAGCAATTCGCCAGAACGGGATTACTGGGTGGAATTTATGGAGGTTGACGGCACTAATGTTGCGTTTCCAGCCAACAATCAGCTTAAATCGTGGTACGACGTCTGGGACTTTACCGTGCGCGACGCCACGGGCGAGAAACCCGGGCGGTTGTTTGCCCAGACCTGGTCGTTTACGGGCGGTGCTTTCGATGCGCAGTTCTCCACCAGCTTCGGCCTGTACCCGCTCATCCCCAACCCCAATGCGGTTGGCGGATATGCGGCCAACGAGTCGTTCTTTGTTAAGCGGGTAAGCTACTCCCGCATGACCCCATTCGGGGTGATACTGCTGGCCAACGAGTTTGGCTCAACACAGGCCACTGGTCGCACTACGTTTCAGCAACGCCGCCGGAGCATCAATGCCAACGTGGGCTACGCCCAGTACAAGCAGTTTGTTAACGACCCCGACCCGAGCGTGTACCCAAGCACCGTACTACCCACCCGGCCAACCGTAACCACTACCTGCGACCCCATTACTAAAATAACCACCTTCACCCTCAACGTCGATCAGGCAGGCTTCGGCGTGGTTTTCATTGATGGCAACCGCGACGACCTATACCAGGCGTCCACTGACCGGATTCTGGAGGGCACGACGGTTATAGGAAATAACACCTTCACCTGGGACGGCAAGTCAGACAACGGGACTATGATTACGTCTACGCTGATCAATATTTCCTTTTCCAGCGGCGTGGGTCCGGTCAACTTCCCCCTCTACGACTGCGAATCGGCGAATTTTGCCGGTATCACCGTGCGTTCCATCCGGCCGGGCGGGCTGCTGGCCCCCGATTTTGTGTACTGGGATGACACCAATCTGGCAACGGGTTTCTCCTCGCCCGCCTACAACCCGAATGGTACCAGCGACCAGGCTAACGGCCACCGCTGGGGCGTTCCTGGCAACCAAAGCGGGCCGCCCACCGGGGGCGACGGCGTGCTGGTGAACACCTACGCCGTGGGGCTGCTGGCCCGCGGGCAGGCCGTTGATATTGTATATGATCCGGCCAATGCCTGCGCCGCCGTGGTGCCGCCGGTAGTACTCCCCGTAACCCTGACCAAGTTTGAGGCCCGCACCGAAACCGGGGCCGTACGCCTGCAGTGGGAAACGGCCACGGAAGTCAGCAGCGCCTACTTCGAGGTAGAGCGCAGCCTCGATGGTCGGCAATTCGGGCCTGTTGGCCGGGTAGATGCCCAGGGTAGCAGCAGTACCACCAGTGCCTACGCGCTGCTCGACCGGACAGCTCCCACCAACGCACCCGTGCTGTATTACCGCCTGCGTCAGGTAGATACCGATGGCACGACAGCTTACAGCGGAGTGCGCACTGTGAAGGCCACAGGCCGGCCGCTCATCACCGAAGCCTATCCGAACCCGGTGGTTGGTACGCTATTCGTGCGCCTGGCCGAGCCGCTAACCGGGGCCTTTACGCTACGGGTACTGGACAATACCGGCCGCCTGATGTGGCAGCAGCAGCAACCGGGCAGCAGCCGGCCGGAGCTGGAAGTGCCCACCGCCCAGCTACCGGAAGGCCGGAGCTACATTTTGCAGGTACAAACCAGCCGCGGCTCCTTCATTCAGCGCTTCGTGAAATAACGCGTTGCCGGCGCACTGCTGGCTGCAGCCTCACAGCCAAGCAATCAAAAGCCCCCTTCCCGGATCGGGAAGGGGGCTTTTGATTGCCTGAGCGCAGAACGAATACGCCTACTGTTTCACGAAGCGCTGGTGCGACACCTGCTGCCCGTCGGAGATGCGGAGCAGGTAGATGCCCTTGGCCAGGTTCTCGATGTGGAGCATGCTGCCTTCAAAGCGGGCCGTTTTCACTTCGGCCCCGCGCATGTCGTACACGCTTACCAATACGGCGCGGGCATCAACAGTGCTCGGAATTTCGATGTTGAGCACATCGGTGGCCGGGTTGGGGTACACGCGGTAGCCCGCCTGCTCGGCCGTAGCCAGCAAACGTGCGCCGCTGCCGCCGCTGATGTTGACGGTATAGTCCTCGGTTTCGCCGTAGCTGAAGTTACCGCAGCTGGTGGTGGCGGCGTTGTCGCTCATGGTTACCCGCATGCGGGTGCTGCCGGTTCGGGCCGAAGTGGGTACGGTGAAGGTAGCCGACAGGGTACCGCTGCTCGAAGAGGAGCCCGATACCACCGTTTCGCCGGCGTCCGAGAAATCACCGTCCTGGTTGTAGTCGATGTACACGCGCCAGTTTTCGGTGTAGGCCGACGAGGCAAAGCCGGTCGAAATGTTGATAGTCTGCGACGAACCAGCCGCTATAGTAGTGCTCAGGGCCGTACCGTTGTAGTAGCCGCCATCGGCCCCCGAGGCGCGGTTGATGCTGCCCAGCTTCACCAGATCAATCCACTCGTAGCTCACGTTGCTGCCCTTGCTGGCGCAGTACGAAACAGTGGTGGGCGGTGGCGGTGGTGGGGTACCACTGCCACCGGGCGCCGTACCGCCGTTCGAGGTAAGCAACGAAGCCCGCGACCCGCCGCTGGCAAACAGCGCGTTCATCCGCGACGACTGGCCACTGGAGAACATGTACATGCAGGCGTCGTCGGTGTAGTCCATGTAGTTCATGAACATGTCGCCGTTGGGGCCGTTGGAGCAGGTTACTTTCGGAAAAGAAGGGCAGCCGCCGTTGCTGGTTTGCTGGGTGGGCGTATCGCTCACCAGGTCGTTGCCGCAGTTGGCGTCGCCCCAGATGTGGCGCAGGTTCAGCCAGTGGCCCACCTCGTGGGTGGTGGTGCGGCCCAGGTTGAAGGGCGCCCCCGACGAGCCGCCGCGGCCGAAGCCCGTGGTGGTAATCACGACGCCGTCGGTGCTGGCCGGACCGCCGGGGAACTGCGCGTAGCCCAGCAGCCCACCCCCGAGCTTGCCAACCCACAGGTTGAGGTACTGGCCCGCCGGCCAGGCGTTGAGCCCGCCGGTAGACGTACTCTTGATCCGGTCATCGCTCGACCAGCTGGTAACCGACGTCTGCTTACGCTCGATGCCGGTGGTGGCGTTGCCGCTGGGGTCGCGCTTGGCCAGCACAAACTCAATGCCCACGTCGGCAGCCCGCGAGGCAAACGCCGAGGGCACTTTGCTTACGTCGGCATTAAGCTTGTTGAAATCCTCGTTCAGCACCGCCAGCTGCGAGGCAATCTGAGCGTCGGAAACGTTTTGGGAGGCCGTGTTATACAGCACGTGCACCACCACCGGGATGGTGAGCGTGCCCGTGGCCCGGTACGCCACGGGGTTATCGAGAAATGCCTCGGTCTGGGCTTCGATACCCCGCAGGCGCAGGGCCAGCGTCGGGTCGGCGGCGAGCTGGCGCTCCAGTACCTCCATGGTAGCGCAGTCGCGCTTAGTGGGCAGCGGCTCCTGTTGGGCCCAGGCTGCCGGCGCGGTACTCAGGCCCAGCAGGCCCAGCAACATTGCGTACAGGTTCTTTTTCATAGAGGACGGGTAGGTTGGGAAAAGAATCGAAAGAAAACAAGAAAGGTGTTTGGTTGTGGAAACAGCGCGTTTGAATGTCAATCTATCAAAATAATAACCAAATACTTGCTTATTTTTGATAAAAAATCAATAAATATCCTCTATTCCCTGGTAGGCACATTTCGGAGCTTCCCCCTAAAACACAAAACCCGCCCCGGCAGGCCGGGGCGGGTTTTGTGTTTTAGGTAAGCCGCATCTACTCCTTGCGGAAGCTCTGGTGCTGCACCGATTTGCCGTTGGTCATCATCAGGTGGTAGAGGCCGGTGGGCAGGGCCGACACATCGAGGCTGCCGGCGGCCGTTGAGCGGGCCTGGGGCATTTCGAGGCCGCGTAGGTCATACACCTTCAGCTGCCAGCCGGCAGCGGGCGTGTCGAGGCCGGTGCGAATGGAGAGCTGGCCGGTGGTTGGGTTCGGGAATACGGTCAGCGTTTCGACGGCCATAGTGGCCGTCAGCGGCGTCGTGCCACCAGTCGAGTTCAGCAGCGAGGCGCGGGCCCCGCCGCTGGCAAACAGCGCATCCATGCGCGACGACTGGCCATTGGAGAACATGTACATGCAGGCGTCGTCGGTGTAGTCCATGTAGTTCATGAACATGTCGCCGTTCGGGCCATTGGAGCAGGTTACTTTCGGGAACGTGGGGCAGCCGTAGTTGCTGGTCTGCTGGGTGGGCGTGTCGCTCACCAGGTCGTTGCCGCAGCTGGCGTCGCCCCAGATGTGGCGCAGGTTCAGCCAGTGGCCCACCTCGTGGGTGGCGGTACGGCCCTTGTTGTAGGGCGCCGCCGAACCGCCGGGCAGCGAGGAGTACAGAATCACGACGCCGTCGGTGCTGGCCGAGCCGCCGGGGAACTGCGCGTAGCCCAGCAGGCCATTGCCCAGGTCGCAGACCCAGATGTTGAGGTACTGGGAGGTATCCCAGGCATCATCGCCGCCGCGCTTCGACTGCTTCATGGCGTCGTTGGTGCTCCACGACTTCACCCGCGTCGATTTGTGGATGATGCCGTTGGTAGCCCGGCCGCTGGGGTCGCGCTGGGCAAGGGCAAAGCGAACATTGGTGCTGGCAGCAGCACCGGCAAACGCGGCCGGAATCAGCCCGGCGTCGGCGTTGGTTTTGGCAAAGTCCTGGTTGAGCACGTCGATCTGGGCCTGCACTTGCGCGTCGGACACGTTTTCGGCCGCGTTGTTATACAGCACGTGCACGACCACCGGAATGGTAACCGGACCTGTAGCAGCGGCGCGGTTGGCCATTGGGTTGGCCACGAAGCGACTGGTGCGGGCCTCAATTTCGGCCACGCGCCGGGCCATCTGCGGGTCCTCGGCCAGCTGGCGGTCGAATACTTCCATGGTGGCGCAACCCCGATCATGCGAGGGTAGATCGACTTTTTCCGACAGCCGGCTGATGTTGATTGACTGGGCCGAAGCTGAAAGCGCCGTCAGGCTGGAAAGGCCAAGCGCAAATGAGTAGAAAGTTCTTTTCATAAAGGAGTGCTACGGATGAGAAAATCATTTTTACTCCTTCAAGATGGGTTAAATTATTTATTTATCAATATTAAACCACCTAAACAACAAATATTTCAGTAAAAGCACCTTTTTATTCCAACGAGCCTCATGTACCTGGCAACAAAAATCCGCCGTCGGGCAGGTCGCCCAGCCGGCTGATGCGGCGAGCAGACCCGCCCGACGACGGATTATTTTGGAGCCCAAAACTCGCGGGCTTACGCCTGCCAGCCTTCCTCGTCGCGCACAGGGTGCACCGACGGGTACCGCTCGTTGTGGATGGCGGCCACCAGCTTCACGAGCCGGGCCCGCAACTCGTCGAGGTTGGTGCGGTCGAGGGCCGAGATGAACTCGACTTTATTGTGCAGCTTGGCCATGTAGGTGGCGCGCAGCTGCTCGAGGGTGGGGCGCGGGGCAGGCGCATTCTCATCGGCGTTCATGCCCTCGAAACCGTCGTGGTAAGCGGCCTCGCCGGTATCGTACTGGTCGATTTTGTTGAACACCACCAGCACCGGCTTCTCACCCGCCCCAATATCCTTGAGCGTGTCTTCGACCACGGCCATGTGCTCCTCGAAGCTCTGGTGCGAAATATCGACCACATGAATCAGCAGATCGGCCTCCCGGATTTCGTCGAGCGTGCTCTTGAAGCTCTCGATAAGGCGGGTAGGCAGCTTGCGGATAAAGCCCACCGTGTCGGAGAGCAGGAAGGGCACGGTGTCGAGCACCACCTTGCGCACCGTGGAATCGACGGTGGCGAAGAGCTTGTTCTCGGCAAACACATCGGCCCGGCTCAGCAGGTTCATGATGGTGCTTTTGCCCACGTTGGTGTAGCCCACCAGCGCCACACGCACCATGCCGCCGCGCGATTTACGCTGGGTCTGGCTCTGGCGGTCGAGGTCTTTGAGGCGCTCTTTCAGGAAAGCAATCCGGTCATTGACTACCCGGCGGTCGGTTTCAATTTCGGTTTCACCGGGTCCGCGCTGCGAAACGCCGCCGCCGCGCTGCTTGTCCAGGTGGCTCCAGAGGCCCGTGAGGCGGGGCAGCAGGTACTGGTACTGGGCCAGCTCGACCTGGGTCTGGGCGGTGGCTGTTTTGGCTCGCCGGGCGAAAATATCGATGATCAGCAGGCTGCGGTCCACAATTTTCACCTTCAGCTCGGCCTCCAGGTTGCGCAGCTGGGAAGGCGAAAGGTCGTCATCGAAAATGACCATGCTGGCCCCCGAGTGCTCCACGTAGGCCTTGATTTCGGCCAGCTTGCCCTCGCCCACAAACGTGCGGCTGTCGGGCTTGTCGAGACGCTGCACGAAGCGGTGCACGACAGTAGCGCCGGCCGTTTCGGCCAGGAAGGCCAGCTCATCGAGGTATTCGGTGGTCTGGGCCTCGGCCTGGCGCTTGTCGGGCACGGCCACCAGCACAGCCGTTTCCTCGTCCACGCTTGTATCGTAGGTGCCGTTTACGGCGGCCTTGGTCAGGATGCGGCCCGCCCGGCCCTTCACGCTGTCAACGGAGCCGGGGTGGCGGGTGCTGTTCTGGTCTTTGCGGCCCTTGGAAGTAGGTTTATTCGCCATCAGTCAGGAGTAATCAAAAGGAAAGAATGGGTCGGCTGTTTGCAAGGCGGCCCGAGCCTATAACGCAGCACGGCCAAAAAAGGCACAACTGCCCGCGGGCTACTGCAGCGTAAGCGAGTAAGCCACTACCTGCGCAATCTGCTCGTCGCTCAGCTGGCCCTTAAAGGCAGGCATCTGGCCCAGGCCGTTCACCACCATATACGTGCGGCCGGTGGCGTTGAGGTTGCTTTTGGTGAGGTCGTGGGCGCCGTTGAGGCCGCGCTTGCCGTTGGCCCCGTGGCAAAGAGCGCAGTTCTGGGCGAACAGCGCCTGCCCGGCCGCCAGCACCGCCGCCTCGGCTCCGGCAGCAACCGCACCTTCGGTTACGGCCTCAACGGGCGGAATCGGGGGCAGCGGCGGAGTAGCAGGCGCTTCGGGGGCAGAAGTACAGCCGTAAAGCAGCACGGAAGCCCAAAGGGGAGTGGCAAAACGAAAGAGTCGGGGCATACGCAAAGATACGCAGGCCAACAGGCTGGGGGCCAGCATTAGCTTTCTGGCCCGCGCATTCATCATCAAGTCAGCCCGATTTGACGTTAAGGCGGGCTATGGCTTTTTCTCTGGTGCTACTGCGGGAGGAATGAAATGATTCTGAGAAATCTCCTCCGTATAGAACAGACCATCCATGACCAGCGGGAGTTTCATCCGCATTTCCCGATACCCGAATGGCCGGGCCACCAGCGGGTCTTGCAGCCATTGCGGCAGGTTAGGCTTGTTTAAATCAAGGAACAGAAACGGTTGCTTTGTCTGCCCCAAAACGTGTTATATACTATTGATTTGATGCTTTTTAATATTTACCAGATAAAAGAAAAAAAGCTTTGCTATTTTTCCCTCATAGCCGACAAATCCAATATTATAATATTTGTCGCCGTATGCCCGCTTAATATAATCTCCTAGCCGAAGATTCTTCTGATAGAATTCGTGTTCTATGGCGGCTCCGTTGTATGTCAGGTGAGAAGAAGCCGCCCAAACGATGACCTTTCTATCGGGGTATAGCTTCTGTTGCAGATAGGCCAGATTTTCGCCCATCTGCCGGTCCCGCACCTGCTCCTTGGTAAACCGCTTACTCAGTTCGGCAAGCGTACTTCGGCAGAATTGCTCCCAAAACAAATGCTCTTGCATAGCAGCTACCGAAGACTGGGTTTCTTCCTTTATCTCCAGCAGAATATTTTTTAACGCCGGGTTTAGGATCAGCGTATCGGCTTCTTTTGGCTTAGTCAAGTAATCTGAAACTGCGATAACGTGCGTCAGCGATGCGCTAAAAACTCTCCATCGAGCAGTATCCCGTGCTATGCCCGAATCGATTTTTTGCAAATATTCCCGTATATCAGGAAGCAGATTTCTTTCAGAGTAAGTACCGGAAAATTCACAATCTACACCAGCTAATATCAAGGGATTATCAGTATTCTTCTGCTTATCAATATAGGCGAAAAGTTCTTCTGTTTCCGTGCTAATCCAAAAGGGATATATTGATTTTCGGGCGGCATCTATCGCCTTCTCCCCTTTTTTTATTTCCTGCCAGGCTTTGTAGCAATCATAAAATCCACTCTCAAAAGCAATTACACTAAAGCCCATTTCCTGATGCAGAAATTTTATTAGCCGGGTTTTAGCCTTGAAGGTGTTGCCATCGTGGTGCGACTGTTCTCCCAGCCCCACCACAACCATGTCTTTCAGACTTTGCTGAAGCGGTGCTAAGTCGGTGTAGTCTTCGTTGGCAGGCTCTACGTTGCTGACTACGACGGCATTTTCGCGGATATAGGCCAGCCGGTCGGGGGTAGGTTGCGCGTAGGTCTGCGACAGGGGACACAGTAGGACTAGCAGCGGCAAAATCTTTCTGTAGCTCATCAGGGTTTTTTCGGGTGCGGAACACTAGAAACTATGCTCTCCACAAGCTAGAGTGCGGCTACGGCGGCGGGGTTGCACCCGGCGGCGGCCAGCATTGGCCAGCCGCTTGGAATGTAGCGCCTACTAAACAGCGTCCTCTGCGCCCCGGCCGCGTACCTTTGCGGCGCTACCTCTCTTCTCTGCCGAATGCGCGTTGCCATCGTTATCAATACCGCCTGGAACATCTGGAATTTCCGCCGCAGCCTGGTGCAGGCCCTGCAGGCCGCCGGCCACGAAGTGCTGGCCATTGCCCCGCCCGACGCCTACTCGGCGCGGCTGGAAACCGAGCTGGGCTGCCGCTTCGTACCCATTCTGATGGAAAACAAAGGCACCAACCCGCTTAAGGACGCCGCCCTCACCCGCCGCTTCTACCAGCTTTATAAGCGCGAGCAGCCCGATGTGGTGCTGCACTACACCATCAAGCCCAACATTTACGGTACGCTGGCGGCCCGGCTGGCGGGCATCCCGAGCGTGAACAACGTGTCGGGCCTGGGCACGGTGTTTATCGTAAAAAACCTGGTGAGCAAGGTGGCGCTGGGCCTGTACAAGTTCGCGTTTCAGTTTCCGAAGCGCGTATTTTTTCAGAACGGCGACGACCGGCAGCTATTCGTCAGCAACGGACTGGTAGAGGCCGCTAAAACCGACCTGCTGCCCGGTTCCGGAGTGGATATCACGCGCTTCCAGCCCGCGGCCGAGTTCCGGCGCAACGCGCCGTTTGTGTTTCTGATGATTGCGCGGGTACTCTACGAAAAGGGGGTGGAGGAGTATTTTGAGGCGGCCCGGCTGGTGCGCGAGGCCGCGCCCGGCACGCGGGTGCAGCTGCTGGGGGGCATCGACGAAAGCGGCGGCGTGGGCGTGAAGCGGGCCCTGTTCGAGCAGTGGCTGGCCGCCGGCCACGTCGAGTACCTGGGCACCTCCGACAACGTGGCCGAGTTGCTGGCCAAGGCCGATTGCGTAGTGCTGCCTTCCTACCGCGAAGGCACGCCCAAAACCCTGCTCGAAGCGGCGGCCATGGGCAAACCCATCGTGACGACCGATGTGCCCGGCTGCCGCGAAACCGTGGTGGATGGTAGCAACGGCCTGCTCTGCCAAGTACGCGACGCCGCCGACCTGGCCGCCAAAATGCTGCAAATCCTGCGCCTGCCCGAGGCCGGGCTGGAACAGATGGGCCGGGCCGGCCGGGAGTTAGCCGTAACCAAGTTCGACGAGCAAATAGTGCTCGACAAGTACCTGGCCGTAGTGACTGAAGTAGGAAAAAACCGCACCGGCCGCCGGTAAATCTGCCTAACTTGCGGCTCTAATCCGGCCACCGCCAGCTAACTTATACAGTGCATGGAGTTTATACACTTTGATATTCCGGGCGTAGTCGAAATCCAGCCCCGGGTGTTTGGGGATGCCCGCGGGGCCTTTTTTGAGTCGTTTAGTGCTGAGAAAATGGCGGCAGCAGGCATTGTGGGCGACTGGGTCCAGGACAACCAGTCGCGCTCCGACCGGGGCGTTGTGCGGGGCCTGCACTTCCAGAAGCCGCCCCATGCCCAGGCCAAGCTCGTGCGCGTAGCCGCCGGCCGCGCCCTCGACGTTATCGTGGATATCCGCCGCGACTCGCCCACCTACGGGCAGCACCTGTCCATCGTGCTCGACGCCGAGCGGTTCAACATGCTCTACGTGCCCGTCGGCTTCGCCCACGGCTTCACCGCCCTCGAAAACGGCACGCTCTTCCTCTACAAGTGCACCGACTACTACGCCCCCCAATCAGAAGGCGGCCTGCTCTGGAATGACCCCGCCCTGAACATCGACTGGGGCGTTTCAAACCCCACTATCTCAGCCAAAGACCAGGTATTGCCCACGCTGAGCGAGTTCAAGAGCCCGTTCTAAGGGCTAAGTCAAAGAGAAGAAGTCAAAGGCAAAAGTCACTGAACGGGCCAAATGGTCTTGTTCAGTAACTTTTGCCTTTGACTTCTTCTCTTTGACTTCACAACAGCTCCACCAACGTTTCGAGGCCCATACCGCGGGAGCCTTTTATCAGAATCTGGCGGTTGGTGAGGGAGTTGGCCAGCAGCCAGGCGGCGGCCTCGGGCTTGGTAGAGAAGTGCAGCATGCTGGAGTCGAGGGCGGCGGCCTGGGCCAGCTCGGGGCCAATAAGGATGACCGTGCCGAAGGGCAGGCCCTGCACCAGCCGGCCCAGCGAGCGGTGTTCATCCTCACTCTCGGTACCCAACTCGAACATATCACCCAGGATAACCACTTTGGCGGCCGGGTTGCCGGGGCGGCTGGCGAAGCTGCTAAGGGCGGCGGCCATGCTACTGGGGTTGGCATTATAAGCATCGAGCACCAACTCGTTGCGGACTGTGCGCATTTGCTGCGAGCGGTTGTTGCTGGGCTCGTAGGCGGCCAGTGCTTCGGCAATGGCCGTGGCCGGCACCCCGAAGTGCGCACCCACGGCGGCGGCGGCGGCCAGGTTGGGGAAATTGTAGCTCCCCGTGATCCGGGCATCAACTAAATCGCCGCTGAACAGCTCCAGAATGACCTCGGGGGCGGCACTGAGCAGCCGGGCCGGGTAGGTATCGGTGGGGCCGGGGTAGCTGACGCGCTCGGCTACCGGCGCGGCCAAGGCAGGCAGGCGGGCATCGAGCGTGTTCACGAAAGCCGTGCCGCCCACCTGGGCCAGAAACCGGAACATCTCCCCCTTGCCTTTCGCAATGCCCTCAACCCCACCAAATCCTTCGAGGTGGGCCTTGCCGATGTTGGTGATGAGGCCGTGGGTGGGTTCGGCCAGCTGGCACAACTGCTCAATTTCGCCCTGATGATTGGCCCCCATCTCGATAATGGCCAGCTCGTGCTCGCCGGGCCGGATGCTCAGCAGCGTGAGCGGAACCCCGATGTGGTTGTTGAGGTTGCCTTTGGTGTACTGCACCCGCAGCCGTTGGCTGAGCACGGCTTGCACCAGTTCTTTGGTGGTGGTTTTGCCGTTGGAGCCCGTAATGGCGAGCACCGGCACAATCAGCTGGCGGCGGTGGTGCAGGGCCAGCTGCTGCAAAGCCACCAGCGGGTCGGGGGCGTAGGTATAGCGGTCGGGGTCGGTGGCCGCCAGCTCGGCGTCATCAACCACGGCGTAGCGGGCCCCTTTAGCCAGGGCCTGCGGCGCGAAGTCGCGGCCCCGGAAATTGGGGCCGTTGAGGGCGAAGAACAGCGTGCCATCCTGGGGCTGGCGCGTGTCGGTGCTAACGGCCGAAGATTGCTGGAAACGGGCGTAGAGCGCCCCGAGGTCTGCCATGCGGTTTATACCTAATTTTAGAAGCTAAACGAAATTGCGCCCATGACCATTTCTTCGTCGCTGAATAACTGGCGCTGGCTGCCTGCGCTGGCCGTAGCGCTGCTGGTCGGCACAAGCCGCCCGGCCACGGCCCAGCAGAGTGCCGGGTTCGGGTTTGAGTTCCGGCCGGTGGCAAAAGTAGTGCAGGGCAACGACACGCTGCGCCAGGCCTGGGCCGGCGGCCTCAACTCGCCCCAGTTCTCCAACCTCGACCTCAACGCCGACCAGCAGCCCGATTTGGTGGTCTTCGACCGCATCAGCCACCGGGTGCTGCCTTTCCTGAGCGTGGCCACGGCTACCGGCCGGGCCTGGCAGTTCGCGCCCGAGTACGCCACCCTGTTCCCGCAGGGCCTGCGCAACTGGGTGTTGCTGCGCGACTACGACTGCGACGGCCGGCCCGATCTGTTTACGGCCGACGAGCGGGGCAGCAACATCCGCGTGTTCCGCAACGAGCCCGACGCGCAGGGCCGGCCCGGCTTTCGGCTCATTACCAATACCCTCAGCTACGCCTCGGGCAATTTTGGCAACATCAATATTGCGGCCGGGGCCTATAATATGCCCGCCATTGAAGACGTGGACGGCGACGGCCGCCTCGATGTGGTGGTAACTGAATTCGACAGCAGCACGCCCAGCCTGTACCTGTACCGCAACACCAGCACTGCGGCCTGCGGCGGCCTGAGCTTCGCGCTGGCTTCCGATTACTGGGGCGGCGTGCGCGTCTGTGGCTTCAGCTGCGGCGGCTTCACCTTCGCCCCCGACCAGTGCCGCCCCGCGCCGGCGCGGCCCAACCACACCACGGGCTATAACCTGACGGTGTTTGACGTGGACGGCGACGGCCGCCCCGACCTGCTGACCGGCCGCACCAACTGCCCCGAAGTAACGGTGCTGCGCAACGAGGGCACGGCCCAGCTGGCCCGCTTCACGGCGGCCGGCCTGAACGCGCCCGCGCCTTTTAATGGCCAGGCCCCGCAAGTGCCCAGCCTGCCGGCCGCCTACCCGGCCGACGTGAACTTCGATGGTCGCCCCGACCTGCTGCTGGCCCCCAACCTGTTCGACAACCGCGACAACAACGACACCGTGGACACCCGCAACACGGTGCAGCTGTACAGCAACACGGGCGCGGCCACCGGCCCGAAACTGGCCCGCGAGCCGGCCGGATTTCTGCACCCCGATATGCTGGATGCGGGCGAGCAGGCCGCCCCCACCTTCGCCGACCTCGATGGCGACGGGCTGCCCGATATGCTGGTGGGCAGCCTCAACCGCCCCGATGCCGGCGGCCCCTTCCGGGCCGCGTTAAGCTACTACCGCAACGTGGGCACCCGTCAGAAACCCGTTTTCAAGCTGATTGAGGCCGATTATCTGGGCATGAGCCGGCGCAAGCTGGCGGCCCTGCGCCCGGTGCTGGCCGACCTCAACGAAGACGGCCAGCCCGATTTGCTGTACTCTTCCTTCAGCCTGCGAGGCGGTGGCGGCGGCACCATAAGCTACGTGCTGAACACGGCCGCCGCCGGCCAGCCCGCCGCTTTCAACCTGGAAGCCGCCGTGGAACTACCCAACCTGCCACCCCAGCGCTACACCATGCCCGCCGTGGCTGATGTAGATGGCGACGGCCACCCCGATTTATTGCTGGGCGTTACGGGCGCCTCGACGGCCTTTCCGGGCGGGCCGCTACGCTACTACCGCAACACGGGCACCGGCGCGCTCAGTCAGCGCTTCCGGCTCGAAAACAACGACTACGGCCAGCTACGCAACTCCGACGGCTCGCTGCCCGGCTTCCTGAGCCCCGTGGTGGCCGACTTCGACCGCGACGGCCGCCCCGACCTGCTCACGGCCGATACCGAGGGCAGCCTCCGGTTCTTTGCCGACCTGCGCGCCCAGCCGGCCGCCTTTGCGGGCCGCAGCAACGTCCTTTTCAACCCCCTGAACCAGCAGCTGGAAGCGGCCCGCTGGGGCGGCACCTTTGATATGCGCCTGGTGCCGGCCGCCGCCGATGTGAACGGCGACGGGGTGCCGGAGCTGTTTCTGGGCCAGGAAACCGGCGGCATCAGCTCGTTTGTGGGGCGCGGCGGCCTGCTGACCTCTGCTCCGGCCGCCCTGGCTGGCCCCGAGGTGCGCCTGTTCCCCAACCCTGCCACCGCCCAGGTTACCGTAGAAGCCACCGAACCAATCCGGCTGATGGTGTTCGATTTGCTGGGCCGTACGGTACGCCCCCAAACCCTGCCGGCCCGCGTGCATCAGGTATCGGTAAGCGGCCTGGCCGCCGGCATCTATCTGGTGCGCTGCCAGAGTGCAGCCGGCATCGTAAGCCTGCAGCGCCTTGCCGTAAAGGAGTAACTACAGCAGTTTTCCAGTTGCTGTAGATTCGCTAACGTGCTGCGGTTGCACCGGCTTACCAGCGCACCTCAAACTCGTCCGCATCCTGCAAAGCGGGGAAGCGCTGGCGGAACTCCTGGAGTTCGTCGCGGCGCAGGGTGCGGGTGATGTTGGTGTCCTGGTTGCCGACTTCGACGAGGTAGTCGCCCCGCATGTCGAGCAGGGCCGAGTCGCCGGCGTAGTCGGTGCCACTGCCGTCACGGCCGATGCGGTTGACGCCCATGGTGTAGGCCACGTTTTCGATGGCGCGGGCCCGTAGCAGCGTTATCCAGGCGGTGCGGCGGGCTTCGGGCCAGTTGGCCGTGTACAGCAGCAGGTCGTAGGGCGCGGCGGGGTTGTTGCGGCTCCAGACCGGGAAGCGCAAATCGTAGCACACCAGCGGGCAGATGCGCCAGCCCCGCCATTCTTCGATAAGCCGCTCCGTACCGGCTTCATACACCTTATGCTCGCCGGCCATGGTAAAGCGGTGGCGCTTGTCGTAGTGGCTCCACGAGCCATCGGGGCGCACCCACAGCAGCCGGTTGAAGTACTGGCCGGCCTCCTGCACCATCAGGCTGCCGGTTACCACGGCGTTGTGGGTGGCGGCCAGTTGGCGCATCCAGGCCAGCGTGGGGCCGTCGGTGGGCTCGGCCAGGCCGTGGGGCTTCATGCTGAAGCCGGTCGTGAACATTTCGGGCAGCACCAGCAGGTCGGTGGGCACCGAAATGGTGGCCGCGTGGCGCTCCAGGTGCTGCCGGTTGGCTTCCGGCGCGTGCCAGTGCAGGCTTGTCTGGATGAAGGAAACAGTGAGGTCGGACAAGGCTAAGAACAGTTTAAAGGTCTGGCTTCAACATAGCACAAATAACCGAAGTGGCCGCAACCGCAGCTCAGCTAAACACCTTCAGGTCGACCAGCCGGGCGGCGGCAGCCCGCAGCGTTGCCTCGGTTTTGGCAAAGCAGAAGCGCACCAGCTGCGCATCGTGGCCGTTGTGGTAGAAGGCCGACAGCGGCACCACGGCCACCCCGCTTTCCTGGGTGAGCCGGCGGCTGAAGGTTACGTCGTCGAGGCCCGGGGCCAGATTTTTGAAGCTGGCTACCTGAAAGTAGCCGCCTCCGGAGGGCAGCAGCTCGAAGCCGGTGGGCGCCAGCAGCTCGCGCAGCAAATCACGCTTCTGCTGATAAAATGCCGGCAGGCTTTCGTAGAGCGCGGCGTCGGGCAGCACGTCGGCCAGCGCGTGCTGGGTGGGCGTGCTCACGCTGAAGGTAATGAACTGATGCACCCGGCGCAGCTCGGCCGTGAGGGCCGGCGGGGCCAGGCAGTAGCCCACCTTCCAGCCGGTGGCGTGGTAGGTTTTGCCAAACGACGACAGCACGAAGGCCCGCGCCCGT
This sequence comes from Hymenobacter psychrophilus, assembly GCF_900107135.1. Lineage (GTDB taxonomy): Bacteria > Bacteroidota > Bacteroidia > Cytophagales > Hymenobacteraceae > Hymenobacter > Hymenobacter psychrophilus. Next base: position 408,755 of record NZ_FNOV01000003.1, read on the forward strand.
AGCTCGGGGTGGGCCGATACGCTGTTGTGCGCGGCTCCATCGAACACCATGTGCTCGTACACTTCGTCGCTGAGCAGCAGCGCATCCGTATCGCGCAGGAGGCCGGCCAGCGTATCGAGGTCGGCGGCCGACAGCACGGCGCCGGTGGGGTTGTGGGGCGAGTTGATGAGCACGAGCCGGGTGCGGGGCGAAAGCGCGGCCGCCACCCGGTCCCAGTCGGGCCGGAAATTGGGCGCGGCCAGCGGCACGTACACCGGCACGCCGCCCTGCAGGCGCACAGCGGGGGCGTACAAGTCGTAGGCCGGCTCCAGCAGCAGTACCTCATCTCCCGGGCGCACAACGGCGGCCATTACGGCGTACAGGCCCTCGGTGGCACCGCTGGTAACGGTAATTTCGGTGGCCGGGTCGGGGGTGTAGCCGTAGCGCAGGGCCGTTTGGTGGCTGATGGCCTCGCGCAGCCGCGGCAGGCCGGGCATGGGCGCGTACTGCTGGTGGCCGGGCGTAAGCACGTGGCGGGCCAGGGCCTCCAGCAGCGGCCGGGGCGGGTCGTAGTCCGGAAAGCCCTGGGCCAGATTGATGGCCTCGTGCTCCTGGGCCAGCTGGGTCATCACTGAGAAGATACTCGTGCCCACATCGGGCAGCTTGGAGGTCAGCATAGGAAGGAAAATACTATGGAGTAAGAAATAAAAACGTCATTCTGAGCGAAGGCGCAGCCGTAGTCGAAGAATCTCTACTGCTAAAGTAGTTCCTGGCAACAGAGTTACCATGGCGGTAGAGATTCTTCGACTACGGCTGCGCCTTCGCTCAGAATGACGTTCTGCGTTGGCAGCCCAAACGTTGCTTTCGCCCCGAACCCTACAAGGGGCTCTTGAGCAGCTCCGGAAACTTGTGGCGGAACTTCTCCACTTTGGGCACCGAGACGTTCTGCACGTAGCCCTCGGTGGGGTGCAGGCGGTAGTAGCCCTGGTGGTACCCCTCGGCGGGCCAGAATTTTTTGAACGGCACGACCTGCGTCACGATGGGGTTGCTGTACTGTTTGCTGGCATCAACGCGCTTGATGGCTTCGTCAATAATCTGCTTTTCGGCGGGGGTGCGGTAAAAGGCTACGGAGCGGTACTGCGCCCCGGCATCGGGACCCTGGCGGTTGAGCGTGGTGGGGTCGTGGGCACCGCGGAAGAACACATCGACCAGCGTGGCGAAAGTCACCTCCTTGGGGTCGTAGTACACCTCAATGGCTTCGGCGTGGCCGGTTTCGCCGCGGCCCACCTGCTCGTAGGTGGGGTTGGCCTGCGGGCCGCCGCTGTAGCCCGATACGACGGCCTTCACGCCCTTAATTTCCTCGAACACCTCCTCGGTGCACCAGAAGCAGCCCCCAGCAAAATCGGCGGTGGCCAGGCCCTGCAGGTTGGTGGGCGCGGGGCCGGCCGTGGAGCGGGTAGCGGCCGAGCCCTGGGCACTGGTTTTCTGGGCTTCGGCGGGCCGCTCGGAGCAGGCCGTCAGCAGCAGGATGCAGGCGGCGGCAAAGCTGTTTTTCAGTAGATTGGTCATAGGTACAAAGACAAAATGTTGCAACAGAAAGTTTGGCGGCCGGGGCGGCCGCGCCTACATACGCGGGCCGGCGCCGCCCGGACGTGGGGCCCGTGCTTGCATTCGGGCCGGCCGGGTGGTTTCTTCGGGGCCCGCTAATACTATTTGTCTGTGCGTATTCTCTTTCCGGCCCTGCTGGGCCTGCTGGCCGCCGGGCCGGCCGCTGCCCAAACCCTGCTCCCGATAGCGCAGCAGGTGCCCACCCGGGTGCGCTGGTACGAGGTGCGCACACCGCATTTCCGGGTGCTGTACCCCGAGGGCTTCGCCGACCGGGCCCGGCGCACGGCCCACCGGCTGGAGCAGGTGCACGAGCCGGCCGCCGCCTCGCTCGGGGCGCCGGCCCGCCCCGTAACGGTAGTGCTGCAAACTCACACCACCGTCGGCAATGGTTTTGTAACGCTGCTGCCGCGCCACTCCGAGTTCTACACCACCTTCCCGCAGGACCCTTATCTGGTGGGCACGCTGGATTGGCTCGACCAGCTGACGGTGCACGAGTACCGCCACGTAGTGCAGTTTGATAAGGCCCACCGGGGCGTAGGGCAGCTGGGCTACCTGTTCGGCGGGTTTGGCGGGTTGGGCCTGACCACGCTGGGCGTGCCCGACTGGTTTGCCGAGGGCGACGCCGTGGGCACCGAAACGGCCCTTACCCGGAGTGGCCGGGGCCGGATTCCGAACTTCGGGGCCTACTACCGGGCCAACCTGCTGGCCGGCCGCCGCTACAGCTACGCCGAGGCCACGGGCGGCTCGTTTCGCCATTACGTGCCCAACCACTACGTGCTGGGCTACTACCTCAGCACCCGCCTCAAGCGCACGGCCGGCCCCACGGCCTGGGGCCAGGTACTCGACCGGTACTACGATTTTCCGGTTTACCCGTTCTCGTTTTCCGACAAGCTGCGCCGCCTGACCGGCCTGCGCACCGACGACCTCTACCGCCAAACCACCCAGGAACTCGACAGCCTCTGGAAAACACAGCAAACCGGCCGCGAGCTGACCCCGACCCGCGACTTTCCGGTTGAGGCGACCGAAAAGGTCTTCACCGAATATCAGTACCCGCAATACCTGACCGACAGCACGGTGCTGGCCCTTAAGAGCGGATTGGGCCACACGCCCCGGCTGGTAGAGCTGGGCCGCGGCCAACCTGAGCGCACCCGGCTGGTGCTGGGCCTGCATCACAACGCCGAGCAGCTGTCGGTGGGCGGGGGAAAGGCCGCGTGGCTGGAGTTTCGCAACGACCCGCGCTGGCAGCAGCAGGTGTACTCGGAGCTGCGGGTGCTCGATTTGCGCACCGGCCGCCTGAGCCGGCCCGGCCGCCGCACCCGCTACACGGCCGCCGTGCTCTCGCCCGACGGAAGCCGGCTGCTGGCCGTCAGCACCGATTCGGCTTACCAGCACCGCCTGCACCTGCTCGATGCTGAAACCGGCCGCGTACTGCGCACCTTCGCAAACCCCGCCAACGAACCCTACCTGCACCCGCGCTTCGGGGCCGGGGCAGCGGGCGGGCGCACGGCGGCCGTGGTGCGGCTGGAGGCGGCCGGCAAGCGCCTGGAGCTGCTCGATGTAGAATCGGGCGCGACCCAAACCGTGCTGCCCGCTACCAACGACAACATTTCACACCCTCAGCCCTGGCAGGAGTATGTGCTGTTCAACTCGCCCCGTAGCGGGCAGGATGAGGTGTACGCCGTGCAGCTTGGCACCGGCGCGGTGCGGCCGGTAAGCAGCCGGCCGGTGGGCAGCTACCACGCCGCCGTCAGTCCCGATGGGCAGCGGCTGGCTTTCCACGAAATAAGGGCCCAGGGCAGCCGGATAGTCGAAATGCCGCTGCGCCCCGCCGCCTGGCCCGTTGGTCGGGCCGATGTTTCGCCCGCCGACCTTTACGCCGACGAGTTGACGGCCCGGGAGCCGGGCGCGGCCACCGTGGGGCCGGTTTTACCGCTTGATTCGGTGGCCGGACCGGCGCTGGTGGCTCGCCGCTACCGCCGCCTTCCCCACGCGCCCAACCTCTATGGCTGGGGCCTGGTGCAGAGCCCCGGCGGCAGCGGCCTCAGCCTGGGTTTGCGCGCCCAAGACGTGCTAAGCACCACCCAGGCCATAGCGGGCCTGGGCTACGACGCCACCGAGCGCACCGGCCGCGTGTTTGCTGATGTCAGCTACCAGGGCCTGGGGCCGGTGCTCGATTTCGGAATAGAAAACGGGGGCCGCCGGGCGGCCCTCCTTCTGCCTAACGGCGGCGTGGCCGAGGACCGTTGGCGCTACACCCGCCTGAGCGTGGGCAGCCGCCTGCCCCTGGTGCTCACCACGTCTAAAATGCTGACCTCGCTTACAGTGGGTGCGTTTTACCAGCTGGAGCAAACCCAGGGCTACGAGCTACCGGGGCGCTACACCAACGAAGTAGGGCGCCAGCCGCTGCACGCGCTGCTGGGCTCGCTCAGCTTCAGCCGCACGTTGCGCCAGAGCTACCGCGACGTGGCTCCGCGCTGGGGCCAGAGCCTGCTGCTGACGGGCCGCGACACGCCCTTTGGCACGGGCCTGCAGGCCCGGCAGCTGGCCGCGCAGGGTAGCTTGTTTCTGCCCGGCATCGGCCTGCACCACGCCGTGCGGCTGCGCGCCGGCTACCAGTATCAGCAGCAGCGCGAGTACCGGTTTGGGGCGGCCGTTTTCTACCCGCGGGGCCTGCCTTACCTGAGCTTCGACCGCCTCAGCTCGCTTAGCGGCGAGTACCGCCTGCCGCTGGCCGACGTGCATTGGCAGCTCACGCGCCTGCTCTACGTGCAACGCCTCAAAGCCAACCTGTTCCTCGACTACGTCCGGGGAGAGTCGGGTCCGGTGCGTCGCTCCTACCACTCGGCCGGGCTGGATGTGTCGGCCGTTTTCAACCCGCTACGCCTGCGCACACCCCTCGAATTAGGCCTGCGCACGGTTTACAACTCCTACTACGGCACCTGGGAAGTGCAGCCGCTGGTACTCAATATTGGATTTTAAACCAGGGGTTGAAGGCTCAAGGCTCAGATAACGGTCGTGCTGGTTCTGCGCGTCTGCCATCCAAGCCCTGGCATCTACATCCTTAAATCATTACTTCACCTCAAACACCAACAGCGGCTGTTCGTGCTCCGAGTCGAAGAGCTGAAGCTGACGGTGACTGATGGTATAGCGCCGCACCTGCGGCAGCAGCGTGAGGTAACGACTTTCCTGCGGCTGCTCGGGACAGGTCATGCGCGTGCTGGCCTGATCTGAAAAAGTAAGGTAGGAGGTGCCGGGCACCAGCGTAAAACGGCCGCCGTACTGGTTGCACCAAGCCTGGCCGGAGCTGAGATTATCAACCGAGCTTAGCGTGAGGCTGGTAATAGCGGCGCCGGCAGGTGCCGGGGCGGGCGTCCCTTCCAGTTCCGTAAGTCGCCAGGACTGATCGAGCAGGTAAAGGGGCGCAGGCATGGGCTCCTGGCCTTTAGAGCAGCCGCCGAGCAGCAGGCTGGCGGGCACCAGTAACGACAACAGCGCAGCGGAAAATCGGCGGGGCATTTTCATGGGCACTTGGAAGATTTCGGCTGGCAAAGTAGCGACCTTTCAATGGGATGAAAAAATAATACAAAAAGTTGCATCGGCCAGTCGAAGTGGCCAACTATTTGTAGTCTGCTCAGAAGATTAGTTCCATTCTTCTCTATTTAATTTTCGTGTATATGAAAATTGCTTCCCTCCGCCATGCCGGTAGCCTGGCGGCTTTGCTGGCAGCTGGCCTCTTATCCGTTAGCTTCGATACGGCATCTACTCCGGTTTACCTGCTGCAGCGGGTAGTAGAATTCTACCGTTCCAGCCAGCCCGAAGTCAGCTACCTGCACCTCGACCAGGACGCCTACGCGGCCGGCGAAACGCTCTGGTTCAAAGCGTATCTGCTCGATGCCCGCGCCCACCAGCCCGATTCGCTGAGCAAGGTGCTGTACGTGGATGTGGTGGCGCCCGACCGCCAGGTGCTGTTCAAGCGTACCCTGGCGCTCACTGATGGCCAGGCCGCCGGTGATATTGTGCTGCCCGACACGCTCACTTCGGGCGTGTACACGCTGCGCGCCTACACCAGCTGGATGCGCAACAACGACGAAGGGCTCTTCTTTACCCGCCGCATTCCCATCTGGCAGGCGTCGGCGCCCAGTTGGGGCGACGATACCCCAGCATCGCGCCGGGCCCTGCTGGCGGTTCGGGCCAACCGGGCCATAAAGGCTGCGGCCAAGCCCGATGTACAGTTTTTTCCTGAAGGAGGCGAGTTGGTGGCGGGCCTGGCAACGCTGGTGGGCGTGAAGGCTACCGACGCCAGCGGACACGGGCTAGCCGTGCAAGGCAGCATTTTCGACGGCACCCGCCGGGAAGTAGCCCGCTTCAGTACGCCGGCTCTGGGAATGACATCGATAAATCTCACCCCGCAGGCGGGCCAGAAATACCGCGCCGAGGTAGAACTGCCCGACGGCTCGACGGTTGGCTACCAGTTGCCCACGGTGCAAGCGACGGGCTGGGGGCTGAACGTACGCGAAATAGGCGACGAATTCCGGGTATTTGTGCGCCGCGCTGGCGGCACTACGCCCGAGCCGCTGCAGCTTGTGGCGCACGTTCGGAGCAAAGCCGTATACGCCGCCGATGGGCGGGTAGGCCCTGGCGAAACGTTTTTCGCGGCTATTCCCAAGAGTCAGGCCCCGGCGGGGGTGTTGCACATAACCCTGTTCGATGGGACCAGCACCCCGCAGGCCGAGCGCCTGGTGTTCGTGCCTGAAACCAGGCCCCTGCAGGTGCGCCTGCGCCCCGATAAAGCCACCTACGGCCCGCGCCAACTGGTTAACCTGGAAGTGGAAGTGACAACGGCGGACGGCCGGCCCGCCCCGGCCGAACTCTCGCTGGCCGTGGCCAACACGGCCGGGCTGCCAGCTGGGGCCGGCGATGCTACCACCGTACGGGCGCATCTGCTGCTGACCTCCGAACTGCGGGGCTACGTCGAGAATCCCGCCTATTATTTGCAGCCCCGCACCCCCCAGATTCAACAGGCCCTCGACAACCTATTGCTGACCCAGGGCTGGAGCCGGTTTACCTGGCAGCAGGTGCTGGCGCCGGTTTCGCCGGCCGCCGAATACCTGCATCCGCTGGAGCGCAGCCTCACGCTTAGTGGCCAATTGATGCGCCTCAACAACAAGCCCGTTCCCGCCGGGGAACTGTCTATTATGTTCGGCACCGATCTGAATGTAGTGCAGTTGAAAGCGGATGCCGAAGGCCGGTTCCTGCTAACCGGCTTCGAAGGCCTCGACACCACGCATGTGGTGGTGCAGGGCCTCACCCCCAAAGGCAACAGCCAGACGCAGGTGCGTATAAACGAATTGTGGCCCGCGCCGGCTGAGCGCTGGCGGCCACTAGCGCCACTACCACCGGCCGAAGTTACGGCGCCGGCCGTGGTAGCCTACGGGCAGCGCAGCCGCCGCCAGCAACTGCTGGAACAGCAGTTCCGGCCCGATGCTACCAGCGGCATTGTGCTACGCAACGTTGACATCAAGGGCAAGCGCACGCCCGTCAGGTCGCCGTTTTCGCTGCCGCCAGGGCGCACTCAGGTACTCAAAGCAAGCGACCTACCCAGTGTAGCTTCCTACCGCAACGTGTTTGAAATGCTGCAAAGTCGCTTTGCAGGGGTTGAAGTATACCCTTCTGGCAACAGCTACGCAGTGGTTATGCGCGGCGTTACGGGCCTGGGTGGCTCCGTCCCGCCCGTATTCGTGCTCGATGGCGTACTACTGACCGACAGTGACATTCTGCTCTCCGTTTCGCCCATTACGGTTGACCGGATTGAAGTACTGAAGGGTCCTCCCCCACCCATGTATGCTGGTAGTCTGGGCGGCATGAAGAGCGGCGTTGTAGCCATATTTACCAAACAGGGTATAAGTGACAACCCGAACAGCAACACCCCTGGGGCAATAGCCCGCCGGCTGCCCGCCTACCACCGGGCCCGCGAGTTCTACGCCCCCCGCTACGACACCAACCGCCAGCCGGATAAGCCTGACCCGCGCGCCACTACCCTTTACTGGCAGCCCCGCCTGACGGTACCCGCCTCGGGCCGCGCCCGGGTGAGCTTTTATACCGCCGACCAGGCCGGCGCCTTTCGCGCTTCGGTTGAGGGGGTAAGCCTGGCAGGCCAGCCCGCTACGGCGGAGGCCGCCCTTTCGGTAGCTGCTCAGCCCTGAAGCCGGCCGCAGGGCGAATGTTTTTGGCGGGCAGGCTGTTAGGCCCGGATACCTGACACCTTCCCTCCTACCCGTTTCTTTATGCGCATCCTGTTTCCGTTACTGAGCCTGCTTTGGGCCGGCCCGCACCTGCCAGCCGCCGCCACAAATCCGGGTACCACTTTGCCGAGAGGAACAGTAGTTGTTGAACCCGCGGCAAGCGGCCTGTCGGTAACGGTCGTAGTGTCGGCGCTGGCTTCGGAAAGTTCGGCCGTGAAGCTATACTTCTACAATGTGCGCGAAAACTTCCTCGTTCCGAAGGGCTATGCCTTTATGCGGGTAGTGAAGCCCGACGGCCAGCGCCAGGTGCGCCTGCCGGTGCAGCTGCCGCCCGGCGAGTGGGCTGTGGCCATTACGCAGGACTTGAACAACAACGACAAAGTGGACAAGAACCTGCTCGGCATCCCGACCGAGCCCTTCGCCTTCTCCAACAACGTGCGCCCCCGCCTGGCCCCACCCGCCTTCGACGACTGCAAGTTCATGGTTCGCGAGCCGGGCCAGGTGGTCAGCATCCGGCTACTCAAGTAGGCCGGGGCCGACCGGTGGACGGTAGCACGCAAACCTTTTCGGGTGTGGCCAGCTTATACCGAATTCCCTCGCCATACTTTTTTACTGATATGAAAATCGAAATCTGGTCCGACATTCTTTGCCCCTTCTGCTACATTGGTAAGCGCCGCCTCGAAAAGGCACTGGCCGGCTTCGCCCACGCCGATAAGGTGCAGGTGGAATGGCGCAGCTTCGAGCTCGACCCCAACGCCGACCCCACGCCCGGCGAAAACCAGTACGTGCGCCTGGCCCGCAAATACGGCAACACCGAGGAATGGGCCCGCCAGATGAGCGCCAACATGGTGCAGATGGCGGCCGAAGAGGGCCTGGCCTTCGACTTCGACAGCCTGGTGCCCGCTAACTCGCTCGACGCCCACCGCCTCATTCATCTGGCCACCCGCCACGACCGTCAGGATGCCGCCAAGGAGCGCCTGTTTAAGGCCTACCTCGAAGAAGGCCTCGACATCAACGACCACGCCGTACTCCGCCGCCTCGGGGCCGACCTGGAGTTACCCGAATCCGAGGTAACGGCCGTGCTGGCTTCGCGCGAGTTTGAGCCGGAAGTGCGCCACGACGAGTACGAGGCCCAGCAAATTGGGGTACGCGGCGTGCCTTACTTCGTTTTTGCCGATAAGTACGCCGTGTCGGGAGCCCAGCCGGCCGAGTTGTTTGGGGAAGTTCTGGAAAAAGCCTGGGCCGAAACCCAGCCCCGCCACGAAGCCATCGTGGGCGCCGATGGTGCCGCCTGCGGCCTCGACGGCAGCAATTGCTAACCAGGCCGGATAGCTCCGCCTGGAAAGTTAGCATTGGTGCCCCGGTTGCCGACCAGCTGCCGGGTGCCACAACCACAGTCAACCAGTAAAAGAAGCCGCCTGTTAGTCAGGCGGCTTTTTGCGTTACCGGCCCAGCCCGACAAGGCTACCGGGCTACAGTTACGAGGCAGGCGCTATTGGGGCTTGGGCGGCGGATGCAACGTGCGCCCGGATGGCGGTAGTAGTATGGCGCGGCCATAGCGGCCAAACCAGCTTCGCTCCGCAAAAAGCTATAACCCAGCCGGCTGGTAAAGAGTAAAACAGGAGCGCTACTTCTTTCCTTAAAACAACCAATCAACATGAAAACCACGTTCCTACCGCTGCTTTTTGCCCTCGTGACCCTGCTTGCCGGCTGCTCGCCGGGGGTTACGGTGCAGAAAAAGCCCGGCACCGATTTCAGCCAGTATCGCACCTATGACTGGGCCAAAACCGATGTAAAATCGGCCGATTCGCAGAACCCGATTTACCAGAGCAGCCTCAACGACAACCAAATTCAGCAGGCCATCAGCGGCGAGTTGGCCCAGCGCGGTATTCGCCAGGCTACGGGCAGCACCAAGCCCGATTTCTACCTTACTTACCACCTGTACATTGATGAGGCCGAGCGTACCGTGGCCAATCCGCAGGCGGTTGGCTACGCTTTTCCCTACTCCGTGTCGTACCGTGGTGGCTATCTGCCCATCAACTACGGTTACTGGTACGGCTCGCCCCGCTACCGCACCAGCTACCGCACCGAAACTTACCAAGAGGGCACCATGATTCTGGACTTCATTGATGCCCGCACCAACAACCTGGTATGGCGTGGCTCGCTGGTAGATGCCGTGAACAACCCGGCCCGCCTGGGCAGCGAGTTCAGCCGTACCGCTAAAGAAATCCTTGACGAGTTTCCGGTGCAGAAAATGTAGTTCCGCAGGCTTCAGGCCTGTTGGGCCAATGGTTGGGCGCTGGGCTTAAGGCTGCCCAGCCGAAGCCCGGCGCCCCCATTCGTTCCTGTTTTTCGACCACCTACCTCCTCCTCAACTATGTTTCGCTTCGCCCCTTATGTTGTACTAACTGCGCTGGCGCTAACCGGCTGCACGGCCAAAACCACCGAGCCGGTAGCCGATGCCAGCGGCCGCCCCACTACGCCTGTAGCTGCTGCCACGGCCGTCATGCCCGACGCGGCCGCGCTGACCGGCGAGTGGCACATTCGCACCCTTAACGGCGCCGAACTGCCCGCCGAGGCGGCCAGTACAGCGGCTTTGAGCTTCGATACTACCACCAACAAGGTATCGGGCTCGACGGGCTGCAACCGCCTGATGGGCACCTACACTACCAGCGGCGCGGGCATTACGTTTGGCCCGCTGGCCACCACCCGCATGGCCTGTCCGCCCAACAGCCCCGAGGCCGGCCTGATGACCGCCCTGGGTTCCAAAACCCTTACTTACCAACTCAGCACCGATATGCTCACGCTGCTCGATGGCACCACAGCGGTAGTTACGCTGAGCCGCTAGGCACGCTTATCGCCGGGCAGCTTACGCCACTTACCATTGAAACCCCAAAAGCCCTGCTCGTTGAGCAGGGCTTTTGGGGTTTCATGAGCTTCCGCAATTGATCGGTTGGGGCATACAAAACGACCAGTTGGGGGCGGGATTGAGCGCCGCGTAGCCCCGCCTCTTTTACAGTTGTCTGAGTTATTGCAAGTCCGCTGGCTGCTTACCGGGCTCTGCTGCTTTTATAACCACCTGACTGCTAAAGGCCCATCTATTAATGGATACTTAAAAGAAATCAACCGGAGACAATCAAAATATATCCTTATTTTTTATTAACTTAGTACTATATATAATTCATTGCATCGGTTTTGAGCACCGCGGCCACACCAGCCCACGCTACAACCGTTACGCACTGGCTCGCTTCACTCTGCGCCTTATGAAAAACGCCTTCTGGATTGCGTTGCTACTCTTGTTGCTTGGGCCCGTGCTGACATACGCCCAAGACAAAACCGAGCAGGGTTTTAAGGCCCAAAGGACAATACTGTATCCGGTAAGAGATTCCGCTCGCCTACCCGCGGCCATTACCTGGTACACGGATTTTTTTGGTGTGGCGCCCAATATCATAAAAAAGGACACCCTATACCCTTATGCCCTTTTTGAGGTGGACGGCATAACAGTGCGCTTGGATACCGACCCGAAGTATTCCAAGCTCAAGGAGACTTTGTTCTACTGGACGCTACCAACGCCGGAAGCCGTGGTGGCCAAACTCGATTCATTGAGCAAGAGCGGGGATAATATATTTAACCTGAGGCTTTTTAAAAAACTGCGCCATTTTAGCAGCACCAAGCTTCCCACTCGGCGCTCTGGCACCAGCAAGAAAAAAGGCAAAGATTCTACTGTTCAGGGATTTATCATTCTTGACCCTGAAGGCAACGAGGTAGGCGTTACCAACAATCCGATTTACGTGCCCACCTACTGATTTAAGGCCCTCTGTTGCCTCCTACGGGCCCGGCCGGTTCGCCTGTCAGGCACCTGCGGTCGGATGCTGTTGCGGTTGCCAGCACTGGGGGTATGCACCTTCCGACGTATGAAAAAGCTCCTCTGGATTTCTCTGCTGCTATTGCTGTTTTGGCCCGTGCTGACCCAGGCCCAGGAAAAGGCTGTGGCCGGCTTTTCGGCCCAGAAAACACTAGTATATCCGGTGAGCAGCGCGGCCCGTTTACCTGCCGCTATTGCCTGGTATACCGATTTTTTCGGCACTCCGCCTACCCGCATAGAACAGGACACGCCGTACCCCTACGCCCTATTTCAGGTGGATGGTACGGAAGTGCGTCTGGAAACTGACCCCCAGTTTTTACAGCTGCGCGAGCCGGTATTTTACTGGACGCTGCCAACGCCGGGAGATGTAGTGGCCAAATTTGAGTCGCTGAGCGCCAACCGGGCCAATAAATTCAATGGTGGTCTTTTCAGCAAAATGCGCCAGCTCGACAGCAGCCGCTCCTCACAGGAGGAGCGCCGTGCTGCCGGCAGCACCGATCCGGAAGGGGTCACGCAGGTTCGGGGATTCATCGTTTTAGATCCAGAGGGCAACCAGATTGGCGTGATCAACAACCCAGTTTACCCACCAAAATGATTCGAGGCCACCCGTCGCCCCTTTCCGGCCTAGCCGGTTCGCTCGGTTCGCTTATCAGGCGTATCGGTCGGCTGCTTTTGCTCTTGCAACTGCTGGTGCTAGGGCTGGGCGTCGAGCAGCAGGGATACGCCCAGAACCGCCGTGCCGACAGTCTCCGCCAGCTTCTCCGGACCCGGCCGCATCCTGATACGCTGCGGGTGCAGCGCCTGCACGGGCTGGTGCAGGAGCTGGCCGCTTCCAATGCCCCGCAGGCCATGCGGTTGAGCCACCAGGCACTGCGGCTGTCGCGCCGATTGGCCGATTCGGCTTCCATTGGCCGCAGCCTGCTCTGGCTTAGCATTCTGCAGCGCCGCCTACCCAACTACGACTCGGCCCGCTACTACACGCTGTTGGCGCAGCAGCTTTACGCCAGCCGCCACGACCGGCGGCGGGAAGCCCGCGCCTGCCTGGAGCTGAGCCTGATTGCGGCCCAGCAAACCAACCTGACGGCCGCCCTCAACTGGGGTTTGCGCGGGCTGCGGCTGGCCGAACAGACTTCCGACCAAGCAGTGCAGACGCAGCTGCGGGCCATTATCGGGGATACCTACGGCAAGTTGGGCGACTATACCAGCGCGCTGCCCATCCTCAACCAAGCCCTGTATAACGGCCACCTTCTGGGTGATCAGCAGGTAGTGGCGGCCGTGCTCAACAGCCTGGGCAGCGTGTATCAGCTGCAGCGTAACTGGCCCGAAGCCCTGCGCTATTTCCGGCGGGCCGCGGCGGTGTCTCGCCGCATGGGCGATATGCAGAACCAGCTGGCGAATGAAATCGGACTGGCCGAAGTGTACATTGAGCAGGGCCAGCCGGCCCGCGCGCTACTGCACGGCCGCTTGGCCCGCACGCTGGTCAGGAGTACCCAAGACGATTTCAACCAGCCCTCGGTAGAGTTGCTGCTGGCGCGGGCTTTTCTGCTGCTGCACCAGCCCGACAGCACCCTGCTGCTGGCCAGCCACGCCCGGCAGCTCAGCCAGCAAACCCGCAGCAACGGCAACCTGTCGGCGGCTACCGAGCTGCTGGCCCAGGCCTACGCCGAACTCAACAACTACCCGGCAGCTTACCAGCAGCAGCGCCTGTTTGCAGCCTACCAGGATACGGTGGCCGGCGAGGCAACCCAACGCAAAACCAGCGACCTGCGCTACGGTTACGAGCTCGACAAGAAGGAAACCCAGATTGCTCTGCTTACGAAAACGCGGCAACTGCAGACCCAGAAAAGTGCCCGCCAGCGCCTGCAGCTATATGCGCTGCTGGCCGGTTTTGCGGGCCTGATACTGATGGTAGGCCTGATGGGCCGCAACGTACACCTTAAGCAGCGCATCAACCGCCACCTTAACGCCCAAAATGCCCAGGTTGCCCGCCAGCGCGACGACCTGACCCGCGCCCTAGCCGACCTGACCCAAGCGCTGGACCGCCTCAAATCGACTCAGAACCAGTTAATTCAGCGCGAAAAGATGGCGTCGTTGGGCGAATTGACGGCTGGTATTGCGCACGAAATCCAGAACCCGCTCAACTTTGTCAACAACTTTTCGGAGGTGAGCACCGAGCTGGTGGAAGAGTTTATGGATGGCCCCTGGCAGCAGCTACCGGAAGCCGAAAAAGCTTACGCTACCGAGCTGCTGACTACGCTCACAGATAATCTGCAAAAAATAACCCAGCATGGCCACCGGGCCGACAGCATTGTGAAGGGCATGCTGCAGCACTCCCAGACCAGCGCCGGGGTTTACGAAACCATCAACCTGAATACGCTGGTGACCGACCATCTGGCGCTGGCTTACCAGCTGTTCCAGGCAAAAAACCCTTCTTTCAAGGCCACGCTACTTACCGACCTAAGCCCCCAGTTGCCGGCCGTGCGGTTGGTACCCCAGGATGTAGGCCGGGTGTTGCTCAACCTCTACGCCAACGCTTTTTATGCTCTGGCGCAACGCAGCGCCCAGGGCTTACCGGGTAGCCTACTCAAGCTGGAGGTGCACACCAGCCTACTCGCCCAACAAGTGCAGGTCCGGATTCTGGACAACGGTATTGGCATGAGCGAAGAAACCCGGCAGAAGGCGCTGCTACCTTTTTTTACCACCAAACCGCCCGGCGAAGGCACTGGCCTGGGCTTGTCGCTGAGCTATGATATCATCGTGCAGGGCCACGGGGGCACACTCAGCATAAGCAGCCAGCCGGGCGGCGGCACCGAGGTTACGATGCGGCTGCCCCGCTGAAATCGGCTGGCCGGCTGCTGCTACCCCTCGTAGCGCAGCTCGCCTGCGCCCACGCGCAACGTTACGCCCGGCTCGGCCGTGATGCGGCCCGCCACTTGGGCCCGATAGCCACTGCCGCGCAGACTGGCTACCACGGCTTCGGCCTGGACATCGTCGGTTACGAGCAGCATGCCGTTGCCCATGTTCCAGTAGAGGTAGGCCTCGGTGGGGCTGATGCCGGCCAAATCGGCGAGCTGCTGCATGGCGGGCAGGGGCTCGAACAGGCTGTCCAGCTCGGCCCCGACGCCGTTTTTGAGCACCCGTTTGAAGTTGTCGGCCAGGCCGCCGCCGGTAATGTGGGCCGCCGCGTGCACGGGCAGCCCCGCATCAAGCACCGCCGCCACGCCCGGCGAGTAAATGAGCGAGGGCGCCAGCATCACCTCGCCCCAGGTTTGCGCGTTACTCGTAGTCAGCTGCTCACTGTTTGATTCCTGACCGGCTGCTTTTTCTTCGCTGTAAGGGGCCTCATGCCATTTTTCGCCGAAGGCTTTAGTGAGGGCCCGGCGGGCCAGCGAGTAGCCGTTGGAGCGGAACGAGGGCGAGTGCAACGCCACCACCACCTGGCCGGCGCGTACGTTGGCACCACTCAGGGGGCGCTCCAGGCTGGGGTGTAGCACGCCCACGGCCGTCGAGCACCAGTTGAAGTTCATGCGGGCGCCGGGGTAGCCGCCGATGCGGTTGCCGAGCTCGGCAATTTCGCCGCCCGTTACGGCAATCTGGCTGAACTGGGCCGCGTCGTGCAGGCCGCGCATGAGCTCATCGACCACCGTGTAGTCGAGCGTGTTCACGTCGATGATGTTGGAGAGGTTGGTGGGCACGAAGCCGGCCACAATGAGGTCGTCGGCTACCATGGCAATCAGGTCGTAGCCCAGCGTGTCGTAGCGGTCGAGGCGCTCGGCCACTTCAATTTTGGTCCCGATACCATCGGAGCCGATGCCCAGCCGCTCGTTGCCGAACCGGATTTCGTTGGAGAAGCCCCCGGCCAGGTCGCGGGCCGGCTCGCCGGGCTTACCGGCGCGGGTGGCGAAGGTTTTCTGGGCCCACTCGTAGGCGTTGCTAGAGGCGGCGTTGCCTTCTTCGATGGAGTAGCCGGCGGTGGCTTTGAGGGAGGAGGACATGGGGAGAAGTTAGAAGCTAGAAGGCTAGTTCCCCTCCTTGGAAAGGAGGGGCTAGGGGTGGTTGATGCTGGTAGAACGGTTGCTAGAGCTAGAAGCCAATGGGACGTTCAACGAATCAACCACCCCTAGCCCCTCCTTTCCAAGGAGGGGAACTAGCTTTCTAGTCTTTAATCCTAGTTCCGTTCAGCATACTAGTGTTCGGTTGGCGCGGGGGCTTTGGCGCTTACCGAGGGCACGAGGCCGGCGGCGTCCTTTTTGCGGTCGGTGCGGTGGCTTTCGCGCTCCTCCTGGATGTGGCCCAGGTACTTGGTGATGTCGCCGGTGGGGTAGTTGCCGTTGAAGCAGGCGAAGCAGCCGCCGCCGTGGCCCTTGTCCTCGGCAAACAGCTCCTGCAGGTCTTCTACCGATTGGTAGATGACCTTGTCGGCCTCGATGTAGCGGCAGATTTCCTCTTCGGTATAGTTGGCCGCAATCAGATCAGTGCTCATGGCCATGTCGATGCCGTAGATGCAGGGCGCGATGATGGGCGGGGCGCTGCTGATAAAGTACACCTCGGCCGCACCGGCATCGCGCAGAATCCGCACGATGCGCCGCGACGTGGTGCCGCGCACGATGCTGTCGTCGACCACCGCAATCTTCTTGCCCTCCACGAACTCGCGGATGGGGTTGAGCTTTTTGCGCACGATGTCCTCGCGGCCGGCCTGGCTGCTGACGATGAACGAGCGGCCCATGTGGTTGTTTTTCACCAGCGCCCGGCGGTAGGGTACGCCAATGGCCTCGGCCAGCCCCGAGGCCGCAAAGTAACCCGACGAGGGCACGTCAATCACCATATCGGGCTGGATGCCCGACTCGATTACCTTACGGGCCAGCATCTTGCCCAGCCGCACCCGCTCGCGGGCCACCAGCCGGCCATGAATAGTGGAATCTTCGCGGGCGAAGTAGATGTACTCGAACACGCAGAACGTCTTGGGCAGCTGGTACGGGTTCTTGTAGTGGACCTCAAAGTTGTTATCAATAAAGATAGCCTGCCCCGGCCCCACGTTCTGTACAAATTCGAAGCCCAGGTAGTCGAAGCAGGTGCTTTCGGAAGTGAAGGCGTACACCGGGCCATTTTCGGTCTGGCGGCGGCCCAGCACCAGCGGCCGGATGCCCAGTGGGTCGGTGAAGGCCAGCATGCCGTGGCCCGCAATGATGGTCACGGTGGCGTAGGCGCCCTTCACCAGCTCCTGGGTGGTTTCGACGGCATCAAAAATATCGACCACCGACAGCGCATCGAGGTTTTTGAGGCGCAGCTCGGAGGCGAAGGTGTACATGATCAGCTCCAGGTCGTTGCTGGTTTTGGGCAGCACGTGGTACTTTTCGTGCAGGCGCTTGGCCGCCGAGCGGAAGTTGATGACGTTGCCGTTGTGCACCATGGCCAGCCCGAACGGGTAGCTGGTGGTAAACGGCTGGGCCAGCTCGGCATCGCCCGAGCCCTGGGTGGTGTAGCGGGCGTGGCCGATGCCGATGTTGCCCTTGAGCTTACGCAGCTGCTTGGGCCGGAACACATCGGAAATCAGCCCGTTGCCCTTGCACAGGTGGAAATTACCGTCGAAGGTGGCCATACCGGCCGCATCCTGCCCCCGGTGCTGGAGCGCCGTCAGGCCAAACACAATGTCGTGGGCAACATCCTCGGGGCCGTAAAAACCTACAATTCCGCACATCTTGAGTTATCGGTTGTCAGTTGCCGGTTGCCGGGCCGCTGGGGTGGGGTACGCTGTTGCAGGCTTTCAGAAAGGGCCTACGGGGTGTCTTGCTTCAATCAATGCGGCCAGTGCTTTCGCGTACAGCTGGTGCTCCACGGCCAGGCCGCGGCGCTCGACTTCGGCCAGAGTTTCGGCCCCGCGCAAATCCACGGTCTGCTGGGCCAGGATGGGGCCGGTATCCAGCCCCTCATCAACCAGATGAACCGTTATTTTGGTTTCAACCAATTGATTATCAAAGGCCCACTCATAGGCATGCAGGCCCTGGTGCTGGTGGGTATCGGCAGGGTGAATGTTGAGGATGCGGCCCGCAAAGGCGCGCACAAAGGTAGGCGAGAGGATGCGCATGTAGCCGGCCAGCACCACGTAATCGGGCCGGTACTGGCGCAGGATTTTCACTACCTCGGCATCGTAGTCGGCCCGCTTGCGGCCCTGGCTGCTGAGGCTGGCCGTGGGGCAGGCCAGGGCCGAGGCCGTAGCCAGGCCAGGGGCCTCGGGGTGGTTGCTGAACACCACGGCCACTTCGGCCAGCTCGCGCAGCAGGCCGGTCTGGGCCGCCGTTACCAGGGCCACCATATTGGAGCCCCGGCCCGAGAGCAGAACAGCCAGGCGGTCCCTGGGGGCGCTATGGTTACCAGTTGGTTGCAAGGACGGGCTCCGGCCGCTGGCCGATATCAGTGCGGATGTACACATCCTGAAAGTTAACCCGGGCCGCCTCGCGGTACACGTACTGCACAGCGTCTTCCAGCTCGGCGCCGTGGCCCACCAGCACCAGCACCCGGCCGCCGTTGGTCGTCAGCTCGCCCGCATCGTTGCGCCGGGTTGCCCCATGGAACGCGAGAATACCGGGGTGCAGCTCCGCGAGGCCCGAGATGGGGAAACCGGTAGCAAAGCCACTGGCCGGGTAGCCGCCCGAAGCCAGCACCACGCCCACGTAATGGCCGGGGCGCTGGCGCACGGTGGTCTGGGCCAGGGTGCCGGCGAAGGTGGCTTCGACGAGTTCCAGCAGGCTGCTTTGCAGGGCCGGCAGCAGCACTTCGGCCTCCGGGTCGCCGAGGCGGGCGTTGTATTCGAGCAGCTTGGGGCCCTGGGGCGTGAGCATGATGCCGAAGTACAGGAAGCCCCGGAAATCGAATTGCTCGGCCTGAATGCCTTCCAGCGTGGGGTCGATAATCTGGGTGCGGATGGCGGCCAGGATGTTGTCGTCGGCGAACGGTACCGGGCAGTAGGCGCCCATGCCGCCGGTGTTGGGCCCCTGGTCGCCGGCCAGCAGCTGCTTGTGGTCCTGCGAAGGCGCCAGCAGCCGGATGGCCGTGCCATCGGTGATGCCGATGATGCTGATTTCGGGGCCGCTGAGCTTTGCTTCGAGCAGAAAGCTGAACCAGCCGCTATGCTGAGCTTCCAGGTCGTCGAGCGCGGCGTGGGCTTCTTCAATGGAAGAGCACACATACACGCCCTTGCCGGCGGCCAGTCCGTCGAACTTCACCACCACCTGCCCATCCAGCTCCGTGGCTTTGGCACGGGCCTCGGCCAGCTTGTCGCTCCGAAACTGCCACGACATAGCCGTGGCCACGCCGTGGCGGCGCATGAAGTTCTTGCTCCACACCTTCGAGCTTTCCAGCGTGGCTCCCGCCCGCCCCGGCCCAAACACCCGGATATCGGAGCCGACGAAGTAGTCGGCCACACCGGCTGCCAGCGGGGCTTCGGGGCCTACTACTAGCAGCTTCGCGCCGTGTTCTTCGCAGAAGCTCTTGATGGCCGGAAAGTCGAGGGCGCTGATGTGGGGGTGGCTGTTGGGGATGCCGGCGTTGCCGGGCAACACGTGCACGGAGGCGCCGTCCTGGGTGAGTTTCCAGGCCAGGGCGTGCTCGCGGGCCCCGCCGCCGAGGAGTACTATGGATTTATTGCTGGGGCTCATAAGATAGGTCTGTAGTTGGTTCCCGCAAAGGGACGCAGAGGGTTTCGCAGAGGTTCGCAGAGCCGTTCTAACTGATGTCGTCGATGGAAATTATCCGGCTATCAGCAAACTGAAATACGGACCTGCCCTGCAACTGCAGTGTGTCGCCCGCGTTCAGGCCGTTGGGAAAATCCATAGCCGCCACGGCTGAGTAAGCAATAAGAACTTCCACGCGGTTGTCGGCTATTTGCCATTCGGTAACGCGCTGTTCCCGTTGGGAGAAATACTGCTTGGCTTGCTCGGCCTGCTGGCGGAAGTTTTCCTTGCCGGTAGTCGTCAGGTTGATTTCACCGCCGGAAATATTGCGAAATACGACATCCTCGTGCAGATGGCGCAGCATACCGTCTATATCAAAGGTATTGTACGCTTCGATGTAATCGGTTACCAGCTTTTTTGCTTGCGAAGCTTCCATTTCAGATGGCTTCTTTGATGATACCGGCGCGCACCAGGTTGCCCATGAGGCGGGCTTGTACGTCGCCGCCGGGAGTCGTTTCGTCTCCGGTAGGCAGGGGACTACCCGTGATGCGCTCGTAGATGTCGAGGTAGCGGCGGCTGGCTTCCTGGGCCACTTCGGGCGTGAGGGCGCGGGGGTACTGGCCGTCCTGCTTGTTGGCGATGAGCCACTGGCGCACATACTCCTTGTCCATCTGCTCGGCCGTTTCGGGGTTGCGGGCGTAGTCGTCGGCGCTCCAGAAGCGCGACGAATCGGGCGTGTGGATTTCGTCAATCAGGATCAGCTGGCCCTCGAACAGGCCGAACTCATACTTGGTATCAACCAGAATAATGCCCCGCTCGGCCATCCAGGCGGAAGCAAAGTTGAACAGCTCCAGGGCCTTCACCCGCATCTGCTCGTACAAATCAGCTGCCACCCAACCTTCGCTCACCAGGCTCTCGGGCGTAATCTCGCGGTCCGATTCCTCCTTGGTGGTAGGCGTTACGATGGGCTCAGGAAACTGCTGGTGCTTGGTGAGGCCGTCGGGCACGGTTACGCCCGAGAAAGTGCGCTGGCCCTGCAGGTAGCCGCGCAGCATGGAGCCGGTGAGGTAGTTGCGCACAATCATCTCCACCCGAATCGGCTCGGCTTCGTGGGCCAGCGTCACGTTGGGGTCGGGCAGGCTGATGACGTGGTTGGGCACGATATGCTTGGTCTTATCGAACCAGAACGCGGCCAGCCCATTCAGCACCGCACCCTTGTGGGCTACGGGCGTCTCCAGCACCGAGTCGAAGGCCGAAAGCCGGTCGGTTACTACAATGAGCCGCTCGCCCGAGGGCGCGCGGTACGAGTCGCGGACTTTGCCGCGGTGCAGGAGCTCAAGCTGGGGGGTGGCGAAGTGGTTGAGCGTGTTCATACAGTGGAGCGTCTACGGTTCGTTCTATTGGTTGCCTCACCCCCCGGCCCCCTCTCCAGGAGGAGAGGGGGTGCCAGGCGACATTAATTTTTCAGAGAATACTGGTGAAGGGCAGCACTAATTTTCTGCAGTACCGTGGGCAGTTGGTGAAGTACCTGACCGTTCGTGAAGCGAAGCATATGATAGCCAATGCCTTCCAACTCGTACGTGCGACCAGTGTCGTATTCGGCTTGTCCGGTTTCGTCATGTACTTCACCGTCCACCTCTACAATCAGGTTGTGTTGGGTGCAGATGAAGTCTACAATGAATTTTCCGATGGCATGTTGCCGCCGAAACTTGGCGTCATCCAACTGCCGGTTTCGCAACGCCTGCCACAGGGTATCTTCGGCTGGAGTTGGCTCGCGCCGCATCTGCCCGCTGAATGATTTTAACCGGTCAAACCACTGTTTTTTATCAGCAGTCAATCGTGGCCGGCTGCCTGATTCTTCAACGTCAGGCTCCCCCTCTCCCCCTGGAGAGGGGGCTGGGGGGTGAGGCAACGATGCCACATGCTCCACGATATTCCGGAACAACCGCAGCCCCTCTCCTTCCTCGCTCAACCCAGGGTCGGCGCGTTTGCGGCGGGCCCAGTCGGGGTGGTTATACAAGGAGAGGAACGCTTCGGGGTGCGGCATGAGGCCGAACACGCGGCCGGTGGTGTCCGTCAGGCCGGCGCAGTGCAGGTCGGCGCCGTTGGGGTTGTGGGGGTAGTTGGCGGTGGGCGCGCCGGCTTCGTCGAGGTAGCTGAGGCAGTTGAGGCCCCGGGCTTCGATGGCGGCGGCGGTTTCGGGGCTGCCGATAATCAGGCGGCCCTCGCCGTGGCGCACGGGCACTTCCAGCGTGTCCATTCCTTTCAGGAAGGGCGTATCTGAATTCGGGTTGACCTGCAGGCGCACCCACCGGTCTTCGTAGCGGCCCGAGGCGTTGTGGGTCAGGGTTACTTCGGGCGTAACGGTGCCGGCCAGGTCGGGCAGCAGGCCCAGTTTCACCAGCACCTGGAAACCGTTGCAAATGCCGAGCACATGCTTGCCGCCGGCCACGAACTCCTTGATATCGTCGAGCAGCGTGCGGCCCTGGTCGTTTTTGCGGTAGCGCAGCTTGTTGGCCAGCACCACGCCCGAGCCCAGATCGTCGCCGAACGAGAAGCCGCCGGGGAAGTTAAGGATGTCGTACTCGTGGATGCTGACGTGGCCATGTAGCACCTGGTTGAGGTGCACAACGGTGGCCTCGGCCCCGGCCAGCTGGTAGGCCGCCGCGAATTCCTCCTCGCAGTTGATGCCGAAGCCGGTGAGAATGAGCGCCTTCGGCTTTTGGTGCTTAGTACTTAGTGCTTGGTGCTTAGGCTGTTCTTTTGCAGAGTTGTCAGGCTTTTTTGTCGTCGCGTCTTCTACCGCTAAATCAGCTGCCGGCTGCTGGTTTCCAGACCGTGCTTCGGTGCTGGTTTTCAGCGGCTCGTTGGATTCGTGGCCGCCGTCGACGCTTTTGTAGCCGGGCAGCATAATGTTGCCGTCGGCGTCTACCATTTCGTAGCCGGGGTCCTCGGGCCGGGGGCGCGGGGGCAGGTTGAGGTCGGGCAGGTTGGGCTGTTGCTTGTCGTCTTCCATGGTTACTGCTGGGCGGTTTCGTGCTGGCCGAAGCCGATAATCCGGTTCACCGGACCGTTGGTCCACTTGTGGCGCAGGGTGGCGCAGTCGGCGGCAATAACCGGCTGGCCCGTATGGCTTACGGTCAGCTGCCCGTCGGAAGTCACGCGGCCCAGGCGGGTGGCGCGGCTGCCAAAGTGCTGCTCAAAAGCCACCACATCTTCCGGAGCCACCGTGGCCACGAAGCGCGAGTGCGACTCCGAAAACAGTTGCACATGCACCGGCAGGCCTGCCGGCAGCTCTACTTCGGCACCAAAGCCGTAGCCAAACGTGGCCTCGGCCAGCGCTACGGCCAGCCCGCCGTCGCTCAAATCGTGGCAGCTCTGAATCAGGCTCTGGTCGTTGGCCTCTCCTATTAGTATATAGAGCTGCTTGGCGGCTTCGAAGCGCACCTGCGGCACGTTGGCGCCCAACTCACCGAAGAGCTGGTAGAACTCCGAGCCGCCCAGCTCGTCGTAGGTTTCGCCCAGCAGGTACACCACGTCGTCGGCCTGCTTGAAGTCGGAGGTGATGGCCCGGCGGACGTCCTCCATTTTGGCGGTCATCGAATACAGCACCGTGGGCGGCACCGAAATCTTCACGCCGTCGGCCTTGAAGTCGTTCTTCATCGAGTCCTTGCCGCTGGTGAGTGGGATGCAGTAGGCCGCCGTGGCGTCGCGCAGGGCCTGGGCCATGCGTACCAGCTTGGCCAGTTTGAACTTGCCGTCGGGGTTGCTCACGGGGTCGTACACCGAATCGGGCACGCAGAAGTTGTCGTTGACCGACCAGAAGTTGCCGTCGCCGTAGCTCAGGTTGGGCAGCTTGCCGCCCACGGCCACTATCTGGCGCACGGCCTCATCAAACGAGCCCGCCGACATGGCGTAAGGGTCCAAATCGCCGAAGCGGGGCAGAATGCCGTTGCTCACGGCCACGCCTTCCCAGCTCTCGAAATTGAAGCGTACCACCGCCGCATCCTGGGGGGCCTGCCCGGTCGCACCCATCAGGGGCTTGATGATGGTACGTCCCTTCACCTCGTGGTCGTATTGCCGGATTACCGACTCGCGGGAGCAGATATTGAGGCTGCCGAGCAGGCGGGTGAGGATGCTGGTGTACTCGGTGGTGGCGGGCAACGTGGGCTCCTGAGCCGTGGGCTTACTCCACTCCGCCTCCAGCACCTTGCGCGGCACGCCGTCGTGCAGGAAATCCATCTTGATATACGCCACCGGCTTGTCGGCGAAGCGCACGTCGAGGTAGCCGTTGGCCGTGAAGTAACCGATGTCGGTCAGCTCCACTTCCATCTCGCGGCCCAGCACCAGTAGCTCGTCCATTTTGGCGGGCTCCACAGCCAGCGTAAACCGCTCCTGCGACTCCGAAACAAAGATTTCCCAAGGGCGCAAACCGGGGTATTTCAGCGGCACATCGGCCAACTCTACCACGGCTCCGCCCGAAATCGTGGCCAGCTCGCCCACGCTCGACGAGAGGCCGCCCGCGCCGTTGTCGGTGCTGCACCGGATGAGGCCGCGGCGGGTGGCCAGAATCAGGAAGTCCATGGCCAGCTTCTGGGTGATGGGCGAGCCAATCTGCACGGCCGTGGCGGGCGAGGTTTCGTCTAGTTCAATTGACGAAAACGTAGCGCCGTGGATGCCGTCTTTGCCCACCCGGCCGCCGGCCATGATGATGCGGTCCTGAGGCTCGATGTGCTTTTCCCAGGAATCGAGGCCGGCCAGCTGCATGGGCATTACGGCACCGGTGCCGCAGTACACCAGCGGCTTGCCGGCGTAGCGGTCATCGAACACGATGCTACCGTTCACGGTGGGCACGCCCGACTTATTGCCGCCGTCCTCGATGCCCTTGCGCACGCCCTCAAAAATGCGGCGCGGGTGCAGCTGGTTGCTCAGCAGCGTGCCGTCGAACTCGGGGTTGCCGAAGCAGAGCACGTTGGTGTTGAACAGCAGCCGCGCGCCCCCGATGCCGGTGGCCAGCGGGTCGCGGTTGTTGCCCAGAATGCCCGTAATGGCCCCGCCGTAGGGGTCGATGGCCGAGGGCGAGTTGTGCGTCTCCACCTTCCAGACAAACAACGACTCGGGGTTGATGCGCACGGCCCCGGCGTTGTCGGAGAACACCTTAATCAGCCAGTCGTTGCCATTGGCCCGCAGCTGCCGGTCGACCTCGGCGGTAGCGTCTTTGATGTAGGTCTTGAACAGCGAATCGACCTCGAACGCCTCGCCCGTGACAGCATCGTTATACTTGATCAGGGCCGAAAATTCCTTGTGCTTGCAGTGCTCCGACCAGGTTTGGGCAATGATTTCCAGCTCGCAGTCGGTGGGGTCGGTGGGCAGGCCGGCGGCCTGGCGCTCGGCCTGAATGCTGGTGTAATGGTCGCGCACGGCGCGCATTTCCTCCAGGTTCAGGGCGTAGAGGTTGTCCTTGGAAAGCTTCACCAGCGCCTCATCCGAGAGGCCTGCCAGCGGCACGAGGTCCGTAATGGGTTCGGCCCCGCCACCGGGCCGCGGCGTATAGTCGCGGATATCAGTGATGGGGCCGGTTTCGAAGCGGTTGATTTGCTTGTTGCCCAGCAGCTCCTGGGCCACGCGGCGCAGGTCGGCTTCGGGCAGGGCTTCTTCGAGGAAGTAAAGCCGCTTGCTGAAGATGTGCTGGGTATGGGTGTCGAGCGGCTCGTTGAGCAGGTCGCCGAGGGCGTTCTGGGCCGAAATGCCTTCGTCGTCGGTCACGCCGGGCAGCTTGGCTACCAGAATATAGCTTTTGTAGCCGGCCGGGTGGCGGAACTCGTCGAAGGCCACCTCGTGCAGCACCGGGTCCTGGAGGCAGTGGGTGGCGAAGTCGCGCAGCTGCGCGTCGGTTACCGGGTAGCGCACCGTGTAGAGGGCGGTACTTTGCACGCGGCCGGTCGTCAGGCCGAGGTGGCGCTGGGCTGCTTCGGCTACGCGCTGGCCGTCGCCGTCGTGCTGGCCGGGCTTAAGCAGGAGCTGAATGGTTCTCTGGGTCGATTCCAAAAGAGACGAGGTTATCTATTTTTCGGGTTTCCCATGCACGAGGAAGGTATCGTCATGAGGAAGCACACCCCACGCGGAGGTACGCCGAAAATGCCTTGCTGAAGCGCCGGTTGCGCCGCAGTAGGTTTAAGAAAACGCTTTTTCCGGCCGACTGCCGGGTTTCACCACCGGAAGACCGGCCCGGCACAGCGGGCAATCAGCGGGTGCGTAGGTGGCCGCCGTTACCGGCAGCAGGGCAAAGTTCGGAAAAGAAAGGTCAGCTTGTCCACCGGTCCGGTCAATTAAACTCGCCACGGCCAAAACTTTTGCCCCCAGCCCTTCCAGCAGCCGCGCTACTTCGTTGGTGCTCTTGCCCGTGGTCACGACGTCTTCGGCAATGATAATTTTCTGGCCGGGTTCTATCGTGAAGCCCCGGCGCAGGGTCATCTGGCCCGATTCGTCGCGCTCGGTAAAGATGCCGGGCACGCCCAGCTGCCGGGCCAGCTCGTAGCCCATCACCACGCCGCCCATGGCTGGCCCTACCACCACATCGGGCACGAGGCCGGCTTCCCGCAGTTGCCGGGCCAGCTCGGCGGCGGCCGGCGCGGCCAGATCGGGCCGGCGCAGGAAGCGGGCGCACTGCACGTAGGTATCGGAATGCAGCCCCGACGAGAGCCGGAAGTGCCCGCGCAGCAGCGCATCTTCCTGCAACAGCTGCTGCTCCAGGGTTTCGGGGGTGAATTCGGTGGGTTGGGGGGAAGTCACGGGGAAGAATGGATCGTGCGAATGTCCCAGGGCTGAAGCCCTGGGCTAGTTAGCGGAAAGACAACAAGGAAAAACACAGCTTATCATAGGCGAAAACCGCTCCGTAGCCCAGGGCTTCAGCCCTGGGGCGCTGAAGTCGTTACGCCGTCACCGGCCGCAGCGCATTGATCCGCTCCATCAGTTCCCGGGCGGCGGCACCGGCGTCTTCGGCTTGCCAGATGGCGCGGGAGGTGTTGATGAGCAACCCCGAGCCATTGGAACGCAAACCGGCGCGGAGCGTGGCGGCTAAATCGCCGCCCTGGGCACCCACGCCGGGCACCAGGAACCATTGTTCGGGGCAGATGGCGCGCACCTCGGCCAGCGCTTCGGGATGGGTAGCGCCCACGACGAGCCCGATACCGCCAATTTCGGAATCCAGCTTGCAGGCCACTTGGGCCACGCCGTGGGCCAGCGAGCCGCCGCGGGTCAGGGCCATGTTCTGCATCGAATACTGCGACTTATTGCTGGTTTTGGCCAGCACAAATACCAGCTTGTCTTCGCGCACGAAGGGCCGCACGGCGTCGTCGCCCATGTAGGGGTTCACCGTCACGGCATCGGCCCCGATGACGTCGTAGGCGAAGCGGGCGTAGTGGTCAGCGGTGTTGGCAATGTCGCCGAACTTGCCGTCCAGAATTACCGGAATATCCTGCGGAATGCGCTGCACCGTTTCGCGCAGCAGTTGCACCCCGTTTTCGCGGCTCAGAAAGAAAGCCAGATTGGGCTTGAAAGCGGCGGCAAACGGGCTCGTCTGGTCCACAACTTCGGCCAGCTGCCGGGCTACGTAGGCGTCGTCGCCCACCGGATCGAGGCCCACGCAAAGCAACGAGTTGGCCTTTTGAATACGCTGAATAAGCTTTTGCATAGGGTGGGATGTAGCGCGAAGCTCCAGCTTCGCGTATCGTTGAACACACTCGTTCGATAGTCAGCAACGACCCGCGAAGCTGGAGCTTCGCTGTCCTTCGGTTCGCGCTACTGCACTTACACTATTGCTAAAATCCCCCACTCGGCGGCCAGCCGGGCCGAGAGACCGGGCTCCAGCCACTCGCCGCTGCCGATTTGCACGGCGGCCGCGCCGCAGCGCAGGTAGTCTGTCACGTGGCCGGCCGTGAAAATACCGCCGGTACCAAACACGGGCAGCGTCAACTGCTCATCGTGGGCCAGCTCCCACACGCAGCGCAGCGCCACCGGCCGCAGCGCCTCGCCCGAAAGGCCGCCGGCCACGGGTGGGGCGGTGGCATCGTCGGGCAGGTGCAGGGCCTTGAGCAGGTTGGTGGCGGCAATGGCATCGGCCCCGCCCTGCTGGGCGCCCAACGCCAGCCCCCGGATGTGCTCGGGCCAGGGTGGCAGCTTTACCACCACCACGGCGCCTGGGCCCAGCTCGTCGCGCACGGCCCGGGTGGCTTCGCGCACGAAACCGGCCGTCAGCTCCGCCCCGTTTCCGGTGTCGGGCTGGGTGATGTATACCTCCACGCCCGCAATCAGGCTGCCCACCTCACGGGCCAGGAACCGGGCAATTTTGCGGAAGCCCGGCACGCCGGGAGCCGTAATGCTTACCAGCACCGGCACCCCAAACCGGCGCAATCCGGGCAGAAACTCCTGCACCAGAATCTCGGCGCTTTCGGTGCGCATGTTACTGGCATTGAGCAGTGTCTGGTCATCTACCTGCCAGATACCTTCCTCGTAATGGCCTGGCTGCGGCTCCATCGTCACGGTGCGGGTGAAGATGGCGCCCAGCCGTTCATACCCGTCGCCGGCCAGCTGCCACGGAGCAGCTGCCAAGCACACTGGGTTCTGTAAAGTGAGCGTACCGAGTTGCATAGCTGTAAGTTAGGACTTAGTTACCATTAGGTGGCTGTCCGAATGACAGTTCCAGTTCTATACCTCTCCCTAAAGCAAAACGCCCGGCCAATGACCGGGCGCTTGCTGGAAAGGAAGGCTAGATGACGTTTTCGTGGTTGATGAGGAAGGGTACGCAGTCGCGGATGTCGGTTTGGCCAAGGATGAACTGGGCTACCCGAGCCATGCCCACGCCAGCGCCGGAGTGCAGCTTTACGTCGTTTTCTTTGTGGAAGTCGAGGTACCAGTCGAAGTCCGACAGCTTCATGCCCTGACGGATGAGGCCTTCGAGCATGGAGCTGGTTTCGAGCTTGTGACGCAGCTTGTCGGCGTCGAACTCACGCTCGGCCGAACCGGCCGACTCGCCGGCCAACGGCAGCAGCAGGTCGGAGGAGTTCACCACGCGAGGGTCGTCGGCGTTGTTGCGCATGTTGAAGAACTTGATGTCGGCCGGGTAGTGGGTTACGAACATCGGGCCCATCAGCTCGGTAAGGCGGTTTTCTTCGGCCGCGCCCAAGTCGTCGCCCCACAACAGGTCAGGGAAGCCTTCTGTTTTGAGCAGCTCGATAGCATGAGCGTAGCTCAGGCGCTTGAAGGTCAGGTTGCTCAGGTCGGCGGCGTCGCGGCCGAACAGCTCCAGCTCCTTGGGGCAGTCCTGGGCTACCTGGCGGGCGGCTCCGGCTACAATGCACGAGAGGTGACCGAGCAGCTCGTCGAGGTCGCCCACGTGCTCAATCTCGAACAGGCTGAACTGGGCCAGCCGGCGGTTGTCGGCCTTCGTCTCCTTGCGAAAGCTCTGGATTTCGCCATACACCCGGCCGCCGCCAATGGCCTGGGTCAGCATTTCGATGTAGAGCTGGTTGCTCTGGGGCAGGAACATCTTCTTACCATCGTACCAGTCGATGGTGAACAGCGTGTCGGTGTTTTCGCAGGCCCCGGTTACGCCCACAATGTGGGGCATGTTGTGGATGCCGATGAAGCCTTCCGACTCCACATACTTGCGAGCTCCGCGGAACATGGCGTCCCATACTTTAATCACGGC
Source organism: Hymenobacter psychrophilus (assembly GCF_900107135.1). Lineage (GTDB taxonomy): Bacteria > Bacteroidota > Bacteroidia > Cytophagales > Hymenobacteraceae > Hymenobacter > Hymenobacter psychrophilus. The sequence goes on from NZ_FNOV01000003.1 coordinate 437,828, forward strand.
CATCCGCTTGGGGTCCGTGCTCAGGTTCACGTTGCGGGAGGCGGCAGGAACGGCGGCTACCATCTGTTGAGCGAGGGTAGTATTGTCATTCATGTTGGGTGGTGAGGGTATGGGTTGAAAAAAGAGGAAGAATCAGGGTCAGGCGCTTTCCAGGCGGCCACCGGCCGAATGGGCCGGACATAAAAAAACCGCTTCGGAAACCGAAGCGGTGAAAGGCAAAAAAGCCGGGAAAACGGAAGAATCAATAGGGGAAACGACGGAGGGAATGGCCTTTCGGTCATCTCGCAGGACGGCGTTTCGCTCGGTCCCGCGCTTCATCAGGAAATGTTGATTTAGCTGAAGCACGATGCAAAAGTACCAATTTCATCTACCCCTGCAAGTTTACCCGTGTTACCTTTATATTACCAAATTGTTAACACGAGCGTTTTCTCACGTTTCATATTGACACCCTATGATGAGTTATTTACTTGTTAGTCAAATTGTTTAGACCCCTTAATTATATTGCCCGACATGCATATCGACGCCTTATCTTTGCTGTTTACTTGTTACTGAAAGCTGTTCATCAAATTTAACTAAATTAGTATAGTACAATTTTTCATATCTCCTTCCAGTGCTTCCGTACTATATAAGAGCAAAAATACCTCGGGCACCCCTCCCTGCTTCCTGCTTTTACCCCAATTCGGAATAGGTCATTTACCTAGGGCAGACACATGTTCAGCCTATCCGGTTAAGGCAGCAGGCGGGCCCGATTTAGACTGTGTGGACAGTCATCGGAGCCAATCGAGGGCGGCGAGCAGGTGAGCGCCGGCTAAGAAGCAGGTGGCGGTTTTCTCGTAGCGGGTGGCAAAGCCCCGCGCCTCCTTAAGCCGGCCAAAGAAGCGTTCGACTTTGTTGCGGTCCGCATACAGGTTCTCATCATAGGCCCGCTGGTCTATCCGGTTGGCCTTAGGCGGAATCACGGCTTGCGCGTGTTGCCCGGCCACAGCCGCTAGCACGGCGTTCGTGTCGTAGGCCTTATCGGCCACCACAGCGCCGGGCTTTTCGGGCAGGGCGGCCAGCAGTTCCGGTAGCACGGTGCAATCGGCTTGTTCACCTGGGGTGAGCT
>NZ_FNOV01000020.1 GCF_900107135.1 Hymenobacter psychrophilus
TGCTACCCTGGCCACCGCTTCGTGCCCTTTCACCTGGCCGCGGTGCCCCTGCTTGGAGTGTACTTGCCGGGCCGGGAGGAAGCCACCCAGCCCCTGTTTTACGGCCTGTTCAATGACCAGGTCGACCTGCAGGCCCGCACCCAGGGCGACCCTGGGTACGGGGGGGAGCACTGGCAACGCCCCGCCCCGCCCGGCGGGTGGGGGGAGTGGCGCGTGGGTCCACCTGGCGCACGGGGCGACGCGCGGGCCGCCAGACACGAGGAATGAGGACGCGAGAAGGGAAGGCCCGCGCTTAGTTTAAGAAAACGGTGATTTAAACAGGCTGCGTGGTATCCATAACGCTTTACAAACAGCCACGGTCGTTTAGAAAATGTTATACCCCTGACCTCGGAATAGTGCCGGTTTTGGCCTCTCCGGGGGTGGGGCTGTCGGCGGGGTACTATCCTCATAAATACTCCCAGCTACCAGAACAGCCCAGCAGTATCAGAAGCAGGTGGCACAGCCCCGCAACTAAGGAAAGAGTAGTAGTTGCTTCCATAGTTGGGGTAGCACAATAGTAGGAACAGAAATTCCCGCTAAGAATATATTATATACTTAATACTATTAAAGCGGCTGCTATCTCCCCTCTTTGGCGCGTTGAGGCGCGTCGGCCGGGCTAGGAGTGGGCAGCGGGAGACGGCTTGGAAACGGTGCCGACTGCTTGTCCTCCGTACCAGCGACGGCGGAACCAGAAGGCTACGTTTACGAGCGCAATAAGCGCGGGCACCTCAATCAGCGGCCCGATGACGCCGGCAAAGGCTTGCCCCGAGTTGAGGCCGAACACGCCGATGGCCACGGCAATGGCTAGCTCGAAGTTGTTGCCGGTGGCGGTGAAGGCAATGCTGGCGTTTTCGGCGTAGTCGGCCCCCAGCCACTTGCCGGCCGCGAAGCTGAGCACGAACATGATGCCGAAGTATAGGACCAGCGGCAGGGCAATACGCAGCACATCCAGCGGCACTTGCACGATGGTTTCGCCCTTCAAGCTGAACATGACCACGATGGTCAGCAGCAACGCAAGTAGGGTAATGGGGCTAATGGCCGGGATATAGACCCGCTCGTACCACTCGTCGCCTTTCAGGCGGCGCAGGACGGTGCGCGAGAGGAAGCCGGCCGCGAAGGGGATGCCGAGGTAAATGAGCACGCTTGGGGCAATGTCCCCAATGCCAATGTTCACGGCGTAGCCCTTCAGGCCGAAGTAGGGGGGGAGCACGGTGATGAACAGCCAGGCTAGCACCGAGTAGAACAGCACCTGAAAGATGGAATTCAGGGCCACCAGCCCCGCCGCGTATTCGCGGCTGCCGTCGGCCAGGTCGTTCCAGACCAGCACCATGGCGATGCAGCGGGCAATGCCAATAAGAATCAACCCCATCATATACTCGGGCTTGTCAGGAAGTAGCCAGATGGCCAGCAAGAACATGAGCAGCGGGCCGAGTATCCAGTTCAAAAATAGCGACAGGCCGATAATACGCGTGTTTTTAAAGACCGTGGGCAGTTGCTCGTACTTGACCTTGGCCAGCGGCGGGTACATCATCAAAATGAGCCCCAGGGCCAGCGGCACGTTCACCGTGCCCACGGAGAAGTAGTTCACCGCCCGGTTAATGCCGGGCACGAAGTAGCCTAGAGCCACGCCGAGCACCATGGCCAGAAATATCCAGAGCGTCAGCCCCCGGTCGAGACCGGAGAGCTTCTTTTGGGCGAGAGCCGCCGCAGGGGGCGGCATGGGCAGCGACTGGGAAAGCAAATTCATAAGAAGAGAGATTAAGCGACGCCCACGGTCGGACTGCGCCGCTCCAGCAGCACCGTGTTGCGCCACACGCCATGATGCTGGCCGATGCGTTCTCGGTGCCCGACGACGCGGAACCCCGCTTGGGTGTGCAAGCCGATGCTGGCGGTATTTTCCTCAAAGGTGCCAGCCTGTAGCGTCCAGATGCCCTGCGCTTCGGATTCCTGAATCAGCGTCTGGAGCAGTTGCCGGCCCACCCCTTGCCCCCGCGCCTCGACGGCGACGTAAATGCTGGTTTCGGCCACGCCGCCGTACACGCAGCGGCCCGAGACGGGCGAGAGCGCCGCCCAGCCCAGCACCGTCCCGTCGGCGGCCAGGGCCACGAGGCGGCTATGCGCCAAATGTCCTTTATCCCACGTTTGCCAGGTGGGCGCTTGGGTTTCAAACGTGGCGTTGCCCGTCGCCATGCCGGCCTCATAGATGGCGCGCACGGCCGGCCAGTGAGCGGCGGTGAGTGGTTGGAAGGTCATGCTTGGTAATTAGTAAACTACTGATTATTAGTATGCCTTACGCAACATATCGGCATACTCATTCGGCAAGGGCGAGGCCTCGACCGCCCGCGCGGCTTGCTCTACGTCGTAGGCCACGCGCACCAACTCCGACCGGACGCTGTCGGCGTCGGTGAGGGTAGTATCCTGGTCGAGGTGCAACAGCAGGTAGGCGGCGCGTGCGTCGCCATCCTTGGGCTTGCCCACGGAGCCAATATTGAGCGCGTGTCGGTAGCGGGTTTCGCCCTCGTGCTGGTAGGGAATGGTGCGATGATAGGGCTTGTGGGTGTGCCCAAAGAGCAGAATATCCGCCCCAGCCCCTTCCAACAGGCGTAAAAAGCTGCCTTCCGGGAAGTCCTCAAACAGGTACTGGTTGATGCGGCGCGGCGAGCCGTGGACCATGAGCAGGCTGAGCGTGCAGGGTTCTTCCTGAAAGTCCAGGCGCATGTGCTTGGGCAGCAGGCGCAGGTAGCGCCGCTCGTCGCCGCCCACGACGGAATTGGTGTAGGCGATGCTTTGCGCGCCCAGGCCCTTATCTACGTCCGTCTGGTAAGCGCAGCCGCAATCCGAGCTGGCCAGGCCAATGCCCTGGTCGTAGTTGCCGGCCAGCGTCGGGATGCCCCGCCGCCGCACCTCATTCACCACTTCGTTCGGCCAGGGCGCGTAGCCCACCAGGTCGCCCAGGCAGAAAATCATGTCCGGCCGGCGCTGCTCCAGGTCGGCCAGCACCGCTTGCAGCGCCGGCAGGTTGCCGTGCACGTCGGAAAAGAAGGCAATCGTCATCAGAATGAGAGAAGGAAGGATGTAAAGCAAAACGGCGCAACCGCAGGGTTACGCCGTGGAAGGCCTTAGCAGCACCCGCCGCCCGGTGTGCAGCTGGCCACTTGCAGTTGAGGCAGGGCGAAGGCGGCATTGGGGATGCCGCAGGCGTCTTGTGCTAGGCAAGCGGTCTGCTTGGGCGTCAGCACGAAGTCGGTGCCGTCGAACGTCAAGCCAAACTTGCCGATAGTTTCCTGCTGGTATTCCACCTCGATGGCTAAATCCTCGTTGCCCAGAATCTTCTCCGACAGGTTCAGGATGTGCAGGAATTTTTGCGGGGCCAGGCGGTGGTCGTAGTCGCCGGCTTCCCAGAGCTGGAAGTTAGCCACGGTTTCCTTGCGCTCGACGCCGCCGCAGTCGATAAAGTGCTTGCTCACCAGGCCCACCTCCGTGACGTGGAAGTGCGCGGGCAGGTACTCGCCCGTGGGCAAGCGGAAATTCACGGCGTCCAGCCCCGCCAGGGACTGCTTCATCTCGGAAATGTTCATGGTTTGGAGGATTAGGATGGGAAACAAATTAGCAGGCGCAGGCATCGGCCGGCCCGCAGGCCGCGCCGGACGTGGCCTCGATGAAAAAGGCGGTGAACTGCTGCTGCACTTGCAGTAGCAGGTCGGTATTGAGGCAGTAGCAGACCGTGAGGCCATCGATTTCGCCGCGAATCAGGTCCAGCGTCTTCAGCTCCTGCAAGTGTTGGGAAACGGTGGTGCGCGAGAGCGGCAGTTCGGCGGCAATGTCGCCCGAGATGCAGGTTTGCTTGCTGGCCAGCAGCTGAATAATGGCCACCCGCGCCGGGTGGGCCAGGGCTTTGGCCACGCGGGCGAGCTGCTGCTGGTTGGCCGTGAAGGCGGCGGTTTTGGCGTAGGTCATCGGGAAACAGTAAAGTATGTCGCAAATATACGACATACAATGACGTATGTTTACGTCCCACCGTTTTTTCTTCTCTGTATGCCGGTAGAATTTCTCAGCGACGAGCAGGCTGCCCGCTACGGCCGCTATCAGGCTGACCCCACCCCGGAGCAGTTGGCCCGCTTCTTTTATTTGAGCTCCGATGACCTGGTGTTCATTGCGCGGCGGCGACGGCGGCCCAATCAGCTCGGCTGTGCCGTGCAGCTCTGCACGCTGCGCTTTTTGGGCACCTTTCTGCCCGACCCCACCCACGTGCCGGCCGTCGTGGTGGAGGCGCTGGCCGCGCAGCTCCATGTGGCGCCCGCCGAGTGGGCGGCCTACGGCAAGCGCGTCAGTACCTGGTACGAACACCAGCCGGGGGTGGTGGCTTATCTGGGTTACGCCCCCTTCGAGGCCGCGCAGGCCTTTCGGCTCACGCGCTGGCTTTACGCGCAGGTGGCCACCAGCACGGTGCGCCCCAGTGTCTTGTTTGACCTGGCCACCGCGCACTTGGTCACCCTACGCGTGGTGCTGCCCGGCGTCACGGTGCTGGCCCGCCTGATTGCGCGGGTGCGCGAGCGCACCGGCCGCCACCTCTACCGTCAAGTCGTTGCCCGGCTCAACGCGCCGCAACAGCAGGCGCTGGAGGCCCTGCTAGTCGCGTTGCCCGGGGAGCGACTCACGCCCTTGGAAGTGCTGCGCACGTCCCCCACCCGGGTTTCCGCGCCCGCGCTGGTGGCCGCGCTCCGACGCCTGGACCAGGTGCGGACCCTCGGGGTCAGCGATGTGTCCCTGCGCGACCTGCCGGAGGCCCGGCTGGCGCGCATGGCCCGGCACGCGCAGCTGGCCTGGGCCCAGCCGCTCTTGCGCATGGGGCAGGAGCGCCGCTTGGCCACGCTACTGGCCTTCGTACAGGCGCTGGAACGCACGGCCACCGACGACATTTTGGAGTTGTTCGACGGGCTGATGAGCGCGCTGGCGCTTCGTGGGGAAGCCAAACGCCGGCGCGAGCGGCTACGCTCGCTCAAAGACCTGGACCAAGCCGCGCTACTGTTGCAGCAGGCCGTGCGTATCCTGCTGGATGAATCAGTGCCTGATGCAGCCCTGCGGCAGCGAGTACTCGGCACCCTCGGCGAAACGGCGCTCCGGGAAGCCGCGGACGCCGTGCAGGAATTGGCCAGCAGCGAGGACGACCCGATGCTCCAGGTGCTGGCCGGCAGCTATGCCACCGTCCGCCGCTTTTTGCCCGCGTTGCTCAGTGGCCTGGTATTCGACGGCTCCCCGTCGGCCAATTCCCTGCTCGATGCCTGGCACTTCTTACAGGAGCAGGAAAAGCCCGGCCGGGGCCGGCTCAAGTGGGCCGCTGCCCCCGCAGCAGTTATTCCCAAAAGTTGGGCGCGGCGGGTGTTTCCGGCCAAAGGTGAGGTAAATCCGCAGGCCTATACCCTGTGCGTGCTCGACCGGCTGCACCAGGCCTTGCGCCGCCGCGAGGTCTTCGTGCCGAGCAGTGAGCGCTACGGCGACCCGCGGGCCGAGCTGCTCCGGGGCGAGGTTTGGGAGGCGGCGCGGGATTCGGTGGCCCGGGCCCTGGACCGCTCCACCGACCCGGCCGTGGAACTGGCCCGGCTGCAAGAGCAGCTGCACGCGGCCTACACCGAAGTGAGTGCCAACCTGGCCCAGAATACGGCCTTGCAGCTGCTAGACGAAGGCGGCCTGCCTTACATCACCCTGACGCCTCTGGCCGCCCGGGAAGAACCGGCCAGCCTGACGCACTTGCGCGAGCAGCTGGCCGGGCAGCTGCCCCCGGTCGAGTTGGCCGCGCTGCTGCTGGAAGTGGAGGCCTTCACCGGCTTTGCCAGCGCCTTCACCCACGTGGCCGATGGGCAAACGGCCGCCACGGACCTGCCACTGAGCATCTGCGCCGTGCTGCTGGCCCAGGCCTGCAACATCGGCCTCAAAACCGTAGCCCGGGCCGAAGTGCCGGCCCTGACGCTGCCGCGCCTCTCGTGGGTACAGCAAAACTACGTGCGGGCCGAAACCCTGACAGTGGCCAATGCCCGGCTGGTGGACGGCCAGGCGCAGCTGCCCCTGGCGCAGGCCTGGGGCGGTGGGGAAGTCGCGTCGGCCGATGGGATGCGCTTCGTGGTGCCCGTGCGCACCATTTACGCGGGCTGGAATAGCAAGTATTTTGCCTCCCAACGCGGGGTTACCTATTACAACTTCACCAGTAACCAGTTCTCGGGTTTCCACGGCATCGTGATTCCCGGTACCCTGCGCGACTCGCTCTTCATCCTGGCCGGGCTGCTGGAACAGCAAACCAGCCTGGACCCGCGCGAAATCATGGCCGATACGCACGGCTTCAGTGAAGTGGTATTCGGGCTCTTTTCCTTGCTGGGCTTCCGCTTCAGTCCCCGCTTGGCCGACTTGCCGGACCAGCGGTTCTGGCGCCTCCAAAAAGAGGATGACTACGGGCCGCTCGACGAGCTAGGCCGCCACGTCATCAATGCCCGGCTCATCGCCGAGCACTGGGACGATATGCTGCGGCTGGCCGGCTCACTCAAACTGGGCAAGGTCAAAGCCACCGCCGTCATGCGCACGCTGCAACGTGGCGGTTCGCTCTCGGGCCTGGGGCGGGCCGTGGCCGAATTAGGCCGGGTGGAGAAAACCCTCTACCTGCTGGCCTACGTCCACGACGAGGCCTACCGCCGGCGCATCCTAGTGCAGCTCAACCGGGGCGAAGGCCGCCACGCGCTGGCCCGCGCCGTCTTTCACGGCAAGAAGGGCGAGCTGCGCCAACGCTACCGCGAGGGCATGGAAGACCAATTAGGCGCGTTAGGACTGGTCGTGAATGCGCTCGTGCTATGGAACACGCGGTATTTACAGCAAGCCTTAGCACAGTGGCCGGCAACGGAAGGACCGCTGGCACCCGATGACGTAGCCCGCCTGTCGCCTTTGCTGCACGAACACGTCAATATGCTGGGACGCTACGATTTTACGCTCCCCGAGAGGATTGCGGCCGGCGAGCTGCGCCCGTTGCGCAACCCCGAAAACTGGCAGGAGCGGTTTGCGCCCGTGGAATAAAGCGGCTGGCAGCCCCCGAGCGGAGCCGTTATACCAGGTATTTGTGCATCGTTGCCACGGGGATGCCGGTAGCCGCCTGAATCTTTTTAAAGCTCAGGCCGGTGCTCCGCAGCCGGCGTAGTTCGGCAATCACCTCGGGGGCCAGGGCGGGGCGGCCCGGCTTCTTGCTGCTGCGGGCCTGCCCGGTTTTGATGCGCTCCGAGAATCGCACCCGCTCCTGCTTGGCGATGGCGGCCAGAAAGCCGATGATGGCATCCCGGAACAAGCCCGTGCTGTCCAGGTATTGCTCGGTGAAGGACTTGAACTGCACCCCCGCCGCTGTAAGTCGTTGTAGGTGATTCAGCGTTTCGGTCACGCCCTCGCGGCTAAAGCGGTCCAGGGCCCAGAACAGCACCACGTCAAAGCGCCGCTGGTGCGCATCAGCGAAGAGCTGCTGGAATTGGGGCCGCTCGGCGTTGCCGCCGCTTTCCTGGTCCGTGTACTCTTTGTAAATGGAGTAGCCCAGCCGCTGGGCGAAGTCGCGCAGCTCGCGCAATTGGTTTTCGTTGGTCTGCCCCTTGTCCTTGGTGCTGACGCGGGCGTAAATCGCGGCCCTCATCAAAGGGTGAGTGCTGGAAAGCTCATTCGCAAAACTACTGTTTCTCGAATGGAATCAGCACAGGCCTTGTATGCCCTGAGAAGGGCGTTTTAAGGGCCAGTTTTGGTGAGGGTTTTTCGAACACTTTTTTCAGTACCTACGCCGGGTGAATGTTGAAGGCCCGGCGGCCTGCTTTTCCGAATCGACCCGCTTAGTATTAAGTATACCATATACTCTTAGCGGGAATTTCTGTTCCTACTATTGTACTACCCCTAGTTTGTCGTACCATCTTCCTTAGTTGGCGGCATTCCGGTTACACTTCCACTTGTATCCCAACGAACCACCTAACCCTCGACCTACGGAAAGAGCATTGGCTTCTTCCGCCGCAAAACGCACTGTTTTCCGCTCATAGCATTTGACATGAGGATTAGAGTACGTTTTCTGAGATGTACCAATGGCTCAGGATGCACTAGCGTTGTTTTCCGTTCCTACTATTGTGCGACCCCAGCAGCTACAAGTCGAGGATTCGAGCCTTTACCTGCCCGCTTCTGATGCGAGCCACGACGCTTTCAACGGATTGGTCATACTCGGCTTCTGAGGCGAATATGGGGTGTTGAAAAGGTTGTAAGGAACGAGCATTCGAACACACGTCAGTAGCCGGTTTCCTTCCGATGCCAACGATCCGAAGACGCTTTTTGGTTATCTTTTTCATTGCTTGAGCTGCCCGAGGCGCCATAGTTCAGAAGTGGGTGATGTATACAAAGAGCCCCCGGCTGGTGGAACAACCGGGGGCTCTGAAGCGGGTGCTGGTACACCCTAACTTCTCGTCTATGAAACGGGACACCCAAAGTTAACAATTGGGGCATAATCACTGCTGAACGCTAAAATCATTCCCCAATGCTCAGCCCTTGCTCGCGAGACAGCTCCAGTTCCATCGCCCGAGTGCCACGCTGGCGGAAATGCGCTCCGCTTTCCTCGATGTGGTTATCACTCTCCTTGATAAGCCCGAAATAAGTGTGGATTTTGTCTATTTCCCGACTTTCTGTGCTGTATTCGACCTTTACTGTGTGCTGCTCGGGGTCAATACCTAGGATACGCAAATCGAGCTTTCTAAGCTCTTTAACCATTTTGACGCCCACTTCCTCGTTGTGGTAGTGGATAATCGCACTAAGGGGCGGATTGGGGTCTTTCTGACGGTCTTTCTCGCTGGCCTGCAGCCGGGCTTGCACCACTTCGTGTGCTGTGCCCATGCCTAGCTCCTTGGCCAGCTCGTAAAAGCGCTTTACGTCCTGGTGGCGGGCCTTACTTCCCTCAACCCCGCGAATGAGCCCGAGCGGAGCCATTTCCTCGGCTATGTTGGTTTGCATATCACGCATTTTTTCTCGGCCGCCCAAAAAAGCCCGGCAATTCAGCCTGCCCCGCTCGTCCACTGGGACCACCGTGGCGTGAAAATGGGGGCTAGACTCGTCCAAGTGCAGCTGCACGTTCACCACGTTCTCTCGCCCATACGTCTTGTCCAGCCAGGCCAGCGTGTGGTCTATAAACCCGTTCAGGCGGTCCTCATCCACCTGGCTTACGGGCAAGAGCCAGGACGTGGTTTCCGCCGTGGACCGTGGGCTATAATTTCCATCCTCCTTGAAAAAATTTAAAAACTCAGGACTAACCGCAATCAAATGTTCAATGCACAATACGGCATTTTTTTTCGGCTTGCCATTTACCTTCTCCAGCTCTGCCAGACGGCTATCTACGTCGGCCAAGAGGTCAGCACTACCGCGCAGAATTTCGTTCTGGTGGGTCAGATCGGGGTCCGCATTTGGGGTGTCCCGAGTCCGTTGAAGGTGTTGGCCTAGACTGGCGATGTTGCCTTTTGTTTTCTGTTTTGCGGTGCGCAGGATGATGTAGGCCATTGGGGTAAAGAAGGCAGTGGAGAAGAAAATGGGTGCAGCTGGCCGCAGTCATAAGACTAGAATTAAAATAGTCGTCAGGGACGAACGTAACAACGATAATCCAACGCTAACTCGTTAGCGTTGGATTATCGTTGTGTAGTGAGTACACAACGCTTGAATAACGCTACCTATATAGTTCCCCAACGCTAACTACCCTTTGCTAGGAGATTCCCCCACTGTCTTCTTTTTCTTTTCCGCTGCCTTCTTTTTGCGGTTTTCTTCTTGGTCCATTCGCTTGGAAACCTCCTGGACTACCCCATCCATCACTAGGTCAGTCAGCTCATTTAGCCGGCTAAAATACAGCTCGCCTAAACGCTCTCTCCCAATTCCAAGCGCTTCCAAATGATGGAGCAACCCCCAAGAATAGGTGGTCGCTTTTCGGGTAAGCTCAACCATATGACGTTCCCGTGCTGTCGTCGCTTTCCCGATTAAATCGCTGGCGTTGTTCTTTTCCCAATGCGCAACCCGGCACGTCGTCCCACAGAACTCTTTCGTTTTGCGCTTGGCTTGGAACTCTATCCCGCAGTTTAAGCAATTCCCTATCATATGCGCAAAGTACAAATGGATTTTTACATCGCCACGCCCTTTTTCTAAAGGTCAATCATTTTGTTAGCTAGTTCACTTTACTGTCTGCGCCATTACGGGGAGCCTAGTCAGCCGCTCGTCATTCACCCTGGCCACCACTGCTCCAGACGACTAAGCCGAATATTAAGGTGCTAGTTGAGCGAGCTCCTGGCCTTCGATAGATCCCTTTAACACGACCATTCCATTCTATCTCCAAGATCTCCTTCTACTCGCTCGTCTAATAAAGGTCTCCATGCCGGACGAACCTTCCTATTTGCCCCCTCGCTCCTAACCACTTCATACTGGCCAACCAGATTTCGACTCGAGCTATCCAGCCGATGCTTTAATCCGATTTGGCCTACCTATAGCAGTTCAATACCAACCTACAGGCGAACTATCTCATCTGGCTACTCCTACTCAAAAATTGTTCTCATAGGAGGCCTGGTATCAGTTGGTTTGGTTAAGCCTAAGATTCTATCGCAGAGATTCTGCGATGGCCTTGGTTACCACCTGATGCAGGTACTTGAGGTATCAATATATTATGTGTACTTAAAAAGAGATATTTCCTTAACTATCTTAAAGATAGAATCTTGCAAACTAGATGTACATGTAATTAACAGGTTTTGTACGTATATACGCACAGAGTCTATAGAACGTCCTTCGCAAAGTTGGCCTCAATGATAAAGCAGAGCTTAAGCAGGTTTTTCAGTTATTTCTTGTTCGTATATACGTACAAAACCTGTTAATTCATTGCCATCTTACAAAGCGCTGTATGATTAAAGTTAAATTTTTTAATGTTTATGTTAAATTAATAAGCATTATCTGTCATTTTAGGGCCCAAACTGACTTTTGGGAAGATTTGTTAGTTGAGTTTGAGAACTTCTGAGAAGGGTAAGGAACACCAATCATTGGTTTAAGCTACTTATGCAAACTACCATATCAATTAAGTACTAATAAATAGTATTAAAGTGCAAATCATTATTTTGTACTATTTTAACGCCTTTTTTTGTTGTTTTCCCTATACCACCTAGTATAAACTTACCTTTTTAAATGCTTTTTTTTTGGTATCAACAATCTTGTTGATATTTTTTTTATTTACCCTATTTGCAGAAGACATAACAGCATAAAAGTGAGACTAATAGGGCCTTCAACTAACAGGTTATGTCCGTGAACTAACAGGTTATGTCCGTGAACTAACAGGTTATGTCCGTGAACTAACAGGTTATGTCCGTTAAACTAACAGGCTATGTCCGTGAACTAACAGGAAACAATAATTAGCTGTTAGTTCATGGCTGTTTATTATATTTGGATAACCTTGCTTTCCCTCTGACTATGCCTATTAAATCTGGTTCCATCCGTGTATCATCATCAGTTACAAAACTGCCGCAGCCCAGTTCGGGTGAAATTAGGCAGCACAATGCTCTCACCACGGCCCGGTACGACATGACCTCACTGGAGATGGATATCATGTTCGCCTTACTCTCACGCCTAAATAAAAATGACAAACCGGGTACTATGTACCGCTTAAGAGTTCACGAACTTGAGCAACTCACGGGCAGGGAGTGGAATTACAGCCGACTGGGACCAGCAGTCGAGGCGTTGGTTGGACGTAGCTACCATATCGACGAGGGGGAAGGGTCTTGGCTTAAGGTAGGGATGCTAGCTTCAGCCGAGTACATTAATCACCACGGCGTCATTGAACTTGAGATTTCGGAGAAGCTGCGTCCCTACCTCATCGATTTAAAGAGCAACTTCACGAGCTTCCAACTGCAAGCTGTGCTCAATTTGACCAGTAAGTATGCAAAGCGTATTTATGAGTTAGTCTCGCAATGGAAGGACATTGGCGAAACGAAAATCTATTCATTTGACAACTTCAAATACATGCTAAGCCTGAAGGACCCAGCGGGCAAGGAGGCTGAACAATACACTCAGATATCTCATTTGAGGAAAAACGTACTGGATATTGCCGTTAAACAAATTAATGAGCACACCGAATTTACAATTTCCTACAAGTTGGGCAAGGTTGGGCGCTCCTATCAGAACATCCGCTTTTACGTGGTCAAGCAGGAACCCGAGCAACTACCCATTCCATTTGAACTCAGCCCAGATGATGCCCGCATGCTAAGGGCACGTAACAATCTCGAAGATTTGGAAATCATAGACCCGACACTGGTCAAACACATTCTCTCGACCGAGAAGCTGTTGGAAAAGCTATTCGCGTTTGTCTATAAGGTTAAAACGGGTAAAATTAAAGCCACCAGCAATCCGGGAGGACTCTTTCTTAAAATGCACGGCCTAGCAGGACAAAAAAAGCATGTGAGCCAGCCAGAGAGGTAGCATAATTGCAAGGACGGAAAATGAGATGTTAGCGCCTGCTCTCTACCTGTCGTCCCAGTTGGATGCGTTGCCGGCGTTCCTGCTCTTGTGCACGGGTTTGAGCAGGACGAGGTGGAGCGGGAGCTGCACCAGCAAACAGCAAGTCCAGTGCTTCCGTCAGCGCTTGCTTCTGAGAGTAGGTATAGTCACCTTGCGCGCGTCGGGCATGGACGTAATCCCGTAACTGCTCCAAGTGGCCACAACTCAATACGAAGGTTTGGCACACGCTTTCGGGCTCCGGAGCAGCAGTAACGTCAGATGACGACCCTAATCTATCGCTATCGGGTATACCAATGTTACCCATATTACCATAGTTACCGGTATTATGAGTATTACTAACTGCTTTTGCCTTATCAACTGCTTTTTTCGTAGGCATTGGCTCGTCGGTAAGAGGGTCGCACTATTTTCTCTTTCGTTCATACTATCGATTTTAGCTTTTTTGCTGTATCAAAGAAGAGTATCTCGTAATACTTACATCCATCTTACTACCCAAATAACAATCGGAGAGCAGTAGGAAGTTTGATTAAAGAAGAAAGTTATACTAAATTATTTAGTAGTATTGTGTAACTGGCTCAGCCATCTTTGCGCTATGACTACCATCGAATTAATCGACGTGGGTACGCCCACTACCACGCTCTGGCTGCCGGTTTATGCCTCGCTGGTACCCTGCGGCTTCCCCTCCCCGGCCTCCGATGAGTTGGAAGAGCTTTTCGACCTTAACCGCTTGCTCTTCCGCCATCCGGAGGCTACTTACCTGATCCGAGTATCCGGTGAGAGCATGCAGGGGGCAGAAATTCACGCCGGCGACCTGCTGGCCGTTGACAAGCACATTGAGGCCGACCACAACCACATCGTCGTGGCCGTGATCGAAGGTGAATGCACCGTCAAGCGCCTCGTACGCCGTGGTTCCAACTGGTGGCTACAGGCCGAAAACCCCGCCTACCCCGATTACCCCATTACGGAACCCGAGAACCTACGAATATGGGGTGTCGTCACCCACGTCGTCCACGAGCTCATTCCCGGCAAGCTCACCGCCTTGCTCCGCAGCCGCGACTGATTTTTCAAGCTTGAGCTGATAACTCCAGCTCAAGCCTCCCCAGAATGAGAGCTAACAGCCAGCAGCTGTCAGCTACTAGCTCACCACCCATGTACGGTCTCGTCGACGGTAACAACTTCTACGTCTCCTGCGAGCGGGTCTTCCAGCCCCGCCTCGAAGGGCGCCCCGTCGTGGTGCTGTCCAATAACGATGGCAACGTCGTCAGCCGCTCCGCTGAAGCCAAACAGCTCGGCATTGCCATGGGGGCTCCCTTCTTCGAGGTGCGCGAGGTGCTGCGGCGCCACCAGGGCCACGTGCTTAGCTCCAACTACCCCCTCTACGGCGACATGAGCCGCCGCGTCATGGCTCGCCTGGCCGACCAGGTGCCGGCCGTTGAAGTCTACAGCATCGATGAGGCCTTCCTCGACCTGCACGGCCTGACCACGTTCTGCGGCACGCTCGACGTCCGGGCCCGGCGCATCCGGCAAGACGTCCTGCGCTGTACCGGCATCCCGACCTGCGTGGGCATGGCCCCCACCAAAACGCTGGCCAAGGTGGCCAACCGCCTGGCCAAGAAGTATCCCGAGTTGCAGGGCATCCTGCGTCTCGATACTGAAACCCGCCGTGAACGGGCCCTGCGTGCCCTGCCCGTGGAGGACGTCTGGGGGATAGGTCGCCAGTATGCAGCCAGGCTGTATACCCACGGGCTGCGCACGGCCTGGGATCTGAGTCAGGTATCCGAAGCCTGGACCCGTAAATACCTGGGCGGCGTGGTCGGCTGGCGGCTGGTGCAGGAGTTGCGCGGTCAACCTTGCCAGAACCTGAACCCTTCTGAAGACGGCACCCTCGCCCGTCAGAGCATCAGCTGCTCGCGCTCCTTCGGCCAGCGCCTGACTTGCTTCGACGACCTGTGGGGGGCCGTGAGCACGTACCTGAGTCGAGCCGCTGAGAAGCTGCGCGACCAGGGCGACCAGGCCCATATCCTCACCGTCTTTCTCAGCCAGGACCGCCACGATACCCGTATCCCCCCGCCCTACACCCGCTCCACTACTCTTACCCTACCCGGCGGCCCCACTGCCGATACGCTTCGGCTGCTGGCCTATGGGCGGCGGATGCTGGGGAAGCTCTACGAGCCCGGCCGCCGCTACGTCAAAGCCGGAGTCGTACTTGACGGCCTCGAACCGCCCGACCGTGGCCAGCAACTCAGCCTGTTTGCCCCCGCCGCTCCGGCAACCGGCCGACTCGCAGCTACCCCCGAATCCGACGCCCGCGCCCGGCAGCTCATGCACAGCCTCGATTCCCTCAACCGCCAGTTTGGCCGTGGCACCGTGCGCCCTGCCGCCAGCGTGGCCCCGCCGGCTGCTCCCGGCCAGCCCGCCGCGCCCTGGCTCGGCCGTGCCGAGCACCGCAGCCCCGCCTATACCACCCGGCTGGAAGACTTACTGATGGTTAGCTAATTGCCTCAGTAAAAGACAAGCTGAAGCCTGCAGCAGCTCCCAGGCAAGCCCATTAACTTTACGCCATGCACGCACGTTTCCCGTTACGCTCTCGTGGCAGCCCTGGCCTTTACCAGCGCCGCCTGCTCTACTACCGAAGATCCCACCCCGGCCCAGACTCCGGCAACCCCGCTGACCGAGCACCTGATCCTGGGTAACCCCAGCGGCGCCACCGCCGACATCAACCAGCCCACCAACTACCTACTCAGCAAGTCGCAATACGCGCTTAGCTACCACCGCGACCGGGGCATCCCTACCTGGGTCAGCTGGCACCTCGACGCCACCTGGCGCGGCTCCGCTGCCCGCCAGGACGACTTCCGGGCCGACAATACCCTGCCCGCCGGCTGGTACCAGGTCAGCGCCACCAGCTACACGGGCTCAGGTTTCGACCGCGGCCACCAGTGTCCCTCAGCCGACCGCACCAATACCGTAGCCAACAACTCGGCCACCTTCCTGATGAGCAACATGGTGCCCCAGGCCCCGCGCAATAACCAGCAGACGTGGGCTAACCTCGAAGACTACACCCGCACCTTCCTCAGCGCCGGCAACGAGGTTTACGTTATCTGCGGGGGCTACGGAAAGGGCGGTACCGGCTCCAACGGGTTCCAAACTACGCTCGACCAGGGCCGCGTCACCGTCCCCGCCCGCCTCTGGAAAGTGGTCGTCGTCCTGCCTAATGGGGAAAATGATGCCACCCGCCTCACCAGCAGCACCCGCGTCATCGCTATCGATACGCCCAACGACAACTCCACCAACACCAACTGGGGTCAATACCGTGTCAGCGTTGACGCCATTGAAGCCGCCACGGGCCTCGACCTGCTGTCCGCCGTGCCCATAGCGGTGCAGCAAGTGCTAGAGACCGGCGTGGATAGCGGGCCAACGCAGTAGTTTAGCCTCCTTATTGCCTCACCTTATGCAAACCCCTCCCCTGGCCCGGCTCTACCGCGCCAGCCTGCCCCTGGCCCTGCTGGGCCTCGCCCTTTCGAGCTGCGGCAAGCCCTCGTCCCCGCCCCGCGAAGTGCTCCCCCCTGTTACCGAAACCGGCTTGAATAAAGCGGGGGCCATGGTAAACGGCACGGTCTGGCGGGCCCTCTCCGCCAATCTGTTCGGCCCCCAGGCCATGCGGGCCCACGTCTTTCGCACGACCGGCAGTGGCCGCGGCTTTGAAGTGTCGCTCTCGCTCACGCGCCAGGCCCCGGAAGGCAGCGAAAAATATTACCCCTACCCCGACTCCAACATTTCCTTCTTCCTGCCCTCGGTGCTGGCTCCCGGCACCTTTGCCCTCGACCAAGCCGTTACGCGGCCCTTCCCGTCTGAGCAGGGCCGCTACGGCTTGTTCTCCGACTACTCGACCAGCCCCATCGGATACTACCCCACCGGCACGGCTCAGGGCCAGGGCCAGCTGGTGATTTCGCGCTTCGATACCGTGGCGCGGGTCGTGGCCGGCACCTTCGAGTTTACGGGCCAGCGCGACGCCACGCTCATCACCATTACGCAGGGTCGGTTTGATATAAGCTACTAAGCCGCCCTGTTAGCTGTTTTTTCCATTTCCCCACTTTCAATTGTTGCCCTTTCTGCCTGAATGTGGCACATGGGCGGCGTCCGTACTGCTCTCTCCGGACTCGATTGATATTCACCCGCTAGCTGCATAAGACAGTCCTAAAGTCAAAAGGCCACCCCTGCAGGGGTGGCCTTTTGGCTTTGAAACTGCACTCTCCTTGCTTGAGCTCAGGGAAACAGATCTGTTCACTCGCTATTGCCGGTCTGCCGCCCTTGACGAATGCGCTGACCATGTTGCAACTGCTGCTCGCGCACCTTGTCGGGACGGGGAGGCACTGAACCTACCGTGGCAAAAAGCAAGTCCAACGCCTCTTGCAACGCTTGCCTCTGTGAGTAGTTGTACTCCCCCTCCACCCGGCGCACGTGCACGTAATCTCGCAGCCTTTCCAGATGCCCTGGACTCAGAACGAATGTCTGCCGTACACCAGGAGAAGACATGACCTCATTGTCACCACTGGATTCTGGAGCAACAGCAGCGGCACGCTCCGTGCCCCTCTTTTTATTACCGGTGTTATTAGTGTTACCAATATTATTTGAGTTAACAGTGTTACCTATGTTATTACCCTTCTGCTGTCTTGTAGCAGGCTTTTCTACCAATGATGTATCATCACTGAGGTCGAAAAAGTCACGTTCTGAAGTGGGCTTGCTGGCCTTAACTTCACTGGAATTCGGCAGGTTTTTGAAAGTCTTAGCCATTGGGAATAGGGGATTAACGAGTAAGGATTTCAGCTACCAATGCCTGATAGTCGGCGGCGCCGGCACTCTGTGGAGCGTAGGAGAAGATGTCTTTGCCCAGGTGTGGCGCCTCCCCTAAAGCAATGCTTTCCCGAATAACAGTGTCAAGCACCAGGTCCGGATACTGAACCCGTAGTTGCTCAGCTGTATCTCGCCGCAACACCTTGCGCTTGTCATGTCTGGTGAAGAAGACTCCCCCTACTTTCATGTCTGGGTTAAGCCGGCGCTGCACACGGCCTACCAGGTCCAGCACCTTCTCCAGCCCATCGGTAGCGTATAGCTGGGCCTCCAACGGAATGTAGAGTGCCTGGGCGCACGCATAGGCGTTCAAGGTGACCAGGCCGAGCGCTGGCGGGCAGTCGAGCAGGATAAAGTCGCACCGGTCCCGCAGGGGTTCAAGCAGGTCCTTGAGCAGAAACTCCCGATCCAGTTCATCGCCCTTTACCTTTTCAAAGCCGGACAAGGCTGACGACCCGGCTACCAGCGCCAGGTTCTTATGCAGTGAATAGGCCTTGAGGGGATATTCCCCCAATAAGGCACCGTAGACGTTTTGCTCGGCATCGCTCAGGCCAAGGCCTTTTGTCAGGTTGGCCTGGGGGTCCAAGTCCACCAGCAGCACCCGCTGGCCGGCCCGGGCCAGACCAGCGCCGACATTAGCGGTAGAAGTGGTTTTGCCAACCCCGCCCTTTTGGTTTGTAAATGCTAGGATCTTACTCATGGAGCTAAAGTATGCATAAAAGTATTACCCGTGTTACTTATCGTGTTGATGTTACAAATATTACTGATGTTACCGGTATTACCGCAATGGAATTGCTTGAAAACAGGGTTAGATCAGGCTGAAATCGTTACTTTTGGTTGCTACCCGTGCAGCCTGCTTGGCCCGTTTCTCATGATCCCATCCACCCAAGATGCTTACCAAGCCCTCCGGGACTACCTGAACGGGCTCCTGAATCCGTCGCTGGGTGACCAGGCGCTGGCTGACGTGCCAGCAGCCCTGCGTCCTGGCTTAGAGGCGTTCATGACGGGTAAAACCGAGTACCAGGACGAGGCCGGCCGACGCATGATTTACGCGGCCGACCTGGCAGCGTGGGCTGCAGACCTTATCTACGGTACGGGCCTGACCGCACCCTTGCCCCTGGCCACCGTCGACGTGACCGAGTTGCGGGCGGCCACGCTCCGGCAGGCGGCATGAGCTGGGAGGAGATTGAGCGGCTGACCCAACAGGTGCAGCAGCTGCCGGCCGGCCGGCAGCAGACCAGCCAGCAGTTAAGCCACGTCATGGTCTCGGCGCACTCGACCATGATTGAGGGCTCGCGCGTGTCGGTGCTCGAAGCGTTTGATTTTCTGCTCGGGACCACGCCCACCCTGGGTCCGGGCAAGCCGCTGGCCGGTTACGACATGCTGGGCGACCACGCCCGCGCCCTGGACCTGGCGTTGCAGCGCGCAGATGCGCGGCAGCTTCCCGGTCCGGCTTTATTGCGCGAGCTGGCGGCGGCCGTGATGAAATCTACTGGCCGGCCCACCAACACAGCCCTGGGCACCGTGGACCCCACGCAGGGCGACCTGCGCCGGGGCAACGTGTTCATCGTTGGAGCCAGCTCCTTTCCCAGCGCCCAGAAGGTGCCCGCCCTGGTGGCCGCGCTCACCAGCGAGCTACGGGAGCGGATGCCGGTGGCCACCACCTTTCGCCAGCAGCTGGAGCTATCTTTTGAGGCCCACCAGCGCTTGGTTATCATTCACCCCTTCAACGATGGCAACGGGCGCACGTCGCGGCTACTTATGAACTATATGCAGCGGTATCATGGCCAGCCACTGACCATCGTGTTCCGCGAAGATCGGCAGGCCTATTTCGCGGCGTTGGAAGAAAGCCGCACCGCAGGGGATCTAACGGTTTTCTTTGATTTCATGCGCGACCAGCACAGGAAGTCGTTGGTCTATCAACTATCGGCAATTGCACCTCCAACACCACAACAGAGCTAATATCATACTACTAGTATTACCTGTATTATCGGTGTTACCCATGTTACTGGCATTACTGATATTACTGGATTTTCTATAATTTACATACTTCCCTTAATCCCATTCCTTTACCTACTCTACATACTTTCATTACTCTTCATATCTTCTATTTTCGCTATCATCTTTCACTCACACAATGCTTTTGCGCTTTTTGAGTGGCATTCAATTCGCTAACGGGAATTTCTGTTCTTACTCTTGCGCTACCCCTTATGCTGCTTGTTCATATGATTTGCCTACAGCGAAGTGATACAGGAAGTTCGAGATGGGGTAGCGTTCAGGGGCAAATACCCGCGCTGCACTGCCTTATCTTTGGTCGGTCAGCCTTTACAGGTGTGTGGGGCTGACAAGGGCAGGTCATTCTCCCATTCCGCACCTACTGCAACACAGAGGGGAAGCTGTCAGTGTGGCTTTCCCTCTTGTGCTGGGTGGTTGCTCAATCTGTAGGCGTTGAGCCGCTACTGAGGCGTTTCCCGGCAAAAGCTTTTCCGGAGGTCGAAGGCTAGGCGGACCGTTGGCATACAAGTTATGTGTAACTAGAATGCTGTCAATTAAGGAAAATGTTACGACCAGCTATGGAAGCAACCATTACTATTTCCTTAGTTGCTGTGCTGTGCCACTCGCTTCTGATTCTTTCGGAATTGGCCGCAGGGAAAATACATTGAAATTGAAATTTATTGCCTAAAAAAGCCATGGACATAAAAATTGTAAATAAAATCAAGCGCCTAGCAGTTATTGCTCTTGCCTCTGATGATGAATTGATAGAAAATATTGTTTTAAAGGGTGGAAATGCAATTGACTTAGCATACAGTGATGGTTGTATATCAAGAACATCCTATGACTTAGACTTTTCAATTGCTAATGGTGACTTTTTAGGAGATATTGATGTGATCAAAGATAGGATTAGAGATACATTAGCTAAGACATATAAGGAGAATGGATTTATACTGATTGATTACGAATTCATAATAAAGCCCAAGACGGCTAAAATTGGAGCACCAGATTTTTGGGGAGGATATTTAGTGCAATTTAAGGTAGTGGAAGAGTCTGTTTTTGATAAATACGAAAACGACAAATCCATGCAGAGAAGATTGTCAATTGCAGTAAAGCCAAATAATTCACCAAAATTTGAAATAGAATTCAGTAAATTCGAATTTATAAAAGATAAAAAATCAATCAATGTGGATGGATATACTGTATATGTATACACACCTGAAATGATAGTTTTTGAGAAAGTGAGGGCTATATGTCAACAATTGCCACAGTATTCTGACATAGTTAAGTCAGAAACGCAATCAGCTAGAGCAAGGGATTTTTATGATATTTATTTAATCATGACGACTTGTGGAGTAGAAATAGAATCGGAAGAGAGTATAGATTTGTTAAAGAATATCTTTGAAGCCAAAGGGGTGCCGTTAGAATATATCAATGAAATAAGAAGTAATAAATCAATTCATAGTGACGATTGGGAAAATGTTAAAGCTACGATTTCTCAAGTAGAAAGTCCTCAAGAATTCTCGTTCTACTTTGATTATGTAGTAAACACTTTTGAGAAAATTACAGGCCTTTAGGAAAATATAGCATCCACTCTGGAGAATAGTCTTTAACTTCTATTTCATACGTGAGATAAAAGTTAAAGACTTTCTTTCTGGCTTTTAGTTCGTCTATTTTTTTTCCCTTGTATCCAGCTTTTTCTAAGTAGAAGCCTACTGCCTGGAAGTATGGATATATAAAATTTATATTATCTAAAGTTGCTATAAGTTTATTAATAGAAATTCTGTTCATAGCGTTCTTATAAGCATCTAGAACTGCATGGACTCCACCTGCATAGTTTGGTCTTACAGTAATGTCTATAAGTGTGCGCTCGATATTTGTGACAGGAACGTTGTTGATGGTAGTCACTCCAGAGCGGTTAGTGAAGCTGCCATTAAGGGCAACGAAGGCATAATCACTATAATCAGCTATTGATCCGGATCTGCGCTGGGGCCTAGAAAAGGCTCTATCAATAGCATCTTGTTCTAGCTCCCTATATATGTTATGTTTTTTGCTTTGCTCAAATGTAACAAAAATAATTTTTGGTACTTGAGTAGTTAAGCCGTTAAGCCATACGGCCGAATAGTGTGATAGATAGGATTTATGTACAGATGCTGCCGCAATCTGATAAACTGGAGCATCATCAGAAACATATAAATCTTTTGATGGGACATATCCATCAAAGTCTATTTGTACTTTTCTAAGTATTTCTCTTTTGACAAGTAAGTCTGTGAACTTCTTGTCATTTGTGGCCAAGGCTAAGTTCCAAGTGCTTCTGTACTCTTCCAGTACCCCCACTAAATCAACCTTGGTGAATACCTTGGTCGGACTCTGCTTGAAAAAAGCTCTGATTCGAGCTTCTGCAATAGAAAATCTGGATTTACCCGGCATACGGAGCAGCAAACATCAGCTCGTATTAAGTATATATACTTAATACGAAGTTAATACAATAGAGTTAGAAAGTCAAGTTTGACGGCCTATGACCTCAGATTAGGCACTTTATGAAAATCTAATGATCGCTATGGTACTAAGTATATATACTTAGTACACGAAAGTTATGAAATTTTATTTAAAATGTCAAGGGTTCTTTGAGAAGTGGGGGTTTAATTTGTCTAATAGCCTATATAGTAGGCCGTACGCTGGGGGCGTGAGGGTAGTAAGTTAGAATCACCAGGATGCCCACGGGATACTATGGGGGGTATCAATTACGGCTATAATGTGCCTAGCGCCAAGTTGCCCACACAGGGGGCAACTTGGCGCTAGGCGAAGCAATACTAGTCGAAATTCATCGTCGCAAAGAGGGGCCTCGCACCGGAAAAGTACCACGCCGGCCGAGTGCCGCGCAGCAGGGCCAAAAGCAGTGCGATTCCGAGGGGCCGCGTATAAGCTATGTTAAGCAACGAAATCTATACCAGGGAAGGACTATTTAATCTTCCTCAATGCCTAAAAAATTCTATTCATCTGCGGCGAGGTTTGGGTGGCTCTGCGTCTGCGAACTGGCTGCGGCTATCAAAGAAAAGTTCGAGTGCCTGGTTCACCACATCGGTAGTTTTGGCACCACCCGGCTTATTCGATTGATAATTCACAAGGCGCCGCTTGTTCTCTGCCGTAATCGTGGACGTGAACGGGTGCTTTTTGTCCAAGTCTTCCTCTTCTTTCATGATTTTCTGGGGCATGGCCATTTGCTTGATGGGGTTCAGTACAGACTTTTAATAGTTAACTAACGTGCGCTGATGATTACGATTTGCTTCAGCTGTGGAGCTGGCAGGCTCTAAATGAAATCAGCTGCTCACCCCCGAAACATGCGCTCGCTCTTCTTCCGTCAGCTGGTACAGGTCGTATACCAACCCGTCTAGGCGGCGCTCCAGATGCCGCAGCTTTGCCTGCGCCTGCTCTTTCGCTGACGCCAGCTTGTGCGCCGCCAGCCCCGCGTAGCCGGCCAGCAGTTGATCCACTAGTCCTACTACCTCGTCGTGCGTCCTCTTGTCGGCTGAGATTTTAAGGCTGAGTTTGGGAATAGGCAACTCTTTGAGTTGCGCTATTCGAACCTTCGGGAAGGTCTTAGTCTCAGGTGAGATAAACTCTTTGAAGTAGAAGACAAACAGCTTCGACCCCAAAAGGCCCAACAGAAACTTCTCTGAGACTTGATCCTTCTTTGATTTGACATTGTAGATGCTGCGGGTTGTCAATAGTCCCTCATCATCAAGCGTGACGCAGAATTGCGAGCCGGTTTCACGTACCATTAGCTTGGGCGCGGCAAATACCTCTGCGTTTTTATTAAATTCTTGACGAGTAGGAGCAGATATGTATTTCCTGCTCTTCGTAAAGTATCGGTCAATATTACCCCCGGTTAGACAAGCGTATTCTCCCGCTTCCATCAATTTATCTCGTCCTATTTCCAAGCCCCGAGTAACCGTAGCAAGCTCGCCTAGGGGCTGCGTTTTAACCTTTATAAACAATCCGTCTGCGTCTCCCGCAAAATAATCGCGCGCTATTTTCGCTTGTCCCTTGTGAGTAATAATGATGCATGTCGGCATCTTCACTTGGTCGAATACGTTGTCGCCCTGTTGCTCAAACACGAAGTTCGCACAGTGAGTATTGATGTATGCTCGTACATTTTTCGAGTTCACATTCTTGAGGAAAAGGCTGGGCACGATGAAGCTTAACTGCCCGCCGGTGTGCGTGAGTTGCATGCCTTTTTCTAAGAATAGCGTGTACAAATCATTTGTTAGCGAATAATGCTGTTGAAGGTATTGCGCTACCTCTGTAGGCATATTTGAAACCTGCACGTACGGCGGATTGCCCATCACCACGTCGAACCCGCCCTGCTTGAACACGGCCACAAATTCATCGCGCCAGCCGAAGGGTTTCACGGTCTTCTCTGCGTCGGGGGCAAAATCTATTTCCCCATCGTAGAAGTTAGTTTCGACCAGCGAATTGCCCACCCGGATGTTCTGGTCGATGGTGGGCAGCACCCTTTCCAAGCCCAGCGTGTGCTGGATGCTGGCCGATGTTTCACCCTCCAAGCACTTGAGTAGCAGCGAGAGCTTGGTTACTTCCACGGCCTGCCCGTCGAGGTCAACGCCGTAGAGATTGTTGAGCAGAATAGCTCTCTTGACAGGGCTGCTCAGGCGGCCGTCTGGCGTAAGGCCACCCCCACGACGGGGCGGCGCTTTAGCTCCCGCCTTGCCGATTGAGACCGGTACGGGGGGCAACGCGGCCGTAGGGTGGGCCTGGTAGTAGGCCAGGTGCCAGTCGAGCAGATACTGATACGCTCCTAGCAAAAACGAGCCCGAGCCGCAGGCCGGGTCCAGCACCCGCAACTTGGCCACGTCCTGCGGGGTACGGTCAGCGCAGCGCGGCCCCAGGGTGGCGGCCACGATGTGGTTCACGATGTAGGCCGGAGTGTAGAACACGCCGCCTGCCTTGCGCACCTCCGGTTTGTCCTCGATACGCACCACCCGGCCTGGCTCTAGGCTGATGACCTTGCCCAGAAACCGCTCGTAAGCTGAGCCCAGAATTTCGGCCCCAATCACCGAAAACTCGTACGGCGACTCCGGGTAATAGAGACTTTGCAGCAACGGCGCCAGTACAGCGTTGTCGAGGTGCACTTGGGCAGAAAGCGGGTCTTTCTTCAAATCGAACAGCCCCGAGTTGTAGCGAGCCGATGCTGCCTTGAAGCGGTCGAGAAGACCAGCATACACCTTGTCCTTCTTCTTCACGCGGGCTACGGCCTGCAAGTCGGCGTAGGGCTCAATCCCCCGGTCTTCGGCGATGCGCAAGAAAATGATGCGGTCGAGCAGCATCTGCACCAGAAAGCGCAGCTCGTCGGCGTCGAGGTGGCGGTTGCGGGTGGCCAGACCTTGCGCCAGCTCGGCGCGCATGGCTTCCAGTGTGGTGAGGAAGGCCGCGTCCACGGTTTCCTTGCCACGCTTGCCGCTGCCGGTGGCCACGTACTTATCCAGCCCCCCGCGTAGCACGCTTTCCTTGGAAAATGTGTCCCACAGAAAGTCAAACTCCGCCGCGTACTCCCGAAACGTGAGGTATTTCAAGCGGCCCTTGGCAGCTTTGTCAGTGGGGGCCGGCTGCATGGTGCAGTCATACACGGCCAACTCCTCGAAATCGGTGAGGACGCTCAGGGCCAGCTTGGCGCTCCAGCCGTAGCGGCGCACCTGGTAGGCGGGCTCCAGTTCTTCTTTGATTCGGACACTAGGCTTCTTGGCTTCGACAAAAAATAACCGCTGCCCGCCCGGCAGCCGAAACGAGTAGTCGGGTGCCTTAGTGGCCTTGCCGACCTTCACCTTGTCTTCGTGGATGACTTCACGGTAGGCTTCAGCCGCCCCGCTGCTATTATCAATGTCCCAGCCTAAGGCTTGAAAGAAGGGGTCGATGAAATCGCGGCGGGTCTGCGTTTCGTTGTAGCTGCCGCGGTGGTAGTCGGGCAACTGACGTTCAAAATTTTCGACCAGGGTAGCAACTCGGGCGCGGGCTTGTTCTTTAGTAGGAGCTAGAAACATCAGAGAAGAATGGCAAAGTGCGGGCCCTAAGCTAAGCAGTGTCCGCGCAACGGCCACCCGGCGGCCCACTCCCCGGTAACCAGTTCATCAAGGACTTTCTACAGCAACAAGCTCTATTAAGAGGGCTGCCATGTGCTTGTCACGTTTTATAAACGAACGTTTAAAAAACGTGACAAGTACCAAAATAGGAGCGTAGCTTTGCTCTATGAGCAAGTACGTCGCCTACTTCCGCGTGAGCACCGCCCGCCAGGGTCAGTCCGGCCTGGGCCTCGAGGCCCAACAGGCCGCCGTGCTCCGATTCCTCTCTCCCGACGCCGTGCGCGTGGCCGACTTCGTCGAGGTGGAGAGCGGCCGCAAAAGTGCCCGGCCCCAACTGGCGGCCGCCATCGCCCTGACCCAGCGCGAAGGCGCGGTGCTGCTCGTGGCCAAGCTCGACCGCTTGGCCCGCAGCGTAGCCTTCCTGGCCACGCTCATGGAAAGCCGGGTCCGCTTCCAAGCCGTGGACCTGCCCGCGGCCGACGAGTTCACGCTCCATATCCTGGCGGCCGTAGCCCAGAAGGAAGCCGCAGCCATCTCCAGCCGCACCCGCGACGCGCTGGCCGCCAAGAAGGCGCGGGGCTTTGCGCTCGGTACCCCGGCCAACCTGACCGTTGAGGCGCGGGCGAAGGGACTGGCGGCGCGTCAGGCCAACGCGCGGGCCAACCTTCACAACCGCCAGGCGGCCCAGCTGGCCACCTTGCTGCAGGCCAATGGTAAGAGCTTGCGAGCCATCGCCGAACAGCTCAACCAGTCGGGGTACTGCACCCGGCGCGGGAAGGCCTTTCACCCGATGGGCGTGCAGCGCCTACTCGCTCATCGGCCGGATGCTCACGTGGTGGATGCCCCCACCGAGCGATACATATGAGCATAACCCTCGACGAGTTCCGGGCCCTGTCCGAAGAAGACCAAACGGCCGCCGTGTACGCCGCAGGCACGTTCGTGGGCCAGCGCTGGCAGGAGGTGGACGAGGCCGTGCTCCTGTACCGGATGCCGGGCGACTTCTTCGCCGAACTCACTTTTAACACCACGCGCCAGCAGGTGCTATACCCAGACAGCTTTGGGGACGACGAGCCGGAGAAGATGGAAGACTACGCGTTGTTCGTGCGATTGCCCGGGTGGCTTCCCGAAACGGAATAGTAACGTCCCTTCCGACCAGGAGGCCGTCCAGCAGGAAATACGTAAATCGGACAAGCCAGCAAGGCAAATCGGTGCGTTGCCGTCCATACGCCTTGTCAACAGGCTATGTACATACGGCGGGCCAGATCGCGTGCGGTGGCGCGGCTTTCCCAGGCCTTCCGGTGCAGGGGTCAGGGGGTTTTCCGCTGGTGGAAACGCGCTATATCCGCTGCAACAACGGGTCGCGCACGATGTGAACCGCGACGTGCCGGACGCCATCATCGCCCGCCTCAAACTTGTACAGCCGCGCAAACACGCCGCGGTCTCGCTGGATTTCGCTGTACACCCTCGCGTAGCTGTCCATGGTCGGCACAAACGCCTCCGCCAACTGCACCACGGCCGTCAGGGATGCGGGGGGAGAAGTGAGGTCTGGTCCAATATCTAATTGCTTTATAGTCAATCTGTACGTTTTGGTCGTGGGGTTGCTTGCCTTCATAGCGCAAAGATGGGTGTTGCTAAACAAATAGAGTAAAACCTGCGAGTCCGTGGCCAAATGGCCTTGTCGCTCGTGATAAGGTGCAAAATCGGCGTAAGAGCATCGAAAAC
The DNA here is from genome assembly GCF_900107135.1 of Hymenobacter psychrophilus. GTDB lineage: Bacteria > Bacteroidota > Bacteroidia > Cytophagales > Hymenobacteraceae > Hymenobacter > Hymenobacter psychrophilus. Next base: position 27,213 of record NZ_FNOV01000020.1, read on the forward strand.
CCGATAGTATTACGTCAGGTCGCAGCCTGGCAGCTGCCGGAGCATCTTAACATCATTGCTTACAGCGCAGGTGAGACACGGAGAGCTCATATATCGGCCAATACTTCCGGCGGAAAAGGGATCCTTGAAAGGCTGCTGGCATTAAGCTGATTGGAACAGGGTTCAGCCCTTCTCGCCCTTATGTTGTACCAGCTGTAAACATCTTGTCGGACATCTGCTTACCGCCTGCCATGAACATGATGTACTCTAAAGCGCGTAGTGGGGTAATCTTGAATGTTTCGTAGCCCGGCAAGTCTCTGAACTGTTCGATCAACGAGTCGTAGGTAGGCTGAAAGTCCGTGGTTACAGCAACTTCTCGACAGGTCTGCGCATAGGTTTCATACAGGGTCGCATTATTAACCTGATAGTGGTGGCCCTTAAGCGCTGGAGCAGTGTCGGACCGGTTGAGGAATTGGAAGACGCGACTGTCCCATATAGGGTAGACACTTGGATTGGTGAAGTGCAGCAGTTTGGAGGCACCAATGACTGAGTTGTTGACAGTACCTGCCAGTTGAGCTATCTGTGATGCTGTCAGTACGAGCCCATGCCGGGCGGCTTCCATAACCGGAAGAGCCTCGGGCAGGGAGTTGACGTTTAGCTCCAGGATAGTTGGCATCCATCCATAGACGATATGGGCAGCGGTGATGAACTGGTTCGCCGTAAATCGCTCAATCGCCTCAAAATGCTCGAGGATTGCAGGATAAGAGGACAAATACGAGGAAGTAATGGGAGGGCTGCTATCTCGGTGTGCCACATAAACTCTGGCTAGCATTTCCTGCGCGGTAAATTTCATCAAGTAGGAAAAAAGGATGGTGTGGTGTACCTCGCTATAGCTGATCAGACTTGCGGCCAATTGCACTTGGTGGTATGTTCTGTGTGCGGCAAGAAATACAGCTGAACTAGTCGTCTAACGCGTAGTTACAAATCAGTTGATCTACTGCATCTTTAACTCACAAGCAATCTTTGACCAAGGTCTGCGTGGCTTGCACAAGATATAGATAGTATGATCCAAGATCTATCATCATTACGGGAGCTGTTCACCCGATTTCGAGCTCTACATGTAAAAGAGCGGAAAGGCGCTACGTTCCTGGAAATCGCCCGCTTTCCACATCGGGAAACGGTCTGGAGCAATATCCTCGCCTTTTACTTGGATCCTAACCGGGAACACGGCCTGCACGACTTGCTCCTGCGCTCAGTGCTGGAGGCAATCGGCCTAGACAGTCCCAGCTTACTCTCCAGCCTGCATATGGTGCAGGTGCAGACCGAGATCCAAACCGCAAAGGGCAACCGGCTAGACCTACTCGTAGTGGGCGAACGGTTCATCTTAGGTATTGAGAATAAGGTGCTGGCCAGCCTCTATAATGACTTGGCTGATTATGGCGCGACCCTGGATAAGCAGGCTGGTGGCCATGTCCACGTCTATAAAGTTGTACTGTCACGCTACCCAGTAGTGCCGGATCATCAGTTTGTGAACATGACCTATGCTCAGCTCGTGCAGATGGTTCGCAAAAATCTCGGCCAGTATACTGACTATGCCGATGCCAAATATTTACTCTTCCTGCTCGACTTTCTAAAAACGATTGAGAAACATCACAACCGCCCTGCCCTTATGGAAAATCCGGACGTTTTACAGCTTCTACAAGACAACGCGGCCGTAGTGGAAGAACTGGTCAAACACCACGAAGCCTACCAAGCTGAGCTTATGGGCAAGATGGACCGGGTGGATCGTCTGCTTGTCAATCGCTTGTATACCGCTACAGGTTTAACAACCCAGTTGAAGCAGGCGGGGGGGGTGTTGCAGGGCGCGGGTGCGCGGAACGAGTCAAGCCGGTTTATCTGGCAAAGCAACCCCCTTATGAAGTATAGCCTGACCCTGGGCGATGTGGTCGTATGGTACCAGGTGGGCATTGTAAAAGGCTATAAGCTACGAGCTCACTATTGGGTAAAAGGCCCCCACTCGCTAGAGCGCCAATTGACGAGCAAGGTTATACAGGAGCAGCACTTCACCCTTACGGAGTCCGACGAACATATGGCAGCTGAAATGGAGCAGCAGCTGCAGCGCATAGTTGGCACCCTCATGCAGGCCCCTAACACGGCCACTTCTCTACCCCCCGACCTTGGCCTTAGTTAAAAGTTCGGTCCAAAAGTCGCATTTGGCAGCTAACGGACTCCCCTTGTGTACCGGAAGACCATCAGGAGCGCCTAAACTGTACTTTGATTAGGTAAACCTGTCCGCTTACCTCTTCTTAACCAACTTAGGGTCTGAGCTACCCATAAGCTCGCTGGTATCCGAAAATCACCGTTTGGCTGGACTTCAAAATACCTTTAGTGTATTATGCCCCTTCTCGCCGCTGACCTTGCTTATCCCGTGATGTGCTTTAGCCAGGGCCACCAGATGCTGCACTATGCGCGCCACGCCGACGAATTGACGGTATGCCGTGCCAAAGCGTTCAACTCGGGGTTCTATCAACACATGGAAATCGTGGACCGACATGCGCAACGGTTCGGGGTGCAGGCCGCTGAAAAAATCACGACAATGGGACCGTTTTGGGGCTTCGATCTATTGGGTGGGCAGACATTCCGCGTGGCCTTGGCGCTGGAGCCGCTGCCGCCTGATTCGTTGGCGGTACTCAAGCAACGCCTTGAGCAGGCTATGGACGGTATGGAGGCACTCGATGGCCACCCCGAAACGAAGAGATTGGTCCGCAACGCGTCCTCGTGGGCAGAGTTAGTGGCGCAGTTGGCCGACGATTACTACAGACAGTACTAACGCTCCTTATTTTGACCGGAGCGCGTTTAAGGCACCACCCTTTTGGTGAACATGCGTAACCGTTGGGTTACGATCTTAAAGTATACCCGATTCGTTATAGGTAGCTTTGAAAGGCACACCAGCAGACACTTTGGCAAAGAATAAAAAAAACGCCCGTGGGGCTTCTTGGAGCTTTTCGGAGTGGTTGGGAGTAGCAATCACTGTACTGACGTTTGGATACATGCTTCGCACTTGTGCCCACGGTCAGCGGATGACGCAGGCATTAGAAGGACCCACGGCAACCGTCAAGGCGGTAGTAATTGATAAAAAGAATTTCTTCGGCAATAGCCCGGTGTCCAACCAGTTTGCCTATTCCTATCGGTTCAAGGCAAAGGGCCAGCAGTGGGAAGGAAATTCCCGCGACCCGGCCCTGCACGTAGGTGATAGTATGCTCGTCGATTACGCGCTCGATGCCCCAGAATATAACCGGCCACACGAGAGCGAGTAACCAGTGCTTGAGAGAGCAATTATTCGCTCGTTTCAGTGAACAGATCCTGTAGTTTAGGTGGCCTGGAATGATAATTATCCGTACTTTGTACTAGCAAGGCAGAAACCGTAATAACTATGAAAGCGACTGGCAAACGAATCGTAGACCGCTACCCGCACCTGCGGGAGGGAGCAGAGCGTCAGCAAATGTTGGTGCGCAATGCCGTGGGCTCGGCCCGTGTGGAAGGCATTCGCGCCGATGAAGGGCGGCTGCGTAAAACAGTAGGCACTTCGGTTACGGAGACGGGGGCAACACGCTTGCGATAACGGCCTGCATGGGCTCGTACCGGAGCAGCCCAGCGGCTTGCACAGCCTGCACATACAAATTAAAACGTTCTGGCTCGGCCAATGCTTCCCATTGGAAGCTGGTCGAGCCGTTTTTGTAGGCCATGAGGTTGGCCAGCACGCGCGCGGTGCGGCCGTTGCCTTCCCGAAACGGGTGAAGGAACAACAACTCGGCGTGGACGCGGGCCACGTCGCGCACCAGGGACGTGGCATCGGGCCAACTGTGGGGCAAGGGCCGCAGCATTTCCTGTTCGAAATCCGCCATGTTTTTAGGCAGGTGCAGCGCCGCCGGAAAAGCGAAGCCGCCCTTGGAGAGGTTGACGGTGCGGTAACGCCCCGCGAAGCCGTAGACCCGACCGAGGGCGCGTCGGTGGATTTCCTGAATGTAGGCCACGTCAAAGACCTCGTCCTCGCGCAGCTCGTTCAACAAGCTCTGCTCGGCCAATAGGAAGCCTTCGGTTTCCGCCTGCTGCACTTCTGCCAACGACGAGAGTCCCAACAGATTGGGCAGCGCTTCTTCTTCGTCACCAGAGGAGGCGTATTTCATGGTTCCAAGGGCATAAGTCCTTCGGCTTGGCCGCGAACCAGTACAGGTAGGCAACGCGAGCGAAAAAAGGCAAGCACAAGAACGCATATTCTTTTCCAGCCCCAAAGTAGCTGTCAAAGAAATAATACTTCATTTGCGATTTGGACCGTTTTCTTGAACGGATGGGGTAGTTCATTAAGGCAAGTGCTTGAAAAAAGTAACGCGTTGGGTCGTCATGATGACCCGCGCGTACCCGCCGCGCATGCCTACATAGGCCGTGTCGCCGAACACCGCGACGGAGTTGGGATAGAGACCGCCCCAAAGGGTGCGCTTTGCTACCGCGTCGGGTCGCAGCGCGCGCAGAACCGTGAACCCCTAGCTTTGGGCGATGTATATGGTGTCCTCCACCACCGCAAAGGCTTCGGGGGCGTCGTCGAAGGCGAGCACTTGGGTGTACCCGAACGCGGGCGCCGTGCCTGTCACTTGGTACAACGCCCCACTCCGATGGGCCAAGTGCGCGAGGCCTTCGAGGAAGTACACTCGGCCCTGATACTGAAAAATCAGCCGCACGTTCCCTTCCTTAACCACCACGGGCGGGGCCTGCGGGTCCGAGCCGTAAAAGCGCAGCACGCCGCCAAATTCGCCGTGGTCCAATCCTTCGAAGCGCCCGGCGGGGGTGGTCAGGGTAACGGGCCGCCGGGGCCGGCTCAGCACATCCGTCAGGCCGGTCACGAGTTTGCCGCCTTTGTTGCGCACGGAGTAGCTCCATGCCTTGTTCAGGCGGTACACCATCGGGTCCCATGGTTGGGGCAGGGGCACTTCCTTGAACAACAGGGGGCGGTTAGTCTGTGCCCCACTGGGAGGCACATTGCACCACCAGCAAACGGCAAAAAGCCACCAGCGCAACCTGGTTGGCAGAAGAACAGAGGTCATGCGACAACGCGTAATCGTGGAACATAGCAAGGGACGCCACAACGATGGTCCATTCAATAATAAGCTCGTATTGGTTTAGCTGGGTGCCGCGGGCTAAGTAGAAGCGGCTTGGCCGAAGTGCTGCTGCAGGACCTGGTTGACTTTGTCGCGGGTAAGGGGCTTGGTGAGGTAGCCGGCGATGGGCAGGTCCTGCATCTGCTCGACGTCGCGGGGGTTGAGGGAGGTGGTGAGCATGATGATGACGACCGACGGGTTTTGGCGTTCGGGCCGCTGGGCGTAGGCGTGCAGGAACTTCATGCCGTTCATAATGGGCATCTTCAGGTCGAGCAGAATGAGGGCCGGGCAGGTGGGCGAGGCGGGCGGTTGGCAATGGGTGCGCAGCAGGTCGAGGGCCTGCCGGCCGTTTTTGGCCACCAGCACGGTGTCGGCCACGCCCAGGTGCTCGAGCAGGCGCTGGTTGAGGAAGAGTTGGTGGTGGCGTCGTCGTCGACGAGCAGGGTGCAGGAAATGGTGGCCATGAAGCGGGCGGGACGGGTGCAAAAGGGGCGGCCCTACGCGGCAGGAGCAGCGTGCGGCAGGTGGACGAAAAACGTGGTGCCGGCCCCGAGCCGGGAGTGGACTTCGACGCGCCCACCGGCGTTGTCGACCATGCGCTTGAGCATGAACAGGCCGATGCCGGTGCCCTCGACATGGTCGTGGAAGCGCTGGAACATGGTGAACAGGCGCGGCAGGTGGTCGGGGTCGAGGCCCAGGCCGTTGTCGTGGACTTCGAGCACGGTGAAGCCCTCGCGCACGTGGGACCGGACGTCGACGTGCAGGCGGCGGTCGGGGTGGCGGTACTTGAGGGCGTTGCTGAGCAGGTTGTAGACCACCGAGCGCAGGTTTTTCTCGGAGAAGTGGAAGGCGGACCCCTCGCTGACGGCCACGGTCAGCTGGGCCTTGCTTTCGCGCAGCTGCGGGGCCAGGTCCTGGCGTACGCCCTCGACCACGGCGGCCAGGTTGACCAGGGTGGTAGCGGGGGCATGCTCTTTCTGCAGCTTGGATAACTCGGTGAGGTGGTCGATGGTGCGCTTGAAGCGGTCGACGGCATCGAGCATGTGGCCGAGTACGGGGCCCACGGTGGGGCTCTCGGCCAAGGCCGGCGGCAGTTCCAGCTGCAGCAGGTGCAGCAGACCCTCGAGGTTGGAGATGGGGGCTTTGAGGTCGTGGCTGGCCGTGTAGATGAAGTTGTCCAGGTCCACGTTGGTGCGCAGCAGCTGCTGGTTGGTGGTGCCCAACTCGGCGTTCAGGGCCTCGGCCTGGTCGCGGGATTTGCGCAGCTTTTTGGTCAGTTTCTGCAGGGCCAGCTCGGCCAGCTTCTGCTCGTGCACTTCCACCACGGTGCCCACGATGCCCGCGAACGCGCCGTCGGGCCCGAAGCGCGGCAGGCCCCGGTCGATGGCCCAGCGGTACTTGCCGTCGTGGCGGCGCAGGCGGTAGAGAAACTCAAAGGGCACGCGGCGGTCGTTGGCGTCCAGAAAGGCGGTGCCCGCGGCATCGGCGTCGTCGGGGTGCACGGCCTGCGTCCAGCCCAGGCCCAGGGCCTCGGCTTCGGTTTGGCCGGTGTAGGCGTACCACTGGGCATTGAGGTAGGTGCACTGCCCGGCCGGGTCGGTGACCCAGAGCATGGCCGGAGCGTGGTCCGCCATCAGGCGGAAGGATTCTTCCCGGGCTTCCACCACGCGCCGGGCCGCCACCTGCTCGCTCACGTCGGTGACCACGCACACGATGCCCGTGACCTGGTGCTGGGCGTCGAACAACGGTTGGTACACAAAATTGTAGTAGCCGGGGGCGCCGGGCTGGTGGCGGAGCAGTTGAATGGCCTGCTCCTGGGCCACGTAGGGCGTGCCGGTGCGGCGCACCTCGGCCAGCAGCTCGGGCAGGCCCTGGGCGCGCAGCTCGGGCATGACCTCAAAAAACGGGTGGCCCACCAGGGCTTCGAGCGGGTGGCCGAGCATCTCGGCCATGGGCGGGTTGACGACGTCGAACACCGAGTTCTCGCCCCGGAACAAACACACGGCCACCGGGGCCTGCGCAAACACGGCCTGGAGCTGCTCGCGCTGGGCCTCCCGCTCCTGGCGGGCCATCACCTGGTCGGTGACTTCGTAACAAAACACCAGAATGCCGTCAATCCGGCCGTGGACGTCGCGGGTGGCCTGGTAGGTGTAGGTGATGAAGGTGCGCTCGAGCTGGCCGGAATTGGTGCGGTCCAGCACCACGGGCTCGTCGATGCCGTGGTAGGTTTCGCCGGTGCGGTACACGCGGTCGAGCCGGTCGAAAAACGGCTGGCCGGCAAACTCGGGAATGGCCTCGCGGTAGGTTTTGCCCACCAGCTCGCGGCCGCCGAAGATGGCGCGGAAGCCGTCGTTGGCCAGCTCCACCACGTGCTCGGGGCCGCGCAGGCTGGCAATCAGGGCCGGGGCTTCGGCCACCAGCTGGTGCAGGCGCTGGCGCTGGGCTTCGGTTTCGGCCTGGGCCTGGGCCAACTCCCGGGTACGGGCCTGCACGCGGGCTTCGAGCTCCTGGTTGAGCTGCTCCACCTGCTGGCGGGCCAGCACCTGCGCGGTGACATCGGTCGCGAAGGCCTGCACCCCCACGATGCGGCCGCGGCCGTCGCGGGCGGCCTGCACCGCAAAGGTGAAGTAGCGCAGCTCGCGCCGCCCCGCCTGCGGGGGGGCGATGTAGTACGGGGCTTCGGCGGCGTAGTAGGGCTCACCCGTGCGGTAGATGTGGTCGTAGAGCGCGGTGGCCTGGTAAGCGGAGTCGTCTTGGGTGGCGGCAACGGGCAGGGCCTCCAGGTAAGGCTTGCCCACCGGGTCGGGCACGCCAAACTGCTGGCGGAAGCCTTCGTTGGCGAATTCGATGACGTGCTGCGGGCCCACCAGGCGGAGCACCATGCCGGGCGCCGCGTCCATAAACTCGAGCAGGCGCTGGCGCTGGGCGTCGGCGCGGGCAGCTTGCTCGGCGACCTGGCTTTCGCGCAGGGCGAGCTCGACGGCGCTGCGGTTTTGGTCGGCCGTGTCGGTGAAGCTGACCACGAGCAGCTCGCCGCTGCGCCGGGCCGCCAGGCGGAAGAAGTTGTCGAGGCCATCGGCCTGGTAGTTGACTTCGTGCAGGCCGGGGTACCCCTCGGTGTACGCGCGCCGGTAGTAAGCGAGGATGCCGGCGGCCTTGGACTCCGGAAAGCGGGTGAGCAGCGTGCCACCCGGGCGCTCGGCCAGGCCGGCCATGCGCTGGCCGGCGGGGTTGAGGTACTCGATGGCAAAATCTTCGATTTCCCCGGCCGGGTCGTAGACCGGGCGCAGCACGTTGACGCCGGTGAGCGAGACGTCCAGCAAGTCGTAGAGGAGGCTATCGGGGAAAGACAGGGACGCTGGAGTGGGGAAGCCGGGAGCCATGAAGACGAAAGAAGGCAGTAGGAAGAGGCAATTTACCGAAAAGGGTGCGGGCAGCCGGTTGATAACCGGGGATACGCAGGCTGGGCTTTCGCGGCTGGCAGGGCCGGGAAATGTAACGAGCGGGCCAGGTGGTCTGCTCGGGTTGGCGGGCAGCCACTACAAGCCGTGGGCGAGGGTAAAGAGGATGGTGGCGCGGGTGATGCGCAGGGCTTCGGCGGGCTACTGGGCTGCGCACCGGAGCAGCTTGCCGTACTTTTTGCGGCCCCTCTCCATCTGGGCTGGCGTCAGCTCGTGGACCCAGACGGTAGTGTTTCTGAGGAGCGGGGCACCATCTCGCCCAACGACCTGGAACAGGCCCGTGCCGCCATGCAGGCCGACCAGGCCAACGTGCAGGCGGCCTATTCTGAGCTGCAGGCCAGCCGCGAACTGAGCAACTACCTGGTGGTGCGCGCCCCGTTCGGCGGCATCATCACGGCCCGCAACGTATCGGTGGGCGCGTTGGTGGGGCCGGGGGCCGGGCAGCCGGCCGCGCCCCTGTTCTCGCTCGAAAACAGCCGCACCCTGCGCCTGGAGGTGGCCGTGCCCGAGGCGGCGGTCGGCCAGTGGCTGCAGCCCGGGGCCCGGGTACCCTTCACGGTGGCCGCCTTCCCCGGCCAGACGTTCAGCGGCACTTTCCGCCGCAACGCCAGCCGCCTGAGCCCGGAAGTGCGCTCGGAGCTGGTGGAAATGGAGGTGCCCAACGCCGATGGCCGCCTGAAAGCCGGCATGTATGCCCAGGTACTGGTGGCGCTGCCCACTGCCGCCGATGCCCGCGCCGTTCCCATCTCGGCCGTGTTCACTGCCCCCGATGCGCCCCAGCAGGCGCGGGTGGTGCGCGTGCAGCAGGGCCGCGCCCAGTGGGTGCCGGTGCGCAAGGGCCAGCTGCTGAGCCGCGACTCGGTGCTGGTGTTCGGGGCCCTGCAGCCCGGCGACGAGCTGGTGCGCGAGCAGGCCGACCAGGTGCCGGACGGTCAGCCCGTAACCGTAGCCAAACCCCGGCCCGCCGGCGCGTAGCCGCTTCTCTCTACTCCTTTTTCCATTGTTTTACCTTTTCAACTTCTTGATTATGAATCTGAATTGCAAAAATCTGTTGCAGTGGCTGCCCCTGGCCATGTTCGCCCTCGTCCTGTTTATCCCCCCTGCGCACGCCGGTGCTGGGGGCCCTCCAACGCGGGCTGCTGGCAACGGGTCTGTGGAAGGCCGAAGCGCCCATGGCCGCCCCCCCCCCCCGGCCCGCCCATGGTGCATACGAGCGGGGCAGCCTATCCCCACAATCTGCCATTGCTCACCTTCGATGGCAAACACACGAGCCTGAGCGAGCTCAAGGGCAAGGTGGTATTCGTGAATATGTGGGCCAGCTGATACCCGCCCTGCGTGGCTAAAATGCCGGGAATTCAGGTGCTCTACCAAAAAGTGGACCCTAAGAAGGTCGCTTTCGTGATGCTGTCACTGGATGAGAATCCGGCTAAGGCCCGGGCTATGGTGAAGCGGCAGGGCTACAGCTTCCCGGTGTATTTTCCGCAGGGACCCCTGCCAGCACCCTTTAATTCCAGCGCCATTCCCTCTACCGTCATTCTCGGGCCCGATGGCCAGGTAGTGGCCCGCCACGAGGGCATGGCCGAGTACGATACCCCCGAGTTTCTGGCCGCGCTCGAAAAGCTGGCCCTGACGGATAAGTAAGCCAACTGAGTTGAAGGGCGAAGTTTTTAAATCACTTCTTTCTTTGAACAGCGCGTATTTAGCGTCGGACTGTCTTCTTAAACAGGAGGCGGAACCAGAGGGCCGGACCAAGAAGGTGAGCCGTTTCTTATGGCCCCACGTTTAGGGGTTACACTTTCTTCTGCTTCTGTTATGGACCTGCACTTCGTTCGCCGCGGCACCGGCCGCCCCCTATTACTGGTTCACGGCCTCGGCGGCAGCTGGCGGTCCTGGAACACCATTCTCGACACGCTGGCGGCCGAGCGCGACGTTATTGCCGTGGACTTGCCCGGCCACGGGCAGACCCCGAAACTGTCCAGCATCCATTCTATCGGCAACTTGGCCGATGCGGTGACGGACTTTCTGGCCCAGCACGACCTGCTCGGCATCGACGCCGTGGGCAGCTCGATGGGCGCGCGGCTGGTGCTGGAGCTGGCCCGGCGCGGCGGCGTGCTCGGCGCGGTGGTGTCGCTGGACCCGGGTGGGTTCTGGCAGGGCTGGCAGATTCCAGTTTTCTACCACTCGGTGTCCCTGTCCGGCAAGCTGGTGACGGCCCTGCAGCCGGTGATGCCCGCGCTGGCCGGTTCGGCCGTGGGGCGCACCGTGCTGCTGCCGCAGTTTTCGGCCCGGCCCTGGGCCGTGGACGCGCAGCTGGCCCGCGACGAGATGTACAGCTTCGCCCACTCGCCCGCCTTCGACGAGTTGCTCGACCAGCTGGCGCATGGCGAAGTGCAGCGGCCCGCGGCCAAGGGCAGCATTACCGAGCCCCTGGTTATTGGCTGGGGCCGGCAGGACCGGGTGTGCCTGCCCAGCCAGTCGCGCCTGGCACTGGAGAAGTTCCCGGATGCACACCTGTATTGGTTCGAGCACTGCGGCCACTTTCCGCAGTGGGACCAACCGGCCGAAGCCGCGCGCCTGATTTTGGCCGTGACCAACCGCGAGGCCCTTCCCGAGACATTCAGGGCCCGGGCGAAACCAGCAAAGGCAACGCTTGGGCTGCCCCCAGCGACCATCGTGGGGGCCGCGCTGGCGCTGCTGGCCGGCGGCCTCTGGCTGTGGTCGGCGCGGCGAAAACCGCAGCACTAGCCTGCTGAGCAATTACGCGTAAGCGAGTTGGGGGTCGCCGTTACCGCACAAAAAAGCCCTGGTCCTGCGAAGGCACCACCAGGCGACCGGTAAGCGATTCATGGTCCTGAGTGCTCCATGTGAAACCCCTCTTTTCACCAAACGGACTTTCTGGATGAGTAATTTCGCAATGCCGTGAGCCCATTGTGAACCCATTACTTTACCGCAAAATGTGTATTTAGAAGCCAGGGAGCACGGTTTAGGGCTCGGTGTATCGGTGCTGTGAGCCCCTTGTGAGCCCTTTCGCGCTTGCCCCGTCGGCAGGTGACTTATCGGGCGTCGGGTTCGGGCGCCAAGCGATAGCTGGTGCTGCGCCCACCGGCGCCTTCGTGCACCAGCACACCCTGGGCCACCAGGTCGGCGATGTCGCGGCCGGCCGTGTCTTGGGAGCAGTGGGCCATGCGCGCCCATTTGGCCGTGGTGAACTTGCCCTCGAAGCCGTCGAGTAGCCGCGTGAGCAGCTGCCGCTGCCGGACCGTGAACGCCGCGTCCCGGTGCTGCTCCCAGAAGCGGGCCTTGGCCAGCACTTGCCCCAGCGTTTGCTCGGCGGCTTGCAGGGCCCGGCCCAGGCAGCCTAAGAACCAGTCCAGCCAGGGCGTCACGTCCAAGGGCCCGCGCTGGCTGGTTTCGAGCAGGTCGTAATACGCTTGGCGCTCGGCCTGGATTTGCGCCGACAGGCTGTAGCAGCGCTGGCCCGTGCCGTCGGCGCGGGCCAGCTGCAAATCGGCGATGGCCCGGGCGATGCGGCCGTTGCCGTCGTCGAAGGGGTGAATCGTCACAAACCAGAAATGCGCCAGCCCCGCTTTGAGCACGGGGTCCAGGCCCTGGTCGGCGTTGAACCAGGCCAGGAAGTGCTGCATCTGCGCGTCGAGCTCCGCGGCGGCGGGCGCGTCGTAATGCACGCGCTCGCGACCCAGCGGCCCGGACACGACCTGCATGGGCCCGGTGCGCCACGCGCCCACCTGCAGCGGGTACAGCCCGCTGTAGCCGGTGGGGAACAACGCCGCGTGCCAGCCGAACAGGCGGTTCGCGGTCAGCGGCGCGGCGGCCTGCTGGGTGGCGTCGAGCAGCATGGCCACCACGCCCTCCACCCGCCGGTCGGTGGGGGGCAGCGCGGCCTGTTCGAGCCCCAGGCGCCAGGCGATGGAGGATCGCACCGAGGCCGGGGGCAGCAGTTCACCCTCGATTTCGCTCGACTTGAGCACGTCGAGCGTGAGCGTACGCAGCGTGGCCTCGGCCCGCAGGTCCACACCCAAGGCCTCGAGCCGGCCCAGCAGCCGCCCCTGCTGGTGACGTACGGTGCCTAGCAGCGCCTCCAGGACCGCCGGGTCCCAGGTGAAGGCCGGCCAGTCCGGGCGTTCATGGATATAAGGCACTATTCTCCGCATAATCTGCGGTGAATATACCCGTTATTCGCCGCATGCCCCGACCCGGGCGCTTTCTTCAGGTGGCAGGGGTGGTCACTGGACTGGGCAAGGGCTGCACATGCAGGGCCACGCCGCGGTGGTGCAGGTACTTGTAGAAGGTGGCCTTGCAGATGCGCAGGCTGCGGGCCATGTCGTCGACGCTCAGCTCCCGGGCTTTGTAGAGCAGTTCGGCCGCGCGGGCCGTGCGCTGGGCTTCTACTGAAAGGCCCGGCTTGCGCCCGCCGACGCGGCCCCGGGCACGGGCCGCAGCCAGCCCGGCCAGGGTGCGCTCGCGAATCAGCTCGCGCTCAAACTCGGCGAGCGAGGCAAACAGGTTGAGTACGAGCCGGCCTTGGGCTGACGACGTGTTAATGGCGTCGGTCAGGGAAATCAAGCCGATGTCGCGGCGCTGCAGGTCCGCGACCAGGTCGAGCAGGTGCTTAAGCGAGCGACCCAGCCGGTCGAGCTTGTAGATGTAGACCGTGTCGCCCGGGCGCACTTGCAGCAAGAGCTTATCGAGTTCGACCCGGGCGGCCAAGGCGCCGGAGGCTTTTTCCTGGTAGATAAGCTCGCAGCCGGCCTGGGTCAGGGCGTCGAGCTGCAATGCTAAATTCTGGTCGCGGGTGGAGACGCGGGCGTAGCCAATCTTCATATAGGGGAGTTTACGAAACTCACCTGCTAACGGCATTTCGTAAACTTTGATTGGTAGACGAGTTTCTTAAACTCGGCATAGGCACCAAATGGCCGTTCCAAGCTTTGGTGCAACTTGCGGGGCGTTTAGTTTAGCGGTTCAGGGAAAGGAGGGTATACTTACCTGAACATTGTACCCCTTGCGTTGCCACGGGCAGGTTAGCTGCTGCGCCTCCGCCCTGTCTCCATCCTGCCCATGACGCACTTTTTCAACGCCCAGCGCGATTACTGGCCGATTTACCTTGACCTGCAGCGCCACTACCCCCTGGGCCTTGTGCCCCCCGACGGGATGAACGCGCGGGCTTTTCCTGGGTACCAGGCCCTGGAGGCCCGCATCGTGGCCTGCGTCCACCAAGAAAGCGCTGAGCGGACCCGTTGGGAAACCTTGGCCACTGAATTGGCTGCGCGCACGGGCTTGCCGGTGCGCGATACCACCTACGGGCAGG
>NZ_FNOV01000022.1 GCF_900107135.1 Hymenobacter psychrophilus
TTCGACGATGGCAACGGCCGCATCGCCCGTGCCATTGCCGACCTGCAGCTGGCTCGAGCCGATGGCAGCGGGCAACGGTGCTACAGCATGTCGGCCCAGATTCAGGCCGAGCGCCAGCAGTATTACGACTTGTTAGAGACCAGCCAGCGCGGCTCCTTGGATGTGACGGCTTGGCTCACGTGGTTTCTGGCCTGCTTGGGACGGGCCGTGACGGCGGCCGAGCAGACGCTGGCACAGGTGCTGGCGAAGGCCCGTTTCTGGGAATTGCACCGGTCGACTGCGCTGACGGAGCGCCAGCAGCGGTTGCTAACCAGACTGCTCGACGGCTTCGAGGGCAAGTTGACTTCCTCAAAGTGGGCCCGCATAGCCAAGTGCTCCCAGGATACGGCAGGTCGCGATATCGCCGACCTGGTGGCCAAAGGAATCCTGCGCCAAGACAGCGCCGGTGGTCGCAGCACCAGCTACCGCCTGCAGTGGCCGTCGCCCAGATAGGGCGGCGACCAAGTTGTTCCCAGTTCTCGGGCTCTTGCGTAAGCCATCTTAGTACCGATAATAGTTCATTGTCGATACTAAGTTACTATCTTTGGAAATTGACCAAAAGTCGTGGTTTTACTCCTTATTGTATAGGCTACATGGAAAATGCGCCGCAGCTCCCGGTTCTGGTTCCTACTCGTTCTCACTCCATGGTTGAGATGCCGGCCTCCGTCAGCCGCTATGTCGAGGCCGGCCTGCACGGGGCCGAGAATACCAAGCGCGGGTATGCAGCTGACTTGAGGAGCTTTCAATGTTATTGTGAGCAACACGAGTTGTCACATCTACCGGCGGATGTGACGACGGTGGCCAGGTACGTTTCACAGATGGCTGACCGGGGATTGAAGCTGGCTACGATACGTCGGCATGTGGCGGCCATTGCCAAGTTGCATCAGTTGGCGGGTAAGCCTTCACCCACGAGCCATGAGGCATTGCATATTGTGCTCGATGGTATAACCCGGGTAATTGGGAAGCGTCAGCGTCAGGCAGCGGCTTTCACGGTAGCGGAGTTGAAGCAGGCGGTTCGGGCGATGGACTTGACCACTCCTACAGGGTTGCGCGACCGTGCTTTGTTGCTATTAGGATTTGCGGGCGCTTTTCGCCGCTCCGAATTGGTGGCTCTCAACGTCGAGGACATTGAGTTGACGCGTCAAGCGTTGGTGATTCACTTGAAGCGTAGCAAAACCAACCAATACGGGGAGGAAGAAGATAAAGCCGTATTTTACGCTCCTAGTGCGGACTACTGTCCGGTACGAGCGATGCAGGAATGGCTGGAATGCATTGGTCGTACTTCTGGGGCGCTATTCATAAGAATGAGCCGGGGCAATAAGGAACGGGCTGCACAACCAGGGAAAGCTCGTCTTTCTGACCAGAGCGTTAATGATCTTGTGCAACGCCATCTTGGCTTTGCTTACACTGCTCACTCATTACGCGCTTCTTTTGTGACAGTTGCGATTGAAGCAGGGCAATCCAATAAGGCTATTAAGAACCAGACAAAGCAGAAGACAGATTTAATGATTGAGCGATATGCACGTTTAGACGACGTTAAGCGCTTTAATGCAGCGCAACACCTTGGATTGTAGCACTTGTTGCTATATTGCTAATATGGATAGCATTTCTCATTAGAATAATTGCCGAAACCGGAATTATTAGATATCGCAACAAAATCATAGATGTCGAACAAAGTTAATCCAATGACCGACGGCAAGGCTAGACTTGCCTTCCGAAGTGGTTTGCATGGAGCAAAAGATAAAATGGCTTTCCTAATAGAAGCAAGGAAAGGTATGCCGTCTTCCCTATTTACAGAAGCTATTGAGTGGGTAAGTCGCCAGCCCAAGTTAGCACAGGCTTTACATAAACCGTTTCCTAAAATACTAGGTGAAATTGGTGCCTATTCCACTTACGCTCCAATATCAGCCAAGCGTGAGCTATCATGGCTAAAAGCCATGGTATCACTAAATCAAAAGAAATTACAACAATATGTAGAGTTAAGAAATACAGCTCAATTATTAACTATAAAGGGTGATTTTACAGGTGCAGATACTATTTTAACATCCGTTAATGACCAATTAGGCTTCTCATTTTGGTGGTTAAAGCATTCTCTTGCTATCAAACAATTAGCTTATGGAATAGAAGCACATAAAAAGCTCAGTAACGAGCTAAAAAACGCATTTGCTGCTCGTAGCATCACCCGTTACATAATTCATCAAATTAGCGTACGTAATGAGCCTTCTGTAACACCTACAAGATTTGCCAATCAAATTAAGGATAAAGTTGCTGTATTTCCTTTCACGCGCGATTGGAAAGAGAAAATTCTATACCATATAAATGGACATGTATCGGCTGAATCAGACGGCGCGTTACACGTCTTAAGGCATGCGTATGCAGAGTCGGTTATAGATTCCTACGAAGCTTTTATTTATCTAGCTCAGACAAGTTATGCTACTTCAAATTCTGTATTAGATAAGCAGCATATGCTCGAAGCAGTGCAGGGAGTGAGTCAACTTATCGATGACCCACGCCTGATTTCCTTACTGTTTGTGCTCACGGATGGACAAGAGGGATCGATTATACTTAACGAAAAAATGTCATCTGCTGGGATATTTAATAGTCAAAATGCTAATCACAAAGTCTGTTTCGATATTGGCCAAGATATTTTAGCCGCTACTTTTGAAAATCATATTGATCCAAAAATAGCGTTATCACCCGCAAATAAATATCTTTCCGGTGTATTTTCAAAAAAAAGCGAGACAGATTTCTATGCTGCTGAGTTAGAAAAACTATCTTTAACCCTACCCAGTTTTGAATTAATTTATTTGCAAAAGGCCATCATGAAACGTGAGATGGACAGTGAACTAGTCCCACTTGCCATAGAACACGAAACAATTAGGGAAAGAGATTTAAAGTTTGCATTCTCGACATGTGTAAATTTTCATCTATTTCTTCTAAAATACTTGCCTAATAATTTAGCCGACGCTATAGAGACACGCCTGATTGATAAAAATATTACAAGTTTAACTGAGGCTATTACTGGTTTTCAAGCTGGTGAAGTCGAACCTGTTTATGCACTAGAGAGCGTTTATCTAACGGCATTACGTGCTTTCCGCGATGGACAATATGAGCAAATTAGCGAGCTGGCTAGCCCCCTGATCCATAGTAATGCACCTTTTTATAGGTTTAGCGCCATCCGTCTAATTATTCATGCCCTACTGCAAGAGGCAAACGTCATGGCAGGTATACAACTAGCCACTTCAACTTATCTGACTAATGGAGAATCCGTTCACGTTCTGCCTATACGTGAGTTGGCAGACCGATTAAATAAAAACATACGACGGGAAAACAAATCGGACTTGTCAATTACAATTCTATATGATATATATACTCGTACTGTTGATGGGGCCTATGAAGGTCAGCTACGTCAAGCGGTTGGAGCTGCATTATTTGGAAATGGTATTACTAAACCTTCCGAACTAAAGGCTCAAGCCAATGGATTCGACCATGCAAAGTTGGTTTATTTCTTACGGTATACTTGCTTGCCAGAACATATTTATATGGCTGGTGACTATAGTAAAGGAACGTCGTCACTGCTGAGCGAACGGATAGCAATTTTAAACTGGCTACTTGAACTTGATCCTGTTAATCAGTCAGTTTACGATGAGGAGATCGTTGAACACACCAGAAGGTTAGTATTGGAGGAAAGGAGGGTTGAGGTAGAGCAAAGCAAAATTGAATATAATCTCGATGGACTTGTTCGTGAGGCAGAAAAAGTGGTGCGTGAAAACTTTGACCGATACTTAGCTTACGTTAGAGCTGGAATTGAAGAGCAGCCTAACAAAATTGCTACTGCGGGCATTCCAAAGTCAGGTTCTCCCTTATTGCCGATAGCTTTACCAATTAATGAGGTGAGTGATTTACTTCATACTATAACTGAGGACTTATTGGATGTTTTTATAAAAGATAGAAATTATGGTATGGATGGCTTTTTGAGTACTCGTATTCGTCATAATGAATTAGAGAGTGAAATGCTTAGCTCTGTTGTATCACTGCGATTAATAACAACTAGAAACTCTGATGAGGAATATAAATTTAATGATCACTGGCTAGGCGATTTATATGAATCGGATTCATCAATTGCACTGCAATTGCAAGGATTTTTGGATGAATTTGCAAAAAACTATGATGCATTGATTAAAGAAATCAACGGTGAGTGGGTTAGAATTCGCAAAAGCTCAAATGAACAAGGCCTTATTGAAATCAAACTAAATGATGAGCACTACGAAATCATTGGCAATATTCTTAAAGAACGAAATTTTACATTTGATGAATTCGCGGGCATGCTTTTTCATACATTTTTTAGTTTTATGGAAAATGGACTGGAATTAATTAGAAATCGTCTCCAACAAGAAGCCAAACAAAGAGCTCTTGGCTTAATAGATGCATTAGAAGCACATTTATTAGCTGCAGAAGTCCATTTAGACCCCTTATTGAATTCCGTGAGGGAGCTACATGTATTGCTCCCTCGTTCGATTGATAAGGTTGCGTCTTGGTTTAAACCAAGTACAGAGAATTCAAGTGAGCCGTTAC
Organism: Hymenobacter psychrophilus; assembly: GCF_900107135.1. GTDB lineage: Bacteria > Bacteroidota > Bacteroidia > Cytophagales > Hymenobacteraceae > Hymenobacter > Hymenobacter psychrophilus. The sequence goes on from NZ_FNOV01000022.1 coordinate 4,615, forward strand.
GATTCGACTATGTTTTGCAAATAACTGTCGACATGGCCAAACATTACAACCCTATGTTTAGTGCTGCTATAGAGTTTGGGAATACAGAAGATTATAAGGTTAAAGGGCATTATATCAATGCTTTCACTGGCATATTCATGATTTTATTCCAGAACGTTATTAGAAGGGCTGGGTTAGGTGATACGCCGCATGTTCAGGTGTATTGTAGTATCCAAGAAGACTTCATCAAGTGTCGGTTCACGAATAAAATTGGAGCAGATATTGACGTTGATATCATTGTCAATAAGGCGGAAGCTATTTTGAATGAATGCACTGACGGAACGTATTGGGACAGGGTTCATCGTGAAAGTGGAACAGGATTGTATAAAATTTATGACACATTGAAACATGTTATGAAAATTGAACCGGATTTAAAAATCCAAGTAAGCCCGCAACGTGTATTTGAAGTGTCCTTCAATCTTCCCGTAATTATATGAACCTACTTTTAGTCGAGGATAACGAGCACAAGAGTGCACGAATTCAAGAATTTTTGCATTCTGCAGTTCCAAGGGTTGACATTGTTTGCGCACAGTCAGTGCAAGAAGGGTTAAAGAGAATACGGGAGAGAATACCTGATATTGTTCTATTGGATATGAGCCTTCCTGCCTTTAATAATACAATTCATGATAGTGGTTTTAAGCACACTTCATATGCTGGTAAAGACGTTTTAGAGTACTTGGACAGCTTCGAGATAGAGGTTCCTGTGATTATCATCACTGCGTTTACTACCTTCGGAGCAGACAAAAATGCATTTAGCTTAGAAGAGTTAAATGCTAAGTTTACCGCTGATTTCCCTGACCATTACGTGGGCACAGTTTGGTACAGCTCCTTGGAGCATAATTGGAAAGAAAAGCTGCTAGAATTAATACATGTTGCCACTAAAAAATCCCATGATTAACGTACTTGTACTTGAAGATAACGGTGATAAACTGAATGAGACTTCTCAAGTTTTATTGGAAACGGGGCTAGTTAATCATGATAGTTTGGAGAGTGTTGGTGATGTGCTAAGTGCTCGCAAGAGATTAAAAACTAAGCAATTTGACCTATTGATACTCGACCTGTCCGTTCCCGTACGGCTGGGTGAGCATCCTCACTCGGATGCAGGCAGAACTTTGCTGAATGATTTACTTCGTGAGGAGGATATGTTGATGCCGCGTAAGATCATCGGTCTTACTGGCTACGAGGATTTATTAAGCGATTATGCTCCAGATTTTCAGTCTAATGGAATCATACTTGTCAAGTATGTACCGCGCTCAAGTTCATGGCATTTGCCTCTTGTCATGCAGCTTAAACAGATTGCCTCATGGATTTCGGCAGAGCGAAGTGTGGAAATTCCTTACCAATTTTACTTAGGTATCGTATGCGCACTTGACGTTGAGTTCAGTGCTGTACAAAAATTGCCCTGGAATTTTGAGGAAGTAAAGGTTCCTGGGGATCCCACATTGTATATAAAAGGTTCCTTTAATCTGAATGGCACTTCTATGGATGTGGTGGCAGCATTATGTCCCCGAATGGGCATGAGTGCCGCAGCTATTACTTCCTCCAAGCTGATTGTAAATTTTCGCCCCCGAATTCTGGCTATGACAGGTATTACAGGGGCGCTTCGCGGCCAAGCTCGATTGGGCGATATAATCGTCGCTGAAGAGTGTTGGGATTGGGGAATGGGTAAGTGGATTAACAAAGGTGACGTTCCTGTCTTTGTTCCTGGGCCTCATCATTTGAGTTTAGACCCAACACTTTACGGAGAAGTTCAGCGGCTAAGCCGTGACAAGGCAACACTACTGAAAATAGCGGAATGCAGTGATGGAACTTCACCTGACTCATCCCCCAGACTTTTAATTGGGCCAGTAGCTTCGGGCTCAGCTGTTATCTCAGCCCAAGACATGACAGAACAAATTCAAGCTCAACACCGAAAACTTATTGGAATAGAAATGGAAGCTTATGGAGTATATAGTGCGGCTTCGGAAGCCTCGCATCCTCGCCCAAGGGCTATTGCAATCAAAGCAGCTAGCGATTTCGCAGATGATCAGAAAGATGACAATTATCGGCAGTTTTGTGCATCAATTAGCGCGCAGACATTGCGTTTTCTCATGGAAAGAGGTGTTGAATAAAATCGCCCATTTTATATAAAATCTTTCGAATAAGGTCCGAAAAGAGAAGGTTATCGGACCTTATCGGTAGACGAGTACATAGGTTCCGATAAAGTTTACTTACCGGAACCTATAATGGAGTTGGGAATCTGGGGTGGTCTAGCTAAAACGGACAGTGAGAAGTCTTATCTTCCACTGCCCATGACCGAGAAACTGAATCCTGGCGGCTTGTCCGCCACGCGCAAGAAATATACGCCCGCTTTCAAAGCCGAGTGCGTGCGCCAAGTAGCGGCCGGAGCCCGCCAGACGGACGTGGCCCGCGCCCAAGGCATTTCGCCGGCTTTGCTCGGCCGCTGGCAACGCGAGGCCCTGGAAAAGGCTGTGCCCAGTAGCGCCGAGCGCGACGAAATCAAGCAGCTACGCGCCGAGTTGCGGCGCGTGGAAATGGAGCGCGATATGTTAAAAAAAGTCGTGACCATCTTTGCGCAACCGCCTCAGTGATGAGCCGCTACCAATTTATTCAAGCTTGCACCGAGCCCTGGCCCGTGCAGTTGCTCTGCCGCCTATTGGCGGTTAGCACCGCTGGTTATTACCAGTGGCGCAAGTGCCTGCCCCAACCTGCTGCGGCCTGGCAGCCAGCAGCGCAGGCGGCGTTTACGCGCCATGCTCGCCGCTACGGCACGCGGCGGTTGCGGGCCGAATTACGCGCCGAAGGACATGTTGTGGGTCGCTATGCGTTGCGCTCGTGGCTGCAGCGCAACGGGCTACGCGCGCTGAGCACGCGCCCACAGCGCCCCCGCACGACGGTGGCCGACCCGGCCGCCGTGGTGGCTGAAAACCGGCTGCTCGGTCAGCCCGCCCCCACTGCCCCCGACCAGGTCTGGGTGGGCGACATCACGTATCTGCCCCTGGTGGGCGGGCGCTGGTGCTACCTAGCCACCTGGCGCGATGCCTGCTCGCGGCGCGTGGTGGGCTGGCACCTGGCCTCCCAGATGCCGACCGAGTTGGTGCTCCACGCCCTGGAACAGGCCCTCACGCTGCGCCAACCAGCTCCGGGGCTCATCATCCACGCCGACCGCGGCAGCCAGTACACCAGCGCGGCCTGTCGCGCCCGCATTGCCCAAGCGGGGGCCCTGCCCAGCTTCAGCCGGCCGGGTAATCCGTATGATAACGCCCAGGCGGAAGCTGGCTGGAGTACGCTCAAAACCGAACTGCTGCCCCCAGGCACCGCCTTTGCCAGTCTCTGGGGTGGTCCAGTAAAAACGGACAGTTCGCTAAGATAGGTTGAGATTCAAGTCGCGTTCAAATTGCTGGGGCGAGCGGTAGCCGAGGGCGGAGTGGCGGCGGTCGAGGTTGAAGTAGGTGTCGAGGTAGTGGGCCACCTCCAGTCGGGCTTCTTCGAGCGAGGCGAAAACGGAGCCTGGAGGCAGTAACTCGGTTTTAAGCGTGCTCCAGCCGGCTTCGGCCTGCGCGTTGTCGTAGGGGTTGCCCGGCCGACTGAAGCTGGGCAGGACCCCGGCGTTTTACGGATCTGCTGCGCCACAGCCACTACCGTTTTACCGAGCGCGAGCTGATGCACCATCTGGGCATGAGCTACCGCACTATCAAGCCGCGTGAGGCTAACCCCTCCACCCGCACGACTGGTGAGTTGCTGCTGGTCGCGGATTTGCTTAACGAGCGCGTGCAGGACATTATGGCCATAGTTTTGGCGCAGGTGCAGGCCGGCAACTACCCCCCGGCGGGAACAGACTAAGCTTAAATTATGTCAAGTTTCTACATGTAAAAACTTGACATAATTCGTATATTTGCCTTCTGCGTATTTCTGTTTGCTATGCCCCAATCCATCATGCAGCGAGTCCGCCGACAAGTCGAGGCCTTTGCGCCGGGCGAGCTGCTGACCTATGCCGATCTGGTGACGGAGCCCGCCGAGTTCGGGGCGGTGGCCGCGGCGCTGAGCCGCTTGAGCCGGCAAGGCCTGCTGGTCCGCTTTGCCAAGGGCCAGTATTACCGGCCCCAGACCAGTCGCTTTGGTCCGCTGCAGCCTTCTGAGGGAGCCGTATTGCGTACGCTCACGGCCGCCGGCGGCGAACAGATGGCCTACCGGGCGGGCGTGAGCCTCTATAACCAGTTGGGTCTGACCACCCAGGTACCAGCCGAAACGACCGTGACCACTCCCCGACCGCGGCGCACCCCACCCCGGCGCGTGGGGTTCGTGGTGCGTCCGGCCCCGGAACGGGCCAGCGACGTGCCCCTGCTACAGTGGCTGGAAGTGCTGCGGGACCTGCGCCGCATTCCCGACACCAGCCCCGATGTGGTACTGGCCCGGGTGCAGCGCGAAATCACCCGCCTTTCCCCGGCCGCCCGGCGCCGCCTCACGGAGCTGGCCGCGGCCCAGGCCCCGCCCCGGGCCCGCGCCGTACTGGGCGCATTGCTGGAGCGGCTAACCGATTCCAAAGGTGCGGCCACATTACGTGCCACTCTCAATCCCTTAACTACCTACCGCCTGGGCCTGAGTGCCGGGGCCCTACCCAACCGTGTCGCGTGGAACATCCAATGACTTTGCATCAGAGCCCGGAGTTTGGGCAGATCCTGCTGGCCACCGCCCAGGGCCTGGGCTTGCCTGAAGCCTTTGTGGAGAAGGACTACTGGGTAAGCTACGTCTTACGGGCACTGGCCGATTCGCCCTACCGCGAGCAGCTGGTATTCAAGGGTGGTACGGCCCTGTCCAAGGCCTACGGGCTGGTCGAACGGTTTTCCGAAGACGTGGACCTGGCCATCGCCGGCACCGAGGGCTGGAGTGGCGGGCAGGTCAAAAAGCTCATGGATGCCGGGGCTAGGCACATTACCCAGGGGCTGACGGCCGTGGTGGAAGCGGGCGTGACCGTGCGCGGGAGCCACTTCCGCAAGACCCTGCACCAGTTTCCGGCTACCGCCGCGCCCACCCCCGGCAGCCAGGTGCGGCCCGGCGCGGTGCTGCTCGAAATCAACGCTTTCGCCCGCCCCCACCCCAGCCAGTGGCGGCCGATGCAGTCCTATGCCGGCCAGTTTCTGACCCAGCGCGGTGAGCTGGCCCTGGTAGCGCAGCACGGCCTGGCGCCGTTTAAGGTGCTGGTGCTGGCCCTGGAGCGCACGCTGGTTGAAAAGATCCTGGCTCTGGTACGCGCCGGCTACTCACCCGATTCGCTAGGGGAACTGCAGGCCAAAATCCGCCACGCCTATGATTTACACCAACTGCTTCAGCAGCCGGCACTGCAGGCGTTTCTGGCCGGGCCGGAGTTTGAGACGCTGCTGGCCGAAGTGCGCGCCGATGATGCCCGCAACCAGGAGTTTCAGGGCGAGTGGGCTACCCACCCGCTGGCGCAGGCCCGCCTGTTTGCCGACGCCGGCCAAACTTGGCAGCAGTTGGTACCCACCTACCAGGGCGCGTTCCGCCAACTAGTTTATGGCATGCTGCCTTCCCCGTTAGCGGTACAGCAAACATTAGATAACATAGGTCAGCGTCTAAAGGCGAATAGTAGGTCTATCTGATAGCAAGCAGTGAAAGGAGAAAATGAGACAGATTAGTCTGGGATAGATTTAAATGTAACTATCTGAATTTTAAAAAATTATCTTTACTTAAAGATGATAAAGATGATCTTTAAGTAATTTATTGTCTTTAAGTAAAAGATTATCTTGCTGATATAGAGTATATATACTTTCTTTATAATAAAGATAATCAAGAACGTATGGAGGTATATAGCTTTGCGAACAGGAAAGGTGGCGTTTCCAAAACCAGCAGCGTGTGGGCGGTTGGTCAACTACTTGCCCAGGCCGGACAAAGAGTGCTATTGATAGATGCAGATGCCCAAGCTAGTCTGACTAGGTGCCTGCCAGTAGTAGACTCAACGAAAAGCTTAGCTGCAGTCATGGACTCAAAAGCACAATTGCTCGATGTCATGCAGCAGGTGGGAGAGAAGCTCTGGTTAGTAGCAGCTACAGAGGAACTGGTGGTTGCCGAGAAAGTACTAGGAGCAGACCTAGCATATCCGTTATTCTTCAAGAAAGCATTTAAGGGCCTGAACAAGTTGGTGGACTACGTACTAATCGACACGCCACCCGCGCCCAGTTCCCCATTGACTGTGGCCGCCTTAACCGCTTCAACTAAAGTGTTTGTGCCCACGTCGCCAGAAGTATTCAGTTTTGACGGTGTGACCAGCCTTCTAGAACTGGTCACCAAGATTCAGGATAGTTACAATCCGGAATTGGAGGTAGGCGGTGTTTTCTTAACTAAGTACTCACCGACATACCGCCGTGGCCTACATCACGCTTTTGTAAAGAAGATGCGCGAGCGGTTTGGCTCACTGGTAATGACGACTACTATCCGCGAAAATGTAGCAATTCCTGAGGCTCAGGTGCAACGGCAATCTTTACAGCAAACAGCTGCTGGATCTAACGCCTTTATTGATTACACGGCGTTGACGAAAGAAATCTTGTCAAGACAATAAAGACTGTAAAGAGTGTAAAGAGTGTAAAGACAAACAAGACCATAAAGATAATACAGACATGGCCAAAGCTAAATTCGACCTTGATCAGCTTATCCCTTCGCCAGACGAACTCCTGTTAAAGCCGAAAGCAGCAGCACCTGCAGCATCAGTTGTAACTCAGGAAGTGAAGGAATCGGTACTAATCAAGTTTTCTAATCAACTCCCTGCCGAAACGCTACAACGCTTACAGCAATATTCTTTCTGGTCACACGAGACCATTGGTGACGTGTTAGATGTAGCTATCACTGCCTACTTAGAGGGTAGACCGGAAGCAGACAGGGCAATCCCAGCAAAGCAGGCCGCTCGACGTCGTCGGAGCTAGACGGCGTAAATGAGTCAGCGTCCTCAGAAGTAGAGGCATAGCAAGAATATAATAGCTGATTTACTGGAATTGAGGCCGGTATTAATGAATAGTAAAAAGGGTATATGTTGCCTATTAGAAACAGTTAGTATGCTCCTTTCAACCATTCTTCTCCATACTGGGCAGATTCATATGTTAGGCCATTTCAGCAGCGCTCATCAAAGAGGACATATCTAAGCTGCTTGAGCCTATAGTGAGCCAATTAAACTCTTGCCAAAATAGGCTCTACAGCCTGTATTCAAAGGATTTTGATAGTGCACTTGTTAGTCATAGCGCGAAACTGGCTGAACCAGCTACGCAATGCTACTAATTTATTTAGTATGAATTTGATTAAATTCTCGCCTATCTACTTTACAGCATAGCCCAAATAGGGTAATAATACTCAGTATTACATTATTATACATCACTTTATGCCTTGTTGGCTCCCTTAGCTTTGAGCTAAAAATAATGGTAATATTCACTAATTATCGCCTAAGTGTCCCAAACTGGCTTCACTAGGCGAAGGGCTGCATTGCTATGATTAACAAGCTGGGAAATGCGAGCTAAAACCCTTCAGAAATCTGTATCAGAAGCTGCTGCTGAAGTACAAGATGCTGGAGACTTAAGTAGTCTATATTAGTATAAAAAGTGCTCTTTTGAAGCAGAAATAAACTATTTTATACTTCAGATATCTATTTCCTATGGAGCAAAATGGATGTCTGGAAAATCTACTTCACTGCTTTATAATAGTTCGGAAATGTCGTTTTGAGTAGATTAATAGCCGTACCTCCAATATTATCAAAAGGCTTACTCTTGGTTTCGTACTCTACCAACAATGGATGGGTAGCTTTCAATAGTTTATGATGTTCGGCTTCGGTAGGCAACACTTGAATAACTTGCCTGATCTGAGCTTCTGTAAGTTTGAGCTTGCGGAGTCGCTGGGCCACACGCTCGTGTTGAGGAGCGATTGAGGATTGCTCAGACAGCTGAGTTGGCTCCCCAAGTGGCAATTGTAACTGACGCGACTGTAGCTTAACAGCAGCATAACTTATATGAAACTCTACAGAATCAACGCTACGACCGACCTTATTCTCCACGACGGATATTTCGAAGTTCAGCTCGTTAAGTTCGGCTAATGAGGGCTTGAGTACGTTTTTGCGGTACTCGGAGTATTGTGGGTAGGCGGAATCGCCTGTTGTCAGCCGACGCAGCTCTTCTACTGCCACCGTATGGGGGCTCTTGAATTTCCACATCTGCATAAGCCAGTAGTAGCGATGCGTATTCACGCTACGAATACTGAGCAGGTCAGCCACTTGACCCAACGTGAAATTATCCACCAAGCTGGTCAGATAAGGCATTACATCGGCCGAGAAGTATCCCGATACCGTGCCTGCGCCGCTATCCAACTGTAAGGAGTGCGCCAATGGCACCTTATGGTAATCTTGCTGGCGGTTAGGCATTGGCAGATCGATACGAATAGCATCTAATCCATCCAAAGCTGCATGCAACAGTTTGTAGCCCCTGCCACCGATTGGTTGTTCCCCAACAAGATCGGCCAACGGCACCACGATACGGTTGGTACCAGGGTCATCACGGCGTAGTCCACGTAACATGAGCACAAAGAGACGTGCCTCCATTAGTGTCATCGCCCACGGACTATCTATGAGCACATTGCTTTGGGCAATAGTATCAGTTGTGTGGCGCAAAGAGGCAGACTTACTGAGATAGGAGGGAAGTACCTCTAAAAGTATCTCACTATCCTCACTAGAAATCTGTGACTCAGCTTTCGCCTTGCGCACGGCCTCGTAGGCATCAAGTTGGGACTCGAAGTATCCGAGGCTCTTAGTCTTACCGTTTTTACGGTACTGTCCCTTCCATTTGCCGCGCCGCTTATCGAATGTGGTACCGGGGAAGTGTTTGTCAGACATAGCAAGCTGGTTTAGCTGGCGCTAATGTATGACATTTTTGAGATAGTAAAAGAGATATTTTTTATTATTATCTCAAAGGTACTTTACGCCTATCTCAAAGGTACTTTACGCCTATCTCAAAGGTACTTCGTGCCTATCTCAAAGGTACTTTACGCCTATCTCAAAGGTACTTTACGCCCGTTTAGGGCTTGCAAGATTCTAATTTTCAAATAGTTAGGTCGCTCCTAATTACTAATAGATTAAATAAATAATAACTGAATAGAGTTCGCTTTTTTTTTAGTTAGGCTTTTAGGATAGGCTATTATCAAGTGTATGAATAAAAGGGGGCACGTATCCAGTGTGTAGTTAAAGATCGAACAATTGTCAAGTTTAGCTGAAATACCTCCACGTTGCTCGTTCTAATGCAGCTGACACTAGGGCGCGGAACGATGTACACACATAGTTTTGTGTTTCTCCCTTCTGGCGGAGAAGATAGATGGCAGCAAAGGCTATAGATCTATAAACAGTGGAGATAAGGGTATACCGTAGTAACGGCACAAAATGATGAGCGTCCGCATGGTTACGTTTACTGGCTTTGCTTCTAACCGACCAATGTGTATCCCAGTGGCATCATAAACCTCCTGTTGGGATAAGTGGCGAGACAATCTTACTTGCTGTAAGCGTTGCACTAAAGTGCGAATAACTATATCACTAGATGACTCCTCCATGCTTTTTGCAAGGTCAGGGGCCTGTATTTGCTTGTCAATTACATATTTGTCATTATCTTGGTCTTGATATCAAAAAGCTCCTTCGGTAGGTATTCGCTCTTTCGCATGAAAAATCCCTTCCCGAGGCTGTTAGCCAACTTAATACCCCTAAGCGAATGAGTTCCGAATCATTACCAGAGAATACTAGCAGGAGCCAGGATAAAAACATCTCCTTGCATCGCCTGCCCAAGCCTAATGGGGGCACGCTGCAGGAACTTATTACCCGCCATATCAACCCTGATGGCACCCCAGGGCTGCCCGTGCGCGAGCTCACCGAGGCCCTGCAGGTATCTGCTGAGACGCTCCAGGTGGCCCGGCGGCAGCCCGAGAACCTCTCGCTGGCCAGCCTGTTCAGCCTCGCGGAACGCCTGGGCGTCACCCCCGGAGAAATTGTGGTCACTGTATTCGACCAAATCCGGCGGCAACGCCAGGCTAGTCACCCGCCCACAACTGTTCAACCCCGCCGGCAACGTTCCCGTCCGGCTACCCCTGAAGCGGCCTTAAACGGCGGATTAGTGCCGGAAGTGGCACCGGATACCACCCCTGATCTGGTGCCGGCCAACGAGGTAGAGCAAACGCCCCTGACCGCACCCACGCCGGTGAGCCAACCCCAGCCACAAACTGAGGCCGACGCGTTTGCCGAAGACCTGGCCCTGAAAGTTGCCTACGCCAATGCCACACTCCCCCAGCGGGCGCACGCGCTGGCCAGTGCCCAGCAGGCGTTGAGCGGCCACTTCCCGCCCCTGTCGCTGGCGGCCTGGGCTAAGGCCCTCGATGCCTTGCAGCCCGACCTGTGGGTCGAAACGGAGGGTGAGCCGCAGGTGACGCTGGAGCATCCTGCCCTGGAGCAACTGCTCCAGCACCTGGCGCGTTCCAAAGAGCTGCCCAAACTTGAGCTGACCGTTTATTCGCCGGAATCCCTGCTTATGGCCCGCCGCCTGGCTTATTACAGCTGCTGGGCCGTGGAGGCGCTGACCGAAATCGAGCGAAACCCCTCCGCCTATGGGCACTGTGTCCGCGACCTCATTTTCCGGCTGGCCAGTGGCCACTCGACGGAGCAGGAAGTACTGCGGGCATTCGGCGAAAGCATTGCGACCCTGAACACGAACGGCGAACCCCGCTCGGATGACGAACTACCGGGCAGTACCAGCGTGCAGGCCCGCATCTTCCGGTTGAACTGGCCCAACGGGGGCCCGGGCAGCTTTCGGCTGCCACCCCGGCCCCCGTTAGGCCCGCAGGCAGGGCCACTCGGCACCGCTTAAACATCGCTACGCCGTCCGCTTTGCCTGATCAGACTGGCCTGGGAGAGTACCCGCTGCCTATACACAGTTCCCCCCCCGCCAATCAACGACGCGCCCGCTCTCATAAAGGCCCGATTACCGGCACTTACGCTACCCTGACCCCCTTCGAACCCATGCGTTCCACTACCACCCCGTTAGACAACCGCCTCCAGCCCGGTCAAGTCCCCGCCCTCAAGCGTCCACCCAAACCTTCCGGCCGCACCCTGGAAGACTGGCTTACAAGCTACCTACGTGCCGACGGTACGCGGGGCCTGACCGTCCGCGAACTCACCGGGGCCCTGCGCATGGGCTCCGAAACGCTCGCGTTGGCCCGGCTCTATCCCGAACGGCTTTCGATGGCCCACGTTTTTGCCCTGGCTGAGCTGCTGGGTATTGCTCCCGAACAACTCATCGCCGACCTGTTCCAGCAGGTGAAGATGCGAAGCGAGGTGGGCCTGATGCTAACGGCCCGTCAAATCCGTGCGCGTCGCAAACCCCGGCCAGCCACCCCACGGGCGTCGGATAAGGGTGTTGCCTGACCGATGGCCCCCGGATCTTATCGGCCAGGTGCCAACGTGGTAGAGGCCGAAAAGGCCAGAGAAAGTCCTTTAGCAGGTGCCAAATCGCCAAGTGCCGGTAGCTGGTACGCGCAAATGGATTGAGAGTATCCGACGTCAGCTTACATCCGCCAGGTGCCCTCGACGTGGTGGCCATGACTTGACGCACACTTCAGAAGTCTGGTCGCTTAAAAGGTGCGTCTAAAACCACCTGTTTACCCGGGGTTCGGAGCTCTTACCCGGAATTTGTGGCCCCGCTTTCGGTGACTCCTTAAGCAGTTTCCCTGCCCTGGAAGCGACGCCTGTCGATCTGCGGGTGATGACTGGGTGTAGACCCGTGTGCGGGCCAGGGGAAGGGGTAGTTCTAGGCACCACGTAACAGTGCCGCAGCAGTACTACCGTTTCTGGAAGAGTAAATGCAGGGATGTGCTGCGCCGACGGTACAGGCGGAAGTAACTTATCTGTTCGGATCAGGCCTGGCAGAGGGGCTGAATACGTTTTTGGGTAGGACCAGCGGGCCCGGACACCCGGAGCGCACGGCCGGCTTCGGGCAGCAAGGATAGGTGCCTATTATCAGTCGGCCACCCGAAGCGGAGAGGGCTGTACGTGAGAAGGCGGAGCGAAGTTGAACGCCGACTACAAGCAATCACCTTCGCTTAGAACCTGCTAAAAAACGAGTGTTGCCCGTGATGATCAACGAAACGCAGGAAGCTTAGAGAACCCCCATTTTCTATTCGCTTTCTACCCCCAACGACTGAGGTCGTAAGGGGTGGTGGAGGGCGGCCCGCCAGGAAATAAGGCACCCCCTCTATTGCTTTTTCCTTACGTTCGGCTGTAGGGCAACACGGGTTTTTTCTATGCTGGAGCGACGGACAGAACGGTTGATAGAGCGAATAGTCGAGGGCCAGCTCACCACACCTATTGCATTCTGGCCAGTGAAGGGGTTCCGGGTAAAACTGCCCTATGGGAAGTAGAATGCTTGGAACGGGCAGCGACGTAACTGCCGACAGCAGCAGGGGGGGGAGCAACCCGAAAAACAGGAAGGCAAAAAACGGGAGCGGGGTCAGAAAGCAGGCAACTGAATCGAAGCTGGAAGCCAAGGCACCTGGGGAAGACCAGCCGAACGCAGTGCCGTGGAATGCCAGCGCCAACCTCCCCTTTTGAGGGAGACAGGGGCGTTCGTTTTAGCAGGTGCTCGTCGTGGAAAGGGGCAGGGTAAATGCGACTCCTTGCAAGCCAAAGTGGTCTGCTGATCCGAAGGAACCGCGTACTAATTTCACTTTATTCACCGGCGTTATCAGCGCCTGCTTACACGTTTTTTTTAAGCGGAGCCCGCTGCTGGGCGTACTACCCGGTGGGTCGTCAGGGTTGCTCTCAAAGGCCGCCCTGCTGAGCAGACCGCGGCTTGTTTTGGTCGACGTGCAGGCAGATCCGCCACGTCGATGGTGGTGCCGTTGCTGGGGGCCGTAAGAGCGCCAGTAAAGTTTTCTGAGGCGGGATTGAGCGTAGAAGCGTCCACGCTGATGAGGGCATAAGGCATGACGTGCAGGCAGCAGCAACTGACGTGCAGAAAGCGGTACTACGTTGGGGGGACTGGCGAGCTGGAGAAGACTTCAGCGCGTGGATGGGCGCAAGTCAGCGGTCAATTGGAAGAAGCGCCGGGGGAAAAGTAGCCGCTTTATTTTCTAGTTGGGCGTTGATTCGTCGGGTGCTGGGGAAGCAGGAAAAGTGAAAACGGAAGGGGCAGCGGGAGTGCCGGCACCTCTGTTATTCGTACCAGTAGTCAGCTGAGCGGACCAGGCACCTGGCATTGGATATAGCGCACCGGGAAGTAGAAGAACAGTGGGAAAGCCATGGCAATAACTGCGGGTGAAGGGCAGCCGACGCGTCGGACATGAGCAGCGGGTAGCCGGGTAAGGCAAGTCAGGTAGCGAGCGATTCGACAGCACCACCAGGGGCCAAAGTAGCAGCAGCCAGCGCAGAATTATTCAGCGCCGACGGGTTAATAATCGGCGTAACAGAACAGCGGGATGGGTAGGAAAAAAAGCGGCGGCGTGGTCGAGAAATGGAAGGCAAGTAAGGCAAGGACAGCGCCGCGATATGACGCCGCACAGGAAGGCAGTGCGTCGACGAAAACAGTCTGAAAGTAAGAGTGGCTCGGAGACAGGAGCACCTGAAAAGGTACAGGCAGGAGTAGGCAGAGGAGCGGGAATCCAACGTAGAAAGTGAAGCTAACCCGCCATTTGATTTGAGGGAAATGGGCACATGGAGAGCAAGCCAATAGGAGCAATGAATTACCAGAATGCGCGCAGCAGCAAGTAGAAGCCCACCGTCCAAAATGCCAGGCGCAATCAGCCAAAGCAGTCAGCTAAGTAGAAGAATTGGAAAGGAAAGGGCCTGCTCTTTTCCCCCACTGCCAACTGATTCGTCAGGCAGATGGAAACCGAAAGCTGTAACTGGAAAACCAAACCCGGCGAATACTAATGGCGGATACTAATGGCGGGTACTAATGGCGGATAGTCCAGTAGCCAATTGGAAAAACCAATTGCTCGATGAGAACAAAAGCCACTGGGTAGGGAAGCAGCGAAGTAGTGATAAGAGCAGCACACAGAAGCCAGAGAGCCACCACAGATTCATTTGCGGCGGAGAGTGTCGGAAGTAGCTGGGTGGTGTAGGATACCGCTGGGAGAAGCGATGGTCGGCGTAGTGGGGAGTAACGAGCCAGGGAGAGCCAGGGAGAGTGAGGTGGGCGCGTGTTGGGCAGCAGAAAGCACAGGGGAGGCGCGTAGGGGACTTGCAGTGATACCGGGCGACACAGACACCAAAGAGGCGGCGAAGTGGCTACAAGTGGCAGCAGAGGTTGTGCGCGAAGAAGTACAGAACAATAGCCATAGCATAGCTCAGATTCAGCCGGCGTAGTCTATCTTACAATCTACGGTGGGTACAATCCCAGGACCGGATTCACGAAGCAGTAGTAATAGTTAGCAAGAGGGAGCCCTACCGGGCGCGCTACCGCGTTGATTACCAGACACTAACATAGTTAGTGTTTAAATATATAGCATAAAGAACTGATTAGCAGGGCTTAATATTTAAATAACGTGCTTTTATAACGTAAAAAATGATGCTAATTATCAAGCAGTTACGAATTGTATTTAAAGATACGACTAAACGATTGTAATTCAGAGCCTAATCTTTAAAAGAATATCATGGATGAGTCCCCAAAACCCAAGCGGCCAGCGCGTCGCACTAAGCCCCAAACCAAGGGGAGAAAACCTGTTAGCGGTCTAGTGCGAGCAGTAGGCTTAGAAGAAGATGCTTGGAACCAGTTAGAACTTGCGGCTGCAAAAATCAAAGTCAATAAGACAGTATTTGCGAGTGCTGCTGTGCGCTACTTTACAGAGCTTGGTATCGACCCAACCAAGCAAACAGCTGGGGCAGGCATGGCCGAAATGACTCAGCAGCTGGCGATGTTGTCGTTGAAAATCGACACGTTGCAGGACGGGGCGCGAAAGCAAAGTGCAGACATTGCCAACCGGCTGGTGGGTATCTGGCGCACGTTGGAGCGCAACCTTTATACCCACCTCGGGGGTGAGCAGAACGCGCTGTATGTGTATCTGGAACGCATAGAAGAAAACCTGCTCAGCAAGCTATCGGCCACCGAGTCGCAGTATCTGTGGCCGCTGATGGAGCGCGTGCTGCGTGGGAGCACTGATGGTATGGTAGGCCGCCGAATGTCGAGCGACCTGCTACAATATATCAAGGTGATTGTGGCAGAAGAAAAGGTGCCGAGGTCAGAAAGAATCGCACTTCACCACCAAGCAGATGAGTTGCGTGATGCTGAAGTTGTGCGGGAGTCGCGGGAAATGCTGGACGGTTTGAAGCTGACTGAGCGGGTGGCCAGCCGGAGGCCGACTATCACGGCACCACCTAATCCGGCCGTGCCATCCAAGCCAACTACGCCACCAGCTACGCCACCTACTCCGGCATAATTTCTTCCTGATACCGGGAAATTCCTTCGCCACTATTGGCAGCGGGTTTCCCTACTCAGCGAAATAAAAAAGCCAATGTTAGCCGCCGGATTCTGTTCCGTCCGACCCCACGTTGCGCACTACTTTCTCTCGGTTCCCTCATGTATGCCAAGATTCTAAACCCGGCCACCAACGGGCGGAAAGTGTACGCCAATAATGGCTCCGCCCGGCGGGCCACCAACTATCTGGAGAAGGAAGCCAAGGAATCCGGTAAGCCCGGGGCCGAGTTCTTTGGAACCGAGGAAGCGGGCAAACTCAGCGCCGACCAGGTAGTGGATATGCTCGACAACAACCACAAGGGATTGCGGGCCGACGCTGTGAAATTTCACTCGCTGGTGCTCAGTCCGAGCCAGGAGGAGTTGGCGCTTATGGGCAACGACCCGCAGAAGCTGCAGCAGTTTACCCGGACAGCCATGCAGCTTTACGCCGGAAACTTCAACCTGAAAGACGGGCGGGAACTGGGCGAAAAGGAGTTGGTCTGGGCCGCGACTATTCACACCGAGCGCAAGAACCGGGGCGACGATGAAGGCCGCCAGGGCGAGCTAAAGCCCGGCTTCCAGACCCACACTCACATGCTGGTCAGTGCGCGGGACCGCGAGCAGAAAATCACCCTCAACCCGCTGGGAGCCGCCGACCGATTCAACCGGGTTTCCTTCCAGTCAGCCGTCCATGTGGAAATGGATTTGGCCGTGGGGCGCGTCAGCATTGGAGCGGAAAAAGGTGCGGCCGGCCGGCGGCAGCGGCTCGAATATGAGCGCGGGGCTGACATACAGGCCAAGGCCCGGGAGCGGCCGAAGAAGGAGCTGACCCCGGAGCAGGTGCAGAAGAAATTTGACCGCCTCGACGGGCAGGTTGCCCGCGTCAATTCCAAGCTCATTGCCGCCGCGCACCTCGACCCGGAGCAGGTCAAGGACGCGGCCCGGGAGCGAAAGTTTGACAACGTTTTTTACAACCGGCTGGGCAAGATTGAGCGCAACGCCGAGAAGGGAAACCTCACCCGCGAGCCAATAGAATACCTGCGAACGGGCAAGGTGCAGCCGGGCCCTCAGCTCGATGATTGGCAGCCCGCTTCGGCCCCGCCAGACATGAGCGCCAAGCTGCAGCGCGTCCTTAATAAGGAGCCCAGCTACCATGCTACCTCCGCCATTCCTGCCATCGAACGGAGCATAAACAAGCTGGCCGCCGCGCTCAAACCAGCCAGCCGCAGCCAGGATATGCGCAGCGAGGAGGAGAAAATCCGCGAGCTGAACAAGGGCCAGGAGTTCGAATTATAACTAGCTGTGGGCAGCGCTTGAGGTAGTCTAGCTTAACCGGATAATGCTAAGCTATTCCTGCCGATTACTCTCCAAATTTGTCTTGATAGCTCAGCTATAGGTTCACAAAAAGGACCGTTTTCTTAAACTAAGCGCGGGCCTTCCCTTCTCGCGTCCTCATTCCTCGTGTCTGGCGGCCCGCGCGTCGCCCCGTGCGCCAGGTGGACCCACGCGCCACTCCCCCCACCCGCCGGGCGGGGCGGGGCGTTGCCAGTGCTCCCCCCCGTACCCAGGGTCGCCCTGGGTGCGGGCCTGCAGGTCGACCTGGTCATTGAACAGGCCGTAAAACAGGGGCTGGGTGGCTTCCTCCCGGCCCGGCAAGTACACTCCAAGCAGGGGCACCGCGGCCAGGTGAAAGGGCACGAAGCGGTGGCCAGGGTAGCAGGCCTCGA
>NZ_FNOV01000012.1 GCF_900107135.1 Hymenobacter psychrophilus
CGAGCTTAATACCACTCCAAAAGCAAGTACCGTTTCGATAGTCAATCTCTGAGATAGATGTGTAACCTACAATCTCATCTTTGCCGCTCTCAATTATAGCAAAGTATATAGATGTTTGAGAATCGTTCATCATCACGTCCTGCACCCATTTTACATCGCGTTCAAAGGCCACTGGCCTTTTATTACCTACCAACATACTTTCCATATTTTCGAGTTGGCGCAGGTCATTTATAAACTGGGCGTCCTCTAATCGAAAGGGTCTGAAGTCTATTCGAAATTCCATGAGATTGGGGCAAATTGACAGTGAGAGAACAGAAAATATATGACCGTTATCTATCTTCGTTACAGAAACTTCAAGAGTATTTATATTTTCTTAGGGCCTATGCGCTTTCAAAATTATCTTACTATTTTAATTATAATACATTTACAAGCTATCATTTCATTGTATTAAAATTTTTCGATCTAAAACATTAAAAACCACATTTGTTTAAACTATATTCTTAAATATGATTGGCTCAAATTTTTAAAGCTGAGTAGTAGGACGTTCAAGCCAACATGGCAACTAAGGCTTTGGCTACCCGTCTGATGTCAGTCGGACCGTAGCGGTGGTCGAGAGGCAGGGCTAGTGCTCCATCCACAAACGACTTTTCCAAGGCAAAATTGCCCGGACGTTGGCGCATTTCGGGCCACAGCCAAGGCACAAAGATACACTGTTCAAACAATGGCTGACGGTTTGGCATTGGCTGGGCTAGGCGCAACGGGTAGCAAAACGGTACGCTGCCATCTTGTAGCGGTAGCCATTCGTAGGCTACACCACTATGAAGCAGGGGAGCCAGTAGCAACTGATATTGGCGAAAATTAGCCTGCCGCTGTCGGGCGATTTTCTCATAGTTCAGCCAGGAAAGCATGCTATGGCTAACGTCGGAAATGCCACTGGGCGCATAGCTCAAATCTTCTTCGTACTGGCTGTAGGCCTGATAAGCAGCCGTCTGCCGTCCCATCTTTCGCTCTACTAGATGCGTCAGGCTAATCGCCCGATTTGGGGGCACTACTAACGGGGGGCGCTGGGCCGGAGCGTAAAGGAAGGCACCGTCGGGAACCCCAAAAAACTTGCGGGCCGAGTTGAAGCCCCAGACTCCGGAAGCCGGTTGCTCAAAAAATGCCTGTGTTAAATCAAGGAGCAATTGTGCTCCGTAGCGGTGGACCAGCGTTTCGGCGTAGCTCCCCTTCAAACCGAAGTAGTTGACATAAAGCAGGCATTCGTCCGGCGCTAACTCTGGCAGCTGCGCAAGCTCCAGCTCTTCTGTCAGCGCATAAAACTGATAAGCAACTCCAGCCGCCGCCAGCGCATGTAGCACCGAGTCGCAGATATAAAAGGGCAGCCACACTTGGGTTGGGTGCAGTTCCTCCAATAGCACGGCTAGGCAGGCCCGGCCACTGGCCAGAGCAGCCCATGCCCGGGCATGAGGGCGAGCCGGGCCAGCAGGAAGCTCTAACTCAAAGAAGCCTCCAATAGGAGAAACAGATACCGGGCTAGTCATGCGGGGTAGCAGGTTACTTCAAAAGTTGATAAGAGTGCAGTAACTCATTGGTTTGGGCCACCGAATTATTCATCAGCACGTCGATCATGGAGAGGCCGGGCACGAACGCACCTTTACCCAATTGCTTATATGGCCGAAGCTCGGGTTGCAGAAAATTCAGCCCTAATTCATGGGCAGCAAAAGTATCATGGTCATACAACTCCCGGCCACCCTGGGCATTCACGTATTCCGTAGCACCCTCCATGCGGCAGATGTCAAGTACCCGCTCCTGCGCGCGCAGGTGCTGATTACCATAATGAGTCGAAGTAGGTACCAGTTCGACCGACAGGCAGAGGTAAGCAATGAGTTCCGTAAAGCTCACACGCACCAGATCGGTGATTGTCCGGGCTTCCTGAGCTGTGAAAACCCGTTCGATAAGGGCATATACCGGCTCAAACTGGGGGGCACGACGGTAGCTTTGGGCAATGGTCTGGAGCAACTTGGCGCGCCATGGACCTTTATCACTCAGTTCAATAGCACAGATGTTACGGTTAGGACTGGGCGCGTCGAGAGGAATGGTAAACAGCAGAGGCTGCCCATTCACGAGTAGTCGGTTTCGGTTTATCCAACCACCCTTAATATACTGCACATCGTCGTAAATCACGAAACGATCTGCCGCAACCATCAACTGAAAGTAGCCCAGGTACGGAAAAAGGTAGGGCTGCATGATGGCAAGAGTACGAGCGGACGAGGCTGTAGCTGCGATAGTCAGAGGAGAGGACATGTTAGAGTAAGGGAGAGCAGGCCAGAGTGCTACTATGATAGGCGGCAGCTGCGTGCTAGAGGTGGACCTGTTGCGGGCCTAAGTTAAGCTTGCAACATTGCTGCTGCTATTAAGCCAGTAGTTCGCGTATCAACTGGCAGATGCGCCGCACATCCTCATGGGCAAGTTGCTGATAAAAAGGCAAACACAGAACCCGTTGGGAAATATCCTCCGATATGGGACAGTCAGCTCCGATATGGTACGGCAACTTATTCAGGGAAGGAAAAAAGTAACGTCGGGTGTTTATCTCGTTTGAGGCTAGCCCATCTTTCACCCGAAACATCTGCTCCTCACTTTCGAAGATTACTGGGAAATACGCATGATTGTATTCCAGACTTTCATCTGTTGACTCTGGAAATTGGAGGGTGATACCGCTCAAGCCACTCTTGTAAGCAGCCGATAACTCTCGGCGAGCTGCAATGAACTCAGGAATGCGGGGCAGATTGCAGAGGCCCATTGCAGCATGAAACTCCGAATTTTTACCGTTGATGCCAAGCGTGAAATATTCGTCGCCTACGTGGCCGAACGACTTGTAGAGTCCGACTTTACGGGCGAGCTCCGCGTCGTTCATGACGATGGCCCCACCCTCAACCGTATGGAAGAGCTTAGTGGCGTGAAAGCTACAGGTGCTTAAATCACCGTAGCTAAGCAGGGAGCGGCCATGTACCCGTACACCAAAGGCATGCGCTCCGTCGTAAATCACTTTCAGATTGTGCCGCCGGGCAATTTCCTCAATGGCCAGTACGTCGCAAGGATAGCCGTACACGTGGGTTGCCAAGATGCCGGTGGTGCGAGGCGTAATGGCAGCCTCTATTTTTTCAGCATCTATACAGAACATGTGGTCCTCTATATCGACAAATATAGGTGTACAGTTTTCCCACAGAATAGCGGTGGTAGTTGCAACGTAGGAGAAGGGAGTCGTAATTATTTCCCCACTCAGGTCCAAGGCTTTTATGGCTACCTGTAGAGCAACGGTGCCGTTACCCGTAAACTGCACTAAGCTTCCATCGAGGTGGTTGCTCAACTCCATTTCCAGTTGCTGCACTAGCGGGCCATTGTTGGTCAACCAGCCCCGCTCCCAGATTCCTTCCAGATAAGCGGAGTATTCTGCCAATGGTGGCAAGTAGGCTTTCGTGACGTTGATGGTCATATTAGTTGAAGACAAGGCTTGTATGATTCGGTAACTCAGGGCGCTTCGTACTGATTCAAATCGCTTTCTGCAACAAGTTCTCGTACGTGTGCTGGGCCACTATCTTCCCTTCGCTTAGTTCGTAAATTCTATCGCATTCGCGTAGCGTAGTGATACGGTGCGCGATGATGAGAATGGTCATATCGGTAGTGGCGAGTTTGCGGATTGCTTCACTCACCTCCCGTTCTGTCTCCGAATCGAGCGCGCTGGTGGCTTCATCCAGCACCAGCACTTCGGTTCGTTTATACAGAGCGCGGGCAATACCAACTCGCTGGCGTTGCCCTCCTGAGAGTTTGGAACCCCGTTCGCCAATATGGGTAGCCAAGCCGTTGGGCAAACTGTTGACAAAACCAGCCAGCGAAGCCTGCTCAATGGCATACCGCATCCTTTCTGCGTCCACTTCAGTGTCGCCTAAAGAAATGTTATCCGCGATAGATGCCTCCATCAAAAAAGTATCCTGCTTTACGTAACCGATAAGACGATGCCAACCACTTAGGTTTTTCGGAGTTAGCGGTTGCCCGTCAATCAGAATATTGCCCTCTTGTTCGGTGTAGAAACGGAGCAGTATATTCATAAGCGTGGTCTTACCGGAGCCGGAGCTACCTACAAAACCAATCTTTTCGCCTTTTTTGATCGTTAAGCTTATGTCCTGAAGTGTCGGCCTAGCTTCGCCGGGGAAGGTAAAAGCCAGCTGGTTGAACACAATATTTTGGGTGAACGCCAGCGGTAACTGCTCCGGGTGTGGCTCCTCTTTGTATTTATCTTCCCGGTACGCTGCCAGGTTTTCAATCGTGAACTGGCTCTGCTTGATTTGCACCAGCGAGGTTAGCATCCGGTTTATTGAGGGCATCAACCGGTAAGCGGCGGCCGCAAATAGCCCTACTAGTGCTATCAGGTTGCCCGATGAACTCGGGATGAAAACGGCGTAGAGAAAGATAGTAAGTACCCCGATAATAGCTACCATCTCAATTATCCGGACGGGAAGCAAAGAATACACGTAACCTTGTGCCTCTAGCTCCATTACTTCCGTTTGATTGTCAACCAATCGGTCGCGGAAGCGCTGTTGCTTGCCGGCGAGCTTGAGTTCCGCAAATCCGGTAAACAAGTCACCTATAATGCTATAGGAAATTGGACGCAACTGGTTAACCCGGTCTCCAATCTGTTGAGCGCGCGAGCGAAGTAATCGGTAAGTGAGCAAGGCCGTGGGAGCCATTACCAAAATCAGCAATCCTAGTAGTAAAGGTTTATAAAATAGAATTCCGAAAAGAATGACCAAAACGATTACTGATTCCGATAAAAAGACCAGTAGTGGGCGCATTACTCCATTCACGTAGACTTGTGGTACGTTAAGGGCACCATTAATTAAGCTAGCTGAGCCAGAGTCGTTAAAATGCCAAAAGGGTAAATGCAGGTATTTATTAAGCTGCGTTTTGACTATACTGACGGCCACTTCGGTAGTAAAACGCACTTGTACGTAATTCACCCAGACAGAAAACAAATTTTTGACAAGGAAAAAGATGAGCAATGCTCCCATGAGGGAAAGCAAAAAACGTGGTTCCGATTCGAATCCCAGGCCTCGGTATATAGGCCCGAAATACTTACTCTTACCTATTGCTCCCGGCTCCGCAGCCACTATCATCACGGGCACCAATGAAGCTAGGCCAACCACATCAATAAACGAAGCAAAAAGGGTCAGCAACGTGAGCCAGACTGTCTTCCTTTTCTGGGGTTTGGTCAGGTAGTAGCGGATACTGTCTAACGAACGGCGGATAACTCCAGAACTCATACTATTCGATTTCACGCGGGAAATGCCAGCCAGTGAAGCTGAGCGTAAGTGCAAAGATACTAGACATTACAGTAATCGCTACTGACTATGGTGTCAAGCGGGAGTAAGCCGTACATAGACAACACCGTTTACTTGATTGCTCCTTTACCTCATTGGCACTACGGTGACAAAGAACAATTTGAGGTTTAGCATTACGCTTGCTCTCACTCACAACCCCTCAAAAGTCTATTTATCACAATACTGAGCAGTCATTCTATCCTTCCTCTTAAAAAAGCAGTAAGGATAGACCAACCAACTCAACAAGCCTGCTTTTTGTAGCATTCAAAAAATTTTCATTCCGGAATGCTACAAAAAGCCGTCGGCTCGTTTGCACGGCACAATGCCACAGAAAGCCATTCCCTCCGCTACCTTAGCCGCCGCCGTACGCGAGTACCTGGGCTTATCACAGGAGCAGCTTGTAGCATACCTGAACGTTTCGCGGGGGCAGGTGGCGCGCGTGGAGCCGGGGCGACGGCAGTTGGGAGCCAAAACCGGCCGGCTACTACGCGAGTTGGCGGCGCGGCTGCCGCCGCCAAGCTCGGCCACGGTGCCAGCTGCCACCGACGGGCTGGCCTTTGCCCCACCGGCGGCAAAACCCTTGCTATGACGGCTGGCGGAATGCCGCTGGCAGCTGGTCAACCGGCAAGCGCGGCTGGTTCAGCGGGAAAACCAGGTGGAACTGGCGCAACGCTGGCGGGGGCTGGCTGCTGCTTGGGAGCCGATGCTGGCACCTGGTGTCGGAGCGGCCGCGACGCGGCGAAGACAGCTGTTGCGGGAATGGGCTACCGTCGCCGGCGATGCGCTGCAACCCGAGGCCACGGCGGAGCGGCAGCTGCTGGAACTGCGCATCCGGCTGCTGGCGGCGGAGTGCGTTGCGCTGGAAGGAATGCTGGTGGGGTTATACTAGTCGCGAAGGTTTGCGAAAACGTAGTAGGGTGCGGGGCTCACCGCCGCCGCCCGCCATTGAACGCAGCCATTAAGTGGGCGCTCAAGTCCCTAAACAGTCCGTTGCAGCGGCGAGCGGGGACAAGCCCCGCACCCTACTACGTGGCTATTCTAGCAACCGCTAAACTGCTGCCGAATAAATAATTGGCTTCCGGAAGTAAGCGCAACAATAACGGCTAAATCGGTGCCGTTCAGGGGATATGATTCATCTTCCGCCTCTTTCCCCATGGCTTACACCGTAAGTGCACTGACCACCGCGGCCGACTGCGACAAGCTACTGGTCGAAGCCGAGAGTCAGGTGGTCTAGGCAAGGTGGACAGAAGAAGGACGTATATTTCTTCTGTTATGGCAGTAAAATCTAGCGGGACGTCGCCCGAAAAATGGCGTAAATACGGCGAAGCGTTTAAGGCCGAGGCCTTGCGTCTGGCCGGCGGGAGCCGCAGTACCCAAGCGGCGGCCCGGCAACTGAGCATCAGCCCCAAGCTGCTCTACTGCTGGCAGTAAGCCCAGGTAGTGGCCGAGGTGGGCAGTGTGGAAGTGGCCCGCGACCCGGGGTGCGCGCCCTGCGCGCCGCGAATGAGTGGCTGGCGCAGGAGCTCGATAGTTAAAAAAGGCTTGGTCATCTTCGGCCAGCCGACTCCGTGAGCACCTACGATTACATTGCCCAGCGGGCCGACCAGGTGCCCGTGAGCCAGCTCTGTCAGGTGCTGCGCGTGGCCCCGGCCGCCTACTACGCCTGGCAACGCCGCCGGCAACGGTCGCCCGTCGAGCCGGCCTAGCAAGTGGCCGTGCGCGCGGCATTTGTCCATCACAGCCAGCGCTACGGCACCTGCCAGCTGCACGCCGAAGTGCAGGCCCAGGGCCACTGCGTAGGCCGCTGGCGTATCCGCCGCGTGCTCAAGGCCCACGTCCTACGGGCCCAGCAGCCGCACTCGTTCGCGGCGGCCCGCACCACCGAGTCGGGCCCGGCCGTGCGCGCCGCGCCTAACCGCTTGCTGGGCCAGCCGGCCCCCATTGCTCCGAACCGGGTGTGGGTGGGCGACATCACCTACCTTCCCCGCCAGGGCGGCGGCTGGCTCTACCTGGCCGTCTGGCTGGACCGCTGCTCGCGCAAAATCGTCGGCTGGGACGTGCGCGAGACCATGCCCGAAGACCTAGTTAGTGAGGTACTGCGCCGTGCCCTGGCCGTGCGGCAGCCGCCGGCCGGTCTCATCGTCCACTCCGACCAAGGCAGCCAGTACACAGCTACTCACTTCAAAGACTTGATTGCGCAACAGGGCACCCTGCAAAGCATGAGCCGGCGCGGCAACTGCTACGACAACGCCCACGCCGAATCGTTTTGGAGTCGCTTCAAAGCGGAACTGCTCGACGGCGGCAGCTTTCCTGGGCTGGCCGATGCCAAGCTCGAAATCAGCCCTCACATCGCCTACTATAACGCCGAACGCCGGCATTCCGCCCTCAATTACCAATCGCCCAACCACTTCGAAACGCAACTTCAAACCATGTCCCAATTGTGTCCGGCTTACCTAGACCACCTAATTGAACGAACCGGGCTGGTGACGCTGATGAAGAGACGTAAACATGTGTTTCTGCGTTTTAATACAAGAGACAATTGAAGTGGATGCTAGACAGGCTGGGCTGCGGAGCAAATAGCGCATTGTTAAAGCGACAGAAGAAGCAATAAGCCACCTAAATGACTGGCTGGAATTTTAAAGATATAGAGCTTACTCCCGCATATGCCGTCTGATACGCGCTGGTAAGGACTTTATACGCACACTATCGAGGCCAAAATAAGCAGCCATGCCCTCGTTGGCAATGTCGTTGGGGAAAAGCTCTAATTCATGTAGAAAAATGGTGCCCGGGTACTGGTACTCATGAGGCAAGAGAGCCTGCACTTCCACGTCGTGTCGGCCCATACGCTGAAGCTGTTGTAGTAACGCATAGCGCTGATCCTGTGCCCGGTTGTATCGCTGGGCCTTAAAAGCTACATCTATATACGCACTATGCACTGCATTATTATACCCTAACACTATCAGAACCAACCATAAAACCCTTAGGCGGCGGCCATTACGGCCTGTTACTCGCCAGCTTGCCGGCAGCGGCCGCCTGCTGATAGCCGCGAGCACACCTGCGAACCAGCACAGCAAAAAAAGCAAATACACTACGTTCCATACCCGGGCAGGCACATCATTGGTTATCCAAAGCGTAGGCATTGCCATTATCACCATCACCATCCCCCCGACGGCAGCGCCACGGAGCCACTTACCCGTATAAGCAGACGGGTACCGAGGACGTACCCACCAAACAAACAGAACCGTGGCTGACAACAATAGGCCATTACTTCCCCAATCTGCTATATGAGAAATAGTCAAGTAGATACTCTTGGCCCCTGTCCTTCCTATCTGATACCATAAGGGCATAGTCCGAAGCACTGTATCAGCCCGCGCAAAATTACCCGGGGCGGCAACTGTGATTATTGCTCCAATACTAGCGGCAATAAGCACTACAAGGGGCCAATGCTTTTTAGGGCCGGTCGTACCCAGCAACCAGACGGTCACCACGATTAAGGTCACCACGATCATCAGTTCGTTGGTACCCACCAGCAGGGCTCCGTTGATGGCGGCCAAAATCCCCCAGATTACTCGATCGGCTGAGCTTGTCGCGTGAATACACCGGCCAATCAGACCAGCCAGCAGCAAGCCTAATATCAGGCCCGAAGTATATACGGCAGCTCCATTAAACCAATAAAGCGCGGAAGCCACAAGTGGGATACCACAGAGGTACAGCAGCACTCCATACAGAGCAAAACGCCATTTCATAGATGCTGATATAGGAAGACCTAGCCCGCCGATAGCGAAATATCCCGCCCCTGTCAGGCTGATCAATAGTATTACCGGGGCTAGGCGCAGGGCCAGCAACCAAGAATCCAGCGTAGCAGATTTGTAGACCAAGCCGTACAGAAAAGAACTGGTGTAACGGCCTGTCCAGTGCTGGTAATAGAACCCCATACTTTTCCAAAAGCCCTGCTGGCGAGCCAGCACCGCGTCTAGAAAGTCATCGTCGGTCGGGTGGTTGAAGACACTGATAAGCACGAAAGGAAGCAGACACACAAAGAGCATCAGCCATTCTGTCGCGGGCTTGCTACTTAATTGTACAAGCTGCCGACCGACCGACTTTAACCCTTGTATGAAAAATGCCTTAACTGTTTCCATATCCCTGCCCAGCTTCATCGTCACGAGTTATCGAAGGATACACCTCTTTCACCACGTACAGCGGCCGCTGCCGGGCGGCATCAAGGCCACGCCAGACGTACTCACCGATGATGCCCAGAGCCGTCATCTGGAAAGCCGACACAAATAAAAGCACCACCATCAACGCCGACCAGCCCTCCGGCTCCTCGCTGCCGAACAGCCGCAGGCCAATAATATACAGGCCGTAAGAAAAGGCCGCCAGCCCCAGCACCAGGCCCATCACCGAGATGGCCCGGATAGGAAAGAAGGAAAAGGCCAGAATGGAATCAATGAACAGCTTGGCTTTCTTCTTAAGTGTCCAGCGCGACTTGCCGATTTCGCGCTTGCGGCGCACGTACGGGATGTTCACGTAAGGATAGCCCAGCCAGACCATCAGGTAGAACAGGTTGCTATTGCGCTCCTGCATACCGGTAATATGCTCGGCTACCTGACGGTCGAAAAACACGAAATCAAAGCCCCCATCCGGAATATTGGGCAGCGCGATTTTTTTCATCAGCACGTGGAAGGCGCGGGCGAAGAACTGCTGCAAACCGGTTTCTTCGCGGTCCTGGCGGTTACCGATGATGAGTTTGAAGCCTTGCTGCCAGTAGGCGTACATCTGCACCATCAGCACGGGCGGGTCCTGCATATCGGCCGTGATGATGACCATACAGTCGCCAGTAGCCTGGGCCATGCCGGCCACGATGGCGTTGTAGGAACCCACGTTGCCGGCCAGATCCACGATGCGCACCCGGCCAGGATACCGCGCCTGGGCCCGCTGCAGGGCCCCGAGTGTATCATCACCCGAGCCATCATTTACGAACACGTACTCAAACTTCACCTCCGGTGGGAAGTTGGCTTCATTAGCCACCAACTCGCCCACTGTTACCGGAATATTATCCTCGTTATAATAGCACGGAACGATAATAGATAGCTTAGGCATTTTCAGTGTCGGGTAATCGGTAAGGAGTAGTGAGATGCTAAATTACAAGCTACTCGCTGCAAAAAAGCTCCGGATGCCTGCTGCCACAGTACCTACCTGCTCCTCGCTCATGCCGGGATACATGGGCAGGCTCAGGCAGCTCGCCGCCAGCTCCTCGGCAATGGGGAAGCTGCCCGCCGGCAGCTGTAGGGTGGCGTAGGCTTGCTGGCGGTGCGGCGGCACGGGATAATGGATCATCGTACCAATGCCCTGAGCCGTGAGGTGCCGCTGCAATGACTCCCGCTCCGGGGTGTGCACCACGTAGAGGTGGTAGACGTGGGTGGCTCCGGCGGCCACCACCGGCAAGCGCAGGTCGGGGATGTCGGCCAGGTGCTGGTCGTACCAGGCGGCTACCTGCTGGCGCTGGCGCGTCCACTCGGGCAGATGACGCAGCTTCACGTCCAGCACGGCCGCTTGCAGCTCGTCGAGGCGCGAGTTGTAGCCTACCACTTCGTTGTAGTATTTCTGCTGCGAGCCGTAGTTACGCAGCACCCGCACTTTCTGGTCGAGGGCAGCGTCATTGGTGGTCACGGCCCCGGCGTCGCCCAGGGCCCCCAGGTTTTTGCCGGGGTAGAAACTCGTACCGCTCACCGCGCCGAAGCTGCCGGTGAGCTGCCCATCGAAGGCAGCGCCCTGCGACTGGGCATTATCTTCCACCACGTGCAGATTATGCTCCGTAGCCAGCGCCATTATCGTTCCCATCTCGCAGGCCTGCCCGTAGAGGTGCACCGGCATGATGGCTCGGGTGCGGGGCGTGAGAGCAGCGCCAATGCGGGCCGGGTCGAGGTTGCTGGTGACAGGGTTGGGCTCCACGGGCACCGGCGTTGCGCCCACTTGCGTGACAGCCAGCCAGGTAGCAATGTAGGTATTGGAGGGCACAATTACTTCGTCGCCGGGGCCAATATCCAGCACCCGCAGTGCCAGCACCAGCGCGTCGAGGCCGTTAGCTACGCCCACCGTGTGGGCTACCTGGTTGAACTCACTGTACGCCTGTTCAAACTTTTTCACCTCCTCACCCAGCACATACCAGTACGAATCGTATACGCGGCCCACGGCAGCCATAATTTCTTCGCGCACGGGCTCGTGCTGCGGCTGGAAAGAAAGAAACGGAACTTGCATCTCAGAAACAGCTTGTTTTTATAGTGATGGTAGGCCTCACAAGGCGAAACATCCTTCGCATTCGTGCCACTGACATGGGGTTGATTCAGGCAAGGTTGCACCTCAGTCTGCGATTAGCAAATGCGCAATAGACCCTGATGGAGCATTAGTATTGGCCACCATTGCCCAGCAATATTCAAAGCTACTAATTCCCGCTACAAGCCAGCACGTGGCTCGTACTGCCCAGCCGGAAGCCTAGCTTCTCGCAGGTACGAAACACGGCTCCGTTGGTAGCCTGCGTAGTCATCAGCACTTGAGGCACTCCCAGTGTAGCAGCCCGGCGCACGGTTTCAGCCACCAGCCGTAGGTGCCAGCCGCGGTTAGCCGGGCCTACGGCCGTGAGCAGCACCCGCGAGGAGCCACTACCCGGTACTTCAGCTTCGGCCGGCATATCGGCTATCGCCAGAAACGAATCGACGGGCAACCCCGGCTCGTCGGGCACCAGCACGACATCGGCGTACGAACCTTCGGTAGCGGCTTCGGCATAACGGGCCAGGAGTGCATCGGCCCGGGCTTCACCAAACCAGGGGTCAGCGTGAAACCGGTCGTATATGTTGCGGGCCGTGGCGGAAATACAACCAATATAGGCCGCCTCTTCTGGTCGGGCCGGGCGTACGGGCGCGGGGGCAGGTAATGTGGCTTCGGCTACCGGGCAGTAAAAGTTCAGGCGGGTTTCTATAAGCCGCCAGCCGCCGGCCGTTAGGGCCTGCAGCAACGCAATGTCTTCGGCTGGCACCACACTAAACGCATAGTACGGGCCGCGAGCGGCTAGCCTAACGTGTAACTCCTGAGCTGCCAGGGCCAGTTCGGGCAGCGAGGTTTCGTTTCCGAATAGGCCCGTAAACAATCGATAGGTGTCGGTACCGAAAAACGCTGTGTCCCAAGGCAGATGTTGTACCAGCCACTGGCTGCGGCCATCGGCAGCTGTAAACACCTCCTCTCCCACTCCAAGCCCGAAACGAGTCGCCGCGCCGGTGCCATAGCGCTCTTGCTGAGGCTCTGGGGGCAAATGGCGCAGAAAGTGAGTAGGCGAATGCCGGATTAGCATATCAGCCCGGGCCTCTATCCAACCGGCTTCGGCGGAAACTACGCCTGTGGGGCCCATATTCGCTTGAAGTCTTCGTACGTCCGGATGTAATCAGCCTCCTGGTACGGCACTGAGGCGAATACCAACTGCACCGCCGAGTGTGAATACTGCATGGTATGCCAGGCCTGCGGCGGCACATATAGCCCCACGTGTGGGTCTTCGAGCCGGAACAACTCAATAGTGCCGTCGGCTAGTTCGGTGGTTACCGTAATGCGGCCGGCGGCGGCAATGAGAACCTGCTCGGTGCGATGATGCGCGTGGCGGCCCCGCACGATGCTTTCGGGCGTGTAATAAGTCCAGAAGATGCGTTGCACCGCAAATGGTACTAACTGGCTCTGCTCGGTAACGGAGATGTAGCCAATGCCCGGCTCTCCCAGCTTCGGAAACTCAATCAGGTGCGGATTGGAAAATTCAGCCATAGCGCCGGCGGTAGATTATTTTCCGGCTCCACGGCCGGGCCCGGTAAAGATAGTGCTTCATTGGCAGCAAGCCGTTGAGGCTGTTTAGAAAGTCAAAAAGGCCGTCATGCTCCATCTGGCGTCCGCCTGTCGAAGCATGACGTTTTAATTAATGCGGCATATAATGCGGCATACTTTCTAAACAGCTTCATTCTCAAAATGCGGCGCGGCCGGCTTTTTTCTGGCCCTTCTTAATTCGTCGCAATTAGCCGGTCGCCCCCGGTCAATAGTATATTTCCCTCCTGACTCCCCCCCCTTAGCGCCAGGGTGCGCTCATGCTGGCTACAGGGTCGCTACAGGCTTTTAGGCAAATTTCATCTTAGTTCTGCAGCCCTCAATAGTGGTACTATTCCAGGTCAACGACTATTTCTGCAGTATTGCCCGGCCGGTCCTGGGCCGCAACCTGCAGTTGTCGGGCAGCCGGGTGCGAGTGCGTTGTTTGGTAGACCCACCAGTCGGCCTCCTCCGGCGCGGCCAAACCCTCTTCCAATACTTGCCCGGTGGCATTGAGTCCGCTCACCCAAACTGCTGCTACGCCGCAGGGGTTGCAGGCCTGAATGCGCAGGCGTGCTTTTGCCTGGCCATGGTAGCCACCCGCTTCCACTGCCCGCAACTGCGGCGGCTTGAGGTAATCGGCCAAGGCGACCCGGTACACGCTGGCAAAGCGGCCAGCCGCCACGAACGGCTGGTAGTAGGCCCGGCCTTCGGCACTAGCCTGTTGCGTGCGGCCATAGGCGGCGGCCGCACCAAACCGCTTCCGGTGCTGCTGCTGCGCGGCCGAGCCCGGCCGCTTCCTGCTGCTCGGGGCCTGCTGGGCGTAGGTGGTGCCGTCGGCACCGATGCGAAACACCAGGTTGCCAATGCGCCCGCTGAGGCCGGCAATACCCGAACCTAGTTCCATCTTTACCCGTGCCATAGCCACCGCCGTTTATTACGGTTCAAGATAGCGCTTCTGCAAAGAAATCGAGCATGCTGGCAACTCCCTGAAAACGAGTACCCCGGAGCCGGGCTCCGGTCCGTTGAACATGCCCGTTAGTAGCCGTTCTATGGACCGGAGTCAGGCTCCGGGATACTCGCTCAGCTTACCTAGAAGCTCCGCGGCGTGTTATCGACCTTACCGGCCATTACCTCATTCACGTGCTCCTTGAAATACTCCAGCGTGCGGCGCAGGCCCTCGGCCCGGTCAACCTTGGGCTCCCAGCCCAGGATTTCGCGGGCCTTCGTAATGTCGGGCTTGCGCTTCATGGGGTCGTTCTGGGGCAGCTCCTGGAAGGTAGGCTGGAACTCCACATTCATCAGATTGGCAATTTCCTCGCCGAACTCCTTGATGCTGATTTCGTCGGGGTTGCCAATGTTGACGGGCAGCGCGTAGTCGCTCAACAGCAACCGGTAGATGCCTTCCACCAGATCATCGACATAGCAGAACGAGCGGGTCTGCGAGCCGTCGCCGAATACGGTCAGGTTTTCGCCGCGCAACGCCTGGCTCAAGAACGCGGGCAGCACCCGGCCGTCGTTGAGGCGCATGCGCGGGCCATAGGTGTTGAAAATGCGCACGATGCGGGTTTCCAGACCGTGGTGGTTGTGGTAGGCCATGGTAATAGCCTCCTGGAAGCGCTTAGCCTCGTCGTAGCAGCCGCGGGGACCTACCGGATTCACGTTGCCGAAGTACTCCTCCACCTGCGGGTGGATTTCGGGGTCGCCGTACACTTCGGAAGTGCTCGCAATCAGCATGCGGGCGCCTTTTACCCGGGCCAAACCCAGCAGATTGTGGGTGCCCAGCGAGCCGACTTTCAGCGTTTGAATCGGAATTTTGAGGTAGTCGATGGGCGAGGCTGGTGAGGCGAAGTGCAGGATGTAGTCCAGCTTGCCGGGCACGAACACGAACTTGCTCACATCGGCGTGGTGGAATTCAAAATCTTCTTTGCCGAACAGGTGCTCGATGTTGGCCAGGTCGCCGGTAATGAGGTTGTCCATGGCAATGACATGGTAGCCTTCAGCCATGAACCGGTCGCAGAGGTGAGAGCCCAGAAAACCGGCCCCACCAGTGATTAATACGCGTTTTTTATCAGACATACAGAGAAGTTGTAAAGTAAGAGCAGGTAGCAACAGGGATACCGCCAGAAAATCTAGGCGGGCTCCTGGTGGCCGGTCCGGACGCCGATGCAGTGGTAGGCAAAACCAGCCTGCTCGAGCTCCTGCTTGTCGTAAATGTTGCGGCCATCGAAGATAACCTTCTGCTTCATCAGCCGGCTTACTACCGAGAAGTTGGGTACCCGGAACTCGGGCCACTCCGTTACGATGAGCAGGGCGTCGGCGTCCAGCAGGGCTTCCATCTGGTCGCCGGCATAGGTAATCCGGTCACCGAGCGAATGCTTGGCCTCCGCTACTGCCACTGGGTCGTAGGCCGATACCGTGCAACCTTCGGCCAGCAACTTCTCGATGATGACCAATGAGGGAGCCTCACGCATATCGTCGGTCTTGGGCTTGAACGAGAGGCCCCAGACGGCCATTTTCTTGCCCTTCAGCTCCCCACCGAAATGTTTCTTCACTTTGTTGAACAGCACTTCCTTCTGGCCTTCGTTCACGCTCTCCACGGCCTGCAACACCTGCATCTGGTAGCCGTTTTCCTGGGCTGTTTTGATGAGCGCCTTCACATCCTTGGGGAAGCACGAGCCGCCGTAACCAATGCCGGGATAGATGAACTTCGGACCAATGCGGGCATCGGAGCCGATACCGCGGCGTACCATGTTCACGTCGGCCCCCATGATTTCGCACAGGTTGGCAATGTCGTTCATGAACGAAATTTTGGTGGCCAGCATTGAGTTAGCGGCGTATTTCGTCATCTCGGCCGACGGGATATCCATGAAGATAATCGGGTGACCATTGAGCAGGAAGGGCTTGTAAAGGCGGCTCATTACGTCCTCGGCCCGCTCGGAGGCCACGCCCACCACAATGCGGTCGGGCTTGAGGAAGTCGTCGATGGCGGCACCTTCTTTTAAAAACTCCGGATTGGAGGCCACATCGAACTCAATGTCGGCCCCACGCTTTTCCAGCGCCTGCTCAATCTCGTGGCGTACTTTTGCAGCCGTACCTACCGGCACGGTGCTCTTGGTTACGATAACGCCGTAGGAGTTCATGTTCTCGCCAATACCACGAGCCACGGCCAGCACGTACTTCAGGTCGGCCGAGCCATCTTCGCCGGGCGGGGTGCCCACCGCAATAAAGGCCACGTCGCAATCCTTGATGGCTGCCCCCAGATCGGTGCTGAAGTGTAACCGGCCCGCATCCACGTTACGGGTTACCATTTCCTCCAAGCCCGGCTCATAGATGGGCAGAATACCCTGACGCAGGTTGTCGATTTTACGCTGGTCAATATCGATGCACGTAACCTCGATGCCTACTTCGGCAAAGC
This sequence comes from Hymenobacter psychrophilus, assembly GCF_900107135.1. Lineage (GTDB taxonomy): Bacteria > Bacteroidota > Bacteroidia > Cytophagales > Hymenobacteraceae > Hymenobacter > Hymenobacter psychrophilus. The sequence goes on from NZ_FNOV01000012.1 coordinate 16,630, forward strand.
AAGTACCCGTTACCAGGCCCACGTAGCCAGTGCCTACAACTGCAATTTTCATATAGTAACGTTCGGTTGAGCGAAATTTTTCTTCTAGGGGCGCAAAGTTACGCTATTGCAGTAAGCCATACTTTACAATGCAGTAAATGGCCCGAAAACCGTCGCGCCAGCCGATTTTCTTGCCCTCGGCGTAGGTGCGGCCGTAGTAGCTGATGCCCACTTCGTAGATGCGTACACCGGGCACGCGGGCCATTTTCAGGGTTACTTCCGGTTCGAAACCAAAGCGCTTTTCTTCCAGCTGCAGGCCCTGCACCAACTCGCGACGGAAGAGCTTGTAGCAGGTTTCCATATCGGTGAGGTTGAGGTTGGCGCAGGCGTTGCACAGCGTAGTAAGCCACTTGTTGCCGATGCTGTGCCAGAAAAACAGGATGCGGTGGGGCTTGCCACCGATAAAGCGCGAGCCGTATACCACATCGGCTACCCCGCGCAGTATGGGGGCCAGCAATACGTTGTATTCGTGGGGGTCGTACTCTAGATCGGCATCCTGAATAATGATGAATTCGCCGGTGGCTGCTCGGATGCCCGTGTGCAGTGCAGCACCTTTGCCTTGATTAACGGTATGGCGATGGTAGCTCAGTGGCAGTTCCGGATGCTCGGCTGCGTAGCGCTGCACGACGGTGGCCGTATCGTCGGCTGAGCAGTCGTCTACCACAATCACTTCCTTACCAAAACCGCCCACCAGTTCCACGGCCCGGATCTGGTCCAGCACCCGCGCTATGGTTGCGCCCTCATTGTAAGCCGGAATAATGATAGAAAGCATTTTTTTGAGCTGTTAGCTGATGGCTGTTAGCTATTAGCTTTTGACATTTACTTCGATCCGCTGCGTTAGCCGCAGCCAGCACCCTGAAAGCTAATAGCTAACAGTCATCAGCTAACAGCTCAAATTCAGATCATCCATTTCTTCCACCACCACTGAAACACGATGAGGGCCCAGATGCGGGCGTGCACATCGCCGGGGTTGCTGGAGAACAGCTGCTTTTTGAGCTGCTGCACCGCGGCTACGTCAAAAACTCCCTGCGCCTCGATAAAGCCGTCGGAGAGCAGGTCGTCTTCGATGAGCGGGCGCAGTTCACCGCGAAACCACTTGAGCAGCGGCACCTCGAAGCCCTTTTTAGGGCGCTTGTACAGTTCTTCGGGCAGCATGGGCCGGAAGGCGTCCTGCACGATTTTCTTCTTCATGCCGGCGTCGATCTTGCTGCTCACGGGCAGCGAGAAGGCGAAGCGCACCACGTTGGGGTCGAGGAAGGGCGGGCGCACTTCCAGCGAGTTGGCCATGCTCATCATGTCCACTTTGGCCAGCATGTCGTAGGGCAGCACCATGCGCGTGTCGGTGAGCAACACTTCGTTTAGGTCACCATCGGCGTGCAGGTCTTCCAGCAGGTCGCGGCGGCGGCGCTCGTTCAGCTTGTTACCGACTTTACGGCGCGCGGCACGGCTCAGCAGTTGGCGGGCGTCATCCTCCGAGGCAAACGAAGCCCAGTCCCAGTACCGGTTCTTGGGGCCGCTAAGCATGCCGCGCGAGAAGCGCTGAAACTGCCGCACTTTATTGCCAAAATAGGAATTGCGCGACTTGGGCAACGCGTTCCAGAGCAGATCAAGGCCGGCCACGGCTTCGGCCTTGAAGCCGCCCCGCCGCACCTGAAACTCGCCCATGTGCTTGTTGTAGCCGCCAAACAGCTCGTCGGCGCCGTCGCCACTCAGCGCTACGGTGGCCTTCTCGCGGGTACGCTTACTGAGGATGTAGACGGCCAGAGCGGAGGAGTCGGCGAAAGGCTCGTCGAGGTAGTTGAGCACATCGAAGATGTGGTCGTAGAGGTCCTGGTTGCGGAGCGAGAAAACCGTGTGGTTGGTTTTGTATCGCTCGGCTACCAACTTGGCATACTTGGTTTCATCGAAAAAGGGCTCGTCGGCGAAGCCGATGCTGAACGTGTTCAGGTGGGGCGTGTGGCGGGTAGCTAGGGCCACAACAACCGACGAGTCGATGCCGCCACTCAGGAAGGCGCCGATGGGTACATCGGCCACGAGGCGGCGGGCGGTGGCGTCGTCGAGCAGGTCGACCAGCTTGGCCTGCTGCTGCTCGTAGGTCAGCTTGTTTTTCTCAACCTTTTTGGGGTCGTAAGGAATTTTGTACCACTGCTTGCGCACCACCTTTTTGCCTTTCACGAACAGGTAATGGCCGGGCAGTACTTTTTTCACGCCCTTGAAAATGGTGGCCGGGCCCGGAATGTAGTTGAGCTGCAGATACTGGTTCAACGAAGTGTAGTCGAGCTTACGCGGAATACCCAGCGCCAGCAGCGACTTCATTTCGGAGGCGAACAGCAGCTTGTCCTCGTCGCGGTACACGAGCAGCGGCTTTTCGCCCATCCGGTCGCGGGCCACAAACAGCGAATCTTCCTCCTTATCGTAGATGGCGAAGGCGAAAAAGCCATTGAGCTTCTTCAGAAAGCTGCGCCCTTCGGCCATGTACAGGTGCAGAATTACTTCCGTATCGGTCTGAGAATGAAAGGCATGACCCTTTTGCACCAGCTGCTGACGCAACTCCCGGAAGTTGAAAATTTCCCCGTTGAAGGCAATCGTGTAGCGGCCCGAGTCGTCGGTCATGGGCTGGTTGCCATCGGCCGACAAATCGAGAATGGCCAGGCGCCGAAAGCCCAGGCCGCAGCCGGCGTAGATGAAATGTCCCTGCGAGTCGGGCCCCCGGCTCACGATGGCGTCGGTTGAGGCATGCAGGGCGGCCAGCGCACTACGGCCAGCCTCAGTAAAAGCGAATACTCCGGAGATTCCACACATATGGCTGGCAAAAGTACGAACGAAGTAGTCAGCTGGTAGCTTTTAGCTGGCCGCCGTTAGCTTTTATTATTCCCAGAGGCATTGGGGCCGGCATTGGGCCACACTGTTTTAGGCAGGAGAGCTACCGCGCGAAAGTTCAGTAGCGCCACATACGGTCAGCTCGGAAGAGTCCGCCCATTCTCGTAACCTAAGCCTGCCTCCGTCAGTAAACCCCACGTATTCTCCCCTCCCACTACCGACACATTTCAACCCAACTTACGATGAGTCTCCAGCAAGATTTTGAAGCCGCCACCTCGCGTATCGACCAACTGCCCGGCGAAATGGCTGCCGCCCACATGACCGAACTCTACGGCCTTTATAAGCAGGCCACCGACGGCGACCACGATGCCAAGCGCGACGAAGTGGGCGACGACACGCCTGATAACCCCAGCGGCCCCGGCGGGCTCTCGCAGGGCCAGTGGGATGCCTGGAGCAAGTGCAAAGGCATGTCGCACGAGGAGGCCAAGCAACAGTACATCAGCCGGGCCAACGAAATTGCCGGCGAATACCAGCAAGGCAAGCCCGAAGCACTATCCCAGGATTCACTTGGCGCTCCTGGCACGGCCGGAGCCAGCCCCGTTGCCCAGGCGCAGCAGCAGGCTGGCCAGTCGCAGCCGGGCGGCCTAAGCGGCAGCATCAAGGAAGGCACGCCTTATGGCGGCGAAGACGAACTGAAGAACAAGCAATAAATCACGGGTTTTGTGAACGATTGAAAACGAAGCAGCCACCTCAGTTGAGGTGGCTGCTTCGTTTTACCGCATAAGCTGGCTTAACGCTGACGAAGGGACCCGCTACAAAATCCGTGAACCGAAGAACAGCGAAGCTAAATCCGTGACAATCCTTGCTAATCTGTGGTCCAGATTTTCCCGGGGTTCATAATGCCATGGGGGTCAAATACCTGTTTGATGCCGCGCATCAGGTGTAGGTTGGCCTCTTTGAGGGCGATGCCGATGTAGCCCTTCTGCACCAGCCCGATGCCGTGCTCGCCCGATATAGTGCCGCCCAGCTTCACGCAGAGCTCAAAGATTTCGGTGATGGGCTGGCGCAGGCCCACGTTCCACATCTCGTCGTCGAGGTCGCCCCGAATGATGTTGACGTGCAGGTTGCCGTCGCCGGCGTGGCCGTAGCAGACGCTCTTGAAACCGTAGCGGCGGCCGATTTCCTTCACGCCTTTCAGCAGCGTAGCCAGTTCGGCGCGGGGCACTACGGTGTCCTCCTCCTTGTACACCGAGTTGTAGCGCACGGCGTTGCCGATGTTGCGCCGAATCTTCCAGAGTTCGTCTTTCTGGGTGGCATTGTCGGCCAGCAGAATCTCGCCTACCTCGTAGCGCTCCAGCACCGCGTACACCTGATCTGCTTCTTTATACAGTTGGTCGAGATCCTGGCCGTCGAGCTCGATGAGCAGGTGGGCGGTGATATCCTCGGGCAGCGTGAGCGGGATTTGCAGGTAGTCGCTGGACCAGGCAATGGCCTCGCGCTCCATAAACTCCATGCCCGACGGGATGATGCCGGCCCGAAATACTGCCGCTACGGCTTCGGCCGCCTCGGCCTCTTGGCGGAAGGGCACCAGCATCAGGATATTGTGCTTGGGGTAGGGCAGCAGCCGGAACACCGCTTTGGTGATGATGCCCAGCGTGCCCTCGGAGCCCACCATAAGTTGGGTGAGGTTGTAGCCAGTAGAATTTTTGAGCGTATTGGCGGCCGTCCAGATGATGTCGCCGGTGGGCAGCACCACCTGCAGGTTGAGCACGTAGTCGCGGGTGGTGCCGTACTTCACGGCTTTGGGGCCGCCGCTGCTGTGGGCCAGGTTGCCGCCCAAAAAGCAGCTGCCCTTGCTGGCCGGGTCAGGCGGATAGAACAAGCCCACTTCCTGCACCGCCCGCTGAAACACCTCGTTGATCACCCCCGGCTCGATAGTGGCCTGCAGATTTCGCTCATCAATTTCGATGATTTTGTTGAGCCGCTCGGTGCTTAGCACCAGGCCCTGGTGCAGCGGCAACGCCCCGCCGCTCAGGCCCGTGCCCGCCCCGCGGGCCGTTACCGGAAGGTGGTGCTCGTGGCAAAGGCGCACAATTTCGCTTACCTGCTCGGCGTTAGCGGGCTTTACCACCACCTCGGGGGCGTAATGCAGGTCTTCGGTATGGTCGCGGCCGTAGCCGGCGTACTCGGCGGCCTCAGTGCGCTGGGCCGTAAGCACATAGGCGGGCCCGACAATTTCTTCTAAATGAGCCACTAAGGCCGGAGTCAGCACCTGGAAGTTCATGGGCGAGCGAGATAAAGTGAGGAGGGCGCGTATCTTTGCCCCAATGCAGGAATACAGTACGAAGGTAAGTTATTCGGCCTGGTGGCGGCAATGGACACTTCCGGTTTTAGTGCTACTGGCGCTGAGCGCGCTGCCGGGCTGCAACGCCGGCAAGGTAAACTATAACAACGGCCGTTACCATTCGGCCCGCGACATGGCGCGCATAAAGGCCGCCGCACGGGCCCGCGGCCGGGGCCGGGCCCCGGTTACGGTGAAAACCAAAACTAAAACGGCCGCCGGCAGCACCAAAATGACCTCACGGCGGCCCGGCGCCTCCCCTATTGCCGCCAACGTGTCGCGGCCCATTGCCGAGGTAATTGAAACGGCCCGCTCCTACCAGGGTGTACCCTATAAGTACGGTGGCACCACCCGCCTGGGCATGGACTGCTCGGGGCTGCTGCAGGAGTCGTTTGCGGCCATTAACGTCAACATTCCCCGCTCGAGCAACGAGCAGGCCGGATGGGGGCTGCCCGTGAAGCCCCAGGAGTTGCAGCCGGGCGATTTGGTATTTTTTGGGGCCTCGCCGGGCAGTAACACCATCACCCATGTGGGAATGGTGACAGTGGCCACGCCTGAGAGTGTGCAGTTTATCCACGCCTCCAGCTCGTTGGGCGTTATCGAGAATGCGCTGGAAACGGATTATTACCTGAGCCGATTTATTAAGGCAGTAAGGCCCAGGTTATGAAATCAACCAGTTACCTTTGCGGCCAGTAAGCTACCGGTGCTATCTTCATCCGCCCCGGCAACAGGCATGAACAAGGCAATCATCACACTACCGTAACATGCGTCGGCCCCCTGGGCCTTACCTTTGCGGAAGCTTTTTACTTTTTTCAAAAGCCCCTTTTTCACCCATTCCCCTCTTCTATGAGACGCCACCTTTACGCTTCAGTAGCGCTGGTTCCGATGGCACTCGTGTCGGCGCACTTGAGCTGGGCACAGGTTTCCACTTCGGCAATGAGCGGTATCGTTACCGACAAAACCGGCGAGGGACTTCCCGGCGCTACGGTAATTGCTGTGCACACGCCTACCAACACGCAGTACGTGGCCCCCACCAATTCGGACGGCCGCTTCAGCATCCAGGGCATGCGCGTAGGCGGGCCCTACACGGTTCGGATTACGTTTGTGGGCTACCAGGATGTAACGCGGGAAAACCTGTTCCTAACGCTGGGACAGAGCTTCCGTCTCGACGTGAACCTGAGCGAAACCAGCACGCAGCTGGGCGAAGTAGTAGTAGCGGGTAAGCGCAACTCGCTGATCAACTCCGATCAGCAGGGCTCGGTTACGGCCGTGCAGCGCGAGCAAATTGAGCGCCTGCCCTCCATTTCGCGTAGCCTCAACGACTTCACCCGTCTTACGCCCCAGGCCAACAGTGGCCCTAATGGCCCCTCTATTGGTGGCGGCAACAACCGGCAGAACAACTTCACGGTTGACGGCTCCGACTTCAACAACAACTTCGGCATCGGGGGCAACCTGCCAGCCGGCGGCTCGCCCCTCTCGCTCGACGCCATCGACCAGTTGGTTGTCAGCGTAACGCCTTACGACGTACGTCAGGCCGGCTTTATCGGTGCGGCCATCAACGCCGTAACCCGCTCGGGTACCAACGATTTCAGCGGCTCGGCTTACTCCTATTACCGCAACCAGAGCTTTATTGGCAACAACGTAGGCGGCGAGAAATTCGACCTGCAGGACTCGCGCTTCTACCAGTACGGTTTCCGGCTGGGTGGCCCCATCATCAAGGACAAGCTCTTCTTCTTTGCCAACGCCGAAATTGAGGAGAACCGCACGCCCGGCCAGACCCGCCGCGTTAGCAGCACCGAAACCCCCTTCGGCCAGGGCACAACTAACATCGTGCGGCCAACCGGCCCCGAGCTAGATGGCATCAGCAACTACCTGAGCGAGCGGTTTGGCTACTCAACGGGCGGCTACCAGGGCTATGAATTCACCAGCCCCCGCACCAAGTACCTGGCGCGCCTCGACTGGAACATCAACTCGCGCAACCGTTTCAACGTGCGCTACAGCCAGACGGAAGGCAAATCTCCTTCCTTCCCGAGCGGCTCGTCCAGCCCGCTGACCAACTTCCCTTTCGGCACGGGCCGGACCGACCTGAACGCGCTGCCTTTCCGCAACGCGGGTTACTTCCAGGAGTCGAACTTCTACTCCGGCGCGGCCGAGCTGAACTCGACTATTGGTTCGAGCATGACCAACACGTTGCGCGCAACCTACACCAAGCAGAACGACCCGCGTAGCTCCGACAGCCAATTGTTCCCGTTCGTCGACATCCTGAAGGACGGCACTCCGTTCACGTCTTTCGGTTACGAGCCCTTCTCGCTAGGCAACCTGCGCGATGTGGAAATCTACTCGGTGCGCGACGACTTCTCGTGGCTGCGGGGCCGCCACAACATTACGTTGGGCTTCCAGGGTGATTATAGCATCACCAAAAACGGTTTCCAGCGCTTTGCCGCCAGCTACTACCGCTTCAACACGTTCGAAGATTTCCAGATATCCAGCAATCCGGCCTCCACGCCGGCTCAGCTGTTCGCTGCCCGGCCCACCGACTTCGCCTACACGTACTCGCTGGCGCCAAACTTCGAGCAGGCTTTCCCAACATTCAAATTCGGTCAGTACTCGGCCTACGCCCAGGATGAATACTCCTTCGCCGACAACTTCCGGGTGCTCTTCGGCCTGCGTGCCGATTACGTAACCTACCCCGAGAAGCTGCAGTCGCACCCCCTCATCCAGCCCCTGACGTTCGCCGGTGGCGAAAAGATCGACGTATCCAACCTGCCGAAGTCCAGCATCCTGCTCTCGCCTCGTATTGGCTTCAACTGGGATGTACAGGGCGACCGCACGGTGCAGCTGCGCGGTGGTACCGGCATCTTCACGGGCCGCGTACCTTACGTGTGGATCGTGAGCCAGGCCGGCGACGCCGGTTTGCTGCAGGTGACGCGTACTTTCTCGGGCGACGCTATTGTTGCTCAGAACGCTACGACCGGTGCCTACACCAGCCAGCTGCCCGGCGGCTACCGCGGCTTCAACGAAAGCCCCGGCTTCTATCGCCCCGAAACCGTGCCGGTGGCCGGTACGGTTATCCCGAACGTAATTTCGGCGGTATCCGAAGACTTCCGTTTCCCCCAGACCTGGAAATCCAGCCTGGCTATGGACGTGCAGTTGCCCGGTGGGCTGGTTGGTTCGTTGGAAGGTATCTACAACAAAGACCTGAATACGGCGGTATTCCGCAATGCCAATATTGTAGAGGGAACTAACCTGAACGTTCGCAACTACCCCGACAACCGTCTGATTTATCCTTCGGCCAACAACCTGAAGTTTATCAACCCCATCAACGGGGCAGGACAGGCCGTAGCGAACGGTGCTGCCGGTGGCGGCGCCTTCAATGCCATCGTACTCGACAACGCCAGCAAAGGCTACTACTGGTCGCTGACGGCCAAGCTGGAGCGCCAGTTCGCCAGCGGCATTTACGCTTCGGTGGGCTACACCCGCTCGGCAGCGCGTAACCTCTACGACGGTGGCGGCGACCAGCCCCTCTCGGCCTGGCAGCAGACACCGACCGTGAACGGTGCCAACAACCTGTCGCTTAGCTACGCCAGCTACGTAGTGCCCGACCGCCTGATTGCTTCGCTTTCGTACAAGAAAGAGTACATCGGTCACCTGGCCACTACGGTGTCGGTATTCTACGAAGGCAGCCAGCAGGGCCGCTTCTCGTACCTGTACGCCGGCGACTTCAACCGCGACGGAGCCAATGCCGACCTGATCTACATCCCGCGCGACGCGTCGGAAATCACGTTCGTACCCCAGACCGTAGGTTCGGGCGCATCTGCTGTTACGTTTGATGCAAAGCAACAGAGTGACCTGTTCTTCGCTTATGTCGATCAGGACAAGTACCTGAGCAAGCACCGCGGCCAGTATGCCGAGCGCAACGGCGCCCTGCTGCCTTGGCGCAACCAGTTCGACGTGAAAATTCTGCAGGACCTGTTTGTTGATTTGGGCAAGAAGCGCAACACGCTGCAGCTTAGCCTCGACGTCTTCAACCTGGGTAACCTGCTCAACAACGACTGGGGCATCATCAAGCAGACCAACGCTACCTCGGTACTGGTGCCGACCAACCAGAACGCGTTGGCGGCCAACGGTACCACCCAGCCTACGTTCCGCCTGCAGCTCGACCGCGGCGGCTTGGTAAAAGAGACGTTCCGCAATAACCTGGGCGTAGCTTCTACTTACTACATGCAGGTTGGCCTTCGCTACATCTTCAACTAAGCGAAGTACTTAGCTTTCTGAAAACGGGCTGGCGGCATCGCCAGCCCGTTTTTTTTTACTCCCCGGCTTGCAGATTCGAAAAGGCGGCGTACTTTTGCCTCACCAAAACGCATTCGGCGGCTTGGTTCAGTACCACGAGGGGGATTAGCTCAGTTGGCTAGAGCGCTTGCATGGCATGCAAGAGGTCATCGGTTCGACTCCGATATTCTCCACTCCCGTTTCGCAACCGGCGAAACGCGTACTACCCCGGGGGATTAGCTCAGTTGGCTAGAGCGCTTGCATGGCATGCAAGAGGTCATCGGTTCGACTCCGATATTCTCCACGGACCACGGATCGGCGCAGTTTTCTTGAATTGCGGCTCTCGTGCATAACTAAAAAGGCCACCTCAACTGAGGTGGCCTTTTTGCTTTTGGGTATATCGGATTTTATACCTTTCAGGCTATGAAATCAGGCGAACAAGCCCTCTACCGATAGGTACCGCTCGCCGGTGTCGTAACAAAAGGTGAGCACGCGGCTGTTCTGGGGCATATCGGGCAGCTTCTGGGCCACGGCGGCCAGCGAAGCACCGGAGGAGATGCCGATGAAGATGCCTTCCTCGCGGGCGGCCCGGCGGGCCATGTCGGCCGCGGCCTGCTGGCTGACGAGCACCGTACCGTCGAGCAGGCTGGTGTGCAGGTTTTCGGGGATGAAGCCCGCCCCTACGCCCTGAATGGGGTGCGGGCCCGGCGCACCACCGCTGATAACGGGCGACAGCTCGGGCTCGACGGCGAATACTTTCAGATCCGGGAATTTCGGCTTGAGCACCTCGGCCACGCCGGTCAGGTGGCCGCCGGTGCCCACGCCGGTGATGTAGTACTCGAAGCCCTCGGGCGCGTCGGCCAGGATTTCGCGGGCCGTGTGCTCGACGTGGGCCTTGATGTTGGCCGGGTTGTCGAACTGCCCCGGCATCCAGGCGTTGGGGTCGGCCTGCACCAGTTCCTGGGCCCGCTCAATGGCGCCCTTCATGCCTTTTTCGCGGGGCGTGAGTTCCAGGTTGGCCCCGTAGGCGGCCATCAGGCGGCGACGCTCGATGCTCATGCTCTCGGGCATCACGAGCGTGACTTTGTAGCCTTTCACGGCTCCTACCATGGCCAGGCCCACGCCGGTGTTGCCCGAAGTAGGCTCGATGATAACGCTGTCAGGCGTCAGGGTGCCGTTCTTTTCGGCTTCCTCAATCATGCTTAGCGCAATGCGGTCTTTGATGCTGCCGCCGGGGTTGGCCCGTTCCAGCTTCATCCACACTTCTACATCGGGCCGGTCGGCGAACAGGCGGTTGAGGCGCAGTAGCGGCGTGTTGCCGATGGTATCGAGAATGGTATTGGCTTTCATTTTTTAGAAATTAGGAGTTACAAGCCAGAAGTCAGAAGCAGAAGTTGAATTTGTTGGTCTGTATGATGTTCAATTCCAGCTTCTAACTTCTAGCTCTTCAAATAGAAAACATGATGTCCCCGGCCGGATCTTCGGTGCGGGTGACGTGGATGTGGGCTTTGTGGTAGACGCGTGAGTGCGAGGGCACGCTCTCGGTGAGCCAGACGTTGCCGCCGATGATGCTGTGGCGGCCAACGGTGGTGCTGCCGCCCAGAATGGTAGCCCCGGCATAAATTACTACGTCGTCTTCGATGGTAGGGTGGCGCTTGATGCCCTGCAGATGTTTGCCCACGCTCAGGGCCCCGAGTGTAACGCCCTGGAAAATCTTCACCCGGGCCCCAATAACGCAGGTTTCGCCAATAACCAGACCGGTGCCATGGTCGATGCAGAACGAGGGGCCGATGCTGGCGCCGGGATGAATGTCGATGCCAGTGCGCTGGTGGGCGTACTCGCTGAGCAGGCGCGGCACCCGCGGCACCCCGCGCCGGTGCAGGCCGTGGGCAAACCGGTGCATCGCCGTGGCATAGAAGCCCGGATACGTGCTTACCACCTCGGCCAGGCCCTGGGCGGCCGGGTCGGCGGCCACGATGGCAGCGGCGTCGAGCAGCAGGGTTTCGCGCAGGGCCGGCAGCGCGGCCATGGATGCCGCCGCGAGCTGGGCGGCTTCAGCGGGGGCGGCTACGGCCAGCAGCAGGTCGGCCAAGTCGTCCTGGAGCAGGCGCAGCGTGGCCGCCAGCGCGTCGGCGTTGGGTAAGGAACGCGGGGCACGCTCCGGAAACAGCAACTCCAGCAATTGGTCGGCCAGCCGGCAGAAGCCCGCGGCGGGCAGCGGGGCCGCCGTTGCCTGATGAGCCCGGGCAAGCTGGTCGAGAAAATCAGAATCAGAGGAAGCCATGCAGGGAGTTGAAGGCGAAACACCGGCCACAGGGCAGCGGTGGAGTTCGGGCGGGAAGTAACCACTGACCGGGGCCGAAGGTTTGGGCCCCGGAGCCGTTGGCTCGGGCAACAACCCCGGAGCCGCGGGCTGCGTTAGCGGGGAAGTAACCTGATTTTTTTCACTTTTATCTAAGCATATCATGGCTGATACCACCATCACTAAAGTAGATTCGCAACACTCGCCCAAAGGTCCGGACGGCGAAAAATATTTGGCTTCCGGCGTGCACGTATCCATGCGGATGTGGGAAAACGAGCAGCCCGGGGAGCCCAAGGAGGCTTCGGCCAGCGCCTACGAAACCGTTGGCTACGTACTCAAGGGCCGCGCCGAGCTGCACCTGGAGGGCCAGAAGGTAATTCTGGAGCCCGGTAACTCATGGGTAGTGCCCAAAGGCGCCTCGCATACCTACAAAATTCTGGAGGAGTTTTCGGCCGTAGAAGCCACTACGCCTCCCGCCCAGGCCCACGGCCGCGACGATAAGTAGGCTGTTAGCTGACTAAACGAAACCCCGCCCCGGCAGTTGCCGGAGCGGGGTTTTGTCTTATTATTAACTCCTAGGTGCGTAAAGGCAGGTTGACTCCTCTCAATCTTAAAAGCAAGCTATAAGCTACTAGCTGTTGGCTAGCAGCTTATGCTGAAGCTGTTTACAAAGTCAAAAGGCGGTCATGCTGAGCTTGTCGAAGCATCTCTACCGCTTCGTCGCAGTCAGCCAACGAAGCGGTAAAGATGCTTCGACAAGCTCAGCATGACAGTTTCGTAACCATGACCGACTTTATAAACAGCTTCTCTCTCATTCCTGGTAGTTCACGTATTTCTCCAGCTTGTCATTGATAAAGAGCAGCTCCCATTGCTTGCCCTGAAAGCGGGAATAGAACCAGGCGGTGAACCGGCCGGCATCTTCGAGGCTTTCGGTGCGGCTGCGGGGCTTACCCATTATCTGCTCCACTTCCTTCGTGCTCATCCCCTTCACCAGCGTGCCCTGCTGAATTGCCTTCCAGTTCGAGTCCTTGGTCTGGCTGTTTTGGCTGCGGGGGTCGGTGAAGCTGAACGACTGCTCGAACTGGTCTTCCAGCGGCTTACCGCCCATGTAGTTCAGGTGGCCGTTGGTGCCGCTCAGCACGTAGTCCTGCGTCTGCACCTGGCGCGGAGTCACGCCCACGTATTCGAACGTGAGCCGGATGGGTTTGGGGCCATTTCCCATCTCCACCTTGGTAAACTTAACGGGAACGAACTTGGGCAGGTACTGCACATCATCGCGGGTGGAGGCTTGGCTGATATAGGAGCGGAGCACGTAGGCCGTGCGCCCCACCAGCAGTTTGCGGGCCTTCTCAAAATCATCGAGGTATATCAGGCAAGGAGCCCCAACCATGTCGCCGTTGGCTTTCACCTCGGCCATTGTGCTGCCGATGATGTGGGCATACTGCTTGCCGTCGGCGGCCTTGAACACTACGGCTACCTTCTCGTAACCGCTGTTTTGGTTGTCGTACCCTTTATCCTGGAACGGCTGAAGGCCCACAAAAGTAAAATTGGTGCCCGCCAGCTTTTTATCCTCGGGTGAGTTGCCGTAGAGGTCGGTGCCCTTGAAGGTGGAACCTTTGAGCGCCATAAACTGGCATTCAGAAAATATACCGCCGTCTTTGGCGGGCATCTGAAAACGCATGCCAGGCTTCCAGTCGAGGAGCTTGCGCTGCGGAAACTCGCGCTTGATGTCGATACTCTGGGCCCGGGCCGTTGCCGTAAGCCCCAGCAGGCTAATTCCCAATAAAAGTACTTTCAGCATAAAACATGGTGTAAGAGTAGAGAAAGGCAGACCAAATAATACAAGCGCAACAGGACGACTCATCTGCCTGACATGGCCACCACGCAACTCCGGTGGCCGACTGGCAAAGGCCGGAATGAACCTAATGGTTACTGCAGTTCTACCTTATCAATCCGGTCACCGATTTCGAGGCGACTTACTACATCCATACCTTCAATTACCTGGGCGAAGATGGTATAACGGCCGTCGAGGTGAGGCGTGGGGGCGTGGGTGATGAACCACTGGCAGCTTTCGGTGTCTTTGCCGGCCGAAGCCAGGCCCACTGCTCCTTCGCCGTAGTGCAAGTCGGCAAACTCGGAGCGCAGGTTATAGTCGGTGCTACCCCAACCGTCGCCGCGGGGGCAGCCACCCTGGGCCACGAAGTTGGGCACCACCCGGTGGAAATTCTTGCCATCATAAAAACCCGCCCGAATAAGCTGCACGAAGCTGGCCACGGAGCCGGGCGCCTCGTTCACGAGCAGGCGTAGCACCACGTTTCCCTTGCTGGTGCGCACGATGGCCCGCGGAACGGCCGGCAGCGCCATCACCACATCCCACGGAATGGGGTGGCTGGCGGCCCGCGCCACCGGCACCGGCGTAGGCGTGGCGCCGCGCAGGTAGTCGATGGTCTGCTGCAACGACTGCCAGGCTTCCAGGTCGCGGGGCAGCACCAGCTTGCGGCGGGCCGCTACCAGGAAATCGGTGTTGGGCAGCAGGCGGCGCAGGTTCAGCTTCGGGTCGCGGATGGCTTCGGCGGCCAGGCCCAACTGAGCTACGTCGCCGCCGAGCACGCCCTGGCGCAGCACCAGCGCGAAATCGGGTTGGCGGCCGGCCGGAAAGTCGGGCAGCCGGCGCTGGGCTACCAGCGCCTCCATTCCGTAGGTACCCACCACCAACGAGCGGCCCGGCGCAAAGGTGGCCTCGCGCACAAAGTCGAAAGCCGCCGGATCTTCCCCCAGCGCTTTCAACAGGTAACCCTTTTCATAGGCATCAGGGGAGGCCGAATAGCGCTCCTGCACGGCCCGGCGGATGGCTTCGCGGCCGGGGCCGGGCTGGCGCAGGGCGGCGGCCAGCAGGGTGGCCCGCACCCGCCACTCGGGCAAGGCCTGCGCTTTTTCGAGCAGCACCGGACCGGGCTCGCTGGTTGCGTGGGCCAGGAAAAACTCGGCCGCCGTAAGGGCTACCTGGGCATTTTCATCGGTCAGCGCGGCCCAGGCAGCCTCTTTCACCGGAGCATACATGGCGGCCGACATGGCCCGCAGCGCGCTCAGGCGCACCCGGTAGTCGGGGTCGCGGCGGGCCAGCGCGGCCAGGCTGGCGGGCACGCTGGCATCGGTAGCGGCTTTGGCCAGGGCCTGGGCCACGCCCGCGCGCACGGCGTAGTGCCGGTCGGTGCGGGCGGCGGCGGCGAGGGCGGCAGCGTAGGGGGCCAGGTTGAGGCCGCGGGTACGGGCCAGGGCATTGGCGGCAGCCAGCCGGGCGCTGGTGGGGTTTTCGGCCGCCAGCAGCTGCACCAACCGGGCCACGGCCGCCTCCGAGGTGAGGCCCCGCAGCCCGGCGCGGTACAGGCCCCAGGCCTGCCCGCTGAGCGCGGCTGTATCGGTGGCCAGGGCGGGCGGCAGCTTGGTGAGGCCGGCCAGCCCGGCGCGGCTGGTGCAGCGGCCCAGCGCTTCGAGCACGTAGCGCCGGGTGGCGGCATCGGTTTCGTGGGGCAGCTGCTGCATCAGGCCGGTTTCGGCGGTCGAGTCGGCGGCTTGGCCTAAGGCGTAGGCGGCCAGTTGGCGCACCCGCGGCGCCTCGTCTTCCTGTAGCAGCAGTAGCAGGCGCGGCGTGGCGGCCTTGTCCTGCACCGAGGCCAAGGCCTCGGCGGCGGCTTGGCGGTAGCGGGTTTCGGGGTGGTTCAGGTAAGGCAGCAGCGCGGCAGTGCGGCGCTCGTCCTGCAGGGTGGCAATGCGGCGCAGAGTGCTGTCGAGGGCGAATTGATTGGTGGGAGCCACGGCGGCCACGGAGCCGGAGGCAACCGGGCGGGGGGCGCAGGCAGGCAGCAAACCGATGGCGGCAACAGTGGCAACAACTGTGGCGGCTCGGCAAAGAGCGGAGTAGGTCATGGTTGGCCCAAGATAGATACTCCGGCCCCGAAGGCAACCCTGGCCGCCCGAAAAGCATCTTGCTCTGCAGCGTTTCTTTGGAAACCTCGCTACCCGAGCCGCTGCCGCCCTCAGCTTAGCAAGAGGCGCGCTTGCTCAACTTTTGGCGACGTAAGGTGGTGAAATCCATTTATCGTCGCATCTTTACACCCTTTCCGCTGCTATTCTCTATGCCGGTCGTTCGCGTGCTTCTGGTACTGTTTTCCGGACTGTTGCTCAGCGCCCCCGCCGTGCGGGCTCAGCAGACGGTCCGCCCCAGTCCAGCTGAAACCAAACCCGCTTCTACACCGCCCAAACGGCGCGAGCAGCGGGTTTTTACCATGCATCTACCGCTCCCTACGCTGGTGGCCCGCCTAGGCGAAGCTGCCGGCCTGCTCGAACGACCGGCCACGAAAAACGGCCGTAACAAGGCGGCCGAGGCCATTCCCGAAAATCCTGTGCTGGTATTCACGCTGCCCTTGCCGAAGCTGTTCAGCACCCAGGCCGCCAGCGCGCCGGCTCCGTCCACTCCCTGACGCGTCCCTCAACCTGCGTTCTATGGCCCTGCCCCCCGACACTATCCGCATTCGTAGCAGGCTTTCCGACAACGATATTTCTATCGTCCGGAACGACAGCAACAGCGCCACAATTTCAGTCGATACCACCAAATCTGCTTATAAGTTTGGCCCTAATGCCAGCACAATCGGTAAGCAGGTAGCTAGCGCCAACACCGGCGTAGTGGTGATGGTGCTGCTCAGCATTTGGCTGGTGCGGGGGGTGAGTCGTTTTGTTAACCTGAAAGACCGGTTTCCTGGATGGAATAGGTTTTACTTCCGGTTCTGGATGCTGGGCGCGGTGTACTACCTGGCGCTGCTGGGCTTCCGCGTTATGCGCCCGGAGGCCGACGATTTCTATGTACTGCTGGTCCTTCTCGCTACGGCCGCCGTGCTGCTGAAGGTGCGCGACTACCGCCCGGCCCGCACGCTGCTGCTGGGGTTTTTACCCCTGACGGTCTTTGCCATCATCGAGATGTTTATGTTCGTGTTCCTGCCGAACACCGTGCGCTTCTACAAAGATGGGTTTCAGTCGGCGGAAGGGTTCAGTTGGCTGTGGCTATTTGTCTTCATCTTTATTGCCCGCAGCCACAAGAAGCAGGCAGAGAAGGAACGACTGGAGCGCGAGGCCGCCGCCCTCGAAAAGCAGCGCATAGAGGCCCAGAACGCTGCCCTGGAGCAAATGGTGGCCGAGCGTACGGCCTCGCTCACCCGGCAGACGGAGGAGCTGCGCGAAACGCTGGAGGAGCTGCGCATTACGCAGGCCCAGCTTATTCAGAGCGAGAAAATGGCTAGCCTGGGCGAACTGACGGCCGGTATTGCCCACGAAATTCAGAACCCGCTCAACTTCGTTACCAACTTCGCCGATGTGAGCACCGAGCTGCTCCACGAGCTGGAAGAAGAGCAGCAGCGCCCCACGCGCGACCTGGGGCTGGAAACCGAGCTGTTGACCGATCTGCGTCAGAACCTGACCAAGATTACGCACCACGGGCAGCGGGCGGCCAGCATCGTGCGCGGCATGCTCGAACACAGCCGCGCCAGCTCCGGCGAGCGGGCCCCCACCAACCTCAACCAGCTCGCCGACGAATATCTGCGCCTAGCTTACCACGGACTGCGTGCCAAAAATAAATCCTTCAACGCCACGCTTACCACCTTCTTCGACCCCGACCTAAAAAGCGTTGACGTGGTGCCCCAGGACCTGGGACGGGTGCTGCTCAACCTGTTCACCAACGCTTTTTACGCCGTGCAAAAGCGCAAGGAGCTTGGGGAGCCCGGTTACACGCCTACCGTGGAGGTAAGCACGCTGCACCGTGCGTCGGGCGCGGTAGAAATAAGGGTGCGCGACAACGGCACGGGCATTCCGGCGGCGGTGCGCCAGAAAATCTTTCAGCCCTTTTTCACCACCAAGCCCGCCGGCGAGGGCACGGGCCTGGGCCTGTCGCTCAGCTACGACATCATCACCAAGGGCCACAACGGCACGCTCAGCCTGCAAACTGAGGAAGGACAGGGCACCGAATTTATTATCGAGCTGCCCGGCTGATTTTCGCAGTTGCTGGTGCCCCCTTTATAATTGCTTCATTTCATAAGCCTCCCACCTTAGCCCTCTAGTGCTCGCTTATGAAGTTGATCATTTTCCCGCCGATACCCAGCATCCTTGTCTCGCTGTTCATTTTCCTGGCGCTACGGCATTTTCTGGAGCTACCCGAGCGGGCACCGCGGCTCAACTGGCTGCTGAAGTACCTCTGGGTGCTGGCCGTACCGCTGCTTGTGGTACTGGAAACCGTTGGCAGCCGCTGGGATACGGATGTTCACTGGCTGCTTGATGCGGTTTACGTGGGACTAATGGTGCTGCTGGCCGGCGTGGTCCTGATCCGGATGCGGGCTTTACGGCCGGCCCGCACCCTACTGGTAGCCCTGGCTCCATTCGCGCTTCAGGCGCTGGCCAAACTCGCCCTTTACACGCTGCCGATAACCGCCGGAGATACCCTCAGCAGCCTGATAGACTACGGAAAGCCCGCGGATGTATACTGGTTTTTCAGCATCGCCTGGCTGGTGGTGGGCACACTGGTGGCGTACAAACAGCAGCGCATACTGCAGCAGGAGCAGTTGGAGCGCGAACTGGAAGCCCGGATCAAATTCCGCAATCAGGAATTGGAACAGTTGGTTGAGGAGCGCACGGCTTCGCTCAACCGGCAGACGGAGGAGCTGCGCACCACGTTACAGCAGCTGAAGGCCACGCAGAGCCAGCTTATTCAGAGCGAGAAGATGGCCAGCCTGGGCGAGCTGACGGCCGGCATTGCCCACGAAATCCAGAACCCGCTCAACTTCGTCACCAACTTCGCCGACGTGAGTGCCGAACTGCTGGGCGAGCTACGCGAGGAGCACCAGAAGGGAGTAGTAGCAGATACCGAACTGGAAGCGGAGCTGCTGACCGATCTGGAGCAGAACCTGACCAAGATTACGCACCACGGGCAGCGGGCGGCCAGCATCGTGCGCGGCATGCTCGAACACAGCCGCGCCAGCTCCGGCGAGCGGGCCCCCACCAACCTCAACCAGCTCGCCGACGAATATCTGCGCCTGGCCTACCACGGCCTGCGCGCCAAAAATAAATCCTTCAACGCCACGCTTACCACCTTCTTCGACCCCGACCTAAAAAGCGTTGACGTGGTGCCCCAGGACCTGGGACGGGTGCTGCTCAACCTGTTCACCAACGCTTTTTACGCCGTGCAAAAGCGCAAGGAGCTTGGGGAGCCCGGTTACACGCCTACCGTGGAGGTAAGCACGCTGCACCGTGCGTCGGGCGCGGTAGAAATAAGGGTGCGCGACAACGGCACGGGCATCCCGGCGGCGGTGCGCCAGAAAATCTTTCAGCCCTTTTTCACCACCAAGCCCGCCGGCGAGGGCACGGGCCTGGGCCTGTCGCTCAGCTACGACATCATCACCAAGGGCCACAACGGTACGCTCAGCCTGCAAACCGAGGAAGGACAGGGAACCGAATTCATTATCGAGCTGCCCGGCTGATTTTTTTTAGCTGCTAGCGGGCCATCGACCGTTAGTAGTAAAGAACAAGCAACGACTCACTAAACAGCTGACAACTGCTATACCTTTACTTGTATGAATATTTTGGTAGTGGATGATGAGCTGGATGTGCGGGCGCTGTTTGAACAGCGGTTCCGACGCGAAATTCGGGGCGGGCAGCTGCGGTTTGCGTTTGCCCACTCGGGCGAGGAGGCGCTCGACTACCTGCACCAGCACGCCTCAGAAGTGGTGCTGATTCTGTCCGACATCAATATGCCCGGTATGAGTGGGCTGGAGCTGCTGGGCCGCATCCGGCAGGAATACCCCGCTCCCCCCCCGCCCGCGCCCCCCCAGGTGATGATGCTGACGGCCTACGCCGACGAGGACAGCCGCCGGCAGGCCCTAGAACTGGGAGCCAGCGACTTTCTAACAAAACCCGTCGATTTTGTCGCTCTCAAGCAGAAATTACTGCAACTTGCCGCCAACGACGACGCCCCCTCATAATGAAAACGAAGATTCTGGTAGTTGATGACGAGGCCGACCTGGAGCTGCTCATCAAGCAGAAATTCCGGCGCAAAATCCGGGAAAATGTGTACGAGTTTGTGTTTGCCCACAACGGCCAGCAGGCCCTCGATACGCTAGGCGAGCAAACCGATTTCGACATCATCCTCTCCGACATTAATATGCCGGTGATGGACGGGTTGGAGCTGCTCAGCCGCCTGCCGGAAGTCAATCCGGTCATCAAAACCGTGATGATATCGGCCTACGGCGACATGCACAACATCCGCACGGCCATGAACCGCGGGGCGTTCGATTTCGTGACCAAGCCCGTGGATTTTCAGGACCTAGAGCTGACCGTAGACAAGGCTGCCCGCCACGTGCAGCAGCTGCGCCAGACGTTGCGGGCCATCCAGGAAAACAACATCCTGCGCATGTACGTGGATGAAACCGTGCTCAACTTCGTGGGCCGGCCCGAGTTCAAGAACACGCTCATGGCCTCCGAAACGGTGCAGGCCACCGTAGTGTTTATCGATATCTGCGGCTTTACTTCGCTCTCGGAAGTGTTGCCGCCCACCGATATCGTGATGATGCTCAACCGCTACTTCGACCAGATGGTGAAGGAGATTATTGCCCAGGGCGGCTACATCGACAAGTTTATGGGCGATGCCGTAATGGCCGTCTTCCGCAACGAATACCACCTGGATAGGGCCGTAGATGCCGCCCTGGCCGCCCGCGCCGCCGTGCAGGCCAACCACGACACACTACCCGACGGCCGCCCCTACCAGCCGCTGGTCAGCATCGGCATCAACACCGGCGAGATGGTGTCGGGCAATATCGGCTCGGCCTCGCTCAAGCGCCTCGACTACACGGTTATCGGCGACAACGTGAACGTGAGCCAGCGCCTGCAGGCCGCCGCCCAGCCCGGCCAGATTGTGGTCACTGAGGCCATCTACGAGCAGCTGAAAGAGTCTTTCCAGTGTCGGCCGCTGCAGGAAGTTGCCCTTAAGAATAAGTCCGAGCCGGTAATGATTTACGAGGTAGTAGCGTAGCGGTGAAATGGTGAGTTGATGTTCGGTCAGTACTGATTGCGCTACCTGCGCCGCTAGGCTGATCGAACATCAACTCACCATCTCACCGCTACGCCTCATTCTGCCTTCTCAGGCGCTGGCAGAGCACGCGCAGGATGTTACGGAGCACTTCGGGGCGTTCTTCCATCACGTCGTAGAAATCTTCCTGGTCGAGGCGGAAGGCCAGCGTGGGCGCCAAAGCGCGGGCCGCGGCAGAGCGGGGCTCGGCATCGAGCAGGGCCAGCTCGCCGAAGAAGTCGCCCGGGCCAAAAGCAGCCAGCTGACGGTCCCCGGTGAAGATGCCGACTTCGCCCTCATGCACGATAAACAGCGACGTACCCAAATCGCCCTGGGCAAAAATCTGCTGGCCGGCCGCCAGCGACACCTCCTGCATGATGGGCACGATGGCGCTGAGCACATTGGCCGGCGTGGCCGCAAAAAGAGCAGTACGCTGCAGCACGGCCACCCGGTCGGCAGCAGAAACGTGGGCGGCAGTGGCGGCGTGGTTCATGAGCAGGTCGGCTAGGGCAGGGTTTTCGGTGAGGGCCGCATGGTAGGCAGCAGGGCGGTTTTTGGCCCAGATTATTAGCGCGGCCAGGGCACTTTCGAGCACTAGCGGGCTGGCTGAGGCCAAGTGCGGCCGCAGCAATGCGAAGCGGGTGCGAGCGGGCGGCAGCTGACGCAGGGCCAGGCTTACGGTCCAGTCGGTAAAGATACTTTCGCCGCGCTCCACCATATTTTCCGACAGCAACGCAGATGCCGGAGCAGTAGGCAGCAGGCGGTCGAAGCGGGCCGCTTTGGCCGCTGGCGAGCCCACTTCGAGCAGGGTTTGCAGGCCTTGGTAGGTAGGCCGGTCGATGAGGTTGTCGAGAATTTCGAGGGCGTTGGCCTGCCGCTCGCGGGCCGCGTGGGCCACGTGGCGCTGGGCGTCGCGGATGGACTGGGGCGGGTAGAGTTGCTGCAGCAGCCCGAATAGCCGCTGCTCCACCCGCTTCAGCTCATAGTCGAGGGCCAGATGCAGCGGGCCGGCCGCCAGCCTTGCCTGGCTGTGCAGCAGCTCGCGGGCCAACTGCAGATCCTGCTCCAGCAACTCCCGAAAAACGGGGGCATCGGCCGGGTGGGGGGCGTGGTAGCGCAGGGCCCGCAGGGCGGCTTCGCGGCGGGTCAGGGCGGGCTGTTGGGCCAACTGCACCAGCGCCCGGCGGCTCTCGGGCGTTGGCAGCTGCCCGCACAGGTAGGCGGCTCGTCGCACAACCGCTTCTTCGGCCGAGTCGGCCTGCAGCGTGCGGCACAGCGTGGGCAGGGCGGTACTGCCGAGGGCCAACAGCTGCCTGGTGGCAGCGGCCCGGGTCTTTTTGTCGGCCAGCGCCGCCACCAGGGCCGCTACTTCGGCCTCAGTTGCCACTGCAGCCGGCCGAACACCTAGCGGAATCCGGGTTTCATCGGTAGTGGCTTCGGCGGCATTACTGCCGGCCGTTGTGGGCGCCGATGCATCGGGAGCGGCACTGAACCGGCGGCCTACGGCGTGGTGTAGCTCGGCCAGGTAATGGCCGTAGGTGCGGTAGAGCAGCAGGCCGGCGCCCACCGTGAGCACCAGCATCCAGCCAATCTGCCAGCCCAGGGCCGTTGGCAGGCCCAGCAGCAGCAGGGCACCCAGGCCCAGGCCCAGCGGCTCGTATACGCCCTTGGCCAGCGTGTGGGCCTGCAGCCGCTCGGCAGCGGGCAGCGGCTGGAACAGCACCAGGAATACCGGGTCGAAAAAAGCCCGCCGCAGCACTTCCTGCACCAGAAATAGCCCGCACAGGTACAATAGCAGCCCCGAGCTGCCCAGCTTACCGCTCAGACCGAACAAGGCAAAGCCCGCCAGCAGCACCAGGGGCAGCGCCAGCAGCACCCGCCGCGGCCCCAGCCAGTCGAGGGCCCGGCCAGTGACCCCCAGTTTCAGCAGCATGGCCACCAGGTAAGTCAGGGCCAGCACCGTGCCCACGTAGCGCATCACCAGCGCCTGATCGTGGAACCGCTCTTTTACGTTGATAAAAAAAGCGTACTCGATGCCCGTGGTAACAGCGGCCAGCAGCAGCATGCTCAGGCACATGGTACCCACCAGCCGGCTGCTGCCCAGCCAGCGCCGCAGGGGCGCAGCCACGACTTCGGAACGAACGGCGCGGGCCGTCGAGCGTACTTCCACGAGGTGGCTGCGGCCGGTGGCCCGCACGACCAACAGTGCCCCCACGTAGGCGAAAAAGGCCAGCAGCAGCAGCCACAACAGCTCGGCATGGTGGTGTACTAATATGGCCAGCACGGCCCCCAGGGCCTTGGCCGGCATATCGCCCGAGCTGATAACGCTGAACAGCCGCCGCCCCTGCCGCACATCAAATACCACCGCCGACACGCCCCAGAATTCGAGGTTGGTGAGCAGATAGATAACCCGGTAGCCGGCCATAATAGCCACCGCCGCCGCCACCGACTCGCCGAACGCCACCAGCACCCCCAGCACGGCCATCAGCACAATTACCGCCAGCAGCACCCGCACGGCTACGCGTTGCAGGCCCAGGTGGTGCTCGTAGTGCGCGTACACCTGCCCGGCCCCCAGCATGGCCAGGGCCGAAGCCCCGTAGGCCAGCGGCAGGCTGGTTTCAGGATGATTTTCGAGCAGAATAACGTTGGCCGCCACGTACACCA
This sequence comes from Hymenobacter psychrophilus, assembly GCF_900107135.1. Lineage (GTDB taxonomy): Bacteria > Bacteroidota > Bacteroidia > Cytophagales > Hymenobacteraceae > Hymenobacter > Hymenobacter psychrophilus. The sequence goes on from NZ_FNOV01000012.1 coordinate 40,171, forward strand.
GAATGGTGCCGATGCCGAGCAGGAAGTTATGCAGAAAGAACAGCCCTACCGAGCGGCCTTCTTCCGGCCGAATCCCTAATAGTTGCTGCCAGCGGGCGAGAAAGGTCATTTTTTGGTTAAGCTAATAGCTTTTAGCTGATAGCGGCAAATTACAGCTTGCGGCGGGCAAACTACAAAGAACAACCCACGCAAAGCCCTAAATAGCCAACGCTTCAAACCAACTCCTTACCTTTCAGGCCGAAAGCGGCCACCTATTCCCGGCCAGCTAACGGCTATCAGCTAAAAGCTAACAGCTCAAACCCAAATGGATTGCCTCCGCGCCGAAACCTACGTGCTCGACCAGCTGCGCCGGCACCTCTCCCCTACGCTGCGCTACCACGGCCTGCACCACACGCTCGATGTAGTACAGCAGGCCGAGTCGCTGGCCCGGGCCGAAGGCGTTACCGATGCCGAAGAGCTGGCCCTGCTGCGCACGGCGGCGCTTTATCACGACGCGGGCTTCCTGACCACCTACCAGGGCCACGAAGCCGCCAGCTGCGCCCTGGCCCGGCGGGTGCTGCCCGGCTTCGGCTACTCCGCAGCGCAGGTCGGGCTGATTTGCCAGCTTATCATGGCCACCCAAATGCCCCAGTGCCCCGGCGACTCACACCTGGCCCAAATCCTCTGCGACGCCGACCTCGACTACCTTGGCCGCCCCGCCGACTTCTGGCCCGTCAGCCAGACGCTGTTCGAGGAGTTGAGTACCCGCGGCCTCATGCCCGACGAAACGGCCTGGCTGGAACTGCAGATACGCTTCCTGAGCAGCCACTATTACTGGACGCCCGCTGCCACTGCCCGCCGCGAAGCCGCCAAACAGGCCCGGTTGGCAGAGGTGAGGGAGCAGTTGAAGAGCCTGGCAGACAGAACGATATAGGCGCGGATACAAGCCCCGCCCCTACATCGTTCTGCTACTCGCCAGCACCTCTTCCAGCACCGCAAACAGCGCTTCGTTGCCGCGCTGCTCGTAGGCCTGCAGGGTGGCCTCGAAGGCCGGTAAGTCGTAGAGAAAGGCCTTGAGGTTGTCGGGGGTGAGGCTGGCAAAGTGCCGGCCGTAGCCAAGCTTCTCGACCTGAGCCGCATTGAGAAACTGCTCGAACTGCGCCGGAATGGGCATTGCGCAGATGGGCTTGCGCAGGTACACGGCCTCGCTGATGAGCGAGAAACCGCCGTTGGTAACCACGGCCCGGGCGCTGGCCAGATCGGCCAGGAAACCGGCCTCGCTGAAGGCCCGTAGCTGCACGTTGCCGTGGCTTTCCTCGCGGTTGAAGCCGTACACCCGAAATTCCTGGTTCGGCAGCTGCTGCAGTTGGGCCACCAGGTTCTGCTGCGTGGTAGCCGACTGGTACACCAGTACGTGGCTTCCGCGGGTGGGGGCAAGCGCCAGCACTTCGGGCCGCAGAATGGGCGGTACCAGCGTGGTGCGCTCCTTACAGAGCGGCAGCCGGAAAAACGTGCTAATCAGGTAATGGTGGCTCCGGGGCAGCTTGGCCTGCACAATGCGGCGGGCCAGCGCCAGGTTGCCCCGCTCGGCGGCCGGCACAGCCACATCCAGCGTTGCCCGGCTGATTATCTGCATATTATCAATGCTGATAACCGGCAGGTCCTTCCATTGAGCATAGAAATAGCTGAACGACTCAAAGTCGGAAATCACCACTTCGGGCTCGAAGTCGCGTAGCAGCTCGCGGTACTTACCGAAGTTGACCCGCAGGTTCTCCGGGGCCGAGCGCAGCGTGAGGGCCGCCGTGCGCGACTTCGACACGGTAATGTTCTTATAGGCCAGATGGAAGCCCTTTATCTCGTGCACCTGCCCACCCGGAAAGGCGGCGGCCAGCAGCTGATAGGCCCGCGCGCTGCTCACCACCCGCACCTCGTGGCCCTGTCTGAGCAAATGCCCGATAACCACCTTGCTGCGGGTAGCGTGCCCCAGCCCCTCGCCGGGCACTCCGTACAGAATTTTCATCGGCTGAAGCGCTGACTGAATAACGTTATCCTGACTTAAAATTACCGTTTACCGCCGCGAGGAGCCGGGAATGCGGAACTGCACACCCAGGCTCGGAATGAACGTTACGCCGCTGAGCTTGGCCGTTTTGTTGTTGAGCAGCTGGTATTCGCCATAGTTCTGGTAGTAGACCGACAGCGCCGGGATGACGTAGGCGTAGCGGTAACCAAGCTTGGCGTTGAAGAACACCCCATACGAGCCAAAATTCTGCCGAACCGTGGGTAGCTCAGGCACCTTACCCGTCACGAAGCCGCTGCCCGGCCCGTTGAACAGGCTGCCCGGCGTCAGGCCGTAGCGCAGGAAAGTATGGGCGTACACCACCCCGTAGGAAATGGCCCCGATTTCCTCCTCCGCACCCAACGACTGGCTGAACACCAGCGGCACAATCAGGTCGTGGCGCGAGGCCCGGAAACCCAGCAGTGCGTTTATATCGTCGAAAAAGGGAATACTGGGCAGCTTGGTGCGCTGGGTAGCGTACTGCAGGCCGATGCTGGCGTAGGTGACGCCGGCCTGGCGGGTGCCTGGGTTTTCTACCGTACCCACCGGCCCCAGAAACTGGTACATGGCATCGAATATGTGCGAGCCGAAAGCATACTTATAGCCCACATCGAGCCGCTCGATAACGCCGTAGCGCAGGTACAAGTCCGACGAGGGCCGCACCGGGTCGAGGGCGAAAGCAATGGCGGCCACTTGCAGCTTCTCAACGGTCTGGTTGTAGCGCACCGTGTCGGTGGCGGCCTTGGTGGCCAGGTCGCGGGCGGCCGATTTGAGCGTGGAGCCCGCCTTACTAATGGTTTCGGTGGGCACGTTGAAAGCAAGGTTGCCCCCTACCCGAAACTCGCCCCGGGGCGTTACTTTACCCGTGCTCACAATAGCCCGCGGTGCGGTGCAGCCAGCAGCCAACAGGCCGGCGGTACCCGCCAGCAGCCCGGCGACCCAGCGCCGGGAAAAAGTCATCTTCATAAAGGGGCGCAGAAAGGTTCTGTTGGCCCCGCCGGGCCAAAACCGGGCCGAAGGTACTTTTTATTGGGCAGAGCGGAAATCCGGCTTCCAGTTGCGGCCCATGCGCCTCGGCCACGCCAGCCGGACTACGCTGCTACCTGCGGCCGCGAAGGTTGATGCGCCGTAGCCCAAGCCTCGGCCCCCAATTGCCGCAACACCCGCCGGTGCGACTGCAGTGCGCCCACAAACGTGGGGTTTTCCAGGTAAGGCAGGTCGAACTCATGGGCCGTTTCGCGCACGATGCGGGCCAAAGCCGGGTAATGGATGTGGCAGACCTTGGGGAACAGGTGATGCTCAATCTGGCGGTTGAGGCCGCCGCACAAGAAGCTGGCCAGCCAGCTGTCGGGCGAGAAGTTGGCCGTAGTGCGCAGCTGGTGCACGGCCCAGGCCTCGCGCATGTCGTTCTGCTCGTCGGGTAGCGGGAAAGCCGTGCCCTCTACCACATGGGCCAGCTGAAACACGAGGCCCAGCGTTAGGCCTTCCACGAAGTGCATCAGCACAAAGCCCAACGCCCACTGCCACCACGTAATATCGAGCACCACCAGTGGCACCACAATAAACAACACGTAGTAAACGGCTTTGTAAAAGAACAGGTTGAAATACTCGCGACGCGGATGGTTGGCCACCTGCTGCCCGATTTTCGGCTGGAAGAACTTTTTATAATCCTTGCGCAGCACCCACGAGAGCGAAGCCAGCCCGTAGAGCAAAAATGCGTACCAGTGCTGATACCGCTGAATCCGGCGCACTGGCTCAGTTGCGTCGAGCCGCACCAGACCGGGCGCTACCTCAATGTCTTCGTCGTGGCCGGCAATGTTGGTGTAGGTGTGGTGCACCACGTTGTGGGTAATGTTCCACACGTAGGGGCTAGCGCCAATCAGGTTGAAGATCAGTCCCAGCCCCTTGTTCACGCGCTTGTTGGCCGAAAACGAGCCGTGCAGCGCATCGTGGCACACATTGAAACCGATAAAGGCGCAGATGGCCCCGAGCACTGCCGCCAGCCCGGCCATAACGGGCACGCTGAACTGGTTGGAGACGATCAGCCCGTAGGTGAGCACGAAGGCCGACAGGAAGAAGATGGTTTTGGCCCACATGGCGCCGTTGGCGTGGCGCGAGAGCTGGTTGTCGCGAAAATAGGCGTCGGCCCGCTCACGAACCGTGGCAAAAAACGTGGAACGCTGAACGTTGGTAAACCGGAGGGGCTTTGTTGTCATGTGGCTTTGATGCTGTGGAACAGCAGCAGAGCTACTCTGCTACAGGGGTGAATTTGGCCAGCCGCCGGTTGGCGGACTGCCACGAAGGTAGCGTTATTGCTCCGACCCGGTGGTCGGAGGCAACCGCCTTCTTCTGCTATTCAAGCCCTGAATTGCTACAGGGGCCTAAGCTGAGCCCTAAACCGTGAAGGGGGGGCTTTGGTTCGACGGCCAGGGCCGTAGGGCTTAGTCCTCGTCGGAGCCGGCCGGGCTCTGGCCGTTTAGGTAGCCGGCCGTAAACACGTGGTACTGATCGAAAATAGAGCGTACCGAGCGGCGCAACACCACCTCACCCCGCGGGCCGGGCGGCACACTCACGCCCGAGGCATAGCCGTTCCAGATGGCCCGGTTCGAGCGGTTGTCGATGAGCGTAACGAGCAGCGTACCTTCCGAAAGCAGCAGCCGCACTGGCTGGTAGCCTTTGCGGGCATCTTTGGGCGTGTTTTCGTCCTCCGTATAACCGTTTTTCACCCACTTGGTGAAATCCTCCTGCTGATATCCGCGGAAGCGCATATCGCCTTCAAAAAGCCGGAAACTGATCAGCAGATCGGGCCGGCGGCGGGCCAGATGGTAGCCCTGCACCTTCAGGCGGGAGCGAATGGCGTCGCGCACGGCCTCACCCAACCGGCTGCTATCAGCATTGAGGCCTTCGCCGCTGACAAACTCGTAGGTGCGGTAGCGCCGGAACTGGCCGGCGTAACTATAGTCAGATTCGACGCGGGCCTCCTGCGACAACAGGCAGCCCGATAATAGCAAACTGGCACCAGCCAGCAAAGTAGTCGTCCAGTTCATAAGCACAGAGAAAGCCGGTGAGTCGTACTTCCTAAACTACGAAATAGCTTGTGTTTATCAAATTGAAAGTCAGACTTAAAGAGAATTATTTCCCTGCTTTCATCTTACCGACCGTAAGCGGCCCCAGTGGCTGCCCACGGCCCGGGCATCTACTCGTTGCGGCGGGTATGGTAGCGTAGCTGCAACTTCTTGATCTGCTCCAGCAGTTCGCCACTGCCCGGTCCGCGCACCTCCACCTCTTTAATCAGCTCCTGCACCGGTAGGAAGTTGATGGGTGCGGCCGGAGCACCGGCTTCCTGCAGCCACTGCTGCAGCTGCCGGGCCGAGCTCAGGTATACAATCGGCCCCAGACCCAGCCAGCCGTGGGCGGCCGCGCACATGGGGCAATGCTCGCCGCTGGTGTAGAGCGTAGCCGCCCGCCGCTCCTCTTCCGACAGGTTTTCGCCGGCCCAACGCACCAGCTCCACCTCGGGGTGGGCCAGGTTATTCAGCTCGTTCACCCGGTTGCGGGCCGTGGCCAGCACCTGACCATCGCCACCCACCAGCACCGAGCCAAACGGCTCGTCGCCGGCTAGTAGGGCTTCTTCGGCCAGTTGCAGGCAATGGCGCAGGTGGGGCAAGTCGGCGGCAGTGAATGGCTGAGGAGTGGCGGGCATGACTGGTAGCAACAGGCGCGTTACGAGGGATTATTGGGAACTGAATGGAGGCTATTTCGAAGCAGTTTCATTTGCAGAAGGCGTGACGCGCTTATTTCGCCATTAACGGTTTAGGTATTGGCGATGGTGGGGCATTTGAAAAACGTCAGCCCAACATTTGTACAAATGCCCAATAGAATTACAAATGTTGAATTTACAACTGTCAGCCCCACTATTGCCAATACGATGTTAGCGGATCGGCTTTTTATGTCAATTTAGTTTTCTTTCATCGTCCAATTGTTTTGTGTCGCCAAACTGCAATCACATTTGTGTCTGCGTGATGTTCATCTGGGTTGTTTTCTAAAAGTCGTTTCTTGATATCATAAGCTTTTATATAGTCGTCAATTAGTCCTTTATCGTTTAGGTCAGTCGGCAAAAATGTCTCGTCAAAACCTCCACAATTTGTCAAAGCACTAATGCTGAAATCTTGGTCTAACAAGTCATAACCAACAAATTCATAATCGTCAATATTTATGTTCTTACAGTCTTGGTCTGGCTCTAATACAACCGTTAAAAGGTTAAATTTATCTTTTGCTTGCAGTCGTTTGAATACAAAGTCAAGTGTCACAAAAAAGCCTGTTAGATATTGTTCTACTACGTAAATAAAATTCCAATCGTCTGCATTATCATAATCTGGCTCAACTAAAATCTCATTTAGCATTCCGTCAAGCGAAACAAGTTCTGTCAAATGTGTCAATTTAGACCACTCAATATATTTGTCCCACGACATTCCATCTTCGTCATAAGTCTTGTCGTATGTGCCTCTTGCTGTATATAAAAATGTCATTTGTTCTGTCTGTGATATCGCCTTTTAAGCTGACCGCTAACATCCCGGTTGCCGAAACTCGGCGTATCCTCATTTTCGGCAAGCATACCACCGGTGGTACGCTTCACGCAACTTAGCTACATTTCCCGGTTTCGCTAACCCGCTACCGATACCCGGCGGCCTGGAGCTTGAACAGCTCGGCGTAGCGGCCGCCTTTGGCCAGCAATTCCTCGTGGCTGCCGATTTCCACGAACTGGCCATTTTCGATAACCAGAATGCGGTCGGCCATGCGTACGGTGCTGAAGCGGTGGCTGATGAGGACGGCCGTTTTGCCCCGCGTCAGGTCGTTGAAGCGCTGGAATACCTCGTACTCGGCGCGGGCGTCGAGGGCGGCGGTGGGCTCGTCGAGAATCAGCAGCTGGGCGTCGCGCATGTAGGCGCGGCCGAGGGCAATCTTCTGCCACTCGCCCCCGCTCAAATCCACGCCACCGTTGAAGCGGCGGCCAATCATCTGGTCGTAGCCAGCGGGCAGTTTGGCAATAACCGAGTCGGCGAGGCTTTGAGCGGCGGCCTGCTCGATGCGGGGGCGGTTGTGCTGCTGCTCGATGCGGCCCACGGCCAGGTTCTGGCCGGCCGGCAGCTGGAAGCGCACAAAGTCCTGGAAAATGACGCCGATTTCCTGGCGCAGCTCCCGCGGGTCGTACTCGCGCAGGTCGTAGCCATCGAGCAGAATGCGGCCCTCGGTGGGGTCGTAGAGGCGCGAGAGCAACTTGACCATCGTGGTTTTGCCGGCCCCGTTCTCGCCCACCAGCGCCAGCTTTTCGCCGGCCTTCAGGTGAAAGTTGAGGTGCCGCAGGGCCCACTTCTCGGCGTTGCGGTACTGGAAACCCACGTTTTCAAACACGAAGCCTTCGCGAATCGGGTTGGGAAAAGGCCGCACCGGCTGGCTCTCGTCGCGGCGGATGCGGGGCTGCAGCCGGAAGAAGTCGAAGAAGTCCTGCAGGTACAGCGCCCCTTCGGCCACCGCGCTGAAGCGGCTCAATATCCCTTCGAGCAGGCCCCGCATGCGGGCAAACGAGCCGGCCAGAAATGTGAGCTGGCCAATACTGACCACCCCAGCCACGGCTTGCATAATAATGTACACATAGGCCGCGTAGTAGCCGGCCGCGCCCACCGCCGCGAAGAACGTGCCCCAGCCGGCCCGCTTCACCACCAGCGCCTTGTTCTTGGCATAAAAATCGTCGGACAGTGTGCGGAACCGGTCCGTCAGAAAAGTGGAGAGGCCAAAGATTTTCACCTCCTTGGCCGTATCATCGGAAGCGCCGGTCTGGCGCAGGTAGTCCAGCTCGCGGCGCTCGGGCGTCCAGCCGTGCACCAGCGAGTAGCTGCGCTCGTTGAAGTGCGACTCGCCCAGAAACGCCGGCACCACGGCCACCAGCAGCAGCACCAGCAGCCAGGGGTTGAACGCGACCAGTCCCACGGCCAGAAAACCCATCGTAATGGCATCCTGGGCCTGGCTGAGCACCTGCGACATGAGTACGGTACGCGACAGCGTCTGCCGGCGGGCCCGCTCCAGCTTGTCGTAGAAGGTGCTGTCCTCGAACTGGTCCAGATCCAGCTCGGCGGCGTGTTCCATCAGCCGGATGGAGGTCTGGTTGGCGAACAGGTCGCCGAGCAGCGAGTCGAGCAGGGCCACGCCGCGGCCCAGCGCGTCGGAGAGGATGGCCAGGCCGAACTCCAGGGCTACCAGCGTGAGCACGGGCGTCAGCTCGCGGGCGTCAGCCGGCTGCTTACTCAGGCCGATGATGGCGTCGAGGATGAGCTGGGCCACGTAGAGCATGGCGACCGGAAGGGCCGCCCGCAGCAGGCGCAGGCCCACGTTGCCCAGCGTCAGCACCGGGCTGGTCTGCCAAATGAGGCGCAGAAAGGCCGGCAGGTTTTTGAGGGCCGAAAACCGCTCGCGCACCGAAAGGGCGGGCTTGCCGTCGGGGCGGGGCTTTTTAGCAAAAAAGGAATCAGAAGGAGCCATAGGCCCGTTGTACGGCACACTTCGGGCCGGGGTGCCCAGGCGGCCGTTTTGGCAGGTTTCGTTCGGGAAATCGGCTATCTTACGACCGTTATTTACTTTCCCCAGCGGCTGGCAACGGCGGCTTCAGTATCTTGATTATGAAACGGATGATTACGCTGGGGCTGCTATGCCTGATTACCCTCATGGCCCGGGCTCAAACCGCCAGCTTAGCCTTCGAGCCAGCCTCGTGGGAGGCCGCGCTGACAAAGGCCCGGCAAACGCAGCGGCCCATCTTCGTGTACGCTTATGCGCCCGGCTGCCATTTCTGCAAGGAAATGGAAAGCAGCACTTTTCGGGACCCTACGGTTGCGGCCTATTACAACGACACTTTCGTAGCGTTCAAGGTCAACATTGAGGTGGATACGGCCTTCACCCGCCGCTACGATATTGCCTCCTTTCCGACTTATCTCTACCTCGATGCCGCGGGCAACCCACTACATCGCAGCGGTGGGGCTAAATCAGCGGCTGATTTTGTGGCCGACGCCCGGGCAGCGTTTGCGCCCCAAACGGCGTTTTATAGCCTGCAACAGCAATATATGTTGGGCAGCCGCACTCCTGACTTGCTATACCGCTACTCCCGCGCGCTGAATTTCCCTACTCGCAGGCAGACTACCCAGGCGCAAGTGGTGGCCGAGTACCTGGCCACGCAATCGGCCGCGCAGCTGAGGAACGAACAAAATATGCGTTACGTTTTTGAATACTCTACCCCGCAGACCGACAGGTATTTCCTGGCTCACCAAGTCGATTTTACGCCGTGGTTTCCTGCCGAAGCGCGGCAGCGCAAAGCTGACCGTATTCTGATGCGGCAGGCATTTGACGCGGGACAGAAGGCTGACGATCTGGATTTGCAGCAACTCCGGCATCTAATCAAAGTCAGCTTCGCCGATACCGCCCGCGCTAACAGCCTTGCTACTATCAACTTTCTGGAAAGTCGCCGCGACTGGGCGCGCTATGCCCGGGCCACGCGCCGCTACAGCCAACTGCCCGCGCCCGACAAATACACGCTAAGTAAAACGGCTACGTATGTGTACTACTTCGCTAAAGAGCAAGGACCGCAGCAGCAGCAGCAGGCCGTGGCGGCGGCGCTGGAGGTGATGCCGATGCTGCTGAAGCAGGAGCACAACTATGCGAACCTGTTGCTGCACGCCAAGCTGCTGCTGCAGGCCCGGCGCCAGGCACCCGCCCGGGCGGCGGCGCAGGCGGCCCTGCAGCAGGCAAAACTGCAGAAAGAATCGGGGGAAGAAGCTCAGGAGCTGCTGCAGGCCCTCAACGCCAAAGCGGAAAAGTAAGCTGCTGCCGGACGCACTCGGCAGCTGCTGCAGTAGTGATAGAACGCCCGGCGCTACGGCGCGTACTTTTACCGTTCCGGCCGCCGTTTTATCTTCTATGCTTCACCGCCTCACCTTCGCCCCTTTTCCCGACACCGCTGCCGCCACTTGGTTTGCAGACCTCGGCGACGCGCTGGAAGCCGCCGGCATCACCGGACTGCTACTGGCGAATCTGGCGGTTTCGGAAACGGAGGTGCTGCCCGCCGTGGCCGTGCTGCCGGGCCAGGTGGTGGTGCTGCAACCAGCCACCAAGGCACCCACCACTACGGCCCAGGAGCAGCAAACAGCGCTGGCAACCTGGCTGAGTACCTGGCCGGAGCTGCCCTTGGTGCTCGCTACGGCCATTGCGGGACTTGTTGTTGACCAACATCCGGCCGCTACCCCAACTGTCCCTGACGGCTGGCCGGCCACAACGCTCGAAGCCCTGCCGCGGCAGCTACGAGCGTTACCCCTGACGCTGCCGTTTTCGGAAGCAGTGCTGCATACCTGGGCTGCCAGCCTGACCGATGAGGAAGAGGAAACTGAAGACCAGCCCACAGGCTTCTGGGAACAGAAAGCCCGGCAGGTATGGAACTGGCTCGGGGCCGCCGATGTACCCGCCGACCCACCCTACGGCGCAGATGCGCCGCCTACTACCTCCCCCGCCGACACGGCAGCCGAGCAGCAGCGGCTGGAGCAGCTCCGGCAGCAGTTATTCGCCGAACTGGAGCAGCAGCGCCTGCAAATGGAGGCCCGCGAAACCGTCCGCGAGCAAAGCATTGCCCAGCTCCGGCAGCAACTGGCTGCTACCCCGTCGGCCGCCGCCGAGGTGGCCGCCCTGCAAGCCCGGTTAGCAGCCGAAACCCAGGAGAAAAACGCGCTGGCCGCCGCCATTGCCTCCTCGCGCCAGGAAGCCAAAGTCCGCAACCGGGAACTGGAAGCCCGAATGCAGCAGCTGGGCCACCAGGTAGCGCAGCTGCAGTCCCGGTCCACTTCGGCCCCGGCAACGGCCCCTGCGGCGGCCACGCTCCTAACAACCGCTCCGGCCTCGTCGGCGCAGTCGGCACGGGTGCGGGCAAGCGGCCCGATTGCCCCACGCCCGGTGGCCGCAACACCGTGGCAGCTGCAGTGGCCCCGGGTGGCGCTGGTACTGGTGCTGCTGGGCGGTATCGGGGCAGGCGGCTGGGCGGTGCAGCACTACGCGCGTCCGGTGGCCGGTCCTACGGAAACAAGCCGCCCGGCTCGCGAAGACCGTTCCGACATCGGCGACGAGAACCTGGAAGCCGCCGCTCCTACCCTGTTCGACATTCAGCCCGATACGATTCAAGTTGATTCGGAGCAGCTGGATTCAGCCCGGGAAGTGGCCCCGGAACCCGCCACCCCCGCGCCGGCCGCCGAGGTAATGGACTCAGTAGTGGCCCCGGCCGAGGGCATCTGAATAAACCCAGCCGCCTTTCTGGCGAAACTTGTTTAGCTACGCAAAAAGCTCTGCTTTTCCAACTTTCCTTTGCCGCTTAATCGTGGGTAACTTTACCTTACGCCTCGCGCCCTGACGGTGTTTGGCGGCTTGTCTATGCCCGTTTTCTCGCACCTTCACTCGCACACCCAATATTCGCTGCTCGATGGTCAGGCCTCCATTTCAGGCCTAATGAAGAAGGCCCAGGCCGATGGGATGCCGGCCGTGGCCCTCACCGACCACGGCAACATGTTCGGGGCGTTCAACTTTGTGGCCGAGGCCAATAAATACAACGTCAAGCCCATCGTGGGCTGCGAGTTCTACATGGTGGAAGACCGCCACAAAAAGGCCTTCAGCCGCGAAAAGGGCGAGCGGGACAAGCGCTACCACCAGCTGCTGCTGGCCAAGGACCAGGACGGCTACCACAACCTGAGCAAGCTCTGCTCGATGAGCTTCATTGAGGGCGTGTATAGCAAGTTTCCGCGCATTGATAGGGAGCTGCTACTCAAGTACCACAAGGGCTTGATTGCCACCAGCTGCTGCATCGGCGCCGAGCTGCCCCAGGCAATATTGTTCCAGAGCGAGGCCAAGGCCGAGGAGCTACTCAAGTGGTGGCTCGACGTGTTCGAGGACGATTATTACATCGAGATTCAGCGCCACGGGCTGATGAACTTCGACGGCACCGGCAAAAGCCAGGAAGACGTGAACCAGGTGCTGCTCGGGCTGGCCCGCAAGTACAACGTCAAGGTCATCTGCACCAACGACTCGCACTACGTCGACCAGACAGACTTTGCGCCCCACGATATTCTGCTCTGCGTGAACACGGGCGAGGAGCACAGCATCCCGGTCGGCGACTTCCAGACCCAGTATTTCCGGCTGATTTCCCAGGACAACAAGGTCCTCTACGACCACCTCGACAACCTGCGGCCCCTGGCCGGCCAGGATGCCACCGTGCGCCGCCAACTCCAGCGCATCGACGAGGAGGCCCAGGCCCCCCGGCCCAAGTCGCGCTTCGGCTTCGCCAACGACCAGTTCTACTTCAAGAACCAGGCGGAGATGAACGCCCTGTTCGCCGACGTGCCGGAAAGCGTAGACAACACGAACGAAATCGTGGACAAAATCACGCCGCCCAAGCTGCAGCGTGACATTCTGCTGCCCAACTTCCCGATTCCGGCCGAGCACGCCAACGCCGATGCTTTCCTGCGCCACCTCACTTACAAGGGTGCTTTCGAAGGCGAAAAGCGCCGCTACTCCGACCGCACCCCCGAAATTGAGGAGCGCCTGGACTACGAGCTGCGCGTGATTGAAACGATGGGCTTTGCCGGCTACTTCCTCATCACGCAGGACTTCATCAACCACGGCCGCAACAATGGCGTGGCCATAGGGCCGGGCCGGGGCTCGGCCGCCGGCTCGGCCGTGGCCTACTGCGTGGGCATCACCAACATCGACCCCATTAAGTACTCGCTGCTGTTCGAGCGTTTCCTGAACCCCGAGCGCGTGTCGATGCCCGACATCGACATCGACTTCGACGACGTGAACCGCCAGCGGGTTATCGACTACGTGGTGGGCAAGTACGGCAAGACCCAGGTGGCCCAGATCATCACCTTTGGTACGATGGCCGCCAAATCGAGCATCAAGGATGTGTCGCGGGCCATGGATCTGCCCCTGGCCCTGGCCAACGACCTCGTAAAAATGGTGCCCGACCAGGTGGGCACCACGCTCACCAAGGCTTTCGCCGAAAACCAGGAGCTCGACATGATTCGGCGCGACGACGCGCCCGACAACCTGCGGGGCCACATTTTGCGCCTCGCTACCCAGCTCGAAGGCTCGGTGCGCAACACCGGCATCCACGCCGCCGGCATCATCATCGCCCCCGACGACATCACCAAGTACATCCCCGTTTCCACGTCCAAGGAATCGGAGCTGCTCATCACCCAGTTCGACGGCAAGGTGATTGAGAGTGCCGGGATGCTCAAAATGGACTTTCTGGGCCTGAAGACGCTCACAATTATTGTGGATGCCATCAACCTGATTGAGAAAAACCACGGCGTCAAAATCGACATCGACGAGATTCCGATTGACGACCTCAAAACCTACGAGCTCTACCAGCGCGGCGACACCATCGGCACGTTCCAGTTCGAGAGCGAGGGCATGCGCATGTACCTCAAGGACCTCAAGCCCACCAATATCGAGGACCTGATTGCCATGAACGCCCTGTACCGGCCGGGCCCGATGCAGTTCATCCCCAACTTCATCAACCGCAAGCACGGCCGCGAAGTGGTCGATTACCCGCACGAGTTGCTGGAACCCATCCTGAACTACTCGCAGGGCATTATGGTGTACCAGGAGCAGATTATGCAGGCGGCCCAGATTCTGGCTGGCTACTCGCTCGGCGGGGCCGATTTACTGCGCCGGGCCATGGGTAAGAAGGACATGAAGAAGATGGCCCAGGAGCGGGACAAATTCTGCGAGGGCGCCAAGAAGCTCCACGGTATCGTGGCCAAAAAGGCCAACGAGGTGTTCGACGTGATGGAGAAGTTTGCGGCTTACGGCTTCAACCGCTCCCACTCGGCTGCCTACTCGCTGGTAGCTTACCAGACCGGCTACCTCAAGGCCCACTACCCGGCCGAGTACATGGCGGCAGTGCTCACCAACAACATGGGCGACATCAAGAAGGTGACGTTCTTTATCGAGGAAGCCCGCAAGCAAAACGTGGCCGTGCTCGGGCCCGACGTCAACGAATCCATCCTCAAGTTCAACGTGAACAAGCAGGGCCAGATTCGCTTCGGCATGGCCGCCGTGAAGGGCGCGGGCGAGGCCGCCGTGGAGGAAATCGTGCAGGAGCGCGACCAGAACGGACCCTACGGCGACATTTTCGACTTCTCGCGCCGCGTGAACCTGCGGGCCGTGAACAAGAAAACCTTCGAGAGCATGGCCCAGGCCGGCGCTTTCGACTCGTTCGACCGCTACCACCGCCGCCAGTTTCTGGAAGCCCCGGGCAACGACCAGAGCCTGATTGAGAAGGCCATGAAAGTGGGTCAGCAGCACCAGGCAGCCAAGGAATCGGCCCAGCAAAGTTTATTTGGTGGCGGGGGCGGCGAGATGGCCATTCCGATGCCCAAAATTCAGGACATGGAGCCCTGGAGCCCCACCGAAAAGCTGCGCCGCGAAAAGGAAGTGGTCGGCTTCTACCTCTCGGGGCACCCGCTCGACGACTTCAAGCTCGAAATCGACTCCTACTGCACCTGCGGGCTCGATAAGATTGAGAGCTACAAGAACCGCGACATTACGGTGGCCGGGCTGATTTCCAACGTGCTGTTCAAAACCACCAAATCGGGTCACCCCTTTGTGAGCTTCAACATTGAAGACTACGATTCGAGCCTCAACCTGGCCCTATTCCGCGACGACTACACCAAGTTTTCCAGCATCATCAACCCCCGCAACTACGACAAGGAGCAGGTGCCGCCCATGTTCATCCGGGGCAAGTACGCCCAGCGCTTCCGCGACTCCGACCAGTTCGAGTTTAAGATCATGACCATGGAGCCCCTCTTCAACGTGGCCGAAAAGCTGGCCAACGGCGTGCGCGTGCAGCTGGACCTGCGCACCATTACCGAGCCCTTCATGGACCGTTTCATGGAAGCCGTGGAAAGCGCGGCCGGCTCGAAAAAGCTCGAAATCAAGTTCGCCGAGCCCCACGAACACCTCGCCGTCGATACCTACTCCCGCCGCTACCGCATCGAGCCCAAGGAGTTCATCCGCAAGATGCGCGAGATGGAAATTGAGGCCTGCCAGTTGATATAAGTCGCCGCTATAGCAGATTGAATTGGTCAGGCTGAATTTCTTGCAATTACGGTAACAGTGGTTGCACTGGTAGTTCTATAAGCCGCAAAGCAACAGCCCCACCCGGATAAACCGAACAGGGCTGTTGCTTTTACAACTGAGCTGCAAAAATGCGGCTTAGCTGTTTTTACGGTTGTCGTTGCGCACGTCTTTGGTACCGAGCTGCTCAACATCCACTTCGGTTTTGCGCACCGTGTCGCGGATGGTTTCTTCGCGCTCGGTTACTTCTTTACCCAGCGTTACTTCTTCTACTACGCGGGCTTCTTTACCTACTACGGCTCGCTCGGTACGTTCGGTTACCTCCACCTCACCTTCTTTGAAGGCGTTGAAGTCGGCTTCAGTAGCCGGACGGTTTACGGCCGTGCGCTCTACATTCACATGCTCTTCCCGCAGCCGTACGTTAGCTTCCACCGGACGCTCCACAATGCGGCTACGCAGGCGGGCTCCACCGGTTTGCTCCACGCGCTTGCCTACCTGCAGGTTTTCCTCGATTACCTTGGCCGACACCTCGTTGTTGCCTGTCTGAGTAGTGGCAGCCGAACCAGAAGCCATATTATTAGCCTTGTAGCCAGTCTGCCCGGCCTTCTCGTTAACATCGATTGCGCCGGCGCGGTCGAGGATTTCGGCAGCTTTGTGCGCGTGGTCCGCCGTTTTGCAATGTACTGTTACCAGCGAGTTGCTGTTGCGCGCCGCGTGGGAATACAGGTTAGCATTGTCGCCGTCGTTGCCGAACAAATTATGGAAGAAGTTGCCAATACTGTCGCTGGTACGGCCGGCAGCATCGCCTACAGCTTCGGTGGTGGTGTTGGTGCTGTTATAATAGTTGCTACCGTCTTTCGAGTCCCGAGAGATGGTATCTACGTCGTCGAGCGAGAAACCAGCGGTTTTAAGTTGCTGCGCAGCTTGCTTGGCGTGAGCGGCGGTATCGAAAATTCCTACTACGGTCTGATTCATGGGATTCTGGTTCATGGGATTAGGATATAAAGTATTGGAAAAGAAAGGTTTTATTGTCAGGTGTCAGGCGTTGCCGGGTCAGTTGAGTTGCGCATCACTTCAATATGCTCCTGGCGCAACTGCACGGTGCTGATGAACGGCTCTTCCACCACGCGTTTGCTGATGCGAAGCTCCTCCACAACCAACACCCGCGTCACGACTACTTCGCGCAGAATGGGCACAATCAGCACATCGCCTTCTTGCCGGCTCCCGGGTAGCGGCGCGTCGTCGGCCACAAACCGATTGATGGGCACATGCTCAACCTGCACCTCATCATGTTGCAGCGTAACCTGCACCGGCTGCTCTACCTGCTGCACCGTCTTACGAATGTGCAGGCGGCCACTTTCCACTACCTCCCGCCCTACCAGCACCTGCTCCTCAATAACGGGCAATACCACGGATTGGCGCGGAGCAGTATCGAGCCGCTCGGGGCGGGCATCCCGGTCCGGCTCATCTGCAGCGGAAGAAACGATAGAATCTGAATTCATAATGGGTAGAAGAAAGCAGCTTGTACCCTATTCTATACGCCTTGAGTCAGCTTCCGTTATATAATATCAGTTCTATCGAACTATCAGCCCGCCCCGGAATAGCACTATTTAATGCCGACCTTTTTATATTAACAAACTTCTATAAACAGGTTAAACCGGCCTAAAGCACCTTTTACGTACCGTGCACAGTAAAGGCTCCGACGGAAGTAGTATATACAATTCGGGTTAGATAAATTTTTGGCTTTTATTCCACTTCAAGCCCTGAAATGCCTTTTGCGAACCACTCCAATGGGCCACAGCTGGCGGAGTTATAGCTGACTCACGTGGAGTCTTCAGGGCGTCTTTGCCCCAATCGAACTTTCCGGGCTGCGCCTTGTTGAATCACAATCTGCTACCTTGCGGGCTGTTGGCCCGTATAGCCGCATACTAACTTTCACCCCAAAACTGACATTCATCATGGGACATAAAGCCATTGAAATTACCGACGCCAACTTCGACCAGATTATCAACTCCGACAAGCCTGTGCTTGTGGATTTCTGGGCCGAGTGGTGCGGTCCTTGCCGCATGGTAGGCCCAGTGGTAGAAGAACTGGCCGGCGAGTACGAAGGCAAAGCCATTATCGGTAAAGTCGACGTAGATGCTAACCCCCAGACTTCGGCCAAATTCGGCATCCGCAGCATTCCTACGCTGCTCGTGTTCAAAAACGGGCAGGTAGTAGACAAGCAGGTAGGTGCCGTGCCCAAGCACGTACTCGCTCAAAAGCTCGATGCTCAGGTAACGGCATAGTTTAGCCCTCCGCAGTAAGCGAGGATACCTCCGTTCTGCCGGCCCTAGTGGCCCGGCGAAGCGGAGGTATCTTTATGTAGTATGCCGCTGGAAGCGGCAGCCACGCTACTGCATTGCTTAGTCAGTGCCTTCGGGAGCGGCGGCGCGGGCTTCAGAAGGTGGCGTCTGGGACGGCTTCAGGCCCGAAAGCAGCGAAAAGCCCGGCCCGAAATAGATAGGGATGGTAAAGGTCATGGCCGTAGGCAGGTTGTATTCGCGGCCCGGCTCGAAGCGAGGCAAGCTAGCTACCACGCGCCGCGCCTCACGGTCGGCCTCGGCGGCGAGGCTTTGTGCTACCCTCACCTGGCTCACGTGGCCATCTTCGCCCACCGTGTAAGTTACCAGCACATTGCCCACAATACCCTTTTGGCGCACCTCGCGTGGGTACGTGGTGGTGCGCGCCACGAAGCTGAGCAACGCCGCCTCACCGCCCGGGAAATGCGGCATTTTGCGCACCTGTACGGGCTGCATGTAGGGCGAGCCATCTTTATTGAAAAAGGCCAATGCCAGTGGCCGGCCCTGGCGGTCTGGCATCTCAATGGCGCTCAGCTCACCCGTGTCGTAGTAGTAGCGCCACTCGCCTACCGCCCGGCCGGCGTTGTAGTGTCCCTCCGAACGCTTTTGTCCGTTGCGGTGCACCGATATCCAACGCCCCACCCGCTGGCCGCCTACGTAATCGCCACGCTGACTCACGCGGCCATCCGCATACCAACCCAGATACAGACCATTGGCTTCATCATCCCGGTAATGCACCTGGGCAGCGCGGCTTCCCTCAGGATGGTACCAGGTCAGGGGGCCGTTGCGCACCGGCGGGTCGATGGACGTGAGCGTGCCTTTAAGCAGCAATTCCCCCGCGAGCGAAAACTCGCGCATGGCATGGCTGCCCAGCAACTCATTCCGGCGCTCTACCACGCGATAGTGCGTGGCACTATCGGGTACAGTTGGCCGATTCTGGTCGTCGAGGTAAACTGCCGGTAAGCTCTGGCCGTGGCACAGCCGCGCCGCACCTACGGTCAGCAAGAGAAAAGCGTAACGAATTCTCATAAGCAGCCAGGATAAGGAGCTAGTTACTGGCTACGAAATATAGATTAGCTACAATAAATTGGCAACTAATTGGCTGTTTTTCTTTTTAAAACACTATTTTAGCTTACTCGCTGTCTATTCCCCAGCTCCGGGCCCTGTCACTGGTAGTAGTGGGCCCACTGGTAGCTAGTCGTTGTCTTCCTTAATTTCCTGCATCTGGATGGGCCGATTAAAGGCTTCTTCGAGCGAAATGAGCGTTTCGGTGCGCTCAATCCCATCGATTAGCTGAATCTGCTCGTGCAATACCTCGCGCAGGTGGTTGGTGTCGCGGCAAATCAGGCGGGCGAAAATGCCGTAGGCGCCGGTCGTAAAATCAATGCTGACGACTTCCGGAATCTCGCGCAGGGCTTTCACCACGCCCTCATACACCGAGCTTTTCTGCAGATAGATGCCCAGAAAGGCTCGCACCCCATAACCCAGCTTCTGGTAATCAATTTTGAGCGTTGCGCCCTGCACAATACCCAACTCCTCGAGGCGGGCCATGCGCACATGCACCGTACCACCCGAAACATGCACCTTGCGGGCTATCTCGGTATATGGGGTTTTGGCGTCGTCGATAAGCAAAGCCAGGATCTTCCGATCAGTGTCGTCAAGTTCGTAATTGCGTGCCATTATTTTCAATTTTGATTATGTATATTCTAAACAAACGGCTTTTTGTTTAAAAATAGTGTAAATTTTTATCCAAAACGTCTTGACTTATTCCACCATAGTGATATATTTTCTACATTTGTCGCAATCCAACACAATCGGTGTGGGGGTAGTTTAATACTGTAGAATGATGAAACTGGCAGACATGCCCTCCTCTCTCGGGGGTGAAGATTTGGAAGAAATTGGTCCGGCGGCCGACTAACTACTTCGTGAAGGTTCGACTCCTTCTTCTACAGCAACAACGACTTGGTGGAACAAAGTGGGGATGGGAATACCGGGACGTATCTGGGTGGGTACGTTCTGAATTGAGAGGCGGCATCTGGGTGGGTGCCGCCTTCTTTTTTCATGTTATAATATTTCAACTCAGCTAGCCTGTTTTCCGCGAAACTGGCACCAGAGTACCAAAACCGGGCGCAAAGGTCAGCTATTTAAGCGGCAAATCCATTTGATATTTCAAAATAAAAGCTCCCGGCACGTAGCCGGGAGCTTTTATTTTGACCTTCCGCGGCCTGCAGGTTAGCGGCCGGCCTGCTGCTGGCGGTAACGGGCCAGACCGGCATCCAGGAAACGGACGAAAGCGGCCGCATCGGGCTCGTAGCCAATCGGCGGAGCCAGCACCCCCGCCTGGTTGGCGGGCGCGTTGGGGTCGAGCAGCACGTAGTAGGGCTGGGCGTTCATGTTGAAGCCGGTTATCTGCAGATCGGCGTTTTTCTTGCCCAGTGTGCTTTTTTGTTTGCCGTCGTGGGCAGAAGTGTACACTTCCTGGGCCGGCAGTTCGGTTTTGTCGTCGACGTAGAGGGCCACTACCACAAAATCTTCGCGCAGGCGGCGTAACACCTGCGGGTCGCTCCAAACGGTGGCTTCCATTTTGCGGCAGTTCACGCAGGCATGGCCGGTGAAGTCGATGAACAGGGGCTTGTTCTGGGCCTGGGCGCAACGGCGGGCCTGCTCCAGATCGAAGTAGCCCGACAGGCCGTGGGGCAGCTCCAGAAACTCGGCGTAGCGGGGCGGCTCGCAGCCGGCTACGGGCACAGCATCAGCGGCGGCGGTCGTTGCCGAGCCTGCGGTAGCCACCATAAAGTCGGTGCGGCTTTGGGGTGGCAGGTAGCCGGCCAGCAGCGGCAACGGCGCCCCAAACAGGCCCGGCACCAGGTAGGTCATGAAACTAAAGGCCAGTACGGCCATCAGCAGCCGGCCCACGCTCAGGTGCGCCAGCTCGGAATCGTGGGAGAGTTTGAAGCGGCCCAGCAGGTACAGGCCCAACATACCCGAGAGGGCAATCCAGAGCACCAGATAGATGTCGCGCGGCAGCAGGTTCCAGTGGTAGGCCAGATCGGCCATACTCAGGAATTTGAGGGCCAGCATCAACTCCACGAAGCCCAGCGTCACTTTCACCGTGTTCAGCCAGCCGCCCGAGCGGGGCAGGCTTTTCAGCCAGGCCGGGAAGATGGCAAACAAGGTGAAGGGCAGCGCGAAGGCCAGCGAGAAGCCCAGCATACCTACCACCGGGGCCACCCGCTCGCCCCGGGCCGCCAGGCCCAGAATAGTGGCCACAATGGGGCCGGTGCAGGAAAACGACACCAGCACCAGGGTCAGGGCCATGAAAAACACGCCTGCCCAGCCGCCCTTGTCGGCCTGGGCATCAATCTTGTTTACCATACTGTGGGGCAGCGTGATTTCGAACAGCCCCAGAAAGGAGAGGCCGAATACCACGAACACCACAAAAAACAGCAGGTTGGGCAGCCAGTGCGTGGCAATCAGGTTGGGGCCGTCTTCGCCCAGCAGCGCCGATACTACTACGCCAATCAGCACGTAAATAACGATGATGCTGAGCCCGTACACGGCAGCCTTCAGGATACCCCGCTGGCGGCTGTCGGAGCCGCTGGTAAAAAACGAAACCGTCATCGGAATCAGCGGAAACACGCAGGGCGTGAGCAAAGCGCCGAGGCCAAATATGAACGCGGCGAAGGCAAAGCCCCATAGCCCGCCCGCCGACTCGACCGCCGTAGTGGCGGCCACGGCGGCTCCGCTGGCCGTTGGCGCGCCCGCCCCGGCCGCCACCACGGCAACGCTGCCATCAGTCACGTTCAGGGTGTCGTTGCCGGCCGCAGTTGCCGCAGTGCCCACAGTGGTAGCAGGGTCGTCGGTGAGGGCCGGGCTGGTAGTGGTGGCAGCCGGTGCAACGGCGGTACCCGGTGGGTTGGGGGCCGGTGTGGTTGCGACTGCGGGGGGCGCCGCCGTCGGCGCGACAGCGGTACCCGTTACCTGCAGCGGGCCGAAGCTCAGGCTGGCGTCGCCCGGAATGCAGCGGCCGTCGACATCGGTGCAGCTCTGGAACTCGGCCTCGGCCCGAACAACCAACGGGCCGGGCTGCAGCACCCGAATGCGCTGCCGAATCTGGCCGGTGCGCTCAAAGTACGTTACGTCACCCTTGAATACGTCGTCGTAGTGCTTGGTTTCGCCCACCGATTTAGGCGGCCCGACCAGCTCGTAGGCCGGGCTTTTTGTGAACTGCAGGCTGAACACCGTGGGCCCCAGGTCGGGGTCGAAGTTGGTGGCGTACAGGTGCCAGGTGGCTTCGATGCGGGCATTGATGATGAGCTCGACCTGCTCGCCCACTTTGGCCGTGGGCTGGCTTAGGGTGGCAGTGAGTTTTGTGGGCTGTAGCACCTGCGCCCGCAGCCCTGTGGGCAGAAGCAGCGCCAGTAGCAGCAGCGGTAAGAGCAGAAAATGACGAATCATGGGCAGATAAAGCGGAGGGTAAAGCGGAACTGGTTGCAAAGGTCGGCAGAAACGGCAACAGGTAGGCGGCGGCCAGGTTTAGCCCGGCCCACAGGAGCCGGGTACAGGCCCGGCGGCGGCTTGAGTTGGAAGACATTCCGCGGCTCAACTCAACCCCTTGGGTCGAATGTCGTACTTTCGCAGTATAAAGGATGATCGGGCCGGTTGAGCCTGCCATCCGCACCTATGGGCTTAAAAATATTACTGACTATCCTGCTGGTTGCCGCCAATGGATTTTTCGTGGCCGCCGAATTTGCTTTCGTCAAAGTCCGGCTCTCCCAGATTGAGCTAAAAGCGCAGAGTGGCAACCGCATTGCGCAGCTGCTGCAGGGCATGCTGCACGAGATGAACCACTACCTCTCGGCCTGCCAGCTCGGCATTACGCTGGCCTCGCTGGCCCTGGGTTGGATTGGCGAAAGTGTAGTGGCCGAGGTTATCATGACGATTATCGCCAAGCTCGGCCTCGTGGTTTCGCCCACGCTCGTGCATCAGATAGCCATTGTCACGTCGTTTTCGCTCATCACCGTACTGCATATCGTGCTCGGCGAGCAGGCGCCTAAGGTACTGGCCATTCAGAAGCCTGAAGCCACCAGCCTGGCCATTGCCATTCCGCTGCGGGCCTTTGCCTTTCTTACGTTTCCCTTCATCTGGGTACTCGACCGCATGTCCAATATTGTGCTGCGCGTTTTCGGGGTAGCGTCGTTGCACGAGGCTGAGGTGCACACCAGCGAAGAGCTGCGTATGCTGCTCGGGCAGAGCAAGCAGAGCGGGGAAATTCAGGAGTCGGAGCACGAGCTACTCGAAAATGTGTTCGAGTTCAACGACCGCATGGTGAAGCAGATTATGGTGCCCCGCACCCGTATTTCGGCCATCGATGTAAACACCAGCGAAGATGCAGTGCTGGAAATGGTCTATAATGAAGGCTTCTCGCGCATTCCGGTCTACGAAGAGAACATCGACAACATTGTGGGGGTGCTCTACGTGAAGGATTTGCTCCAGATTATCCGGCGACACGAGCCGCTGGATCTGGCTAAAACCATGCGCCCGGCCTACTTCGTGCCCGAAACCAAGAAAATCAACCGCCTGCTACGCCAGTTCCAGCGCAAGCACATGCATATGGCCATCGTCAGCGACGAGTTCGGCGGCGTGTCGGGCATCGTCACGATTGAAGACATCATGGAGGAGCTGGTAGGCGAAATCCAGGACGAGTACGACAACGAGGTACCGGTGGTGGAAAAGGTGTCGGAAACCGATTACCGCGTGAATACCGCCACGCCCATTCCCGACGCCAACGAGCACCTGCCCTACCCCCTGCCCGAGGGCGACGACTACGAAACCGTGGGTGGCCTGCTCAACGTGCTCTACGGCAACATTCCGGAAGTAGGCGACGTGGCCACGCTCGACAACTACGAGTTCCGGGTACTCAAACGCTCACGCCGCTCCGTCGAGCTGGTGCAGCTGCGGGTGCTCAACGGCGAGGAGCAGGAAGCCGAAGTAGGCGCAATGCCAGATATGTAGCCACTGGCTGCGCTAGCCCTACGCCTCAATCAACCAAAAGCGCCTCCCCAGACCGGGGAGGCGCTTTTGGTTGGTACTGCTGGCAGCGCCGGAGTCAGGTGGTAGCTTCGTTTTCCGGCTGAGTGGTATCGGGCTGGAACCAGCTGGCATACAGCACGTAGTTATCGGCCGTCTGGCTGATGTTGGCGCGCTGGACCTCCGTAACGGGCTTAATCCGGCGGGCCGGTACGCCGGCGTACAGGTAGCCCGGCTCGCAGTGCATGTTTTCCAGCACCACTGCCCCGGCCGCCACGATGCAGCCGGCACCCACTACGGCATGGTCCATTACAATAGCCCCCATGCCAATCAGCACGTCATCCTCCACGGTGCAGCCGTGCACAATGGCCCGGTGGCCGATGCTTACGCGCGCCCCTATCACCGTGGCTGCCTTCTGGTAGGTGCAGTGTAACACTGCCCCGTCCTGGATGTTGGTCTGGTCGCCGATGACAATCGAGTTCACGTCGCCGCGCACTACGGCCCCGAACCACACGGTGCAGGCGCGGCCCAGCATCACATCGCCCACAATAGTCGCGTTGTCAGCTACGAAACAATCTGGGCCCAGCTGCGGGTGTTTTCCCTGAACGGGCAGAATGAGAGGCATGTGGTGGTGAGAAGTTAGAAGTTAGAAGTTTTATGGCTCCAGGGGAGTAACGGGCCGTTTGCTGACGTTGACTTCAGCTTAAAACATGTGGCGTCACTGAAGCCCCGGACTGCCGGAACGTCAGCTCACCATATCATCAGTTCACCGCGTCAGCATCCGCTTCCAGGTACCTTTCTCCCAGTTATATTTAATGGTACTGGGCAGGGCCTTCCAGAAGTATTTACTGGTTTCGACGGCGAAGCTGGGCTGCATATAGCAATTGATGGTGCAGCCTTCGCAGGCGGGCAGCCGGCCTTCGAGGGCGGCCAGCTGCTGCACTTCGGCCGAGTTATAGAGGTCGAACAGGCGGCCTTCAATGGGGAATTTTTTTTCGCCCAGGTGGTAGCAGGGCAGCACCAGCTCGTTGGAGGGCGACACGACCAGCGTGGTGCTGGCGGCCCGGCACACCGGGTCGGCTACGTGGTTGCCCCCATCGCGCCGCAACTGGATGAAAGCTTCGTTGAGGTACACGCCCTTGCGCTTGCCGAAGGCCGAGAGGTAGTCCAGCTCCTCGGGGGTAAGCTGCTCGCCGGTTTCCACGTCGCCATACTCGAAGGCGGGGTTGAGAATGAGAACCAGCCCGTTGGGCTGCGTAATCTGCTCGTACACGCGCTCCAGATCGGCCAGGTTCTGGCGGAACACCGTGAACAGCACGTCGGGCCGCTCGCCCAGCTCGCGGGCCACCCGAATGCTTTCGAGCACGAAATCGAAGCAAGCCACGCCACGCCCCCGGTCGTGCACTTCCTTCTCCGACGAATCAAGCGAGAAATGCAGCATATCCACCTTGCCCCGCAGCCGCTCGGCATATTTGGGATAGAGCAGACAGTTAGTGGTCAGCGTCGTGATAAAGCCCATGTTGTGGGCCAGCCCCACAAACTCATGGATCTGGCGGTGCAGCAGCGGCTCACCGCCCGTAAAATCCACCACCGACACGCCCAGCCGTTTCAGGTCGTGCAGGTTCCGGGTTACGTCTTCGAGGGTAATATAAGGCGAAGGCTTCTCCCAAATATCACAGAACGAGCACTTGGCGTTGCACCGGTAGGTAACGTAGTAGTTGCACAGAACCGGATGACGAACAAGACGCATGGCAGTAAAGGTAGAACGGACCGCATAGCTTTTGCTGTGGTGCATGCAACCTTCCTTTGCGTGCGGGGATCTTGCTATTGAATTTGACGCTCATTTCAATCTTAGCTCTTCCAAAATGCACAAGCCCATCCTGGCAACCATCTGTCTGGCAATCTGCGCCCTCTCTGCTTGTAAGAAGGATGAAAACATGGTCATAGGTGACGAAAACCAAACCCTCGTCTTTGGCAGCTTTTTCGGCGAGTGTGAAGGCGAAAAATGCGTGGAAGTCTATCTGGTAGACTCCCAAATGAAGCGGCTGGCAGAAAACACGACGGATGCCTACCCGAGAAGCAGCGCCCCTGTCAACGGCTCCTTTACAGAGCTCAGTGCTGCTCAGTACGAGCAGGTGAAAGATTTGCCGGCTTTATTCCCTTCGGAACTGCTGACGGAACAAACCAATGTTATCGGTGCCCCTGATGCGGCAGATCAGGGTGGGTATTACGTGGAGGTAACCCGGGGTGGAGTCCGGCGTCATTGGTTGATTGATACCGATAAAAAGAGCATTCCGGCTTATTTACGCCCTTTCGTAGATTCACTGAGCGTCCGGCTGAAGCGCCTGCCTTAGCTTTAATGCGCTAATTCGCTCCAGGCCAGGTTCCATTGATTGGGAGTAGCAGCCAAGGCCTCGGGTGTGGCGGGGCCGTGGTGTTCCAGGTAGTAGTTGCAGAAACCCTTGAGCGGGCAGCGGGCGCAGTCGGGCTTGGCATAGAAGCACACTTTCTGGCCGTGCCAGTAGTTGTGCTTGTGGAAGTTGAGCAGCACCAGCGCATCGGCCGGCAGCTGGGCCAGCAGCAGCTGGTGGGCCTTGTCGGCCGAGGCTTTGGGCGGAATCATCCCGACGCGCTGGGCAATGCGGTGCACGTGGGTATCAACGGGCAGCACGGGCTTATGAAAGTTGAAGAGCAGCACCAGCGAAGCCGTTTTCAGCCCGATACCGGGCATGTCGTGCAGCCAACTCATGGCCTTGTCGGTGGGCCACTCGGCCAGGAAGTCCAGCGCAAACTCGCCCCGCTCGGCTTTTATGCGGCGTAGAATTTCCTGAATGCGTGGGGCCTGCGTATCGGGCCAGCGGGTGGTGCGGATGGCGTGGGCCAGCTCCTGGGTCGGGGCCGCTTCCACCCCGGCCCAGTCGCCGAAGGTTTCCAGCATCCGGTCGTAGGCCAGTTCCTCATCGGCGTGGGTGGTGCGGTGCGACAGAACTGTCGAAATCAGCTCGCGCATGGGCGAGCGGCGGGGCTTATCGAGCGTCAGGGGCGGGTAGAACTGTTGCAGTTGCGCGTAGTTCTGCAGGGTTTTCTCGGCGGCGGAAGCTGTGTAGGCTGTGGGCATACGCGGTTGTACCGGCTGGCCGGGTGGCAGGTTGCACCCGCCGGACCACAAAAAAGCGGGGGCCTCCCCGAAAGGAAGCTCCCGCTTTTCAAAAGACGATAGTCGGTGCCTAAATAGTGCCTTTCTCGGCGGCCTTCTTCAGCTTTTCGTTGGCAAAAATAGCCACTTCCACCCGGCGGTTAGCTACCCGGCCGCTTTCGGTCGAGTTGTCGGCTACCGGCTGTTTCGAGCCGTAGCCCGTTACCGTGAAGCGCGAAGCATCCACGCCCTGCTGTTGGGTGTAGTTGGCCACGGCTTGGGCCCGGCGCTGCGAAAGCGGGTTGTTTACAGCGTCGGAGCCGCTCGTGTCGGTGTGGCCTTCCACAATCACGTTGGTGTCGCCGTACTTCACGAGCGTTTTGGCCAGTTCCTGGATGTTGTTCTGGGCTGCAGCCGTCAGACTCGACGAGTTCTTGGCAAACAGTAATCCCGAGTCGAAGGTAATTTTGATGCCCTCGCCTACCCGCTCGACAGTGGCACCGGCCATTTCGCGCTGCAGTTCGGCGGCCTGTTTGTCCATCCGGCGTCCGATGAGCGCGCCCCCGGCCCCGCCCACGGCGGCCCCGATGATAGCACCCTTGGCTGTGCCCGACTTACCGCCAATCACGCGGCCCAGAATAGCCCCACCGGCGGCTCCGCCCAAGCCGCCAATTATACCGCCTTTAGCGGTTTTGCTCCAAGGCTTTTTCTCTTTAGTGGTTTGTGCCTCGGCGAAATTGCCACCTAGCAGCAGTACGGCCAGCAGCAGCACGAATAAGGAGCGAAGATTGGTCATTGGAAAGAGAGAGAGAGAAGTGAAGAAAAACCGGGCCAGCCAACTGGCGACGGGTCGGAGGCCGCTTAACAACCATCCTGCCAGAAATAGCCCGGGCCCACTCGCTGGTAGCGAATGGGCCTGGGAATAAGCACAATCTGTTTTTGAAAGCAGCCTCCTGTAAGCCGCGTGTTGCGGCGCCCTTACAGGTTCTGGTTGTTGGCTTCCTTGACGCGCCGACGCTCGTCCTTGCGCTTCTGCTTTTCGTTGCCGATAACCGCACCAGCACCAGCACCTACGGCACCCCCAATAATGGCACCTGTGCCGCCACCAATAACTGCACCGGCCGCCGCGCCGCTACCACCCCCGATAATGGCTCCTTTGCCCGTATCGTTGGCGTTGCGGTAAGTCGAGCAACTCATCATCAAAGCTGCAATCAGCAGCGTAAAGGTCCATCTGATCATTTTCATGGTCGGTAATTTTTAGTGAACGGGATAAACGCTCGGTTTGGCGGCCTCTGGACTGCGGCTCGCCCTGTACAAGGGGCACGCAGCCCAGAGGCCGCCAAACTGATGACAGATATTTTAACGTTCCCGGTCATGCTTGGGTTGGCAGTTTCCGTTAGGCCGGGCCGCAGCTATTGCACTTTTGGGCACCCCTGCCTTGGTAGTACCTGACTGTCTTCAAGGTGAGTTCCGGCCGCTTTCCGGATGCCTGACAGATTTTCTTAATGCAATGAACCATGCCAACACCGCCATGGATAGCAGAATTTGAAGACATAATTTTCGGTGGGCACAGCAGCGCTGCAACAGTAGTTTCCGGCCGTGGCATCGGGGTTGTAAGGCAGGAACAAAAAAAGCCCCCTCAACGAGGGGGCTTTTTTGTCAAAGCAGGCAATGAAAGCCCGGCTTTTAGTTACAGCGTACCGTTTTCGGCGGCCTTCTTCATCTTCTCGTTGGCGAAGATGGCAATTTCAACCCGACGGTTAGCCTGCTTTCCGGCTTCGGTCGTGTTATCAGCAATGGGCTGGGTCGAACCGTAGCCCTGGGTGCTCACGCGGCTGGCATCAACGCCCTGGCCAATCGTGTAGTTGGCCACGGCCTGGGCCCGGCGCTGCGAAAGCGGATTGTTAATAGCATCGGAACCCGAAGCATCGGTGTGGCCTTCCACCAGAATGTTGGTGTCGGGGTACTTCTTCAACGTCTCGGTCATCTTCTGGATTTCGGTCATCGAAGCAGCGCGCAGGTCGCTCTTGTTAGTGTCGAAGAGGATGCCCGAGTCGAAGGTAATTTTGATGCCTTCGCCTACGCGCTCAACCTTGGCGTTCTGCATATCCTTTTGCAGTTCTTCGGCTTGCTTATCCATTTTGCGGCCGATGAGGGCACCACCCGTGCCGCCCACAGCAGCACCAATGATAGCACCAGCGGCCGTGCCGCCTTTGCCACCGATTACACGGCCCAGCACACCGCCTACTATTGCGCCGCCACCCGCGCCGAGCAGGCCACCTTTGGCCGTTTTGCTCATGCCCGTGCTACGGGGACCCGTGCCGTTGGTATCAGCTTCCGGAATATTGGGGTTGCGGGGCTGGGACGTAGCACAGGATGCCATGAACATCACCAGCGCCATCAGCAGGGTGTAAAGCGAATTGCGAGAAGTCATAAAATTCAACAGAATGGTGAGAGAAAGAGTCAGTTTACCTGGTCAGAGGTACTTACTAGGTTTGAGAAAAAAAGTTCGGCAAATATAGATGCTTATCTATACCCAGGCACGGGTTCCGAGTAGCCATACAGGCCGGAAGCCCGTCCGAAGCGCCTACAGCGCATCTGGCGGGCTTCTTTCCAAAAAGCTTGCCGAAAATCAAGCCGGAGATGCTAAACGCAGGCTAGCTTGCTCAGGCAGTCTCAGTGCCAGCACCTTTATCGGTCTGCAGCATCGAGAGCAGCATGTGCAGCCGGGCCTTAAGCTCCTTACGGTCGACAATAAAATCCAGGAAGCCGTGCTCCAGCACAAATTCGGCGCTCTGGAAGCCTTTTGGCAGGTCTTTGCCGATGGTTTCTTTAATAACGCGCGGGCCGGCAAAGCCGATTAACGCGCCGGGCTCGGCAATATTGAAGTCGCCGAGCATGGCGAACGAGGCCGTTACACCGCCCGTGGTGGGGTCGGTGAGCAGCGAGATGTAGGGCAGGCCGGCTTCGGAAAGCAGCGCCAGCCGGGCCGAGGTTTTGGCCATCTGCATCAGCGAGAAGCCCGCCTCCATCATGCGGGCGCCGCCCGAGCGCGAAATCATGAGGAAGGGCAGGCGGTGTTCCCGGGCGTAGTCGATAGCGCGGGCAATCTTCTCGCCCACCACCGAGCCCATGGAGCCGCCAATAAACTTAAAGTCCATGGCTGCCACCACCAGGCCCAGACCATCGAGCTGGCCGTGGGCCGTGCGCACGGCGTCGCGCAGGCCGGTGCTTTTTTCGGTGGCTACCAAGCGCTGCGGGTAGGCTTTGGTATCGACGAAGTTCAGCGGGTCGGCCGAGTGCATGTCGGCGTCCAGCTCCTCAAACTGGCCATCATCGAAGAGGAAGCTGAAGTACTCGGCGGCCTCAATCCGGTCGTGGTAGCTGCAGTTGCCGCAGGTGGAGAGCAGACGCTTATGCTCGACCATGGTGGCCACCGTTTTGCACTCGGGGCACTTGTACCAGAGGCCGTCGGGGGTTTCCTTTTTCTGGTCGGTGGGCGTTACAATGCCTTTTTCTTTGCGATTAAACCAGGACGACATACGAAACAGAAAGGCGTGGATTCAACAGGAAGTACGGGCCCATGCCGGCCGGGCCGGCGCGGGTTGGGGCGTGCAAGTTACGGCGGAATCCAGAAGCGCGAAACGCCGGGGCAAACCACGCCCCGGCGCCGGTACAGGGCGGATGCGGCCGGCGGGCTGTATCTTGCCGGAAGCCGGCTGCGGGCTGGTTATTTTTTTCTTTTAGCTATCTACTCCTTTTTGCGGTGAAGAACTTCTCCCCTTCCGCCCTAGTTCTGGGCGCTTTCCTGGCTTCGATGGCGCTGCCCGGCTGCGTGGCTTCGAAAAAGTACGACGACCTGCGCGCCCGCCAGGCGGCCACCGAGCAGGCCAAGACCGAAGCCGAGCGCCAGAACCGCCAGGGCGTAGCCGAACTAAAAAAGGCCTCTGAAGAACTGAACCGGCTGCGGCTGCAGAACCGCCGCCTTACCGACGACTCGACCGAAACCGGCCGCAACCTGGCCCGCACCCGCCAACTCTACGAGCAACTCACCGACAGCTACGACCGGCTGCTGAAGAACTCGGACCGGACGCTGGCCAATAAAACCACCGACTACAACAAGGTAGCCCAGGATCTGGCCCGCCGCGAGGCCGAGTTGGGTGAGCTGGACCAGAGCCTCAAGAAAAGCCGCGCCGACATCGACCGCCTCAACCAGGACCTGACGGCCCGCGAGGCCAAGCTGGGCGAGCTGCAGAAGGCGCTGGCCGAAAAGGACCGCGCCGTGGATGCCCTCAAAGCCAGTGTGAGCAACGCCCTACGCGGCTTCAAAGGCACCGAACTGCAGGTAGAAATGCGCAACGGCAAGGTGTACGTATCGCTTTCCGAGCAGCTGCTGTTTAAAACCGGCTCAACCAAAGTAGACCCCAAGGGCCAGGATGCGCTGCGCCAGCTGGCCACCGTGCTCCAGCAGCAGCCCGACGTGAACGTGGTAGTGGAAGGCCACACTGACAACGTACCCTTCAGCCGGGCCGTGGGCTCGATGACCGATAACTGGGACCTGAGCGTGCTGCGAGCCACCGAAATTGCCCGCTTGCTTACCACCGGCGGCGTGGCCCCGGAGCGCGTGACGGCTTCGGGCCGCTCGCAGTACGTGCCCGTGGCCCCCAACACCACGGCCGAAAGCAAGGCCCTCAACCGCCGCACCGAAATCATCCTCACGCCCAAGCTCAACGAGCTTTTCAAAATCCTCGACTCGAACTCGGCAACGGGCAGCAAGTAAAATATGCGCTTGCCGCCTTTAGAAAAAGTTCTGGCTGCGAAGAACCAAGCCTAATATTGGCCTTCGTCTCAGTAACTGGACACTAAAAAAGCCGTCTGCTCCTGATTGAGCAGACGGCTTTTTTTGCGCTTAAATGTCGCATTTTTTACCAGGGCATTTTCAAGGCGTCTTCCAGCTTGGTCAGTGCACCGAACCGGACTTTGGCCCGGCTGTAACGGAGCGTGCTGCGCGGCAGGGCCCGGGCAACGTCTTCCAGCGCCCGGAACGCCGTTTTATTCGGAGCACTTTCCAACCCCAGGTGTTGCGCCGGAAAGCCGGTGGCGCTGCTTAAAGGACCCTCTATGGTGTACAGTGCGGTCAGCCGCCACCCAGCGGGCGTTTGGCAGGCCCGGATTTTCATCTGCTGGGCCAACGTGCGCGCAGGTACGGCCACAGTGGTGGTCAGCAGCCCCTGCCCGGCATCTACGGTATCGAGCAGGAAGCCCCGCTCCGTCAGGTAGTGCTGCAGGATTTGCAACACGGAATCCGATGGGGCTGTGGTCTGTACCAGCACCACATTGGCCCGCGCGAAAGGCACTAGGGCAGCTTCCGGCTGTTGCGCCGGCGCCGTAAACGCAGTCAGCAGCAGTGCTAGTAAGAAGCTTACCCCGGACCGCCCCATTAGCCAATAGCCTGCTTGAGGTCGGCAATCAAATCCTCGGCATCCTCGATACCCACGCTCAGGCGAATCAACGAGTCGCTCAGGCCCGATTTGCGGCGCTGCTCGGCCGGAATGCTGGCGTGGGTCATGCTGGCGGGATGACCCGAAAGGCTCTCGACGCCGCCCAAACTTTCGGCCAACGTGAAGAGTTCAAACTTTTCGAGCACCGCAATGGCGTCGGCCTGCTTATCGCCCTTGAGCACGAACGAGAGCATACCGCCGAAGTCGCGCATTTGCTTGGCAGCTACGGCGTGGTTGCGGTGGCTTTCGAGGCCGGGCCAGAATACCTTGTCCACCTTAGGGTGGGCGTTGAGGTACTCAGCTACTTTGCGGCCGTTTTCGCAGTGGCGCTGCATGCGCACGTGCAGGGTTTTGAGGCCGCGCAGCACCAGGAAGCAGTCCTGGGGGCCGGGTGTGCCGCCGCAGGAGTTCTGGTAGAACGCCAGCCGCTCGTTCAGCTCGTCATCTTTTAGCACCAGCGCGCCCATCACCGTGTCGGAGTGGCCGCCCATGTACTTGGTGAGCGAGTAGATGATGATATCGGCGCCCAAATCGAGCGGGTTTTGCAGGTAGGGCGTCGAGAAGGTATTATCGACCACCAGTAGGGCCCCGGCTTTCTTGGCCACGGCGGCGGCGGCGGCAATATCAATCACGTTGAGCAGCGGGTTGCTGGGCGTTTCCACCCAAATCATTTTGGTGCGCTCGGTCACGGCGGCTTCCACGGCCGTCATGTCGTGCATGGGCACGAAGTGGAAATTGATGCCGTAGGGCGCGTACACCTTTGTGAAGAGGCGGTAGGAGCCGCCGTACAAATCGTCGGTGCAAATAACTTCGTCGCCGGGCTGCAGCAGCTTAATGGCGCAGTCGATGGCGGCCATGCCCGAGGCGAAAGCTAGGCCGTGCTTGCCGTTGTCGAAGGCCGCCAGCGCGTCCTGGAGCTGGGTGCGGGTGGGGTTGTGGGTGCGCGAGTACTCGTAGCCTTTGTTCTGGCCGGGCGAGGTCTGCACGTAGGTCGAGGTCTGGTAAATCGGCGTCATGATGGCCCCGGTAGCGGGGTCAGGATGCACACCGGCATGAATGGCTTTGGTTGCGAATTTCATCAGTAGGCTAGTAACGGGTGGCAAGTATAAATGGAACAACAAAGGTACGCGGCTTTCGTCAGGCTCTTTTTGGGGCCTTTACGGGCCCCAGGCCAAAGCCGGACAGCCTTTAGTGCAGTTATTACGTTCAGCAAAGCCCGGCGGCTCCCCCAATTCGGCGCCTTCTCCCCTGGTCTACCCTTTATGTCGTTTCTGAAAACCCTGTTCCACCAGAACAAATCCACGCTCACCGCCCTGGTTCTGCTCACGGTCATGCCCATCGTCGGCGACAGTGTGCTGACCTGGACTTTGCACGAAAACCAGCACTGGCTGCGCGACCCCAGCCCAGGCCTCATGCTGCTCTATTTTGTGGTGGTAGCCATTACCATGACGCTCTCGCTTACCCACACCACAGTGGTGGTGCTGGTTACGGCCTTTTTCTTTGGCTGGCCGGGCTTCCCGGGCATGCTGCTAACCTATATGCTGGCCGCCTACGGAGGCTACCTCATCGCCCATAATCTCGACAAGGGCAAGCTCATCCGGCTGCTGGAGCAGTTTCCGAAGGCCCATGCCGTAATGGGCGAAATGCGGGCCGACAGCTGGCGGCTGGTGCTGCTTACGCGCCTCTCGCCGGTGCTGCCCTTCGCCCTCATCACGTTTATCCTGACGGTGATGGGCGTGCCGAAGCGGCAGTTCCTGACGGCTTCGGTTATCGGTATGCTGCCCCGCACGCTGTTCTTCTACTGGCTCGGCACCAAAGCCCAGGATGTGCTGCTGCTCATCCAAAATCCCGATACAGGTACAGCAGGCAAAGCCTTGGTAGCGGTACTACTGGCCGTATCAGCTTTCGGGCTGTATTTTGTGTTTACCCGGGCTCTGAAACGGAGTTTGGAGCGGGGCAGCGCATCCGAATAAAAAAAATCCGGCTGTCATTCAGCTGTTTGCAGGCTGGCAATACACTTTTTTTGCCTCCCGGTTTGCGCCTCCCGGATTTTAGCTGCTATCTTTGCACAACCAAAACGGATAAACGCATCCGCATAACGGTAAAAAGGGTTGCGTAGCTCAACTGGATAGAGCATCTGACTACGAATCAGAAGGTTTAAGGTTCGACTCCTTACGTGACCACTAGAGAGCCCCTCAGCATTACGCTGTGGGGCTTTTTTATTGGTCATTATCGACCACAATCAGCTTCCGCAGGGCCGGGGCCCTCCTAATGACGGGCAACTAATCGGGACCGTGGTCAGACGACGGGCCAATACTTACTAGCAGGCTAGACTTTAGGCGGGTGGGCTGCGTATCTTTGCGCCCGCGTAACGCCCGGCGCCGACTATGCTTTGGCTTTTTAGCCAACGATTTGGCCAGTTTGGTTGTTAAGCAGACGGCCCCCACGGGCCAGATGTTCCGTTTTTCGTTGCTTATACATGACCAATTCCATTTCCACCGATATCTGCATTATCGGGGCCGGCCCGGTGGGGCTGTTTGCCGTGTTTGAGGCCGGGCTGCTGAAGCTGCGCTGCCACGTAGTTGATGCCCTGCCCCAGGTGGGCGGGCAGCTGTCGGAAATCTATCCAAAGAAGCCGATTTACGATATTCCGGGCTTCCCCGAGATTTTGGCTGGCGACCTAGTGCAGAATCTGATGCGCCAGATCGAGCCCTTCCACCCTACCTTCACGCTCGGCGAGCGGGTAGAGGAGTTCCGTAAGCTCGATGATGGCTCGTTTGAGCTCGTGACCACCGACGGCACCCGGATTGCCTGCAAAGCCGTGGCCATTGCCGGCGGCCTGGGTTCGTTTGAGCCCCGCAAGCCTGCCATCGAGGACCTGACCAACTTTGAAAATGGCAAGGGCGTGCATTATATGGTGCGCGACCCCGAAACGTTTCGCGACCAACGCCTCGTAATTGCCGGCGGCGGCGACTCGGCCCTCGACTGGACGATTTTTCTGGCCAATGTGGCCAAGGAGGTAACCCTGGTACACCGCGGCACCACGTTCCGCGGGGCCGCCGACTCGGCCGAGAAGGTGCAGAAGTTGCACGAAGCCGGCAAGGTGAATCTGGTACTCAGCAGCAACGTAACGCACGTACACGGCAACGGCCGCCTGAATTCCGTGACCATCACGGCCAACGGCGGCGAGGCCCAGCAGGTCGAGGTCGATTCGTTTATTCCGCTTTTCGGCCTCACGCCCAAGCTCGGCCCGATTGGCGAGTGGGGCTTGGGTATCGACGATAACGCGGTGGAAGTAAACACCGTCGACTACTCGACTTCCGTGCCCGGCATCTATGCTATCGGCGACATCAACACCTACCCCGGCAAGCTGAAGCTGATTTTGTGCGGTTTTCACGAGGCCGCCCTTATGTGCCAGGGTGCCTTCAAGTACATCTACCCCGATAAAAAATACACCCTCAAGTACACTACGGTGAACGGGGTACCCACTCTTTAATTAGCTATTAGTTGAAAGCTGTTAGCTGTTAGCTTTTTTCGTTCGACGGAAAGCTAACAGCTAACAGCTTTCAGCTAACAGCTCCCAATAGCATGACCGACGAAGTACGGGTGTACGTGGAGGAGTCTCCCGGCCACCGCCACGAAATTGTAGGCCCCACCGACATGGGGCTGAGTTTGATGGAACTCATGAAGGCAGATGGCTACGACATTCAGGCCACCTGCGGCGGAATGGCCCTCTGTGGCACCTGCCACGTGGAGGTGCTGGCCGGCCCTGAGTTGCCCGAGCCCTCCGACGACGAGTTGGCCATGCTCGAAAGCTTGCCCGTTATGACCCAGGGAAGCCGCCTCTCGTGCCAGATCCGCCTCAACCCACGGATTGATGGGCTGGTAGTGCGCCTGATGCCCCAGGAAGCCTGAACAGTTGATCTGGCAGTGGAAAAGCCAGCCCAAGGGCCGGCTTTTTTGTTGGGGCATTACACTGGGAGAATAAGGGCGTCGTTAGGAGCAGGTGCCCGATGCCGGGCCTGTTTTCTTGCCGCTCTTATTACCGCAGCCAATGGCTTTTTATCCGTACCGAATAGCCGGCGGCCTGCTGGTTGGACTACTCCCGTTGGCAGGTGCCTGGGCCCAGGCACGACCCCAGCTGAGTTTGAGCACCGGGCCGGCTTTCTCGCTGACGACCATAGCGCGTTCCGCCCGTACGCCCCGCGCATTTCGGGCCGACAACACGTTCGGGCTCACGGGCGAATTGCGGCTGGCCTGGCCACTCGCTCCGCAATGGGCGCTCGAAACTATGCTGGGACTTACCGAACTGCAGCCAGGCATTAAGTACAAGGTAGATAACGGCAGTCGGTCTTCGGGAATAGGACCGGGGCCGCTGCTGCACACTGGTTTGGCCCTACGCCGATCCGATTTACTGACTTTCGGCTCCCGCTTCAGCCTGGATGCAGCACTGGGAGCCGGAGTGGCGTGGCTGGCCCGCCCCTACCCTACCGACCGGCTGAACGAGTTCAACCCGGGCCAGCGCCAGCCCGCACCGGGCCGGCCGGTGGTGGTGTACACCAGCCATCAACAGCACCGCAGCATTTGGCGGCTCAGCGGCAACGTGCGCTTGCGCTACGCACTCACTCCCAACCGCAACCTGCTGCTCAGTCTGGATTACGCGCAGGGGATGCAGTCCTTGGTGGAGTCGCGCACCCAGCGGCTGACCTACCTGGCAGCCAACGGCACGCCGCAGGAGGGCGGTTTTGTGCTCCGCGACCGGGGTTCGCATGTGGCTCTGCAACTGGGCTATAGCTGGTTTTTAGGACATGCCGGAGAACGAGCTACGCCCCATACGCCCCGCTACGGCCGCACTGCCGGTCCGCCCGAAGAGTTGGTTGAAGAGGAGCCGCCCACCTTCTCGGAGCCGCCCACCGAATAGGCCAGGCAGTCGGCCAGCTTCCCTTTAAGCGCAACGCGCCGCTCAACTATTGTCGGGCGGCGCGTTAATTTTGGTGGAAATCGGCCGGATTTAGCGGCGGCTACGGCCAGATTTACGCTTGACAACAACTTTGCGCTCTTCGACCGGCGCAACTATCGGTTCGGGCGCAGCTGCTTTTGCGGCCACAACCTGAGCGGCCTTAGCGGCTTCGATGGCAGCTTCAGCGGCGCGGGCCTTCTCTTCTACTGCCTCGAGGGCGGCGGCGCGCTTGCGGCGCACGGGCATCAGAAAGTCGCGCTCGGCGCGCTCCTGGGCCGACAGTTCTTCTTCGCCGGGCAGGCTGGTGGGGGTAATAGTGGCGGCCGCTTTGGCATCGTCCTGGGCCCAGGCGGGGGCGTTGCAAAGCAGCAGCGCGGAGAGTAGCACAAGTAATTTACGCATCAACTTTTCCTTTCTTTCCTTCAGTAAACGAAGGGCAAAGGTACGGCTTCGGGCAGCCAAACTCAACCCCAATCGTCGAATTCAGGTCATAATCAGGCTTATAAGGCCGTATGCGGCGAAAAGCCCGGTCCGCCACCGGCCCTATCGCTGCTCCGCTATACTCACCCGGGTACCGGCCGAATGAGTGGTGAACTCGGGGGCGTAGAGGCATTGCAGCTGCGAGAGGCCGCCGCTGAAATTGCCTGCCTGCGCCGCCCGCAGCCGGTACTCGAACGTATGGGTACCCTTGGGAAAGTAGCTGATGAAAAAGTTGGTGGCCGCGTCGCGGGGGCTCTCGTAGTAGCCCAGGCCGCCCTGGTAGCGGTAACCGCTGGTCTGGCCAATGAGCTCCAGGCCAGCGGCGCGCTGGTCCTTGAGGTGCACGTACTCCAGGTCGCGGTCGGCGCGCAGCACCAGGCGCACCACCAGCACGTCGCCCACCCGTAGCGGGGTGGCGGGCGTGAGCGGCTCCAGCACCGGGCCGGCGGCGGTGCGCTGCTCGCGGTAAAGCTGGCGCTCCAGGCTCAGGCCGGTGGCGGCAGGCGTAATTTTGTCGAGCTGCTCGAAGTACTGCCAGTAGAGCGCGCCCCAGGCCACGCCGGCATCGGGCTTGCGCACCGTTACGCGGCCCTGAGCAGGCTTTATTTCGGCGGCGGGCCAGGTGATTTTGTAGTAGCCGGTGCCGGCCTGCTGGCTCGTGGGCTGGGCGGGCTGGCCGCCCACCGTTACCGTGAGCGGCTCGGCAGCGAGTTTCAGCCAGTCGGAGCCGCGCAGCAGCAGGGCGTAACAGGCGTCGGCGGTGGCGCGGGTGCTGGGCCAGTTCTGCACCTGCTTCTGCTTGAGCAGCCAGAGCTTCATTTCGTCCACGGCCCGCTGGTCGTTGGCTACTTCGTCGAAGGCTTCGATGAGGGTGGCCTGGGTTTCGGTGGGAGCCTCGCGCCAGTAGTAGCCGCCGCGCACGTCTTTCCAGTATATACCCAGCTCAGAGCTGTGCAGGGCGTTTTCGCTGAGCGCGGTCATGATAAGACTGGCGGCCGCCGACTGGCTTTTAGCGCGGTGCAGGGCCAGGGCAGTCTGGGCCTGCAGGTAGCGGGTGCGGCCGGGCCAGTAGGTGGCGGCCTGCTGCTGATAGTAACTATGGGCCGCCTGAGCCACCTTGGGCACGGCCGGCGCCGGCCAGAAACTGCGGGCGTACAGGCCCTGGATCTGCACATCGTTCAGGTTATCGGCCTTCAAATCGACCTTGGGCTGCTTGCGCAGACGGGCGTAATCCTGCTGCAGTTCACCATCCAGATACGCCAGCGCGCTTTGTAGCAGCGGCCGGGCCTGCTCGTCTTTCATGGCATCGAAAGCGCCCAGGCGCTGCAGCTTGCCAAAGCCGGCCACGATGAGCTGGGTAATGTAGCGGTCGGCGGGCATCTTTTCAAACCACGGAAACGCGCCGTCGGGCAGCTGCTGCTGGCGGAGCTTGGCCAGGGCACGGGCGGTTTCGGCCTTTAGGCGGGGCTCGTCGAACAGCTCGGCCAGACGGCGCATGCGCTCGGTTTCATTCTGGGCGTCGCGCACCCAGGGCGTTTCCTGGAGCAGCAGGTTTTTCAGCTCCTGGTTCTGCTCCAGCTTACTGCTCAGGGCTACTTTGTCGCCGGCCCGGGCGGCGCGCTGCCACTCGGCCAGCGTGGTTTTCAGCGCCGGATTACTGGTCAGAATCTTTGCTGCCAGCAAGTTGGCGTAGAGGCGGCTGAACACCTGCTCGGAGCACTCGTAGGGGTACTCCATGAGGTAGGGCAGCGCCTGCACGGCGTACCAGGCCGGGTTGGGCGTCATTTCCAGCGTGAGCGAGTAGTTGCGCCGGGTGGCTGAGGTGGTGCTGGTGAGCTTCTGCAACTCAAATTCCCGGGTAGCCGGCCCCACAATCGGCAGCGGCAGACTTTCGGTGACCAGCAGCCGGTTGGGCAGCATCGGCAGCGTGTTCTGCTCGCCATCTTCTATAGTTATTGGTTGTTGGTTGGTAGTTGTCAGGCCGTTTTTGCGACGCTGGCGTTTTTGCTTGCCTGACAACTGCTCACTGACAACTGACAACCCTGCCTTCGCTACCACCTTATAGGTTACGGCCTCCAAAGGCAGCTGGCCCTCGGCGGTTTCCGGAATGGTAAGGCTCCAGCTGAGGGCCCGGCTTTGGTTGGCGGCCAGGCTGAACGGCAGCTGGGCGGGGCTTTGCAGCAAGCGGGCCTCCAGCGGCTGCTGGGTGCGGGCATCAAGCAGAAACAGCTGGGCGGTACCGGCCAGAGCCGCATCGGTGAGGTTGCTGAGCTTGGCCTGAAAGATGAGCTGGTCGCCTTCGCGGAAGAAGCGCGGGGCGTTGGCCGTTATTTGCAGCTTCTTCTGCGTTACCAATTCGCGGCGCAACAGACCCGAATTCAGCTGTCGGTCGTGGGCTAGGGCCAGCAGCTGCCAGCGCGTTACGGCCTCGGGCATCTGGAATTCGAGCACGGTTTCGCCCTGGGCATTGGTGCGCAGCGCGGGCAGCCAGAAGGCCGTTTCGCGGAAGTCGGTGCGGGCCTGCACGGCCGAGAGGTCGGGTTGGGCAGCGGCACCAGAAGCGCCGCCGCCCACGGCTTCCGCTTCGCCAAGCTTGGCCGATGAGACACCCCGGAGCATAATTCGCGGCGCGGCCGTGGCATCCGCCATTTCTGCTGATGCCAGGCCCTTCAAATCCGCCGGGTTATCAGTGTTGCCCTGCACGGTTACGGCGTAGGCGTAGCGGTTTCCAAACAGGCCCCAGGTGTTCAGCTCGGGGTAGTTAATTTCTGGCGGGTTGGGGCTCAGGTTACCCAGAAATAGCACCCGCGAATTCGTCCTTTCAAACTGGCCCTGCCAACCGAACCGGGCCGCGAAGTAGCGGCCGGGCAGCGTGAGCGGCGTGAAGGCGTGGGGCCGGAAGGCATCGAGCGACTGGTCGTAGAGCGTGGCCAGCAGCTCGGCATCGGCCGGGTTGCCATTTGCTTGTTTGATGGTGATGCGCCAGGTTTCGCGCTGGCCGGGCTGCAGCTTGTCGCGGAACGTGGCCACGCTGAGCACCAGCGGCGTGGGCGGCTCGGCCACCTGCACTGTGGCCGTGTGGCGGTACAGGCGGTTGTCGCGCACCTGGGTGGTGTGGATGTATAGCTGGTAATTACCGGCACTTGCCTCGGCAGGGATACGGAGGCGGCGCTGCTCGTTGGCGGCCAGCGTCAGCCACTCCTTACGCAGCAGCTGGCCGCGGGCTTCCACCTCCAGCAGCACCCTGGTTTCGGCGTGGCGGCTGCCCAGTAGCACGGCCGCCGCCTGGCCCGGCCGCACGCTGTCCTGCAAATTCACAAACCAATCGGGCGTGCTGTACGGAATGACCTTGGCTTGCGAGTCGTAGAGCGTGAAGCGGCTCCGGGTCTGCGCCGAATCGGCGGTGCTGGCCTGCGCCAGTAGCTCGTAGCGGCCGGTGGGCAAAGCCGCCAGAGCCGCCGCCAGGTCGGTTAGCGCAAGCTGTTCGGTATCAAAGGGAAGCTGCCGCAGCAGCGTCGGCACCAACTCCTGTTGGTTCTCGGCGTCGGGAATGTTTTCCGGCACCCCGGCCGGACTGGGCTTGGGGGCCAGCGTGTACAGGCGCAGGATACCGCGCACGGCCAGCGGCTGGCCGGCCCCGCTTAGCCCCAGTAGGCGCAGCGGCGGCAGCTTTTGGCGGTCGAGCAGCGCCGGCACCTGCAGCCGCAAACTCAGGGGCTGCGGCCCCAGCAGCAC
Organism: Hymenobacter psychrophilus; assembly: GCF_900107135.1. Classification (GTDB taxonomy): domain Bacteria; phylum Bacteroidota; class Bacteroidia; order Cytophagales; family Hymenobacteraceae; genus Hymenobacter; species Hymenobacter psychrophilus. The sequence goes on from NZ_FNOV01000012.1 coordinate 81,548, forward strand.
CGACTGCTGGCCGGTGCGGGTTTCGCCCGCCGCGTCGGTTACATCGGCCGTTACCTCAAACACGCTGCCCGGCTGCCAGCGGCTCCCGGCGGCCGGTTCGCCGGCCTGGGCCGTGAATGGGACGCTGAATTTGCCTTCTGCATCGGTTTGGGTGGTGCCCTGCGCTACTTCCGTTTCAGGAGCCCCGCGGCCTATATAGCCCCCGCCGTAGCCGCCATCATAGCCGAAAAAGGGCAGCAGCACCCGCCGCACTACCCGGTACTGCACCGTGGCCCCATCAACGGGCTGGCCGGCGTAGGCCACGGCCGTGCCGTGCAGCGTGATGGACTGGCCCAGCGCCGGCTGCCCGGCCACGGGCTCGAAGCTGACTGTAAACGTGGGCCGCTTGTAGTCTTCCACTGAAAAACTCACGCTGCCATGTTCCGTCTGGAGCCGCATCTGGCCATTGAGCAGCCCCACCGGCAGCACGAAGGAACCATGCAGCGAGCCGAACTCCGAAGCCATGGTTTCCAGCTGCTGCACCTGCTGGCCGTTTACATCGAGCAGCTGGACGGTGGCCCGCTCGTTGGTTCGCAATTGGGTTTGGCCTTCTTTGCTGCGGGTGAGAATGGCTTTGAAGTAGACGGTCTGGCCGGGCCGGTAGATAGCGCGGTCGGTGTACAGAAACGTTTGGTTTGTTGCCCGGCCAGGGCCTTCGTCGTGGTAGTCGGGGTGGTAGCCGCCGAGGCCCCCGAGTTTGAGCGTGTCGGCGCCGCGGGTCAGCAGCACCTGATCGAGGTACTCGCCGCCTTGCTGCCGGGCCTCGTTGCCGGCGGCCGGCAGGTGTAGCTCGGCCCCGGCATCCGGGGTTAGCGCCGCGCCCTTGCGGTAAGTGAGCTGGCGGGTTTGCTGATTGTAGCGCGCGTAGGTGGGCAGCGCCCGCACATCGGGCAGCAGGGCGCCGGTTTGGCGGTGCAGCAGCAGCACGTTGGTTTGGCGGGCCTGCTCGTCGTAGTCGGTCAGGGCGCTCAGCTCGCTCACGGCCAGCACCGCGTAGCTCGTGGCCCCGCCGGCCCGGCTGCGGGTGGGGTCGGTGGCTTGGTTGCTGACGACGAGCAGATAGCGGCCCAGCGGCAAAGCGGGGCCGGCGGCGGTTATTTCTTGGCTTCGATAGGGCTCTTTGGCTGGCGGCACCGCTATAGTCCAGGTGGCGGCGGGGGCCTGGGCCAGGGCACGGGCGTAGCGCCTGGCAAAGGGCACCTCGCGCCGCCGCTGGTAGTCGTTGTACTGCTCCCACTCGGCCAGCGTGAGGCGGTAGGCCCAGGCGTGCAGCGCCCGCACGTTGGTGGCCCCGCCGCTCAGCCGCCAGGGCTGGTTGGGCAGCACCACTGCATCAGCCCCAAAACCTACCTGAGGCTGCTCCAGCTCCTCGCGCACCCGCCGCGCCCGTTGTGCCCCGTACGATTTTGGAAACCGCTTTTCGGCGGTGCGGGCCGCAGCTATGGCCTGCACCGGGTCGTTGGGCTTATACAGCTCGGCTAGGCGGGCCAGAAACTCAGTTCCCACCGGCAAGTCAGCGTACTCGGTGGCCAGCCGCTGCAGGGCTGCCACCTGCACGTTGCCGGCCAGCGTGGGTGCGTGCTGGGCCAGAAAATCTAGGCGCTGCAGCTCGGCCGCGACCAGCGCCACCCGGTTGCCGGCCTCGCGCAACCGAAACGCCAGCTGCTGCTGCAACACCCGCAACGCGTGGAACTGCCCGTTGAGCGAGTCGGCGGCCGGGGCCTTCAGATTCAGGCGCACGAACCCGGCGGCGGGGCCGAACAGGGCCGGGTCGGTGAGCTGGAACTGCTGGGCGGGCCGGGTGATGTAGAACTCGTCGTTGCTGAGGCCCTCCACGGCTCGGACGGCCAGCAAATCGAACAGCGTGGGGCGGCGGGCGCGGCCCTTGGCATCGGCCCCGCGGCTGAGGTAGCCCAGGCTGGCCAGGGCCAGCTGCTGCTGGCGCCGGGGCTCATCGGTAGTGGAGGCGCGGTAATGGTCGACCACCGCGGCCCCGAGGCGGCTAACGTCCCAGGTGCGCAGGTCGGCGCGGCTGGCGTCGGCCGTATCGGGGCCGGCCACGGCGGTGCGGCGGTACAGCTGGTAGCGGTGCTGCTGGTAGTAGCGGGCGTAGAGTTGGGCCAGCAGGCTGTGTAGCACTGGCCGGGCCGGGAAAGTCGCCGTTTTCAGGTCGGCTTCCAGCAGTTTAATTCCTTTGTAATCGGCTTCCTCCTCTTTGTTTTCGAGCAGGCGCAGCTTATAAAGCAAGGTCCGCACGTATTCGGGCGCGGCCTCGGGCCGGCGGCGGGCCTGCTGATAGAGCGGCTCCAGCAGTTTGGCGGCCGAGGCCGTCTGGCCCTTGGCTAATAGCTGGTCGATTTTCAGCCACGTGGCGGCGTTGGGCCCGCCGCCGGGCCGGTCGGGCGGAGTCGTTTGCGAAGAACCGGGGGTCAGCAGCATCAGCAGGGCAAACAGGCTAAGCAGGAAGGAGCGCATAGAAGGACGGAAACGTAGCAGGAAGGTAGCTTACTAAAACCAGGATGATGAAAGAGACTAAATTTCACATCAAGCGCAAGAATATATTTTTTATATGCCTGTTTATCAGCGTTTTTTAAATTATTTAGAAGATAAGTGAACTATTTGCTTCTGTCTTGATAAAGAAGAGAAGATGTGGCCGATAAATTGCTAAAGCAGAATTTCACCTCCTTAAATTTTTCTGTTATGCACACTGCACCCCGTATCATTGCTATTGCTGCCGTTCTGGCCCTGGGTGGCACCACTTGGGCGCAGGCCCAGGTAACCGTAGGGCCGCGCATCGGCCTCAACCTGGCCAATGTTTCTATTAAGAACGAAGACAACTCCGGCTTGGAGCTGGATCCTAAACTAATTGCCGCGCCCCAGGCCGGTATTACGCTGAACGCGGCGTTTGGCAATCTGGCCATTCAGCCCTCGCTGCTGTTTTCGCAGAAAGGATTTAAAGTAACTGAAGAGGAGCGCGATGGAGCAGATAGCTTTAAGACGGAAGCTACTTACCGCCTTGGTTACCTGGAATTGCCCGTGAACCTGGTGTACACGACCGGTGGTACAGAAGGGTTCCAGGTTTTTGCCGGGCCCTACGTGGGGATTGGCGTAGGTGGTAAGGTCAAGGCTAAATATACGGTTACCCAGGCAGGCGTAACGGAAAGCGGGTCGGAAACGGTTAACGTCAAATTTGCCAGCAAGGAGAAAAACAACTCAGATGACCTTTACTTAAACCAGCCTGATTTCGGGGTAAATGGCGGCGTTGGCTATAAGGTTGGGCCGTTCCAGGCGCAGGCCGGCTACTCGCTGGGCTTAGGCAACATGATACCCAAGGATTCTAACGGCGACAAGCCGGATGGTAAGCTTCGCAACCGGGTAATCCAGTTTTCCCTAAGCTACTTTTTCGGGTCTTAATCAATCGAACCACTCTACAAAGCAACGCCCTGCCGGAAATCTCCAGCAGAATTTCACCCTCTCAGCTCCTTACCGCTATGCTCACTTCAACCCGTATCATCGCCCTTGCCGCCGTTCTGGCCCTGGGTGGCACCACCTTAGCCCAGGCCCAGGTAACCATCGGCCCACGCATCGGCCTCAATCTGGCCGACATTTCCTTCAAATTTGAAGATATAGACGACGCGGACCTGGATACTAAACTGCTGGTTGCGCCGCAGGCGGGCATTACGTTAAACGCCGCCTTCGGCAATCTGGCTCTGCAACCGTCGCTGCTGTTTTCGCAGAAGGGCACTAAGGTTACCGTCGATGAAAGCTCGCCAGGCTTCAGCAACGTCACCGAAACTACGGCCCGGCTCAACTACCTGGAGCTACCCGTAAACCTGGTGTACACCACCGGCGGCACGGAAGGCTTTCAGGTATTTGCCGGCCCTTACATAGGCTTCGGCCTGGGCGGTAAAATCAAGCAGAAGTATACGGTCAGCCAGTCCGGCACCACAATCAGCGAGTCGGAGAGCTACAAAGTTAAGTTTGCCAGCAAGAGCAAATCCAACTCGGATGCGGAGTACTTCAACCAGCCCGATTTTGGCGTGAACGGAGGCGTGGGCTACAAAACGGGTCCGTTCCAGGTGCAGGCCGGCTACTCGCTGGGCCTGAACAACATGGTACCCAAGGATTCTGACGGGGCCAAGCCAGATAGCAAGTCGCACAACCGTGTAATCCAGTTTTCCCTGAGCTACTTTTTCGGGTCTAATTAATCGAACCACTCTACAAAGCAACGCCCTGCCGGAAACCTCTGGCAGGGCGTTGCTTTGTAGAGTGGCGGCTACTCCCCGCCTATCAGCCCGTCGAGTACGCGCTCGGCCTGCAGCAGGTGGCGCTTGAGGTGCTCAACCAGCAGCTCAAAGGCATCGGGCAGCGGCGGGCGTAGCAGCAGAACAACCGGGTTGGGAATGCGGATGGCGTTCATGTTGATGCGCCGGGCCTGGCTGAGCAGGTTGCTCAGCTCGTCGAGCTGGCGGGTGAACACCTCCACTACCGTGCCGGGCAGCCGCGAACCGCTGGGCGCGTACTGCTGGGGCGATTTGAGTGGGGTTTCGGTGGCCGGCACGCGCATGGCCGCCGTTAGTTTCTGGCCGAAATACCCGTGCTTCACGGTGCCGGCGGGGCGGGTGCCGCGCTGCTGGGCCGCCTGAATTTTGCGGCTGATGACCGGCAGATACAGGCCGCCAATCAGGTTGAGGTGCTCCAGGCACTGGCCCACGCTCCAGCGCCCCGGCCCCGGCCCCCGGTTGAGCTGCTCGCTGCTCAGCGGCCGAAAACGGCGGCTGGCCACCTCGCGTATCCGCTCTACCTCGGCGGTCAGGGCATCCAGAAATTCGGTAGTCGTAAGCGGATAAGCGGACATAGCAGCAAGCAGCGGTGGGCACATTTGTACCGTAATGATACGCGAAGCCGGCCGGTTCGACAAAGTCCGGCGGCCAATTTGGGTACCAGCCACCGGGAAATTGCCGGCCAGCCGCTACTTTCGGCGTATGCTTTTGCTCTTTCCGCGCTCCGTTCTGCTTATTCTGCCGCTGCTGGCGGCCCTGCTGCTGCCGGCGGGCCGGGCCCGCGCCCAGGCGGCGCCCAATCCGGGCGAGAATGTACCCTTCCTGATGACGTTTGGGGCCCAGGCCGACCCCAGCTGGGGCGACGACGACTTCACCCAGACCTTCTTTTTTCTGGTGCCCAAGGAAAGGCGCCAGCCGGTCTATATTCGCGTATTCGACCCCGACTGCGGTGGCCAACACGACGAACCGAAAGGCGGCTGGAACACCACCACCAACTTCAGCCTCTACGGCGGCCCCAACGCCCACTCGGCCCCCGATGCCCGCGCCACCAGCCCCAAAGGCCAGTACCGCGCCGGTACACTGCTGGCCCAGAAAAATTTCGGGGCCGAGCCCACCTACGACAACCGCTGGTATACTTTCGGTCCCCTCAATCCCCTGGCGGGCGAGCTGACGCCCGAGTTCGACGGCTACGTGTTCAAGCTGATTGCCCAGGGCCTGCGCGGCGACGATGGCAACCTGTACCGCTACTTTCTGAGCTCTTCGCCTACCGAGAATATTGCCGTGGAAGGCGGCAACGCCTTTACCTACGAATACTCGTTCCGGCTTACGCCCGTGGTGGGGGCCAAAACTCACCTTTACCCCTTCGTCAACGACCGGGTGGTGAGCATCCGGCAGAGCAATTTCGACGTGGACGGCGGCGTGCAGCTCAAGATTTTCAGCGTGGCCAAAAACGGCCACCCGGCCATCGTGAGCGGCAATAACGTTTGGGCGGCCAGCACCCACCCCGTAGTGGCCAAGGAGCACGGCCTCTCGCTCGATTTCCAGCTCACTACCCTCTCCAAAGCCCCCAACGACCTGGTTTTCTACGTCACCGACCAGTACGATGTGGCCCTACCCTTCTTTGCCATTCCGCTGGGCGGCCCGCCCCGCTACCGCTACGAGGTGGAGGTGAAGATGCGGGAGTGACCAGCAAGTGCCTGACAGCAAAAGTGTACCGCGAAAGTCGGTTTCGCGGCACGGCGCGGCGACAGTTGACGCGGCAGTTGACTTTGTGCGGAATTCAACTTAAACTGAGCGACTTATCCAGTGCTAAGCCGTATCCGTTATGCCTTCCGCCGCCCCAAGGCCCCAGCCGCCTGCCCGTCGTAGTCGCCAGCATTCGGCCGGGCCGCTGGCGGGGCTGCGCCGGGCAGTGCGGCGCTACTTCGGCTTTTCGCGGCGCGAAACCTCGGGGCTGGTGGTGCTGCTGGCGCTGCTGGGGCTGCTGCTGGCCCTGCCGCCGCTGCTGCGCCCCGCATTGCCCATCTACAACCCGGCCCCCGACCAGCGCCGCCTCGATGCCTGGGCCGCCGAGCTGGCCGCCCGCCGTACGGCCCGGCCCGCTTTCGAAAACCGCTATTCCAGCCGCTACCCCCGCCGCGCCTACGTGGCCCGCGAGCGGGTGCCCCAGGTGCCGCTGGCTCCCTTCGACCCCAACACGTTTTCGGCCCGCGACTGGCAGGCGCGGGGGCTGCCGGCCTGGCTGGCCGAGCGGCTGGTGAAGTACCGCACGGTGGTGGGCGGCTTTCGGGCTAAGGAGCAGCTGCGCAAAGCTTATGGCCTCTCCGACACCACCTACGCCCGACTCGCGCCCTATATCCGGCTGCCCGAGCTGCTGCCGGCCCGCGCGCCGCGCACGTTCGCCAAGGACGGCCGCTTTCCCGAGCGCAAGCCCTTCGAGGCCCGGCCGGGCTTCGTGGCCAAGCCCCGCAACCTGGCGGCCTTCGATTTGAACGCGGCCGACACCACCCAACTGATGCAGATCCGGGGCATCGGCCGGGGCTACGCGCGGCGGGTGGTCGAGTACGGCCAGCGGCTGGGCGGCTTCCGGCAGGAAGACCAGTTAACCGAAATTTTTGCCCTGCGCGACGCCCCCGACCTCATCGACAGCCTACGCAAATACACCTTCGTGGCCCCCGGCTTCGTCCCGGCCCGCCTCGATGTGAATGCCGCTTCCTTCGAAGTGCTACAGGCCCACCCGTACCTGGGCAAGCGCCTGGCCCGCGTGCTGGTAGCCTACCGCCAGCAGCACGGCCCGTTCCAGCAAGCCGACGACCTGCGGAAAATCCGCATCCTCGACGAAGCCACCTTCGACAAACTATTGCCCTATATATTAGTAAAATAGCCTCCCGACTCCCTACCCCTCTTCAAGCGTGCCTTTCCTGCTTCTTTTCCAGACAGGATTAGCGTGGGCATAAATCCAGTGCTATCAGACCAAGCGGCTAACATTAGGCAGGACTATGGCGTGATGGACCGGCTTTACCTGCTGGCCTGTTTCTGGCGGGGCGGAAATTACTTGCGCTGCCTTTGGAAGTACCTTTTATACGCTAATCGCACTCTCCATAAATGTTCTCGCGCTTAAGAAAGCGAGTCCAGGACGTTCTTGGTTTGGCTAATTGAGCCCGAAACATAAGGCAGCACCGCCGCGGCGGGATAAGACTCAGCTGTAAATAGCGCTTATAACGTTTTCTAAACGACCGTTTGGAAAATGTTACGAACCAGTTTATGGGCTATGCACAGTCGTTTGCAGCACGTGAAAGGGCTTGTACCGCATTTATACCCCGATTTCCACTAGGCAGGACGGTTTTTAGAAAAATTCACCCTTCAGCAAAGGGCTAAATGTATCAGTGACAATAAAGAAAGTCAACATAAGTCCTGTTAGAATGCCCGCAGTTATGGCTAGCCCAGCAGAACCAATGGCTAGCCCTAGAACAAAAAGTAGCAGGAGTACGATACCAATTAAGGCTAATAGACGAAAGAGCGCGTCAAGTTCATGTCCATCGGTAGGTTGCCAATACTTTTTGTTTTGGGCTACATCTCGATGATGTTTGAGCTTGACAATAGGAAGGCGAACAACCATACTTTTAACTAAGTCACCCTGTCCGTTCATATGGCTCGTTGGCCGGTATCGTTGGGCAGCCCTTCGTAGCAAAGGATTAATAACCGGCTTCTCCGCTTTGTATGTTACAACTGAATTACCCGATTGGGGTTGCACCGCAGAATCCTGTTGTATCGTGGACCCTACCGGCTGAAACTGAAATGCTACTCGTTCTGCCCGGCAACCAGCTAGGAATACAACTAAGCATAGCATGTTTCGGACACTGATATAACATGTAATCATACACTTCATAGAGAAAGGAAGAAACGGTAAAGTACTACTTCTCACTGCTACCTAACCAGCCATCAAAAACCACCACTTTCCCGGGACGGTGGGTATAACTTGTATTATGATAAAAGGCTATCCCAAGATAGGGTAATGACTTTGCAAATCTCCCACCGCTCTGAAATCCTATTTATTTACTTCCACCAAAGCGCTTAGCGAGACACTTATGGCATTAGTCTTACACCCACCTTCCTTGAACAATGGAGCATATCCAGGCTTCGCGAACCTATTCTGGGATGCGAGGGTGCTTTGGTCACTGATGGCAGGATTTGCCTTACCCATTTGTGGAGAAACAGATAGCCGGAACGCCAACCGTCCCGGTTCACCGCACCACCAATACTGCGCCAACGGTTCCGCCGGGGGCGTACGTGGGTAGCAGCAGCAGCTTCTGCCCCAGGTGGCCGGGCAGCAGGCGGGCCACGGCGGGGTAGAGCCGCCACACAGTTTCGGCCGACAAAAAGCCGATGCTGGCGCCGGCCACTACATCGGTCAGCCAGTGCCGGTCGTTGAGCATGCGCATGGCCCCAGTGGCCGTGGCCACGGTGTAGCCGGCCACCGACAGCCAGGGGCGGCCCCGCCCGAATTGCTCGTGCAGCAGCGTGGCCGTCAGGAAGGCATCGGCCGTATGGGCCGAAGGAAAGGAGCTGAAATCGGCGGCCACATCGGGGCGCTGGGTGTGGCTGATGCGCTTGAGGTTGCTAACCAGTCCCGTGCTCAAGGCATGCGAAAGCCCGAAGCACGCCGAAAACGGCACCACGCCCCGCTCGCCCTTCAAGCCCACGGCAAACAGGCCATAAGCCGCCGCCAGCGGAACGCGCCGGGTATAGTCGTCGAGGGAGGTGCGGAAATGCGGGAAGTTCTCGCGGGTTTCCTCCCGCACCTCTTCCTTCATCTCGTCCAGAAAATTCTCGTTGCGGCTCGCGTAGCCTGCTGCCACCAGCACCACAGGCACGGCCACGCGCAGCACAGCGGGCCGGGTCAGCCACGGGCGCACAACCGGGGCGCCAACTACCGAATCGGGGGGGCTGGCAGAGGGCTGGGCGGTTCCGGGCTGAGCCAGGCCCAGTAACAGCAGTAGCCAGGCAGAACGCAAACCGGAATTCTTCATAAATAGCGCATTGGAGCCCCGGAAGATAACCGATTCGGCGGCCAGTTACCAGCGAGCGGGCCAACAAAAAATCGGCCCGCCGTGTGCCCCTGCTTAGGGCAGCCAGGGCGGGCCGACGTTTCAACTAGCTGGTTACTGCTTAGGGGGGCCAGGAGTCGCGCCGTAATCGGGCGAGTCGGAAGCGTTGGTGCGCTCATCGGATGCCTGACCGTAGTTGCGGGCTGCCTGCTGCCGGTCGAAATCACCCTTGGCCGGCGAGCCGGCAACGGTATCCGGCTCCGAATCATCGTACTCATCGTTGTAGGAACCGCCCTTTGTGCCAAAGCCCTGCGACTCACTACCCTCCGAATCGGGCGAGCCGGCAGCCTCGTAACCGCTGCGGTCGGCGTGGGTGGGGGCAGTAGCGTCTGCTTCGTCGCGGCCGTAGCTGGTGTTGCTGGGCGCCTGACCGGTGCGCTGGCCCGCGGGGCCGCCCTCGGGATGGCCGGGGGTGTAGTCTTCGTGCTGATTGCGGTGCTTTTCGTCGGGTTCGGGCGCGGGGTTTGGCGGGCCCCCGAGCGAGGAAGTGCCATAGTTCGGAGCGTAGGCCGATCCGCTACCGTTGGGTGCGTCGTTGTCGTTACCAAACTGCGGACCCACCGCCGACCCGGGCGCATCGTGCCCGGCGCCCACGGCCACAGTACCGAAGCTGCCGTTTTCAGTCGAGGGGAAACCCTCTTCCGTCTGGGCCCGCTCGCCCTCGTAGCCCGAGGTGGCCGGAGCCTGCACCGGCGGGCCGGCATATGTATCGGCGCCGCGGCTGGCCTCGTTACCGTAGCCACCCTGGGTTGCGCCGTGGTCCGACTGGCGGCCAAATTCGCCGCGGCTGGCGCCGGACACCTCATTTTGGTCGTGGTTGAACTCGTCGTTGGCAACGGGCTGCTCGGCGGGCGTATTGGCCGGCGTGCGCAGTTCGGGCGGCAGCGCGTTGGCGGGGTTTGCGGGCGTGGTATCGGGCTTCTGGGCGTCGTCGGACATGAGCAGGGAGAGCTTAGGTGGCACTGCTGCTTCATACGTAGCCCCGGCGGCCACGTTCCGCGGCCAGGTTTTTTTATTGCGTTGAAAAACCGTGTAGATTTACCGCGCTTGCCCGTTGCTTTTGCCCTACAGCCTCTTGCCTTTCTTTCTCTTCAACCAATTACCACCTTTATGAAAACCGGAACAGTAAAATTTTTCAATGAAGCCAAGGGCTTCGGCTTCATCGTGCAGGATGAGAATAACCAGGAGATTTTCGTTCACCAGACCGGCCTCGTCCACGAAATCCGCGAAAACGACCGTGTCAGCTTTGAGGTCGTTGACGGCCGCAAAGGGCAAAACGCCGTGAAAGTAGAGCGGATATGAGCTGTTAGCTAAAAAACGCAATTCATCATCCGGCGTACGCAACGCAGAGGCCCTTATTTCGCTGACATACACCGCTGTTGCGGCTGTGCATGTGAGCGAAATAAGGGCCTCTGCGTACGCGGCTGGCAGGCTATCCACCAACGAGTAGCTAGCAATCAACTAATCACTTCCCGGCTTCATGGCGGGCTACGCGCACGCCCACGGCCATAATGCCGGGCAGTTGGTCCTGGCGCATGTACTGTTCCAGCTGAATGCGGTAAGTGCCGGTTTGGCTGAACTCCTGGCTGGGCAGGGCCAGAATACGGTGGTCGAAAATGTCGCCGCTACCGTTGCCCAGGGGCTCGCCGGTTTTAGGGTCCATCAGGTTCATATCGTGCAGCTTGCGCGAGATAACCCGGCCATCGGGGCCCGTTAGCGTCATGCGGGCGTAGAGGTTGTAATAGCTGTAGTCGGCCGTGTTGCGGACGTTGAGAAACACGTCGTAGAGCGGGGCCGGGTCGGTGATTTCGAACTCGAACGTGGGCTTGTTCTGCACGGCCCACACGTAGGGGTCGCCGGCCGGTGAAGTCAGGTCGAGGTTTTTTTCATAGACCTCGGCCGGGTCGCAGGCAGTCAGCAGCAGCCCGCTGGCCAAAACCACAAATCCGCGCAGGAAAGAGTGCATAGGGTCAGAAAAGCTAAACATCAGGAATCAGCAGAGGGTGGAGTACCGCCGTCGGTGCTGCCCCCGCGGCCCGCCGAACGGCCGGTGCGGCGGCTGCCTGAGCGGCCCCGGCGTTCGGCCGAGCGGCCTTCGCCACCCTCGGGCCGGCCGCCCTCAGAGGTACCCTCAGAGCCAGCATTGCGGGGTGGGCGCCCGCCTTCACGGGCGGGCCGGGAGGCATCGGGAATGCCGCCTTCGGGGGCCGGGCGGCCCGCACCGCGGCGGTTTTCGCCGCGGCCTTCGCCACTGCGGCCCTCGTTGCCACGGCCACGGCCGGAGCGGCGGTTCAGGGGTTTAGCGGCGGCCCCGCGGGGCCGGGCGCGCTCCTCGGCCGCGGCGGCACCTTCGGCCGGGCCGGGGCCGCTGGCCGGAGCAGCGTCCGGGGTCAAGTCGTCGGATGCGGCGGGACGGGATGGGCGCTCGGCGGGGCGGGCGGCTCGCGGCGGGCGGGCGGCCGTGGCGGCCGGCGCTTCGTCGGAGGGCCGCTTTTTGCCGCGTTTGGGCCGCTTGGAAGCCGAAGACGATATTTTATCGTCCAGGCGTTCTAGCGAGCCTTCCACAATGGCTGTTACCTCGGGGGCGCGCTCCTCTTCGCGCATCGGCACGAGCAGGGTATCGGGCTGTTCGCCGCGCTTGTTCATTTCCAGCACCTCGCGCACGCGCTCCACCGGCAGCACCACCCAATTATTGTCGCCGCGCACGGCAAACCACATTTTGCGGCGGAAGATGTCGGTTTTCTGCAGCGTGTACTCGCCTTTGGCCGTGAGCAGCGGGCGCTGCACCTGCGGAATGTCCTTGAGGGCGTCGAGGTAGGTATCGAGCTCGTAGTTGAGGCAGCACTTGAGGCGGCCGCACTGCCCCGAAAGCTTGGCCGGATTCAGGCTCAGGTTCTGGTAGCGGGCGGCGGTGGTGCTCACGCTCTTGAAATCGGAAAGCCAGGTGGAGCAGCACAGCTCGCGGCCGCAGCTGCCGATGCCGCCGAGGCGGCCGGCCTCGTGGCGCAGCGAAATCTGGCGCATCTCCACCCGCACCCGAAACTCGTCGGCCAGCCGCCGGATCAGGTCGCGGAAGTCCACCCGGTCATCGGCCGAATAGAAGAACGTGGCGCGGGTGCGGTCGGCCTGGTACTCCACGTCGGAGAGCTTCATGCGCAGGCGCAGCTCCTCGACCACGGCGCGGGCACGGAACATGGTGCCCGTTTCGAGGTCGCGCACGGCCTGCCAGCGCTCGGCATCGTCGTCGGTGGCCACCCGCAGAATGGGGCGGATGTCCTTGGAGTCGAGGGGCACCTTTTTCTTTTTCATCTGCAGGCGCACCAGTTCACCTTTCAGCGACACGTGGCCCAGATGCCAGCCACTGCCGGCGGCCTCCACCACCACGGCGTCGCCGGTGATGAGGGGCAGGCGGCTCTGGTTGCGGAAAAAGTCTTTGCGGCCGCCTTTAAAGCGGACTTCCACAATATCGAACTCTTTAAAGTCGCTGGGCATGTCCAGATCCTGGAGCCAGTCGAATACATTGAGGCGGGTGCAGCCGCTGCTACAGCTACCCTTCGAGCCGCAGCCCGAAGTAGTAGAATTAGTAGAGCAACCGCCGCCGCCGGAAGAACAAGAGGAACAAGCCACGGCTTGGGGTTTATATATAGTACAGTCCGAGGCAGATTTAAGCCAACGGCACGAAATGGGTTATCGACAAAGATAGCCAAATAGCCGGGGCAGCTTAACTCGGCCTTGCGCACCCCTTATGGCTCCCGCAGGAGTTGCTATTGATAGTGCAGCAGCCATTGGGAAGGAAAGTATCGAACTTTTTTTTCGCTTCACCCAATCTACATAAACCCCTTTAATTCTATTTGCCAGGGTGATTATGGCGTTTTGTACAATATGTATCGGCATAGTCCAATGTATATAATTTTGACAATCAAACCGATGGTATATTGAAATATCATCAATAAAAGCCTACGTTTGTCGCATTGTTCTACCATCCTACCCCTTACAACCAAACACCATGAAGAAAAACAACTTACTCGCTTCCCTGGCGCTGTTGGCCGCCACCGGGCTCAGCCTCTCGTCGTGCCAGGAAAAAGACAATGTAACTGTCAAGAACGAGGTATCGGAGACGACTATCAACCAAGTAAAAGCACTTGGTTTTACAGCTACCGGAGCCCAGAAGGTAGATGGCGGGGTAGTAGTGGAAGGTGACATTCTGCTCACCAACGAAATGCTGGCCAGCAAGCCCGAGCAGAATTTGCTGCGCGTGGGCCAAGACGAGCAGTACCGGACCACCAACCTGGTAAGCCGCCTGCCGCGGGTGCTGACGGTGAGCGTGTCGAGCCAGTTTCCGAACGGCTACGTGCAGGCGGCCGACGAAGCCATCCGCCGCTACAACGCAATGGGTCTGCGCATTACGATGCGCCGGATCACCTCGGGCTCAGCCGACCTGCCCATTACGTATTCGGCCGATCTGGGCCCGGGCGTACTCGGCCGCTCGGGTGGTTTCCCTTCCAATGGTAACCCCGCTCCCGGCTTCCAGCTGGCACCGAGCGTAATCGGGGCCCGCTCTATCAACAACGTGGCTACCATCATGGCCCACGAGATGGGCCACTGTATCGGTTTCCGCCACACCGACTACTTCAACCGCGCCTATAGCTGCGGCGGGGCGGCCTCCAACGAAGGCGCCAGCTCCATCGGGGCTATCCTCATTCCCGGCACGCCCTCCGGCGCCGACCCAAACTCGTGGATGCTGGCCTGCATCGGCTCTACGGCCGACCGCCCCTTCAATGCCAACGACCAAACGGCTCTCAACTACGTGTACTAAGCTGTTAGCTGTTAGCTGTTAGCTATTAGCTGACTACTTTACACCGCCCCGACTCGTTTGAGCCGGGGCGGTTTTTGTTTGGGATGATCCAAGCGGTGAAGAACGGGGACGCAGAAACGCCGTAGGGCGGGGCTTGCCCCCGCTCGCCATCCGCGCCGTTGGACGAAATCGTTGAAGCGGCGCTAACGGCGGGCGGGGACAAGCCCCACCCCTACGGCGTGCTTCGAAACAGTTAGCTGCTTCTAGCCCCAAAAATGCTACAGCACCGTGAAGCGGCGGGTAATTTCGGGGCCGGAGTGCAGGCGGATGCGCAGCAGGTAAGTGCCGGGGCGCAGCGTGTTGGTCGCAATGCGCTTGATAACGCCTATTTCGGCTACTTCGGCCCGTAGCAACCGGCCCGTCAGATCGAATAGGCGCACATCGGCCGCCTCGTTGGGGGGCAGCACAATCCGGAGCGGCTCGCCTGCTACCAGCGGTACGGGGTACACCAGCACCGCCGGCGCTTCGCTGACGCGGAAAACCCGCTCGGGCTGGCTGAATACGGCGGCCCCACTGCTGAGCATGAGCCGGGCGCGGTATTGCGAGTAACCGGCGGGAGCGGTCGGGTCGGCCAGTTGCAGCGCCAGACCGGGCACGGGGTTCAGGCTTAGTATTTCGAGGAAGCTACCGTCGGGCTGCCGCCGCTCCAGTGCTACGGCCTGCAGCCGGTACAACGAACCCAGCGTCAGATCAAAGCGGACTGAATCGGTGACCAGTAAGCGTGGGGTGAAAGAGCGCACGTAGCAGCCGTGGTCTTCCTGCAGCACGTCTTCGGTAGCTCCGCGGGGCCCCACGCGGCCGCTTAGCACCGGCGCCACGGCGAAGTAGCGGGCTTTTATTTCGGCTGTGGTCAGCAGCAGCGTAGTATCGGTGAGGCGGTGCAGGGGCTCCAGATGGGTAGCCCCGAGGGCGTAGACCTGGTATTGCGTGGCACCCGGCACCGGTCGCCAGGTCAGCAGCGCCTCTTCGGGGCAGCTATAGGCTACGTTCAGCGCCAACGGCCGGGCCACAAAAAACGTGTCGGATAAGGCCGTAGTAGCTCCGGCTACCAGCCGTAGTTGGCCGGGCCGGATGGCATCGGGCGTTGTCCAGCGAAACAGCTTATCGGCCAGATTCACGCTGGCGCTCAGCACTGTCCAGGCCGGCTGGCCCACCGGCTTGTATTCGAGCCGGGCCGATGTTGCCGGCCCGGCCCACTGCCAGCGCAGCAGCTGGCTGGCCGAGGCGGCATCCAGGCCCCGCGCTTTAGTGGGCGCCACCCAGCTAAGCCCCGTTTCGAACTCGTAGGCCACGCTGAATGCCTGGGGGCCCTGGGGTACGGCGAAGCCGCGTACCCGCAACTCGTAGGTACCGGCGGCGGGCACATCGACGGTAATCTGCTCGGCATTGTCGCGGTGGTTGGGGCGGCGGCGGGCGGGCAGCCTCAGCGAGTCGCGGTGCGGGTAGGCGCTCAGCGTCCAGGGCAGCCACTGCTGGTTGGTAGTAGTCCGACGCAGCGTCAGGTCGAGGTCGTTGACAAGGGCCGCGGCAGTGCCGGCGGCAGCTTCAGGGTCGGTCCAGGTCAGCGTGATTTTGAGGCGGTGTACGCCGGCGGGCACCGTAACCGGAAACACGCGCTCCTGGCCCGTGGTAGCCGTGCCTTCCACGAACCGGTTGTCTAACACGGTCTGCACGGCCCCCAGCGCATCGGCCTGGCCGTAGCCGGCCACGAAATCTACCTGAGGCCGGCCCACATCATCGGCCGAGTTGAGTAGCGCAGCCCGCACCAGCGCGGCGGTGGGCAGAGTGCCGCGCCGCTGCTGATGGGCCTGCTGTACCAGCAAGCTGATGCCCGACACCAAGGCCGCCGCATCGGAAGAGCCGCCGGCCCCGTACGCCACCAGTTCGGGCTTGACGCGGCCATCGACGGCCGGGCCGCGGGAACTGCGCGGATTCACCAGCCCAAAGGCATCGGTAACGCCCACGCTAAAGCTATTTTTGGCATTTTTAAACTCGCCGGTGAGATTAGCCAAGCTGTCGAGCCCGGCATACGGACCGGCCGGTGCCGGCAGCTGCCCCGAGTTGCCGCTCGAAAATACGTGCAGCAGCGTGGGGTACTGACGGGCCTGCTGGTCGTAGGCACGGGCTTCGAGGCCGTAGAAATTCTCCACATCCACCCCGTAGGAGTGGTTTTGTACCGATACGCCCCGGGCCGCGAGCAGCGCGCCGTCGTCGGGCAGCAGGTTGTCATAGCTCGATTGCGCGATGCGCGCGCGCCAGGCCACGCCGCGGCCATCGGGCGAGGTATTGCCCCCCCCCGCAATGATGGTGGCCATGATGGTAGAATGCGAGTTGAGCAGCGAAGCCAGGGGGTCGGGCTCCAGAAGCCGGCCCTTAAAGTCGAGGTCGGCTATGTCCAGCGGGCTTTCTTTTACCGAAACCGTAAGGCCCTGGCCCGTGAGCGTGGGGTAGCGGGCGTGCACGGTCGTTATCTTGTTCACCCCGAAATCAAGCCCACCCAGCTCCCGTTCGGGCCGGGCCCGTCGGTCGGCAGCCTGTACGAATTTCACCAGCGGGCACTCGGTCAGGGCAGCTGCGTCGAGGCCACGCACCCGCAGCAGGCCGGGTTGGCGCGGCTCCGCTTCGGTCACTGCGTCAGGACGGGTGTTGCCCAGCCATTGCCGGAACGCGGCCTCGTCGGTTACGCTTACCCGCAACAGGCTTGGGCTAGGGCCGGCTTGCCGCAGGTTGGGGGCCAGCCGAGTGGCCGGCGGTGCAGGCCGGGCTGGCGCCTGGGCCCATAACCGGCCGGTAAAAGGCGCGCTCAACAGCGCAAACAGCAAAAAGCGTCCGGCGCGGTAGAGCGGAGCAGTAGGCATACAGGCGAAGTGGTTGTGGTAGGGCAGAGCAGGGGCAGCTTTCAAATATAACCAGAAATACCGTCGGTTTCTGCCCCTCAGCTATCAGCCACCCTATGGTAACACCAGCCGCTTAAACTCGTGCAAAGCAGTTACTTTCAGACCACAACCACCCACCTTGCACAAGTCACTTCCCCACTGGGCAGCTATTTACCCGGTATTTTGTACACCCGCACGCCGGCCGCCGTCAGCAGGTAGGCGTACTGGTCGCTCAGCAGCACCTGCTGCACGTCGGCCAGCGGCAGCGGCAGGGCGCGCTCGGTAAGGTTGTACAAGTGAAAAAAGCGCAACTCACCGGCCCGGCCCAGGTAGTACAGCTCGTCGCCCCGGAAGCCCACGTAGCTCAGGCCCGGCAGCGGCAGTTTTTTGCGAAAATTGCCCAGGTTGTCGAATACGTACACGCCCCCCACCCTATCTACCAGGTACAGGTTGTTCTGATACTCGCGCAGAAACCGGAAGTCGGGCCGGGAGCGGCCGATCAGAATATCAAGCGGCGTGGTGATGGTAAACCGCTTCTGCGTAGCATCGAACTGCCGTAGCGTCAGGTCTGATTCGTTGAACAGCCAGTAGCGGTCGTCGGGAGCCAGCGTGACCACGCGGGCCTGCCCATCGAGCAGCTGGGGCAGCGGCAGCTCGCTGATGGGCGACAGGAACCGGTCGAGCAGCAGCACCTGTTGGCGGTCATCATAGAAAACCAAAATTTTGGCCGTATTCCAGGCTTCTACCTGCATTACATGGCCGGGCAGTGGCGGGGCGTACACGTTCAGCGGCTGCCCGTCGGGCCCAAACTGGCGCAGGTTGTTCTGGCGGTCGGTTACATAAAAATTACCGCGCCGGTCGAGCGAGGCTGCCCCCGGCTGGGGCAGTATCAGCGTACGCACCAGCTGCCAGCCGCGGGCTGGGCCAGCCGTATCGGGCGGCACCTGCACCACGGGGGCAGCCTGGGCCGCAGGTGCCACCGAGCCGGCCGGCGGCGCGGTGGTTTGGGCGCTGGCGAGAAGTGAGAGCTGAGAAGTGAGCAGCGAGACAAGAAAGAAGCGGGAGAACCCATCTGTCATCCTGAACGAAGCGAAGACCTTGGGCACCAGGCAGCTTACAAGGCTGATTAGCTTCTGCACAGGTCCTTCGCTGCGCTCAAGATGACAAAGCAACTTCTCACCTTTCAGCTCTACCTTCTCACTTCTCATAGCTCAATAAGGCCAGTTGCTCGCCATCATACACGCCATAGGTGCAATAATTGACCCATTCGCCAAGGTTGACGTAGCGGCTGCCGGGGGCCACTTCCACATCGAGGGGCAGGTGGCGGTGGCCGAAAACATAGTACTCGTGCGGAAACTGCTGCTGCACCTCGCGGCAGTACGTCAGCAGCCACTCGTCGTCGCCCAGGAAATGGTCGTCGGACGGGCCGTTTTGCAGGCGGCTGTGGCGGCTCCAGCGGTTGGCCAGCCCGATGCCGAAATTGGGATGCAGCCGCGCAAACAGCCACTGGGCCACCGGCGAGGCAAACACCCGTTTCAGCAGCTTGTAGGTGTGGTCGCCCGGCCCCAGCCCGTCGCCGTGGCCGATGTGGAACTGGTGCCCGCCGATGCGCTGGCTGACGGGGTGGCGCAGCACCAGGATATTCAGCTCCTTGGTAAAGTAGTCGAACATCCACATATCGTGGTTGCCGGTAAAGAAGGTAACCGGCAGGCCCGCGTCGGTCAGTTCGGCCAGCTTGCCCTGTAGGCGCGTAAAGCCCCGGGGAATGGCGTGGCGGTACTCAAACCAGAAGTCGAAAATGTCGCCTAGCAGGTAGATGGCGGCCGCATCCTGGGCCACCTCGTCGAGCCAGCGCACGATGCGCCGCTCCCGCTCGCGCGAGCTAGCCGCGTCGGGGGCGCCGAGGTGGAAATCGGAGGCAAAGTACACCCGGCGGCCGGGCGGTAGGGCCAGATCAGGCAGTTGGGGCGGGCGCGTCATCCAGGAGAAACAGTGCGAGGCGGCGCGGGCCATGCGCCCCGAGCACCAGTGTTTTTTCGATATCGGCCGTACGGCTTGGCCCTGACGTTAAGGAAATCATCGATGGCAGCTTGCCGGGGCCATATTTCTGCTGCATCAGTTGCAGCGCGTCGCCAATATCGGCCACCACCTGCGAGGTGCGCGCCAGCACCAGGTGCTGGTCGGGGTAGATGCTCAGTCGCCGCCCGCTGGTGGTAGCGCCCGACACCAGAATGCTGCCGGTGCGGGCCACCAGCGCCTCACAACTCGTCAGGCTCGCGTCGGCGTGCTCTCGGAAACCGTCCTCATCACCCTGAAAAACCAAGTCGCCGGCGTGCAGTAGCTTTTTCAGTTCGGGCTCCCACACATATAGGTGCTCCAATTGCTGCTCTTTCTTATACAGGAAAAGCTGGTCGTAAAAGTGCCCTACCGACTCGCAGTAGTAAAACGTGCCACCCACCCGCACGAAACTTTGGGCGAAGGCCACTGCCAAGTCGTCGCCATCGGCAGCGGGGCGCGGGTGCAACGAGGCCGAAAAATCGGGCCGGGGCGCAGCGGCCGGGCCGGGCACGCGCAGGGCCTCACGAATACGGCTTAGAACAAAGTCACGGGAGCTTTCGGCCATGCAGCAAAGGTAAGCGGGTTTCGGTTGGCGGGAAAAACCGGTTTTTCCCGCCGCGGGAGTAAGGCTCTCCCACCATCCCGTTATGGGAATAAGTACTTTTTCCACTTGTCGAAACAGATAGAATCTTATAAAATTCGGGCGCGGCTTAATTACCCACTTACCGCCTGTAGCAATAGCAGGACCTATTAGTGCAGATGAGGCCTGGGCACTTAGCTGAACAGTAGCGGACCCAACGGCATAGTGGCACCCTTTTGGTATTTCCAACATCAGCATTCACCCACATAGCCACCTTTACCCCTGCCATGCAATACGTGCCCGCCGTCAGCCACCATCAACCGACTGCGCCGGCCCCCCATCATCTTCCGGCCACCGAAGCCGACTTCCATGACTGGCTCCAGGACCTGCTGCCCAGCGTGCGGGCCGCCCTGGCCCGTCAGGGTTTCGAGAAAACATCTAAACTAAGCGCATTCCAGCAGTTTTTGCAGGAACGCGCTAATGGCAGCGATAGATAAGCTTGCAAACTGCCG
The DNA here is from genome assembly GCF_900107135.1 of Hymenobacter psychrophilus. Lineage (GTDB taxonomy): Bacteria > Bacteroidota > Bacteroidia > Cytophagales > Hymenobacteraceae > Hymenobacter > Hymenobacter psychrophilus. The sequence continues at coordinate 101,859 of NZ_FNOV01000012.1, forward strand.
GCAACGTATTTTGCCGTACTTTATAAAACACTGCTGCCTTTTTTCATTCGTCAGGAGTTGCCTGGTTATCTTTACTGTTCTTCATCAAACTCTTACCAATGAAAATCTCCCATTTGCTATCGTGGGCCCTATTAGCCACTACAACAGGCCTGACATTGACGAGTTGCACCGATAACGCTCCAGAGCCGGACCTGTCAACTGTCTATGTTCCCCAGAATGTTCCTTTCCAATTAGGGATGAAAGGCTACATGAATTCGCCACAAATTATCGCCCGATTTGGAGTAGCCAAATCTGCCAGTGATGCGCGGGAAGGTAACGGCACCGAGTTGCGGGACATAGTCCGATGGACCGATACACAAGGAGGGAAAATAGCCAAAGAGGTAGTATTGCCTAACCAGAAAAGCGGGACCACACGCTGGGTTTACCTATCCTTACCGGTCAAGCCTACGGGCGACCAATCTGTTTCGGTGAGCTGGCCAACTGCTGGGGCAATATCCCTAAACGCGGCCTCTACCGATACCATTGTTTTCCGCGAAATAACTATTCCTTAACCTCGCTCAATAGCAACTATTGCCTTGGGTTAAAGGATCCAGCTAAAGCTGATGCACTAACAGTTAATGAGCACAAAAAAAGAGCCCACCGTACGGTGGGCTCTTTTTTTGTGCTCATTAACTGTTAGTGCATTGCGCCAAGCGCTACATCGGTGTAACAACCGGGCCGCTGGGCTCCATGGGCGAACTACCGGTCCCCTCGTTGCCTTGGTCTATGCCAGGCAGATTCAGATCGGGCAAGTCGTTATCCAAGGGCAGTGGGTGTTCCTGCTTCCGCTCGCTTAGGGTTTCCGAGCGGTCGGTACCGGCCATGTGGGCCTGGTAGCTGGTCTGGGTGTCGTAGGGGCGCGGGCCCACCAGGCGTTGCAGGTCGTCCTGGAGTAGCACTTCCTTTTCCAGCAATTCCTTGGCAATTACCTCCAACTCGTGGCGGCGTTCGGTCAGCAACTCTTTGGTCCGGACATAAGCCTGGGCAATGATGGTGCGAACCTCCTCGTCAATCATCTGCGAAGTAGCCTCCGAGTAGGGCTTGGTGAAACCGTAATCACTCTGGCTCTTCGAGTCGTAGAACGAAACGTTGCCCAGCTTTTCGTTCATGCCATACATGGTTACGATGCTGTAGGCCACTTTCGTAATGCGCTCCAGATCACTCAACGCACCGGTCGAAATCTTACCGAATACCAGTTCCTCGGCAGCCCGGCCACCCAGCGTCATGCACATTTCGTCCATGAGCTGCTCAGTGTTATAAAGGAACTGCTCGCGGGGCAGGTACTGCGCGTAGCCTAGTGCGGCCACGCCGCGGGGCACAATGCTCACCTTTACCAACGGGTCGGCGTGCTCCAAAAACCAGCCGGCTACGGCGTGGCCGGCCTCGTGGTAGGCCACAATGCGCTTCTCACCGGGGCTGATAATCTTATTTTTCTTCTCCAAGCCTCCAATCACACGGTCAACTGCATCGGTGAAGTCCTGCATGGTCACCATCTTCTTGTCGCGGCGGGCGGCAATGAGGGCGGCTTCGTTGCAGACGTTGGCAATTTCGGCGCCGGCAAAACCAGGCGTCATGGCCGCCAGCTTCCGGTCGTCCACATCGGGGCCCAGCGTTAGGGGCTTGAGGTGAACATTGAAAATCTGGGTGCGCCCGTTAATGTCGGGCTTGTCGATGCTGATCTGACGGTCGAAGCGGCCGGGACGCAGCAGGGCCGCGTCGAGCGTGTCGGGACGGTTGGTAGCGGCCAGAATGATGACGCCGGAATCGGTACCGAAGCCATCCATTTCTACCAGCAGCGAGTTGAGCGTGTTTTCGCGCTCATCGTTGCCACCGGGCGTGTTGCCGCGGCTGCGGCTGCGGCCAATAGCATCAATCTCATCAATGAAGATGATGCAGGGCGCCTTAAGCTTGGCCTGTTTGAACAGGTCGCGCACCCGGGCTGCACCCACGCCCACGAACATTTCTACGAAATCGGAGCCCGACAGCGAGAAGAACGGCACATCGGCTTCGCCGGCTACGGCTTTGGCCAGCAATGTTTTGCCGGTACCGGGAGGGCCAATCAGCAACGCCCCTTTCGGAATTTTGCCGCCTAACACGGTGAACTTCGAAGGGTTTTTGAGGAACTCTACAATCTCTTCTACTTCCTCCTTGGCTTCTTCGAGACCAGCCACGTCCTTGAACGTGATTTTCACCTTGTCGCCACCCTCAAACAGGGCAGCACGGCTCTTGCCGATGTTGAAAATCTGACCACCGGGTCCGCCGGCTCCGCTCATGCGGCGCATCAGGAACCAGAAGCCCACGAAAAGCAGGATCATGAACCCCCAGGTGCCGAGGAAATCGCCAAAGCCCCGCTCCTCCGATACCTTCAGGCCAACCTGCCGGTCGGTGGGCAGCGTCGCCTGTAGCTTGTCGAGGTCTTCCTTAAACACTTTGCCTTCGACCACGCGGAACGCAAACTGCGGGCCGTTGGCCGATACGCCCGCCCCTGGCAGCGCCAGAGGGCTACGCTGGGTGTTCAGGCGTCTGCTATACTCAGGCTTCTGCAGGGCCTCCTTCTTGAGGCTTACCTGCACTTCCCGGTCGTTGACGAGCGATACCTCCGACACGTCGCCGGCCGTAAGCATCTGCTCAAAATCGCGCTGCTTAATTTCTACCAGCCGGCTGCCGCCGGAAAAATAGACCATCCCGAGGATGAGCGCCACCAACCCTGAGAGGACCCACAACTGCATACCGGGCTTGGGGGCCGGGTTGGGCAGGGGAGATTTTTTCTTTTTGGGCGTCGTATCAGACATGAATTGCTAAGTAAATATGGAGTACAGGTTGGGGGTCGGCAGCAAATAGCTGGTTGTAAGTAGGGAGATGATGTTCTGCCTGCAGAAGCAGACCAATAGAACGTCATCTCCCTATTTAGTACCGCGTATTCGTTACCAGCCTAATGACACTGCAACCCGCCATTTAGTTTGCCGTGGCGGAGGCTTCTTCCTCCACATGGGTAATGTCGGCGTCGCCCCACAGCTCCTCGAGCGCGTAGAACTTGCGCCGGTCGCGCAGGAATACGTGCACCACTACATCGACGTAGTCGAGCAATACCCACTCGCGGTTGGTGCGGCCTTCCGTCTGCCAGGGGTTCTGGCCGGTGAGCTTTTCCACTTCTTCTTCCACCGAGCGGGCAATGGCCTCGATCTGCGTATCAGAAGAGGCCGAGCAGATAACAAAGTAATCGGCTACGGCATTCTTAAGTTCTTTGAGGTTGAGCACCACGATATCGGACGCCTTTTTCTCCTGCATGCCGCTAACGACAACTTCTGCCAACTTGTCCGAATCCTGTCGAACTGAGGTACTTTTCATAGGGTCTTGGTAGGTTTGACTAGCACAAAGTACGAAAAACAGATGGCGGCACCTTCCCCCCAAACGCTCTTCACGGGCCAACAGCTTGTCTGGCTGCCCGAATGCGGCTCCACAAACTCGGAAGCGCAACTACTAGCAGGCCAAAACCGGGCCACGGATGGCTGCTGCGTGATTACCGACAAACAGACCGCCGGCCGGGGCCAGCGGGGCAACCAGTGGGAGGCCGCACCCGGTGAAAACCTGACGCTATCGGTGGTCTGGAAACCAACCTTTCTGCCCGCCGCCGACCAGTTCCTGCTCAGCCAGGCCGTGGCCCTGGCCGTGCACGACTGGCTAGGTGCCCTGCTGGGCCCCACGCCCGCGCTCCGGGTAAAGTGGCCCAACGACCTGTATTATGGCTCACAGAAGCTGGGCGGAATTCTCATTGAGAATACGCTTAGCGGCCCAAAAATTCAGCACAGCATCGTCGGAATTGGCCTCAACGTTAATCAGCAGCATTTTGGGGTAACTACTGCTACCTCCCTGAGCCGGCTCACGGGTAGAACGTACTCGCTGCTGACGCTGGCCGAGCGCCTGCTCGAAAGTTTAGAGCGTCGGTACCTGCAGCTGCGCGCCGGCCGGATACGCGAGCTACGCACCGACTATTTGGCAGTGCTGTACCGTTTTGAGGAGGAACACGACTACGAAGCCGATGGCCAACGGCTGCGCGGACGCATCGTAGGCGTGGATGCAGCTGGCCGGCTGGCACTGGAAACCGGCGGGCAGATGCGCCATTTTGACTTAAAGCAAATCCGGTATCTGTAGTTTAGCATGAAACACTACTACTACCTGCGGCTCTGGCGCAGGTTCCAAAGTAATTATTTTTTTTACGCAGACAGCAGTCTATAAACCAACTATTTACGTACCTTGAAGCCCGGGGCGTTAAACCACGGGCAACCAATGGCTTCCAAGCTGTATCTGCACCCTGACTACCAGCCGCCAACCGGGTGGGCACGGTAGTTGCAAATTGCCGCTCTGGCTGCTTGAAACAGCTTTTATCCGGGTCTTATTGTCCGGCTCCATCCCTACGCTCCGCTGAATGTCATGAAATTTACTCCTCGGTTTTTCACTTTCCTGCTGCTGATTCTGTGGCAATTGCCGTTGCTGGCCGCTGCTAGTTATGCGCCGCCCGCTCTGGCCAAAAGCCAGAACCCGGCCGCCGGGGTGCCTACGCTGGCAGCCCGCATGCTGACCCCAACCTTTTCGCTGGCTCCTAATCCGGCTCACGGCCTCGTTACGCTCTCAATGAGTCAGTTCGCGGTTGGCACCGAATACCGGCTGCGCCTGAGTAACATTATCGGCCGCGAGGTGCGTACCGTGGCCCTACGCCCCGAAGCCGCCGACCGTGGCATGGCCCTGAATCTGGCTGACCTGCCCTCCGGCATGTACTTCTACAGCCTGCTGCAGAACGAAAAGGTGGTTTCGACCAAGCGGCTGGTACTCCAGAACTAATTTTCAAGGCTGTCCGCTTATGCTCAAACGAAAAGCCAACGGCTATCCGTAATTAACCCGAGCCCTCGCCCCTACCGGCGGGGGCTTTGTGCTTTTGGGCGGGTTGAGTTTGGGGGTTGCGAAGGGGTGATTTCGGGAGTTGGTTGAAGTTGGTGCGGGCGTTGGTTGATTTGGGAATGCGGCTCGGTACTTATTGGCTACTTTTGAACTTTCGCTGACCTGCTTTCCCGATTTCCCCGCCCTTGTGCAAGCGGCGGCCCTCTCTCACTACCTATATGCGGAGTTACAAAAGCCTGAATAACCTCGTGGGCTGGCTGGTATTTGCCCTGGCCACCGTCGTTTTCCTGATGACCCTGGAGCCCACGGCTTCGTTCTGGGACTGCGGCGAGTTCATTGCCTGCTCCTACAAGCTGCTGGTGCCCCACCCACCCGGCGCGCCCACCTTCCTGCTGCTGGGCCGGCTGTTTTCCATGCTCAGCTTCGGCGACGTAACTAAGGTGTCGATACTGGTGAACGCGCTGTCGGCGCTTAGTTCCTCCTTCACGGTGCTGTTTCTATTCTGGATCATCACCATGCTGGCCAAGAAGCTCGTTATGCATCGCCCCGGCACGCACGACGACCGGGCACTCGAGCCCACGCTTGGGCAGACGTTGCTGATCATGGGGGCGGGTGCCGTAGGTGCACTGGCCTACGCCTTCTCCGACTCGTTCTGGTTCAATGCCGAAGAGGCCGAGGTGTACGCCATGTCGTCGCTGTGTACGGCGGCGGTGGTGTGGCTGATGCTGAAGTGGGAAAACCGCGCCGACGAGTCTGATTCGGACCGCTGGCTGGTGCTCATTGCCTACGTTATCGGCTTGAGCATCGGGGTTCACTTGCTGAACCTGCTGGCCATTCCGGCGCTGGGCTTCATTTATTACTACCGCCGCACCCAGAACCCTACTATGTGGGGCGGGGTGGCCACACTGGCCATCAGCAGCGTGATTGTGGGTTTGATTCTGGCCGGCATTATTCCGGGCCTGCCCACGCTGGCGGGCGCCTTCGAGGTGTTCTTCGTAAACACCGTGGGCCTGCCCTTCAACTGGGGCATTGTAATTTTCCTACTGCTGTTCGTGGGCCTGATCTGGTTCGGATTCCGGCAGTCGTTCCAGCGCCGCAACCGGCTGCTGAACACCGTAATGTTGGGCTTCGTGTTCATTCTGATCGGCTATTCGAGCTACCTGATTGTGCCCATCCGCAGCTCCTACCACCCCACCATCAACGAAAACAACCCCGAGGACGTGCTCTCGTTTGTGAGCTACCTCAAGCGCGAGCAGTACGGCGACCGGCCGCTGCTCTACGGCCCCCAACTCAACGCCCAGCCGACGGCCCAAACCGAGGGCGCCCCGCGCTACGTGCGCCAGGGCGACAAGTACGTGGTGGCCGAATACCGCCCGGTGCTGGAATACCGCGCCGAGGATAAAATGCTGCTCCCGCGCATTTACAGCCCCGATCCGCTGCACGTATACAACTACCAGAAGTGGGTAGACGGCATTCAGAAGGACGTGAAGCCGACGATGGGTCAGAACCTGGCCTTCCTGTTCCGCTACCAGATGGGCCACATGTTCTGGCGCTACTTTATGTGGAACTACGTGGGCCGCGAGGGCGACCTGCAGCAGTCGGGCATTCTGTGGGGCAGCGCCGATGGCAATGGCCTGCCGGCCCGGGTAGCCGACAGCCCGGCCCGCAACGCTTTCTTCGCCCTGCCGCTGATTCTGGGCCTGTTGGGCCTGTTTTTCCACATCCGCCGCGACGGCCGCAACGCCTTTATCGTGGGCCTGCTGTTCCTGTTCACGGGCCTGGCCATCGTGCTCTACCTTAATCAGCCCCCCATCGAGCCCCGCGAGCGGGACTACACCTTTGCGGGAGCCACCTTTGCTTTCGCCATCTGGATTGGCCTGGGTGTGCTGGCCCTGGCCGAGCTGCTCCAATCCGTGCTTAAGGCCGATACCACCCGCGCCGGCGTGGTGACGCTGGCCGGCCTGGTAGTACCGGGCATTATGGTGACCCAGGGCTGGGACGACCACGACCGCTCTGACCGTTACCTGTCGGTCGATTCGGCCAAGAACCTGCTGAACTCCTGCGCCCCGAACGCCATTCTGTTCACCAACGGCGACAACGACACCTTCCCGCTTTGGTACGCCCAGGAGGTGGAGGGCATCCGCACCGATGTGCGCGTGGCCGTACTCAGCTACCTGAACACCGACTGGTACATCGACCAGATGAAGCGCCGCTCCTATAAATCGGAGCCGCTGCCGATTTCGATGGAAAACAAGGACTACAAGCAGGGCACCAACGACTACCTGCCCTACGCCGAAAACCCGGCCGTGCCGGCCGTGGATGTCCGCCAGTTTATGCAGCTCGTGGCAGCTAATAGCCCCCTGCTGCAGGTGAGCTACGGCGACGGCAAAAACCTGCTTTCCTTTCCCTCACGCAACTTCTACCTGCCCATCGATACGGCGGCCGTGGCCAAATCGGGCCTCTTGCCGGCCGACCGGCGCAAGCAGCTGGTACCGCAGATGGAATGGAACGTGGGCAAGAGTGCCATCGAGAAGAAAAGTCTCGTTATTCTGGACATTCTGGCTACCAACAACTGGAAGCGGCCGGTATACTTCTCGAGTACCGTCGACTCGCGCGACTTTATGGGCCTGCAGCCCTACTTCCAGCTGGAGGGCATGGCCTACCGCATTCTGCCGGCCCGCGACCCCAACTACGACCCCAAAAACGGCTCTGCCAACGAGGGCTATGTGGAAACGGGCCTGATGTACGAGAAGCTGATGAAGACCTTCGCTTACCGTGGCCTCGACAACCCCGGCATTTTCTACGACGAAAACAACCTGCGCTTCCCGGCCAACTACCGCGACAAATTCTCGCGCTTAGCCGACGCGCTGCTGATTCAGGGCGATAAAGTGCGGGCCAGGCAGGTGCTCAATAAAATGTTCGAGGTAATGCCCGATAAAGCCATTCCCTACGATTATTATGTACCCCAGTTCATTCCGGCGCTGATAGCGGTGGGCGAGCAGCAGCGGGCCAACGAAATTATGGATACCATGACCAACCGCGCCGAGCGGGGCCTGGCTTACTACAGCACCCACAACCAGGCCCTGTTCGATCAGGAATTCAACACCTACCTGATGACGCTCAACAGCATCGGGCGCGCCGCCGAGGAAATTGGCGACCAAAAACGGGCCGAGCGGGCCATTCGACTCTTGCAGCAATACTATACTCCGCGCCAGTAGTGCACGGTTTTTGAGCGGTGAAGCCGGCTCCGGGAACGGGGCCGGCTTTTTTTTAGCTGTTAGCTGACAGCTATTAGCTTGCAGCTGCGTTCATATAAAGAGAAGCAAATTGTCAACTGCTACCATTTTATCCTGCTTATGAAAAACCTGACCTCCCTTCTACTGCTGCTGTTGACTTTGCTTATTGCGGGGCCGTTGCAGGCCGCCCCGCGCCGCGACTTTGCCAGCCAGTACCGGCCAGGGCTTACTATTGAAGTGGATACCCGCCGCGAGGGCGACAGCCTGCGCGTGTACCTGCGGTTTCCAAACCGGAATGCGCTGCGGCGTGGGTTTCCGCTGCACGTGATGGGTTGGGCCGATTTCAATGCCCGCAAACCCAGCTGGCAGGATACTGTGCGCCGGACAACCCGCCAGCAGCTACCCAGCGGCGACGCGGCCCTGCTCAACTTTGCGCTGCCACTGAGCCGCTTAGCAGGGACGCAGGCCCTGAGCATGGCCATCGGGCCGGCCGAGGATGCACTGAGCGGCGACGCGGCCTGGCTGCGCCTGACGCCGGAGAACCTCAACCGCAGCTTTGTGTTGCTCGACTCAATGAGCCAGCCGCTGATGCGCCGCTACGTGCGGGCCCGGGAGGTGTTTGGCGTGGCAGCCTACGCCCCCGGCCAAACCCTGAATGTGTACCGCTACCCGCTAAGCTCGCTGGCCGCGGCGCCACCTATGGCGTCTACCAACATTCTGGGCCAGCAGCCGCGCACGCTGGGGCTTCAGGATTCGGCCCGCTTCAACGCCGACCAGCTGTTGCGGTTGCCCGTGGGCCTGTACCTGCTGCGCCTGGGCAACCGGGGGCCGCAACTGGGGCTGCTGGTAGAAGAAAATCAGTTTCCCAAGCTCACCTCGGCCGACGAACTGATTGCCCCGCTGATTTACGTTTCGACTTCGCAGGAGCGGCAGAAGCTGTTTGATGCCCCCGACCCCAAAAAGGCGGTTGACTATTTCTGGCTCGGCGTAGCCAACGACGACCAGGACCAGGCGCGCCAGCTGATTCGCATGTTTTATGGCCGGGTGATAACGGCCAACCAATTTTTTACGGCTCACAAAGCCGGTTGGCTTACCGACCGCGGCATGCTGTACGTGGTGCTGGGGCCTCCCGAAACCGTATATCGCAACGGCAACGAGGAGCGGTGGGTGTACCGTGGCGGCCAGTCGCAGGTGGGCACGTTTATCTTCCGCGCCAAACCCAGTACCTTTGCGGCTGACAACTATGAACTGGTGCGCCGTCCTGAGCATGAATATCTCTGGTATGCCGCCGTGGAGCAATGGAGAAAAGGACGAACCGCCCAGCCCGGCCGCTAACTGAACGCCGCCAATATTTCGACTCGCAGAACCGCCCCGTGCCTAACCGCCGCAACCCGCGCGAGGACCAGGGGCGCGACGAAGCCCCCCGCTTCGAGCGCAGCCGCGCCGATGACGGCCGCACCGACGAGCAGTTCGGTGAGCCGCGCCGCCGCGACGAGGAGCGTCCTGAAGGTCGCCGCGACGAAGGCAGCTACCGGGAGGGTAGCAACCGCGAAGAGGGCCGCCGGCCGTCTTCCTCCACTTCCTCCGACAAGCCCCGCTACCCCCACCGCCCGGCCCAGGACCGCAGCATTGACATGATTTTCGGGTTACGCCCGATTCTGGAGGCACTGAGTGCGGGCCGCACGCTGGACAAGATATTCCTGCTGCGCGCCACCAAGAACTCCATGACCCAGGACATCAACGCCCTGGCCCGCGAGGCCAACGTGCCCGTGTCGATGGTGCCGGTGGAGAAGCTCGACAACATCACCCGCAAGAACCACCAGGGCGCGGTAGCTTTCGTATCGCCCATCGACTACATGCCGCTGGACAACATTCTGGCCGGGCTGTATGAGGAGGGTAAAACGCCCTTGCTGCTGGTACTCGACCGGATTACCGACGTGCGTAACTTTGGCTCGATTGCCCGGAACGCCGAGTGCTTGGGCGTGCACGCCATTGTGGTGCCCAGCCACGGCGCGGCCCAGATCAACGGCGACGCGCTCAAAACTTCGGCCGGCGCCCTCAACCTGATTCCGGTCTGCCGCGAGCACAACCTCAAGCAAACCCTCACGTTCCTGCGCGAATCGGGCGTGCAGGTGGTGGCCTGTACCGAGAAGTCGGACGCCAGCCTGGAAGCAGAAACGGTGGATTTGACCGGCCCGCTAGCCATTCTGATGGGCTCCGAGGAAGACGGCATCAGCCCCGAGTACCTGCGCCTCGCCGACCACAAGCTCCGCATCCCGATGGCCGGCCAGATTAGCTCCCTGAACGTGTCGGTGGCCAGCGGCATTATGCTGTACGAGGTGCTCCGCCAGCGGCTGGGGGCAGTTAAGGAGTAAAGAAGATTAAAAAAGGCAGTCATCCTGAGCGCAGCGAAGGACCTATAGAAAAGCTATTCTCTATAGGTCCTTCGCTGCGCTCAGGATGACTGCCTTTTTTAATCCCCTTCACGACAGCAGCCCCGCTTGTTTGGCAGCGGCCAGTAGCTGGGGGGCGTTTTTGAGCGTGGCGGCCACGAAGCGCTTGCCGGATTCCTTTACCTCGTCGCGGCTTACTTCGTGGGCTTCCTCGCGCACGAACTCGCTTAGCTGCCGGAAAGCCTCGCGTAGCGCCTGATGCCGGGGCTGCTCGGCCCGCAACTGCTCCTGCACCAAGGCCAGCTGCTCGCGGATTTTCTCGCGGCGCGAGCTGAACACGGAGTTGTGGCCGACGTGCGGACGGATGTGCTCCACCAGTTCCAGCAGCGGCCGCAGGCGGTGGGCAGTGGCCAGGGCCGAGTCGGCGAGGTGGTCGCGCTTGCGTAGCGGCGGGGTGGAATCGGGCGGAAGCATGCGGGGCGGATCAGGAGAAGCGGCGGGCAGGCCAGGCAAGCCCAGCGGGGACTGAAAGTACGCTTAAAGCCGGCAAATTGGCAACCGAAGGCAGCTCGGCCAAAACCTTGCACCGCCTTTAGCCGGTTATGATGCGGCAGCCATGCGCGGGCTTACTATCTTGCCGCCGGCGCAGGCCGCATCAGTACACTTTCACTTTCCCCAACCCATGACTAAAATTAAGGTAGCCAATCCGGTAGTTGAGCTCGACGGCGACGAGATGACGCGCATCATCTGGAAGTTCATCAAGGACAAGTTGATTACGCCGTACCTCGAGCTCGATATCAAGTATTACGACTTGGGCATTGAGTACCGCGACGAAACCAACGACCAGGTAACCATCGACGCCGCTAACGCCATCAAGCAGTATGGCGTGGGCATCAAGTGCGCTACCATCACGCCCGACGAGGAGCGGGTAGTGGAGTTCGGCCTCAAGCAGATGTGGAAGTCGCCGAACGGCACGATCCGCAATATTCTGGATGGCACCGTGTTCCGCGAACCGATTGTAATGAGCAACGTGCCCCGACTCGTACCCAACTGGACGGCCCCGATCTGCATCGGCCGCCACGCGTTCGGCGACCAGTACAAGGCCACCGATTTCGTGACCAAGGGCAAGGGTAAGCTCACCGTGACCTTCACGCCCGAAGACGGCGGCGAGGAGCAGTCGTTTGAGGTCTACAACTTTAAGGGCGACGGCGTGGCGTTGGCCATGTACAACACCGACGAGAGCATCCGCGGCTTCGCCCACGCCTGCTTCAACCAGGCCCTGAGCAAAGGCTGGCCGCTGTACCTGAGCACCAAAAATACCATCCTCAAGAAGTACGACGGCCGCTTCAAGGACATCTTTCAGGAGATTTACGAGCAGGATTATACCGCCAAGTTTCAGGAAGCCGGCATCACCTACGAGCACCGGCTGATTGATGACATGGTGGCCTCGGCCCTGAAATGGCACGGCAACTTCGTGTGGGCCTGCAAAAACTACGACGGCGACGTGCAGTCCGACACGGTGGCCCAGGGCTTCGGCTCGCTGGGTTTGATGACGTCGGTGCTGGTAACGCCCGACGGCGACACGATGGAAGCCGAAGCCGCCCACGGCACCGTAACGCGCCATTACCGCGACCATCAAAAAGGCAAGCCCACGAGCACCAACCCCATCGCCAGCATCTTCGCTTGGACACGCGGCCTGGAGTTCCGCGGCAAGCTCGATAACAACCAGGAACTGATTGATTTCTGCCACACCCTGGAAGCTGTGTGCATTGAAACCGTAGAAAGCGGCAAAATGACCAAGGATCTGGCCGTCTGCATCCACGGCAACAAAGTGGAGCACGGCCGCGACTACCTCTACACCGAAGAGTTCCTGGCCGCTTTGGACGAGAATTTGAAAGCAAAACTGGCCAAATAGCGCATAGTTACCAGTTGATAAGGCATAGAAAAGCCTGTTATCCGTTGCTTGGATAACAGGCTTTTCTATGCCCTATCAACTATGTTCTAAAATCAATTATAACCGGTGCCTTTCTTCGATTTTACATCGGCCAAGAAATCTTTAACGCGCTGTTCTTCAGTACGCTTGCAGATAAGCAGCACGTTGTCGTACTCGGCCACAATGTAGCCTTCGAGGCCCTGCACGACCACTAGGCGCTCGGGAGGGGTTTTGATGACGCACTCGCGGGTGTCGTAGAGCAGGGCGTTGCCGTCGACTACGTTGTCATCGGCGTCGTGCTGGCCCATGCGATGCAGCGAATCCCAGGTGCCGAGGTCGCTCCAGCCGAAGTCGGCGGGCAGCACGTACACGTTGTCGGCCTTTTCCATCACGCCGTAATCGATGCTGATGTTGCGGCAGAGGCTGTAGGCGCGGGTGATGAACTCCTCCTCGGCTGGCGTACCGAGTTGCGCACTGCCCTCGTCGAAGACTTCAGCAATGTCGCTCAGGTACTGGTGGAAGGCCTGCACGATGGCATCGGCCCGCCACACGAAAAGGCCCGAATTCCAGAGAAACTCTCCACTGCTGACGAACATCTGGGCCAGCTCGGCGTTGGGTTTTTCGGTGAAGGTTTTCACCCGGCGCAGTGCCTTGGGAAAGGAGCCGGCCTCCTGGCCCGGCAGCGTGCGCACATCCCGGGCCGGTACTTCGTCATCAATAAACTGAATGTAGCCGTACCCCGTATCGGGGCGTGAGGGCTGAATGCCGAGCGTGATGAGCACATTGTGGCTGCGGGCCCCAACCAGCGCCGTGCGGATGGTCGTGCGAAACTTCTCTTCGTGCATCACGGCGTGGTCGGCGGGCGTCACCACAATCACGGCCTCGGGGTCGAGGCGGGCGATGCGGTAGCTGGCGTAGGCGATGCAGGGAGCCGTGTTGCGGCCGATGGGCTCACCCAGAATCTGGTTGGCAGCCAACTCGGGCAGGTGCTGCTGCACCAGTTCGATATAGTCGCGGTTAGTAACCACAAATATATTTTCGGGCGGGCAGATACCTGCAAAGCGGTCCACGGTGAGCTGCAGCATGGAGCGGCCCAGGCCCAGTACATCGTGGAACTGCTTGGGGTGGTGGGTACGACTGAAGGGCCAGAAACGGCTGCCAATGCCGCCGGCCATCACCACTAAATAGGTATGTTGGTCCATGTAGTCAAGCTCGTTTTCCGGTAAGAAGCCCGGTAGTAGCGGGCAAGTTATAACATAGTTGAGCGCGAGGGCTGCCATCGGGAGGATGACTGCAGCAAGCCAACTACTTTATGCCTCCTCCATCACCAATCGGTTACGATAAAGGTATAGTAAAGCCCAGGCGGCTATAATGTTAGTCATAGCAAGCGGTAATGTAAGCCCAAACAGGTTGATGAGGAGAAAGCTGATAGAAAGTCCGAATGTCAGCCTCAGATAATAGTACATGCGTTGACCAATAATCTTAAGGACAGTACCGAATAAGAGCAGTAAACTCATAGTCAATAAAATACCAGTCAATCCGTTATTTAATCCACCCACTACTAGAAACCATAGCAGTTCCGGTAGCAGAACAATTATCCATAAAATCATTTTTTGTATGTGCAACCGATATTGCCTCTGAGGAAAGTTGCGGGCGAAGCGCATGAATTGCATATCGAATTTATTCTCTTGATAGAGCAAGATCACGTGCGATAGCGCAACCCATAAAGCTATTACCCCAAAAATTCTGACATCAGTATGTAATTCGTTGAATACACTAAATAACAACACGACACCAGCGAATGATACCAGCTTGGTTACAAGGTAGGCGAAGCGCTTTCTGGCTACTATTTCGTATAGGAACAAACTAAAGAGAGGCTTATGCCAGTTCCCCAGCCAAGTTATATTACCTGTTTCAAACGACTCAGCCAGCACTTTGCTTACTGACGTAGTATAGTGGTAAGCGCCATAAGTAATAATACCTGTTAAATATATTATGATTAAAAAAGGGGTGAGCCAATAGCCGAAGACAACCCCAACTATTACCGCGTAAAGTCCGATAATCAGGATTGGTATCGATATAATAAATTGAGTAACAAACCATGATTGCAGCTGTCGGTTCCAGGGTGCTGAGTTGATGCTATAAAACAAAAACTGTACATCCATATTACCCAAGCGTTTGCCTACATATTGCCAGCTCTTTAGGCTATAGATGAAAAATACACTGAGAAGTAGTATAACGCCTAAAGGCTCACTAACTGAGCTAATTACTAGCTTTAAGGCGTTTTGAATAAGCTCCTCGTGCGTAAGATGCGTCTGATTTAAAACGTTTGTATAAAAAAAATTGATAAATATCAGGATAAAGAGCGTAAGGAGTAAACCAGTATTCTCCCGGTAGAACCCACTGGCAAATATTTTTATCAGGGGGCGAGTCAATGACCTACTCATGTGCTATGCTTCACCGTATTATTCTCAACCGAAAGCACTGATAAGGCCGGCAAAACACCTTGGCTGAATACTTGATGCGAGGAGAGCAGAAACATTGTTCCCTGCTCTTGCTGCTGCGTGGCAATCCACGAGTACAAAACGGGTAGCGCATCGGCATCGAGCGCATTGAGTGGTTCATCCAGCAGAATACATTCAGGCCGGCCGATAAAGGCCAGAACCAACGACAGTTTCTTGAGCATTCCGCTCGAATAAGTGCTTATCGGGTCATGCACGTAAGAGCTCATCTGCATAGTTTCCAGATAGAATTCCTCCTGCTTTTCGGGGCCCTGCTTGGCAGATTTAAATAGCTTGATTAACTCAATGCCAGTCAAAAAATCGGGGAATATTGGCTCAGCTTCCGCGAAGTTCACCGCGCTTCGGTAAGCCACTGATTGCTTCTTGCTATCCGTTTCCTGGTTTAAGATAACATTGCCCTCAAAAGGCGTTATGCCAGCCAATGCCTTTAAAAAAGTACTCTTACCCGAGCCATTAGCACCCTGCACCCAATACACACCCGGCGCAATATCGAGCGCATCTACCTGAAGAATAAGGTGATTTTTATATGA
Source organism: Hymenobacter psychrophilus (assembly GCF_900107135.1). Taxonomy (GTDB): domain Bacteria; phylum Bacteroidota; class Bacteroidia; order Cytophagales; family Hymenobacteraceae; genus Hymenobacter; species Hymenobacter psychrophilus. Next base: position 117,408 of record NZ_FNOV01000012.1, read on the forward strand.
CTTCCTGAAATTACATAGCTGTAGCATTTTAGCCGTGTTGAAGGTTGCTGGCCCTAACGTATGCACCGCTGGGTAATTATACTTCAACTGACATTCATGGCCATACCTACACCAGCCCCTCGCGCAGCAAATCGTGCAGATGAATGAAGCCGCTGAAGCGGCCCTGCTCGGTTACCAGCAGTTGGGTAATGTTGCGGGCCTGCATCCGGGCCAGGGCCTCCACGGCGAAATCGTCTACATCGACCGTAACGGGGCTGGGCGTGAGGATGTCGCGGGCCCGCACGGCGTCGAGGCGGCCGGCGTGGTCGGTCAGCATGCGGCGCAGGTCGCCGTCGGTGATGATGCCCACCAGCGCACCGCCATCGTCGGCCAGCACAGCGGTGGCGCCGAGGCGCTTGCCCGAAATTTCGAGAATGATGTCGTGCAGCGGGGCCGATTCGGCTACCTGGGGCTGCTGGTTCTGCCGGCTCAGGTCGCCGACCTTTAGGTAGAGTTGCTTGCCCAGCGTGCCGCCGGGGTGCAGGTTGGCAAAGTCGTGGCGCGAGAAGTCGCGGCTTTCCAGCAGGCACACGGCCAGCGCGTCGCCCAGGGCCAGGGCGGCGGTGGTGCTGGTAGTGGGCGCCAGGTTGTGGGGGCAGGCCTCGCGGGTTACTGGCGCGTGCAGAATGAAGTCGGCTTGCTGGGCTAGGTAGGAATCGGCGTTGCTGACCAGCGCGGCCAGCGGCACGCCCTTGCGCTTGAGCAGCGGCACGAGCACCTTTATTTCGGGCGTGTCGCCCGATTTGCTGATGGCAATGACGAAATCATCGGCCTGAATCATGCCCAGGTCGCCGTGGATGGCGTCGGCGGCGTGCATGAACAGCGCGGGCGTGCCGGTAGAGTTGAAGGTGGCCACCATTTTGCCCGCAATGTGGGCGCTCTTGCCGATGCCCGTGACCACTACGCGGCCGCGGCGGGCCAGAATTGCTTCTACGCATTGTGCAAAATCTGGGCGTTCGTCGAGGGCCGCGGCGACGCCCTGGATGGCTTCTGCTTCGAGCAGAAGCACTTTTTTTGCGATGCGATGGAGTTCGGTTGGCAGTTTCAATCTAAATTTGATAGTGCGGTTCGAAAATCGGGGCCGAAGCGAAGGGGACTATCTGGCCGCGGCCGGCCCCGCCGTTTCGCCTGCCCGGCCTCAAATCCCGGTAAAATCCTTAGATTGAGGAAGCGGCCCGAAGTAGCCGCTTTATCAGTCTATCAACTAAACAAGTGTAGTGCGGATGTCGATGTCAGTGGAAACCCCCGAAGTCCAGCAACCAGCTGATTTGAAGGGCAAGTTAAAGGAAGTTTTCGGCTACGGGCAGTTCCGCGGCGTGCAGGAGGATATTATCAACAACGTAATTGCCGGGCACAATACGTTCGTTATTATGCCCACCGGGGCCGGTAAAAGCCTGTGCTACCAATTGCCGGCGCTGGTGCTGCCGGGCACGGCTATCGTCATCTCGCCGCTCATCGCCCTGATGAAAAATCAGGTCGACCAGCTCAACGCGTTCGGCGTGAATGCTCAGTTTCTGAACTCGACGCTGAGCAAATCGGAGATGAACCGGGTGAAGCGCGACGTGATTAGCGGCGAGGTGCGGCTGCTGTATGTAGCCCCCGAAAGCCTGACCAAAGACGAAACCATCGAGTTTCTCAATAAAGCGACCATCAGCTTCGTGGCCATTGATGAGGCCCACTGCATTTCGGAGTGGGGCCACGATTTCCGGCCCGAGTACCGCAAAATCCGTGGCATTATCGACAACCTGGGTTCCGGCGTGCCCATTATTGCCCTCACGGCCACGGCCACGCCCAAAGTGCAGCAGGACATCCAGAAGAACCTTCAGATGGATGATGCCTCGGTGTTCAAGACGAGCTTCAACCGCACCAACCTGTACTATGAGGTGCGGCCCAAGCACAACACCAAGAAGCAGCTCATCCAGTACGTGAAGCAGCACAAGGACCAGGCGGGCATTGTGTATTGCCTGAGCCGCAAGAAGGTGGAGGAAATTGCCGAGTTGCTGCGCGTAAACGATGTGCGCGCCCGCCCCTACCACGCCGGCCTCGACCCGCACGTGCGCATGGCCAATCAGGACGCATTTCTGCACGAAGAGTGCGACGTGATTGTGGCCACCATCGCCTTCGGCATGGGCATCGACAAGCCCGACGTGCGCTTCGTGATTCATTACGACACCCCCAAAAGCATCGAGGGCTACTACCAGGAAACCGGCCGCGGCGGCCGCGACGGCATGGATGGCGACTGCCTGATGTTCTACAGCTACGACGACATCGTGAAGCTGGAGAAGTTCAACAAGGACAAGCCCGTAACCGAGCGCGACAACGGCAAGCAGCTGCTGCAGGAAATGGCCAACTACGCCGATTCGGCCGTTTGTCGGCGCAAGCAGCTGCTACATTATTTCGGCGAGGTGTACGCCACCGACTGCGGCTTCTGCGACAACTGCCGCCACCCGCGCGAGCGGTTTGAGGCGCGCGATGAGGTGCTACTGGCCCTGAAGGCGGTAGTGCAGACCAACGAGCGGTTCGGCCTCGACCACATCGGCACGGTGCTCATGGGTATGTCGAACCCGCACGTCATCAGCTATGCCCACAACCAGCTGCCGATTTATGGCCAGGGCAAGGCCCACGATGCGCAGTTTTGGCACTCGTTGCTGCGGCAGAGCATGCTTAGTGGACTGCTGGCCAAGGATGTGGAAAATTTTGGCGTAATTCGGATTACCCAGAAAGGGCTGGATTTCATCGAAAACCCGCATTCTATGAAGCTCACCAAAGACCACAACTACGACGAGGAAGTGAAGGAGGAGCAGCAGCAGGAAGACGTGCAGCTGGCTGCTGGCCACGACGAGGCGCTGTTCGACATGCTGAAGGCGCTGCGCAAGAAGGTAGCCAACCAGAAGAACCTGCCGCCCTACGTGCTGTTCCAGGACCCTTCGCTGAAGGAAATGGCCACCACCTTCCCTACCAGGCAGGAGGAGTTGGCCCACGTATCGGGCGTGGGGCAGGGCAAGGCCCAGAAATTCGGGGAGCCCTTCCTCACGCTCATCAAGCAGTACGTGGAGGACAACGACATCACGACGGCCGCCGATGTGGTGGTGAAATCGGCCGTCAACAAGTCGAAAATCAAGATTTACATCATCCAGCAGATCGACAAGAAGATGGACCTGGAGGAAATTGCCTCTTCCAAGGGCCTCGACATGCGCGAGCTGATGGAGGAAATTGAGCACATCTGCTACTCCGGTACCAAGCTCAACTTGGGCTATTACATCAACGGCGTGCTCGACCAGAGCCGCCAGGAGGACATCTACGACTATTTCATGTCGGCCAGCACCGACAACATTGCCGTGGCCCTGAAAGAACTAGGCACCGACGACTACACCGAGGAGGATCTGCGCCTGATGCGGATCAAGTTTCTGAGCGAAGTAGCGAATTAATGTCTGAGCTGACAGCTGTTAGCTTGACGTTCAGATGCTGGTAATCAAGCAAAAGCTAAGGGCCTTACTCCAGTGGAGTAAGGCCCTTAGCTTTTGCTTGATTACCGCTTCGCGTTGCCGTTCTAGTCCTCCATCGTCCGCTTCACGAAGTTGGGGCGGCGGGTGGTTTTGAGGTTGATGCGGTAGATATACTCGCCCACAATACCCAGCCCTAGCATAATGAGGCCTACGCCAAAGCCGATGGAGATAATGAGCGAGGGGAAGCCGAGCAGGTAATCGTTGTAGAGCAGCTTACGTCCCAGCACGTAGGCCGAGTAGGCGCTGGTAACCAGAAATACAAGCACCGAAAGCGCCGTGAGCAGGCGGATGGGCAGGTTGGAGAAGGTGACGAAGATGTTGAGTGAATAGGCCAGCAACTTGCCCAACGTGTAGCCACTACGGCCCGCCGCCCGCGGCTGGTGCGTTATCGGCACGCTGGCCACGTGGGTCGTCAGCCAGGTCAGGTAGCCGTCGAGGAAGGTGTGGGAATTGCGCATGTCGAGGCAGGCGCGGGCAATATCGGCCTTCAGCAGCCGGAAGGCCGAGAAGTGCGGATGCAGGTCGGGGATGCCGGCCCGCAGCAGTTGGCGCATGGCCCGCGAGGCAAAGTTGCGGAAGGGCGAATGCCGCAACTCCTGCGGCACGCCGTACACCACATCAAAGTTACCTTGTTGCTGCCGGGCAATCAGCTGCTCAATATCGGCGGGGCGGTGCTGTAAATCTTCATCCAGCGTGATGATAAAGCGCCCCTGCGCCTCGCCAAAGCCGCACAGCAAAGCATTGTGTTGCCCAAAATTGCGCGTCAGGTGCACCGCCCGTACCAGCGCCGGCCCGTACTGCGCCTGCAATGCCCGGATAACGGCCCAGGAGCCCTCGGGCCCGCAGTCGTAGACGAAAATGATTTCGAACGAGCGGTTGGTGCCGATAAAAAAAGCGTGGAGCTGTGCCGTGAGAGTCACCAGCGTATCCTGGCCCTGGTACACGGGCACCACCACCGAGTAGTCGAGCATAAGGGCGAAGTTAACGACTGGTAATTATCAGCCCGGTTTGGGGGTGCGTATGGCGCCGACTACAGTGAAAACAACAAAGCCCGTAGCGGGCGGCCACGGGCTTTATTGCGGATATTTTGCACTCAGGTTAGTTGGCTCTGCTCCTAAGCACGAGGCATTGAAACCTAGCAGTACTCTTCGAAAGCGCCCTGCAGGTTATTCACAATGCGCATCAGGTCGTTGCCTTCGATGTGGTAGCGCTCAATCATGTGCACCAGCTCGCCATCTTTGAACAGGGCGATGCAGGGGCTGCTGGGCGGGTAGGGCAGCATGTGCTGGCGGGCCTGGGCCACGGCTTCCGACTCCATACCGGCAAACACGGTAACCAGCTTGGCGGGCTTCTTATCGGAGCTGGAAACGGCCATTTTGAGAGCCGGACGGGCTTTAGCAGCGGCGCAGCCACACACCGAGTTCACGGCAACCAGTACGGTGCCGCTGTCGGCCGACAGGGCGTTATCAACTTCTTCGGGGGTCATGAGCTGCTCGAAGCCGGCCTCGGTGAGGTCCTGGCGGATGGGCGCAACCATGTATTCTGGATAGGTGGCCATAGGTGAAAGCTAGGCGTTAGAAAATGTACTTCTCGGCGGACACGTTGTCCGGCGGCGACGTAAAATTACGCAACTACTGCTGCACGGCCGTCGCCGGTAGCTAAAACCCCGGCCGGTCCGCAGAAGTTTACTATCCGATACCTTTCTGTATCGCTCAACTCGGCCATATGACTTACCAAAACTTCCTCAATTCCCAGACTCAACACGCAGTGCCATCCGGCCTTTCACCCCTGCTCGAAGCCCTCTGGCACGCCGGCCGCGACGAGTGGCACAAGGCCCACGCCATTGCCCAGCAGCACGAAGATGCCCCGCTTTTCGATTGGCTCCACGCGTTTCTGCACCGCCAGCAGGGTGATTTTAATAATGCGGCCTACTGGTACCGCCGTGCCGGCCGCGCTGAGTTTGATGGCTCGCTGCGCCACGAATGGCAGGAAATAGTAAAAACCCAGCTGCCTGCCTGAGTGGGCTGCTACCGTATTTCAGCCCACTCCAACTTTTACAGCACTATTACATCTTGATAAAAATCAATATCCAAGTAATTAAGCCGCCTCATTAGCCATATTCAGCAGAAAAAATTACATTTATCCCACGCTTTTGAAATCGGCGGGATACGATGCGGAAAATTTCTGTTTTACTACTGGGTTTGCTGTTGAGCGCGGCTGCAGCCCGGGCCCAGGTGGATAGCGTAAGAGCCTCTACCCTGCCGCCCGACCAGCAGGCTGAGCGACTCTACAACAGCGGGCTGGCCAAGTTCAAGCAGCAAAGCTACCGCGCCGCCGTACTCGATTTCGACAAGGCCCTGGCCGTGAAGCCCGATTTTGCCCGCGCCTACACCAACCGCGCCGCCGCCCGCTACGAGCTGAAAGACTACCAACCCGCCGTGCAGGACTACGACCAGGCCATCAAGCTCGAACCCAGCACCTTTGCCCCCTACTTCGGGCGGGCCCGGGCCGAAGAGGCTCTGCAGCAGCCCGCCGAGGCCGAGCGCGACTACGGCCGGGCAGCCGAGCTGCAGGCCGACTACGCCCCGGCCTGGTACTACCGTGGGGCCCTGCGCTTCGAAAAGGCCGATTACGCGGCGGCCAAGACTGATTTCGACGCCGCCATCAAGGCCGACCCCGCTTACGCTTACGCCTGGCACGACCGGGGCAGCGCCCAGCGCCGACTCGGCAACCTGCCCGCCGCCATTCAGGACTACACCCAGGCCCTCACGCTGCAGCCCGAGCTATTGCCGGCCCTGCTGAACCGGGCCGGTACCCGCCGCCGCGCCGCCGACCTGAAAGGCGCTTTGCAGGACTACGACGCGTATCTGGGCAAGAAGCAGGATAATGCGCTGGCCTATACCAACCGCGGCGCCACCCGCTACGAGCAGGCCGACTACAAGGGCGCCATTGAGGATTTTGGGCGGGCCGTAGCCCTCGATGCCGGCTACGCCTTTGCCTGGAACAACCGCGCCGCCGCCTACCTCAAGCTCGAAGACTACAAAAAAGCGGAAGCCGACGCCACCAAGGCCCTCAGCCTGAACAAGGACTACGCCGATGCCTACCTCAACCGGGGCCACGCCCGCGAAATGCTCCGCCAGCCCGATGCCGCCTGCCAGGACTGGCGTCGCGCCGCCGAGCTGGGCCTGGAGGTAGGCAGCACGCACGCTGCCAACTCGGGCTGCCCCTAGCAGCGCGCGCCGCTGCTTTGCCCCAGCCGGGGCCTCATCTATTTTCAACCGGGGGCGCAGCCACGCTACGCCCTTCTGCTGCTTCTTATGCACAAGTACCTGCTCACTTTTCTGCTGCTCACGGCCTGCGCCACGGCTTCGGCCCAGAGTGTGGAGTTCAGCAAAGACCGGTTCGGCAACGACAAGGACGGCCTGAAGGCGGCCCAGAAAGACCTGAAGGCCGGCGACGCGTTTTACGATTCGGACCCGGCGCGCTACGAGCAGGCGCTGATGTTCTACCTCAAAGCCCAGCAATTCAACCCCAACAACGACCAGCTCAACCTTAAAATAGGCGACTGTTACCTGCATTCGGGCTTTAAGCCGCGGGCGCTGGAGTACCTGCAGCGCGCCTACCAACTCAACCCCGATGTGAGCCCGCGCATTCATTACCTGCTGGGCCGGGGCCTGCACCTGAATGCCAAATGGGACGCGGCCATTGCCGAGTACAAGCGGGCTGTTCCGGCCAGCGGCACCAAAAATACGGGCGGGCTGGTACTCGATATTCAAAAGAAAATAAAGGAGTGCGAAAACGGCCGCCGGCTGGCCGCCAAACCCACCCGCGTGTTTATTGATAACGCCGGACCAGGCGTAAACTCGCCCTACCCCGACTACGGCCCCGTTATCACGGCCGACGAGTCGGTTATCCTGTTCACCTCGCGCCGCGAGGGCTCAACGGGCGGCAAAACCGACCCCGAGCTGGGCGGCTATTTCGAGGATATTTACCAGAGCACCCGCGAGGGCAAGGATGGCTGGAGCGCGGCCCGCAACTTGGGCGAGACCCTTAACACCGACGGCCACGACGCCACCGTGGGGCTCGCCCCCGACGGCCAGCGGCTGCTGGTATACCTCGAAGACAACGGCGGCGACCTGAACCAGGCCGAGCTGCGCGGCACCGAGTGGCGCAAGCCCCAAAAGCTGGGCTCGCGCATCAACTCCAAGGCCCACGAGTCGTCGGCCTCCTACACGCCCGACGGTCGCAACCTGTTTTTTGTAAGCGATAAAGAGGGCGGCCTGGGCTCGCGCGACATCTACCGCATCGAACTAGAGGGCCGCGGGCCGGCTCAGAACCTGGGCCCGGTCATCAACACGCAGTACGGCGAGGAAGGCGTGTTTCTGCACCCCGACGGCAAAACCATGTACTTCAGCTCGGAGGGCCACGACGCTATGGGTGGCTACGACATCTTTAAATCGGTGCTGGAGAACGGCAAGTGGAGCAAGCCCGAGAACCTGGGCTGGCCCATCAACACACCCGACGACGACGTGTTTTTCGTGATTTCCGCCTCGGGCCGGCACGGCTACTACTCCTCGGTGCGCGAAGACGGATTGGGCGGCAAAGACATCTACCAGATTACGTTTCTGGGGGCCGAAAAACCGCCCGTGCTCAGCCAAGAAGACCAGCTGCTGGCCAGCCGGGTGCAGCCGGTGAAGGAAACGCTGCTGGCCCCGCCGGTGGCCATTGTGGCGGCCCAGGTAACCATTCTCAAGGGCGTAGTGAGCGAAGAAGCCAGCCGCCAGCCCCTGGAAGCCACCATCGACGTTATCGACAACTCGCTCAATCAGGTCATTGCCTCGTTTCAGTCGAACGAGAAGTCGGGGCGCTACCTGGTGTCGTTGCCTTCGGGCGTGAACTACGGCATTGTAGTGCGCAAGGATGGCTACCTGTTCCACTCCGAGAACTTCGATTTGCCGGCCGGTGCAGCCTACTCGGAAGTCGTAAAGGACATTGCCCTCAAGAAGCTCGACCTGGGCGTGAAGGTGGTGCTCAACAACATTTTCTTCGATTTCGACAAGGCGACGCTGCGCAAGGAAAGCACCGGCGAGCTGGAGCGCCTGCTCAAGCTGCTGACCGAAACGCCCGCCCTGCGCCTCGAAATTTCGGGCCACACCGACAACGTGGGCGCCGATGCCTACAACAAGGACCTCTCGCAGCGCCGTGCCAAAGCCGTGGTCGATTACCTCGTGGGCAAGGGCGTGGAGAAGGGTCGCCTGACCTTCGCCGGCTACGGCGACACCCAGCCCGTGGCCCCCAACACCACCAAAGCCAACCGCCAGCTCAACCGCCGCACCGAGTTCAAGGTGACGGGCAAGTAAACGCCTGCCGGCCCTGTTTCGCCGAGAAAAGGTGGTGGCTGAACGCCGAAGCCGCCAGCGGGCCGCCACTGCATGTATCTTGCCTGCCTGATGCGCCGCCTGCTCGTTTTTCTCCTGCTACTCACCCAATTTGCCGCCGCCCAGCGCCTGCCGGCCCGGCAGGCGCTCAAGCAGTTCGGAGCGGCCGAGGGGCTGCCACAGCCGTTTATCTATGCGCTGGTGCAAGACCGGGCCGGCTACCTCTGGCTGGGCACGGCCGAAGGGCTGGTGCGCTTCGACGGCACCACGTTCCGCACCTTTACCACCCGCGAAGGGCTGGCCGAGGACTTTGTAACCCAACTGAGCCTGGCCCCGGGCACCGGCCGGCTGGCCGTGCAGCATTTTCAGGGCGGGCTTTCTGTTGAACAGGGCACCGGCTTCCGCCCAGCCACGGCCACCGAAACCGGCTTACGGGCCACCAAGGGCCTGCCGCCCCCCGACACCGCCCGCCTCGGCCAGCTGCGCCGCCGCTACCAGCTGGCCCTGCCCCCCGACCTGGTATTGACCGATGTGCTGCGCGACGCGGAAGGCAGCTACTTGCTGGCGACGGCCGGGCAGGGCCTGTGGCGGCTCACCGACCCGCACGTTTCGCTGCTGCCTTTACCCGGTCTGGTTTCGCTGGTCGGGCGTGGGTCGGGGCTGCTGGCCACCACCCGCGCCGGGCAGGTGCTGCGGCTGGCGCCCGCGCCCGATGGCAGCATCAGCCCGCAGCCGTTGCCGCCCGGCCCCGGCGCCCCGGTAGCGCCCGATGGCGCAGGCTGGGCCGTGGCCGGAACCGAAGCGGCGGCCGCGTGGCAGTCGAAACTACGGCTGCTGCTCAATGCCAAAACCGAAGCGAACCGGCTCGCGCTGGAGCAGCTGCCGGCCGGGCTGACCGTAACGGCGCTGGCCCAGGATGCGGCCGGTGGGCTGTGGGTGGGCACCGTAGGCGAAGGGGCTTTTTATCTGCACCAGGGCCAACTCCGCCACTACACCACCGCCACCGGCCTGCTCCACAACGACATTTACGCCATCCTGCCCGACCGGCAGGGCCGGGTGTGGTTCGCCACGCACGGCACCGGGTTGGCCGTATTTGAAGCCGGTACATTCCGGGTGTACCGCGTGCTGGCCGGCGGCATTGAGGCTTCGGCCCTCTGCCAGGATGCCGCCGGCCGGGTGTGGATTGGCACCGAGGGCGACGGGCTGTTCGCCTTTGAAAACGGCCATTTTCGGCAGTTCACTGCCCGCAACAGCGGGCTGGCCAGCAACTACTGCTACGGGCTGCTGCCCACGCCTGCCGGCCTGGTGGTGCAGCACGCCGAAGCCCTGAGTCTGGGCCGGGGGACGGGTTTTAGTCCGCTCACTGCACCCGGCAACCCGCTGGTGCGGCAGCTGCTGCCCAACGCCGCCGGGCTGCTGGCCGGCCCCGCCCCGGCCGTGCTGCTGGCTAGTCGGGCCGGCTTGCTGCGCGTGGGGCTGCCCAGGCTGCCGGCCCCGGCTCGGCCGCGGGTGTCGCTGGTGGCGGTGGAGGTGAACGGAACCTCGCGCCGGCCCGGCTCGCTGGCCGAACTGCCGGTGGGGCCGCACCATCTCACCTGGTTTTTCCGCACCGCCAGCCTGGCCCCGGCCGGCACCTGGCAGTACCAGTACCGGCTGCGCGGCTACCAGCCCACCTGGAGCCGTGCCAGCGGCTTTACCGAGGCCGATTTTCCCCGCCTCGGCCCCGGCAGCTACACCTTCGAGGTGCGCGCCCGCCGCGGTTCCGAAGGCCCCTGGGGGCCCGCCACCACAGCCCGGTTCGGAGTCGCCACGCCCTTCTGGCAAACCGGCTGGTTTGCGCTGCTGAGTGTGGCGGCGGTGGTGGGCGGCATCTGGGGGCTGCTGAGGATACGTACCGCCGCGCTGCGCCACCAGAAGCTGCAGCTCGAAACCACGGTGCAGGAGCGCACCACCGAGCTGCGCCGCCAGAAGGAAGCCACCGAGCTGGTAAACGCCGATTTGCTGGTGGCCCGCGACGCGGCCGAGGCCTCGCAGCGGGCCAAGGCGCAGTTTCTGGCCAACATGAGCCACGAAATCCGCACGCCGCTCAACGCCGTTATCGGCCTCACGCACCTGCTGCGCGGCACCCGCGTCGATGCCGGGCAGCAGGAGTACCTGGAGGCCATTCAGTCGTCGTCGCAGAACCTGCTGGTTATTCTCAACGACATCCTCGACTCCTCGAAGATGGAAGCCGGCAAGCTCACGCTGGAGCAGGTGCCGTTCCGGCTGCCCGCGCTGCTGGCGCGGGTGCAGGCCATGTTCCGCTTCGCCCTCGATGCCAAAGGCCTGTACCTGCGCACCGAAACCGGCCCCCAGGTGCCCACGGCCATTACCGGCGACCCGGTGCGCCTGCAGCAGGTGCTGGTGAACCTGGTGGGCAACGCGCTCAAATTCACGGCCCACGGCGGCATCACGCTGCTGCTCGAAACCGGTCCGGCTGCCGACGCGCCCGACGAGCAGGTGCTGCGGTTTGGAGTGCGCGATACGGGCATCGGCATTGCGCCCGAGCAGCAGGAAGCTATTTTCGAGGATTTCTCGCAGGCCAACACCAGCACCACCCGCCAGTACGGCGGCACCGGGCTGGGCCTGAGCATCGCCCGCAACCTGGTGCGGCTGCACGGCGGGCAGCTGTGGGTGGAAAGCGCCGAGGGCCAGGGCAGCACCTTCTGGTTTGAAATTCCGGCCCGGCCGGCCGATGTGGCCGCCATCCTGCCCGAGGCCGCGGCCGTGCTGCCGCCCTTCGAGCCCCCGCTGCGAGTGCTGGTGGCCGAAGACAACCTGCTCAACCAGCTCGTGGCCCGCCGCACCCTCGAAGCCTGGAACGTGCGGGTGACGGTGGCCGACAACGGCCGGCTGGCCGTGGAAGCCGCCCGCCAGCAGCCCTTCGACGCCGTGCTGCTCGATGTGCAGATGCCCGAAATGGACGGCTACGAGGCCGCCCGCCAACTGCGCCAGCTGTTTCCCGACCCGGCCCGCCTGCCGCTCATCGGCCTCACGGCCTCGGCCCTGCCCGAAGACCGGGTGCTGGCCCTGGCCGCCGGCATGAACGACACGCTGGCCAAGCCCTTCGACCCGGCCGTGCTCTACGCCCGCCTCGCCTACTACACCGGCCGCACTCCCGCCGTTGAGGCCGCCACTGAGCCCGCCACTGAGCCCGCCACTGAGCCCGCCGCGCCGGCCGGACTTCTCTGGCCCACCGAAGCAACCGCCCCCGAACCACCCGACTGGACGCTGCTGGAGGAGCTGGCCGGGGGCAGCGCGGCTTTTGTGGGCCAGATTGTGCGCACCTTCCTGGCGCAGGTTCCGCCGCTGGCCCGGCAGCTGCCCCAGCTGCCGGGGCCGGCGCTGGCCGAGGCGGCGCACAAGCTGCGGGGCCAGGCGGCGTATTTTGGTCTGCCGCAGCTTTGCCAGCTGCTGGAACAGGTGGAGGCCGCGGCCCGCCAGGTGCCCCCGTCCCCGGCTCTGCCTGCTCAACTAGCCGAAATAGAGCGCCGCCTGCAGGCCCTGTACCCGCTGCTGGAGCAGCGGCGGGCAACCTGAGCCGTTGATGGAATTCTGCGAAGAAAGACTGTAGCTTTGCAGGCATGGCCGAAAACCCCGATTCCCTCCGCTGCCTGGTAGTCGACGACGACCCGCTGGCTGTGCAGATTGTTGAAAACTGCCTGGCTAACACGCCCTTCCTGACGCACGCCGGCAGCTGCACCAGCGCCCTGGCGGCGGCCGAAGTGCTACGCGAGCAACCCGTCGACTTGCTGTTTCTCGATGTGGAGATGCCCCTGATGTCGGGCCTCGACCTGCTGCGCACGCTCCGGCACCCGCCGCTGGTCGTGCTCATCACCAGCAACAAGGGCTACGCTGTGGAAGCCTTCGAGTACGCCGTGCTCGATTACCTGGTAAAGCCCATCAGCTACGCCCGCTTTCTGCAGGCGGCCCAGCAGGCCCGCGAGGCGCTGGCGGGCCGCATTCAGCCGGCCGCGGCCGATGCGGCCTTCACTTTTGTAAAGGTGGACAGCAAGCTAGTGAAGGTGCAATTCGACGAGGTGCTGTTCGTGGAAGCCCTGGGCGACTACGTGCACATCGTGACCAAGCGCAGCAAGCTCATCGTGTACAGCACGCTACGGGCCATTGAGGAGAAATTTCCGGCGGCATTGTTTGTGCGGGTGCACCGCTCGTTTATTGTGAGCATCCGCCAGATCCAGACCATCGAAGACAACTCCATTCTGCTGGCCGATAAGCTTGTGCCCATCGGCCAGACCTATCATAAAGAGGTTTTCCAGCGCCTGAACCGGTTTTAGCAGTCTTTTTCGGTTAACTCCTTCTTTTCTTATCCTCCTTTCGCTCGCTACTGTGCTGCTTCGCGTATTCTGCCCCGGGCGCCTGCTGCTACTGCTGCCACTACTACTGCTACCACTGTTGCTGTTGCTGCCAGCCCGGTCAGTGATGGCTCAGAACGCCGGCGACACAACCAGCGTAGCCTGCCCGCCGCCACGCGTGCCCCGGCTGTGCGTGGAGCTCGACGCCCGCCAGGCCGTTGACCCCGCCGCCGGCCCCCTCACTTTCCGCTGGGATATGGGCGACGGCACCCGGCTCACCGGTCCCACCGTGGCCCACTGCTACGCCGAGCGCCGCCGCTACACCGTGCGCCTGGATGTGGTAGACGAAGCCAGCGGCGAAGTGCGGCCGGCCGAAAAGCTACTCGACGTTGATTTCACTCAGCAAATCGTGGTCAACTTCCGGGCCGCCGACACGGTGCGGGTGGGCCAGCCAGTAGCCTTCGATGCCCTCGACTCGCAGCTGCCGGCCTGCGAGAATATGGTGGTTATCTGGGACTTCCGCGACGGAGCCACCAGCACCGGCCCGCGGGCCGAGCACCGCTTCCGCCGGCCCGGCACCTACGCCGTGCGCATGGCGCTGCGCGCCAACGGCCCCGGCGCTTGCCCCGACAGCCACTGCGTAAGCCGCACCGTTGTGGTGCTGCCCTAAGCGCGCCGCCCAACGAGACTTTTGGGCCCTTGGTCGCGGCTTTGCCCGGGCCCGGCCGGAAACGGCTGCCGGGCCCGAATGGGTAGGCTACCTTCGGCCACCCGGCACACTGTCGGCATCCCTCCTGCTTAGTTGCCGCTTATGAAAACCCTATACCTGGCCCTGCTGAACCTGCTGCTGCTGCTGCCCGCCGCGGCCCGCGCCCAGGAAACTGTCCCCGCCCTGCGCGAGCAGGCCACTGCCGCCACGCGCACGCTGGCCGCCTTCGTTTCGCTTGATGATGCCCGCCAACTGCCCGTGCGCCGCCTGGTGCAGTTGCGCCTGAGCCAGGAGGCCGAAGTGCGCACGCAGTATGCCGACGACCCTGCCATGCTCCAGAATAAACTGACGGCCATCGGGCGCGAGTACACCACGCAGTTGAGCACTACCCTCAGCCCCGCCCAGTTCGAGCGGCTGCTGGCCGCTGCCCCTAACACGCTGCCCGCCACCGTGGCCATCGTCCGGCAACCCGGACCCACAACGAGCCCGGTAGCGGTGCCGGCAACGGCGCCAACCGTCGAAAAAGCTCCGGTGGCCCGGCGGCCAGCCACGGCTCCGGCCCGGCCAGCCACCGCCACATCACGCACCAAAGCGCCAGTGCGCCCGGCAACGCCCATCATTGGCACCATCCGGCACTAAGCTAAATGGCTGGCTCGGCTTGCGCGGCCACGAGGGCAATGCCTTCGGCCAGCGAGTGGGGCCGGTAGCCCAGCTCGCGCACTGCTTTGTCAACCACGAAGCCCGTGCGCAACGGCCGGCGGGCCGGCTGCGAAAACGTGGCGGCATCTACCCGGCTGATCAGGCTGGCATCAAGCTGAAAATAATCGGCGACCTGCAGCGCCAGTTGATAGGGCGTGCATAACTCGGCCCCGCTGATGTGATAGATGCCGGTAGCATTGTGGTGGGCTACCAGCCAGCAGCCCTGGGCCAGGTCTTCGGCCAGCGTGGGGGTACGCAGCTGGTCATCGACCACTTTTATGGGCCGGCCGGCCAGTAGCGCGTCGCGCACCCACAGCACCAGGTTGGTGCGGCCGTAGTCGTGGGCCACGCCGTACACGAGTACTGTGCGCACAATGGCCCAGGGGCCGCGGCTGTGCTGCACCAACTGCTCGGCGGCCAGTTTGCTTTCGCCATAGAAATTCACTGGCCCCGGCGCGGCCTCCTCGGCCAGCGGCCCGGCTTCGCCGCTGAAGATAAAATCGGTGCTCAGGTGTACCAGTCGCACCTGGTGCTGCTCGCAGGCGGCTACCAGATGCGCCACCGCCGTCACGTTCTGGTCCCAGCAGGCGTCCTGGTTCAACTCGCACTCATCCACATTGGTCAGGGCCGCGGTATGGATGAGGTGGGTGGGCTTTTCGGCTTCCATTACCCGCGCCACCTGGGCGCCGTCGGTTACGTCGAGCGGCACGAAGCGCACCTCCGGATACAGCTCCGCCAGCTTGTTGGGGCCGCGCGAAGTAGCCACCAGCGCCACGCCTGGCTGCCGACTCAGCAGCGCCACCAGTTTCTGCCCCAGCAAGCCGTTGGAGCCGGTAACGAGGATTTTCATTGGCGAGAAATGGGAGGTAATGGGAACGTCATTCACTCCTCAATACTGATACCCGAAACCCTTGGCAATCTTCTTCTTCTTCAACTTCTCCACTTTCACCGTCATCTTAAGGTCGGTGAGGGGGCGGTTGGCCTGGCCGGTGGGCTGCTGGGCAATTTTGTCTACCACTTCCTGGCCGCTGATAACCTGCCCGAACACGGTATACTGGCCGTTGAGGTGGGGCGTGCCCGTAGGGTTTTGCACGATATAGAACTGCGAGGCGCTGCTACGGCGCTCGGGGTTCACAAAGTCGGCGGAGCGGGCGGCGGCTACGGCCCCGCGCCTGTGGGTCAGTTCGGGGCGGATTTCGGCCGGTAGCGTCTGCTCATCAGCCGAACCCTGGCCGTCGTTGGTGGGGTCAGCGTCTTTCGAGTTCGGGTCGCCGCCCTGAATCATGAAGTTGAGGATGACGCGGTGAAACGTGGTGCCGTCGTAGAAACCACTGCGGGCCAGCTTCAGAAAATTCGCCCGGTGCACCGGCGTCAGTTCGAACAGCACCAGCCGGATGTCGCCTAGCGAAGTACTGATAGTCACGAGTTCGTCTTTTTTGCTTTTGCGGGGCTTTTTGGCCGCCTGCACGGCAGGTATGGCCAGCGTCAGCATCAGGCCCAGCAGCAGCGTGCGGCGAAAGAAGTTTTTCATATGGGGTAAGCGGGCAAGAAATATAAAGCGGATTACGGCCCTAATTTACGCGGTTTCTTTGCGGGGCAGTGCAGAAAAGTCTGCTCCGCTCAGCTCGCTCACGACACAACAGCTCACGGTTCGGTCGCCACCGCAGAAGCCAAGGCGTATCAGGCCTTCAGCCGGCCAGGCCGGCAGGTAGTGGGCGAATGGCCAGTATTGTGGCTTGCATACCTAACGGCAGCGTTGGCCGGATCTGGGAACCCAGACATTTGGGCAGCATCCATCAGCGCACTACGGTACAGCCCATTTTGCGTAGGTTGCCGCGTATTTTTGCTTTTTTCTGCTTCGTTATGCGCTCCGTTCCAGCTCCGGCACGTCGTTTCCACTGGTTTCCCGCCCTGCTACTGGCGGCCTACCTCATCGAGTTTGTAG
Source organism: Hymenobacter psychrophilus (assembly GCF_900107135.1). Lineage (GTDB taxonomy): Bacteria > Bacteroidota > Bacteroidia > Cytophagales > Hymenobacteraceae > Hymenobacter > Hymenobacter psychrophilus. The sequence continues at coordinate 134,036 of NZ_FNOV01000012.1, forward strand.
CCTTGGGCCTGCACCCCACCGACCGCACCACCTGGTGGGCCGAAAACGTGCCCATTATGCTGCTGGTGGGCCTGTTGGTGGCGCTTTACCGGCGGGGTGTGCGCTTTTCCAACCTTGCCTACGCCCTGATGAGCGTGCTCGTTTTCCTGCATACCGTGGGCGGGCACTACACCTTCGAGAAAGTACCGTTCGATTGGTTTAACGACCTGTTCGGCTTTCAGCGCAACATGTACGACCGAGTGGCGCACTTCTCGGTGGGCTTCTACGCCTACGCCCTCATCGAGTACACCGATTCGCGCCAGCTCATCCGCAGCCGGGCAATCAGCTACCTCTATCCGCTCTGCGTCATCGGCACGGTGGCCATGAGCTACGAGCTAATCGAGTGGGTGTACGCCGAGCTGGCCGGCGGCGACAGTGGCGCGGCCTTCCTGGGCAGCCAGGGCGACATCTGGGATGCCCAGAAAGATATGCTGGCCGACACCAGCGGAGCCATTTTCGCGCTGGTGCTGTACGCCCTGTTCGGCCGCCGGCGCAGGGATGAATTGGTGAGTGAGTGTGTGAGTGAGTGAGTGAGTGAGCGGTTGCGGCTGTGCCTTTACTCAACATGATACGCATCCACCAACTCACTCGCCCCGGCCCTGCCGGATGTCTTCCAGAATTTCACGGCCGCCACGACCCAGAATGTTTTCGGCTATTTCGGTGCCGAGCTGGGTGGCGGCGGTGGCGGGAGCCGTGCGGATTTCTTCGAGTAGCTGGGCGCCATCGAGGCTGATGAGACCGGCGTGCAGCTGTACGGTCTGGCTATCGGCGGAGAGCGTAGCCAGTGCGAAGCTGGGGATGCTGCAGCCGCCTTCCATGGCGCGCAAATAGGCGCGCTCGGCCCGCAGGCAGACATGGGTGGCGGCGTGGTCGAGCAGGCGATGCAGTTCGGCTTTAAGCAACGGCTCCAAGTTGCGGGCGCACTCTATGGCTACGCTGCCCTGGCCGGTGGCCGGCACGTACCGGGTTTCGGGCAGCACGTGCCGAATCAGACCGTCGTATTCCATGCGGTGCACGCCGGCATAGGCCAGCACGAGGCCGTGGTAATGGCCCTCTTCGAGCTTGCGCAGGCGGGTTTGCAGGTTGCCGCGTACGTCGGCGGCGGTGGCGTGGGGCAGAAACCGGCGCAGCATGGCCCGGCGACGGGTGCTGCTGGTCCCCAGCACGAGGTCGGGCCGGTTCAGATCGAGGTCGGCGTCAAAGCTCAGCACCACGTCGTTCACCTTTTCGCGCTCCATAAAGGCCAGCAGCTCCAAGTCGTCGGGGATGCTGCTCTGCACGTCTTTGGCGCTGTGCACGGCTATGTCGATGTGGCCGGTACGCAGGCCCTGCTCCAGCTCCTCGGTAAACACGCCCTTCGAGCCAATTTTATCCAGGGCCCGGTCCAGCACGATGTCGCCCTTGGTGGTGATGATGACGATTTCCGGCTCCAGCCCGGCGGCCGTCAGCCGGTCGGCTACGTGGTGGGCCTGCCACAAGGCCAGCTTGCTGCCCCGGGTGCCGATGCGAATATGTTTTTTCACTAGGAATTAACGTCAGAAAACAGAAAGCTTGGGGTCTGGAAGCCCGTTCTCAGCCCCTGCCAAAGGTACTGCTCCGGCAATTGAAGAAACGAGCCTATAGTGGTTTTAACACTAGCTATAGCAAATTAGCAAGCCATATTTAGTGCCTCTGAAAGCCAGAAAACGTATTTTCATTACCTATTTCGCTTCAGTTGCGGCGGGCGAAGTAGGGGCGGGGCTTGTCCCCACCCGCCGCTGAACGAAGCCAGTTGAACATCACCAGGCGAACCCGTTTAATGGCGGGCGGGGACAAGCCCCGCCCCTACGACGTCCGCAATCCAGGCAAGCTATCAAATTACGGCCGCAGCAGCTCGGCCAGCCGCAGGGAGGCATCGATAAACACCATGCGCGGATTGGCATTGCGCTCGATGTGGTAGTGGGCCTCGTTGATTTCCTGGGTTAGCGCATCGGCGTTGCGGGGCGTTACAAAGGGACTGAAGCCTTTGATGAAGGCCTGCTCCTGGGCCGGCAGGTGGGGCACCAGCTGCGGGTCGAGGCCGAAGAGCAGCACCTTGCGCAGCAGGGCCAGCGCGTATTGAAAAAACTCCTTCTGGTTTTCGCGGCCCAGCTTCTGAAACTCGTCGCTCTTGCTCAGCATATCGGCCACCTTGTTGCCGTAGCAGGTACGCATCCAGCCCACAAATAGCTCGTAGTAGTCGGGGCCGGCGTCGGCGGTGGCGCTGCCGGCGGCCAGCGCCGCGCCCACGTTGCCGTCGGTGAGTTGGGCCAGTTGCCGGGCTTTGGCCTCGGGCACGTGGTGAGTTTCGTGCAGCCAGGCGGCCAACTCCTCCTCGGCGGGGGCGCGCACCACCACCGGCTGCACCCGGCTGATGATAGTGGGCAGCAGCTGCTCGGGCGCAAAACTCACCAGCAGAAACACGGTGGCCGGCGGCGGCTCTTCCAGCAGCTTGAGCACGGCGTTGGCCGCCGCCGGGTGCATCAGTTCGGGCAGCCAGATAATAACGACTTTGAACCGCGCCTCAAACGCTTTGAGGCTCACCAGCCGCAGCAGCTGCACGCTTTCATCCTTGGAGATGCTGCCCTGCTTGTTCTCGGCTCCGATGTGCTGCATCCAGTCGTTGAGGCCCTGGAAGGGGTTTTCCAGCACGAATGCCCGCCACTCGGCCCCGAACTTGCTGCTCGTAGCGTCCTTAGCCACCGCTTTGGTGGTAGTTACGGGCACGATGAAGTTGAGGTCGGGATGGATGAGCTTGTCGATTTTCTGGCAGCTCGGGCAGGCCCCGCACGAATCCTCGGCCTCGGGCGGGCGGTTCTCGCAGTTCAGAAACGCCGCGTAGGCCAACGCCAGCGCCAGCGCCGCCGAGCCCTCGGCCCCGCGAAACAGCTGGGCATGCGCCACATGGCTGCGCCGCACGCCGCCCAGCAGCATCTGCTTCACCTTTACTAGCCCGGGGATGGTCGAAAAACGCATGAGCTATTCGGGTAATGAATCCAGATGCCAATCGGCGGCACCTCTGTATTTGCGCCAGTCCCAGTAAGCCTCCATAAACCCGTCGTGGAGAAGATTCTGGGCGTTTGAATCGGCAGTGTCAACCAGCTGCACTCCTCGCCAGTGGCCATGCATCGGCTCCGTAGTACCATCTATCAAATTCAGCAGATCAAAAACCACATCAGCAGCGCACCCTGCCAAAACTTTGCGCACAGCAGCGTGTAGCACCAGTTTACCACGAAGCTGCTGAATGGCTTCTGATTCCGCTGAATTCAGTCCTCCGTTCGGAGGGTAAGACAGATCAACCACACGGCCTTCCAGCAAATCGTCGGCATATGCTACAGCGTATTCCTCAATCAACTGGTTGACCGTCAATAAGAAGGTGCTCCTGTGTTCGTCAGAAAGTTGCATCAGCTTATCGAGCTACTAAGTATCACCAGTCCTGTGGCTTGGCTGGCTTTCAAGTTACTACTCTGTGCCGGCAATTGAGACCGGTGGAACGGCTTTCTCCCACACCCGGTCCTTGGCTGTAGCCTCGTACACGTGGCGCATAATTTCCTGCTCGTCGGCGTTGTAGCTCAGCTGCCGGCGGGCCATTACGCGCTCGGCTACCTCGCCTGCCTTGGGTAGGCGGAAGGTTTCGAAGCCCGCCGGACCGCCCCAGCTGAAGCTCGGGATGAAGGTACGGGGGAAGCCGGCCCCGAAAATGTTGGCCGCCACGCCCACCACCGTGCCCGTGTTGAACATCGTATTGATGCCGCACTTGCTATGGTCGCCCATAATCAGGCCGCAGAAGGTCTGGTGGGTGCTCACGAACCGGCCGGCCGCGTGGCTCCAGATTTTGACGGGGGCGTAGTTGTTTTTGAGGTTGCTCGTGTTGGTATCGGCCCCCAGGTTGCACCATTCGCCGATAATCGAGTTGCCCAGGTAGCCGTCGTGGCCCTTGTTGGAGTAGCCCATGATGATGCTGTTGCCCACCTCGCCGCCCACCTTGCAGTAGGGGCCCACGGTGTTGTCGCCGCGCATTTTGGCGCCGGGGTTGATGTGGCTGCCTTCGCCCAGCGCCAGCGGCCCGCTGATGATGGCGCCCTCATGCACCTGCGAGTTACGGCCCAGGTAAATGGGGCCATTTTCGGCATTGAGAATGGCGGCCCTGATTTTCACGCCCGGCTCGATGAAGATGTTTTCCGGGGCGTACACGATGGTATGCGGGTCGCCCACCGGGGCCGACTCGCGGCCGGCCGTCAGCAGCTCAAAATCGAGGCGGAGTTCGGTGCCGTTGCGCAGAAACAGGTGCCAGAGCTCCTTTATTACGGTAACCGGCTCGGCTACTTCGTGGGTGTTGCGGAAGCCTTCCTGAATCAGTTCGGCCACCTGGGTGGCGTCGGCCAGGTGGGCGGCCACCAGCAGCTCACCATCAAAAAGGGCGCTACCGGGCTCCAGGGCCTGCACCTGCTTGGCCAGCAACTCGTCGGGGCACACGGCACCGTTAATGACCAGGGCCGGCCCCTGCGTTTCGCCGGCTGGAAACTTGGCCTGCAGGTAGCCTTCGGTGAGGTAGCCTACCTGCGCTACGCCGAGGCGGTGCTGCCACTTTTCGGCCAGCGTGAGAATACCGCAGCGCAATGCCGCCACGGGCCGGGTGAAGGTGAGCGGCAGCAGCCGGGGCCGGATATCCGGGTCGTCGAAGAGCAGAACGTGCATGGGGAGTTGTAGGCTTCAAGCCGCAAGCTACAAGCTGCAGGCGGATAGAACAAAGTAGCGCAATGTAGATGTGGCCAAGAGAGCGGAAACAGAAAATCCCGTTGGCGGGTCGGCCAACGGGATTTTCAATAAGAAAAGCTTACAGCCTGTAGCTTGAAGCTTATTCGGTTTCGCTCTGCTGAACCTTCTTGCTGTAACGGGTGCGGAATTTCTCCACGCGACCGGCGGTGTCGATGAACACGTTTTTGCCGGTGTAGAAGGGGTGCGACGCCGAGCTAACTTCCACCTTGATAACGGGGTAAGTCTTGCCGTCTTCCATGGTGATGGTCTCGTTGGAGCTCATCGTGGAGCGGGTCACGAACTTGAAGTCGCTGGAAGTGTCCTGGAATACCACTTCGCGATACTCGGGATGAATGTCTTTTTTCATGGTCGTAGGGCCGTTTGTACCTGAGTGCCTGCCGATTTTGCGGAAGGGACTGCAAAAGTACATGTTAGGTCCGGATTTTAAAAACTACGGGCGTTTTTTTCCTCGGCCTACCCAGACGGCGGCCAGGGCTGGCAGCCGGCACCAGCCAACCTTCTCTGCTACCTGATAGGGTTGGCAAGGCCATTCTATTGTTCAGATTCTGCTGAAAGCACTTAGTAGCAGCTCTTTCTTTCTGGCCGAAACCAATTATACTTGCACTACCTTCTACCCTGCCATTCTCTATGCTATGAACCGTTTACTTTCCCTACTCCTATTAATCTTGCTGTTCTCCGGGTTGGCGTCGGGCGCTACGCTGCTGCTGTTTCGCACCCAGGCCCTGCCGGGTGGGGTGCAACTCGAGTGGGCCGCGGCCAACGAACCCGGCATCGTCAGCTATGGCGTAGACCGGCAGGATGGCCCCAATGACGAATTCGACCACCTGACCAGCCTGACGGCCTGCGCCCAGTCGCGCTATTCTTATTTCGACCGGGATACCCGCCCTGTAGCCGCCTCGGGGGGCGCGGTAACCTACCGTCTCACGGTGCACACAACCTCCGGCACCCGCTCCTACCTAAGCTCGCCGACTACCGACGACCTGCTGGGCCGCTCCTGGGACCTGATCAAGCAAATGTTCCGCTGAGCACTGCAGAGCCGGCCCCGGGCCGGCTTTTTTATGCCCGTACTTTTGGGGCCTCCTTCCTTTTTTCACCTGACCTCTCGCCACCATGCGTCTCTGCTTCGCCTCCAACAACGCCCATAAGCTCGACGAAATCCGGCCGTTGCTGCCGGCTGCCGTGCAGCTCCTGAGCCTGGCCGATATCGGCTGCCACGAGGAGTTGCCCGAAACCCAGGACACGCTCGAAGGCAATGCCCGCCAGAAAGCCCAGTATGTGTGGGACCACTTTGGTGTGGCCTGCTTCGCCGATGATACGGGCCTCGAAGTAACGGCGCTGGACGGGGCGCCCGGCGTGTATTCGGCCCGCTATGCCGGCCCCCAGCGCCTGGCCGAAGACAATGTGGCTAAGCTGCTGCACGAACTGCACGATAAAACCGACCGCACGGCCCGGTTCCGGACGGTAGTGGCGCTGGTGCTGCCCGATGGCACTGTGCGCGAGTTTGCCGGCGCCGTGGAGGGCCGCATCAGCGAGGAGCTGCACGGAACCGGCGGCTTCGGCTACGACCCGGTATTTGTGCCCGTTGAAGGCGACGGCCGCACGTTTGCCCAAATGCCGCTGGCCGAAAAGAACGGCCTCAGCCACCGCAGCCGCGCCGTAGCCGGGCTGGTGGCGTTTTTGGGGGAGGCGTGAGAAACAGTGCGCGAACCAGGCGTAAAAAGAACGTCATGCTGAGCCTGCCGAAGAATCTCTATTGCTTCGTTGAGACGCTGTTACGCTGATGCGGCAGAGATTCTTCGGCAGGCTCAGCATGACGTTCTTTTCTCACTTCCCCCTTCTCACTTCTAATAATCACTACTTTTGCAGGGTTGGCCCTGCCGGTACGGGCCTCAAATTCCCTTATGCAACAACCTTTCATCGTCGGTATCACGGGCGGTAGCGCCTCGGGCAAAACCACTTTTCTGCGCCGGCTGCTGGCCTCGTTTCCCGAAGAGGATATTTGCCTGATTTCGCAGGACAACTATTACCATCCGCGCGAAAACCAGTTGGTCGATGCCCAGGGCGTCACCAATTTCGACCTGCCCACCTCCATCGACTCGGCGGCCTACGCGGCCGATGTGTTGCGCATCAGCCAGGGCAAAGAGGTGCGCCGGCCCGAGTACACCTTCAACAACCCCAACGTGGTGGCGGCCGAGCTGGTATTCCGGCCCGCACCCATTGTAGTTGTAGAAGGCATTTTCGTGTTCTACTTTGAAGCCGTGGCCCGCCTGCTCGACCTGAAGGTGTTTATTGATGCCCAGGAGCACGTAAAGCTGCAGCGCCGCATCATCCGCGACCGGGACGAGCGGGGCTACGACCTGGAGGACGTACTGTACCGCTACACCCACCACGTAGCACCCACTTACGAGAAGTACATCAAGCCCTTCCAGCAGGACGCCGACCTGATTATTCCGAACAACCACCGCTTCGACAAGGGCCTTGAGGTGCTGGTAGCCTACCTGCGCGGCAAAGTGGTAGCCAGCCGGGCCGGGTAGCCGGAACAGCCTTCTTTCGCGCGCAGCCCCCGAAATTTTCGGGGGCTTTTTCGTGGATTTAAGCCAGCGGCGGGCCGGGGCGTTGCAGCCGCGCAGGCAAAAACCTATATTTGTAGTTCTTACATCTGTTCCGTGCTGCTGCTCACCGCCTTTTTACCGCGTCTGCGCCTCGCCTTTCTCACCTTAACGGTGCTGATGGTGCTGGGCCTCAACCACCAATCGGTGGCGACGTTGCGGGTGCTGCCAGTTGCCGGAGCCCCGGCCCGCGCCGCGGTGGCCAGCCGCATAGCCGTAGTGAAGGAGCGGGTAAACCTGGAAGCAACGCCTATTCTGGTGGCCGAGCTGCCCGCCGTGGCCGATACCTGGCTGCCCGCGCCGCCGCTGCTGCTCCCGGCCCGGTCCCAATGGTTGGCTGCCACGCAATTCACTGTTTTTCCTTATTCTGGCCAGCCAGTGGCCTTTTCCCGGGCCCGGCTGCTGCGCGTAGCCCTCTCGCCCCAGGCTCCCTAGTAGCGCCTAAGGCGAAGAACGGGCGTAACGAAGCGCGGGTGAAAACCGACTAACACCTGCCTTGTAAAGCGCCCTGCCTGCGAAAGCCCTAGTGCTTTCCTACACTGCTCCGGCTTCCATTCTTCGCCTTTTCCCTTCCCGTATAACTGCTTTCCAGAACAGTAGCTAACGGCTAACCGCTAGTAGCTAACAGCTCCATAAAATCAATGCGTAATAAAGGACTCATTATTACGCTGACAGTCATTCTGTCGGCGTTGTGCATCTACTTCCTCTCGCTGACCCTCATTTCGCGGGGAGTGCAGCGGGATGCCGAGCGCTACGCCACCCAAGGCGGACGGCTCGTGGAAAAACAGCGTCAGCACTACCTCGACTCGGTGTGGCGCGCGCCCGTATTCGGGCCGCTTACGTACAAGGAAGTGCGGCAGTCGGAGCTGGGCCTGGGCCTGGACCTGAACGGCGGCATGCACCTGACGCTGGAAGTATCGCCGGTGGAAATTGTGCGGGCCATGAGTGGCAAAAGCAAGGACGCTAACTTCAACAAGGCCATGGCGCAGGCGCAGCAGTTGCAGCGCACCAACCCCTCTACGCCCTTCACTACGCTGTTTGCCCAGTCTTTCCGGCAGGTAGCGCCCAACGATAAGCTGGCGCGCATCTTCGCCAACACCATCAACAAGGGCGCCATTGATATCAACTCGACCGACCAGCAGGTTATCGGCGAAATCAACAAGCAGCTCGAAGACGCCATCGACCGCTCGTTCAACATCCTGCGCACCCGCATCGACAAGTTCGGCACCAGCCAGCCCAGCATTCAGCGCGTGAAAGGCACCGGCCGCATCCAGATTGAGCTGCCCGGCGTGGATAACCCCGACCGCGTGCGCAAGCTCGTGCAGGGCCAGGCCAAGCTGGAGTTCTGGGAAGTATGGCGCCAGGATGAGTTTGCGCCCTACCTCAACCAGCTCAACCAGGTGCTGAGCGCCAAGGAAGCCGCCGCCGCCCCGGCCGCGGCCGCCGCTACTACGGCCACCGCTACTGCCGCCCCCGGCGACACCTCGGCCCTGGCCCGCCAGCTGGCCCAGAAAAACACCGCCGCTGCCAAAACCGACACGGCGGCCCTGGCCCAGAAAAACGTACTGGGCAGCCTGTTCACGATGCCCGGCACGCTGGGCGCTAACATCCGCGACACGGCCCGCGTGAATGCCGTGCTGCACAGCGCCGACACCCGCGCCGTACTGCCCTCCAACCTGACCCTGATGTGGGGCGTGAAGCCCGACCTGATTGATGGCCAGGAGTACCTGCAGCTCTATGCCATCCGCAAGAGCCGCGACGCCGAAGCGCCCATTGGCGGCGAGGTTATCAGCGACGCCCGCGGCGACTTCAGCCAGCAGGGCGGTGGGGCCGAGGTATCAATGCAGATGAACCCCAGCGGTGCCCGCAAGTGGGAGCGCCTGACGGCCGCCAATATCGGCCGCCAGGTAGCCATCGTGCTCGACGATTACGTGTACTCGGCCCCCGTAGTGCAGGCCGAAATTGCCGGTGGCAACTCCAGCATTTCGGGCAACTTTACCATTGAGGAAGCCCAGGACTTAGCCAGCGTACTGAAAGCCGGTAAGCTGCCCGCTCCTACCCGCATTGTGGAAGAAGCCGTGGTAGGCCCCTCGCTGGGCCAGGAAGCCACCAACCAGGGCCTGTACTCTACGCTCGGCGGCCTGCTGATTATTATGGCCTTCATGGCGGCCTACTACGGCCGCGCCGGCATTGTGGCCGACGTGGTACTGTTGTTCAACCTGTTCCTGATTATGGGCATTCTGGCCCAGTTCAGCTTCGCCCTCACGCTGCCCGGCATTGCCGGTCTGCTGCTCGTTATTGCGGCCTCCGTAGATGCCAACGTACTGATTTTTGAGCGAATCCGGGAGGAAATGGACCACGGCCTGCAAACCAAAGACGCCATCAACAAAGGCTACTCGCGGGCGTTCTCGGCTATTTTCGATGCCAACGTCACCACGCTCATCATTGCCTCTATCCTGTTCATCTTCGGTACGGGTCCGGTGCAGAACTTCGCCATCACGCTGCTGATTGGCGTGTTCACTTCGTTCCTGTCGGCCGTGTACATCTCGCGTCTGATTATCGAGCAGATGGTGAAGGGCAAGGAAACGACTTCGCTGACCTTCAGCACCTTCCTCTCGCGCAACCTGTTCAAAAACATCAATTTCGATATCGTGGGCAAGCGTAAGCTGGCCTACATATTCTCAACGGTCTTCATCCTGATCGGCTTCGGGCTGATGTACCTGCAGGGCGGCCCCAACCTGGGCGTCGATTTCCGTGGCGGCCGGGCCTACGTAGTGAGCTTCGATAAGCCCGTAGTAGCCTCCGATGCCCGCGACTACCTCACCAAAAACAACTTTGCCGGCGCTGGCACCGAGGCCAAAACCTTCGGTACTGATAACCGCCTGCGCATCACGACCGGCTACCTGGCCGACGACGAGAGCACAGCGGCTGACGACAAAGTAAAAACCGCGCTGCTGGCTGGCCTCAATGCCAAGTACGGCGCCCTCAAGCCCAACATCGAAAGCACCGCCAAAGTGGGCGCCACTATTGCCGACGATATCAAGCGCACCTCGGTGCTGAGCCTGGGCCTGACGCTGCTGGCCATCTTCGTGTATGTACTCTTCCGCTTCGAGAAGTGGCAGTATTCGATGGCCGCCGTAGTGGCGCTGTTCCACGATGCGCTCATCGTTATTGCCTCCTTCCCGATTGCCCGGGCGTTCGGCCTCAACTACGAGATGGACCAGGTATTCGTAGCCGCCATCCTGACCACCATCGGCTTCTCGATGAACGACACCATCGTGATTTACGACCGGATCAGGGAGTATCTGCAGGAGAACAAGAACCTCACCTTTGCGCAGGTGGTCAACCCGGCTCTCAACAGCACGTTCTCGCGCACCATGATTACGTTCACGACCGTGTTCCTGGTGATGCTCGTGCTCTACATCTTCGGCGGTGAAACACTGCGCTCCTTCTCCTTCGCCATGCTGCTCGGCGTAATCTTCGGCACCTACTCGTCGCTGTTCATTGCGGCTCCGCTGATTCTCGACACCTACGGCAAAAAGGAAAAGGAGCGCATGAACACCGACGGCGACGCGCCTAAACTGAACACAGGGCATGAGCAACAAAACCCACGCCCACGCTCCAAAGCTGAGTACACCGGAACCATAGACAGCAAAGATGCCGCGGCTGGCGCAGCTGCCGCAGATATATCTTTCTAACGCAGAACAGCCCTGCTAACGCAAAAGAGCCCGGCCAATTGGCCGGGCTCTTTTGCGTTAGCAGGGAAAGGTATAGCGCAAAGCAAAAGCTTCGCCCTACGGCTGTTCAGACGCTCCTTGCCGGAGAAGAATGGGCGGCATAGGGGAATATCCGTCCGGAAACCGTTCAGCAGTGCGGTAGTGGTACCCACCAAATCAGAAGAGCCCGGCCAATTGGCCGGGCTCTTCTGATTTTCCAGAACGCGGACGCCTGCATCTGCAGCATCCGCACCATCTGTGATTTAAATGGTAATGCCTTCGGCTACGACGCTCTGCACCTCGGGCACCATGCGCTTGAGCAGGTTTTCGATGCCGGATTTCAGCGTGACGGTGGCCGAGGGGCAGCCGGAGCACGAGCCCTGCAGGTTCACGGTCACGATGCCGTCGTTGAAGCTTTTGAAGGTGATGTTGCCGCCGTCCTGCTCCACGGCGGGGCGCACGTAGTTATCGAGCAGGTCGATGATTTTCTGGCTCGTGGCCTGATCGGCCTCCGAGGCGTTGGCGGGCGTAGCGGCGGCCTGCTGGGCAGCGGCCTGCTCGGCGGCGGGGTCAACGGTGAAAATGGGACCGCTGGCTTCGATGTACGACTTAAGGAACGTGCGCAGCTCCGGAATCAGTTGGGCCCACTGGTGCTCCGTGGTTTTGGTAATGGTGACGAAGTTCTGGGCGATGAACACGCGGCCCACATAATCGAAGTTAAACAGCTCCTGGGCCAGCGGCGAATTGCCGGCGGCTTCCAGGTTCGGATAATCCACGCTCACACCATCAGCCAGCAGCTGGGCGTTGAGCACAAATTTCATGGATTCGGGGTTGGGCGAGGCTTCGGCGTAAATAGATACCGGGCCGGCGGGGGCGGTGAGTTGTTCAGCCATGTTTGAAAGACTTGGAGACAAGCGGAAGAAAAAAAACGGGCCGTTTTGGTCGGCCCTAATACCATAAAACCGCACGGAGCAGCAATAGTTGCAAAGGTAGCTTGTTTAAGCTGTTAGCTGAGAGCTATTAGCTGTTAGCTTCCGCTCAACGAAAAAGCTGACAGCTAATAGCTCTCAGCTAACAGCTCAAAGACGGTTTGCTCTGGCTCGCAGCAGCAGGTCGGCCAGCACAAGGCTGGTCATGGCATCCACGATGGGCACGGCGCGGGGCAGCACGCAGGGGTCATGGCGGCCGCGGCCAGCCAGGCTGATTTCCTCGCCCTGGTCGTTGATGGTGGCCTGGGGCTGCAGGATGGTGGCGACTGGCTTGAAAGCGACCCGGAAATACACATCCTGCCCGTTGCTGATGCCGCCCTGGATGCCGCCCGAGTGGTTGGTGCGGGTGCGTACCCGGCCCGTTTCGTCGGTGTAAAATTCATCGTTGTGCTCGGAGCCGAAAAGCAGTGTACCGGCAAAGCCCGAGCCGTACTCGAAGCCCTTTACAGCGTTGATGCCCAGCATGGCCCGGCCCAATTCGGCGTGCAACTTGTCGAATACCGGTTCGCCCAGGCCCGCGGGCAGCCCCTGCACTACGCCCGTTACCAGGCCGCCCACCGTATCGTGCCGGTCGCGGGTCTGGCGGATGAGCGCGGCCATGCGCTCGGCCGTTTCGGGGTGCGGGCAGCGTACGGGGTTCGAGTCAATCAGGCCCAAGTCGAGCGTTTCATAGCCGCCCGGCACGGCCACCGCCCCCACCTGCGACACGTAGCTGTTCACTTGGATGCTATGCTGGTTGAGCAGCTGCTGGGCCACGGCGCCGGCGGCTACGCGGGCGGCTGTTTCGCGGGCCGAACTGCGGCCGCCGCCCCGGAAGTCGCGCCGGCCGTATTTCTGGTCATAGGTGTAATCGGCGTGCGAGGGGCGGTAGGCGTGCTCGATGTGCGAGTAGTCGTGGCTGTGCTGGTCCTGGTTGCGGATGTACAGGCTAATGGGCGTGCCCGTGGTCTGCCCCCGAAAGATACCCGACTGCACCTCCACCCGGTCGGCCTCGGCGCGCGGCGTCGTCAGGTCCGACTGCCCCGGCCGCCGCCGGTCCAGCGCCACCTGAATCTGCTCGTCGGTTACGGCCAGTCCTGCCGGGCAGCCGTCAATCACTACCCCAATTCCCGGCCCGTGCGACTCGCCAAATGTAGTAATACGAAACAAGTGGCCGAAAGTATTCATGCGGTGAGATAGTGACTAAGTGATTCTGCAAAGATAGTCCCACACCACTTCACCGCCGCGCTTGCCACCAGCCCCAAAGCGCAAAAACCAGTAGCACGCCCAGAAACAGGTTGGCGTAGCGGCGCACGTCGCGGTAGATGCCACGGGGACGAACAGTGGCGTTGGCGTCGGCCAGGGCCTGACGGTAAAATGGGTCGGTGGGAATAGGGCGTAGCACGCTGGCGGGGCGCTCAGGGCCCGCCACTATAGGTTGTAGTTTCGGGCGCAGCGTGTCGTAGCGGGCCGTGGCTGGGTTGAAAACGATGAGTTGGAACAGCGTGTCGAGGTTGATGGCCCCCGGCTGGCGGGCCACCAGGCGGAAACGGAAGCTCTTGCGCCCCCCTACCCGACCGTTCTGGCGGGTAAGGGCCTGTTGCACTTCGGGGCCGTAGAGCTCCAGGCCAGCCGGGGGCACGGGAGCGGGCAGGTTCACGGTGGCCAGGTTGCCTTCGCCCTCAACCCCAAAGGTGTAGGCAAATGTGCGGCCGGTACGGAACGTGGTGCGGTCGAAGAACTCCTTCAGCTCGTAGTTGCCTACCGGCACCTGGTCGCGCAACGGGTGGGGTGGCAGGGGCACCACCGGCACCGTGAGCGGGGCCGAGCGGTAGGTTTTGTAGCCTTCGAGCCGGTTGTCGAGGCCCTCGGCGGGCTTCTTGGCCACTTTATACTTGCGCATCTTCAGCTCGACGGCCGGAAAGGTGAGCGGCTCGGCATTGAGCGGGTAGAGTTCGGCCTCCCAGAGGCGGTAGCGCAGAAACGGCTGGTCGCCCACTGTTACGTTTTCGGGCACCACTTCCTGCTCATCGAAGCTCTCCTCCCACACCGTGCGCAGGTGCAACTGCCGGATAATAGCCGGTAGCTGACCCGCAAAATCGTAAAAATCGAGCACCGCCTGGTCTTCGGGCCGCAGGTAGAAGTACAGCGCCACGTGCAGGCCCTCGCCCACAAACACCCGGGCCTTATCAGGGGTAAGGGCCAGGAAAGCCTGGTCGCGGGTCTCCACGTAGTCCTGCGGCTTGGGCTTACCAAACAGCTGGTCGAGCAGGCCCAGGCCCTGCAGCGGGGCCGTGCCACCGGGCGCAGGCGTGGCCGGGGCCTGCTGCGGCCCCACTTTCAGTTTGGCTCCCGCCGATTCCAGCGTCAGCCCGTTCACCTTCATACTGAAGGGCTTGATTTCATACTCGCCCTCGGCGAAGGCGGCGTAGCGCTGCGTGATGATCAGCTCCGTGAAGCTCTGCCCACCCACGATGCGCGTGGTAGTGGTGCTCGACTTGCCGCTTTTCTTGAAGCCTTCCAGGTCGGGGAAAGCCGAGTAGCGCTCCAGCGGGGCACCGCGCAGCCGAAAGCTGATGGTGTAGTACTCGTTGAGTGGAAACGTACCCAGGCCCAATTCAATATCGGCGGCGCCCGAAGCCGGGGCCGGCTGCGCGCGGGCGCTGGGGGCTAGCAGCAACAGCAGCAACAGCCGCATCCAGCAAAACACGACCAGTACTAAACGCATGAGGCCCAAGTTGAGCGGGTGGATTTCAAAGCTACGAAAAACCGCTTGGGCCGCCCCGCCTACGGCCTGCTGCCAATTACCCGGCTTTAATGCAGAAGTCTGAATATCAACCCTCTCCAATCGGGCCACCTTGGATACACCCGTCTATCACCCGGAAAAAGGATACCCTATCTGTCAGCGCATTACAAGTAGCATGTTACAGAATTCCGGCATTTCTCAATCCATGGCCCCGCTAGTGCCGTACCTCATGCCAACAAGTATTCTTCGGCTGATTTTAGCAGAAGCCACTGGTCTACAATTTACTGCTCCAGCGCAGTTATACGTTTATTGCCTTTTCTCACCCAAACTTTTCCCCCAATGTCCAACATCAAGCAAAATGCCAGCGAAGAGGCGGAATTCGCCAAGCCGCTTTACACGCCCATCAAGCGCCGTTCCTTCTTCATGTACGCTGGCGCTACGGCCGGGGCTACGGCCCTGCTGCTCTCGGGCTGCGACGACGATAACGACAACGTAGTACCTAACGGCACAGTGAGCCTGGGTTCTGGCGATGTTGGCGTACTTAACTACGCTTACGCGCTGGAGCAGCTCGAAGCAGCTTTTTACGCGCAGGTAAAGGCCACGCCAGCTGCCGATTTCTCAGCTGTAGAAAAAGATTACTTCAGCCAAGTAGCTGCCCACGAAGCTATCCACCGTGACTTCTTCAAGGCTGCCATCAACCGCGACGCTCCCGGCAAAATTATCCCAACGCTGGGTGCCGCTGATCTGAACTTCACCTCTATTGACTTCACCAAGCGGGCTTCTGTACTGGCTACTGCCAAAACATTTGAAGACTTGGGTGTAGCCGCTTACAACGGTGCGGGTAAATACCTCAAAACGCCTGCTTACCTGGTAATTGCCGGTCAGATCGTTTCGGTGGAAGCTCGTCACGCTGCTTATGTGCGCGACCTGATTTCCAATGGCTCATTTGCCGACGACAGCATCATCGACCCTGCTACGGGCCTCGATAAGGCAATGGAGCCGGTAGATGTTATCGCGGCAGCACAGCCGTTTATCAAAGTGAAGCTCGACGCCTCGAACGTCGGCAAGTAATCCTTCCCTCCCCTAACGACACCCCATCATGAACATACTTCGCATCATTGAGCAACTGTCGGAAGTAGACGCCGACGTTCTAGGCCGCTTCGACTCCCGTCGGGCAGTATTCAAAGGCTTAGGCTCTACGGCCAAAAAAGGCGCACTGGCCGCCGCCCCGGTCTTCGTCGCTTCTTTGTTTTCGAAAGCTTACGGTCAGGCCGCTGGCCCCAGCATAATCGAGGTGCTCAACTACGCACTGACGCTGGAACTGCTGGAAGAAGACTTCTACAAGAAGATGACCGCCGCTGGTAAAGTGCCTGCCGGTGCTCCGGCTGGTGCTATTGCACTCATCCTGAAGCACGAGACGGCCCACGTGGCCCTGCTGACCAAAACTATTTCTGATCTGAAAGGCACGCCTGTTAAAGACGTGAAGTTCAAGCAGTCGGCTTTCCCCGCTGACTACGAGACGCAGCTAGTTGTAGCCCAGGCGCTGGAAGATACTGGTGTGCGGGCCTACAAGGGCCAGGCTGGTAACCTGATGAGCAATAGTGCGTTGCTTCAGGTAGCCCTTCAGATTCATTCGGTGGAAGCTCGCCACGCGGCTCATATTCGTACCATGCGCGGACAGACAGCGTGGATTCCGGCTTCGGCTTCGAGCCTGCCTGCCCCGCTTGGACCGGTGTATACCGGTAACATCCGCGAGGACAACGTTGTGCAGTCCAAAGTCAATATCACTACTGATTTGGGCACGCCCTACACGGCCAACGAAGCCGCTGCTTCGTTCGACGAAATACTAACGATGGCGGAGGTACTCGACGCTTCGCGCGCCGGTGGACTAGTAGCCTAAACTGCTGTAGCATTCTTGCTTAATTCTAAAAACAGGCTGTTCCGCAAGGAGTAGCCTGTTTTTGTTTATTGCTATCTGTGCGTGTGGCTACGGTACGCCGTCGTGGCGGTTCGGACTCATCCGAACGGCCACGCAACCTTACGATCTTTATCGGTATCATGGCCGTAGCGCATCCCGGTTCAAAGAAGTACCTTTACATTCCGGTAATTCGCAACCTGCGTTGGGTTGCGCCTGTCGGGTTTATTTTCGCGTATGGCTGATTTGGCAGACACTTCATTTTCGGGCCGGGCCCTGCACCGGCGCACTTTCCTGCGGGTGGCTGGTGCTACGGCCGCTTCTTCGGCACTTGTACTGGCCGGCTGCGGTAAAGACGATGACCCGACCGTGACGGATGTGGGAACCGGAACGCTGGTTTTTGCAGCCAACGACACGGGTATTTTAAATCTGACCTACCTGCTGGCGCAGATAAGTGCCTCTTTTTATCAGAAGGTAGTGACTACGCCACCGGCCGACTTTACTGCGGCCGATACGGCTGCGTGTGTAGATATGCGCGACCATGAAGTCATCTACCGCGAACTATACAAATCCGTGCTGGGTCCAAATCCACAAACCGGAGCTTACGACAACGGCCTGGCGACAGCACTGGAGTTCAACTTTACGCCTTATACCCTCACCACCCGGGCCGGCGTGTACGCCGCAGCCCGTACCCTCGAAGATATTGGGGTGGGTGCCTACAACGGGCTGGGCCGGCGGCTGCGCAACGGCTCTTATCTGCGCCTGCTGCTCAAAATAACCTCTGTAAAGGCCCGGCACGCTGCCTTTGTGCGCGACCAGGCCGAACCCGATTCCTTTGCCGGCTCCGATGTCATAACGCAGACCGGCAACCAGGCCGGGCTCGATACCATAAAAACGCCCGTTGAAGTGGCCAAGTCGCTGGCATCACTGGTACCCGTGGTGCTGGTGGCCGACAACCTGATGCTGCTCTAGGCTCCGCTTTTTCTTTCTCATGGACTTTCTGAACCTGCTGGCCCGGTTGGCCGACCTCGATTCGACTTCTGCCGCGCCCCAACCGGCCGCCCCACGTCGCGCTGCCCTTGGCCAGCTTGGCCAGGCCAGTACAGCCCTGCTGCCGGGCCTGCTGCTCAGCGCCCTTGGCCAACCGGCCACCGCTGGCACTCTCGACACCCGCACCCGCCTCGATGTACTGCTATTGGTACGCCAATTAGCCGCGCTCGACAACGAGTTGCACTCGCGGGCCCTGGGCCTGGTTCCTGGCTACCCCGCGCTGCCCCTCACGGCCACCGAAAAAGCCGGTATCCAGGTTATTCAGCAGCAGGAAGTACAGCGTATTGCCCTGTTTTCGCAGCTGATCGTCGACGGCGGAGCCACACTGCCGGCAACGCCGCGCTACGATTTTACGGGCAGCAAGAACGGCACGCAGGCCGCGCTTTACCCCAACATTCAAACCAACCCCGACGCTTATCTGCTCGTGGCGCAGGTCATTAAGGATGCAGCCGTGCGGGTTTATAAGAGCCAGGTTGATTTTGTGCGTTCCGATATCTACCTGACCGAAACGCTGCTGCGGACCCACTCGGCCGAAGCCCGCCATGCCGCACACCTGCGGACGTTGCGGCGGCAGCGCGGGGTTGTGGTCAAAAGCTGGGTCAGCCCCGACGACGCGGCGGTGCCAGCCACCAGTGCGGCCATAACCCGCGTGTACGAGGGAGAATCGAGCAGCATCCAGACCTACAACATCAGCGACGCTAATGGCCAGTTGGGTGCGCTGGTTTCCGTGCCCTTCGATTCGACCTTACCCATCAACGTGGCTACCCCACCACTGAGCCCGGAAGCCATTCTGCGCAAGGTTGCCGAAGCTTTCGACGAACCTGCCGAGGCTGTTGTAGCCACGAATGTAGCGGCCCTGTTCACATATTGATTGCGGCTGAACAGCCGGAAAGCAATTGCTTTTTCAGGAGGAGCGTGATTTTCACGCTCCTCCTGCTGCATTTAGCCTAATGGGCTGGTGGTACTACCGGTTTGACAGCTTGCATCCGTCCGGCATTTTTTTGTATCTTTCAAGAAAGGTTGATACTGGTCCCAAGCAGTACTTAGCCTTTTTTTGCAGTTGCCGTACAAGGGGCAACTGCTGGCTCAAAATCATTCTTCCACCCCTTATTCCGTCCTTCTTTCCCACCCTTCCCACCCCAAATTATTCAACGCTATGTTGGAATACGCTAAAACCATTCTGCTGAAAGTCAGCTTTGACAAAATCCTTTTTGAGAAGGAATTGCGCAAAGCCCTGCGGAACCTGTTGCCCGCCGATTTATCGGAGCTTAAAGCTTGGTGCTATCAACAGTTTTCCAAAATCTATCACCGTCTTCTGAACCGTGTATTCGGTCAGCCTGCCCTAGGTTAATCTCTTTACCCCATCACAACACAAGCCACTGGCAACGCAAGGGCCGGGCACCGCACCTATTTGGTGGCGCTGCCCGGCCCTTGCGTTGCCAGTGGCTTTTTACGTCTGCGGCTCGTCGGTTATAAAGCGGATGTTGCGCTGTAGCCCCGCGTAGCCGGTGCGCTTCACAGCCGATTGCCGAAACAGCTCCGAAAACAATTCGTGCGTGATTTCCTGCCAGTCGCCGCGGGTGAGGTCTTTTAGGGCTGGGTGGGGCGAAAACTGGGGCTCCTGGTGAGGCTTGGCGAAGCGGTTCCAGGGGCAGACATCCTGACAGATGTCGCAGCCGAATACCCAGTTGCCGAACTTGCCCTCCACCTCGCGCGGAATCTGGTCTTTGAGCTCGATGGTGAAGTAGCTGATACACTTGCTGCCGTCTACCACGTAGGGCTCGGTGATGGCCTGGGTGGGACAGGCGTCCACGCATTTGGTGCAGGTGCCGCAGTAGTCCTTGATGGGTCCGTCGTAGTCGAGGGGCACGTCCACGATGAGTTCGGCAATGAAGTAGAACGAGCCCACGCCGGGCGTAATGAGGTTGGAGTTCTTACCCACCCAGCCCAGGCCGCTCTTTTTGGCCCAGGCCTTATCCATCACCGGGGCCGAATCGACGAAGCAACGGCCGCCCACCTCCCCGATTTCCGCCTGCATATCGTGGAGCAACTCCTTGAGCTTATCCTTGATGACGAAGTGGTAGTCGCGACCGTAGGCGTATTTGCTGACTTTGAGCGTGTCGTCGGGCTGCTGGGTTTCCGCGGGCGGGTAGTAGTTGAGCAGCAGCGAAATCACCGATCTGGCTCCGTCCACGAGCAGGCGGGGGTCGAGGCGCTTATCAAAATGGTTGGCCATATAGGCCATCTGGCCGTGCATGTTCTTGTTCAGCCAGTTTTCGAGGCGCGGCGCTTCTTCTTCCAGAAAGCCAGCCTCCGAAATACCGCAGTACATAAAGCCCAGCTCCGCCGCCCGGCGTTTGATAAAAGCAGTGTAGTGGGCAGTGGGCAGCATCGGGCGATGGTAGAGAGCTTCGGTTCAGGAACAGAGGTTGCAGAAGCCGCAACGCCCGAGCAGGTGGGCTTGTTCCAAAAGTAAATTAACGGGTGGGCTGCACCGCCGTATTCATAGCCGAAACGAAGTGGCAGTGCGTTTTGGCTACTTCTTCGGCCGGGTGGGCTGCATACTCGGCGTCCAGTTTGATTTGGCTTAGCTCTTCTACGCTGCCCGGCCGATACGATTCGGCGGTAATCGGGATGCTCAGTTCGGCATACAACCGCCGGTAATCGTAAATGCGGGCCCGGCTCTGGGGCTGAATGTTATTGTCAATCCAGCGCCACTGCCGGGGCGAAAACTGCAGGAAATTATACGTTGAAATCGTTTTATCGAAATGCGCGAAATGATCCGACATATCAATAAAATGCGACATCACACCATGCTCCTTGTTGACTACCCGCTTAAAATCGAGCAGAATAGGCTCAAGCAAGCTCAAGTATATATGCTCAAACGTATTATTGGAATTCACTAAGTCGATAGAATTATCAGCTAATGACAAATGCCGGGCATCTTCAATGAGGTAGATAATGTGCAGCTTGGCTAGAATTTGCTCCAGCGACAATTGCTCATACTGGGCCAGCAACTCGTGCAGCTCGGCCAGCTTGGTATCCTGAAAATCGACAAATTCGCGCAAACGCCCGGCTTTAGCGCAGGCGGCAAATTGCTGTAGCGTAGTTAGCAGGCGCGGCTTGGAGGTAAGAAAGGAAATATCAACTGAATATATTTTCTCGACTCCCAACAGGAATAAACTAATCGGCACAATCGGATACCAACCCGTTCCTATTTCGAGGCTGCTGTTCGGAATAGGCCGGTTTGAATAGTGCTGATAACTACTGATATGGTCGCGCGCATGGCCCAACCGGTCGTAGAAATACTCGTCTGACAGCTGCACGCCTTTCGTGACGTATTTCTGAAATATATAATTGATTTTATGGCTAAATGGTAAATAGGAAATTGTCTTCTGGACAATTACTTTTTGCTGCCATTTCTTCATCATACACTGCTCAAGCTATAAAGGCCACCGGCCGAACCGGCACGAAGGTATCGGTTCGGCCGCACTTGCCCACAAGCCCCGCACGCCAAAAAGCCGGTCAGTGGCGCTACTTTCTCTGGTAGAAAGCAGCCACTGCCCGGCTTTAAACGTTTGGCAGAACCTTTAGGAAAACAGCTCACCCGTGGCAGAGTTGCCGCGCAGGTGCTGGGGCATGGGCCGGCCCAGGTGCTCGTAGGCGGCCTCGGTGGCCTCACGGCCGCGGCTGGTGCGCTTCAGGTAGCCTTCCTGAATCAGGAAGGGCTCGTAGACCTCCTCGATGGTTTCGCCTTCCTCGCCGCAGGCCGTGGCAATGGTGCTGATGCCCACCGGGCCACCCTTAAACTTGTCGATGATGGTGGTCAGGATGCGCTTGTCCATGTCGTCGAGGCCGCGGGCGTCCACGTCGAGGGCATGCAGGGCAAACTGGGCAATGTCCTGGGTAATGGTACCGTTGCCTTTGATCTGGGCAAAGTCGCGGGTGCGGCGCAACAGGTTGTTGGCGATGCGCGGAGTACCACGCGAACGACGGGCGATTTCGTAGGCCGCCTCATCATCAATGGGCGTGGCCAGGATTTCGGCCGAGCGGCCCACGATGCTGGTCAGCAGCTTGGCATCGTAGTACTCGAGGCGGGAACTGATGCCGAAACGGGCCCGTAATGGAGCCGTGAGCATACCTGAACGCGTAGTGGCCCCGATGAGCGTGAAGGGCGAAAGGGAAATCTGTATCGAGCGGGCGTTCGGACCCGAATCGAGCATGATATCGATGCGGTAGTCTTCCATAGCCGAGTACAGATACTCCTCTACTACCGGGTTGAGGCGGTGAATCTCGTCGATGAACAGGACATCGTGCGGCTCGAGGTTGGTAAGCAGGCCGGCCAGATCAGAGGGCTTGTCGAGCACCGGGCCCGAGGTCATCTTGATGCCCGCTTCCAGCTCGTTGGCGATGATGTGGGAGAGCGTGGTTTTGCCCAGGCCGGGAGGGCCGTGGAGCAGCACATGGTCGAGGGCGTCGCCGCGGCGCCTAGCGGCGGCCACAAACACCTTCAGGTTTTCTACTACCTTTTCCTGGCCGGCAAAATCGTCGAAGGAAAGGGGGCGAAGGGCCTTGTCAATGTCTTTATCGGTGGCATCGTAATGTTCAGTGTCACCCGTCAGGAGCGGTTCGCGCATAAGTCTGGCAATAATTCAGCGTGTCGAAAGGTAACACTTTGCCACGGGCCTTGGTGCCTTTTTTAGCAAAAAATACTTAGCCATCTAAATTCAGCTAACTGCATTAGCAATCAAAACTCCCGTGCTAGCCGCAAATCTTGTTTTATGCTCCCCACCTTACCCAATCAATGCCCCAGGGCCGTAACTTGCCACTTCAACCCGCCACGCTTTCTATGCCTGCTTCCGACTCCTGGCTCGATACCCTGCCGGTAGATTTTTACGACCAGCTGGCCGACACGCTGAACCTGCACGGCATGGCCGCGCTGGAGCTGCTGAGCCGGCCTGCCACGCCCGCCACTGCCCGGCTGCGCCAGCTCATCACCCTCGATGTGGCCACCGTGCAGCGCCTCAATACCATCGAAAATCAGCCTCAGTTGCTGACGATGCTCCGGCAGGAGCCTCTGGCGCTGTACGACCTGCTGCTACTGGGCCGTTTGGTGCTGGAAACCAGCCAGGCGGCACCAGTGCTGGCTTTTGTGCGGCAATCGATGCAGGACATCACCGCAGCTCAGCTCAACCAGGTGCTCGCCTACTGCCATCAGGCAAGCGCGATGGTACTGGGGCTGCTGGAAGAGCACGTGGCGGCCCCGGCAGATACGGCTTCACTAGGTTTGCACCGGCTGGCAGTAGAAGAGGCATTTGCGGAGTTCCTGGCAAGCCAACCGGCCATAGAGCAGCCGGTGGCCCATCTGCGCCCGCTGCCGCCGCAGCTGCACATCATGCGTCTGGCACTACTGCTAGCCGTCAGCCTGCCGCAGGATACTGACCACCCGTTTGCGCAGGCCGTGCAGGCGCTGCCCCACCTGCAGCCCGGTGCCCTGGAGCCGCTCATTACCCGGCTCGGCCAGGCGCAGGCGCACGAGCCACTGACCCTCAACATGCCCGAAGTGGTGCAGCTTTACCAGGCCCTGCAGGTGTGCGGCATGGTATTCGTGTCGGATTTGATGAGCCAGATCGGGCTGGAAGACGCCTTCCCGACCATATCCGATGAGGAGCGCCGGGCCACCGAGCCGGCCCCGGCCAGCAACCGCGAAGCCGTGGGTAGCATCGTTAGCGGCTTCACGCAGTGGGTGCAGCAAAACTTCCCCGACAACCCCGAAATAGCGCAGGCCCGGCAGCAGGTGCTGGCACTGGCTGATAAGCTGTAAGCGCTGAACTGTACAAAAAATGTCGTTCTGAGCGGCGCGAAGAATCTCGCGTGCCGTGCTACCCCTGCTGTCAAGGGCTAGTATAAAACTGTTCAGAAAGTCAACGGAACGTTATGCTGAGCGCAGCCGAAGCATAACGTTCCGTTGCAATGGCAGAGGAGCGGTAGAGATGCTTCGGCTGCGCTCAGCATGACGTTCTGACTGGTATAACCGAGGTTCTTCGCGCCGCTCAGCATGACAGCTGCTGATTCATTCTACTGCGCCAGCAGCACTTCAATTTCCAAGTGCAGCCACTCGTCTTCCCAGGCTTTGTGGGTGAGGCGGGCCGAGAGCGGGTAGCCGGCATCGAGCAGACGGGCCACGGTTTCGTTGCGGCCTTCGGGCAGGTAGCCTAGCCAGAACGCCTCGCCGGGGCCGCTGGTGAGCACGCGCACAGCCCAGTCGTCGTAGGAGCTGTCGGCTTCGCGGGCCAGGGCCAGCGGCTGGCCGGGTTGCAGCGTAGGTTCGAACTCGCGCAGGCCGGGGCGGTGGGTGGTGCCGGCCACGAGGCATTCAAGTAGCACCAGGGACTTGTCGGAGGTATAATCGGACATGGGCAGGGAGGCGTAGTGAAGCCCTAAACTACGCAGCAAATGGGTTTATGCCGTAGCAGCCCGGTCAATCTGCCGGCGCGGGCAGTTGCGGGCCGGGTTTGGGCCGCCTTTTTCGGCCGGCCGCTACCTTTGCCCCTTATGTATAGCAAGACCGAAGCCACCCAGCTCCGCCAGGCCTTCTGGACCACGCTGGGCCAGTACATGCAGCCCGTGCCGTCGGCCGATGGCGGGCCGGTGAACTGGATGAACTACAAAACCGGCCTCAAGCACGTGTATTTCCGCCTGCACGCCGACAACCGCCACGCCACTATCGGCATCGAAATCACGCACCCCGACGAAGGGCTGCGCGAGCTGTTTTTCGAGCAGTTCCGGGAGCTGCGGCCCATGCTGGAAGAGGCGACCGGCGAAACCTGGACCTGGGAGCCGGCCGCCATCAACGAAAGCGGCCAGCCCCTGGCCCGCATCTACCAGGAGCTGCGCCCCGCCAACCTGTTCTCGCGCGACGACTGGGCCCGGCTCATCCCCTTCTTCAAGCCCCGGCTGGTGGCGTTGGATGAGTTCTGGAGCACGGGGCAGTACGCGTTTGATGAATTGCGGTAGAACTGGCAGAATTGTGCACCTAATAAGTCAACTGTAGGGAGATTTGCGTGATATTGCTCCAGGATATCCAAACAACGCTTACCTATCAACCCACATGAAAAAGATTATTCCCTTCGCCGGTTTACTGCTGGCTGCCGCTTGCTCTTGGGCATTTTACCCCAAGCCCGCCGAGCCGACTGGCTATGCAATGGTCATCAGCCGCTTTTCGGGCTCGGCCCTGAATGCCAAAAACACGCTGTCCATCATCATGCCCAACGGCGAGGTGCAAGTGCAGGAAACCGATGCTAAAAGCGGCACAATCAAGAAAGTGGCTAACTCCTTCGACCTGATGCACCTCGAAGAGCTCAAGAAGCTGAACGAGCTACGGCAAAATGGCTGGCGGGTCGTTAACTCGACGCAGATAAGCGTGGGCGCGGGCACTATCAACGAGACCATATACGTGCTGGAAAAGTAGGTTCGCAGCCCCCGCAGCCTCGTAAAGATTGTTAGTTTGCTGCTTCATAGCAAGCCCAAAAGGGCACTTTACTCGCGTAAAGTGCCCTTTTTCTGGCGGCAACTGAAATTGGCTTACTTGAACGCCTGTATGCCGGTAATATCGGCGCCCGTAATCAGCAGGTGGATGTCGTGGGTGCCTTCGTAGGTGATGACCGATTCGAGGTTCATCATGTGGCGCATGATGGGGTACTCGCCGGTGATGCCCATGCCGCCATGAATCTGGCGGGCCTCGCGGGCAATGTGCAGGGCAATTTCGACGGAGTTGCGCTTGGCCATTGAAATCTGGGCGCTGGTGGCTTTGCCTTCGTTTTTGAGCACTCCGAGGCGCCACACCATCAGCTGGGCCTTGGTGATTTCGGTAATCATTTCGGCCAGCTTCTTCTGCTGGAGCTGGAAGCCGCCGATGGGCTTACCGAACTGCTCGCGCTCCAGGCTGTATTTCAGGGCCGACTCGTAGCAGTCGATAGCCACGCCGATGGCGCCCCAGGCAATGCCGAAGCGGGCCGAGTCGAGGCAGCTTAGGGGGCCTTTGAGGCCGTCGATGCCGGGCAACAGGTTTTCCTTGGGCACCTTCACGTTGTCGAACACCAGCTCGCCGGTGGTGCTGGCGCGCAGGCTCCATTTGTTGTGGATTTCGGGGGTCGTGAAGCCTTCCATGCCGCGTTCCACGATGATGCCCTTGATGCGGCCTTCCTCGTTTTTGGCCCACACTACGGCTACCTGGCACTCGGGCGAGTTGGAAATCCAGAGCTTGGCGCCGTTAAGCAGGTAATAGTCGCCCATGTCCTTGATGTTCGTGGTCATGCCGCCGGGGTTCGAGCCGTGGTCGGGCTCCGTCAGGCCGAAGCAGCCGAGCCACTCGCCGCTGGCCAGCTTGGGCAGGAACTTGCGGCGCTGCTCCTCCGAGCCGTAGGCGTAGATGGGGAACATCACGAGCGAGCCCTGCACTGAGGCCGTAGAGCGCATGCCGGAGTCGCCGCGCTCAATTTCCTGCATAATAAGGCCGTAGCTGATGTAGTCGAGGCCGCCGCCGCCGTACTCGGTAGGGATAGTAGGGCCGAACGCGCCCACGTCGCCGAACTTGCGCACGATTTCGCTCGGGAAATGCGCCTGCTGGGCCCACTTCTCGATGTTGGGGCTGATTTCCTTCTTCACAAAGTCGCGGATGCTCTGGCGGATGAGCTTGTGCTCCTCGGTCAGCAGGCCGTCGAGGTCGAAGTAATCGGTAAAACCGGCCGCGTTGGTGGAGCCGCGCTGGGCGGAGTGGGCTTTGGCCTGGGGCGAAAGAACGTCAGCTTCAGAAGACATACAGAGTGCGTTTATAAAGTGGGAATCAGGTGTAAAGGTAGGGTTTTCAGTAAGGGGAACCGTCTGGCCGGGCCGATGGTTCGATGGGCCGAAGCCGACCCGATACGCCCGCATTACCAGGTTGGTCAGGCAGGAAAAGCTGTATCTTGGGCTCGTATACGTTTCAAACCGGAATTTCCCCGTACCACTCTGCACTACCTCTACCGAAACACGTTTTACCCTCCCCATGAGTGAGCACAAAAAGCTAACCGAATTGGAAGCTACCGCTATTTGCGGCAACGATATTTCCTCTTCCTGCCTCTACGTATCGGCCCTGGCCATTGCCTACGCCGGCCAGTACGCCTTCGTAGCGCTGCTGATTGTGGCGGCGGTGCTGTTTTTATTCCGCAAGATATATGGTGAGGTGGTAGGCGCGCTGCCCCTTAATGGCGGTGCCTACAACGTACTGCTCAACACCACCAGCAAGCGCAACGCCGCCATGGCCGCCTGCCTGACCATCCTCTCGTATATGGCTACGGCCGTTATTTCGGCGGCCGAGGCCATGCACTACCTGCACACGCTCTGGGCTGGGTTCAACATCAACCTGGGTACGCTGGGGCTGCTGGGGCTGTTTTTGGCGCTCACCATTCTGGGCATCTCCGAGTCGGCGAAAGTGGCCGTGGCCATTTTCCTGACTCACTTGGTTTCGCTCACGGTGCTGGTGGGCACGGTTATCTGGTTCCTGTTCACCCACGACCTGAGCACGCTTTCGCTCAACTTCTCGGCCCCCATTCCCGGTGGCAGCCTGGTTACCGCCTTGTTCTTCGGTTTCAGTGCGGCCATGCTGGGTATTTCGGGCTTCGAAAGCTCGGCCAACTTTGTGGAGGAGCAGGCCCCCGGCGTGTTTGCCAAAACCCTGCGCAACATGTGGATAGTGGTGAGCTTCTTTAACCCGGTTATCGCCTTTCTGGCCATTGCCGCGCTGCCTATCATTCAGGTAGAAGAGCACGCCGAAACAGTACTTTCGTATCTCGGTACGGTGGCCGGGGGCCAGTGGCTGGGTACGCTCATCTCGGTCGATGCCGTGGCCGTGCTCAGCGGAGCCGTGCTCACGAGCTTCGTGGGCGTGAGCGGCCTGATGAAACGCATGGCCCTGGACCGGATTCTGCCCCAGTTTTTCCTCAAAGAAAACGCCCGCCAGAGCAACTACGTCATCCTGATTACCTTTTTCCTGCTGTGTACTTCAGTGCTCTTTATCACCAATGGCGACATCAAGCCGCTGGCGGGCGTGTACACCATTTCGTTTCTGTCGGTGATGGCGCTGTTTGCGATTGGCAACTTCCTGCTCAAGAGCAAGCGTCCCAACCTGCCGCGCCCGGTGTACGCGGGTATTTTAACGGTTACGGTAGCCCTCATCGGGGTACTGGTGGCCCTGTACGGCAACGTGCAGCTGAACCCCAAGTTTCTGATCGTCTTTCTGCAGTACTTCCTGCCCTCGATGGCCATTGTGTACATCATGCTCAACCGGGCCTCCATTCTGGAGCTGATTCTGGTTGCTGCCAAGTCGTTTGCCGACAAATACCCCGGCGTGTCGCGCTTTAGCCGTTTGCAGGTGCAGAAGGCCACCCGCGAGCTGCACCAGCAGGAGTTCGTGTTTTTCACGAAGGGCGACAACGTTTCGAACCTGAACAAAGTAATGGCCTACGTGGTGGAAAACGAGTTTACCAACCGTCTCAAGATCGTCACCTTACTTCGCGAGGGCGAAACTTACTCCCAGGAACTGGTCAAGGATATTGAGGTGCTTGACCGGGCTTACGAGGAAATCCGCATCGACTTCGTGGCCATGCCCGGTCACTTCGGTCCCGAGCTCATCGACCGCCTGTCGGCTGAGTGGAAAGTACCCAAGAACTTCATGTTCATCGGTTCGCCCGGCGACCGGTTCCCCTACCAGATATCCGAGCTGGGCGGGGTACGCCTGATCATCTGACCACGGATTAGCGCGAATTTTAGCGGATTTCACGGATTTTGTAGCCGACAAAAAAAGCCACCTCAACTGAGGTGGCTTTTGCTTTTAGCGCTAACCCGTGGTCAGAATTTTGCGCCTACTGAAAGCAGGAAGTTGCGGGTAGCCTGCGGGAAATACCAGTTAAATGTTTGCTGGCGGCCATCGGCGCCGGGGTAGCCGTAGGTGTAGCCGTTGGCGGCGTAGCGGCGGTTGAGCACGTTATTCACCAGCAGGCCCAGCTCGATTTCCTTCATGAACACGGGCCGGATGGTGTAACGTAGCCGAAAATCGAGCACCTGGTAGGGTTGAATGCGGCGGTCTTCGCTCGTAGAATTGTCGAGGTACTGGCGGCTCACTGTTTTATAGAGCACCGCCGCCCGCAGGCCCCGCAGCGGCTGCACCTCCAGCGTGTGCGCCGACACAACCGAGGGCGAGTAAGAAATAGTACTGGTACGCAGCATAAACGTGCTGTCGGTGGTGGCTTCCTGGTAGTCCCGGATGCGGTTCTGGCTCAGCGTAATCGTGCTGCTGAGGCTGATTTTGTCGTTGGCCGACACGAAACCCGTTAGCTCCAGGCCCCGACGGTAGCTGCGCGCTACGTTGGTACGCAACGGCGTGCCCACATCATTGAGTTGCCCAATCGATACCAGTTGGTTGCGGTAGTTCATGTAGAAGTAGTTGGCCTCGAAGCGCAACGACGTATTGGGTCCCAGCAGGTTGGTATTGGGCTGGGTAAAGCGGTAGCCGCCCTCGAAGTCGTGCAGACGCTCGGCCTGGGCGCCCGCGTCGCCGGCGGGGCGGTCAGTGAAATCGGAGCGCACCGGCTCGCGCTGGCCCACCGCGAAACTGGCGTAGAGCTGCTGCCCTTTGGCCACCGCAAACGTGGCGCCGGCTTTGGGGTTGACGAAGGTGTAGCGGGCGCGGGTAGTTACATCCACCACGCCCTTCACGGCGCGCGGGTCGTCAGGACTGTGTTCCACGCCATCAATTCCGTACCCGATGTGGCGCACCTGCACGTCGCCGTACACGCCCAGCCTGGGCAGCAGCTGCCAGGTGGCGCGGGCGTAGGCGTTATAGTCGGTTTTGGTGGCGTCGTTGAAATAGTAGCGCTGACGGATATTACCCGTGGAAGCATACCGGGCCCAGATAATTTCGCCGTAGTGGTCGTTGATGAAGCGGTTCCAGGCGCCGCCTACCGTCGCCTGGAGCCGGTCGTTGTTCTTGGGCTGGTAATTGAGCGCGAAAGTGCCCCCGTAGAAGTAGTTGTCGAGGTACTTGCGGTCGATCAGGTCGGTCCGCTTGATGGTGGTGTCGCCGAGCGTGATGTTGGGCAGCTGGTAATTGGCCAGCTTGCGGTTGGCCCGGAAGCTCTCGTAGTAGCCCAGGCCACGCGTCAGGTGCAGGGCCGCGCCGAGGTTCCAGTCGGGCCCCAGCTGCTGCGAAAGGTGCAGCTGATAGTGGTTCTGCAGGTAGTTGTCGGTCTGGTTGTCGTAGGTGTAATAGCTGTAGCGGCGGCCTTCCCGGCGCACCCGTTCAGCGTCGGCGGCACTCAGTTCGCCGTTATCAATAAACTGCTGCAGCAGGCCTGCGTCGCCGGTAAGAGCCGGCTCGGGCACCCCGTTCCAGGCCTGATAGGTTTTCTCGCGGCCCGAAAACGTGATGAACTTCACCAGCGTATTGTTGGCCTGGTAGCCGGCGGCCAGGTAATACGACTTCAAATCGGAAGCCGCCCGGTTCATGTAGCCGTCGGTGCTGATGCGCGAGAGGCGGCCGTCGACCGTGAAATGCTCGCCCAGCAGGCCCGTACCAAACTGCACAGTATTTTTCCAGGTATTAAAGGAGCCGTAGGAGTTGCTGGTTTCGCCGTAGGCCTCGCGGCGGTTGTCGAGGGTAGAAATGTTGAGGCTGGCCCCGAAAGCGGCCCCGCCATTCTGGCTCGTGCCCACCCCGCGCTGCACCTGTAGGCTGCTGATAGATGAAGCCAGATCGGGCAGGTTCACCAGAAACGAGCCGTGCGACTCGGCATCGTTGAGCGGGATGCCGTTGATGGTCATGTTGATGCCCGTGTTGCTGGTGCCCCGAATGCGGATATCGGTGTAGCCCACGCCCGCCCCGGCATCCGACGTGACGACAACCGAGGGGGTCTGATCGAGCAGATAGGGCAAATCCTGACCGAAATTGCGCTTGGCGATATCCTGCTTGCCCAGGTTGGTATAGGCCGTGGCCGTGCGGTCGGAAGCCCGCTGGGCCGTTACGAGCGCGTCGCCGGTGAGTACGCCGCCGGGTTGCAGTCCGGCGCTTACGCGCTGGGCTTGCGCCTGTCCTTGCAACGTCTGCACGAGGGTTTCATAGCCCACAAACGTGATGCGCAGCTCGTGCCGGCCGGCCGGCACAGTGGCCAGATTGAAACTGCCGGCCGCATCGGTGCTGCTGCTGGGCCTGCCGTCGAGCAGGATGGTGGCACCGGGCAGCGGCTGGCCGGTGCGGGCGTCGGTGATGGTGCCGGCTACGGGCCCTTGGGCCCATGCCGCGCCAGACAGCCCTAACAGGGCCAGTCCGGTGGTCAATACAGTTTTCAAAAGTGAAAAATGGAAAAATGGAACGTACCCAGGGCCAGGGGTCGGCCCCCACGGGTGTTTCGTTCGCGGATCGTTTGTTCCCTTCGCCGGCATTACCCGGATCAGGTTCAATGGGTATGATCTCAGCCTTATTGCTACTCGCGTAGCCTGGGGCACCCCTAAACTGTACGGCGAAGGTACGCCGCTAAATATGGTTTCGGCCCGCCTGGCGCATCCAACCAATGCAAAAAGGGCCAGCGGCTTCGTTTTCTATTGGCAATCAGCTATCTTAGAAATATGGCCCGCCCATTGCGGCGGCCCAGCCAAAAAGCCGGACCCGGCAAAAACAAGGTGGGGCGGCTACCCGTTGCAATCAGTAGCCCGTCCGGTTTCGGAACTCCGTTCCTCTTCACCCCCGCGCCATGTCTGTTCCCAGCCTCCTGTATATGCTCGTCGCGCTTATTTTCGCCGCCTTTGTGTTACTGATGCCCGGCCGCCGCTTGCGCCAGCCCCCGGCCCCCGGCAACGACGATGAGGGCGGTGGTGAGCCGCTCGACGACGGCCTGCCCGATTTCGACCTGCCCCCCGGTATCTCCCGCCCCATCAACGACTGGGAGCCCGATTACAACTGCCGTCGGCCAGTGAATAGTGAATAGTGCGGAAACGGAACCGGCTATCATCCTGACGAAGTAAGGACTTTTTTACTTATGAACAACCGTAAAACGACTCGTTCAGCATGGCAAGGTTCTTCCTTCGTCAGGATGACAGCTGGGCTCGTTTCCCACTATTCACTATTCACTATTCACTGTTCTCTATTCATTATAAATCCCTGGCCATCAGGATATAGGGTTCGGTTCCGCGGTAGAAGCGGTTGCCTTCAGGCTCCAGCTTGAAGGCGCGGTAAAAGGCCTCGTTACGGGCGCGGGCGTCGCACCATAAGCGGCGGGCGCCGTGGCGGCGGGCCTCGTTGATGACGTGGCGCAGTAGCTGCGAGCCGATGCCTTGGCCCTGGCAGTCGGGGCGGGTGGCGAACTTGCGGAACCGGGCCACGCTGCCATCAATAAACAACGAAATAACCGATACCAGCTGGCCGTGGCGAAAGGCGCCAAAGTGCAACCCAACCGCGTCGTTGCCGAGTTGGATGTAGGTAACCGGCTCGTTGGGCCACAGCACTTGGTGGCGCAACTCGTAGGTATCGGCCGCCGAAATGGCCCGGATGGTAATGTCGGAAGTGGTGATATCAGGCAACGGTGAGACTGTAAGAAGTGATAAACTGCTGACCGGTATCCAGGCTCATAATGCCCTGTTTATCGGCCAGCTCGATGGGGCCACCCACACGGCCCGCCAGCCCGTGCCAGGGCTCGATGCAAACGAACCCGGCGCCCGGCCCCGCCGTCCAGAGGCCCAGGTAAGGAAAACCGTCGAAGCGGGCCCGCACGCTGTGGCCCGAGCGCCGGCTGCGCAGCGTGAGGCTGGTAAAATCGAAGTGCTGAAAGACCAGCGCGTCCTGGGCAAACAGCTCGTAGCTGAGCGGCAGCACGGTTTCGTGGCGCAGCAGCGGCTCGGTTTCGCCACTGAACAGGCCGCTTTGCAGCAGGTACCGGTCGAGGCTGACGGGGTGGTCGAAGACGAAATCGTAGTCGGCAAGCGTTTCGCCGGGCAGCAGCGGACAGCGGAAGGCCGGGTGCGCCCCGATGCTGAACAGCAGCTCGGCGGAATCCGGGTTTTCGACCTCCCAGCCCACCGTGAGCGTGGCGCCGGCCAGCCGGTAGCTAATGCGCAGCGCAAACCCAAACGGATAATTAACCCGGCTGACGGCATCATCGCGCAGCTCAAACGTCAGTTCAAACTCGCTGCGGTGCAGTAGCGTGAACTCCCGGTCGCGGGCGAAGCCGTGCTGCCCCATCGCGTAGGTCTGGCCTTGGTGCAGGTACTGGTTGTCGGGCAGGCGACCTACTATCGGAAACAGCACCGGCGCGTGGCGACCCCAATGGGCGGGGTCGGCCTGCCAGAGGTACTCCAGCTCGCCGGCCGCATCGAGGCGCACAAAGCTGGTCAACTCGGCTCCGCGGGCGTTTATCTGAACGCGGCAGTGCTTGTTTTCGAGGGTGTGCATCATTTCAACATATAATTTATTGCCTGATAATCATATAGTTAATTGCGACGTTGCCGAACGCAAACCTATACACTACCGGGCAAAACGGCAGCCGCTCCAGAAAGTTATTCCAGAATGTGCCCAGGCCGGGGCTGCCGACCAAGCAACTCATCGACGTGGAAGCAGGCCTGCTCGAAGCGCTGGGCGGGCTGGCCGCTTACTTCGGTAAAGTTCGACAGCTGGCCGTGGAGTTCGCGCTGGTAGAGGGTATAAAAATGGCTACGGTGCTGCGGATGCTCGCGTAGCGGGTCGGGTTCCCAGGGCAGGTCCACGTTCAGCAACAGTACCAGGGCGTAGTGCTGCTGCTCCATGCGGCGCAGAATCCAGTCGGGGCAGTAGCCGAACGAATGCTCGGCCCAGATTTTTATTACTAGCAAATCGGTGTCGCAGAATACCAGCGGCCGGCCCTGGCGTTGGGCTTCGGCCACGGCCTGCTCCTCGGCCTGCAGCTGGCCGCGGGCAATGTCCTCCAGGTCGGCCAGGCTGTAGTGCGGGCCGCGCTCGGTGAGGTAGGCGCGGGCATACTCCGGCGCCCAGGCCGTGCGGTAGTGCTCGGCCAGCAGCCGGCTCAGGGTGGTTTTGCCCGTCGATTCGGGACCGGTCAGGGCAACGCGCAACATCAGCGGACTACTCCGAAAAACGGAAAATCGGTTGGCAAAAGGCGGAAAGGCTGGTTCATAGCAAGTCAGGCAGAGAGAGGAACAGAGCGAGTAGCGTTTTTGCGCAGCGCCCGGCGCCACTCCACGTAGCCGTACACCGCCAGGGCGAGGTAGAGCGCATACAGGGCGCTGGTAGGGTAGAGCTGTTTGTACCAGAGAATGGGCACGTAGATAATGTCAACCACTATCCAGATAAACCAGTTTTCGAGGCGCTTACGGATGAGCAGAAACTGCCCGGCCAGGCTGCCGGCCGTCGTGAAGGCATCCCAGTGGGGCAGCGCGGCATCGGTGTGGTGCTGCAGGTAGTAGCCGACGGCCAGCGTAAAGACGGCCACAAAAACCGCGCACCCAACCCACTCCTGCCGGGTGGTGCGCGAAACAGGCAGTTCGGCGCGGTTTTGCCCACCGTGCAGCCACTGGTACCAGCCGTACAAAGCCAGTATTATAAAGACTACCTGCAAGCCCATATCGGCGTACAGCGTGCTCTGCCGGTAGACGAACACGTAGAGCCCGCAACTGACGATGGCCACCGGGAAATTCCAGAGCGACTCGCGGGCCGCCAGCCACACGCAGGCGAAGCCCGTGAGCACGGCTATCCATTCGAGCGGGCCGCTGCCGGCCGCTTCGGTCCAGAACCTGAGCAGTTGTTCCAAGTTGATGGTTAAGACTGAATTGCGCCGGCCCCTCCTGGGGCCAATTGACCAAAGCTAACCAGCAGCGGGGTAATTTTACGGTTGATCCGGTTTTTTACCTATCCATTGATGCTGCCCGAACTCACGCCCGAAGCCCTGCACGCCCGCCTGCAAAGCGGCGAAAACCTCCACCTCATCGACGTGCGCCAGCCCGAGGAGTACGCATTCTGCCGCATCGAAGGCAGCTTACTGATTCCGCTGGGCGAACTGGCCCGCCGCGCCGACGAAGTACCCGACGACCGGCCCGTGGTGCTCATCTGCCACCACGGCGTGCGCTCGATGCAGGCGCTGGCGTTCCTGCAGCACCGCCACGAGCACACCAATCTGCTAAACCTGCGCGGCGGAATTGATGCCTGGAGCCGGCGGGTAGACGCTTCGGTGGCGCTTTACTAGAGTGTGTGGACAGTCATGTTTAAATTTGCGGGATGCGACGCCACGAACTTACTGAGCGTGAATGGGAACTGATTCAGCCGCACACACTTGGGCAGGCCGGTACGGCAGGCGGCACAGGCCGCAACAACCGCCATTTTGTCAACGCCGTGGTCTACCGGGTGCGCACGGGCTGCGCCTGGCGCGACCTGCCCGAACGGTTTGGCCCTTGGAACACGGTAGCCCGACGCTTTCGCCGCTGGGCGCTGGCTGGGGTCTGGGAGGGCCTGTTCCAGGCGGTGCAGGAGCCGGATTATGCTTGGGTGCTGGTCGACTCGACCACGGTCAAAGCCCACAAAGCCGCCGCCGGCCAAAAAAAAGTACGGCCGCGGCCGAAAGCTTAGGCCGGAGCCGGGGCGGCTTCTCGACGAAGATGCATGCCGTGGTTGACGCGCTGGGCAACTGTCTGATCCTGAAGCTCACCCCAGGTGAACAAGCCGATTGCACCGTGCTACCGGAACTGCTGGCCGCCCTGCCCGAAAAGCCCGGCGCTGTGGTGGCCGATAAGGCCTACGACACGAACGCCGTGCTAGCGGCTGTGGCCGGGCAACACGCGCAAGCCGT
>NZ_FNOV01000027.1 GCF_900107135.1 Hymenobacter psychrophilus
GTGAAAAGGGAGGTTTAATGTGTGAAAAGGGAGGTTTAATGTGTGAAAGGGGGAGGTTTAATGTGTGAAAAGGGAGTGATTTTATCGGACGTCTTTTTACATAACTCCTTTTATTGTAGTTTTACCTTATGGATCAAGAACTTACACCCGATTTAGAAGTACGTCATAGTAATGCATTAACCAATGCACGCTTTGAATTCAGTGAGCTACAGATGGACCTCTTCTTCTTCATGCTGTCTAAGCTGAGAAAATCCCAATCCTCCTTAGTATATCAACTGAACATCAAGGAGTTGTCCTTATTAACTGGCAAGAAATATGATTTCCCTTATCTATGGCAAGCCACTGACGGAATGATGTCGAGGGTATTCTCGATAACCACTGGAAAATATCCTGAACAACTCTCTATGTTTCAGCGAGTCAAATACTTGACGGGCACTGGTATTATAGAATTTGAGCTTACCAAGCATATTCTACCCCATCTATACCATCTCAAAGACAACTTTACTAGCTTCGGCCTATCTGCGGCGCTCCGACTCACTAGCAAATACGCTAAGCGCATCTACCCCATCTGCTCCCAATGGAAGGACCTTGGCAAGACAAAGAGGTACCATATCAGAGAACTGAAAACGATGCTTGACCTGATTGATGACAAGCCATGGGAGATAGATATCAAAGAGAAGCTGAAATCATTCAAGGATTTTCGAGTAAATGTTCTGGATAGAAGTGTCAAGCAAATCAATGAGCACACCGAACTTCACATTAGTTACAAGCTCGAAAAGGTTGGGAGAACTTATGAATACATCACCTTCATAATCAAACCCCAAGCACTAGCAACGCCCATTCCCATTGACTTGGCAGGTACTGCTCAGTCACTATCTGGTGTGCAACAAAGCCACTTCGATAACGCCGCCCGGGTTCTGGACGAGTTGCGCATCACTGATGCTAAGCACCGGCAAACTATTATGAGTAGCGCCGCTCACGTGGCCGAAGTCAACCGCTACAACCACGACCTGAAAACTGGCAAAGTAAAGGCTTCGCGCAACGCAGGAGGCCTGCTACTCGTGCGCTTAGGGTTAGTTGCAGCTAAACCATCTAAGGCCACTTAAAATCATCTATCCCCTCCTTCTCGGGTCGGCGGCCACTACTTGCCAAAAACACGTTGCCAGAAGCCCCTTTTGATGGATTCTGGCACTGGTAATACTATGGGGGCTTCTCTTGGCTCAGGTAGTCGCTTTTGCAATTCGCCCAACTGCTCATTCTGACTAAGCAGTAATTCCTCAATGCGCCCGATACGCTGACTATTCACCTGACTAGTCAAAGCATTTAGCACGTCATTCTGCTCTAACAGACGATTCTGTAGCTGCTGAATAGTCTGGTCGCGTTCGGCTAACTGCCGCTCTAACTCGGCAACCTCCGGCACCTGGGCCTGCGCTGTTACTGCCGGCAACGGTTCGGCTTGACTGGGGTACTGTTGCGCCAGAAACGTCTGACTAATCAAATACGTGTTGCCCTTGGGTGTCAGCTCTGTCTGGATATGACTAGTCTTAACGTATTGCTTGACTAGTCGCCGGATGGTCTGCTCAGACCTGTTAACCTGCTGAGCTGCTTGCTTTATAGTCAAAAAAGTAGCGGCGTTTTCCATTCGGAGCATGACTAGTCAGAAGCCACAAAGTAAACACTCTAAATCTTGTTTAACTTCTGCTTGACTAGTCATTGACTAATCACTGACTAGTCAAGCGTTTAGTGAATTATAACACTAGAAAGGATCCTTAAAGGTTGTTTCCATTTCTTAAGTCATCTGATACGCTGAGTTGGCTTGGATGCATAAGATGCATAATCACTTGGGCATCCTATATTGCCCCATATTCCCCCCTCGTGACTATCCCATTTTATGGCATTAAGCCTCTCTGAATTAAAAGACCGCGCCATTCGCTTTGCCCAGGAATGGCAAGGCGAAACCCGCGAACACGCCGAAGCCAAAGCCTTTTGGGGCGATTTTTTTAACGTGTTCGGGGTAAATCGTCGCCGCGTGGCCACGTTTGAAGAGCCTGTCAAGAAGCTCTCCGGCCAACAGGGATTTATTGATTTGCTCTGGAAGGGTACGCTGCTGGTGGAGCACAAGAGCCGCGGCAAAGACCTGGATAAGGCCGTGCAGCAAGCCAAGGACTACTTCCCCGGCCTCAAAGACCACGAGCTGCCCAAATACATTCTGGTCTCTGACTTCGCCCGCTTCCGCCTCTACGACCTCGACGAGGGCACCAACTACGACTTCCCCCTAGAAGAGCTGCACCAGCACCTGCACCTGTTCTCCTTCCTGACCGGCTACCAGAAGCGCCAGTACAAGGACGAAGACCCGGCCAACATCAAAGCGGCCGAACTCATGGGCGAGCTGCACGACGCCTTACTGCGCGACGGCTACCACGGCCACAAGCTGGAAGTGCTGTTGGTACGCATCCTCTTTTGCCTGTTTGCGGAGGATACGGCCATTTTTGAGAAAGATGCCTTCCGGGCCTTCCTGGAAGAAAACACCCGCGAAGATGGCTCCGACGTGGGGGCACAGTTGGCCCAATGGTTCTCGGTCCTCGACAAGCCGAACCATGAGCGCCAACGCCACTTACCGGCCCATTTACAGGCGCTTCCCTACGTAAACGGCTCCCTGTTCACGGAATTTTTTGAGTTTCCGGCCTTCGACCAGGCCCTGCGCGAACAGCTCATTCGCTGCACCTATTTCGACTGGTCGCGCATCTCCCCGGCCATTTTCGGGTCGCTGTTTCAGTCCGTCACAGACCCCGTAAAGCGGCGCAACCTGGGGGCGCACTACACCTCCGAAACCAACATTTTGAAGGTTATCCAAGGCCTGTTCCTGGACGAGCTGCGGCAGGAGTTGGCTCAGGCCGGCCAGAACCGTCAGCGCCTCGACCAGCTGCACCGCCGCCTGGAAAAAGTGCGCTTCCTGGACCCCTCGTGCGGGTGCGGCAATTTTCTGGTGGTCACCTACCGCGAACTGCGCTTACTGGAGCAGGAAATTTTGGAGCGGCTGTTTGCTGCCCAAGTGGCCACTGGTCAGACCGTGGACCTGGCCCTGTATGCGCGGGTGCAGGTAGACCAGGCGTATGGTATCGAGGTGGAAGAATTTCCTGCCCGCATTGCCGAAGTGGCCATGTGGCTCATGGACCACCAACTAAACCTGCGCCTCTCCGAGGCCTTCGGCAACCTTTACCTACGCCTGCCCCTCACCCGGACTGCCCGTATTGTTCACGGCAATGCCCTGACCACCGACTGGGAAACCGTGGCCCCAAAGGACCAGCTCACTTATATCCTGGGCAATCCGCCGTTCATTGGACAAGCGTGGCAAACGGTGCAACAAAAAGCCGAAGTGGCCGCAGTAGCAAAAGGCCTCAAGTCGGTAGGTGCCTTGGACTATGTTTCGGCGTGGCTGCTAAAAGCAGCCCAATACATTCAGGATACCGCCGTTAAGGTTGCCTTCGTCAGCACCAATTCCATCACACAAGGGGAACAAGTCAGCATTTTATGGGGTGAGTTGATGCAGAAGCATGGCGTCAAAATTCATTTCGCGCATCGCACCTTCAAATGGAGTAACGAGGCGCGGGGCAATGCCAATGTGTTCTGCGTGATAGTGGGCTTTGGGCTTGATGAGCCGAAACAATGCGCCCTCTACGACTACCCTACGCCCACTTCTGAACCGCTAAAGCGGATGGTGCCGCACATCAACGCGTATCTGGTTGATGCCGCTGACGTATTTATTGGGAACCGGACGAAGCCAGTTAGCAACGTGCCGCAGATGATTTGGGGAAATAAGCCCTCTGATGGTGGCTTTCTTGTTCTAACTCCTGATGAGAAAGAGGAACTACTAAGCAAGGAGCCAGGTGCAGCACCTTGGGTACGGAAGTACCTCGGGGGCGAAGAACTGATTCGGGGAACGGAAAGGTGGTGCCTGTGGCTCGTGGATATTTCGCCTTCTGAATTGCAGAAGCTGCCGTTAGTAAAGGCACGAGTAGAAGCAGTTCGGCAGTCGCGGCTGGCCAGCAAGGCTCCTTCTACTCAGAAACGCGCTGCTACGCCAACCCTGTTTGTACAGATAGCGCAACCGGCTTCCGACTACTTAGCCATTCCCGAAGTATCGTCGGAAAGGCGCACATACATTCCGATTGGGTTCCTGCCCAAAGCAGTTATCGCCAGCAACAAGCTGCAAATGGTACCGGATGCTACACCTTACCTGTTTGGGGTACTGACTTCGGCCATGCACATGGCTTGGATGCGCTACACTTGCGGCCGTTTGGAGAGCAGGTTTAGCTATTCAAACTCGCTCGTCTACAATAACTTTCCATTCCCGGCTACACCTAGTCCCAAGCAAGTCACCGGCGTGGAAGCCGCCGCGCAGGTAGTCCTGGCAGCGCGGGCACAGTTCCCCGACGCAAGCCTGGCCACCCTCTACGACCCGCTCACTATGCCTCCGGCCCTGGTGAAAGCCCATCAGCAGCTTGACCGGGCCGTGGACCAGTGCTACCGCTCGGCTGCGTTCCCTACGGAGCTAAGCCGGCTGGAATACCTGTTTGACGAATACCGCCGCCTGACAGAGCCTGTTTTGGGGAACGTTGGCGCTGCACCTAAGTCGAAGCGTAAACCCAAGGCCATTGCCTAGCCCCCTATGCGGCAAAAAATTTACCTCGAACTCGTCGTATTGAAGCCGGAAAATGCCGTTCACCTTACCGAGGCCGAACAGCAAGCCATTCCGTGCCACTTCCTGCTGGCTCAGGAGGCCGAGAAGCGGATGCTGGTGATAGAATACACGCCCGGCTCTGAACGGGCCACCAGGGAGCGGATTATCGCCGTGCATCTGCGGGCCTACGCCCGCCGCTATAACATCATCAGCTACGAGGTCTTTGACGGCTTCGTACCGGCCCTGCCGGCTCCGCTGGTGGGCTAGTCAGATAGGATTTTGAAGGCAGTGGGGAAGTGCAAATAGTCCCTCCCTTGTCTTGGTTTTATCCCTTAACATAACATTGGTTATACCCCCGACCTCGGAAAAATGGTGGTTTTTTTGCCTTCTGTTGAGGTGTAGCCGACGTGGTACTTTTCCAGTAAAGTCAAGTAGTTAGGGTGATACTTGCGCAGTGCGCCGGCCCTCACTATCAATAATTATTGGCTGGCCTTGCTCCAGCAGTAGGGCCTGCAACGGCTGCTTGCCATCTGTGCGTTCCTGATGCGGCAGGTCGATGGCCAGTACTTTGCCACCATATAGAGCCGTGATTTCTGTCACGGGCGTGTGCCCGATAATGAGCCGGTTGACTTCGTATTGCTTTAGCATGGCCGTCAGGTCTGCAGCCGAAACCTCCTCCTGCGCGACGCCCCGGTACCAATCCGGGCTAAGGGGGGGCATGTTCACCAGCCGCTGGGTTGACGTGAGCATCGTGTCGGTGGCCGCCCGTTGTAGATAGGCCCGCGCTTCTGCATTCAACTGGACTAAGGGAAGACGTAGCGCCGCTACTTCCGTACTCAGGCCGCCGTGGGTTAGGAGCGAAGATCCTATTTTCTCGACGACGTTCTTACTACGCAACCATTGACCCAGCACGGTCTGCGGCCCGTACCACTGTTCGTAGGGCCACTGCAATGTGTCGGCGTTGACGCGGTACTTGCGCCGCACATACTTGAAGTGCCCAGTGAGATTCATTCGTTCGTGATTGCCCAAAATGAAATGCACTTTGCCACCGGCTCGGGCCGCCTCATGCTCCAGCTTGTAAACCAGCCACAGGCACTCGGTAACCTGTAAGCCCCGGTCAAAAAAATCGCCTAGCAGCACCAAGTGGCCATTGCCGAACGACCAGTTCAGGTTCTTGTCCACCACCCTACTGCCGCGCAATAGGGCCTCCAGGCCGGCGAAGTTGCCCTCAATGTCTGAGAGGACCAGTGTCCGGTCGGGCTCGGCGTAAATGGCGGGTTCGGGTTGGGCAGGTTCTCGTAACGGTATGCTGAAATCTCGGCCTGTTGTTGCCACGAAGCAGCGTATTTGCTGCCCTGCCAGGGTCGGTAATGTATCCTGACGAATGAACAGGTCCTTATCCTGCTGTTCAACCTGGCGTAGCACACCGCCCGGGCCAGCATAAGCTATCCAAGGACCATCGGCCGATAAGCCCGACTTGTCCGAGTTGGGCCCCTTAATCGACCAATAAGGCATGAAATACCATCGATCAGCGTACCCCAGCGCAATTAGCCCAACGCCCCCTAAACAATACACCACGTAGGCGGCCAATACAATAAGTATCTTCTTTTTCATTGGGATCGCTAAGTCAGAAGGCCAAATTAAGGAAGAAAAGCAAATGTACTATGCCATATCTATCACGGTCAGAATGAGACACGTCTGGGTTCATAACGTTTTCTGAACGGTGGATTGTAAGACGTTATAGCTCCTCCGCATTGTACCGCCTGGCCCTTCGCCCAGCTGCACGGCCGGCCCTGGTACTTTGCCATGCTAGTCATCTCCTATCCCGAAGCCTTTGCTCTGCCCTGACTCCCGCTTTATGGTGGGCGCTACCTGCGGTTTGGTTTCATAGCCCTCCCGTCTGGCTTTCATGTCGTCATACTCATGGACCTGGCCACCCATCGCCCGGACGTTATCGAAATAGGAGTCAACAACATGAGCAAAGCTGGGCTGGTACTTCACATAAACGGTCTGCATTCCGTCTCTGCGAGATGGTTCGCCTTGCACGCCCAAATGGGCTGCATGAGAGTGGATGCCCCTCCGTAAGGACTTTGCCACTTCGTCGGCCTTCTCCTTCGGGACTACTAAACAGGCGGTTAACTCTGCAGGCTTAGGCTTCCAACGATAAATATCAAAAGCCCGCTCCATCAGGGCAAGTTCCTTGGTGGCCACCTGCTGTCGCGCCTTTTCTGCTTGCCGTATTTCGGCCTGTTTCATCTCGTGAG
This sequence comes from Hymenobacter psychrophilus, assembly GCF_900107135.1. Lineage (GTDB taxonomy): Bacteria > Bacteroidota > Bacteroidia > Cytophagales > Hymenobacteraceae > Hymenobacter > Hymenobacter psychrophilus. The sequence goes on from NZ_FNOV01000027.1 coordinate 6,946, forward strand.
CATGCGCGTCTGCACGTGCTTGCCTAGCTTGAAGTTGCTCGGCAACCTGTTCGCTTATTTCATGGCCATTGGGACATATTTCTGCATAAGTGAACTGGGAACCGTGCTTGGGATGCGCTACTTGGTTAGGATTGGCTTCTGTGGCCGTTTTGAACTTGAATCCTTGTGCTTTGAGCCCACTCATGTAGCTCTGGTAGTCCGTGTAAGCCCCGTTGACCAGATGCACTTCAAATGCCTTCTTGGTCTCCTGTCGGTCCTTTTCGCGCTGCTCGGCCCCCAGCTTGAGTAAATCCGCTGGCACCTTCTGGCCCTGGGCCAGGATCACCGCTAGTTTGATTTTCTCCTGCTCGGCCTGCTTTAACTCACCCTGGGCTTGTATCTTCTCGCGGTAATGCTTCTCCTTCAGCTTCTCTGTAGTCCTCAACTGACTTTGGAGCGCACGGACCTGACTTTTGGCTGAAGCGTTCTCTAACGCAAGATTTATCCCCTTCTCGGCCCGCTGGTTCGCCTTCTCTACCTGAGCCTGCCCCTGCTCACTTACGCTGGCCGTGCTCTTGGCCTCCCACTCTGTTAGTTTGAACAGGTCCGCCGCACCTGGCCGCTTTACCGGCACGTCCTCGAACGCGCTGGCCGCCCCCATCTTTTCCCCCAGCTCGGCCGCCGTTTTATTCTGTTTGCTATACATAGCGCTCATGGGCTGGTGGACAGCCTGGCTACGCTCTACCCCCCGCTCCAATCCGTGCGCTGCCATTGCCTCGTGGTAGTCGTTCTGATTTATTCGCAGGGCAACCGGATTGATGAGGTCGCGGGCCGACAGCCGCCCATCGGCCGTGATGGGAACGATAACCACATGACAATGCGGGGTCGTTTCGTCTTGCTGGAGCTGAAAGGCGATGACGTTTTCCTTGCCGTACTTCTTTTCTACATAAGCCCGGTTGTCCTTTACCCACTGGCTGTCCGACTGGTCAGCAGCACGACCCTTCTCGTCGCGCTCAAAAAATTCCGGCGAGGCCGTTAGAATTAGCTCTACACACCGAATCGCATCCTTGCGCCGGATTGTGATGCCGGCCTCAGCAATGCGTTCAGTGGCTAGGTCCCAGTAGCTGCGTTCTTCGGTGTTGATGAACTCGATGTTCGGGTGCCGAGGCTCTTTGTCAACGTTGGGCACATCGTACTTGCGGTAGTTGTGCGTGGTCGCTTTATTGGCGTGTTTCTCGTCGGTCAATTTGCCGTGACGCAGAATACAAAAAGGCAGCATGAGCACAGGAGTTAGGCAGTGGGGGAAAGGAAATTTGGCTAGCCCCGGAGGGCGCACGGCATAGGATTTACGGTGATGAGCGAAGCTCAACCGTAAATCCTATGCATCGTGTGTGATGCATAGATGGTCGTCCTGGCAGAACAAAACCGTCTGGACCCTCGCTCTACTACAAGCTACAACACTTTACCGAAATCCAGCCCTACCCCTCAACACTTCCGCCTACTCTCCCCGCATATTATGTTAAAAAGGAGCATCTAAAACTTTCCTCTTTTTTGACACCATCCCCCTCTCTCGGAGCTGCCCCATCCCGTTCGTCCTTCCCTGGCTGCCCCCTTGCCCCGGCCCTTTAAAATCTGCTGACTACCCCTTGACCCGGACCCGCCAGCCCCTGCCCCATTTCAACCTGGCCCCTACTCAGCTGCTTAATCCTGACCTGCTGGCAACCTCTCTCACTTGGCCATTCCACCAAATCTGCTCTCTGTGTGCCTCCTACCTGCTACGAGTACCACTGACCTGCCCACACCCTCATCACTTCGTCCTGGAGCATCTCTGCACGTTCTAGGCCTCCCCCACTGCCTTCCTCCCCCCACTGCCTGATAGTGAACTGATTTTTGGGTTGCTCTAAGCTCTTGGTAAATCCCTTCCTTTATTCGGCCAGACCAACTGTAGATAAGCTGTAGGGGTAGCGCAAGAGTAAGAACAGAAATTCCCGTTAGGGCCGCCGGGTCGGATTCTGGCGAGTTGGGGGTGTCTCGAAAAACGGGCGTTTTTT
>NZ_FNOV01000013.1 GCF_900107135.1 Hymenobacter psychrophilus
GGGTGCAGCAGGTCACGGGCCAAAAAGTGCAGGTGGCCTATGTCGACCAGGGCTACACGGGCGAAAACGCCGCGTATGCTGCCGCCGTGCACGATATTGACTTACAGGTTATTGCCAAGCCCGAAGGCCAAACCGGCTTTGTGCTGCTGCCCCGCCGCTGGGTCGTCGAACGCAGCTTCGGCTGGGCCGCCCGCTTCCGACGCTTGGCTCGTGACTACGAACGCCTGGCCCTGACCATGCAGCAATTTCACTTCCTGGCCTTTGTCACGCTCCTGCTGGCAAAAGGCGTTTTCCGGGCCACCAGTCCATAACAGGCTCTAAAGCCCGGCGAAAAGCTGAACTCGGAGCGTTGGAACATGCCCAGTCCGGCCGGGTTCACGAGTACCGAGCCGTAGTCGCCGCCCACGGCGGCGGTGGCCCCGCCCAGGCCCAGGGTGCGGGCCGTACCCACCGGCTGCGACTGGGAAAAGCGCAGGGCATCTGCCTGATATTGGGCAAAGGCGTGGCTGGCCGTACCCATCAGGGCAACGGCAAGCCCGTATTTCAGGGTTTTCATAAGAAGAAGGAAAGGAGTAGCCCAACGCGGCCCGACCCTAAGCCGGACCGCTTCTTACAGGCAGATAAATAAAGAAAGCCGATAGCCTAACCAGCAGCAGTTTAGCGTACCCGTCCGCGGCCACCGCTATTTCCACCCGAGGAACCGCTGTTGCCCGGCGAGGAGGACGAAGGAGAAGACGAGCGGCTTGGCTCCGAGTAGGAGCGCGAAGGCTGGGAAGGCTGCGAGTATGACTGCGCAGGCTCGGAGTAGGAGCGGGTAGGCTCCGAGTACGAGCGGCGTTCGGTAGTGCGCTGCCGCTGGGGTTGGGCCGTGCCCGAGTTGCTGTTGTTGTCGCCGCTGTAGTAGGTTGCGCGACGGCCGCGCCCCGACTGGGGCTGGTCGGCGGCCGGACGGTCTACCATGCGCCCGCTGGAGGCTGGCGCGCCGTTGTTGGCCGCCGAGTTGTCGAGTACGCGCCAGCGGCGGGTGTCGTCGGCTGGCTGGCTGGCCGTAGCGGCGCCGGGCATCGATTGAGTATCGCGGAAACGGCTGGTGCGGGAGCCGGATTCGGTTGCGCTGGCTGGCTGACCGCTGGCCGAGCTGCTGCCGTTGCCAGCGGTTACGTCGCGTACCCGGCCACGGCCGTTGTACTGGCCGGCGGGCGTATTAACGCTGCCATTGCCAGGCGTAACAAAACGGCCTTCCTGTACTACCCGGCTGCGGCCGGGGCTGGCCGCGCTGGCCGAACCATTCGGTACATCGGCCAGGCCGGCACCGTTGCCGGTGCGCGAACGACGCGGCCCGTAGGTTACGTTACGAGCCGGGCGGTCGGCACCCACTCCGTAGTAGCCATTGTTGCCGTAATAACCGCCGTTGTTATAATACCCGTTGCCGTAATATCCACCTCCGTAAAGGCCACCGCCCCATCCCCCGAAGCCATTATAGGCCCATGGATTACCCCAACCGCCAAAACGGTTGAAGCCCCAGGGGTTGCCCCAGCCGAAACCGATATTGATGGTCAGCCCACCGTAGCCGTAGTGAGGCCGGTAGAAGGGGTCGTAGAAACCGTAGGGGGAATAGCCGAAGGGCGAATAGGGGGAGTAGCCGATAATGGGCGCGCCATAGCCATAGAAGAACGGATCGGCATAGGGGAAGCTATAGTAGCCCAGGCTGCCGCCGCGGTAGTTGTTGCGGTAGTTATTGCGCTGCGGCGAGGAGGCGTAATAGTCATCGTCATAATACTCGCTTTCGCCGCCGCGGGCACTGCTGCCGTTGTAGTCGGGGTTAACTACGTCGCCGGGGTCGCCAACCGGGGCCGACTGGGCAACCGGCATTGCCGTTACCTTATCGGCGGCCGAGTAGTACATGCCGTCGTTTTCGGTGGTCGCTAAGTTAGACGTGGTGGCGCACCCTCCCAGCGTCAGCAGGGCCAGGGCGGGTAAGAAGGAGGGAAGGTGCTTTTTCATGATACTTGCGCGTAAAGTTTGGATCAGGCGGGTGGAGGAAAGAGGAGGGCCAGAGGCTAACGGACCGCCAAAGCCCAATTCCTCCGGATATTATAACGTAATTTCGCCCCGAAACGGTGCCATTTTCCTAGGACAAATCTTGTACCAGAAAACGGAACTTTTTCATCCTTTTCTTCAAGATACTCCGATTATGAGCAAAAGTTTGCCCAAGCGTAGCGAAGATTATTCGCTCTGGTACAACGAACTAGTGAAGCGGGCCGGCCTGGCCGAGAATTCGGCCGTACGCGGTTGCATGGTCATCAAGCCCTACGGCTACGCCATCTGGGAGAAGATGCAGCGCACGCTCGACGACATGTTCAAGCGTACCGGCCATGAAAACGCCTATTTCCCGCTTTTCGTGCCCAAAAGCCTGTTCGAGGCCGAGGAGAAAAACGCCGAGGGCTTCGCCAAAGAGTGCGCCGTGGTAACCCACTACCGCCTCCAGAACGACCCCGACCGGCCCGGCAAGCTGCGCGTCGACCCCAATGCCAAACTCGAAGAGGAGCTCATTGTTCGCCCCACCTCCGAGGCCATCATCTGGAGCACCTACAAAGGCTGGATTCAAAGCTACCGCGACCTGCCGCTACTCATCAACCAATGGGCCAACGTGGTGCGCTGGGAGATGCGCACCCGGCTGTTTCTGCGCACCGCCGAGTTTCTGTGGCAGGAAGGCCACACGGCCCACGCCACCGAGGGCGAAGCCGTAGCCGAAACCCGCCAGATGCTGGATGTGTACGCCCAGTTCGCCGAAGAGTGGATGGCGCTGCCCGTTGTAAAGGGTGTGAAAACGGAGAACGAGCGGTTTGCCGGCGCCGTGGATACCTATTGTATTGAGGGGCTGATGCAGGACGGCAAGGCCCTGCAGGCCGGTACCTCGCACTTCCTGGGCCAGAACTTCGCCAAGGCCTTCGACGTGCAGTTCCAGACCAAGGAAGGCGGCCTGGAGTACGTGTGGGGTACGAGCTGGGGCGTGAGCACCCGCCTGATGGGGGCGCTGGTTATGGCCCACTCCGACGACGAGGGTCTGGTGCTGCCGCCCAAGCTGGCCCCGATTCAGGTGGTGATTGTGCCCATTTACAAAACCGGCCAGCTCGAGGAGGTAATGGAGCGTATCCGGCCCATGCAGATGGGCCTGATTGCGCGCGGCATCTCGGTAAAAGTGGACGACCGCGACACCGAGCGGCCGGGCTTTAAGTTTGCTGAGTGGGAGCTGAAAGGTGTGCCCGTGCGCCTGGCCGTGGGCCTGCGCGACCTGGAGGCCGGCACCGTGGAGGTGGCCCGGCGCGACACCAAGGAGAAAATGACCCTGCCGTTGGCCGACATTGTCAACAGCGTCGACTCGCTGCTGGCTGACATTCAGCAGAACATTTACCAGCGGGCCCTGCGCTTTCGCGAAACCCACACCACCCGCGTCGAGAGCTACGAGGAGTTCAAACAGGTGCTCGATACCACGGCCGGCTTCGTGCTGGCCCACTACGATGGCACCTCCGAAACGGAGGAGCGCATCAAGGAGGAAACCAAAGCCACCATCCGCTGCCTGGCCCTCAACGAGCCCGACGAGGACGGCGTCTGCATGCTAACCGGCAAGCCTTCGGTGCGCCGGGCGTATTTTGCCCGGGCCTACTAGACCACGGATCAGCCCAGATTTTACCAGATTTCACGAATAATTGAACAAGGACAGGCCCGCCAATCGGCGGGCCTGTCCTTGTTTTTGGTTAGGCAGGATTCAGAAGCTTGGCTTCTCGTTTTCAACGCTCACCTGTACTCAACCGCAATAACCTCCACTTCCTCCTGCTTTGGGCCCAGCTGCAACGCTACGCGCTGGCCGAGCTTGGCGCCTTGCACGGCGCGGGCAATAGGGGCAACGAAGGCAATTTTTCCCTCGGCCACATTGGCCTCATCCACGCCTACTATGGTGAATTGGCGCTCGGGCGCTTTACCAGTGGTGGAGCGCAACGTTACGCGGGCACCAAAACGGACTTCGCCAGCGGGCTGGGTGGCGGGGTCGACAAGCTTGGCGCTGGCCAGGCGGTCGTTGAGGGCGGCAAGCTGGCCGTTAAGCAGTGTCAGGCGGCGGGTGCGGTCGGCGTCGTTGTCGTGGTTGGCCTCGGCTGCGGTGCGGGCCGCTTCGAGCTCCGTCAGTTCCTGGCGCAGCTGCTCCAGGCCCGTAGGTGTCACGTAATTGGCCGAGCCCGGCGGCAGGGCCGGCCGGGGCGGAATGATGGGGGCTTCGAGAGAATCGTCTTCCTTGGTAAATGCGCGGCTCATACCCGGTTTAACGCGGCGCTGCGGTGGGGGTTGCCAATATAGATGCGGCAGTTACTGTGGGGTTTCTGCGTATCTTTTCCCCACTAAACTACTCTGCCTGTTTATGGATTGGCTAACAATTGCGCTACTTCTGTTTTTCGGCCTCGCCTTTTTGGTTGTCGAAGTCATCCTCATCCCTGGCACTACGGTAGTGGGGCTGGTGGGCTTCGCGCTGCTGGCAGTAGGCATCTGGTTCAGCTACCGCGACTTCGGCAGCACCACCGGCCATATCCTGCTCTCGGCCTCGGCGGTGTTCGTGGGCGTGATGGTATATGTTGGGCTGCGACCCCGCAACCTCGATAAAGTAGCCCTCACGCAACAAAACCACGGGCATGTGCTCGATGTGCGCCAGGCCGATGTGGCCCCCGGCGCGGTGGGTCGCACGCTGTCGGCCCTGCGCCCCGCCGGCACGGCCCTCTTCGCCGACGACCGCCGGGAGGTAACCACCCGCGGCGAGTTCGTGGCCGCCGGCTCCGAAGTACTGGTCGTCGGTATCGAGCACAACCGCATCGTCGTTCAGCAGGTCGCCTGATTTTTAGGGCTTAGAAACCTTCACCTTTCTTCTACGCCCTAACACCCGATTCCACCAACTCCCTATTCCTTATGAATGAATTTCCCCTCATTCCGCTCATTGTGGGCGGCATCATCCTGCTGGTGTTCCTGTACTTCTTTCCGGTCAGCCTCTGGATTACGGCGCTGTTTTCGGGCGTGCGGGTGAGCCTTTTGCAACTCGCGTTCATGCGGGTGCGCAAGGTGCCACCATCCCTGATCGTCAACTCGATGATTACCTCCACTAAGGCCGGCCTGGCCCTTACGGCCAACGACCTGGAGACGCACTACCTGGCCGGCGGCAACGTGCCCAGCGTCATCAAGGCCCTCATTTCGGCCGACAAGGCGAATATTCCGCTGACTTTCAAGCAGGCCACCGCCATCGACCTGGCCGGCCGCGACGTGTTTGCGGCCGTGACGACCAGCGTAAATCCCAAGGTAATTAACACGCCCAATGTGGCTGCCGTGGCGCAGGATGGCATTCAGCTCATCGCCAAGGCCCGCGTAACGGTGCGCGCCAACATTGCCCAGCTTGTGGGTGGGGCCGGCGAGGAAACCATTCTGGCCCGCGTGGGGGAGGGTATTGTGACCAGCATCGGCTCCTCCCGCTCGCATAAGGAAGTGCTCGAAAACCCCGACAAAATTTCCAAGCTTGTGCTCAGCAAGGGCCTCGACGCGGGTACGGCCTTCGAAATCCTGTCTATCGATATTGCCGATATCGACATAGGGGAGAACATCGGCGCCAAGCTGCAAATTGACCAGGCTACGGCCGACCTCAAAGTTGCCGAAGCCAAGGCCGAGGAGCGCCGTGCCATGGCCGTAGCCGTGGAGCAGGAAAACCGCGCTAAAACCCAGGAGGCCAAGGCCCGCGTAGTAGATGCTGAAGCCGAAATACCCAAGGCTATGGCCGAAGCGTTTCGCTCGGGCAACCTGGGCATCATGGACTACTACAAGATGCGTAACATTCAGTCGGACACCGATATGCGCGACTCCATTGCCAACCCTGGCAATAGTGGCAACAGCGGTAAATCCAGCCGCGACGAAACCCGGCTGAGCTAGGCTGATTTTAAGCTGTTAGCTGAGAGCTAACAGCTTTTCCGGTCAATATGCTGATGAAGAAAGGACCTTACTCAGCCTGAACAAATCGTTCGGGTTTGGTAAGGTCCTTTCACGTTACGCCACAAGGTTAATGGGCGGTCAGGCTAACAGCTATAAGCTCTCAGCTAACAGCTCAAAACAGAATCACTTCTTCGTAATCCGGAACTCGACGCGGCGGTTGAGTTTGCGGGTGTCTTCCTGGTCGTTGCTGGCTACGGGCTTGCTGCCACCAAAACCTTCGGTGCTGATGCGGCTGCCATTGATGCCTTTCTGGCCCAGGTACTTTTTCACCTCATTCACCCGGTCGAGGCTCAGCTTTACGTTCAGCTGCGGGTCGCCCTGGTTGTCGGTGTGGCCTTCGAGCCGGATTTCAATCTGTGGGTATTCCTTCAGAATAGCCACCAGGCGCAGCAACTCGGGGTAGGAGTTTTCGCGCAGGTAGTACTTGCTCTGGGTGAAGAAGATGTTGTTGAGCTTGATGGTCTGGCCCACGGCGAAGGGCACCAGAAACAGGTCTTGATTTACCTCCGAGTACTTCTGGCGGTCGGTTACGTCGAGGTTGTCCGACTCGGCCAGATAGTCCTTGGCCTCGGCACGGTAGCCGTACTGGGTGCCCGAGGGCAGCACGATGGTGTAAGAGCCGTCGATGGGGCTGGTTTCGGCTACCCCTATTTCTTCGCCCGTAAGCAGGTTTTCGTAGCGAATGGTGGCCGCTACCGGCTTCTTGGAACTGGCATCGAGCACCCGGCCCCGCACCAGCGTCACTACTTCGGGCCGGAAGGTGGGCTTGAGCGAGATGCGGAAAATGTCCTTCGAGCCCCCGGTGCCGTTGCGGGCTGATACCAGGTAGGCATCCTCACCGGCCGCCGACACCGTGTAGTAGGCATCGAAATCGGGCGAGTTGACGGTGGCGCCCAAGTTGCGGGGCTTAGTCCAGTTGGTCCAGGAGTCGTCGAGGCGTTTGGAGTAGAAAATGTCGCTCTTGCCGTAGCCGCCGCGGCCCTCTGAGGCAAAGTACAGTGTTTTGCCATCGGCAGCCAGGAAGGGCGCAAAATCGGCCTTTTTCGTGTTCACGCTGGGGCCCAGATTGCGCGGGCGGCTCCAGGTTTTGCCATCTTTGTTGAGGAAGCTCACGTACAAATCCTGCTCGCCCTGCCCGTCTTTGCGGTCCACGGCCATCAGCATCACCTTGCCCGAAGTGGCCAGGAAGAAGTCGACATTCTCGGCGTCGTCGTTGTAATAATCCTCAATCTCCACCTTCACAGGCGCACTCCAACCCGTGGCCGTGCGCCGGCTCAGGCTCGGGCCCTTGGGCACAATAGTACCATCGGGCTCGTACACGCCAATTACCAGCAACTGCTGGCCGTTGGCCGACACCGAGGCTACCCCGTTAGGGTCGCGAGGGGTGTTGATGGGGCTACCGATATTCTTAGCTGGGTTCCAGGCTTTCTTCTCGGCGTTGCCGAGGCTGCTCGACCACACATCCTGCGCGTCGCTGGCCCCACCGCTGTTCTGCGGGCTTTCCTGGCGGGCAAAAAACAGCGTTCGGCCATCGGGCGATATAACCGGATGAGTGTCAACGTACTTTGAGTTTACGTTGGGCCCCAGGTTCACCATGGCCGAGTCGAAGCTGATGGCGCTTTCTTCGTTTTTGAACTCCTTTTTTACCATGGTGTCTACCACGTCGGCCACCCCGATGGCATCAATCTGGTTGACACCGTTTACGGCCTTGGTGTTCATGGTAACCACCACGCCAATAGTGCGGTAGCTTGCTGCCGCAAAGGTGGCCTGCAGCGTACGGAACTGTTCCGGGATGGGGCCGGGTGTATCGTTCTTATACACCTCATGCTTGCCGCCGCGCGTGTCCACCAGCTCGATTTTGGTGATGGAACCGGGGTTGAAATTTTCTACCACCGATACCTGCCGGGCAATAACCGACTTGCTGAAGCGCACTTCTATCGACTCGCTGTTACCTGTTTTTTTCGGAATCCAGGCCTCGTTGCTGGCCTGGCCCAAGGGCGTGGCGTTGGGCTCACCCAGTACTTTTTCGGGCGAGAAGGCTTCTTTGCCCTCCGCTTTCTGCGAAGAAACCTCTACTACCTTCGCTGCCCATACTGCATGCTGAGCCTGGGCCAGTTCGCCACCTCCTATCAGCAAGCCTGCCAGAAGTAGTATTTTCTTACTGTTCATATTGCGTGCAAGTCAAATCGGAGCCGGCCCACGGAGTGCGGCCGCGGATAGCTGGCCATGAGCGGCTGGTTGAATTCAGGATTTTTACAAGACGCCAGAAGGCCACCGGAAGTTTCGTCCGGGTCCGTAAACGGGGCCAAAGATACTCCATCCTGACCCGCAAGCTGGGTCAGACCTCTAAAAATGCAAAACACAGGTCAATTTTACCGCTTTCCGTAGGTCAACACCTCTTTTATCCTGCTGTAGGCGTAGTTTGTCCAAGCCAGCAAAGGGGCCTGGTGCCGGGCCGCTCGGCCGCGGCGCCCGCCACGGCCAGCCAGTTGGGTTGCTGTCGGGGACGGCTTGCGCGCGGTAATAGCAGGCGGTTTTGAGTAACTTGCGGCCCTATTCATTGTTCCCACTTTCAATCAGTCTTACTCGCATGGAAGCGCAACTGCCCAACGAAATACCCTCCCTCGATCTGGCCGATTTCCGCTCCGGCAACCCCGAGCGCAAGGCCCGTTTTGTTCAACAGCTCGGCCAGGCCTACCAGAGCATCGGCTTTGTCGCCCTTAAAAACCACGGTCTCAGCAACGAGCAGACCGACAAGCTCTATTCCGACGTGAAAGCCTTCTTCTCGTTGCCCGACGACGTGAAGCAGCAGTACGAGAAGCCCGAGCTGGCCGGCCAGCGCGGCTACGTGAGCAAGGGCAAGGAGCACGCCAAAGGCCGCAACACCGGCGACCTGAAGGAGTTCTACCACGTGGGCCAGGAAGTCGACGACGCCTCTGACCCCATCGGGGCCGAGTACCCGGATAACATCTGGCCTTCTGAGGTGAATAGCTTCGCCGATACCTCGCTGCTGACCTACCGCACCCTGGAAGCCGCCGGCAAAGACGTGCTGCGCGCTATTGCCCTGTACCTGGAGCTGCCCGAGAACTACTTCGACGACAAGGTGCGCAACGGCAATTCCATCCTGCGCCCCATTCATTACTACCCCATCGAAAACCCCGATGAGGTGCCGGCCGATGCCGTGCGCGCCGCCGAGCACGGCGACATCAACCTGATTACGCTGCTCATGGGCGCCTCGGCCGACGGCCTGCAGGTGAAGCGCCGCGACGGCAAGTGGATTTCCATTACGGCTTTGCCCGACCAGATTGTGGTGAACGTGGGCGACATGCTCCAGCGCCTGACCAACGGCGTACTCACGAGCACCATTCACCGCGTAGTGAACCCGCCCCGCGAGAAGATGAACTCCTCGCGCTACAGCGTGCCTTTCTTTATGCACCCGCGCTCGGAAATGAGCCTGGCCGCCCTCGAAAGCTGCGTAACGGCCGAAAACCCCAAAAAAGAGGCCGACATCACGGCCGGCGAGTTCCTCAACGAGCGACTGATTGAGTTGGGCCTGAAGAAAAAGTAGGTTCAAAAATAGCCCGCCGTCAGTCATGCTGATGCAAGAAGGACCCATCCGGAAGCTGCTATCAGACAATAGCTTCCGGGTAGGTCCTTTTTGCGTTAGCAGGGGCGGCGGTGGGCTTTTTCCCGGCTATGTAGCAACCAATTTCTATCTTGGTCAGCCTTTACCATTGCCCCGCGCCCTTTTGCCTTGACTGCGCCCGCTCCCGACGATAGTACGCTGGCCCCGCCGACCGGCCGCCGCCCGCGGGTGAAACGGGGGCGCAACCTGTTGTTTCTGAAGGATGTGGCGGCCCTGGGCCTCACCGCTTTCGGCGGCCCGCAGGCCCACGTGGCCATGATGCTGCGCCTGCTCGTGGACAAGCGCCGCTACCTGACGGCGCCCGAGCTGCTGGAGCTGATGGCGCTGTGCCAGATTCTGCCCGGCCCGACCTCTACCCAAACCATTACGGCCATCGGCTACCGGCTCGGCGGCCCCAACCTGGCCTACCTCACGCTGCTGGTCTGGATGCTGCCGGCCGTGTGCATCATGACGGTGGCGGGCCTGTCGGTGAGCTATTTAGATAAGGACCTGGTGATGCGGCTGGTGCAGTACGTGCAGCCGGTGGCGGTGGGCTTCGTGGCGTACTCAGCCTATAAAATTGCCCAGAAAGTCATCCATACCAAAACGGCCGTGGCCCTGCTGGTGCTGGCAGCCCTGCTGGTGTACGCCGTGCAGGTGCCCTGGCTGATGCCGCTGCTGCTGCTGGCCGGCGGCCTGATTACCACCTTCCGCTACCGCAAAATGCCCCGCCAGGAAAAGCAGCCCCTGCAAATCGAGTGGGCCAACTTCGTGCTCTGGCTGGGCATTCTGATTGGGGCCGCCGTGCTGGGCCAGTACACCCAGCTGCTGCCGGTGCGCCTGTTCGAGAACTTCTACCGCAATGGCAGCCTGGTGTTTGGGGGCGGGCAGGTGCTGGCGCCGCTGCTCTACACCGAGTTCGTCGAGTTCAAGCATTACCTCACGTCGGAGGAGTTTCTGTCGGGCCTGGGGCTGGTGCAGGCGCTGCCGGGGCCCAATTTCTCGTTTGCCTCCTACATTGGGGCGCTGGCCATGCGCGGCGACGGCAGCGGCCTGAGCGGGCAGCTGCTGGGCGCCCTGGTGGGCACGGTGGGCATCTTCATGCCCGGCGCCCTGCTCATCTTCTTTCTGATCCGGTTCTGGGACCAGCTCAAGCGCTACCGGGTGGTGCAGGCCTCGCTGGAGGGCATCAACGCCGTGTCGGCGGGCTTCGTGTGGGCCGCCACCTTCCTGCTCTACCACCCCCTGCCCGATACGCCCGCCAACCTGGTGCTGGTGGGGGCCACGTTTCTGCTGCTGCTCTGGGACAAGGTGCCCTCCTATATCATTGTCGGCGTGGCCCTGGCGGCGGGGCTGGTCTTCTAGCGGCCCCGCTTGTGGTGCCGCAAAGCCCTGCTGCGCCATACGGGGGCCACTTGTACGGGCCGGCCAGCCGGAGCCGCCGCGCCGGAGCCCGAATGTTAACATATAAAGGTGCCGGCCGTATTTATTTCAATAGCTTTAGCTACACGACTCCCCGAATTTTCGGGGTGTTTTTTTATGGTCTTAACCATCAGATGTATTTGCATATGCACATATAGGTTTTAGCCTTTTAAGAAAGAGCTATACCTTTACTTCCTGATTCCACCATTTCCCACCGCATGGACCAGTATTCCTACATCGCCAATGCCAACGGCGAGTTCATCGACCAGCTATATCAATCGTATAAAAACGACCCTGAATCGGTTGATTTCGGCTGGCAGAAGTTTTTTGAGGGCTTCGATTTCTCGCAGCAGTTCCCCGACGGCGAGCTGCCCCAGGCCGACGGCGAAGGCGCCCTGGTAACGTCGGCCAGCACCAACAACGCCCCCCGCATCCGCTCGGTCGACCGCGAGTCGGGCGACAAGGAAACCCAGGTGCGCAACCTGATATACGCCTACCGCAGCCGCGGCCACCTCGTGGCCCAGACCAACCCGGTGCGCGACCGGAAAGACCGCCAGGCCCACCTGCAACTGGCCGATTTCGGGCTGGGCGAGGCCGACCTGGACACTGTGTTCCGCAGTGGCAACGTGGTGGTGGGCCTGGCCGACGACGCCACGCTGCGCCAGATTCTGGACGCGCTGCAGAAGATTTACACCCGCAGCATCGGCTTCGAGTACACCTACATCCGCGACCCGAAAGTACTCGACTGGTTCCGCGACAAGGTGGAGCGCGAGTCGCTGAGCTTCAAGCCCAGCAAGGAGTACAAGAAGCGGATTCTGAGCAAGCTCAATGAGGCTGTGGTGTTCGAGAACTTCCTGCACACCAAGTTTCTGGGGCAGAAGCGCTTCTCGCTCGAAGGCGGCGAAACCACCATTCCGGCTCTTGATGCCATCATCCGCAAGGGGGCCGAGCTGGGCGTTGAGGAAGTGATGATTGGCATGGCCCACCGCGGCCGGCTGAACGTGCTGGCCAACATCATGGGCAAAACCTACGAGCAGATTTTCTCGGAGTTCCAGGGCACCGCCGTACCCGACCTGACCATGGGCGACGGCGACGTGAAGTACCACATGGGCTTCAGCAGCCAGGTAGATGTCGACGGCAAATCGGTGAACCTGAAGCTGGCCCCCAACCCCTCGCACCTCGAGGCCGTGAACCCGGTAGTGGAGGGCTTCGTGCGCGCCAAAATCGACCACGGCTACAACAACGACCTGACCAAGGTGCTGCCCATCCTCATCCACGGCGACGCCGCCATTTCGGGCCAGGGCATTGGCTACGAAGTGACGCAGATGTCGCAGCTGGAGGGCTACAAGGCCGGCGGCACCATCCATTTCGTCATCAACAACCAGGTAGGCTTTACCACTGATTTCGAGGACGGCCGCTCGTCGATTTACAGCACCGACCTGGCCAAGATTATCGACGCGCCAGTGCTGCACGTAAACGGCGACGACCCCGAGGCCGTAGTGTTTGCCGTGCAGCTGGCCACCGAGTACCGCCAGGAGTTTCACGCCGATATCTTCATTGATATGGTGTGCTACCGCCGCCACGGCCACAACGAGTCCGACGAGCCCAAGTTCACCCAGCCGGTGCTCTACAACCTCATCAGCAAGCACCAGAACCCGCGCGAGGTGTACAACGCCACGCTGGTAAAGCGCGGCGACGTGGATGCCGAGCTGGCCGACGAGCTCGATAAGGAGTTCCGCGACACGCTGCAGGCCCGCCTGGATTTGGTGAAGCAGCAGGCGCTGCCCTACCAGTACCAGCCCCTGGAAAACGAGTGGCGCAGCCTGCGCCGCAGCACCTCGGCCGACTTCGAGCAGAGCCCCGAAACCGGTATCAGCGAGCAGGCCCTGGAGCAGGTGGGCCGCGCCCTGACCACGCTGCCCGAGGGCTTCCGGCCCCTCAAGCAGATTGAGAAGCTGATGGAGGAGCGCCGCAAGATGTTCTTCGAGACGCGGATGCTGAACTGGGCGGCCGGCGAGCTGCTGGCCTACGGTTCGCTGCTGCTCGACAAGCACATTGTGCGCGTAAGCGGCCAGGACGTGCAGCGCGGCACGTTCTCGCACCGCCACGCCGTACTGCACGACGCCGAAACGTCGGCGCCCTACAACTCGCTCAACCACATTGCCGAGGGCCAGCAGACGCTGCGCATCTACAACTCGCTGCTGAGCGAGTACGCGGTGCTGGGCTTCGAATTCGGCTACGCCATGGCCAACCCCACGGCCCTGGTGGTGTGGGAGGCCCAGTTCGGCGACTTCGCCAACGGTGCCCAGACCATGATTGACCAGTTCATCGTGAGCTCGGAAAGCAAGTGGCAGCGCATGAACGGCCTCGTGATGCTGCTGCCCCACGGCTACGAGGGCCAGGGCCCGGAGCACTCCAACGCCCGCCCCGAGCGGTTTTTGCAGCTGGCAGCCGAAAACAACATCATCGTGGCCAACATGACCACGCCGGCCAACTTCTTCCACGCCCTGCGCCGGCAGCTGACCTGGGAGTTCCGCAAGCCGCTCATCGTGATGTCGCCCAAGTCGATGTTGCGCAACCCGCTGTGCGTGTCGCCGGTGGAGGAATTCGTGAGCGGCCGCTTCCGCGAGGTGCTCGGCGACGACTACGCCGAGGCCAAGAAAGTGAAGCGCGTGCTGCTGTGCTCGGGCAAAGTGTACTTCGATCTGCTCGACGAGCAGCAGCAGTCGGAGCGCCGCGACGTGGCCATTGTGCGCCTGGAGCAGCTGCACCCATTCCCGCAGCAGCAGCTGAATGCCGAGCTGGCCAAATACCCCAAGGCCAAGGTGTACTGGGTGCAGGAAGAGCCCGAAAACATGGGCTACTGGAACTACCTGCTGCGCTTTATGCGCCGCGAGCTGCACGACGTCATCTCGCGCAAGCCCTCGGCTTCGCCGGCTACCGGCTACAACAAAGTACACGTCAAGGAGCAGAAAGACCTGGTTGCCCGTGCCTTCGACAAGCCCGCCGAGGCCGTGGCCGACGACGTAATTGAAGCAACCAACGCCATTGCCAAAAAGCAGGACTAGCTGTTTTGAGCCTTTAGCTGATGGCTGGTAGCTGTTAGCTTCCTTTCAAAAGCTGCTGCTTTGCTTACCTATTCACTCCCGAAACCTCTCAAAACTCCCACCTATGGGTCTGGAAATTAAAATCCCCGCCGTTGGCGAATCCATCACCGAAGTAACCATTGCCAAGTGGCTGAAGGCCGATGGCGACACGGTTGAGCGCGACGAAATTATTGCCGAGCTCGAATCGGACAAGGCTACGTTTGAGTTGCCCGCCGAGACGGCCGGCACTCTGCGCATCAAGGTAGCGGAGGGCGAAACCATCGATATCGGTACCACCATTGCCGAAATCGACGGCGCTGGTACCGCAGCCCCGCAGGCGGCCCCGGCCGCTGCGGCAGCCCCAGCCGCCAGCGCCACCGACCCCATCGCCAAAGGCGAAGAAAACCCCCGGGCCAGCGACCAGGCTGGCTACGGCGGCCAGCCCGAAGGAGGTGCGGCAGCCGGCAACGGCAGCCAGAGCGGTGGCGGCGCAACGGTCGAGATGACCATTCCGACCGTGGGCGAGTCTATTACCGAGGTGACCGTGGCCAAATGGCTGAAGGCCGATGGCGACACCGTGGAGCGCGATGAAATTATTGCCGAGCTGGAGTCGGACAAGGCTACGTTTGAGCTGCCCGCTGAGGCCGCCGGCACGCTGCGCCACGCCGCCAAGGAAGGCGAAACCATCAGCATCGGGGCCACCATCGCCCGCATTGAGGGCGGCAGCGGCGCCAGCGCCGCTCCAAAAGCCGATGCCCCGAAAGCGGCCGCCGCCGCCGCTCCGGCTGGCAACGCCGCCGCCGGTACCGGCAGCAACTCTTACGCCACGGGCACGCCTTCGCCGGCGGCCGGCAAAATCCTGGGCGAAAAGGGCATCAGCCCTGCCGACGTAGCCGGCAGCGGCCGCGACGGCCGCATAACGAAGGAGGACGCGCAAAATGCCTCGGCCAAGCCTGCCGCCGCCCCGGCCGCTCCGAAGGCTGCCCCGGCTTCAGCCAAAAACGAAGCTAACAGCCAACCGCTAACAGCTAACAGCTCAGAAAGAAACCAGCGCCGCGAGCGGATGAGCAACCTGCGCAAAACGGTGGCCCGCCGCCTGGTAACGGTGAAGAACGAGACGGCCATGCTCACCACCTTCAACGAGGTGAACATGCAGCCCATCATGGACCTGCGCACCAAGTTCAAGGACAAGTTCAAGGAGAAAAACGGTGTGGGCCTCGGCTTCATGTCGTTCTTCACCAAGGCCGTGTGCGTGGCCCTGCAGGAGTGGCCGAGCGTGAACGCGCAGATTGACGGCACCGACATCGTGTACAACGACTTCTGCGACATCAGCATTGCCGTATCGGCCCCCAAGGGGCTGGTGGTGCCGGTTATCCGCAATGCCGAGTTGCTGAGCTTCGAAGGCATCGAGAAGGAAGTGGTGCGGCTGGCTACGCTGGCCCGCGACAACAAGCTCACGCTGGAGCAGATGACTGGTGGCACGTTCACGCTCACCAACGGCGGCGTGTTCGGCTCGATGATGAGTACGCCCATCATCAACGCCCCGCAGTCGGCCATTTTGGGCATGCACAACATCATCCAGCGCCCCATCGCCGAGAACGGGCAGGTGGTTATCCGCCCCATGATGTACCTGGCCCTGAGCTACGACCACCGCATCATCGACGGCCGCGAGTCGGTGTCGTTCCTGGTGCGCGTGAAGGAGCTGCTCGAAGACCCGACTCGTCTGCTGCTGGGTGTCTAGAATCACGGATTAGCGCGGATTTTAGCGGATTTCACGGATTTTATAGCTGGTCCGGTTATAGTCGTTTGTAGTTTGCTGCAACTCCAAAAAGAAAAAGCCACCTCTTGCGAGGTGGCTTTTTTGATGGTTTATAAAACCCGTGAAATCCGTTTAAATCCGCGCTAATTCGTGATCCTTTAGTCGACGGGCAGTTCGCGGCTGCGCACGGCCTTGAGGCGGGTAACCATCTGGCCGGCGAGCTGCTTGGCCTGCTCGGCTTTGGAACCGGCAAAATACTCCTCGACGGTAGACGAAAACAGCTGCAGCCAGTGCTCGATGTGGGCGCCGCCGCGCGGCAGGGCCACCTGTTCGGGTAGGGCCTCGCCCTCGGGCGTGCCGGCGCCCAGCAGCGAGCAGCTCCAGTAGCGGTACTGCGAGGTAAGGTAGTGGGGCCAGTGAATGCGGGCCGCCGCCGCGAAACTGGCACCCAGCAGCGTGTCTTGCGTAGCTTTCTGGCAGAGCGAATCAACCAGCGTTTTGATGTCGCCTTCGGTACAAATGTCGGGGCGGGTAGCAGACAGTTTCATAGGCCAGAAAGTAGAAGTAGGTGGGGCTTCACTGTACGCAGCGAATTTACGCAGGTTGCCCGGTATTCGCCATTAAAACAGGCGCTTACTTCTTCTTTCCTTTTTTAATGTTACCGGGCAGCAGCCGTGCGCCGTGCCAGGGCATTCGAGGGCCCGATAATCCTACGCCGCCACCTATAAGCACCTGGCTGGCAGGGCCCGGAGCCGGGCCGACCGCAGCCGGCTTCAGGAGAGTTTGCGGGGCTGCGGCTGCTTGCCGCCCAGCACTACCAGCGCCACGGCCGCCACAATCAGGGCCGCGCCGCCCACCATGCCGGTGTTCAGGCGCTCACCGGCAAACAGCCAGCCCAGCAGCACTGCCACCACCGGGTTCACGAAGGCATACGTACCGGCCAGCGCCGGCTCGACTACCCGCAGCAGCCAGATGTAGGCCGAGAAGGCCACGATTGAGCCGAAGGTAATCAGGTAGGCCAGCGCGCCCCAGATTTTGAGCGGCACCTCCGCTACATGGAAGGTGGCGGCCTCGCCGTGCAGCAGCCCGATGATCAGCAGATAGCCGCCGCCGCACAGCATCTGCATACCCACGCCCACGAAGGGCGAGCCGCTCACGGGTTTCTGGCGCGAATACAGCGAGCCGACCGCCCACATAAACGAGGCCACGAGCACCGCGCCAATGCCCAGCAGCGAATGGCCGGGCAGCAACACCGAGGCCGTGCTGGACGTTCTCATCAGCAGCAGCAGCCCCCCAATGCCCAGCACCAGGCCCAGCAGCACCTTTGCGTTGGGCCGGCGGCTGAGGCCCGAAGCCCAACCCAGCAGCGCCAGGTACATGGGTACCGTGGCCACGAGCAGCGCCGTGGTGCCCGATGGAATGTACTGCTGCGCGAAGGTGGTGCCGCCGTTGCCGAACACCGGCAAACACAGGCCCACCACGGCCGCCCGGCCCCAGTCCTGCCGCGAGGGGGCCGCCGCGCCGCTCAGCCGCATAGCCCCGTAGAGCACGGTGCCCGCGACCAGATAGCGCATGGATGAGAGTAGAAACGGCGGCCAGACGTCGAGCGCAATTTTGGTGGCCAGGTAAGTGGAACCCCAGATGAGGTACAGGGCCAGCAGCGCCAGTACAATAAGGGAACGGGGAGCAGCAGTAGGCGCAGGAGCCAGCATAGAACAGCGGAAAAGGTGCGCAAACGTACGGGCCTTTTCATTGGGCCGGGCGTTTGGCGCAGCGTAGCCGTTGTATTTTGCACCCTGCTCATCCCGCTCACCTTACCTTTCTGCCCTATGCCGCGTCTGCTGTTTCTATTGACTCTTCTGCTGTGCTGCGCTGCGCCGCCGGCTGCCCGGGCCCAGCTGCTGCAGGGCGATACGCCCGCTGGTTTCAGCCGTGCCGATTCGCTGCGGGGCAACTACAACGCGCCGTTGCGGAGCTGTTACGACATCAACTATTACCACCTCGATGTGCGCCTCGATGTGGCCGGCCGGGCCATCCGGGGCTCCAACGCTTTTCACTTCACGGCTACCCGCAACCTGCAGCGGCTGCAGTTCGATTTGTTTGCCAACCTGGCCGTAGAAAAAGTGGAGTACCAGGGCCGGGAGCTGCCATTTACCCGCGAGTTCAACGCCGTGTTCATCACCTTCCCGGCGCCCATCCGGCAGGGCCAGCAGGCGAGCTTCACGGTGTACTATGGCGGGCAGCCGACTGTCGCCAAAAACGCGCCCTGGGATGGCGGGATGGTGTTTGCCGAGCACGGCGCGGGCCAGCCCTGGGTGGCCACGGCCTGCCAGGGTGTGGGCGCCAGCATCTGGTGGCCCTGCAAAGACCAGCAGGCCGACGAGCCCGATTCCATGCTTATCAGCGTGACGGTGCCCCGGGGCCTGACCAACGTGTCGAACGGCCGCCTGCGCCGCACTACCAGGCTCAAGGGCGGTGCCACCCGCTTCGACTGGTTCGTGGGCAACCCCATCAACAACTACGATGTGGCTTTGAACGTGGCCAACTACGCCCACTTCCAGGACACTTACGCCGGCGAGAAGGGTGCGCTCAGCCTCGACTACTGGGTGCTGCCCGAGAACCTGGCCAAGGCCAAAAAGCAGTTCGGCGAGAACGTGAAGCCCATGCTCAAAAGCATGGAGTACTGGTTCGGACCCTATCCGTTTTACGAAGACGGCTACAAGCTGGTGGAAACGCCCCATTTGGGCATGGAGCACCAGAGCGCCGTGGCCTACGGCAACGAGTATAAGAACGGCTACCGGGGCCTCGACCGCTCGGGCACCGGCTGGGGCCTGAAGTGGGACTTCATCATCATCCACGAAAGCGGCCACGAGTGGTTCGGCAACAACATCACCACCAAAGACATTGCCGATATGTGGGTGCACGAGGCCTTCACCACTTACTCGGAGGCCCTGTTTGTGGAAACCCAGTTCGGCAAAGATGCCGCCCGCCAGTACATCCACGGCCAGCGCCGCAACATCCGCAACGACGGCCCCATCATCGGGCCCTACGGCGTCAATCAGGAGGGCTCGTCGGATATGTATGACAAGGGCGCCAACCTGCTCCACCTGCTCCGCACCAGCTACGTGCCCGACGATGCGAAGTGGCGCGCGCTGCTGCGGGGCCTGGGCCGCACCTTCTACCACCAAACCGTAACGACCCAGCAGGTAACCGACTACTTCAACCAGCAAACCGGCCAGAACCTGACGCCCGTTTTCGACCAGTACCTGCGCCATGCCGGCCTGCCGGTGCTGGAAGTCCGCTTCCCGACTACCGGCCCGCCCCTGGCCCGTTGGGTGGCCGAGGCGCCCGGTTTTGCGCTGCCCGCCCGCCTGCGGGTGCAGGGTAATGCCGATTTCGTGGCGTTGCCGCTCACGACCACCTTCCAGCCGGTAAACCTGCCGGGCCTGACCCGCGAGAGCCTGGAAGTGGACACCACGAACTGCTACATCGGGGTGCTGGTGGAGTAGGGGAAGTGAGTGAATGCGTGAAGAGAAGGAGCCGTCAGGTAGCCCCGGAGGGGCGGCATATCGGTAGCAGCCAATACCCACCCACGGATAAAGCCCCGGCGGGGCGACACAGCCAGTTTAACGGTTGGTGTCGCCCCGCCGGGGCTTTATCCGTGGGTGGGTATTGGCTGCTACCGATATGCCGCCCCTCCGGGGCTACCTGATGGCTTCCCCTCACTCATTCACCAACTCACGCATTCACTCACTTCCCCGCCGCAACCGCTACCTTTGCCCGTAGTTGATTTCCACCGACATTTCCTGACTATGAATCAGTACGACGTTACCGTTATCGGTTCGGGGCCGGGCGGCTATGTGGCCGCTATCCGCTGCGCGCAATTGGGCCTCAAAACGGCGCTTATCGAGAAGTACGACACGCTGGGCGGCACCTGCCTCAACGTGGGCTGCATCCCGAGCAAGGCCCTGCTCGATAGCACTGAGCACTACCACAACGCCCACAGCACTTTCAAGGAGCACGGCATTGAGCTGAGTGATTTGCGGGTGAACATGCCTCAGATGAACGACCGCAAGAACGGCGTGGTGAAAGCCAACACCGACGGCATCGTGTACCTGATGAAGAAGAATAAAATCGACGTCATCCACGGCCTGGGCTCGTTCGTCGATAAAACGCACATCAAAATCGTGCCCACCAACGGCGGCGAGGAGCAGCAGATTGAGACCAAGAACGTCATCATCGCCACCGGCTCGAAGCCCACGGTGCTGCCCTTCATCAGCCAAGATCAGGAGCGCATCATCACGAGCACCGAGGCCCTCAACATCCGTGAGGTACCCAAGAGCTTCGTCGTGATTGGCGGCGGCGTTATCGGCCTCGAAATGGCCTCCATCTACGCCCGTCTGGGCTCGGAGGTAACCGTTATTGAGTACACCGACGCGCTGGTGCCTACCATGGACTCCAGCGTCGGCAAGGAGCTCAAGCGCGTGCTGGGCAAAATCGGCATCAAGTTCATGCTGGGCCACAAGGTAACCGGCGCCACCCGCGCCGGCGATGTGGTGACGGTAACCGCCACCAGCCCCAAGGGCGAGGAGGTGAAGGTAGAGGGCGACTACTGCCTGGTAGCCGTGGGCCGTTCGCCCTACACGGCGGGCCTGAACCTGGAAGCCGCCGGCATTGAGATGGAGGAGCGCGGCCGCATCAAGGTCGATGCCCACCTGCAAACCAACGTGCCCGGCATCTACGCCATCGGCGACGTAGTGCGCGGCGCCATGCTGGCCCACAAGGCCGAGGAAGAGGGCGTATTCGTGGCCGAAACCATCGTGGGCCAGAAGCCCCACATCAACTATCTGCTCATTCCGGGCGTGGTGTACACCTGGCCCGAAGCGGCCGGGGTGGGCTACACCGAAGAGCAGCTCAAGCAGGAAGGCCGGGCCTACAAAACCGGTAACTTCCCCTTCCGCGCCTCGGGCCGCGCCCGCGCCTCCGGCGACCTCGACGGTTTCGTGAAGGTGCTGGCCGACAAAACGACCGACGAAATTCTGGGCGTGCACATGGTGGGCCCCCGCATCGCCGACCTCATTGCCGAAGCCGTGACGGCCATGGAGTTCCGCGCCTCGGCCGAAGACGTGGCCCGTATGAGCCACGCCCACCCCACCTACGCCGAAGCCATGAAGGAAGCGTGTTTGGCCGCTACCGAGAACCGCGCCATCCACATGTAAGGCGACTGCCTTCCGGCAGCAACGAAAGCGGCCGAAGCTCCTGGGAGCTTCGGCCGCTTTTGTTTTAAGAAACTCTACTCAGTTTTTAGGCAAGCCTGCATAATTGGAATATACCGCTTCATTATCAGATTTTTCCTGCGAAGACTCCCCACACTTATACCAGCCACTCTCCCATTAGGACTGATAAACATGACGAAGGGATATTTGAATTGAGTAATTTGTTCTACTCTCTCAAAGGCTCTTGCACCTACTGCTTGCGGAAAAGGCAGATAGTGAGTTTTTAAATATCTGTTAGTGGTAATGGAATCATTAAAAGGAAATCCAATGAAATCTGCTTGTTCATGAAAAGTATTATACAATTCACTTATAGCGGCTGCGTCTTCAGCATCTGAACGAACAAAGTCAGGTGGTGTGAATTTGTCCGTTGCAGCCCAAAAATATAAAACCATGGCTTTCCCTCGCTCTGGTCTAGTGCTCACGCTGTTACCTCGATTGGTCATTGTTGTGAAAACAGGCCCAATTGAGCCTTTCATACAGTCTGTGGGGTAATCAGTAGTGTCACTGTTTATACTTATTTTTCTACATAGTGAAAGATTCTCTTCGAAAGTATTTTCTTTTTGAAACGAACATGATGATGCAATAAAAACAATCAGTAAGCATAGTCTGCCGTAAGTCACGCGCTTGTATTATTGTGTGAATGAAAAATATGTTTCGATGATAAATATATATTAGCTTAGGTGTCTACCTAAGTTCCAGAGGTGTAAATTTGTGCCTTTCCATTGAGCACATAGCCAGACATTAAAAACGCGTTTCTACACTATAACCTGCGTGCATCAATCAAGAAACTTCTATAGTAGTAAGTCCTGATTTTGCGACAATATCCAATAAAAAACCACCCGCCACAACAGTGGCGGGCAGTTTCTTTGCGTAGCGGGGGCGGGTTAGGCCGGCAGCGGGTCCTGATGGGCGCTGATGCCGGCCTTGCAGGTCGTCAGCCGCGTTACTTGGGCGACGGTTTGCCCGGCGTCCACGTCGGCCAGCAACTTGTGGCGGCCCGTTACCTGAGCACCTCACGTAGCTCGCGGAGGCGGAAGCGGGGGGCGTAGGGCACGGAGTCACAGATGGTGGCAGCGTGGCCCGTGTTGGCCGGAAATATCGGGGGCGTCGGCAACTGCTGGAAAGTGCCCACCATTGCCCGGAAACGAAAAAACCGCTTCTCCGGAAGGAGAAACGGTTTCTTGAACGATGGAGCCTCTTATTGGACTCGAACCAACGACCTGCTCATTACGAATGAGCTGCTCTACCAGCTGAGCTAAAGAGGCACTTTGCCCGGCAGCGGACCCGCCGGGGCTGCAAATATAGAAACCCCGGCCCACAACGCGCAAGGTCGGGGTAGTTTTTTTTCGTCCATCGGCTGCAGGCAGTTCCGGGGCTTTCCGGCATCTTTGCGGGTAGCATGGTAAAAACGATTCGCAAACTCCTCGTCCGCACGCTTGGCTTCGAGCGTTACATTCGCCTGGTAAGCCGGGTGTACCTGCGGCTGGTGGGCGCGGGCTGGGGCCGGGCGAAGTATCCCGAGCTGTTTTTCCTGGAGAAGATTGTGCGCCCCGGTTTCGTATGCCTCGATATCGGGGCCAACCTGGGCTACTATTCGGTGGCCCTCTCGCGGCTGGTGGGCCCCACGGGCCGGGTGCTGGCCGTGGAGCCCATACCCGATTTCCAGGCCATCTGGCACGACAACGTGCGCCTCAGCGGCCACCAGAACCTCACGCTGCTGCCCTACGCGCTGGGCAGCGAAAACACCACCGTGCAGATGGGCACGCCCGAGCGCGCCGGCCTGCTGCACCACGGCATGACCAAGGTGGCGGCCAGCAGCCCCACCGAAACCTACGCCCGCACCTACGAAGTGCCCATGCGCGTGCCCGACGAGCTGCTGGTCGACCTGCCCCGCCTCGATTTCGTGAAGTGCGACGTGGAAGGCTTCGAGTCGGTGGTGTTTGCCCATATGCAGGCCACCCTACGCCGTTGCCGCCCCCTGATTCAGACGGAGCTCAACGGCCTCGAAAACCGTCGGCAGGTGGTGGCGCTGCTGGCCGGGCTTGGCTACAAACCATTTGTACTCTCGCCGCGTTCTGAACTCGTAGCCTGTTCCGAAGAGCAGCTCAACAGCGCCGTTACGGCCGATTTCTACTTTCAACCTGTTTCCTGAGCCTTCCTTTTTCCGGCTTCGTTGCAATGGTAAAATTCCTGATCATCCTGCTCGTCATCTGGCTCGTGAGCCGCTACATTCTGCCCGTGGTGCTGCGGCTGGTAGTGGGGGCGCTGGTGAAGAAGCAGGCGCAAAAGTTCGGCCAGCAGTTCGGCCAAAACCCGTTCACCCAGCCGCCCCGCCCGTCGGCCAGCCGCTCCGGCAGCGCCCCCGGCGAGGTCCACGTCGATTATGTGCCACCCCAGGAAAAAGCCGAGGCCAAGGGGTTTAAAGGCGGCGAGTACATCGATTTTGAGGAAGTGAAATAGTCTTACGCTGTCAGCTAAGTACGCCGTAGGGGCGGGGCTTGCCCCCGCCCGCCATTGAACGGAATCCGATGTGGTCGTTCAGCGGCGGGAGGGGGCAAGCTCTGCCCCTACGGCGTGCTTCGCTAACCGCTCATCAACCTAAATGCCGATGCCTACCCGGATACCGGTGCCAGCGCGAGTGCCCGACTGCAGGCTGGTGTAAAAATCAACCCGCATGACTTTGAAGATATGCTCGATACCGGCGCCCAGCTCCAGGTAGTGGCCGGCGGCGGGGGTGGTGAGGTAGTTGAGCGAGGCCACTTCCTGCCATTTCAGGCGGCGCAGCAGCGGGATTTTGTTCAGCAGGAAGCCGTTGAAGTGATGGTTGTAGTGGGCCTCCACGAACTGGTCGGCGGTGCTGAAGCGGTAGTAGTCGAGCAGTTGGAACTGGCTGAAATCGGCGGCCAGGTAGGTGCGGTTGCCGCTGAAGTGGCGCAAATCCATGAACGCCAGCCGGGGCGAGCCGGGAAAGAAGCCGGCCGCCACCCGGTAGTTGCTCGTGCCCAGCAACCCAAACGATACCGATTGCCGCACGCCGGCCTCCAGCAGCGTGTAGCGTACCTCCGAGCCCAGCGCGCCGAGGCCCTGCCGCCAGATGACGGACAGGGTGGGGTACTTCGAGCCCAGGTTGAACTTGCCGTTGGGCCGTGTAATGTAGCGCTGGCCGGGCTGGAAGGTGGCCGACAGCTCGGTGCTCAGGGCGCGGCTACGGCCGAAACCCGTGCCGCCGGGCAGCTCCGCGGCCACCGGGTCGTTGGGCGTAAAGGCCCGACCCGGCACGTCGCGCAGCAGCCTGGTGGTGGTGTTCTGCAGCTGGTGGCGCACGTCGTAGCTGGTGCGGGCCAGCAGCGTGAGGCCGTTGAGCGGCTCCCACTGGTAGCCCAGCGCGGCGCCGTCGCGGCGGTAGAGCTTGGCGTAATTGCGGTTTTCGAGTAGCGTGTAGTAGCTGTTGATGAAGGGCGTGAGCTGGCTGCTGCGGTCAAAATTCTCAATGGTGCGGCCCACGCGCGCCACCAAACGGCCCAGCCGCACGGGGTGCAGCTGCCAGCTGCCCGACACGCTGGGGCTCAGCAGCTCGTTGCTGAAGCCATAGCGCAGGCTTGGCGTAACCGACCAGGTGCGCCGGTCGTCGGTGCGCTGGGTGAAGGTGGCCTCGGGGTTGAGCACCACGCCCTCGACGGTATTGTAGTTGAGGATGTTGAACACTGGCTGCACCGTCCAGCTCTGCTTGGCGAAGGTGCGGCTGTAGGTATAGCCCGTCAGTAGCACCTTGCCCAGGCCCAGCTCGTTGCGCTTGCGGTCCAGCGAATCCTGGTAGGGCCGCGACTTACGGATAACTTCGGTGCTGTCCTTCACGCGGTAATCGAGCTGCTCCTCATCGGTGAGCGGCGTGGGGCGGATGGTGGCCCAGTAGGTGGTGTCGCGCTCGTTGGCCGCTTTTTCCACCAGCATAATTTCGCCCTTGCGCAGCTTGCCCACGCCGCTGGTGTCGCGGGCGCTGGCCTGCTCGGCCTTTTTGGCCTGGCGGCGCACGGCCCGGCTCAGCCCGCTCAGGTCGGGCCGCTGGCGCCTCACCTCGGCCACGGTTTCGCGGCCTACCGGCGCATCGTCGGCCAGAGTAGGAGCGGGGGCCGCAGTGGGGGCGGGGCGGTTGGGGAAGGTGGGCGTAACGCGGTAGTTGGAGAGCACGGCCGTCGTGTAACCGCTGCCCTTGAAGCCAAAGGCCGTGAAGCTCACAGTAATCCGCTGCGACTGCATCACCCACACATCCGACGGCCCCGGCGCGGGCACGAATAGCTGCTCGATATGCAGGCCGTCCACGTAGTCGATTTGCGCCCCCCGGGTCAGGTCCAGCGACACCGACTGCAGCCGCCAGGTGCCATCGACCACGTAAATGTGGCCCGCAAACACGGGGTCGGAAGCGCGGCGCGGCGTCACCTTGATTTTATGAATCAGCAGGCCGTCGCGCTGGCTGCTGCCCTCCAGCTCGTAGCGGTAGAACAGGAAGGCGTTGCTGGCAATGGGCGAGACGAAGCCGCGCTCCGAAAAACCGCTTTTCAGCAGGTTCTGGTAGAAATTAAGCCCCCGCCCGGCGCTGGCCCGGTTGAAGCTCAGGCCCTTGGCGTCGCCGCTCACCCGCGAGGAAATCATGCGCTCCTGCACCACGTTGGGCTGCCGGAAACTCAGCTCCGATACCGATTCAGACAGGTAAAAAATGCCCGGCTTGAAGTCGGGACCCACCTTCACGAGGCCCAGAATCTTACCCGGCACGTCGGAGAAGCGGGCCAGTGTTTTCACGTAGGTACGGGCCCGGAAAGCGGCCACCTCGCGCTCGTGGTAGCGCCGCCACTGCATGGCCTGCTGAATGATGGCGTAGGCGGGGTCTTTGTCGGAGCCGCGCACCACTACTTCGCGCAGCTGGTAGTTTTCGGGCAGCAGCGTTACGTTGAGTACCGTGGCCGTGTCGCCGCCGGCCACGCGCACGGTTTGCTGGCTGGGCCGGTAGCCCACGTACTGAAACACCAGCTCGTAGGTGCCAGCCGCCAGCCGCAGCTGGTAGTCGCCCTGCTCGTTGGCGGCGGTGCTGGTGGTCGTGCCACGCACGGCCACATTGGCAAAGGCCAGTCCCGCTCCTTGGGGGTCAGCAAGGCGCCCCCGTACTACGCCGCTCCAGGCCGGGCCAGTCAGCAGCAACAGTAGTAAAACAAGCAGCGCGGGGCGCGAATAAAGCAGGGGCATACAAAGCGAATAATCCGGGATGCAAGTAAGAGCAAATCCGTTGGTTTACAGTTGCCTCACCCGGGCTTTTTATGAAAAGAAACCGTTCGGCAGTCGCGCCTGGTACCGCGTCGTGGCGCATCAGTGAGCTATTTCCTTCTGATTCGCGTTGGGAGAGGTACCTTGTTTCCAGCCCACGTTTTCTCCAGCCCATCATGTTTAAGCCCGCCGCGCCCAAGTTCTACACGCCCACCGAAGCCCTGCGCAAAATTGCCGAGTTCTGCGCCTACCAGGAGCGCTACCAGAAAGAGGTGGAAGCCAAGCTGCGCAGCTACGGCCTGAATGAGGACGAAGCGGGCGAAATCATCATCCGCCTGAGCCGCGAAAAGCTGCTCGACGAGGAGCGTTTCGCCCAGGCCTACGTGCGGGGCCATTACAGCAGCAAAAAGTGGGGCCGCCGCCGCATCCTGCAGGAGCTCAAGCAGAAAGGCATTTCCGACTACTGCATCAAGTCGGGCATGAAGGAAATCGACGGTGATGTGTACTACCAGAACCTGGTAGATCTGCTCGAAAAAAAGGACCGCCAGGAAAAGGAGCGCCACCCCGGCAAGCGCCGCCAGAAAATCCAGGTGTATCTGATGGGCAAAGGCTACGAGCAGGACCTCATCAAAATGGCCCTGGACGATTTGGGTAAGGAGGCTGAGGATGACGACGAATAAGACGACGTAGGGGCGGGGCAAGCCCCGCCCCTACGTCGTTCTTACCGTTTCGCTGGCACCGTCGGGTTCTGCATCTGCCGGCTCAGAATAACGCGGCGGCCGGTCATGGTTTCGAGCATGGGCCGCAGGATTTGCTGGGCATTCTGCTCGGTCTGGGCCAGAATGCCGGAGTTGAGGGCGGCGCGGCGCACGTTCTGCTCGGCGTATTTGTAGCCGGCATCCACCAGCTCGGCATCCTGGAAAAAGCCGTTTTCGATGCTGTAGACCTTGCTTTTGCTGTGGTCAATCTGCCAGACGCACAGTTCGGGCGCCGGCAACGCCACGCGCACTATAGAGTCGCCCTCCAACACCACATCCTGGGGCCGTAGCTTGCGCAAATCGAGGCAGCCGATGGCGTTACCGGCCACAATGAGGGCCACCTTGGCGTCGGGCAGGAAGCGGTAGGTGCTCTTTTTGTACTCCACCACATCGCGGAATTCGTAGCGTACCAGTTCCATGCGGCCCAGCGCCTCCACCTTCTGCAGTACGGTGTTGTGGGTGATGGTCACGCGGGGCGCGGGATTGAGCGGGTTCTCGAAGTCGGATAGCGCGGGGCGCACTTTGGTCCAGAGAAACCAGCCCAGGCCCGCCAGAAACAGCAGGGGCAGCAGGCGGCGCAGGAGTTGGGGCATCGTGGGAGGAAGTGAAGAAGGAGCTTGGGCTTGGATACGCAGAAAGCGGCCCCAAGGACAAAACAGGTCAGTTCGCTGTGCGGCAAAAAGCATAGTTCGCTTTGGCCCGTTCTCCCGTACTTTGTCCCGATGCCGCCAACTGCCCGCCTGTTAGCCCTGGTACACCGGGCCACTGTCTCCCCGTTTTGGGCGTGGCTGCGCCGCTGGCACGGCTGGCTGCTGGCGGGCCTGTGGGCGCTGCAACAGCTGCTGCAACTGGTGCAAAATCAAGGTCCGCGCCATATGCACGACAGTGCCCGCTACCTGTACTCCGCCCAGCAAATCGCCGACGGCTGGCAGTTTGCCGGCGGCCACAACCTGCGTTATGTGGGTTATCCGCTATTCATGGCGCTTTGGCTAAAGCTGGGCACGGGCTGGTGGGGAATAGCACTGGCGCAGGTGGCGCTCAGTGGACTGGCAGCCTGGGCTTTCTACGCCACTGTGCGCCGCCTTGCCCCCTCGCCGGCCGACTGGCGGCCCGCCGCCCTGGCCACAGTGGCCCTCGTGGGCTGGCCCGATGTGCAGCGGTTCAACTGGTACCTGCTCACCGAGTCACTCTTCATCAGTCTGCTGATTTTTTCGTTCTGGGCGCTGGTACGGATGCGGCATGCCTCGGTCGGCCGCTGGTTGTTGCTGGGTGGCGCACTGGTACTGGTGGGTATTATCCGGCCCAATGGATTTATTGCAACGGCCGCCGCCGCCGCCGCTGGTATGGCTTACTTATGGGCGCGGCCCGGTCGGCGGGCTTTCCGCTGGGCGCTGGCGGGTCTCGCCTTGCTGGCCCCGCTGAGCTGGTGGGTACTGAACAAACTGCTGTTTACCTTCACGCTGATTGAAACCTACATGCAGGGCAATGTAATCGGCGGGTACAACCACTGGCTACTGGAACCAACTGAGCCGCTCCGGTTTCCGCCCACCAATTTGGCGCCAGTGCTACGACTGGTGTATTTTATGGCCGCTAACCCTTGGTATTTCGGCAAGCTGGCGGTGCTAAAAGGGCTTACCCTATTCTTCTACATCAAGAGCTATTACTCCTGGTCGCATATTTTACTGATTATTCTTTTCATCTATCCCAGCTATTGGCTGGCGTGGAAAGGCCTGCGTAGCGCAGCCTGGCTGCCGGCCCGCACGTTTCTGGTAGCCGTCATGGGCCTGCAAACAATGATGGTGATGATGACTATCGACGATTGGGATGTGCGGTTTATCGTGCCGCTACTGCCCTGCGTCTTTGCGCTGGCTGGCCTGGCCATTGCCCGGTGGTCAGCCGAGGAAGGGCAGGCCGCTATCAGCCGTTAGCACCGCCTGTCAGCCGGGCTCGCCACCAAACCCCACCCAGGCCTGCAAGCCACCGGTATGGATAGCCAACACCGTGCTGCCGCGCTCAAAATGGCCCTTTGCCGCCAAATTCAGCAGCCCACACAGCAGCTTGCCGGTGTAAATCGGGTCGAGCAGGATGCCGTGGCGCTGCCGAAAATCAACGATGAACTGCCGCAGCTCCGGCCCGAGGCGGGCGTAGCCGCCGCCGTGGTAGTCGGTGTTCAGCTCCCAGTTGGTGTAGGTGCGGCCGGTGGCCTGCTGGGTGAGCTGGTTGATATCGGCGCGCAGGAAACCGGCGCCTTTGAGGGCGGCTAGGCCCAGGGCCCGGCGCTGGCCATCCAGGCCGGTGAGCAGGCCGGCCAGCGTGCCGCCGGTGCCGCAGGCTACGGCCAGCACATCGAAATTGGTGCGGGTTAGCAGCTCCCGGGCCAGTTCGGCGCAGCCGGGCAGGGCCAGCGCGTTGGAACCGCCCTCGGGCAGCACGTAGGCCGGCCCGGTATCATGCAGCAGAGCGGCTAAAAACTCCGGCTCGTGCTTGCGGCGGTAGGTTTCGCGGTCGAGAAAGCGCAGCTCCATGCCATCGGCGCGGGCGCGGGCCAGCGTGGGGTTGAGGAGGCGGGTGGCCAGCTCGTCGCCGCGCACAAAGCCCACGGTGCGGCGGCCCAGCAGACGGCCGGCGGCAGCCACGGCCGCCAAGTGGTTGGAGTAGGCCCCACCGAACGTCAGCAGCGTGTTCAGCCCCAGCCGGTCGGCTTCCTGCAGGTTATGCTTCAGCTTGCGCCACTTGTTGCCCGGCAGCTCGGGGTGCGTCAGCTCATCACGGGCCAGCAGGAATTGCACGCCGTGGTACTCGCCCAGCGGTGAGATGGTGAGCTGGTGAGTTGGTGAGTTCATGCTTGGAATCGGCCAATCTACTCTCATCCTGCGCTTGCTAAGGACCTCATCACCGAAGGCGCAACTTGTTTTTCAGTGATACAATCCTTCGCAAGCGCAGGATGAGAGTAGATTTCACCCGCTTATCCTGTCACCAACTCGCCCTCCGGCTGCTCGGCGGCCGGCGCACCCCAGAAGGCGTAGTAGGTGGCCCACAGAAGCAGCAGAATCAGGAGCACCGACGATACCAGCGACACGGTGTTGCCCAGGGCGTAGGCGGTGGGCTCGAACTTGAACTCGATGGTGTGGGTGCCGGCCGGTACTGGCAGGGCCCGTAGCACATAATCGGCGCGCAGGTGCGGTACGGGCTTGCCGTCGAGGTAAGCCTGCCAGCCGTCGGCATAGTAGATTTCCGAGAACACCACCAGGCCATCCTGCACGGCGGTGGTGCGGTAGGTGAGGGCGTTGGGGGTGTACTTGGTGAGGGCAATGGTGGAGCCCGCGGCGGCGTAGCTGGCTTTGAGGCCGGGGAACTTGCTGGCATCCACGACGGCCGTGGTGGCGGGGTCGAGGGTGGTCAGGGCCTGAATTTCCTGGTCGGGGTTCTGCACGGTTTGCACCTGGCTCACGTACCAGGCATTGCCCAGCGCGCCGGGGTTGCGGATGGCCTGGGCGGGCTGCTTCTCTGCGGCGGGCGTGATGAGGTAGCGCGTGTTGAGCATGTTGAGCACCGGGGCCGCGTCGGGCCGGTTCTCGGTGTAGATGCGCTGGAGCTGGGGCGAAATCTGCCGCTCAATCAAATCCTGGTAGCGGCGCAGCTTGGCGCCGTGGTAGCCCCCGATGCTCTTGTGGTAGTAGGAGGTCTGGGCGTCGTTGAACGGGTTGGCCATGTTCAGCACCCGGTAGCTCAGGTCCTTGTCCTGCAGAATCTGCTCGTCCACGGCTGAGGGGACGAACTGTTCGGCCACAGTTTCGCGCTGGAAGTTGTCGTCGTTGAGGTAGCGCTTATCCACGCCCCACAAATCAACCAGCGTGAGCAGGCCCACCAAGGCCGCCGCCATGCCAACCGACAGCTTACGCTGCAGGAAAAACCACAGCACCCCGGCCGCCAGCGCCATAAATAGCAGCGAGCGGAACACGTCGTTATTCAGCATGGAAGAACGGTCGGCCCGGATGGCTTCGAGCGGAAAGCCGCCCTGCTGGAGCTGGGCATCAATGGGAGCCGAAAAATCGGAAACCAGACCCACCAGCAAAGCCAGCACGCATAGGCCGGCCGTAATAGCCAGCGCCCGCAGCACGTGCTTTTTCAGGTACGCTGTGTCGGCATCGTCGAGGGGCCGGCCGGCCAGCGCGGCCAGGCTGGGGTGGCTGCTGATGGGCGCGGCCGAAGCGGCCGGCGCGAAGCCAGCGCGGCCCCGCAGCACCCGCGCCAGTGCCAGCACCGCCAGCACCGGCATGGCCAGTTGGGCAATTACCAGTGCCATGCTCACGGCCCGGAACTTGTTATAGCCCGGAAACAGGTCGAACATCAGGTAGTTAAACGTCTCGAAGTTCTTGCCCCAGGCCAGCACAATGGATAACAGTGTGCCCACCAGCAGCCAGATGCGGGTGCGGCGGTCGGCCACCATCAGGCCCAGCACAAACAGGAAAAACACCACCGCGCCCACATACACCGGCCCGCTCGTGATGGGCTGGTCGCCCCAGTAGGTCGGCATCTGGGCCAGGTAGTCGTTCAGCTGCGCGGGCGGCACGCCGGCCGCCACCAGGGCCTTGCCGGTGGCCGAATTCTCGCTCAGCTTCATCTGCGAAGCGCCGCCGTAGAAGTTGGGAATCAGCAGGGTAGCCGTTTCGCCGATGCCGTAGCTGTAGCTGAAGGCATACTCGCGGCTGAGGCCGGAGCCGCCGTCCACCGGCTCCGGCGAGGCCGGCTGGCCGGGCGTGGCGGGTGGTGGCGTAGTCAGCTCCGAGCGGCCCCGGATGCTGTACTGGCCGTATTCGAGCGTGGTATACAGGCGGCCGAAACTCACGCCCGCTGCCAGCAACGCCCCCACGGCCAGCAGGGCCGTGCGCGTGAAAAACGCGGGCAGGCGCTTCTCCCTGAATGCAAAAATCAGCTCCACCACCCCAAACACCAGCACCAGCAGCAGCAGGTAGTAGGTTATCTGGAGGTGGTTGGAGCGGATGTTCATGGCCAGCCCCAGCGTGAACAGCGCCATGCCCAGCCACTTATTGCGCCGGAACGTGACGAGCAAGCCCGCCAGCACCAGCGGCGCGTAGGCCAGCGCCAAGCTCTTGGTGTTGTGGCCGGCGGCCAGAATAATAAGGTTGTAGCTCGTGAAGCCCAGCGCCACCGCGCCCACCACGCTCAGCAGCGGCGAGAGGCCCAGCGCCAGTCCCAGCGCGTAGCCGCACACCAGGGCCAGAAACAGGTTGGCCACCACGGCCGGCAAATCGAGCGTGAACAGCTTGTGCAGGTACAGGCTCAAATCGCCCGGGAAGCGGGTGCTGATGAGGTAGGTGGGCATGCCCGAAAACATGGAGTTGGTCCAGAGCGCCTCCTCGCCGGTGGCCTCGCGGAACTGGGCCGCCTCGCGGGCACCCCCGTTGAACTGCACAATGTCGTGCTGGGCCAGGGTTTTATCCTCGAATAGAATCGGGGCGAAGTACACGCTGGCCAGCGCCAGGAAAAACAATACGGCCAGCAGGTGCGGCAGCACCCGGCGCCACAGCGGCGCGGGCGTAGGGCGAAGAGGAGTAGTCATTCGGCTTGAAAAGAAGTCGGAATCGGAAGCCCGAAGGTACTATATGTTCGCGGGGCGGAAGTAGCGGAAGGTTTGCAGGGCTGCGGAAAGAAAAGAACAGGAGAGTAAAAGAACGGGTCATGCTGAACGCAGCCGAAGCATCTCTACCGCAGTGCTAATCCTGACGCCAGCGTTTACCATTGCAGTAGAGATGCTTCGGCTGCGCTCAGCATGACCCGTTCTTTATTTTCCCGCCATCCTTCGTCACCACCCCACCAACTTCCCACCGCTCACCCGCTACTTTTGCGCCCATGCTCCAGTTCTCCGACCTGCCCGCGCTACTCGGCGGCACCCTGCTCCAGCAGCCTGCCGCCCCGGCCCCGGTGCAGCGGCTGCTGCTCGACAGCCGCCGCGTTGAAACGCCCGCCGACAGCCTGTTTTTTGCGTTGCGTGGCCCCCAGCACGATGGCCACGGCTACCTGCCCGAGCTGTATCGGGCTGGTGTGCGGCAGTTTGTGGTGGAAGCCGGCGTGAAGTTGCCCGGCGGCCCGCAGGCTTACCCCGAAGCTGGTATGCTGGCCGTGGACGACGTGCTGGCGGCGCTGCAGGCGCTGGCGGCCTGGCACCGGCGGCAGTTCGCGCTGCCTGTGTTCGGCATCACGGGCTCGAATGGCAAAACCATCGTGAAGGAATGGCTGGCCCAGCTGCTGAGCCCCGAGGAGCTGGTGTGCAAGAGTCCGCGCTCCTACAACTCGCAGGTGGGCGTGCCGCTGAGCGTGTGGGAACTGAATGCCCGGCACACGCTGGGCATCTTCGAGGCCGGCATTTCCGAGCCCGGCGAAATGGCCCGGCTGGCCCGCGTTATCCAGCCCACGTTGGGCATCTTCACCAACCTGGGCACCGCCCACGACGCCGGTTTTGCCAGCTGGGAAGAAAAAGTGACCGAGAAGATGGCGCTGTTTGCTACGATTGAAACCCTGTTCTACTGCGCCGACCATCCGCTGGTGCACGCCGCCGCCCGCCACCAGCTGCCGCCCGAAGCCCTGGCCGCCTGGACGCACCAGCGGGCCGTGTACGAGGCCGGCGAGGCCCGTTGGCTGGTGAGCGTGAAAGAAAACCTGGCCGACCGCACCGTGCTGCGCATCAGGCAGGCCGGCGCCGACGCGCACACCTTCACGCTGCCCTTTGCCGATGAGCCCTCCCTGGAAAACGCCCTGCACGGCCTCGTGGTTCTGCTGCACCGCAACGTGGCGACTGATGAAATCCAGCGGCGGCTGGAGCGCCTGCAGCCCGTGGCCATGCGCCTGGAGATGAAGCAGGCTCTCAATGGCTGCTACGTGCTCGACGACACCTACAACAACGACCTGGCCGGCCTGCGCCTAGCCCTCGATGCGCTCAGCCGCCAGCCCCGCCGCCTGCCCCGCACGCTCATCCTCTCCGATGTGCTCGAATCGGGCCTCGAAGGCGCCGAGCTGTACGCCCGCGTGGCGGCCCTGCTGCCCACCTCGGGCGTAGGGCGCCTCATCGGCGTCGGCCCCGGCCTCAGCCGGCACCAAGCGGCCTTCGCCGGCCTGCAAACCTGCTTCTACCCCGATACCGCCGCGCTGCTAGCCGATTTCCGGGCCGATGATTTCCGGCAGGAGCTGCTGCTGGTGAAGGGCGCCCGGCGCTACGGTTTCGAGCGGGTAGTGGCCGCGCTCCAGCAGAAGCTGCACGGCACCGTGCTGGAGGTCAACCTCGATGCGCTGGTGCACAACCTCAACTTCTACCGCCGCCAGCTGCGCCCCGACGTGAAGCTGATGGTGATGGTGAAGGCCTTCGCCTACGGCAGCGGCTCGATGGAAGTGGCCAACCTGCTCCAGTTCCACCGCGCCGACTACCTGGCCGTGGCCTACGCCGACGAGGGCGTGGAGCTGCGCCGCCAGGGCATCAGCCTGCCCATTATGGTGATGAACCCGGCCCCCGACTCGTTCGAGTTGCTACGCCAGTACCACCTGGAGCCCGAAATCTACTCCTTCGAGCTGCTGCAGGGCTACCTCGACGCCGCCCACCAGGCCCCGCTGCCACCCATCCACCTCAAGCTTGATACCGGTATGCGGCGCCTGGGCTTCGGCGAAGAGGATGTGGCCGAGCTGGGCGCGCTGCTGCATGCCAACGCCACGCTGGTAACCGTAGCCAGCGCCCTCACCCACCTGGCCAGCGCCGACGAGGCTGGCCACGACGCTTTCTCGCGGGGCCAGCTGGCCGCCTTTGCCCGCCTCACGCCCGAGCTGGAGCGCATCATTGGCTACCCGGTGCTCAAGCACGCCCTCAACTCGGCCGGCATCCTGCGCTTCCCCGAGGCCCAGTTCGATATGGTGCGCCTGGGTATCGGCCTGTACGGCGTGGAGGCCAGCGGCCAGCAGCCCGAGGCCCTGCGCCCCGTGAGCACGCTGTGCACCACGGTTTCGCAGGTGAAAACCCTGCCCGCCGGCTACACCGTGGGCTACGGCCGCCGCGGCGAGGCCACCGCCCACGAGCGGCGCATTGCCACGCTGGCCATCGGCTACGCCGACGGCTACGACCGGCGCTTCGGCAGCGGAGTAGGGGAGGTGCTCATCCGCGGGCAGCGTGCGGCCGTGGTGGGCAGCGTGTGCATGGATATGTGCATGGTCGACGTGACGGCCATTATCGGTGTGCGGGCCGGCGACGAGGCCGTAGTGTTCGGTGAGGGCCTGCCGCTGGCCGCGCTGGCCGCCCGCATTGGTACCATTGCCTACGAGTTGCTCACCAGCGTGAGTGAGCGGGTGAAGCGCGTGTTTGTAGCAGAGTAGTAATTTAGAATTATTTAAATAATAAATTATTCTAATAGACGTCCTGCACGAGAAGCTGTGTTGCTGTCGAGTTGGTTCGCTATGCTACGGCATTATACCTGTCTGGGGCGTGGGTAGTGTAAGGTATGATTTTAATATGCTCATTGCCAACGGTATAGCCCCTTCGGTTCGGCCTTCACCTACAAAGCAGCTTCGTGGCTCAAGCTAAGCAAGGCCGTGGCCATGCGAGCTGGTTACAACACGGGCTTCCGGGCTCCGGCTCTGCAACAGGTGCAGTATCGCCAGATTACGCTGCTGCCTACCTCGTCGGAACCCAGATACAGCGGCATTTCCAACAACCAGAGCGAAGTAGCCGCCGCGGCCGATACCCGCACCCAGGGCCTCGGTTTCGTGGCCACTTACCGCCGGCCGCTGGGCCGGGGCTCGTGCAACGTGTCGTTGGCAGCCAACGACAGCCGCACCACCATCACGCAACTGCGCGTACCGGAAGCATTCCAGGACTTGCAGAAGGATGGCCTGCCCGGCAACGACTACATCGACCAGCGCCAACTGCCCCTTATCCGGACGGGCAACCCGCGCCAGAAGCTGATTCTGAGCACGAGGTACGACATCGGCAAGCTCAGCCTGCTGATGCGTAATTTCTATTCCGGCAAGGTGGAAAGCTACGACTTCAACCTCAATGCCCTGCCCGAAGGCAGTAGTTACATGGTCTTCCACGGCAAAACCAGCACCGACCTGACGGCCAGCTACCGCCCCGCCAAGCGCCTGCAACTCACGGCCGGCGGCAACAACCTGTTCAATATCTACCCCGACAATATCAGCCGCCCCGCCCGCTCGGGCCGTGCCCCTGATGGTTTTGCCTCGCTTGAGGAGTATACCAGCTATTACCAGTCTCAGAACGTAGGGAAGACAATCAATCTCCCCTACGATTACGATATTCTCCCTTACCAGGCGCAGCAAATGCCCCTGGCGGGCCGCTACTTCTATTTGAAAGCGGCGTATTCGCTGGGGGGCGCCAAGTAGTTGCCTGTTTGCACCGGTACGTCTTCTCTGTGTTCTCACCTCACTTCATTGCCATGCGCGATAAGCTGAATTTGCGGCCGACCCGCCCCTTGCGGGGCGGGTTGGTGCTGCTTTTGCTCCTGACGCTGCTGGTCCCGGCGGTGCAGGGGGCCACGGGCTCCGGGCTCGATGGCTTCTGGAAAGGCCAGTTGAAAATGCCCGGCGGCGAAATGAAAGGGGTATTCCGGCTCGTGAGCCTGACCAACGGGGCCTACTTTGCCACGCTCGATGTGCCCAAGCAGCGCATCAGCCGGTTGCCCGTGGCCGTTGTAGCCGCCGGCGACTCGGTGCGCTTCGAGGCCGAAGACGTGGGCAGCCAGTTCCAGGGCCACCTCGCAGCCGATGGCAGGCAGGTAATTGGCACCTGGCAGTAGCCGGGCTACTCGGTGCCCATGACGCTGACGTATTCGGCCCCGCCCATCAGTGCCGCGCCCAAGGCCCGCCTCACGCTGCCCTATCGCGAAGAGGAGGTGCAGTACGTAAACCTCAAGGCCGAGATGCGCTTCGGCTGCCTGCTGAGCATGCCACCCGGTGAGGGGCCGTTCCCGACGGTGGTGCTGGTGCCCGACCAGGGCGTGTACGACCGCGAAGGGGCCGTGGACAACCATCCGCTACTGTTTATTCTGGGTGACTACCTGACTCGGCGCGGTATTGCCGTGCTGCGCTTCGATGCCCGCGGGGCCAGCGTAACCGGCGGCCAGCTGACTACCGTAGCAGAAACCGTAACCGACGTGCAGGCTGCCTTGAGCTACCTGCGCACCCGCCCCGAAGTAGACCTTAACCGCCTGGGCGTAATTGGGCATGGGCTGGGTGGTAACGCCGCCCTGCTCACGGCCGCGCAGGCCCTGCCACCGGCCTTTGTGGTGGCGCTGGCCAAGCGCGAGCAGGCCATGGTCGATGTAATTCAGCAGACCCCCAACCCCGGCCAGACGCGGGCCATTGTGGCCAGTATGTTGCGCCAAAGCAACGCCGACATGGATTCGCTTGCGGCCCGGGCCCACCTAGCTCACCACCCGCCGCTACCGCGACTACCTGGCCTTTAACCCGCTGGCCGGCCTCGATGGCGTGAAATGCCCGGTGCTACTGCTGGCCGGTACCGCCGACCTAAGCGTAAACCCCGAAACCAACCTCCCGCCTCTTAACAAGGCCCTCAGGGCCAACCGCACCGTTGTCAGCCGCAAGCTGCCCGATGTAAACCACCTGTTGCAGGGCCCGGCCAGTAGCTGGGTCATGGTAAACGGAGCGCCCCGGCCTACCTTCTCGCCCGAGGCGCAGGAGCTCATTCGGGCCTGGGTGATGGAGCTGCCCAAACCCTGAACGGAAACGTAAGGGTCCGATTTGCGTAGAACAGGCTACACTCTTTCTGTTCACCTATACATTTCTTTCCCAATGAAAAAGATATTCCTCCCAGCCCTAGCCGCTGCTGCCCTGTTCACTTCTGCCTGTTCCGACCTCAAAAATCCGTCGGAAGTAAACGAGGCCTCCGAAGC
Organism: Hymenobacter psychrophilus; assembly: GCF_900107135.1. GTDB lineage: Bacteria > Bacteroidota > Bacteroidia > Cytophagales > Hymenobacteraceae > Hymenobacter > Hymenobacter psychrophilus. Next base: position 38,129 of record NZ_FNOV01000013.1, read on the forward strand.
CACCGCCGATACGGCCGTCGTATTCGATAATGGCCGCACGGCCGAGGGTATGGTCAACTCAGCCGCCAATGCCACTGAAAACGCCGTCGAAGACGTATTTACGGTAAATGATGCCGAAATGCGCGACGCTAAAATGGAGGAAATCGACCTGCCCGAAATTAGAGTGCGCGAAAACGACCGCCTCAACCTCTATGGCCTTGATGAGGAAGTGCTCTTCGACACCGATAAGGCAGTTATCAAGCCCACTGCTACCCGGGCCCTTTCCGAAATAGGGGCCTCTATCAACCGCCGCTACCAAGGTAAGCAGGTACGCGTACTGGGCTTCGCCGACTCGCGTGGCTCCAAGGATTACAACATAGACCTAGCCCGGGAGCGTGCTGCCGCTGTAAAAGAGTGGCTCGTAACCAAAGGTATGATGAAAGCCGATATGGTCAGCCTGGAGTCGATGGGTGAGAAAAACCCCGTAGCCACCAACGCTACCGCCGCCGGCCGCCAGCAAAACCGCCGTGTTGAAATTGCCGTGCTCAAATAGGACCGCAGATGTTGCAGATGAAAAAGATGACACTGATGCAGTCATCCTTTTTTCAGGACGCATCAATAAACAAAAAAGCCTGCTCTCGAGCAGGCTTTTTTTTGAACGTTACCAAGTGTAGAGGAATGACGCCTGCATCAGCGTCATCTTTTTCATCTGCAACATCTATGATTTATTTAATCTGGTCGACTTCGGCGCGGATCATGGCGTTGTAGCGCTTGCCGTCGTTGGCCAGCGTGATGAGGCTCCAGCCGCGGCCCATGGTGTAGTTCCAGGTCAGGGCCTCCTTGTACTCGAAGGTGGGCCGCAAAATCTGGCCGTAGGGCGTGTAGTTGTCCATGAAGTTGACGGTGTAGAAGTTGTCGCCGCTGACAATCCACTCCATGGCCACAAAGAATCCTTCCTTGGGTGCCTCGATGTTGTACTCGGTCAGGTCGACGGTGTACCACTCGCCGCCCTTAGGCGCCGACACCACGATGTTCTCGGTGAGCAGGTCGGTGTTGGGCGAGTTGTAGTTGCCGTCGGCCTTGTAAAGGCGCACGCGGAACGGTTCGCGGGGGAAGCCGTTTTCGCCGATGTAGAACGATACAGTCCGCACGTTGCCCAGCGACTTGCCCTTCTCGTTCTTCACGAAGAAGGCGTACTGGCTGCCCGGCATGCCCTGAATCATGCCCTCGCCGGGCGTATTGGAGCGCGAACCCAGCGCCAGGTTCTTGATTTTGGCACTGCTGACGACGTTAACGTTTTCCAGCTTAATGGCCAGCTTGGTTACCTCGATAATCATGTCCTGTACCTTCTGGCCAGGCTTGATGAGGACCGATTTGCGCCGGTAGCCCAAGGCTACTACAACCAGCGAATCCTGGGGATTTTTCTGGGGCATGCTCATCTGGAAAAAGCCGTACTCGTTGGTCAGGGCACCGGTTTGTTCCTCTTTCAGGCCGATGGAGGCGAACGGAATAGGTTCTTTACTAGCCTCATCAACGATGCGGCCAGTAATTTTCGCCTCTTGGGAAAAACCTAGTAGGGGAAGTGCCAAAAAGAGGCACAACAGAGCAAGTAAGCGTTTGATCATGAGTAACCGGACTAAGATATATGCCAAAACTACAATGAAAATAGGCACTACACGCAATACTTCAAAGAATATTTATACTAATGCAATTTCATTTCGGAATAGTTATAAGCCAGCTACTTAGTGCGGCCTTTGTCCTGATAGCAGGATACGGGTGGCTTTTGGCCGAAACATAAAAGGGTGGTATCTTTGTTTGAAGAGAATCTAAATAGCCTCCTGCCGTGTCCGACCGTTCTGCCATCGTCCCTGCCCCGACTACGCGCCGTAGCGTGAAAGACCTCAAGCTAGGCGAATCGGCAACGATTTGCTGCCTCGAGGACCCCGAAATGGCCCTTAAGCTGCTCGAAATGGGCTGCATTCCCGGCACCCAGGTCCGCCTGAACAGCCGGGCGCCGCTGGGCTGCCCCATTACGCTGGTGGTAGGTGAGCAGTGCGACTACACGTTGTCGCTCAGGGTAAGTGAGGCGGCCACTATTCTGCTGAAATAACGGGTCCCGGATGACAAGCGGGGAAGATATAACCACGAACCCGGCTGGCGTTGCCGGGTCGGTGGAGCGCCTGGAGGCGGCTGCCGGGCGGGCGGGCGGCCTGCTAACCCGCATTGCGCTGGTGGGCAACCCCAACTCGGGCAAATCGTCGCTGTTCAACCAACTCACCGGCCTCAACCAAAAAGTTGGCAATTTCCCCGGCGTCACCGTCGACCGAAAAACCGGTATCAGTCAGCTCACGCCCCAGCTGCGAGCCGAAATCATCGACCTGCCGGGTACCTACTCGCTCTACCCCAAGAGCCTCGATGAGAAGGTAATTACCAGCCTGTTTTACGACCATACCAGTCCCCAGTACCCCGATTTTGTGGTGGTGACGGTGGATGCCAGCAACCTGCGCCGCAACCTGCTGCTGTTCACGCAGCTGGCCGATCTGGGTTTGCCCGCCATTCTGGCGCTCAACATGATGGATACGGCCGAGCAGCACGGCATCCAGGTGGATATTGCGGCGCTGCAGCAGGAGCTAGGCGTGCCCGTGGTGCCGCTGAACGCCCGCAAAGGCGTGGGCATTGCGGCCCTCAAAATCCTGATGAGCCAGACGCTCGGCGCGCCGACCGAGCGTTTCTACGAGCCCGAGGAGGACTTGGTGCCCATGGTGCGGCAGATTCGCTACTACTTCAACCTGCACAACGATTACCTGGCGCTGCATTACGCCCACCAGTACCGCCACCTCGCCTTCCTAAGCCCCGACGAGCGGACGTACCTGGAGGAGCTGACGACGCAGTACGACTTCAAGCCCACCGTCCGGCAGGCCCAGGAAACCATTGCCCGTTACGCCCGCGTCAACGAGATTCTGCTGAATTGCGTGACCGTGACGCGTACCGAGCAGAACGAGCCCTACAGCAACCGCCTCGACAAAGTGCTCACGCATCGGGTCTGGGGTTACGCTATTTTCTTTGGGGTGCTGTTTCTGATGTTCCAGGCCGTATTTGCCTGGGCCAGCTACCCCATGGAGCTGATTGACCAGGGCGTGGCCGGCATCAACGGCCTCATCCAAACCAATTTCGATGGCCCGCTTATCAGTCTGCTGACCGAGGGCGTGCTGGCGGGCTTGGGCGGCGTGCTGATTTTTATTCCGCAGATTGCCCTGCTCTTCGCCTTTATTGCGGTGCTGGAAGAAACCGGCTACATGGCCCGCGTGACGTTCATGATGGACCGCATCATGCGGCGCTTCGGGCTGAACGGCAAGAGCATCGTGCCGCTGATTTCGGGCGTGGCCTGCGCCGTGCCGGCCATCATGAGCGCCCGCACCATCGAAAACCGCAAAGACCGGCTCATCACCATCTTCGTCACGCCGCTCATGTCGTGCTCGGCCCGCATTCCGGTGTACACCGTGCTCATCGGGCTGGTGGTGCCCGATGAGGCCGTGCTGGGCATCTTCAACCTGCGGGGCTTTGCCCTGATGGGGCTGTACCTGCTGGGCTTTTTTGCAGCCATTTTCTCGGCCTGGGCCATGAAGCTGCTCATGCGCACCACCGAGCGGAGCTACTTCATTATGGAGTTTCCGGTGTACCGCTGGCCGCGTTGGAAAAATGTGGGCATCACCATTCTGGAAAAGGTGAAAACCTTTGTTTTCCAGGCTGGTAAGGTGATTCTGGCCATCTCCATCATCCTGTGGGTGCTGGCCACCTATGGCCCGCCCGGCCGCCTGGAGCAAGTAGAAACCCAGGCCCGCACCACCGCGGCCACCCAACGCCTGACGCCCGACGAAACCGAAGCCCGCGTAGCCTCTGAGCGGCTCGAAAACTCCTACGCCGGCATCTTCGGCCACGTGCTGGAACCGGCCATCCGCCCGCTGGGCTTCGACTGGAAAATTGGAATTTCGCTCATAACCTCCTTTGCCGCCCGCGAGGTATTTGTGGGCACCATGAGCACGATTTACAGCGTGGGCCAGGATGCCAACGAGTTGACGGTGCAGCAGAAACTGGCCGCCGAAAAGGACATTTACGGCCAGCCCTTCTTCACGCCGGCCCGCTCGTTTTCGCTGCTCGTGTTCTACGTATTCGCCATGCAGTGCATGAGCACGCTGGCCGCCACCTACCGCGAAACCAAGGGCTGGAAATGGCCCATGCTGCAGCTCGTGTACATGACCGGCCTGGCCTACGTGGCCTCGTGGCTGGTGTATAGCCTAATGAGCTGAGGAGCAGGGGTTGAGAAGAACGTTCTTTCTTCTGAACCCCTGCTACCCCTATGCCCCTACTAAAAACACCGCCGGCTGCTTGTGGATATCCGGTTTAGGACGCTTTCGCCAGCCGGCCACGGTATCGGTGACGATGAACTCGTTGGGGGCCGTGAGGCTGGCGGCCACGCAGAGCCGGGTGCCGGGGTGCAAGCCAGCAAGCAAATCATCCAGCAGTGGCAGGTTGCGGTAGGGCGTTTCGATGAACAACTGGGTCTGGTGGAGCTGCAGGGCCTGCTGCTCCAGTTTCTTGATGGCCGCCAGCCGCGGGCCCCGCTCAATGGGCAGGTAGCCGTGAAACGTGAAGCTCTGCCCGCTCATCCCCGAAGCCATCAGGGCCAGTAGCAGACTGCTGGGCCCTACCAGCGAGACCACCCGAATGCCCAACTGGTGGGCGCGGCGGGCCAGCTCGGCCCCCGGATCGGCAATGCCAGGGCAGCCAGCCTCTGAAATCACGCCTGCATCCTGGCCCTGCAGTACCGGTTGCAAGGCGGCCTGCACCTGCGCGTCGGTGCTGTCTTTGTCAATCACGCTGATGCGTAGCTGCTCGATGACGTGCTCGGGGGCCACGCGCTTGATAAAGCGGCGGGCCGTGCGGGCGTTTTCCACCAGAAAGCACGACAGCGCCGCCACCTGCGCCGATACCTGCGGCGGCAGCACCTGCGCCTCCGTATCGTCGGCCAGAATGGTAGGAATCAGATAAAGCGTGCCGGGCATAGCGGTGGGTAAATAGATGGATGACAGCTTACTTATGAACCTATAAAGGCCTGCACCAGCCCGAATACCTCGTCGGGCTTTTCGGAATGCACCCAGTGGCCGGCATCGAGCACAGTAGCTACCTGCGAGTTGGGAAACAGGGCCGGAATGCCATGCAGCTTGTCTTCGGCGTCGATGTAATCGGAAGTGCCGCCATTAATGAACAGGGCCGGCTTGAGGAAAGGCTGCGCGCCCGTAATTTCGGTTCCGATGGCGGCCATTTCGGCCGTGAGCACGGGCAGATTGACGCGCCAGGCAAACGAGTTATCGTCTTGGCGGTACAGGTTTTTGAGCAGGAACTGCCGCACGCCGAAACTGGAAATGTGGCGGGCCAGCGCCTCGTCGGCGGCCTGGCGGCTGGTGCACTGCGTGAAATCAACCGAGTTCAAACCGGCCAGAATGGCATCCTGATGGCGCATATCGGAGGCCCGAGGGGCAATATCCACCACAATAAGCTTGCCCAGGCGGTCGGGGTAGTCGAGGGCGAAGCGCATGGCTGCCTTGCCGCCCATGCTATGGCCAAGCAGCGTGGTTTCGGGCCCCAGGCCCAACTGGTCGAACAGGCCCAGCACATCGGCGGCCATGGCCGGGTAGGTGTGCTCGGGCGAATGGGGGGAGCGGCCGTGGTTGCGCAAATCGGCTGAAATAACCCGGTGGCCGGCTTCGGCCCAGCGACGGGCCAGCGTCTGCCAGTTATCAAGGGTGCCAAACAGGCCGTGCAGGATAACCAGCGGGGTGCCCTGCCCCATTTCGCGGTAGTGAAGTTGCAGCATAGGCTGCAAAAATAGCGAAATGGGTTTGGGAGATACGGTGTTGGTTTCTTACTTCCCCGCGCCGCTGCCTTTCGCCTGCTCTTCGGCGGGGGCCGCCGGCAGCATAATGTGTACCGTAGTGCCTTGGCCGGGCGTGCTTTCGATGCGCAACGAACCGGCCTGCCGGCTGGCGAAGGCCCGGCACAGCAGCAGCCCCAGCCCCGTACCCGAGCGCGGGCCCTGCAAGGGCGGGGCCAGTGCCTCGGAGCGGTGCAAAGCGGCCAACTGCTCGGGCGATATACCCGAACCCGTATCCTCGACCCGCAACGCCATCTGCCCGGGCGGGCCGGGTGTCGCCACCAGCCGGATTTGCCCGCCGGAGGGGGTAAATTTGAGGGAATTGCCCACCAGGTTGCGCAAAATGGTCTGGGTCATGTGTGCATCGGCCCACAGCAGCAGCTCCGGCCCGGCTTCGAGGTGCAGGGTGATTTGCTTGGCTTCCAGGGCGTTGCTGTATAAGCGGCGCGTGTCTTCGAAAAGCTCGGCCACGGCCAGCACCCGCGGCCGGAAAGCCAGCTCGCCCGTCTGGTTGACCGCCCAGTTGAGAAGGTTATCGAGCAGGTGGTTGAGCTGCTGGGCTGATTGGCGCACCAGCTCGGGCAGGCGGCGCAGACCGGCCTCGTCGCCCTGGCGCAGATAGAAGTCAATCAGTTCGGTAACGCTGGCAAACGACGTGACGGGGCCGCGCAGGTCGTGGGCTACAATGGCATAAAGGCGGTCTTTGGAAGCGGCCACCTGGCGCAACTCGGCCGAGGTCTGTTCCAACGCCTGGTTGTTGGCCGAAAGCGCGGCGCGGCTACGGCGCAGCTTGGTATAAAGCAACCCGGCCCCGCCGAGGCCCAGCAGCAGGGCCACTATGGCGCCCACCTGAGCCCGGTTGCGCTGCTGCATTACGTTTTCGCGGTCGGTGAGCTGCTGAATGAGGCGTTCTTTGTCGGCCGTTTCGTAGCGGGTTTGCAGCGCCATAAGCGTTTGCAGGCGCGAGCGGCTGTTCAGGCTGTCGTTGAGGCTGCGAAACCGCCGCTGCCATTCATACGCCTGGTCGTATTGGCTGCGGGCGGCACTGATGTCGGCCAGCAGGCTGTAGGCATCGAGCACCCGCTCCTGGTAGCCAAGGCGGCGGGCCAGCACCAAAGCCCGGTGCGTGAGCTCGTCGGCCTCCTCCAGCTCATCATTGAGCAGCAGCACCGTGGCCAGCAGCTCCAGATGGCCGGCTTCGAAGCGCTGGTTGGGCAGTGGTTCCAGCAGGCTCACGGCTTTGCGCAGCAGTCCTTCGGCCGTACCCAGGCGTTCCATCTGCAAATAATAGGTGCCCATATTGGCCAGGTACAACGACTCGCCGGCCCGGTCGCCGTTGCGGCGGGCCAGCGCCAGCGCCCGGCGGGTGAAAAGCATGCCCCGCGAGCGATAACGCATAGTAAAATACAGGTTGCCCAGGTTGCCGAACAGCATCAGCTGCGAGCTTACCTGCACGCCCGGATCGTAGGCGTAGCGCAAGGCCCGGCGGTAGTTACGCAGCGCGGCCGCCGTATCGTTGCGCTCGTGATACACGCTGCCCATCCCCGTGAAGCTGCGCACCAGCCCATCGTTGGAGCGTAATTGCCGGGCCAGCAGCAGGGCTTCCTGCTGCAACTCCAGCGCATGCGGGCCATCGGCCAGGTTGGCGTAGCAACTGGCCAGCGCCAGCAGCCCGCGCATCAGGCCGGGGCGGTCGGAGAGTTGCCGGGCCAGAATTACGCCCCGTTCACCGTAAGGTAGCGCCAGAGTGGGTTCGTTGTCGTGCAGAGCGTAGCACAGCTCATTCAGGAGGCGGACGCGGCCCGTGTCGGCCGGTTGGGTCCGTAGCTGCCGCTGCAGCGCGGGCACCGAAGCAGCCTGTCCCCACAGGCTGCTGAGCAGCAAGGCAACGAGGAAAAGGCAGCGCATCGGCAACAGATAAGGGAGAAATATTGCTTATGCTGGCACAGCTTGGCCCAGTCCCGACCCCAATAGTTAAATGTACTATTTTGTTGCTGCCAACCAACGCGTGGCCCACCGACTTATTTCATTGCTGCTGCTAACGCAACGTGTTGGCAATGGGTTGGCTGCCCGGCAGTAGCCCCACTAAGCTGTGAGGAGAAATGAACCTGAATATGCCCCGGCGGTCCGCAGCGCAGGGTTCGAAATGGGAGGATTTTCACAGCCAGCAAATCCAGGCCTGGCGTTGCTCAAGCGGCGTATTGCGCAGAAACTCGGTTAGTGGCCGCAAATCAGTCAGCACCGAAGTCAGGGTGATGGTCTGCCCATTCTGCAGGTGCAAGCGCAGGTAGTCGTAGGGACTCCAGAAGGGGCGGCGCGAGCGGCAGATAACCCGCTCCACCCGTAACAAGTCGTGTTTTTCAAACGGAACCCGGGTGGAGTCCTCGTACACTTCCAACTGGTTCTGCTTGGGCTCGAAAACCAGCGTGGTGTTCAGGTTATGAGCGTAATACTGCGTGTGTAGCAGCAACGCCGGCCCCGCGAAGCCCAGCACTACCACCATCATAAACAGCAGTAGCACCCACTCGTGCGGAGCCAGGGTATCGGCATAAAAAAACGCCCCCAGAAATGGCAGCCCCACGCCCAGACACAGCAGCGGCCAGAACAGCAGCCGCAGTTGCCGCCCGTAACTAAGTTGGTAAACGTAGCTTTTGCGGCTGAAAATGCCCGTAAGCAGCCGTAGCGCCAGCACCAGCGCGGCTACCAGGGCGGCGGCCTCCAGCAGCGGCCGCAGAAAGGAAAGGAGCTTCATGCAAAGAGGTGGCTGAAAGGTGAAGGCGGCAGGAGCCAGGAACGCAGGATAAAGGGCAAGAACTGCACGAGCATTATTTTACCTCCCGCCCCTTATCCTGCGTCCAGGCACCTAAATCAGCTCACCAGAATCCAGGGCTCTTCGGCTTGATGGGCGCGCAGCCGGCCAAACGGCTCCAGCGCCAGCCCGTGCCGCTCGAATACGGCCCGCACGGTATCACGACCGGCCGGGTCTACGCACACGAGCAGGCCACCCGATGTCTGCGGGTCGCAGAGCCAGGCGCGCTGCTCGTCGGTTACGTCGCCTACTTTGTGGCCGTAAGAGTCCCAGTTGCGCACCGTTCCGCCCGGAATCGACTTCTGGGCATAATAGGCGGCGGCCTCCGGAATCAGCGGCACCTTATCAAACTCGATTTCGGCGGTCAGGTTGCTGCCCTCGCACACTTCGGCCAGGTGGCCCAGCAGCCCGAAACCCGTCACGTCGGTCATGGCCCGCACGGCTTCCAGCGGCCCCAAATCGGCCCCAATTTTATTGAGCATCATCATGCTCTGCGGAGCCAGTTGCTCGTCCTCGGGCCGCAGAATACCTTTTTTCTGGGCCGTCGTCAGCATGCCCACGCCCAGCGGCTTGGTCAGGTACAGCTCGCAGCCGGCGGTGGCCGTGTCGTTTTGCTTGAGGTTTTTGATGTCGAGCAGTCCCGTTACGGCCAGCCCGAAAATGGGCTCCGGCGAGTCGATGCTGTGGCCGCCGGCCAGCGGAATGCCAGCCTCGGCACAGATGCTGCGGCTGCCCTCGATTACGCGGCGGGCCACTTCGGGCGGCAGCTTATCAATGGGCCAACCCAGCACGGCAATGGCCATAATGGGCCGCCCGCCCATGGCGTACACGTCCGAAATAGCGTTGGCCGAGGCAATGCGCCCGAAATCGTAGGCGTCATCGACGATGGGCATAAAGAAGTCGGTGGTGCTGATAACGGCCTGCCCACCCCCGATGTCGTACACGGCCGCATCGTCGCGCGAGGCATTGCCCACCAGTAGCTTATCGTGGGTGGGCTGGGGCAGGCTGGTGTGCAGAATCTGGTCGAGCACCTTGGGCGCAATTTTGCAGCCGCATCCCGCACCGTGGCTGTATTGGGTCAGGCGGATTTTATCGGTTTCAGTCATGTCGTTCGTTGTAATTGGGTTTGCCCCGGCGGGGCGCATACCTGTTTAGCGCGCCATCGTAGAAAAGGCTTGTTGTGCCGCCCGTAGCACTAGGTCGGCGTTTGTCACCGGGTCGCAGGTGTCGGAGGGGACGGTGATGAAGGGGCGGCCGTCGAGGCCGTGCGAGTAGGTTTTGTCGTAGTAGTCGAGCACGAGGCTCACCATTTTGGGCATGTCGTTTTCGCCGATGGCCGACAGGGCTTCCTTGGTAGCCAGTCCGCCCAGGCGCTTACGGATGCGCAGGATGGAAGCGGCCAGCGCGGCTGGGTCCTGGCGGCCGTACTCTTCGGCCAGCTTGGCCACCCGCACTTCGCGCGGAATTTCCAGCACCACCAGCGGGGCCATGCGCAACTGCTCGAACAGACCACCCGGCACCGCAACGCGCCCGATGCCGCGGCTTTCATCCTCGACCCAAAACGGGGCCTCGGCGGGCAAGGCGGCCAGTCGGGCGGCCAGGTCGTTCTCGAACTGCTCCTGCGTAGGCTGCTCGGGCTGGCCAATGCTGCCGAAGGCTGAGCCCTTGTGCGACGCCAGCCCTTCGAGGTCGAGCATGGGCTGCTGTTGAGCGGCCAGCGCGTGCAGCACGTCGGTTTTGCCCGAGCCCGTGAGGCCACCCAGCACCCACATAGCCCGGGGCAGCTCGAACTCGGCCAGCGCCCAGTGGCGGTAATCCTTGTAGCCCTTATCGAGTAGCTGCACCTTAAAACCGGCCAGCTCCAGCAGCCACTGCACAGCTCCCGAGCGCATGCCGCCGCGCCAGCAATGCACGCGCACCTGTTTGTTCGAGGCCAGCTTGCCGGCCTGCTTCACCAACTGGCTCATGCGGGGCCCGAACAAATCGAGACCCAGCAGTACGGCCTTGTCTTGGCTCTGCTGCTTATAGGTAGTACCGATGCGAGCCCGCTCGTCGTCGGTAAACAACGGAAAGCTCAGGGCCCCCGGAATGTGCCCCTGCGCGTACTCGACCGGCGCCCGCACATCCAGAATGGGCCCGTTGGCGTCAGTTTGCAGAAAATCGGGCAGGGTGAGACGGGGCATTTCTTTGAATTAGGAATTGAGAATTAAAAGTTAAAAACGAGTTTCCAGGACAACTAAAACGCAAGCGAGGTGCGCAGGAGAGCGTCCATTTTCAATTTCTTGCTTTTAGTTTTTAATTGAAGTCAGGCAGCGCTTATACAGCTGCACCGTGTTTTCCAGCCCCAGGTACAGCGCATCGCACACCAACGCGTGGCCGATGCTTACCTCGGCCAGGCCGGGCAGGTTATGGGCCATGTAAGCGAGGTTGTCGAGGTCGAGGTCGTGACCGGCGTTGAGGCCTAGGCCGAGCTGCTGGGCCAGCTGGGCGGCTTCGCGGTAGGGGGCTAGGGCAGCTTCGCGGTCGGCGTGGTAGCGGCTGGCGTAGTCTTCGGTATAGAGCTCGATGCGGTCGGTGCCGGTGGTAGCGGCGGCGCGCACCAACTCGGGCACGGGGTCGAGGAAGATGCTCACCCGGCAGCCCAGGCCTTTCAGCTCAGTCACGATGTCGCGCAGGTAATCCTGATGCTCTATCGTGTTCCAACCGGCGTTGGAGGTAATAGCATCGGGCGCATCGGGCACCAGCGTCACCTGCTCGGGCCGCACTTCGCGCACCAAATCCAGGAAATCGGGCGTCGGGTTGCCCTCCACGTTCAGCTCGGTTTTTACTACGGCCTTCAGGTCGCGCACATCCTGGTAACGAACGTGGCGCTCATCGGGGCGCGGGTGCACCGTAATGCCTTCAGCTCCGAACCGCTCCATGTCGCGGGCTGCCTGCAGCAAATCGGGGCGGTTATGGCCGCGGGCATTCCGCAGGGTGGCTATTTTATTTATGTTTACGCTAAGCTTCGTCATACCGGGGGCAGGCTGAAGGAAAAGTAAGGGCCGTAAAGATACGTAGCCCCAACAGCCCGGGCGTGTTTTGGTTGAAGCCGGCACCCGTAGCCCCGCATCCAGGATTAAGCCGTAATTTTACCTCCTCCTTATCCCCTGAACTATGTCCCTGAAAGAAACCATCGACGCCGACATCAAAAAAGCCATGCTGGCCAAAGACAAGCTGCGCCTGACGACGCTGCGCAGCATCAAGTCGCAGATACTGCTGGCCGAAACGGCCGAGGGCCAGCACGGGGCGGCCCTCACTTCTGATGCCGAAATGAAGCTGCTCACCAAGCAGGCCAAGCAGCGCCGCGAGGCCGCGCAAACTTACAACGAGCAGTTCCGCTCCGACCTGGAAGAAGTCGAGCTCAACGAGCTGGCCATCATCGAGGAGTACCTGCCCCAGCAGCTTTCGGAAGCCGAATTGGTGGAGAAACTGGTGCACATCATCCAGCGCGTGGGCGCCACTGGCCCCTCCGACCTGGGTAAGGTAATGGGCGTAGCTGCCCGCGAGCTGGCCGGCCTGGCCGATGGCCGTCTTATCTCCCAAACCGTCAGCAACCTGCTCAACAACACCAACTTCTAGCAAATTTGCAGGAATAGTGCAGCGCACGCGACTGGCTCCCACTCGCCGTTGAACGGTCTGTAATTGAAACGTTTAATGGCGGGCGGGGGCAAGCTCTGTGTCCTGCACCGTTCCATTAGCAGGGCCCCCGAATCCCACGCCCCAAACCATGTCTACCTTCGATATTTTCCTGCTGATTCCGCTGGGGATTGGGGCGGTGCAGGGCTACCGGCGCGGTTTGGTGCTGGAAGTGGCCACATTGCTGGCTTTGATCCTGGGGCTGGTAGGCGGGCTGGCCCTGCTCAACGATGCTATTCCGCTGGTGCGGGAGTACGTGGGCGAGGCGTTTGGGCTGCTGCCGCTGGTATCGTTCGTGCTCGTGTTTGCCGCCATCGGCTGGGGCGTGCATCTGCTGAGCGGCTTGCTTAAAACGGCCGTACACCTCACGCCGTTGGGGTTTCTCGATAACGTGGGCGGAGCTGTGGGCGGGATGCTCAAGTGGGTGCTGGGCCTGAGTTTGCTGCTCTATGGCGTAGAGTCGGCCGGCCTGCCGCTCATCTCGCCCCAGCTGGCCGCCGATTCGCAGGTGCTGCCCTTCGTGCGCGAGGCCACGCCCGTCGCCCTGCAAATAGTGGGTTTCGTGCTGCCCTTTGCCAGCACGTTGCTCAGCCGCCTGCGGGAAGTATTTTAGATTTAGCGCCTGGTGCTTCGTTGGTAGTGCTCAGGTCGTGCGAGAAAGCCCGCCCGGAAAATCATCTGACTAAGCTCCCAAAGCCAAGCACTAAGCTCTGACTAAACATATGCGCCTGCTGCTGCTGGATAACTTCGACTCCTTCACCTACAACCTGCTCGACTATTTTCAGCAGCTGGGATGCGAAGTGCTGGTGCGCCGCAATAATGTGCCGCTGGCCGAGTTGCTAGCCCTGGCGCCCGCGGCCGTTGTGCTGTCGCCGGGGCCGGGCACGCCGGCGGGGGCGGGCAACCTGCTGGCCGTTATCGAGGCGTTTCACCAGCGCCTGCCGATGCTGGGCGTATGCCTGGGCCATCAGGCGCTGGGCCAGTTCTTTGGGGGCGAAGTGGTTCGGGGCGCGCGGCCCATGCACGGCAAGGTTTCGGACATTGCCTGGACTGTGCCCGACGTGCTTTGGGAGGGGTTGCCCGCCCGCATGGCCGTTACGCGCTACCATTCGCTGGCCGTGCGCGGGCTGCCGCCGGTGCTGGAGGCGCTGGCCGTTACCACCGACGACAGCGCCGAAATCATGGCCCTCCGTCATCGTAGCTTACCTTTGCACGGCGTACAGTTTCATCCCGAAGCCCTGCTCACCACCTACGGGCTGGAAATGCTCGGCAATTGGGTGCAGAGTTGTATTATTGCAACTACCGCCCCGGCCCCGCCGGCCGGTTTATTTGGATAGCGAAGATGACGTTGCGGATTCAGGAGAAAAACGAGTTTCGGTACGTAGATGAAGGCACCGGCGAGGTGCTGCTGCTGTTGCATGGCCTGTTCGGGGCACTCAGCAACTGGGAAGAAGTTATTGCCGAGTTCAGCACCCGCTACCGCGTTGTCATTCCGCTGCTGCCCATCTACGATATGCCCCTGCTGAAAGCCGGCGTGCCAGGCTTGGTAAGTTTTGTGGAAGAGTTTCTGGCCGAAATCAACCTGCTGGAGCCCTGTACCGTGCTAGGCAACTCGTTGGGTGGCCACATTGCGCTGGTGTACGCGCTGCAAAACCCGGCCCGCGTGGCCCGGTTGGTGCTCACCGGCAGCAGCGGCCTGTTCGAAGACGGCATGGGCGGCTCGTTTCCTAAGCGCGGCAATTACGCTTACGTGCAGGAAAAAGTGGCCTACACCTTCTACGACCCCATCGTGGCCACACAGGAATTGGTCGATGAGGTATTCAGCGTGACCAATTCCAACGCCAAGTGCCTGCGCATTATCAGCATTGCCCGTTCGGCTCAGCGGCACAACCTGTCCAAGGAGTTGAGCCGCATAAAAGCGCCTACACTGCTCGTCTGGGGCCTTAATGATACCATTACACCTCCTGTAGTAGCCCACGAGTTTCACCGACTGCTGCCCAATTCCGCGCTGCGCTTCCTCGACCATTGCGGCCATGCCCCCATGATGGAGCGCCCCGCCGAGTTCAACCGGCTGCTCACGCACTTTCTGCAAACCACCGCCAGCCTGGCTTCGTAGCTTTTTAGCTGGCCGTTGGGTAATGCAACCCCTTGGCGGCTAGTCGGCTCTTTTGTTTTTGATAAGGAAGTGTTTTATCTAGCGTAAGCCCTGGCGAGGCCGCGCAAACCTTCGGCCGGGCCCCGGACTTATACGGCCGCCGGCGTCTGCCCTGCTTTTCTGCTCTGCTCATGAACTCCATCCTCGCCGAAGAACTACTGAACCCGCTGGTGCCGCCGCTCAAGGTGACGGACACCACGGAGAAGGCCGCCCGCTGGCTGGAGGAATTCCACGTGGGCCAGCTACCGGTGCTCGACGACCGCCTCTACCGGGGCCTTGTCACCGAATCGGACCTGCTTGACCAGGAAAGCGAGGATGGTGAGGAGCGTCTGTTGGGTTCCCTGCAATTGCAGTACGCCGATGTGCATGTACAGCACGATCAGCACTTTTATAACATCATCGAGCTGGCCGTGCAGAACAATATCCAGCTCGTGCCCGTGCTCGACGACCAGCGCGAATACCTGGGCGTAGTAACCGTCAGCGACACGCTGGCCGCTTTCGGCAAGGTGCCGGTGTCGAGCGGGCAAATTGGTATTCTGGTGCTTTCGATGGAGGAGCGCGACTACTCGCTCACCCAAATCAGCCGCTATGTAGAAGAAAACGATGCTAAAATCCTGAGTGCCCACGTGGCCCAGGACGAGCACGACCCCTACCGTATCCGACTTACGCTTAAAATCAATACCCCCAATCTGGCGCGTATCGTGGCCACTTTGGAGCGGTTCAGCTATTCCATCACGGCCCAGTTCAGCGGAGCCGGGGAGCCCGACGAGGACGAACAGCAGCGCTACGATGCCCTGTTGCGCTACCTGAACGTTTGAGTCAACTGATACGGGTGCTGGTTACGCTACTGCTGTTAGTCCTGAACTGGTTGCCCAGCCCGGCGGCCCCAGGCGTTCAAATAGGTTCTGTTCCGGTCGCCCGGCGGCTTCTCATGGCCATCCCGTTCCCCGATACATTGCGCCGTGCGGGCCCCGACAGCCTTGTGCAGGCCCAATGCCCGGGCTACGCCCAGTTGCGGGTGGGCCAGGTGCTTTTCGTGGGCAATCAGGTAACCAAAGAAGTGGTGTTGCGGGCCGAGCTTGACTTTGTCGAGGGCGACACACTGAGTGCCGCCACTCTGGCCCGCCGCCTCGAGCTCAATCGGCGCCGGCTTTTCAATCTGCAGTTATTTCATCAGGTGCTGGTGCAGGCGGTGTGCCGAGAGGGCAACCTGACTGTACTCTACAGTTTTCAGGAGCGCTGGTATCTGTTCCCAATCCCCATTTTCTCGCTCGCCGACCGCAACTTTGCCTCGTGGCGCGAGCGGCCCGACCGTTGGCGGCGGGTTGATTACGGGGTTCACTTGGTACGCCGCAACTTCCGGGGGCGCAACGAGCAGCTGTTGGGCAACCTGCAACTGGGCTTCAATCGCAAATACGAACTGTTCTATGAGGCGCCCGGCTACGGCCGCCGCCGCCGGGTAGGCTTCGGGGCCGGCTACTCCTACTACCGCAGCCACGCCCTCGACTACGCCACTACCGGCGACCGGCTGCGCAACCTGCGCCAGAATGTAGATTTCCCGATCGAGCGCCAGTATGCTACCGTAGGCCTACGCTGGCGGCGCACCGTACAACTGCTGGCTTCCCTCGATGTCTCCTACCACCGCGAGCGAGTTTCCGACTCGGTTCTCTATTACAATCCCCGCTATTTTCTCAACGGCCCCCGGCGCGAGTACCTCGAGTTCAACCTCACCACCACACTCAACCGCCGCAACACCTTCGCCTACCCGCTCAGCGGCCAATATGGCCAACTGCAGATTGGCTACCGTGCATTCCTGGACGGCCATACGCCCGGCAGCCTTACTGTACGCGGCCGCTACGCCCGTTATGTGGCCCTGGGCGGTCCTTTCTATTATGCTGTGGGTGCCACCGGCCAGCTGCGGGTGGCCCGGGCCCTGGCTTATCCCGACAACCGCGCCTTGGGCTACGACCTGCTTGTACGGGGCTATGATGCGTACGCAGTAGAAGGCCGCCAGCTGGGTTTGCTGCAGCAGGGCCTGTCGCTCCGCCTGCTCGACCTGGGGCGGGTTCGGCTCAATGGGGTGCCCAGCAGCCGTTTCAACAATATTCCGCTGGCATTTTATTTAAATACCTTTACCGATGTGGGCTACGTCGGACAACGGTCCGTGCTGGCCAGCAACCAACTGCCCAACCGCCTGCTGGCTTCAGCCGGCATCGGGCTGCACTTGGTTACCTATTACGACTGGGTATTCACGCTCGAGTATGCCCGCACCCGCGAGCAGCGGGGCGGGGTTTTCTTTCGCACCCAGTTTCCCATCTGATGACAGTGGTTGAAACTGCTCACGTTACCTTGTAAGTATGAAAATAGCCATTCTGGGCAAGCCGTTTGCTGAGCAGCAGGCTCCCGTTCTGCAGGCCCTGCTCGACGACTTGGTACGTCGGCAGGCCGAAGTTCGCATCGAGCACAGCTTCTATGATTACCTCGGCCAGCATGTAACCATACCCGAAGGCATCAGCCGTTTTGGTCGTGTCGATTCGCTGGCCGGCTGCCGCTTCGTGCTCAGCATCGGTGGCGACGGTACGCTGCTCGATACCGTTACC
This sequence comes from Hymenobacter psychrophilus, assembly GCF_900107135.1. Classification (GTDB taxonomy): domain Bacteria; phylum Bacteroidota; class Bacteroidia; order Cytophagales; family Hymenobacteraceae; genus Hymenobacter; species Hymenobacter psychrophilus. Next base: position 55,282 of record NZ_FNOV01000013.1, read on the forward strand.
TATGTGGGAGCACTGCAAATTCCAATTTTGGGTATCAACACCGGCCGGTTGGGTTTTCTGGCTACCATCTCACCCGAAACCATATTGCCGGCCATTGACGCCCTGTTTAAGGGGCACTTTGTCATCGAAGACCGGAGCCTCATCCGGGTCGATACCGACCCCGACACGTTTGGCGACATCAATTTTGGCCTTAACGAATTCAGCATTCTGAAGCGTGATACCTCGTCGATGATTGTCGTGCATACCTACATCGATGGCGAATATCTGAACTCCTACTGGGCCGATGGTCTGATTGTTGCTACTCCTACTGGCTCAACAGGCTACTCACTTAGCTGTGGCGGACCGGTAATGCTACCCCAGACGAACAATTTTGTTATTGCTCCCGTATGCCCTCACAATCTGAACGTACGGCCTTTGATTGTGCCTGATCGGAGTGTGATTTCATTCGAAATTGAGGGAAGGAGCAACAACTTTTTGTTGTCGCTCGATTCTCGCTCCCGCACCGTGGAAGCCGGTATTCAGGTTGCCGTTCGCCGGGAAAACTTCAACGTTCGGCTAGTGAAACTCAATCAGGTTAACTTCCTGAGTACCTTGCGTAGCAAATTGAACTGGGGTCTGGATCGGAGAAATCCTGTCGAACTATCAGTTTAAGCCTTTTTTTGAACATTTCTTTTTTTAGTTCCTACGAAGCCCTACTTTTGTCTTCGGCTAAGACTGTGATTTATACAGTTTTCAGCTCTCTCCCCGGAACCGCTATTTTTAAATAACGCCTGAGTATGAAGCAGTTTTTCGCCCTTACCGCCGCCCCGCTGTTGGCCCTTACGCTACTGGCGTCGGAGGCTGATGCGCAGCAATTCAGCAAGCGCAAGCAGTACAATTCGGTTGGTGTATCACTGAATGCCATGAACTACTTTGGCGATATTACGCCAAAGCCTAGCATTCCTAGCTTCCGTGCCGGCGCAACCCGCCCCAACATCGGGCTTACTTTCACCCGCCGTTTTCTGCCCCGGGTTTCGGCTCGCGCTTCGCTCTCGTACGGTCGCATTACAGGCAGCGATGAAAAGGCGGCTGATCAAAACGACCAAGATGCCAAATATCGTTATAACCGGAACATGAACTTCCGAAATGATATCTTGGAGTTCGCGGCTGTAGGTATTTTTGACTTAGTAGAGAATCGCAACAACTATATCAAACGCCCTGATTTTGTTCCTTATCTGTTCGGTGGGGTGGGTGTTATTCACCATAACCCGAAAGGTGAAATCACAGATTCTAGCAATCCTAACGCAGGCGCTATCGTAGCCTTGCAACCGCTAAAAACGGAGGGTCAGTCTAGTGGGTATGCCTTGACTCAGTTTGTTATTCCATTTGGTGCCGGTGCTCGTTACAAGCTTAACAAGAGCTTCGATATTGGTTTGGAACTGGGCTTCCGGAAAACGTTCACTGACTACCTCGACGATGTAAGTACGAACTACGTCGCGAATGTAAATCAGCTCAACGGGTCCAATGCTCAGTACTTCGGTTGGTATGCAACCAAGGAACTTCAGGGTACATATACTGAAGCTCAACAGGGTGGAGGACAGCGTGGTAAGAGCAATGAGAAAGACTGGTACACCACGTTAGGCATTTCGTTGAACTACGTTCTCGCACCTCGGGTCCGCAACCCTAAATTCCGGTAGCCACCCGCACTGGCTGTCTAATTACATACTTGCCAGTCAGTCCAATGATAAAAGTGAATCCTCTTAAAACGCTCCTTATCGGCTTCGGGTCGGTGGGGAGTGTTTTTTTTGCTACCGTTGCCCAAGCGCAAAATCCTGGGGCGCAGACTACCAGCGAAGTTGGGTTGGGTGTAGGCGGACTGGTATACAAGGGAGAATTAGCCCCTTACTACCAGTTTCGCAATAACCGCCCGGCCCTAACGGCTTTCTATCGTCGCGACCTTTCGGGGGCTGTTACCGCACGGGTGGCCCTCACGGGTGGCATGTTACGAGCCGACGACCGCAACGTGCGTGGCCTTAATGGCAATCCGCTTCCGTTATCTGCTTACCGCGATGCTCACTTGAAGGGTAGCTTACTGGAGCTTTCGGGGGGGATTGAATATAACTTCTTTGACTATCACAACCGGCATGATAAGGTGCATTTTACACCTTACGTGTTTGTGGGTTTAGCTGGGTTCTATGCTAATACCGAGGTGCAAAGCAATACTTTCCCGTCGCTGGATAGGAAGGGCAATGTCCTGAGTGTGGCGGTGCCGGTAGGGGTAGGATTTAAGTACGCGCTATCTACTCACTGGAATCTGGGGATGGAAGTCGGGGCTCGCAAAACCTTCACCGATAACTTAGACCATATCGACGGTAAAAGTCGTGGGCAGAGTGATGTGCTCGGTAATCCCAACGACCAAGACTGGTACTTCTACAATGGGTTGAGCGTTTCGTACACCTTCTACAAAATCCATTGCCCCGATAAACGCGACGATAAGAGTAAAAAGAAGTAATCGTAAGGCCCAGAAAAGCTTATAAGGCCTGTCGGCCCCCGCTACATCCCGTGGTGGGGGCCGACCTTTGTTAGGTTGCCAGCGCTAAGACTAGTATCGTAGGGCAAGTAATGCAACCATTTACGTAACTTGCGACCTCTTTACGCAAAAAGCGCCAATGGCCGTCCGGTCCGAAATTGATTCTCAAAATATTCCCGCGCACGTTGCCATTATTATGGATGGCAATGGCCGTTGGGCCAAGCAGAAAGGCGGCTTACGCATCTTCGGCCACCAGAGTGCCATTACGGCAGTCCGGGAAACGGTGGAAGGGGCGGCCGAAGCCGGTGTTCGTTACCTGACGCTCTATGCTTTTTCGACTGAGAACTGGGCCCGCCCTGCCCATGAGGTAATGGCCTTGATGCAGCTGCTGGTGCATACTATTCGGAAGGAGACGCCTACGTTGCTCAAAAACAGCATCCGGCTGCAAGCCATAGGGCAGATTGACAACTTACCCGCCTCGTGCCAGAAAGAGTTGGCCGAAGCTATGGAACTGACTAAAGCTGGTACCCGCATGACGCTGATACTGGCCTTGAGCTATAGTGGCCGCTGGGATTTAGCCCAGGCCAGCCGCCGTATTGCTACAGAGGTAGCGGCCGGCCGGCTCCAGCCCGAGCAGGTTACGGAAGCCACTGTAGCTGGGTTTCTTTCTACTGCCGGTATTCCCGACCCCGAACTGCTCATCCGCACCAGCGGCGAGCAGCGCATAAGTAATTTTCTGTTGTGGCAACTGGCCTATACGGAACTGTTCATTACCGATTTATTATGGCCCGATTTCCGGCGTCAGCACCTCTACGACGCTCTGCGGGCCTACCAGCAACGGGAGCGACGTTTCGGTAAAACCAGTGAGCAGCTAACCGTTTCGTAATTGCAGATGAGTTCTCCCTACCATAAGATTCTTCCGGTTGCCGCCCTCGCCTTCACGCTAGGCACGGCTCCGCTCACTACAGCCTTGGGCCAGGTAGCCGCACCGGCGTCCGGTAGTACTGCCGAAGAGCCCCAGCGCTACACGCTGGGGGGCATCACCATCAGCGGAGCCCGCTACCTCGACCCAAACACGCTCATCGGCCTCTCCGGTCTTAAAGTGGGCGACCCCATAACGATTCCTGGTGAGGATATCGGCCGGGCTATTCGGAAGCTTTGGGATCAGGGTATTCTGGGCGATGTGAGTGTAAGCATTGCCCGCGTGGAGGGCACAAAAGTATTCCTTGATTTCAACCTCAAGGAGCGCCCCCGGTTGTCGAAATTTGTGTTCGAAGGCATCAGTAAGGGCCAAGGCGAGGAGTTACGCAATAAAATCAAGCTCATCCGGGGCAAGGTGGTAACCGACGCACTGTTGAGCAACACCCGCACTCAGGTGCGCAAGTTCTACACCAACAAGGGCTTCCTCGACGCTAAAGTCAACATTGTGCAACGGCCCGACTCGTCGCTGTCGAACAGTGTAGTGCTGGCTATTGATGTGGACAAGGGTTCTAAGGTCAAAATCCAGGATATTGACTTTGTGGGCAACACGGCCTATTCGGACGGAAAACTGAAGGGTAAGTTTAAAAAAACCAAGGAGAAGAAATTCCCCAAATTTTTCAACTCGGGTAAGTATCAGGCCAAGGAGTTTGCCGACGATAAGCAATTGCTGCTTGATTTTTACAACGCTCAGGGCTACCGCGACGCCACCATCGTATCAGATTCGCTGACTCGGGTGGGCGACGGCCTGAAGCTGACCGTACGGGTAGATGAGGGTCCAAAGTACTACTTCCGCAACATCAGCTGGAACGGTAACTATCTCTACGACGACAAGACGCTGGCCTCGGTGCTGGGTATTAAAGAGGGTAGCGTCTACAGTAAGGAAACGCTTGACAAGCGCCTTAATTACAACCCTACCGGCCAGGATGTAACGTCGCTCTACATGAACGACGGCTACCTGTTTTTCAATATTGAGCCCGTAGAAACGCGGGTGGAGGGCGACTCCATCGATATTGAGATGCGCGTTTCGGAAGGCGTGCAGGCCCGGGTGAAGGAAGTGCGTATTGCGGGCAATACCAAGACTTCCGACCACGTAGTGCGCCGGACGCTCTACACGCTGCCTGGCGACAAATTCAGCCGCGAAAATCTGATTCGCAGCCAGCGCGAGCTAGCTACGCTGGGCTACTTCGACCCCGAGAAAATCGGCCTCAACCCAGTGCCCAACCAGGCTGATGGTACCGTGGACATCAATTACACGGTAGAGGAAAAGCCTTCGGACCAGATTACGCTTTCGGGCGGCTGGGGTGGCTACGCAGGTTTCATTGGTACGGTGGGCCTGGTATTCAACAACTTCTCGCTGCGCAAGGCAGCTACCCTGAAAAACTGGACGCCGGTGCCGGCCGGCGACGGGCAGCGCCTGTCGCTGAACGTGCAGGCCAATGGCCCGCAGTATCAGGCGTACTCGTTCTCGTTCACCGAGCCTTGGCTGGGCGGGCGCAAGCCCAACTCGCTGTCGGTGAGCTTGACCAAAACGGTGTTCCGGAATGGTAGCAGCTTCGACGTCAATGCGGGCTCACTGAAAACCAATGGTGCCAGCGTGTCGCTGGGCCGCCGCCTACGTTGGCCCGATGACTACTTCACGCTGAGCAACGCCTTGTCGGTTACCCAGTACAAGCTCAAGAATTACGGTAGCCTGGGCACCGATTTCTTCCCTTCCGGCACTGGTAATGCTACCAACATTACCCTCAATACCACGCTGGCCCGTAACAGCATCGACAACCCCACCTTTACGCGGCGGGGCTCTTCGCTGGCGCTAAGCGTGAACCTAACGCCGCCTTACTCGCTGTTTCCGGGCTCGCACCCGAGCGTGAACGAGTGGGTGGAGTTCCACAAGTGGATGTTCGACGCCTCGTGGTTTACGCCTGTGATAGGCAAGTTGGTGCTCAACACCCGCGCCCACTTCGGCTTTATTGGTAGCTACGGCAGCAACCGGGCCATCGGGCCATTCGAGCGGTTTAAACTGGGCGGCGCGGGCTTGGGCTACGGCGGTTCTACCAACTTCATCGCCGGCACCGAGTATGTCGGTCTGCGCGGTTACGAAGATCCTAACCAGAGCACTTCACTACCTGCCTCGCGGCAGGGTTCAGCAGGCGGAGTGGTGTACAATAAATTCGTGATGGAAATGCGTTATCCGGTTAGCCTTAACCCAGCGGCTACGGTATACGTGCTCAGCTTTGCGGAAGCCGGTAACTCGTTCGAGAGCTACGCCAACTACAGCCCTTACAAATTGTACCGCTCGGCAGGCATAGGAGCCCGTGTTTTCATGTCGGCATTCGGTTTGCTAGGCTTCGACTATGGCTGGGGCTTCGACCAAGTGCCACGCGTAGCGGGCGGTTCGGCGCAGAAGAACGGTATTTTCCACTTCATCATCGGCCAGCAAATTCGGTAGTGCCGGCGGTGGTCGGGCCATGGTCACCACTTTTTCAACAACATGAACCAGTTCGTTTTTCGCATTGCGGCCATTTTGGCCCTGTTGTTGGTAATGCTGGGTGCTCCTGCCGCCCAGGCTCAGAAGTTCGGCTATGTCGATTCCGAGTTTATTCTCGGCAAGATGCCGGCCTATGTGCAGGCCCAGCAGGAACTGAACACGCTGGCTGCTAACTGGCAGAAGGATCTGGAAAACCAGAAAGCGGAACTAGACAAGCTACATCGGAATTATCAGGCCGAAGAAGTCGTTCTGACAGAAACAATGAAGAAAAAGCGCCAGGATGAGATTCTGGCCAAGGAGCAGGAAATCAAAACCAACACCAACAAGATTTTCGGTTACGAGGGGCAGTTGTTCCGCAAACGGCAGGAACTGACCAAGCCGGTGCAGGACATCGTGTTTGAGTCTATCGAGAAAGTGGCCAAGAAAAAGCAATTGGCCATTGTGTTCGATAAATCCGGTGACCTGACCATGCTGTATACCAACCCTGTACACGACTACACCGAATTTGTGCTTGAGGAGTTAGGTTTGGCTTCACCCGAAGCCAACCAGCCTGGCCAGAAGGGCCCGGTGAAAACCGTTACGCCCCCCAGCACTCCAGCCGGTGATGTTCCTCCGGCCGAAACCGACGAGCCGGCCCCACGCCGGCCCGCGGCTCGCCCGGCAAGCCGAAAAAAGTAACTTTGTGCAAACTCTCTGACTTTTTCCTTTTTTGATGACGACCACCATGAACAAAATTCGCATTGCCCTGGCTGTTGCCGCTCTTACCTTCACTACCGCTACCGCTTCGCTGGCTCAGGCCCCGCTGAAAATCGGTTACACCAGCGTGGAGTACGTGCTGTCCCAGATGCCCGAAAGCAAGCAGATTGAGTCGCAGCTGAAAGATTACAGCACCCAGCTCAAAAACCAGCTCGACACGAAGTACGCCGAGTACCAGAGCAAGGGCGAAGCCTTCCAGAAAGGGGCCGCCACGATGCCTGACCCCGTGCGGGCCGACAAGCAGAAGGAACTGCAGAACCTGCAGCAGTCTATCCAGGAATTCCAGCAGAGCGCCGAAACGTCGTTGCAGCAAAAGCAGCAGACGCTGCTTAAGCCGGCTCTCGATAAGTTGCAGCAGACCATTGATGCCGTCGCTACCGAGAACGGTTTCACATATGTTCTCAACTCCGACGGTGCCAGCCCGGTGCTGTTGCATGGTCCTAAAGAAGGTGACATCTCGGATTTGGTGCTGAAGAAGATGGGCATTACGCCCGGTGCCGCCGCTGCCACCAAGGTAACTACGCCTGCTGCCCCAGCTGCTTCGGCAGTGCCCGCCGCAACCACTAAAACCAAGACTAAAACCAAGAAGTAGGCGCTCCGGCGAATCTCCTTATGGCTTCATCTGCGCAGCCGGGGCTTTTGCCCCGGCTGTTGCCGTTTGCCACAACGCCACGCCCTCTGTACGGGCGCACCGGTTTCCGGCTCACCCATTTTTCCGCTATATGGCAGACTTGGAAGAAGAATTACCCGCATACCGTGCCCAGCCATCCATGCCCGCCAACTTGCCCGCTGGGGAGCCGGACGACGAGGATGACCAGGACGAAAGCGAAGGGGGCGACGAGTTGTATGAGCACCACCGAATTCATGCCAACCGCAAGCAGGAACTGCTGCGGCTGGATAAGTTTCTGCTCCAACGCATTCCCAAAACCTCGCGTACCCGCATCCAGAACGCTATTCTGGCCGGATCGGTACGAGTAAACGAGCGGGCTGTGAAGTCCAACTACCGTGTAAAGCCCCTTGATTTGATAACGGTAACGTTGCCCGAGCCGCCACGCGAGTTCAAGGTAACGCCCGAGCCTATGGACCTCGACATCCGTTACGAGGACTCGGAGTTGTTGTTGGTTAATAAACCCGCCGGGCTGGTGGTGCATCCGGCGTTCGGCCACTGGCAGGGCACGCTGGTAAACGGGCTGGCCCACCACCTAGCCAGCCTGCCCACCGGCCGCAACGGCGAAGTGCGCCCCGGTCTGGTGCATCGTATCGACAAAGACACATCGGGTTTGCTGGTTATTGGCAAATCGGAGTACGCCATGACGTATTTGTCGAACCAGTTCTTTCACCACACCATCGAGCGAACCTACCTGGCGCTGGTATGGGGCGTGCCCGCCGAAGCGCAAGGGACCATCAGCACCAACATCGGCCGCAGCATCAAGGACCGGAAGGTGCAGGCTGTGTTTCCCTTTGAAGGGGAATACGGCCGCACGGCCGTTACGCACTACAAGGTGCTGCAATCCTTCGGGCAGGTGGCGTTGGTGCAGTGCAACCTTGAAACCGGCCGCACCCACCAGATCCGGGTACACATGAAGCACATCGGCCACCCACTGTTTGGCGATGCTACCTATGGCGGCGACCGGGTAGTATACGGGCAGCGCACGGGCGCCTATAAGGCCTTTGCTGAGAAAGCCCTGACGCTGCTTCCCCGGCAGGCACTGCACGCCAAATCGTTGGGTTTCGAGCACCCTATCAGCCGAGAATTCATGCAGTTTGAAGCCGAGCTACCAGTTGATTTTGCAACTGTGCTATCATTATGGGAGCAGCATGCTGAGTCGTAGATGACTCGCCGGCATGCAGACTGCAAAGCAAAAAAAGCCCGCTACCGAAGTAGCGGGCTTTTTTGAGTCCTGCAGGCAGGGTAGTGTTACATCTTACTTCCGCCGGGCCGGAGCCTTGGCGGGCTTGGTAATGGCCTCTACTGCCGTCTTGGCCTGCTCGTCAGTTGGGTTCAGCGTCAGGGCCTGCTGCCAGTAGGGCAACGAAGCAGTTTTGTCGCCCATCTGGTAGTAGTAGTAGCCCAAGTACTTGTTGGCCTCCACGAGTCCCGATTTGTAACTATCGGGCTTATCGGAGGCATTAGCCATCTTGATGTACTCTTCGTAGTACGGCTTGGCCAGCCCTTTCTTCGAGTCGGGGTCGAGGTTGGCGTTGGCACGGGCGCGCATCTGGTAACCGGGTACGTACTCCGGGCGCTCCTTCAGCAATGCCCCGTACAGGCTGTCAGCCGGCATGTACTGCTCGTTGAGCTCGTAGGCCCGAGCCAGGTACACTTTGTCCGTCAGCTCGCCGCCTTCGTTCTCCTTCATCATCTGCCGGTAGGTAGAGATGGCTTTCGGATAGTCTTTGGCTGCGAGATAAGCCTTGGCCAGTTCCTTGCGTAGTTCCGCCGCCTTCTTGGGGTCGGCTTTGATGGCCGCATCGACCAACGCTGCGCCCTCAGCCGTTTTACCGCTCTTGATTAGCATTTTGCCGTAGTACACGTTGTCTTCAGCAATCAGCTTGTCTTGGGCCTTGGCTACCGTCATATACTGCTGCATAGCAGCCATGGCCTCATCGTTCTTGCCCATCTCATACAGCGAGTAGGCCTTGATGCGGTTCATGGCGAGGTTGTTGGCGTCAACCGCCAGCACCTTGTCAATCTCTACCATTGCCTCCGGATACTTGCCGGTCAGGTACAGGAAGGCCGCACTCTTAGCTGTGGTTTCGGTCGATTTCTCGGCCAACGCACTGTACTTCTGGAACTGCGCCAATGCGTCGTCGTAACGACCGGCGAAGTAGTAGGTTTCGGCCAGCGCGTTGTATGCTGGGGCGTAATTCGGATCGATGCTGATGGCCTTCTCGAAATTCTCCTTGGCCATGTTGTAGTTGCGCGAGCGAAGGTTGAGCTGGCCCCGACGCACGTAGGCCTGCACATTGTTCGGCTCGCCGGTGTTGGCGCGCTCGTAGCTGTTCATAGCCTCGCCACCACCCGTCTCAATCTTCTGGTACAGGTCGCCACGGGCAATCATGAGCGGCGCATCATCCTTACCGGTTTTGGCAGCGAATTTCTCGCCTTCCTTCACGTACTCCAGTGCCTTACTGACATCCTTGGTACCTGACTCGGCATACGCCTGGGCAATCATGGTAAATACGCTCAGGTCTCTGCCCTTCGAGGACTTTACGGCCTCATCGAACTTGGACTGTGCCTCAGCGGCGTTGCCTTTTGCCAGCGCGGCGCGGCCGGCGGCAATCATCGTCATCGGCTCCTTTTTATCGTAGCTGACGCGGCTGAAGTAGTAAGCGGCTGAATCGGGCATTTCGCGCATCTGATAGAGGCGGCCCAGCTGAAACGACGTTTCGTTGGACTGGCCCTGACGGAGCAGCGTGGCCCGGGCTTCGTTGTAGCGCTCCATTTGCAACGCTTTGTCTACGGCCGTGTTTTGGGCCAGGGCAGCGGAGCCGGAAACAGATAAAGCAGCGAGGAGCGTGAGCTTCCAGGGCTTAATGTTCATAAGAGGAAGGTTTGGTGTAGAGGAAGGAAAAAATTAGTTCGATTTCACGTCAATGATACGAACCTGGCCGGTGGCGGGCATCAAACCGGACTTGAGCATGATGAGCTGGCCCTTGTTGCCTGCCACGAAGGATGCAAAACCGGTGCCAAGACCGGCCCGGGCCTCGCGGCTGATGATGTACAGTTCGCGCCGCAGCGGATATGTCTTCTGGGCCAGATACGCTTGGTAGGGCTGCACGTAGTCGTCGGGGGTGCTGCCGGTGGCTTTGGAGCTGATGCCCGCCACCCGCACACGTCCGAGCAGCTTTTGTACGCCCTTATCGTCGCGGTCCGAAATCCAGTTCACGCCAATTACGCCAATGGCATTCGGATGACTCGCAACGTAATCAAGCAGCGCCGGGTTCGACTCGGAGGCGAAAATACCCTTAGCCAGCGCCGTGCCGCGGGTGATGGAATCCTGCACGAAGCGGGCGGTGCTGGAGTTGTTATTGTCGAAAACAGCCGTAATCTCGCCCTTATTATTGCCGGGGCTAAGCTGATTCCACTGCTTCAGCTGGCCCGTGAAAATACCGCGCAGTTGAGCCGTTGTCAGGAGCGAGTCGGGGTTGCTGGGGTGCAGGATGATGGCCACGCCATCGATGCCGATACGAATGGCGCGAGGCTCTATCTGGATGTTCTTGAACCGGGCCTTTTCCGCCTCCGTCAACTGGCGCGACACAACGGCCAGCCGGACGCTGTCGTCCAGAAAAGCTTGCATTACGTCGCGCTCGGGCTGATAGAACGCTTGTATCTGTGCTCCCGGGTACAGTTTCTGAAACGTATCGACCTCTGACTTGATGATGGGCGCAAAAGTTTCATCGACGCCGATGCTGATGGCGCCACTGGTGGGCGTATCGGTAGCCGCCGCCGACTTATTGCCACTATTACAACCCACCAATCCCAGGGCCCCGAATAAACCGGCCGTCAGGCCTGTAAGGATGTTATGCTTCATGCCGGTCTTTTTTGAAGTACTGCTGGTAGGTGCGGACAAATCTAACGATTCCGTAAAATACGAAGATGGCGGCCAGCAGTTGGCGGGCCGTTTCGTGTAGCTGCAGCATGCCGGCCGGCACCAGCCATAGGCTCACTCCGAGGGCTACGTAAAGCACCGCCATAAACAGCGTAAAGTAACGTACCAAGCCGGGCGATTGGCTGGGGCGGCCCAGACGTTCGTGGGTAGGAGGTAGATCGGACATAACAAATGAGTGAAGCAAAGCGGGATTTCCTAGATAGGAACAAACGTAAAAATAGGGCCTTTTTGTTCTGCTGCGCCAAACAGCCGTGTACCGCTGGGCAGAAACGTCGGCACCCAGCCGGTTATTTTACCAGTTGGGTGCCGATTACAAAAAATACGGAGACTGCGATGATGGCCAGCGCTATTGGTAAGTGAAGGTGATGGGTAGATTGTAGCGTACCGGTACGGCCCGGTTGTTCTGGTAGCCCGGTTTCCAGGCCGGCATCTTCCGGATAACCCGGCTGGCCTCCTCGTCGGTACCGTAGCCCAAGCCCTTGAGCACCTCTACGTCGGTAATAGAGCCATCCGTATTCACGGTGAAAGCAATGTACACCCGGCCGCCGACGGCCGCTTTCAACGCCTGGGTGGGGTAGTGGAGGTTGCGTTGCAGGTACTTGGACAGCGCCGCCTGGCCTCCGGCAAACTCGGGCATCACTTCTACCGAAACAAAAGGCTTAGTAACGGCCGGAGCCGCTGAGCTAGCCGCCGAGTCATTGTTGCCCGGCGTACCGGGGGCTGCTATATCGGCTAAGCCGCCAGTGCCTTCGCGGTTGATGTTGCCCAGTGCTACCGGCTCGTCAGTATTCGGGGCAGCTACGGCAGGCTGATCCGGCTTTTTCACCTGAGCATCATCTACCACTGTAGGCGGCAGATCCTTACTAATTTCGGTGCGCAGGGTGATGGTAGCGCGCGAGGCGGGTGATGGTGTTACCGGCGGCGGCGTAATGGTGGGGGGCGGCAGAATATCGACTATCGGACCAGTTGGCACGATAGGCGGCACTACTACTACCGTCGGCCACCAGTAGTTCACCGCTATCGGCAGGGCAATGAGCAGCGCCGTCAGGGCAACGGCCAGCGCTACCGCCCGCAGTAAGTGACGGCCGTAGAGCTGGCGGAGCGCATAGGCCCCGTAGGCCTTGTTGCGGCCCTCAAAGACGATGTCGTCGAGGGAGGGTAGCGAAATGGGAGCGTTGGTCGTCATGAGATATAGGAGTTAAGTGAACGAAACGCGGGTAAACTTCTCCAGCCATATCTCTCAACTGCACTCCCTCTGCGCTGGCTTTCAGGTGGTAAACGCCCAGTGTACACCCAATAGTATGCACGCCTACTATATTTTTCGAGCCTTATGCTTATTGGTCCCAACTATTGTATGTAGCAACGCAAAAACCCCGGACCGGACAAGTGTCCGGTTCGGGGTTTGAGAGGTTTGCTGCCGTAAGCAGTAAACTGTGGCTTACTTAATAGAGAAGGTTACGGGTACTGTGAAGTACACCGATACTGCCCGGCCATTCTGCTTACCTGGCGTAAAGCGCGGCAGGTTCTTGATCACCCGCATCGACTCTTCGTCACAACCGGCACCAATACCTTTCTGCACTTCCACGTTCGAAACGGCCCCATCGGGACCAACTACGAACTTGATGAATACACGGCCTTCCACCTGATTGCGCAGGGCCATGGCCGGATACTTGATATTTTTGCTGATGTACGCCAGCAGAGCCTCCTGTCCACCGGGGAATACCGGCATCTGCTCTACGTAGGTGTACGGCTTGGTTTCAACTACCGTTTCTACTGCCTTGGTGCCCTCGCCGGGCTCCAGCCCTTTCAGGTCGGCAGGGTTATCGGTGTTGCCCTTTACCGTCACGGCGGCCACCACTTTCTCCTTCAGTTCTTCCTGGTCCGGAATTTCTTCCTTGCGCACCTCCTCGTCCTTTTTCACGACGGGTGGGGTGAACTTAATGGTAGAAAGCTTCGGTGGTGGCGGTGGTGGCGCCTCCGGTGGTGGGGGCGGTGGGGGCGGGGGAACATTTTTGTCCAGCGGGGGCGCTTCCATCAGCTCGTTTACCTTGAGCATCTTGTCCTCCACTACCACTTCGTCTTTCTTGAGCATCCGCGCAACAAGCGGGAAAGCAATCAGAATGGCGACGATGGCTACGGAAATCAAAACGGCCCGGGTAACGTGCTTGCCGTACACCCGCCGGATTATGTAAGCCCCGTAGGCCTTATTACGCCCCTCAAAGACGATGTCGTCGAGGGAGGCGTTGGCCAACTGCGTGTTGTCCATCATAATCCAGAAGATTTAATCAGCTCGGTATCGGCCTTCGAAATGTCCACCAGCGCGTACTTCTTCTGGTCGGTGATGTTCATTTCGTCGAGGATATCGACCATGTTTTTGTAGTTGGAATCGTCGGCCGGCTTAATCAGCACCACCAAGTTAGGGTTGGTGTGGCGGGAGAGCAATTCCTTACGGATGCCGTCAGCCCCGTAGCTCGATTCCTTCAGCTCCGGCTTGGAGTCATTATTGAGCAAGCCGTCGTAGTAGTAAATCTTGTTGTCGGAGCCGAGCAAGACAGTGAAGGCGTTAGAGGCCTTAATTTCCGACTTCTCTTCGTCGTTCTTAGGCTTCACCGGCATGTTGATTTCCATGACGGTGGGCTTGCTGAACGTAGTCGTCAGCATGAAGAAGGTCAGCAGCAGGAAGGCCAAGTCAACCATCGGGGTCATGTCGATTTTGGTCGACATTTTTTTCGCCCGCTTCTTGCCGCCTTTTCCGCCGCCGCCGCCACTTTGTGGGATTTCTGCCATAGTTTCTGTGCGGATTATTTACCGGCCACCGGTTTAGTTTCGAGGTCGGTAATGAGATTGAACCGGTTAATGTTCTTCTCCTGCATCAGTTTGATGACTTTCTTCACCGTCGGCACATCGGCCTGTCCGTCGCCTTTAATGGCGATGTAGGGAGCCGTGTTGAATTGCTTCTGGCTAAGGGAACGAGCCGCAATTACCCACTCGATCAACTGGTTGTTTAGCGAGTCGGACGGAATGCCGTCCTGCTTCACCAGTTTGCGCTGCTCAGGGTCGAGGTTGAGCAAGGCAGGCAGCTTTTCGATGGGCGTACCAAAGCTGGCGCCTGCCCCACGGAAAGCCTGCGTCTGAGCGGGCGTGAAGCTGATGCCGTACTTGGCGCCAACCTGCTTAAGCAGTTCACTCTTGATTTCGTCGTCGCCGACACCAAAAAATACACGCTTGTCTTTGTCGATGGCTATGGTGAGCACGTGCGATTCGGGCAGGCGGATTTCGGAAGTCGAGGAAGGCGTGTCCACCACCACAGCCTCTTCCGGGGCAAACTTGGTGGTGAGCATGAAGAAAGTCACCAGCAGGAAGGCCAAGTCCACCATCGGCGTCATGTCGAGCGACGGGGAGGTTCTGTGAGGCTTTACTTTAGGCATTGCTGGAGGAATTAAACGCGTGATTCAGAAACGAACAACTCACCGTTTTAGTGCACAAAGGCGCTAAAACTAGATGGTGGTCGTAGTAACCGGGGCCGAGTGGTCGGTAGCGCCGTGCTGGGCCGAGAAGGTCTGAATGATGCTGAAGCCAGCCTCGTCGATGCTGTAGGTCAGCTCGTCAATTTTGCTGGTGAAGAAGTTGTAGGCTACGATAGCCAGGGCCGAACCGGTAATACCGAGGGCCGTATTGATGAGGGCTTCCGAAATACCGTTGGCCAGGCCAACTGCGTCGGGAGCACCACCCTGGGCCAGGGCCGAGAAGGCCTTGATCATACCCAGTACCGTACCGATCAGACCTACCAGCGTGGCGATAGAAGCCAGGGTAGAGATGATAACGAGGTTTTTCTCCAGCATAGGCAGTTCCAGAGCAGTCGATTCCTCGATTTCCTTCTGGATGGCCAGTACTTTCTGGTCTTTCTCGAGGTAACGGTCACGCGACATTTCCTGGTACTTCACCAGGCCAGCGCGTACCACGTTGGCTACCGAACCTTTCTGCTGGTCGCAGGCGGCAATAGCACCAGTGATGTCGTTTACGTTCAGCTTCTGACGGATGGTGCGTACAAACGACTCGATGCTCTTGTTGCCTTTGGCACGGCTCAGGGTAAGGGCCCGCTCAATCGAGAAGATGATTACCAACAGGAACATGGTCATCAGCACCGGTACTACCGGTCCACCTTTGTACACTACACCGAAGTAGTCGCCCGCAATCGGGTTGTTTTCGTTGTTGCCGCCCTGGAAATGGCTGCCGTTACCGAACACGAAGATGAACAGCAACACGCTTACGATGAACGCCGCGATGATGGCAATGATGGCAAATGCGGACGAACCACTGCCTCGGGAATCGCCTTTAGGCGTAGCGGCAGCGGCGGGCCGGGCCGCGGGCTTATTCATAGCATTCTTTTGTTCCATTGGTCCGGAGAATTAGGGGTTGTTGGTGAAAGGTTGAGGTGCTTGTTGAAAAATGGTAAAAAGTGGGTGGACTATCCGTCGTCCGAACCATTCGCTTGCGTTATTAAGGGTGCCTTTTTTGAAGAGACAGGCAACAACGTTGGTGGCGAAATGATGAAGAAAGCGAAACTAGCCTTGGCAAACCTACTTAAAAAAGCTGACTGCTACCAAAAGAAAATCGTGTTTAAACGCACTAAACCGACATAATCCGCAAAAAAAGCGGTTTGTCCTAAAAAATCAGGCGCTTTATTGTCTTGTCAGCTGTTTGGCCTGCTCCCAATATCTGTCCATCTGGGCCAGCGTTAAGTCGGCTAGCTGATGGCCTTCCCGGGCCGATTCGGTTTCAAGGTACTGAAAACGCTGAATGAATTTGCGGTTAGTACGTTCCAGCGCCTCTTCGGGGTTGATGCCGGCGTGGCGGGCAAAGTTGATGAGCGAAAACAGCAGGTCGCCGAACTCGGCGGCGGCCCGCTCCTGCCGGGCCGTATCGGCGTCGGCCGGCCCATGGGCAAACTCTGCCCCGAACTCGGCCAATTCCTCCTGCACTTTCTGCCATACCTGCTCGGGTTTTTCCCAGTCGAAGCCTGCACCGCGAGCCTTCTCCTGAATGCGCATCGCTTTGATAAGGGCTGGTAGGGAAGCTGGTACGCCGCCTAGCACTGAAGTGTTGCCTTTTTCGCGCAACTTGAGTTGCTCCCAGTTACGCTTTACTTCCTCCTCGGTGTCGGCCTGTACATCACCATAAATGTGCGGATGGCGAAAAATAAGTTTTTCGCACTGGTCATTTAACACGTCGGCAATGTCGAAAGCCCCCTGCTCGCTGGCAATTTTGGCGTAGAACACCAAGTGAAGCATCACATCGCCAAGCTCCTTTTGCAGGTCGGGTAAGTCATGGCGGATGATGGCGTCGCTCAGCTCGTAGGTTTCCTCAATTGTGAGGTGGCGCAGGCTTTCGAGCGTTTGTTTCCGGTCCCAGGGGCACTCGGCCCGTAGGCGGTCGAGCACATCGAGCAGCCGCCCAAAAGCGGCTAACTGTTCAGTTTGGCGGGCGGGGGTGGGGTTTTCCATCAGGTCAAATATACAAAGGTGTCGGGCATTGGGCTGTAGCACCGGTGCCGGCCCACGATGAGCTTCAGCCATTAGCTTAACTTTCTGCGTAGGGAAAGCAGACCCGAATGGCTACTTTTGCGGCTGCTTACGGGCTATTTCGCCCTCATCTTTTTAGCAGCTCCTCTCGTGGCACTTATTAAATCCATTTCCGGCATCCGGGGTACTATTGGCGGCGCAGTTGGTGCGGGCCTCACGCCTATCGACATCGTGAAGTACGCGGCGGCCTTTGGCACCTGGGTACTCCAGCAAACCCAGAACAATACCATCGTCATTGGCCGCGACGCCCGCATCTCGGGCGACATGGTGAGCCGGCTGGTGGCTGCCACGCTGCAGGGCCTGGGCATCAACGTGATTGATCTGGGCCTGAGCACCACGCCTACCGTAGAAATGGCCGTGCCCGCCAAAGCGGCCGGCGGCGGCATTATTCTCACGGCCTCGCACAACCCCAAGCAATGGAACGCGCTGAAGCTGCTCAACGATAAAGGCGAATTTATTTCGGACAAAGATGGCCAGCTGGTGCTAGCGCTGGGCGATTCCGAGGCGTTCGATTTCGCGCCCGTTACCAAACTGGGCTCTTACACCACCGACGATACTTTTCTGCAGCAGCACATCGACGCTATTCTGGCTTTGCCGCTGGTAGACAAGGCGGCCATTCAGGCCAAAAACTTCCGGGTGGTGGTGGATGCGGTGAACTCCTGCGGGGGCTTTGCCGTGCCGATGCTGCTGGAGCAGCTGGGCGTAACAACCATTGAAAAGCTGTTTTGCGAGCCTACCGGCGACTTCGCCCACAACCCCGAGCCGCTACCCGAAAACCTGCGCGACATTGCTAAAACGATGGAGAAAGGCTCCTTCGACCTCGGCATTGTAGTGGACCCCGATGTGGACCGGCTGGCGCTGGTGAACGAGGACGGCTCTATGTTCGGCGAGGAGTACACGCTGGTAGCGGTGGCCGATTACGTGCTGGGCCAGCTTGGCGGCGGCAATACCGTGAGCAACCTGAGCAGCACCCGGGCCCTGCGCGACGTAACCGAGAAGCACGGTGGCCAGTACGCCGCCGCCGCCGTGGGCGAAGTGAACGTGGTGAACAAGATGAAGGAAACCCAGGCCGTTATCGGGGGCGAGGGCAACGGCGGCATCATTTACCCCGAGCTGCACTACGGCCGCGACTCGCTGGTAGGCATTGCCCTGTTTCTGAGCCACCTGGCCAAGTTCGGCCTGCCCATGACGCACCTACGGGCCTCGTATCCCAACTACTTCATCTCGAAGAATAAGATTGAGTTGACGCCCGAAATTGACACCGACCAGGTGTTAGCCCAGATGGAGAAGCGCTACGCTAATCAGCCCGTAAATACCATCGACGGGGTGAAAATTGAGTTTGACAAGGAGTGGGTGCACCTGCGTAAGTCGAACACCGAGCCCATCATTCGCATCTACGCCGAGTCGGAGTCCAATGCCACGGCCGACCATCTGGCCAACAAAATCATCGGCGACATCAAAGAAATTATCAATCGCTAGAACGCTGCTTGGCGGTGCAACGTGCACAAAGCGGCCGGCGGCTACTCACTCGGGGTAGTCGCCGGCCGCTTTGTTTGGGCCGGGCCCCGAACCCTTCCATCCGGTAGCTGCCGCGAATCCGCTATTTTTGCAGCTGAATCTGGCTGGCCCGCCTGGCCGGCTGGTTTTTACTGCCTTATTTGCCTGCCCATGAACGTGTATTTCGATAACGCCGCCACCACCCAGCTGGACCCCGAAGTGCTGGACGCCATGCTGCCGTTGCTGCAAACCCACTACGGCAACCCCAGTAGCATCCATGGCCCCGGCCGGCAGGTGCGTGCGGCCATCGAAAACGCCCGCAAAACGGTTGCCCACCTGATAAATGCCGCGCCGGCCGAAATCGTGTTTACCTCGGGCGGCACCGAGGCCGACAACTACGCCGCCTGCGGCACGGTGCGCCCGCTGGGCCTGCGGCACGGCATTACCTCGAAACTGGAACACCACGCCGTGCTGCACACCATGCAGGCGCTGGAAAAAAGCGGCCAGCTGCAACTCAGCTACCTGCGTCACGACGAGCGCGGCCGCCTCGACCTGGCGCATCTGGAAGAGCTGCTGGCCACCAACCCGCGCACGTTTGTAAGCCTGATGCACGCCAACAACGAAATCGGCAACCTCAACGATTTGACAGCCATCGGTGAAATCTGCGCCCGCCACCAGGCCGTGTTCCACACCGATACGGTGCAGACCATGGGCCACTACAAGCATGACGTGCAACAGCTGCCGGTGGATTTCCTGGTAGGCTCGGCGCACAAATTCCACGGCCCGAAAGGCATCGGTTTCCTCTACCGCCGGGCAGGCCAGACAGTGGACGCCCTGATTCAGGGCGGTTCGCAGGAGCGCAACCAGCGGGCCGGCACCGAAAACGTGTACGGCATTGTGGGGCTGGCCAAAGCGCTGGAAATAGCCTACCGCGACATGGCCGACCACCAGCGCCATATTCAGGGCCTCAAAGACCGGTTTATTGCCAAGCTGCAGGCTGAAATAGAGGGCGTGGAGTTCAACGGCACCTCGGCCGAGGGCGACCAGAGCCTGTACACGGTGCTGAGTGTAAGCCTGCCGCCCTCCGCCTTCAACGAGATGCTGCTCTTCAACCTCGATATCAGCCATGTGGCCGTGTCGGGTGGCTCGGCTTGTACCAGTGGCGCCAACGCCGGCTCGCACGTGCTCAGTGCCCTGGGCTGCGACCCTGCCCGCGGTACTATCCGCTTCTCGATGAGCAAGTACAACACAGCAGAAGAGGTGGACTACGCCGTGGCGCAACTGGCCAAGATATACCAGAAAAGAAGAGTGCTGAGCTAACCAACTCGTGCGTTTGCCGTTCGGCCGTCCGCAACGAAGCAAAAGGCCTTACCACCGCTGAGTGACCGTAGCAACGAGTCATTCAGCGGTGGTAAGGCCTTTAATCAGTTAGCAAACATCAAATTACCAGTTTTACCACTGGCCTTCCGCGCCGCCGCCGCCGCTCTGGCCGCCGCCAAACTGGAAACCAGGCTCGGGGCTTTGGGGAGCATGGGCCGTCTGGGCCACGATGAGGGCTTCGAGGTTGAGACCGGGCCGCTCGCCAGATTCGTTGTCGGGGGCGGCGGTGAGGCCGTGTTGGGGCGTGCGCAGGTAGCGTAGGGCCGCCGCTATTAGGCCGATGAGAAAGGCGCCGAGCAGGGCACTGGCAACGGCTGGCGGCAACACCGAGTGGTAGAAGCGCAAGGTGTAGCCCGAAAACGCCAGCGTGGCCAGCCCCGTGAGCAGCCAAACGCGGCTGGGTCGACGCAGGCCCTGGTAAAGGTAGAACAGCGGAACCAGGACCGTGAGCAGATAAAAGACCGGGGCAAACGGAATCTGCCCGGAAACCGGCAGCCCGCTGATGGCCGCGTTGCCCTCGCGTACGATGAGGTAATTGCCGCCCAGATAAAACGTAGCCAGCGACAGCACTTCAAGCGTGATAAAGCAGGCGTGGTAGTACCAGTAGTTGGTGCGGGCGGCCAGATAGCGTATCAGTTGGTAAAGGCCCACGGCCAGTGCCATGATGGCAAATGGCAACGGTAGGCGGCCGGCCCCGAATTGCAGCAGCCCGTTGGCCAGCAGCGCCATCACCGCCACGTAGGCCAAGACCGCCAGCAGCGCATCGCCGAAACGGGCGGTGGCCCAGAGTAGCAGGGCCAGCACGGGTAGCAGCCACAGCGCCAGATAGGGCGAATCGAGCAGCAGGAAGTCGAGAACGTTGGGCAGGGCAGCATCAACAAAGGCCTGCCAGGCAAGCGCGGCAAAACCCAGGCTGAGGTACAGCAATGCCTGATCGGAGCCGGCACGGTAAGTGCGCGAAGAGGAAATAAGCTGCTGTAAGGCAAACTGCCCGGCCAGCGCGGCAAGCAGGGCCGCCAATCCTATCATGATGGGCGCGCTCCAGTTGAAGGTTGATTCGAATAGCCCGGCGGTAAATAAAAAGATGAGGCCCAACACGGCCATATAGCCCAGCATGGTGAGTAAGAACAGCAGAATCTGCAGGTAGATGTTGGGCCGGTAGTAGATGAGCGGATAGGCTGCGCGAATGGCTTGTAACTGCGGCAGTGGCAGCAGACCCCGGCGGTGCCAGTTCTGGGCGGCGGTTTGCAGGGCCTCATGGCGGGCCCAGGCTGGGTTATAGGCCTTGTTCATGGGCGTCGGTGCCGGCCAGGCGTTTTAGGTGCGTGAGAAACCAGACGGCAGCGGCGGTGGAAGCAACGAAGTAGTAGAGCCCAAGGGAGAACACCACATCTAGGCCGAACTCCGAGAGCAGCCACCCTAGCCCGTAGGTGAATGCTACATAGCCGTAGGCAGCGCCCAGCAGCAGAAACAGGTGCGAGTGCGCCCGGCGCCCGTACCAGAACAGTCCCGCACTCACGGCCAGAATCAGCAGCACCAGTAGCGCTTTGGGGTTTAGCACTTCGTTGAATAGGGCGGCCGTGGCGGCCCCGAGCAGCAGGTTGCCGCCCAGCAGAATATAGGTGTAGGCAAAGTGGGCCTTGCGATGACGGGTTTCGCTTAGCCAGCCAACCAGCAGTAGCAGTGCCCCAAGCGCTATGGCTGCCCGGCTTACCGAACCAGTCAGGAAGTTGTTTTCGAACACGGCCAACGGCTGGGTATTCAGCCCCACCCAAGCTGCCAGGGCCGTAATAGCCATCGATAGCACGCCCCGGTGGTCGAAGCGGTAGGCCAGCAAGAAGAACAAAACGGCCGGTAGCGCCAGCGCCAGCCCGTAGCGGGTGCCGAACAGCTCATACTGGGCCTGCAAATAGCCTTCGAGCACCAGAAATAGCAGGCAGCCGAGCAGTAGCAGGTAGTCGGCCAGCAGGCTGGAGCCGGGCACCAGGGTCCAACTGAAGGACTGGCGGTGGCGGGCAGCGTAGGCAAAACAGGCCGTCATCAGTAGCGCCACCACTGCTACTACTACGCCATGTCCAATCTGGTCGAGGTGCTCGTAGATGAGTACGCCCAGCCCGCCGCTGAGCAGCGTAATTCCCAGGTAGAGCAGCGTCCGGATTTCGTAGTGCAGCGAGAAGGGCCGGGTTCGCTCGTCGGCCGTAATGGCAGTGGCTTGCTCGGTTGTTAGCAGGCCCCGGTCGCGGAGTTCGGCTATAAAAGGGTCGGCGCGCATGAAGCAGAACAAGTTGAAAAGCTGAATATAGCGGTCTTGCAACGGCTCGTTGCGTCGTAGCCTTCTGTGCTCCGGCCGTATCATAATCTGGCCGGGGCGCGTAAGGCCATGGCAACCTCTTCACTTTCGCTATGGCCGACATCAACATCCAACGCAAGAAAAACACCCCCAGTCCCTGGCTGCTCCTGCTGGTGGTGCTGGCCGTAGTGGGGCTGGGCGCCTGGTTTTTATTTAAAGCTGAAATCAACGCCACCCGCAGCACGCCGCCCCCACCGCCGCCACCGCCGGCCGAAACGCCGCTCGTGCCCGCCGACACGCTTATGGGCGCCGAAACCGGTCCCCGGCCCGATGCCGACATGGCCAACGATATGGCCGCCACCGCCCCGGTTACGCCCGATGTGCTGGCGGCTTTCGTGGCCGCCGACGCGGCGCAGCCCGGCTATGGCCGCGAGGCCCTGCGCCTGCTGACCTCGGCACTGGTGGGCCTCGTGGACCGCGACGACTTGCGCACGTCCGAAATCCAGATCCGCCGCGACGACCTGACCAGCGCTACTGCCCGCCTCGACGAGCCCGCTGCCCGTTTGCGGCCCGGGCTGGTGGCCGCGTCCAACCTCATGCAGGCCATTCAGCAACAGGGCTACCCCGAACTGCAAAACGAAGCACAACGCCTAGCTGCCCAAGCTACCGACCTGAGTGGCCAGGCCGCGACACCCGAGGAGCAGCAAGCCTTGCGCAGCTATTTCGAGCGGGCCACCAAGCTGCTGCGGGCCTTCAATGCCCTGCCTGCGGGCCGTTAGGCCCGGCCCGATTTTTCCTTCCTGATTTCAGCATCTTTCTTCATGGAAACCCCTTCCGATTCCATTCCTTCGGCCCAGGGCTTGCACCTGCGCCGCCTGCGCGACCTGACCGAGTTTGAGGTAGCCGACGACAACCCCGACGTGCGCGGCTGGCCCGTACGCGGGGCTGATGGCCGCCAGTTCGGCCAGGTATTCGAGCTGATTGTGGATGTGGACGCACTGAAAGTGCGCTACCTCGATCTGCAGCTCGATGGCAGCCTTGGTATTGATGAGCGCGACAACCACATCCTGCTGCCCATCGGCGTGGCCGCCCTCGATGAGGAAGCCGACAACGTATTCGTGCCCTCACTCACCTACGAGTCGGTAATTCAATACCCGCCCTACAACGAAATCCAGATAACCCGTGAGTATGAGCAGGCCATGTTGCAGGCGCTCAGCCTGGGCCTGCCTGCCGCCAGTACCGAACCCGATTTCTATAGCCAGCCCGGCTACGATACGGCTACATTTTACCAGCGCCGCCGGCTGAAGTAGAAGGGCGCAAAATGAGAACGGCGTAGGGTGCGGAGCTTATCCCCACCCGCCGTTGAACGACCACATCAGGTTTTGTTCAACGGCGGGCGGGGACAAGCCCCGCACCCTACGCCGTTCTGTTAGTTCCGCCGGATCATGCCGGCTACGGCTTCTACCCACATCGGCTCGGAGTTGAGGCTGGGCACGAGCTGCCAGTGTTTGCCGCCGGCTTCTTCGAACAACTCCTTGAATTCATCGCCCACTTCAATGGTAGTTTCGAGGCAATCGGCCACGAAGGCGGGGGAGAAGGCCAGCACGTTGTGGATCCCCTTGGCAGGGTATTCCTTGATAACCTCGTCGGTGTAGGGCTGCAGCCACGGGTCGCGAAGGCGGCTTTGCAGGCGGCTCTGGAAGGTGGTGGTGTACTGCTCCGGCGTCAGGCCGAGGGCTTTGCCCAGCTGGCGCGAGGTTTCGTAGCACTGCGCCCGGTAGCAGTAGCGGTTGTTTTTGTTGTAGGATTTGCAGCAGTCGCCCAGCTTGCAGTAGCCTTTGTGACTGCCCTTCAGCACGTGCCGCTCCGGGATGCCGTGGTAGCTGAATACGAAGTGGTCGTAGTCGTGCTTGGCCATTTCGGCCTTGCCCAGCATGGCGAAGGTTTCGATGAAGCCCGGCTCGTCGACGAAGTTGCTGATGAAGCTGATGTTGGGCACAATCCACCACTTGCTTACGAGGTCCATTACCTTCTCCTGCACCGAGCCGGTACTGGCCGAGGCATACTGCGGAAACAGCGGCAGCACGATAATGCGGCTCACGGCGGCGTCGCGCAGTTCCTGCAGGGCGCTTTCCACGCTCGGGTTCTGGTAGCGCATCCCAAAAGCCACCAGATAATCGGAACCCAGCTCTTCCTGCACTTTCTGCTTTAGATCGAGGCCATGGAAGAGCAAGGGCGAGCCGCGCTCCGTCCAGAGCTGCTGGTAGATTTTGGCCGATTTGGGCGCCCGCAACGGAACCACCAGCCCCCGGAACAGCGGGTAACGGATGGCGGCCGGCATGTCCACCACGCGGGCATCGGTCAGAAACTCGTTGAGGTAGCGGCGTACATCGGGCGTCTGGGGCGAGTCGGGCGTACCGAGGTTGACGAGCAGCACGCCGATGCGGCCTTGGTTGGAAGAAGACATGGGCTATTTAGGCTGATAGCTGACAGCGCTTAGCTGGCAGCTTTTTTCGGTAGAACCATCGGCGTCACTGCCGACTGACACTTACAGGTCGTGCATGTAACCGTAAAGTTGGCCGGTTATCTTCAATCTGAACACAAAAAAGCGAGCAGGTAACCGGTAATAGCGAACGGCTCAGAAAAATCGTACCTTTGCAGCCCAAATTTCAGCATCTGAAATGAATACCGAACCTACCCCGCACCGCGCTGGCTTTGTGAGCATTATCGGCAAGCCCAACGTGGGCAAGTCCACGCTCATGAACGCCTTGCTGGGCGAACGGCTCAGCATCGTCACGAGCAAAGCCCAGACCACGCGCCACCGCATCCTGGGCATCCTCAACGGCGACGACTTCCAGCTCATCTACTCCGATACGCCCGGCATCATCCAGCCCAAGTATGAGCTGCACAACGCCATGATGTCGTTCGTGTACTCTTCCCTGGAAGACGCCGACGTGGTGCTGTTCGTGACCGATATCTACGAGAAGCACGACGAGGAGCCGGTGGTCGAGCGCCTGCGCAAAATGGTGGATACGCCCATTCTGCTGCTGGTGAACAAAATCGACCAGGCCGACCAGGAGCAGGTAGAAGCCAAAGTGGAATACTGGCGCGAGCACCTGCCCAACGCGGCCCGGGTGCTGCCCATTTCGGCCCTCGAACAGTTTGGTACCGCCGAGCTGCTCGATCTGGTGCTGGGCTATCTGCCGGTGCATCCGCCCTACTACCCCAAAGATGAGCTGACAGACAAGCCTGAGCGGTTTTTCGCCGCCGAAATGATTCGGGAGAAAATCTTCAAGCTCTATAAAAAGGAAGTGCCCTACAGCTGCGAAGTAGGCATCGAGGAGTTCAAGGAAGACGAAGATATCATCCGCATCCGGGCCGTGATATACGTGGAGCGCAACTCCCAGAAAGGCATCATTATCGGCCAGCAGGGCGCGGCCCTCAAAAAGGTAGGCACCTGGGCCCGCGAGGAAATGGAGAAGTTCTTCCGCAAGAAAGTCTTCCTCGAAACCTACGTCAAAGTCGATGAAAACTGGCGCACCGACCCGAAAGCCCTGAACCGCTTCGGGTACAGTCAATAAGGTGAGATAGTGAGTGGAAAACGTTTGTCATCCTGAGCGAAGCGAAGGACCTTCTTACGGTAGCACCATTGCTACAACGATTGGTACTACCGTAAGAAGGTCCTTCGCTTCGCTCAGGATGACATAAACTCACCACTTCACCACCCCATCAAAATCCGACCACTCAACAACTCACTTAACTACTCCGGGCACTGCCGAAATTGGTCGGGCCGGCGGCTGGAGTCAGACATATGAAGAATACCATTGCCATTGTCGGGCGCCCCAATGTGGGCAAATCGACCCTTTTTAACCGCCTCGTCGGTCAGCGCAAAGCCATCATGGACGACGAGAGCGGCGTAACCCGCGACCGGCACTACGGCTACGGCGACTGGATCGGGAAGTACTACACCGTGATTGACACCGGCGGCTACGTACACAACTCCGACGACATCTTCGAGGGCGAAATCAACAAGCAGGTCAAGCTGGCTATTGATGAGGCCGACGTGGTGCTGTTTATGGTGGATACCATTGCCGGCGTGCACAGCCTCGACGAGGAATTTGCCAGCGTACTGCGCCGCTACCAGGGCAAAAAGCCCATCTACATCGTTGCCAACAAGGCCGATACCAACAACCGCATTCACGCGGCCGGCGAGTTCTACGCGTTGGGCGTGGGCGACGGCGAAATCTACCCGATTTCCTCGGCCAGCGGCTCGGGCACCGGCGATTTGCTCGACGCCGTGGTGAGTCACTTCGAGGACGAAGGCATTGAGGAGCCCGATCTGGGCATTCCGAAAATTGCCATCGTGGGCCGGCCCAACGTGGGCAAGTCGTCGTTCGTGAACCTGCTGCTGGGTACCGACCGCAGCATCGTAACCGATATTGCCGGCACCACCCGCGACTCCATTCAGGCTCGTTACAACGCCTTCGGCAACGAGTTCATGCTGGTCGATACGGCCGGTTTGCGTCGTAAAACCAAGGTGCACGAAGACGTGGAATTCTACTCGGTGCTCCGCTCGTTGCGGGCCCTGGAAGAGGCCGACGTATGCGTGGTGATGCTCGACGCCACCCGTGGCATCGAGTCGCAGGACGTGAACATCATCGGCTTGGCCGACAAGAACCGCAAAGGCATCGTGATTCTGGTGAACAAGTGGGACCTGATCGAGAACAAGGAAACCAACACGGCCAAGGAGTTCGAGGCGAAAATCATGGAGAAGATTGCGCCCATCGCGTATCCGCCCGTCATTTTCACCTCGGTACTCACCAAGCAGCGCGTACACAAGGCCATTGAAACGGCCATCGACGTGTACAACAACAAGCGCCGTAAAATCCCGACCTCGGAGTTGAACGAAGTGATGCTCAAGGAAATTGAGAAGTACCCGCCGCCCATCCAGAAGGGCAAGCTGGTACGCATCAAATACGTTACTCAGCTGCCAACGCACAACCCGGTGTTTGCCTTCTTCTGCAACCTGCCGCAGTACGTGAAGGAAAGCTACACCCGCTACCTCGAAAACCGCATGCGCGAGCATTTCGACTTCACCGGCGTGCCCATCGGCATCGTGTTCCGCAAGAAGTAAGCAACGCCAAGAGGCTCCTGGCCGCATGCTGAAAGGATTTAGGGGCGGCGGCTGAAAAAAGATGCGTTTTTTTTCAGCCGCCGGGTTACCTCCTCTACTTTCAGGTATAAAGCCTCAAATCAGCCAGTAATTCTTCGGAAACGTTGGCTCGGTTTATCAAAAACGACTTTCCAATTTCTTCAACAACCCCCATCATGAAAAAAGTACTGTTCCTCGCCCTGGCCGCTGTTTCGTTCTCGTTCGCTTCGTGCGACAGCAAGACTGAAGATGCTCAGGAGCAAGCTGCTGACAACGTAGAAGAAGCCGGCGAAATGAAGGCTGACGCTATGGAAGAGAAGGCTGACATGGTTCGTGACTCGGCTGATGCCAAGGCTGACGCTATGGAAAACACCGCTGACGCCATGGATGCTCCTGCTACCACGCCTGCTCAGTAATTACTGCCGCATCCTTCACCGGATGTAAAAAAGAGGCCTCCCGCTTGCGGGAGGCCTCTTTTTTTGTTGCTATTATATCAGCCCAGCCGGCGTTGCAACAGGCCGTCGACTACCTCGAATAGCTTATGCGGCGGGTAGGTGCGCCAGGGCAACTCGTCGAGCTGGCCGCCGAAGTTGAGGTAGGAGTCGATGTTGTACTGGCGCATTTCGCGGCTCACGTGCTCCTGGAAGTTCACGGCCGCAATCCAGCCGTCTTCCACGTCCTCAAACCACTCCTCATAATAGTCGTCTTCCGAGCCGTGGAAGTTGAACACGTTTTCGCCGATGAGGATAAATTTACGGATACCCTCGTGCGTCATCAGGTCGATGATATTACGCTTGAGCTCCATGATGTCGTTTTCGATGGCGTCGTTCCACTCGCCGATGAACTCGATGATGGCCGCGCCCAACTCGTAATCCACAAACAGAATCTTCAGAAACAGCGTCTCGGACCCCAGGCTGTCCCACTGCGGATGGATGTAGTACCCGTAGATGGTGTTGACGTAAGAATCGAGGCTATTTTCGGCTTCGTGCAGGGGCGAAAGTGGGTCGTCGGAGGCCGAATAGTGGTCCAGCCAGGCATAGTGCGGTTCGATAGTGTGCATAGAAACTAGCTTCAGCTTGCGAAGTAGGTAGAACAGTACCCGGCGCTGGTTTTGTTCAAGAGGCTGCGCATCTAGCGACTCAATACTAACCCAGCCATACTCGCATTACCATGAACAACAAGCCTGGTATTGCCATCAGCAAGGCCAAGGCCGCAGTTAGCCAAAGCCTCCGTCGAACGGTTAGAACAGCCGCGATAAGCAGCAAAAGTCCAACCGAGCCAGTAAAAGGTACTGACCCTATCATTGGTAACAGACCTTCGCCGCTGCGAACTATCAGCGTGCATAGGCCAGACTGGATCAAAATCATCCCCAAGTCAAGAGCTGGATTGCTCGATTGGATATAACCATATCAATGCCCGCTGTAGGCTGCCAGCGCCGCCCGCACCGAGCCGTGCAGCTCCAGCAGCTCGGCGGCCTTAGATTGCTCCAGGCCCAGCTCGTCCATCAGCATCTTTTCGCCACGGTCTACCAGTTTGGCATTGCTGAGCTGCATGTCCACCATTTTATTGCCCTTCACGCGGCCCAGCCTAATGAAGGTGGCCGTGGTAAGCATATTGAGCGCCAGTTTCTGGCCAGTACCGGCCTTGAGGCGGGTGCTGCCGGTTACGAACTCCGGTCCGGTCACTACTTCCACCGGAAACTCCGCCGCGGCTGCCACCGCCGAATCGGCGTTGCACACGATGCAGCCCGTGGCCAGCCCGTGCTGCCGGGCCTGCTCCAGTCCGCCAATAACATAAGGCGTGCGGCCCGAAGCGGCAATACCCACCACAATATCCTTATCGGTTATATCGTAAGCCTGTAAGTCCAGCCAGGCTTGCTGGGCATCATCCTCGGCGTTTTCCACCGCCTTGCGGATGGCCGTGTCGCCGCCCGCAATCAGGCCAATAACCACGCCGTGGGGCACACCAAAGGTGGGCGGGCACTCCGAGGCATCGAGAATACCGAGCCGGCCGCTGGTGCCTGCGCCGATGTAGAACAGCCGCCCGCCCGCACCCAGCCGGGCCACGGTGGCCTCTACCAGCGCTTCCAGCTGCGGTAGCGCCCGGGCCACGGCCTGAGGCACCGTCTGGTCGAGTTGGTTCATACCGGCCAGCAGTGCCGCAGTGGGCAGCGTTTCGAGGTGGTTGAATTCGGAGGCGCTTTCGGTTGTCATCGGAAGTTGAGGTTGTGCGTGAGAAAGCATACGAGCCAGTGCCCTAAAAGGCTGTTTCGTACTATTCACTAAACTTATTTTAGCTGTCCAATTACCGCAAAACGGTCGAAGACATTGGCGGTGTGGGGTGCCTGAGTCATTTCAGGGGTCAGGTCCTGGCCGGCCCAGTGCTCATAGTGATTGCCACGCTTCCAAAGGCGCGAACGGCTCACGTCGTAAATCAGCCCGCGGAAAGCCACCCAGATTTCGTCACGGTCCTGTCCGTTGCGCAGCGCCAGCTGGTTGCGCGTAAAAAAAGGTTGCTCTGCTACCGGCCGGCCGTCGCCCGTAATTGGCTCAAAATCGGCTTCAGGGCTTTCCATTCTCAATCTCTGACTTTTGATTTTTTATTCTCACCCCAGTAGTGCCTGCGTGAGAATCCAGCGGTGGGGTACGTCGCCCTGAGCGGCGCGCAGGTAGTCCTGGTAGCTGCAGGGCACGATACGGCGGGCATTGCCGGTCAGGTTTACTACCTCCATCCACCAGCGGTCCGTCTGGCGTGACTTATAGAACACGATGCGGTCAGGGCCATCCTCATCGTCCGAGTCGTTGTGGTGGGGCTGGGCGTAGCGGGCGGGACCGTGCAGGCCGGCGGCGTAGCGCAGGAAAGTGGAGCCGCGGAAATCGACTTCACGGCGGCGGTAGTAATAGCCTTCCACAAAGTACCAGAGCATGGTAGCCTGCACTGCGGCAGCCAGTCCATGTGGGTCGTGGTCGGGGCGGTAACCGTAGAGGCCGAAGGAGGTGAGCTGGTCGTTGCAGCCAGCGTACCAGGCCAGCTTGGCGGCTTCCTCGTTGGTGAGGCCGAAAGGGTTGGGTGGCTGGTAGGCCGGCGCATCCTGCCAGCGCACGGCGGCCACATCGAAGCTCACGAAATCGGCCTGGCGCAGCAGTGGCTCGGCCTGCCGGATGTCGTCGCGAATCTGGCCCACGCGCAGGGTTTCGAAGTGCAGCTTTTCGAGGGCTGCCAGCACATCGGGGGCTACCAAGTACTGCTGGTGGGCCAACTGCGAGAAATTGAACAGAAAAGTGGGCGCATGCAATAGCATCCGGCGCAAATGGCTGTCTTCGGGAGCGGCACTATCGGGCTCGGCCATATCCACGCGGGCATCTACGGTGGCAAAGCTTACGGCCCGCTCCAGCGTTTCGTAGGCCAGAAACTGGCCGTAGTCGAGGTCGTGCGAGCCGCCTACCAGCAGTGCCACGGTGCCCTGTTCGAGCAGGGCGGCAATAATTTCGCGGAGGCGCTGATAGGTGTCTTCCAGCGTGAGGCCGGGGCGCAGATTGCCCAAATCGGCGAGGCGGCAGGGGCTGGAACCCTTCTGAAGCTGGTAAAGTTGGCGGCGCACGGCGTTGGCCCCGTGGCCCGCCGGCTCGCCAACCGCGCTGCCCCGCCACTCGTCCAGGCCAATAAGGGCCAGGTCGGCGGTGCGCCAGTCGGGGAAGTTACCGCCGGTGAAGGCCGACACGGCTCCGGCCAGCACGGTCGCCGGAGCACCGGCGGGCACAAGTTCTTCGGGCAGCGGGTCGAAAAAGATAGCCAGATTCATCGGGCGCGGAAGGGGCGTTGGACAAAGCTACGCAAAAGCCAGCCACGTGTCCCGCTGTTTTTAGGCCTGTTTGACTGTGATTTCAGGAAAAAAGCAGTTATTTAAGGTGCTTTATAATCTGGTTGGGGCCGCTACACGGTCGTTTCCTGTTTGTCTCTCTGCCTCAACTCCCATTCCCGCCTAGTTCGTCGCCCATGGAAATCCGCCGCACGTTCGATATTCTGCCTCATCTACAGAAACAATACAATAAGGCTGATTGCCTGGCCGCTAAAATAGACGGCCACTACCAGCCCATGAGCACCGACGAGGTAGTTCGGCAGGTGAACGAGGCCAGCCTGGGCCTGCGGGCGCTCGGCATCGGTAAGGATGATAAGGTGGCCCTGATTTCGATGAACCGGCCCGAGTGGATGATTGCCGACTTCGCCATTGCCCAGCTTGGGGCCGTGAGCGTGCCAATGTACCCAACCATCACAACTGAGGACTATAAGTTCATCTTCGCGGATGCTGGTGTGAAGGCAGTACTGGTATCCGACCAAAAGCTGCTCGACAAGGTAACCGAAGCCATTGAGGGGCTCAGCGTTCCGACTGAAAACGTCTTCAGCTTCGATAAGCTTGATGGCGCGCGTTACTTCGGCGAGTTGCTGGAGATGGGCCAGAAGGGCAATCTTGCCGATCTGGAGCCGCTCAAAGCCGCCGTCGAACCCGGTGATTTGCTCACCCTCATTTACACCTCAGGTACTACTGGCAAACCCAAGGGTGTCATGCTTACTCACAACAACCTGCTCAGCAACTGCCGCAATGCCCAGCGGTTTGTGCCGGTTACCAAAGATGATAAGGCCCTGAGCTTCCTGCCTCTCTGCCACATTTTCGAGCGCATGGTAACCCACCTGTACCTCATCAATGGCGTGAGTATTTACTATGCCGAGAGCATGGAAACCATTGCCGACAACCTGCGTGAGGTACAGCCCGAAATCTTCACTACGGTGCCCCGCCTGCTCGAGAAGGTCTATGACAAGATTGTGGCCAAGGGCCACGCGCTGGAAGGCGTGAAGAAAAGCATGTTCTTCTGGGCGCTCAACCTGGGCCTGAAGTACGATAACCAGCAGGACCACGGCTTTCTTTATAATACCCAGTTGAAGCTGGCCAATAAGCTCATCTTCAACAAGTGGCGCGAGGCGCTGGGCGGCAACCTGCGCTGCATTGTGAGCGGGGGAGGGGCCCTGCAGCCCCGGCTGGCCCGCGTGTTCTGGGCCGCTGGCATCCCGGTAATGGAGGGCTACGGCCTCACCGAAACCTCGCCCGTAATTGCCGTGGGTGGCTACGACCCCGAAAACAACATGATCGGTACTGTAGGCCCCATCATCGACAATACGGAGGTGAAAATTGCCCACGACGGTGAAATCCTGACCAAGTCGGAATCGGTGATGAAGGGCTACTACAACCAGCCAGAGCTGACGGCCAAGGAGTTCGACGCTGACGGCTGGTTTCATACCGGCGACATCGGAGAGATGGTGGACGGCAAGTTTCTTAAAATCACCGACCGCAAGAAGGAGATGTTCAAGACCTCGGGCGGCAAATATATTGCCCCGCAGGTGCTGGAAGGCAAGATGAAGGAGTCGCCGCTTATCGAGCAGTGCATGGTGGTGGGCGACGGCCAGAAGTTCGCTTCGGCCCTCGTTATTCCTTCCTTCGACGATCTGAAAGGCTGGTGCAAGCGCAACAATGTACCCTGTGACGGCTCGCCGGCCGAGTTGGTGAAGGACGAGAAGGTGATAAAGATGTACGAGGACCTCGTGCATAAGTACAACGAGAGCTTTGCCAAGTGGGAACAGGTGAAGAAAATCGTGCTGCTGCCCGAGCAGTGGACCGTAGAGTCGGGCGAGATGACGCCCACCATGAAGGTGAAGCGCAAGGCCATTACGGCCAACAACCAAAGCCTGATAGAAGGCTTGTATGACTAAAGGGCGAAGCAGGGAGAATAAGCGGATAGAAAAAAATAAAGCAGCCACGCATCCTTTCCACCAGTGTCCCGGTCAGGCAGGTAGTTTCATTGTTTCACTACAACTCAAGGACATGAGAAAATTACTAACTCCTCTGCTATTCGCTGCGTGTTTCGGCATAGCGGCGTGCTCAACGGCCGGCGACCCAGAACCGATGGTTGAAACTGCCAGACCAATCGTCAATGTTTCAGGGCAAGTATGGGCGTTCGATGAGTTTGGGTATCTACAATCGCCCGAGGGAGTAGAAATTGCGCTGGGATCAGCCGGTGCCCTCAAAACGCTGACTACAGTTGAAGGAATGTATCGGTTCAGTAATGTAAAGATGCCGGGGGCTGAACGCTTTCTTAAGGCTGTTGATGTTAGTGTTCTTAAAGCAGGCTTTGTAGACGTAAATCAGGCGCAGGTAAACCTGGAGTTTCCCTGCACGTTTGATTTCCAACTACATAAAGCCTCCACTTCGGTTGTCAGCGCGTTGCAGGTCCAAGTAGAAGGGGCGTTTATTGTGGTGCGTGGGGTTCTGACGAATGGCCGGGCCAAAGCTGGGGATGAAGCATGGGTTACGCTGTTTGTCGGAATCGACAACCCCAACATTTCAGTTTCCCAATCAGACAAAACGTACAACTTTCCGGTGACGTGTGCTGAGAGTGGCGTTCCAACGGCCTTCACATATCGTATCCAAAAAAACGATTTCCAACGCTATGAAGGCAACAATTCAAAACTGACCCTGTTGGCATACGGCAATATTCCGCTTCGCGACGAGTATGGCCACGCATACGGTAACAGGATGCTCATTGGAGATATGAAATACAGTACAGACGGCCAGTCTTACTACTTTTCTTATCCGGGACTAGGCCCTCTGCCTTCAGAAAAAATAACGTTTTGGCTGTAGGAAATACACTTGTCTACCCGCGCATTCAGTTCTTAGCGGCTCATTGAATCCGCCTGAATACAAAAGCGAGGAGCCGTCCTGAAAATAAAGTTTGGTGAATGTTCTTGGTAAGCACAACAGCCCTGTTGCCCAACGGTAGCAGGGCTGTTGCGTGAAGCTAGGGCTAAACTTTTTTCGCCTAACTTAGTATGCAAGCATAACATATTTTCCGTATGTTTACCGGACTTGCACTACTTCCCTATGACCCCCGAAGAAACTGTCG
Source organism: Hymenobacter psychrophilus (assembly GCF_900107135.1). Classification (GTDB taxonomy): domain Bacteria; phylum Bacteroidota; class Bacteroidia; order Cytophagales; family Hymenobacteraceae; genus Hymenobacter; species Hymenobacter psychrophilus. Next base: position 89,480 of record NZ_FNOV01000013.1, read on the forward strand.
ATTATAATATCAAGGTTGCCTGGCATGCCATTTCGCGCATGTACAATACGCAGGCGACTAAGCACGATATTACTACCAGCATTGGGTTTGTGCTGCTCAACATCGACCAGGAAAACGGTACGCCGGCTACCAAAATTGCGCCTTTATTGGGCCTCGAGACCCGGTCCCTGACCCGAATTCTGCGCTCAATGGAAGAAAAGGGGCTGATTTACAAACAGGCCGATACCCAGGATAAACGCTCGGTGCGGATTTTCCTGACCGAAGATGGCCTGCGCAACAAAGAAATCTCGCGCCAAACCGTGCGCCACTTCAACCTGAAAGTGCGCGAGGACATTCCGCAGAGCGAACTGGACGTGTTTTTCCGCGTCATCAGCCAGATTACTAATATGATTGAAGGGAAAACACTCTTCAATAACTTTAAACTCAAGCCCCTGCGCTCCGCCGAATCATCGGCCGCGTGAAGGGGTTTTTAGTGCTTGGTTATTGGTGTATAGTGCTCAGGCTGTTTAGAAATAAGGCCCGCATATATATGTTCCAATGAAACGAACCAAGTACTATACACCAACAACGAAGCACTAACCACTACCCACCAATATGAACCGTACCATCAAGAAAGTAGCCGTTCTGGGCTCCGGGGTGATGGGCTCGCGCATTGCGTGCCACTTCGCCAACATCGGGGTGCAGGTGCTGCTGCTCGACATTTCTCCGAAAGAGCTGCTGCCCGCCGAGGAAGCCAAAGGCCTGAAGCTGGATTCGCCGCTGGTAAAGAACCGCCTCGTCAACAGCGCCCTGGAGGCTACTGTGAAGGCAAACCCTTCGCCGCTCTACCGCAAGCAGGACGTGAGCCGCATCAAAACCGGCAACTTCGACGACAACCTCAAGGATATTGCCGGCTGCGACTGGACGATTGAGGTGGTAGTGGAGCGGCTCGACATCAAGCAGAGCCTGTTTGAGCGCGTGGAGCAGTTCCGCAAGCCCGGCACCCTGATTACGAGCAACACTTCGGGCATCCCTATTCATATGATGACCGAAGGCCGTTCCGACGACTTCAAGAAGCATTTCTGCGGCACCCACTTTTTCAACCCGCCGCGCTACCTGAAGCTGCTCGAAATCATCCCGACCCCCGACACGGACCAGGCGGTGGTGGATTTCCTGATGCACTACGGCGACCTATACCTGGGCAAAACCACCGTTTTGGCCAAGGATACTCCCGCGTTCATTGCCAACCGCGTGGGCGTGTTCGCCATCATGGATGTGATTCAGGTGATGCAGCAGCTCGGCCTTTCGGTGGAGGAAGTGGACAAGCTGACCGGTCCGGTTATCGGCCACGCCAAGTCGGCCACCTTCCGCACCTCTGATGTAGTGGGACTCGATACGCTGATGAACGTGGCCAACGGCCTCGCCCAAAACCTGCCCAACGACGAAGCCAAAGCTGTGTTCCAGCTGCCCGACTACCTGAAAAAGATGGGCGAAAACAAGTGGCTGGGTGACAAAACCGGTCAGGGCTTCTACAAGAAAACCAAGGACGACAAGGGCAAAACCGCTATTCTGGCCCTCGACCTGAACACGCTGGAGTACCAGCCGAGCCAGAAGGTGAAGTTTGCTACCCTCGAAACCACCAAGGCCATCGAGAAGCTGGCCGACCGCTTCAAGGTGCTGGTAGCCGGCAAAGACAAGGCCGGCGAATTCTACCGCAAGAGCTTCGCGGGCCTGTTTGCCTACGTGAGCAACCGGATTCCCGAAATCACCGACGCCCTCTATAAGATTGACGACGCCCTGCGCGCCGGCTTCGGCTGGGACATGGGGCCGTTTGAAACCTGGGACGCCCTGGGCGTGCAGAAGGGCCTGGAACTGGCCAAGGCCGAGGGCAAAACCGTTGCGCCCTGGATTGAGGAGATGCTGGCTGCCGGTCACGAAACCTTTTACAAGGTGAACGAGGCGGGCGTGAAGCAATTCTACGACCTCGACTCGAAGAGCTACCAAGCCATTCCGGGCATGGAAAACTTCGTGATTCTGGACAACCTGCGGGCAACCGGTAAAGTGGTCTGGAAGAACTCGGGCGCTTCGGTGCTCGATATGGGCGACGGTATCCTGAACGTGGAATTCCACAGCAAGATGAACGCGCTGGGCTCCGACGTAATCCAAGGCTTGATGAAGGGCGTGGAGCTGGCCGAAAAGGACTTCCGCGGCCTCGTGGTGGGCAACGACGCGCCGAACTTCTCGGCCGGCGCCAACCTGGGCCTCGTGTACATGTACGCCCTCGACCAGGAGTACGACGAGCTGAACCTGATGATTGCCCAATTCCAGCAGGCCATGATGCGGATGCGCTACAGCAGCATTCCGGTGGTAAGCGCCCCCCACGGCCTGGCCCTGGGCGGCGGCTGCGAGCTGAACCTGCACGCCGATAAAGTAGTGGCCGCGGCCGAAACATATATGGGCCTCGTGGAATTCGGCGTGGGGCTGATTCCGGCCGGCGGCGGCACCAAGGAAATGACCCTGCGCACTGCCCTCAAGTACGAGGAAGGTGAGCCGGAGTACAACCTGATCCGCAATACCTTCATGACTATAAGCACCGCCAAAGTCTCGACCTCGGCGGCCGAAGCCTTCGACTTAGGTTTCCTGCGCCCCGGCGACGAAGTGGTGGTGAATTCCAACCGCGTAATCGCCCAGGCCAAAGCGGCCGCCATCGAGTTGGCTGATGCCGGCTACACCCAGCCAGTGCAGAAAACCAACATCAAAGTGCACGGCAAAGGCGCTTTGGGCATGTTCATGACCGGCGTGCACGCCATGCGGCAGGGCAACTACATCTCCGACCATGACATGAAGATTGCCAACAAACTGGCCTTCATCATGTGCGGCGGCGACCTGAGTGCACCTACCGAAGTATCGGAGCAGTACCTGCTGGACTTGGAGCGCGAAGCCTTCCTGAGCCTCACCGGCGAGCGGAAAACGTTGGAGCGTATTCAGTCGATTCTGACTACGGGCAAACCATTGAGAAACTAGAGCCAGAACCCAACTTCTTTCCTGGTCGCAGGAGAGAAGCTGGCCTGACACTACCTCCCCATCTTCAAGACTCCATTATATGAACGCATATATCGTAGCAGGTTACCGCACGGCAGTGGGCAAAGCCACCCGCGGCGGTTTCCGCTTCACCCGCCCCGACGACTTGGCCGCCGACGTTATCAAGCACCTCGTGGCCTCGGTACCCGCTCTTGACCCTACTCGCATCGATGATGTGATTGTGGGCAATGCCGTGCCGGAAGCCGAGCAGGGCCTGCAAATGGGCCGCCTGATTTCGCTGCTGGCGCTGCCCATGAACGTGTCGGGCCTCATCGTGAACCGCTACTGCGGTTCCGGCGTGGAAACCATTGCCATGGCAACCGGCAAAATTGCGGCCGGCATGGCCGATTGCATTGTGGCTGGTGGTACCGAAAGTATGAGCATGGTGCCCACCGTGGGCTGGAAAACCGTGCCCAACTACAACCTGGCCCAGAAGCACCCCGACTACTACCTCGGCATGGGCCTGACGGCCGAAGCTGTGGCGCAGGACTATAAGGTGTCGCGTGAAGACCAAGACCAGTTCTCCTACAACTCCCACCAGAAGGCCATTAAGGCTATTCAGGAAGGTAAGTTCAAGGAGCAGATTGTGCCCATCACGGTCAACGAAACCTACCTCGACCAAGCTACGGGCAAGAAGAAAACCCGCTCCTACGTAGTCGAAACCGATGAAGGTCCGCGCGCCGATACGTCGGTGGAAGTGCTGGGCAAGCTGCGGCCGGTTTTCGCGGCCAACGGCTCAGTAACGGCCGGCAACTCCTCGCAAACCTCTGACGGGGCAGCCTTCGTTATCGTGATGTCGGAGCGGATGGTGAAAGAGTTGAATCTGGAGCCGATTGCCCGCATGGTAACGTACGCCACCGAAGGCATCGACCCGCGCATCATGGGTATGGGCCCCATAAAGGCCATTCCGAAGGCGCTGAAGCAGGCTGGTATGAAGCTGCAGGACATCGACCTGTTCGAATTGAATGAGGCCTTCGCTTCCCAGAGCTTGGCCGTAATGCGCGAGCTGGATATGGACCAGAGCAAGGTGAACGTGAACGGCGGCGCTATTGCCCTCGGTCACCCGCTGGGTTGCTCCGGCGCCAAGCTCAGCATCCAGCTGTTCCACGAGCTGCGGGCTCAGAACAAGAAGTACGGCATGGTAACCGCCTGCGTGGGCGGCGGACAGGGCGTAGCCGGCATCTACGAGCTGCTGAAGTAACCCCATCCGTCATTCTTCGCGGAGTGGAGAGTGACAGATAGTACTGAAATCGAAAACCCCGGAAGCCATTCCGGGGTTTTCTTTCCACAAAGTACTCGGCAAGCATAACAAATTTTGTTATCTTGCGCTACGAGTAGCGGCCGCCGCCTTATCCCCAAGTAGTAGGCAAGCCGAATAGTTTTCTTTCGATTCCCCACTTCAAAATATACCCCATCATGGAAGTAGCCAACCAGCTTGTAAAAGGCGGCGAGTTCATCATCAAGGAAACCAACGCCCAGGACGTATTTACGCCCGCCGATTTTTCGGAGGAGCAGAACATGATGCACCAGACCGCCATCGACTTTGTCGACAAGGAGGTGTGGCCGTTGCTTGACCGCCTCGACAACCACGAGGAGGGCCTGATGCGCGGGCTGATGGAGAAGTCGGGTCAGTTGGGCCTGTTCGGCGTGAGCATTCCCGAGCAATTCGGCGGCCTCGATATGGACTTCCCGACTTCGCTCCGCGTGACGGAAGGCGTGGGCAAAGGCCACTCATTCCCGGTGGCTTTCGCGGCGCACACGGGCATTGCCATGTTGCCCATTCTGTATTTCGGCAACGATGAGCAGAAGGCCAAGTACCTGCCCGGCCTCACCAACGGTGAGCTGATGGGTGCCTACTGCCTCACCGAGCCCGGCTCGGGCTCCGACGCGCTGGGCGCCAAAACCAAGGCCATGCCCACCGAAGACGGCGAGCATTACGTGCTCAACGGCCAGAAAATGTGGATTACCAACGGCGGTTTTGCCGACGTATTCATCGTTTTTGCCCAGGTTGACGGCGACAAGTTCACCGGCTTCATCGTGGATAAAGACACGCCCGGCCTGACCCTCGGCAACGAGGAGCACAAGATGGGCATCAAGGGTTCTTCGACCCGCCAAGTATTCCTGTCCGATGCCAAAGTGCCTAAATCGGCCGTGTTGGGCGAGATTGGCAAGGGTCACCTGATTGCCTTCAACATCCTCAATATCGGTCGCATTAAGCTGGCTGCTGCTTGCTTGGGCGCTACCAAAGGGTGCGCCACGCAGAGCGTGAAGTATGCCAATGAGCGGGTGCAATTCAAGCTGCCCATCAGCAAGTTCGGCGCCATCAAGTTCAAGCTGGCTCAGCAGGCCATCCGGATTTACGCCGTAGAATCGGCTATTTACCGCGCCGGCATGGACATTGCCCGCATGGAGCAGGAGCTGCTCAGCCAGGGCCAGAGCCACAACGAGGCGCTGTTGGGCGCCGCCCGCGAGTTTGCCGTGGAGTGCGCCATTCTGAAAGTAGAAGGCTCGGAAGTGTTGGACTACGTGGTGGACGAAGGTGTGCAGATTTTCGGTGGCTACGGTTTCTCGGCCGATTACCCAATGGACCGCAATTACCGCGACTCGCGCATCAACCGCATCTTCGAGGGCACGAACGAAATCAACCGCATGCTGGCCGTTGATATGATCCTGAAGAAGGGTCTGAAGGGCGAGATTGACCTGATGGGCCCCGCCCAGGCTGTGCAGCAGGAGCTGATGGCCATTCCGGACATGAACCTGGAAGAGGAAACCGGCCTGTTCGCTACCGAGAAGAAGACCATCGCCAAGCTGAAAAAGGCCATCCTGATGGTAGCTGGTACGGCCGTGCAGAAGTACATGAACTCGCTCGCCAAGGAGCAGGAAGTACTGATGAACATTGCCGATATGGCCATCAAGGTGTACACCGCCGAAAGCGTTCTGCTGCGTGTGGAGAAGGAAGCTGGTGCTAAAGGTGAAGAGGCAATGTCGGCCCAGATGGATATGGCCCGCGTGTACCTCTACGACACGGTGGACCAGGTAAACAAGTTCGGCAAAGATGCCATCGGCACCATGACCGAGGGTGATGAGCAGCGTCTGCTGGCCATGGGCCTCAAGCGCTTCACCAAGGCAGACCTCTACAACGCCAAGGAAGCCCGTCGCCGCATTGCCGATGTGCTGATTGCCGCTGATGAGTACGCGTTCTAGGACCACGAATTAGCACGGACTTCAACGGATTGCACGGTTTCTTTGACCGGTGTTAGTGCCGGAAATTTTGTCGCTGTTTACCTCTCTGAAGTAGGTGAAATAACCAGCCGCTCCCATTAGGGGGCGGCTGGTTGCTTTTTAGTAGCTTTCGGAGGCCGGGCAACACCTGAGCGGCTCACGCCGTTTGTGCTAGTACTCCTACCATCCCACCCAAATTTTTCTACTTATGGCCAACGAACAGGTTCAGGGCAAAGACTTTTACGAAAGTGTGCTCCGGTTCTACGACCACGCGGCCAGCTTCTCGAAGCTGGACCCCGGCATTCTGGCCCAAATTCGGGCCTGCAATAGTATTTACAAAGTGAACTTCCCCGTGGAAGTTGACGGCCATGTGCAGGTGTTCGAGGGCATCCGGGTGCAGCATAGCCACCACAAGCTGCCCAGCAAGGGCGGTATCCGCTACAGCATTTATGTGGATGAGGACGAGGTAATGGCCCTGGCCACGCTTATGACCTTCAAGTGTGCCCTCGTCGATGTACCGTTTGGTGGCGCCAAAGGGGGCGTTAAAATCAACCCCCGTACTACGCCTGAACACGTGCTGGAACGCGTAACCCGGCGCTACGCCAGTGAGCTGGTCAAGAAAAACCTGATCGGCCCCGGCATGGATGTGCCCGCCCCCGACTATGGCACCGGCAGCCGCGAAATGGCCTGGATTGCCGATACCTACATGACGTTCAAGTACGGCGACACCAACGCACTGGGCTGCGTAACGGGCAAACCCGTGGGCCAGGGTGGCATCCGGGGCCGGACGGAAGCTACTGGCCTGGGCGTGTTCTATGGCCTGCGCGAGCTGATGGCGGACGAACCCCTGCTGAAAAAGATGGGCCTGAGTGAAGGCATGGCCGGCAAGCGCATCATCGTGCAGGGCTTAGGCAACGTGGGCTACTATGCGGCTAAGTTCTGCCAGGAAGCCGGAGCCCTTATTGTTGGTATTGCCGAGCGCGAAGGCGGTATTTACAGCGAAAACGGTCTTGATGTGGAGGCTGTATTTCAGCACCGCCAAAGCACCAGCTCAATTCTGGGCTTCAAGGGTGCCAAAGACATTGAGGAGTCGCTCGATTTGCTCGAATACGAGTGTGACGTGTTGATTCCAGCCGCCCTCGAAAATCAGATTACCGAAGAAAACGCGCCGAAAGTGAAGGCCAAAGTCGTGGCCGAGGGAGCAAACGGCCCTACCACCCAAGGAGCCGAGAAAATCCTGCTAGAGCGCGGCATCGTAGTGTTGCCAGACCTGTACCTGAACGCCGGCGGCGTAACGGTATCGTACTTCGAGTGGCTGAAAAACCTGTCGAACGTGCGTTTTGGCCGTATGGGCAAGCGGGCCGAGGAAGGGGCCATGCGCCGTCTGGTAGCCACCATTGAGCGCACCACCGGCCGCACCGTTACGGATGCGGAACGCCAGTCCATCATTCACGGCGCCGACGAAATCGACCTTGTGCACTCGGGCCTCGAAGACACCATGATTACTGCCTACCAGTCCATCCGTAAGGTTATGGATGATATACCCGGCATCACCGACCTGCGCACGGCGGCCTTCTACAGTGCCATCGAGAAAATCGGTGTTAGCTACCAGTCGCTCGGCATCTTCCCGTAAGGTTAGCTGTTAGCTGTTAGCTGTTAGCTGTTAGCTGTTAGCTGTTAGCGAAAAGCGCCCCTTCCCGCATGTATCGGGAAGGGGCGCTTGTTTTTTACGCTAGAGTTCGACTACAAAACCCGCGAAATCCGATAAAATTTGTGCTAATCCGTGGTCCTTATTTGAGCACGATTTTATTCAGCATTAGGGCCGCTGATTTTTTGCTGGGACGGCTTACGCCAATGATGGTTTTGGGGTCGAGCCAAGCCGTAAAGTCCTTAACGTAGGCCAGATTTTGGTCGGTGGCTACATTCAGGCCCAGTCCTTTTGGTGCGCTTATTACGCCCGTTGGCACATCCAGCCGCCGCAGGTAGAGGTCGGATTTGCCCTTGATTTTCTCCCAGGTCAGCAGTTGTATCTCGGGGCCGGAGGTGGTGGCGCGGTAGCTGATGCTACTGTAACCCTCGGCAGCGGGCGCCACTTGGTCTTTGGCTACAACGCTGCGCCAGCTCGGCGTCAGGAACTCGTTGTAGCCAAACAGGTGCAGCTCGCGCGTGTGGCCGGGCGCGCCTTCGCCACCTTCCTCGTATTTTTTTTCGGCCAGCACTACCACCTGTTTGTCGTCGGTGAGCAGTATATCGGTCAGGTAAATATCTTCGAGGCGCTTGGCAGGCGCCCCACCGACGGCCGTATTTACTTCAGCCAGGTAGTCGGCCGACAACGCTATTTCGGGAGCAAATTTCATGTCGCTTTCACCCGCAAAATCGAATTTCACCAACTTGAGGCTGTGGTAAAGACCCGTGGCCCGCTCGTTGCAAATGGCAGCGGCGTAGAGCGTGTTATCGGGGCGCAGCACGAAGCGCGAATCGAAGATGTTGACCACCTTCCCCCCAAATGTGCCGCCCACTGACACCGACATAACCTTCACATCGGGCGAGTCGTTGCGGTAGCGACGCACGCTAAGCTTTTTCATCTGGTCGCCGGCCAGCGTCACAAACTGGGTGCCGTCGTTGCCCACATGTACCGTCACCGAGAAAAAGTCGCCTTGATCATGAAAATCGTAGGTGCGGTCTTTCAGCTTCTGGAGCTTCTCGTCGTATACGCTGGCATTGATGGCCTTAATCTGGTTGCTCTGGCTGAGGTAACGCCAAGCCACCAGTCGGCTGCCGTCGGGCGAGAAGGCGACGCCGGGGCGCCGGTCGCGGGCGTTGGCCTCAACCAGCTTCTGGGCCGGACTTTTGCGGCCATCAGCGAGGCTGATTGAATGGGCCACGAGGCGCTGGGAGCCGGCCGCATTCTGATAGATGACTACGGTGGCCTGCTCGTTGCTCTGGCTAAATCCATCTACCACTTCACCCGCTGCCAGCGGCAGCGCCGTGCTCCAGCGGCGCTTCAGGTCGGCGTCGTAACGCTCCACGGCGTACTGGTCGGCAGCCTGATGGGCCAGAATAATGAATCCGCCATCTGGTAACGGCAGCGTTTTACGGCTCACACGCTGGTTATAGCGGTCGGCAGTAGTTTCGGGCAGATAGCTAAAAGCAGCTGATTTCACGCGCTGAGCCGAGGCCGGCTGGTGGGCCAGGGACGCCAGCGCAAGGCTGGCGGCAAACAGAAAAGTAAAACGCACGGGCAAAAAATACTTTATAACACAATGAGATAACGCAACGAACAGCGGCTCGCAAAGTTGTACTCTTCAAAGGTACCGAAGTTTTAGCTGAACGAAAGTCGTATTGATATCGGCGGGATTATAAATGCCTCAGCTAGGCATGGGCGGCCGAAAGAGCTGATTTTGCGGGTCGAAGGGCAACCTATGGTATAAGCCTTCGTTTAGATGGCCGCTGGTGTACCTGACGGAATAGGCGCGGATGGCGCCATCACTAAGTTTCTATTACAAATCTATTGCCGAGTACAAGCTACAGTCGGGCATAGGAAAAACCGAAAAAGCCAAATTATGTACCTGCTCCGGCGCAGTTCTTGCAGTCTTTCAGCTACGTTTAGTTTACCTACCTTATGAACTCTTTACTCCGCTTTGCTTTAATGATTTCCCTTGTTATCATCGGAAAGCTAAATAGCACACCTACAAAATCAGTTAGCCTAAGCCAAAACGAGGAGGCCCAGTGGATAATTCCGGTCTATACTACTACAGTGCATAAAACATCAACCCACACGGCAAGCCCGCTGCCTGCCGAAACCGGGAAGTTTCGCTCGTGGCGGCTAATGACCGACATCCCCGCTACCGACGAGTAAGTTCAGCTATACGTTCTCCATCAACGGCTCTTCAGGAGCCGTTTTTTGTGCCCCATTGGCCCTTAACTAATGCGGCTCCAGTTAACGGCCGTGGCGGGCAGGCTTTCTATGTGGTGGCGAATGGCTTGGTTAGCGGGCTTGGCCAGGTTAGGATCATCCTGCAGCAGGGCCTGGGCGGCGGCCCGGCTTTCGCTCAGAATACGCCCGTCCTTGGCCAAGTCGGCAATCAGCAAATCGAGCACACCGCTTTGTTGGGTGCCCATCAGGTCGCCGGGGCCGCGCAGCTTCAGGTCGATGTCGGCAATTTCGAAGCCGTTGTTGGTACGCACCATCGTTTCGATGCGGGTGCGCGAGTCTTTGCTGAGCTTGTAGCCGCTCATCAGAATGCAGTAGCTCTGGTCGGCGCCCCGGCCCACGCGGCCCCGCAACTGGTGTAGCTGGGAGAGGCCGAACCGCTCGGTGCTTTCGATGACCATCACGGAGGCGTTAGGCACGTTTACGCCCACCTCAATCACGGTGGTAGCCACCATAATCTGGGTCTGGTTGCTCACGAAGCGCTGCATTTCGGCGTCCTTCTCACCGGCCGTCATGCGTCCGTGCACAATGCTGATCTGCAGTTCCGGAAAAGCCCGCGCTACGCTCTCGTAGCCGTCCATCAGATCCTTGTAGTCGGCCATGGCTTCGCTTTCCTCAATCAGCGGGTATACGATGTACACCTGCCGGCCCAGCTTCACTTGGTCGCGCAGAAACTGAAATACTTTCAGGCGGTTCGAGTCGAAGCGGTGGACCGTGACGATGGGCTTGCGGCCGGCCGGCAGCTCGTCAATTACGCTCACGTCGAGGTCGCCGTAGAGCGTCATGGCCAGCGTGCGCGGGATGGGCGTGGCCGTCATTACCAGCACGTGCGGTATCACGTGGGGATTTTTCTGCCAGAGCTTGGAGCGCTGGGCCACCCCAAAGCGGTGTTGCTCATCCATGATGGTGAGGCCCAGGTTCTTGAACTGCACCACATCTTCGAGCAGGGCGTGGGTGCCGGTCAGGATATGCATTTCGCCCGAGCGCAGCTGCTCGTGCAATACCCGGCGGGCGGCCGGGCGGGTGCTGCCCGTCAGCAGACCGATTTTCAGGCCCAGCAGGTCGGCAAACTCCTTGAGGCCGGAGTAATGCTGGTTGGCCAGGATTTCGGTGGGCGCCATCAGGCAGCTCTGAGCGCCGTTGTCGGCCGCCATCAGCATGGCAATAAAGGCCACGATGGTTTTGCCCGAGCCCACGTCGCCCTGCAGCAACCGGTTCATCTGCTGGCCGGCACAAAAGTCCTTATAAATGTCGTGAATAACCCGTTTCTGGGCCCCGGTCAGGTCGAAGGGCAGCACGTTTTTGTAGAAGTGGACCAGTGTGGGCACCTCCTTGAAAATCTGGCCTGCGAGCGAGACTTTGCGCTGGTCGCGCTGGCGCAGTAGCTTTAGCTGAATATAGAACAGCTCCTCAAACTTGAGCCGGAACCGGGCTGTCTGGAGCAGGTCGGGCGTTTGGGGGAAGTGGATCTGCTGGAGCGCCGTGGCCTTGCCCATCAGGGCATAGTGCTCAATCAGGGCCGGCGAGAGGGTTTCCTGCACATGGGGCAGGGCCAGCTTCAGCAGGTCGGCCACCATGCGGGCAATGGCCTTGCTATCGACGCGGTGGTAGTTCTTGAGCTTTTCCGACGTGTTATAGACAGGCTGCAAAAAGCTTTGACCGGGCTTCTGCTCGGTTACTTCCTCCAGCTCGGGGTGGGCCATCTGGGGCCGCCCATTGAACATCGTAGGCTTGCCGAACACGATGTACTCCTGGTGGTTCTTAATGATTTTCTCCAGGTAATTCACGCCCTTAAACCACACCAACTCCAGCTCCCCGCTGGCGTCGGCTACCTTAGCCACCATGCGCTTCTTGTGGCCCTCGCCAATTACCTCCCGATTCCGTAAAATGCCCTTTATCTGCACATAGGGTAAATCATCGTGCAAATCCACGACGTTGTAGAACTGCGTGCGGTCGAGGTAGCGAAAGGGGTAGCGCTGGATCAGGTCGCCGTAGGTGAACAGGCCCAGCTCCTTCTGCAGCAACTGAGCGCGTTGCAATCCCACACCCTTCAGGTATTCAATCTTGGTCTGGAAAAAACTCATTATCGGAGCTGTTAGCTGATAACTATTAGCTGCTAGCTTTTTGTGGTTGAGTACGGTGTTGGATTGCAGACGGAAAGCCAAAAGCTATCGGCCATTAGCTAACAGCTTACTTGGTGTAGCGTAACGTGTTCAGCAGATGAACCATATCCTGCTTCACGTATTCTATAATCGGGGCCAGCGAGTCGTTGGCGGTGGCGGTGCGGAAGTATAAGGCCCCGCGCAGGAAGTGGCGGGTGCTGTCGGTGGTGTAGAACTGGAACTGACTGGGCACCTCGCCCTGCAGATCGAACACCGTGGCCCTCATGCCGCCGGGCATTTGCAGCACCCGCTCATCGATAGCCGAAGCCTTTATTTCGTGCTTGCTGGTAAGCTTGCGAGCATCTTCGAGCAGGCGGTTGAAGCGCTGACTGTTGGCCCGCAGGTCGGCGTAGGTAAGCTGAACGTTGGCCTTGAGCTGCGGGTAATACACGTTTATCCAGTGCGGTTGGGCCAGGTACGACGAGTCGCGCAGGATTTTGGCCCCGCGCGAGTACTCGAACGTATAGGGCCGGCCCGGCGCCAGCTGCTGGTAGGCGTGGGGCGGTAAATCGATGCGGTTGTAGCCCTTGGGCTTGGGCGTGAAATCGGGGGCCGAGGTGCAGCCTCCCGCCAGCAATAAGCCGGCGGTGGCCACGCACCAAAAACCAGGAAATCGGGAAAAAGCCATGCAGCGGAAGCGCGACGAGTGAACAGTAAAGGTAACCACGAAAAGCCGTGCAACGTGCCCGTGCCGCCGCAACCGGTACCGTTCAACTCAATCAGGCAGTACGAGACCGCCCGCAAAAAGCCCCGGCCTAGCCGGGGCTTTTCTATCAGGTAATGCGCTGGCCCTGCCTAAAAGGGCAACTGGTCGAGCTCGGGCTCCTGGCGGAAGGTGACGTGCTCCTCGACTGTCGCGGTCGTGGTGGGCTGGGCTACCGTGCCGGGGCGCGAGCCGAGCAGCGAAATCTCGTCGGCCACTATTTCGGTGATGTAGCGGGTCTGGTTGTCCTTGTCCTGATACTGACGGGTGCGGATGCGGCCTTCCACGTACACCTGCTGGCCTTTGTGCAGGTACTTCTCAGCCAACTCGGCTAGGCCGCGCCAGGCCGCAATGTTGTGCCATTCAGTCCGCTCGACGCGGGTGCCCTGTTTGTCTTTATAGTACTCGTTGGTAGCCATCGTGAAGTTGGCCACGGTGGTACCACCTTCCAGATGCCGCACTTCGGGGTCTTTGCCCAGGTGGCCAATTAGGATAACTTTGTTTACGCTTGCCATATGTCTGTTGCCTAAGCGGTTGAAGAGTGATTTTCAGTGTAATAAAGATAATCATGAATACTGTAAATGCCAAAGAAGTTGGCGGATTAAATTTCTTTTTTACTAATATAATTAGTTATAAGAATTGATTTAGGCAACTGCTCAATTTCCCTGCTGCGGTAAGCTGCCAGCCCGGCCGATGTAGCGGTGGCCGGCAGTGGCGCGGCCAGCCATATTTCATGGAACAGGGCCTCCACCTTTTGGTGGCTCAGCACATGGCGGGCTGCCACGGCGGGTTCCTCTACCTGGTCGGTAGCTACGCGCCCACCTAGTTGCTCCACGGCGGCCAGCAAATCGGCTCCCGGCAGCTCGGGCGCGTCGGTTTCGTGCAGGGCGAAGTCGTAGAGGCCTTCCCAAATGTCTTTGGGGCCACGTTTGCGCAGGTACACCGTATCGGCGTGGCGTAGCACCAGGTAATGGAAGTAGCGGGTGCGGGCGACTTTGGCCTTGCTTTTCACCGGTAGCTCGGCCACCAATCCGTGCTGAAAGGCGAAGCAACGGCTTTGTAACGGGCAGAACATGCAGTCGGGCTTGGCGGGCGTGCATTGCAATGCGCCAAACTCCATGATAGCCTGGTTGAATTCGGCCGGCTGGTCGGCCGGAATCAACTGGTCGGCCAACTGCTGAAACAGCTTGCGGCTGGCGGGCGCGGCAATATCGTGGTGCTGACCGAACACCCGGGCCAGCACCCGAAACACGTTGCCGTCGAGCACGGCTACCCGCTCATCATAAGCAAACGAGGCCACGGCGGCGGCCGTGTACTGGCCCACCCCTTTTAGCTTGAGCAATCCGGCGTAGGAATCCGGGAATTGGCTCCCGAACTCGGCCACCACCTGCTGGGCGGTGTAGTGCATATTGCGGGCCCGCGAATAGTAGCCCAAGCCTTGCCAGTGGCGCAGCACCTCATCGGGCGGGGCGGCCGCCAGGGCCTGCACGGTGGGGTAAGCAGTACTGAAGGTTTTGTAATACGGCAGGCCCTGTTTCACGCGGGTTTGCTGCAGAATCACTTCCGATAACCAGATAAGGTAAGGGTCGTGAGTATGGCGCCAGGGCAGGTCGCGGCGGTGGCGCGGGTACCAGGCCAGCAGGGCTTCGGCGAACCAGGAATAGGAATCCGGCGTTGTAGAGGGGAGTGATGAGAAACTCAAGTTTTTGAAAGAGAATTAGTTAAACGATAATCGGGGCGAAAGGCGGATTGCAGGGAAACGGTTTGTAATCCAAAAAAAGGGGGCTACCTTTGTGGCCCTCAAAACGTGGGCAAACTCTTACCGGGCAAGTGCTTACGTTTTTAGGATGGCCCTTAGTGCCGACCCATTTTTTTTCACCCTTAGTACACTTAGCAGCGTGACTAAAGCAGAAGTAATTGCCGAAATTGCCGACAAAACCGGCATCGAGAAAGCCGACGTATCGGCTACCGTAGAAGCCTTCTTTAAAGTTGTAAAAGACTCGATGGCTGACGGCAACAACATTTACGTGCGTGGCTTCGGCTCGTTCGTTAACAAGAAGCGCGCGAAGAAAGTAGCCCGCAACATCTCAAAAAATACGTCCATCATCATCGACGAGCACTACATCCCGAGCTTCAAACCTTCGAAGACTTTCATCGGGAAAATCAAAAACAGCAAGAAAATCAAGGAGATGGCTGCCTAAGCAGTCTTTGCCTTTCCGTTGCCGGCCGGGTCGCCGGGAACTCCTGCTAGCAGGATACTCCGGCGACCGGCCTTTTTCCCGTCCTGCCAATGGCCCTTAGCACTTCTTCTTCCAAGCACCAACTATTGATTCTGGCTTTAGCCTTGATTTTAGTAGCCGGCTTGTTTTTGCTGCCGAAGGTGATTGTGAAACCCAAAGATGGGCAGCCTACGCTGGCTCAGGACGGGAGCCGCACCGCCAACCGCGACCAGGGCGCTGCCGCACCCGCCGTGGGCGAACTCGACGAGCACGGCCACCCGGCCGGAAGTCACGACGAGCCCGGTGGTCCGACCGCCGAACAGCCCCACATGACGATGCCCAGCGCTCAGCGTCGGGAAATTGGCGCATTGGTGGCTAAGTACACGGCCGAAACCAATTTGGGCCCCAAGCTGCGGATGGCCCGCGAACTGGCCGATAAATACAAGGCGGTGGAGCGCTTCGATAGTGCCGGTTACTACCTGGAGCAGATTGCGCTGGTACGCCCCGGCGAACAAACTTTCCAGCGCGCCGCCGACCAGTATTATGAGGCCTATAGCTTTGCGACCACCGAGGCCCGGCAGAAACTGCTGGGCGCCAAGTGCCGCGAGCTGTACGAGCGGGTGCTGAAGAACAACCCGGATAACCTCGATGCCAAAACCAACCTCGGCATGGCCTACATGGCCAGCGAGAATCCGGTGAAGGGCATTACGCTGTTGCGGGAAGTTTTGGCCGCCGACCCACGCAACGAAAAGGCTTTGTATAACCTTGGTTTACTGGCTATTCAAAGCAATCAGTACGACAAAGCCGCCGAGCGTTTCAAAGAACTAACTCAGGTTAATTCCGAAAACGTCAACGCGCAGTTCTATCTTGGCGTTTCGTTAGCCCAAACAGGCGCGAAAGCGGAAGCCCGTCAGGCCTTCCTCAAAGCCAAGAGCATCAGCTCCGACCCGTCTTTGGCCGCGTCGGTTGATGAGCAACTGCAGAAGCTCCAGTAGAAAGAGTCGTTGGTTGCTAGTCGTCTGTTGTTAGTCTTTTCATTGGTCTGACAATTTACAACCAGCAACTGGCAACTAAACAAAAAAACATTCAACCACTTAACCCCAACACTATGCCTTGCGGTAAAAAAAGAAAGCGTCATAAGATTGCCACCCATAAGCGGAAGAAGCGTTTGCGCAAGAACCGTCATAAGAAGAAGTAAGCCCCGGCGGGGTTTGCTGGCGGCGTTTTTCAGTTGAAAATTGTTCGTCTATTTCTCACTTAGGTTCTTCCGAGAGTGGCCAGAAACATGCTTTCCCCGAGGCTGACAAGGGAAGCCAGCGCCAACGTGCGCTGGCTTCCCTTTGCGGGTTTCGGGGCCGGCAGGTTTGCTGCGGCCATTGCTTGGGGGTACCTTCCTAAGGCTTAATCCATTGAGTAACGAATTAATCATTAATTCTACTCAGGACGGAGAACGGATTGCCCTGCTACAGGATAAGCGGCTCATCGAATACCATTTCGACCGCAACGACACCGCCTACTCGGTTGGTGACATTTTCCTGGGCACGGTCAAGAAAGTTATGCCCGGTCTGAACGCCGCGTTCATTGACATCGGGTACCAAAAAGACGCCTTTCTGCACTACGGCGACCTGGGGGAAAGTTTCCCCTCGCTCATGAAGTGGAGTAAGAGCGTTCAATCGCAGAAAACAACCGTCGGGTCGCTGAAAAACTTTCAGTTCGAAGCGCCCCTCGACAAAGTAGGTAAAGTCGACCTCACGCTCAAGAAGGGCCAGCAATTGGTGGTTCAGATTGTAAAGGAGCCGATTTCTACCAAAGGTCCGCGCCTGTCCACCGATATTTCGATGGCCGGCCGATACCTGGTGCTGGTGCCGTTTTCCAACACCATCAGCGTGTCCAAGAAGATTGTCAGCCGTACGGAGCGGGATAGGCTTAAGCGCCTTATCGCTTCCATCAAGCCCGACAATTTTGGCGTGATTATCCGCACCGTGGCCGAGGGCCGCGAGGTGGCCGAGCTCGACCGGGACATGCAGAACATGACCGAGAAGTGGAACACGCTGGCTGAGAATCTGAAAGTGGGCAAGCCCAACGACAAGATTCTCGGCGAGCTGGGCCGCACTTCCTCCATGTTGCGCGACATGCTCAACGAGTCGTTCGATGCCATTACCGTGGACTCGCCGGCCCTGCACGAGGAAATGCACAGCTACCTGCAACAGATTGCCCCCGATAAGCTCGGGCTGCTGAAACTGCACACCGGCAAGGTGAAAGTATTTGAGCAGCACGGCATCGAGAAGCAACTAAAAACGCTGTTTGGGAAAGCCGTGACGGCCCCCGGCGGCGGTTACCTGGTTATCGAGCACACCGAGGCCCTGCACGTTATCGACGTGAACTCGGGAAACAAGAGCAACCAGGAAGGTGACCAGGAAGCCACGGCGCTAGCCGTGAACCTGGCCGCCGCCAAGGAAGTAGCCCGCCAGCTTCGGCTGCGCGACATGGGCGGCATCATCGTGGTCGATTTCATCGATATGAAATCGGCCGAGAGCCGCAAGAAGGTGGAGGATGCGGTGCACAGCGTGATGAAACACGACAAGGCCCGTTACACTATCCTGCCCATTACCAAGTTTGGCCTGCTTCAGATTACCCGGCAGCGCGTGCGGCCGGCCGAAGCCATTGTAACCGGCGAGGTGTGCCCCACCTGCGGCGGTACGGGCAAGATTTCGGCTTCCATCCTCGTGACGGACGAAATCGACAACAGCATCGACGACCTGCTGGTGGCTCAGAACCAGTCGGGCATTACGCTTTCCGTGCACCCTTTCCTGCACGCTTACTACACCAAAGGGTTGGTAAGCAAGCAGATGAAGTGGTACATGAGGTATTACAAGTGGGTAAAGGTGATGAAAGACACTAGTATGGGTCTCACCGAATACCGCATCGAGGACGAAAACGGCGAGGAAATCGAGCTGCATTCGGCCGCGGCGGCCATGAGCCGGTTGCAGGACCGGGAATTGGAAATAATTGACTGAACACTGACGGATTTTTTCTGCGAAAAAAACTCCTCCTGATAGAAGAAACCCCCGCGTTGCTCAAAGCAACGCGGGGGTTTTTCTTTAGAGCTTAGTTGATTTTGCGTAGGGCCTAGGCTGTTCAGGTGCTTTGTACAACGAGCTAAGCACTACGCATAATCAGCTAAGCACTAAAACTTAATGCCGAAATCTAGCGCGAATTCGCTGTTTTTCAGCTCGGCATCTTTGATACCCGCGTTGTCCTCGAAGTACTTGTCGATGTTGAGCAGGCCGCGGTGGTAGCTGATGCCGAGCAGGAAGCGGGTGGTCTGGCCCAGCTGCCGCTCGATACCGGCCCCGAGGCGCAGGTTGGCATCGGGAATGATGACGTGCTTGGTGGCTTTGGTGCGGTTGCCCGTTACCGGGCTGGTGTAGTACTTGTCGCCATCCACGCGGGCCCCGATGACGCCACCCAGCGCTCCGCCCAGCTGGAAATACACTTTGGTATCTTCGGCCACGTCGTTGGTGAAGAGTTTGACCGTCAGGGGTACCTGCAGGTATTGCAGACCCAGTTTCTGCTCGTAACGCCGCTGGCTGTTCGCGTCGTAGTAGCTAACCTTGCCGCCCTTGCCCACGAGCTCCAGACCGGTGCTGAAGGCGTAGTTCTGGCCGAAGAAGTAATCGATGATAAGGCCCCCGCCAAGGCTGAACTTGGCGCTTTCGCTTTTAAGCTCGTCGCCGTTGGGCGAGGCGGCCCGCAGGCTGGTGAGGGAGGGCGACACCTTGAGGCCGATTTCGACCTGAGCGGAAACTGTGCCGAGTGTGGCGGCGCTGAAAAGAAGGGCGAGCAGAGCCTTTTTCATGGCGGGGAAGGAAAAGCGGTGGGAGAAGGCCAGAAGCCGCTGACAGGCCGGCGGATTTGGCTACTTTTGAATCAAAGATAGAACCGTGATGCATATTTCTGCCCGTTTGTCCACCCTGCTGCTCGTGGCATCGGCCGTTGCGAGCCTGGGCCTCGGAGCCTGCTCGAATAACCAGAACCGTTGTGAGCTAAGTCCCGAAGTGGCCCGGGTAAAGGCGCCGGTACAGTTCGAACGGCTCGAAGGGCCCTTCTTCAAGCTGAAAACCCCGGCCGATGCCGACCAGTTTTTGCAAACCCATAAGTTATTCGCGCGGCAGTTTCTGCAGTCCGGGCAGTACCCGCCGGGCGTGCTGAGCGCCACGCTGGCCCGGCTGGCTACCAACCCGGGCCTGCAAAAGCTGGGCGTCCAGGCCGACAGCACCTTCCGCGGCCCGCAACTGCAACAGAACCTGACGCGGCTGTTCCAGCACGCACGTTATTACTATCCTGGCTTCCGGGTGCCGCTCGTGCAGACGTTTGTGAGCGGACTGAGCCAGGATTTGTTCGTCAGCGACAGCCTGATTGTTATCAGTACCGATTACTTCGTGGGGCCGACGGCGGCGTACCGGCCCAACGTGCCGGGCTACATTCAGAAGCGCTACACGCCCGCGCACCTGCTGCCAGGCCTGGCGCTGGCCATCAGCACCAAGTACAACCAGAAGCCCGACGCCGGCCAGACTATGCTCGGCGAGATGGTGCATTTCGGCAAGGCCCTTTACTTTGCCCAGCAGATGCTACCCTGCACGCCTGATTCGCTGATTATCGGTTATACCGGCCCCGAAACGGCCGGCGTCGAGTTCAATGAGGGGAAAATCTGGGCGCACTTTGTGGAGAAGAATCTGCTCTACAGCACTGCTCCATTCGTCATTCAGAAGTACATCGGGGAGCGGCCCAACATCCCGGAAATCGATAAAACGGCCCCCGGCCGCCTCGGGGCCTGGATGGGCTGGCAAATTGTGCGCAAGTACATGGCCGAAAACCCCAACGTAACGCTGCCCCAGCTCATGGCCGATAAGGATGCCCAGCGCATCCTCAGCCAGTCGCGCTACCGGCCCAAGGCAAACAGCGGGCGGGTGAACAGCTAACGATTTGGAATTGAGAATTAAAAGTGGAAATTTCCAGCTCTCATCCTTGCTCAAAGTGCAATGCACTCAGGACGACAGCTGGTGAGCAGACTACTTACTTCTGAATTCTTACGCTTAGCTTCTACCTCAACGATGCTCACGAAAACCTTTGGCTCGGCCGTGCAGGGCGTTAATGCCTACACCATTACCATTGAGGTGGTCGTGTCGCAGGGAACCGGTTTTTTCGTGGTGGGGCTGCCCGATAACGCCATCAAGGAAAGCCAGCAGCGGGTAGAAGCAGCCCTCAAGTTTCGGGGCTACCGGATGCCGCGTACCAAGGTAGTCGTGAACATGGCTCCGGCCGATATTCGTAAGGAAGGTTCGGCCTACGATCTGCCCATCGGTCTGGGTATTCTGCACGCCTCGCAGCAGCTGGATACCGAGCGGCTTGCCGACTACGTGATTATGGGCGAGCTGGCGCTGGACGGCGAGCTACGGCCGATAAAGGGCGTGCTGCCAATTGCCATTCAGGCCCGCAAGGAAGGCTTTAAGGGGCTGATTCTGCCCCGCGAGAATGCGCAGGAAGCCGCCATTGTCAATAGCCTCGATATTATTCCGGTAGGCACCATGCAGGAGGCCGTGGACTTCCTGGAGGGCCGGCTGGAAATTGCGCCGGTCGTAATGAGCACCCGCGACCTGTTTCAGCAGACGGCCAACCAGTACGAGGCCGACTTTGCCGATGTGCAGGGCCAGGAGAACATCAAGCGGGCCCTGGAAATTGCTGCCGCCGGGGGTCACAACGTGATTATGATCGGGCCACCTGGCGCCGGCAAAACAATGCTGGCCAAGCGCCTGCCCAGTATTTTGCCCATGCTGAACATGCAGGAGGCGCTGGAAACGACCAAAATTCACTCGGTGGCCGGTAAGCTGGGCAGTCACGCTTCGCTCATCCATACGCGGCCGTTTCGGGCCCCGCACCATACTATTTCCGATGTGGCGCTGGTGGGCGGCGGCAGCAACCCGCAACCGGGCGAAATCTCGCTGGCGCACAACGGGGTGCTTTTTCTCGATGAGCTGCCCGAATTCAAGCGCACGGTGCTGGAGGTGATGCGCCAGCCGCTGGAGGAGCGCCGGGTAACCATCGCGCGGGCCAAGCTCAGCATCGAGTTTCCGGCCAATTTCATGCTCATTGCCTCTATGAACCCTTGCCCGTGCGGCTACTACAACCACCCCGAAAAGGAGTGCGTGTGCGGCCCCGGCGTGGTGCAGAAGTACCTGAATAAGGTGAGCGGCCCGCTGCTCGACCGCATTGATCTGCACGTGGAGGTAACGCCCGTTACGTTCGACCAGATGACGGAAACGCGCCGCGCCGAAGACAGCCGCACCGTGCAGGTGCGCGTGGCCGCGGCCCGCCAGCGCCAGGCCGCCCGCTTCCAGGACTTCCCCGACATCCATTCCAATGCCCTGATGCCCTCACAGATGGTGAAGGACATCTGCCGCATCGATGACGCCGGCCGCACACTGCTCAAAACGGCCATGGAGCGCCTCGGCCTCTCGGCCCGCGCCTACGACCGCATCCTCAAGGTATCCCGCACCATTGCCGACCTGGCCGCTGCCGAACACATCGAGCTGCCCCATCTGGCCGAAGCCATCCAGTACCGCAGCCTCGACCGCGAGGGTTGGGCCGGGTAAGGGGAAACAGATAAGTAGTAAGGCACTGTCATCCTGAGCGGAGCGAAGGACCTGGTAAGAAGCTAATATTATCGGTTTAGCTTCTTACCAGGTCTTTCGCTCCGCTCAGGATGACAGTGCTGCGGCGGCGCAATACCTTTGCTTCCTCATCTACCGAGTCACTCACTCATCCACCGCATGTACCACGCCCTCCTTAAGCCGCTGCTGTTTAAGCTCGATGCGGAGAAGGCGCACCACCTGGTGTTCGACAACCTGAAGCGGGCCTATCGGCTGCCGGGCGCGCGGGCGCTGCTGCGGAGCCTCTACGATTACCGGCACCCCAACCTGGAGCGGGAGGTATTCGGGCTGCCGTTCAGTAACCCGGTGGGGCTGGCGGCGGGCTTCGATAAGAATGCTGAACTGACCGATGAACTGGGGGCGCTGGGCTTCGGGTTTGTAGAAATCGGGACGGTGACGCCCCGGGCCCAGCCGGGCAACCCCGCACCCCGGCTGTTTCGGCTGCCACCTGATGGTGCGCTCATCAACCGCATGGGCTTCAACAACAACGGGGCCGAAGCCGCTGCTACTCGCCTGCGCCACCGCCACGACTGAAGCCTGATTATCGGCGGCAACATCGGCAAGAACAAGGATACGCCCAACGAGCATGCTGCCCATGATTACGTAGCCTGCCTGGAAGCGCTGCACGAGGTGGTAGACTATTTTGTGGTGAATGTATCGTCGCCGAATACGCCCAACCTGCGGCAGCTGCAGGAGCGCGAGCCGCTGATTGCGCTGCTCCAGCAGGTGCAGGAACGCAACCAGGCGCTGCCCGTACCCCGGCCGCTGCTGCTCAAAATAGCGCCCGACCTCACCGACCCGCAGCTCGATGACATCCTGCTCATCGCCCGCGAAACCAACCTCAGCGGCCTCTTCGCCACCAATACCACCATCGCCCGCACCGGTCTGACAACGCCGATCGACCGCGTGGCTGCCCTCGGGGCGGGGGGGGTGAGCGGCCGGCTACTGATGTGATTCGCTACCTAAGCCACCGCAGCCGCGGACAATTGCCCATTATAGGGGTGGGCGGCATTCATTCGGCGGCCGATGCGCGCGAAAAGCTCGAAGCTGGAGCGTCATTGCTACAATTGTACTCGGGCTTCATTTATGAAGGCCCGGGACTAACCAAGCAAATCAACCAGGCGCTGATAGAGGTAGCTGAGTGACTTTAGTGGCCGGCAGGCTATAGCGCAACGAGTACACCGTTCGCGAAAATGCTATGTGCAATAAAGTATTCGTCGCGAATTGATTATTGAAAATATGAGGGTTTATGATTTAGAAGGAGTATTCGTTATTAATAAGGTGCTGCAGGTATTAAATAAGTAGGTCTGCTCAAATATAATTACTAAATGAAAATGATTTATATTAGTATATTGTTTGTCAATGATTTATATCAAAAGAGAGGGTGTTTTATACAAGAATTTATGCACATAATTTCGATTGATATTTGGAATATATATTATTTTTGCCTATATTTGTATTATAGCAAAAAGAAATAATTCACCTAATCCTATTAAATGCAGTACGCAATCAATGAAATTACTAGTATCCCCAATAACCAAGTAAAGAAGCTCCACGAGCAAGGCATTAAAACGGCCGACGCCCTGTTGGATGCCGGCCGCACTCCAGCCGACCGCCGGGCCCTGGCTTCTGCCACAGGCATCGAGGAAATTAAGCTATTCAAGTGGGTCAATTATGCCGACCTGTCGCGTATCGACGGATTGGACCCGGAACTGACCACTTTATTAGAGGAAGCTGGCATTACAACGATGCTGGACCTACGTGGCCGTTCGCCGTTCAGCCTGCATAGCAAAATGGTATCCATCAACCAGAAGCGCAATCTGGTAGATGAGGTGCCCGATATGCTCCACATGGCCGACATTGTAAACCGCGCCAAAAGCATGGAACCTGAAGTAGCTTATCGTAACTAGCCAGTAACTGAAGGTATACGTAGCCGGCTATGCTCCCATTCCCGTCGGCTCGTTTCCCCGTACTCCTCCCTGTTGCCTGCTTCTCTTGAGCCGGCTGCAATACAAAAAGCGCCACCCCACAACCGGGGTGGCGCTTTTTGTCTCAGGTCGTCGGTTGCTTTATGGTGCAACGGTTACCTGTGGAAGAATACCGGTAGCGGGTACGTAATGCCGCCGGAGCCAGATGAGCAGGGGCACAAAAACCAGCGTGGGCCACAGGAAATTCAGGGGAAAGGCGATAAAAGTGAGGCTGGTAGCCGAGAAGGCCGACACGGCTGCAATGTAGGCACCCACAAACCCCGCAATGTGGTTGCGTAGCCATTGGCCGTTGGGCCACGGTCCCGGTCGCCGGAACCCCTGCAACTGCCGTACCGTCAGGAACACGCCAATTGCCCCGAACATAACCACTACCACGTTGAAAGGCCGGTTTAGCAGGCCGTAGCCCAGAGTACCGGCAAAAATCAGTAACCCCAGCAGTACGCTGGCCCAATCATAGAGTGCTGGTCGCGTGCTCTGGCCCATGCCCTTGTGGCGTAGCGAGCGGTAGCCAAACTGGGCCAGATAGAGGCTGAAAATACCCGTCAGGAGCAGGAAGGTGAGGCCCTTGAAGCTGGCTGCTACCAGTGCTGTGCTACCGGCCACTAGAGCCTGTTATGAACTGGTGGCGTAATTTGGGGGTATGGCACAGCGAAGTAGTTACCCCAGCGACGTGACGGATGACGAATGGACATTTGTGGCGCCCTATCTGGCCCTGGTGTGTGAGGACGCGCCGCAACGGCAGCACGCGCTCCGGGCCGTGTTCAACGCCCTACGCTACCTGGTTAAAACGGGCTGCGGCTGGCGCTATCTGCCCCACGACCTGCCGCCCTGGCCGGCGGTCTACCAGCAATGGGCACGCTGGCGCGATAACCGCTGTTTTGAGCATATGATGGCCGATTTGCGCGAGTTGGCCCGCGTGCTGGCCGGACGTGAGGCCGAG
>NZ_FNOV01000026.1 GCF_900107135.1 Hymenobacter psychrophilus
CCAGTGGAACGGCTGGATTCGCAACTACCTCAACAACCAGAGCAAAAACGGCCCGCTACTCAAAGCCCAGCCCGGCGGCGCCACCCTGCCGTCGCACCCCACTCCGAAGCACCTGCTACCCAAGCCCGGCAAGGAAACCCCCGGCCAGGTCATCTACATCGACGGGGTGCACGACCAGAGCCACGACCGCATGAAGGCGGCCAGCTACCTCAACCACTGGCCAAGTGCCACCATCGTGTCGCTGGCCCATCCGGAAAACCCTTACTCCAACGCCCGATGATCTACGACGAACAGGCCCTGAAAGCACTCGAAGGCGAAACACGTAGCGCCGCGTTCCGGCTGGGGAAGGTAACGGCCCCCGTAGTGGCTCGGCTCGAGGCCGACATTGCCACCTTCAATGTCCTGACGGCTACCCGTCAGGACGTGGACCGCACGAGCGAGCTGGAAACGATGCTCGCAGCCCTGCAAGCCTACTGCGAATCCGCCGCCGCCTACACCGACCAACTCGCTACTAACCTGGCCGCCAGCCAGCAGGCCATGTATGCCGAGGCCACCCGCGCCGCCTTCGCTATGCGGCAAATGCAGCTGGTACACCAGGACTTGTTGCGCGAAAAGAAGATGACCGACCGCTGGTGGAATGCCGTGCACCCGCCCCAAAACGACCCGAACGCATGAGCATCAACCCTTTCGCCCCGGCGGCCCCCGTGCACCGTGCACCAGCCGCCGCGCCCCCGCAAGCCCCGTTGCCTTCCGCTGCCAGTCAGCTGCGCATCATCAGCCCCGAAGAAGCCAAGGCCGAAGCGCTGGACTTCTACCGGCACGGGCTGGGCAACGGTGAAACAACCCATTGGCCTTGTCTGAACGAGTACTGGACGTGGATGCGCAAGGAAATCACCTGTATCACTGGCTACCCCAACCACGGCAAGAGCCGCTTCATTCACCACGCCATGCTGATTAAATCGGCCTTCGACGGGTGGAAGTTCGCCGTGTACGTGCCCGAAAACGAGTCCGACTTCTACGTGGAAATGGCGCAGATGCTCGTTGGTCGTACGGCCAATATCAAGTTTGCCGACCGCCGCATGAGTGAGCAGCAACTCGAGCAGGCTATTGACTGGCTGGCCGCCCACTTCTTCGTTGTCATTGCCCCCGAAGGTGCCACCCCGAAACAGCTACTTGACAGCTTCGAGCAACTGCATGAGGCGCGGGGCTTGGATGGCGTACTAATCGACCCCTGGAACCAGCTGATGCACTCGTTTCAGAGCCGGGAAGATATCTACCTAAGCGAGCAGTACAGCATGCTCAAGCGCTTCGCCATCCGCTTGAACCTGGCCCTGGTAATGACGGCTCACCCGGCGGGCTCGGTGAAGGACAAAAACGGCAAGTTGGTCGTGCCCGATGCCTACTCGATTAGCGGGGGCAAGATGACCAACAACAAGTTCGACAACGTGATGGCCACCTTCCGGCCGGCCTTCCCCGATCCGGCCGTGGAATTGTGGGTGCACAAGATCAAAAAGCAGGGCCGGGTCGGCAAGCCCGGCCAACTGAACCTGACCTACGACCTGAGCCAGTCGCGCTACTTCCCCGAAATAGGCGACGCCCAGCACCCGCTCGAGACGGTCAGCTTCAACGCCCCCGGTGCCGTGCCCGCTATCAACGACTTCCCGGCCAGCCAGTTCGACACCGACCCGGCCGCTACCCGCAAAGGCCCGGCCCCCTTCTAAAGCGACAACCCCCACCTACC
Organism: Hymenobacter psychrophilus; assembly: GCF_900107135.1. Lineage (GTDB taxonomy): Bacteria > Bacteroidota > Bacteroidia > Cytophagales > Hymenobacteraceae > Hymenobacter > Hymenobacter psychrophilus. The sequence continues at coordinate 1,742 of NZ_FNOV01000026.1, forward strand.
TGATTCACCCTGTAATACCCGAGAGGGATAGAAGCCATGCTTGCCAAACACAAGAAACGCCTTGCCGCCGTCTGGGATAAACTCGGCGAGATACAGGCCGAAGTAACAGCGGTAGCCGCTGAACACGCCGAATACATGGACGCCCGGTCCGAGAAATGGCACGAGAGCGACGCCGGGGAACAGTTCGACATGGACCAAGGCGAGTTGGAAACGATGGAGAGCAGTCTAGAAGAAGTGGTTGCCGCGCTGGATAACCTGATTCACTAGCCCGCCGCCTACCTCATTCACCCCTAACAGCTACCGCGATGAATATCAACAACATCTTCTGGCCTACCGTGCTGGCTGAGCGCCTACCACACTGCTACACGTCTAGCCCAATGCACTTCTGCGCTGCGGATCGACGCAAGTACTACCAGCCCGCCCCCAAGAGCCGCCGTCACCGCCGGACCGGACCTAAGCGGCTTGTGCTGATACCTGCCCCATACCGGCCGGGCCCTGGAATGCCCTTCTAACCCCCCGCCCACCTGATTCACCCTGTAACAACTACCACGATGCCTGTACACTCCGAAGCCCCCGCTAAAACCACACTGCCCACCAGCGAACTAAACGACCTGATGGTGTGCGCCTTCCGCTACGCCCTGGGCCGCCGCACCTACGCTACCAGCACCGTGTCGGAACTAGTAGAACAGCATTGGGCCGGGCTGCCCGTCGGCTGGCGCGAATTGGTTCACCGCGAAGTACGCGAGGCTGTTGCCGCCGGCTGCGCTGGTGATGCTTGCGACGTGGCCAGCTGGAAGCGGCTGTTGGAGTTACCGATTCGCTAACCCCCACCCCCGGCCCGGCGGCTACCGGGCACCCACCGACAGCGGCATGGGCCGCATAGAGAAGCTGATGGAACAGAACCAGAACGAAGCAATGACCCCGGCCAAATTAGAGGCACTGCAACAGATCAAGGCCCTGGCAGAGCAACACGCCGGCGGCTACCGCAACGAGCCCGAGTCGTTCAACCAGTTTGAGCGCACCGCCTTCCTTGACGGTTTCTGCCGAGGCTACCAGGAGGCAACCCCGCCCGCAACCCCCGCGCCCGAAGCGGCCGGGGAAGCGGGGGAGCGGTGGGAGGTGCGACAGGCGCGGGAGGTATTGGCCGTAGCCAACCGCCCCGATGCCGACCCTTCCGCCCGCTTTGGGTACGCCGGCGTTCTGGCCTCCTGCATGACAGGCGTGTTGCAGGAGCTAGACGCCCTCACGGCCCGCCTACACGCCGCCCAAGCCACTGCCGAGGCGGAAGGAGCCCGGGCGGCGGGGTGGGTGCCGGTGGGGGAGCGGCTGCCGGAGACAAGGGCGGGCAGCCACCCTGTTTTCACCATGTACAATTCTGATGCGGTGCTAGTGGTTGAAGACGGTAAAACGGCCGGGTCCCTGGGGTACTGCAATGATAAAGGCGAGTGGTTCCTTTTGGGCGCCGGAGGATATCCGGTTACGGGCATCACCCACTGGCAGCCGCTACCCACCCCGCCGACCCCATGAAAGGCTGGACAAGCGCCCACGCGCAAACAAGCCCACCACGGCCACGGCAGCCCGCCCAACGTCCGGAAGTAGCCGAGCCCCCGCCCGCGTCGCCTGAGCCCCGCGAATCGGCGGTAAAACCGGGGCTGTTCGGTTCGCACGAGGTAGCAGAGTTCCCCGGCATCCGGTTTGTAGCCACCGGCGCAACCAAAGCCTGCGTGCAGGAGCTAACGAAAGTATGCCAGAAACACGGGATGCGGTGCGCTTCCACGGCCCACTTCATGACGCAATCCGAGTCCCACGCCAAGGCCAAGAAGTAACCATTCACGACTAGTTGAACCCGAAACCATGATACCCTACATCCACCTCACGCTACGCGCCCAGCAGGCCCCCTTTCATAGCATCGTCGTCTCAACCCAAGGTGAAATCGTTGGAAGCGGCCCCAAAATCGGCTCGACAGTCAAAATGACCATCAACGACGAGGCGACGGAGTGGGTTATTGAGGACGTTGTTGCCTCACTGGCTGAGCTGCTGACGAGGAGCACCCGGTAGCCGCCCTACGTGCTGCCGCAGAAGCCGCCGGAGTGTCCGAGCGGCAATAGAGTGTCTACCGTGAACAAAACGAACCCCACACATGAAAACTTCAGCAGCCCTCTTCCTCGATTTAGACCACACGCTTATCCGTCCCAAGTCCGGCGAAACCTTTCCAAAGGATGCCGACGACTGGGAGTTCATGCCGAAGATGCTTAACGCACTTTGGTATGATATTCATCACACCTTCCGCCCGATAGTCATTGTGACCAACCAGGGAGGCGTTACCGCTGGCTTCCATACGATAGAAGAGATTGAGGCCAAACTCGCCAAGGTAAAGGCCGCACTTGTAACGCACTTACGGGGCAACTTCGATTACAAGTATCCAACGGAGGTCTACCACTACTGCGCCTACAATTACGATTTCATGCGCAAGCCGATGCCCGGCATGGCTTACCAGGCCGCGATTGACCTGAATCTGGACCTGTCCAAGTCTACTATGATTGGCGACATGGATTCAGACGAACAGTTTGCCAAGGCCGTCGGGATGGGCTTCCGGCATGTTGACCGCTACCTGGGAAACGTGAGCTACACCGCGCCGCTGAATGTGCGCGAAGGCTAGCCACCCCTAACCGCCAACCCACCCCGCCCGGAGCGTCCGGAGCGGCAACCCCCACCCACCCCGGCCCCTACTGATGGGTCGGGGTGTAACGAAGAGGAACGGATGACACGAGAGGAAATTGAACAGATGCCCGCCGGTCGGGAGATGGATGGGTTGATAGCGCACATGGTTATCGGGGCTCAGACGCAGGTAATTGAGAGCGATTGGCGGTACGATTCGCAGCACATGGAGCGACGCCCGGACCGGCCGTGGGAGCATATGCCTTACTACAGCACGGAGATAGGTGCCGCATGGGATGTAGTAGAACGCCTCGACAAGACCGCACAGCTATGTGATGTAACCCGAATCAACGGCGGCGCTACCTACCTGCACCACTGCGAAGTGTGGAATACATCCGGCGAGCCTTACCACCGTGCAACAGCCGATACCGCGCCCCTGGCCATCTGCCGTGCCGCCCTACTGGCTACCCTCCCCACCACTCCCGTACCACCCATAACCCCCGCCCCCGATGTTACCCGGCGGTAGTGGAGGAGGGAGCCGCGGGCCAACGGGGTTCGTGGGCGGTGGGTTCGGGCCGGTACCGCAGGGGCAGCCGGCCCGGGTGGTGGAAGTGGTGGCGCCGGCCCGCAAGGCAACCCACCAGGCCGTGGCACTGGTACATGTGCGGATTCCCGACCGGGTGGAGTTGAACCGCGAAGCCCTGCGACAGGCCAACCTGGGCCCGGGCAAAGTGGCCGATATCGTCCCCCCGCGCCGGGGTGTAGCCAACGAGTGGCTACTCAACACCAACCCCACCACCGCCCGCTGCCGACTGCTGGAGTCGAGCGGGTCGGGGGGCGTGTTCTTCCGCACCCGGCAGACGCTGCCGGCCGCCCCGTTCCAGCCCCCGCCCGGCGAGCCCGCCCGCAAGCGCAGCCGCCTGCGGTTCATGATCGGGCCGGAACTCATGGAAGAGGTATGCGTGCCGGTGCCGGGCCGCAAGCCGGTGTGCCGTGAGCGGGGTACCGGGGTGTATCGGCTACTGCCGGTGTAACCCCGGGCGCTTCTGTACACAACTTCCCCCGCTTCGGGTGCCGCGTCGGCCTCTGGTGGGGGTAGTTTCGTTGGTGAACCGGACAAAACAGGACAGCCCAACGCACGCGCCCGAGCCCCTCGCCACTTGGCGGCGGGCCTTTTTGGCCGTGCTGGCCGATAGCGCCAACGCTTCCAAAGCCGCCCGCGCTGCTGGTGTCGCCCGCTCCTGGGCCTACGAATGCCGAGATACCGACCCGAGCTTTGCCCAGGAGTGGGATGAGGCCCTGGAAATAGCCGCCGACAAGCTGGAAGAGCAGGCCTGGGCCCGCGCCAACTTTGAGGGCGTGCAGTACAAGTTTGATAAGGCCGGCAACCCGCTGTTACACCCGGTTACGGGAGAGCCCTACTTTGAGCGGGTCGGCTCCGATGCTGTGCTGATGGCGCTACTCAAAGCCCACCGACCCGAGAAGTTCAAGGACCGGCAGGAGGTAACGGGCAAGGATGGGGCCCCATTGCTGCCGCCTACGGACACCTCCAAGCTCAGCCGCGAAGAGTTGCTGTCGCTGCTTTCGATTCGCCGCAAGATGCAGCCGGGGGAGGGGGCAACCGAATGAGTCAGGATATCCTGCTAGGCCTGCCGACGGAAATGGAATTGGTGGCCGACCTATGCCGCCGCCGGTTCTACGACTTCTTTCTGGAGTTCTGGGAAACCATTGAGGCCACGGAGCTAGTGCCCAACTGGCATATCGAGTACATCTGCGACCAACTACAGGAGGTGTATGAGGCATGGGCCCGCGGGGAAACGCAGCCCGATGTACTCATCAACGTGCCCCCTGGCAGCAGTAAAAGCACCACCGTAACGCAGCTGTTCCCGGCGTGGCTGTGGATTCAGAACCCGGGCATTCGCATCATCAGCAGCTCCTACGCCGCCGACCTGAGCATCAGCCACGCCGTCAAAACCCGTGACTGCCTCAAGTCCGATAAGTTCGCGGCCGTATTCCCGGGCCTGATTGCCTTCAAGCACGACGAAGACGGCAAGACCGCCTACAAGAACACCCAGAAAGGCCAGCGCTTCACCACTTCTACCGGGGGCCGGGTAACGGGTATGCACGGCGACTTCATCATCATTGACGACCCGATCAACCCCGAAGAAGCCGAATCCGAAACCACCCGCATCCGGGCCAATCGGTTCGTGTCCAAGACACTCAGCACGCGCAAGACTAACAAGAAACGCACCGTTACGATTCTGGTAATGCAGCGGCTGCATGAGTTGGATCCGGCCGGAACGTGGCTGGAGAAGAAAAAGAGCCTGCGCCACATCTGCCTGCCTGCGCAGCTCAGTGGCGACGTGTCCCCGCCCGAGGTAGCCGACTGCTACACCGACGGGCTTCTGGATGTAAACCGGCTCGACAACGAGGCCTGCAACAAGGCCCAAGAAGACCTGGGCGAATATGGGTACGCCGGACAGTTTCAACAGCGACCAAGCCCCGAGGGTGGCGGAAAGCTCAAAAAGGCGTGGTTCCAGCGTATCAGCTGGCCCGACTTCCTCATCCTGACGAAAGGCCTGGAACCCGTCTGGCATATCGACGCCGATACGGCCATCAAGGACAAGCAAGCCAACGACCCAACGGCCCTTATGGCTTCCTGTTACGTGGATAACACGATGTATATCCGCGAAGTAGAGGCCCGCCGTATGGAGTTCCCGGTTCTGACTGCCTACATTCCGGTCTTTGCTGAGCGCAACGGCTACGGGCCGCAAAGCATGATTCACATCGAGCCCAAGGCCAGCGGCCCGAGCGCCGTGCAGCAGCTGCGCAAAGACACCAAGCTAAACGTAGTCGAGGCCCCGAACCCCGAAGGCGACAAGGTGAGCCGGGTGAATCTATCCGCCCCCTTCGTGCAGTCGCTGCGCGTCGTTTGCATTGATGGAAGCTGGGTTGATGGCTTCATCGAAGAGTGCGCCACCTTCCCCAACGCCAAACACGACGACCGAGTGGACTGCCTGACGCAGGCAATTCGCCGCTACAACCCTTCAACTCCTAAGAACACACGATGGGCAGCCTAATGCAACTCACTAAACAGGCCCTGGGCCTGGAACCCGTCGCGCCTACCCGCCTCGACGTGAAGCTGCTGAGCGGCACCACCGACTACCTGGGCCGCACCGCGCCGATGCTGCAGTACACCAACGGCGAACAGGCCCGCTGGCTGAGCACCGATGCCGGGGAACTGACCAAGACCGGCTACAGCAACCACGCCACCGCCTACTCGGTTATCAGCTACATCCTCACCACGGCCGCCGCCGTGCCCTGGGGCGCCTATACGGTCAAGTCCGATGATACGGTAGAGCGACTGGCGAAGCACCCGTTAGCCGATCTGCTGTACCGGCCGAACCCGCGCCACAGCTGGGCCGATATCGTGCTGCATAGCCTCGGCTACCTGCTCACCTGCGGCAACGCCTACACCATCGGGGTACGGCCCGAAATGGGCAGCCGCGCCGGGAAGGTCGGGGAAATCTGGCCCATGCCGCCCACCTTGCAGGTGAAGGGTGGCGGGTGGATGGAAGAGGTAACGGGCTACGAACTCGACAAGGCCAACGGGGGCAAGGAAACGTGGGCCCCCGAGGAAATCCTGCACCTCAAGTACTGGAACCCCGATGGCACCCGCTACGGCCTTTCCCCGGTGGCGGCGGGTATCCATAGTCTCACGGCAGCCAAGAGCGGCATCGAGGCCCGGGTGCGGCAGTACCAGAACCAGGGCCCGCCCGGGGTGATCTACGATGAAAGCAATACCGAGCCGTGGACGAGTGAGCAGCTATCGGGCTTCCGCAGCTTCCTGCGCAGCTTCTTCGGCAACGGCCGCCGCCGGGGGGAGATTCCCGTATTGGGCGGCAAGCTGGGCTACCTGAACCTGGGCCTTTCGCCAGTCGATCTGGATGTGCTGGCCGCTATTCCGCACGACAAGGACGCGGTATGCGACCTCTACCACTTCCCGGGCCAACTCCTGAACGGGGCGAAGGGCAGCACGTTCAACAACGTCTCCGAAGCCCGCCGGGCCCTCTACACCACCTGTATCACCCCGCTGCTTTCGGTGCTACGCGACGGGCTGAATCGTTGGCTGGGGGAACAGTACGGAGACGGGGTGTATATCGACTTCGACCTGTCGGGCATTCCGGAGTTGCAGGCCGACAAGAAAGATCAGGTAGCTATGCTCAAGGACGCCTACTGGATTACCACCCAAGAGAAACAGCGCATCATGGGCGTGGAAGTAGACGACTCACTGCCCAAGTACCTCTTTCCGGCCGGACTGCTGACAGCCGAGCAACTAAGCGCGCCCACTGAACCACTGGCCTAATGTCGACCGATTACGCCGCCCGCATGGCCCGCCTGGACGCGCTGGCCGCCCGCTACGCGCCCCGCCTACGGGTGGCGCTGCAACGCGACTGCGAGGCGGCTGTTGCCGCGGCCGAAGCGGGGGCAAGCCCGGCCGTTGCCGCGGCCGTTGCCGGCACCCGGTTCACCCGCGCCGTATTGGAGGACTTGTACGTAGCCAGTGGGGTAGCCGAAGCCCGGTTGCAGTACGACGCGCTCACCACCACCAAGGCCGAAGCCCCGGCGGGGTTGCTCGATGTGTGGACTAGCCGGTTGCGCCGCTTCATCAGCACCGAGGGGGCGCTCTCGCTGCGGGGTATTGCGGCCGGCACCCGCGCCATCGTGGTGCGCGTGCTGACGCAGGCCGCCGAAGCCGGACAAGGGGTAGCCGAGGCCGCCCGCACGTTGCGGCAACAGGTGGCTGAACTCTCGCAGGCGCGGGCGGTCAGCATCTGTCGAACGGAACTCATCAGTGCCAGTAACTACGGCAGCCTGCTCGGAGCCGAGGCCACGGGCGTGAAGCTGCGCAAGCGGTGGATTGCCACGGTCGGACCCCGCACCCGGCCTACCCACCGGGCGGCCGACGGGCAGCGGGTGCCGTTGGCGGGCACGTTCACGGTGGGCGGGGCGGCGGCCCGGTATCCTGGCGACCCTCTTCTTCCGGCATCGGAGCGGGTGAGGTGTCGGTGTGCAATTGGTTTTGAGCCGGTGGAATAGTTCGTACCTTAGCCGAGGTGAACACCAACCGTTACCGCCTACCCCTGAGCTGCTACGGCTTCGTTCCAGCCGCCCGCCCGGCCCGTGGGTGCGGCCGTGGGTCAGCATCGAGCTACGGGCCGGCAGGGTCTGGCTGTTCGACCTCGTGCAACTAAGCGCCAACTGACTATGCAGACCTTCACCTTTGAGCAAGTACAGGCCATTGCCGCCGCCGCCGTGCGGGTACAGCCTATCGTTGCAAACACCCACCGCATTGTCACGACAGAAGCCGTGCAGGCCGTGGCCGTGTGCGCCGGTGGCACGAAGCTGGTAGAAGTGGGCCACCTGCACATTGCTTTCGTTGGACAGCAGGGCAACTGGCACCTGAGCAGCGTAGTGCTGCTGTAGCCCGCCCGGCATCCTGTCAAGGGAGCGCCCCCCCCC
>NZ_FNOV01000014.1 GCF_900107135.1 Hymenobacter psychrophilus
TGCAGCGCCTGCACACCATTTTCACGCTGGGCCAGCAGCTGGCCGCCGGCCGCACGAGTGGCCTCGACGGGCTGGAAACCCGGCTGCTGCGCGAGGTGAAAAAGGCCGGCTTCTCGGACCAGCAGCTAGCCGTGCTGCTGCTGGGCGAGGGCGACGTGAAGGCGGATGAGCTGCGGGTGCGCGCCCGCCGCAAAGCCCTGGGCGTGCTGCCCGTCGTCAAGCAGATTGACACGCTGGCGGCCGAGTTTCCGGCCAAGACCAACTACCTCTACACCACCTACCACGGCACCGAAAACGACCTGGACCGCGAAACGGCCAAGTCGGTGGTGGTGCTGGGCTCGGGCGTGTACCGCATCGGCTCGTCGGTGGAGTTCGACTGGTGCGGGGTGCAGGCCGTGCAGACGGCGGCCGCGGAAGGCTACAAAACCATTATCATCAACTACAACCCCGAAACTGTAAGCACTGACTACGACGTGTCGGACCGGCTCTACTTCGAGGAGCTGAGCTTCGAGCGGGTCATGGATATCCTCGACTTCGAGCAGCCCGGCGGCGTGATTCTGAGCACCGGCGGCCAGATTCCCAACAACCTGGCCACTCGCCTCGAGCAGGCCGACGCGCCCATCCTGGGCACCGCGGCCGCCCGCATCGACGAGGCCGAGAACCGCCACAAGTTCTCGCGCATCATGGACGAGCTGGGCATCGCCCAGCCGCGCTGGAAGGAGCTCACGTCGCTGCAGGCCATGCAGGCCTTCGTGCAGGAAGTGGGCTACCCCGTGCTCATCCGGCCCAGCTACGTGCTGTCGGGGGCGGCCATGAACGTGGTGTCCAACGCCTTCGAGCTGGAAGCGTTTCTGCAGACGGCCGTGCAGGTGAGCGCCGAATACCCGGTGGTCGTGTCCGAGTTCATCCAGGAAGCCAAGGAAATTGAGCTCGATGCCGTGGCCGATAAAGGCGAGATTGTGAGCTACGCCATTTCGGAGCACGTGGAGTTTGCCGGCGTGCACTCGGGCGACGCGACGATGTACTACCCGCCCCAGCGCGTGTACGTGGGCACGGTGCGTAAGCTCAAGATCATCGCCGAGAAGATTGCCCGGCGCTACGAGATAAGCGGGCCGTTCAACATCCAGTTCCTGGAAAAGAACGGCGTCATTCGGGTGATTGAGTGCAACATCCGCGCCTCGCGCTCCTACCCGTTCGTATCGAAAATATCGGGCAACAACCTGATCAAGAAGGCCACGCAGGTGCTGCTGGGCAAGCCAGTGGCGCGCGACGAGAGCGAGCGGGTCTACGATTTGCCCTACGTGGGGGTGAAGGCGCCGCAGTTCTCGTTCACCCGCCTGCCCGGGGCCGACCCGGTACTGCGGGTGGACATGGTGAGCACGGGCGAAGTGGGCTGCCTGGGCGACACGGCCGAGGAGGCGCTGCTCAAGTCGATGCTGAGCGTGGGCTACAAAATACCGCAGAAGTCGGTGCTGATTTCCGGCGGCCCGATTCTGTCGAAAGTGGCGCTGCTCTCGGCCACGGAGCTGCTGGTGCAGAAGGGCTATCAGATTTACGCCACGCAGGGCACGCACCGCTTCTTCGCCGAGAACGGGGTGCCGAGCAGTCTGCTGTTCTGGCCCAGCGACGCGCAGGAGCCCAACGTGCTCACGTATCTGAAGGAGAAGAAGTTGGATCTGGTCATCAACATTCCCAAGAACCTGAGCAAAGGCGAGTTGGACAACGACTACCAGATCCGGCGCACGGCGGTGGACTCGGGCGTGGGCCTGCTGACGAACGCGCGGCTGGCCAAGGCCTTCATCCAGGCCTTCTGCAAGCTGGAGATGGCGGACCTCAAGATCAAGAGCTGGAACGAGTACAAGGCCATGTAGGCCGGCCTTGTAAGTTCACTTACTGCTCGTGCCCTCCGCGGTATAATTGCCGATTACCATACTATGCTTGGTAATCGGCAAGCAACGGCTCCTTTATATGTAGGGGTTCTTCTTCCAGAAAGGGCAGATTTACACGCTAAGCACTTTTTAGCTTCTGGGCGTAATTATAGACAGTGCCGTAGGCCACGTCTAACTGCTTGCTTACTTAGTTCATAGATAAGCCTTCGCCCAAGAGTTGGGCAATGGCCTCCTGTTTGGCCTGAGCCAGCGGGGGGGCGGGCCGTATGCTTGCCCTGGGCCTTGGCCCGCGCCATACCGGCGCGCACGCGCGGGCTTATGAGCGCGCTTTCAAACTGGGCCAGCGAGGCCATGACGTGGAAAACTAACTCGCCCGTGGGCGTGGTCGTATCGATGTTTTCCTGGTAGGAGATGAAGCCCACGCCCAGGCTCTGGAATTCCTTCAGCGCGTTGAACAGTGCCTGGGTCGAGCGGGCGAACCGGTCGTAGCGCCAAACCAGCACCACGTCGAGCTGCTGTTTCTTGGCCGCCGCCATCATCCGTTTGTACTGGGTCCGTTCCTCGCCGGGGCTTCGCCGTGGTCGACGTATTCTTCGACCACGGCGAAGCCCCGGCGCTGGGCGTAATCGCGCAACGGCCGCAGCTGCGTCTCGGGGTCCTGCCCTTTGTCGAGGGTGGAAACGCGGGCGTAGAGGTCCACGCGCGTGGGCTGGTCGGTCGGGGTGACGGGCATCGGGGGCTATCAAAAAGGAGTTCCTTTGCAAAGCTACTTTTTCGGGTTTAAAATCGGCCTTGCCGCCCCCCAAAACGCGGGTCGTTTTGCCTGCCATTTTTGATAGCTCATGCCGCAGGAATTTCTCACCACTCCCGAGCGGCTGCTTTACCAGACCGTGCCGGCCGGTCTGCTCGAAGTCGACATCCGCCAGCACTTCCATTTGACAGAAGCCGACCGCACCTTTTTGACGTCGTTTCCCGGCGTGGCCAATCGATTGGGCCTGGCCCTGCAGCTGGGAGTGCTGCGGCTGATGCGCTTTCTACCCGAGGCTTGGGCCAGCCAGCTGCCACCCGAAGTGGTGGTCTTCGTGGCCACGCAGCTGGCAACGGAGGTGATCCACTTGGCCGACTATGGCGCGCCAGCAAACGCGCAGCGACCATTTCGGGAACGTACTTCGGCACCTGGGGTTTCGCAAGTGGGAGCCGCTGGATGCTGCTTGGCTGGAACCGTGGCTGGTGGAGCGGGCCCTGGAGCACGACGGCGACCGGGTATTGCTGGCCATGACTTGCCTGAAGCTGCACCAGGCCCGCATTGTCCGCCCGGCCATCGGCACGCTGGAGCGCTTGGTTAGCGGTAGGTTAGCGACTTGGCCACGCAGGAAACGTACAGGCGGCTGGCTTCCTTGCTCACGGACGAAGTGCGTCAGCAACTGGATGCGCTGCTGCTGCCCGAAGTCGGAAGGAACACGACCCGCCACCGCTGGCTGGTGCAGCCGGCTACGGTGAGCAATCCAGCCGCTATTATGACGGCCCTAGTAGGTTAAACCTAGTATCTTGTCGGGTGATTTAGGTTACTCCATATGGTAAAATACTAGGTTTTAACGCTCACTGACGACGAGCAAGTTTCCCTGACCGCACTGGTGCAGCAACGCCGCGTGGCCAGAGCGCATTACCTTCGACAATGAGCACTATTTCATTGACCTGGTTTTCTGACACCGCATTTTGAAACGCCATGTGCTGGTCGATCTAAAAATCGGGGCCTTCAGCCACGCCGACGCCGGGCAGATGAATGTCTACCTGAATTACTACCGCGAGAACGAGATGAGTGAGGGGGATAACCCGCCGGTGTGCCTGATTCTGTGTGCGCAGAAGAACGACACGCTGGTGCGCTACGCCACCACGGGGCTATCGGAGCAGCTGTTCGTGAGCCGGTACCAGGTAAACCTGCCCTCGGAGGCCGAACTGCAGCAGTTGGTGCGCGAGGAGCAAGAGAGGTTGGCTAATAGCTGACCCTTTAAGCTAGGTGGCTTAGGCAGCCGGTGCAAATACCGTAGTGTCAGGGGTACCGCCATAACGGGAGAAGTGCGCACCCGGTAGCTACAAACTATTCGGCAGGCAGGTGGCTAAAACTTGCCCCCCATGCAGCCCCTTAGACACGAGCAGCTATGGCCACTGAAAAGAGGGGAGGCAGTCTGCTCACAGGGAACCTCTATGCACTCAACTGAGACGAGTTGGGGCCTTAAGTCAATAGGTTGGTAATTCTAGCTTTTAGAGAACATTGATAGCAAAGCTGTTTAGAAAATACCCGGAATCAATCAGAACGTCATGCTGAGCTTGTCGAAGCATCTCTACTGCTTCGTAGCAGCCACCCAACGAAGCAGTAGAGATGCTTCGACAAGCTCAGCATGGCGTTCTTTTGACTTTGTAAACAGCTTCAGCGAAATCACTCCTTTAGCTCAACTATAAGTTTAGAAAAGAACCCTATTCTATCTATATTTTCTAGACCACCTCAGAGACAGTTCACCCCCTTATTTAGACTTTTTATAAAAATTGTATCGCTATTTGCAATGATTCCAAATAAGGATAATACCTTTGGGGCATCATTTTACTCTTCTGCGTTAGCCCCCCCCCTCTCATGATGCTTAAGTACGCTCCTACGGCTTTGCTGGCCCTAGCTTTCGGTTTCACTGCCTGCGATAAGAATGAAGTTGAATCGACTCCGGCTCTGCGTCCCAAGACCGACGTTAGTGCCTTGACGGCGTCTTCCAAGTACACCGAGTCGTTCAAAGATGCCAGCGGACAGTCGACGGTAGACCTGACGGCCTCGAACCAGCGCCTGGATATGTTTTCGGAGTTCAACTCCTACATGGCCCTGGTAGCCGTAACCCCGCCCACTGCGCCCACTACATTGGACGTTACCAAGCTGCGTGGCTACTACGCGAACACCGGCGGCTACTTTACCGGTGCCGGCCTGAACAGTTCGGGATTGTCGTTGCGGACTGCTACTGCGGCCTCTTTCCCGGCCACCAAGGCAGAGGAAGTGCGCACTTACCTCGACCAGCAGCTAACCAAGCTGGCTACGGCCAGCCAGTCGGTAAACCAGGTAGCAACCCCTGGCAGCGCCGGCCGCCTGGGCCGCTACCTCGTCGATGGGCAAGGTATTGAGGTGAATCAGGTAATTCAGAAGGCCTTGATTGGGGCGATGTTGCTCGACCAGATTGATAACGTACTGCTTTCCGACGACGCCCTGAAAGCCAATAACAGCAAGCTGGTAGAGGGCAAACCGTACTCAGAGCTGGAACACAACTGGGATTTGGCCTACGGCTTTATGACGAATAACGCCATCCTGACCACCGACATCAACGCAACGCCCCGGGAGCGGTTTCTGGCCGGCTACCTCAACGAGAAAAACCCCACGGCTTCGCCCGCAGTGTACATGGCCTTCCTGAAGGGCCGCGCGGCCATCGTCAACAACGATGCGGCCGGCGTGAAAACCCAGGCTGAGCTTATTCGCACGGAGCTGGAGAAAACTATTGCCCTCTCGGCAGTGTCTTACCTGAGCAACTGGAAGGCAGCGCCGGCGCTGGACACGAAGGCCCACGCCCTGGGCGAAGGCCTGGGATTCATTTACTCGCTCCGCTTCTGCACCAAATACGGGGCCGATGCTGCTTTCTCCGACAAACTGCTTGCCGACCTGACTTCCGGCACCAACGGCACCTGGAGCCTGACCAACGCCCAGGCCGACGCGGCCATTAACGCCATCCGGGCCAAGTTTAGCCTTTAGTAACGATTGCTTGATGGTCCGCGAATCCGGCCGGTTCGCGGGCCTTCATCACGAAAAATTACTTCAATGAAAAAGACCACCCTACTCGCCGCGCTGCTCATGCTACTGGCGGCCTTCGGTACTTTCAGCTGCCAGAAGGATTCCAGCACCGAACAACCCACGCCCGACTCGTCGCCGGACCGCAAGGCCCTGCTGACGCAGTGGGCCGACAGCCTGGTGAAGCCTGGCTACCAGCGCTTCAACGGCAAGCTCGCGACCCTGAAAGCCAAGAGCGCGGCCTTCACGGCGGCCCCTGCTCCGGCCACGTTGCTGGAGGCCCGGCAGGCCTGGCAGGCGGCGTATGTGGAGTGGCAGAAGGTGGAGCTCTACGAGTTCGGCCCGGCTGAGGAGGTGAGCCTGCGCAACCACTTCAACATCTACCCGGCCGACGTTGCCGGCATCAACCGCAACATCACGACCGGCTCCTATAACTTCGACTTGGCCACGGCCATTCCGCAGCAAGGCTTCCCGACGCTGGATTATTTGCTCAATGGCGTGGCCGCCGACGACGCGGCCATTGTGCAGCAGTACGCGGCCTCGGCCAACCACCGCCGCTACCTCACCGATGTGGTGGCTAAGATGGACCAGACTTTTGCCACGGTGTACGGGCAGTGGACCGGCTCCTACCGCGACACGTTCATCAACAACGCCGGCACCGACGCCAGCAGCTCGCTTTCGCGGGTTATTAACGCCTACTCGCTGTACTTCGAGCGCTTCCTGCGGGCCGGTAAGGTGGGCATTCCGGCCGGTACGATGAGCGGCACGCCCCGGCCCGACAAGATTGAGGCCTTTTACCAGAAAGGCGCGCTGCCGCTGCAGCTGGCCACCACGGCCCACGCTACGGTTCAGCAGTTTTTCAATGGCCGAACGGGCCGGCCTTCGCTCAAGAGCTACCTCGACGCGCTGGATGCCAAAGACAGCCGTACGGGCCAGCGCCTGACCAGCATCATCAATACCCAGCTCGATGCTTCTTACCAGCAGCTGAGCTCCCTGGGGCCCGACCTGCACACGACCATCACGGCCCGCAATGCCGATGCCGTGGCTTCGTACAACGAGATGCAAAAGGCCGTGCGCCTGGTGAAGGTAGATATGACCTCGGCCCTGAGCGTTACCGTGACTTACGTTGATAACGACGGCGACTAATGGGGGCAGCGCACCAACGCTACTTCCAGGCCTACACCGCCGCCGCTCCACTGGCCACGTTCCGCGTGGCCTTTGGCTTGTTGGTGCTGGCCAGCGTGGGGCGCTTCTGGGCCAAGGGCTGGATTGAGGAGTTGTACCTGAAGCCGAAGTTTTTCTTCCCGTATTACGGCCTGGAATGGATAAAGCCCCTGGGGCCCTACACCTACGGGCTGTTTGTGGTGTGCGGGCTGGCCGCGCTGCTGGTAGCCCTGGGCTGGTGGTACCGCACGGCGGCCCTGGCTTTGTTCGCGAGCTTCACCTACATCGAGCTCATGGACAAGAGTACCTACCTCAACCACTACTACTTCGTTAGCCTGGCCGCCTTCCTGCTCGTGCTGCTGCCCGCCGGCCGGTATTTTTCGGTGGATGCGCACCGGGCCCCAACCCACGGCCGCAACCAGGTGCCCCGCTGGACGGTGGACGCGTTGCGCCTGCTCGTGGCCATCGTGTACTGCTACGCCGGCCTGGCCAAGCTCAACTCCGACTGGCTGCTGCAGGCCATGCCCCTGCGCATCTGGCTGCCCGCCAAAAACGATTTGTGGCTGGTCGGGCCGCTGTTCAACTACCCCTGGGTGGCCTACGCCTTCAGCTGGTTTGGGGCCTTCTACGACCTGACAGTGCCCTTTTTTCTGCTCTACCGCCCCACCCGGCCCTGGGCCTACGCGGCGGTAGTCGTGTTCCATGTCCTGACGGCCGTCTTGTTTCCCATCGGCATGTTTCCTTACGTGATGATAGTGGCGGCCCTCATTTTCTTTCCGGCCGAGGCGCACGAGCGGTTCGTGGCCCGGTTGCGCGGCTGGTGGCAGTCGGGGCCGGCACCCAGCCCGGCGCGGCCTTTACTGTATGCTCCCCGCACGCGCCAGCTG
The DNA here is from genome assembly GCF_900107135.1 of Hymenobacter psychrophilus. Lineage (GTDB taxonomy): Bacteria > Bacteroidota > Bacteroidia > Cytophagales > Hymenobacteraceae > Hymenobacter > Hymenobacter psychrophilus. The sequence continues at coordinate 7,755 of NZ_FNOV01000014.1, forward strand.
CTTTTGCTGACGCTGGGCGTGTTTTTCGTGGTGCAGCTGCTGCTGCCGTTTCGCTACCTGCTCTACCCGCGCGAGCTGTTCTGGACCGAGGAGGGCTACCGCTTTTCGTGGCGGGTAATGCTGATGGAGAAGATGGGCCAGGTGGAGTTCAAGGTGGTTGATGGCCAAACCGGCCGGGCCCGCCGGGTAAACAACTACGAGCACCTGAGCGTGCTGCAGGAAAAAATGATGAGCACGCAGCCCGACATGATGGTGCAGTTTGCCCGCTACCTGCGCGCCTACTACGCCCACCGCGGCGTGCACGCCCCCAAAGTATACGCCGATGCCTACGTGAGCCTGAACGGCCGCCTGGGCAAAAGCTTTATCGACCCCACCGTGGATTTGGCCCAGGCCTCTGACGACCTGCAGCCCAAGCCTTGGATTTTACCTTTCGACGATGAGATTTCCGGTTTTTAGCGTGGCCCTGGCGGCGAGCGTGCTGTCTTCGTTCACCATGCTGGCCCAGCAGGCCAGCCTGCGGGGGCGCGTGCTGGAGGCGGCCACCGGCCAGCCCGTGGCGGGCTGCGAGGTGTACGTGCGCGGCTCCCGGCAAATTGCCCGCACCGACTCGGCCGGGCAGTTCCGCCTGGACCAGCTGGAGGCCGGCCGCCAGCAGCTGCAGTTCTCCTCCATCGGCCACGAGCCCCTCCGGACGGAGGTAACGGTGCCAGGGGCCGGGGAAGTGGTGTTCACGCTAACCCAGCGGCAGCAGCAGCTGCGGGAAGTAGTGGTGGCCGCCCCGCAGGGCCGCTTCGGGCCGCAGCGCCTGCGGGAGGTGGAGGGCACGGCCATTTTTGCGGCCAAGAAGTCGGACGTTATCGTGCCCGAGAACCTGGTGGCCAACCTGGCCACCAACAACGCCCGGCAGGTGTATGCCCGCGTGGCCGGCCTCAACATCTGGGAAAGCGACCAGGGCGGTCTGCAGCTCAGCATCGGGGGCCGGGGCCTCGACCCCAACCGCACCAGCAATTTCAACGTGCGCCAGAACAACTACGACATTTCGGCCGACGCGCTGGGCTACCCGGAAAGCTACTACACGCCGCCCCTGGAAGCCGTTAAGCGCATTCAGCTGGTGCGCGGGGCGGCCGCGCTGCAGTACGGCACCCAGTTCGGGGGCCTGCTCAACTTCGAGCTGCGCGCCCCGGAGCCCGATAAAACCGTGTCGGTGGTTTCGCGCCAAACGGCGGGCTCCTACGGGTTTTTCAACTCCTTCAACAGCGTCAGCGGCACGGTTAAGCGCCTAAGCTATTATGCCTTTGCCCAGTACAAGCGCGGCGACGGCTGGCGGCCCAACTCCCACTTCGACTCCAAAACCGCCTACGCCGACCTGCGCTACCAGCTCACCGAAAAGCTGAAGCTCGGCGCCCAGTTCACCCACATGGATTACCTGGCCCAGCAGCCGGGCGGGCTCTCCGACGCCCAGTTTGCCCGCGATGCCCGGCAGTCGAACCGGGAGCGGAACTGGTTTAGCGTGGACTGGAACCTGTTTAATGCCTCGGCCGACTGGAAGCTGACGCCCCGCTCCAACGTGAACGTAACCGCCTTTGGCTTGGTCGCCTCGCGCCAGTCGCTGGGTTACCGGCCCAACTTCGTGGAGCGCACCGACAACGACGCCCAGCAGCGGGAGCTTATCAGCGGCGACTTCCGCAACCTGGGGGCCGAAGCCCGCTACCTGACCCGCTACGAGTTGGGGGCGTCGAGAAGCGGCGTGCTGCTGGTGGGCACGCGCCTCTACCGGGGCTACAACCACAGCATTCAGGGCTTCGGCCCCACGGGGCGCGGGGCCGATTTTCGCTTCGTGGAGCCCGCGGCCGGCCTGAGCGCGCAAACGTCTTCCTCCGACTATCGATTCCCAAACCACAACGCGGCAGTTTTCGCCGAAAACATCTTCTATTTCGGCGACAAGTTTTCGGTAACGCCGGGGCTGCGCGTGGAATATATCCGCACCCGCGCCGAAGGCACTTACCAGGTAATCGACCGGGATTTGGCCGGCAACATCGATACCACCCGGCAGTTCAGCCAGGTGCGCACCAGTCCGCGCCGCTTTGTAATCGGGGGGCTGGGGCTTAGCTACAAGCCCACCGAGCAGCGCGAGCTGTACGCCAACGTGTCGCAGAACTACCGCTCCATCACGTTCTCCGACATGCAGATTGCCAATAACTCGCTCGTTATTGACCCCAACCTGCGCGACGAGCGCGGCTACTCCGCCGACCTGGGCCTGCGCGGCGAGCAGCAGCAGTGGCTAACCTACGATGTGAGCTTGTTTGCCCTGATTTACAACAACCGCATCGGGGAAATACAGACCTACGATGCAAACAACAACATCCTGCGCTACCGCAGCAACATCGGCCGGGCCCTGATTGTGGGGGTTGAGTCGTACGCCGAAGTGGATGCGCTGCAGCTGCTCGGCCTGAACGGCGAGGCGAGCCGCTGGAACTGGTCGGCGTTCGGGAATCTGGCGCTGATTCGTAGCCGCTACACGGCCAGCCAGGACCAGGCAGTGGTGGGCAAGCAAGTCGAGTTCGTGCCCGTCGTGAACCTGAAAACCGGAATGAGCGGTGGCTACGGGCCTTTTAAAGCCTCGGTCCAGTTCACCTACCTCGCCGACCAGTTTTCGGAGGCCACCAACTCGCCCAATAGCCCGTACATGGCCAATCCAGAGCGTAATTCGGCCGTTGTGGGGCTTATTCCGGCCTACCACGTCCTCGACGCATCCGTATCCTGGGAGCGGCGCTGGCTCAAGCTGGAAGGTAGCGTCAATAACTTAGCCAACGCCATCTACTTTACCCGCCGGGCCACCGGCTACCCCGGCCCCGGCATTCTGCCTTCCGATGGCCGCAGCTTCTTTCTGACGGCGGCCGTCAAGTGGTAACCGGCCGGCGGCGCGGCGGTAGTCAATCTGCAGTTGCTACGCAGCCAGCTGTTGCATGAGGTAGCGTCCGGTCGGGTTTCGTTCGAAGCCGTCCCGTCCGCCGCCGCGTTTAAGCCAGTGTTAGTGCCCGAATGGCTGGCGCGCTGGCAGCAGTTGCGGGTCGGACTGGATTTGCCGCTATGTTGTCTGTGGTCTAGCCGCTGGCTGGAGGCCTTGCGGCCGGCACTGCCCAATCTGTTGGTCGTTGAAGCGAGTCGGGCGGAACTCAACTGGGCCCGGCGCCTGGTGGCAGTCGGCGCACCGTTACCTGACCCGGCAGCGGTTATCACCCACCCAACAGGTGCAGGGAGTGCCCACGGCTCGCCTGGGAAAAACGCTCGTTGACGCTGCTCAACTACCCCATTTAAGCGGGTCTACCTCGAATAGCGCCCTTGCCAGAGCCCTCACCATATCGCAGGCGCGTTACACGCTTGGTTATTCCTTACTGATCCAGTATGCGGCTTGCTGCGGAACCGAACCCTGCTGGACAGCACTGCCAAGCTTAAATACGAATATGCATTAAACACGGGATTGGAAGTAAGATAAAGCGCCAAAACGAAAACGATAGTTATCCCTACCCGCCGATGATAGTGACCCGTCCTGAAAAGCGTTGACCGGGTGTCCGATCCTGGTTGGGACTGGTCAAAATTAGCTCGGGCCGGAAGCGCCGGGTGACTTCCACAATGCGCAGCTGGGGGGCTTCGTCGTTGCGGAAGAAGCTGTCGCGCATGCGCAGATTTTCGCGCATGTGCAGGCCCAGAATACGGGCCGCTTCCAGTGGCTCCTAGTCCCGCAGTTCGGCCGAGGCCCGGGTGCACAGCTCCCTGCGGGTCAGATCAACCACCCCTACGCGGCGGTTGGCCGCCACGTGGCGCAGCAGCGTGCCGGCGCAGCCCATCTCCGCGTCATCGAGGTGCGCGGCCAGCGTCAGAACGTCTAGTTTCATGGCAAGAGGTGCCCTCGTTAAGGGGCTATGAAAGGGAATCGGAACGGAACGCGTTAAGCGGTGGGCGTCACTTCCAACATCTCATTCAGGCGCACATCATACACATAGCCAAACACCAGCACCCCGGCCGGTACCTGTGGGTGCTGCCGAATGCGCGTCAGATCGGCGGCTACGGCAGCCCGCAGGTCGGAAAAGGAAGCGGTGGCTGTGGAGACGATGGTGGGCACCCGGCTGCCGAGGGTGGCGGCCAGTTCGTGGTTCGAAAGACGCACGCCGCAGTCGGTGTGTTGAATCAGAAACCACTCGCGTGTGCCCAGCAGCTGGTGCGAGAGAATCAGGGTCTGGATGACCTCGTCGGTGGGGTGGCCGCCGGCGTTGCGGATGACGTGGGCACTGCCTTCGGGCACGCCCAGCAGGCGGGTGGGGTCGAGGCGGGCGTCCATGCAGGTCAGAATGGCGAAGCGGCGCGCATCGCGGGGCCGGGCAGACGCCGTCGCCGGGGCTTCGGGCGGGCTGGGCCGGGTGGTGGGTTCAGCAGGAAATGGATTCATAAGAGGCGGAAGGGAAAGGGTGGAAGGAGGAGACAGGTGACAAGGGCTGCGCACCGGCCAGCGAAGCCTATTCTTCCTCGGCCGCAATGGCCGCGGGGCCGTCGGGCAGATTCAGCAGCGGGCCCAGCAGCAGGGCATTCACGAACAGGCGGGACGTGCCGTGCCAGTAATGACGAAAGTTGGGGTCGTCGGCAAACAGCACTACCCGGCCGCTACCGACCTTACTCACCACCACGGCCGCCGAGTTGCGGATCTGGCGCAGGTTGTTGCGCGAAACGTAGCCGCTAACCAGCGGGGCAGGCGTGTACTGCACTACGGTGGCGTAGGGGTTGCGGCTGGGCCGCAGAAAGGTGGTGCCGTTGCGAAACACGTACAACTGGCGGCCCGGCAGCCCGAAGCCGATGGGGTTGGTCGGGTCCACGTCGGCGCGGTAAATGGAACCGGCAATGGCGCGGGTGCCTTCCTGCTCCTGGCTCACGAAGTCGGCGCGGCGGGCGAAGGGCAGCTCCGGCCGGGGGCGGCGGGTGGCCTGGGGCGCGGGTGGCGTAGCCTCGGTAATGGCCTCGGCCAAAGCCGTGGTATCGGCCCAGCCGCCGTAGGCTGGAATCAGCAGCTTCTCCTTCACGATGCCCTGCTTCAGGGCCCATTCGGAGGCGTTTTTGATGGTGATGAGCGTGCCGCCCTCCTGCACCCACCGCCGCAGCTTGTCTACGGCGGCCTGGTCGAGGGCGACGTAGGAGCCGCCCACTAGCACCAGGGTGGTGTAGCGGCCCAGCGGAGCCCGGCCGAAGTTGCTCAGCTCCAGGCGCGTCAGAGGTAGGTTCAGCTGCTGGCTGGCCACAAACCAAGCCTCGCCCACTTCGGAGGCGTTTAGGCCGGGACCCACCAGCAGAGCCGCCTTAGCTTCCGGTACCGTGCGCACGTTGTTAGAGCCCAGATCAATACCGCCCAGACTGAAGCCCGTGCTCACGCCCGTAAACGTGACCTGTTGCTGCCGGCCCACCCGACTCACGACCTGGAACACGGAATCGGCGGGGAGCGACTGGGCCGCCACCGGAATTACCAGCGTACCGTAGCCGAAATCAGTAGCCTTCTGTTCGTCGGCCCCGGCCCGGAATGGTTTGAAGCTGACTTTGGCTGTCACGCCCGCCCGCTGCAGGGCCACCAGGGCCCGGGGGGCGTGGTTATCGGACCAGGGCAGCAGGTAGGCATAGCGGCTTTGCCCGCCGCGCACGATGCCGGCCACTATGGGTACGGCCGTGACGGGGGCACCCTGCACCAGGGCGGTGTTTCTCTGCCTGGCGAAAGGCAGCCCATACGCGTGGGCCTGGCTCCAGCCGGTCACATCATAGAACACGCTGTCGTGGAAGGTGGTCAGCTCTTCGAACAGGGAATGCACGACGCGGTACTGGGGCTGCGTGGTGGGCACCACGTAGGCCTGACCGCTTTTAAAGAGTTGCTTGTCGAGCGTCACGTCTGTGCTTAGCGTGTGCACCTGAACCCGGTGCTGGAGCAGCAAAGCCAGAAACCGGTTGGTCAGGGTGGCATCCTGGGCGTTGCCGAATACGTAGGCCTTGGTCGGGAACTTGCGGGCCTCAGTGAGGGCCGAGGCGAAAAAGTCGCGCTGGTGGCGCAGGTACAGCTCTTTTTCCTCTACGGCCCCCTTCACCGTGGCCAGCCCGGTGGCAACGTGGTTGCGGATGGTGAACGGAAACGTGACGACGCCGTTGCTGCCTTCCTGGGCCAGCCCCCGGGAGCTGCCCACCTCGAAGGTCACGCCCACGCCGCCCTGGAAATCAGGGTACGTCGAGCCGTAGATAGGCGAGAGGTTATCGAACTGCTCCTTGGTCCAGTATAGGGAGCCCAGGTTGTCGAGCGCCCGGACGAAGTATTTGGCCAGGTGCACGTTAAGCACCTCATAGGTAGCGCGCGGAATCAGGGCGTTTTCGGTGCTGAAGGGCTTCGAGGGCTCGAAATAGTAGGTGCTGTTGGTGCCCATCTCGTGGAAGTCAATCATCACGTTGGGGTACCACTCGTGGAAAAACGCCATGCGGGCGCGGCTTTCCGGCTGGGTCAGCGAGAGCCAGTCCCGGTTCAGGTCGGTGTAGAAGTGGTTGGTGCGCCCGCCCGGCCAGGCCTCGGTGTGCTCCCGGTCCAACGGGTCGGTGGGGTTGGGCCACGACTTGTTCTGGTCGAACCAGTGCGAGGCCCGGTCGCGGCCGTCGGGGTTTTCCAGCGGGTCAATGGTTACCACGGCCTGCTCCAGCCACTGCTTAGTTTCGGGCGCGGTGGAAGCCGTCAGGTAGTAGGCCAGCAGCAACGCCGCCTCCGAGGAGCTGCTCTCGTTGCCGTGCACGCCAAAGTTGAGGCTCACCACCACCGGCAGCGTGCGGTAGTCGGGCGCGGGCCGGCTGGGGTCCACCAGAGCTTGGCGTGCCTGCTGCAGCCGGGCCAGGTTCTGCTGGTTTTCGGCGGCTGTGATGGTCGCCACCACCTGTGGCCGCTCCTCAAACGTCGTCCCAATCACGCGCAGACTCACCTTGTCCGATACCCGGTCCAGCTCCCGCAGGTAGGCCACGATCTGGTCGGTGCGGGTGTAGTGCGTGCCGATGGGGTAGCCCAGAAACTGCTCCGGCGTGGGCACTGCGGGGTCAAAGGCCGCCGCCGTGGTGCCGGGGAAGTAGTAGCTGGTGGGGCTGCCGGTTTGCGCCGTTGCGGGACCGGCCAGCAGCGCCAGCACGGTGGTAAGCAGAGTAAATTTCAACATGATGGAAGGATAGCGGGGAACAGATAATGCGGGATGACAACGCGGCCCACCCCAGGGCGAACCGGCACAAAAAGCCGGGGGTGGGCCCAGGGCCCACCCCCGGCTTCCGGGAATTCGGGCGCTAGACCAGTACCTGGATGACGGCTTCCGAGAACCGCTCCATTTCTTCCAGCTGCGGGCTACACTGCAGCAGGAACAAATCCACGCCCACGGCTTCAAACTCGCCGATGCGGTCGGCTACCTGCTGGGGCGTGCCGGTGAGGCCGGAGCGCAGGCCCCGGTTGGAAACGGAGTAATCCGCCAGGCTCACCTGGTTTTCGAGCTGGGTGCCGGCGAGCCACTGCTGGTAGTTTTTGTAGCCGGCGGCCGAGTTCTTCACGTCGGTGATGTGGGCCAACTCCTTTTTCACCTCACTTTCGGTGTTGCGCACGATGCTGTAGGCGGCCACCCCGAACTTCATGCGGGGCAAACCCAGCTTCTCCCGGCGCTGGCTCAGGTCCTGAATCCGCCGGCCGATGGCCTGCGGGTCGTCGCCGTGCATTACGTACCCGTCGCACTGGGCCGCAATCAGGTTCTTGGCCGCTTCCGACTCGCCCCCGGCGTACAGGAATGGGGATTTGGCGGGCTTGGGCTGCAGCACGTTGTCGGCCACCTGGTAGTACTTGCCGCTGTAGCTGAAGTGGTCCTGCTTCCACAAGTTGGTCACTACGTCCAGCCACTCGGCCGTGCGGGCATACCGGTCGTCGTGCTGCTCGAACTGCACGCCGTACTTAGTGGCCTCATCCTGCCACCACGACGATACCACGTTCAAACTGAGCCGGCCACCGCTGATCAGGTCGATGTTGGCCGCCTGCTTGGCCAGCAGCGCGGGGTTGTGAAAGGTGGGGCGCACGGCCACCATCAGCTCCAGCTTGCGGGTTACGGCGGCCAGGGCGGCGGCCGTGCTCCAGGCATCCAACGAGGGTGCTTCCTCGCCCTTAATGTCGTTGAGGTTCAGTTCGGCAATCAGCGAGAGGTCGTAGCCGAGCTCCTCGCTGCGCTGGGCCAGCGTTTTCACGTAGTCCCAGTCGGCGCGCATGTTCTCATCGTCCACATTGCGCAGCCACCCGCCAAAAACGGGCATCCAATATCCGTAACGCATACTATCTTAGTGAAAAGCCGTTACCGGCAGTTGGGTGGTGGGAAGATTGTTGGTTGGTTGACTGCCGGGGTTGGCCGCGTGCAGCTGGGTTTTCAGGTAGTCCACGAAACGGGCGTAGGGGTCGAAGCCGACCACGTTCACGGCGTCGGCCACGAAGTTGGACAGGGCGTTGATGTCGTAGAACAGCACGTCGCCGGTGCGATCATCAATCAGGTATTCGATGCCGCCCACGTCAATTTTGGCGGCCGCCACGATGCGCTCCACAGCGTCAATCACTTCGGCCGGTGGCGTGAAGGCCTCCACCTGTATTCCCTTTTTCGGAGCTTCAGTCAGGCAGAACTCGGCCGACTGCTCTTCCGGAATCTGGCAGATTTCGGCCGGGCACAGGTTGAAGCTTTCGCCGGTGGTATACACCTTCATGGCGTAGAGGAATTTGCCGTTCAGGGTTTCCACGCGGTGGATGTGGCCGCCTCGGGGCATCACATACTCCTGCACCAGCGCCGTCTGGTCGATGCCCAAATCAATCTGCCCGGCGGCTACGGCGGCCTCCACCCCCTCCAGGGTATCGAAGCGGATGATGCCTGCACCGCTGCCCCCAATGTTGACCTTCACCACGAGGGGAAACTGCAGCTGCCGGGCCGCATCCGGAATGCGGGACGCGTGGTTCACCACGAAGGACTTCGGAAACTTCAGACCCAGCGAGGCAAACAGGCTGAGCTGCCGGGCCTTGTTGGTTTCGATGCTGGTAGCCACCGAGCCGTTGATGATGCGCGTGCCGATGCGCTCCAAATGCGCCGCGTAGCCGGCCGTGTGGAAGATGCCCTGGCCGTGCCCGCGCAGGTAGGCTGAGGAGCTCATCCGATTCACCACCAGCGCGTAGCGGCTCTCGGTTTCGGAAGGATCGAACAGGTGGTGGGCGGCGTCGATTTTCTCGTAGGGCAGGCCGCGGCGGTCCAGCTCCGCAAACAGGGGCTTGAACCATTCCGGGTGCTCGAAGTAAATGCCGATGGGATTAGGGGAAGTGGCCATGGAGTGAAAAAGTGAGAGAAGAAACTGGGAAATTCAGGTGCCTGCCCCGCGGGTTAGTAGCCGGGGTTTTGCTCCAGGTCGGGGTCGGCTACCAAGTCGTTGAAGGGCAGCGGGAACACCCAGCGGCGCTGGTCTGTGACGCCAAGCACGGCCCCGGCACGGCCGGTGCGTACCAGGTCAAACCACCGGTCGGCCTCAAATGCAAACTCCACCCGTCGCTCGTTCTCGATGGCCAGCAACAGGGCGTCGGCCGTGGTGGCGGTGCGGGCCGGCACCCCGGCGCGGCTGCGCACGGCGTTCAGGTCGGCCAGAGCCTCAGTGAGCTTGCCCTGTTTGGCGCGGGCCTCGGCCCGGATGAGGTATTGCTCGGCCAGGCGCAGCACGTAACTGGGGTCGTCGCGCTGGGCCGAGCGGCTGTAGAGGTTACCGTAAGTGACGCTGGTTCCGGCAATGGTGGTAGTACCCAGCAGGGCCGAGCGGCTGCCGCCCACGGTGGGGTCATTGAGCAGCGTAATGGCGGCGGGCACGGGCTGGAAGTTAAACTGCCCACCCAGCGCGCTCGGAAACCAGTTGTTCCACATGGTGTTGGCGTCGGCGTTGCTGAAGGTGAGCTCGAAAATGGCCTCCCGGCTCCCGAACGGGGCCGTAGAAATGGCGCGGTAAGGCGTCACCAGCCCATAGTTGGCATTGCCGATTACCTGAGTGGCGTAGCTCTCGGCGTCGCTCCACTGCTGGCGGTATAGGTGCAGGCGGGCGCGCAAAGCCCGCACCGAAGCCTTCACGGCCCGGTTGCGGGTGGCAGCCTCGGGCAGCAGGGTTTCGGCCTGGGTCAGGTCCGTGAGCACTTGGTCGTAGGTCTGGGCCGGGGTGCTGCGGCGGGTGCCGCGGCCGTTCTCCTTAGTGCGGGTGGGCGTGAGTACCAGCGGTACGCCGCCCCAGCCCCGGTTCAGGTCGAAGTACACCAGGGCCCGCAGGAAGTAAGCCTCGCCCAGCAGTTGGTTTTTCTCGGCGGCCGGCAGCAGCGGGTCACTCAGGCCAGGGACGGCCGCAATGACGTTATTGGCCCCGTTGACAGCTTGGTACATCTGCGTCCAAGCTTCGGTGATGAGCACGTTATCGGCGCTGAGCTGGTTCTGGTCGATCTGCAGAAACTGGTTGAGCGTACCATTGAAGCGCACATTCTCGCCGGGCAGAAAGCCCAGCACCGGCCAGTTGAGCTGGTAGTAGGCCTGCACCCGGTCATACACGCCGATGGTGGCCGAGCGGGCACTGCCTGCGTCGGCAATAGCCTGACCATCGGGCAACTGCTGCACCGGGGTAGGCTCCAGCAGGTCGTTGCAAGCCGATAAACTCAGAGCTGAAGCCCCCAGCACGGCGGCAAATAGTAAGTGGTAGAGCGAAGATTTCATCTGATGGCAAAGGCTTAGAGTCCAATCGTTACGCCCACCTGGAAGGTGCGCGGCTGGGGCACCGTGGCCCAGTCGAAGTTTTTGGTGTTGCTCACCCCGCTCTGCGAGTTCACCTCGGGGTCGAGGCCGGAGTAGGGCGTGAGGGTGAACAGGTTGGCCGCCTGCACGTACACGCGCAGCGAGTTAAGGCGGGCCTTGCTGGCCACGTCCTTCGGCACGGTGTAGCCGAGCGAGAGGGTGCGCAGGCGCAGAAAGGAGCCGTCCTCCAGATACCGGTCGCTCAGGTTCTGCACCACGCCGCCGTAGTTGTTGGAGGCCGGGTTGGTGGTCAGGCGCGGAATGTCGGTCTGGTCGCCGGGCTGCTGCCAGCGGTCCAGCTGCTCGCGCAGATAGCCAATGTTGCTCTGCGTGCCGCCGTGCACCAGGAAGAAGCGGTTCATGTTCATGATTTTCGCCCCTTGCTCGAAGTTGAGCGTGAAGCCCAGATCCAGCCCTTTATAGGTGACTGAGTTAGTCAGTCCCCCAAAATAGTTGGGCCAGGCGTTGCCCACCAGCTGGCGGTCGGCCACGGTCAGCTGCCCGTCGCCGTTTGCGTCCTCGTATTGAGCGTCGCCGTTTTCGGGGTTCACGCCGGTCTGGTTATAGAGCCAGAACGAGAAGAGTGGAGCCCCTTCTTCCAGTCGGAAAATGTCGCGTGAGCCCGAGGTGATGGGCGCGGCCAGCTTCTCAATTTTGTTCACGTTGCGGGCCACGTTGGCCGTGGTGCTCCACTGCACAGCGGCGGTGCGCGGCAGCCAGTTGGCCGTCACCTGCCCCTCGAAGCCCTTGTTGCTCACGGCCCCGTAGTTCTCCACCACCGAGGCGAAGCCGGTTTTGCGCGGCACCGGCACGTCCAGCAGCAGGCCGGAGGTGTACTTGTCGTAATAGTTGAACTCCAGCAGCAGGCGGTTCTGCAGCACGGCCGCGTCCAGGCCCACGTTCCACTGGCGGGTGCTTTCCCAGCTCAGCGCGGGGTTGGCCAGCTGCAGGGGCCGGGTGCCCGGCAAGTCGAGGTAGTTGGCCCCGCCCTGCACCAGCCCGCGGGCAGCAAAGTCGCTGATTCCAGCCTGGTTGCCGGTTTTGCCCAGGCTACCGCGCAGCTTCAGCTCCTGAAACACGTTCAGGTTGCGGATAAATTCTTCCTCGCCCAGGCGCCAGCCCAGGCCCACGGCCGGGAAGTAGCCCCAGCGGTTGTCGGCCCCGAAGCGGGACGAAGCGTCGGCCCGCACGCTCACGTCGGCCGTATAGCGCTGTTTGAAGCTGTAAGTGGCCTTGCCGAAGAAGGAAAGCAGCCCTGCCTGGGAGCGGGCCGAGGAGCCCGTTTGGGTAGCGGCCGAGGCAATGCTGGTCAAATCGTTGCTCGGAAACTGCTGGCCGGCCAAGCTGGTGCGCTGGAAGGTGTTTTTCTGGATGGTGTTGCCCACCAACGCCTGCAGCGAGTGGTTTTCGCCGAAATCCACTGAGTAGTTCAGGGTCTGCTCGTTGAGCAGAGTGATGTCGCGCGAGAGGAAGGAGGTGGCCGTGCCCCGGGGCTGCCCGGCCAGAATGAGCGTGTTGTTGAAGTTGTTCTCGTACATATCGTTGAAGTCGATGCTCCAACTGCTGCGCAGGGTCAGGTGCTTGCCAAACTGGTACTGTCCGTACACGTTCGAGATGACGCGCGAGCCCACCGCATCGTTGTTGAGGTTGTCAATCAGGGCCTGGTGGTTGTCGAAGGAGCCGTACTTGGCGTAGGAGCGGTCGGGATTGTAGACCGGCAGGTTGGTGCGCGGAAACAGGGCCGAGTTGATGACGCCCACCGGGTTGTTGTCGTTGCTGCTCACGTTGCGGTGGGTGCGCGTGAGGGCCGTGCTGGTGCCGATGCGCAGCCGGTCCGTGACGGTGTTATCCAGGTTGACGCGCAGACTGAACCGGTCGAAATTGGTGGGCCGGGCAATACTTTGCTGCCGGAAGTATCCCCCGCCCACGTAGAACTGGGTCTTCTCCGAGCCCCCAGCCGCCGACAGCTCGTAGCTCTGGGTCTGGGCCGTGCGGAACACGTCCGAGAGCCGGTCGTAGGTTTGCTGCTCCTCGGGCAGGCCGCGCCCCCCCGCGGACACCGGTCGATAGGGCAGCTGCGCGGGGTTTCCGCCGTCGTTGAGGAACCGCTCGTTTTCCAGTTGGGCCAGCTCTGGGCCGGTTACCAGCTCGTACTGCTTGGGGGCCTTCGACCAGGCGTGGTAGGTGTTGAAGGTAATGCGGGTTTTGTCGCCGGCCTTGCCGCGCTTGGTGGTAATGAGCACTACCCCGTTGGCCCCCCGCGAGCCGTAAATGGCCGTGGCGTTGGCATCCTTCAGGATTTCGATACTCTCGATGTCCTGCGGATTGATATCGGCCAGCGGGTTGCTGGCCACTTGGTTGCCCAGGCCGGTGGCAATCAGGTTGGTGTTGTTGATGAACACGCCGTCCACTACGTACAGCGGATCGTTGCTGGCATTTACCGAGTTGCTGCCCCGGATGCGGATAAAAATACCGCCGCCCGGTACGCCCGAGTTGGCCGACACCTGCACGCCCGGGGCTTTGCCCTGCAGCAGCTGGTCGGGGCTGGCGGCCGGAATATCCTTGAGCGCGTCGCCGCTCACCGAACTAATGGCGCTGGTCAGCGTCTTGCGGTTCTGCTCACTGTAGCCCGTCACCACTACCTCCGAGAGCTGCTTCACGTCGGCTTTTAGGACTACGCTCACCGCACCGGCCGCGGCGGACACGGTCTGGGTTTCGTAGCCGATAGCACTGAGCAGCAGCGTACTGTTGCCGGAAGGCAGGGTCAGGGAGAAGCGCCCGTCGGGGCCGGTGGAGGTGCCGGTGGTAGTACCCTTAATGAGTACCGTCACGCCCGGCAGGGGGCTGCGGTCAGCGGCATCCGTGACGATGCCCGTCACGGTTTGGGTGGGGGCGGTCTGGGCCATACTTGGCTGTGCCAGGCTGGCCACGACTGCTGGCAACGCCAGCAGGGTAGAAGATTTCATATGGGGAAAGGGGAAGGTGTGTCTGGGGATATTGGGCCCTACTGCCGGCTGTTGGCCCCTTTCCGCCTGCTGCTACCCTGAAAATGCTGCTGGCCCACTGCCCACTCAGTTACCTGTTTCCGGCCCTGCCGCTGCCGCCGAAAGTGGAAAGCGCGGAGTTCAACCGTAAAACAGGGGGGCTGCCGTGCTCGCTCCCGCGAAACCGGCTTGATTAGCTACTAATAAAAAGCAGGGGGAACAGCCAGCAAGTGGCAAGGGCAGCACTCAGACCTGATAAGGACAGGTGCCGTAACGCCGCAAATCAAGTGCATGAGGCAACCTGAGCGGGGCAAGCGGGGGACCATAACTGGCCCGGTAGCGCGGTGAGCAGCTACAAAAGTGGTAAGCGGGGGAAGGGTGTTACGCCCTAGCAGTCCCGGCCTACCGTCGGCATACAGACGGGGCCGCGCATCATGCCATAACATCCAAGCTGTACAGCCAGACTGATATGGATACTAGCGGGAATGCGGGTGAAGGAGTTCACGGCGTTCTTGTTTTTATATGGTCAGGACTTGGCACCGTTCCGGAGTTTCCGGGGGTTGTCGGCGGTTCATAGAGCCTGTCTCTCCGCGCCTCTTTATAAAAACAATCCTTTGTGGGGGAAAGAATTGGTGCTGCAAATGTACGAGCGGATTTTTTTAAGATCCAAATTAATTATTTTTGAGGGGGCTTAAAGCAGCCGTAGCGAGCCCGGAAGAAGAGCTTCAGGACGCCATCGGAGACAGTGAAAATCGTTCAACTCAAGATCCTGATACCTGCACATCCGACCAGCGTTTCCATATGTGCCGCCCACCCAGAAATACTGCACTTGCGGTCTTTTTTTCGCCTTTTTAGCTTCTCTTCAGCCGCTTTCTTGCCCAGAAAACGGCTGAAGAAATACTAGTGTTGTTACTCCTCAATTCCCTGACTTCATCGCGTGACGGTGGCCACCGGGCCACCTCTTTAGGATGTATAAAAGATTGATCCAAAAGTTAAACGGGCGGGGCCTCTCAGGTTTTTTTTGAGGCTAATGGTCTCCGTTTCGGCCGCTTTCATACGAAACAGCGCCAGTGATTTTTCAGCATATAAGGGAGTAGCGCGAAACGCTGATTTGCGGATCGGTAAACGATGCCTGGGACCTGACATTAGAAGGAGAAAATAGGAAAAACACCGCGCAGGTCGTAGCGCAAATAGTATAGCTGGCGCCAGAGGACGGATTAATAGGACTTACGCACTTGGTGATATCCTGAGTCAAAACCCTGCCCGATGGTTACCCAAGCTACCTAATATCGAGCATTTGCTTAGCACACCGCGCAACTACACCTGCACGCACCTAGCCGAGCATCTGGCCGATGTCAGCCACGACTAGGTGAACCGGTTTTTGCGCACCAGCCACTTGCCGGCCCACCAGTTGCGGGAGTTGGTGCGGCCGCTACTCAACGACTCGCCCGAAGCCTTCCTGCTCGTCGACGACAGTGTACAGGACAAGCGCTATTCCCGTTTTATCGATGTGGCCAAACGCCAGTACTCGGGCGCCGTGCACGGCATGGTCACCGGCATCGGCCTGGTCAACCTGGTGCATAATAATGGCCAGGCCGGTGATTTTCTGCCCCTCGATTATCGGGTCTATGCCCCCCAGGACGACCTGCAGACCAAGAATGATACTTTCTGGCCATGTTCGGCCAGGTAGTGGCCGAGGGCACAATTCAGGCGCGCACCTTCTTGTTCGATTGCTGGTACGCCGGCAGCACCACCCTCAAGCGCATTCACCGCGCCGGCTGAATCTTTTTTACCAACCTCAAAAGCAACCGGCGCGTGAGCGTGCGCAAAGAAACGGGCTATCAGGCCCTGGACACGCTTGAGCCCCGGCACGGGGCTGGAGCGCGGGGGTAGAAGTGCGGTTGAAAGAAGTGCCTTTTGCCGTCAAACTCTTCAAGCTGGTGGCCACGAACGGCGACGTTGAATGGGTGATTTCCAACCACCTGGCCGCTCATTTGAGCCGGGAAATGGTTATTGAGGCCGTACAGGTGCGCTGGCAGGTGGAGGAGTTTCACCGCAGCTTCAAGCAGTTGACTGAGGCCGAGAAGTGCCAGTGCCGCAAGAGCCAGGCCCAGCGCAACCACTTCGCCTGTTGCTATCTGGCCTGGGTGTCCTTGCGCCAGTTTGCCCGGCATGCCACCCAAACCATGTAGCAGGCCCAGCAGCAGCAATAGGCCCCTTACTTGCGCCAGCTACTGGCTAAACCCCTCATTCCCGCACTGCTGCCACCAACTGCGTAAGTCCTATACCAGTGACCTCCCGCCACAACACCAACGTAATGGCTTGGCGGGCTGAAACCGCTACCCGATGTTGCTACTCGAAAACCACATGACAATAGCCAGTGAGGCCGGCGGAATAAGTGGCTATTAAGGTCTGGAGCGTCGATGCTCAGGCCAGTGATTGGGTAAGGTGATAAACAAGTCCGGGTAATCAGTGATGATGCCGTCCACGCGCAACTGCATCAGCTGTTCGATAGCAGCAGCAGAATTTACGGTCCAGGCAATCACCTGAATGTCATTCTTATGGCAAGCCGCCACGAGTGCGGCGGTTACCAGCCGGTAAGCAGGGCTATAGATGCTGGGCCGGAAGCTAAGGCGGTGCAGGTTGGCGTCAAGCCCGAGCAGATTTTCCACCAGAAGCGCCGTGCGCCATGTTGGCTCAGCTTTATGCACCAGCTCCAGCGTACGCGGGTCGAAGGATTGAACGGTGACGCGGCCTGCAATGCCCTTGGCGCGTACCACGGCCAGCAGCAGGTCCACAAACGGTTCGGGCGCCGGATGCAGGGTACCGTCGCCGGCCGGAGTAGTTTTGGTTTCGATATTGTAGTGCGGCGCGGGCAGCTTTTTCAGGCGGGCGTAGGCTTCTGCTGAGTCGATGACCTCGGTCAGGAGCGGCTTATAGGTGCGTAGTTTCTGCTGCCTCGGGAACTTGGCATACAACTTACTGCCCACATCGTAACGCCTGATTTCGGCGTAGGGCAGATCGTAGAGGCGGTGTTGCTGTTCCTCGGTTTTGGCAATCGGCTGGCCGTTGGGCATCAGCACGAAGTCGGCGTTTAAAAACGGGTCGTGGGAGAGCATGAGCTGATTGTCTTGGCTGACCAGCACATCCATTTCCAGCGTGGTTACGCCCAGATCCTGCGCTTTGCGCATGGCCGGAATGGTATTTTCGGGCATCAGGCCGCGGCAACCCCGGTGCCCCTGGCGGTCGAGCGGCGCGGTCTGGGCGGTGGCGGTGAAGGTGCCAAACAGAAAGAGAAACAGCGGTAGAAACTTCATTATCGGGCGTAAGCAGACAGATGGCAAAACTCCGCAGCCCAGGGCAACGGCCCCGAACTACGGAGCGAAGGCCGCGGGAGAACTGTTTACGCGCTCAGCGTGTCGGTGTACACCTGCCCGAACCGGTCAGTGACTTCCACCCGAATCTGCCGCGCCTGCGCCGATACGTTGGCCACGAACAAATGCTCGGTGAGGGTCGGCTCTACCCACTTGTGCTTGGTGGGCAGCGCCGGCCCCGCGTGCAGTTGCACCGACAGCGGATCGAGGCCGGTATACTGGCGCATGGCGCCCTTACGTACGCCGTCCTCAAACCAGGCTACTTGCCAGGTGGGGTCCCAGTTCCAGACGTTCACGACCAGCGCCTCGGGGCGGTCTGGCAGGCTGCCTTTGGGGTAGACGCGGAACTGGTGGCTGCGTTCCTGGCCGATGGCCTTGTAGTACCATTTTAGCTCGGATCCGTGCACTTCATAAACGCCGTAGCCGCCGGGCGTACCATCGGTGCAGATGGGACCGGTCCACCACGCGCCGCATACCGTGCCGTGCACGTGTTCGGTCACATTGTCGGCGGTTTGCAGCACCTCGTTGAAATGGGTGTGGCCCGACATAATGTGGGCTCGATAGGGCTTCAGCAGCCGGTACAGCTCGTGGCGGTTGGCTACTACGCCGCCCATGGGTTCTTCCTTCTCTTTGTTGCGCAGGTGCTGCCGGGTGTAGGGCGGAATGTGCAAACTCACTACCACCGTCGTGCCGGCTTTCACGTGGGCCAGATCCTGCTCCAGCCACGCCAGTTGCCGCTCGGTGAGGTACCCAATATACTTCTTGGGCGGGCCGATGAAAAACACGTCATCCAGCACCACATAGTGAATTTCGCCCCGATTGAACGAGTAGTACGTGGGGCCGAACAGCTGCTTGAACGTGTCGGACGAGTGCTCATCGGTGCGGGCCGTCAGGTCCATGTCGTGGTTGCCGATTACCTGGAAGAACGGGATGCCGGTGCTGGCTACCCCCTGCTTGTAGTCTTCGAAGAGTTCGAATCGGTCCCACACCAAATCCCCGCACCCGATGCCGTGAAACAGCGTGTTCGGACCGTAGCTGGCTATCAGCTTTTGGGTATCGGGTACGGCTGTGGCCTTGAACTCGGCGGCATCGGCTTTGGAAATCATCTGCGGATCGGCCCACACAATAAAGTTGTGCTGAGTATCATCCTGGCGGAGCTTGCGCAGCTCGAAATCGGCCCTGAAGCGCCCCTTCACCGGCTCTTTGCGGCGGTAGAAGCGCGTTACGCCCTGCTCGTGCGCAAACTCGTAGCCACGCGGTACCGATAGGAATACGAACTCAGTGGCGCCGCTGCTGTCCAATTCGTACTGCCCCCTGGCATCCGTGAGCGTGACGCCAATGCCGTCTGAAACGGCCACGCCGGCAATGCCCTGGCCTCCTGCCTGCACCTTGCCGCTGAGCGTAACCACAGTAGTTTCCAGGCTGGCCGCCGTGGCCACTGCCTTCGGCCGGGCCAGTCCTAGGTTCACGTCCAGCGTTATACCCAGGCCCGCCAGGCCGATGGATTTGAGAAAGGTTCTGCGTTGTTGCGACATTATGCGAGTGTCGATTAAGCGGGTTTCAATTAAACAGAATAGCAAATGCCTTTAGAGGGAGCCGTTACGCTACTTTTCCCACCATACTTTGGTGTTCACGTCGTCGGTACCCATGGCCTGCACGGCGGCGCGGTAGTTGGTGCCGTTGTTGGTTTGCACCACTAGCGGGTATTTAAAGCGCGTCGGCATCACGCCACCGTTCTGCAAATCCTGGCCGCGCGGCAGCACCGGCAGCCCGGTGCGGCGGTACTCAAACCACTGCTGGTAGTCGTTGAAGTACAGCGCGTAATACTTCTGGAGCATGATGCGTGCCAGCGTCCCATCGTAGGCCGCGGCGGCGTTCTGGAAATAAGTGGCTGGCAGCACGGCCCCCCATTGCTCGACGGCGGCGCGCACGCCCTGCTCGTAGTGCGTGCGGGCGTCAGCGGTGGTGTAGCCTTTCTGCGCGGCCTCCGCCTTAATAAATTCTACTTCGGCGTAGCTCATCAGCACCGACGGCATGGGAGCGGCTACCGTGGCCGAAACCAGGGCAATGTTGAGGTTGGACGGCAGGTACTGAAACTGCGCATCGCTGCCACCGTAGGCGCTTGAAATGCCGCGGTAACCAATAGTAGTGCTGCCGTTCGAGGTGCGGGCCAGCGTGTTGAACTTGGGCAGGCGCGGATCGGTCCAGGTGTTCAGGTTGTCGATGAAAAACGAAGCGGCGGCCCGGAACGTGGTGAAGTCGATGGCGCGGCCCCAGGGCGAAATATTGGGGGTTACGCCCGTGATTTTCAGGACGGCCGCTTCGCTGTTCTGGGTGAACACCGGGTACTTCGTGGGGTCGTTGATCATGGCCGCCAGCCGGGTGGCGGTGTTCATCTCGGGGCGTTTGGAAACGCGCAGCAACAGGCGCATCCGCAGCGAGTTGCAGAACCGCCGCCAGCTGGGCACGCTGTTGTTGTAGAGTAGGTCGCTGCCGTAGCCCATGGCTTTATTGGCATCGAAGAGGCTATTGGCACGGTCCAAGTCGTCGAGCAACTGGGTGTACACCTGCTGCTGCGAATCGAAAATCGGGTAGAGAATCCCTTCCTCGGCGCGGCTGGCTTCGGTCATGGGCACATCGCCGAAGCAGTCGCTGAGGTTGGCGTACACCCAGGCGTTCAAAGTCAGTGCTACGGCTTCGTAGTTGGCATCCTGGGCAGCCACAGCAGCAGTGCGCATCTCCCGGATGTTGGCCAGCCAGCGGTAGTATGTGGTCCAGGTGGAGTTGCCGGCGCTTTCGCTCACCAGGTAACGGTGCACCCCGCCCGACACACTTGGGAACGGCAAGGCCACCTGCATGATATCAAAGGTGAAACCATCTGCGCGGCTGGTGTTAAAGGCCGCCACCTCATACACGATGGGGTTGAGCAGCGTGCCCGGGCTGATCTTTTCGATGCGGTTGGGGTCGGTGTTCAACTCCTCAAACCCATCGGTACACGACACTACGCCACCACTCAGGGCCAGCAGCAGGGTTACATATTTTTTCATTGCAAACAAGGAAGGGGAAGCGAGGAGCCAGGAGGTGACTGTTTAGAATTTCAGCGTGACGTTGACGCCCATGGTGCGGGTGGAGGGCAACTGGCCGATTTCGACGCCGGGCAGAATGGTGCCGCCGTTGAGGGCCGCCGTTTCGGGGTCGAACATGGGAAACCGGGTCCACATGGCTAGGTCGCGCCCGTAGAGGCCAACGGTGGCGCCGGTCAGGGCCTTGGTGCGGGCCAGCAGGGCAACGGGCAGGTTGAACTCGAGGCGGGCCTCCCGCAACTTCAGGTAAGACGCATCAAACGAGTTGCTCTCGATGTTGGCGCGGCGGTAATACTCGGCGTAATAAGCGACCGGAAGCACCTGCTTGGTGTTGGGCGAGTACGTGCCGTCGGCATTCTGTACCACCCCGTCGCCGACGATGAAGCCTTCTTCGCGGCCCGGCAGCGTTGATTTCAGCTTGCCCTGCTCGCTCATTTTGTGGTGTGTCTGGGAGTAAACGATACCGCCGTACTGGCCATCAAATAGCACGCTCATCCGGAAATTCTTGTAGAAAAACTCGTTCAAGAAACCGCCCTTCCAGTCGGCGTAGGCCCGCCCGATGTACTTGATGTTGGCGGGCTGCACCGGCAAACCGTCTTTGTTATAGATAATCTGGCCAGCGGGCGAGTAGTCGAAGCCGTAGCCGTAGATGTCGCCGGTGGTGCCACCCACCTTGGCTAAGATGGTAGCCGTACCGCCGGTGCCAATCACCTGCTGGTCTTCCAACTCGCCGGCTAGGCTTAGCACCTTATTGCGGTTGTGGGCCCAGGTAACGGTATTTTTCCACTTGAAGGCGTTGTTATCAACGGGGCGGGTGTTGAGCACAACCTCCACTCCCCGGTTGCGCACCTTGCCGGCGTTAAGCAGCGCGCGGCTATAGCCGGTGGTCGGGTCGATAGGCACTTCCAAGATCTGGTTGCCGGTGGTGTTCTGGTAAACCGTCAGGTCGGCTCCAATGCGCCCCTGAAACATAAGGTACTCCAGGCCCGCCTCGTAGCTGAGGGTCTCTTCGGGCTTCAGGTTCTTGTTATAGAGGGTGGTTGCAACCGATCCAGCCCCCGCAAAGTCGCTGCGGTTGTAGTACTTGTTATTGCCATACGGGTCGGTATCGTTGCCAACTTTGGCCACCGATAAGCGCAGCTTGGCCAACGAGACAGATGCGGGCATGGGCAGCAGCTCGCTGAGAATAAAGCTGGAGCTGATGGAAGGGTAGGAGAACGGGGAAGCCGCCACCGGCAGCGCGCTCGACCAGTCGTTGCGGGCAGTCAGGTCCACGAAGATTTTGTCGTCGTAGGAAAACGTGGCCAGGGCGTAGTTGCTGTTGATGTCTTTCTCGTAGGTACCCAAGCCGAGAAGCGGGCTATTCGCCCCATTGGCCAGCTTGTACACGCCCGGAATCACCAGGTCGCGCACGGAGGCATCGGTGTTGCGGTTGCGGCGGCGCATGGCGTTGGCGCCCACCGAGGCGCGGACGTCGAATCGCGTATTGAACTGCCGGTGGTAGGTCAGCAGGAAGTCGGTGTTGACCTCATAATTACTGATATCCTGCTGCTTGAAATACCCCTTCTGGAAGTTAGCCGTGCTGTAGGGGCGGCGCATCTCGCGCCGTTCCTGCGTCATGGCCAGGCCCGAGCGGAGCAGCAAGCTGAAGTTGGGCGCAAAATCATACGTGCCCGAGATATTGCCAACGGTAGTGCGCGTGATGGCCGAGTTGGTCATCTCCTGGGCAATCAGATAGGGGTTATCAATGAACGAACTGAACGGGTGCACCTGATCTACCTGGTCGAAGCCGTTTTTCCAGATGGTACGATACGCATCGAGCGGTACGTTCGGATTCTGAAAAATCAGGAAGTACGCCAGCGACTGGTTGTTGTAGCCGGTGGCGGGCAAATTGTCGCTGGTTCGGTTGGTGAAGTTCACCTTGCCCGCCAGCTTCAGCTTCGCCGTGATGCTGTGGTTAACGCTCAGGGCCGCCGTCAGCCGCTCGTAACCGGTGTTGGGCATAATCCACTCATTTTTAGAGTGCGTAATAGACGCCCGGGCCGAGCTGATTTCGCTGCCCCCTTCCAGCGCCACGCTGTTGGTAAGCGTGGAGCCGGTCCGGAAAAAGCCCTTGATGTTGTTTTTGTAGGGCACCCACGGCAGCCGTTCCGTGGACTGGGCCTGCGTGGCGGGGTCGTACTGGTAGTAGCGCTGCCCGTCGAACTTCGGCCCAAACGCGCTGCTGGTGCCGCCCGTGTTGGCCCCGTCGGCGGAGGCGCCGTAGGAGTAGTACATCTGGCCGGCCGCGTTGAGGGCGCGGCCTGTGCCCTGGCCGTACTCGTACTGGTAGTCGGGCCATTGCAGCACCGTGTTGACGCTGAAATTGCTGTTTACCGTCACGCCCAGTCCCTTTTTCTTGCGCGAGCCGGTTTTGGTGGTGATGATGAGCGCGCCGTTGGCGGCGCGACTGCCATAAAGCGCCGCGGCCCCGGCCCCCTTCAGCACCGTAATGCTGGCAATATCGTCGGGGTTGATGTCGGCAATGCCGTTGCCGAAGTCCACGGGCACGTCGTTGCCGGCCCCCGCTCCGTAGGCGCTGCCCACGCCGGAGCTGGTCAGGCCGCTGTTCATGGGTACACCGTCGAGTACGATCAGGGCATTGTTGCCATTGGGGTTCAGCGAGTTGTCGCCGCGCAGCGAAATGCGGGTGGAATTTACTGGGCCCGAGCCCGCGGAAATCAAATTAAGCCCCGCCACCTTACCCGACAGCGCCTGCGAGAAGTTGTTGGGCCGGGCTTCCAGCAGCGCTTCGCCGCCAATCGTCTGGGTGGCGTAGCCCAGCGCTTTTTGCTCCCGCTTGATGCCTAGGGCCGTCACGACCACTTCGTTGAGCTGCTTGGCGTCGGGCGTCAGGCGCAGATTCAGTTGGGTTTTACCTTCCACCGGCACTTCCCGCGGCAGGAAGCCAATGTATGTAATCAGCAGCACAGCATCGGCCGGGGTGCTAAGCGTATAGGCCCCCTGCGCATTGGTGGACGTACCGTTGGTGGTGCCCTTGACCACCACGGTAGCGCCGGGTAGCAGCTGGCCCTGGTCGTCGGTCACGGTGCCCGAAACGGATTGGGTTTGTGCAAAAGCGCTGCTGCTCAGCAAGAGCACAGGAGTGCCCATGGCACAGAGCCGGATGGCTCGAGCTAAGTGTTTGTAAAGCATTATTTTGTAGAGTTATTTCGCCCGCAAAACTACCTGCCTCCCGTTACCAGAGTGTTATCCCAAGGCTAAGCTATTGCACACTTCACAGAATATACATCCCCTCTTTAATACAAAATCATAGCTAAATATTCGGCAGTCGGCGCTGCCCAACGCCGCGACCCGTCCGGGGTGCAGGCCGCAGTATGTGCCGTAGTCCGCAACTTGGGTAGTATAGAAAACCCCAGCGTTGCAGCGCCGGGGTTTCAGGATGGTCAAAGCGGCAGCTACCTTCATGTAGTACCTCGCTTCTCCGCCGGCAAAGGTGCGGGGCACTTATTATTTCTGGATGACGCCCCGGTTATGCTTGTGCAAAGACTTGCCTAAAAGCGGCTACTGCCAGAGATGGGGCATAATTTCGGCCAGCGATAGGTGCCCCGCTACATAGCGGGCCATCAGAATCTGGCTGGCGGCACTGGGCGGAGGCATGCCACTCAACTGCAAGGCCCGGTTGATACCCAGTAACCGTCGGGTAGTGGAAGGTGGCGAGGGGGGCAGTGCCACTGGCGGGGTTTCCAGTAGGCACTTCTCAAAAAGAATATGACGCATGTGGAAGTAGGAGTAGGTTGCGCTGGCAAAGCTCGCCCTGCTAAGTAACGTGAATGTGCCCCACCCATCATGCTTTTGTTATGCCGGTCAGAAAAGCGGGGCGGTGGCCACCATAAAGCCAACGAGAGTAGCCGAGGACCTGAGTTTGGTGGCCTGCCTAAGGGTTTATCCACCGTGAAACCGAGCGCACCCGACGCCTGCTCGGCCAGTAGGCAAGAAGTACAAGCATAACGTGCCCGTAATACTTGGTTCATACGATAACAGGACCTTTGAGCTGCATCAACAGACTGACGCCATGCATGTTTCCACCCCGATTCTGCTCTTACGCCGCTTGCTGAGCTGGTTAGGTTATCTACTGTTTCAGTTAGTGCTGGTAGTTGTTTATGGCCTGCACCTGATTCGGGCGCTCCGTTCGCCATTTCGGGCCAACGAGTTGCCGCGCGCCCCACTGCAACCCTATTTCTGGGCCCGCCCGGTTATCGGATGAATAAACTCCCGCCGCGTCGTCAGCTGGAAGTAGTCGTCATTTCCGACGTGCATCTGGGTACTTACGGCTGCCACGCCGTGGAGCTGCTGCGCTACCTGCGCAACATCCGGCCCGAGGTGCTGGTGCTCAACGGGGACATTGTCGACATCTGGCAGTTCAGCAAAAACTACTGGCCTCCTGCCCACATGCGCGTTGTGCGCCACTTGGTGGGCCTGCTGGCCAAGGGCACCCGCATCCACTACATTACCGGTAACCACGACGAGCTGTTGCGCCGCTTTGC
Source organism: Hymenobacter psychrophilus (assembly GCF_900107135.1). Classification (GTDB taxonomy): domain Bacteria; phylum Bacteroidota; class Bacteroidia; order Cytophagales; family Hymenobacteraceae; genus Hymenobacter; species Hymenobacter psychrophilus. Next base: position 32,614 of record NZ_FNOV01000014.1, read on the forward strand.
CGGCACCCGGCTCGGAGGCCTGTCTATTGCCAACAAGTTGGTTCTGGACTTGCCCGCGGGCAAAACCTGGCTCTTTCATGGCGACGTGTTTGACGTGACCATGCGCCACGCCCGCTGGCTGGTCCGGCTGGGCGCGCACGGCTACGACGCGCTGATTGTGCTCAACCGCGTGGTCAACTTTATGCTTAACAAGCTGGGCCGTCCGCGCGTGGCGTTGTCTAAAGCGGTGAAAGACCGCGTGAAGGGGGCGGTGAGCCTGGTAGGCAATTTTGAGCAGACGGCTGCCACCATTGCCGCCGACGCGGGTTACCGTTACGTGGCCTGCGGCCACATTCACCAGCCCGCTATTAAGCCCGTGCAAACCGAGCGAGGTGAGGTGGTTTACCTCAATTCCGGCGACTGGGTGGAGAACCTGACGGCGCTGGAGTATACCACTGCTACCGGCTGGCAGCTCTACCAGTACGCCGCCGACCCCCGTATGCAGCTACCGGCCCTACCTGACCCCGACGACCTCGATACGGCCGATATCCTGCTCTCAAGCCTACTGGCTGAATTCAATATTGCTCCGTAAGGAGTCAGCCTCTCCGGCTACTCCGAAACGCTAACCTGGTCTCTGCCCCCCAACCTGCTGCTATGCCCCGTATTCTTTACGCTATCCAAGGCACCGGTAATGGTCACCTGAGCCGGGCGCTGGATATCGTGCCCTTGTTGCAAGCCAGAACCCGCCAGCTCGATGTGCTGGTAAGTGGTCCGCCCCCCGATCTGACCCTGCCCTTTCCGGTGCAGTACCAGTGCCACGGCATGGGGTTTGTCTTTGGCAAAAAAGGCGGCATCAACTTCGCCAAAACCTTCTGGCAGTTGAATTCGGCGGCTTTTGTGCGCGAGATACGGGCATTGCCTTTGGATAAGTACGATTTGATTATTAGCGATTTTGAGCCCGTGTCCGCGTGGGCCTGTCGGCTACAGCACCGGCCCTGCGTAGCCCTGAGCCATCAGAGTGCCGTGCTGCACCCGGCCGCGCCCCAGCCCAAGCGCGCCGATCCGGTGGGCCGGGCCGTGCTCCGGCATTACGCGCCCACCACGGCCCACTACGGTTTTCATTTCGCGGCGTACGCTCCCGGTATTCATACGCCCGTCATTCGCCGGCAGGTGCGGGAGCTGCTACCCGAGCAGCGGGAGCACTACACGGTGTACTTACCCGCTTTCGATGAGAAATTACTGGTGAATCGGTTGCGCTACCTCAGCCGCACCGTTCGCTGGGAGGTCTTCTCCAAGCACAGCGTCCGCGAGGCCGAATATGGCAACGTGCGGGTACGCCCCGTGAGCGGCGCGGCCTTCACCAACAGCCTGGCGCACAGCGCGGGCGTGCTCTGCGGCGCGGGTTTCGAAACGCCGGCCGAGGCCTTGTACTTAGGCAAGAAGCTGCTGGTGATACCCATGAAAAATCAGTACGAGCAGGCATGCAATGCGGCCGCGCTGGCAAAAATGGGCGTGCCGGTAGCCAAAAGTCTAAAAAACAAGCACCTTGATACGCTCGACCACTGGCTGCGCGAGGGCCGGGCGATACCGGTGCAATACCCCGACGAGACCGGCCAGATTCTGGACACCTTGCTGCGGGAGCACGCGGCGGTGCCGGCCCCGACCATTTTCATTTAACGTGCAGCGGGCGGAAGGAGCGCGGAAGGGCGTTATGGTACGCGGAATCGAAGCCTCTATAGCGCAACGACACTGCTAACCAGCAGGCACCACTACTACCAGCCATTCATCGGCATCACGCAACATGAGGAGGCTTGAGAAGAGGTAAACTACTTATTTTCGCTTCCTGCTCATACGACTTAGTGCCAGGCAAGCAGTTGTCATACAGCTGCCTGCCCGGCGGCTGCCCCATTACTGCCTTCATGACCGATTTACCCGCCGCTTTCTTTCCCCCGACCACCCCCCCCCACTACTCCCGCGCCGATTTTGGGCCTGACTTTCGGTGGGGCGTGTCGACTGCGGCTTACCAGACAGAGGGCAGCTGGGAGGCCGAGGGCAAGGGGCGTAGCATCTGGGATGAGTTTGTCCGCGGCCGCCGGGCTATCAAAGGCCGTGAAACGGGCGACGTAGCCAGTGACTTTTACCGGCGCTGGCCCACTGATCTGGACCTCATGCAGCAGTTGGGCATTCCCAACTTTCGGTTCTCAACGGCCTGGGCGCGGGTGTTGCCAACGGGTACGGGCCCGGTAAACGCCAAGGGCCTGGATTTCTACGACCGGCTGGTAGATGAATGCCTGGCCCGTGACATTGCGCCGTGGCTCACCGTGTATCACTGGGATTTACCCCTGGCGCTGCAGCAGCAGGGGGGCTGGACCAACCGTGCCGTAGTGGGTTGGCTGGCCGATTACGCGCAGGTGCTGGCCCGCCGCCTCGGCGACCGGGTGCAGCATTGGATGGTGCTCAATGAGCCAATGGTATTTACGGGAGCGGGGCATTTGCTGGGCCTCCACGCGCCGGGCCGGCGCAGCCTGGGCGCCTTTCTGGCCGCTACGCACCATGCCACGCTGGCCCAGGCCGAGGGCGGCCGGGCACTACGGGCCGCCTTACCCGCCTCCGCCCAAATTGGTACCACTTTCTCGTGCTCCTACCTCACGCCCTGGCGGGCGGGGCTGCCCCGCGACGAGCGAGCCACCCGCCGCGCCGATGCCATTCTCAACCGGCTGTTTGTGGAACCCGCTTTGGGACTGGGCTACCCCACCGCCGAGGCGCCGTTGCTTAACCGCTTAGAACGTTACGTACAGCCTGGGGACGAGGCGCGGTTGCCCTTTGCCTTCGACTTTTGGGGAGTTCAGAACTATACCCGGGAGGTGGTGCGCCACGCCCCTTATGTGCCGCTGCTGTGGGCCAACCTGGTGGGGGCGGCCCGGCGCGGTGTACCCTACACGCAAATGGGCTGGGAGGTGTTTCCCGAAAGCCTGTACCACATGCTCCGGCAGTTCAGCGCCTATGCTAATGCGCCGCGCCTACTCGTTACCGAAAATGGCGCGGCCTTCCCCGACGTAGTAACTCCCGCCGGCCAGGTGCACGATGTAGCCCGGCAAGCCTACCTGCAGGCCTGTATCGGACAGGTGCTGCGGGCGCGGCGGGAAGGCCTGGCCGTGGAGGGCTACTTCGCGTGGTCCTTTACCGACAACTTTGAGTGGGCCGAGGGCTATGCGCCGCGCTTCGGACTGGTGCACATCGACTATGCAACCCAGCAACGGACCGTGAAGGACTCCGGCTGGTGGTACCAGCAACTGCTGGCCGGCGAAGTAATAACAACTATTCCATCCTTAGGCAGCACCACGCAAAAAGCTACTCGCTGCTGATTATCAGCAACTGATGTTACGCAACAGCTGCGCTTATCGATGAGAAAACGTATTTCCTGAAGCAGGGGCAGCGCCTTGCTAAAGGCAAAGCGCAAGCAGGGCGTAACAGCCGTTACGCAAATTACTGCGACAGTAGCTCCGTAATTCTGATTTACGGCCGAAGCCCTACTTAAAAGTAGAACGGCCACCTCTGCAGGGGTGGCCGTTCTACTTTTAAGTAGGGCTTCGGCTAGCTGGTAAGTACCAAGTGGGTTTGCAACGGGGCAGTGCTGGGGCCGCTCACGCGCAACAGGTAGACGCCGACGGGCTAAAGAGCCCGGCAGAGTTAGGGGCAGCTGCTCGGTAGCAGTTGCCGGATGCAGGGGCTGGGTGTGCTGGACTCGGCGCACGGCGTCGAGTATCTCCAGGCGAAGGAGACTGGCCGGTGCGGCCAGTGAGCGTGAGCGTAAGGTGCTGGCCGGCCCCGGCCGGGTTGGGGCCACGATGAGGGCGGCGGCCAGCTCGCCGGCTTTCGGGGCGGTAAGGATAATGACGTTGCTAAAGTGGGCGGTGCCGTCGAGGTCGAGTTGCTGGAGGCAGTAGTAGAGTGGGCCGGTAGCAGTGGGCGGGGTATCAAGGGCCGAGTAGCTGCGGCTGGTGGAGCTGGTGCCGGCGGTGGCCACGATGGTGAAGGTGCGGGCATCAGTCGAGCGCTGCACCCGGAACTCGTGGGCGTCGAGCTTCTAGGCCGTGGTCCAGCGCAGGCGGATGCCGGTGGTCGCCCGTAAGCTGGCAGCACATCAACCTGCAAAGAGAATTTGATTTCCCCGACGAGGCACTCACCGATGCCCTGAGCTTTACCCTGAGTGTGTTACTTGCCTTTGAGCGTTAAATTAATGAACATCAAGTCATTATAGCAAAAAATGTGACTTTCGGACCAAACTTTTAACCAAGACTCTAAAACGCGTAGCGTACCCCGAGCTGAATTTGGTAGGGGGTGCCGTTTTTCTGGACGACGCCCGCGCCGGAATTGATCGTGTAGATATATTGCTGGGTTGCCTGGCTGAAGCCCGCCACGTTCAGCAGATTCTGGTTGCCTAGGTTGAAATTCCCCCCCCAATCTTTGTTAAGTAAGTTGGCGAAGTTGAACACATCGATGGACAACTCCAGCGACTGGGTTTTAAACGTTTTAATACTTTTCAGTAAGCGCACGTCTACCACGCCGGTCAGTTGCTTGTTCACGCCGCCGTTGCGGTCGGCGATGGTGCCGAAGCTTTCCCGGATGTAGTCTTTGGCCCGGCTGTCCGACTCGTTGAGGAGTTGGTTGAGGGCGGTTCGGATGTTCTCGGAGGTGCTGGGGTCGTTAGGGTCGGGCACGAACGCCAGGTCGTTGCGCACGCCGGTCTGGCCTACGAAGTCGCCGTTAATATCGCCGGCTACCAGCAGCGAGTAGCGCGTGCCGCTGATGCCGCTGAAGCGGGCATTCAGGCTAAAGCCCTTCCAGACCGGCGACACGCCGTAGAGCACCACTTTGTGGCGGAAATGATTGTCGGAGTAGTTCATTTCCGACAAGTCGCGCGGGTCGCTCTTGACGGGCCGGAACGTGGAGGTGTTGGCCACGTTGCCGTTGTAGGAGGTGTTGTCGCGGGCATCGTTCAAGGTGTAGCTGGCGTTGAAGGACCCGATTCTGGGTAGCTCCACCTGCGCGTCCACGATGAGGGTGGCGGTGCGCAGTTTGGCCCCGTTGGTCAGCACCAGAGTGCGGCCCACCAGCTTGGAGCGGCGGCTGAGCACGTTGTTGGTCTGGCCCCGACTCGAAATGGTGTTGGCCGGCACGAACACGCCCCGGTTTTCCTCGTTGGCCAGCCGAAAGTTTGGCTCATCCCGCAGATTGCCGTCCAGGTACACGTAGTTGTTATCGGTGCGCGACACCAGCGCGTTCACGCCCACCCGCAGCCACTCGTTCACGATGCGGTTGTAGCTCAGGTTGGCCTTGTACACGGTGGGTACCTCGAAATTGGGGTCAGTCAGGTTGATGGTTGCCACCGGGGTTGTGCCGGCCGGCACGCCCGGCACCGTGGAGGGGTCCTGGCGGTAGCCGGGGAAGTTGGGCCGGGGCACGGGGTTGACGGCGTTGGGGTTGTTGGGCCGGGTCACGTCGATAGCCGCGATTTGGGTGCCGTCGTTCTGAATATTGTTCAGCTGGGCGTAGTTGATGACGTAAGCCGAGAACACGCCCCCGCCCAAACGGAAGATGTCGCGGCTTTTGCCCCCAACATCCCAGGTCAGCTGCAAGCGGGGCTGAATGTTGTCCCAGTCGGTGATCTGGGCGTCGGTGCGCAGGCCCAGCTCCTGCTCCACCAGCGGGTTATAAGCGGCGGGCGTGAGGTAGCTGGTCACGTCGTAGCGCACGCCGAGCTGGGCCGTCACGTCGGGGTGGGGGTTGTAGAGCGCCTGGGCAAACACCGAGGCATCGAGCACCGAGTGCTGCACGTCGGGGATGCCGTTCAGGGGCACCTCGCGGGCGTAACGGGAGGGGTTCAGGTCATTGAACTCGCGCAGGCTGTTAAAGATAAAGCGCCCGTTCTGCTCATTCGACACGTAGTTATCCAGAAACGTGAGCATGTTGTCGGTGCCGAAGGTGAAGTTGAACCGGCCGGCCGTGAGGTAGCTCGTATTCACCAGCTGAAGCTGATTTACCTGCTGGGTTTCGGGCGTGAAGCGCTGCCCACCGAACTGCACGTCGGTCTGGCCCGTGCGCCCGTCGGGTAGCACCGAGCGCACCGTTACGATGGCCCGCGGAATATTATTGGCCGGCAGCTGGGGGTTGGGCTCGATGGCGTTGTACGAGTACACGTACTGCATTTTCAGCTCGTTCAGCAGCTTGCTCGAAAACGTGGACCGCAACGACAGCGCCGTGCTGTTCTCGCGGGAGCTGAAGCCGGCCCAGGTTTCGTAGAGGTTGATGCGGGAGTTGTCGTCGGTGCTGGTGGGATTGTCCCAGTCGCTGTAGTTGTTGCGCAGCGTGAGCCGGTGCTTGTCGTTGAGCTGCCAGTCGATACGCGCGAAAACGGTGGTGGCCAGGGTTTTGCGGTCAAACGAGCCGGTTTGCCGCTCGCTGCTCAACCCGTATTTTTCCCGGCCGATGCTGATTACGCTGTCCAGCACGGCCCGGCTGATGCTCAGGGCCTGCTCATCATCGGGCCGCTGAATGTCGGCAATGAAGAAGGGCAGGGCCTGCTGCTGCCGGTCGAGGGCCACGAAAAAGTGCAGCTTGTCTTTGATGACGGGGCCGCCCAGGCTGAACCCGTACTGCGTGGTGCTGAAATCCACGGTACGCTTGTTGCCCCGGATATCCCGCGGGTTGGCCAGCCAGTCGGCGCGGTGGTAAGTAAAAGCCGAGCCGGTAAAGGTATTGGTGCCCGACTTGGTGGCCGCGCTGATGACGCCGCCGCCCTGCCGGCCCTGCGTTACGTCGTACACGTTGTAGGCGACTTCAAATTCGCGGATGGCTTCCAGCGACAGCGTGTAGGGGCCGCGGCCGATGGGGCCGCTGGTAAGCATGTTGCGCGAGCTTAGGCCATCAATCAAATAATTGGTGGAGGAGGCCAGTTGCCCGCCAATGTTACGCCCGTTGGAGGTCGGTGCCAGGTCGGCCAGGCTGGTAAAGTCGCGGTTAAGCGCTGGCAGGCGCTGGATGGCCTGCGCCCCGATAGCCGTGCTGCTGCCCAGGCGGTCGATGCGGCTGGTCAGGGCATTCTCCGTCACGACAACCTCCTGGAGTTGCTCCGCCGACTCGCTGAGCCGGAAGTCCACCGTTATCCGGTCGCCCTGGTTGAGGGTGTAGCCCGTGCGCCGCTGGGGGGCAAATCCAACGAAACTGACGTTAATCTCATACGGGCCGCCCAGGGGCAGCTGGCGCAGAGCGTAGCGCCCGTCGGCGCTCGTGGCCACGCCGGTCTGGAAGCCGGTCGAGCCGTTTTTGACCACGACGGTCGCGCCGGGTACGGCCTCGCCCCGCGCGTCCTGCACTACGCCCGCGATGGAAGCATCCGTGGACTGGGCCCGCAGCGGGTGCGTCAGCACGGTCAGCAGCACCCAGAGCAGGCCAGTCAGCAGCCAGGGCCGCCGGAGCGGAGAGAGTAGCGGATTTTTCATAGCAGAGGAAGAAAGTGAGATGGATTGGCGGCCAAAAGTATCCTTCCTGCCTCTGGTTTTATCTGGCTAATTTCATATTTCACCTAAGGTTGATGCCGGCTTAATACAGGCTTCACATGGCGGCAGGCAAGGTTGTGCTTATGTTAAGCCTCAGTGGCTTACTAGCTTTGTTCTATTCTTCCACCAAATGGTAATCTGGCTCTTGGCCGAAGTGCCACCTCGACCGGCAGTACATCAGCTGTAGCATAAGCCAAAGACTTTCTTGTATTAATTCTGTGTTACCTCGTCAGCTTTGGGCTGGCCGCTGGTGTACCTTCGCGGAGTCTCAACTCCGCTGCCCATGAAATTTTCCGCCTTGCTTCTGTTGCTGAGCTGGCTGCTCGCTGGCTGTGCCTCCACCACCCGCCCGGATGCGGCAGGCGCCGCTGCCCCTACCGCTCCGCCGGTGTTGCCGGGCCCACTCCCGGCCACGCAGCAAATGCTGCTGCCCAACGGCTGGAAGCTCTCGCCGGCCGGCCAGCAAGTCCCGCTCGGCGACTTGCCCCTGAATCTGGTGGTGAGCCCCAGCCAGCAGCTGGCAGCCGTTATCAACTGCGGCTGGGGGGCAAATTCAGTGCAATTGTTGCACCCCACTTCGGGCGCTGTGCTTGACGAGCAAGTTATCAAAGCCGGCTGGGTGGGACTGGCTTTTGGCCCCGAGGGAAAGACGTTGTACGCCTCCGGGGGACAAAAAAACCGTATTTATTGCTTTAAGGTCGAAGGCCAGAAGCTGGTGCCCGACAGCGCCATCGTGCTGGGGGAGGAGTGGCCCAAGCAGAAAATAGGCGTTGCCGGCCTGGCCGTGGATGCGCGCCGCCAGCTGCTCTACGCCGTCACCCGCGAGGATAGCGCCCTGTATATCGTTGATTTGCGTACCCGCGCTCTGGTGAGCCGCCTGCCCCTGGGCAGCGAGGCCTACACCGCCGTGCTGGCCCCCGATGGCAACAGCCTCTACATCTCGCTCTGGGGCGCTTCGGCCGTGGCCGTCTACGACCCACGCCAGCAGCGCCTCTCGGCCCGCATTCCCGTCGAGAGCCACCCCAACGATATGACCCTGAGCCGCGACGGGCGCCGCTTGTTCGTGGCCAATGCCAACAGCAACTCCGTGTCGGTGCTGGATACCCGCGCCGGCCGGGTCATCGAAACCTTGTCTGCTACCTTGTTCCCCAACGCCCCGGCCGGCAGCACCACCAACGGCGTCACGCTCTCGGCCGACGAAACCCAGCTTTTTGTTGCTAATGCCGACAACAACTGCCTGGCCGTATTCGACGTGCGCGAGCCGGGCAAAAGTAAGTCGCTGGGCTTCGTGCCCACGGGCTGGTACCCGACGGCCGTACGCGCGGTGGGCAACACGCTGCTGATTGCCAACGGCAAAGGCAGCGCCTCATCCCCCAACGGCGAGGACGGCCCTAACCCGCTCAAAAATACCCCCCGGCCGACCCAGTACATTGCCGGCCTGCTACGCGGCTCGCTCTCGGTGCTGCCCGTGCCCGACGCGGCGGCCTTGGGGAACTTTTCGACCCAGGTGTACGCCAACACGCCCTATACCGAGGCCCGCGAGCAGGCCCCCGACGTGCCCGCCGGCAACCCCGTGCCCCAGCGCGTGGGCCAGCCTTCGCCCATTAAGCACGTCTTCTACATCATCAAAGAAAACCGTGCCTACGACCAGGTGTTGGGCGATATGCCGGAGGGTAACGGCGACAAAAGCCTTTGCCTGTTTGGGGAAGACATTACGCCCAACCACCACGCCCTGGCCCGTGAGTTCGTGCTGCTGGATAACTTCTACGTGGATGCCGAGGTCAGTGCCGATGGCCATAACTGGAGCACGGCCGCCTACGCCACCGACTACGTGGAAAAAACCTGGCCCAGCAACTACTCGGGCCGGGGCGGCAGCTACGACTACGAAGGCGGCCGCGGCGAAGTAGCCGTGCCCAAAGACGGCTTTATCTGGGACTACTGCCAGCGCGCCGGCGTGAGCTACCGCAGCTACGGCGAGTTCGTGGCCAAAGGCAAAGCCACCGTCAAGGCCCTGGAAGGCCACATTGACGCCGATTACCCCAGTTATAACTTGCAAGTGCTGGACGTGGACCGCGAGAAGATCTGGGAGCGGGACTTTGACAGGCTGGTAGCCGCCGGCCAGGTGCCCCAGTTTCAGGTAATTCGCTTGCCCAACGACCACACGGCCGGGGCCCGGCTCGGGGCCCGCACGCCTCAGGCCTACGCCGCCGACAACGACCTGGCCCTGGGCCGCCTGATTGAGCATTTGTCGCAAAGCCCGGTCTGGAAAGAGTCGGTAGTGATGGTAGTGGAAGACGACGCTCAGAACGGCCCCGACCACGTAGACGCCCACCGCAGCACGGCTTACCTGGCCGGCCCCCACGTGCGACGCGGCGCGGTTATTCACACCATGTACTCCACGGCCGGCTTGCTGCGCACGATGGAATTGATTCTGGGGTTGCCCCCCATGAGCCAGTACGACGCGGCGGCCCTGCCTCTGTGGGAATGCTTTACCAGTTCACCGGACCTAAAACCCTTCGTCGCCCGTCCCGCCCGGGTGGATCTGAATACAAGGAACATAGCCGTCAATCGCAGCTCCCGCGAGGCCGAAAAATTCAACCTCTCCCGCGAGGACGCCGCCCCCGATATTCCCTTCAATGAGAACATCTGGCGGGCCGTACGCGGCGAAAATAGCGTAATGCCCGCCCCCCGCCGCAGCGCTTTCGTACGCGCCGTGGCGGAGAAAGACGAAGATGATTAGCGTTGTTTCCAGGATTTTTCTGCCTGTTGGGCGGATTTACACGTTAATCCCGCCAGACATAAGTTCACAAAAACGACTGTGGCTGTTGCAGAACTCGCCCTGCTGGGAACAGAGTTGCTGCGGTGATTTCTGCGGGATGCTGTTTGTCGTGTTCGCAGCCGAAAAAGGAGGCCACGGGGGCGGTGGTGGAGGTAAGACGAGGGCTATTACTTTGCCTTTGCGGGGCGGATACTTGAGTAACCTTTTCAGATTATAGGCAATCGCCGCCAAAAGCATCGTCTTCCGGGCCCCGGCTTTGCCGCGAGTGCCGACGTGCCGCAGATCATAATGATGGATCAGGTTGCCAAACACGGGCTCGACCGTGCTTTGGCACTTGCACCGCATTAGCTGACTAGATTCTCCAGTCGGCCTACGAGCACCAACTTAATGAACACGACCGGGTCGAGCGACGGGTGCCCGGTATGACTACAAAGCGCGCGCGTTTGCTCGTAGAGAAACGTCGAGTATACCAGCTCAGCGAGCCGGTGGTAGAGGTTATGGGGCGGGATCCACTCGGAGAGCCGAAAGCTGGTTACTTCTTTGTCGAAATACTGCTTCTTGCCTTGCATGCTTCTGCTACAAAACGCGCCCGAATTCGGTCATGGGTTCTGCAACAGCCACGACCGGTTTAAACGAAAAAACTGTCAACCTATTTCCGGACAAGACGAGCGCCATTTCCACCCAATTATTCGACCAATGCGGCAATAATTTCGCCTGCTACCATCGAAGCCTTTTTCTGCATCAGGGGCAGGGAAATTGCCGGACTGGACCTGGGCGGCTGAGCCGGGGTAAAGCGGACGCTCAGCGCGGTCACGTTGACGTGCATCTGCCTAACCTGCGCTTTGTGAACATGGTAAAGGACACCGGAAAGACCTATTCGCCGGGGCAGGAGAAAGTTTGTAGCGGGTGGGTAGGCCGCCATGTGCCGGAGACAGGTATCTTTGGGCAGAACTTACCTTTTTTTGTATGACGACCAAGACCACGAAGGACGAAACTACCCCGGCTGCTGCGCCTCAGCAGACTGAACTCACGCGTGAGACCATCCACCGTCGCGTAAAGATGGCCCAGGAGCGTCGCCGCCGTAAGCTCAAGCACGTGAACCCCTAGTTCCTGCTGGCTTTCGCCGCAAAAAAAGCCTCTTCTACGCAAGTAGAAGAGGCTTTTCTGTGACAGCCCTGGTTACCGTCCGGCCAGTGCCCTCTCCTCGACTTCCATTCTTCCTTCATTGCGCGCCTATCGTCCCAGCCAGTCATAGAAATTGGTTAGCCGGTCGCCGCTCACGAAGACTTCGTGGCGTGGCGTGGGCACCAGCTCCAGTTTGAGCTTGCCGGCCGAGTAGGTTTTCTGCACGGTGCGGATGGCGGCCAGGCTCACCAGGGAAGCATTCTTATAGCAGTTGAGGGATAAAATTACGCTAAGAGCGTGTTTGGGAATTAGGCGAAGAGGTGTAAACACAAGGTTATGCTAGCGAGTAGCAGCCAAGTGACATGATGGCGAGGGGTGTAGTCGACGGCTAAGCGGCGAAAACAGGCCAGCCAGGAAAAGGTACGCCCGACGACCTAGCGCTGGGCCACGGGCACGAAGCCTTGAGTAGTGGGGGGCAGCTGACAACTTCATGGCGCAGGCGCAATGGGCGCAGGTGGTCGGCAAAAAGGGCCCGATACGCCGCGTCGGTGAGGATGGTTCGCAAGCGCGCCGCCCACCAGGGCCGGTGCAGGCCCACTGCCCCGCGGCTGTCGTGCTGGTGAGCCGCGTGTACGTGCGCGGACCAGCTGCGCCCGCCCGAATCGGTCAGCAGCTGGCCTTTACGGCCATTGACGTGCTTGCCCCCATCTACGCCCCGGTGTTCGAAGATGCGCGGGGCTAGCTTGACGCGCTGACTGGCGGCGCAACCCAGCGCGGGGAAAGTTTCGCATCCTTCCCGCAGGCAGTCCAGGGTATCGAGCACTGTGTTCAGGCGCTGCCACAAGCCGCTTTTCTGCCAGCGGTAGAAATAGTAGCAGACGGCCGCCCAGGGTGGGAATTGCGGGGGCAGGGCTGGCCATTAGCAGCCCGTGCGGCAGACGCAGCGTAAGGCATGGAAGACGTGGCGCAAACACAAGCGCCGACGTTGTTGCACCAGCAGCAGCAACTGAATAACTTGCCACTGCGAGTCAGGGAGGAGTTGATAGCCGTCAACCATCATGTAGCCTGGAGCCTAGGAACTCCGACTACAACTCACTGACTCGTTTTTATTTAGGCTCCATCCCAATTTCCCAACACGTTCTGACAATGAAGTACTGCTATTTCCTATTGCTCTGCCTTTTTTCCCTTGTGGGCAACAGCCAATCCCTGAAAAAGGCGGAAGGAAGCTATGCCTTCCGGGGGGTGAACGTGGTGGATGTCCAATCGGGATCCATCGTATCCAACACTAATGTGCTTGTCAGCAATGGGAAGATCGTGAAAGTTGGGCGCAACAAGCAAAAGTTACCCAAGGGCACGGTGGTGATTGATGCGCAGGGCAAATTCGTCATGCCCGGCATGTACGACATGCATGCCCATTTTCCCAACGTGGATGGCGAACCCTTTCCCGTTGACGACTACCTGTTTCTCAACCTGTCGCGGGGCATCACCTCCCTCCGGATCATGCGGGGAGCCCCGGTCGTGTTGGATTGGAAACAAAAAATCATCAACAAAGACGTAATCGGGCCTACTCTTTATGTTGGTTCGCCCGCACTAGTGGTAGATGAAAAATTGCAAAAACAAGATCTGCGCACACTCCTGGCAGGCTACCAGCGTGATGGCTACGATTTTATTAAATACCTCGGCGGCAACAACCAGGGTGTTTATGACTCCATCAACCACATCGCAAAAGAAATCGGCATAAAAGTCGCCGGTCATGGACCACCCATGGGCCTGGAGGCAGCAGTAAACGCAGGTCAGTCGTCGGTGGAGCACATCGAACCTTTCATCGGTCTTTATTTATACGACAGCACGCGCTATGCCGCCGCAATGAATAAGTTTGTGGAGAAAAGATTATGGTCGTGTCCCGACCTGTACTGGTACCTGATTTACGGTTATCAAATTCCAAAGCAGAAGTTACTGGCCTCTCCCGGTATCGAATATGTTTCGAAAGAGTTGGTGGCCCGCTGGGAAAAAGAGCTGTATGGCATCGATAGCGCCGCACTCAAACGAAAATATGATAGCTATTCTTTTCGGATAAATGCGTACAAAAAATTGTTGGCGTACAAGGACAAACAGGGCGTCAATCTATTAGTGAGTCCTGGCGACGGCGTATTTATTATTCCCGGGTATAGCTACTTTGAAGAAATGAAACTGTTCGCACAGTGCGGCATGAGTAACGCAAATATACTGAGAGCGTGTACGTACAACGCTGCCCAATATTTTGACGATGACAACCTGGGCAAAATTGAAGCAAATCAAAATGCCGATATCGTTTTACTCGATGCGAATCCACTTCTGGATATTACAAATGTTACTAAGATAAGTGGTGTAATGGTTCGCGGCCAGTGGTTCTCCAAAAAGGAAATAGACGAGAAATTATCGGCGATAAAAAAGAAATACAATAACTGACAGCGCATGCGTAATCACCCGCACGATTCTTTTGTAAGAGCGTGTTTGGGAATTCAGACCCGATTGAGCGACCTGGTGCTGTTGGCCAGTACTAGCCAGGCAATATGGCTGGCAGGGGTAAACTCGTACTCAACGACCACGCGGCGGAAGCAGGCCCGCCAGGCGAAGGTGCGCTCCATAACCCAGCGCCGGGCGCCATCACGCTCCGGGTCTGAGGCAGCAGTTACCCACGTATCCGGGACCTCAGGACCGAAGCCCTTTGACCTGGCAGCGGTATAGGTGCCTGCCGGAAGCCGCAGTACTGCCGGCTTGGCAGCTGGCCTCGGCCACGAGCGGCGGACTGGTTAGCAAGTCGTAGCCAGCTCGGAACTGATAGGGCAAGCGGTGCTGACGGCTCAAGCGCAACTCGCCTGGCAGATTGCGGCAAGCTCCATCCATCCAAACGGCCTGCATCATGCCATCTATGGGCTCCTCTCAGAAAACGGAAAATATAGCCCGCTAAGGAATCCGACCGGTTTAAGGGTGAGAAAGTGTCAACTTATTTCAAGACAATAAACCTGATTTTTCGCTCTCAATATCGATAGGAGCATTTTGGCTTACCCACTTACCCCACTGCTGGCCGCTTGCTAGCGCTTGCCGGGCTTACGGGTTTTGCGGAAGGTTTCCCTAACGCCACCTTTCGTTAGGATCAGCGCCTCCACTTTACCGGCTTTCGTTGGCAGAAATTCCACGGTGCGGTCGGGGTTTTGCTGGCTGTAAAATTTGGTGGGGGTTTCCGCGACCAGCGGCGTTTCCAGGTCCTGGAGGTAGAGTTGGCCGTTGGCGTACAGGATGTGGTGGGGGCCGTAGTGCCCGGCGTAGGTGAGCGGCACGGGGGGCGCGGCTGGCATTGGGCGGTGCTCGTAGGGTACTTCCACCGGTTTGCCAAACAGGATGCCCGCCAACCCGTAGCTGATTATGTGCGACTCGGCCTCGTTGTTTGACAGCACGATGACCACGACCTCGTCCTGGGGGTAACGGTCCAGCGTCGTCATGGCACCGAAGTAACCGCCGCTGTGGGTGAGCAGGTGATGCCCGAGGTTGTAATAGGGGTCGATGAAGACGCCGTAGCCGTAGCGGTCCAGGAAGCCGCTACCCCCAAACTGCTTGTTGTGCGGGGTATTCATGAGCGCCAGCGAGGCCGACGAGAGCAGCGTGGTGCCGCGCAACGCTTGGCTTAGCCGGAGCAGGTCGCCGGCCGTGGCGTACAGCCCGTCGTGGCCCACGTTCACGTCCCAGTTGATATAGGGGTTCTTCACCAGCGCCGCGCCTTCCCGGTAGTAGAGCCGGGCCAGGCCAGGCACCAGCGTGGTGTTGCTCAGCAATCCCGTCTGGCGCAGACCGGCCACGTCGAGAATATTGCGCTGCAGGTAGGTACCGTAGCTCAGACCCGAGGCTTTTTCAATGATCAGGGCCAGCAGAAAGTAGCCCACGTTGCTGTAGCCAATCCGGGCACCCGGGGCAAACTGCACGGGCTGCCGTCGGATGAAAGCCAAAGCCGAATCCTTCGTTGCATCCGTGTGCCTCAGGTACACCTCTTCAAAATCCAGCGCCAGCCCTGCCGTGTGCGTCAGCAGCTGGTGCAGCGTAATGGCGTCCCCGTTGGGCATTCCCGGCACGTACTGGCTGAGCTTGTCGGTGAGGCGCAACTGGCCGCGCTCGGCCAGCTGCAGCAGGGCAATGGCCGTAAACTGCTTGGTGATGGAAGCCAGCGCAAACCGGGTATCCGGGGTGTTGGGCACCTGCCATTCGGCATCGGCCAGGCCATAGGCCTGCTGCAGCAGCACCGAGTCGTGCCGCGTGACCAGCACCACCCCGGCAAAATGGTTGACGGCCTGCTGCCCCTGCATGTAGGCCGCCAGCTGCCGGGGCACCCCGGATTGGGCCTCACTGCTGCCGACCCGGCCCAGGCTCAGCAGCAGCACTAGTAAAACCGTTAGACGCATAAGGACGGTGTAGCGCAGTTGATAATAATCTTCTGCAGGGTGGCGTGAAACTGGGTCAGCTCGGTTTCGGTGAGACCCTGCAGCGCGGTTTGCTGGTTCAGGGCAATGGTGGCAGTCAGTTGCTCCAGCAGCTGCTGCCCTTGGGGGGTAAGGGTGAGGCTGAACTTGCGGCGGTCGGAAGCGTGCAACGCGCGGGCGACGAGGTTTTTCTGCACCAGCAGCTCCAGCATGCGGGTGAGCGAGGCTTTATCCTTGAAAACCAGCTCCGCCAGCTGCTGCTGACTCAGCTCCGGGTGTTTATTGAGCACTACCAGCGTCAGGGCCTGATCTACGGTCAGATTGGCGGCGACCCGGTCGATGTTCTGCTGGCAGAGCCGCCGGTAAGCCTTAATGGCCTGCTCCAGCGTGTAGAGGGCTGTTTGGGTGGGGTTGTCTGGTTTCATATTCCTATTATCGTTGATGCAAATATAGTATACATATCAACAAAATAAGCATTTCATCATGTTTCCTCGGCTGCCATTTGTCTAGCGCATTGATGGCCTTGGTTAGAAGTTTGGTCCAAAAGTCGCATTTGGCAGCTAGCAGACTCCCCTTGTGTACCGGAAAGCCATCAGGAGCGCCTAAACGGTATAAACCTGTTCCGGACACCACTTTTTAGACAACTCAAGGACTGAGCTAACGATAAGCTTGGTAGCACCCGAAAAGGGCCGTTTTAGTGCCTCTTTGCCCAATTTAGAAGCTCGCGCATGGGGCAAATGCGACTTTTGGACCGAACTTTTAATCAAGGCCATTGTAGCGGAGGAACGTAACAGCTCCACACAGCTGTCGAACAGAGATTCCCAAGCTTACTTGACCAAGTTTCAGGCCCTGGCCATATGCGAGACACTCAAAGTCGCTTCTTTCCATGATAGACGGCTAATTCAATAACCAGGAAAAAACCGGTCTCTCTTACTCTGTGGAAAGCTTTCGCCAAGCGCAGTCGGGTAAATCCTTAATCAGCCATAGCTGGTCGCCTTCCCGTTCGAAGCTGGCAACAGCGGCCCGGTTCAGTCCACAGCGGGAGTGGGGATCCTGCCAATAGCGCAGCACCAGGTATTCGTGGCCCTGTCGGGTTTCTAACTCCCAGGTTCCTGAGTGGTCAAAAACCGTGGCGCCCCGCCGGTAATGGTAGTGAAACTGGTGGTTGCGGGCCACGCGAACAGATTCCGCTACGTCCGGCTCCTGGATCAACGGCACGTAATCGCCACTTATCTCGCCCGCACTCTGACAGCCGGCGAGCAGGCCGATGCTGAGTGCCAGAACGCGGGTTCTGCGCAACGCGAAGAGAAAAAGCATACACGAGCAGTTACTAGGAGGTAAATGAAGCGGCCGTAGCTGGTTGGCTCGGCTAGGGCAGAAGGCCGCGTCCGGCAGCAGAAGTGCTCAGCCGGTCCCCGGAATGCCTGAATTCGGGCTGAGAGATGTCTCCATTTTCGACCGCGGCCCATGCCAATGGCCGGCGTACCCTATTCTGCATTGGCTTAGGCAGCGTATGCGCCTAAGTACGTGGAAAAACGGGCCGCTTACTGCGTGTATTCCTTGCCAAAGCAGTCCAGCCACACCTCCTGGCCACCGGTGGTCGCCGTAGTAATACCCTGGGAAAAAGGCTGCACGTTGGTGTACTTGAAGGGCGTGAGCAGCTTTCCCTGGTAATCCAGAACGGCGTAGCTGGTGCCGTTGGACACCCAGAGTACTCCGTCGCTGGCCGGCCCTACCTGCGTTACGCCGGCCGGCAGAATCTGCTGGCCTTTCTCATTGACGAGCAGCATCCCCCGGGTAGAAGGGGCCAGAGGCTTCTGGGGGGTAGAGGTGGTTACCGGTTCGGTGAGCCACTGCAGCAGCGCCAAGCCCGGCGCCAGGATGTCTACCTTGTAGACCTTCTTGCCTTCGGCCTGGTAGTCGGTCAGGTTAGCCCGCACGCGCCCGTTGCGCCCCAGCACCAGTCGGCCATCAGGTTTTCTGCCTACGAATGTGCGACCCGGTCCATGGGTAACCCAGGTGTACTCCAACGGCACCACCACCTGGCCCTGGGCCGTGATCAGGCCCTCGAGCTTCTTCTTTTTGACCGTAAACAACGAATCAGGCTGGTGAGGCAACACCTCGTCATAGGCCGTGCTGAGCGGCACGGCCCACCGGCCGGTCGTGTCCAACAGGCCGGTTTTGGAAGCCGTGCGCACCTGATAGTAGCGCCCCCCGTAGGCAGCGGACACTCCGGTAATCTCTTCGTCGAAGGGTTTCTGACCACTGGCCAGGATCAGTTGGGGCCGGGTTTCGTAGGAACTCTGGTAGGAGAAGATACCATGGCCCAGGTAAGCGGGGGCTTGCAGGGAGGCAACGGCCATACCGGTGGGCCCCTGCGGCCCGTAGCAGACGTAGCGAAAGACAGTCGTGTGCGTGGCCGAGTCGCGGCTGGCTTCCAGCGCCAGGGAATAGTGCTGATCACCGGTCGGGTATACCTGCGGGCTGCGAGCCGGGATGAGTAGCCGACCCTGGTAGAGCGCACCGCGCTGCGGTATCTGGTGGGGGCCCAGCGGGGGCAGCTCCACCACCGTCCAGCGGCCGTGTTGCTCCAGTCGTTCGTAGAGCGGGGGCGTAATTTCCCGGAACGTGGTATCTAATAGGCCCCAGCGCTCTTCCCATTTACCGTTGGGAGCCGCCCCCACCCGGGTGCGCTGCATCACGGCAATGTAGGGGTCCGACTGGTGACGGGTAATCTGCTTGTACTTGCCAAAGGGCACCACCACCCGGTCGTGCACGTCCACGGCCGCCGCACTCTGCCGCTCATTCGACCAGCCTGCCCAAAACCCGCCAAAGTATTCGCGGGCAATCGTGTCGGCGTGGGCCTTGCTAAGCCAGGTTACCCGACCTGTGCGGTCGATAGCCCCCTGGCGCCGGTCATTCATGGACACGGGCGCGTAGCCCTGCCAGTACCTGCCGATGTGGTGAAAGGTGGGGGGCACCACTTCCCGCAACTGCGCATCAACCAAGCCAAGCAGGCCCGGTAGCACGTACTTGGCGTCCTGCATACTATATGAGCCAGAGGTGGGCTTGGTGGTCAGCACCGAGTCCGGCAGCTTCACGATGGCCAGGCCCTCATGCCACTGCTCCTGGATAGAAGCGTACGGTGTCGCGCGCAGCAGGTGGCCCACGGAATCAAAGAGCGTGATGGTGCGCCGGCCGGTAGCCACCACCGTGCCATTGGGGGCCGGCGTGAAGGTCTTAAAGTGACCGAGTTCCTGGCCCTGCTCGTTGAGCAGGATAACGGGTAAAGGCCCTGCCTGCGTTGTATACCAGAGGTGGGGCGCGCGAAAATAGCGCTTGATGGGCTTGGGGTAGCGGGGCTCGACCAGCACCTTACCCTGCGGGCTCATCAGGCCCCAAGCGCCCTCGCGCCGGAAGGGAATGGAGGCTACCGTGATTCGCTGCTCAAAGCGAGTCGGCCCTGGCAAGGATTGTGCCCGGGCGGACGGGGCCAGAAAGCAATAGAATAAGCTGCTGAGCAGTGCTGGCAGCAGGGTAAGCCGGGAATAAGGCATAGAAGATACTGCGCCTGCCTACTCCATAAGATACGAAGGCGCTGGATAATGCGATGGTTGGGTGGGTTGCGCTTCGAAAGTACGCATCTTGCCAGCTCCCGACAACTTCCCTCCTTACGCCCCCTCCACTCTCTACCTGCCATCCTAGAAGATAGGGTGCTGAGAACCGATGCGGTGCCGTGGGGAGAAGGCAGACACGAAGGCTGAACAGCAGGCTATCAGCCTTTAGCGCACCACGCGAATCGTTGCGTTACCCCAATCGGCAATGTATACCGCTCCATCCGGCCCGACGGCTACGCTCCGGGGCTGACTCAAACGGCCGGCTGGCCCTTGGCCGTCCGTGCTGCCCTGCTGGCCCGCCTCACCCACCAGCGTCGTCACTACCCCGGCGGGCGACACCCGGCGCACCGTGCTGTTGAGCAGGTCGGCCACGTACAGATTGCCCTGGCGGTCCAGGCTCAGTCCCGCCGGCAGCCGGAAGCGCGCGGCGCGGCCGGAACCGTCGACATCGCCCGCCCGGCCGGGCTCCCCCACCCAGACGCTCACCTTGCCGGCCGGGGTGATGCGGCGAATTACGTGGGCCGGGCCGTCGCTTACGTACACGGTGCCGGTGGCATCCACGGCTACGCCCGTAGGCGTGCCCAGCAGCGGATCCCGCGGCCCCATATAGACGGGTAGTTTGCCGACCAGGGTGCTTACCTGTCCCTGGAGGCTGATTGTACGCACCAGGGCGTTGGATTCGTCCACCACGTAGAGCGTGCCGTCCGGACCCACCGCCAGGTGGGAGGGATGATTGAACCGGGCCTCCGCCGCCCTGCCATCCACGGCGCCGCCCTCACTACTGGGGAGGCCCGCCAGCAGGCTGATGCTCCCTTGGGGCGTAATCTGGTAGATGACATTGCTGCTCGCCTCCGAGACATACACGATGCCCGAGGGCGCCACGGCCACCCCGGTAGGATGGTGCAGATACACCGCTCGGGCCGGGGCACTGGAGCGCTCCAGGCCGCCGTACAAGGTGCTGACCTCCCCATCGGGAGCAATCTTGCGGACGGCCATGTTCCCCCCTTCAGCTACGTACACGGTGCCGGCCGTATCGACGGCCACGGCCTCCGGGGCGCGGAATTGCGCCGTAGCTCCGGGGCCGTCGTCGCCACCCAGGCGCACGGGTGCCCCTGCCCAGGTGCTCACCTGCCCCTGGGGCGAAATCCGGCGAATGCAGGAACCCAGCTCGTCGGCAATGAAGAGGGTGCCGTCGGCTCCCCGGGCCAGGCCGCGCGGCAGCAGGAAGCGTGCGGTTGCCACTGGCCCGTTACGGGAACCTGTTTGGTCGCCCTGGCCGGCCAGGGTCGTAACCTGCCCGGCCGGCGACACCCGCCGAATTACGGCATAGCGCACGTCGGCCACGTAGAGCGTCCCATCGGGACCCAGGGCCAAGCCAGTGGGATTGCCAAGTTGGGCAGCCGGGCCGGTGCCGTCCTCAAAGCCGCCTTCGCCCGCGGTTCCTACCCAGTCACGTACGTCACCCTGCGGGGAGATCTTACGGATGACGCCCTGCCCATCGCCCACGTAGCCAGCGCCGGTTGGGTCGAATACCAGGCTTACCAACTCATACCCCCGGAACCGGGGCGCCTGACTGGCAACGGCCAGGTACTGCTCGCGGCTGACCCAGGTGCGCACTGCACCGGTTACCGGGTGAATCCGGTAAATACAGCCCTGGTCTTCATCGGTCACGTACAGGTCCCCGCCCGGCCCCCAGGCAATGCTGGTTGGCTTTCGCAGCGGTGCAGAAGATGAAATAGCTTCGGCCGCGGAACGAGAAAGTGCTGCCGGCACGCCTACTAACGTACTAACGATGCCCGCCGAGGTGATTTTACGGACAGCGTGGTTGCCCTGGTCCGCCACGTACACCGTACCGGCCGCATCGACTACGACCCCCACTGGCTGGGCAAACCGGGCCTGCGGTCCTATTCCATCGGCGTATCCAGCGTTACCAGCCTGACCGGCCAAGGTGCTGACGACTCCCGTAGCGCTGATTGTGCGAATGGTTGAGTTCTTAGTGTCGGCCACGTAGAGGGTGCCGTTGGCGCCGAGGACCAATCCCTGCGGCTCGTTGAACCGCGCTTGCAGCGCGGGCCCATCGATGCTGCCGGGACTACCGTTCGGGGGCGTGCCAGCCAGAGTGCTCATTCGGCCGGCATTTGCTAGCCCCGCTACCCTTTGGGCTACTGTTGGCTGCGTAGTCGCTAGCAGGGTAAACAAGGTCAGCCAGCTGGCCAGCCGTGGAAGAGCGAAAGGATACATATAGATGGTAGCCGATAGAGAAGTGTGCCCGCAAAATACTTATCCCACGCCATACTAATCTGCGCTCAGTGGGTAGGCCCCACTCAGTAGGGGAGGTGGTAGCGGCACCCGGCGCGCCCGGTGCGGCTTTTCAGCCGGGAAGCGAGTACTGCACGGTGTGTCGCTCTCCTGCTCCTGTAGCTATCATCCCGGGTAGCCGGCTGCCTCATCTTTGTCGCCCATTATTCGAAAAGTTGCGTTGACAGTCCTGGCAACCGTGGCAGTGTCTTGTGCGTCGATATATATCCAGAAGCAAACCTAGTGGGTGGGCTGACGGCTATGAGGAGTTGCTGGTGTTTGCGGTCGTCCCACTGACTTATATGGCGCTACTGGATAGGCCGACCGGATTGCTGATACGGGTCAGCATGTTTTTGATCTTACCCGATAAGATTCATTCGGCCTAACCGGTGCTGGATGGAGCCTCATGAAACTTGATAAGCTCTCCTACGATATATAGCGGTTTGGAGTGCCTCATAGCATTGTTAACGTTCATTCGCAGCCCGTTGCAAGCAACCATAAGACCTGATAAGCCGCAGTTGGAACTCCTGCTACGGTACGATAACGGGCCCTTATCGAACCCTATTCTGTAACTGCTTAAATCACCGGTTTAAGGGGGAGAAAGCTGTCAACATTTTTTAGGACGAGACAGCTGGTTGGCAGAAAGAATGGCTTCCACTTAGTCCGCCCAGTCGCACAGTGCAGAGGTGAATCTGCGCCAGACAGGGCCGCACGCTACTACTTCCGGCCGCCCCAAATGGGCGGGAGCAAACCCCTCAGCGCGGAAAGTGCACGGTGAACGTAGAGCCCTGCCCCAACTGGCTGACTACTTCCAGCTCGCCCCCCTCATTCTCTACCAACTTCTGCACCATGTACAGGCCCACGCCCGAGCCGTCGACGTGGGTGTGGAAGCGCTCAAACAACCCGAAGCTAGGCCGGCCGGGGGGCAGGTCCAGGCCCAGGCCGTTATCCTGCACCGCCAGCGCCCAGCGCTGGTCCTGGGCCCGGCACTGCACCCGCACCTGAGGCACGCGGTCGGGGTGGCGGTACTTCACGGCGTTGCTGATGAGGTTGTAGACCACCGAGCGCAGGTTCTTTTCCGTCAGCCGGACCGCGGGGCAGCCGTCCACGTCCACGCTTACCTGGGCACCGGCCTCGGCGATGGGCAGGGCCAGGTCCAGCAATACGTCGCGCACCACGTCGGCCAGGGGCACGAGCGGGGCGGATGCTCCGGTTTCGCCCTGCACGCGGGCAACGGCGCTCAGGTGGGTGAGCGTGTGCTGGAAGCGGTCCACCGAATCGTGCAGCATTTCCAGCAGGTGAGCCACCGGCACCGAGCGGTCGGAAACGGGCAGTTCCTCGCGCAGGGCCCGGAGCAGGCCGTCGAGGTTGTTGAGCGGGCCCTGCAGGTCGTGGGAGGCCGTATAAACGAACGTGTCCAGGTCGACGTTGGTGCGCGTGAGCTGCTGGTTGGTGTCGCCCAGGGCATCGTTACGGGTGGCCAGTTGCTGGTTGAGGGCCTGCACCTGCTGGCGGGCCCGCACCTGGCTGGTCACGTCGTAGGAGAAAACAATCAGCCCATCAACCATGCCCTGCTCGTTGCGGCGGGCCTGGTAGGTGAAAGTCCAGTAGATTTCCTCCAGCGGCCCATCCGTCTGGCGGGCCAGCTGCAGCGGCAGCTCCTCGGCCACGTAGGTGGCACCCGTTTCGTACACCTGGCGGCACAGACCGGGAATCTCGGTGTCGGCCAGCTCGGGCAAGGCGTCGAGCAACAACTTGCCCAGCAGCTCCCGGCCGGGGAAAATCTGCTGATACGCCGGGTTGACCAACTCAAAAAGCAGGTCGGGGCCGGCCAGGATGGCAATGGCCCCCGGCGCGACCATGAACAGCTCATGCAGCTGCTGCCGTTGGCGCGCCACCTCAGCCCGGGCCGTGACCTGCTCCGTGATGTCGCTGATAAGACAGTAAAAGCCCACCACCTGCTCTTGCTGCACGTCGGGCACGAAGCTGGTGCGAACGTGCTTGACCAGGTCGTCGCGGTAGGCCATGCGGGCCTCAAAGTCTACCCGTTCGCCGGCCAGCGCCCGCGCCATGTAGGGCGCGTCCGCCGCATAGGCCGCCTCGCCTACCACCTCGCGCACCAGTTGGCCCCGCAACTGGTCTACCGACTGCCCGAACCAGCCCGCGTAGGCCTGGTTGTTGAACTGGTAGCGCCGCTTGCGGTCGACGTAGGCAATGAGCGCCGGCAGCGCATCGGTTACCAGCTGCCGCTGCCGGGCAATATCTTCCCGCTCCTGCCGGGCCAGCACCTGCTCGGTTACTTCGTAGGCAAAAATCAACAGGCCCGTAATCCGGCCTACTCCGTCGCGGGTGGCCTGGTAGATGTAGGTAGCAAATAGCTGGTCCAGTTGGCCCGAATGGGTGCGGTCCAGTGTTACCGGTACGTCGGTTCCGGTGTAGGTTTCACCCGTACGAAACACCTCGTCCAGCTGATCGAAAAAGGGCTGTCCTTCCAGCTCCGGCGCGGCCTGGCGGAAGGGCCGGCCCACCAGCTCGCGGTGGCCGAACAGGGCTCGGAAGTTGTCGTTGGCCAGCTCTACCACGTGGTCGGGGCCGGTGAGCACGGCCAGCATGGCCGGCACCTCGGTCACCAGCCGGTGCAGGCGCAGGCGCTGGGCCTCGGCCTCGGCGCGGGCCGCCTCGGTGTCCTGGAGGCTGTCGGTAATGGTGTCAACCAAGCCGTCATTGGTGAGGCTCAGCTCCTCGTTGAGCCGCTGCACGGCCTGCTGGGCCCGGCGCAGCTCGGCGGCCTGGGTACGCAGCTCCGCGTTAGCCACCACTAGCTGCTCATTCGTGCTCCGCAGCTCTTCGTTGCTGACCAGCAGCTCCTCATTGCTAACCTGTAATTCCTCGTTGGTTACGTCCAGCTCCTCGTTCGCCACGGCCAGCTGCTCATTTACTATAACCAGCTGCTGGGCCGTGCTGGGCGGGGGCATACTGCCGGCCTGCTGCCGGGCGCGCACGTGGGCACTCACGTTGTAGGCAAACAGCAGCAGGCCCGTCACCGTGCCCGCCTCGTCGCGCGTGACCTGGGCCATAAAGGTGAAATATACCGGCCCGCCGGGGCCCGGCTGGGTGGCATCCTGGAAGGCGACGGGCTCGTGGCCGTGGCAGCTGGTGCCGGTGCGGTAAGCCTCGTCGAGCCGCCCAAAAAAGGGCTGGTCGACCAGCTCGGGCAGCGCCTCGGCCAGGCGCAGGCCGGCCAGGGGCCGGCTGCCAAACAGCTGCCGAAACAGCGCGTTGGTCACCGTCACCTGGTGGTCGGCTCCGGCCAAGTGGGCCAGGCCGGCGGGCGAATCGCGCACCACCGCGTCGAGCGACTGGGGCGGCCCCGCGGCTTTCGCCGGGGCAGCGGGGGTGGCGGCGGGGCGTACGTTTTGGGGCATAGCTGACAAGGTAGCTGAACGGTAGCGGGCAGCCAACAATGGCGGGCCGTAAGCCAAAAGGTAATAGCGCTACGCCAGCTCTTTCTGGTAGAACTGCAGGTCTCCGCTCAGGGCCTCGTGCTGCAGAATGGAATCGTGCACCAGCCGGGCCCGCTGGCCGGTCTCGGCCGCCTTACGCAGAAACAGGGCAGCTACTTCGGCCTGCTTTTCCGTTTGAAAATGCGCGCCCAGGTTTTGTAGCAGGAGCTGGGTTTCCTCCAACCCGCGCAACGACTGGTAGAGCAGGCTTTCCACCGACTCGGTGACTTCGCTCAGCAGCGCGCTCACGGTGTAGGCGTGGCCCGTATGGCAGCGGTAGCGAATCAGCTGGCCCTCGATGAGCTGGGTGAGCGCGCCGTGGCACTCGGGGCAGGTGAAGGGCGTCAGGTGGCCCTTGTCAATAATACCCAGCTCGAAGCCGCCGCCCTGCTTGGCAATGGTCACCTCAATTTGGAGCAGGTCCAGCTGGTCGGCGGGCAGCTCCGCCGGGGCGGGGGCAGGCTCCTGGGTCAGGCGGACCAGTAAGGAGCCGAGCTCCACCAGGGGCACGAGGTAGTCAGCCGTCACAAATTCCAGGGCGTTGGTGGGCATGGCGGGCTGCTCGGCGTCGCGGGGGTCCTGCACAATGGCCAGCCCACCCATGCGCTGCACGCTCCACAGCCCGGAAGTGCCGTCGTCGAGGTAGCCGGTGAGCACCACGCCCAGTACCCGGGGGCCGTACGTGTAGGCTGCCGAGCGAAACAGCGCGTCGATGGAGGGCCGAAACCGGTTTTCCTTGGGCCCCCGCGTCACCAGCACCCGGTCATCTTCCAGTAGTAGGTGGTGGTCGGGCGGGGCCAGGTAGATGACGCCCGGCTGCACCACTTCCCCGTTTTCCGGGTGCTTGGCGTGGAGCGCCGACACCGAGTTAATCAGCTGCGGCATGATGCTGGGCGAATCGGCGGCCACGTGCAGTACCACGAAAATGGGCGCCGGAAAATCCGTCGGCAGCGTTTTAGCCAGGGCCAGCAGCGCCGTTACGCCCCCGGCCGACGCGCCAATGACGACAACATCGCGGAGGGGCTGGCCGGTTTTAGGAAAGGAGGGAGTTGCCATAGAAGTCAGGTGCGAAGGGTGTTACGGGGCGGCGGTGTCGGGGGCCGGGCCGGTGCTCAGGCCCAGCCGTTTCACCAGCGGCCCGATGGTGAGTCCCTGCACGATGATGCTGAAGATGACGACCACGTACGTGACGCCCACCAGCAAATCGTAGTGGGGCATGGCGTCGGGCAGCGACAGGGCCAGGGCCACCGAAATCCCGCCACGTAGCCCGCCCCAGGTCAGCACCCGCAGCATTTTTCTGTTAAAGGGATAATAGCGCTGGAGCAGCACCAGGGGCAAACCCACCGCCAGCCAGCGGGCCACCAGCACGACGCCAATGGCTGCCACGCCCACGAGCAGGGTAGTGCGGCTGATGTCGAGAATGAGCATTTCCAGCCCGATGAGCACGAACAGCATCGCGTTGAGAATCCCGTCGAGCATCTCCCAGAACTTGTCGAGATACTCCTGGGTCACATCCGACATGCCCATTTTCCGGCCTTTATGGCCCACAATCAGGCCCGCTACCACCATGGCCAGCGGCCCGGAGGTATGCAGCGTCGTGGCCAGGGCGGTGCCGCCCATCACCAGGGCCAGCGTAATCATCACCTCCACCTGGTAGTCGTCGATGCTGCGCAGGGCCCGGTAGGCGACGTAGCCCAGCCCCGCGCCCAGCACCAGGCCCCCCACTGCTTCCCGCAGAAACAGCTCCCCGATAACGCCGGGCGTAGCCCTGGCAGCCCCGAACCGGGCAATCTGCAGCAGGCTCAAGAACACCACCACGGCCATGCCATCATTAAACAGCGACTCGCCCACGATGCGGGTTTCCAGCCGCTTGTTCACGCGGGCCTCCTTTAAAATGCCGAGCACGGCAATCGGGTCGGTGGGCGAAATAAGCGCCCCGAACAGCAGGCAGTAAATGAAGTCGATGCGCAGCCCGAACAGCGGCAGCAGGTAGTAAAAGGCGCTGGCCACCAGGGCCGTGGACAGCAGCATACCGACCGTGGCCATGGCCCCCACAGCCAGGCCCTGCCGGCCCAGCGCGCGCACATCCACGTGCAGGGAGCCGGCAAAGAGCAAAAAGCTCAGCATCACCTGCATCAGCACGGTGTGGAAGTCGAGGCCCCGCACCAGCTCGCCGGCTTGCAGCACCCAGTTCACGCCCAGCTTGCCCAGCCCAATGGCCAGCACCGACGACACCAGGGCCAGGATCATCAGCCCGATAGTGCCCGGCAGCTTCAAAACCCGGTGGTTGAGATAGCCAAAAACGGCGGCGACCACGAGCAGCAGCGACAGAGAGTTGTATAATTCCATCGGGAGGCACGGGTGAGGCAGGTTTTACTAGATGCGGCTTAGCCTTCTTACGCAGCGGTGGAAAGTATGGGCGGGGGCACAATGAAAGGGCCGTGTGGGGGTCTACCCGCATGAAAACGCTGGGTATTAAGTAGCCGCAGCGGCTACCCTAGAGCGGTTCTCAGGTTGCGGTCCAGGGTGTAGAGACGCATCTTTGCGTCTCGTCGTTCGCGCCGTTGGATCGTTACCGTTCAACGACAAGACGCAAAGATGCGTCTTTACATCCGACTGAACATACCGTTTGCGAAACCGATATACCCGTCTAATTTATTGGGTTTATTCTTTTCTCTTTAAGTACTGCGTTTTTCCTAGAACTGAGAGCCAGGAATAAGCTTTTATTTTAAGCTTGTTAGGCTCTATTAGCTTCAAATAGCACTTATACACTTCCCCTGTTTTCGGATTTAAGATAGTTCCACCATCAAACTTGTTTCCATTTTTTTCAATGCCTTCAATAATATCCAGCCCAACTATGGGTTTGTTTTTATTATCTCCAGTGCATTTTTCACAGGTGCCATTTCCAGACGTATCGAAGTTTTCAATTATTTGGCGGAATATATTTCACTTTCTTTTTCAATTTTAATTACTCCATTTACGCCATTTTCTTTTTTGTCTCCATCATAGGTCTCCCATTTTCCCAAAATAGTCTGTCCATTGGCGGTAATGCTGAAAGCCAGCAGCAAAAGTAAAAAAGTGTGTTTCATGATTAGTGGTGTTATTTTCATTGAATGATCTGCGTGATTTTTATTCGCAAAGCTTCACGGAGCACCGCAAGCCTACGCGTGCACCGCTACCAGCCGCGCCGGTTTCACGGCCACGGGCGGGCGGCCCAGGCGGCGCAGCAGGCGGTAGTGCGAGCGAAGGGCGGCCCCGAAGGTGGGGTTTTCCAGGTAGGGCAACCCAAATTCGCGGGCCGTTTGGCGCACGATGGGGGCCAGGGCCGGGTAGTGGATGTGGCAGACGCGGGGAAACAAGTGGTGCTCGATTTGGCGGTTCAGCCCCCCGCAAAAAAAGCTGGCCAGCCCGCTGTGGGGCGCGAAGTTGGCCGTCGTCTGCAACTGGTGCACGGCCCAGGCGTCCTGCATCGTGCCGCTGCCGTCGGGGGCCGGGAAGCTGGTGCCCTCCACCACGTGCGCGAGCTGAAAAACCAGGCCCATCACCACGCCTTCCACCAGGTGCAGTACCAGAAAGCCGAGCAGCACCTGTTCCCAGGGCAGCGGCAGCACCAGCAGCGGCAGGGCAATAAAGAACAGGTAGTACAGGGCCTTGTAGAAGAACAGGTTGAAATACTCGCGGCGCGGGTGCCGGGCCGCGTGCTGCCCGATTTTAGCCTGAAAGAACTTCACGTAGTCCTTGCGGAAAATCCACGACAGCGACGCCAGCCCGTAGAGCGGGAAAGCGTACAGGTGCTGGAAGCGCTGCCAGGGCCGCCACTTGTCGTCGGGTGCCAGACGAATCAGGCCCGGAGCCACCTCAATGTCCTCGTCGTGGCCGGGAATGTTGGTGTAGGTGTGGTGCACCACGTTGTGGGTCAGGTTCCACACGTAGGGGTTGGCCCCCACCAGGTTGAAGAGCAGGCTGAATACCCGGTTAACCCGCTTATCGGCCGAGAAGGACCCGTGGAGAGCATCATGACAGATGTTAAAGCCGATGAAGGCGTTGCAGGCGCCCAGCAGCCCGGCCAGTACCAGCCGGGAGCCCGGCCCGACCGGGCTAAACAACACCAGGCCGTAAAGGACCACGAAACACGCCAGAAAGAAGACCGTTTTGGCCCACATGCGCCCGTTGGCGTGCCGCGAAAGCTGCCGCGACGTAAAATAAGCGTCTACCCGCTGGCGCAGGGTGGCGTAAAAAGTAGCGTCATGCTTGGCAGAGAATCGGAGAGTGGTAGACATAGGGAAGTATTGGCTTAGGGTAGTAACAGCTCGCGCTTACCGGCGCTCCAACCGGCACTCGCCGCTGAAGAATTTGGGCGACTCACAGCGTATTATGGGCTGTTGGAAGTCCTTCTGCGCACGGAGCCCCGGCGGCTGGGAACGGCCATGCCGGGCACTGCTTACCCGTTTAAATCGAACACCGCACCCAGCGCCAGGCCATGCAGGCAGCGCTGCAGCACTGGGTGCACCTGGCACAGCCGGATACCCGTTCCGCGGCTTCGGAGCACAAGCAGCTGCGAAACGAAGTGGCACACGCCCCGCGGATACGTCGCGGCCAGCCCCCAGCAGTCGGCGGACAGGTGCGCCGGCGGGGCAACCAGCAGCAAAGCCAGATTCCTGGCCGTCAGGTCCGCCAGGTAAACGGGCGCTGGCCTTACGGCGGTGGCAGGTAGGGCTCCGGTAGGAAAGAAGGCCTTCATAGCGGAAAGAATAGCAGGGGGTGAAGCGTCAAATAAGTGCGGTGCGCGTCGTTGGGCCCGGGGCCACCACCAGCCGTAAGGGGGATGCCGTAGCCGCCCACCACAAATGAACAGCCCACACCGGCCGAAACGCCTTTGGGGCGTTGGTGGGGTGGTATGGGTTGCTTGGTCGCGGGGCATAGCGGTTTCAACATAGCTGAATGGGTGTTGAGAGGTAAAGACCTAATTCAGCGAAAAGCGCCGACCGAGGCACCTGGCGCAACCGGGGCCGACCGGCTGCTGGTCGCCGCCTCGTCAAAGCGCCCGTTCTCGCGCTCCACAGACGGCGACTGGCGGCCCCGCCTCAGCGAGGCCACGCGCACCAGCAGCCCTATCGCGGCCCCGATGACAACCACGAGCAGCAGGCCCAGCACGGCGGGCTGGGTGAGGGTTAGCCCTTCGGCGGCGGCCGGAACTTGAGCCAGCAGGTTGCCCGACCGGGCGGCCAGCAGTAACCCCAGCAGCAAACCGCCCTGGGCAGCGGTGCTGAAAGGCAGGTTTTTCATAGCAGAATAAACAAGGAAGGGGGCACCCGTAGGCAGCCAGGGGGGCAGCAGCTAAGGCAGCCCGGTACCGAGCAAGGAATTTCCGCTGCTGCTGCCGGGCAGGTCAAAAGTAGGGCCGCCCCCCCCTGCAATGCCTTGATGCGCCTTATGGAATCAGATAATCCTCCTCATGCCCGGCTCCCAAAGCAGGCGGCCCCTCTGGCTATGGGCGGGCCGCCGGCCGCAGCCGGTTCAGCAGCTGCTTGGCCAGCAGCTCCCCCTCGGGCAGGCCCTGCTGCCGCCACAGCTCCTGGCCCTGCTGCACGAGCACGCACAGGGGCAGCCCGGCTGGCCGGAAGCTGCGCACCACGTCGGGGTGGCTGGCCTCGTCCACGACGAGCACGAAAATAGCGGCCCCCAGGCGGCGTTGGAACGCCCCCAGCTGGAGCTGGGTCGCCTCCACGCCGTCGCCCCCCACCAGTGGCAGCAGCACCAGCAGCACGGCGGCCGCGAGGGGAGGAAGGGAAGTGAGGGGGGAAGATGGCATGCAGGAGGGCCCCGTGAGGGGAAGAACTTAAAGGTAGGCCACCATCGGGGCCGCTCCAATGAGGTATGTTATGCAGCGGACTAATGCTCGTTATGCCGGCTGCCGGGGCAGCAGCAGCGGATAAGTGGCAGCGTATCAACTATGTTCTCTAGCTTTGAAGCTAGTCGGGCTGGTGCCGGCTTTTCCGCGTTTTTATGATGGTTCCTGTTTCCCTGCTGCCCCCCGCCAACGCGACCTTTCCGGCCGAGCTGCTGCCTGCGCTGCTCGACGTATCGGTGGCGGCGGTGCTGCTGCTGCGCCCGGTGTACGCGCCCGGCGTGGAAGACGGCGTGGGCGCACCGGCCGATTTCGGGGTGGAGTACCTGAGCCCGGCCGCCCGGCGCCTCTGGGAGCAGCCCGCGCCGCCGGGGCACGGTAGCCAGCCATACTTCCCGCTGCTGCAGGCCCGCGGGGTGCTGGATTTTTACCGCCGGGTGTTTGCGACGGGGGAGCCCGGCCACCACCAACTGCCCGACCAGGCCGATGACTTCGACAGCTATTACCATCTGGCCGCCCAGCGGCAGGGGCCGTGGCTGCTGGTGAGTTTCACCGACACGGCCAACCAGCCCCGCAGCGCCATCGAGCAGGCCCTGCGCGAAAGCGAGGCCCGCGAGCGGGCCGCCCGGGCCACGGCCGAAGCCCAGCGCCTGCGCCTGCTGGGCCTCATTGGGCAGGCGCCCGTGCTCATCGCCCTGCTGCAGGGTCCCACGCACGTAATTGAGCTCACCAACGAGGGCTTCCGGCGGGCCTTTGGCCACCGCCCGCTGGTGGGGCGCACCTACCGCGCGGCCGCCCCCGAGTTGGCCGACCAGCACCTGTTCGAGCACCTCGACGCGGTGTACCGCACGGGCGACTCCTTCCGGGCCAGCGAAATGCTGGTCTACCTCGACCAGACTAACTCGGGCCAACTCGACCCGTTTTACTACAACTTCGTTTACCAGGCCACCCGCGAGGCGACCGGGGAAGTGAACGGCGTGCTCATCATGGCCACCGACGTCACCGCGCTGGTCCTGTCCCGCCAGCGGGTGCAGGACCTCAACGAGGAGCTACGCCTGAGCAACGTCGAGCTGGAGCGCCAGGTGGCCGACCGCACTCACGCCCTGCTCGTCACGCTGCAGCAGCTCGAACGCCGAGGCCGCGAA
Source organism: Hymenobacter psychrophilus (assembly GCF_900107135.1). GTDB lineage: Bacteria > Bacteroidota > Bacteroidia > Cytophagales > Hymenobacteraceae > Hymenobacter > Hymenobacter psychrophilus. The sequence continues at coordinate 64,918 of NZ_FNOV01000014.1, forward strand.
GTAGCTCAGGCCCTGGTGGCCGAGCAGGCGCTGGGCGAGCTCAAATCGCGCTTCGTGAGCATGGCTTCGCACGAGTTCCGCACGCCCCTGACGGTGGTGCTCACCTCCGCCGAGCTCATTGCCGACTACCCCGCCGCCGACCAGCAGCCCGCCCGCCTGCGGCACGTAGCGCACATTCGCACGGCCGTGGAGCACCTCAACGACCTGCTGGAAGAGTTTCTGTCGGCCGACCGCCTGGAGGAGGGCAAGCTCGTGGCCCACCCCTCCGACTTCGACCCGGCCGCGCTGCTGGCCGAAACCGTGGCCGCCGTGCAGGGCCTGCGCAAGGCGGGCCAGACCATTGTGGTGCAGGCCTGCGCCGGTGCCATTCGGCTCGATGATTCGCTGCTGCGCAAAATTCTGCTCAACCTGCTCTCCAACGCCCTGAAGTATTCCGGCGAAAACGCGGTGGTGACCGTAACCATGGCGTGCCGCGATGAGCAGGTGCGGCTCATCGTGCAGGACCAGGGCATCGGCATTTCCGAAGAAGACCAGGCGCATTTGTTCGAGCGGTTTTTCCGGGCCGGCGATGCCACCGAGCAGCCCGGCACCGGGCTGGGGCTCTTTATTGTTGCCAAGTACCTGGAACTGATGGACGGCCACATCGCCCTGCACAGCGAGTTGGGCGCGGGCACCACCTTCACCGTTACCATTGCCTATGCCGCCGACCATTCTGCTGATTGACGACCACGCGCCCATCCGCGAAAACACGGCCGAGCTGCTCCAGCTGGCCGGCTACGCGGTACTGACCGCCGAAAACGGCCAGCTGGGCGTGGCCCTGGCCCTGGAAACCCGGCCCGACCTGGTGGTGTGCGACATTATGATGCCGGTGCTCGACGGCTACGGCGTGCTGCAGATTTTCAACCAGCACCCCCAGCTCTCGGGCGTGCCCTTCATCTTCCTGACCGCTAAAACCGAGCGCGCCGACCTACGCCGGGGCATGGAGCTGGGGGCCGACGACTACCTGACCAAGCCCTTCAACAAGGCCGAGCTGCTGAGTGCCATTGGCAGCCGGCTAGCCCGCTTCCAGCACCTGCGCCCCGACTACGACCTGCAGGCCGGGGGCTGGGCCGAGTTTCTGGCCGATGCCCGCGTGGTGGGGCAGCTCGATGAGTTGACTGCCCAGCAGAAAGTGCACGCCCTGCGCAAAAAGCAGGACATCTTCCACGCCGGCGACGAGGCCCTGCGGGCCTACCTGGTGCGCAGCGGCCGCGTGAAAACCGTGCACAGCACGGCCGCCGGCAAGGAGCTGATTACGGAGTTCTACGGCCCCGGCGAGTTCTTCGGCTACCTGCCCCTGCTCGATGGCACGCCGCATTCCGACACGGCCGTCACGGTCGAGGAAACCGAGCTGGTGTATCTGCCGAAGGCTGATTTTCTGGCCCTGCTGCTCGCTCATCCCGAGGTAAGCCAGCAGTTTATCCGGCTGCTGGCCGGCCGGGTGCGCACTCGCGAACTGCAGCTGCTGGGTATGGCCTTCGACTCGCTACGTCGCCGCGTGGCCACGGCCCTGCTGCTGCTGCATGCCCGCGCCGACGCCACCCCGGCGGCGGGCATTACCATCAGCCGCGAAGATTTAGCGGCCCTGGTGGGCACGCCCCCCGAGTCGCTGAGCCGCACGCTCAACGAGTTCCGGCAGGAGGGCCTGGTGGAGCTGACGCCCGGCAACGTGCGCCTGCTGCACCCCGACAAGTTCCGCCGGGTCACCTGATATAGGCGTCGCGGGGGAGCGGGCGCGGGAGCAGCCCGCTGGTCGCACCGTTTCGATGCTGTTGTTCAACGATGGGTGAGGGCAAGCCCCGCATTCCCCCTTCGTTTTCGCGGGCCACTTCGCAATCAGCCTGCTCGCTGCCGGGCGGCAGCGAACAGGCTGGTTGCTATTTCGGATCAGCTTAAGCAAGCTCATGGGGAGCCGTAAGCCAGCTCATAGCGCGCCGGCTATGGGCCCGAGTATCTTTGAATCGTGCCAACCAAGGCGTTTTTAGCCCTGGTTGGCTACCCCCGTTCTCTGGCTGCTGCTGTGGGGTCTCTTCCGGTCGGCCGGCCAAGCCGCCCCGGCGCATCGCGGCGGCCCCGGTCCATCCTTCTCCCCACTACTATATGATACACATGACCACCCTTTCGCAGGTGTTGAATGGCCTGAAAAAGGAAGGCTACACCGTTGACTTCAATTTAGAAGACAACTGTCTGGTCTGCCACGGTGACTCCCTGCAGATTTCCCCGAACGAGTTTCTGGTAGATAAGCACTACCGATTCGAGGGCATGTCGGACCCCGGCGATGCGGCCGTGGTGTATGCTATTTCCTCGGCGCGGCACGGCGTGAAAGGCACGCTGGTAAATGGCTACGGTATTTCGAGCGAGGCCCTGAGCGCGGAAATGGTGCAGGCACTGCGCGAGAATCCGGCCTTTCCCGCCACGCCCGCTGCAACCGCTGACCCCGCCAAGAAATCCAACGAGGCGACGGTGTAGTGCCTTCCCGGTACCCGCCCGCTCGATGCGCCCCTGTTGCTGCTCGACCTGGACGGGGTCCGGACCCAAATCAAGCAGGAGCCATCCTGGCCCGGTAACGACCGGAACGCGCTAATGCTGCTTCAGTCGGACGGGCGGCCGCCTTCGTTTCCCGGGTAGCAAAAAGGCTATTAGCTTAAGCAAGCTCATGGCCCGGCATAAGCTACCTCATAGCGCGCTATGTGCTGATTACCATATCTTTGAGCTATGCCAACCAAGGGTCATTTGCCCTGGTTCGCTGCCCGCCTTTTCACTTGCCGGCCACCGGCTGTGGGGGGGGGCTTCTATCTGCCAGCCAGGTCCCGATCGGTGCCTGGTAAGGACCGCGCCTACTGCTTGCGCGGTTCAATTCACCTCATTCTTTTCCTATTTCTGCCATGAAAAAGCAAACCGTAGTTGGCATCTTCAACACTGCTGCCGAAGCTCAAAAAGCTGTTCAGCAACTCCAAAGCGCCGGTTTCGAGCGCGACTTCGTCGACATGTCGCAGGCCATACCCGGCACCGGCACCAAGTCTGGCAAAGACAGCCAAGACAGCGACGGCGTCAGCGGCTTCTTTAATTCGCTCTTTGGCGGCGACAACGACGAGGCCCGCACCTATGCCGACGTAGCCCGCAGCGGCCACTCGGTAGTAACGGCGCACGTTGATACCGCCGAGCAGGCCCGCAAAGCCGCCGATATTCTCGACAACGCCGGCGCGCTCGACGTGAACAGCAAAGCCGCCGAGTACGGCGTCAGCAACAACGACACGGCCGGCCGCGATAAGCATCAAAAGCAGGACAAAGGCCAAGGCAACGGCCTGACGGCTAAGGTTATCGAAGAGAAGCTGGAAGTGGGCAAGCGCACCGAGCAAACCGGCGGCGTCCGCCTGCGCTCCCGCATTGTCGAAAAGCCGGTGGAAGCCAGCGTCCGCCTGCGCCAGGAGCATGTCACGGTGCAGCGTACCCCCGTAAACCGCCCCGCGACGGATGCGGATTTCAAGTCCTTTAAGGAAGGGGAAGTAGCCGTAACCGAAAGCGCCGAGCGCGCCGTAGTGGCCAAAGAAGCGCACGTGGTCGAGGAAGTTTCGCTGGGCAAAAACGTCACCGAGCGCGAGGAAACCATCCGCGAAACCGTGCGCAACACGGAGGTGGACGTAGAGCAGATTCCGGGCAAGATGAACCGTAGTGCCGCCGGCCAGTCCAAAAACGCTTAATATATTATTTTTCAATTGATTATAAACCTGATTCGGCTGTGGCTACCCGCCACGGCCGAATCCGTTTCCCGGAAACCATAGGGCGGGCATGCCGCGCCCCACCGACTGCACCGTTGCCGTGAGCGTGAGGATGCCGCGCCACGGCAAGAGCCACACCGAAGCGAAGCAAATCGTGGACAACTGGTCTGCCACTGCCAAGCAGCCCCGGGCCAAGTATGCCGGATAGAAGACCCAGGTTGCCCCGCAGGCCCGCGAGGCTGGAGATGCCGCCGCCCAAGCCCCCGACTTTTACGAACGGCGCTTGCCGGTGCCCTTTGCTAAGGCAACATTGACCATCGACCAGGTGTGCGCCTTGCGCGCTACGCGACCTTCACGCGCTGTTTACCCTGTTTTTTATGAGCTGATTACGCGCCCTGTGGCAGCATCTGAATGGCGGCCTGTGGTTTGTGCCCACGCTGATGGTGGCCGGCACCACGCTACTGGCCTTTGCGCTGATACTGACGGAGCCGCTGCTGAACCATGTCAGCCTGCTAAACTACCCGCTGCTGTTCGGGGCCGGGGCCGACGGGGCCCGGGGCATGCTCACGGCCATCGCGGGGTCGATGATTACGGTCGCGGGCCTGATATTCTCGCTCACGCTGAGCACGCTGGCGCAGGTATCGAGCCAATACACCTCGCGGGTGCTGCACAACTTCATGCGCGACCGGGCCAACCAGGTGGTGCTGGGATTCTTCGTGAGCATTTTCGCCTACTGCATCATTGTGCTGCGCACCATCCGGGGCGGCGACGAAGGCCGGTTTATTCCTTCCCTGGCCGTGGGAATTGGGCTGTTGCTGGCGCTGATGAGCATTGGGGTGCTGATTTTCTTTATTCACCATATGGCTTCCTCCATCCAGGCGGGCAACATTGTGCGCAATGCCACCGAGGAAACCGAGGCGGCCATTACGCGCCTGTTTCCCGACGAACTGGGCGAGGAGGCCAGCGACGCCGAAGTAGAAGAACTGCTCCGGCAGGCGGGCCAGCTGACCTGGCAGCCGGTGCTTTCGACCGCCATGGGCTACGTGCAAAGCATCGACGAAGACGGCCTGCTCGACCTGGCTTGCGCGCTGCCCGGCGTGGTGCGCCTGGAACACGGCATCGGCGGGTTTGTGGCGCGGCGGGCGGTGCTGCTGTCGGTGGCGGTCTACGCGGGCAGCCCCCTGGCCCTGCCTACCGACCTGACCGACCAGGTGAATGCCCTGTTTAGCCTGAGCAGACAGCGGACCATTGAGCAGGACGCGGAATTTGGCCTGCGCCAGATGGTAGACATTGCCCTCAAGGCCCTCTCGCCGGGCATCAACGACACCACCACGGCCATTATTTGCATCGACCACCTGGGGGCGCTGCTGGCGCAGTTGGCCGACCGGCAGTTGCCCCGGCCACTACGGGTGGCCGGGCAGCAGGTGCGCCTCATCGCCGTACGCCCCTCGTTTGAGGGATTCGTAACCAGCGCCTTCGACCAGATTCGCGTCAGCGCCGAGGCCAACCTGCGCGTGTACCTGCGCTTGCTCACGGCCCTGGCCACGGTGGCCCAGCGCACCCAGCATCCGCAGCGGATAGCTACCCTGCTGCAACAAGCCGACCTGATTTCGGAAGCGGCGCAACGCACGCTCGCTACCGCTTACGAGCGCGACCAGGTCCGCGAGCGGCGCGCCGGCCTGCTGCCGGGCGGCTAATTACCAGGGCGTCTCCCGGCACGAGCTACGGCGGAGGTGCCGGCCTTTTACCTGTTGACAACGGGACGGAACCCGTATGCTTTGCCTCCTGAACCAGCATTGCCTGCATAGCAGTCGTGGGCGTGGCCGCAGGTGCTAAACCCACGACCACGACCACGGCTCCTATACGGGCGACGGGCTGTTAGCTCTGTATCACCACAATTTCTACCCGCCGGTTGTCCTGGCGGCCGGCGGCGGTTTCGTTGGTCGCTACCGGTTCGGTTTGGCCCTTCGACTCAATGGTGATTTTACTTTCATCGAATTTGCCGTTCTTCGTTAGCCAGGCGGCCACCGCCTGGGCCCGGTCGCGGCCCAGGTCTTTGTTATAGGCTTTGCCGGCCCGGGAGTCGGTGTAGCCGTACACTTGAATCCGCACGGTGCCGTCTTTCATCCGGTTGCGGATAGATTCGGAGACCTTGGCTAGCTTTTCATCAGCGGCCGCGCGCAATTTTGCCTGGTCGGTATCGAACAGAATGTCCTGTTCCATAGCGTAGACATTGCGGGCGTCGGAGCCGCGCATTTCTACGTCGTAGTTGCGTAATCCGGGCTCGTTGATTACTGGCTCCCGGTCATACGAATCGGCATTCCAGGGGCGGTTTTTGTCGTACACCACTGCCGTGTCGTTGGTTACCATCTCGGAAACGCTGTCGGCATTATCAATGCGGTTGCCGGTTTCGCTGCAGGCCGACAGCATCAAAACGCCTGCGAACAAAGAGAATACCAGTTGGTGCTTTTTCATGTTTTAGGGGAGTTGGTTTAATGGTCCTAGCCCTGGAATCACGGCGGCCAGCAGCAGCGAAAGGCTTTCACCGCTGACCGCCGCTGCCTACGTATGCCGGGGCTAGGCGTAGGGCTGATGGTCGTTATCGGGCTTGTCGAGGTTGCGGTTGGGGTGGCGCAGGGGGGCGTTGGCACCGGGCTCGTCGGGGCCGTCGGTGTACTCCTTGCCCAGGTCCAGCGTGTCGGACAGCTCATCCAGGTCGGGAATGGTTTTCACGCTGGCTTTCGAGAGGCCCTCGCCAGCCGGAATGCCTTTGGCACTGCGCGTTGGCTGGCGGGGAATTACGGGCTGCTTGTTATCGGGGTTGATTGGGGGCTTTGACATGGCGGAAGGTAGTTAGAAGGTAAAAAGTTGATTTAAAGCCGCCTGGATTGCTCCTGAGCAGGCTGAACCAAAAGTAACGGCCCCACCTCCCCCCGACAATGTCGAAGCTTATCCCCGGGCATGAGCTTTGTCAAGTGCCGCCCGCGCCTTGTGGCACCGCCGCCACGCGGAGCGGGCCTGCCAATGCGCCTAGCGCAGCTTCTCAGGCTCCAGCACCCGAATGGTGTTCGGAGTCAACGCAATGAATCCGTCGTGCTTAAACTCGTTGCGCGTGCGGCCACGCGGGCCGGTTACTGGAGGCGCGGCAGCTGCTACCGGGCGAGGCGGCCTCCACGCTAAAAGCGCATTATCGATACCGCATGTCGGGCCAGTTGCTGCACAAGAAGCTGGCTCCCGGTGGCAAGCTGGAACAGCGGCATTTATGGCGGGGCCAACCATCGCACCGGAGCCGACTACCTGTCCCAGTAGGAGGAGAGCGGCCAATGGAGTGTCGAGCAGCAGCGCTATGAGGTGGATCTGGTGCGCTACGACGAGCACGTCAATATCCTCTATTTAACAAATAGAGCGCATTTAGCGTCGGACCGTTTTCTTGAATATGAGACGGAACCAGAGGGCCGGACCAAGAAGGTGAGCCGTTTCTTACGGTCCTGCGTTCAGGTATTACACTATCTTCTTCTTTCGTTATGAATCTGCACTTCGTTCGCCGCGGCACCGGCCGCCCCCTATTACTGGTTCACGGCCTCGGCGGCAGCTGGCGGTCCTGGAACTCCCTTATCGATACGCTGGCGGCCGAGCGCGACGTCATTGCCGTGGACTTGCCCGGCCACGGGCAGACCCCGCCACTGTCCGGCATCCATTCCATCGGCACCCTGGCCGATGCGGTGACCGACTTTCTAACCCGGCACGAGCTGCTCGGCATCGACGCCGTGGGCAGCTCGATGGGCGCGCGGCTGGTGCTGGAGCTGGCCCGGCGCGGCGGCGTGCTCGGCGCAGTGGTGTCGTTGGATCCGGGCGGGTTCTGGCAGGGCTGGCAGATTCCAGTTTTCTACCACTCGGTGTCCCTGTCCGGCAAGCTGGTGACGGCCCTGCAGCCGGTGATGCCCGCGCTGGCCGGTTCGGCCGTGGGGCGCACCGTGCTGCTGCCGCAGTTTTCGGCCCGGCCCTGGGCCGTGGACGCGCAGCTGGCCCGCGACGAGATGTACAGCTTCGCCCATTCGCCCGCCTTCGATGAGTTGCTCGACCAGCTGGCGCATGGCGAAGTGCAGCGGCCCGCGGCCCAGGGCAGCATTACCGAGCCCCTGGTTATTGGCTGGGGCCGGCAGGACCGGGTGTGCCTGCCCAGCCAGTCGCGCCTGGCGCTGGAGAAGTTCCCGGATGCGCGCCTGTATTGGTTCGAACACTGCGGCCACTTTCCGCAGTGGGACCAACCGGCCGAAGCCGCGCGCCTGATTTTGGCCGTGACCAACCGCGAGGCCATCCCCGAGGCGTCCATGGCCCGGGCGAATCCTGCAAAAGCAACGCCTGGGCTGCGCCCAGCAGCCATCGTGGGGGCCTCGCTGGCGCTGCTGGCCGGCGGCCTCTGGCTGTGGTTAGGGCGGCGAAACCCGCAGCGCTAGCCCGGTGAGTACTGCGTGCAAGCAAATTGGTGGCTCCCATTACCGCATAAAAAAGCCCAGGTCCTGCGAAGGCCCCGCCTAGCGACCGGTAGGCGATTCATGGTCCTGAGTCTGCCCTGTGGAACCGCTCCTTTCTCTGTACAATCCAAACAGGGGCAGTGGGGGAGTAAAAGCCGCACTGAGCAGGGCGGAAAGGGTTCAGTAAACCTGTTCAGTGAGCAAAGTTCAGCTAAGGTGGCCTTGCCAATAAGAAGGCTGAACTTAGCCAGATGAAAATCGGCTATGCCCACGTCTCGACCTGTGACCAGAATCTGGAACTACAACTCGATGCCCTGACCCAGGCCGGGTGTGAGACCATCTTCCAGGAGAAAGTCTCCAGGGCCACCAAGGCCCGGCCCGAGCTCGACAAGCTGCTGGCCAGCCTGCGCTAGGGCGACACGGTCTACATCTACAAGCTCGACCGGCTGGGCCGCTCGCTCAAGCACCTGCTCGATATGGTGGCCGAACTGGAGTTTAAGGGCGTGGGCCTGGTCTCGCTCACCGATGCCATCAATACCGCTTCAGCCCAAGGGCGGCTCGTGTTCAACCTGTTTGCCTCGCTGGCCGAGTCTGAGCGCGAGCTGATCCGCGAGCGGACCTACGCTGGCTTAGCGGCCGCGCGGGCCCGAGGCCGGGTGGGTGGCCGCCGCGGGGCCTGTCGGAAGAGGCCGAGCGAACGGCCATGGTGGCCGAGACCCTGTATAGGGAGCAACAATTGGGCGTCAACGAGATTGCCCAGCGTCTGCGCATCTCCAAAGTCACGCTCTACAAATACCTGCGCCACCGGGGTGTGATCATTCATGCGTAACCAGAAGCTCTCGGCTTGGGTATTGCCGTATCATTCGCCGCGGCGGTTGTACGAGCGTTGGACGTGAGCCGCGCAACAGGGCCTTATAGGCGTTACCCACATACTGACCGGCGCGGTCGGAGTGGATAAGCAAGCACTGTGCGGGCCGTTGCAACGCGGTGATGATCAACGCCTAGAGCATCTAAGCCCGTACTTGTTAGCTTACTACCGTCCAGAAAAGAAAATCGCGGACCTAGACCGGACGCGAAGCGAATAAGGAAAGGGGCCTAACGACATTATTTCTGTCCTACGACTGGTTTTAGAGGACTTATTCACCAACTTTGACCGCCAATTTGCCCCTACTGCCGATGTATAAATCCGTTGTCAAACCCCTGCTCTTCCATCTCGATGCGGAGCGCGCCCACCACCTAGTGTTCGACAACCTGCGCCGCGCCGCGCGGGTGCCGGGTACGCCCGCCCTGCTGCAGGCACTCTACGGCTTCCAGCATCCGAGCCTGGAGCGCGAGGTTTTCGGGCTGAAGTTTCCCAATCCGGTGGGGTTGGCAGCGGGGTTTGATAAGAATGCGGCCCTGACCGACGAGCTGGCTACGTTGGGCTTTGGCTTCGTGGAAATCGGGACGGTGACGCCCCGGCCGCAGCCCGGCAACCCCACGCCGCGCCTGTTCCGGCTCCCGCAGGACGAGGCGCTGGTCAACCGCATGGGTTTCAACAACGAGGGGGCGGCCGTGGTGGCCGCGCGCCTGGCCCGGCGGCGCAACCGGCAGCTGCTCATCGGCGGCAACATCGGCAAGAACAAGGACACGCCCAACGAGCGTGCCGCCGACGATTACGTGGCCTGCTTCGAGGCCCTGGCCGAAGTGGTGGATTACTTCGTGGTGAATGTGAGCTCTCCCAACACGCCCGGCCTGCGCGAGCTGCAGGAAAAAAAGCCGCTGATTGACTTGTTGCAGCAGGTGCAGGCCCGCAACCTCGCCCGGGCCACGCCGCGCCCGCTGCTGCTCAAAATCGCGCCCGACCTCACCGATTCGCAGCTCGACGACATCCTGGAAATAGCCCGCGAAACCAACCTGAGCGGCCTGGTGGCCACCAACACCACCATCAGCCGCGACAACCTGCGCACGGAGCCCGGCCACGTAGCCGGCCTGGGTGCGGGGGGCCTGAGCGGGCGGCCGCTGCGGGCCCGGGCCACCGAAGTTATCCGCTACCTGCACCAGAAATCCGACGGCGGGCTGCCGATTATCGGCGCAGGCGGCATTCATTCGGCCGCCGATGCGCAGGAGAAGCTAGCCGCCGGGGCGTCGCTGATTCAGCTCTATACCGGCTTCATTTATGAAGGCCCGGCGCTGGTGAGCCGCATAAACCGGAGCCTGGTGCTGGGTTGATACGCTGCAGGGTAACCGGGTGCCAACTGGTGTTGCTACGGCTGAACCGCCACTCAAACAAACCAGCCCGCCCGGGTTCGCCCTAATTAGATCATTCCAACACTACTGAAGCCGTCCGGAAACGAATCAGCCCCTGAAAAACCGGGTGGTTCAGGGGCTGCTTGCCGCCGCCGAAGCGGGTTTGCCAGCTTCGGTAGTGGAATAAAGAGCTAAAGTTAAGCTGGATTGTAGTTGCCGAACAACTGGCTGCGCGAGCCACTTTTTTTTGGGTGGCGAAATAACGACCAAAAGGTGCGTCGGTTAGCCCGTTAGCTTGAAAAATGAAAAGCAGAGAAAATTCATCCGAAAAAATTAACCTGGCCGATGAACTGTCGGGCGTAACAATACCGTAGCTTTGCGGCATGCTTCAACCAAAAAACCAGTTGATGAAGCGTGGAACCCAGCGCGACTGGGAGCCGCGAGTGGACCGGAAGGTCTTTGGTTCCGTCGGTTTTCCCGATTCTGCCGCTGGTATTTCTGTTGTTTTTTCTGGGTATTGCCCCGCCACCGTTTCGGATTCCGAAACGGTTTTTTTATGCCCGGTTAGTTCGCGCATTGTCCAGCAGACGCTAGGGCTGTGGCCCCCATTGCCCTGGCTTGCATCACTGATTTCCGGCTTCGGGTTGACTGCAAGTAAATGCATTTCAGTAAATTATGAAAATTATTAATAAGGCAGGGTAAACTCCTCCGGCTCGTAACTACTGACTGCGTACTTCATTTCCCCAACTTGGTATGGCACGTAAAGACCTGATCGACATTGCATCCCTGCACCCGGAGGAAATCGAGTTTCTGCTCGACCAATCCAAGTCCTTTAAAAAGCTGTTCACTCATTCGGTGAAGCGAATCCCCGCGCTGGAGGGTAAGTCCGTGCTCATGCTCTTTTATGAGGCCAGCACCCGGACGCACTCCTCCTTCGAGGTGGCGGCCAAACGGCTCTCGGCGGAGGTCACGAATTTCGACGTTGCCCACTCCTCCATCTCCAAGGGCGAGTCGGTGCGCGAGACGATTGAGACGCTCCAGGCCATGCGCACCGACTACATTGTCATTCGCCATAGCCATCCCGGCCTGCCCGGCATGATTGCCCGCCAAACCACGGCGTCGGTCATCAATGCCGGCGACGGCGCCCACGAGCACCCCACCCAGGCCCTGCTGGACGCTTTCACCATCCGGGAGAAATTCCCGGACCCCCGGGGTAAAAAGGTCCTCATCATCGGCGATATTCTCCACTCCCGCGTGGCGCGCTCCACCAGCACGCTGTTGCAGAAGCTGGGCATCGAGGTCGCGTACCTGGGGCCGGGCTCGCTGGTGCCCAAGTTCGGCCCGGCCACCATCCCCCGCTTCACCGACTACGAGGCGGCCATGGCCTGGGGTCCCGACGTGGTGTACCTGCTGCGCGTGCAGATGGAGCGCCAGGACGTGCAGTTTTTCCCCAGCCTGCGCGAATACCACCGCGTGTACGGCATCACCAGTGCCCGGCTGGCAGAAATCAGCGACCAGGGCCTTTACATCATGCACCCCGGCCCCGTAAACCGGGGGGTAGAGCTCTGCGACGCCGTGATGGACTACGAGCGCAGCCTGATTACCAACCAGGTTGAAAACGGCATCTCGGTGCGCATGGCCGTGCTCGACTGGCTCAAGCCAGGCGGAGATTTCCCGCGGCAGGAATCATACGTCGCGCGGCCCCGAACCACCTCCACGGTGCTGATGCCCTGAGTGCTGGCCGTAATGGCTGACTCCGCTTTTCAACTTTACTTCTCCCATAACCCTCGCTGGTTTACCGAAAATATCCCTTCATGCTGCTGCTCCAAAACGCCCGTATTGCCTCCGAAAACTCCCCCGAACTTGTCAAAAGTGATGTCCTGATTGTCGACGGTAAAATTCAGGAAATCGGCAGCGGCCTGGCCATTCCCGAGGGGGCCCGGGTCATCGACGCGGCCGGCCGGGTGCTGATGCCCGGCATGTTTGATGCCCACGTCCATTTCCGCGCCCCGGGCTTTGAGAACAAGGAAACCATCACCACGGGCAGCGAAGCGGCCATCAATGGCGGCGTTACCGGCGTGGTGATGATGCCCAATACCCGCCCGGCCCTCGACTCCGCCACCGCCGTTGCCACCGTGCTGGATAATGCCCGGGACCGGTCGCGCATTCCGGTGTACACCTCCGGCTGCGTCACCAAGAACCGCGAGGGCAAGGAGCTGGCGGAAATTGAGGGCATGCGCGAGCTCGGGGTGACCATGCTCACCGACGACGGGGACACTACGGCCGACCCGGCCGTGCTTTTCCGAGCCATGCAGTATGCCACCGAGTTCGGAATGTTTTTCGCCAGCCACTGCGAGGTGCCGGAGCTGGCCGGGCCGCGCGCCCTCAACGAAGGGGTGATGAGCTACCGACTCGGCATCAAAGGCTCACCGGCGTGCGCCGAAGAAATCATCATCGACCGCGACATCCGCCTGGCCCACGCGGCGGGCGCACACGTGCACATCCAGCACGTTTCCAGCAAGCTGGGCATGGAAACTATCCGCTGGTGGAAATCGCGCGGCGATGTAAAGGTGACGGCGGAAGTGACCCCCCACCACCTGATGTTCACCGACGAGCACATCGGCGACTACGACACGAACTATAAAATGAACCCGCCGCTGCGCACCCAGGACGATTGTGATGCGCTGCTGGAAGGGCTCATGGAGGGCGTATTCGACATCATCTCCACCGACCACGCCCCGCACACGCCGTTCGAAAAAGCCCAGGATTTCATCACCGCGCCCAATGGTATCACCGGCCTGGATACGGCCCTGGTATCACTTTACCACCACTTCGTCGAGCCCCAAAAAATCGGGTGGGATGTGGTGGTGAAGCGCTACTCGGCGGAGCCGCGTCGCCTGATGGGCCTGCCGGCCGCTGCCATCGAAGTCGGCCAGCCGGCTAACTGCGTCCTGTTCGATACCGAAGCCGAAACGACTTTCACGCGGGACTTCATGAAATCCAAATCCCAGAATACGCCCTTCATAGACCAGACGCTGAAAGGCCGGGTGGACCTGGTAATTTTGGGCGCCGAAATCCTGCTGGAACGCGAATAAGCGTACTTTTTTGCCTCCCCTGGAATACCCGGCTTCCTCTACAACGCTTCCTATGAACACCCCTTCCGACTCCAATCCTTTCACACCTGACACCGATAAGCCGCTGATTGGCGTGGTGATGGGCTCCAGCAGCGACTGGAAAACCATGGAGCATGCCGTGCAGCTGCTCACCCACTTTGGCGTGGCCCACGAGGCGCGCGTAGTGTCGGCCCACCGCATGCCCGACGACTTGTTTGCCTACGCCGAACAGGCCGGTCCGCGCGGCTTGCAGGCCATCATTGCCGGGGCCGGGGGCGCCGCCCACCTGCCGGGCATGCTGGCCGCCAAAACCACGGTGCCCGTGCTGGGGGTGCCGGTAGCCAGCCGGCATTTGCAGGGTGTGGACTCGCTGCACAGCATCGTGCAGATGCCCAAGGGCATCCCCGTCGCTACGTTTGCTATTGGCGATGCCGGGGCGGCCAATGCCGCGCTGTTCGCCATCAGCATGCTGGCCCTGCACGACCCGGAGCTGGCGACCAAATTGCACGCGTTCCGCGCCGAACAAACCGAAGCCGCCCGCGCTATGACGCTGCCCGTATGAGCGACAAAACGCACAGCTTAGCCATGACTCCGGTTTTTCCGGGAAGTACGGATGCCGCCGGCCAGCGGGCGACCCTGGGGGTGCTGGGTGGTGGCCAGTTGGGTCGCATGTTCGTGCACGCCGCCCAGCGGCTGGGGTACTTCACCGCCGTGCTGGAGCCCGACCCACAAAGCCCGGCCGGGCTGGTGAGCCACCACCATATCCAGACCGACTACGACGACCCGGCCGGGCTGGTGCAACTGGCCGACCTGTGCCAGGCCATCACCACCGAGTTTGAAAACGTGCCCGCCCACGCCCTGCAAACGCTGGCCCTGACCCGCCCCGTGGCCCCAGGTGCGGCCGTGGTGGGCATTGCCCAGGACCGCATCGAGGAAAAAGCCCACTTCACGGCCGGCGCCGCCCTCTCGGGGGTGAACTGCGCACCCTACACGGTGATTGAAACGCCGGCTCAGCTGCAGGCCGTGCAGAACGACCGGCCGGAGTTGCTGCCCGGCATCCTGAAAACCGCACGCTTGGGCTACGACGGCAAGGGCCAGGTCCGGGTGAAGACCGCCGCCGAGCTGGCCGCCGCCTGGGCCGAGCTGGGCAGCGTGGCCTGCGTGCTGGAAAAAATGCTGCCGCTCACGGCCGAGTGTTCGGTGCTGGTGGCGCGCGGCTGGGACGGGCAGGTTGTCAGCTTTGCCGCCCAGCGCAACGTGCACGTCGAGGGCATTCTGGCCGTGACCCACGCCTACGAAGGCAACATGCCGCCCGCCCTGGCCACCAGGGCCCGTAACGCGGCCGTTTCCCTGGCGCAGCATCTAGGCTACGTGGGCGTGCTGTGCGTCGAGTTTTTTGTGGTGGAAGGCGACAACGAGCACGGCGACCTGATGGTCAACGAAATGGCCCCACGCCCGCACAACAGCGGCCACTACACCCTGGACGCCTGCGACGTGTCGCAGTTCGATCTGCAGGTGCATACCCTGGCGGGCCTGCCCTTGCCGACGCCGCGCCAGCATTCCCCGGCCATCATGCTCAACCTGCTGGGGGAGGTGTGGTTCGATGCGAGCGGGCAGCTGCGCGAGCCTGACTGGCACCGTGTGCTGAGTTTGCCGGGCACGCACCTGCATCTGTACGGCAAGGCAGAAGCACGCCCCGGCCGCAAGATGGGCCACCTGACCATCACCGGCCCGGATGTCGCCAGTGTGAAAACCGTGGCGCGCCGCGCCGCTGAGTTGCTCGGTCTGCCGGTTCTGGATGATATCAACGATGCGCCTCACCCCCTGGCCCCCTCTCCGATAGAGAGGGGGAACTAGCTCTAAAAAAGTAGCTCTAGCATCTTTCTCTCAGCCTTGCCTTTCCTCCGACAACTAGCGCTAAAATGTAGCAGCTAGTTCCCCCTCTCCACCCGGAGAGGGGGCCAGGGGGTGAGGCACACAATAGCACGACATGTCCCAGACAGTAAAACTCCTCCTCGAAGACGGCACCTGCATTGAGGGCGAATCCTTCGGCGCATTTACCTCCGCCGCGGGCGAAGTGGTGTTCAGCACGGCCATGACCGGCTACCCCGAAAACCTCACCGACCCGTCCTTCGCCGGCCAGATTCTGGTGCTCACCACCCCCATGGTGGGCAACTACGGCGTGCCCGGCGAAGACCTGTACGAGTCGATTTCGAAGATCTTTGAGTCTGATAAAATCCACATTGCCGGACTCGTGGTGAGCTACTACTCCGAGGAGCACAGCCACTGGCACGCCGCCAAAAGCCTCGGCGACTGGCTCAAAGAGTACAACATCCCCGGCATCTGCGGCGTCGATACGCGCATGCTCACCAAGAAGCTGCGCGAGAAAGGCGCCCTACTGGGCAAAATCGTGGCCGAAGAAGACGTGCCCCTGCATGACCCTAACTGCGACAACCTGGTGGCCCAGGTGAGCCCGGCCGGCGTGCAGCACTACGGCCACGGCCAGCACAAAATCGTGCTCGTGGACTGCGGCACCAAAACCAACATTATCCGCTGCTTCCTGGAGCGCGACGTGGAGCTGATTCGCGTGCCCTGGGACTACGATTTCACGACCCTCGACTACGACGGCCTGTTCCTGAGCAACGGCCCCGGCGACCCCAAAATGTGCGAAGCCACCATCGCACACCTGCAAAAAGCCCTGCAACAGGACAAGCCGATTTTCGGCATCTGCCTGGGCAGCCAGCTCATGGGCCTGGCGGCGGGCGGCGACACGTTCAAGCTCAAATACGGCCACCGCAGCCACAACCAGCCCGTCAAGCTCACCGGCACCCAGCACTGCTACATCACCAGCCAAAACCACGGCTTCGCGGTCGATACTGCCACCCTTCCCGCCGAGTGGGACATGCTGTTCGAGAACCTGAACGACGGCACCTGCGAAGGCATCAAGCACAAAACCAAGCCGTTCTTCTCCACCCAGTTTCACCCCGAAGCGGCTGGTGGCCCGCAGGATACGGAGTTTCTGTTTGATGACTTTTTGAAAGCGGTGGTGGAGTACAAGGCTACAACAGCCAAATAACTCTTGCCAGCCATGACAACAGATAAAAGCGAGATTCTCAAAGTATTGAAAACGGCGCTTTTCGGCACCTACTTCACAAGATTCACTTACTATATCACTGCCTTTGAGTGTGATTTTTTTAGTGACAGCCTTGATATTAGCGCCTATCTAGTTGTCAGCGAAATTGAACTAGCAGATAAGATTGAGTGGAATAAGTGGGTACAGTCAGCTCCATTCAATATAGCAAATAACAATGGGCCAGAAGAGCCTGCCAGAGTCTTTTTGATGGGCCTATTAACGCAGGCAATAGTTCAAGATGTAGAAGAAGAGAACGAAGGCACTATCATACTTACTTTTCAAAATGGACTGAAAGTCAGACTGGTAGGAGAAATCGAAACTGAAGATATTTCTTGGACTATTCAATTCAGAAATTCTGATGGACAGCAAATTGGCGAGTGCACCTGCTCATTCAATAAACTGTTTCTGAATATCAGTGAAGAGTTAGCACATAAGCTGCATTTGGCAAGCCACTAATTTAGAAACGTGGGCCGGCTGACCACAACGAAGCGGTAGAGATGTTTCGACTCCGCTGCGCTCCGCTCAACATGACGTTCAAGACGTTCAAAAAGAACCCAACCCTTCGCATGAACAAACCCAACAAAGTGCTCATCCTTGGTTCCGGCGCCCTCAAAATTGGGGAGGCCGGGGAGTTCGATTATTCCGGCTCGCAGGCGCTCAAGGCGCTCAAGGAGGAAGGCATCCGCACCATCCTCATCAACCCCAACATCGCCACCGTGCAGACGTCGGA
>NZ_FNOV01000016.1 GCF_900107135.1 Hymenobacter psychrophilus
AAAAGTGCAGGTGGCCTATGTCGACCAGGGCTACACGGGCGAAAACGCCGCGTATGCTGCCGCCGTGCACGATATTGACTTACAGGTTATTGCCAAGCCCGAAGGCCAAACCGGCTTTGTGCTGCTGCCCCGCCGCTGGGTCGTCGAACGCAGCTTCGGCTGGGCCGCCCGCTTCCGACGCTTGGCTCGTGACTACGAACGCCTGGCCCTGACCATGCAGCAATTTCACTTCCTGGCCTTTGTCACGCTCCTGCTGGCAAAAGGCGTTTTCCGGGCCACCAGTCCATAACAGGCTCTACGGTGCCGGGTTCAAGCACCATAGTGCGGGCCGGTAGCGTTTCGGGCCGCGCCAGCCGCTTAAGTTCGGCTTCCAGGCCCGGCGAAAGCGGATGAATGGCGCGGCAGACGGTCAGAAATGCTTCCATGTGAGCCAAGTTAAACCACAAAAAAACGGCCGCTGCCACCAGCAACGACCGTTTTCAGTCCAAAAAACATCCACACTAATCCAATCCCGTACTCTACTAATCACTAATCACTAATCACTAATCACTAATACGCCCGGGCCTGCCACTCGGTGAGGGAAAGGCGCATATTGGGCAGGCGCGATTTAAAGGCATCATCGTCTTTATCGCCGAGCTTGATGGCTTTGCGGGCATACACAATGGCCGTGCCGTAATCCTGCTGCTGGGCCAGCAGCCGGGCTTTTATCCAGTTGTTGCTTACTTCGCTCTGCAGCCGGATAGACTCGTTTATCCAGGCTAAGGCGCGCTCGGGCTGCAGGTTGTTCTGCACGAGGTAGTCGGCGGCCTGGGCCAGCAGTTGCCAGTCGTTGGGCTGCTGGCTCAGGGCCCGCTCGACGCCAGCCAGCACCTGCTTGTGCACTTCCACCTCAAACAACAGCACCACGGTGCGCTTCTCCCACGTCAGGTTGAGGTGGGCGCCGTTGGGCCGCACGTTGGAAAACCAATAGAGCAGGCTTTCCTGAAACTGGGCCGGCTCGGTCTGGACCGGCACCCGGATGATGTCCTGCTGCGGGTCGTAGCCGTCGGTGCCCCAGTGGGTGGTTACGCGGTTGAAGGCCACTTCCCACTCGCGGTCCTGGTGCGGAATGACGTAGTAAGAATACTGGCCGGCGGGCACGCTCTGCCCGTTTAGCAGCACCGGCGTCGAGAAGCGGATGAGCGTGTTTTCGTTGGCCCCGGCGCGCCACACCTGCTCGTAGGGCACCAGCCCGCCCCACACGGTGCGGCTGCGCACCGAAGGCGAATGGTACTCCACCGTCACGTCGGTGAGGCCCACAGCCTGGGCCACCAGGGCGCGGGGGCTGGCCTGGGGTAGCAGCAACTCAATGCCCGTTGGTACGCCCGTAGTAGGCGGGGGCAGCGGGGCCGGGGCTGCCTCGCCGGCCAGGGGCGGGGGAATAGCGGCTGGCGTCTGCTGGGCGCGGGCCCCGAGTGAGCCACCGGTAGTCAGGGCAAACAGAAGGGCACAACGAAGGGCAAGGAAGCGGGCAGTCAGCATAAAATCGAAAAACAAAGCAAGTCAGGAAACTGTAACATAGCCGGCACGGCAACCGCACCACCAGCCAAACAGTAACAATGGTGCCAAAACTAGGTTGACCTGTTACGGGAAACGTGAAGTTCTCGGTTTTTTGATAATTTTTTCGGGGAAAAGTTTTCATCCTGTTGTACTGCTCGTACATTTGCCCCGCTACTTAGCCCCTTATGATTTTCTCCGCGCCTCGTTTTACTGCCCTTAGCCACCCGGCCGCCCCCGTAGCGGGCCGCCCGGCCGGGGCCGGCGCGTCTGAGTCTGCCGCTTGGCATCATCACGGGTACCATTCCTCTTTCTAGAGGAATAAACGCATCATATTGACCCGTTGGGCGAGCCGCATCAGGCTCCCCGGCCCCCGGAAAAAAGGGGGCCGGCCGGCTTCTGGCCTCTGCCCAGCCTTCGCGGTCTGCCAGCAAATCCTTTCCTTAAGTCGGTTCTGTAGTCTCCCCTCAGTCGGCTCTCAAACCTTTCCGAATTACCAGTTAAGAATTCCGAAAAACGGCCAATTCTTGATTTCTAATTTCTAATTCTTAATTAAAAATACATGCTCCGTCTGGCAATCCAGAAATCCGGCCGCTTAAGCGAAGACTCCCTGAACCTGATCCGCGAATGCGGCATCAGCTTCCTCGCCGCTTCCAACAAGCTCAAAACCGAAGCCACCAACTTCCCGCTCGAAATCCTGTATCTGCGCGACGACGACATTCCTGGCTACGTGCAGGATGGCGTGGCCGACCTGGGCATTGTGGGCCAGAATGTGCTGGTGGAAGCCGGTTTCCCGGCGCTGGAAGTGGAAGGCCTCGGCTTTAGCAAGTGCCGCCTGAGCTTGGCCGTGCCCCGCGCCGCTGCCTACGATTCCATCCAGGATTTGCAGGGTGTGAGCATCGCTACTTCGTACCCCCAGATTCTGGGCGACTACCTGCGCGAGAAGGGCGTGCAGGCCCACCTGCACACCATCAGCGGGTCGGTGGAAATTGCCCCCAGCATCGGGCTGGCCGAGGCCATCTGCGACATCGTGAGCAGCGGCTCGACGCTGCTGGGCAACGGTCTGCGCGAGGTGGAAACTGTGTTTCGTTCCGAAGCCGTGCTCATTGCCAACCAGAACCTGAACGCTGAGAAAAAGGAGTTGCTGGAGCAGTTGCAGTTCCGGATGCAGGCCGTGCGCCGCGCCCGCCGCAACAAGTACATCCTGCTCAATGCCCCCGCCGCCGCCCTCGACCAGGTGAAAGCCCTGCTGCCCGGCATCAAGTCGCCCACCGTAACGCCCCTGGCCGAAGAAGGCTGGGTTTCGGTGCAGTCGGTGGTAAACGAGGACGACTTCTGGCACATCACCAGCCAGCTCAAAGCCGTCGGTGCCGAAGGCATCCTGGTCCTCCCGATTGAGAAAATGATCAGCTAACTCAGCTGTTAGCTAGTAGCTGAGAGCTGTTAGCTTCCAATCGGAGGCTCGCAGCACGAAAGCTAGCAGCTAACGGCTATCAGCTAACAGCTATGATGATAGTTCAATATCCTTCCCGGCCCGAGTGGGCGGCGCTGCAACAGCGGGCGGCCCAGCAGCAGGCCCAGGACGTAGAGCAGCGGGTGCAGCAGATTTTCGAGGACGTGCGCCAGCGTGGCGACGCGGCCCTGCTTGATTATGCCCAGCAATTCGACCGCGCCGACCTCTCGGCCGCCGGCGGTTTGCGCGTGGGGCCCGAGGAGCTGGCGGCCGCTGCGGCTCAGGTTCCTTCGGAGCTGCAAACGGCTATCCGGCAGGCCCACGCCAATATTCTCCGCTTTCACCAGGCCCAGGTGCCGGCCGAAGAGCGGGTGGAAACGATGCCCGGCGTGAGCTGCTGGCGGCGGGCGGTGCCCGTGCAGCGGGTGGGCCTTTATATTCCCGGCGGCACCGCGCCGTTGTTCAGCACCCTGCTTATGCTGGGCGTGCCGGCCAAGCTGGCTGGCTGCCCCCAAATCGTGCTCTGCACCCCACCCCAGCAGAATGGCTCGGTGAACCCGGTTATCCTGTTCACCGCCCAACTGCTCGGCATCACGACCATCGTGAAAGCCGGCGGGGCCCAGGCCGTGGCCGCCCTGAGCGGCGGCACGGCTTCGGTGCCGGCCGTGGACAAGATTTTCGGTCCTGGCAACCGCTACGTGACGGCCGCCAAACAGCTGGCCACCCGCTACGGCGTGGCCATCGATATGCCGGCCGGCCCGTCGGAGGTACTGGTTATAGCCGATGAATCGGCCAAACCGGCCTTCGTGGCCGCCGACCTGCTCAGCCAGGCCGAACACGGCCCCGATTCCCAGGTGATCCTGCTCTCCGACTCCTTGTCTATGTTGGAGCAGACCAAGGCTGAAGTCGAACGTCAGCTGCGGGACCTGCCCCGGGCCGAAGTGGCCGCCCAGGCCCTCACCGAAAGCCGCGCCATTCTGCTGGAAACCCCGCAGGAGATGCTCGACTTCTCGAATGAGTACGCCCCCGAGCACCTGATTCTGGCCGTGCGCAACCCCGAGAAGCTGGCCGAGGACGTTACCAATGCCGGCTCCGTATTCCTGGGCCATCTGACCCCGGAAGCCGTGGGCGACTACGCCTCGGGCACCAACCACACGCTGCCCACCAACGGCTATGCCCGCAACTACAGCGGCGTGTCGCTGGATTCGTTCCTGAAGAAAATTACCTTCCAGCGCCTGACTGCTGAAGGTTTGCTCAACGTGGGTCCGGTAGTCGAAACCATGGCCGAAGCCGAAGGCCTCCGCGCCCACGCCCGCGCCGTCACGCTCCGCCTGGAGTCGTTGGCTGGCGGGACCCAGGAATAACTACAGAACGTCATGCTGAGCGCAGCGGAGTCGAAGCATCTCTACCGCTTCGCTGTGTTGCCAAATCAGCCGACAGGATTAGCATTGCGGCAGAGATGCTTCGACTCCGCTGCGCTCAGCATGACAGTTCTTGTACCCTGTCAGAAAAAAATCAGCGTCATCATCCCAATTAGCGCAAATCAGCGATTCATGTTCAACTTAGATAGCCTCGTGCGGCCCAACATCCGGGGCATGAAGCCCTACTCGTCGGCCCGCGACGAATTTCAGGGCGAGGCCCAGGTCATGCTCGATGCCAACGAGAACAGCCTCGGCAGCGCCGGCCCCGAGCGGTTCAACCGCTACCCCGACCCCCAGCAGCGGGCCGTGAAGGCCGAGCTGGCCCAGCTAAAAGGCGTGGCCGCTAAGCAGATTTTCCTCGGCAACGGTTCCGATGAAGCCATCGACCTGCTCGTGCGCCTGACCTGCGTGCCCGGCCAGGACAGCCTGCTCATCCTGCCGCCAACTTATGGCATGTACGAGGTAGCCGCCAACCTCAATGATGTGCGCGTGGAGCGCCTCCAGTTAACACCCGACTTCCAGCTCTCGCCCGAAATCGTGGCCGGGGTGTTGGCTTCGGAGGCGAAGCTGGTGTGGCTCTGCTCGCCCAACAACCCCAGCGGCAACCTGCTGCACGCGGAAGCCATTGAGGAAATTCTGCGCGGTTTCCGCGGCTTGGTGGTGGTGGATGAGGCCTACGCCGACTTTGCGCCGGCCGCCAGCTGGACCACCCGCCTCGCCGAATTCCCGAATCTGGTGGTGCTGCAAACCTTCTCCAAAGCCTGGGGCCTGGCCGGCCTACGTTTGGGCATGGCCTTCGCCTCGCCGGAAGTCATCGGCTACCTCAATAAAATCAAGCCGCCCTACAACATCTCGGAAGCCACCCAGCAGCACGCCCTGGCCGCCCTCCACGACGCGCCCCGCTTCGAGGAGCTGCGTCGGCAGCTGCTGACCGGCCGCGACTGGCTAGCCGAGCGTCTGCCCGCGCTGCCCATCGTGGCGGAAGTATTTCCCTCGGATGCCAACTTTTTGCTGGTCCGCTTCAAGCCCGACGCCACGGCCCTCTACGATTTCCTGGTGGGCCGCGGCATCATCGTGCGCAACCGTACCACCCAGCCCGGCTGCGCCGGCACGCTTCGCCTCACCGTGGGCACGCCCCAGGAAAACGAGCTGCTGCTTGAGGCCCTGCGGGAGTTTGCGGGGTAGTATATAGTAAGGAGTAAAGGAACGTCATGCTGAGCGAAGGCGCAGCCGCAGTCGAAGCATCTCTACCGCTTCGTTGTAATAAGTAATTAGCATTGCAGTAGAGATGCTTAGACTGCGGCTGCGCCTTCGCTCAGCATGACAATGGCTTTTAAAACCAACTCATGAAAAAAGTACTCTTCATTGACCGCGACGGGACCATCCTCATCGAGCCGCCGACGGATTTTCAGGTGGACGCGCTGACGCGGGAAAAATTTCAGTTCGTGCCCGGCGCCATCACCGGCCTGGCGCGCATTGCCCGCGAGCTGGATTACGAGCTGGTGTTGGTGAGCAACCAGGACGGCCTCGGAACTGCGAGCTACCCGGAGGATACCTTCTGGCCGGCTCACAACATGATGCTCGACGTGCTGCGCTCGGAAGGCGTGGAGTTCGCGCGGGAGCATATCGACCGGAGCTTCCCCCACGAGAACCTGCCCACCCGCAAGCCCGGTACCGGCATGCTCACGCAGTACCTGGGCGAAGGCGCGTACGACCTCAAAAATTCCTTCGTCCTCGGCGACCGGCTGACCGACGTGGAGCTGGCCCAGAACCTGGGGTGCCAGTCCATCCTGCTGAAGCCGGAAGGGGAGGAGGACGAGCGCGCTGCCCTCACGACTATGAGCTGGGAAAAAATATACCAGTTCCTGCGCCTGCCCGCCCGCACCGCCGTGGTCCAGCGCGACACGAACGAAACCAAAATCAGCATCGAACTCAACCTCGACGGCAACGGCCGCCCCGAGATGCACACCGGCCTGGGCTTCTTTGACCACATGCTCGACCAGCTCAGCAAGCACTCGGGCGTGGATATGAAAATCAATGTGCAGGGCGACCTGCACATCGACGAGCATCACACCATCGAGGACACGGCCATTGCCTTGGGCGAAGCCTTCACCCAGGCCCTCGGCGACAAGCGCGGCCTGGCTCGCTACGGCTTCCTGCTGCCCATGGACGACGTGCTGGCCCAGGCCGCCATCGACTTCTCAGGCCGACCCTGGATTGTGTGGGACGCCGAGTTCAAGCGCGAAAGAGTAGGGGATATGCCCTGCGAGATGTTTTACCATTTCTTCAAAAGCTTCTCCGACGCCGCCCGCTGCAACCTCAACATTAAAGCCGAGGGCCAGAACGAGCACCATAAGATTGAAGCCATCTTCAAAGCGGTAGCCAAGTCCATCAAGATGGCCCTGGTGCGCGACGCCGGCCGCATGGAAATCCCCAGCACGAAAGGCATTTTATAGTTTATCCATTTGTATAAACAAATGGATAAAATACTGAGCTGAAACACGTTGCTTGTAAGGTTGTCATCCTGAGCAGAGCGAAGGACCTTATCACGTCCACACGTTTTGCCCACTCATGATAAGGTTCTGCGCTCTGCTCAGAAAGACTGATTTAGAAGCACGGCTAGGCTGGAATGTCTTTACATATTTGTTTAAACAAAAGAATAAGCAGCCTTTTTTCTAGATATGTTCAAATGAAAATAGCCATAGTTGATTACAAAGGCGGCAACGTGCAGTCAGTGCTATTTGCGCTGGAACGGCTGGGCGTGCAGGCCACGCTCACAGCCGACCATGACGTGCTGCGCCGGGCCGATAAGGTGCTGTTCCCGGGCGAGGGTGAAGCAGCTTCTGCCATGAAGGAGCTGCGGGCCCAGGGCCTGGACGAGCTACTGCCGACGCTCACGCAACCCTTCCTTGGCATCTGCCTCGGGATGCAGCTGCTGGGCCGCCACACCCAGGAAGGCGGCGGTACCGACATGCTCGGGATTCTGCCCTTCGACGTGGTACGCTTTCAGTCTGCCGCGCCGGAGCACAAGGTGCCGCACATGGGCTGGAACAACCTGCAGACCCTGCGCAGTCCGCTGTTCGAGGGCCTCAGCGCCGAGGACTACGTGTACTTTGTGCACAGCTACTACGCCCCGGTAGGCGACTACACCATTGCCGAGGCCGCGTACCCCGCGCCCTTTAGCGCCGCCGTCCAGCACGAGAACTTCTACGCCGTGCAGTTCCACACCGAAAAGAGCGGCCCCGTCGGCACCCGCATTCTGGAAAATTTTCTCAAGCTGTAATCTCTCCCTGTCATCCTGAGCGGAGCGAAGGACCTTATCACGTCGGAACAAGTCACTACTACGAGTGTCGTTCTGTTTTAATAAGGTCCTTCGCTCCGCTCAGGATGACAGATGATCTGTTCTACATCACTTCATGAACATCATTCCCGCCATCGACCTCATTAACGGCCAGTGCGTGCGCCTGACGGAGGGCGACTTTGCCCAGCAGACCACCTACGATTCCGACCCGCTGGCCGTGGCCCAACGCTTCGAAGCCGCCGGCGTGAAGCGCCTGCACCTCGTGGACCTCGACGGGGCCCGGGCCAAGCAGCCCGTGAACCTGCCGGTGCTCGAACGCATTGCCCGCTACACCAACCTGCACATCGACTTCGGGGGCGGGCTGCAGAGTGAGGCGGCCGTGCGCCAGGCCTTCGACGCTGGGGCCCGGCAGATTACGGCCGGCAGCATTGCCGTCCGCGAGCCCGAAACCGTGACCGGCTGGCTCCGCACCTTCGGGGCCGAGCGCATCATCATCGGGGCCGATTACCGCGACAACCACATTTCCATCAACGCCTGGGCCGAGCAGAGCGAGCGGACCCTGCGCGAGTTCGTGGAGAACTACCTCGCCACCGGGGCCACCACCTTTATCTGCACCGACGTGAGCAAGGACGGCAAGCTCCAAGGCCCGTCGCTGGCTACCTACACCGAGCTGCGGGAGCAGCTGCCCGCCGCCGAGCTCATTGCCAGCGGCGGCGTGACCACCATTGCCGACGTGGAAGCGCTGGCGGCCGTGGGCATGCACGGGGCCATCATTGGCAAGGCCATCTACGAAGGCACGATTACGCTGGAGCAGCTGCAGCCCTGGCTGTAGGCGTTGTGTTTAACTGTTGGTTCTTCTGTCATCCTGAGCGGAGCGAAGGACCTTATTACGTTTGAGGAATACCTATCAACGGAGTCGTGTCTACGTGATAAGGTCCTTCGCTCTGCTCAGGATGACAGTTTACTCTGACCACTCATATGCTAACCAAACGAATCATTCCCTGCCTCGATGTGAAGGACGGGCGCACCGTGAAGGGCGTCCGCTTTGAGGGGCTGCGCGACGCCGGCGACCCGGTGGCGCTGGCCTCGCGCTACGCCCGCGAGGGAGCCGACGAGCTGGTGTTCCTCGACATCACGGCCACCAACCAGAAGCGGGCGACGCTCGTGGCCCTGGTGCGCGACGTGGCCCGGGAGCTGGACATACCCTTCACCGTGGGCGGGGGCATCGGCACTATTTCCGATGTGGAGGCGCTGCTGATGAACGGGGCCGACAAGGTGAGCATTAATTCGGCCGCCCTGGCCCGGCCCGAGCTGATTGACGAGCTGGCCGCCCGCTTCGGTTCCCAGTGCATCGTGGTGGCCGCCGACGCCCGCTTCAACGACGCCGACGGCTGGCAGGTGTACACCCGGGCCGGCACCAACAACACCGGCCGCGACGCCGTGCAGTGGTGCCGCGAGGCCGCCGACCGGGGCGCGGGCGAAATCCTGCTCACCTCCATGAGCAACGACGGCACCAAGGACGGCTTCGCCCTCGACATTACCGGGGCCGTGAGCCGGGCCGTGACCATCCCGGTCATTGCCTCGGGCGGGGCCGGCTCCAAGCAGGACTTCACCAACGTTTTCCAACAAGCCCAGGCCGACGCCGGCCTCGCCGCCAGCATCTTCCACTTCGGCGAAATCGGCATCCGCGAGCTGAAAGAACACCTGCGCCGCGACGGTATCCCGATGCGGCTGTAGCGGTTGGTTTTTGGTGGGTGGTTTTTGGTTTTTGGCTCGGGGATGAGAAATCATTCCAGCAGCCAGAAGTTGAAAAAGAACATCAACCAAAAACCAAAAACCACCCACCAAAAACTAACACCAAATGGATTTTGCCAAAATGCCCGATGGGCTGATTCCCGTGATTGTGCAGGACGCCGCCACGGGCCAGGTGCTCATGCTGGGCTACCAGAACGAGGAGGCCCAGCGCGTGACCCGCGAAACGGGCCGCGTGACGTTCTTTTCCCGCTCCAAGCAGCGCCTCTGGACCAAGGGCGAAACGTCGGGCAACTACCTGACCGTGGTGAGCGAGCACGAGGACTGCGACCAGGACGCGCTGCTGATCCGCGCCATTCCCGACGGCCCGACCTGCCACCGGGGTACCACCAGCTGCTTCGAGCAGCCCGCCCAGACGGCTTACCCGGCCCCGGCCGTGAGCTTCATTGCGGAGCTGGAGCGCCTGGTGCAACGCCGCCATCAGTTTCCCGACGAGGACCCCAAGTCGTATACCGCCTCGCTCTTCCGCAAGGGCATGCCCAAAATTGCCCAGAAAGTAGGGGAGGAGGCCGTGGAAACCGTTATCGACGCCGTAGGCGGCAACGTGGAGGGCCTCAAGGGCGAAGCCGCCGACCTGTTATACCATTTGTTGGTCCTGCTGACGGCCTCGGGGTTGTCGTTGGAAGACGTGGTGGAGGTGCTGCGGGCCCGGCACAGCACCATTTCGGGGGGCGTGCGCCGGCCGGAGTAAGTACGGGCTTTGTCCTGTCAAAACGCTGCTCGTGCGCTTTAACAGCATCCGGGCAGCGTTTTTCTGTTTCTATTCCTTTATTCTGATATTCTGATAGTTTCTCATGCCGGTTCCCTCTATCCACTTAGCCCCGCTCCACGCCGACCAGGCCGCGGTTTTCCACCGCTGGATCAGCGACCCGGTGGCGGTCAGGTATTCGCTCACGGCTTTTCAACGCCCGCATACGCTTCCGCAGGTGGAGCAGTGGCTGGCGGCCACGTTGCAGGATACCAACAGTCATTCCCTGGGCATCTACCTGACCGGCACTGACGAGTTAATCGGCTACGCCGGCATTTCCGGGATTTCCCGCCACAACTGCTCCGGCGAGTACTTTATCCTGCTGGGCGAAAAACGATATTGGGGGCAGGGAATCGGGACGGAGGTAACCCGGCGGGTGGTTGCGCTGGGCTTCGAACAGCTGCAGCTGCACCGCATTATGCTCACGGTTTCTGAGCCCAACCAGGGTGGCGTAACGGCCTACCTGCGGGCCGGTTTCCAGCTGGAAGGTCGCCTGCGCCAGGCCTGTTACCGGGATGGCGCGTTTCACGACAAACTCCTGATGTCGGTTCTGCGGGCGGAATGGCACGCCTGATGATCTGCCTGCACAGTCTGTTATATGTTTTATATGTTGGAGAAATTATCTACTAAGTCTGACGATGCGACAAAATAAGTTGCCCGTAATTGTTCTGATGGCGGGGCTTTTCCTGACCCAATGCACGAGTAGCCGCCGAACTGCCGAAGTAGCCGCAGTAGACCTGATAAGCACTGACATCGACCTTTTCTGGGTGGCTTATCCGGCGGCGATGCGCGACACGGCGCAGGCCGGCCGGGTCTTCGCGGAGCAGTATTTCGCCAAGGGTTCGCCAGGGCTGCGCGATTATTTCGCCCGCAAATACCAGGGCGACGCCCGGCGATTTGCCCGCAGCATTAGTCAGCGTCCCCGCTTCTACGCTTCCATCCGGCCCGCTACCTTGGCCGTTGCCTCGCAGAAACCACAGATTCTGGCGGCTTTCCGGCGGCTCCAGCAGCTGTATCCGCCGGTCCGGTTCAACGATGCCTACTTTCTGATGGGCGGTTTTGCCGGCAGCACCGCCCAGCCGGTCGGCCTGCTGATGGAGGCTGAGCAAACGAGCTGCGGGCCGGGGGTGGATACGGCGGAACTGACGCTGGTGCAGCGCAACCGGTGCGGGGCGGTGGCCGATTTGCCGGCCGTAATCACCCACGAGATGGTGCATAACGTGCAGCAGCCCCACGATGGAACGCTGCTCGGGGGCGTTATTCGGGAGGGAATGGCCGACTTCGTGGCCGAGCTGGTAACGGGCCAGCCCGGCGGTAATGCCCGCCTGCACCTGTACGGCAATGCCCACGAGCAGCAACTCTGGCGCGAGTTTGTGCCCGAAATGAATGGGCGCGACCCGCGCAACTGGCTGGCCAACTCGAAGCAGGAGACGGCCGAGCGACCCTGCGACCTGGGCTACTACGTGGGTTACCGCATCTGCCAGGCCTACTACGAGCAGGTTCCCGACAAGCGGCGGGCCCTGGCCGAATTGCTTGAAACCAAGGATTTCAACGACTTGCTGGCCCGCAGTAGCTATGCCGCGAAAATGAGTTCCCGGTAGCCGTTGTACCTTGCCGGCCCATTTCCTTACCGCCCAGTATGTCCGCTGCCAACCCTGCCTACCTGTCCCAGCAAAGCCTAACGGTGCTCGTGCCCGTATACAACGAAGAAGAAAGCCTGGGGCAGTTTGTGGTGGAAATGGACAAGTTTCTGGCCCAGACGCCGGTTGCCACTACCGTGCTGTTCGTCAACGACGGCTCTACCGACGGTTCGCTGGCCATTCTGCGGGACGTGTGCGGCCGTAAGCCGGGCTACGAGTTCATCAGCCTGAGCCAGAACCGGGGCCTGAGCACGGCCATCAAAGCCGGTATCGACCATGTGCGCACCACGCTCATTGGCTATATCGATTCCGACATCCAGACCACCCCGCTCGATTTTCTGGGCTTTTTTGAGTTCTTTCCCGCGTTCGATATGGTCAACGGTATCCGGGCCAAGCGGCAGGATACGCTCGTGAAAAAACTCTCCTCGAAAGTGGCCAACGGCGTGCGTCGTACGCTCATCAACGACGGGATTCAGGATACGGGCTGCCCGTTGAAAATCATTAAAACCGACTATGCCCGCCGGCTGCCGCTGTTTCACGGCATGCACCGCTTTTTGGGCGCGCTCGTGCAGCTGCAGGGCGGCAAAGTCAAGCAGCTGCCGGTGCGCCACTTCCCGCGCTTTGCCGGCACGGCCAAGTACAACCTCTGGAACCGGGCCTGGAAGCCGCTGGTCGACACGTTCGGTTTCCGCTGGATCCGCAGCCGCTGGAAGAACTACGAAATCGGGGAGCAGCAGCGCCAGCCCGAGTGCCAGCCCGAGGTCCTCAAACCGGTAACCGACCAGTAAGCGGGCCGCTATGAAGTCGCTCCTGACAACGGCCAACGTGGCCCTGGTAATTGGGCTGGTGTCGCAGCTGCTGTTTTCGAGCCGCATCGTGCTGCAGTGGATTCAGAGCGAGCGGGCCAAGCGGGTGCTGGTGCCCACGCTGTTCTGGCAAATCAGCCTGGTTTCGTCGCTGCTGATGATTGTTTACGGCCTGCTGCGCCACGACCCGGTTATTCTGGGGGCCCAGCTCATCAGCTACGCCATCTACGTGCGCAACCTGCAGCTGCTGGGCGAGTGGGGCAAGCTTAGCGCCGGGTTCCGGGCCGCGGCTTACGTGCTGCCGGTGGCGCTGCTGAGCTGGTTTGTGGCCGGCAACCGTCATTTCAGCCTGCGGGCCATGCTGGGGACCGAAATTCCGGGCGGGCTGCTGCTGCTAGGCACCGTGGGGCAGGCCATCTTCCTGCTGCGCTTCGTGTATCAGTGGATTTATTCCGAGCGCCGGGGCGAGTCGAGCCTGCCGCTGAGCTTCTGGGTAATCAGCCTGGTCGGTTCGTTGCTGATTCTGGCCTACGCCGTTCTGCGCCGCGATGTGGTGCTCATTATCGGCAACGTATTCGGGACGGTCGTTTACGCCCGCAACATGGTGCTGCTGCGGCGGGAGCTACGCGGGGTGTCGCCCGTGGTCCTGCCCCACGTCAACAGCAAGTCGAACATCCGCTCCTGACACTTTTCCGAACCCGAAGCGTAACTAACCAGAAAGAGCATGGTCCCCGACTCAGAGAGTCGGGGACCATGCTCTTTCTGGTGCAGCAGACCGGCCCGCAGCCAGCGGCGGGAAGTCGGCTACTGGGGGGCGGCCAGCCAATCCACGAAAGTCCGCAGGCCGTCTTCCAAATTTGTCTGTGGCGCGTAGCCGAGCAGCTGCCGGGCCTTGCTGATGTCGGCGTAGGTTACGTCTACGTCGCCGGGCTGCATGGGCTGCAGCTCCAGCCGAGGCTCCACCCCTACGGCCCGGCCTACGGCGGCAATCAGGTCCAGCAGGGGCACAGGGCAGTTGTTGCCCAGGTTCAGGGTTTCATACACGCCCTGGTGTGCCAGCAGGTAGTCCACGCCCCGGCTGATACCGTCCACCGTATCGAGTACGAAGGTATAGTCGCGGGCCGTGCTGCCGTCGCCGAACACCGGAATGGCCTGGCCGGCCCGCAGCAGGCGCACAAACTTATGGATGGCCAGGTCGGGGCGCTGGCGGGGGCCATACACGGTAAAGAACCGGGCGTTGAGTACGTCGAGCCCGTAGAGGTGGTGGTAGGTAGCCGTGAGCTGCTCGCCGCTGAGTTTGGAGGCTGCGTAGGGCGAAATGCAGCTGGCCAGCAGGGGCATGTCCTCGCGAAAGGGCTGCTCGCGGGTGTTGCCGTACACCGAGGAGGAGGAGGCAAAAAACAGCTTCTCGATGTCGCGCTGGCGCATCCATTCCAGCAGGTGGGCCGTGCCGAGCACGTTGTTTTCGAGGTAGGCGGCGGGTTCCCGTACCGAAGGCCCGACGCCGGCTTTGGCCGCCAGATGCACTACTACGTCCACCGGATCGGCGGGCAGCGCGTCGACCAGCGCGTCGGGTCCGCGGCGCAGGTCGGTTTCGTGGAAGCTGAAGCGCGGGTGGGCCCGGCAGGCGGCCAGGTTGCGCTCCTTGCTGGCGCGGTCGTAGAAAGGATCGAAGTTGTCGAGGCCGATGACGCGGTGGCCGTCGTGGAGCAGGCGCTCCGCCAGGTGCGAGCCAATAAAGCCCGCGCAACCTGTTAGCAGAATGGAAGCCATGAAAAGAGGCAGGGAAGAGGTCAATTGGGCCCAATGGGCCAGTCAGGCAAATGTAATCCGATTTCGGTGGCCGGCCTTACGGTTCAGCTGGCCAGTGCCGGCGCTGCCAGCTGAGCCGTAAGGCCGGAATGCTTTCTGTTTTGTTTATAAGCCGCACTACCTATAACGGAGTCCGGCTTTCGCCGTACCCTAGTAGCTGCGAGTCCGTGTGGCAGCCGCTTTTTCTGCGCTATGCTTTTTTGTTTTTGTGTGTGGCGGCGACTGGCCATGTGGGCTGCCGGCCCGATTTCGCTGTTGGTCATGGTTACGGTTATGGTCATGACCCCTGCTTGTGGTGCCAGGGCCCAGACGCCGGCCGGCTGGCAGGCCCCTGAGCCGCCGGTTTCCGGCCCGCTGGTCATTGGCCACGCCGGCTCGGGCTTTCTTACGTTGCTGCGGCCTTTCAACCCGCTGCCGCCCAGCAGTCGGCGCAGCATCCGGCAGGCCCTGGCCCGCGGGGCCGATGGGGTAGAGGTGGACGTGCGGCTAAGCCAGGACAGTGTGGCCGTCCTCTACCACGACCCCCGACTCGAATCGATGACGACCGGTGCGGGTTGCGTGAGCCAGACCCCGGTACAGGCCCTGACCCGGCTCGACTACCGGGTGCGCTGGCCCTACCGCTGGTTTCAGCCGCACGAGCAGGTACGCCGGCTCGATAGTCTGCTGGCGTATCTGCAGCAGCGGCCCCGCTATCCTTATCTGCACCTGGACCTGCACGAAGACGACCCTTGCGCCACCAGCGACCCGGCCCGCGACAGGGCCCTGGCCCGGCAGCTGCAGCTGCTGTTGCGTTCTTATAGGGTACCGGCCGGCCGGGTTACCATTATCAGTAGCCGGCCGGCCATGCTTCGCTATCTGGGCCAGTTGCTACCGGCCGTAGGCCTGGGCCTCGAGGTAGAAGAAGCGAACTACGCCGCCGCCACTGCCGGGCTCGATAGTCTGCAGGGGGTGGGGGCCGTGGTACTGCACAAAAATGCCTTTACGCCCGAGCGGCTTGCGCAACTGCACGCGTTGGGGCGGCAGGTGGTGGTGTTCGGGGGGCGCTCGGCCCGGGCCGTGGGCCGGGTGGTGGCTACCGAACCCGATGCCTACGAAGTTGACAACCTGCGGCAGCTGCAGCGCACCCTGCGCCGTCGGACTTCAATAGGTGAGGAATAAACGCCTGCGTAGCCGCTGGCCGCTCCCCGGTAGCACTCTGCGTCCGCGTGGGTACGGGCACATCTTTTAATTCTTTTGATCTGGTTTTATGTCTTATCAAGCCGCTCCCCGTCGGGATAATTCCACGCTTATGGCCCGTTTATTTACTTCCCGCTGGGGGCGGGTACTGCTGCTGGGGCTGATCTGCGGGGTGAGTTTTTTCCTGCATAATGGAGCTTCCGAAGTCAGCCTGATGGAGAGCCGCAATTTTGTGGCGGCCCGCGAAATGGTTGCCGGGGGGTCGTGGCTGATTCCGACGATGAACCACGAACTGCGGCTGGCTAAGCCGCCGCTGCCCACCTGGGCCGTAGCGGGCCTGCAGCGCCTGATTGGCCCTACCCAAAACCTGGCGTTGCTGCGGGTACCGGCGGGTCTGGCTGCTACGTTGCTTGTATTCTTTTTCTGGGGGCTGGCCCGCGCCCTCACCCGTGGCCAACCCGCCGAGGCTACTGCGCCGGGCCGTACGGCCTGGCTGGCCGCGCTGGTGCTGGCCACGAGCCTGCTTGTCGTTACCACGGGCCGGGAGGGGCAGTGGGATATATTTGCCACCAGCCTGGCTATAGGCGGGCTGTGGTTGCTGGTTGAGGGCTGGCAGCGGCCGGTAAGGCAGGCTTATCTGTGGCTGGCAGGGGCGGGGGTACTGCTGGGAATGGCCATGCTGAGCAAGGGCCCGGTGCCCATCTACGCGCTGGTGCTCCCGTTTTTGTTGGCTTATTTTATTGGTCGGCCCACGCATCGGCAGGCCCTGCGGGCGCGCACGGCAGGCACAGTGCTGGCGGCCGGGCTGGCCGTTGTAATCGGGGGTAGCTGGCCGCTGTATATCTGGCTGAAAGTGGCCCCGGCCGCCCGGGCTGTGGCCCGGGTCGAAATAGCGTCCTGGGGCGAGCGGCACGTGCAGCCGGTATGGTATTACTGGCCTTTCTTCGCTTTCACGGGTTTGTGGGCCCTGGTTGCCTTAGCCGCGCTCGTGTGGCCTTATGCCCGTCCGCGGCTGCGGGGCTACCTCCCGTATGGGGTAGCGTTGGGTTGGCTGCTGGCGGGCCTGTTGCTACTGAGCATCGTGCCCGAAAAGAAGGAACGCTATATGTTGCCGCTGATGCCCCCGTTGGCATTACTGGTGGCGGGTCTGCTGCGCTATTGGCAAAGCCAGGAGTTGGGGGGCGGGCTACCGGCGCGTACAGGCTGGCTGCCCGACTCCTGGCTTCCCCGGACTTGGGGCGCGCTGTTGGTATTGCTGCTGCTGGCCCTGCCTGTCGCGATGGTGCTTACTGGTTTTACCGGCTTCGGATTAGGTTCGGTTCGATTTGGACTAGTGGTTGCATTGGTTGTTGCGCTGGGAGTGGGGTTGGTCCGGCAGGGGATTCTGCGGCGGCAAGTGAACTTCCTTATTGGTAGCACGCTGGTCGTGGTGGTGAGCATTATCGCGCTAGTAATGCCGGCCTATCCGCGTTGGGAGGGCCGCCGCGACGTACCCGGGCAACGGCAGCTCCGCCAACTGCCGGGCTTGCGTGGAGTGGGGGAGTGGTACAGCCTCGACACCCTGCATGTAAAGCAGGTATGGGCTGCCGGGCAGGCTGTTCCCATCTGGCATCCTACTGTAGACCAATTGGCCGGGTTGGCTCATCCGGTAGTTACTGTCTCGGGGCAGCCAGCTGAGGAAAGCCTACCAGCAGGCTGGGCAGATGTAGTGCGTATCACCCGGCAGGACTCATTCTATTTAGATCGGGGTCGTAATTCGGCAGTATGGTTTGTATCTCGGTTAGAGCCAATTATTCAGATCAAGAAATGATTTATAAAGTTTTGACAGCAAGCATTCTAACCAATTAATTTACTTAACATAATCAATAAACAGAAATATCATTTAAGGCTGTAGGAGTGAGGGGTATTCTTATCTGACAAAATCCACCCACATAGACCAACCGGTTCGGGTGGCTGATAATACCTCATTGTATTATCAGCCACCCGAACCGGTTGGTCTATGTGATGTCGTTCGATTAGTCGTTCAGCTGACGCTTTATCTTGTTTAGTAAGGCTTGCACCAGGTCCAGGTCGTCAACGTGCTCAATGGTAAGATGGGTATTCAGGCCAGGTCCATGAATATGGATCGCAAAGGTCTCTGTATGCACGGGCCCCTCCTGGACCGCAGCCTCTGGAGCTATTACACGACTTGATGCTACTGTAACGGCAGGCAGCGGGTGTTCCTGAGCGTCTGTTGGTACAAAGGCTGCCGGTAGAGGGCGCACAAAGCCTGTGAGCTCAGCGGTACCGCCAGACGCTATTGCTTCTGACTGTATCTCTATATCATCTGTGTCGAGTCCAAAGAGACTGGATACGGCATCGGATAGGCGCTGTGGTACAAAGGGTGGTTCCGGGGATGTACTGGTGGTGGTAGCGCTGACTGGGGGACTGCTACGTTGAGTGATGGTCGCCGATTCGCGCTGGCCGTTCTCAGTAGTAGCTACCGGAGTACTAGCCACTGGAGCCTGAAAGCGACTCAGCGGAAGTTCGGTACTGGCTAATTCTCGCCGCGGCTGCTGCTGAGCTGCTAATTGATCGATATCGGCAATGATGTTCTGCTCATTGAGGATTCCGGCCATACGTGCACCATCTATGAAAGCCTTTGTTACGGCTTGCGCATTGATTTCCTCCACTCCGAATTCACGTACTAGCATCACATCAAACATGTGTACTGGTAGTTCTCGATTCCGGAACTTACGGCATATCTGTGTGAACAGGGGGGGATGCAGGAATGCTTCACGTTCATAAATACGTTCTTCCTGCTTATCGTAAGCATTCTTAATACGGCGAAACAGGTTGGTTGTAGTCAGTAATTCCCGCTTACTGGTAAGTAGGCCAAACTTAACGGCTGACCCTATAATAGCTTTGAAAGAGCCACTTACTTTTCGGTTAAGCTTTCGTGCGGCAGTCTCGATAGCACACTTGCCACCAGTGTCGTCAACAACTTCGGCAACTTCCCAAGCACTCTGGTAGGAAGTACGGGGATAGTCAATAGTCTTCGGCATATAAGTGCGTCTGTTTAGGTGATAAGACAAACATAAGAGTAATAAGCAAACAAATAAGCAGCATAAAGTAATAATAAGTAGTATATAGTATATAAAAGTAATGATTTCTAATACTTTTTGTACTTTTTTTTACTATATCTATAGTATATCTTATTAAAGTCACTTAACAACTCTATCTAGCTCTATAAAATACAATATTATTATACCTTCTTACCATGCGGCCGTCGGGGCCGGGGAGGGCAATAAATTAGTCTGTTGATGCCTGATAGCTTGCCTGTACCAGCCTATCGAAACGGAAATGATACCTGACAGCACCTATCATTGCCGTTTAACAGAGACTCAGCAGAAGGCCTGAAACAGCCGACACTTCAGTTACGTCAGCAATCTTTCGTCATTTACAGCAGGAGCGAGGCTTGGCGGTTGTTTTCTCTTTTGACTCTTTTATCCGGCTCCGCTAAGGCGTGTTCTCAGTTGATCTGTTTTTTAGGAATAGGAACTTGGCGCTTGAATCACATTCAACGACACGCTATAACTCTTAAGTAGGAACGCGCATCGTATCAGCCGTGCAGTCCGTGGACTCAGTGTTCTGACAACTCCAGAAGTCTCCGTTTCTTAAAGCGGATACTATTCTTTGAACTTGTTCCATAAACCCAAGCACTGACCACTGCCAGCCACTGGCCAACAACTAAAAGAGAGTCACTCATAACGGCGGGGTGGCATTGTACGGCCTAATCAACTGGGGTGGTAGCTCAACAATTAGTACCGCGGCTTTCGGATTCCTGCCTACTTACTGCTGTGGTTACGACGTAGAACATCTTCTTACTATTTGGTTCATGGTGGCTGGTAAGACTCGTTGTACAAACCTGGTTGGCAGCTATTTATCAGGAACTATTATTGTCTTATAATTTATATTATGTTAAGTAGTAATTAGCAAAACAAGACTGGCTATTAACCAGTCTTGTTTTTAGGTCCTTCCCCACTCTAATGTAAAACGAGGAAAAGCCCTACTTGGGTTGGCCTATTTGCTGCCATCAAGTTTACTCATCATCCGCTGAGAATCCGCCTTGCGGTCTAGTCGCAAGTACACCTTCTGCAACGCGCTCATTGTGGCGCGGTCATCAGGCTGCGCCTCCAGTGCCTTCTCGAAATATGGCAGTGAGTCTTGAAAGTACTTTTTGCCATCTGTTTCCAGCTTCTTACCACCCGACTTCTGGTACTCGGCCAAACTCATTTTACTAGCCCGGGTATAATAATCGGCCGCTTTGTTGTAGTTGTAAATTCCGATGTTAAAGTTGGCATCGAAATTCTTCGGGTCAACCTCTACAGCCTTACGGTACGCGGCCAGCGCCTCCACCGGCTTCTTGTCCGCATCAAGCAGCGAGCCTTTTACAGCATATAGATTCGAGTTGGTCGGATCGGCGGCAATAGCACGGTCAATTTTTTCGAGGGCCTGCTTGCCCCGACCCGCGCTTAAGTCCATATTCAGTTCCTCCAGCATGAAGCCCTTATTACTCGGATACGCTTTCAACGCGTCCTGCACTACTTTCAAAGCTGCGGCATCATCTTTCTGCTGTTTGGCGATCTGCAGCATCCGGCCGTACATCTGAGGCGACTGGTATCCGATACCCTGCAGTTTACCGTACATTTCCTTCGCTCCGGCAAAGTTATCGTTGGCTTCCGCTGCATAGGCAGCGTACAAATAAGCCGTCGTATCCTGGGGCTTGATCTGCTGGGCCATCCGGTAAGAATCCAGCGCCTTGGCGTAGTCCTTGCTGTTGTAATTCTCTACACCAGCATTCAGCGCCATACCGTAAAGGCCGTCGAGCTTGGCCGTGGCCTGCTTGCCGTATTCGCCGTCTTTACCGTCGAGGCTCAGGGCTTTGTTATACGACTCAAAGGCAATTTTACCACCGTCTTCGGTTCCGAGGATTTTCTTATAAATCGGGCTGTTAACCATGCCCTCGTAAATTTCACCCCGGGTAAACCAGGTTTTAGCCTTATCCGACGTTTTTTCGTTGGTAACGGCCTTGTCGATTTCGGTCTTAGCTTTATCGAGCGTACCCTGACGCTGATAGAGAATGGCGTTGGTAACGGCCGAGTTTTGAGCGGAAGCCGTATGCAGGGCCGCGGCGGCTACGAGGGTTAAAAGAACTTTCTTCATGGGAGTTGGGTGAAGAATCTGCGGTTTGGGGAAAGGAATATGAGCGCAAACGGCAGAACTTCCGGGGAAGTTCTGCCGTCGCAAGTTAACAAGTGCTTAATTGGCACTAAGCAAATCCGGGTCGGTTAGTCCGGTAAGGTCCGCATCCGGTGCGGCCTCTGCAGCTTCCCCGACAGGAAGGCCGGTGGGCTCCGCTCCTTCCAACAGCTCGGCTTCCGGGTCTTCCACCTTCTCCTCGGCCGCCACTTTGGCCACCGACGAAATTTCGTCGCCGCCGCTGATTTTCAGCAACCGTACACCCTGCGTAGCGCGGCCGATGCTGCGCAGCTCGCTCATCCGCAGGCGGATGGTGATGCCCGACTTGTTGATAATCATCAAATCATCCGTGTCGTCAACGGCCTTGATGGACACGAGCAAGCCGGTTTTGTCGGTCAGCTTCATGGCCCGCACGCCCTTGCCGCCGCGGTTGGTAATGCGGTACTCGTCGAGCGGGCTGCGCTTACCGTAGCCGTTCTCCGATACAACCAGCAATTCCTGTTCGCTTTCCCTGTTGAGGCAGACCATGCCCACCACCCGGTCGCCGCCGGGCAAATCGTCGGCCAGCGTGATGCCGCGCACGCCGGCGGCGGTACGGCCCATCGAGCGGACTTTAGGCTCGGGGAAACGAACTGTCCGGCCCGAGCGCAAGGCCAATACTACCTCATCGTTGCCATTGAGCAGCTGCACGTCGAGCAACCGGTCGCCCTCGTTGATGCTAATGGCATTGATGCCAGCGGTACGAGGACGCGAGTAGGCTTCGAGCGGCGTTTTCTTCACCGTGCCCTGCTCGGTGCAGAACATGAGGAAGGTGTTGTCGAGGTAGTCGGGGTCGCGCAGGCCGCGCACGTTGAGCACCGAGCGGATGTTGTCTTCGCGCGGAATCTCAATCAGGTTCTGAATCGGACGGCCCTTGGTGTTCTTCCCTCCTTCCGGTACCTCGTACACCTTCAGCCAGAATACCCGGCCAGCTTCGGTAAAGAAGAGCAGATACTCGTGGGTGGTGGCTACGAACAGGTGTTCGGTGAAGTCGTCCTGCTTGGACGCGGCGCCGCGGGCTCCTACCCCACCGCGGCCCTGGCTGCGGTACTCATCGAGGGCGGTCCGCTTGATGTAGCCTTCGCGCGAGATGGTAATCACCATGGCCTCATCGGCAATCATGTCCTCCATCGAGAAATCGCCGCCGGCGTACTCAATCATCGTGCGGCGGGCGTCGCCGTAGCGCTCCTTGATTTCGGCCAGCTCGGTGCGGATGATGTCGCGCTGCATGTCCTCCGAGGCCAGTACAGCCTTCAGGTGGTCAACCAGGGCCATCAGCTCGTTGTACTCGGCCACGATTTTGTCGCGCTCCAGACCCGTGAGGCGCTGCAGACGCAGATCCAGAATAGCACGGGCCTGAATTTCGCTCAGCGAAAAACGCTCGATGAGCTGCAGGCGGGCCACTTCGCCGTCGCGCGAGCCGCGGATGATGGCAATGACTTCATCCAAATGGTCAAGCGCAATCAGCAGACCTTCCAGAATGTGGGCCCGCTTCTGGGCCTCGGCCAGTTCGTAGCGGGTGCGGCGAACTACCACATCGGCCCGGTGCTCGACGAAGTAGTGAATCAGCTCTTTGAGATTGAGCGTCATCGGGCGGCCCTTTACCAGGCACACGTTGTTGACGCCGAACGAGCTTTGCAGCTGGGTGTACTTATAAAGGTTGTTGAGCACCACGGTGGGCATGGCGTCGCGCTTGAGGTCATACACGATACGCATACCATCGCGGTCCGACTCGTCGCGCAGGTCGGAGATGCCCTCAATCTTTTTGTCGTTGATGAGCGCGGCCGTCTTCTCAATCATCGAGGCCTTGTTCACCATGTATGGAATTTCGGTGATGACGACCTGCTCCTTGCCGGTGCTGGTGGTTTCGAAGTGGGCCTTGGCCCGCATCACCACCCGGCCGCGGCCAGTTTCGAAGGCCTGCTTCACCCCTTCGTACCCATAAATGGTACCGCCGGTGGGGAAGTCGGGCGCCGTCACGTGCTCCATGAGCTCGGCAATGGTGATATCGGGGTTGGCCAGGTAGGCCACGATGCCGTCCACCACTTCGGTCAGGTTGTGGGGGGCCATGTTGGTGGCCATGCCCACAGCAATACCGGTAGTGCCGTTGACGAGCAGGTTGGGGAACTTGGCCGGCAGCACCGAGGGCTCCTCCAGGGAGTCGTCGAAGTTGGGCTGGAAGTCCACCGTATCCTTGTCGAGGTCACCGAGCAGCTCATCGGCGAGGCGCTTGAGGCGGGCTTCGGTGTAACGCATAGCGGCCGGCGAGTCGCCGTCGATGGAACCGAAGTTACCTTGGCCATCGACGAGCGGGTAGCGCAGGCTCCACTCCTGGGCCATGCGCACCATGGTGTCGTACACCGAGGAGTCGCCGTGCGGGTGGTACTTACCCAGTACCTCACCCACAATACGGGCGCTTTTCTTGTGCGCTTTATTGTACGAAACGCCCAAATCGGACATGCCGTAGAGCACGCGGCGGTGCACGGGCTTGAGGCCGTCGCGCACATCGGGCAGCGCCCGGGAGATGATAACCGACATCGAGTAATCGATGTAGGCCCCGCGCATCTCATCTTCGATATTAATCGGAATGATTTTTTCGCCTTCCGCCATAGGGAGCTTATAGTCGGCCGGTAAATCTCCAGGGTACTAGAGGAGCTTACAGGCCCGTGAAAATGAACTTCGTTGAAGCCTGCAAGATACGCAAAAAAGCCCGCTTTAGCTAGCCAGAACCGCGCTTTGCCACCCCCAGGGGAGGGACTAACGGGGCCGGAGCCAAGCCGGCCTAAGCCCTTCATTTAAGCTCCTGAACGCAACCGGCCGCGGCCGTTAGTTTGCGCGGTCGTTGATGGTGCGGCGGCGGTCGTTGTTACGCTTCACATCATCGGGCTTATACACCTTGATTTTCTCGCCAATGGCCGGGTTCTGCTTTTTCCAGAGCGGCTGCCCGCGGAACTTGGTGCCGTTGTGCATATGCACCTTACGGGTGTGGCAGGACTGCATGGGGCAGGTGCGGCAGGACGAAACGGCCAGCAGGGCCCCTACCAGCAGGGCCGGCAGACGGAGGCGGGAGAGCAGCAAACGAGAAGTAGTCATTGAGGTAAAGGTACCAAATATGATGAGGCCGAAAAGCCGCCCTGCAGGCTTTCAGTACCGGCCGGCCGCCGTCAGCACCTCAACCACCGACTCCAGCGGTTCGAGGCTGCCCAGCTCGGCCACTGCCGGCAGCAGTGCCGCAACCCCGGTGCGGTTCAGCCACACCGGCCGGATGCCCACGGCCTGCGCCCCCACTACATCGGCCACCCAGTTATCACCGACCATCACGGTTTCGGCCGGCCGGGCCCGCAGGTGCGCCAGGGCCACCTGGTAGATGGCGGGGTCGGGCTTGAGCACGCCGACGGCCTCGGAGGTAATGAGCGCATCGACCAGCCCACTCATGCCCAGGAAATCAAGCTTCTCTTCCTGCTCGGTGGTGCGGTTGTTGGTGACCACCCCAATCCGGTAATCGGGTTTCAGCCGCTGTAGCAGCGCCAGCGCCCCGGCCACCGGCTGCCGAAACTGCCGGTAATGGCCGTAGTGCTCCTCGGCCAGCTGGGCCAGCGCGGCGGCCGTTAGGGCCGCCGCCTCGTAGGGCGCCAGCAGCTGCCGGAACCGCAGCTCGCGCGCCGTCAGGTAGTCCAGCTCGCCGCGCATCACCCGCGGGTGCATCTCTTCCAGCAGGTCGCTATAGCGTTGGTAGAGCGCCTCGGCCGGCACCCCGCGCAGACTGGCCCGGCCGGCCGCCGTGGCCGCCAGCGCCGCCCGGGCCGTGGCCGTGTGGTCGTAAAGCGTATCGTCGAGGTCGAAGAGGATGGTAGTAATGGCGGGCATAGACCGGCTAAGCGGAAAGGAAGGCAAACTTATCGGATGGTTTGGATAACCGGGAGCGTCAGGGCTGCTTCATTTTCTGTACCTCTTCCAGCGTATAAACGCGGTACGGAATACCCAGCCGTAGCGCATTATCCTCCACCGTTTGCTCGAAGCCCGCTTGCTGCCGCCGCTCGTTCACAGTGGCCGCGTCTTTAATCGGCCAGATGAGCTGTTGGTAGCTTTTCTGGCCCGTAGCCGGGTTGGTTAGCTCGAAGCCGGCGCCCTGGGTGCCGTACATCTGCTCCCTGTTCTCATTCATCAGCTGGCGGTCCAGCATCATAGCATATTGCGAGAAAGCCAGTTCCCCTTTTTCAGCAACCTCCCTAATCAAGGGCAGGTAGCGGCCGATACGGTTGGAGTGCTGAATCACGTAAAAGGCCGCCTCATTCGTCGGCTCGCCCACCAGCGACTTACCCGGATAGCCATACTGCGCAATAAGCTGGCTCACGCGCTGGATATTGGAAGAGTCCGTTTCCAACATCCGGCCCGACAAGTAAGCCCCAACCTGCTCCACCGGCTGCTGTAATTCCGTGGCTACGGCCCGCTTTCCTTCACGTGTACCCGCACGCATCATCAGTTCCCGGTAATATTGGTCCGCAACCAGCAGGCTATCCAGCTCGTGTTTCAGGCTTATATTTAGCTGGGCCTGAGGTTGAGGGCGGGACGGGCGCTCCTGACTCGTACAGCTGCCCAACGCCCACAGGGCCAGGAATCCAATCAGATTGTGAGGCTTGGTCATTTTTGGGGCAGCATAGATAAAGCAAGAAGGTCCATGCTCCGCTATTCACTTATGTCCTCCCCTTCCCATTCGCGTAGAAACTGCTGCAGGAACTGCTCCATATATGCGTGGCGCTGTTCGGCTACCCGGCGGGCGGCGGGCGTGTTCATCCGCTCGCGCAGGTGCAGCAGCTTCTCGTAGAAGTGGTTGACGGTGGGCGCCGTATTCTGCTTGTAGCTCTCGAACGAATCGTGGCTCACGGGCGGTACGGCGGGGTCGTGCAGGGGGCGGTTTTTATGGCCGCCGTAGGCAAAGGCCCGCGCCACGCCAATGGCCCCGATGGCATCGAGCCGGTCGGCATCCTGCACCAGTTCGCCCTCCACGCTACTCATGGGCGTGGGCACCCCAAGGCCTTTAAAGCTGATTTCGCGGATGATGGCCTCTACGCTATCTATTACGGCTGGGTCGGCCTGCTGACTCATCAGCCAGGCGCGGGCGGCGCGCGGGCCCGCTTCCTCGTCGCCGTCGTGGAATTTCCAGTCGGCCACATCATGCAGCAAGGCG
The DNA here is from genome assembly GCF_900107135.1 of Hymenobacter psychrophilus. GTDB lineage: Bacteria > Bacteroidota > Bacteroidia > Cytophagales > Hymenobacteraceae > Hymenobacter > Hymenobacter psychrophilus. The sequence continues at coordinate 26,174 of NZ_FNOV01000016.1, forward strand.
CCCAGCTCGGTTACCAGTGGGTCGGCCTCGGGCGTGTCGGCGGCTAGGCGGCGGGCCACCTGCCACACCCGGCGGATGTGCCCCCAGTCGTGGCCCGAACCTTCGTGCAGGAATTTTTCGCGAATGAAGTCGGCCGTACTACTAATGAGGAGCGAATCGGCGGAAGCAAGAGCAAGTGACATAGTTAGGCGGTAAAGCAGATTACCGGCAAAAGTAGGCCGAACCAATCGACCGGGCCGAACTGAGTTCCGGAATTATTAGCCGGCTCGCAAGGTTTCACGTATATTGCCTTCAAATGACGATTCAATATAGCGCATATGACGATGGTTCGTAATACCTCCATCACCGAAATGGTGGCCCTGATGGGCGGCCCGGCCGTTATTCCGCAGCTCGTACGCAACGAGATGGATCTGCTGGGCGTGGCCATCAAGGGCCTGTCGGTGCAGGCCGTGCGGGCGTTGCAACGCCACCTGGGCTTCTCCAACAAGGAGATGAGCGCGGTGCTGGGCGTATCGGAAAGTACCCTGACGCGGCGCGAGCAGAACCACAAGCCCCTCACGCTCGACGAAAGCGAGAAGGCCATTCAGCTCTCGGCCGTGCTGGCCAAGGGCATGGAGGTGTTCGAGGAGGAAGCCGACCTGCATTTCTGGCTCAACTCCCCTATTCCGGCCCTCGGCGGCCAGAAGCCCAAAGATCTGCTCTACTCCGTCATCGGCCGCGGCCAGGTGCACGACATCCTGGGCCGCATCGAACACGGACATTTCTCTTGATTTTTGAGCTGCTAGCTGAGAGCTATTAGCTGTCAGCTTCCGTTCATACGCTCGAAAAGACGTCGAATAAAAAAGCTAACAGCTAATAGCTTTCAGCTAACAGCTCAAAGGAATGAAGCTTTACCGCTTGGGCAAGGCCCCTTACATATCGGACACGTCGGGTAAGGGCGGGCTCTATTATGGGGGGCGCTGGCACCCGGTGGGGCGGCAGATTCTGTACACCGCCGAGCATTTGTCGCTGGCCAAGCTGGAGGTGTTGGCCAACTCGCCGGTGCTGCCGCGCCACTACTTCGCCCTGACACTGGAAATACCCGACGATACGCCGCTGCTGGAGTACGCCCCGGCCGACTTGCCCGCCAACTGGCAGCAGGTGCCCTACCCCGCCGAGCTGGCCGAACTGGGCCGAGCCTGGCTGGAGGCGGGCAGCCACTGGGTGTTGCGCGTGCCCTCGGCCCACGCTCCGGCCGAATGGAACTACCTGCTCAACCCGCTACACCCCGACCACAGCCGGCACCTGCGCGTGCTGAGCGTGGAGCCCCACCCCTTCGATGCGCGACTGAAGTAAGCGGTATCCTTACTTTTTTTACGGCAAAAAAGACCGGCGGGTGGCGAATCCGGAAGACGCTTTTTATTTTTTATCAAGGATTTTTCATTATCAGGCATAGCATTGAATAACCGCTCAATAGTCTTTTACAAATTAGCTCATTTGTTCTTGACTATTATTTTTAGCTGCAGTAAATCCGGAGCGCGGTGGAAGGGCGTAAGTGGGGGCAGATTGTTTAACTGACTCTTCCACATCCCCTCTTTGTTTCCGATGAAAAAGCAACTGCTTTCCCTCGCTTTCGTGGCCCTCCTGGGCGGCGCTTCCGCTACCACTGCATCAGCCCAGGCCAAGATGACGCCCAACACCGTAATGGTAGGAGGCATGGCGATGTACCCCAACAAGAACATCGTTGAAAACGCCGTAAACTCCAAAGATCATACTACGCTGGTAGCGGCCGTAAAGGCCGCCGGCTTAGTAGAAACCCTGCAAAGCAAGGGTCCATTCACGGTTTTCGCGCCTACCAACGCGGCGTTCAACGCCCTGCCCGCCGGTACCGTTGAGAACCTGGTAAAGCCCGAGAACAAGGCCACGCTCACCAAAATCCTGACCTACCACGTGGTAGCCGGCAACATGACAGCCGAAAAAATCATGGCTGCTATCAAGGCCGGCAAAGGTACGGCTACGCTCAAAACTGTTAGCGGCGGCACGCTCACGGCCATGATGAACGGCCCCAAGAACATTGTGCTGAAAGATGAGAAAGGCAACGTGTCCAGCATCTCGACCTACGATGTAATGCAGAGCAACGGTGTAATTCACGTAATCGATAAAGTGCTGATGCCCTAACCAGCATCATCCGTATTATTTTAGTAAGTCCGCTCCGATATATTTTTATCGGGGCGGACTTATTTATTTCAGCTAAATAAGATGGTATAACATATAATCAATTGATAAAAGAGAATCCTGAAATCCCAGTTGGCCGGTGACTTTTGGGAGCCACTGCGGTTACCCTCACTCCTACCGTTTACCATCTTCTCCTCGCCCCATGCGCCACTTCACAGCCGCCGACCTCGGCCAGCTCGAAAAGGTTTACCGCCTCAACCTCATCAACGCCATCACTGGCTTCAAGCCGGCCAACCTGCTGGGCACGGCCGATGCTGCCGGGCGCACCAACCTGGCCATTATCAGCTCGGTGGTACACCTGGGTTCCAACCCGGCCCTACTGGGCCTGATCATGCGCCCGCCCTCAGTGGAGCGCCACTCCTACGACAACCTGCGGGCAACGGGCTGCTACACGCTCAACCACGTGCACGAGGGCATAATTAAGGCGGCGCACTACACCTCAGCCAACTTCCCGCGGGAGGTTTCGGAGTTTGATGCCTGTGGCTTCACGCCCGCGTATCACGACGATTTCTCAGCACCCTACGTGCAGGAAAGCCGGCTGCAAATCGGGCTGGAGCTACTGCAGGAACTGCCCATTGAGGCCAATGGCACGGTCATGGTCATCGGCCGGGTGCAGCACCTGTACTTGCCCGAAACGCCCGGCGTGCTCCGCTCCGACGGCTCGCTCGACCTGGCCGCCGCCGGCACCGTGGCCCTCAGCGGCCTCGACACGTACTACGAAGCCCGCCCCGTGGCCCGCTACGGCTACGCCCGGCCCAACCAGGAGTTGGAAGAACTGGATATGTAGGTCAGGGCAAACCCGTCTGCCATGCGAAGCATGTTGTGCTCCGGATGATAGACGGGTTCACGTCGCTCGTTTTAAACCACCCCGAAGCCCGCCAACTCCTCCCAGACGCGATGCACGGGCAGGCCCATGACGTTGAAGTAGGAGCCTTCGAGACGGGTGATGGCCACCATGCCGATCCAGTCCTGGGCCCCGTAGGAGCCAGCCTTGTCGAAGGGCTGGTAGTGGCGGACGTAGTGCTCGATTTCGGCGGTGGTAAGCGGGCGAAAATGCACCCGGGTTTCGTCGGCGAAAACCACTTGGCGGCCGTCGGCGGCCAGCAGGCAGACGCCGGTGTACACCTCGTGGGCGCGGCCCTGCAGGCGCTGGAGCATGGCGACGGCTTCGGCTGCGTCGGCGGGCTTGTTGAGCACGTCGTCGTCGAGGCAGACGATGGTGTCGGCCGTGAGCACTACTTCGCCGGGAGCCAGGTCGGGGGCGTAGGCGGCGGCTTTGTGGGCGGCCAGGTACTCGGCAATTTCGGCCCGGCGCAGGTGGTCAGGGAAGCTTTCGTCCACGTCCCGCAGCCTGATTTCGTAGTCCAGCCCCAAATCGGAGAGCAACTGGCGGCGGCGCGGCGAGCCGGAAGCCAGCACCAGCCGTGGCCGGGCTGCCGGGTCAGTATGCAGCACAGAATCAGACACGGAAAACATCGGTAAACGGGGCGCTGGTTTCGCGCTCGGCAATACTGCTGAACAGGAAACCGCCAATGGTTTTAGGGAAGAAGAACGTGGATTTGGCCGGCATAACGGCCCCCGAATGGCAGACGCGCTCCACTTCGGCCATGCTCACCTCGTTGGTGATGAAGGCGGCCCGGGCCTCGCCCTTGTTTACGCGGGTGAGGCACTCGGGGAAGTTGCGCACGTAGGCCACGCCGGGCCACTGCCGCTGCGCCTCCGAGCCCACAATACCCAGCACTTTTTCGAGTACGAAGTAGTGCAGCACCGTCAGGTCGAGGTTTTTGACTTCCGTGGTCGTGGGCCAGTCGAGCTGGGCATGCACCTCGGGGCGCAGGCGAATTTTGTACACCTCGCCTTCGCCCAGATACAGCCCGAACGCCCACTGCTTACCAGCAATGCGCTCGGGCAAATCGTAGGGGTCGTCGAGGGTGAGAATGGTGAAGTACGGCTCCAGGCGGGCCAGCAGGTCGGGCACATCGGCAATGCCGGGCAGGTCCAGCAGTAGCCGGTGCGTGGGCAGAATCCGCAGGTCGTCGGCCGCCGCGTTGGTGAGGTACATAAGGTGGAAATTCCAGGCCTCGTGCCCCGTATAAGCCTCGCCGGCCGCTGCCTGCCGGGCTTGGCGGTAAGCCAGCGAACCTTCGTAGCGGTGGTGGCCATCGGCCAGGATTACCTCGCGGGCCGCCAGCACGCGCTGGAAATGGCGGATTACATCGGCATCCTGAATAACGGCCAGCACGTCGCGGGCGCCCTGGTAGTCCTCCTCGGTTTCGTAGAGCGGGCTGCGCATGGCCTCGTCCAGGTAGGGCTCCAGGTCGAAGTCCTCGTCGCGGTAGAGGCCGTGGGTGGCGCTGGACTGAAACTCGGTGCGAGCCAGCAGCTCGGCGCGGTCGTTCACGGCGGCGGGCAGCGTGCTTTCGTGGCGCAGCACCACATTCTCGGCCCAGTCGGTGGCCTTAATGTGGCACATAAAGCCCTTGCGGCAGTACTCGCGGGGGCTGCCCGGCAGCCGAAAATACTGATAGTACACGTAGATGCCCGGCAACTCATCCTGCTGCAGCACGCCGGCCAGCTCCCACTCACGCAGCCGCGCCAGGGCCTGGCCGGCGGGGTCATCGCCGCGGGGCACCGAGAGGTGGATGCTGTTGAGCGGGTTCTGGTAAAGTGCCTCCCGCTGCCGGGGCGACACCACATCAAAGAGCGGCGAGACGAGCCGGTCAATCTGGGAACTTAGTCCGGGCCCGTAGCGCCAGCCCCGGATGGGTTGAATTTCAGCCAAACCTGTTGGGTAATGAGGTATAAGGAGATGAGGTAAAATGGTGTGTCATGCTGAGCGGAGTTGAAGCATCTCTACTGCAATGGTAATCCTGATACCAGAATTCAGCACTGCGGTGGAGATGCTTCGACTGCGCTCAGCATGACACCGGTCCTTTCCGCTTTAAGGGGCCAGGCGGTTCAGGTGCCACTGGCCGGCGGCCGTGCGCTCGTACACGATACGGTCGTGCAGGCGCGAGGGGCGGCCCTGCCAGAACTCGACGCGGTGGGGCCGCAGCAGGTAGCCGCCCCAGTGCGCGGGGCGCGGCAGCGGCTGCTGGCCGGCGAACCGGGCTTCCACGTCGTGCTCGCGCTGCTCCAGGGCCTCGCGGCTGGCAATGGGCTGGCTCTGGGGCGAGGCCCAGGCCCCAATCTGGCTACTGCGCGGGCGGCTCTGGAAGTAGTCGGTCGAGTCGGCGTCAGCGGCCTTTTCTACCCGGCCTTCTACGCGAACCTGCCGCTCCAGGCCCGGCCAGAAGAAGGTCAGCGCGGCCAGCGGGCTGCCGGCCAGCTCCCGGCCCTTGCGCGAGTCGTAGTTGGTGAAAAACAGGAAGCCTTCGTCGGCGGGCAGCCCCTTCAGCAGCACGATACGGGCGGCGGGCTGGCCGGCAGCGTCCACGGTGGCCAGGTTCATGGCCGTAGGCTCGTCGAGGCGGGCGGCCAGGGCCTCATCGAGCCAGGTCCGGAACTGGGCCACCGGCTCGGGCAGCACCTCGGCCTCGGTGAGGGTGCGCTGGGAATAGGTCTGGCGCAAATCGGCCAGCTGCTGGTCAGTCATGTAGGTTGAGCTAGTAGCTGAAAGCCAGTAGCTGTTAGCTCTTGTTCTGAAAGCCTTCTGACGGAAGCTAACAGCGAATAGCTTTCAGCTAACAGCTAGAGAGAAACAAAGGTACTACAATGAGCCGGGGCCGGAACCTTGCGCCCCCCGCCGGCCGTAAGAACAATTCTGACGCTCCTTGTTCCTTCATATTCCCAGATAAGCTAACAGCTAGCAGCTGTCGGCCAATAGCTCAACATAATGTCTCGTCTTCGTCCTGGCAGCCTGCTTATCTCCCAGCCCTTTCTGGGCGACCCCAACTTCGAGCGTAGCGTGGTGCTGCTGTGCGCGCACTCCGAAACCGAAGGCTCGTTCGGGCTGGTGCTCAACCGCCCGGCCAACGCGCAGCTCTCCGACGTGCTGACGCTGCCCGGCGGGCAGACCCTGCCCGCGGCGGCCACGCCCCTGGGGGTGGGCGGCCCCGTCGAGCCCGACACGCTGCACTTCGTGCACCAGCGGCCCGACCTGCCCGATGCCGTGGCGCTGGGCGGGGGCGTATATTGGGGCGGCGACTTCGCCCGGCTACTCAAACTGCTTATTGAAGGCGAGCTGACGCCCGCCGACGTGCGGCTGTTTATCGGCTATTCGGGCTGGACCAACGGGCAGCTGACCGGCGAGGTGCGCGAGAAAGTATGGATTGTGGAGCCCGATGCTGCCGCGAAAGTGTTTACTTTGACTACGAATGCCTTTTGGCAGGCCATTTTGCGCGAGAAGGGCGGCCGCTACCGGATGTTGTCCAACTACCCCAGCGACCCAAGTTTAAACTAAGCGGTTGGCTGGCCGCCACTAGCTGCTAGTTTTTTTGTTTCATAACCGCCGATAAGCGCCCGTTCAGACCCAGATTCCTGTAAATCCAGCCATAGAGAGCCCCTCATAACAAGCGCTAACCGCTGCCAGCTACTGGCCAACAGCTACATTCACCCACTGTGCCCCGCCCGCTGCGGGGAGTTTTCGCCGACCCTTATGCATCCCGACCAACCGACCCCCAACGGCGCTTCCGGCTCCGACGCCAACGCCGAATCGCCCCAGCAGATTCTAGCCCGCCGCCTGGCCGAACTCGCTGCCGACAAGCCCGCCGCAACTGGCACGGCTCCAGAAGACATTACCGAGCAGCCCGCCCAGGGAACCACGCCGCTACCCGCCAACCAGCCCGCTGGTGCCGGTACGGCCGAGCCCTCGGCCGCCGCCACAGAAACGGCGGAAGCTACGCACGCCGCCGCCGACCAGCCCAACACGCCCCCCGCTACGGATACCCAGTTGCCTACCAGCGTGCCGGCGCCCCCCGCTCCTACTGCCACCGAGCCCCCGGCCGAAATGCCCGAGCCCAACAACGCGCCCGCCCAGGCGGACGGAGCCACCAGCGCCGAAGCGCCGCACGTTACCCCCGTGGTAGACGTACCGGCCGATGAAACCATGGCCGAAGCGTTGGAAGCCACGCCCGGCGTCGGCTCGCTGCCCACCTCGTCCGACTCCCCGGCCAGCCCCGGCACCACCACCACGGCCCACCAGCCCGCCGCGCCGGCGCTGCCCGAAACGGCCGCCACCCCGGCCGTCGATTTCGATACGCTCGACCTGGCCGGCCAGATGGCCCACCTACGCGGGCTGCTTAGCCAATCCAACGCCGGCAAGAAGCGCCAGACCATCACCGACCTCTACCGCCGCTACGAAACCGGCTTCAAGGCCGACCGTGCCGACCAGCGGCGGCTGTTTGTGGAGGCTGGTGGAACGGCCGAGGACTTCACCTCTACCGATCCGGTGGGCCATCAGGAGTTGCAGCAAGCCTACCAGGAATTTCGCGCCAGCAAAGTGCGCGACGCCAAAGCCGAGGATGAGCAGCGCGGCAAGAATATGGCCCGTAAGCAGGAGCTGCTCGCCCAGTTGCGCCAGTTGGTCGAGTCGGCTGAAACCGAGGACAGCTCGGCCCGCATCAAGAGCCTGCAAAGCGACTGGAAGAACACCGGTCCGGTGCCCCAGACCGACTCGCAGGAGCTTTGGAACAGCTATCACGCCCTGCTCGACATCTACTACAACAATAGGGGCCTGTTCTTCGAGATGAAGGAACTGGACCGCCGCCGCAACCAAGAAGCCAAAGAGGTACTGATCGGCCGGGCCGAGGCGCTGGCCAATCAGTCCAACATCAACAAAGCCACGCAGGAACTGCGCCAGTTGCACGAAGAGTGGAAGCATATTGGGCCGGTGCCCAATGAGCAGCGCGAACCGCTGTGGCAGCGCTTTTTGCAGGCTTCCGAACTGGTACACGGCCGCCGGCAGGAAGCCTCAACGGCTCGCAACGCCGAAGAAACTGCCAACCTGGAGCGCAAAACTGCCCTGCTGGAACAGATTGCGCCCTTCGGCGAGTTTGCAACGGAGCGCGTGAACGAATGGCGCGGCAAAACCGACGAGTTGCAGCAGCTTAAGCAGCAATGGGATGCCGCCGGCCTGGTGCCGCGCAAGCAGGCAGAACAGGTAAACAAGCTCTTCTGGAGCGCCTACAAAGGATTTTTCCAAAAGAAAAACCAGTTTTTCAAATCCCTCGACGAGGAGAAGAACACCAACCTGAAGCGCAAGCTTGAACTCTGCGAGCAGGCCGAGGCCGCCCAGCAGAATCCGGACTGGGAAGCCACCCGCCAGACGGTAATTCAGCTGCAGAAAGAGTGGAAGCTGGTAGGTCGGGTGCCCGAGAAGCAGTCGGACAAAATCTGGAAACGATTTCGCACTGCCTGCGACGCATTCTTTGACCGCAAGAAAGAAGAAGGCCGTCAGCGTGAGCAGCAAGTGCAGCAGCTCAGCGAAGACCAGACCAACCACTTGGCCACCGTCGCCGAAACCATTGCCGGCCTCTCGGCCGAGCAGCCTGGCACGCTCGAGGCTTTCCGCGAGCAGGTAGCCGGCTGGCGTGCCTTCGACGGCGCTACCCGGCCCCAAGCCGAGGAGCGGTTCCAGAAACTGATGGCCCAGTACCTAACCCAAGTACCCGACCTGGCCTATCAGGACCGCACCGACCTGCTCTTCAGCCTGCAGGTAGAGCGCCTCAAGGCTTCGCCTGATTCTCAGCAGCTACTTTACAAGAAAGAGCAGGCCCTGCGCCGGGAAATCAGCGAGCTGGAAAACGATATCTCGACCCTGCAGACCAACCTGGAGTTCTTCGCCCGCTCGAAAAACGCCGCCCAGCTCCGCCAGGAGTACCAGGGGCGCGTAGATGAGGCCCAGACCCGCATCGAAAACCTGAAGCGGCAGCTAAAAGCCGTGCGCAGCTAAGACATAGCAGCATTGAATTCAGTTGAAACACCCCGCTGCTCAGGCAGCGGGGTGTTTTTATTTTTCGGGCAGTTAGACAGTTAGTGCGACAGAGGAGGAAAATTTAACTAATTGCTTGGCCGCTTCCTGTCCAAGACCTACTTTTGTGCCACTTCCCCGCCTCCTTAGCTCAGCTGGTAGAGCAACTGACTTGTAATCAGTAGGTCGTTGGTTCGATCCCGACAGGAGGCTCTAGATTACCCACCCAAAGCACCCGAAAAACCGCTTCTCCCATCGGGAAAGCCGTTTTTCGGGTTTTTTGCGTCTGGGGGAATCGGTACTCCCCGACGTTAAATCCAGGGTTTCCTACGCGAAGGACGCCCCCTTTAACGCCCCCCTTTTTATGGTAACCCAGTTTGTCCTCCGCAGCGACAAAAAAGACCGCGCCGGCCGCTGCCCGGTGCATCTGGTGGTGTATTTCGAAGGCGTCCGCCTCAAGTGCGCCACGGGTGAAAAGTGCAGGTTAGCCGACTGGAATGCTGACAAACAGCACTTCCGCCGCTCCTACCCGCTGGCCGAGGAAGCCAACGACCTGCTGCGGCTCATGAGCGACAACGTGCTCAAGTGGTGGCGCACGTTGCGGGCCACCGGTCAGGCCCCTACCCTGGCCGGCCTGCGGGCGGCCCTGCGCCCCGCTCCGGAGCCGGAGCCGACCACCGTCCGGCCGGTGGCCGTGGCCTACGAGCAGTACCGACAGGCCATGCGGGCGCGGGGCTACTCGCGCGAAACGCTGCGCCAGCACGTGGTGGCCCGCAACTGGTTTACAGGCTTTGAGCAGTGGAGCGGCCAGCCGCTGGACCCCGGCACCTACGATCTGGCCCGCCATGATGCGCTGCTTGGCTACCTGCGGGAAGTGCGCGGGCTGGCCCCGAACTCGCTCTACACGGCCGTGAAGGATTTGAAGTCGTTTCTGCGGTTTCTGCGCGATGAGCGGGCCGTCTGCGTACCCATTGAGTTGCGCCGGCTGGTGGCCAAGCCGGCCGACTCGCCCAAGCTGTATCTGTCGGCCGCTGACCTGCAGGCTCTGGCCTCGGCCATGCTGCCGGCTAACCTGGTGGCCACCCGGGACGTGTTTCTGTTCTGCTGCTACACCGGCCTGCGCTACTCCGACGTTTCGGCCCTGCACGCGGGCAACCTGCAGGAGTGGAACGGGGGCCGGCTGCTGCGGCTGGTGCAGAGCAAGACCCGCGCCGGGGTTAGCATCTACCTGACGGCGGCGGCCTCGGCCATTTTAGACAAATACGCCGACGCTGAGCGACTGCGGCTGCTGCCCGTGCATCCCAACCAGGTGATGAACCGCTACCTCAAGCGGGTGGCCCGGCTGGCAGGCCTGACGGGCTCGGCCGACCTGGTAAGCACGGGCGACGGGGGCATTATCCGGGCGGCGGTGCCGACCTGTGAGCTGGTGACGATGCACACGGCCCGCCACACCTTCGCCACCCAAAGCCTGCTGCGGGGTATGCCGGTGGAGGTGCTGCAGAAAGTACTAGGCCACAAGAAAATCCAGACCACGCTGATTTACGCCAAAATCGTGGAGGACTTTCAGCACCACACCATGCGGCGGATCTGGGAAGGCAGCCCGCCGCAGGAAGACGAGCTGGTGGGCGCAGTATGCGCGGTGGAGCCGGCGGCTTAGCAGTCCGGCGGGCCCCGCGCATACCTAAGCCATACTTAAGCCATGCTTAAGAGGCGGGCGAGCCATGGCCGGGGCTAGCGCCGGGGAAGGACTGGCACGCCGTTGATGGCAGCGGTGACTTCGGGCTCGGGCAGGCGGGTGTAGGCGCAGAACTCGCCCACCGACACGTAGGAGCCGGCCGGCTTGCCGAGCGCGGCGCGAATGCGCTGCAGCAAACGCTTACCGGCCGTGTACTGGGTGCCAGTCAGCCGGGCTGCGTCTTTGGGGTAAATGCATACCTGGGTCATGTGGGGTATTGTGGGGGCGGTTGGGACAAGTGAAGATACAACGCGCCGGGCAACTGAGTAGGTTCGGGAATGAAACGGAATCGAACTTCCCTCCGCCCCCCTGCTTCGCTGCTGCTTAGGCGGTTGGCTGCGCTGCTGCTGACGGTGGCGGTAGTCGGCACACCGGCACGGGCCCAGGAGCTGGTACGGGTGAGCCGGGTGGTGGATGCTGACACCTACGAGGTGCTCAGCCAGAGCCGGCGCGAGCGGGTGCGACTACTGGGCGTGGATGCGCCCGAGCGCAGCCAGCCGTTCGGGCCGGCGGCCACCGACTCGGTGCGGGTGCTGCTGAGCGCGGCCGGCGGACTGGTAGAGCTGACGCGCGTCGGCACCGACCGCTACGGGCGGCGGACGCTGGGCGCGGTGCGCGTGCGCCTCGCTCCTACTCAGCAGCTCGGGACCCTGGATTCGGTGCTGGTAGCACGGGGCTGGGCCTGGGCCTATGCGCCGGGCCGGCAGCGGGTACGCTGGGTACAGGAACAGCAGCGGGCCCAGGCCGGCGGCCTCGGGCTGTGGCGCTGCGGCGTGGGCGCGGCCGTGCCACCCTGGCTGTGGCGGGAGTTCAAACAGGAAATAAAGCGGCGCTACCGGGTTGACTGCCCCCGGTAGGGCAAAGACGCAGCGAAGGCAGTCAATTTCTTCTCACCCTTTTTCCCTACCACTATGGCACGTCAGACCGGCGTAATTCAAATCAGTGGCACCGTGGGCGGCGTAGTTTTCGCCAAAGACGGCACGGTGCGCCAAAAGCAGGGCTCCAACAAGAGCCAGTTCAATTCGTCCGCCTCCATGCAGCGGGTGCGCGAGAATGCCAGCGAGTTTGCCACGGCGGCCTCCTCGGGTAAGCTCGTGCGCGACGCGCTGCGTCGGGTGGTGGCCCTGGCCTCCGACCGGCTCATGGTTTCGCGCCTGGCCCAGAAGATGAAGCAGATTCTGAATCTGGACGAGGACTCCGACCGCGGCGGCCGGCAGGTGCTGCCCGAGAACCTGCCCACGCTGGTGGGCTTCGACTTCAATGCCGGCTCGGCCTTGTCGAGCACCTACTTTGGCCGGGTGGAGCCCACGCTGGACCGGGCCACCGGCACCCACGCGGTGAACTTGGGCGAGCTGAACCCCTCGCGCGACGTAGCCGCTCCGCAGGGCGCCACCCACTACCGCATCAATGCGGCCGTGGCCAGCGTCAACTTTGAGACGGGCACTTACAACAGTGTCGAGGTGAGCACAGCGGAACTGCCGCTGGACAACGCCGTGCGACCCGCTGAAAGCCTGAGCCTGCCGCTGGTGGCCCCGGCCGACGAGTCGCTGGTGGTGGCCGTGGGCGTGGACTTCTTCCAGCAAATGAACGGCAAGTTCTACCCGCTCAACTCCAACGCCTACAACGCCCTAAGCGTGGTGGCCGTGGGGTAAAGTAGTAGTGAGTAGGGGGTATTGAGTAGTGAGTGTCGTTCAACGGTACCGCGAAAAGCCCGCTACTCACTTCTTTTTGCCGCTACCTACTAGTCGGGTACCTACTAGTCGGGTACTCAGTACCCAATACTTACTACTAAATACTAAACACATGGCTACCACCCCTTACCAGCGCCAGTTTCGTACCCGCATGAAGCGGGCACTGCGCCTGCGGGCTTCGTCTGATTCGAAGACTCGGCGTTATGCCCAGAAGCTGGCCGACGCGCTGCGCCTCAGCCAGGATGCGGCCGCGCAACTCAATGCGCTCAACCAACTCTACAACGTGGACGTGAGCACCCAAACCATCCTCATCCACGACCTGCTTGATGCAGTGCAACCCGACCAACTCGGCACGGTGCTCGGGCAGAGCACGCCGGGCGAGGAGCTGCAAATCTTCAACCCCATTCCCGATGGCAATGGCGGGCAGCCGCTGCCGCTCGATGCGCTGTTTGGCGAGGCCGTGACCGGGCCGCCAGTGGTCATCATCACTCCTCCGGAATCGTCCAGACCCGGGGGCGCAGAAGAGGCCATCGCCATCAGTCAGTTGCGGTCCCAGGACGTGGGTAACGGCAACTTCAATATCGTGGTGCAGGCCAGTGCGCCCTCGGGCGGCTACCACCTGGTCAACGACTTCGCGCCCTACGCCTACGATTTCCGGAACGGGGATGAGATGTCGTTCACCTTCGACAACGCCACGGCCGGGCAGCGGGTGCAGTTCGTTTTCACCGACGCGGCCAACCCACAGTTGCGCGAGGAGCGGACGTTGACGCTGGCGTAAGCTGCGACCGGCCTTGCAGCCTGCAGCTAAATACAGAACGCCCCGGCCAGTTGGTCGGGGCGTTTTTGGTTTAATGCGGTTGCAAGCATTCAGACGACAAGATACGAATAGGCATTTTATCTACATCAATTGCAAAATTGATGCAGTCAAATCTGATCATGATACCTGATCTTTAACAGAAGATTTTATTTCAATAGTTATTATTTTGAATAGTATATACAAGCAGCGAAACATAGACATGAATATTTCTATAAAGCAAATAATAGAAATCAAAATAATATGTCTATACGTAATGGTGCCACTGAATATTAATGCTAGGTATAATAATAATGCGCTTAGAATTAGTCCAATAATTGCGCCTTTAAAAATTTTAACTATCGATCCATAAGCCCAGCTATTAAACAATAATTCAATCCCTGAATTTGATTCATTAATGCCCTTATAAGATAAATTAGCTCTAATAGAGACTATGATAGTCAAACCAGTCAAGATGAACCCCGCTAATGAAATAGCCGTGCTTGCCAAACTGTCTAATACAGTAGGCAGGTCTAAAGTGATAAGAGGTAAATATTTCGCAAAAAAGTGCAGAATTAAGACAATGAGTCCAATTAAGAGCGCATCCCATAGTAACGGCGCAATGAAATATACATTGAGGGCTTTTGTTTTCATATCAACTTCAATCTACTCATCTCAGCTAGAGTTTTCTCGTAAAAATCCGCTGTAACAAGTGTGTTTGATTTTGGCTTTCGCTCAAATCTTAAGCGGCTGCTTTCTTTGCTTTCTAATAAGTCAAACAAATGAAGCAAGTTATTGTGTTCAGTATCTTCACCTCTAACTTGAAGTTTTTTGAATAAATTTATTTTTGTTGGATCCTTGCCGAGTGCTATGGCCAAATCATTTACAAAGTTAGTCACAGCACCAGTTGATTCCTTTTTCTTATAATCGAAGCCAAAGTGAATTCCAACTTTGTCCGAATCTAGAAACTTCTCTGTTACTTCCAATGCCGTGCCTAATTGTTTATTTGTTTTTTTAATAGCCTCTATATCATCTCGATATGCTTCTACTATGACTTCAGATGCACGACCAATGCGACGCTGCAGTTCCTTTAAGACATTGTCACTAATCAGACGACGCATCGAAATTGCCTGAAGCTTTACTTTCTCTCCTACTGAGCGCCAGTACTTTTCAATTTCATGAGATTTGGCGCCTGCTTCGTTGTACTCTATAGCTAATCTTTTTACCCGTTTTTTATAAGAAAGTACAAAGTGGGTTGTCTCTACAAAACCTTGATGTTCCTTTAGCTCGACTTCTGAAGCAATGTCTTCATTCATATCTAACAACTCAGGCGCTAGGTCTCTAACTAATCGAACTTTGCCCTTAACAAGTTTGAGAACTCCGTCATCGATGAACTCAACATCCTGTACAAATAAGATACGCCCGCCAATTTCTTTATATCTGTCCGATGCTTTATCCCTAGACATTTGTACAATCATGCGGAAGAGTTCTAGGAAATGGTCTTCCTTCTTTAAGTCATCATTGAAACTGAAATCAATGCTGAAATAATGTACCGTCCGAGGAACGCGAACTATAGTATCGCTCATGTTGAAGTAGATTAAAATGAAGGGGGCAATTAGTGGCTGACTTACTAATAGTCAGCTAAACAAGAAAAAGAACGAAGGCGTACCCAACCTTCCAGCCAATTTATTCTAGCATTCCTGGAATTAGCTACCGCCGGCTGCTCAGGTACGCCCGGGCCACGTAGCCCTCCTGGTCGCCTAACTCGGCACTCTCGGCTGATACCCGAGCCCACTTGCTGTCCACCAACTCCAGGATGGTCACGCTGTCGCCGGCATCCAAGATCCGCAGTACATCGGCTTCGGCGCTGGGCTCAGACCGCAGGTTGAGCGTGGAGGCGGCTACCACGTAGCGCATGTTCTTGACTAGTACTGTTCTGGGCCGGGTAGTGGTGGCGGAGCTACCATAGCTGCTGCGCGTGCTGGTGGAGCGGGTGCGGGCCGGGGCCCGATACGTGTGCACGGGCGCCGAGTAGCTGGCGCACACTCCGCATGTGCCGCCCCCACCGGCGCAGTGGCCGCAGGCGCTGCAGTTGCGGCACGAGCGGCAGTACGCATTGCCGGAGCAGCGGCCCAGGGCAGCGGCTAAGGTCTTGGCAGAACGGGCAACAGGTTTGCGGGTGGTGGGGCCATCTTTGGGCCCGGTATTGAACAAACCTGCCCCCAGGGCCAGCAGTAGCAATGATTTCATCGGAGATAGAGGGAAAGTAGCAGCCGGCAACTTATACCGGATAATGCGTAAATCTGCTGATTTTACTGCTTCTGTCCTATCCGTACACGGATGTTATTTCTACCGCCACACTAAAGCTAGCAACTAAGGTCAGAAAGGTGCCCATATATTAGCCGCTATGAAAGAAGGGCAACGCCTCTGGACCCGGGATGAACTGTTGGTGGCCATCAACCTGTACTGCAAGCTTCCGTTCGGTCAGCTGCACAAGGGCAACCCGGAAATCATCCGGCTGGCGGCCTTGCTGGGGCGTACGCCCAGCTCCATTGCCCTGAAGCTGGTGAATTTCGCCAGTCTGGACCCGAGCCTGGACCGGGTGGGTATGAGCAATGCAAGCAAGCTGGACCGGCAAGTGTGGGCAGAGTTCTATGCCGACTGGGCCGGGCGGGTGCTAGAAAGTGAGCAGCGGCTGGCCGAAGCCCAGCACCTGACGCTGGAGGAGGTAGCTGAGCAGTATGAGCCGCTGCCGCCGCAACCGGTGGGCCGTATGAAAGAGCAACTGGTGAAAGTGCGGGTGAACCAGCAATTTTTCCGACGCACGGTCCTGGCCGCCTACGACAATACGTGCTGCGTGACGGGGCTGCGGCAGCCGGCGCTGCTGGTGGCAGGGCATATCCGGCCCTGGGCCGTAGACGAGGCCAACCGGCTGAACCCGCGCAACGGGCTGGCGCTAAATGCGCTGCACGACCGGGCGTTTGAGTTGGGTCTTTTCACCATCCGGCCCGACGATTACGTGATTGAGGTGGCACCGTCCGTGCGGCTGAGCAGCCGGCCCGATGCGCAGTCGGCCGGGGCGTTGCTGGGCCAGTACCATGGGCAGGCGCTGCGGCTGCCGGCGCGGCGGCGGTTTCTGCCGGACCCAGAGTTTCTGGACTGGCACCGGACCAAGTGGAAAAGCACACACGTGTAGCTATTTACCCCGCCCGTCGCGGCAATGTGCTCAATACTTTCAGAGCCTTGTGGAAGCTTGCTGAGCTGGTAGTCTTACCTTTCAGGGCCTACGGAGGGCGTTATTCAGTTCCGCTGCTTATGAGCTTGCCAATTATAGATTCGCTGGGATTTCAGGCGGAAGCTGGGCACGATGTTACAGGCCGGGTTTCCATTGCCGACCGGTTCCCTGCCTCGAAGAGTCGTTGCGGAATTTACCTGCTGCAGTTCAGTGACGGCACCTTCTATATTGGTCAGGCGGTAGATGCTGTCCGCCGGTTTGCTCAGCACCGCAAGAACTACGATACAATCGTTCGCCACTGGTTTCAATCTGTTGCCAAAGGGCAGCTGGACCAGGTGGAGCAGCGGCTGATTCGGCAGGCGGAGGCAGCGGGCCTGCTGCTGACCAACAAGACCTTCGTGACCAACGTGGTGGGCGACACTGACCTGGATTTGCTCGTGTCGCCGGCCGAGCAGGCGGTCTGGCTGGCGGACGGACACCCGCTGGACAACGAGGGAGTGGATTTGAGCCAGTCGGTTGAGGAGAAGTTCAAGGTGAAGTACCGGCAGAACTTCCGGCAGCTGCAGCGGCTGCCAGCCTATACCCGCGTGCAGGTTTTGCTGCGCGCTTACATCACGCTGGGCATTCCGGCTTACAAGAAAACCGAGCAGGCCTTCTGGGCGCTGAGCTGCCTACCCTCCACCAGTGGAGGCAGCCGCTACTTTACGCTGAACATGAATGGCATGGAAGTGCTGGCAGCGGGCAGCGAGAAGGCCACCAACCAGGGCTTTGTTTTTGCCATCGTCACAGGCAGCTTCTACTCAACTCCGGCAGAGAAGGCCCGCTTTCTGCGCGCTTACGCCTACAATATTGAGTCCACGACTTATCAGGCGGCCGGCACCGACCAATACCGGATTAATTTCAAGGGCATGAGCTTTCTGCTGACGGCACTGCAACAGGAGCCAGCCTTCCGACTGAGCGTGCGGGAAATGAGTCTGCGCCTGATGCGCAGAGGCGGGACCATCTATTCGCCCTATCACTGCTTTGATTTAGCCGAAGATGTACTGCGCGGCTAATCAGAAACCAAGGTTAGCACGAGTACCTATACACTTCAGGTCAGGTCCTGCACCGGGGCATCGGGGGCCTCGCGCAGCACGACCTGGATGCCGTGGTCGCGGGACTGGGCGGTGGTGTACTTCTCGCTGCGGCCGATAATTTCGCCGTTGGCCGCCACGTGGTTGAAGCCGTATTGGCCGCTGGCGAAATAAGACTCGAAGCGGTGGGGCTGGCAGTTGGTCTGCACCGAGCGGATGCCGTTCTGGCAACTGGCCTTGGTGGTATAGCCCTCGCCCGACTGGACGATTTCGCCGTTGCCGGCGCGCAGGTGATACCAGTACTGATTACTGCTGTAGAAAATCTGGAAAGCGGCCATAGCGTGAGGGTTGAGTGGTGAAATGATGCAGGGAAGTTAAGCCGCCAGCGGTAAAGCGGCGGTTGGCGAGCAAGGCTGCTGGGCATAGGCCCGCAGCAGGCGCTGGTACTTCTTGCGGCCCTGGGCCATGGTGTCGGCGTCGGCGGAGAGTTCAACCAGCCAGATTTCGTTGGGGGCCTTCTTCTGGACGCCGATGATGAGGAAGCGCTCGGCCTGCAGCACGTCGGCGTAGAAGGCGGCCTGGCGGTCGTAGTCGTACTGCTCGACGGTGGCCAGGAAGTGGGTGTAGTCGGGGCAGCTGGTGGTTTTAAAGTCGACCAGCACCCGGCGGCCGAGGCGCGGGGTGGTGAGCAGCAGGTCGGGGCGGATTTTGACGGTGAGGCCGGTGGCCTCGTGGGTGGCGGTGTGGGTGAGCTCGGGCGTGCCGCGGTAGAGCAGGTCGCGGCAGTAGCGGTGGCGGCGCACGGCGGCGGCCAGTGTGTCGAGCAGCCGGCGCTGGGCCGGGGCCAACGTGGGCGGCGGCGAGTAGCGGGCCGGTTCCAGTACGGCCTCGTGGAAGGCCGTGCCGAATACGAAGGCCTGGGGGTTGGCGCGCCGGGGCTGGCCGAGCAGTTCGGCCTTGAGGGTGGACAAGTCGGTGTTGCTGACGTGGGGCAAAGCACGGTGCTGGGCCTGGGTCAGTTGGGGGTGCGTGGTGAGGTTGGTGAACATAGCGGTGTTTTTTGGAGCTTTTAGCTGAGAGCTATTAGCTGTTAGCTTCCGGTTGGTGGGCCGTTTTGCTAACAGCTAGAAGCTCTCCGCTAACAGCTTATTTGAATTAGGAAATGACGGCCAGCTGGGGGTTCTCGCCGGCGCGGTGCAGCCAGATGTGGGCGCCACCGCAGCCGACTTCGTAGGCCGGCGACGGGAACAGCGCGCGCACGGCCGGGGCCAGGTCGCGCACGTCGGACAGCGGTGGGCTGGTGGCCACGAGCTGGGCCAGCTGGGTGAGGCGGGCGGCCTCGGCCTCGTCGGCGGCCGGTTGCCGGTAAACCAGCTCGGGCAGCTGGGGCGGATATAAGTCGGGGTCGGGCGTACGGGAAGCGAAGGACATAGCGTTAGGTTTAGGTGATGCAGTGGGGCTGGTGGCGGCCAAGCCGGGGTGGCCCTCTCCCCTACCGGCGGGCGGTGGGAAGAGGGCCGGGCGGCACTCACGCGGCGGGTTCGGCCAGGGCGGCGGTGAGGGCCTCTTCGAGCCGGGCTGGCGTGGTGGCCGGCGGCGGGCTGTAGGCGTGGCTGGTGCGCAGCTCGGCCGTGCCGGTGTGGGTTTCCTCGCGCCAGATGGGGAAGTCCTGGGCGAAGTCGCGGCGGGCCACTATCTCGGCCAGCGCGGCGGGCTCGTAGCTAAACTCGGCGATATAGTAGGTGGCTTTCTTGCCCTCCTTGGTCGTCTCCTTCTTCACGGCGCGCACCGTTACCACTACATCGGCCAGAGTGAGCTCGTCGTAGAACAGCGGCTCAATGAGGCGGTAGAGGTTTTCGACGCTGTAGCCGTGGAAGAGCACGGCGCAAATGGCGCCTTTGTCGTCGGCGTAGAATAGCTCGGCCCAGAGCTTGCGGCCCATGTTGAGAATGTCGTCGGAGAAGATGCGCCAGGCCAGCGGGATGAAGCTGAGCGAGCTGCCCAACTGGGCCATGCCGTTGATGTTGAACTGGCCGGCCTTGGCATCGAAGCGAATCTGGCGCGGGTGGCCGGGCAGGTAGCGGAAGCGGCTGGTTTCGATTACTTCGCCGCTGGCCTCGTCCAGGGTGGCCGTGAGGTAGGCGCGGCTCGGGGTCGGCACGGTGGTGGTGAGGGTGGCTACGGCGTTGGGCGTAGCGGCGGGGGCTTTGGGGGTCTTGGTGGCAGTAGCCATAACGAAAAGGGTAAGAGGGTGAAAAAAGTGGGGCCCGTTGGCGGCCGGCCCCGTCGCCGGTGTGGGGGTTATTTGAATTGCTTGTCGTGGCAAAGCAGGGCGCGGCCGACGATGGAATCCACACCGCGGGCCTGGGGCTGGTGCTGGTACCAGAGGTAGGTGGCCAGCAGGTTCAGGTAGGCGGGCTGGCGGAACTTGCCCTCCTCGTCGATGATGAGGATGAGTTCGTCGGAGAGCCGCACCACTTCGACGGTCTGGCAGTCGAGCAGCTGGTAGAGCTCAGCTAGGCGGAAGTTGCGGCCGTTGGCGGGGCTGACAGTGCGGGGCTCGGCGCTATGGGGGTCGAGCAGTTGGGGCTGGTAGGTAGTAGCGGTGGCGGGCATGAGGCAAGGGCTTTATTTGACGATGTAGGCGGTGAACCTGTCGTTTATAGCATCGGGGCACTGCTTCAAATACTCCTCCTTGGCCGCCTTTTTATCGGTGGCGTAGACCAGGGCGTCGGCGCCTACGGAGTGGTTTTCAACCAGGAAGGCGCGTACTGCTGGCTGGGGCTTATTCTTGGGCATGGTGGTAGGGAATGCGGGGCCGGCGACGGTTGCCGGCCCCTGGTGGATTAGTGGACTGGAAGGGCGGGCGTGATGATGAGGCGGCCGGCCTGCACCTCGACCTGGGCCACGGCGCCGGGAGCGAAGCCGGCGGCCTGCAGCCAGTGGCCCGAAAGCAGCAGCTTGGCCGTGGCGGCGTAGCCGAATGCGCGGCGGCGGTGGCGCACCTCTATTTTTAGCTTGCGTTGCATGGCGGAGACTTTAGCGGGCGGAGGATGCGGCGGCGCGGTCGAGGGCGGCGCGGGGGCTGGCGTGATACACGCGGGCGGCAGTGGAAAGCAGGGCGCGGGCCGCCTGGCGCAGGAGCTTGGCGCAGTGCTTATGGCCGGTGCATTGCTGACGGTGGTGCAGGTGTTTGTCGCGGGCGTCGGCGTGAGCAGCCTGGGCGCGGGCCAGCAGCCAGAGGGCCGGCAGCGCAGCCGCCCAGCTGGGGGCGGCTGCTACGGTGGCGGGGGCGCTACGCATGGAGGCGGTGGGCTACCCGGCGGGCACGGGCACGGCAGGCGAAACCGGGGCGGACCAGGGCGCGCACCCCGCACAAAGCAGCGGCGGCGCGGGCAAGGGCGGCCCGGGCGTGGCGGCGGCAGACCGGAACGCCGGCGGCGGCGGCTTGGGCTACGGCGGCGGCAATGGCGGCGAACGGGCAAGGGCTGAGCTGCAGGTAGCAGACCCCACCGAGGTGATAGGAGATGCTAAACCGGGCAACCGCGTGGCCGCACGGCGTGACATTGTAGCTGATGGCGGCGACATGGCCGGCAACGGGGCCGGACCAGGCGGCGGCGGCGAGCTGCGAGAATTGCAAGGCAGTGAACATGGCTGTAGAGGTTAGCCGTGGGGTGCGCGGCCGGGGGCCCGCCGGGGTGCGCGTGGCGTCCGGGCCTTTCCCGAACTACTACCTAAATATATATAAAAGCACACATAATACATAACTTATTACAAGTTATTTTTGTATGTTTTTACTTATTTTAGTTGTATATTGATGTATAATAAATATGCAATTATGAAACACAAGACGACAACTGTGGCAGTAGTGGGCAGCCGGAGCCTGGCGACCTGCCAGGCCCTGCTGGCCCGCCTGCAGGAGCTGCGGGCGACTGGCCGGCTGAGCCGGGTGGTGAGTGGCGGCGCGGCTGGAGTGGACCAGCTGGCGGCCGGCTGGTGCCGGGCCCACGGGGTGCCGCTGCTGGAACTGCGCCCCGACTACGCCACCTACGGCCCGGCCGCGCCCCACGTGCGCAATGCCGCCATAGTGCGCGGGGCTGACTTGGTGCTGGTGTGCTGGGACGGGCAGAGCCGGGGCACGCTGGGCGCGGCCCGCGCCGCCGCCCGCCTGGGCCGCCGCTGCGAGTGGCTGGCCCACCCCACCCCCGGCGCGCTGCCGGTAGCCGGCGGCCTGGGCCTGTAGCCCACCGGGGCTGCCGGGCCGGCCAATGCCACCCGGCCGCGAACAAACACTTGAATGCCCTTGGCCAGGGGGTATGGGGGCCGGCCTTGAGGCCCCCGATAATACACGCCCGAAGGGCACCTTATGAGGCGCAGCCGAGGTGATGCAGCGCGAAGCAGAGCATACTGCGGGGGGTGTGGGGGGACTCCCCCACTTAAACACGCGCCGCAGGCACCCATTCGGTGCGGGGGCTAGGCGGGCCGACCAGCGGGAGGGCGGCCGGGGCGGTGGGCAGACGGTAGCGGAGGCTGGCCGCCCGGAGCGGAGCAGAGGGCGGTGGGCCGGAGCGGGGCACGAGCGGTGAGCGCGGCCGGCTGACTCGCGGGGAACTGGTAGCCGACTGCTGGGGCCCGTTTTTCAGGCCCTGGGCGGGCGGCGTGGCACGGTAGGCAACAGTAGTCACAACATCGTGGCGGGAGCATGCGCAAAGGATAGGAAGGGGCGCGACGCAGGAGCCCGTGCGCAGCACCGCAGCGCAGCGGAGCCCTGGATAGCCTGACCCGCAGGGGTGCGCCTTAATAATACAATTTACACCCTGCCGTCTCGAGATTAATCAGTGTGTGCTTCGATCCAATAATTTGTATATTTTTACATAAAAGAAAATATCTACGCTAATGGCAACACGTGACAGGGAAATTCGGAGGAGTCAGGTGATAGAACTGGCACCAGCGCAGAAGCGGCGGCAGGCAGAAAGGCTGACTGAGGCGGCGCCGGTGCTGGCGGCGGCGTACGGGCAGGCGCTGGGCCGCTGGCTGGGCGACCCGGTGTTGCGGCTGGTGGGGCGACCCATCATTACCGAGTGCTACCGCAGCGCGGAGCGGCAGAACGAGCTTTACCGGCAAGGGCGGAGCATGCCGGGGCCTATCGTGACCTACAAGCGCGGTGGG
This sequence comes from Hymenobacter psychrophilus, assembly GCF_900107135.1. GTDB lineage: Bacteria > Bacteroidota > Bacteroidia > Cytophagales > Hymenobacteraceae > Hymenobacter > Hymenobacter psychrophilus. The sequence continues at coordinate 48,994 of NZ_FNOV01000016.1, forward strand.
GAGTCGAACCACAACCTGGGCCCTCCTACCCCGGCGCTGGACGTGGCGTTTCAGCTGGCGGATGGGTCGGTGTCGTGGTCGGCACTGCTGCTGAGCAAGTTTGCCCGGCTGATGAAGTACGCCGATGCGCGGGTGGTGTGGGGGGGCGACTGGCCCTCGTTCAGGGACCGGCCGCACTTTGAGCTGCTGAGCGCGCAGAAAGGAGGGCCGGGCCGTGAATAGCGTGTTTGAGCACTGGGGCGTGGTGACGTCGGTGGTGGCCGGGGCGGTGGCCGTGCTGCTCTACTTCGTGAAGAACTGGCGGGCGGTGGAGGAGCTGAAGGCGACCTGCGTGGCCAATCAGCAGAAGGCCGAGGCGTTGTCGGTGCGGGTGGATGAGTTCCACGTTTCGGCGGTGGCCCGCGAGGAGAAGCTGCGGCTGGAAATGGGCAAGCAGGCCGAGGCTATTCGGACCGAGGCCCTGCAGCAGCGCACCGAGCTACGCCGGGAGATGGTGGAGCTGGTAATGAAGCTGGGCGAGAAGCTGGCCCACATCGACAAGACCATGGCCTTGGTGGAGGAGCGCACGAAGCTGCTCACCGACTTCACCAAAGACCAGCAGAAGCGCAATGAGTGGGCCGACCGGATTCTGGCCCGGCTGGATAAAGAGTAAGCTGACAGCTTTTAGCTGCTAGCTACTGGTAGACAAGGACCCAACTATTTCCTAACAACTAACATTACCTACCATGTCGAACAAACTCAGTATCACGGACCGGCTGACGTTGCCTACGCCCCGGTTCTTTCGCAAGGTGCGGTCTATTTCGGTGGCCGTGGGGGCGGTGGGGGCTATTCTGGTGGCCTCCCCTGCCCTGCTGCCGGCGGCGCTGGTTACGCTCGGGGGTTATCTGGTGCTGGCGGGCTCTATCGGGGCGGCCGTGTCGAGTACGGCGGTGAAGCCGGGGGAGCAGCTGGACGAGGCTCAGAGTCGTAAGGAGCGGATGGGCGGGTCGTCGGCCGAGACGTTGTAGGGCGCTGCAGCCCGTGTAAAAGAACAGCCCTGGCCAGTGAGGTCGGGGCTGTTTTTATGCTGTGGGTTCTGAGGTTGCTTCGCAATAAGAACAATGAGGTAGGGCCAGGCGCTGATTGCCCTTGGGCAGCTTTAGCCGTTGGGTTGTTGCAGGAATACGGTCTTTCGCATCACCCAGCTGTAGGCCAATGATACGGCACAATTTCCGACAGGTATACTGACTGCCAAGCCGTTTTTATTCAATTGCTTAGGCGGACAATTTACAGGCCGTCTCCGACAGGCATTCCGAGGGCCGAGCAAACGGTTTCTTTAGCCTCCTGGCGTTGTTGGTCGGCTCGTTGGTGGCCATAAGCCTGGACGAGACCTTGCAGTGGGTGGCCGATGAGCAAGCGGTGGTGGCCATTGGTCAGTCGCGGGCAGTGAAGCACGGGGATGCGAGAACTAGTCGTTTTATGAATGGCAAGTAAGCAGGTAAGCCTCTCGATGGAAAGACAGCCAGCAGCGCCTACCGCTAACTTAATTTTAGCTCGTTTATCATCAACTGGAGACGTTTATCTCTTTGGTCTTCGGGTAGCGAGTCGTACACTCTTTGTGCCTCTATGGCTGCCTTCCGCTTCCCGGCTTCTCTTTTTTGTAAGTCAACCAAGTGAAGGTGATGGAAGAATATATCGATACCGTCCTGCTGAGGGTGAGGGCTTTCTAACCCCTCGGCGATAACGCGTAAAAGCTCTAAATGGCAAGCATCCCTTTCTTTAGTGCGGCGCTCATATTTCAATATTTCCCATTTATTGAATAATGCTATTGAACTCCAGGGCCGCAGTTTTACACTTTTATTAAAGCTCTCAATAGCCCGCGTGTATTCGTGCTTTGCATTGTAAGCTTGCCCGAGCGTATCATAGATGCTCGAATCCGCAACGCTAGCCCTTTCTGCTCGCAGGCAGACAGTAATTACATCGGAGAATTTCTTGAGATACAAGAAGCAGATAGCAAGATGGTCCAGTGCCTGCGCATCAGCAGGATCAGTTGCTAGGATACGCTCAAGCAGAACTACCGCTTCAGTGTAGCGCATATCCAGCATAGCTTGATATGCTTGATGGTGCAGCTCAGAATCATCAGGCCACAACGATTTACGCAGGCTAGGCATAGGCTGCTGGACTTCCTGCAGCGCTTGGTCGGTGGTAGCATAAGCCGTCAGGTAGGCAGTCTCAGGCTTTTGAGAGACGGCAATGCGGGCAGGTTGGGTTTCGGCCGCAAGCCCCTTCGTGAGGCGCTGGTACTCCTGCTGGAACTGCTTGAGCAGATTCGGATCGGTGGAGAATACGCAGTTTTCCTGGTTGCGCTGCTCGGCCATATAGGTCCAGTTGTAGGAGCCCGACATGAGCAGACGGTTGTCAATCAAGCAGAATTTGTGGTGCAGTGCGTCGGCATCGGGACTGAAGTACAGACGGCCGCCAGCATCTATAAATTGCTGCCAGGGCAGGCTCTCGTCGCGGTTGTTGACGTAGTCGTTGCGAATCAGGAGGCTGACTTCCACCTGCCGCTGCAACAGCGTTACGAGGGCAGCAAACAGTTCACGGTCGGTGAACCAGGCCACTGCCACCTGGACTTTGGCTTTGGCCTGCTTGAGCTCAGCCAGTATTGCGGGCTTTATAGCTTGAAAATAGGCAATGGAACTCATAGGTGGGGAGCTGATAAAAATGAATGTTTGGCTAGCTGTCGAGTAGAACCTGTAGTCTGCGGGTGAGCGACTGCTCAAGCTCCGTGAAGCATGCCGCCGCGTTAGCCATCGATTGGAATGCCAGGGGTGCTACCACCGGAAGGCGAAGGGCAGTAATACCAATGGCAGATTGTGCTAGGCTGTCAGCTACCTGGAACTTTAGCTGGTTGGCATTCGGGTCAGTGGCCGGTTCAGACAGGGAGTCAGGGTAGAAAAGGTAGTTCTGCACGCTGCCCCGCCGGATGGCGTAGGAAACCAGCTGGTACATATCGGCCTGAGCAATGCCTGCGGGGTCGAGTGCACCGGCAACCAGTTTCCAGGTTTTGTATTTACAGTCAATCACTATTGGCGGGCTGGGAGGAAAATCAGCCACTTGCCAGGGGCGCAGCAGTATGTCATGCTGCAGATTGAAGCGGAGCTGGGGCTTGCTACTGGTGGCCGGCAGCATTTGAGCCAGGTACAGGTCGCTGGCCTGCGCAGTGACCTGGAAACCGGATTGGAAGTGCCGCTGTAAATAGCCCTGCACAAACTCTTCGAAGACCTTCTCGGTGGGCAGTAGAATTGCGAAGGCCTGTTGGGTGGGGTCGGTGCTGGCCAGAGGGCTGTGGTTGGCCAGAAACAGACGGCAGTAATCCAGAACTACGCTGAACTCGGCAAACAAAGGGGTCAACTGCACCTGGTCGCAGTCAGCCAGACAAGCCGGCTGATCCGTTACATCGGCTAACTGAATACCGATTTCCTGGAGCAGCTTCTTACTGAGCTCGTGACGGGTAAAATGCCGGAGCCGGTTGACTACATCTTTAAGAATGCGGTTGAAGCGGTTGTCGGGCTGGAAAGAATCGAACGTGCAGGGCAGCACCTGCTGACGACCCACCGCACGGTTACGCACGTAGTCGGGAAAATTAAGCCGGCCCCGTAGCGTGTTGAGCTCTTCTTCTACTTCCTGATAATACTGGTACTGGCTCCGGCTTAGCAGCTCCTGCGTGAACTGCGCAAAGAGCAGAATGAGCAGCTCCAGCCAGTTGGAGGGGGCTTGGGAAAAGCTGGCCAAAGAGCGGGGAAACTGTAGGCGCTCGGAGTAGCTCAGCCACCAATACAGGTGCGCGTGGATTGCCTCCATACTGCCCGATGGAGGCTGACTGACAACCTGATAAAACACTTTGGGCAGCAGGTGAATACAATGCCCCTGAAACTGGATCAGGCCTACATAGTTTCGGGCCCTGACCGTCCGGTGACCGTAGGCGTCGACGGCGAATTCCAGGTAGCGCTGCCGGGTGTTTTTCCTGACCTTCCCTCCCAGCCCTGTAGGGTTGCCGGGGCGTTGCTCCCAGATGCGCTGAACATAGGCTTCCAGTCCGTCGGGCAGGCTGGTAAGCGGTAGCTGGTTGCGGTATTCGTAGAGATAATGATTCATGGGCTGGCTAGCGGTGGCCGGCTAATCAGCTGACTGAGGCGCCCGTTCCGTAGCGCAGGCCGACATTGGCGTCGAGGTAAACGCTTACGCCAGCCGTTTGGAGCAGTGACTGCAGTTTGGCTTCGTCGTTAAGGAAGTACTCGTAAAGCAGGGGAATTACTTTGCCATCGAAGATGGATTGCAGCGTCTCCTTGGCATCGAGAAAGTAGGCGTGGCCGATTTGAAAATCGCGGGACTTCTGGCGGGTTATTTCGGCATTGAGCTTCTGCAGCACGGTACCCCGGTTGTCGGCCATGCCAGCAAACAGATTATAGCGCGGGTACAGGGGCCGAAACTCGAAGCGCCGGCGCAACGCAATGTCGAGCAGCGCCAGACTACGGTCGGCCGTGTTCATGGTGCCGATCAGGTAAAGGTTTGCGGGTACGGTAAAGCCCTCCTCCCCCGATGGCAGCGTTACGGGTAGTGGGTTGGCCCCGCCGAGGCGCTTGTCTTTTTCAAGCAGGGTAATCAGCTCGCCGAAAACCCGGGCAATATTAGCCCGGTTGATTTCGTCGATGATGAGCACGTAGTTGAGCGGAGTGCCAGAGGCAGAGGTGTTATCGTCGGGGGCGGGTGCAGGTGCAACCACCGCATCAGGCGCGTCAGCTGCGGCAGCAATAGTAGCTGAGGTACTGAACTCCTTATGCGCCTGAGCTAATTCGAGAAGCCTTTCCACGATATACACGTGGTATATCTGCGGACCACTAGGAATGATTTTTCGGGTTCCTTCATACAGCGCTCTTAGAACGGCAATCTGGACTTTGTTTTCGTGGCCTTCCATGCCGCGGCGGAAGGTGAGGTATTTGGAGTCGATACCTAAAATCGGGAAACCATAGCCCTTGGTTTTCATGGGCAGAATGACCGTCCCGCCGGCGGAGGCCAAAGGCGCTATTAATTCCTGAAACACCACTTCGAATGGAACAAGGGAAGACTGGGAATCAGGTTGCAAAAATGGCAGCGTGTTGATGAACTCAGCATCGGCTTGAGGGAATTCTTCCGCATCCAGTCCCTGACAAGCCTCCCATTCCTGCCGGGCGCGCTCAGCAATCCGGTAGAAAACCCCTTCCGACTTTTCGAACACCATTTGGCCATTGATGACGGTGGGCCGGAATCCCTGCACAAAGTCTTCGTAAGTAAAGCTCTGATGGAAAGCAACGAAGTCCAGCCGACGACCCAGCTCCTGCTGAAACAGCTGTTGGGCAGCCTCATAGCTGGGCGCCTCCTGGCCGGTGAGGATGGCATACGCCAACTCCAGCGTATGCCGGGTTTTGCCGGTGCCGGGGGGGCCGTAGAGGATGATGTTGGGATTGGGGAATACGGGAGGATTGAGCACGGCTTTCAACACTAAGCGACGATTAAAATAGGGTCCAAACAACTGCTGATTGGCTTTAGCAAGGTCAGTAATGGGGGCTACCGTTCGGTAGCCGCTGGGCGCCCACCAGGCCGTGAGGAGTTTTAGGTCAGTAGCACTTTCCTGAACAGAATCAGCCACCAGGTCGGCCGGCCGGTAAACCCAGTTCTTGGAATCGGTAATCTGATCGGCTAGCTCAGCTGGCAGTGCCTGGCAGGGACCATTGAAGCGGTACAGGCCCCAGAGCTGAGCAGACCCTGCGCAGGCATAGGCGTAGTCACCGTCCTTGATACCCTCGGTAAATAGCCTCCCCTGCCCTCCGGGGCAAAATTTATTGACAACCAGCCAACCGCGTTTTCGGAACTCCGCCAATAATTCGCGGCCCGATGCCGTGCTGAAGAAGCGCCCCATCGAGACTTTATAGATCGGGCGGGGTTCAAGGAGGAGCTGTTCGATAAAGAGAATAGTTAAGATTTAAGGAGCTGAATAGCCAGGCCGCAGCCTCGCAAATTCAGGAAAGTTCGTCGTACTTGCGGGCCGTGCCTTTTGCTTTGACCACTAGGTATTTACTGGCGTTATGCGCCAGTTTCTCCTGCATAAGCTGGGGGATGTCCCAGCCGTACTTGTCGGCCAGCTGGAAGGCATAGAGCAGCACGTCGGCCAGCTCCTCGCGGACGCGGGTGGGGTCGGCGTCTTCGGGCTTCTTCCAGAGGAAAACTTCGTTGAGTTCAGCGGCCTCAATGCTCAGGGCCAGGGCCAGATCCTTGGGGTTATGGAACTGGGCCCAGTCCCGCTCGTCGCGGAACTGGCGCAGCTGCTGGAGCAACTCGTCTATGGGGCTACTCATCGGATTGGCCTTTGTGCATGGCGCGGGCCATTTCCAACTCACTGGCGAAGTCGAGGCCGGTATCGAGGCTGGGGTCGAGCTGCTGGAAACCGGTGTACATGCCGGTGAGCAGGTGCAGGGCCGAGTACTTCTTGCCGGGCACGGAGGCCAGGCTGTACTTCTGGGCCGATTCTTTAGGGTCGAGGCCGGAGCGGCCGAGCATGGCGATTTCGAAGGTGATGTCCTGAACCTGCTGGTGGGACTTGCCGTCGAAGTGCTTGAGCCAGTCGAGGCAGTAGAACATGACGGCCATGCCGCCGGCGGGGCTGTCGGCGAAGGACATGCGGCCCTGGTGGGCATCGGCGGGCTCGGGGCCGTCGAGGTTGAGCGGGTCGCGCTCAATGCGGGCCAGCAGGTCTTCGGGCGACTCCTGGCCGGCGGGCTCGTCGGTGGGCGCCGGGATGGGAGCCGCCTCGGGGCGGACGTTGGCCTGGCCAGCCTGTTGCTGTTGGCGAAGGGTCTGCTCGTCCTTTAGCTCGAAGTAAGCAGCCAGGCCCAGGTCTTCACCCCAGTGCTGGAGCAGCTCGTATTCCTCGCCGGGCTGGCGGTCGAGGCGGTAGTCGAGGTACTCGGCCCAAAGGCGCTCGGCCTCTTTCACTTGTAGAGCTGGGGCCTTGAAGTCGGGCACGGCATCGTAGCCGAACAGGTCGCGGAACTGCAGGGCCATGACCAAGTTTAGGATGGTGCTGGCCTTGTGCACGGCCGGGGGCGAGTACTCGGCGGCCTGCTTGTTGCGGATGGCCTCGATTGCTTCCTGCAGCAGCTTGAACAGGGACAGGAACTGGAAGGGCCGGGCTTCGGGGTACTGCTGGTAGAGGAAGTCCTCGATGAACAGGTCGATGGGCTGGTTGTATATCTGGCGCATCATGCCCTCGAACAGGCCGTCGATGAAGCCGGTGATGTTCTTTTCGGGGAAGCCGGCCTTGGCCAGCTTTTTCAACTGGGGCTCGGCGGCGCGGGTGAACTTCTCTTTGGCCTGCCCCGAGGTAGTGAAGAGCTGGTTGCCGGCGGCCTCGCGGGCCTGGAGCACGAAGTCGAGGTGCACGAGCTCGTGCATGATCAGGTGCTCGACGGCCGGGTAGTCGGGCTTGTATTTGACGTGGTGGTAAGGGCGGTCGTAGTTCTCGGCTATTTCGAGCTTGGCGGCCGTAGGGATGAGTGGGTCCTCATCGACGTGGATGGCCTTGCTGGTCCGGTCCTGAATTGCCTCTTGGTACTCGTTGGCAATGGCGAAGGTGTTGGTGTTGCTCAGGTACTGCGTGGCCGTCTGGGTGGCCAGCGCCAAGCTGGCGCGCAGGATTGGGTCGCCGGGGTTGGCATTGCGCAGCCCTTTGGTGGCTAGGTAGAAAGCCGAAGCATAGTCCTGACGCTGCTGGCTGATCATGGCCAGCGCGTAGAGCGTGTTGGGGTAGTTAGGCTCTATCTCGTGGGCAATTTCGAAGTAGCGTTCGGCTTCCTGATGGCGGCCCATCTGCATGAGGTTGCCGCCGATGTTGTTGATGGCAATAAAGTCCTGGGGGTTGATGGCCAGGGCTTGGTCGTAGAAGGTTTTGGCCGACTTGAGGTCGTCCTTCTGGCGGGCGTGGATGTTGCCGGCCATGATCAGGGCATAGCCGTTACGCGGGTCCCAGCGCAGGGCGTCGATGAGGGCGTCGAGGGCGTCGTCGGGCTGGCCTGATTCGGACAGGACCTGACCTAGGACGCGGTGGTACTCGGAAACGGTGGGGTTCTGCTCAATGAGCTGGCGCAGCCGCGGCAGAGCAGCCCGGAACTGGCGGTCCTCGCACTGGCGCAGCACCTTCTGGTACTCGGCCTGCTGGGTGCGGATGGCTTTAGTATCGATGTGTACCTCCACTACGTCGCCCTTGATCGTGACCCGGGGCCGGTAGGGGCCAAAGGTGTAGAAGTCGGTCAGGTGCTCAACGAGCTGGTCAGGGTTCTGGCCAAAGGCCTGGGCTTCGGGGAAGAGGCTGTAGAGGAAGTCGTTGAGGGGGTGGTGGATGGTCATGCTAGGGTGCTGGAGGCTGCTAATTGACGTAAAGATACCCTATCTCTCAGGTTCAGTAGTTGGCTAATCTTTCTTCCGGGCAACTAATGAGTTCAACATTTCGGCCTCTCCTTTAGGTGTCAATGACCAGAGAAAAACACCTAATGATGTTGCTTTCATCTTGAAGAGACCTAACACCCGGAACTGCGCTCTTATAGTGTGCAAGGTTTTCTCGTCGAGATAATTACTCGTTAATCCATCACTTTTTATGTCGGATACACAATAGACGTTTCCAGCAACAATGCTGTCAATTTCGTTCTCACTTAAAAGTCCTACACATTTTGGGCTTACACTTTTGAATATGTCTCGCCAAGTCACATTCGCTTTCCAGCGACGAGCAGGAGAGAATAGCTCTCCATCCTTATCATGCCCGTACCCAATCAACTCAATCTCATCGTCCAGACCGGCCATGTTTTCGAAATCCATTACCCCTTTGGCTGATCCATCCGAAAGCTTGTCTTTCAACTGTTGGTTTTCTTTGCGAAGGTCATCCATCTCTTTATAAATGGATGGATTCACCGTCTGGTCGCCACGCACCCAGCCTACTGCCGGATAGGTCTTCATGGTGCGGATCAGGCTGGCAAGGGTCAGGCCTGGTAGCTGATCAGCGGTTGCCCAGAATTGCACCAGCCGATTACCGGATACTTCCTGGCGGAAAGCTGCCAGCTTCTCACGAGCAGATGCTTCCCCCTCGGACCTGCTCAGAGGTAACGAATCCGGGTCTTTGTGCAAGAACGCAATGACCTTGATTCCTTTACTGATGGCGTAGCGGTATTCCAGTTCCGTGTAGCTCACACCAGTACTGGAGAGGGTACCATAGCGGCCGCCGATAATGAGCAGATAATAGTCGCTGTCGTCTATGACCTTCTTGATGAAGTCGAACTGTTCCTCATCGATAGCTGGGAATAATTCCATCCCGACAGGAATGCAATCAAGCTCCATAATGGCCTGCTGCACCTTTTTGCGCTCGTCCTGCAAGTCGGCAAAGGTGGAGCTGACAAAGACTTGATACCGTTTATCCATGGGTGGTTAGGGGAAGTGATTTGTATAGGGCTGACCGACCTTGTGGTATTGAGGGATGGTCTGGGAGGATGCCGGCGTTGAAAAGACAGTTTAAAACGTGACGTCCTATTCCTGCTCCTGAACTGGCAGACTGGCCGCCTCGTACCAAGTGTTGAAATTCACGGCCGTGAACAACTCATCGTACAGGTGGCTGGCGCGGCTTTCCACGGCTTGTACCCAGGCAGCCCGCCGAGCAGGTGGCCAGTGGCCAGGTCCGCCGCCGGCTTGCTGCCATAAGCCGGTGTCGGAAACCGGAATGGCCGAAGCAGACACATAATCGGTGGAAGAATTTAGCTTCAATTCCAGGGAAGTATCACAGTTGAGTGCTTCCGTAGTGTGTAAACGCAGCTTTTGGGTATGGCACGTGTTGCCGTCAGAACGGTTGGCCCAAGCCGGCCAAATACGGAAGTTGCCGAGGGAATCGAGGTAGAAACGCCGGTACCAATTGAAACGGTCCCGGCCATTACCCTCTTCCTCCAGGTAAATGGTACGGCCTTGGCTAACTACGTGGGAATAGGGCACAATATGGTCGTAGTCGTAGGGCGTATCGGCCGTGTCCTGCCGCATGGGGTCGTAGCCGACAAACCAGCGGTCGAGATGGGCGCGCTGGAACCAGAGCAGCAGGTGGCGGTGGTGCCAGAACTTGGAGCGGAAGGCATGGAACGGATCGGCGGGGCGCTCCTCGGTGGACTCATAAGGGCCGAACAATTCATCCTCATTGCTAAGCCAGCCATTGCTGGCATGGTGGGGCATGGCATGGATCAGGTGGGCGTGAGCGGGCAGCAAAGGCGCCCGCACTTTTTGAACCCAGTGCCGGTAGATGGCCTGATCCGGGAAGTCGGTATCGGGCTGCTGCTGGGCCAGAACCTCACCGGCCAGACGGGCATACTTCTGCGCGTCGGGGTGAACGATGAGCAGGTAGAACAGGTAGCGCAGCACCGGCAGGCGGTTGGCCTGCAGCAGGTCCGGGTTGGTGAGGTTATCGTCAATCCAACTCAGTGCCGGGTGGAGCAGCACGGGGTTGAGGTCCAGCAATAATTTGCGGGGCAGGCCGGGGTCGGTGGAGGCTGCCTCAGGATCGTAAAGAGCCAGTTTGCAGAACTCTTCCAGGATCCGGGTGAAACGCCCTTCTGACTGGTCTGTTGCTGGTACAAGCAGACTCTTCATCGCCTGCAGGAAGCTACTCTCGGTGCCCGAAGAGGTTGACTGGCCTAGCCAACGCCGGAACTGTGGAACGGAAGGATTCAGGTCTTGGTAGCCCTGCTGGCGACGAGCCAGGCGGGCGGCGGCCATCACAACACCGGTGGGGGGAAACAGGTAGCCAACCTTTCGGTGGGTGATAACCTGGGATACGAGCTCATAGGCCTGGTCCCAGCTGGATTTGAGCAGGGAGTACGCCATTTCCTCGCCGGCCAGTACCGTGCCACCCGCATTGACGCGGCGAAACAGAACCTCGACCGAATCAGGCGTCTGTTCTGCCTCCGGAGCAGAGTCGGCCGGGGTGGCGGCGGGCTCGGGATGCAGCAGCAAGGGGATACTGCGCTGCGGCCGGCCGGACGAGGGCATTTCGACCAACAGATTTTCCAGCGCACCCAGCAGCATGGCCAGATGCGGTGGTTCGCTTTCGAGTACTGGCTTGCAGGCGGGGACCAATTGCTGAACCTGTTGCCAGGATGGTCGGGTGAATGGCCCCCGCCAGCCGCCACATAACTGCAGCAGGGCATCAAGCGGGACCGGGGTGCGGGCCTCCACCGGCCAGGATGGATCCGGCGCGTCGTTGCCCTGAGCGATGGGGTTGATCAGGTAGTCGTAGCGGCGGGAGTCGCCGAGCTTCTGACGGGCTTCGTGTTTGAGGTTCTCCGGCAGCTTGTCTTCCGGGTTCTGGCGACGCATTCCCCAGGGCTGGTGGCCGGTCAGAAGCCGGAGCAGGAATTTGCGGTCGTTGTACTCGGAGTCGTTGAAGGTGAGCTGGGGGCTCAGGTCAATCCAGAGGCGGCTGGATTCGGTGGGCTGGAAGCCCAGCAACAGGGTGCGGGTCCGCTGCTGGCCGTCGAGCAGGAAGTACCCGTCCGTTTCCGCCTGCATCTGCTGGCTGGATGTGAGGGAGCGGGCAGCCTGACCGTGGACACGGTGAGCCAGCAGCATGCTGCCGATGGGGAAGCCCCGGAGCAGCGAATCCCAGAGCCGCTCGACCTGGGCAATGTTCCAGACGGAGTTGCGCTGAATAGGCGGCAACTGCGCCAGGTTGTAGCGAGGGTTGTCTTCGTCGAGAAACCAGGCGACGTAGTCGGTAATGGCTACGGAAGCGACATCATGACGGGTAAACAGATCGGGCATAGAAATGGGGATAAGCTGACGAGAGATGGTGAAACAAGCGGATGACTACTCCATGCGGCTCTGGAAGAAGCGGCGGGTTTCGTCGTCGGTGAAGTAGACGTAGCAGCCCTGGATGCCGCGGGTCATGAGGACTTTGTAGGTATTGCGCAGGTACTCGAGGGCCTCGGCCGGGGAGATGCGGCGGTTGCTGATGGCGGTGTCGGACGAACCCACCTGGTTGGCTACCCAGCCGCCCTGGGCCTGACGGTAGCGCAGGTCGGAGCCGACGATGACGCCCACGTAGTCGAACTCGAAACCCTGGGCTGTGTAGATGCAGCCGACCTGGTGGACGCCGCCGGGGTCGGTGGCCCAGAGGGAGGTTTTGGGGATGCCGGGCGCGAGGCGGCCGGCGTTGTCCTTGGCATTCCAGGGACGGAAGTAGCTGAACTGGTCGGTTTCGATGATGACGTTGCTGACCAGCTGGCCGTCGGGCAACGGGTCGGACCAGGGCCAGCAGAAGCCGGCGACGGTGCGGGCGGTGTGGCCCTGCTGGCGCCGCTGCTCGAGCATCTCTTCCATCAGAACCGGGGAATCCAGGACCTGGAAGTCGTAGCCCTGCTGGGCGTTCCAGAGGACGTTGGCGGTGCGCTGAATGCCGAGGGTGTTGTCGAGCCAGTTGATAAAGCCGGCGGAGCCGCTGCAGCGAAACTGGGCTTCGAGTCTGAACTCGGCAATGGTGACGCCCTGGCCCTGGGCGGCCTGTTTGAGGGTGTCGTAGGAGCCGATTTCGCCGGGGCGGACGCGCTGGTGGTCGTCGATGAAGAAGACCGAGACCTTGGCTACCTGCAGCAGCTCCTCGACCTGGGGCAGGTTGCTCTGGTGCTCGGGCTTGGTGAAGCGGGTGTTGCTGGAGCTGCGGATGCGGTGGGCCTCGTCGCAGATGACCACGTCGAGGGAGTTGGGGATGGCGCGGCCGTAGGCGTTGAAGTAGGTGAAGAAGCTGTTGCTGCGGCGGCCGAACTGGTCGCGCAGGTTTTCGGTGAAGGCCTTGGAGCCGGTGGCGTAGTGGGCCTTCACCTCGCGGCGGAGCAGGTCGTGGAGCAGGTGGAGGGCAATGACGAACTTGCCGGTGCCGGGGCCGCCCTTGACCAGGACGGCCGTTTTGGTGTCGTGCTGCTGAGCCTCCAAGACAGCCGTGAGGACACGGTCGTAGACCAGGAGCTGATCATCCAGTAGAGTGTAGCGGCTTTTCTGGCGCATGATGTCGCCGACGTGCTCGAGCAGCTTCTTGCTGGGCTGGTAGCGGCCGGCGTCGATGCGCTCGAGGATGGGGCCGCCGTTGCCGCCGGCGAGACGCTGCTGCAGATAGGCGCCCAGCTCGGCCGCCTGTTGCTGGCCGTAGATGGGGCTCTCCTGGACCAGCTCGGTGAACTTGGGTTCGAGCAGGGCGTCGGTAGCGGTGAAGGTGTAGTTGTGCAGGTAGGCGCAGGCGTGGAGCTGAATGGGCTGTTGCTGTTGCTCGTCAGCGTCGGTGGCGTTGAAAGCCGTGTGGACGTCGGCCAGGTATTGGCGGTACTGGCCGACCTGGGCCGAGGGGTGCAGCACGTCGGAGAGCTGGCCGCCGAGCCAAGTAACCACCTCGTGGGGGCCGGCGGAGGGCTGGGCCTCGGACCACTGCTTCAGCTCGATGATGACGGCCTGGCGCTGCTGGTGGGCATCGTGGCCGCAAATGAGGCAGTCGAGGCGTTTGGATGTGAGCGGAAGCTGATATTCGAGCAGAACGCCGTGGTCGAGCAGGCCAGCCTGCTGGAAGACCTGGCTGACGCTGCGCAGGGAGTTGCGCCAGGAGGTGACTTCATTGGGCTGGGGCTCGGTGCGGTAGTAGTCAAAGAAGGCCGACTGGAGCTGGCCGACGATGGCGTTGTGGGCGGTGGCGGTGATGAAGTCGGTAGAGGAGCCGGCGTAGAGGCGCATAATAAAGCAATGCAGTATTTTGTGTTAAATAACTAAATGATGTCTGTTATTCTACTGACTGCTCTACATAGTATTCGATATAATATAGTTTTGGAAATATGGCAGTAACAACCATTCTGGATCGTGATTGATTTGAGAACCAAATCTCCAATATTAGATGCTGATCCTTTTCGTTAGTGGCATACATTCGATAAGTGAGTCCGTCCTTATCCCTAACTTCATTTATGGCTTTACCCATGTAAAAACTAGTCTTCTGGCCAATTGCAATGGTTTCAGGACCCATGCAAATTTTTACTCTATCCATAGATTTTACTGACTGCTCATATTTATCTGTTGCATATACATAGCTGTATCCTATCGTTGAATTTACAGTTGAGCATCTTACTTCCTGGGCATAAGAGATGTTGAAAGCAAAAAGCAGGATGAGTAGTATTAGTTTCATTTATGTGTGCTGATTAAATGGTTTTTAATTATTTGGGGTTTTAATGACTGTATGTAACATCGAATATATTTCAATACAATATTATTATAGAGGAGTTATAGTGAATACTCCCATGCCGTCATTGGTGACTTCTGAAGAGTAACGAGCTTCTCCTTTATAATATTTGGAACTCTGCGTAATTATGGAGGCGTCTGGCTGAGCCCAGTTGCCGTACTTTTCTCGTATAGCCTGCATTTCTGCTCTAGTCATTGTGCGCATAATGTCTTGAACTCTTAAAGGAGCTGATCTGGCAGGGGTACAAGAGAATGTAACCTGTCTTACCAAATTGTTTTCACACTTAACAGATACTATTGCTTCTCCATGTTCATCATACCTGGTATATGAAAGAATGCTATTCCCATTTGCAGATGGCTTTATAATATACCCTGCGTTCTTTATATTTTGCATCGTCTCTGATTTTGATTTAGATATTACTTGTGAGAAACCAAAAACAGGGAGAAGCGTGAGAACTAGTAGCAAAGCCTTTTTCATGTAAACAAAATTGATGGTATGGAGAAAAGCCTGAGCGAATTTGGCTCAGAAAGGTAAAAGATTTTAAAAAACCAGAGAATAATTTCCTTTTCAAAAGAGAGTATTCATTTTCATTGAAGAGCTTTTGGTAATTGAATCATCCATTAATGTGAATTGGTTATTAAATTCAAGAATCTACGAATAAATGTCATTATTATCGCCAGGTAAATAGCATATTACCAAATAGTTAAATTTAATTTGACCAGCGTTGTAGATTTAGCAGAGAACCTAGGGTGCTGTTACCCACCTATAGCGGTTTCGCGAACTCTATACCTTTCTATCCCTTCCGTAGCCCAGGACTTCAGCCCTGGGGTGCCAAGACGAGGGTACAGGGTTCGCGAAACCGCTATAAGTAAAATAATTATATAGGATTGCTGATGCGGCGACGTAGGTAGGCGGCGGTTTCGGGGTCGGTACAGTAGACGAAGCAGCCCTTCATGGCCCGGGTCATGAGGGTGCGGTAGGTGTTTTTGATGATGAGGTCGAGCTGGGCCCGGCCCTCGGGCGACTTGAGCAGCTCCCGCTTCTTCTGGACGGTTTTGTCGGCGCTGGCGCGGGCCATGGCGTCGGTGACTACCTCTCCCCCATTCACCACCTGCAGGTCGGGGCCGATGATGACGCCGATGTAGTCGAGCTCGAGGCCCTGGCTGGTGTGGATGCAGCCGATTTCGGTGACCGAGTCGGGCTTCATCATCCAGAGGCCGCCGTCGTCGGTCAGGTTCCACTTGTGCTGGAAGGTGGGGCTCAGGTTGAAGTCGAAGGCTTTGGGGTCCTTCTTGCTTTCCCACTTCCAGCAGTAGCCGGCCACCATGCGGGCGCGGTTGCGTTCCTGGTTCTTTTCGTAGATGAGCTGTTGCAGCTCGTCGGGAGTGTCGACTACGCGGAAGTCGTAGTCGGTGGCGTCGAGGGTGGGGTTGGCGGTTTCGCGGATGTCGAGCACGTTATCGAGCCAGGCCATGTAGGCGTCGGAGCCGTTGCAGCGAAACTGGGAGACCAGGTTGAGGACATGGACTTCAGCACCTTCCTGCTCGGCCCACTTGCGGATTTCCTGTTCGCTGCCCACATCCTGGACGGCGATGCGCTGGTCCTCGTCGAGGAAGAACACGCTGAAGCGGCTGGAGCGGATGACTTCCAGGGGTTGGCTGACGCCCAGGTTGCTGAACAAACCGGACTTTTCGTTGAGGCGGTGGGCTTCGTCGACGATGAGGGCGTCGAAGGTGTTGGCCGGGGTTTCGGTGAACACGCCGGAGCCGACGAAGAGCGAGTCGAAATGGGTGCGGCGCATGGAGCCGGTGAGCTTGCTTTTGTACACGGCCCGGGGGGCGGAGTTCTTGCTCACGTACTTGGCCACCAGCCCCTGCTTGGTCAGGTTGACCAGCAGGTTGATGGCCACCACGGTTTTGCCGGTGCCGGGGCCGCCGTGGACGATGAGCACGTGCTTCTTCTCGTCACGGGACTTGGCGGCCAGCTTGCGGGCCGTTTCGTAGACCACCTTCTGCTCGTCGAGGAGAATGAACTCCTGATTGCCCTTCATCATGGAGACGAGCGAATCGGCGAGCTGCTTGGAGGGGCGGATGCGGCCGCCGTCGATGCGGTACATGATGCCCGACTTGTCGCCGTGCTTGACGTGCTGGCGGATGAACTCGCGCAACTTGAGGGCATCACTCTTGAGAAAGAGCGGCGCCTTGGCCACGTAGTCGGCGTAATGGCCGCTGGTGAGTACGCCGTTGTCGGGATGGTTGTGGAGGTAGGCGCAGGGCAGCAGCTGGATGCCGTCGGTATAGACCGTTTCGTTGAAGCCGTCGAGGTAGGCGGCGTAGGACCAGGCTTGGTAGGACGGGTGGTTGACTTCCTGAATTCCTTTGCCCAGGTAGGTGGCCACTACGCCGTCCTTGTCGGTGGCGGTGGACTCGGACCACTGCTTGAGCTCGATGATGATGGCCTTGTCGGTGCCGTGCTCGTCCTGACCGGTGAGCACGAAGTCGATGCGCATGCCGGCGTGGGGCAGCTGGTACTCGATGCTCACGCCGCTGTCGTCGGGAATCCGGGCGTCGCTGAGCACCTTGTCCATGTACATCATGGAGTTGCGCCAGGAGTTGATTTCCGGTTGGCCGGTTTTGCGGCCCAGCTTCTTCAGGACCAAGTCCTGAATGATGACCTCGACGTTGTTGGAAAGGACGTCGTCTAGGAATTCGGACTTGGTTTTCTGGTAGACGATCATGAATATGATTTTACGAGATTATGTGCATTACATGATGTAGCTACTGTTAATAGCTATTTTTCGTGCAGGATCATAATCTGGTAAAATCCCTTTTTCCCACATGTGTTTTATGACTGCACTTCCTCTTAATTGGGCCTGTCTTCCATTCATAAGTCTAAACATTTTTATAGTATTAACTCCTTTTTGAGAGTTATTTAGTGGAGAAAAGAATAAAT
>NZ_FNOV01000045.1 GCF_900107135.1 Hymenobacter psychrophilus
TTACCAGCCAGGACGCGTTGGGCTGGTTCAACCATTGGGGCGCTACCACACGCAAGAGGCGCAGTGAAATGAGCGGGGTAAATCGTTCGCGAAACCGCTATAAGTTGGTCCAATGAATAATATGCTCTATTTGCTTTTCTTTATGTTCGACTGTAAGTGAATCTATCCGGTGATGCATGTTTTCAAGACAATTATATGCAAACACCTTTATAAGATCTTTGTCTTCTAAGAAATCATCTGAACTATTGAGATTGAAAATGGGAATATCGCCATTGAGCATTTGCTTTACTTCAAAATCAAGTATAAATTGATATTTTTCTCTATTTTCTCCTTTGAAAGCCTTTGATAGCAAATCGTAGACCTTAGAGCAGTATACCTCATAGCTTGACATGTAAGATGCTGATCTCATATATTTTAGAATTTTAAAATATATGAATGTTGGTCTCCAAACATAACGCACTTCATCATTTACAAATAAATTAAGCGGAGAATTTTTTGATCTTAATTCCTCTTTTGAATTTAAAAATAAATCGTACGTTATAGAAAATCCATCAATAAAACAGTCACTATAATCATTTACAAAGTGACGTTTACCCTCAAATACAGGAATATTTTTATCTGCTATTTTTCTCGTAACAAGCTGACTAATAATTTTTGAATCTATAGTATTTGGATTTATAACTTTCCTTTCTACGGCTGTGACTTCAACATGCCCTCTAACCCCGTACCCTACATTATCTAATGGTGCTCCTGTATCTTTATTTACGATCAAAACACTTTCTAAGACTGAAAATGGAGATATCTTAAATCGATCATCCCATGTAACAAATGATTTATCATCAAAAACTGGTTGGATAATAGTTTCATGATCTATTATAACAGGATTTTTACCTGATGCAATTACATTTTCATGATGACAATCTTTGCTGCCTAAAAGTAAAATGACAGCTAATAACACCCCTGCTTTGCGATAGTATTCTTCTAAATCTTTTTTGGTATGAACTGATTCATTATTCACAAATTCTATCCAACCATAATTATTACGATTCAATATCTTAAATGTTTTTAAATCTATATTTATTCTGTTATTTACCCAAGCAATGAATGAGTTGTATGAATTTGTTATTTCAATATTCCTCGGTTTATATATTAACTTTGTTCCATCTGACAAATATACGGAGGAAGTACTTTCGCCATTGTGTCCATCACCGAGACACACATCAATATCTACGATATTGACATTTTTTATATTGAATGTATATTCTATATTTTTAATATCTTCATTAAAAAGTTTAATAATTTTGCTAATATGATTAAAAAAGTCATGGGACTTTGTTCTAAGTTTTTGGTCTAAAACAGGATAGTCTTTTGGTATAGATAAAATCATTTTATTCGTAAATTCATCGAAATCAATGTTCCCATTTTTAATAAATTCGT
>NZ_FNOV01000023.1 GCF_900107135.1 Hymenobacter psychrophilus
TCCACGGCAAGAAAGGCGAATTGCGCCAGCGCTACCGCGAGGGCATGGAAGACCAGTTGGGCGCGCTGGGCCTGGTCCTCAACGCCCTGGTGCTGTGGAATACGCGCTATCTGCAACAAGCCTTGGAACAACACCAGGCCGTGGCCGAACCGCCGGAGCCGGGTGATGTGGCCCGGCTCTCGCCCTTGCTGCACGAACACATCAACATGTTAGGCCGCTACGACTTTACCTTGCCCGAGGGCATTGCCGCCGGGCAACTGCGCCCGCTACGCGACCCGACGAGCTTGGAAGAACAGCTCGCTCAACTGCCTTAACGGGAATTTCTGTTCCTACTCTTGCGCTACCCCTAATGGAGGTGCTCTCCGCCAAAGTACCACAATCCGAGGGCAAGGGATGTGGGGGGCAAAACCGCACCGATTCCAAGACCGCTCCGATAACACCGATTATCCTATGTTTGCCTGTGGCCCGTAATTGGGGCTGCTGAGAAGGAAAAGGGAGGAATAAGATTCTTCTATTATGGGGCTCCGAGCTCGTTTAACATGACAATCCCCTCTCTTTTCTAGGGCCACTTTGGACAGTTCCATGAGGCCACGAGCCTGTATCAGGATAGTAAAAGACTCCCTAGAAGTCCTTCGTAGTGCTTTTTTCCACCTTTTCACTACTCCCATGATGGTTACCGCCTCTTGCTTACCCGTCGTTGGCCTGGATGTGAGTAAAGCCACACTTGCTGTTTGTTATCAAGTGGGTGAGCTCGTCAAACACCTGGAAGTCAGTAATACTAAAACGGGCTTTCAGCAACTGGTGAAGGCTTGTGGGGCCCAGTGCCGGTTTGTGATGGAAGCCACCGGTACTTACAACCTGGCCCTGGCCTATTACCTGCACGAGCAGGGTGGAGAGGTCGCCGTACTGAATCCCCTGGTCATTAAGCGCTTCATTCAGATGCACCTGAGTAAAGGCAAAAGTGACCGCAAAGATGCGCAATGGCTATTGCGTTACGGCCAGCAGCAGCCAGTCAAGGTTTGGCAGCCGGACGAAACGGTGCTGGTGGAATGTCGCCAACTCGAACAGGTGAACGAGCAGCTACTCAAGCAGAAAACCATGGTTAGCAATTCCTTGGAAGCGCTGCAACGCCAACCCGTCATTAGTAAGCTCGCGCTAAAGCGCCTGCAACGGATGCTCAAAACGTTGACGCAGCAAGTGGCCCTGGTCGAGGCCGAACTCTTGACCCTGTTAGAACAGCGCTTTGCGGACCAAATGACGCTGCTGTGCTCCATTCCCGGCATTGGGCGTAAGACAGCGGGCATGCTACTGCTCTTTGCCGGCGGCTTCACGCACTTGGACAACTACCGCCAACTCATTGCGATGGCCGGTTTGTCGCCCCGGGAACACACCTCGGGTACCAGCATCCGCGGCAAGGTGCGCATTACTAAAATGGGCGGCGGACTAATTCGCGGTAAACTCTTCATGTGCAGCTTTTCGGCCAAGAAAATGAATGGGGCCTGTGCCGCCCTTTTTGACCGTCTGGTGGCCAAGGGCAAGAACAAGAAGCTGGCCCTGATTGCCGTCTGCAATAAGCTACTCAAGCAAGCGTTTGCCATCGTCAAGTCGGGCGTGCCCTACCAAGCCGATTTTAACTCAAAACTTGCTCCCACCGCTTGACTTTTAACACAGTTCATGTTAAGGGACATAAACTAGATGAAGGAAGGACTTTTTGCACTTCCCCACTGCCCCTAAAATCCTGTTTAACCAGGCCAGGGAAAGCAACCGACGGAGAGTTTACGAAACTCATCCCTCCGGCCAGTTTCCTAAACGTTGAATCGTAGATGATTTTTGTGAATTTCCTCGACCCAGCAACGGCCCACTAACGCTTGGTGCCGGCCGGATGCCAAGCGTTTACCAAAAGGGCATCTGCAGGTGATTTCGCTACCCAAAAGGCGGGACGCATATGCTGCCACAACTGACTGGTACGGGGCGTTTTTCCATTGCGGTGAGGCGCTGCCTAAGTATCCAATAGCTTGGCACGTTAAGGCCACCACTTAACGGCGGCGCAATTCCCTATGGGAAGTAGCGATGATAAAGGAATCTACCGGGTAGGGGGAGCTGTAGTACGAGTTCCAGGACCGGTATCCCCTGCGATACAAACTGTCCGAGCGCTGGAAAAAGAGCTCCGCCGCTGCTCGCTGTTGCAGTTTTGCGCACATCAGCGCTTTGAAATAATACAATTCACTGCTCTTGGGCTGCAGCCGCTGCATACTGTCGAGGGTTTGCAGTCCGGATGTAGAGTGCCCTTGCTCGTCGAGGGCAATAGCTTTGTACAGGTAATTGAAAGGATTTACAAACGCTTCTCCATGCTCTTTTCGCTCCGTATGGGCAGCCTTGGTGAAACATGTAACTGCCGGCTCCCATTGCCGCAGCTGCAAATGATTCAGGCCTAAAAGAAAGTAGATATTTTCGCCCCAAGGGTAATCTACAAAGCCTGGCGTCAGAGCATCCAGCTGCGTTAAGTCTTGCAAAGACCCTTCGTAATCATGCAGCAGGTAAAGCTTGAGCCATCCCCTATACCCCAGAAATTGGGTCGGTTGCAGCGCAACCGCCTGATTCAGATAGTACATGCCCTCGGCGTACTCCCCCCGCTTGTTAAACGGCACCGACTTTTCCATATAGTACTTGCCTACTCTGGGATTAAGCCAGATGGCGTAGTCGAGTAAGGTCTGCGATTGGCGGGTACCTTGCGGCCAGAAGTTTTTCAGTGCAAACAGCTTTTCTGCTCCCCATACCTGCAGCCTCGCACGCTGTGCATACCCCGTTGCGAGCAAAGCGGCGAGCAGCAGCCAACTAATTCGTTTAATCATCACAGGGGGAATATTTGCGTTATAGTCCCTCGCTTGAGCCGAAACGAGAGGAAATAGTAGCTATCATAGGCCTTACCTCGCGCGGTGCCCGGCTTCCAATAGAGTAACTGCTGTACTGCGCCTTTTATTCGGGCGACAAGTGCAGGCGGGAACGTACATGGCATGTAGTGCTCATCTACTTGGCTGACCCGGAACCGGCCGGGCGCGCCGTGGCAATTGATCAGAAAGCGAACTGTTACAATACCTGAGGCTGGACCGAACGCACGCGACTCCCCAATAAGACTTCTCAACTGAGCTTTCATCGCTTCCGGACCCGCGCGGTAGACCGGGGTGACCTGGTAGTATTGCGCGATGTTATCAGCATTACACAGACAAAATTTCTGGCGGTCAACGTCCGAATCATACGCAATGGCCCCGACATCGGAAAAACTCGAACTACCAGTAGGAACGGTGTTCTGGCTTCGCGCAACGGGCGGCGACAACAGCTGCAAGCCAAGTGTAGTAGCGACCATTACGTAAAGGCGACTTAGGCTCCAGGTTGGAATACGCACTTTTTCGGACTGAATGAATTTCTGTATATCTGGCATCGGCAAATAGCGTCACAAAAGAAGACAAGTTCCGGAGGCAAGTGCGTACCAGCTCTCCAGGCACCGATGGTAAACCAAACTGAGTTGGTCTAGTTGAGCGAGACATAATAGAGTGATTGAAGCCGCCACCATCCTTGGGATTAGGTACGATAAGGGCCCGTTATCGTACTTAAATCTCGGTGAGTGAGCTAGCAGGATGGCTTCGACTACTAAATCTGTGGAAGCAGACCTCAATACCTACTAATAGCTTTTCCCATGCGTGAGCTTCAGTACCTGCGTCGTGAGTCCCGGCAGGCCTTTGAGGGCCTGAATTGCCAGGGTGGTAAGGGCCGGTCGCCCGAAGAACTGATGGATGAGGTGCCCGGCCCGGATGCGCAAGCTCAACAAGCTGCGCCAGGCCCGGGTGTAGTGCTGCTCCAGCTCGGCGCGGGAAAGGCGGCCCTCCAGAAAATCGAGCAGCAGCCCGTGTAGCAGGAAGCTGGCGCTCATGCCCATGCTCATGCCGTTGCCGGCCAGCGGGGCGATGGTGCCGGCCGCGTCACCGAGCATCAGCACGTGGGCATCGACGGTGGAACGCTCCCGAAACGTAATCTGGGAGATGACAATCGGGGCGGTGCCGGCGCGCTGAGCCTGCTGCAGGTAGGGGCGCAGCAGCGGATTTTGCATGAGCACCCCGCGCTCCATTTCGGCCACGCGGTTGCCGTGGGCGCGCAGGTTACGCACGTCGCTGATGTAGCTGCAGTTGGTCAGGCCCCCGGGCACGGGTGAGAGTCCGCAGTAGCCATCGCGGAAATTATGCATCTCCACCAGATCCTGGGGGAAGTTCTCCACCTGCAGATGGTACTTGACGGCCACAAACTGGCGCCCCTGCCGACTGGGTTCCAGAAACGGCCGGCGGAGCTTGCTGTCCAGGTTGGCATGCTTGCCCCAGGCCCCGCAGGCCGTGCGCGCCCGATACGTGGCGCCGCCGGCGGTGGTGAGCGTAAACTGCTCATCGGCAAAAACCACGTCCGTTACCTTGGTGCCTTCCTGAATGGTGGCCCCGTGCTCGGCCGCCAGGCGGGCCAGCAATTGGTCGAGCTCGTAGCGGGTGATGCCGACGCCCCCGATATCGAGCGGATGGTGCAGCGCCACGCCCGTGGGCGAGGAGACGGTAAAGCGCGTCATGATTGGCAGATCCATCTGGTCCAGCGGCACGCCGATGCGGCACAGAAACGCGTAGTTCTCCATCGAGATATACTCGCCGCACACGCGGTGAAACGGGTAGGTTTCCTTTTCGAACAGCACCACGCGCCGCCCCGCCCGCGCCAGCTGCACGGCCAGCGTCAGGCCGGCCACGCCCCCCCCGATAATGGCGCAGTCATAGACTTCAGCGGCCGTTGCCGAGGCCGTGCTGGTTGGCGTAGTAGATGGAGCTGGCATGGCGCAGGGCGATAGGATGGCAGAGGAGGGAAGCTGGACAAGCGGGCGAATCAGGCCAGTGCCGGCTTGGGGCGCAGTACGCGGGCAGCAAACAGCACGCTCGCCGCCAGCAGGCTGGTGTAGGCCGTGGCCTTGAGCCATTGCGGTACCCGCATGCCGTTTTCCTTGAGCACGGCCGTAGCGGCGACTTCGTCGAGGTCCGCGATTTTCCGGTTCACCGTTTCGTAGCCCTGGGCCACATAGGCCACGGCTCCGGCCAGCGGCAGCAACGCCCCGTAGGCCGCTTTGGGCAGCTTTTCGGCGCGGAACAAATACGCAAAGCTGCCCAGCACCAGCAGGCCCGCGCCACTCGTCAGGGCCTGGGCGACCCGCATGCTGCGGTGCAGGCCCAGCGCCACAATGGCCGTGTGCAGGCCGGCGGCGCGGTCTTCGGTGTAGTCTTCGGCGTTGTTGAGCATTAGCACGCCCACCTGCAGCAGGCCGTAGGCGGCGGCCAGCGTGAGCACGGCCGGCTTGGGAAAGCGCGTAACCAGGCTGCCGGTGTAGGCCATGGGGCCGAAGAAAATGACGGCCCACAGGGCGGACAGCTGCCACAGTCCGCGCGACTTGAAGTGGATGGGCCGCCACGAATACTGGAAGCCCAGCGCCCAGCCGATCAGGGTAAGCGGCACGAACTGCCAGCGCCCGGTGTGCTGGGTCAGCCAAATACTGATGAGCACCGTACCCGCTACCGAGGCCCGCATCTGCCAGCGCACGCCGGGGCCGCCCAACTCGAAGATGGCGTTAGACAGGTGGCTTTTGTAGACGGCGTCCACCCGGCGGTCGGCGTAGGCATTGACCATGTCGCCGAAGTTGAAGAGCAGGTAGATGCCGGCCAGGCCCACGTAGAGAACCGGCGTTTTCAGAAAGCGGAAGTCCTCGGCACTGAGGAAGATGGGGATGAGGAAAATCGGAATCTCGGCAATCAAAAACTCGGTGCGCCGCAGGGTTTTGCTGTTCTTGAGAAACTGGGCCAAGCCGCCGTGGGCCGGCCGGGCCAGCAGGTTGATGCGCTGAATGTGCCGCTCGTTGGGATTAAGAAACGCGTCGCGGCCGTGCAGCAGCACGTGGTTATCGGCCAGCACAATATCGTTGTCCTGCCAGCTGTGGATGTAGAACACCTCCGGCGCGTACAGGGCGGCCTGCAGCTCGGCAATCAAGTCGGCCTGCTCGGCGGGCGTGGCCCCGAGCACCTCCACACTGACGGGGTTGAGGTCGCGCACGGGCTCGGCAAAACGCAGGGTGGGCTCGCCCGTGACCGGGTGGGCCTGCAGCAGACGCTGGGTGAGCGTGCCGCCGTAGTGCACAATTTTCTCGGTGCGGTAGCGTAGCGTAGCCTTTGCCCAGCGGGCGCGCTGGGCGGCAGTAGCGCGGGCCAGCGCCCGGCCCGTATCGGCAAACGTGGTGCCGCCGCGGTCTTCGGCCCGGGGTGCTTTCACGCACTGAAAGAAGATCAGGTAGGGAATGCGGCCAATAAAGGCGCCGTCCCAGTGCAGGGGCACGGCGCTGGGCGTGTAGAGGTAATTCTTGGCATCGGCTTTCACCTTCAGTTCATTGATGGCGCCGAACGGCCATTGTAGCGGCTCGCCCAGCTGCTGGGCGTAGAGCGCGAACGGCGTTTTGTCGAACAGCTCAAACCCGCGAAAAATAAGGATGCGGTGCGCCTGTACCCACTCCGTGAGCTGCGCGGCGGAAA
This sequence comes from Hymenobacter psychrophilus, assembly GCF_900107135.1. Classification (GTDB taxonomy): domain Bacteria; phylum Bacteroidota; class Bacteroidia; order Cytophagales; family Hymenobacteraceae; genus Hymenobacter; species Hymenobacter psychrophilus. Next base: position 6,597 of record NZ_FNOV01000023.1, read on the forward strand.
TGCCGGCGATGGTCTGGCCGGGGAAATCGGCCCGTACGAGCAGGCCGAAGGGCAGCTGGGATTCAAGGGTGTAGGCGGGCATAGCAAATAGCGGGATAAGGCAGGTATCCGAATGTCGGATGCGTCCAGTAAAGATGGGGCGTAGGGGCGAGTTTTCAGGTTACGTATTCTGCCGCAATGGTTAAGAATTCGGGCCGGCCATAAAGTGGCTGGGCTGCCCGTGCTTCTCCACCAAAACGGCACCCGCTTCCTCGGCCTGGTGCCGCTTGACCAGCACGTAGTCGTTGTCGCGCAGCAGTACCACGCCGTGCCAGGGCGTGAGCCAGTCGTCCACGGCCCGGGTCATGCGCAAACCGATTTTGTCGGACTGCGGATGCTGGGGATGGATGCTCAAGCGCACGGCGTGCGGAAACTCCTGGGCCAGCAGCCGCGTCCAGGCATTACTGCGGCGGATGACTTCGTAGGCTACCTGCTTGCTTTCCTCTTTCACCCGGCTCCTGCTTTTTTCGGGCGCCAGCGCCAGGCCGTCTTCCGATACGAAGCGGTGAATCCCGTTGAACATGGCGCGATGGTGCGCCGTGTCCCGCACGCGGGCTTTGAGCGCCTCCAGCGGCTCGCCATACTGGTCCATAATCCAGGTGCGGGCCGCGTGGAACGAGTCCGTGACCAGCAAGTCTTCCAGGTTGATAACGTCCAGCGCCGGCGTGCCCAGCTGCTCAATCAACTGCTTGAGCACCTCATTGTAGGCCGATACGTCCGCGTCACTTACCTGCACGAGGTCGGCAAATACGCGTCCGTCCGCGCAGATGCTGATGCGAGCCCCGGGCGCATACACCTGCCCGATAGCGTCGCAGAGGCTCTGCAGAAACGTGAGCGCTATCTCCTCGCCCAGGTCGGGCAGCTTGCCGAGCACTTTATGCGGATTGGGCGACTTGGCCGGGAAGGCCGGCAGAATCAGGTGGATGGGCAGGCCCTGGCGGATGTAGTAGTGCAGCTTAGGCAGGTGCAGCGCGATGCTTTGCTCATCGGCAAGGACAGATTCGTCAGCCGGGCCGGTGGGCAGCACTTTGCGGTGCAGCAAAAGGAGCTTGGCCACCCGCCGGGCCACGTCAAAGTCGACGGCTGGCGCCACCTGCAGGAATTGGCCAACCGCCGCGGCGACCTGCCCCAGCAACAAGGGCCCGAATAGAGTCGAGAGCTGGGGCGTGGATAAGGCCAGCCCGGCACTGAGCATTTCCAGCAGCCCGTCGGTAGCGCGTCCCTCGGCCGAGCGGTCGAGCAGCCGCAGGCCCAGTACGCCCCAGTGTGCGGCATACAGGGTCTGGGCCAGGGAGGCAATGAGCGCTTCAGCGGGCACATCGGTAGCGCCCCGCACCACGAGCTCGAACAGGGCCAGCCCGCGGAGCCGAATGCTTTCCGTCTCGGGGCTGAGCACCCCAATCGGGTCTTCGGCATCGAGCAAATGCGCCATTTGAGAGCGGAGCAAGCGGTGCTGGGGTACCACCAGATCCATTTTCCAGCGCACCAGCGTCTGAAAACGCAGGGCCAGCGTTCCGGCGGGCAGGTCGCAGACGCGCCCTTCCAGCTCGTCGTGTACGCGCTGGTAGAAGCCGCTTACCAGGTCGTTTTTAGAGCCGAAATGCCGGTATAGCTCCGCCAGCGGCTGGCCGGCGGCGGCGGCAATATCCGCCATGGATACGGCGGCAAACCCCTGCTCTTCCAGCAGGCGCAGACCGGTATCGAGTAAGCGCCGACGGCTTGAAGAAGCTAGTAGTGAGAAGGCCGGAACGGTCGTCATCTAAACAAGTGGTAGGAAGTGATACCGTAAACCGGCCAGAAGCAGTTGCCCTTGCTGCGGACCAGAAAGGAGAAGTTACTTGGCGCCGGCCGGTCGGGCAGTGGGCGTAAAGGGAACACGCACGCTCAGCTTTGTCGGTACCGCTCCCTGTTCGCCCTGGCGGGCCGGAACAAAGGGACCCAGCGCTTTTAGCGCGTCCAGAATTGCCTGGTCGCAGCTGCGGCAAACGGACTGCGTCAGCCGGGGCTCGCGTACAATCCCGGTGGCATCGACCAGGAATTCGAGCTGAGCCGTACCCGTGATCTGCTCGCGGCGGGCAGTTTCCGGGTAGTTGATGCGCTCCGTCAGCAAAGCACCCAGTTCCTGGACGGGGGTGCCGTCAAGCAGGCTCGCCGGTTGCTGCACGTGGCTGGTGATGTTTTCAGGTGTGGTGAAGGGGCTGCCCGGGTCGGGAAGCGGCAGGGGTATTTCCAGGTGCTGGCGTGCGGCCACGGCGCGCCCGCCCTGGTCGCGGGCCGGCACCCAGGCGGGAAAGCTTTGCACCAGCCGCAGCACTTCCGCATCGCAGCTCCCGCACACCTTTTTCGTTAGCGTGACGGCGCTCACTTTACCCGAAGCCTGCACCACCAGGTCAACCCCTACCCACCCTTGGAGCTTTTCGGTGCTGACCACCGCCGGCACCTTCAGGTTGCGCTGCAGATAGGCAAACAGTCCCGGCTCCGGGAAGCGGGCCCGCGTAGCTACCTCACGCGCTTCGAACACATGGTCGGGCCGGTAGACGTTCACCGCCACGGTAGACTTCACCGCTACGGCCCGGCCGTTCTGTTTGCCGGGCTCGAACTGCGGCAGCTTGCTGACCGCGGCCAGCACGGCCGCATCCGTCGCGGGGCTGAGCCCCTTCTGGATGCTGACATCCGTCACTTCGCCGGTGGCCGTGACCGTGAAGCTGGCAAACACCCGGCCTTCGGGAGTATCGGCGGGCAGGACCAGGTTCTTTTGCACGGCCGCCATGACGGCGTCGTTGCCCCTGGCACCGGGCAGCTGCGGCATCTGCTCTACGTAGGTGTATACGTTGTTTTGGGCTACTTTCGGCCCCGGCTCGTTCGCGCTCTTTACCACCGTTGTGCTGGAGTGCGGGCTGCCGGCATTCGTCGTGGCCGGGCCATTGAGCGCGAGTTGCAGCGGAATGGTAAAGCTAACGGTGACGGCCTGGCCGTTTTGCTTACCGGGGATAAAACGAGGCAGGCGGCGCACCGCGTCCAGAGCGGCCGCGTCGATGCCGGGCGAGAGGCCCTTCACTACTTTAGCCTGCTCTACCTGACCAGTGGGAGTGACGTTAAACTGCAGGTATAATTTACCCGGCAGCTGCGCCAGCGACGCATCGGCCGGATAGCGGAAGTTCTTCAGAATGGCGGCCTGCACGGCCCCGGTGCCCCCGGCGCCCGGAAGCTGCGGCATCTGTTCTACGTAGGTGTATACTTGCTTGCTTTCTTGGGCAAGCAGGGGCTGCAGGGTGCTCGCCAACAGACAGAAGGCCAGTAGCAGGCGCGGTAAAGGGGAATGGGGCATGCTCAAAATTAACCCGCTGCGTAGGGTTTTTCCTACGGCCCCTGTCAAGGAAGAAAAGCGGGAGTGCCTGGCGGCGGCCAATTCGACGAAGTGCCCGACCTTTGGGGCCTGAAAATTCCTGTGTTCTATAAAAGACAGATGGTTACGCCCCCCACAAAAAAGCGCGCGCTACCGATTTTGGCGCGTATCCCCCAGCAGGTGCTTGGTGCCGCGGCACTGCTGGCTGGCACCCCAGCGGCGCAGGCGCAGGATTTCGTGCCTACTTCCTACGACGTAACCACCAGCCAGATCTATACCCGTCCGGTGCAGGAGCAGTACCGCCGACACAAGGTCCGGACAGTGCTGGTGCAGCAGCAAACCGATGAGCGGGGGCGGCGAGATGTGACGCCCGGCTTTACAATAGCGTCCTTTCAGGAGTGCGACGGCAAGGGCCGCGTGGTGCGCCAGTACTGGGCGCAGGATGGCCGCCTGGGCCGCCGCATGGACTTGGACTATGCGGCTGATGATGAGTTGCGGCTCGTGACTTCCTTTAGTCGTCTCCCTGATCCGGCCGACACCACCCGCCTGGGACAAGTCTGGTTGCCCGCTTCCTGCACCCATTATCCGCCGATGCCGGGCACGGGTAGTGCGGCGCTGTGGAATGAGCAGAGTGGCGACTGGGAACCCTATGAACGCTCCCGCACATGGAAGCAGCGCGACACCACCTACCTGGCCACCAGCAGCTACCTCACCGGGAAGGTTAAGCAGCTCAGCCGTACCTACTACGTGGGCCCCGGCGAAAAGCTATGGCGTCAGGATAAGCTCACCTTCAACGACTACCGCCTGCGTGAAGCAGCCTACGACTATATCAAGCTTAACGGAAAGCAGGTGCTGGAAATGGGCCAGCTCGATTTTCGCAAGGAGTTTATCGACTACGTAGCGGCCCACCCGGAAGCCGGACCTCTGAAAAAAGACGAGCCAACGCAGTGGCAGGACGATCTGGCCCGGCATACCAAAGGGCTCACACTACCTCAGTTCACCCAGACCTACGACGCAAGCGGCGGGGTGAGCACTAGTGATGGCTACGGCCGGCGGAGCATTTTCAAGCGTAACGAACAGGGCCAGCTGCTGGAAAGCCAGCACTACGTCTTCGACGAACTGGTACGGCTGACCAAGTACACCTATTTGCCGAATGGCCTGTTGGATCAACTCACCAGCTATGACAAGCAGGGGCAGAAGACCGGTACGGCCCAGTATCGCTACGGCTTCTATTAGATTGGTTCTATGCCAGCTGGTCTTGGCTTATAACAGCAGTGAGCAGCGTTAGAATGCCCATATGCTGAGATTGAGTGGGAGTGCAGGGAGGACAATACCGGCTGCTCCCATCTGGGATAGGGTACAATAACGGGCCCTTATTGTACCTTATCCCAGATGGGAGCTGTTTAAATCACCGTCTTCGTGAATGGGTAGACATGCTGTTTAGAGTATGATATTGTGCTTATGTCCAACCGTTCCCACCTTATCCTGCTCCTAATAGCTCACCTGCTGCTGGCTGGCCTGCTGCTGGGCGCCTTTCTGTGCCTGCTGCTCCATCGTCCCGGTAGCCAGCAATTTAACTTGGCCGGGGCTGGGGCCGCGCTGGCCCTGCTACTGCTGGCCTGGGTCGGGGCACTGCTGGTGGGGCAGTTGTGGCAGCGGCGGTGGGTAAGGGCAGGTGCGCTGGCCATGCTGGTGCTGACCGATGGGCTGGCCCTGTGCGCAGGCTGGCTGCTGATGTTTGTTTTCATCGGGGAGCCCGTAAAAGTCTATGCTTCCCCTGAAGAAGCGCAGGCGCTCACGCTGGACCAGTTGTTTTGGCTGCGCAGCAAACCTTCCGGGGATGATGAGGAATACCTGGTGATGGACCGGGGTTGGCAATTTGAAAAAACGGAGACGCTGAACGATTCCACCTTCTCTACCTGCTGGACTTTTCAGGACCCCAACCAGCGATGGCTGGCTGAGGTGGTCTATGAAAGCCGTGGCCATCGCAATGTTGCCTCGCTCACCTACGCGACGTCCAATCGGAAGACCTTTGATGCCATCAAAGCACAGGTCGCGGCGTCCCACATGACGCACGTGGGGCGGCGCACCGAGCAAGGCGCGGAATGGCACTATTTCCAATCCGGTGGGTATGACGTGGGATTGGCGGTTTATTCTACGCCACAAACGGCCCCTGCCACTCGGTACATTGTTTTTGTGCGCCCTACTTCAATGCGCCCTTATAGAGGTTCTTTAAAGTGGAAAGGGGTTCTGTGAAGGTGACACATAATCACCTGTCGTCTCCCAGTGCGAGAGATGCTAAAATGGACTGCTGAAAAGGGCAATGTTAGCTGATGGCAGAGTAAATGCGAAGGCTCTTTTCACCAAATGGACTTTCTGGATAAGTGATTTCGCAATGCCGTGAGCCCATTGTGAACCCATTGATTTACCGCAAAATCTGTACTTGGAAGCCAGGGAGCGCGGTTTAGGGCTCGGTGTATCGGTGCTGTGAGCCTTTTGTGAGCCCTTTTGCGCTTACCCCGTCGGCAGGTTACTTATCGGGCGTCGGGTTCGGGCGCCAAGCGATAGCTGGTGCTGCGCCCACCGGCGCCTTCGTGCACCAGCACGCCCTGGGACACCAGGTCGGCGATGTCGCGGCCGGCCGTATCCTGTGAGCAGTGGGCCATGCGCGCCCACTTGGCCGTGGTGAACTTGCCCTCGAAGCCGTCGAGCAGCCGCGTGAGCAGCTGCCGCTGCCGGACCGTGAACGCCGCGTCCCGGTGCTGCTCCCAGAAGCGGGCCTTGGCCAGCACTTGCCCCAGCGTTTGCTCGGCGGCTTGCAGGGCCCGGCCCAGGCAGCCTAAGAACCAGTCCAGCCAGGGCGTCACGTCCAAGGGCCCGCGCTGGCTGGTTTCGAGCAGGTCATAATACGCTTGGCGCTCGGCCTGGATTTGCGCCGACATGCTGTAGCAGCGCTGGCCCGTGCCGTCGGCGCGGGCCAGCTGCAAATCGGCGATGGCCCGGGCGATGCGGCCGTTGCCGTCGTCGAAGGGGTGAATCGTCACAAACCAGAAGTGCGCCAGCCCCGCTTTGAGCACGGGGTCCAGGCCCTGGTCGGCGTTGAACCAGGCCAGGAAGTGCTGCATCTGCGCGTCGAGCTCCGTGGCGGCGGGCGCCTCGTAATGCACGCGCTCACGGCCCAGCGGCCCGGACACGACCTGTATGGGCCCGGTGCGCCACGCGCCCACCTGCAGCGGGTACAGCCCGCTGTAGCCTGTGGGAAACAAGGCCGCGTGCCAGCCGAACAGGCGGTTCGCGGTCAGCGGCGCGGCGGCCTGCTGGGTGGCGTCGAGCAGCATGGCCACCACGCCCTCCACCCGGCGGTCGGCGGGGGGCAGCGCGGCCTGTTCGAGCCCCAGGCGCCAGGCGATGGAGGAGCGCACCGAGGCCGGGGGCAGCAGTTCGCCCTCGATTTCGCTCGACTTGAGCACGTCGAGCGTGAGCGTACGCAGCGTGGCTTCGGCCCGCAGGTCCACACCCAAGGCCTCGAGCCGGCCCAGCAGCCGCCCCTGCTGGTGACGTACGGTGCCCAGCAGCGCCTCTAGGACCGCCGGGTCCCAGGTAAAGGCCGGCCAGTCCGGACGTTGATGGATATAAGACGCTATTCTCCGCATAATCTGCGGTGAATATACCCACTATTCTCCGCATGCTTGGCCTCGGCGCTTTGTTCACGGGGCGACGGTGGTCACGGGACTGGGCAAAGGTTGGGCATGTAACGCTACGCCGCGGTGGTGCAGGTACTTGTAAAAGGTAGCTTTGCAGATACGCAGGCTGCGGGCCATGTCGTCGACGCTCAACTCGCGGGCCTTGTAGAGCAGCTCGGCGGCGCGGGCCGTGCGCTGGGCTTCCACCGAAAGGCCGGGCTTGCGCCCACCGACGCGGCCCCGGGCACGGGCCGCAGCCAGCCCGGCCAGGGTGCGCTCACGAATCAGCTCGCGCTCGAACTCGGCGAGCGAGGCAAACAGGTTGAGTACGAGCCGGCCTTGGGCTGACGACGTGTTGATGGCGTCGGTCAGGGAAATCAAGCCGATGTCGCGGCGCTGCAGGTCCGCGACCAAGTCGAGCAGGTGCTTAAGCGAGCGACCCAGCCGGTCGAGCTTGTAAATGTAGATCGTGTCGCCCGGGCGCACCTGCAACAAAAGCTTGTCGAGTTCGACCCGGGCGGCCAGCGCACCGGAGGCTTTTTCCTGGTAGATAAGCTCGCAGCCGGCCTGGGTCAGGGCGTCGAGCTGGAGCTCTAAATTCTGGTCGCGGGTGGAGACGCGGGCGTAGCCAATCTTCATACAGGGGAGTTTACGAAACTCATCTGCTAACGGCATTTCGTAAACTTTGATTGGTAGACGAGTTTCGTAAACTCGGCATAGGCACCAAATGGCTGTTCCAATCTTTGGTGCAACTTGCGAGGCGTTTAGTTTAGCGGTTCACGGAAAGGAGGGTATACTTACCTGAACATTGTACCCCTTGCGTTGCCACGGGCAGGTTAGCTGCTGCGCCTCCGCCCTGTCTCCATCCTGCCCATGACGCACTTTTTCAACGCCCAGCGCGATTACTGGCCGATTTACCTTGACCTGCAGCGCCACTACCCCCTGGGCCTTGTGCCCCCCGACGGGATGAACGCGCGGGCTTTTCCTGGGTACCAGGCCCTGG
>NZ_FNOV01000008.1 GCF_900107135.1 Hymenobacter psychrophilus
GCGGCGGCTTTGTGGGCTTTGACCGTGGTCGAGTCGACCAGCACCCAAGCATAATCCGGCTCCTGCACCGCCTGGAACAGGCCCTCCCAGACCCCAGCCAGCGCCCAGCGGCGAAAGCGTCGGGCTACCGTGTTCCAAGGGCCAAACCGTTCGGGCAGGTCGCGCCAGGCGCAGCCCGTGCGCACCCGGTAGACCACGGCGTTGACAAAATGGCGGTTGTTGCGGCCTGTGCCGCCTGCCGTACCGGCCTGCCCAAGTGTGTGCGGCTGAATCAGTTCCCATTCACGCTCAGTAAGTTCGTGGCGTCGCATCCCGCAAATTTAAACATGACTGTCCACACACTCTAACTCCTTTTTTGAAAAATACGGCAACCCCACCGGCAGCAATGCCGCGTCCACTAGATCGGCCGGGTACTCGACGCGGCACAGGAACAGGCCACCGGCCAGGGCTGCGCCGCTGGCGTGTACCCGACTCAGGCTCCGAAAAATCTCGCCGAACTCGGCCGGGCTCAACTTGCCGCGGCCCACGCTCAGCAGCGTACCCACTACCAACCGCACCATGCCCCGCACAAAGCGGTTGGCCCGGATGCGGAACACCAGCCCGCCCGGCTCCAGGTGCCAGCCGGCCTCGAAACAGGTGCAGTTGTAGTGCTTCTCGGCCCCTTTTACCTTCGAAAAGCTGGTGAAATCGTGGGTGCCTACCAGCATAGCGGCGGCCTCGTTCATGGCTTCCAGGTCGGGCGCACGGTCGAGGTAGAGGCTGAAACGAGTGGCGAACGGGTCGGGAGTGAGGCGCACGTGGTACTCGTAGGTGCGGGCCCGGGCAGCAAAACGGGCGTGGGCGTCGGGCGGCACCGGGTGCAGCACCTGCCCCCGGATGCCGGTGGGCAGCGCCCGGTTGAGGCGGTAGAGCAGCGTGGCTAAATCAAGGGTGTCGGGCAGGTCGGCATCGAAATGCGCCACCTGGTGGCTGGCATGCACGCCCGAATCGGTGCGGCCGCTGCCCAGGCAGTACACCGGCTGGCGCAGCACCTGGCTCAGGCAGCGGTCCAGTTCCTGCTGCACCGTCGTCACGCGCGGCTGAATCTGCCAGCCGTGGTACTCGGTGCCATCATAGGCCAGGTGCAGGAAGTAGCGCATTATTCTTAAGCTATTAGCTATTAGCTTTTTTGTGAAGTTGTTTATCAGGGGAAAGCTAACAGCTGTCAGCTAATGGCTAACAGCTCAAAACAGCTATACCACCAGCGCGTAGAGCAGCGAATCCAGGGTCTGGTTGTCCTTGACCACGCTACGGCGCATGCGGCCCTCCAGCTCGTAGCCGGCTTTTTCCAGCACCCGGGCCGAGGCGGGGTTATTAGCGAATACCACTGCGTAGAGCCGGCATACGTCGAAATGGGCCAGCAGGTAGGCAGAAGTAGTGCGCAAAGCAGCCGTAGCCAGCCCCCGGCCCCAACAGGCGGGCGTGAGCCAGTAGCCAATTTCGGCTGAGCGGCGGCGTACATCAGTTTTGAAGTGTACGCCCACGCTGCCCACCGGCTCGCCATCTACCTCAATGGCCAGAAACAAGTCGCGGTTACTGTCGACTACCAGACACAGAAAAAACTCCGCGTCGCCGGCCGAATATGGAAACGGAAACGTGTCGCGCAGATGGCGGGCCACCCGTTCGTCGTTGGCATAGCGGGCCAGGGCCAGCGCATCAGCGAAGGTCCAGGGCCGCAGCCGTGCCCCGGGCACGGGCAGCTCCAGCGTCGGGTTAAGCAGCGGGTCGGGCATGTATGCGTTTCGGAGTTGGTGAGGTTTGGGGTATCGAATAGCAGCATTCCATCCAGTATCCCAAACCAGCCTACAGCTTCTCGTAAATGATGGCCGCGCCCTGGCCCACGCCTACGCACATAGTAGCCAGACCATAGCGCACGTTTTCGCGGCGCTGCATCTCGTGCAGCAGCGTAGCCGTAATGCGGGTGCCGCTGGCGCCCAGTGGGTGGCCGATGGCAATAGAGCCGCCGTTCACGTTCACCTTGGCCGGGTCGATGCCCAGCTCGCGCATAGAAGCCAGAGCCTGGGCGGCAAAGGCCTCGTTGAGTTCAAACAGGTCGATATCGTCGATGTTGAGGCCCGCGCGCTCCAGCACTTTGCGGGTGGCCGATATTGGCCCGATGCCCATGTAGGCGGGGTCGACGCCGGTTACGGCCGAGGCCACTACCCGGGCCATGGGTTTGAGGTCGTACTTTTCCAGGGCCGTTTCGCTCACCAGCAGCAGGGCGGCAGCCCCGTCGTTGATGCCGGCCGAGTTGCCGGCCGTTACGCTGCCATCTACCTGGAAAGCCGGCCGCAGCGTGCCCAGCTTTTCGAGCGTGGAAAGGCGCGGGTGCTCATCCTGGTCGAAGAGGGCGGCGTGGCCTTTGGGGTTGGCAATGAACACGGGCACGATTTCGTTGCGGAAACGGCCTTTTTCGAGGGCCCGCTGGTACTTGCGCTGCGAGTCGAAGGCGAACTGGTCCTGGTCGGCGCGGCTTACCCCATACTGGCGGGCCACGTTTTCGGCCGTTTCGCCCATGGCGTAGGGGTGGTGCAGCTTCGAGAGCTTGGGGTTGACAAAGCGCCAGCCCAGCGTGGTGTCGTGGGCCGTAAAGTCGCGGTCGAAGGCCATGGTCGATTTGGCCATTACGAAGGGCGCGCGGGTCATGCTTTCGGTGCCGCCGGCCAGGTACACGTCGCCCTCACCGGCCCGAATGGCCCGCGAGGCATCCATGATGCTTTGCAGGCCCGAAGCGCAGAGACGGTTGACGGTTGTGCCGGGCACCGTAACGGGCAGGCCCGCCAGCAGCGCGGCCATGCGGGCCACGTTGCGATTGTCTTCGCCGGCCTGGTTGGCGGCCCCCAAAATCACGTCCTCAATGGCGCTGGGGTCGAGCGTAGGATTGCGGCGCAGCAGCTCACGCAGCACGTGGGCGGCCATATCGTCGGGGCGGACGCTGCTGAGCGCCCCGCCGAATTTACCAATGGGAGTGCGGACGGCGTCCACGATATAGGCGGTAGGCATGGGGAAGAATCCGGTTTTTCTGGTCGTAGTTGGCTACTTTTGTCGGCCCGCAGGGGCGTTTTTAGTCAGCCAGAAAGTCAATTCACAAAGATGATACAAAGAATCCAAAGCGTATTTCTGCTGCTGCTGGCCCTGTCCATGCTCAGCGTATTGGTGGTGCCTATCTGGAGCAAAGTAGACCCCGCAAGCCAGGGCACGGCCCTGCTGACGGCCTTTTCGCTCAGCTTCGCCAGCGCCGCGCCGGGCGGCAGTACTCTTGGTGCCACCAGCACCTGGCCCATTGCGGCACTGGCCGTAGCTTCGGCCGCCGTGGCGCTGTTTGCCATCTTTCAGTTCCGCCACCGCTTCAACCAGCTCAAGCTGGGCATGATCAACTTCCTGCTGATTGTGGGCACTATCGGAGCCAATTTCATTTACTCCAACATGGGTGAGGGCCTGCTCAACATCAAGCTCATCGGCACCTACCAGGCCGGCTTCTACCTGCCCACGCTGGCCCTGATCCTCAACCTGCTGGCCAGCCGCTTCATCCGCCGCGACGAGCGCCTGGTGCGCAGCATGGACCGGCTCCGGTAGTGGTAAACTAGTGAGCTGGTGAAATGGGGAGTTGCTGTTTGAGGGGCCTGATTGCGCAGCCTGCGCCGGTAGACCCCTCAAACAGCAACTCCCCATTTCACCAGCTCACTAGTTTACCCTAAAGCCCCCACACCAGGGTCAGGAGTTCCTGCTGGATGGCGCGGGTTTTATTGTGGGCATACCAGCCGTGGAGCTTCTCGGCGAATTCTTCGTGGGTGGCGCCGGCGGCTTTGGTTTCCAGAAACAGGTCCTGGGCTTCGGCGGGGCGCGGGCCCCAGTTGGCTACTTCGGTGCGGGTGTCAGCATGCAGCACCAGCAGCTTCGGAATGGCGCGGCCGCCGTTGGTGAGGTAATGGTCCATCAGGTCCAGGTTTTCATCGCGCAGCAGATAGTGCGTGCGGATGCGGCCCTGGCTGGCCTGGGCCACCTTTTCGAGCACGGGCACAATCTGGGCCGCGTCGCCGCACCAGCCTTCAGTAATCACCACCCAGGCATAATCGTGCGTCAGGGCCTGCAGGGCCTCCTGCAATTCGGGCGACAGCTCTGCTTTTTTGTCGAGGCGCTCCATCCGCTGGATGTTGAGCTTGGCATAGGCCGTCAGCTCGGGCGACTGGTTTTCGCCGGTCGTCTGGCCCACGGCCATCAGGTTGTCGATTCGCTGGCGGTACTCGGTATAAGAGAGGGCGGCGGCGAGGCGTTCGGCGGTAAGTACGGGCGGCTGGGCCGGAATAGGTGAGTTGATCATGGAGAGTGGAATGGATGAGGACTGCCCGACCGCACTAGCGGGGGCCGATGTAGGCTAACAAACGCAAACCCCCTTCGGTTGGCTGCCTAAAGCCACTCGAAAGGGGTTGGTGTTTGCCAGCCGATAGCTGGCAGCCAGTATGGCCGCTACTTATAAGCTGGGTACGTCGGCCGCAGCAGCCTTGGCCGACAGTTCGCGGCAGTAGGTAATGAAATCGGTGTTGATGGGCTCCAGGCCGGCGGCGCGCAGCTCCTTGGCTACCTGCGCACGGTGGTAATTGCCGTGGATGGGCATGTGCGTCAGAATATCAGAAACCTGGCTGGTGAAGCCGTCGCCCGCCGAATTGGTGTAGGTAATGAGGCGGTTCAGCTCGGTGTCGTCGGCCTGCTGGCCGTACTCGTGGAACCGCGCCGATGTTTGCTCGTGCCAGTGGTGCAGGCCGGCCAGATCGTGCTCCTGCCACACCTTCACGGGGCTGGCCGTATTGGTAAGGCGAGCCAGCCAGATAGACTGGGCGTTAAGGGCGTGGCTGTAGATGCGCATCCCGCCGGCGGGCAGCGTGGCGCCCTGGGCCACGAGGCCGTCGAGGTGGCCGAGTAGGGTTTCGTTGGCCCATACGTTGTAAGCGCCGAGCTTCTCAATGGTGTTTATCATAGTATAGAAGGGAGGGGTGAGACAGGAAAAGTGAGACCCAGGTGCCAGCAGGAACTGCGGGACGACACAAAACTACGTCATCTTACTTCCCCTGTCCCGCATCTCACTTCTATTAAAAAAACTACCGAGGGTCTTCCCAGATAAGCTTTTCTTCGGTTCGTTTTTCGGTGAAATCAGCGCACTGACCGTCGCCGCGGCCGGTGAGGCCCCCATCGGGGTGGCAGAGCAGCTTGCCGTCGGCGGCGTAGAGGTTGCTGAACTGGTCGCAACAGCCAACCGTTTCGAAATACACGGTGGCCCCGTTGTACTTGTAGCTGTAGATGTGGATGGGCGGGTTGGCCTTCTTGGCCTGAAAATGTACACGGATCTTTTCCTCCAGCCAGGCCGGGCGCTTAGCGGTGCTGAAAGCCGGCTCGGGATTGGGAGTGGGCTCGATGGTGTTGGCGCTGGTAGGTGCGGGCGTTGATACGCCGTTGGCATTGCCCGACTGCGGCGGATCGGTGGGGGTAGTAACGGCCACGCCGCGCTGGCAGGAGGTGGTGGTGCTGAACAAAGCTGCCGCCAGAACGGCCGTCAGAAGGAAAGAATTTTGCATACGAGCAGGAGGGTAGCGGAAAAGCAGCCTTCACCAGCAACTGCCGGAAAGCCGCAACGCACCCCGCCCATGGTACGAAGCCCCGCTGTAGTTCGTTGGCCGGCCCGGCCTGTACGACTGCTTCTGGCTCCTGCCTTCTAACTCCTAGCTTCCAAAAAAATATGGTCCGAACACCAGCCCGCCCACCGCCAGCGCGGCCAGGGCCATTGCCAGCACGGCCCCGGCGGCCACGTCTTTGGCGCGGCCCGCCAGCGGGTGGTACTCCGGCGACACCAGATCGACCACCGCTTCAATGGCCGTGTTTAGCAACTCGGCGCACCACACCGCGCCCACACTCAGGGCCACGGCCACCCACTCCCAGCGTTGGAGCCCGCAGTACAGCCCCAGCCCCAGCACCGCGGCCGCGGCGGCGGCATGAAGCCGCAGGTGCACCTCGGTGCGCAGGGCCGCCCCCACACCCCGCACCGCGTGGCCGAAGCTGGCGGCGCGGCGGCGCAGCAGGGTAGGGCGGGGGCCAGCTGGCGGAGGCAGCTTAGATTCGGTCGTCATCGGTCTGGCGGAACACGCGGGCCCGCAGCTCGTTCCAGTCGGCGCGGATGACGCTGAAAATCACCGTGTCGCGCCGGATGCCGCCCTGGGTGTAGCGGTGGCTGCGCAGCGTACCTTCCTCGGTAGCGCCCAGCCGCCGCATCGCCTCCCGCGACTTGGTGTTGCGGGCATCGGTTTCCAGCTCCACCCGCTCGCAGCCCAGCTCCTCGAAGGCGTAGCGCAGCAGCAGGTACTTGCAGGCCCGGTTGAGGCCGGTGCGCTGAAACTCGGTGCCCAGCCAAGTGTAGCCGATGCTGACACGCGCCTCCTCGGCACTTATGTTATAGAAGCTGGTGCTGCCGGCCGCCAGCCCGGTTTGCTTATCGATGATGAGAAAAGGGTAGCGCTGGCCCTGCTCGCGGCCATCCAAAGCCTGGGCAATGTAGGCGGCCAGCCCAATGGTGTCGTCGGCGCGGGTGAGGGTATAGGCCCACAGCGCGGGGTCGGCGGCCACGGGCAGCAGGGCTTCGTAGTCGGCCGTGGTCAGGGGCCGCAACTGGGCCCGCTCGTTTTCAAGGATGATGTTCTGAGAGAAATTCATAGCAGAATCAATTTACGGATATTAGTAAAGATGCCCGGAAAAAAAGTAAGCCGCCACCCCGGGCGGGGCAGCGGCTTACGATTGGATAGCCGAAACGCCATTGCGTGCGGAGTACCGCCCTATGTTCTTCAGCAGGCCGCTAAAACCTACATGCCCACCATTTCTTCGGGTTTCATCCAAGCATCAAAATCTTCGGCCGTGATGTAGCCGAGCTGGATGGCGGTTTCCTTCAGGGTTGAGTCGTTTTTGTGGGCGGTCTGGGCAATTTCGGCGGCTTTGTAGTAGCCGATGTGCGGGTTGAGGGCTGTTACCAGCATCAGGCTGCTGTCGACGTGCTTCTTGATGTTGGCCTTGATGGGCTCGATGCCCACGGCGCACTTGTCGTTGAAGCTCACGCAGGCGTCGCCAATCAGGCGGGCCGAGTGCAGGAAGTTGTAAATCATCATTGGCTTGAACACGTTCAGCTCGAAGTGGCCGTTCATGCCGCCGATGTTGATGGCCACATCGTTGCCCATTACCTGGGCGGCTACCATCGTCAGGGCCTCGCACTGCGTGGGGTTCACCTTGCCGGGCATGATGCTGGAGCCGGGCTCGTTGTCGGGAATGTGCAGCTCGCCGATGCCGGCGCGCGGGCCCGAAGCCAGCAAACGGATGTCGTTGCCGATTTTCATCAGCGAAGCGGCTACCGTTTTCAACGCGCCGTGGGCTTCCACAATGGCGTCGTGGGCGGCCAGGGCCTCAAACTTGTTTTCGGCCGTGATGAAGGGCAGGCCGGTAAGCTGGGCAATGTGGCGGGCCACGTTTTCGGAGTAGCCGGCGGGCGTGTTGATGCCCGTGCCGACGGCCGTGCCGCCCAGGGCCAGCTCGCTCAGGTGGGCCAGCGTGTTCCGGATGGCGCGCAGGCCGTGGTCGAGCTGGCTCACGTAGCCCGAAAACTCCTGGCCTACGGTCAGTGGCGTGGCATCCATGAGGTGGGTGCGGCCGATTTTGACAATGTGCATGAACTCCTCGCTCTTGGATTTCAGCGTATCGCGCAGCTTCTCGATACCGGGGATGGTGAGCTCCATCAGCATTTTGTAGGCCGCAATGTGCATGGCCGTCGGAAAGGTGTCGTTGCTGCTCTGGCTCTTGTTGACGTCGTCGTTGGGGGCCAGCACCTTCTTCTCGTCGGTGAGGCTGCCGCCTTGCAGCACGTGGCCGCGGTAGGCAATTACCTCGTTCACGTTCATATTGCTCTGGGTGCCCGAGCCAGTCTGCCACACCACCAGCGGGAACTGGTCGTCGAGCTTGCCTTCCAGGATTTCATCGGCCGCGCGGCCAATCAGGGCGGCCTTGTCGGCGTCGAGCACGCCGGCTTCCTGGTTGGTGAGGGCGGCGGCTTTCTTGAGGTAGGCGAAGGCCCGGATAATCTCCTTGGGCATCCGGTTGATGTCCTGGGCAATCTGGAAGTTGTCGATGCTGCGCTGGGTCTGGGCGCCGTAGTAGGCGTCGGCCGGCACCTGCACGGTGCCCATCGTGTCTTTTTCCTGGCGGAACTGGGTCATAATCAGCAGTAGAATGGTAATAGATGAAGGGGAAGCCCTGCGGCAAAAGTACGCAGCCCGGCGTGAGCCGCCCAAAGCGGCCGGCCGCGGCCGCGGCGCGGGTGCAAAAAAGAGCCGACCATCTGCGGCCCGCGCCCGTAGAAGTACCGGGTGCGGAGCCGCTTCGGCCCCGGCCTTTCCATGTTTATCTATCAGCCCATCCATCCCATGAAAAAGACTTTCGAAGACGAATCGGACGCCCTGGCCACGCCCGGCACTCAGCCCACTACCAGCCAGCCCTCGGCCATTACACCACCGCACACCGAAAACAAAGAGGCCCCCGCCCCCCGCCCCGGTGATGGCAACGCCAGTACCGAGGGCGAAGAAACGCCAGTGCCTACCGAGGGCAACGGCACCCCCGATTACAGCAACGTGCAAGTGAAAACCGAGTCTGACCTGCCCGCGCCCGACAAGGCCGGCGGCAGCGCTACCGCCCCCGAAAGCGGCGGCGGCTACAGCGGGTAGCTTTACGAAGCAAAGAGAAAAAGGCAAAGCCATTGAACCTCAATAGTTGATGAGGTTCAATGGCTTTGCCTTTTTCTCTTTGCTTCGCTGCTTATCTATTCTCCAAAAAAAACGGCACTTTCAGCTCGACCTTGCGGGCAGTACGGCGGTTGTTCTGAACGCCCGAAAACCAAGCCGGTCCTTCCTTTAGTAGCCGGATGGCCTCCTCGTCGCACTCGGGCGAGAGTTTGCTTACCACTCTGATATCGGTCAGCTTGCCATCTACGCCCACCACAAACTGGAGGCGCACATACCCTTCGAGGCGTTTGTCGCGGGCTACTGCGGGGTAGTCCAGGCTGTCGCGCAGGTACTGCTGGAAGGCCGGGTAGCCTCCGGTCGGCAGTGGCCCCAGGCTGGGCAGACCTGGGGGCGCTTCGCGGCGCACCATCGCCGCTTCGCTGAGGTGCTTGGTGTCGGGGGCCAGTGCCAGGGTTAGGGTCGAGTCGGAGGGTTGCAGGGTATGCACCTGAGATTTGTAGCCTGCTGCGCTGATGTAAAGTAGAGAGGTGCCAGTACCTGTTTTCCGCGAAAAATAACCCTCGAGGTCTGTGCTTACCCCATTTGGCTCGCCGGCAATTGTAATGAGGGCACCGGGCACTGGCTGGCCAGTCAAATCTACAATGCGGCCCTGCACCGTGCGGCCAACGTTGGGCGTTCTAAGTGCGGCGGCCGGGGCCACTGCCCGTAGGGCTCGGGCCGTTTCGCCCGGCTCGGCAGTACGTCGGCTGTTGCTGGCATAATCGGCCGCTGGAGCGGCGGCCTTGGCGGTAGCGGCGGAGTTTCCAGAAGCGGCCACTACCTCAGCAGTAGTGGCCGCCACGGCCGGCGCCGCGGCGGCTGGTGTTTCTGGAACCTCATCAGCTGCCACTTCTGCCGCTATCAGCCGTGCGCCTTCTGCCCCAGAACTGCTCCGTAGCAGTGGCGCCGGATATGCCGGTTTAACTGGCTGCTGGCGGGGAGCAGCAGCTACTGTGCCCGATAAGTCAGAAGACGACGCGGCAGCCCCGGGCCTTTCAGCGGTTGCGCCGGCCCCGTCGAGGTCGGCCACCGGGTTGTCGGCCGGCCGGACCTTTGAAGCGGCCGGAACCGTACGAGCGGCCAACTCAGGCTGGGCCACGGGCCGCAGCACCAGCCAGGCTACCGCGCCGAGCATGAGCAGCAGCACGGCCGCCGCCGCCAGCGGCCGCCACCACACGGGCACTACGGGCGGCGCGGGCGTGTTTTCAGTGGCTAGCTCGGCTACCCGGGCGTGCAGGCGCTGGCGCAGCTCAGCCAGACTGGCATCGGTAACGGGGGCGGGCTGCATTTCCAGGCCCTCCAGCACCTCGGCGCACTGTTCGCATTCCAGGGTGTGGGCTTCCACGGCGTGCTCCTGGGCCGCGCTCAGCTCGCCGGCCACGTACCGGCACAGCAGCTCCGTCGGCAGGTGCCGGGCAGAGGGTAGGGCAGGCGTGAAGTCGTCAGGACGAGGCATTGGGGTGGCTGGCTTGCAGGTGGCGGCGCAGGTTGCGTTTACCGTTCTGGAGGTGGCTTTTTACGGCTTTCAGGTCGAGGCCGGTGAGGTCGGCCACTTCGCGGTAGCTTTTCTTTTCGAGGTAAAACAACTCCAGGCACTGGCGCTGGTCGGGGGGCAGCTCGGCGAGGGTGCTTTCGAGGCGCTGCAGCTGCTGCTCGTGCTCCTCGGCTTCGGCGGCCTCCTCGGCGGCGCTAGCTCCCTGATGCCGGGCGGCGGCCGATTCCATACCGGCAGCATCGGGAAAGTGCACTACCAGCGCCCCGCCGGCTGCGGGGCCAGCCCGCTGCCGGGCCCGCAGCTGCATCAGGCAGTGGTTGCGGGCCGTGGCGTGCAGCCAGGCCGGAAAGTTGTCCACTTCGTGTCGGCGTAGCTTCTGCACCAGCTGCTCAAACAGCTGCATCACCGCATCCTGGGCATCGGCCTCGTCGCGCAGGTAGCGGCGGGCTACGGCCAGCACCGCCGTCATGTGCCGCTCGTACAGCATCCCCACATCGTGCACATCACCCTGGGCGCGGTAGCGCGCCAGCAGCGCCGCATCAGTCGGCGGCTCGGTAGCAGCGGGCGCAGGACGGCGAAAGAACATGCGGGAAGATAGGGAGTTGAATTGAGTACCGAGAAGTGAGCGGGGAGACGTTCGTGCTGATGGCCCTAATTAGGTAGGATGCCAGCACGAACGTCTCCCCGCTCACTTCTCGGTACTCGATGCTAAGAAACTATTTCTTCTCCAGTGTGCTGCTGTAGGTATTGGCCTTGCCAAACGACTCCTTGATTTCGTCGACGGCGGCGCGGCTGCTCAGGCGCTTGGGACGGGTGTTGAGGAAAGTGCCGTCTTCGGCCAGCAAAAAGTACGTGGGCACATCCTGCACGCCGTAGGAGCGAGCCACGGCCGAGCGCAGCCCCCCACCGGCCCGCACATGCATGCCCGGCAGCTTCTTGCTGACTACCAGTTGCTTCCAGGCGCCCTCGTTCTCATCAAGGGCCACGTTCAAAAACACGATATTCTTGCCCTCGAAACGCTTGGCCAGGTCGGCGGCGTAGGGCAAATCGCGCAGGGCCAGGCCGCTGGTGGTGCGCCAGAAGTTGAGGTATACCAGCTTGCCCGCGAACTGCCGCAGGCTGGTAGTGTCGCCGTTGGTCGAAATCAGCCGAAAATCGGGGGCCGGCGCTCCAATAGCGAAGGCCTTGTGCAACTCGTAATCAGCCATCAGCAGGGGGTAGTACTGATTGGTTCTGTCCACGGTCCGGTAGTCGTTGAGCATAGTCGCCGACTGCTTGATGTGTCCGAAACGAAACGACTCCTTCAGGATGCGACCCATTACGATGGGTTTGATGGGGCCGCTCAGCCGCTGGCCAGCCAACTCGTAGCATACCTGGTAGAAATCGGGGTCGTTACGCTGCTTGCCGCTGCTTGTGGCCAGGTAGTGGATATAGTTAAGTAAAAACTCCTGGTACAAGCCGTTCTGGCTGGCTGAGGGGTTTTCAATCAGGCTTTTGTCTTTGAGGAAATCGTAGTAAGTAGGCGACATTTTCAGCCGGCCCTCGGTAGCTACCACCTGCTCGCGCAGGTCTTGGAACGTGAGCCGGTCGTTGGCGTAGCTGTACGTAATACGGGCCCGCACGAAGTCTTTGAAAGCCTGGCTGAAACCATCGGCGTTGTTTTCCAGAAACTTGAGCTCCTCTTTGCGGCGGTACTCCAGAAATTCCAGAAAAGGCGTTTCATAGAACATAATGTTGTCGGGCAGCACCTGGAAGCCTTCGTTTTCCACGAATTTTTCTTCCATCTCGGCCAGGAATGCATTGGCCTCAGACCCGCGGCCCTTGTAACGTACCGTGCCTGCCAGGTCGGTGCTTTTGAAGCGCACATCGAGCTGGTTGCCCGGCTCCAGAAACAGTTCCGTCACATCGTCGTCGTACACCAGCTCGGCCCGGGTGGGGCCCTGCAACGCCAGCGCCAGCCGAAACTCGCCCTTACTGTCGAGGCGGGCGTAGGTAATTTGCTCATGCGCTTCCAGCGGGTTTTCACGCACCGATACGGCTACCGTGTCGCTACTAGGCCGCCCACTGACTTTGCCCGTCAGCACCACCGTGCCCTGGGCCAGGGCCAGCACCGGCGTCAGCAGCAGGCCAACCCAAACCATAATCGGAAGAAGCGAAAAGCGAAGCGTCATCGGGCGAAAGCAAAGGAGCGGTTTACCGGTAGCCCGCCCCCGAAGGAGAGATTGGGTCGCGGTAAAAGTCAATTTCAAATTCGAAGATACGTTGGAATAAACCACAACGACCAACAAGAACCAGCAGTTTTTTCGGCGGTTCAGGCAAAAGAGACAAAGTTTTATACGCTTGCTGCACGGGGCGGCATCAGTTCCGGAAAAGATAGGATTTTATAACGGCAGTAGTTGTTGCAGCTGCCATAAATTATAGCGACCCCTTAGCTGGCTAACTCAGCCAAACAAGCCCGTCAGTACCTCATCAAGGCGGCCGGCGGGGTGTACCCTGATACCGTAGCGGGCCAGATCAACCCCCTTGGCATTAAACTGCGAAATGTACATTTCCGCAAAACCCAGCTTCTCGGCTTCGCTTAAACGTTGGTCGAGGCGGCTCACCGCCCGGATTTCACCGCTCAGCCCTACTTCCGCTGCCAGGCAGATTTCGCCCCGAATGGGCACGTCATTCAGCGAGCTAACCACGGCCGCGCACACGGCTAAGTCCAAGGCCGGGTCTTCGAGGCGCAGGCCCCCGGCAATGTTCAGAAACACGTCGTGCTGGCCCAGGCGCAGGCCGCTACGCTTCTCCAGCACGGCCAGCAGCATTTGCAGGCGCTTGCCGTCGAAGCCGGTGGCCGAGCGCTGGGGCGTGCCGTAGGTGGCCGGCGTTACCAGGGCTTGCACCTCTACCAGCAGCGGCCGGTTGCCCTCCACGGTGGCCCCAATGGCCAGCCCGCTCAGGATTTCGGTTCGCTGGCTGAGCAGGATTTCGCTTGGGTTGCTCACCTGCCGCAGCCCCGCGCCCTGCATCTCGTAAATACCCAATTCCGAAGTCGAGCCGAAGCGGTTTTTGATGGTGCGTAGGATGCGGTAAGTCAGGTGCCGGTCGCCCTCAAACTGCAACACGGTATCCACCATGTGCTCCAGAATTTTGGGGCCCGCAATGGAGCCGTCTTTGGTGATGTGGCCGATGAGCAGCACCGGCACGCCCGTGTCCTTGGCGTATTTGAGCAACTCGGTGGTACACTCGCGCACTTGGCTCACCGAACCCGCACCCGACTCAACCAGCGTACTGTGCAGCGTCTGGATGGAGTCGACCACGACCACGTTAGGCTGGAGCTGGTCGATCTGGCGGAAGATATTCTGGGTGTTGGTTTCGGTGAGGATGTAGAGGCCGGGTTGCTGGCGGCCCAGGCGCTCGGCCCGCATCTTTATCTGCTGCTCGCTCTCCTCGCCGCTCACATACAGAATCTTCAGGCCGTCGAGCTGCATGGCAATCTGGAGCATGAGCGTGCTTTTGCCGATGCCCGGCTCGCCGCCGATGAGCACCAGCGAGCCGGGCACCAGTCCGCCGCCCAGCACCCGGTTCAGCTCGTCGTCGTGGGTGTTGAGGCGCGATTCCTCCTCGTAAATAATCTCGCCCAGCGGCTTGGGCTTGGCGGCTTTAGAGGTGGTACCGACCGAAGAGGAGGCCTTCCAGGCGTTGGCGGCCGTGTTGGGGTCGGTTTTCTCGATCACTTCTTCCACGTAGGTGTTCCACTCGCCGCAGCTGGGGCAGCGGCCAATCCATTTGGCCGACTGCGCCCCGCAGTTCTGGCAGAAATACAACGTTTTGATCTTGGCCATGCCCGGCAGTAAAATCAGAGAGGAGAAAACTAAGAAATGCGGCACAAAGCCAAAAAGTTTGGCAATAAACATCTTTCCTGCCAAGCCCGGCGCAGTCTGTAGCTGGCAACAAGAGTGGCACCTGCGCGAAGGCAGCAACGCACGCGCTGAGCCATCGGGTTAGTGTGCTCATAATGAGTAATTTTTCACCGGTCTGGCTATGTGTGCGGGCCTCGGTTCCTCCTGTATTCTGGTGGCTGCGCAGTTTTGGCGGCCTCCAAAGCGGCTCGTTCGCGACCCTGATGCGGCTGGTACCGGCCGCAGAAAATGGAGCCAGCAGACCGGTCACCGGTAACGGAATGAGTTTGTACTGAAAATTTTTGCCGGAAACTCAGATTTTCTTCAGATTGTCTGCCGCTTTGGTTTTTCCGGTCAGCTTCTTCTAAAGGGACTTCTGGTTGGAAACGCGGCGCCTTGGGTGCGCTGTGCTGGAGCTCAGGCGTGACTCTGGGGTCAACAAACCGCCTTTTTGCACGGTATTAGGTATTGCCCGTTCAGCAACGACCTTCTGTTGCTGCCCGCGAAGCATATAAATCGAGCAGCATGTTTTCTTCTTTTTCCTCTGCCTTTTTGCGGACGGCACTTATCGGGGCGCTGGCTACCGGATTGAGCGCCTGCGAGTTGGTGGAGTATAGCCCCAACGACCACCGCGCCCCCGCCGACCAGAAAGATCTGACGGCCAAAAACCTGGCCCGCCTGGCCGCTGCCCCGCTACCGCCCGGCGATACGCTGCGCTTCGTATTCAGCGGCGACTCGCAACGTTTTTATGATGATGCGCAGGACCTGGTAAAGAGTGTCAATCAGCAGCCCGGCATCCAGTTTATGCTGGTAAGCGGCGATATTTCTGACTTCGGGCTGGGCCGCGAGATGCGCTGGGTGGATAATGAGCTACGCCAGCTGAAAGTGCCCTACCTAACCGTCATCGGCAACCACGACCACGTAGCCAACGGCCGCGACGCCTACCAGGAAATTTTCGGCCCCCTGAACTACTCCTTTGTGTTCGGCGACACGAAGTTTGTGCTGATTGACACGAACAGCCGCGAGTACAACTTCAATGGCCGGGTGCCCGATGTGCCGTGGCTGCAGGGGCAGCTGGCCGACCTGGGCGGGGCCCGTCGCTCGGTGGTTATCAGCCATGTACCGCCCCAGGATGGGGATTTCGACCCGACCCTGCGCGACGCCTACGCGGGAACCCTGCGCGAAACGCCTAGCCTGGTATTCGAAATGAACGGCCACCGCCACGACTACGGCGTGACTCAGCCCTTCAACGATGGGGTTACCTACGTCAACTCTTATGCCTTTGAGAAGCGGCGCTACATCCTCGTGACGGTGTGGGGCGACAAGCAGTTCCGGCTCAAACAAATCAACTTCTAATGGTCCCGACTCTCCTTCTGGCGGCGCTGTTAGCCACCCCGGCTGCGGCGGCCACGCCTGCCACCAGCAGCCCCACTGGCTCCGATTCGGCTGCTGTATCCGTAGCAGCCCCGCCTGTTTTGGGCCTGCTACGGCCGGCCCCGCAACGCGCAGCCGTTTACCGGCCGCGCCACCTGCTGCTGCAAACCGGCGGTGGCGTGGGGATGCTGAGCGTGGGAGGGGGCCTGAGCTTCGCCCACCGCCACCTCGACTTTGATGGGCTGCTGGGTTACGTGCCGGCCCGCCACGCCGGTACGGCCCTCACGATTGCCTCGCTAAAACTGAAATATGCGCCCTGGGAACTGCCGCTGGGCGGCTCTGGACTGGCCCTCACGCCGCTGGCGGTGGGCGTGTACGGTAGCTATACCTTCGGGGTGCGCAATGTGGGCGAAGATGGCCAGTACCCCGACGATTACTACTGGTGGTCGCGCACCATGCGCGTGGGGCCGGTGCTGGGCAGTAGCCTGAGCTACGCGTTGCCGGACGCCGCCAGCGGCCGGGCCCGCCGCCTCACGGCCTATTACGAGCTGGCCACCAACGACCTGTACGCCATCAGCTACTACCAGAACCGCCGGGCCCTTTCGCTACGCGACATTGCCACGCTGGCCCTGGGCCTGAAGCTGGAGTTTTAGCCGCGGCGGAAACCCTTACGCTACGGCGCTCTGCCACCTTTCGTCCTCAGTTTAGCTCCTGTTTCTACTTCGGCCTTCGTTGGTCTGGTAGCGGCGGGGGCTTTCTTTATGGGCCTTGGCTTCCCGGTACTTTCAACGGCCCGCTCACCGGCCGCCGTCGCCTCGTTCCCACCTCGTTCCGGCTGCTGTACGCCACCATGATGAGCGCCCGCCTGGCCGACCCCACCGGCCAGTACATTTCGCTGCTGCCGACGCTGCAAGAAGTGGACAGCCGCATGGCCACGGTCCAGGCCGCCGCCCCCGGCAGCCGGCCCGTGTTGCGGCAAGGAGTCGGAAACAAAATTCTTTGATACAGGCACTTGTATATGGCCTGACAAGCCTATAGCTTACTTGCAATATATCTTCATCCGCTACCGGCTGGGGCCTTATCGCTCCCTCTCTCAGATTGATTCATCCCCGCGTCTTTTTCCGCCTTTTCCCATTCGCTGCTATGAAATACGCAACCCTACTGCTGGCGGCCCTGCTGGGCCTGAGCCAGTGCCACAAGAAAGACCAGGGCCCGGCCCCCGCGCCCGAAAGCCTGCTGCCGCCCGCCACCCAGACCGGCGCCAATACTTTCGGCTGCCTGCTCAACGGCCAGCCCTGGACTCCAAGCGGCTTCAACGGCACGTCAAATTACAGCGTGTCTTATGACCCAACTTATAATGGGGGGACATTTGACTTACGCACGTATCGCTACCCAAGCGGCAACCAAAACAGTGATAAAGACCAACAATACATTATTTTATATGCTCGAGGGTTAACTCAGATTGGAACACATGATTTAGCAAACGACAATAAGGTGAATTCGACTGCTACTCTAAATGATAGAAAAAGTGGTTGTGATTATCATGATAGATATCCACAGTTTTACCGCCGAGGCAGCCTTATGATAACCCGCCTAGACCTACAAGCGGGCATCATCTCAGGCACGTTTGACTTCACGCTCTACAAGCCCGGCTGCGACACGATAAAGATAACGAACGGCCGCTTCGACAAGAAGCTGTAGGCGACTGACAAATCACTCTTTGTTAGTCCTAACGACCTGCCTCCCAAAACCCGCGCCCCAATCCGGGAGTTAGCCTGGCATGAACCTGTACCTGCGTACCCACGTTGCCGCCGCGCCCGCCGAAGTCTGGGAGGGCTTCACCCGCGAGTTATTTCTGGCCCTGGCCCCGCCGTTTCCGCCGTTTAAGCTGCTGCGCTTCGATGGCTGCCGCCGCGGCGACGAGGTGCACCTGGAGCTGGGCGCCGGCCCGCTGCGCCAGCGCTGGACTTCGCTCATCACCGACCACGGCATCACGGCCAACGGTGCCTATTATTTTGTGGATGAAGGTGATAAGCTGCCCGCGCCGCTGCGCTACTGGCAGCACCGACACCTGCTGCAGCCCGCGCCCGGCGGCGGTACGTATATTGTGGAGGACCTGGAATACCGCACCGCTTCGCCGCTGCTCGACCGCCTGCTGTGGCCGGCTGTATGGGCACAGTTTGCCTGGCGGCAGCCCATCTACCGGCGCTGGTTCGGGCGGCCCGCTGCCGAATAACCGTTGTGTTGGGCGACGCCATTGGGCCGGTTGCCGTATAGGGCCCGGCAAGCCGCGTATCTTGCCGCCTCTCAGCCCAATGCCCATGCTCTTTTTTACTGCTCCCGCCCGTCGCCTTCTCTTCTCGTGCGCTGTTGCCGCAGGGCTGCTGGTGGCGGCCACTGGCTGCCGTAGTACCCAGTCGGCCTATCAGTTCCGGCCCGGGCCCACGGTTGCCAGCGCGCCCCAACCAACTGCCCCGGCCCAGCCACTACCGGCTGTTGCTCCCGTGCCGGTGGCTGTGGCGGCCACCCCAGGGCCACTGTCGCCGCTGCCACTGCAGCCGCTGCAGCCGCTGCAGCCGCTGCGGCGGTCCACCCGCCCGGCCGCGTTGGCAGTTCCGTCGCGGCTGGCCCAACAGCTTTCTTCCCCGGTCCGGAAGGCGTACGCGGCCGTAGCGCGACCCGCCCGGCGCGGTGCTACCGATGGGGCGCAGGCCACGGCCGAAGTGGGGTTGGGCACCACGGTGCTGGGCGTGCTGGGCCTGATAGTGGGGCCAATTTCACTTATTGGCCTGCTGATTTGGGGTGGGCCGGTGTGGGCCATACTGCTGGGCCTGTCGGCGCTGGCGGTACTGGTGGCTTACCTCGACCCGTTCCGGTAGGGCCGCCGTATCTTTGCGGCTTCATTTGCTACTTCCTGTTGCCATGTCTGCCGCCACCATTACGCTCAAACCCGGAAAAGATCAGTCGCTACGCCGCCGCCACCCCTGGGTGTTTTCGGGGGCCATTGGCCGCATGGAGGGTGAAGTGACGGAAGGAACCCCAGTAACGGTGCGGGCGGCCAATGGCGAAGTGCTGGGCGTAGGCCACTACGCCCCCGGCTCGATTGCCGTGCGCCTGCTCGATTTCGGCCCCGATGCACAGCTGCCCGATGCTGTGTTCTGGGAAAACCGCCTGCGCAACGCCTACCAGCTGCGCCAGGGCCTGGGCCTCACCGGCACCGGCAACACCGATGTGTACCGCCTCACCCACGCCGAGGGCGACGGCGTGCCGGGCCTCATCATCGACGTGTACGGCGACACGGCCGTGGTGCAAACCCACAGCGCGGGCATGTACCAGTCGCGCCCGCTGATTGCCGCCGCTTTGCAGGCCGTGATTCCGGGCCTGCGGGCCATCTACGATAAGAGCGCCGAGACTGTGCCCGCCAAGGCCGCGCCGGGCGCCCAGAACGGCTACCTGCTGGGCGAAAGCAGCGGCCAGGAGCACCTTGTGCACGAAAACGGCCATCCGTTTGCCGTGGACTGGGAAACGGGCCAGAAAACCGGCTTCTTCATCGACCAGCGCGACAACCGCAGCCTGCTGGCCCGCTACGCGCCCGGCCGCCGGGTGCTCAACACGTTCTGCTACACCGGCGGCTTCAGCAGTTATGCCCTGCAGGCCGGCGCCGAGCTGGTCCACTCCGTCGATTCGAGCAAGCGGGCCATCGAGCTGACCGAGCGCAACGCCGCCCTCACCGGCCTGGCCCACAAGCACGAGGCCTTCGCCGAGGACGTGTTCAGCTTCATGAAGCAGCACCGCGACGAAAAGTACGACCTCATTGTGCTCGACCCGCCCGCCTTCGCCAAGCACCTCTCGGCCCGCCACAACGCCCTGATGGGCTACAAGCGCCTCAACGCGGCCGGTATCAGCCAGATTGCGCCCGGCGGCCTGCTGTTCACTTTCAGCTGCTCGCAGGTAGTGTCGCCCGAGCTGTTCGAGGGGGCGGTGCTGGCCGCCGCCATCGAGGCCGGCCGCCCCGCCCGCATCCTGCACCGCCTCACCCAGCCCGCCGACCACCCCGTCAGCCTCTTCCATCCCGAAGGCGCTTACCTGAAGGGCCTGGTGCTGGCCGTGGAGTAGGTTTTTTGAGAGCTGTTAGCTTATAGCTGTTAGCCGTTAGCTTTCGTGCTGACACTGTACGGTCGCCTCGGGGCTGCTTTCCTGTAGTTTTCGCAGGAAAGTGGCCGGGCTTAAACCGAACGAGCCGTAGCAGGTTTGCAGGTGGGTTGCTTTCGGGCAGCGTACTCCGGCTGCTTTTTCGGAAATGCGAATTCAGCCAGCACAAGAAAGCTAACAGCCATCAGCTAATAGCTAAAAGCTCCAAAAACAATGATTCCATCCACTGCCATCATCGGGGCCGGAATTGGTGGCATTGCCACGGCCGTGCGCCTGGCCGTGGCCGGGCACCGCGTGGTCGTATTCGAGGCCCAGGAAAGCTTTGGCGGTAAAATGCACCAGCTGGAGCTGCCCGGCGGCTACCGTTTCGATGGCGGCCCCTCGCTCTTCACGCTGCCGCACTTGGTGGATGAGCTGTTCCGGCTGGCCGGCCGCCGGCCCGCCGACTACTTCCGCTACCAGCGCCTCGACCCGATTACTGAGTATTTTTTTGCCGACGGTACCCGGGTTACAGCCTGGGCTGATGAGAAGAAATTTGCCCGCGAAGTAGAGGAGAAGCTGAACGTGCCGGCCGCCGACGTGCTGGCGTTTCTGGCCCGCAGCGGCCGGGCCTACGACGCCACGGCGGGCACGTTTCTGCAGAAAAGCCTGCACAAAGCCGGCACCTACCTCAGCCCCGAGGTGCTGAAGGCCCTGGCCGCCCTGCCCCAGCTGGGCCTCACCAGCACCATGCACCAGCGCCACGAGGCCGCGTTTTCCGACCCGCGTCTGGTACAGCTCTTCGACCGGTTCGCCACTTACAACGGCTCCGACCCCTACCAGGCCCCGGCCACGCTGAGCATGATTCCGCACCTGGAGCACGGCATTGGGGCTTTCTACCCCGAAGGCGGCATTTATGCCATTGCCCAAAGCCTGGTGCGGCTGGCCGAGGAGCTGGGCGTGGAGTTCCGCTACAACGAGCCGGTGCGCGAAATAACCACCGAAAACGGCCGCGTAACCGGCCTGCGCACCGACCAGGATACCTACCCCTTCGGGCAGGTGGTGAGCAACATGGACGTGGTGCCCACCTACCGTCACCTGCTGCCCACCCAACCGGCCCCCGAGCGCACGCTCAGCCAGCCCCGCTCGTCGTCGGCGCTTATTTTTTACTGGGGTATAGCCCGCCGATTTTCCGAGCTGGGCGTGCACAATATCTTCTTCTCCGAGGATTATAAGCGCGAGTTCGAGGCCATTTTCCAGGAGCAAACCGTCAGTTCCGACCCCACGGTGTACGTCAACATCACCAGCGGCCACACGCCCACCGATGCGCCCGAGGGCCACGAAAACTGGTTTGTGATGGTGAACGTGCCTCACGACCAGGGCCAGGACTGGCCCGCGCTGGTGGCCCAGACCCGGGCGGCCGTCATCAGGCGCGTAAACCGCGCGTTGGGCACTGATATCGGGCCACTGATCTGGGCCGAGCATGTGTGGGACCCGCCGGGCATTGCGGCCCGCACTTCCTCGTTTGGCGGGGCGCTCTACGGCAGTTCCAGCAACAACGCGCTGGCCGCTTTTCTGCGCCACCCCAATTTTTCGCGCCGGCTGAAAGGGCTGTACTTTTGCGGTGGTTCGGTGCATCCGGGTGGTGGTATCCCACTCTGCCTGCTCTCGGCCCGTATTGTTTCTGATTTAATTAGTAATTGAGAATTAGGAATTAATAATTGAAGCCCGGGTATTACCAATCCTTCGTCCGACGTTGGAGCCGCCCTGTTTCATGACGAGTTGCTAATTACTAATTCACCCATATGCCCGAATTCACCCAACAACATCCGGCGGCAGTTGCGGTAGCTGAGGCCCGCACCGAACAGCTACAACGGCGGTTGCGCTGGGCCCAGGGCGTGCTGCTACTGTTTCACGTTACGGGCTTCGCGGGGCTGGCTTTCTCCGAGAGCCCCGAGTTTTTCCTGCGCTTCATGCCCCTCACGCTGCTGCTCACGGTGGGGCTGCTGCTGTCCTTCCAGGCCCGGCGCACGCCGGCGTTTTGGGGTTTTTGCGCGGTAATTGCCGTTGCTGGCTTCTTCGTCGAAGTGGTGGGAATTCGTACGGGCCTGTTATTCGGGAACTATGAATACGGGGCCTCACTGGGCTTCAAGTGGCTGGACGTTCCCTTAATCATTGGCATCAACTGGATTATTGTGACCTACTCGGCGGGTATTCTGGCTACCTACCTGCCGGTGCCGGGCTTTGTGCGGGCCGTGGCCGCCGCCCTGCTGATGGTTGGGCTTGATGTTTGCATTGAGCCGGTGGCCGTGCATTACGACTTCTGGAGCTGGCAGTACGATGTTATTCCGTTGCTCAATTTTAAGGGCTGGTTTGTAGTGAGCCTGATTTTTCAGGTGTATTTCAACCGGGTCGAATTCAGTAAGCGCAATGCGTTGGCGCCTTTTGTGTATCTGGTGCAGTTGCTGTTTTTCTTTAGCCTGGGGATGTTGCTCTGAGGGTGCACGGCGCCAGTCAAATTTCTCTCTGTCGCCTTCATCTACTTACTATGGAGCAACTTGTACGTCAGAAACTTATTGAGCGCGCTGCTTCCCTATTTCGGCAGGTAGGAGTGCGCCTGCCCCACGAAGAACAGCTGGCGGCTTTTCTCGACTATACGCCCGACGAATTCCGGCAGATCTTTTGCTCGAAGGAAAGCCTGCTATATGCCGTAATCGAAAGCAATCTGGCCCGCCAGCGCCAGGAGCACGCCGAGCTGTTCGCCAACCTCGATACGCCCGCCGAGTGCCTGGTAGGACTGCTCCGCTACAGTATGAACGAGCTGCGCCAGGCCTCCCACTACGATTATCACATCATGCGGACGCAGTTTCCGCAGGCGTGGCAGCTTATCGACGAGCAACTGCACCACTATACTCGTCCGTTGCTGGTGCGGCTGCTACAGGGCGGCATCGACCAGGGCCAGCTCCGGGCCAGCCTTGATGCCGGCCTGATTGCCCACATTATTTTGGCGCAGTTTAGCCTCGTGGTCAACGAGCAATTCTTCCCGCCCGACGAATCAGACCTGCCGGTGGTATACCACAATATTTTTGCGCCCTACGTGCGCGGCCTCTGCACGCCCGCTGGCTTACGCGCCGTCAGCAGCCACTTCGAGCGGTTCTAGCGACGGGCGAGCCGCTGATTCATTGCCAGTTGAAACCACGGCAACTTTTCTTTCGCCCTGCACAAAGCCTTGTACAAGCAGCAAGCCCCTGACATCAGCACGGATATCAGGGGCTTGCTGCTTGTACAAGGTGTATGTATCAAAAGAATGTGCCAGCGGCGCATACTAGCTTTAGGCTTTGCACGCCTCGCACTAACAGCCCGCAAACATTGAGCGGTTTACGCAGCTGCAATCTTGCTCACCCGGGTTTGGTGGCGGCCACCTTCGAAGGCGGTGTTGAGAAACTGGCTGGCAATGGCCCGGGCAGTTTCATCGCTCACGAAGCGGGCCGGGATGCAGATAACGTTGGCGTTGTTGTGCTGGCGGGCCAGCGTAGCCAGCTCGGGCTCCCAGGCAATGGCCGCCCGGATGCCTTGGTGCTTGTTGGCCGTAATGCAAACGCCATTGGCCGAGCCGCACAGCAACAGCCCCAACTCAAACTCCCCGTTTTCCACGGCCGTCGCCAACGGGTGCACATAGTCAGGGTAGTCCACCGAATCGGCCGAATCGGTGCCAAAATCCTGCACCTCGTAGCCATTGTCGCGTAGCCACTGCAGCAACATTTGCTTGTAGTCGAAGCCCGCGTGGTCGGAGCCGATTGCTAGTTTCATGGGGTGAGAGAGTTAGTGGGGTGATTAGCGGGAACCGAGTTGTCATCCTGAGCGGAGCGAAGGACCTTGTAATACAAGGTAGTCCGAGTGGTATGAGGTCCTTCGCTCCGCTCAGGATGACAGCTCGGTTCCCGCTAAGTCTCAAAAAGCGTTACTCCGCTACGCCTTTATTCTCGGCCAGCTGGGCGTTGAGGGAGGCAGTGCGGTTGCGCGCTACAACCCGGGCAATATTGATGCTCAACTCGTAGAGCAGAATAATGGGGATGGTAACGATGATTTGCGACGTGACTTCGGGCGGGGTGATGATGGCGGCAATAACGAGCACGACCACAATGGCGTGCTTGCGGTACACGCGCATGATTTCGGGCGTAATCAGACCCGCTTTGGCCAGGAAAAACACAATCATCGGTAGCTCAAACACGAAGGCACATGAGAGGCTCATGGTGGTGAGCGTGCTCAGGTAGCTCTGCATGTCGATCTGGTTCTCGATGCTGGCATCGACCACGTAGCCGGCCAGGAACTGGATGCTCATGGGCGCGGCAATGTAGTAGCCGAACAGCAGACCCAGAACAAAGAGCACCGACACGAAAAACACCGCGCCGCGCGAGTTCTGCCGCTCGTGTGGGTAGAGGCCCGGCTCGATAAAGCGCCACAGCTCCCAGAACAGGTACGGAAAGCCCAGCACGATGCCCACGATAAAGCTCGTGCTGATGTGCATGGTCAGCTGCCCGCTCATCTCGCGGTTCTGAATCACGAACCCGATTTTATCAATGCACAAACCGGGCGCACCCAGCCACGCCGCCAGCTTGCACGACATTTGATAGGTCCAGAAGTCGGACCGCGAAGGGCCCAGCATCAGGTCGTGGAACAGAAAATCTTTGGCAAAGAATGCGCCGGTGGCAAATACCACCACGGCAATGGCCGCCCGGATAACGTGCCAGCGCAGCGCCTCTAGGTGGTCGATAAACGACATTTCCTGCTGGTCGCCCAGCATGGGTTGAGTTGCAGACACTGAAGGAAGGAGTGAATCGGTGGATGAGCGACTCGGTGAATGAGGGAGCCGGTGAATGAGTGAGAACTAACGGAATTATAAGCTGTCGGGATGTTAGTGCGTCACCAACTCACGCGTTCGGCTAGGCGAAGAGCGGGTACTGCTGCATCCACTCGTTGATTTCGCCGCGCACTTTGGCCAGGCGGGTATCGTCGGCGTTGTGGGTCAGGGCCTCGTCGATAAACTCCACGATGCGCACCATATCGGGTTCGAGCAGGCCGCGCGTGGTTACGGCGGCCGAGCCAATGCGCATGCCCGACGTCACGAAGGGCGACTTATCGTCGAAAGGCACCATGTTTTTGTTGATGGTGATATCGGCCTTCACGAGCGTGTTTTCGGCCAGCTTGCCGGTCAGGCCCTTGCTGCGTAGGTCAATTAGCATCAGGTGGTTGTCGGTGCCACCGGAAATCAGCTGGTAGCCGCGCTCCACAAAGGCGCCGGCCAGCGCCTGAGCATTGGCAATTACCTGGCGGGTGTAGTCGGCATACGTGTCGGTGAGGGCCTCGCCAAAGGCCACGGCCTTGGCCCCGATAACGTGCTCCAGGGGGCCGCCCTGGGTGCCGGGAAACACGCCCGAGTCGAGCAAAGCCGACATCATGCGGGTTTCGCCCTTGGGCGTCTTCAGGCCGAAGGGGTTTTCGAAATCCTGGCCCATCATAATCAGGCCGCCACGGGGGCCGCGCAGGGTTTTGTGGGTGGTGGTGGTTACGATGTGGCAGTGGTCGAAGGGATTGTTGAGCAAGCCCTTGGCAATCAGGCCCGAGGGGTGCGAAATATCGGCCAGCAGCAGCGCGCCCACTTCGTCGGCGGCTTCGCGCAGGGCCTGGTAGTCCCAGTCGCGCGAGTAGGCCGAGGCGCCGCAGATGATGAGCTTGGGCTTTTCGCGGCGGGCCGTTTCCTTCACTTTCTGAAAGTCGATGAGGCCGGTTTCCTTGTCTACCCCATAAAAGCTGGGCTGGTAGAGTTTGCCCGAGAAGTTGACCGGCGAGCCGTGCGTGAGGTGGCCCCCGTGGCTCAGGTCGAAGCCCAGAATTTTGTCGCCGGGGTTGAGGATGGCCAGCATAACGGCCGCGTTGGCCTGGGCGCCGGAGTGCGGCTGCACATTCACCCACTGCACGCCAAACAGCTCCTTGGCCCGGTCGATGGCCAGTTGCTCGATCTGGTCCACGATTTCGCAGCCGCCGTAGTAGCGCTTGCCGGGCAGGCCCTCGGCGTACTTGTTGGTCAGGATGGAGCCCTGGGCCCGCATCACCTGCTCCGAAACGTAATTTTCGGAAGCAATGAGTTCAATTCCGTGGGTTTGCCGGGCTTTCTCCTGCTTGATGAGGTCGAAAATGGCAGTATCGGGGGCGAGGATGCGGGCTTGAGTTTCCATATCTTCAAAGGTAAGGCGAATGAGTGAATGAGACGATGAAATGGCAAGTTTGCTATCCGGCAGGGGCAACGGCGCAAGTACGGCCATCAAGCCTGCCGAACGAGAACTCAACCTTGCACTACCTCGCTCATTCACTCATTCGCCTTACCTTGTCCTTCCTATGGATACACCCCAGCAACTTGCCGAAGTCCTGACGAGTCTTCGCGTAGGCAATCAGTCGTTTCTGGTGCAGTTCTACGAGCAGAACCGGACGCTGTTTGCGCGCTGGGCGCGGCGTCAGCATCAGCTGGAACCCGTGGCCGCCCACGAGCTGCTACGCACCGTGCTGGTCGAGTTCTACGATCAGGTAGCCGACGGCCGCCTCACTATGCTGCCCGACAACGTGCGGGCGTATGTGTATGGCTTGGCCGACGAGCAGGTGCGGGCTGCCCGCACTACCGCGCGGCTGCCGGCCCATGAGGACGGGCGGCGCCAGCGCCTGCTGGCCCTGTTCCGCACCCTGGGCCTCGACTGCCAGAAGATGCTGATGTATTTTTATTTTCGGGGCTACCACTTCGAGAAAATGGCCGGCAAGATGGGTTTTGCCAACGCCAACGTGGCCCGGATGCAGAAATCGGCCTGCCTGCGCAAGCTATACGAATTGCGCCTGCGCGCTGCCGCTTAGCCTGCTTGCACCGGGCTTCTGCGTAGCTTAGCTCCGGCGTGTCCGCTTCCAATTTCACCTGTCTGCTGCTATTTCTGCCTCTATGCCCCTGCCCGCCCCCGACCTGCGCCCCTACCTGGAAGAGCTGGAACGCTTTGCCGATGGCCAGCTGAGTGCCGCCGAGCAGGAAGCTTTCGAAAGCCGGCTTGAAACCGACCCCGCCCTTTACCAGGCTTACCAGCAGTACGAGCAGCTTACGGCCGACCTGCGCTGGGTAGCGGGCCACGAAACCTTGTACCAGCGCCTGCTGGCCCTCGACCAGCGCCTTGATCAGCGCCAGCTGGCCCTTTCGCGGGTGCGGCGGCGCCAGCGCCAGCAGCAGCAGCGTTGGGGGATGGGCGTGGCGGCGGCCCTGTTGGCGCTGCTGGCGCTGTGGCTGCTCTGGCGCCCCGTGGCGCCTTCGGCTGCCACCGAGTGGGCCCGTTACTACGAGCCTGAAGCCGGCCTGCCCGATTCGGTGCTGCGCGACAACCAGCGGCCGCTGCTGGCCGAAGCCATGCGCTACTACCGCGAAGGACAATACCAGCCGGCTCTCCAAACGCTGAGCCGCATTCCGGCCACCGCCATCGGCCAGGATACGCTCACTTACTACCACGGTATCTTCCTGCTCAGCCAGGACGGCCCCGAACAGATTCAGGCCGCACAGCCATTTTTGCGGCGGGCCGCCACGCAACCCGGCTCGCCGCTGGCGGGCCGGGCCCGTTACCACCTGGGCATGGCCTACTGGCGCAACCAGCAAACCAGTGCCGCCCGCAACACATTGCGCGCCGTGTCCAACGACGTAAAAAACCCTTACCAGCAAGCTGCCCGCCGCGTTCTGCGCTCCGGCGCCATGAAGGACTAAGTAAAGGCACGGTTAGAAGAGGGAAGCACCGACTTGCTACCCTTCACCTTCAGCGCTTCGCAATCGGATATTCCGGCTCCATATTGGGCTGCAAAATCAGCTCATTAGTGTCGAGGTTGAAGGCGGCCAGGTGGCGTAGCTCGGGGTTGTGACGGTACACGCAGCCGGTGTCGAGGCAAATGGCACCGGGCTGGTGAGCGAGGTGCCGCCGCACTTCGGCGTAGGGCGTGGGCACGTGGCCATGCATCAGCCGGCGGCCATGCAGCCGCGCGGCATCAAACGCAAACTCCTTGGTATTTAGCATGCTGTGCCAGTCGTGGCGCATGGTGGCGGCGGGCTGGCGAAAGTCGTAGCCGGCGTGCGTCAGCGTCCAGCCCTCGATATCAAACTGGTAAGGCAGTTCGTGCAGCCAGCGCCGGTAACGCAGGGGCAACTCCTCGGGGCGGTCAATACCGAAGCTGCGAAGGGTCAGCAGGCGTTCCGGCTCCGTAACCCAACTGCGGCCGGTATGGCCCTCGGCGGCATCGAGCAACTCCTGGTCGTGGTTGCCACGCAGACAGACTACGCTGTATACCTGGCCGGGCAGCGCCATCAGGTAGTCGAGTACGCCACGGCTATCGGGGCCCTTGTTCACGTAGTCGCCCAGAAAATACAGCTCGTCGGTGGGGGATACCCGGAGCTGGGTTTCCAGTAGCTCGCGTAGCGTCAGGAGGCAGCCGTGAATGTCGGTAAGGGCGTAGCGGGCCATATTCCTGCGCTTTTAACTGGTAGCCGCTAGCTTTTCAACTGAACAGCGGATGTATTCTGTTACATGAAGAGGCACCTACTGCTGCCTGGAAAACACAACAGCAGGAACTTGCCGAAAACCAAACGAGCACCCAGTTATCTGAATGCTCGTCTGGTTTTCAACTACTTATCAACGGCCTAGCTGTAAGGGGGCTTGTCGATATCAGGCTTGTCGTAGTTACGGTTAGGGTTATTGACGAGGTGGGGCGGAATTTCGTCCAGCCCATCTTCGGTGTACTCATCGGCAAGGTCCTTCTGGCCGTCGCCAGTGGCGAGAGGCTTGCTGTTCGGATCAGCCTGGCGCTGGCCCTGGCCGGCCGGGTCGCCGCTATGTTCCGGCGACTGTTGGTTGCTTTTATCAGACATGGTAGAGCGGTTTAAAGGTGAGTTATTGGTCGTCAGCAGAAAAACGACGGCCTTTCACGGGTAGCTTTTCAGCTGGTGCTGAACAAAACTATTGGTCGATGGCCGTGTCTTTGGCGTCGTAGTCGGTCAGGTCGGCGTTGGTGCCTTCGCTGGCTAGTTTGGCGTTGGAAGGCGGGTTAGCCTCCATCTGGCCCATTCCTACGCGCGAGTCGGGGTTTTCCATCTCGTCGGGGCCTTTGCGGGCGTCGTCGCCATCGAGCTCATCAACGGGGCGTCGGGGCTCCTGCGTGAGGTTGCGTTCGGCCGGCATATCCTGGTTCGGGCGGTAGGGGCGGCCTTCCTCGGTGGTGCGCATGTTGTCGTGCGGCGGGGCGGTCTTGTCCGCGTTCTGGTTCATCGACACGGCCGTAATGCCATCGGCGCTGTCGGTGCCAAAGCCCTGCTTGCCGTCGCGGTTACCGAAGCCACCGCGGGCGTCCTCG
This sequence comes from Hymenobacter psychrophilus, assembly GCF_900107135.1. Classification (GTDB taxonomy): domain Bacteria; phylum Bacteroidota; class Bacteroidia; order Cytophagales; family Hymenobacteraceae; genus Hymenobacter; species Hymenobacter psychrophilus. The sequence continues at coordinate 29,148 of NZ_FNOV01000008.1, forward strand.
TTTTTGGGTGGGTCGGCGCCGGGCACAATGTGGCCGGCCTTCATTTCCTGGTCCGAAGTATCGTCGTTGATGACGCGCACGGGGCGGTCGTTGGGATCAATAGCCATAGTGTTGCGGGTTGAGGTGGATGGGAGAGCGTTTGATAAAGTGTACTCTGGTTTGCGGGTTTGGGTTTAGCTTTGAACTCCCCCTTTGCCCCTTCACCCCAACCCGCTATGTGGATCGAACAAGACAATACCTTCTGCAACGCCTTCCGCTTTAAAGACTTTAAAGTAGCCTTCAGCTTCATGAGCGACGTGGCCGAGGAAGCTGAATTCCAGAACCACCACCCCTGGTGGAGCAACGAGTACAACACCGTCAGCTTCCGCCTGCGCACCCACGACGCGGGCAACACCATCACCGACAAAGACCGAAAGCTGGCCGCCGCCATCGATACGCTGGCCGCCGAATACGGCGGGGAGGAAGCTGCTTAGTGGTTAGTGGTTAGTGATTAGTGCTTAGTGATGTTCCACTATTAATCACTAATCACTAAGCACTAATCACTAAGCGATACCTTTGCGGCTATGTCGGAACCTACGCCTACGCTGCTCTACCTTGTGCCCACGCCCATCGGCAACCTGGAGGATATCACCTTGCGGGCCATTCGGATACTGGGCGAGGTGGATTTGGTGCTGGCCGAGGATACCCGCACCAGCGGGCGGCTGCTGCAGCATCTGGAGCTGAAAAAGCCCCTCCTCAGCTACCACCTGCACAACGAGCACCAACAGGTGCCGCGGCTGCTGGAGCGGCTGGCCAAGGGCGAAACCATGGCCTTGGTATCCGATGCCGGCACGCCGGGCATCTCCGACCCCGGTTTCCTGCTGGTGCGCGAGTGTCTGGCGCGGGGTTTCAAAGTTGAGTGCCTGCCGGGCGCTACGGCCCTGGTGCCGGCGCTGCTCAAGTCGGGCTTCGGGGCCGAGCGGTTTACGTTCGAGGGGTTTCTGCCGGTGAAAAAGGGCCGCCAGACGCGCCTGCAGGAGCTGGTGCCGGAAACCCGCACCATGATTTTCTACGAGTCGCCGCACCGGATTGTGAAGACGCTGGAGCAGCTGGCCGAAGTGCTGGGGCCCGGGCGCCTCGCCTCGGTAAGCCGCGAGCTGACCAAGCTGTTCGAGGAAACCGTAACGGCCCCGCTGGCCGAGTTGGCCCAGAACTTCGCCGCCCGGCCGTCTATTAAAGGCGAAATTGTGCTGGTGGTGCAGGGCCGCCCCTACGAGCGCCCTGCCAAAGCCGAACGCTACAAAAAGTACGACGACCACGACGACCAGACTGACGACGACGATGCCGAATAACCTCACCCTGCCCGAGCCTGCCACGGCTGCTACCCACCCCAGGGGCCTGGCTTACTGGGTGCCGAGCCTGTTGGCGCTGCTGAGCGCCGGGCTGCTGTGGGCCGGCTGGCCGGTAAACCCCGCTCCGCTGGCGCTGCTGCTGCTGGTAGCCTGGGTGCCCTACCTGCTGCTGGAGCAGCGCCTGACCCAGGCCGGAGCCAGCGGCTGGAAAGTGTGGCGCTACGGCTACCTCACGCTGGTGCTCTGGAACCTGTTTACCACGTATTGGGTGAGCTTCAGCACGCTGGGCGGCGGCATTGCGGCCGTCATCTGCAACGCCCTGATGATGAGTGCGGCGCTGGCGGCCTTCTACCACACCAAAAAACGGTTCGGCCCGACGCTGGGCTACCTCTCGCTGCCCGTGTACTGGATTGCCTTCGAGCAGTTGCACCTGCACTGGTTTCTTACCTGGCCCTGGCTCACGCTCGGCAACGGTTTCGCCTCGGCCAACTACTTGGTACAGTGGTATGAGTACACCGGCTTTCTGGGCGGCTCGCTCTGGATCTGGCTGGTAAACTTGCTGGTATTCAAGGCCATCAGCCAATGGCGCAGCGCCGGCCCAGCCCTGGGCCGGGTGCAGCGCCAGCGCCTGCTGGTCGCGCCGCTGCTGGTGGCGGTGCTGCCTATTCTGCTGTCCAAGTACATAGCCAGCAATTACCAGCAGAAGGGCCCGGCCGCCGAAGTAGTAGTGGTGCAGCCCAACCTCGACCCGTTTCTGGAGAAGTTTGATAGCTCGCCCAACTTTGTGCCCTACGACCAGCAACTGGCGCGGATGATGGCCCTGACCGAGCAGCAACTCACGACCCAAACCCGGCTCGTGCTCTGGCCCGAAACCAGTCTCGATGAAATCTACTTCGAGAACACCATCGAAACGTACCCGCGCATTGTGCAGCTCCGGCAGTGGCTGGCCACGCACCCGGGCCTCGACCTGGTAACCGGCCTTACTTCAGTAGGCCAGTACGGCCCCGACAAAGGTCAGGCCAGCGCCACCGCCCGCTTTCGGGATGATATGGGCTACTACGACCTCTTCAACGCGGCCCTGCACCTGGGGCGGGCCACCGATCCGGCCGCGTTCTACCACAAAAGCCGCCTCGTGCCGGGCGTAGAGGGGGTGCCGCCCTGGCTGTCGATGTTCGTGATTGATTTGGGCGGCTCGGCCGGCGGGCTGGGCTCGCAGCCCGAACGCAGCGTGTTTACGGCCGCCGCCGAACCAGCCCTGCGGGTTGCGCCCGTTATCTGCTACGAGTCGGTGTACGGTGATTTCGTGGCCGACTACGTGGACAAGGGGGCCACGCTCATTGGCATCATCACCAACGACGGCTGGTGGAGCGACTCGCCGGGGCACAAGCAGCATATGCAGTACGCCACGCTCCGGGCCATCGAAACCCGCCGCGACGTGGCCCGCTCGGCCAACACCGGCATTTCGGGCTTCATCAACCAGAAAGGCGAAATCACGCAGCAATCGGGCTGGTGGGTGCAGGCCGCGTTGCGCGGCACCGTGCACCTCAACACCGAGCTCACCTTCTACGTCCGCCACGGCGAGCTGATTGGCCCCGCCTGCCAGGTGCTGGCCGTGCTGTTGCTGCTGGGCACTGTGGTAGCGGCCGTGGTGGAACGGAAGTGGGTGGCTGAGGCCGCGTGAGAATAAATAAGGAACGTCATACTGCGCCTGTCGAAGCATCTCTACTGATTCGTGGCAGTCGTTCAACGAAGCGGTAGAGATGCTTCGACAAGCGCAGCATGATGTTCTGTTAAGCACTACCAACCAAGCACTACGTACTACACACATGGATTACAACCAAATCAGCTTTCAACTAGCGGCCGTAACGCGCTTCGCGGGGCAGTTTATTCGCCAGGAGGCGGCTACGTTTAACCGCAGCCACATCGAGAGCAAAGGCGTCCACGACCTGGTTTCGTATGTGGATAAGGAAACCGAGAAGCTGCTGGTAGCCGGCCTGCGCGAGGTGCTGCCCGAGGCCGGCTTCATCACCGAGGAAGGTACCGAGGGGGCCGTGCGGGCCGAGGAGTACAACTGGATTATCGACCCACTCGATGGTACCACCAACTTCGTGCACGGCCTGCCGGTGTACTGCGTGAGTGTGGGCCTGATCCGGGGGCAGGAACTGGTGGCCGGCGTGGTGTACGAGGTAGTGCGCGACGAGTGTTTCCGGGCGGCCAAGGGCGCCGGGGCCTTCTGCAACGAGCAGCCCATCCACGTTTCCGACGTGCCCGACCTCAACAGCTCGCTCATCGCCACCGGCTTCCCCTACACCGATTTCGGCCTCATGGATGACTACCTGAAGGTGCTGGGGGCCTTCATGCGCGGCTCCCACGGCGTGCGCCGCGTAGGTTCGGCCGCCGCCGACCTGGCCTACGTGGCCGCCGGCCGCTTCGAGGGCTTCTTCGAATTCAACCTCAACTCCTACGACGTATCGGCCGGCATTCTGCTGGTGCGCGAAGCCGGCGGCCGCGTCACGGAGTTTCTGGAAGATGGCGACCCGCTGTTTGGCCGCGAGGTGCTGGCCAGCAACGGGTTGGTGCATGCCGAGATGCAGGAGCTGATTGGGCAGGTGTGGCGGAAGGGTTAGTTCTGGGCAAGGAGTGCGTAGTGCCTGGAAAAAAACGGTCATTCTAAACCCGAGGAACTTTGTCTGCTGGTGCGGGTTCATCTTAACGCAAGCAGCGCTTTGTTCGTCATCATAACGCCCAGTTCTAAGCACCGGCAACGAAGCACTAAGCTCTAATGACTATGTGGATTCAATACCTCATCATCGTACTGTTGTTTGCCGGGGCGGCCTTTTACGTGGGGCGCATCTTTTGGCGGGCTTTCGACAAAAGCCAGAGTGGCTGCGCCAAAGGCTGTGGTGGGGCATGCTCGGGCTTCAATGTGGACCAGATTCAGCGCACGATTGACCTGGCCACGCAGCGCCAGAAAGCTGGCGGCTAAGGTCGCGCTTGCTTTTTCGGGCTTTGGCATAACCTGCCCCCGTGCCGGCTACGTATAGCCTGGCACGGGGGCAGCCGCGTTTGCGGCCCCTCCTATTTCTTTCCCGTACCTCTCTCTCCGACACCTAACTTACCCTGGTCATGCAAGACAACGAAAAAGAACGTAGCCTCGTGAATGTAGAAAGCAAGCTGAACGCCGACGGCTTTACGGCTGATTTTCGGGTAACCGATGGCAAGCTTTTTCCCCTCACCGACGATAACAGCGCCCGCGGCTACATGCCGGACGAAGTAACCATCGTCGATTTCTACCGCTTCGAAGGCGAGAGCAACCCCGATGATATGTCGATTCTCTATGCCATCCAGACCACCGATGGCGTGAAAGGTACCATTGCTACGGCCTACGGTACCTACGGCGACACCAGCGTCGACGAGTTCCTGAAAACGGTGGAGGACCTGGGCAAAAACCTCGACAAGAACCACAAGTAGAGCGGCTAACTGCTCTGCAGCTAAAACTGCCCCCGCAACGCTCATTTCCGCTTCATCGGAATGGTCGTTGCGGGGGCAGTTTCTATTGCTCTGGCTCTGGCTCTGGTTGCGGCGGGCGGCCCAGCCGCTGGCCAATTTTATCGAGTAATTCGGGCGAAATATCGAAGGTGCGGATGGGGAACGGAATGGAAATGCCGGCGTGGTCGAAGGCCCGCTTAATGCGCAACATTGCCTCACTCTTGGCACTCACATAATCGGTCTGGCGGCGATACGGGATCCAGAAGCGCAGGGTGAAATTGATGGAGCTTTCGCCAAATTCGGTGAACATGACCTCCAGCGGCCGTTGCGTAAGCATGTCCGGAAAGTCGCGCATGCATTCCAGCACCACTGCCCTTACCTGCTCCAGATTAGCATCGTAGCTAACCCCGCAGGGCACATCAACCCGGCGCTGCGTGGTTTCGGTGAAGTTGATAACCGAGCTTTCAAAGACCTTGCGGTTGGGTACGCGCACCAGCTCGCCCGTTACCTGGCGCAGATCGAGCGTGCGCAAATTGATTCGCTCGATAGTACCAAAATAGGTTTCGGTCTGGATAACGTCGCCCACCGTGAAGGGCCGCTGCACGGCAATGAGAATGCCACTGATAAAGTTGGCCGCAATATCCTGAAAGGCAAAGCCCAGGGCCAGACCAATGATACCAACACCGGCCAGCAAGGAGGTTACGGTTTTATCGAGCTGCAGTACTTCGAGCGTGAAAAACAGGCCAATAAGCAGCACACCCATGCGCACAATAGTGGCTACCAGGCTATTGAGCGTAACGCTGGGCGATACCCGGGGCAGCAGCCGCTCGATAACCCGATGCACCATCTTGGCGACGAAGAAGGTAACCGTCAGAATCAGCAGCGCGATAAGCAGATTGGGCAGCAGCAGAATCAGGGCCTGGGTCCAGCGCGTCAGCTTATCCGAAATAAGCTCAAAGGCTCGTTGAAAATCTGTTACTCCAAACATGAAATAGTGCTAAAATACAAGGCAAGTTGTTGTCGGGTTGCTGCGAGCAAAAATTGTACTTGTTTCCTATCCCCACACTTTCGTGCCTTCCGAGCAGTTGCGGCACATCTCAATCTGGTCGCGGCCTTTGAGCAGCGAGGCGCGAAACTGCCGGTACTTGGGGCCGTGCCAGAGCTGGCGGAAGGTCTGGGTCTGCAGGTCGCCGAGGCGGTATTCGGCGTCTTTATCGAAGCAGCAGGGCACCACGAGGCCGTCCCAGGTTATCACGCACGAGTGCCACATCTTCCAGCAGTGGTTGAGCAGCTTGTTTTTTAGATTCCAGGTGCCGTCGCCCTGGTTTTCGTAGCGCGAGTAATAGTCGATGGTCGGAATGAGGGGCGAGCCGTTGTGGTGGTCGTAAATCTGGGCCGTTTTAAACCACACGTCGTCCACGCCCAGCTCGCGGGCCAGCGTGCGGGCCTCGTCCAGCTGGTGCTCATTGGGCCGCACCACCAGAAACTGAAATACAATGCGCGGCGTGCTCGACTTCAGCTCTTTACGCCACTTCACCACGTTGCGGGTACCCTCCAGCACCTTGTCGATTTTGCCGCCTACCCGGTACTGCTGGTACACCTCCTGGGTGGTGCCGTCGAGCGAGATGATGAGCCGGTCGAGGCCCGACTCGACGGTGCGGCGGGCGTTGTCGTCGTTGAGGTAATGGGCGTTGGTGCTGGTGGCGGTGTAAATGCCCTTGCCGGCCGCGTACTTCACCAGCTCCAGAAAATTGGGGTGCAGGTAGGGCTCGCCCTGGAAGTAGAAAATCAGGTACCAGAGCCGCGAGGCCACCTCATCAATGGTTTTGCGGAACAGCGCGTCGGGCAGCATACCGGTGGGCCGCGTGAAGGAGCGCAGGCCACTGGGGCACTCGGGGCAGCGCAGGTTGCAGCTGGTGGTGGGCTCGAAGCTGAGCGCCACCGGTAGCCCCCAGTGCCGGGCCTTGCCCGTGGCCTTGCTCAGCAGGTAGCCACCCACCACCTGGGCCCCGTTCCAGAGGCGCCGAGGAGTGGCTTTAGAAAGAAAGTTGAGCGAATCGGTAAGCAGTGAGGACATAAGCGAGGTAAAGGTACAGCCCTTGTCGGCAGCTATCAGCCATTAGCTGTTAGCCGACGGCCATTCAGAAAAGAGCGAACAGCTATCAGCTAACGGCTAAAAGCTTTTTTCTCGCCTCCGTGTGGAATCTGCGTCGGCCGTGCATCAGCTACCCAGAACCCGGCCGGTTCGCGATGGTTCCACCTTCTATTCTTTCTGCTGATGCATTGCTTCCTCTATCTCGCGCTGGTGACCGGGCTGCTGCCCGCCGGTTCCGCTATGGCCCAGCCCAAGCCGGCCCCAACCGCTGCCGTGGCACCGGCCACCTACTCCGTTAACGGCCGCGTAACCGACCGCACTAGCGGCCAGGGCCTGCCCGGCGTTACGGTGCTCGTGAAGGGTACTTCCATCGGCGTCAGCACCCTGGCCAATGGCACGTATCAGATTGAAGTGCCCCAGGCTGGCAAAGTGCTGGTGTTCAATTCGATTGGCTTCGTATCGAAAGAATTGAAGCTGACCGGGCAAAAAGTGGTGGATGTAGGATTGCAGGTCAGTAGTGCGCAGTTGAGCGAGGTGGTGGTCACGGGTAACGCACCGGAGCGTCAGACTAAATCGGTGAGCTATAGTGCCGCAACTATTCAGGAAAGCGCCCTGCAGGGGCGGGTGTCCGGTGTAAGTGTGGGTAAGGCAGCGATAGTCCGCGCCCCCCAACGTTCCCGCCCCAGTGCGTCTCCCGTGGCTGATATGGCTGGGTATTCTTCAGCTTACATCCCGCAGCCCCGGCCCGAGCCCGGCGCGGGCGATACCTACGCCAGCGTGGCCGAAAACGGCTTCCGGGTGGCCCAAAAGGAGCCGCTCAGCACGTTTAGCATTGATGTGGACGCCGCCAGCTACAGCAACGTGCGCCGCTTCCTGCAGCAGGGCCAGCTGCCGCCACCCGAGGCCGTGCGGGTCGAGGAAATGCTCAATTATTTCCAGTATGACTACCCCCAGCCCGCCGCTACGGCCGCCGAGCCGTTTCGCGTGTTAACCGAGCAGGCCCAGTGCCCCTGGAACCCGCAGCACCAGCTGGTGCAGGTGGCCCTGCAGGCCCGCCGCGTGGCTACCAACCAGCTTCCGCCCGCCAACCTCGTATTCCTGGTCGATGTGTCGGGCTCGATGGACGGCCCCGACCGGCTGGGATTGGTGCAGCAGGGCCTGAAACTGCTGGTGCAGGAGTTGCGCCCCCAGGATAAAGTGGCGCTGGTAGTGTATGCCGGCGCGGCCGGCACCGTGCTGCCGCCCACAGCCGGCTCCGAAAAAGCCACTATCCGCCGGGCCATCGACAACCTGAGTGCGGGCGGCAGCACGGCCGGGGGCGCGGGCCTGCGCCTGGCCTACGATGTGGCCCGCCAGAACTTCAACCAGCAGGGCAACAACCGCGTCATCATCTGCTCCGATGGCGACTTCAACGTGGGCGAGCAGAGCGACAGCGCCATGGAGCGCTTGGTGGTGCAGCAGCGCGAGTCGGGTGTTTTCCTGACGGTGCTGGGCGTGGGCCGCGGCAACTACCAGGACCAGAAAATGGAGCTGCTGGCCGACAAAGGCAACGGCAACTACGCCTACCTCGACAACCTCGACGAGGCCCGCCGGGTGCTCGTGCGCCAGTTCGGCGGCACGCTGTTTACGCTGGCCCAGGATGTAAAGCTGCAAGTCGAATTCAACCCGGCCCGGGTGCGCGAATACCGCCTCGTGGGCTACGAAAACCGCCTGCTGGCCGCCGAAGACTTCAACAACGACCGTAAAGACGCCGGTGAGCTGGGCTCGGGCCACACCGTGACGGCCCTCTACGAAATAGTGCCCGTGGGCGCGCCGGCCACCGTCGATGCGCTTAAATACCAGCCTGCTCCGGCCACGCGCCCGGCCCTGGCCTCGGCCGAGCTGCTGACGGTGAAGCTGCGCTACAAGGAGCCGCGCGGCACCGCTAGTCGCCTGCTGGCGCTGCCGCTGGCCGGCGTGGCCCGGCCTCTGGCCGATGCCAGCGAAAACCTGCGCTTTGCCGCCGCCGTGGCCCAGTTTGGCATGCTGCTGCGCCAGAGCGAGCACCGCGGCAGCGCCACCTACGAGGCCACCGCCCGCCTCGCCGACGGTGCCCGCCGCTTCGATCCCGAAGGCTACCGGGCCGAATTGGTGCGCCTTGTGCGCCTGGCCGAAGGGCTGCAGCCGGCCCCGGTGGTGGTGGGCGCACGGTAGCAGGCAAAACGCGCCGCCGGTTTTCAGCCCGCACTGGTAGCGGAAGCTGAAAACCGGCGGCGCGGCTGTCATCAAAATAAATGCGAATACGGGCCGTTAGTCTTGCAACCTGGCGGGCCCGGCCGGTGCTCCTGCTTTCAGCAGCATTGCCTGGCCCCCCAGTGGTCAGCGTCGGCAGTTCCAACCCCCATTTCCGAAGGTGGCCCACCTCACTCACAGACGGCGGACGCAGCGAGTTGCAGCTCCTGTGTTGCTCACGCCGCCGGGCCGCCTTCGGTTTTTTTATGAGAAGTTAGATAATAGAGGTGAGCAGTGAGCTAGACGAAGCCCTTGGGCAACCCCAGCACATGTCTCACCTCTTATTTCTAAAACGAGTAGTTCAGCGAAGCCTTGATGACGCGGTTCTGGGCGTCGAAGTTGTTGTTTTTGTCGAGCGAAGACAGGCCGTAGTCGTAGCCGGCGCTCAGGCCGAAGCCGTTCTGGAACTGGTAGCCCAGGCCGCCCACTACGGCAAAGTCTACGGTCCGCAGCTGGTCTTTCACGTCGAAATCGGTTTTGAACGCCGAGAAACCCAGGGCGCTGGCCTGCACGCGGGCCTTGCCCGAAAGTAGCACCGAAGCCTGGGGCCCAGCGTACACGTAAAGCCCGTCGGTGATGTAGGCCTTGGCCAATACCGGAATATCGAGGTAGGCCAGGCGGGCCGTAGCGTCGAGCTTGGCATTGAGGAAGTTGAACTGTTCGAGCGGAATGCGGCCGTTCAGCTTAACGCCCTTCTCGGAGTAGCCCAGGCCGGGCTCGATGGCAAAGCGTGGGCCGAGCGGCAGCGTGGCATACAGGCCGGCATAGAAGCCCGGTTTCATTTGCTTGGTAACGGCCCCGTTGGTGTAATCCGCCAGGTCGGTGAAGGTATTCACGGCATCGCCCGACAGATCGGCCACGTTTACGCCGGCCCGGATGCCGAATTTTACGCCGTCGGTGGCCGACGACGGGGAGGAATAGGACGACGCAGGCCGGGCCGGTACGCGGCGCACCTGCGCTTCGGCAGCGGTGGCAAAACCGGAAACAAGGAGAGTGGCGGCGGCGAGGCGAGCGAAGAGCTGAGCAGTAGTCATGAGCGGAAAGTATTGGAAAGAAAGGGCTGAGAGGGTATTAAGCAGGACCGTATGGCAAAACCGTGCCAGACTATTGGCTGGCCGTGCTGCTCCGCGCGGGCTTCTGCCAGGCTCAGCCCAAAGGCATTGGCTATAAGGCCGTATGGTGAAGCAGGGTGGTTGGACCGAGGTGGCCATTGCCGACCAGTTTGGTAGTGTCACCCTTCTAATTGACTACCGTTCGTTAGGATTTTTTTAAGCTCCGAATTTGGAATTGCCAGTTTGCCTCTCCACCTTGCCGCCACTAAAACGCCTCGTTGCCCCCATGCTTCAGTCTGCCGTTCGCTTTTATTTCAGCTTTTATTTCTACTGCCTCCCCAGCAGTCGAGCGGCCGTTCTGTAGTATTTCGATTCGAAATTTTCAGCGCCTCCCGACACTTTCGGGAGGCGCTTTTTTTGTGCCCGTAGCCAAGCGTTTCAAACACCAGATTGCCCATTTTACCACCTCACCTCATGGTTGCTATTCAAGGTTTCGAAGGCTGTTTCCACCAGATTGCGGCCCGCCGGTACTTCGGGGCGGCGGTGGCCGTGCAGCCGTGCGCCACCTTCGGCCAGCTGGTGGCGGCTGTGGCCGAGGGGGTGGTAGCGGCCGGGGTGATAGCCATCGAAAACTCGCTGGCCGGTAGTATTCTGCCCAACTATGCGCTGCTGCGCCGGGCCGGGCTGCGCATCACGGGCGAGGTGTACCTGCCCATCCGCCAGCACCTGCTGGGCCTGCCCGGCCAGACGCTGGCCGAGGTGCGCGAGGTGCATTCGCATCCCATGGCCCTGCTGCAGTGCGCCGATTTTCTGGGCCGCCACCCGCACTGGCAACTCGTCGAAACCCAGGATACGGCCCTGAGTGCGCGCCATCTGCGCGAGCGGCCCCAGCCAGGGCGGGCCGCGGTGGCTGGCGAGCTGGCCGCCGAGCTATTCGGGCTCGATATCCTGGCGCCCGATATCCAGACTGAGCCCCATAACTACACTCGCTTCCTGGTGCTGCATCGGGCGGCCGCCGCGCCTTTCGAGCCCCGGCCCAACAAAGCCTCGCTGTATTTCGAAGCGCCAAATGTGCCCGGAGGCCTTGCACAGGTGCTTACGGCAGTGGCGGCGCAGGGCGTGAACCTCTCGAAGCTGCAGTCGTGTCCCCGGCCGGGCCGCACCTGGCACTACTATTTTCACGCCGACCTCGAGTTCGATGAGCCAGCCCAGCTCGCGGCCACTCTCGCGGCCCTGGTCCCGCTCACCGATAGCCTGCAGGTGCTGGGCACCTACTGCCGGGGGGCTATGGAACTTGGGATGCGTGAGGGAGCCACTCTTGTGCTGAGCGCATCGGAACGGCCGCAGAATGCCATAGTCGCTACCCCAAAAATCGTTGTGCCAGAGCTGCGTTGAGCCGACTCTGGGCTCAACGCAATTCACTGTTCGTTCCAACCGCTAAAATACCGCCCAGATGCAAGTCGCCAGCCGCCTGCAGCATACTCAGGAATATTACTTTTCGCAGAAGCTGCGCGAAATTGCCGCGCTTAATCAGTTAGGAGAGCCCGTGATTAACCTGGGAATCGGCTCGCCTGACTTGCCGCCCCACCCGCACGTGGTGGCGGCCCTGACGGACGCCGCCCAGCGGCCGGACGCCCATGCCTACCAGAGCTACCAGGGCGTGCCCGCCCTGCGGCAGGCCATGGCCGGCTGGTACCAGCGCCAGTATGGCGTAACGCTCGATCCGGCCACCGAAATACTGCCCTTGCTGGGCTCCAAGGAAGGCATTATGCATATAAGCATGACCTTTCTGGAGGCTGGCGACGAGGTGCTGCTGCCCAACCCCGGCTATCCGGCCTACCGCGCCGCCGCCCAGCTCAGCGGCGCCACCCCCCACGACTACGACCTGACGGCCGAAACCAACTGGCTGCCCGACCTGGAGGCGCTGGCCCGCCAGGACTTGCGCCGGGTGAAGATTATGTGGGTCAACTACCCGCACATGCCCACCGGCACCCCGCCGCCGCCGGGCTTCTTCGAGCGGCTGGTGGCGTTTGCCAGGGACCATGATATTCTGTTGGTTCACGATAACCCTTACAGCTTCATTCTTAATGAGCGGCCTGCGCAAAGCCTGCTGGCCGTAGCCGGGGCCCGCGAGGTGGTGCTGGAGCTGAACTCGCTCAGTAAGTCGCACAACCTGGCGGGCTGGCGGGTGGGGCTGCTGGCCGGCCGCGCCGACTTGCTGCAGCAGGTGCTGCGCTTTAAAAGCAACCTCGACTCGGGCATGTTTCTGCCGGTGCAGCTGGCGGCCGTGGCGGCTCTGGGCCTGGACGACAGCTGGCAGCACGAGCTGAATGCCCGGTATGCCGCCCGCCGCGAGCTGGTGCTGGAGCTGTTGGCGCAGCTCGGCTGCTACCCCACACCGGGCCAGGTGGGCCTGTTTGTGTGGGCCGCCGTGCCGCCCGAATACGCCGACGGCTACGCCCTAAGCGACGCGCTGTTGCACCAAGCCCGCGTGTTTCTGACACCCGGCGGCATCTTCGGCAGCAACGGCAACGGCTACATTCGCGTGAGTTTATGCCAGCCGCCCGAAGTGCTGCAAGCGGCGCTGAAACGGGTGCAGGCCGTGAGCTGGTAAGCAGCGGAAAGAAAGCCGATGTCATGCGGAGCGCAGCCGAAGCATCTCTACCGCTTCGTTGCCAAACCAACCAAACGTCAGGATTAGCACTGCAGTAGATATGCTTCGGCTCCGCTCAGCATGACACTGGAGGTTGTTACTTTTCCACATCACGCACATTCTAGACAGTAAAAACATGGTTGTCAGCATCATTGGAATTGGGTTGATTGGCGGCTCACTGGCCCTTAGCCTGCGCGAAACCGGGCTGGCCCACCACATTATCGGCCTCGACCACAACCCGCAGAACCTGGCGCAGGCCCTAGCGCTGGGGCTGATTAATGAGTCAACCCATGACCTGGCCGAGGCTGTTGACCGGGCCGATTTAGTGGTGGTGGCGGTGCCCATGGATGCTATGCTCACGGTGCTGCCCCAGGTGCTCGATGCGGCCACCGACCGGCAGGTAGTTATTGATGTGGGCTCGACTAAGGAGCTGCTGCTGCGCCAGGTAGCCGGTCACGCCAACCGGGCCCGCTTTGTGGCGGTGCATCCTATGGCAGGCACCGAGCACTCGGGGCCCGAAGCAGCGGTGCCGAAGCTGTTTGAGGGTAAAACGCTGGTGGTGTGCGATGCGGCCGCCAGTGCGCCCGATGCGCTGGCGCGGGTGGAGGCCGTATTTAGGCGCTTGGCCATGCAACTGACGTATATGTCGGCCGCCGCCCACGACCTGCACGCTGCGTACGTGTCGCACATCTCGCACATCAGCTCGTTTGCTTTGGCGCTTACGGTGTTGCAGAAAGAGCAAAGCGAACAGCAGATATTCGCCCTGGCCAGCGGCGGTTTCGAATCGACGGTGCGGCTGGCCAAAAGCTCGCCCGCTATGTGGGTGCCCATCTTCCGCCAAAACCGCGACAATGTGCTGGATGTAGTAGATGAGCACCTGCGCCAGCTCCAGCACCTGCGCGACCTGCTGGCCGACGGCAACGACGCCGGCCTCTATGAGCAAATCGAGCAGGCCAACCGGATTAGGAAAATTCTAAAATGAGGAGATAGGGAGGGGGACGCGCCGTCATGCTGAGCCCCGTCCCATCTCCCAAATAACCAACACACTCATTCCCCGAACTCATGCCCCATACTGAAGCCCAAACGGCTGCTGCCACCAACTTTCCCGGTAAAAAGCCGCTGATTATTTCCGGGCCATGCTCGGCCGAAACTGAAGAACAGCTGCTGGCTACCTGCACGCAGCTGGCTGCCACTGGCCGGGTTGATATGCTGCGGGCAGGCATCTGGAAGCCGCGCACCAAGCCGGGTATGTTCGAGGGTATTGGCACCAAAGGGTTGCCGTGGCTACAGAAGGCCCGGCAGCTCACGGGCCTGCCAACTACCGTGGAGGTAGCCACGCCCAAGCACGTAGAAGATGCGCTGGCCTTTGAGGTAGATGTGCTCTGGATTGGGGCCCGCACCACGGTAAATCCCTTTTCGGTGCAAGCTTTGGCCGATGCGCTGCGCGGCGTGCAGGTGCCGGTGTTTATCAAAAACCCGGTTCATCCCGATCTGGAGCTGTGGCTGGGAGCGGTGGAGCGCCTCGCCAAGGCCGGGGTGCAGAATATTGGTTTGATTCATCGGGGATTCGCCAGCTACGGCAACACCGAGTACCGCAACGCGCCCATGTGGCATCTGCCTATCGAAATGCGGCGCCGCCTGCCCGATTTGCCGCTCATCTGCGACCCCAGCCACATCTGTGGCAACCGCACGGGCCTGGCCGCCGTGGCCCAGCAGTCCATCGACCTGGGCTTCGACGGCCTGATGCTCGAATCGCACATCGACCCCGACAATGCCTGGTCCGATGCCAAGCAGCAGGTAACCCCGCAGCGTCTGGCCGAACTGCTCGACGGCCTGATATGGCGCCAGGAAACCACCGACCAGCAGGAGTTCCTGACGGTACTGGCCCAACTGCGCGAGCAAATCAACCAGCTCGACGATGAAATTCTGCACTTGCTGGGCCGCCGCATGCAGGTGGCCGAAAGCATCGGCCGCTACAAAAAGGAAAATGACATCACGATCCTGCAAACCAGTCGCTGGAACGAAATTCTGGAGCGCGGCATCCGCAAAGGCGACCAGCTGGGCCTCACGGCCGACTTCATCCGCAAGTATTTCGACGCCGTGCATCTCGAATCCATCAACCGGCAGAACAGCGTGATGAACAAGTGAGTGGGTGGCTCGGTGCAAGAGTAAGTTGCCGTTCGAGAGGCCGGTTAGCTCAGGGCGCCGGAGTTCCTATGGCCGGCTGGCTGGGCTTCGGTTTCTGACTGTGCTGCTTGTTGGGAACGGTGCTTTTGCCCGAGCTGGGTTTCGGGCTTTTAGCAGCAGATGCGGGCTGCGCGGAAGTTGCCGGGCGCGCTTTGGTTGTAGTTGGGGTGTTGGCAGCCGGCGCTTTTTTTGGGGTTTTGCCTGCCGCGGACTTTCCTTGCGCGGGTTCAGCCTTTTTGGGCTTGGCCTCCGCTGCCTCCTTCGGCTTAGCCTCCTGCTGGGCAGTTTCGTCGCTCATCGTTTCTCCATCCGCTGCGTCGGCATTGGTGGGGGGCAGTGGCGCGGCGGCGGGCACTGCCGAGGCCCCCGAATCCCCACGGCTGGTCTGGCTGATTCGTTCCTCAATTTCCTTCAGCAGAAAGCCGGCATCCTCTTTATGGTGGGCATCGGGGAAGTACTGCTGGGCGCGGCGGGCATGGTCGCGGGCTTTTTCCAGCTCCCGGAGCTCCAGCATCACGAAAGCCATGTTCAGGTGCGCCGTGGGGTTGCGGGGACGTAGCTCCAACGACCGCTCGAAGGGCGCAATGCTGGCCTGAAACCGGCCCAGACGCTGGTAGGCATAGCCCAGGGCAAAGTAAGAAAGGTAGTCGCCTTGGCCGTGGGCGTGGGCCTGCTGGTACTCGGTAATGGTGCGCAGAAATACCTCGTCTTCGCCGATGCCCTCCTCGGCGCAGTCGCACTGCTGCACTGTGTAATAATAATCGCCCAGGGCGCGGGCGAGGCGGTAGTTATCGGGGTAGCGGCGCTGCAGCTGCTCCAGCACCTGCCGCACCGCAAACCGGTAGCGCAGGCTGTCGTGGCCCAGTTGGCGCAGGCTGTCGGGGGCCAGGTCGAGCAGCTTCAGGTCGCGGAAGGCGAAGCGCGTAAGCTGGTCGGTGGCGGTGTAGTAGCGCAGGGCTAAATCGGCCTTCTCAATGGCAATGGCCGGGTCGGCGTTGCGTGCATCGAGCTGGGCCAGCAGCCGCCAGGCACTGTCGTAGCGGCGTTCCAGCACCAGTTGCCGGGCCTGGCGCAGTGTGGCCGCCGGGGCTGGGGCCGCAGGTGCGGCGGGGCCGAGCGTGTCGGGGGCCAGGGTCTGGGCACGGGTAGCCGCCGGCCGCATCAGGCCACCAACACACAGCAGAAGAAGGAGCAGCAGGCGGTTCATGAAACGTAAAGATGCGCGACCCTGCGCAAACCAGCGCCCGCGTCAGCTGAAAAGTCTGAATACAACGAATAATGGTTTGGTGGCCACCGCTGGCGGCCGCACCTTCGTTCCGGAACCCGCCACCGGTTTCCGCCCAAAATCTGCTTTTCTTGTAGCTATGCTTTTCTACACCGTTATGAAGCCCCTGGTGCAGGTGGCGTTGCGCGTATTCTTTCGCCGGCTCGAAGTACGCCACCGCGAGCGGCTGCAAGGGGCCGGCCCGCTGCTTATTGCCAGCAACCACCCCAATACGCTCATGGACCCCTTGGTGGCCGCCATTAACCGCCGCCAGCCCATTGCGTTTCTGGCCAAAAGCACGTTTTTTCAGAATCCGATTCTGCGGGCCATTATGGAGTCGGGCAATTCCATTCCCATCTACCGCCGCCAGGACCTCGACACCGGCGCCGAAACACTGACGCCCGCTCAGCTCGAAGCCCAGAACGAAAAGGCGTTCGGGCGCTGCTACGACTACTTCGACCGGGGCGGGACCATCATGATTTTCCCCGAGGGCACCAGCGTATCGGAGCGGCGGCTGCGGCCGCTTAAAACCGGGGCCGCCCGCATTGCTCTCGGAGCCGAGGCCCGCCGCAATTTCCAGCTGGGGTTGCGCATTCTGCCCTTGGGCATCAACTACTTCGACCCCCAACGCTTTCGTTCCGACGTTTTCATCAACCTGGCCGAGCCTATTTGCGTGGCCGATTACGCCGCGCAGTACCGCGAGAACCCCGAGGCTGCCGCTGAGGCCCTCACCGAGGAAATCCGGACCCGCCTGGAGGCCCACCTCGTCATCACCGTTTCCGATGAAGAAGACGAGCTGATAACCCAGGTGGAGCGCACTTTCGGCCAGCACCTGATTCAGGACGATGAGGAAACACTCTACGACAACTTTCTGCTCAGCCGCACGCTGCTGAAGGCCGGCCGCTACTTCGAGCAGCACGAGCCGGCGCGCCTGCTGGAGGTGCGCCAGCGCCTGCATGCCTACCTGCAGCAGCTCCAGCAGCTAGGCCTGACCGACGATGCCCTGGCCGCCCGCGGTCCGTCCAGCCACCGCGGCCGTCGGGCCGCGGTGGCCGCGGGGCGCCTGCTGCTGGGCCTGCCAGTATACGTTTATGGGTTAATCAGCAGCTACTTGCCCTACATTATTCCGTCGTGGGTGGCGCGCCGCGCTACCAGCGAGGTCGAGTTTGTGGCGCCCATTATGCTGACGGTGGGCATGCTTTCATTCACCGGCTTCTACTTAGGCCAGACGGCGCTGGTACACCACTTTACCCAGGACTGGCGCTGGACGCTGCTCTACTTCCTAAGCCTACCGGTATCGGGCTTTTACGCCCTGGGCTACGCCGGTACACTGCACGAGCGGCGGCGGCGGCTACGGGCCCTGCGCCTGTTCGACAGCCAACGCCCCACCATGGAGGCATTGCTGCGCCAGCGCGCCACCCTGCTGCGGCTGCTGCGCGAAGCCCGCGAGGCCTACCTGGCGCGGCGCTAAAGCAGGCCGTTGCCGGTAGGTTTCGGTTCCTCGCGCAATAGCTCGTTGTGCAGCATAGCCTCGGCGTAGGGCGTGAGCTTCTTTTTCTTTATTGCTCGCCGCTGCTGCCAGGTAAGTTTGGTGTCGGCCGCCGGGGTGCGCGCGGCCTGGGCAGTGCCGACGGGATGATTGGTTGTGGACTTAACGCCCGGCTCGGCAGTGGGGCGGGCAGTTGGCTGCTGGGCATGGGCTGGGGTTGCCAGCGCGGTAGCTCCTGCCAGCAGGAGCAGCGACATGAACGTTTTCATAAGCGAGGAAGCCTAATAATAAGATCAGCAGGCGGATTGAGAGCAGCTCAGTCTACTTGAAGTGAGAACTCTGATATGCGCCTGAAGCAAGTATTTATATTGCTTTTACAATTATAGGGATAAATGTTTATTGATAAAACTATATTTATACTAGTGGGTCATGAAAAAGCCTCTTCCCATCGGAAAGAGGCTTTGTTTCTGACTTTAGTCAGGGCCTGTTAAGGCACCGCGGCTATTCGTCGTCGTTATCTTCAAGGATCTGGGCTGTTTTCGACACGGCAACTACTGCCACGCTGGCCAGTACGGCAATACCCACAATAATCTGGACGGGCGTGAAGCGCTGCGAAATTTTGCGCAACAGCGAGCTGCCGTGCTTCACCATATCCTCGAAGTGCTCCTGCTCGCCCCGAAACACCCGGTAACCGCTTTCCAGCGCATTGATGATGTCTTCGGGTACGATTTTGTCGATGTCGGTAGTGAGTTGGTTGCTCATAAGAGAAAGGGCAGAATCAGCTGAAAAAAGAAGTAGGGAGCGGCCCGAATGGGCAGCCTGCGAATCTGTACGCATGGCAGCCGATTTTGATACCTGCTCCGGCAAAAGAAAGCACTACGGACGGGTTTGCCGGCGTGCCATTTCTACTCCAAAGCCAGCAACAGGCTGCTGCTACGCTGGCCTTCGCGCACTTGGCAGTAGTAAGCTCCGGCGGCCAGACCGCTTAAATCGAGTGGTAGATGGCGCGGGCCGGCGGTTACGGTCCGGTCGAGGGCGCGGCGCACTTCGCGGCCCACGGTGTCGAGCAGCAGCACCTGCACGTGGCCGCCCTGGGCCTCAAACTCGGCGGTGGCCCGGCCCTCACGCACGGGGTTGGGCCACACCCGAAAGCCTGGCACGTTGAGCGCCGCCGGGTGGGTGCCCGTCACTACTTCGGGCCGGATAACCGGCACGTAGGGAAATGCCCCGCCCGCCGAGGGTAGTAGCGCATCCAAAGTAGCCTGCGGTACCTTAAACCAGTCTTTGAGTACGCTGGCGTAAATGGCCCGAAAGTCGAATTGCATCGGTACCTGGTCGTTGACGGCGGCGCTGGCGGGCAGCTGCGGGTTGGTGCCATGGATGCGCGGGTTCACGCTGCTGCCGAACACGAACAGCGGGGCGGCCGCGCCATGGTCGGTTCCATTGCCCGAGTTGGACTTGATGCGCCGCCCGAACTCGGAAAACGTGAGGCCTACCACCCGATCCTGCACCCGCAGCAGGCCCAAGTCGTCCTGGAAAGCCGCAATTGCCTCCGATACCTTGCCCAGCAGCGTGGCGTGGGTGCCGGTGGTAGGGTCGCCGGCCACTACCTGGCTCACGTGGGTATCGAAGCCGCCGAGGTTGCAGACGTACACCCGGGTCTGGAGGCCGCCGGCCACCAGCTGGGCCACTATTTTGAGCTGGTCGGCCAAAGCGTTTTTGCCGGCGGCCGGGTAGAGGGCGGAAAGGTTTTTGGCCTTGACCGCCGCCGTCTGAATGGCCGTGGTGTACACCTGGGTTTGCTGCACCACGCGCCGGATAAACGTTATTTCGTGGCCGGCCGGGGTGTTGGGAGCCGTATCGACCGAGCCGGTGAGCAGCTGGTAGAACGAGCTGGTGCTGGCAATGGCCATGCCCATGTTCACGCTGGGGCCCTGCACGCAGTTGCTCACCACCGAGCCGATGCTGATGGCCAGCGGGTCGGGGTTCTGGGCGCTGGGGTAGCCGGTAGGGTAGCCCCCAAACTCGCTGTCGAGGTAGCGCCCGGCCCAGCCCGAGGTGATGGTCACGTTCGAGTCGGAGGCCGAAGTCCAGATGTCGGTGGCCCGAAAGTGGCTGAAGTTGGGGTTGGGGTAGCCCACGGCCTGCACTAGCCCCAGCTGCTGGTTGTCGAACAGGTTCTTGAGGCCCGTCATGGCCGGGTGCAGGCCGGTGGCCGCGTTCAGGCGCAGGGCGGCGGCTTCGGGAATGGCAATGTTGGCCCGCGCGTTCATCAGGGCCGAATACTGGTCGAGGGGCAGCACGGTATTGAGGCCGTCGTTGCCGCCATTCAGCTGCACCAGCACCAGTACCCGGTCGGTTTGGGTGGCTCCGCCGGTGAGGGCGTAGAGCTCGGGCGAAAACCCGTAAGCCCCCAGGGGCAGGCCACCGAGCAGCGTCGGCACCACCGCGGCCGCAGCCGTCGTCTGAATAAAATGTCGGCGTTGCATGGGGCTGGAATTTGGGAGATTGAGAGCTGAATGACGCTTTTTTGACCCTAAGACACTACGAAATATGGTACTCGGCCAGGCCCATCAGCTGGCGGGTGAGGGCACGGAGCTTGGTGTCGACGGCTGCTTTTTTGGTTGCATTGGTGGGGGCGGCCAGGTAGGCATTCCACTCCACGGTCCACTCGAAGTCGGGCAGGCCGGGGATGAGCGTGTCGTTGAGGAACGCCAGCTGGTTGGCCGTCAGCTCCACCGGCACCAGCAGCCGCACCAGCTCCCCGACGAGCAGGTTCGGGTCGGCGGCAGTGGCAGTGGGCAGGGCCTGCACCCAGCCTACGATGTCGGTGAGCAGCTTGTAGTTGCCGCCGGTGTAGTAGCGCGTGTAGCCCTTGGCATCGATGAGCTGGTCGGTGTACTGATTGCGCCGGGGCAATGTCACGGCGTTTATCCACATTTCGTAGAACTCGGGCGTCTGCCAGTAGGCAGGCCAGCCGGCTACGTTGGGCGGGTCGCCGAGCTTTTGCTGCATCACGGTGGCACGATCGACCAGCCAGTCCCACACGCCGTACTGGGCCAGCACATCGGAAGCCGGCGGCAGGCTCACGGGGAGCTGCCGGGCGGCACTCAGCACGGCATCGAGGGGGCTCTTAATCACGCAGCCCACGTTCTGTACATCGAAAAAGTGCTGGCTGCCCAGCAGCTTGCGCAGCACCGGGGCCACGTTGTAGCCGTTCTGCCGCAAATCGGCCGCCAGGGGCTGGATGATGGTCTGCTCAGTGTCGGCATCAATCACGTAGTAGACGAACCAGCGGTAGAGCTTGCGCACCAGAAACAGGGCCGTGCTGGGCTGGTCGAATACCAGATCCACCAGTGCCTTGTACTCCTGGTCGCCCTGGTTGGTAATGGTTTTGTTGCCGAACGCGGCACTGAACTGCTTGGTGGTTTTATCGTGGCGCGAGTCGGTGTAGAAGCCGTTGATATTGTCGCGCGAATCCTGCCAGCCGGTAAGCACTTTGGCGGCGGCCTGCACATCGGCTTCGGTGTAGGTAGTGTAGTTGCCGGCGCCAATCAGCGGGCCTTTGCCCACCGTAAATAGCTCCAGCAGCTCGCGGCCGTAGTTTTCGTTGGGGGCGCCCACCCGGTTCTGGTTGCCGCCCAGGTAGCGCAGCATCATCGGCTCGATGGTTACGTCTTTGGCCAGCTGCCTGATATTGCCGAGGGCCGCACGGCGCAGCAGCGCCACGTAGCGGTAGGCGTAGCGGCTCTCAAACACGTCGTCGAACTCGGCCACGAAGTGGTTGTGCCAGAACAGCGTCATCTTCTCCGTCAGCGTCGGGCTCTGCAGTTGCTGGCCCATCCACCAGGCCCGCAGGCTCCGCAGCCGCCAGTATTCAAAGTCGTTGTTGAACGGGGCCGTTACCCAGCTCTGGCCCACCGGCACGCTGGTATCGTTCTGAAAGCCATTGACGGGCGGCGCGGGCGTGGCCGGCACCGCCAACAGGCCATCGAGCACCTGAGCCAGCGACTTGCCGGCCGCAGCGAGTATCTCGGCCCGGGTGGGCCCGAACGTAGCGCGCCGCAGCAGGTGGGCCGCCTGCGCCGCGCCCCAGGGGCCGGTGTAGGCGGCCAGGGTGCCGGTGGCGCGGGCCGTATCGGGCAGGGCCCGGTTGGCAAACTTACTGACGGTTTCCTCCTCGCCGGAGGCCGCGCCCGGTGCGGTTTGGGCGGGCAGAAAGTCCAACTCTGCCGCAGCCGCAGGTCCGGCCACAGATTTGCGAAAAAAGGCGCGGCGGTCCATAAAGCAGGCGAGTTGGTGAAACAGGAAGAACGGAGTAAGCGGCTGTGAAGAAGCGAAGTAAGTATCGAACAGGCAAGAGGCCGAGCTCCTGTTTCAATAGCGAATATAGAATATAGGGTAATTTTCTTGGTGCGCTGCTACGCAGCCGGGGTAAAGTGCTGTAAAAGATTATGGTTAAACGGGTTGGGGGCGAGCTGCTCTCCGCGCAGCGCACAAAAAAGCCCTACCGCCGAAGAAGTAGGGCTATGCCAACAGGCTTGCTACGCGAAGCCTATTCGTACACTTTCACCACGAACACGTAGTCCTGGAGCTTGCGGATTTGCTGGGGGCGCGCGGTACCGCTGAGCTGGTTGTAGCGCGGCAGGTTGTAGGGCCGGCCCGATCCGGCGGCACTCAGCGAGTCTACCAACCGCATCAGGTACGACGATTTGGTGGCGAAGGCGGCGCTCTGCACATCCATCTGCCGCCCACTCACCACGCCAATCAGGTTGCCCCGGTCATCGAGTAGCGGGCCGCCCGAGTTGCCGGGGTTCACCGGAATGCTTATCTGGTAAAAGCCCGTGTCGCCCTCGAAGCCCGAGCGGGCACTCAGCGAGCCATCGTTGAACACGAGGTCTTCGCGCGGGTAGCCCAGCGTGTACACCTTCTCACCCAACTCCGACTGGCCCCGCTTAAAGGCGTAGGGCAGGCGGCCGAAGCCAGTGAAATCCTTGTCCGTAATCTGCAGAATAGCCAGGTCGTGGGCCACATCGGTAAACACCGGCTCGGCCCGGAAGCGCTGGCGGGCACGGTTTTCAATCAGCAGCGAATCGGCCCCCTGAATAACGTGGTAGCTGGTTACCAGGTAGCCATCGGCAGTCAGGGCGAAGCCCGTGCCGCTGAACTTTCCGGGGTTAATACGCTCAGTAGGAGTAGTGCCATCTATCTGGTTGATCGCGCGGTTCATGCTGCGCTGGTCGCGCTTGATGCGCTCTACCTCGCGGCGCAGCATGGTGTAGCCGTAGCGCGACGACGTGCTTTGCTGGGAATTGCGGTACATTTCCAGGCCCAGCAGGGTGGTAAACACGGCCAGCACGGCCACGGCGGCGGCCACCATCATGGTGGCGCGGTGGCCCTGCCAGAAGGAGCGCAGTTTCTGCTCGGTGCGCGAAATGCGCAGCATGGGCCGCGGGGCCTGGCCGGTGGCAAACTGCTCGCCCCGCTCGTCCTGCTCGGCTACTTTGGCCAAATCGAGGGTCGGCGTCTGCTCGGCCAGCATATTGGCATGGATGGTTTGCAAGCGGCGCCGCAGCGCCTGCCGCCGCCCGTAGGCCGTTAGGGTGCCGGTCAGTTCCTCAAACTCGTGCAGGCGCCGGGCCAGTGCGGAGTCGGTGGCAAGGCGGTGCTCCAAGGCCGTCCGTTCCGCGTCGGCCAGGCCGCCGGCGCGGTAGGCTTCAAATAAGGCGTAGTAGTCGGCTTCGGTTTTCATTTTATACAGCTTGGGGCTTCGTGGCTAGTGCCTGGGTGACGGGCTTTGTGTTCTACGGGTAGTGATTGGGGAAGTCATCAGGAAAACCTTAAAAACTGTCCGCTTACTTCCTACGCACTGAAAACCAAGCGCTAGGCACTAATTAGATTCCTGATACTGATTGAAAAAAAGCTTTTTCAGGCGTACCAGACACTTATACTTCTGATTTTTGGCGTTGTCGGCGTTGGTGTAGCCAAACTCGTCCGTTAGTTGCTGCATCGACTTGTCGAGCAGGTAAAAGCCTTCGAGAAGCGAACGGCAGGGCTCCCCAATCAGGTCGAGCGCCTGGGCCATAGTGCCCAATTGCAGTTCCCGTTCCTCGGCCCGTTCCAGATCGGCCTCGGCGCCGGTTTCCAAAAAGGGCTCATGGTCGTCGAGGCTGCCGCCGAAGCGGGTTTTCTCGGCGAGCCGCTTGAGCCACAGGCGGCGACACACGGCGTAGAGGTAGGTTTTGATCTGGCAGCTCAGCTCCAGCGAGCCTTCCCGAACCTTCTCGTAAAATACCATCACGCCCTCCTGGTACACATCCTTGGCGTCGTCGTCGGTGCCGCTGTTTTGCAGCACGTAGTGCGAAATCATGGGAAAATGCAGCCGGTAGAGCTGTGCCAGCGCCCGGTCGTCGTCGCGGCGGATGGCCGCCATGAACTCCTCATCGGTGTAGGAAGGTTGCCCCTTACCCATTCGCTTTCTTGCTTAATACGTGGAGAGGGGTTGGGTAACCCGCCGAAAATTTATTTTTCGGCCGTGGGTTACTATTGGCTGATTCCCGGATGAACCACGTTTTTCGGACCATCAATCTCAACCAACCCCCAACATGAAAAATTTCCTGAAAGCTTCGGCCCTGGTAGCCGTTTTCGCCGCCACCCTCACTTCGTGCGAGCAGAAGGCTGTTGAAACCACCACCGCCACCGAAACGACCACCATGGACGCTACCACGACCACGATGGACACGACGGTGACGACCGAAGTTGCTCCGGTTACTACCGAAGCTGCTCCCGTAACCACGGAGGCCACTTCGACCACCACCACCACCACCACGGAGGAAGTGAAGTAATAAGTGCCGGCCGGCCCTGCCGGTTTGCCATAACAGCCCGGGTTCCGCTACAGCGGAGCCCGGGCTGTTTTTTTGACCGAAGCAGGCCGTAAGATACGGCGCAACAGCAGGAGTTGCGTCGACTGCAACGCTATGGTCTGTTCTTCAGCTAGATAAGATTTTGGCTGAGCCGGCCGTCTTACAGCTTCTCCTCCAGCCACAGCAGCCCTGCACCCGCTACGAATAGCACATAGCCCCACCAGCGGGGCCAGGTTTCGCGGGCAGGCACAGTGGTGCCTGCCACAGTAGGGCCGCCCAGGGCAACCATGGGCAGGGCTGAGGCCTGAGCGGCGGCCAGCTGCCATTGCGGCTGTTCGGGGCCGCGCCATTGGCCGGGGGCGTACACGTAGAACCACTGCCGGGCCGTGCCTACCCGGGCTTCGTGCCATCCGGCCGCCGTGGGCCAATAGGTGGCAGTGCTCCATTCGGGCACATTGGCGTCGGGGCGGCGGGCGGCAGCTACGGCCGCCCCGTTGGGGCCGCTGAGGCTAAGCGGGCCGGTAGCTGCGCCCGTAGTGCGCAGCTCCAGCGGGGCATTGGGGTGGGGCCAATGGCTGAGCGGCGCGATGCTGAGCGCGGCGGGTCGGGGCGGCCGGGCAGCCCCAAACAGCCGGCTCCAGTAGGCCCCGTACTCCGCCGACTGCCCCCGCAGCTGCCACGGAAACGTTTCGGTAACCGTCGTTACTACCACTGCCCCCAGGCCCAGCCGCCGCGCTGCCGCCACCAGTTGCTGGTCGGGGCCGCTACTGATGAGCGGGCGCAGATTTCCGGCCGGCCGCAGCGTGGCCGGTACCAGCGCCGTGGTGCCGGCCGGGGCCTCGGGCCAGCGCAACGGCTGAGCCGTTACCGCTGCGGCGGCCGACCGGGCCTGCAGGCTGAAAGCCGCGCCCCCGGGCAATTGCCGGGGCAGGGTAGCGGCATCGGCCAGCAGCAGCAACCCGGCCGTGCCGTTGGCAACGGCCGCGCGCAACGCCGCCATTTCAGTCCCGCCAAAGCTGGCCAGGGTTGCCGCATCGGTCATTACCACATCGAAGCGGGCGAGCAGGGCGGGCGTGAGGCTACCCAGGGCGGGTGGGTTAGGCAGGTTGAGGAATTCGGTTTGCGTAAGACCCCGGCTCAGGCCGGTGCGCAGCGCTACGGCATACTGGCGGCCGGCCAGGTAGTTTTTCAGAAACCGCAATTCAAATGAAGGCGCGGCGGCCAGCAGCAGCACCCGCAACGGCTCGGGCGCGCGTACCTCTACCGGCACCGGCTCGCGGGCCAGCGGCTGGTTGTTGCCACGGGCTTCCAGTGCGTACACCGCCCGGCCCGCGGCCCGCGGCGTAAAGCGCAGCTGGAAGCTGCCCGAACCTGTCGGCAGCCGTACCGAGTCGCGCACGGTGCCGGCCGCGTGCAGCCGTAGCCATAGTGGGCCAGCCCGGGTTGCCGCAAACGAGCCGCTTACCGTCCAGGTTTCGCCCAGGGTGGGCCGCGCTTCCCAGGCTGCCTGCCGAAAACCAGCTACCGGGGCATCGGCGTGGGCTGCCAGTGCTATGCCTGCCAGCGCGGGCACATCGGCGGCGGGCAGGCCCCGGCCCAGTACGTGCAGGCGGCGCAGGCCCGGCAACTTCGCCCGAACAGCGCTGGTGTTGCGGAAGGTGGGGGTATCGGCGGCCAGGCTGGTTTCGTTGGGGGCAAAGCGCCACAGCGGCGTAGCCGGCCCGAGGCGGGCGAGCAGGGCAGCCAGCGTATCGGGCGAATAGCCGGGCGTGAGCAGCACGGCCGTGGTGGCGCCGGGGGCAACGGCCGGTCCCGTTTTGGTGGGCGGAAAGGCCGCCAGCGCCAGGCCCGCCGCCGCCAGCAGGCCGGCCGCCACGCGCAGCCCCCGCCGCCGCGTATCGGCCCGGCGCAGGGCCAGCACCGTGAGCAGCACGGCCAGCAGCAGGGGGAGCAGGTAACGCATTTTTTTGGTTGTAGAGCGTAATTATCAGGTATTGGTGCAGGCAATGCTGCCGGGCTAACTCAGTTCAGCAGGTCGAAATAGCGACGGGCGAGTTGAGTGCCGGGAGCAGGACGAGCAGCGGGCGCCGGCGGCGGCACGGGCAATAGGTCGGTGAAAGCGCGCTCCAGCGGTAGTAGCTGGACTTTATCAACTGGCTGGCCGGCCCGGATGGCCGCCGTTACGTCGCGCAGATTACGCAGCGCGGCCAGATAGCGGCCGGGCGTTTGCAGCGCCGCCCGCGAAAGCGCTGGCCCCGCCTGCTCCAGAGCGGCCGCCGCGCCTGCCGGAACCGGGACCGATGCACGCAGCTGCCGCACAGTGGCCAGGGCCGCGCGCAGAGCGGGCTGTTGGGGCGGTGCATCGAGCTGGCGCTGGCGGCGGGGGGCACTGGCCCCGGCCAGGTCGCCGGTGAGGCGGGTGGTAGCCTCGGGCATGGGTGGCGGCGTGAAACCGGCCTTTTTTACATAGGCGCGGGTTTGCTGCTGCACCTCTTTCAGCAGCCGCAGGGCGCGGTACTCGAAGGGCAGCGCTTCCCGCAGCTGCCCGGTGCGCAGCCGCAGTTCCGATTCCCACATCTGGGCCAGTACCGCCTGCAGCTTGGCCTTCACGGCGGGCTCCAGAAAATCGGCCGTTTCGGCGTCATCGTGGCGGTGCATATAGGGCTCCATTAACTCGGCCGTGCGCGCCTCGGCAGCCGATTGCCCGGCGCGCGCCGGCACGCCGCTGCTGTGGTCGTGGCCGTCGCCTTCGTGGTGCTCTGCGGCGCTGGCAGCGGGCTCGGGGCTGGCTGGTTCGGGGGCCGTATGGTCTTCGGCTACCACCGAGCCCATGCCGGGCGGCTCGGCTGGTCGGGTGGCCTCATCGCGCTCATCGGGGCGGGTGGCGCCGCCGATACTTTCGTCGGTTTCCTCGCCCAGAAACTTGCCGTAGCGCATGCGCAGCAGCTTCTGATCAACCCCAATACTGTTGGCGCGCTCCTGCACTGTGGCGGCGGGCAGCCGGCTTCGTTCGGCCAGCAGCTTTTCGGTATCGATGATGATCTGGCGCTGGCTGCGGAAGTAGGCCGGGGCCGTATTCACACCCAACGACGCATCGAGGGTGCTGTTCTGCACCGTCGTATCTTCCCACTGCACCAGGTAGGTGTCGGAGCGGGTGAGCTGCTGGTGGTTGTCCCAGGCCTGCAGGTAGAAATACACCTCGTCGCCGTAGCTTAGGCCCAGGGCAGGCAGGTTGAGCACCGGCCGCAGCGTGGCGCTGGTAGGCTGGCCGCCCAGGCCGGTACTCAGCTCGGTTACCACTTCCGTAAATTTTACCGCCTCCCCCTGGCCCTGGGCCACGGTGGCCACCAGTCGGGCCCGGCTCAGGCCGTAGTCGTCCTTCAGCTGGGCCTCAATGGCCACCCGCGGCGGCTGGCCGAATTCCACCAGCGTATAGGCTTTGGGCTGAAGCAGGCGGATAACCGGGGCCTGGTCGGCTACTACTTCAATCGAATAATCGTCGGATACCTGCCCGCCCAGCCGCAGCCGGTACAGGGCCGAGGCTACCAGGGATTCCTCGCGGCCGAAGGCCAGCGAATCGCCCGGCACTGGCTGCAGCGGCAGCTTGCGGGTGCCCAGCTCCAGTACCGGCGGCGTTTTGGAGGGGCGGCTCAGCCGCACCTGCCAGCGTACGCGGCTGCCGGCCGGGCACCGGAATGAGCCGGCCGCCGGCGTAAACGCTGGCTGGCGGGTATAGGCCGGTGGCTGTAACCGCAACCGGGTTTCCACAATGCGCGGGGCCGCAGCCGGCTGGGCTGGCGTTTCATGAAAACGCAGCGCTACGGGTGCTCCAGCCGCGGCTGCAACTGCGGCCGGGCCGGGCCGCTGCCACCACGCCAGTGCCGCCAGCAACAGCAGGACCGCCGCGCCACCCAGAGCAGGCCGGAAATTTACAGGGAGCAACGGTCCGGTAGCGGCCAGCTTCGGGAGGCGCTCGATCAGACGCTGCTGCTGCAGCTGCTCCAGCAGATTCAGGTCGGCCGCGGGGCGTAGTAGCAGCGCAGTGCTGTCTTCCAGAGCCGGGTGCTGCCGGTTGAGCCGGCGGGCAGTGGCGTCGGCCGGCTCGTGCCAGATGCGCCAGAGCGCCCAAGCCGCGAGCCCCATCAGGGCCAACGCTACGCCCGCCACGAAATACCCGGCGCCCGGCCAGGCCTTTGCTACCGTTAGCAGCAACCCGGCGGCGGCCAACGCGGGCAGCAGCAGCGCCAACGTGCGGCGGCGGGCCCTGCCCTGACCAGCGGCCTGCACTAGCCCGGCTGGGGCGGGCGCTTTGGTAGCAGCGGGGGCAACTGCAGGGCTCATGCGGACTGGCGTTGGGCGGTGGAAGATTTAGGCGCGGGCATAGCGGCCAGCACAGAACGGTTGCGCCGGGCCGCCAGCAACCGTTCGAGCCCAAACAGCCCGCCCGCCACCAGCACCAGCCAGGGCGCCAGCGGCCGGCGCGGCGCGGCCGGCTCTAAGCCGTTGGCTGCCGCCGCTACCGGCGTTTGCAGTTGGCTCAGGGCCAGTTGGCGCGAGTCGGGTTGAAAGGTGGCGGGGGCCGGTGGCAGCAGTAGGGGCAGCAGCAGCGCGGGCAGTTCGGGCAGTTCGGCCAGCGTACTCCAGGGGGCGTCGAGGCGGGTGTGCAGGCGGTAGCGGCCGGGCCGCTGAAGGCGCAGCAGCGGCCGGCCGGCGGCCGTCATCCATACCGGTACGGCCCCCGCGCCGGAAGCAGTGTCGAGGCGGAAGATGCTGCTGGTTCCGGAACTGGCTGCCGACTGAAATCCGGTGGCGAAAGGCCTGGTGGATGACCCGGCTTCCTGCCAGACGTGCACCGTGGGGTCGGTGGCCCAGCGGGCGGGCAGCGGGGCGTCGCGCAGCCAGAACAGCCAATCGAGCGAATCGGGCGGCATCACTTCCGAAGTGGAAACCACGAGCCGGGGCTGCAGCGGCAGCGTGGGGGCCACGGCCCGCAACGCGGCGGCCAGTACCCGGGCCGAGGCGGCGTGGGCGGCATCGTGGCTCAGGTGCCAGCGCGGCGCCCGATTCAGCAGCGGCAGGGTGCGCCGGGCGCCGTTTTCGGTTACCAGCAGCGTGTTTGGGCTGCTCAACCTGATTTCAGCCCCGCCCCAATTGCCACCCAGCGGCTGGCCGGCTGCCGGCTGCCGCACGCGTATCTGCTGGTAGGCTATGGCCAATTCCGAGCCATTGGCTACCCGTACTATCAGGCTGTCGGGGTGTATGCGCCAGGCGGCCACGGGCCAGCGGCTCGAATCGGGCGGGGGTAGGGGCAGCCAGCGCACGGCGGCCGGCAGGGTGGGGCGGGTACCCCGGAACGAGGCTACACTCAGCGGCGCCACCACCACCAGCGGCCGGCCGGGCAGCGAGTCGGCGGCCAGTTGCACGGCGTTCCAGAGGTTGGGCGCAGGCGCTAAAACGGTATCGGTAGTGAGGCGGACCGGTGCCGGCCCGGTCGTATCGGCACCGAGGCCCAGCGCCGCCCAGGGCCGCACCGCACTCACAGGCCGAACATCGGAAAGCTGCCGCAGCTCGTAGCCGCGCTGCCGCAGCGAATCGAGCAGGGGGCGCACCGGGGCCAGGGCTTCGGCCGTTACGCCGGGGGCCAGCAGCACCTGCCCGTGGGCGGCCGGCACGGGCAGTAGTTGCTGCGGCTCGGCCACGGCCAGCGCCAATAGGCCCAGCACGGCGGCCCGCAACAGAAACAGCAGCAGCTGCTCGGGTTTGATGTTGCGCAGGCGCTGGTTGGCGGCGGCCTGCAGCCACCGCACACTGCCCACCCGCACCACCCGGCCCGGCCGACGGTTCCAGAGGTAAATGGCCAGCGGCACAGCCAGCCCCAGCAGGGCCAGCCAACCAGCGGCGGCATGAGGGAAAAAAATCGACGGCAAAAGGGTGGGCGCTATAAGTGGTAAGTCGCAAGCTACGCGCTTCAGACTACTACTTCAGAAATTATTGATAAGGGCAAAATGCGAAAATACAGACGCGAAACGGTGGCGGTAGTTGCGGCAAATTATTGTGCCGCTACGCTCCGCGGGCGCGGCGGCGCAGGAACTCGCGGAGGGCATCGGTGAGGGGTTCGGTGGTGTTCAGCAACTGGTAGTCGAAGCCCAGGGTGCGGGCGCGGCGGGCGGTGGCCTGCAGCCAGGGTTGCAGCTGCTGCTGCCAGGCGCGGCGCTGCTGGCCGGCATCGAGCTGGAGCTGCTGGCCGGTTTCGAGGTCCTCGAACGTAACGGCCCCGCGGAACGTGAATTCCAGCTCGTTACGGGCCATCAGGTGCAGCACCAGCACCTCGCCCGCGGCGGCGCGCAGCCGCGTCAGCAGCCGCTCGACTTCGCCGTTTTCCTCGTACCAGTCGGTTACGCAAACCGTGAGGGCGGGCTGGCGGCGGGCGGTGAGGGGCGCCAGGGTGGCCGTATCGGGGAATTGGCCGGCCGCATCGGTGGTTGCGAGGGCATGGTAGAGGCGGGGCAGCTGGCGGGCGTCGGCGCGGGCGGGCAGGTGGCGCAGGCCGCCGGGATGCAGCACCGTGAGGGCCACCGCGTCGCCCTGCTGGGTGGCCACGTAGGCCAGCGCGGCGCACAGCAGGCGGCCGTATTCGAGCTTGCTCAGGCCGTTGTCGTCGCGGTGGTTCATGCTGGCTGTGGCATCGAGCACCAGGTGCACCGTCAGGCTGGTATCCACCTCCGATTCGCGCAGGTAATAACGGTCGGAGCGGGCCGCTAAGCGCCAGTCGAGGCGGCGCAAATCGTCGCCGGGCTGGTAGGGGCGATACTGGCTGAACTCCATGCCCGCCCCCTTGCGGCGGCTCAGGTGGGCGCCGTGCAACAGCCCCTCGGCGGCCCGTTTGGCGGCCAGCGGCAGGTTGTGCAAGGCGTGCAGGTGTTCGGGGGTGAGCATGGCGGGCGGTTGTTGGTGGGTGGTTTGAACGGTCAGGCTGAGCGCAGCCGAAGCATCTCTACCGTTTCGTTACAGTCGTCAGAATTAGCACTGCGGTAGAGATGCTTCGACTACGCCTCCGGCTTCGCTCAGCATGACATAGTCCTTTCACTTCTCACGCTCCTCACGCCCCTCATGTCCCTCACGAAACCGCCTCTATCAGCGCCGCTACCGCGTCTTCCGTCGTCAAACCTTCGGCTTCAGCATTGAAATTGAGCAGGATGCGGTGGCGCAAAACGGCCGGCGCCAGGGCCCGCACATCCTCCGGTGTAGTCGCGAATCGGCCCTGCAATAAGGCGCGGGCTTTGGCGCACAAAATCAGGGCCTGGCCGGCGCGGGGGCCGGCGCCCCAGCGGCCGTAATCCTGGATAAACTTGACCTGCGAAGTGGCCGGGCGGGTGGCCCGCACCAAGCGGTTCACCAGCTGCACCAGCTCTTCGCTGATGCTCACCTGACGAGTCAGGAGCTGCAGCTGGCGCACATCGTCGCCGCTGAGGATGGGCTGCACTTCGGGGCGGGCGGTGCCGGTGGTGCCGGTGAGTACGGCCAGCTCCTCGGCTTCGGTGGGGTAGCCGATGCGCACGTAGAGCAGGAACCGGTCGAGCTGGGCCTCGGGCAGCGGGTAGGTGCCGCTCTGCTCAATGGGGTTTTGGGTGGCCAGCAGAAAGAACGGCTTGGGCAGCGCGTGCTCTTGGCCGGCGTAGGTGACGTGGCCTTCCTGCATGGCTTCGAGCAGCGCGGCCTGGGTTTTGGGCGGCGTCCGGTTGATTTCGTCGGCCAGCACCAGACTGGCGAAAATGGGGCCGGGGTTGAACTTGAACGAGCGGTGGCCGGTGCCGTGGTCTTCCTCCAGAATCTCGGTGCCCAGAATGTCGGTGGGCATCAGGTCGGGCGTGAACTGGATGCGGCGGAAGGGCAGGTCGGTGGCCTGGGCGAGCGTGCGCACGAGCAGGGTTTTGGCCAGGCCCGGCACGCCCTCTAGCAGCGCGTGGCCGCCGGCCAGCAGGGCCACCAGCACTTCCTCCAGCACCTGTTGCTGGCCCACAATCACCTTCCCGATTTCGGCTTTTAGCAGCGGGATTTTCGCCAGCAGGCGCGTTACGTCTTGTTCAGTCATTTTAGATGCTGGAGGAGCTTAGGTTCTGGGGTGATAGGGAAGCAGGCAGCGAATTAGCGGCGCGTCAGGCCGTGAGGGCGTACAGGATGATATTGACGCCGAATTTGGTGTTGTCTTCGGCCAGGAAGCGTTTGTTGCGGAAGTCGTAGTCCCACTCGCAGCCGTAGTCTTTGTTGGAATAGAGCACCCGCAGGCGGCCGTCAATTTCGATGCCCTTGAGGTAGTCGTGCACCAAGTCGTCGCCCCAGCCGTTGAGCTCGAAGCCGGTGTTGGGCGGGCCTTCCGGAAACTGGAAAAACTGCGAGTAAATCGGGTGCGACTTGGGCAGCTTCTTCAGCGCCCCGGCCCCGAAACACACCCGCATCTGCTCCTCGAAGGAGCGCGCAAACAGCCCGTCGATGTCGTGGTTGCAGTCATCGACGAACACGAAGCCGCCGCCGCGCACGTACTGCTCGAAGTTCTTCTTTTCGGCGGCCGAAAACTGCACCAGCCGGTGCCCCGACAGGTAGCAGAACGGATAGCGAAACAGCTCTTCAGAGTCCAGCGCCACTACTTTCTCTTTGGGCGCTACCGGTACTTTGGTGTACTGCACCAGCGAGTGGAGCAGGTTGGCCGGCATGCGCTCATCCACCGCGTCCCAGTCGCCGGAGCGGTACTTGAGGCGCACGAAAGTGAAAGCAGCAGCGGGCATGTAGGACAGTTTGAAAGACAATGATACGAGTGGTCAAGCAAGGAAACGCCGCCGCCGCCGGAGTTGCATGCGCGCCTGACATTTCTGGCGGCTTCAGGTGCCCCCTATCAGCAAGGCAGCTATTGCCAGCAGTTGCGCGGCTACCACCAGCGCCTGCCGCTGCACCAGCTGCCGGGCCCCGCGCCAGCGGCTTTCCGGCGTGCTGGAGGGGGGCGTGGTGCGGCCCCGGAAATTGGCCAGCGCCGCGTCGAAGTCGGCCGTAGCTTCGGGCTGCTCGTGCAGCAGGGCGAAGAAGTCGGCATCGAGGGCCACGCGCCAGGCATAGTACTTGGCCAGTGCAGCCAGCAGCAGCGCCCCAACCAGCCCGACGGCCGCGCCCATTTCCAGCGGTAGCAACCCCCGGCCCAAAGTCGCCAGTAGTAGCACCGACGAGGTCCCATCAAGGACCCGGCCGGCCCGCAGGAAGCCTAGGGTTACGCGGTAGATCAGCGGGTTTTCGGATGGGAGCATCAGCTTAAAGCGGGGGGAGGTTCGACAGCCGAGATAGCCTGATACGCGGCCAGCACCGCCAAATGGCGTTCGGTGAGATGCACCTGGGGCCGGGCGGTCCGCAGGTGGGTTACGGCTTCGGCGGGCGTAGCGGCGCGGCCGGTGGCCAGCAGCCAGGCGGCCACCACCAGCGCGCTCCGCGAGTAGCCCAAGGCGCAATGCACGAGTACCGGCCGGTGCGGCCACAGCTCGTGAAGCGCTGCTACGGCCCGTTGTAGCTCCTGTTGGGAAGGCAGCACTAAATCCAGCAGTGGTACGCTTTGATGGGGCCGGGCGCGGGCGGCGGAACTCAGGTTGAATTCGGCTGTGAGGTCGAGCACCGCGCCGTAGGTGGGTTCGGGCCAGTCAGGTCGGCCGGGGGCGCGGCCCAGCCAGAGGCCGGGCAACACCTCGGCGGCGGGCGCCTGCCGGCGCGTGAGCAGGCGTGAGGAAATCCAGGCCCCCAGGCAGTAGGGCGCCAGCAACAGTTGGGCGGCAACGCGCTGGCGGCCGTCGTGTTTCTGAAACACCGATGCGCCCAGCCCGGCGTAGGCCAAACCAACCAGCAGCAGGGCGCCGGCGGGCCACAGCAGCCCCCAGCCCCCGCCACCCAACAAAGTGGCCGCGGCCAGCAGCAGGGCCGCGCCCAGCCCGTAGCCGGCGGCCAGCTTGCGCCGCCAGGGCCGGTCGGCGGGGGCGCGTACCGGCCGCCAGGCCTGCGGGGCATCCGGGAACAGGTAAAGGCATACTACTCCCACTACTGCCCCGGCCACCCCATCAATAAAATGGTGCTGGTAGGTAGTGAAAACAGACACCACAATCAGCCCGAACCAGGCCGCCAGCAGCCCGCGCAACAGCCCGCGCGAGTGGTGCCAGTACACCAGCCCCACCAGCAGCGCCAGGCTCACGTGCAGCGAAGGCGCCTGGTTGTAGGGCTTATCAAACCCCGCCAGTACCTCAAATAACCAGCCGTTAAACCCGTCTACGGTCGGCCGCGC
Organism: Hymenobacter psychrophilus; assembly: GCF_900107135.1. Classification (GTDB taxonomy): domain Bacteria; phylum Bacteroidota; class Bacteroidia; order Cytophagales; family Hymenobacteraceae; genus Hymenobacter; species Hymenobacter psychrophilus. The sequence continues at coordinate 64,151 of NZ_FNOV01000008.1, forward strand.
AAAGCTGAACTGCAGCGGAAACAGCAGAAACCCCAGCACCGACAGCACGCTGGCGCTCAGCAACCGCTTCGCGTGGGCGTCCAGCTCGGCGCGGGTGGCGCACAGCAGCAGCGAGCCGGCATAAAACGCATCGAGCGACATATAGGGCACGATGGTCCAGGCCCAGAAGGGAATGCGGTGCTCCCAGCCGAACACGTAGGAGCCAACGTGTCCCAGCTGGCCCGTCCACCAATTAGCCAGGCCGTAGGAGAGGAAAAAGAACGGCCCCAGCAGCAGCAGCCACCCCAGCGCCCGGCGCCAGGGCCGGTGTTGCTGCCGTACTGGCGGAACAGGACTGCTTTTAGCTGGAAATGGAGTGTTCACGAAGTGCCCAGTTGAATTTCAGTGTGTTAGTGTCCAGCTAGCTGCATTAGTACAGCCGAATTCAACACCAGGCCGTCAGTGGCAGGGTTAATCACTACCCCGGTGTAGAGGCTGTCGGCCAGGGCAAAAGCCCAGGCTTCGGCTGCCGGCATCATCAGGCCCGATACCGGTTCAAAACAGCGGTAGCCGGTGGCCGCCGTGGCCGTCGCCGCTCAGTAGCACGCTAAAGGCTGAACCGGCTTTCCAGGTGGCTCTATCGGAAGCAGGGGCCACTTCTTCCGACGCATCCGGCGCGATAAAAGCGACTAGAAAGGTGGCTTGCAGGAGCTGCTCCGTGAGTGCGCGGCGCGAATCGGGCGTGTCGTTACGGGCATTGTCGGCTAAAGCTCGCGTCAGCTTTGGATTGTTTACGGGATGGTGGATATCCATGAGAGCGGGGAGAAAATAACAACGAATGCAGCACGAATTACCGGGTGTCGGGCTGGTAAAACAATCGTTTACACGAGTGCCTAAACCATTGCGGCGGCTGATTCTGTCGTTGTTCCGCCTCCCCGCCGGGCGATGGACACCGTGAAGATGCCCCACTGGTCGGTGAGCTGGTCGAGCTTCTCGAAGCCGGCCTGGGCGACCAACTCGTCCATTTCGGCCTGCACGCGGCGGCGCATCACCCAGGCGCCGTTGTCGCGGTGGCTGGTGAGCGAGCGGGCAATCATTTCGAGCTGGGGGTGCCAGGGCTGATTGGTGTAGAGCAGGTAGCCGCCCGGCTCCACGGCATCGGCGAGGCCCGCCAGCGACGTGCGCACCAAGTCATTATCGGCAAAAAGCTCGTAGAGGCCCGACACGATGGCCAGCGTGGGGCGGGGCTGCAGGGCTGCCAGCCCGGCCGCGTCGAAGGCGTCGCCCTGCTCAAACTGCGCGATGCCGGCCAGGCCCTGCCCGGCAATCAGGCGGCGGCCGTCGGCCACGTTGGCGGGGCTGTAGTCGCGCAGCAAAATGTGCTCAATCTGCCCGGGGTTTTGGGCTGCGGCGGCCAGCGCATAACGGCCGTGGCCGGCGGCAATATCGAGCAGGCGCACGGGCTGGCCGGCGGCATGCAGCAGCCCAATGGCCTGCCCGATGAGCCGCTCCAGGTGGGCCCGCCGGATGCGGATGCCGCGCCAGCCGATGCTGTTGAGAAATACGCCGTCCACTATTTTACCAATGGGCGTGAGGCCCTGGCGGTGGTTTTGGTACACGTAATCGAGGGTGCTGCCCGAGTCGAAGCCAGTGGCCAGCCCGTTTTTGATTCCCTTGGAAAACCGGCCGCCCACCTTAATCCAGAACCGGCCCATGGCCCAGTACAGCCGGGCCAGTGCCGAGCCGGCGGGCCGGCTCAGCTGGTCGAATTCAGTTTTGGTGAAGCCTTGCTGGTGCGCCTCCAGCAGTGCCAGGGGCCGGGCCGGCGCTTCGGCAAAAACCCGCATAATAAAGGCGCGGGCCAGGGCAATCGGCTGGGCGCGGTCCAGCTCGCCGAGGTTGTCGTGCAGGAAGCCGGGGAAGCGGTGGATTTCCTTGATGGGGCTACTGAGGTTACCAAAAAAGCGGTCCTGAGGCTCTTCGTACACCACCTGGTCGTCGCCCGAAATCAGGATTTGGGCGGGTACGTGGATGGCGGCCGCATCGGCTACCACGCGCTGGCCGGCGTCGGCCACGTCGAGCAGGATGTTGGCCGCAATGGGGCGGGTGATGAGCGAATCGGCCGCGTAGGAGGCAATGCGGGCGGGGTCGTGGGTGAGCTGGGTGGGCTTGACGTAGGATTTCACGAAGTAGTTGCCGCGCACCGCGTACAGTAACCGCAGCCCCGCCAGCGCGCCTGGCACTAGCAGGTTGATGCGGAAGGCCGGCGCGGCCAGTACCATGCCGCGCAGCCGGGGCGCGTAGTCGTGCACCCAGGTGGCCAGCGTTACGGCCCCGAAGCTCTGCCCGATGGCGGCCACGTTTTCGATGGCAATGCTGTGGGTTTGGGCAATGTGGCGCATGAATTCGTCCACGTCCTTCACCAGCACGCCGTAGTTCTCGGCCGCCCCCCGCTCGCCTTCCGACAGGCCCAGCCCGCGGGCATCCCAGGCGAAGATATCGAAGCCCGGCAGCTCCAGCTCGTCGGCCAGGTGGGCCATGCGCCCGCCGTGCTCGTGCCCCCGGTGAAACAGCACGATGGCCCGCCGCGGGCCGTCGGAAACCTCAGTGGCCGGCCAGTGTCGATAGAACAGCTCCGCGTTATCGAACGACGAAAAATGGCGCTCCTCGCAGGGGCGGGTGGTGGCGTAAGTGGGCTGCATGGCTATCGGAGTGATGAAGTAATGAGGTTATGAGGTGATGGAAGGTGATGGGGCGATGGGGGTGATGGTGAACGAAGCCGAAGCAGCTCTACCGCAATGGTAAACATGTCGGCTGCAACGAAGCACTAGAGCTGTTTCGACTTCGCTCAGCATGACACGTCTTTAGCCGGTTCGTTCAAGTCTTCTTCCTCTCCAAACCACGCCTCTTCTTTCTCCGCATCTGGTAGGGCTGTCTTGCCGCGCAGGTGTTCGAAGGTGCTTCGTAGGGAAGCCAGAAAGGCGGCTTTGTCGGGGAGCAGGGGCACGGGGCGGCCCACGGCTACTTTCACCTGAAAGGGCACCGGAATGGTGCGGCCGCGGGGCAGCGCGCGACCCAACCCGTGCAGGTACACCGGCACGATGGGCACTTCGGGGAAGCGCTGGGCCAGGTGCCAGACGCCGGGCTTCAGTTCGGCCAGATGTTCGGGTTGGCCGCGGGTGCCTTCGGGAAACAGGAACAGGATCTGACCTGCTTCCAACGCCCGGTAGCACTCTTCGAGCGGGTCGGCTTCGCCCTTGCGGGCCCCGCCGCGCTCAATCGGGATGATGCCCACGAAGTTGCGGGCCAGCCACTCGAACCACTTAAACCTGCAGAAGTAGTCGGCGGCGGCCGCCGGCCGCACCCGCGGCACGCTCAGGAAGGGAAACAACGCGAGCAGGACCATGAAATCGAGGTGGCTGTTGTGGTTGGCCACCACAATAGCCGGCCCGGTTGCCGGTAGCCGCTCCCGGTGCCGTACCCGCAACCCCAACCCCAGCAGCACCATCGGGTAGGCCACGAACAGCATAAACAGCCACCGCAGCACCGCTTGACCAGCTTTCAGGAAGGGATTGGTGGGCATTTTTTGAGGAGCTAGGAGCTAGGAGCTAGAAGTCAGGAGTCGGAATGGGGATACAGCCTGTCATTCTGAGCGGAGCGAAGAATCTCGCGTGCCAAAGTATATACTGATGTCAGTGTTGCATGCGCCGAGATTCTTCGCTCCGCTCAGAATGACAGGGGACATCCCAGACCTCAACTTCTTCAATAATAGAAGTAATAAATGAAGTGGAAGAACAGTGGCGCGGTATAGGTTAGCGAGTCGAGCCGGTCGAGGGCTCCGCCGTGGCCGGGCAGCAGGTGGCCAGAGTCCTTCACGCCGATGTCGCGCTTGATGGCAGAAATTACCACGTCGCCGGTGAAGCCGAAGAGGCTGATGAGCCCGCCCGCCAGCACGGCATCGAGCGGGCTGAACGGGGTGAGCCAGGGCGCCAGCAGCCAGGCCAGCAGCGTGGTGGTCAGCACGCCCCCCAGCAGCCCTTCGAGGGTTTTGTTGGGGCTCACGCGGGGCGCAATGGCGCGACGGCCCAATAGCTTGCCCCACAGGAATTGCGCGACGTCGTTGAGTTGGGTGAGCACGAGCAGGTAGAACACCAGCATCTCGCCGCTTATGGGCCCGTGGGTTCCGGCGTGGGCGGGTAGTGCCAGCAGGTAGGCCAGGTGACTGATGCTGAAAACGGTCGTCATCAGGCCCCAGTGCAGCGTGCCGGCGGCCCGCAAAAAGCCTTTAGTTTCGCCGGCTACGACCATGCGCAATGGCAGCAGCAGAAACACATATACCGGAATAAAAATGATGAACATGCCGTACCAGGCCATGTGCACCCACAGGTATTGCACCGGAATGGCGAGGTAGGCCAGCAGCAGCGTGGGGTTATCGGTGGGCCGGGTGGGCACCAGCGAAACGAATTCCTTGAAGCCTAGGTAGCTCACGAAAGCCGTCAGCCCCAGCGCCACTAGCGGGTCAAAGCTGAGGGCCAGAAACAGCAGGCCCGCCAGCCACCACCACGTCTGGATGCGCAGCCGCACCGACGTGTAGCTGCGCGCCGGATACCGCCGGATCAGCGCCGCCGTAATGGCCGAAGCTACCACCAGCAACGCCAGAATTCCCCCGAAAGCATACGCCAGAACGCCGTGCATTTTTGTGGTGATGAAGTGAGCGGGGAGAAATGGGTGGCATGCTCAGCATGCCACGTGCTGTTGCTGACAATTAACCGCTCAGCCCAACGCCTTGCGGGCGCGGTTCCAGCAGGTGAGCAGCAGCAGCAGCGCCACGATACCGAATAAGTAGTGCAGGTAGGGCCCGGCGGGTAGCCCCAGGCCCACGGCCAAGGCCAGCGCCCCGAACACAAAAGCCCGGTCGCTCTTGCCGGCGGGGCCTTCGTAGCGGCGTTCCGCGCCGACTACCTGGCCGAGTACGCCCACGAATTCGGTCAGCACCGCCAGTACTACCACTAGGCCCACTAAAGCCGCTGATGCGCCGGGCAGCAGGGCGAAGGGGGCATACAGGGCCGCGTCGGATACCACGTCGCCGGTTTCGTTGAGGATGGCGCCGAGGCGGCTCTGCTGGTTGAACTCGCGGGCCAGCAGCCCGTCGATGGCGTTGAGGGCCATGCGCAGCAGCAGAAACGCGGGCAGCAGGCCCCAGGCCCAGCGGCTGCCGGGATACAGCCACAACCAGCCGCCGTAGGCCACCGAGGCCAGCGCGGCCGCCACCGTTACGGCGTTGGCCGAGATGCCGGCCCGGTGCAGGCCCGCCAGTACCGGCCGCAACAGCTGCTGAAAAAGGGGTTTGAGTTGGTAGATGGACGGCATGGCGGAAGATAGGAAACGCGGCACCGCTTGCACGGCAGCCACACGGTAAAGCTGAGCAAAGCTGCCGCCGTTTGAGCCCGAATAAAAAGCAGAAAAGGGAATAATCAGATTTTTGATCAGCGAAATCAAGCAATCAAAAAGGCGGATTTTGCTGCATGTGCAGCGGAAAAGGTCGGCTGCATCAGATTTTACAAATGCTGGTTTGGCGCTGTGGTTTCAACAGGGTTTGGTAGCGGCGGTAATTGAAAAACCCATCCGGCAGCTTGCCAGATGGGCTTTTTAACTTGCAAAACCAGCGCAGCCTTACGCCTTACACCGCGTCCGACAAGCTGGTGAACGTGAAGTCGCGGATTTTGAGCGGCGGCACCAGATTACCGCCGATGCGCACCGGACGGCCAATGGCCTCCACGTTGTTGAGCATAATTACCGGCGACTCGTTGAAGCGGAAGTTCTTGATAGGAAACTTGATCTGGCCATTCTCAATATAGAACGTGCCGTCGCGCGTGAGGCCGGTGTAGAGCAGCGTCTGCGGGTCTACGTCGCGGATGTACCAGAGGCGCGTGACCAGAATGCCTTTGGCCGTGCCCTTAATCAGGTCCTGCACGCTCTGGGTGCCGCCTTCCATAATCCAGTTGCCGGGGAAAGCCGTGGCGGGCTTGCCGGATTTCTGGCCCCAGAAGCGCGAGTAGTAGAGGTTGGAAACCTTTCCCTTATCAATCCAGGTCATGCGCTTTACCGGCAGCCCTTCGCCGTCGAACACGCCGCTGGGCACCTCGGCATTCAGCGGGTCGGAGTAGATGGTGATGCGCTCATCGAAGAGCTTTTCGCCCACCTTGTTTCCGCCGCCCTTCTTGCTCAGAAACGAGCGGCCCTCATCGGCTTCGCGGGCCCCGAGGCTGTACATGAGGTTGTTGAGCAGTCCTTCATCCGACGCCAGCGCGGCGGGCTCCAGAATGACGGTGTACTTGCCGGGCTCCAGGGCCCGGGCGTTGCGCGAACCGGCCGCTTTGTCGGCTGCCAGCTGGGTGAGGTTTTTGGCGTTGAACTTGGCCGCGTCGGTGTAGTCGGCTGTGGCGTAGCCCGAGCCGGTGCCGTCGGGCGTGCGCACCGTAATGCTGAAATCGACGTTGGTGCTCTGCTGGTAAGCTTCGAGGCCCTTGTTGTTGCGCAGGGCCTGGAAGTAGGCACCGTCTTCGAGGTAGCCGGCAGCCGTCAGGTTTTTGGCCGTGCACAGCGCAATGCTGTCGCCGGCCGCCTGGGCCCGGAAATCGGGCGTGATGGCGGCAGTGCTGGCGGCGTAGGCCGTGGGCGTGAGGTATTGCTGGGGCCCGAGCAGGGGCATATACTCGGCGTCTTCGGGAGCGAGCCGCGCAATTTCCTCGGCCCGCTGCACGCAGCGCTTCAGCGTGGCATCGTCGAACTCGTTGCAGGTGGCAATGCCCGAGCGTTTGCCGAAGCGCGCTTCCACCGCCAAGCTCACGTTGTCGGTGCCTCCGGCGGTGCTCACCGAGTTGCGGGCGTAGCGCACGTTGCCGGTGGTGCGCCCGCTCAGGTTGGCCTGGCACTCATCAGCTTTGCTGAAGCCGAGCACCTTTTTCAGGATGGCCTGGGATTCGTCTTTGGAAAGGATAGCCATGTTTTAATTTTAAGCTGTTAGCTGATGGCTATTAGCTGTTAGCTTATCGGCTGTTAGCTTTCTGAGAGAACAAAAAGCTAACAGCCGACAGCTAATAGCTAACAGCTTAAATTTTACGGGCGACGTTGATCACGTTCACGTTGTTGAAGCGCGTGGTGGCCGAGCCGTGGCTGACGGCCGAGCTCTGGCTGGGCTGGCCCTTGCCATCGTTGAAGAAGCCTGCCAAGCGGTAATCCGACTGGTCGCAGGAGCCGGCGCAGGAGTTCCAGAACTCGAGCGTGTTGGTCTGGTAAGCCACATCTTCGAGCATCTCCGTGATTTTGCCCTTGTCGATGGCGTAGAACACCTGGCCGCCAAACTGCGAGTTGTAGCGCTGCTGGTCGATGGAGAACGAGCCGTTGCCGGCAATGTAAATGCCTTTATCCACCTTGCTTACCATCTCATCCACGCTCATTTTGCTGGTGCTTGGCTTGAGGCTCACATTGGGCATGCGCTGGAACTGCACATCCTGCCACGACTGCGAGTAGCAGCAGCCATCCGACTCCTTCTGCCCCACAATGTGCGCCTGGTCGCGGATTTTTTGGTAGTCCACCAGCTTGCCCTGCTCAATCAGGTTCCACTCCTTGGTTTTCACGCCTTCATCATCCCAGCCTACCGCGCCCAGCGAGCCGGGTTGCAGCTTATCGGCCACAATGTTCACCTGCTTCGAGCCATAGGGCTGGTTTTTGGCGCGCCATTCCAGCGTGGCAAACGAGGTACCGGCAAAGTTAGCCTCGTAGCCCAGCACGCGGTCGAGCTCCGTGGGGTGGCCCACCGATTCGTGGATGGTCAGGCCCAGGTGGTGCGGGTCGAGCACGAGGTCGTACTTGCCGGCCGTTACCGATTTGGCCGTGAGCTTTTGCTTGGCTTGCTTGGCGGCGCGGGCGGCATCCTCCAGCATGTCGTAGCTGTTTTTGTAGCCGATGACATCGGAGCCCTGGGGGCCGGCAATTTTGTCGGCGGCCTTGGGCTGCAGGTACTCGTAGCCCAGGCCCATGGGGGCGCTCAGGGCCGAGCGCGAACGGAACTTGCCCGAGGCGCGGTCGACCACCGTTACGCCAAACGTGGGGAAGATGCGGTGGATGTCCTGGTCGATATACGAGCCGTCAGTGGAGGCAAAGTACTTCTGCTCGTTCACCTGAAACAGCACCGAATTTACGAACGACGCGCCGTTATCCATAGCCGCCGCATTGGCCGCCAGCAACAGATCTACCTTGTCCTTAATTGGTACCTCGAAGGCGTTTACTTTAATGGGCGCCTTCCACGAAACCTCGCCGAAACCCTTCTGCGGAGCTAGTTGCACCTGCTCCTTCTGCACCTTGCTGTTGGCTTTGGCAATCTGCACGGCCAGTAGGGTGGCTTTGGCAATGCCGGCATCCGTTACGGTGTTGGTGGCCGCGAAGCCCCAGGTGCCGTTGGCAATTACGCGCACGCCGGCCCCAAAACTCTCGGAGCTGACAATGTTCTGCACTTGCTTCTCGCGGGTAAACACGCCTTGGTTGAGGTAGCGCCCGATGCGCACGTCGGCATAAGAGGCCCCGGCCGACTTGGCCGTGTTCAGGGCCACATCGGCCAGGCGCTTCTTCATGGCCACATCCAGGCCCGGCTCCAGCAGGCGCAGCGGGTCTACAATGTCGCCGGCGAAACCGGGAATAGCGGGCAGCCACAGGGCGCTGGCGGCCAGGCCCGTGAGGCCCACAAAATCACGTCGTTTCATAAAATCACAGATGGTGCAGATGGTGCAGATGAAAAGGATGAATCACAGATGGTGCAGATGGTACAGCTAAAAAGGATTCATTCGGATGAAATTCAAAATCAATCATCCGAACGAATCCTCTTCAACAGCACCATCTGCAAAACCGGCGATTTTAGACGGCGTCGGAAAGGCTGGTGAAGGTGAAGTCGCGGATTTTGAGCGGCGGCACGAGGTTGCCGCCTACCCGCACGGGCTTGCCGATGGCTTCGAGGTTGTTGAGCATGATGATCGGGCTCTCATTGAAGCGGAAGTTCTTCACCGGAAACTTGATCTGGCCATTCTCAATATAGAACGTACCGTCGCGCGTCAGGCCAGTGTAGAGCAGCGTCTGGGGGTCGACGGGGCGGATGTACCACAAGCGCGTGACCAAGATACCTTTGGCCGTGCCCTTAATCAAGTCCTGCACGCTCTGGGTGCCGCCTTCCATAATCCAGCCGCCCGGGCGTGGAATGTCGGGAATACCGGCTTTCTGGGCCCAATAGCGCGAGGTATAGAGGTTTTTTACCACGCCCTTTTCAATCCAGGTCATCTTCTGCTGGGGCCGGCCGTCGCCCGAGAAAACCAGGTCGGGCACCTCGGCGTTGGCGGGGTCGGAGTAGATGGTGACGCGCTCATCGAACAGCTTTTCGCCCTTGCGGTTGCCTCCTCCCTTCTTGCTCAGAAACGAGCGGCCTTCGTCGGCGTTGCGGGCATCCATGGCGCTCATCAGCGCCTGCAGCAGTGAGGCATCGGTGTTGGCGACCAGGGCGGCGGGCTCCAGGATTACGGTGTACTTGCCGGGCTCCAGGGCCTTGGCGTTGCGCGAGCCAGCGGCCTTGTCGGCCGCAATGCGGGTCAGCACTTTCGCGTCGAACTTGGCCGCATCGTTGTAGTCGGCCGTGGCGTAGCCCGAGCCGGTGCCGTCGGGCGTGCGCACCGTAATGCTGAACTCCAGGCCCGACTGCTGCTGGTAGGCCTCCAGGCCCTTGCTGTTGCGCTTGGCCAGAAAGCCAGCCGAATCGTTGAGGAAGGCCGCTGAGCTGAGCTTGCGCTCGTCGCTGACGGCCATGCTGCTACCCACCTGGGCGGCGCGGTAGTCGGGCGTAATGTCGGCCGTGGCTTTGGCGAAGCTGTTGGTGATGGGCAGGTACTTCTGGGGCCCGAGCAGGGGCATGTACTCGGGGCTTTCGGGGGCGAGCCGGGCAATTTCCTCGGCCCGCGTTACGCAGGTGCGCAGCGTGGCGTCGTCGAACTGGTTGCAGGTGGCCACGCCCGAGCGCTTGCCGAAGCGGGCTTCCACCGCCAGGCTCACGTTGTCGATGCCGCCGCTGGTGCTGATGGCGTTTCGCGCCGAGCGCACGTTGCCGCCCGACTGCCCGCTAAGCGTGGCTTCGCACTCGTCGGCTTTGCTGAAGCCAATTACTTTGGTAAGAATTGCTTGGGCTTCGGTCTGGGAAAGGATGGCCATGTTGTTTGTTTAAGCTGTTAGCTAATGGCTATTAACTGTTAGCTTTTGGCCAGGCCTCCAAAGTAGAAGCGAACAGCCAGCAGCTAACAGCTAACAGCTTAAATTTTACGGGCAGTGTTGATGACGTTCACGTTGTTGAAGCGCGTGGTGGCCGAGCCGTGGCTCACGGCCGACACCTGGCTGGGCTGGCCCTTGCCGTCGAAGAAGGAGCCGAACATGCGGTAGTCCGACTCGTCGCAGATGGCCGAGCAGGAGTTCCAGAACTCGAGCGTATTGGTCTGGTAGGCCACGTCTTCGAGCATGCCCGATATTTTGCCCTTGTCGATGGCGTAGAACACCTGCCCGCCAAACTGCGAGTTGTAGCGCTGCTGATCGATGGAGAACGAGCCGCGGCCAGCAATGTAAATACCTTTATCCACCTTGCTGATCATCTCATCCACGCTCAGCTTGTTGGTGCCGGGCTTGAGGCTGATGTTGGGCATGCGCTGGAACTGCACCGTGCTCCACGAGTCGGCGTAGCAGCAGCCATCCGACTGCTTCTGGTTCACGATGTGGGCCTGGTCGCGGATTTTCTGGTAGTCCACCAGCTTGCCTTGGTCGATAATGTTCCACTCCTTGGTCGGCACGCCTTCGTCGTCGTAGCCCACGGCGCCCAGCGAGCCGGGCTGCAGCTTGTCGGCCACAATATTCACGAGCTTCGAGCCATAGGGCTGGTTTTTGGCGCGCCACTCCAGCGTGGCAAACGAGGTGCCGGCGTAGTTGGCCTCGTAGCCCAGCACGCGGTCGAGCTCCGTGGGGTGGCCCACCGATTCGTGGATGGTCAGGCCCAGGTGGTTGGGGTCGAGTACGAGGTCGTACTTGCCGGCCGTTACCGATTTGGCGGTGAGTTTTTCCTTGGCCTGCTTGGCTGCCAGCGCGGCGTCGGCGAGCATGTCGAAGCTGTTTTTGTAGCCGATGAGGCCGGTGCCGGCGGGGCCGGCAATTTTGTCGGCGGCCTTGGGCTGCAGGTACTCGTAGCCCAGGCCCATAGGCGAGCTGAGCGCATCGCGCGAACGGAACTTGCCGGTGGCGCGGTCGATGGCCGTCACCGAAAAGTTGGGCCAGATGCGGTGGATATCCTGGTCGATGTAGGAGCCGTCGGTGCTGGCGAAGTACTTCTGCTCATTCACCTGAAAAAGCACCGAATTGACGAACGAAGCGCCGTTGTCGAGGGCGGCGGCGTTGGCGGCCAGTAGCAGGTCCACCTTATCCTTCACCGGCACCTCGAAGGCGTTTACCAGAATCGGGGTTTTCCAGCTCACCACGCCTTGGCCCTTCTGCGGAGCCAGTTGCACGGGCTCTTTCTGCACCTTGCTGTTGGCTTTGGCAATCTGTACGGCCAATTGGGCGGCCTTGGCAATGCCGGCTTCGGTTACCGTGTTGGTGGCCGCAAAGCCCCAGGTGCCGTTGGCCAGCACCCGCACGCCAGCCCCAAAACTCTCGCCGCTGGCAATGTTCTGCACCTGTTTTTCGCGGGTGAACACGCTCTGGTTGAGGTAGCGCCCAATGCGCACGTCGGCGTAAGTGGCGCCGGCCGACTTAGCCGTGTTCAGGGCCACATCGGCCAGGCGTTTCTTCACGGCCACATCGAGGCCGGGTTCCAGCAGGCGGGCGGGGTCTACGAGCGAGCCGCCGAAGCCCGGCACGGCCGGCAGCCACAGGGCGCCGGCAGCCAGGCCCGTGAGGCCCACAAAGTCACGTCGTTTCAAATCAGGTAAATTTTAGGTGAATGGAGGAAGGAATTCGGCAAGAAGGTACAGCCTTCCTTGCATTTGTTGCAACCCACAGACAAAAAACCCGTAGCGGGGCTGCATTAAGGTTGATAAAATGAAGTAGGGGCAGGGCTTGCCCCCGCCCACCGTCAAACGGCACGCATCCGGTCCGCTGGTGCGGCGGGTGGGGGCAGGGCTTGCCTATAAGTGTTTTGGCTGAATGCCCCGGCAGACGCGCACAGGGCGTCTCTACGCTACCAGGGCTAATAAATCAGCCGCAATACCTTCCCAGGGCTGGTTCAGGTCGAGCGTGACCACGCGCACGGGGTGGCCGCCGAGGGTATAGCGCAGGTCCACGGCCTGGGCGGCGGCCGGGTACAGCAGGATGCCTTCGAGGAGCTGGCCGGGGCGGGCGGGCTGGTTTTGCAGGTAGGCGTAGAGTTGATAGAGGTGGGGCGAAATGAGCCGGGCCTGGTCGTGGTGGCGCTTGAGGGCGGCGGCGTAGTACTTGGTGTCGAGGATGATTTTTCGCGCCGGGCTTTCCAGGCTCGTGTCGGTTATCATGGCCGGCAGCAGCGCCAGGGCCTCGGGCGTTTCGGCCGCCGCCTGCCAGGCAATGGTTTCCGAAGACACCCGAAACTGCCGCTGCTCCAGTCGGTAGAAGTTGCGCACAAACTGCTCGAACAGCCGGGCCATCAGCCGCTCATCGCGCCGGAAGTCGCGGAAGCGGGCCGGGCCCTCGGCGTCGGGGGCGGGCAGGGCGCTCAGGTGCAACAGCTCGCATACATTCAGCAGAAACCCGCCTAGGCCAGTTGGCCGCAACCGCCGCACGGCCCGCAGGCTGGCCGCCCCCAACGGCCGCGCCACTACCGCCGCCGGAAACCGCCGCAGCACCTGCCGGATTTGTTGGCGCTGGGCCAGTGGCAGGGCCCGGCTGCGGCTTAGCTGTTGCAGCGTGCCCAGCAGCAGCCCGGCCAGCGGCGCGTCGGGGCTCAGCTCATCAAAAGCGCACACGGCCCGGCCGCGGCGGGGCAAATCCTGGCTGAGCGTGGGCGTGAGCAGCACCCGGCCGCGCAGCTCGGGCAGCTCATCTACCCGCTCGGCATAGGCCACCGGCAGGCCTCGGGCCAGCAACCGGCGCGTGCCGCCCAGCAGCACCTGGGCCAGTAGCGGCAGCGGCCACTTGAATGCCTGCCCGCTCACCGCCCGCACCTCCGCTTCCTCGGGCAGCCGGTTCCAGGCGTAGCACAGCAGGTAGTACAGGTTTTGGATGGGAATCATAGGCAGGCCATAAAATGCCCCAGGGCTGAAGCCCTGGGCTATTGAGTGGAGGATACACGGGACTATTCGGGCCGGACTAGCCCAGGGCTTCAGCCCTGGGGCGACCGTGCAAATGGGTTATAGCCCGTTCAGCAGCCGTTTTTTCTGCGCCGCGGCTTTGGCTGGTTGGTCGAGCCAATAGTCATCCAGCAGCGGGCCGATTTCCTGCTGCAGAATCAGGCGCAGCCACTCCGGCGCTTCGGTGGGGTGGGTGGGGGGCTGGCAGAAGTAGCTGTGGCCCACGCAGAAATCGGGGCCCAGCTCGGGGTCGTCGGCAATGGTTTGGTTGAGGGCCGTGAGGCGGGTGATGAGCTGGCTGATGAGCGCGGCCGGTACGCCGTGAGCCGCCAGCAGCGCCCGCAGCGGCTCGCCGAACTCGGGTTGCAGGCGCACGAAGGCAAAGCGGCGGCGCAACGCGTAATCGAGCGGGGCCAGGCTGCGGTCGGCCAGGTTCATGGTGCCAATAACGAACACGTTTTCGGGCACGAAAAATGGCGGGCTGCCGGCCGGGGCGTAGGGCAGGCGCACGGCGTGGGCGGGCCCGCGCTTGTCGGCCTCCAAAAGCAGCAGCAACTCCCCAAAAATACGAGCCACGTTGCCGCGGTTCAGCTCGTCAATCAGCAGGAAATACGGCCGCCCGGGGTCCTGCGAAGCCCGGCGGCAGAACTCCACCAGCAGCCCGTCGCGCAGCCGGAACGTACCCCGCTCGTCGGGCCGGAAGCCCTGCACAAAATCCTCGTAGCTGTAGCTCGGGTGGAACTGCACCAGCTCGATGCGGGCCGTGTCGGTGCTGCCCAGCGCCAGCCAGGCCAGCCGCCGGGCCAGAAACGTTTTGCCCGTGCCCGGTGGGCCCTGCAGCAGCAGGTTGCGCCGCCGTTGCAGGGCCGCCTGCGCCGCCGCCAGCTCGTCGTCGGATAAAAACAGCTCGGCCCGTGCCATTGCCGGCGTGTAGAGCGTGGGCGCCGGCCGCTGGTAGGGCGCGGTGGGTTCGTGGGCCTCGGCGGCCGGGGCCTCTTTGTGCGGCCGCTGCTGCGCCGTGCCGGGCTTGTCGGCCTCGGATGCGGTGCCGGTATACAGCTCTTGCATGGCCTCCTGCGCGGCTACGTCGCCGTCGTGGGGCGAGTTGGCCAAAATGGGCCGCTTGGTGGTCACGGTGAAGTCGAGGCGTTCGAGCAGATTGTTCGTGGGGTTGCCGGCCAGCAGCGGCAAAGTGGCTTCGGGCTGCCCGCTGGCCAGCTGAAAAGCCAGCTGCAGCACCGGGCGGGGCGGGTAGCGGCGGCCCTTGTATACCAGATCGTACACGGTGCTGGGCGGTAGCGGGGGGCCTTGGCGCTCAATCAGGCGCAAGGCCCGCAGGATATGGTCGCGGGTGAGCTGGGCGGGTGAGAACGGGGTGGCGGAATCGGGCATGCAGGAGGAAAGGTACACGCAAAACAACGTTGCCAGGGTTTTCAGTTGCCTGCTTCGCAGGAATAGATGGCAGTAGGGCAGCAGTGCGTAACCCTACGAATGGCGCACTGTGGGGCTGAGTTCAGGCGGGCTGAAGCAGCCAACGCCGGCCTCAGAAGAAGCCTTTGCGTAGTTTCGGCGGTCTTTAGCTACCACTTCATCTCTTAAAGCTGTTTAGAAAGTCGATTTTCAGAGTGGATTTGTCATCCTGAGCTTGCGAAGGACCTAATCACGTTGCTAACGACTTGTTCATTCGTGATAAGCTCCTTCGCAAGCTCAGGATGACAGGAAAGCCCGACTTTCTAAACAGCTTCCTTACCTAACTCTACCGATGTTTACTGTACTGTTCCGCTATCTGCTGGTGGCGCTTTGCCTGCTGGCCACCGCCCCGGCCGCCACCGCCCAGGAGCTTACGTTTGAGAAAGACTCGCTGGGCCAGGTGCTGCAGCGGGCCGCCCGGCTGCAAAAGCCGGTGTTTCTGCTGCTCACCATGTCTCCCCCGCCCAGCGCCGCCAAGCTCAGCCGGCAGGAAGCCGAGCGGATGTATGGCACTTCCTTGAACGATCCGGCGGTAGTGAAAGCCCTGCAGCCCGACTTTCTGGTGGTGCGGGCTTTCGGCAACACGCCGGCGGGGCAGCGCCTGGCCCGCCGCTACCACGTGAGCACCTTCCCGACCTACCTCTACCTGCATCCCGATGGCACCGTGCTGCACCGCAGCTTCAGCAACGTGCGCGACCCACAGCGCTACCTGGCCGATATCGAAACGTTTCGGCAGAAGCTGGCCAGCCCCGATAACCTGAGCAGCCTGGAAAAGCGCTACACCCAGGGCGAGCGAAGCGCCGCGTTTTTGCGTCAGTACCTGCAGGCCCGCCGCAGCGTCGGCGCTACCGTCAGCCCGGAATTGCTGGATGACTACGTGCGGGAGCTGCCGGTAAAGGCCTTCGACCAGTTCGCGGAAGTGGTGTTTGTGCACGAATACGGCCCCGTGCTGAACAGCCGCGCCTACAACGCCGCCCAGCTCAATAAGCACCTCGTAGACAGCCTGTATACCACGCTGCCCCTGCCCCGGCGCGTGGCTATCAACAACGCCATTATTGCCAATTCCATGCAGGCCGCTATTGTGCGCCGCGACGTGCAGCTGGCCACCCAGACGGCCGGTTTCGCCAGTGCCTCCTGGAACGCTTCGTCCGACCGGCAGCGGGCCAGCCAAGCCTACGGCCGCAATATGCTGCGCTATTACAAAGCCGTGGGCGACACGGCCCGTTACCTGCCGTTGCTCGTGAGCTACTACGAGCAGCACTACATGGCCACGCCCGCCGACACCATCCGCCGCCAGCGCACCCCGAAAAATCCGTTCACTGCCCCCACCCCCTACACCAACCTAATCCGCCCAGATTCGACGGTGAAAATGGTAGGCGTATCCCGCTCCGGTGGCGACGTGTATGCTATGGAGCTGAACAATGGTGCCTGGGAGGTGTACCTCTCCGGCACGCGCCGCACCGCCTACCTGGCCCAAGCCATGCGCTGGAGCCAGCGCACCATCGGCCTCGACCCGCGCGCCGGCTACTACGACACGCTGGCCCACTTGCTGTATGCCCTGCGTCTGAATGCCGAGGCCGAGGCCACGCAGCAGAAAGCCGTTGCCCAAGCCAAAAAGGAAGGCCAGCCGGTAGCTGCCTACCAAGAAGTACTGCGTAAAATCAAGTCCCGGACGCTGTAGCAGGCGCTACTCGCTCACCCTGATGGTGCGCTCAATGCCCAGCTTTTTCATGCGGGCTTCGAGGGTTTTGGGGTTGATGTCGAGCAGAACGGCCGCGCCCTGGGGGCCGCTGACGCGCCCGCCGGTGCGGTGCAGGGCCGCCAGAATATGGTCGCGCTCCTGCTCCTTGAGGGTTTTAAGCGGCCCGCCGGATTCGGCCGGTGCTATGGTGACCGCGCCGGCCGTAGCCCCGGCCGCAAAGCCCTGAAACTCCAGAAACCGGCCCTGGCTCACAATTACGGCCTGCTCCATCACGTGTTCCAGCTCGCGCACGTTGCCCGGCCAGCCGTACTGGCGCAGGGCCCGCAAATCCCGCTCGCGCAGGCGGCGCACCGGCTTGCCCATCTGCTTGGTGAAGCGCTCCAGAAAGTGGCGCACCAGCGGCTCCACATCTTCGGGCCGCTCGCGCAGGGCCGGCAGGCGCACCTCAAACACATTGAGGCGGTAGTAGAGGTCGGCGCGGAAGCGGCCGGCGGCTACTTCCTGCTCCAGCACGCGGTTGGTGGCGGCAATCACGCGCACATCGCTCGTAATTACGCGGCGGCCGCCCAGGCGCTCAAACTCTTTTTCCTGCAGTACCCGCAGCAGCTTGGCCTGCAGATCGAGCGGCAGCTCGCCCACCTCATCCAGAAAAATAGTGCCCCGGTCGGCCAGCTCGAACTTACCAATGCGGCGCTCCACGGCCCCGGTAAAGGCGCCCTTCTCGTGGCCGAACAGCTCGCTTTCGATCAGTTGGGCGGGTAAGGCGGCGCAGTTGAGTTTGATGAGCGCCCGCTCGTGGCGGGGCGAAAGCTGGTGCAGGGCGCGGGCCACCAGCTCTTTGCCGGTGCCGGTTTCGCCGGTTATCAGCACCGTGGTATCGGTGGGCGCCACCTGGGCCAGGCGGGTGTACACCTGCTGCATTACGGCGCTGCCGCCCACAAAATCGTCGAGGCGGGCGGCGGCGGCCGTGTTTATCTCGTCGATGAGGTAGGTGCGCTCCCGCTCCAGCTGGGCGCGCAGGGCGTCAATCTGCTCGAAGGCCAGCACGTTCTGCAGCGCCAACTGAATCTGGGGCAGCAGCGTCTGCATCAGCTCCAGGTGCTCGTCGGTAAAGGCCTGGGGCTCGCGGCTGGCCAGAATGAGGGCCGTGGGGGGCTCGTTGGTGGTGTCGAGCGGGGTGCACAGCAGCGAGTGAATACCATAGCTGGCCTCGATGTAGGCCAGCAGGGTGTAGCGCCGGGCCAGCTCCTGAAAAACCAACCCGCCATACACGCCGGGCCGGGCAAAAACCTCGGCAATAGCTTGCTGGGCCTGCAGGGCGTCGGGCAGGCCGTCGTAGCGCTGCTCGTCGGGTGAGGTGAAGGTACCATCGGGCTGCTTGCGGAACTCGGCCAGGGTACGGATGAGCGAGTCGGGCTCGCGTACCCGCAGCCCGAAGTAGTCGCAGGGCACCACCCGGTTGATTTCGGCGGCAATAGTGCGGAACAGCTCGTGCCGCTCCTTGATGTGCAGCAGCGCATTGCTCAAAGCCAGCTGCATGGTTTTCTCCTGCTCGCGGCGGGCAATGTCCTCGAAGGCCAGCATATTGGTCACGGCCACGGCCACCAGGCTGCCAATCTTTTCGAGCAGGTCGGCATCCATAACCGAAAACTCGGGCTGCCGCCGCGCTACCATCGACAGCAGCCCGATGAGGCGGCCGCCGGTGCGCAGGGGTACGGTGGTCAGGTAGCGCATGCGCGCCTCGAGCAGCGCCTCGAACGGCTGAAAGTGCGGGTAGTCGCGCAGCAGCTCGGTCAGGTCGAATTGCTGGAGGCCGGCCGCGCGGATCAACCGCTCGATGGGGGTGTTTTCGATGCTGGAGCGGCTGGGCTGGGCCGCAGAACTGGCCGGCAGCAACACCTCGCCCAGGTAGTCGCGCAAAAATACGCGGCGGTACTGGTGCTCGGCATCGAGGGTGATAATGGTAATGGCGTCGAAGGGAAAGATGAGCCGTAGCTTTTCCGTAACGCTGCGAAACAGGTCCTCTTTGGTGCGGGTAGTGGCAATAGCTTCGTTGAGCCGCAGTAGCAGCGAATCGTCCTGATCGGGCATCGGTCCAGTATTTTTCCTTAAATATCGGGAACGAAGATGAGGAAATCCTGAAATAGCAGGAATAATTATTGCCCGCCAATGGGCGGATACCAATCTCTTAGAAAATATTATCTGCTTTTTCGGCGCTTAAAAGCAGTTTTCGGGGCTTTGTGAACCTGGGTTTCGGGGCTGGCACAACTTTCGGATAGGGGGATGCACGACCAAGCCGCCGTATCCTATGCTTTTCCGACCAACATTTGCCGCTCCTTCTCTGGCCCTGGGCCTGCTGCTGACGGCTGGCGCGGCCCGCGCCCAACAGGGGCCGGTGCTTTCCGACTCGCTCAGCCTCGACGGTACCATCCGCTCGGTGCTTGATGCCAACCCGGCCATTACCACGCTCGAAGAGGAGTTGAACGCCGCCACCAGCCGCGTAACTCAAACCCGGGGCGGCTTTCTGCCCCAGGTAACGGGCACGGCCACTTACACCCGCCTAGATCCGGTAGTGCGGCTGCAGCTGGCCCCCGACGCGCCCGCTTTCCAGCTGGCGCCCAACAACAACTACGATGTGCACATCACGGCCCAGTACGGGTTGGTTGATTTCGGCAAGCGCGCCGCTACCTATAACCTGGCCGAAAGCCGCCGCAACACGGCCTCCGACCAGATTGCCGTTACGCGCCGCGACTTG
Organism: Hymenobacter psychrophilus; assembly: GCF_900107135.1. Classification (GTDB taxonomy): domain Bacteria; phylum Bacteroidota; class Bacteroidia; order Cytophagales; family Hymenobacteraceae; genus Hymenobacter; species Hymenobacter psychrophilus. Next base: position 83,394 of record NZ_FNOV01000008.1, read on the forward strand.
GCCTACTCGGCGGCTCAGAGCTACTACAACATCCTGTTCGTACGCGAAAGCATCCGGGTGCAGGACGCCCAGATTGCCTCGCTGCAACGCCACCAGAACGACATGCAGAAGCGGGTGGAAGCGGGCGTGAGCACCAGCTTCGACGTAACGACCACGCAGGTGCGCATCACCCAGGCCCGCAACACCCGCATCGATCTGGTGAACCAGCTGCAGAACCAGCAGGTGCAACTGGCCCGGCTGCTGCACAAACCCGACTACGCCAACGTGCCCGTACGCGGTACCTTCGAGTACCAGCCCCAGCCCGTCGACGTAACCGGCGCGCTGGCGCAGGCCCTGGCCAACCGCCCCGAAGTAAAGCTGGCCCGCGACGCCGAGCAGACGGCCAACCTGAACCTCAAGCTCATCGAGCGCAGCAACATGCCGCTGCTGGGCGTGGGCGCGCAGGTGGGCGGCAAAAACGGCTACCAGCCCAACCTCGACCGGTTCCGCCCCAACTCGGTGGGCGTGGTGCAGCTGTCGGTGCCGATTTATGATGGCAACAAGAACAAGAACCAGCGCATAGAAGCGGCCGCCAACATCCGCGGCGCCCAGGCCCGCATCCAGGACACCGAGGAGCAGGTTCGGGCCGATGTGCGCCAGGCGGCCAACAACCTCAACTCCAACGCCGAGCGCTACGACAACTCGCTCCAGCAGATTGCCCAGGCCTCCGACGCACTCAATCGCGCCCAGGGCCGCTACCGCTACGGCGTAGGCAACAACCTCGACGTGCTCGATGCCGAAACCCAGCTGCTGCAAGCCCGCCTGGCCCGCCTGCAGTCCATCTACAACTATACGCTCGGCCAGTACCAGCTCAAGCGCGCCACGGGCGAGGCTATCTGGGATAAGTAAGTGATAGAACGAACGTGTCGTGCTGAGCGAAGCCGAAGCATCTCTACCGCAGTGGAAACCCCGTCGGCGGCAACGAAGCAGCAGAGATGCTGCCAGAGATGCTGCGGCTTCGCTGAGCATGACAGGATTCCCCGGACACCATTTCACCACCTCACCACCTCATCGCCATGACCATCCTGTGCCCGATTGACTTTTCGGCCGTTACGGAGCAGCTGGTCGCCTACGCGGCGGCGTTGGCGGCCGGCACGGGGGGCGAGCTGCGGCTGCTGCACGTGCTGGACGCCACCGCTGCCCCGCTGCCCGATTTGCAGGTGGCCCACGCGCTGGCCCGCCACCGCGAAGCCGCTTTGCAGGCCGGCGCCCGCGTAACAACGGCCGTGGCGCAGGGCGAGGCGGCCAATGAAATAGTAGCCGATGCCCGTTTGCACCCGGCCGACATGATTGTTATCGGCGCGCACGGCCAGACGGGCCTTACCCGCTTTCTGATGGGCAGCACCGCCGAAACCGTGGTACGTACCGCCACCTGCGCAACGCTGCTCGTAAAGCCCGGCTGTGCCTCCCAGGCGCTGCGCCCCACGGGCTGACTTTTTTTAAGCTGTTAGCTAATAGCCGTTAGCGTGTCGTTCGGGCCACCTGAATGTCAACTCACCATCTCACTACTCACCATCTCACTTACATGGCAACTTCTTTTCCGAACGACCCGGCCGTAACGCCCCATGCCACGGCCCCCGAGCCGGTAGCCGAGGAGCAGAAAGGCTCCAAGCGCCCCATTATTCTTGTTATCCTGGTTCTGGTGCTGCTGGTGGGCGGCTATTTTGGGTGGCAGCGCTACCAGTTCGGCCAGGCCCACGAAGAAACCGACGACGCCCAGGTAGAAGGCGACGTGTACCCGATTATTCCGCGCGTGAGCGGGCCGGTGCTGGAGGTGAAAGTGGCCGATAACCAGGCCGTGAAGAAGGGCGACGTGCTCGTAACCGTTGACCCCGCCGACTACCAGCAGCGCGTGAATGCGGCCGAGGCGGCGCTGGCCGCCGCCCGGGCCAATGTAGTAGCCGCCCGCGCCGGCGTGGGTACCGCCCAGGCCGGCGTAAGCACCGCCCGTGCCGCCATCGGCGTGAGTGCCGCCACCCGCGTCCGCCTCGAAAAAGACCTCAAACGCAGCAAGTTTCTGCGCCAGCAGGATATCATTCCGCAGAGCGAGTACGACGCCGTGCAGGCCAACCTGAGCTCGACCAGCGCCCAGCGCGCCACCGCCGAGCAGCAGGTGCTGGTGGCCCAGCAGCAGGTAGCGGCCGCCCAGCAGCAGATTCTGGTGGCCGAAGCCGTAGTAAAACAGCGCCAGGCCGACCTCGAAAACACCCAGCTCCAGCTTAGCTACGCCACCATTACGGCCCCCGCCGATGGTTTGGTGAGCAAGAAGAACGTGCAGGCCGGCCAGAACATCGGCCCCGGCCAGCAGCTCATGGGCCTGGTGGCCTCAGGCAACACCTGGGTAATTGCCAACTTCAAGGAAACCCAACTCGAAAACATGCAGGTGGGTCAGCCCGTGAACATCGAGGTTGATGCGTACCCGAACGAGGAATTCGCCGGCGAAGTCCAGTCGCTTTCGGCCGCAACCGGCGCCCGCTTCGCCCTGCTACCCCCCGATAATGCCTCGGGCAACTTCGTGAAAGTGGTGCAGCGCATCCCCGTTAAAATCACGCTCACCAAAACCGACCCCAAGCACCCCTTGCGTGCCGGCATGAGCGTGCGGGCGACGGTGAAGGTGAAATAAGTTGAACGACTATCAGCACGTCATTCTGAGCAGCGCGAAGAATCTCGCGTGCCGACGCTGCTAACGCATTTACACGCAAGGAATTACTCTGGCAATGTCAGCACGCGAGATTCTTCGCGCTGCTCAGAATGACGTTCTGGTTATACCATCTCACCATCTCACCTCATGGAAACCGGCGCTAGAAAGTGGATTATTGTCATTACGGTGGTGCTGTGCGCGCTGCTGGAGCTCATTGATACCAGCATTGTGAATGTGGCCCTGACCCAGATGATGGGTAACCTCTCGGCCACGCTCTCGGAAGTGAGCTGGGTAATTGCCTCCTATGCCATTGCCAACGTGATTGTGGTGCCCCTGACCGGCTTTTTGTCGGAGCAGTTCGGGCGGCGTAATTACTTTGGCTTCTCGGTTATTCTGTTCACGGTGGCCTCCATTGCCTGCGGGCAGAGCACCAACATCTGGGAGCTGGTGGCCTTCCGCTTCATTCAGGGCGTGGGCGGCGGCGCGCTGATGGCCACTTCGCAATCCATCCTGATTGATACTTTCCCGCCCCGGCAGCTGGCCCTGGGCCAGGCCCTGTTTGGCATGGGCGTCATTATCGGTCCTACCATCGGACCCACGCTCGGCGGCTATATCGTGGATAACTACGACTGGCCCTGGATTTTCTACGTGAACGTGCCGGTGGGCATCCTGGCCACCATCTTCACATTCCTGTTCATCAAGGACCCCGAATCCATTGCCAATGCCATTCCGAAGCCCCTGCGGCAGCTGGACTGGGCCGGTATTTTCCTGCTGATTCTGGGGGTGGGTTCGTTGCAGTACGTGCTGGAAAAGGGCGAATCGGAAGACTGGTTCGAGTCGGGCCTGATTATCACCTTCGCGTTGTTGTCCGTTATCGGGGTGGTGGGCTTTATCTGGCGCGAGCTGACGGCCAAAAATCCCATCGTGGATTTACGGGTGCTCACGCGCAGCCGTAATCTGGCGCTGGGGGCCATCCTGTCGTTTATTCTGGGCTTTGGGCTGTTCGCGTCGATATTCATCTTCCCCATCTTCACCCAGCGAATTCTGGGCTTTACGGCGGCCCAAACGGGGTTTTTGCTGCTGCCGGGCGCCCTGCTGGCGGGCTTTATGATGCCCGTTATCGGCAAGGCCCTGCAAGCGGGCGTCCCGCAGAAATACATGCTGCCCTTCGGTTTCGGTATCTTCTTTCTGTTCACCTTCTGGATGAGCCAGAAGATTACCGGTTCGGCTGGCGAGGACGATTTCTTCTGGCCCCTGATGCTGCGCGGACTGGGCCTGAGCCTGTTGTTTCTGCCCATCACTACCATGTCGTTGCAGGGTCTGCGGGGCAAAGACGGCGCCCAGGCGGCGGGCCTCACGGGGATGCTGCGCCAGCTCGGCGGCTCGTTCGGGGTGGCCATTGTGGGCACGTATCTGGAGCGCAATATTGCCTACAACCGGGTGGCGCTGCTGCCCAATATCTCGCTCTACGACCCCGAAACGCAGCAGCGCATCCAGGCTTTCACGCAGAACTTCATGGGCAAGGGCTTCACCTTCGAGCAGGCTAAGCTGCAGGCCTATCAGGTCCTCAACTTCAGCCTCATGAAAGAAGCCTCACTCATCACCTACGCCCAGACGTTTACCCTACTGGGCCTGTTTTTCCTGGTCTGCATCCCGCTGCTCATCTTTATCAAGCGCATCCGCGACGCCGGCCCCATTGATCTGAACGCGCACTAGGCGCGACTAGCAACTGCCCGCCTAAAAACAAGTAGCTGCTGCCACCCTGGCAACGATTGCTCGTTTTTAGGCGGGCTTAATACTGCCCGATTTCGGCCACTGAACAGCGCTACGCTTTGATAATGGCCGTGGATTTTCCTAGCTTCCCGGCCAAAAGCAGCCCTCGGCACCCAACAATGTATCATCTGGTTTATACGAGTACCGCAACCGTGCATTTCACCGCCGCTGAGCTACAGCAGTTTCTGGTGTGGTGGCGGGCCAGCAACAGCCAGCTGGGTGTAACCGGAATACTGCTTTACAGCAACGAGGGCGACATTATCCAGGTGTTGGAGGGCGAGCAGCCGCAGGTGGAGGACTTATTCGCCGTCATTGAGCGGGATTTACGCCACCGCCATGTGCTTAAGCTTGCCGCTGGCCCCATAAAGCAGCGGCTGTTCGGCGAATGGTGCATGAGCTTTCGGCTGCTGGATTCGGCCGCTTTCTACTCCCTGGTAGGCTACGCCAACCCCGACGAGCCCCTTCTGCTGCCCGCCGCTTCCGGCGGCACCGATACCGAGCTGCTGCAGCTGCTGAGTGAATTTGCCAGCTCGCACCCCGATGCGCTACCGCGCTAAAAACCGCGCCCAAAGCTGAAACTCCTGCTACAGTAAAGGCCCCTAATGCATTGGCATCAGGGGCCTTTACTGTAGCAGGAGTCGCCCAGATGGTAAAGGCCGGGGTGGCGTCGCTGCTGCGGGGTTAATTCAGGTAGCTGATAATCAGCTGGTCACGGCTTACTGATACTGCACGTAGAGCGGCGAAGGCGTGAGGGCAATAACTTCGGCGGCCGTCATGATGTGGTGGGGCTTGGGTCGGGCGTCGTACTCGTAGAACAACTTGAAACCGGTGTATTGCACGGGCTCGTTGGCGATATAGGCCTTATAGGAGTCCTTTTTCAGTACCGGGTCGCCGTGGCCGTCCATGTGCATTACTACCTGCACACGCGGGTCGAGCTTGATATTTTTGTAGTTGCTCACCATTTTGCGGGTGAAGCGGTGCACCGTCAGCACCTTGGGCGGGAGCTTGTTTTCGCTCACGATGCGGGCCAGGAAGTTGATCGTGAAGTTGATATCCTTGGCGTCGAGCGTCCCGATTTTCTGGTTGGGACGCACGCCGGGCATCGTGGAAAGCGAAAACTCAGGGTCGATGCCCAGGTGTACGATGGGGTCTTTGAGGTACTGCTCCAGCTTGGGCAACTCGGCCTGCAGAGTGCTGTGGCCCGGCTGCACATCGAGGAACACAATGTAATTATGCTCTTTGCCCCAGCTGATAACCTCCTCAATCGTGGCCTTGGAATTCATCAGGCGCCATTTGCCGTCTTTGCCGGCCGTTCCCTGGGCCGTGATGGTGACGTTGTGAATGGCACCCTGCACGGGGCGGCTCGGGTCGGCGGCCTGCCACTCGCCCAGCACTTTCTTCAGCTTGCGGAACATCTGCTCCTTGGGCTCGCGGCCTAGAATACCCATGCCCTTCGAGCGAATGTTGCCATAGAAGGCCACAATGCGCTTGCCCGGCAGAATAGCCCCCGGCAGCTGCCCGCTCACCTTTACAATCGAGTCGGCCTTGAGCGAGTCGCGGCGCATGGCCAAGCGCTGCATGGCAGCCGAATCGAGCGGGGCGGGCTGCTGCACCGAGTCGGCGGCCATAGCGGCCTTTTCGGAGTCGGTAGCCGAGCGCGAGCCGCAGCCGGGCAGCGTGGTGAGGGCGAAGGCGAGGCCCAGGCTGGCCAGCGCAGGGGTCGTGAGGCGGGTGAAGGTGGAGAGGTAAGGCACTAAAACAACGGGAATTGAAGGCGAATGGAACTACGAAGGTGCGGCTTTTGCGGCTGACTTTCAACCGAAGTCCAACCGGAAGTAGGCAAAGCACCAAACAAAACGCCGCCCGAAGCATTTCGGACGGCGTTTTGGAAGCGCTAAACGAAGAAGTGCTACTCGACTGAAAACGTAATCGGGACGGTGAAATATACGGGCACCGCTTCCCCGTTCTGGCGGCCGGGCGTCCAGTTGCCCGGCAGGTTGCGCACGGCGTTCAGGGCGGCCTCATCCAGCTCCTGCGCCAGCGCCTTCGAAACCCCGGGCTTGTTCTGGGCCACGCCCTTCTGCACCTCGGTATTTTGAATGGTGCCATCGGCGCCCACAGTAAATTTCACGAAGGCCCGGCCCTCAATTTTGGCTGCCAATGCACCCGCCGGATAGTTGAGGGTTTTGCTGATATCAGCCAGAAGCTGCTCTTGGCCGCCCTCATACTGCGGCATCTGCTCGACGTAGTTGTAGGGGTCGCCGGGCTTATGCTGTACGGCCTCAACACTAGAGCCGATGGAAACCACCGTGGGCGGCGGTGGGGGCGGCACGGCGTTGTCGAGCTCCTTTTCGCAGGCCACCAGGCCGAGTAGCAGGCAGGCGCTTAATGGCAGCGGCAGCCAGCGTTTCCAGCGGCGGAGGGGGGCGGAGGTAGTCAGCATACGGATACGGGTTAGGGTGAAAGATTGGGTGAATGAATGGGCCAGGGGTAAGCCGGGGCTCAGGGAGGCCAGCGCCAGCCGGGCCAGCAGGGCCGGGTAGGGCGTGGCCGTTTCCTCCGGGGCCGCGGGGTGTGCGGCTACGGCGGCGCCCGGTGCCGCCGTGGCCCGCAGCGCCGCCGCGTCGGCCAGAAACTCGTGGATTTGGGCCAGGGCCGCGGGCAGCCGATGCACAAAGGGTATCGGCCACAGCAGCGCCCGCGCCACTTCCAGCAGTAGCCGCTCGCGGGTGTGGTGGCCGCGCACGTGAGCCAGCTCGTGGGCCAGCACCGCCCGGGCATCGGCCGTTGTCAGGGGCGCGGTTTCGTCCCAGAATACCAGCCGGCCAAAGGAGCTGATGGGCCGCTGCCCACCGGTGCGCACCAGCACGTAACCGGGCCGGGCTTCGCGGGTAAAATGCCGGGTGCTCCGGTGCAACGCAAGCAACTGGCTGGCCAGTAGCAGTAGCAGCGTCAGCACCCCGCCTCCATACAGCCCCAGCAGCCAGGGCATCGGTCCGGCTGTCGGTCCGCCGCTCAGCTCCCGCACCGTTATGGCCGGCAGCAACCCCCCGTTCAGCAGGCCCGAGCCACCGGCAGCGGGCTCCGGCAGCCAGGCGCTCAGCCACGCACCGGGCTCGGCGGCCGAAAGCAGCGGCGGAACCAGCAGCGCCACCCAGGGCAGCCCCAGCAGAAAGCGCCGGTTGAAGTGGAAAAAACGCTCCTGCCGCAGCACGTAGCGGTACAGTAGCCAGCCCGCGCCCAGTAGCAGCGTGCTTTGCAGGCCCCAGCTAAGCAGGGCGGCCGTCGTGGTCGGAAGCAGGGTCGGAGGCATCGGCGGGGGCGTTGGGGGTAGCGGTTTGGGCGTGGCGCAGCAGCTCTTCCAGCTGCGCCGCGTCGAGGTTTTCTTCCTGCGCGAAAAACGATACCAGCCGGCTGAACGAGCCGCCGAAGTAGCCACCCAGCAGCTTGCCCAGCGAAAAGCGCCGGTACTCGTCGCGGGCCACCAGGGCGTGGTAGCGGTGGGTACGCCCGAAAGCCTCGTGGCCCACGAAGCCCTTCTGGGCCAGAATGCGGATGATGGTGGACACTGTGGTAACGGCGGGGCGGGGCTCGGGCAGCGCGGGCACTACGTCTTTCACAAAGCAGGGGCCGCGCTGCCAGAGCACCTGCATTACCTGCTCTTCGGCGCGGGTTAGTTCGGGGAAAGAAGGGTCGGGCATAGATTCGTTGTTCGGTTTGCGATTCTCGTTTTCGGCGGTGGTCAGGGGGGAAACCGGAGCACAGACGGAGTAAGTGCGGCCGGTGAATCAAAAGTGAAACTAAATAATTAGTTATTCAACTATTATTTTGGCTGAAGGATAAAAATGCCCTTTCCGGCGCGGTCGGAACACGGGGGCGGCCGGTGGCGTTGGGTAGGTTCGTTTGGTAACCAACCCGCTTCTTTGTGCTGAAGACCCATATTTCCCGTTTTTCCGCGTCCGGCTGGGCAGTGGGCCTGCTGTGGCTGATAATGCTGGGTGCTGTGCCCGGCTGCAGCAGTGCCTCGCCCGAGCCTGCCACCGTTGCCCCACCCACGGCCCCGCCGCCGGTGGCGCCGCCGCCCGCCCCGGTGCTGGTGGGCAGCAGCCTTATCGGCGAGTACGCCCCGGCCCAACTGGCGGCGAGGGTGGCCGATATTCCGCTGGTGGGCGCGCTGGCGCGCTATTCGGTGCGGGTATACCGCCTCACCTACACCACCCGCAACACCGATGGGCAGGCCGTAACGGCCTCGGGGGCGGTGCTGGTGCCGGTGGCTCCGGCAGCGGTGCCGGTTATCAGCTACCAGCACGGCACGCTGCAGCCCGACGAGGAAAACCGGGCCCCCTCGTATTACAGCCAAAGCAGCGAAATCTGGTCGGCCGTGTCGGTGCTGGCGGCTACGGGCTACGTGGTGTCGGCCCCCGACTATATTGGTTACGGCGCCTCCAAGGCCCTGCCGCACCCCTACGAGCACGGCGCCTCGCTGGCCTCGGCCTCGGCCGATATGCTGCGGGCCACCCGCGAATTCTGCGCCCAGCAGAACATCAATATCAACAAGAAAAACTTCCTGCTCGGCTACTCGGAGGGCGGCTACGCCACCATGGCGCTGCACCAGCTGCTGGAGGAAAAGTACGCCGCCACGCTGCCCGTTACGGCCAGCGCCCCCGGCGCCGGAGCCTACCACAAATCGGCCTTCGCCCGCTACATTCTAAACTCGACGGAGCCGCTGAATTTCCTGAGCACCTACGTGTGGGTGCTGCGCACCTACGACCGGGTGTACCAACTCAACCGCCCGCTCAGCTATTACTACCAGCAGCCCTACGCCACCCGCCTGCAGGCCGACCCATTCAGCGCCGTGCCCCGGCAGGCCGCCGAGCTGTTCGCGCCCGCCTTCCGCCAGGCCGTGCTCACGAGTTCCGATGCGCCATTAACGGCCACGCTCACCGCCAACGACGTGTATGACTGGCAGCCGCGCGCCCCGCTGGCCCTATTCCACGGCACCGCCGACGACTATGTGCCCTTCTTCAACTCGGAGGATGCCTACAACGCCATGCGCGCCCGCGGTGCCATCCAAGTCGAGCTACGACCGATTCCTGGCGGCACCCACTTTACCGCCGCTCCGGTGTACACGCTGCAGGCCTACGCGTTTATCTCGCAATTTTAGGGGGAAACATGAGCAAGTGCGTGAGGGCGTGCGCAGAGGAAGCGACGGCCGGCTAGAATCCCGGTTCCGGCCGGGGGGCGGCGGCACCCCGCTGGCTTAGCAGGGCCTCGTAGTCGGTTATGATTTCGGCCAGAAAAGTTAGGTTGTGGTTGCAGCGGTCCAGGTCGAACTGAGCGGGGTCGAACTTGCCCAGGCCGGCGTACTCGCCGGGCATGCGCTTGCGCTTGCCGGCAGCTTTCTCGGCCAGCAGCGCCAGCAGGTTCTCGAAGCCGGGCGGGCCGCCGATGTCTTCGGGCGGCGCGGCCCGCTTGCCGGCCAGGCAGCGCACCGATTCCAGGCGGGCCGCCTCGGGCAGCAGGGGCGTTAGCTGCTCCACCACTATATCGTGCTGCCAGTAGTCGCCGAAGTCGTAGGTGTAGGTTACTGTGTCGCCGGGGGTGGCCAAAATGGTACTCAGCGGTGCTTTTCGCGGGTCGTGCTTGCTTTCTTCCGGGTCCGAGTCGTCGTCTGACCCAGCCAGTGGCATGGCTACGAATTCGGGCACGGATTCAGTCCCTCGGTCCCCGCGCCCCCGCTCCTGGCGGAATTCCCAGAGGTGGTAGTTTTCCCAATCGAACAGCAGCTGGAGCACGAAATGCAGCTCCCAGAACGTGAGGGTGTCGGGCAGCGCCACGCGCCGCCACACGGGCGGCCTGGTATAGCGCAGGCTTGCTTTAAGTTGCAGTAAGTTAGCCATCGGGCAGAGACGCTGGTTGAAAGCGCAACCTACTTATTTCGCCCGAGAAGAAGCGGCCCGCTACCGCTTCATTGGCTGGCTGCCGCCGCCCGCCCCCACGCCCCGGCCAGCGCGGCCAGCCCGCCCACCAGCCCGGCGAGTAGGCCACCAAGCAGCACCAGCCGCCAGGAGTTGCCGCCCAGTGGCAGCAACGTAGCCACGCGGCCAGCCAGCAGGCCTGCACCATGGAGGTTGAGCCAGGCGGCGGGCAGCCACCAACTGAGCGCCGCACCCAGCAGCCCGGCCCCAAAGGCAGCCCCGGCCGAACCGCCCCGCCACGCGGCCAGCCCCAGGCACAGCGGCAGCACCACCCACCAGGGTAGCACCAGTTGGGCCAAGCTGGCCAGCACGAAAATCAGCAGGAAAAGAATAAAAAACGATTTCATAGGAATTGGGCTGGCTTACTGCTCCAGCCGCCAGGCGGCTTGCAGGCGGGGGTGGTTTTCGTCGGCGGCTTGCAGAAACACCAGCTCATCCAGCTTACCGGTGCGCCAGCTTTCCAGCATGTCGTCGTAATGGGCCGAGGCGGGGTTGCCGCTCTGGCCGCCGGGGAAGATGCCGTAGGCGCGCACCGGCGTCGACAGGTCTACGACCATGCGCCAGGAGGGGCCGTTGCGCGGGCCGGTGGCATTCACGCTGCCGGGGCTGCCGCCGCACGCAATATCCTGGTGGCCGAAGCCGGGCAGCTGGGCCAAATGGTTGATGTCGGTGCTTTTCTGGTTGGCCCAGGCCCATTTCGGCCCTAGTGGTCCAAACTTGCGGGTCAGCGAATCCAGCGCAAACTGCAGCGAGGCCGCGAGCAGGTCGGGGGCGGTTTCCTTCTGGGGCGTGCGCCGGTCGTCGAGCCAGGGGCTGCGGGGCTCGGCCAGCAGCAGTTGGTTGGTTCGGTCGCGGGCGGGGAAGCGCATTTCGAGGCCGGTGGCTGCTTTGCCGAAATCGTCCTCCCAGAGCCGCCGCACTAAATCCTGGTACCAAAGCTCGAAGATGGTGGCCTCCACGGCTTCGGCGGCATAGTGGTAACGCCAGCGCGCCAAGGCGCGGCGGGCGGCCAACGTAGTTGCTATGTCGGCCGCCGGGTTCCCGGAAACCGCGGGCAGGTGGGCCAGCATCCAGGGCAGCATCAGCTGCGCATTGAGCCCCAAATTATCGTTCTGCAGCACCCGCAGCGTGTCGGCGGTGGCGCGGCGCATGTGGCTTAGCTGCTGGTTGATGCGGTGGGCCCGGTCCCAGGGGGCGTAATCCCAGCCCAGGTAATACGGGTAGCCCGGCCCGGCCGAGTGCTGGTTGGCCGACGACACGTAGCCGCGGGCCGGATTCAGCACCCGCGGCGTCTGGCTCATCGGAATCCAGCCCTGCCAATCCTGGCGCGGGTCGGATCCGTCGAGGATGAACTTGCCCTGCTCGGCGTACTTGAGCGGGAAACGGCCGTTGGGCCGGATGGCCACGTCGCCGCTGCGGCTGGCGAAGATGAAGTTCTGGGCCGGCGAGGCGTAGGTACGCAGGGCCCGGTCGTAATCCTGGTAGTTGCGGGCGTGGTTGAGCTTCACGAAGGCCAGCACCTCGTTGGCCCCGGCGGCCTCGTGGGCCGTCCAGCGCAGGGCGTGGCGCACGGGCGTTTGGGCGTTGAAGGTCTTTTCGTCGTGGTCGTACACCACGGGGCCGTGGTGGGTGTAGAGCACGGTATCGAGTTGGTCGGGGCGGCCGCGCACGGCAATGCGCTCCACCACCCGGCGCACCGGCTTCCAGCGCCCGTCGTGCCAGTATTCGCGCCGGCGGGCGTCTTTGAACTTCAGCTGGTACCAGTCGAGCACGTCGCCGCCCACGTTGGTTACGCCCCAGGCCACATCCGTATTGAAGCCGATGATAACGGCCGGCGCGCCCGGAATCGTGACGCCGTACACGTTCTGGCCCGGGCCGTGCAGCTGCACCTGGTACCAGATGCTGGGCAAATTGAGCTGCAGATGCGGGTCGTTGGCCAGCAGCGGCCGGCCCGAAGCCGTGCGCGAACCGGCCAAGGCAAAGTTGTTGGAGCCCAGCTCGGCATCGGGCTCGCGGCTCGGCTCCAGGCCCGACACGGCCGCCGCGAACGGGGCCGGCACGGGCGGCACGGCCAGCGGTTTAAAGTCGAGCGGCGTACCCTCGGGTACCACCGGGTCGGCGCGGAAGGGAAAGTCGGGAAACAGGTCGCGGGTGACGTCGGGGCCGTATTTGCTCAGGACGTTGCTCAGGCGCAAATCGTCGGAGCGGCCGCTCAGGTCCCAGGCCATCAGCTTGAGCAGCAGGGCGCACTTGAGCGGTTGCCAGGGTTCGGGGGCATAGTCGAGCAGCTTGTACTCAAACGGATACTCTTTGGGGCTGAGCTGGCTGATATAGGCATTCACGCCCGCCGAGTACGACTCCAGCACCAGCCGGGTGGTGTCGTTTTTGAGCATCTCACGCAGCGAGTTTTCGGCCCCAAAGGGCAGGCCCATGCGGCGCTGAAACCGGTCGTACTCCAGGGCCCGCTCACCCACCACTTCCGAAATCCGGCCGGCCGCCACGCGGGTCATAAACTCCATCTGCCAGAGCCGGTCGCGGGCCGTGAGGTAGCCCTGAGCGTAGTACAGGTCGTGGTCGTTTTCGGCGAAGATGTGGGGCACCCGCCGGTCGTCGAAGCGCACCCGCACCGTTTGGTGCAGGCCGGGCAGGCGCAGGGTTTGCCGGGCCGGGAAATCGGCGGCCGTTTCGCCGTTCTGCCAGAACCCCGAGTAGGGGCTCAGCAGCCGGCCCAGCGGCGGCACCTGGCCCTGTTGGGTGTTCAGTACCCAGGCCAGCACAACGGCCGAGAGCAGGGCCAGCAAAGGTTTCAGCCAACGCAGCATACGCAATCCGGATTTTTAGGGAGCCGGAAGGTAGCAAATGCCCGGCGGTGTTGCGGTTGAAAGAATGGCCTGCCAAATGAACCACAATCCCAGCAGGGCGACCTATGGGTAGCAAACCTATCAAAAACCATATAGCCCCGGCGGAGTGCTACCGACCGTTGAACGATTGGTAGCACTCCGCCGGGGCTAGGGCGCGGCAGTGGCTGCAATAGCCAGCCGCTTCGGTGGGTGCCGCCGTTAGTTGCGGGGCAGGTAGATGCGGAAACCCAGGTTAAGGCTCAGGGCCCCATTGCCGGAGTTGCTGTTGCCCGTGATGCGTTGGTAGGCGAGCAGCCCTTCCAGACCCACGGCCGGGGTAATGAAGTAGGAGTAGCCCAGCCCGGCACTGCCGGCAAAATGTACGTCGGTGTCGAAGTAAGATTCTCCCGGGATGCCGTTATTCGAGCGGTAACTGCTGAGCACACCTCCCACGCTCAATTCCCCAAATACCTGGTGCTTGCTCTCCGAAGGCAGGTAGTAGCGCAGCCAGGGCAGCACCCCCAGGGTCAGGGAACGGTTGGTTATGCCATCGGCCACATCAAGCTTGAGGCGCGAATAGCCAAGTGGCACGGCAACCCCAACGGCAAGGTTATCGGCCACAAATATGCCAAGCGAGGGCATGAGGGTACCGGAAAAACGCTTGATGTTATCATTGCTTTGGAATGTGAAATTACCGCCGCTCAGGCCCAGTACGCGGGTGCCCTGGGCAGTTTGCGCCTGCGCGGCACTGCTGGCCAACAGCGCGGCCGCCAGCAGCGGCAAGGAAAGAAATCGGGTTGCTAGCACTATATAGAAAGTAAGAGATGGAAAGATGCGCGAATAACGGCCTTTAAAAGCACAAATTGCCCCGTCCGCGCCGGTTGTAACGGGCGGGGCAGTTTTTGGAGCGACTCGGAACAGGAGTGGTTTGTTAGGGTACGCTGTTTGAAAAAACAACGCACAACAGATTTTTTGGGGCCAACGAATCAAGAACCTCGATGCTGTAGCCGGACGGCCGAACCAGCTTGCCACGAAAGGGCAGTGGAAACGCTAAAATGAATGGTCTCCCCCGACAGCTCCGCTGGGATTAAAGTCGAAATACCAAGCTGTTACGAAGGGGCTATCGGCCTGGATGGTGACCCAACCAGGCTGCGCTTGCAGGAATTCGCGTAGTTCGGTGTCGGTGGCCACGGCTAGCCGTAGCTGGCCGAAGGGCGGCAGGATGGCCTCCCGACTCAGGGTTTGTTGGTCGGCTTCGCGATAAAACGTCAGGCGCAGGGTAGCCGTTCGGGCATATGCTTTCACCGCCGAGCCATTGAGCACCACCACCACCGAGTGCGCCCCGTCGAGAATGGGACTCCACTTGAACGTGCCAGGCTTGGTGAGCAGGTTGGCGTTGGCCAACTGGGAGTTGAAGCACACGTTGGTGGGCAGGTTCATGGCCTGCCCGATTTGCCCCACGTTCAGGCCAAACTTGAGCCGGGTCGGAATGCGGCCGCGCTCGGGCCAGTGCTTGATGATGTTGACGCCCTGGAAATGCCGCAGATGCTCGGGCGAGAAGTGCTGGCTAGCGGCGGCACGGAAATCGAGCGTGAAGAACTGGTCGGGGGTGCTTTCTACGGCCCGCCAGTTGGCAATACGGCCCACCTGCTCGCCGGCTGCGTTGTAAAATTCCAGGTCGATGCCGAAGGTGGAGGGTGAGTAGATGGGATAAAAAACCAGGTGCGTATACTGGTCATCTTCCAGAAATAGCGGCGCGAAAACGGCGCTGTCGTGAAACCGCTCATCGAGGTTGGCCCAGTAGGCCCCGTCATCGTCAACGGCCGAACTGTCGTAATAAGTGTGGGTGATGCTGAGGGCGTGGCGTTGCTGCTCGAAATTGCCGGCCACGAAGCGCGGGAAGAAGCCTAAGAAGCTGTGGCGTAACTTGATAGTGCCCTTCCCCCCCCCCCCCCCCCCCCCCCCCCCCCCCCCCCCCCCCCGCGGCCAGGTCGATATAGCGGCGTAATTCTACCACCTGAGTGGAGTAGGGCGGTACGTCGGGCAGAGTAAAAAAGCCGTGAGTTGCCTGGTTGTGCTCATCGACTATTGTCCAGTCGATACGGGGGCGCTCGTAGGCGTACACGCCGTTCACGAAGGCGAAAAAAGGCGAGTAGGCCGCATCCGATAAAATGTCGAAGCCGCATTCCGGCACGATGGTGTCCTCGTTTTCGCGTAGGTCCTCAATGTCGTTGTACACCCGGCCGGTGGTATGGACGCTGGCCATGAATTCCGGTCCGTAATAGTTGAGTACGAAGGCCGGATAGGGGTACACTAAGTCGCGGGTGGAGAATATTTCGAGCTCCAACGACCCCGTGAAATCCTCTTCTACTGGCAACTGCGCCTCGGCCAGCAGGTCGGGCAGACGTACGGCAAAAGCCTTAGGCTCGGTAACGAGGATGCTCCGGCGGGCGATAATTGCGCCGGGTTGGTCGCGTAGCGTTGCCAGTAGCTGCACCTCCGGAATCTGCCGCTTCAGCAGCCAGTACCCCATAAACAGCACCCGGCTGGAGTAAGCCGCCGTATGCAGTACCGGGAAAATAGCAGACGAGCGAAATACCGGCCGGCGGGTCAGGCTCACGGACTGGCCAGCAGCCAGCGTGGATTCCAAATGTTTTTGGTACGTTTTCATCGAAACAAATCTAGGAACAAGCGGCTATGGAACCGGGCGATTGAAAAAGCAGCAGTGGTCAGCCAGCCGCCAAAATACGGAGTCTGCGCACACTGTCTTTCCAACCGCGACTTTTACCTTCGCAATTGTCTCCCCGCCATCCATTATGCGCATACAACTGGCCCTGCCCGAAATGGAGCTGACCCGGCTGCTCCAGCGGCAACTTACGGCTCTCTTCGTATTCAACTCACCCGCCGAAGATGAGGCGCTACAGGCAGGCTGCGCCTACGCGCAAGAACGGGTAGCGTATAGTTTCCAGTTTCACCGGAACAAATATTACCGGCGAGATGGCGCGGTGTATTTTTCGCCTTTTCAATCTTCGCAGTACGCCATTTTTCTGTATTACGCAGCGTATTACCTAGGGCAGCAGGCCGCCACCGAAAGTCTGGCCGACCGAGTGTACTACCTGAACAAGGCGCTGAATGGGGTGGACTTATACCACCAGACGGTACTGCCCGCCGTGTTCGGGCTCGACCATCCGGTGGGCAGCGTAATGGGCCGGGCTGAGTATGGCAATTACTTCTCTTTTATGCAAGGCTGCACTGTGGGGCAAAACAACGGCCTGTCGCCTCGCATCGGCGAGAATGTATGCTTGATGGCCTATGCCGGTGTGCTGGGCAACAGCCATATTGGCGACAACTGCATCCTGGGGGCGCAGGCGCTGGTAATAGACGAGCACATCCCGGCCAACAGCCATGTCTTCGGACGCTCCCCTCACCTGATAGTACGAACGAAAACAGCCGAAATTATGCGTGTCCGCAGTGAAAGGTGGTGGTTTGCGACAGAGTAACACGGCGGGATACCTATGCGGTGAGGTAAGCAGAGTAGGGGGGAAATGAGCCAGTCGCACTACGCGAAGCGAGACACGACTGGTCATTGCCCGGTACTGTTCCTCTCCTTTGCCTCTAATTCCAGCCGCCGCCCAAGGCCCTGTATACGTTGACCTGGGCATTGAGCTGCTTCATCTTCAACTCAATCAGCTCATACTTGGCCTCCAGGGCGTCGCGCTGGGTGAAGAGGACTTCGGTGTAGTCGGCGCGGGCCGAGCGGAACAGGATGTTGGAAATGGCCACCGACTGGTTGAGGGCGGCTACGGCGCGGGCCTTCTCGTCGTAGCTCTGGCCCAGGTTGCGCAGGCTGGCCAGCTGGTTGCTCACCTCCACGTAGGCGTTCAATACCGTGCGCTCGTAGTTGTAGGCCGTCTGAACCTGGGCCGCGTTGGCGCTGCTGTACACCGATTTGATGCCGTTGCGGTTGATGAGCGGGGCCATCAGGTCGCCGGCCGCCGAGAATAGCAGCGACTGGGGCGTGGTAAAAATAAGCCCTGGCTTGAAGGCCTCGAAGCCGGCCGAGCCGGTGATGCGCAACGCCGGATAGAAAGCGGCGCGGGCTACCTGCACATCGAGGTTGGAAGCCAGCAGGCGCTGCTCGGCCTGGCGGATGTCGGGGCGGTTTTGCAGCAGCTGGGCTGGTACGCCGGCGCGCACCAGCGGCGGCACCAGGGCATTGAACGAGGCGTCGTTGCGGACCATCGGCTGGGGGTAGCGGCCCACCAAAAAGTTGAGGCGGTTCTCGGTTTCGACGATTTGCTGCTGAATGGTGAACTGGTTGCTGAGCGTGTTGTGCAGCTGGGCCTCGAAGCGCTGCACGGCCAGCTCCGTGACGCGCGCCGACTCTTTCTGCAGCTTCACCAGCTCCAGGGCGTTGCGCTGAATCTCGATGTTCTGGCGCGTAATGGCCAGCTGGCTATCCAGGGCCAGCAGTTCGTAGTACGAGGTGGCCACTTCGGCAATCAGGTTGGTAACGGTGAAGTTCCGGCCCTCCACGCTGGCCAGGTAGCGCAGCGCGGCGGCCTTGCGGGCGTTGCGCAGCCGCTGCCACACATCCACTTCCCAGCTCGCAAACGCGCCCACCTGGTGGTTGGCCAGCGGGTTGGGGTTGGCGTGGTCTTCCCGGATGTTCACCTGCTCCTCGGTGGCGCCACGCAGCGTGTAGCGGCCGGGCCGGCCCACGTCGGAGCGCACGCCCACGCCCAGAAACGGCATATACTCGCCCTTCCGGATCTGGATTTCGTTTTTCGAAATCTGAATTTCCTGCAGCGCAATGTTCAGCTCCTGGTTGTTGCGCAGGGCCGTATCAATGAGGGCCGTGAGGTTGGGGTCGGTGAAAAACTCCTTCCAGCGCAGCTGGGCAGGGTTGGTGCTATCGGCGGCGAGGGCGGCGCCGGGGTAGGCGGCCGGCACCGCGTGGCTGGCCGCGCGGGGCACAATGCCCGGCGTCACGCAGCCCGCCAGGGCCACCGCACAGGCGGCGGCCCCCAAAAAGTTATACAGGCTATTCTTACGCATGGGTGGTAACTTGATCTGCTTCGGTTACGGTTACGTGGGGCTCGAATTCGGAGAGCGGGTTCTCATTTTCGTCCTGAATGAGCTTGCGGCCGGCGGCCATCGTGCCGAAGATGTAGTACAGTCCGGGCACGATAATCACGCCGAACACGGTGCCGAACAGCATGCCGCCCAGCGCCGCCGTGCCAATGGTGCGGTTGCCGATGGCGCCCGCGCCGGTGGCAATCACCAGCGGAATCAGACCGGCCATGAAGGCGAAGGAAGTCATCAGAATAGGGCGGAAGCGGACTTTGGCGCCCTCGATGGCGGCGGCGCGCACGCTCATGCCCTCCTCGTGCTTCTGCACGGCAAACTCCACAATCAGCACCGCGTTTTTGCCCAGCAAACCCACCAGCATCACCAGCCCCACCTGGGCATAAATGTTGTTGGCCAGCCCCATCACCTTAATCAGCAGGAAGGCCCCGAAAATACCGGCCGGCAAACTCAGCACCACCGCCAGCGGCAGCAGGAAGCTTTCGTACTGGGCGGCCAGCACCAGGTACACGAAGCCGAGCACGATGAGGAAGATGATGACGGCCTCGTTGCCGCGGCCCACTTCGTCCTTGCTCAGCCCGCCCCAGTCGATGTCGTAACCCCGGGGCAGGGTTTTGGCCGCCACTTCCTGCACAGCCTTAATGGCCTCGCCCGAGCTGTAGCCCGCGGCGGCGTCGCCCCGGATGGAGGCCGTGGTGTACATGTTGTAGCGGTTGATTTCGTTGGCGCCCTGGCTTTTCTTGATCTTCATGAAGGCCGAAAACGGTACCATGTCGCCCTTGTCGTTCTTCACCCACATGTTCAGGATGTCTTTGGGCAGGCGGCGGTACTCGGGCGAGGCCTGCACGTACACCTTGAAAAAGCGCTGGTACTTGATAAAGCCCAGCTCGTAGGTCGAGCCAATCATGATAGACAGCGTGTTCATGGCGTTGCCGATGTTCACGCCTTTCTGCATGGCCAGCTGGTTGTCGATCTGCAGCTCGTACTGCGGGTAGTTGGCCGAGTAGAACGTGAACAGGCCGGAGAGCTCCTTGCGCTTGCGCAGGTTGGCCATAAACTCGTCGTTGACCTGCTCCAGGCTCTTGTAGTCGCCGGTGTTGGTTTTGTCGAGCAGCTGCAGCTGGAAGCCGCCCGCCGCGCCGTAGCCCGGCACGGCCGGGGGCTCAAAAAACTCGATGGTCGCGCCCGGAATTTCCTTGGCCTTTTCTTCCAGGGCCAGCACAATGTCGTGGATGGATTCCTTCCGCTCGCTCCAGGGCTTAAGGTCGATCAGGCAGGTGCCGGCATTGGAGCCGCGGCCCTCGGTGAGCACCTCGTAACCGGCCAGCGTGGAGATGCTGGCAATGCCGGGCACGTCTTTGGCCAGCCGCTGCAAGTCCTGCGAAATGGCGTTGGTGCGCTCCAGCGTCGAGCCCGGCGGCGTCTGGATAATGGCGTAGAGCAGGCCCTGGTCTTCGCTCGGAATAAAGCCCGAGGGCAGGGTAGTAGAGATGCCGAAGATGCCAAAACCGAAGGCCGCCAGCACCAGGAACGTAAGCACCCGGCGGTCAACCACTTTCTCCAGGAAGCCCACGTACACGCCCGTCAGGCGCTCGAAGCCGCGGTTGAACCAGTCGAGGAAGCGGTTGATGGGCGACTTGGGGCGGGGCTGGCCGTGGTTGTTTTTCAGAATCATGGCGCACAGCACCGGCGTCAGGGTCAGGGCCACAACACCCGAAATAACAATGGCGGAGGCCATGGTAATCGAGAACTGCCGGTAGAAAATGCCCACCGGACCGCTCATGAAGGCCACGGGCACGAACACGGCCGTCATCAGAATGGTAATGGCAATAATGGCCCCGCTGATTTCGCCGATAACCTCGCGCACGGCCCCGTAGGGCGAGAGGTGCTTCTCCTCCATCTTGGCGTGCACCGCTTCCACCACCACAATGGCGTCATCGACCACAATACCGATGGCGAGCACCAGGGCAAACAGGGTAATCATGTTAATCGTGAGCCCGAACGCCTGCATGGCCATAAACGCCCCAATCAGCGACACGGGCACGGCCAGAATCGGAATCAGCGTCGAGCGCCAGTCGCCCAGGAACAGGAACACCACGATGGCCACCAGAATAAAGGCGTCGCGCAGGGTGTGAATCACGTTTTCGATGGAGGCGTCGAGGAAGTTCGACACGTCGTAGCTGATTTTGTAGTCCATGCCGGGGGGCATGGTTTTCTTCAGCTCCTCCAGCTTGCCCTTCACCTCGGCAATCACGTCTTTGGCGTTCGAGCCGTAGGTTTGCTTGAGCACAATGGCCGCCGAGGGGTAGCCGTCGAGGTTGGAGTAGATGTCGTAGAACTCGGAGCCCAGGGCCACGTCGGCCACGTCGCTCAGGTGCAGAATTTCGCCGTCGGCGTTGGCCTTGAGAATAACGTTTTTGTACTGGTTCACGTCGCTGAAGCGGCCCTCATACGTCAGCACGTACTCCAGAGCCTGCGACTGGCCCCCGTCGGAGCGGCCGATGCGGCCCGGCGAGCCAATCACGCTCTGCTCGTCGAGTGCCTTCATCACGTCGTCGGCCGAGATGTTGTAGGCCCGCATGCGGTCGGGCTTGAGCCAGATGCGCATGGCGTACTGGCGGCTGCCCAGAATGGAGGCCCGCCCGATGCCGTTGATGCGCTGGATTTCGGGTATCATGTTCACCCCGGCGTAGTTGAACAGGAACTTCATGTCGGTGTTCTTGTCCTTGCTGTACAAGTTCACATACATGAGCATGTTGGGCACCACGCGGTTCACAATCACGCCCTCGCGCTGCACCAGAATGGGCAGGCGGTTGATAACCTGGGCAATCCGGGTGTTTACGTTCACCACGGCCTGGTCGGGGTCAGTACCCAGGTTGAACACAATCTGGATGTTGGCCTCGCCCGCACTCACGGCGTCGGCCGTCATGTACTTCATGCCCGGCACGCCGTTCACGGCCTGCTCCAGCGGAATCAGCACCGACTCGGTGAGCACCTTGGCGCTGGCCCCGGGGTAGGCCACGCTCACCATCACCATGGGCGGCGAAATTTCGGGAAACTGCGACGTGGGCAGCGTGTTCATGGCCAGCATCCCCAGAAAGAGGATGACAACGGAAATAACGATGGCAAAAACCGGCCGTCGAATGAATTTACTGAACATGGCTTTTTAAGCTGTTAGCTGAGAGCTATTAGCTGTTAGCTTCCGGGCCGATTGCATCGGCCGACAACTACCAGCTTTATTTTTTGGAAGGGAAAAGCTACTAGCCAACAGCTCCCAGTCGCCAGCCCTCCTGAAGAAGGCTAACAGCTAACAGCTCTCAGCTAACAGCTCAACCAAACTATTCTGAGTGGGTGCCCAGGTGGGTGATGACCTGCTGGGGGGCTTCGTAGGTGAAGCCAATCTTGTCGCCGTCCTTCACCTTGCGGATGCCTTCAAGCAGGAACTTCTCGCCGGGCTTCAGGCCGCTTTTGATAATGTAGAGGTCGGGCATTTCGGCCCCAACGGTGATTTCGCGCTGGTGCACTATGCCTTTGTCGTCGAGCACGTACAGGTACTTCTTCTCCAGCACCTCGTAGGTGGCTTTCTGCGGAACGATGAGGGCATGTTTAAGCGGCACGGTCATCAGCACGCTACCCGTTTCGCCGCTGCGCAACAGGCCCTCGGGATTGGGGAAAGTGGCCCGGAAGGCAATGTTGCCGGTTTCGTTGTTGAAATCGGCCTCAATCGTCTGTACCACGCCGGGGTACTTGAATTGCTCGTTGTTGGCCATCATCAACTTCACGTTGGTCTGGTTGTCGCTCTTGGCGTTGGTTTTGTAGGAGAGGTACTCGGCTTCCGGCACGTTGAAGTACACCCACATCTTGCTGTTGTCGGAAAGCGTGGTCAGCAGGTCGCCCTCATCCACCAGGCTGCCCAACCGCACCTGGAAATGGTCCATGATGCCGTTGAAAGGCGCCTTGATGGTGGTAAACGACAGGTGCGTTTTGGCCAGCGACACTTCGGCCTGGGCCTTGCCTACTTTGGCGGCGGCCAGGGCCAGCTCGCTTTTCGACACCACGTTGTTGTCGGCCAGGCGCTTGGTGTTCTGGTACTCGATGCCCACGTAGTTGGCCTCGGCCTCCGACTTCTTCAGCTCGGCCTCATACATGAGGGGCATGATCTGAAACATCAGCTGGCCCTTGCGCACCTCCTGGCCTTCATCGACGTAGATTTTCTGCAAATAGCCCTTCTCCAGGGCCCGCAGCTCGATGTGCTGAATGGCGTGCACCTGGGCCACGTATTCCTTGGTAATCGTTGTGTCTTGCAGCAGCGGGCTGGTAACGAGGTACTTTACAGCTTCCTCCTTAACTTCTTCGTGCTTGGTGCAGCTGGTGCCGAAGCACAGAATGCCGAAGCTGAGCAACAGCGTACTTTTTGTCATTAACGCGTGAGCGGCCATAGAGAAAGAGGGATGATGCGGGGTGATGTAGCCCGGGCGGACAGTGCCGGTTAAATCGTTGGATTTCAGAAATCTGCCGCCGGTTTGGCCGGGGCTGTTCCGGGAAAAGTGCAGTTGGCGCCGCTAGTGCAGCGGGCAACGAACGCCACAAAGCAACCGCCCCCTACATGAAGCGGGTGTGAAGCCCCCGGTGGGGTTCTTCTAAAAATCAATCTTTCCCCTCCTGAGCCCCAGTTCTTTCCAGGAACCGATGCAGCCACGTTTCCAGCCTCCCGAACGCCAAAAACCCGTTGCGCCGCTTCCCCAAAAGGAAAGCGGCGCAACGGGTTGTATAAAAAGTAGGCGAAGTATCGGAGGCCGGTATTTCGCGCTGTGGCCTTACAGGTTTTCGGTCTGGCGCACCAGGCCGGCCACCCCGGCACGGGCCAGGCGCAGGCGCACGGCGTTGGCCTCGGCGGCAGTAGCGAAACGGCCAACTACCACGCGGTTGAGGGGCTTGCCCTGCGCCGAGGCACCGGTGAGCGTCGTAACGGACAGCGCCGGCTCCAGACCCTGAATCTTGTCCATTACGGCGCGGGCGTTGCGCACGTCGCCGAAGGTGCCGGCCTGCACCACGTAGGTGGCGGTGGGCTCGGCCGTCAGGGCCACATCGGCGGCTTCGGCATGACCAGCCGCAATGTCGGTATGCAGCGTGGCCGTCTCGATGGGGTCGGCGGCCAGGGCCTGCAGGTCGTCGGGGGCCTCGGTGGGGCCCAGGGGCGTGGTGTCGGGCACCACTTCGGCTACCACCGATACGGCCCCGTGGGTAATGATGCCCAGTGGCCGGGCGGCTACTTCTGCCAGATCGAGAATGCGCTGGTGGCGGAAGGGGCCGCGGTCGGAAACGCGCACCACGACTGCTTCGCCGGTTTTAGGGTTCGATACCCGCAGGCGAGTGCCGAAGGGTAGGGTTTTGTGGGCGCAGGTGTACTGGTTGCGGTCGAACCGCTCGCCGTTGCTGGTGCGGCGGCCCTGGAACTCGCGGCCGTACCAGGAGGCGCGGCCCCGCAGAATAGTGCTCTTTTTGGCGGCAGTGGCAGCTTTTTCATCGTCCGTCAGCCGGGCCGTGCGGGCCTCAGCCGATTGCAGCGTCAGCAGGGCCGTCAGGCCAACTAGCAGCAAGCTTGATACATACCGTCGGTAGAGCACTTTCATCCAGAAATCGGTTGGTGAGTGCGACAAATCTAGAAGCGCCAACCAAAGCGAAGCTTACACCCCGAATCGTGTCCCTACAGCAGTAGGCTAAAAATTGACTTTTTATTAGAATCTTTGTATTTAAATAATTTAAGATAGTGCGGCCAAATAGGCGTTTGTGTTTAGTTGATACACATTTTGTACTCTTTTCAGATGATATGATAGTCCATTGAGAAATGCGACTATCCGCCGGTAAAAAAATTTGGGCCTCCAACCCCCGAAGTAGTCGGTAGGGTGGTTGCAAAAGTCCGGGAAATGTGGTAAGAGAGGTAAGGTACGCCTACACAACGTAGGGGCGGGGGCAAGCGCCGCCCCTGCGTCGTTCTTTTAACACTGTTGTCAGCCAAAACACAGCAACTCACAACGGATGCTTACCTTCGGGGATGGATTTTGGCCGCCTTTCCGACCTGCGCTACGTTGATTTCCGGCTGCCCGCCGACCACCCCGAAACGGCCGCTGTGCTGGCCCGGGCGCTGCCCGCGCAGCCCGCCCCGCCGGCCGTGTACGTGGGCTGCCCCATCTGGACCAACAAGGCCTGGCTGGGCTCCTACTTCCCGCAGGGCATCAAGGACGCCGACTACCTGCACCATTACGCCCGGCAGTTCAACAGCATCGAGCTCAACACCACCCACTACCGCATCCCCGACGCGCCTACCGTGCGCAAGTGGCGCGAGGCGGTGCCCGAGTCGTTCCGGTTCTGCCCCAAAATCCCGCAGGTTATCAGCCACGACCGGGCCCTGTACAACGCCGACGACCTGACTACGAGCTTCTGCCGGGCCATTGAGGGGCTGGGGCCGACGCTGGGCCACGCGTTTCTGCAGCTGCCGCCCACCTTCGGGCCCGAGCACCTGCGGCGGCTGGAGCGCTACCTGCTCGACTTCCCGGCCTTTGTGCCGCTGGCCGTGGAGCTGCGCCACCCCGGCTGGTTTTCCGATGCCGGCCTGCTGGCTACCGTCACGGCCATGCTCGAAGCCCTGAACAAGCCGCTGGTTATAAGCGACGTGGCGGGCCGGCGCGATGCGCTGCACCAGCGCCTGACCACGCCCATGGCCTTCGTGCGCCTCAACGGCCACGGCCTGATCGACTCCGACTTCCGCCGTGCCGACGACTGGGCCGCCCGCATTGCCGGCTGGCTCGAAGCGGGCCTGCACACGGCCTACGTCTTCATCCATCAGCGCGACATCCTGCACTCGCCACTCTGGGCCGAGCATTTCCTGCGCCGCCTGCACGAGCTGACGGGCATGGCCGTGCAGCCACCCCGCGTGATTCCGCAGCCGGTGCAGGGTAGCTTATTTTGAGAGTTGATTGGGAGGAAACCGCATGGAAAACACGACGGCCCGCCGGGGCGAAAACGGGGACAAAACCGGTAAATACGAGCTGATAGCCCGGATTTACGATGCCAACATTGACCCCGGCGACACGGTGGTCGTCGATATCTATATTACGGGTTACGGGCAGATTGCCAACTCCAAGCTGGCCCTCTACCCGCCGATTTCTATTCTGGCCGATTCCGGCTCGGCCGTCAGCTACGGCTTCGATTACCAGCAGGAGCGGGTACGCTGGGGTGGGCACACCACGGCCGTGTCGGAGCGAGGCATTGTGCTGCCCACTGCGGGCCCCGACGACGAGCCGTGGCCCGGCTACACGCGCTTCTTCGACGTCAGCGAAGATCCGGCACCCCGCATCGTAACCGAAGCTTCGCAGGGCGATAATGGCACCGCGCCCTACACGCTCAACCTGCGGCTTAGCTCCCGGGCCAAATCCGGCGACTACAATGTCACGCTGGTGTTCACGTACTTCAACGGCGAAACCTGGCAAACCTCGCGTGCCGACCCCAAATTCGCCGTCCGCAACGTGTTCGAGCGCAACGAGCGGGTAATATCCATTCTCGGCGTACTGGCCGCTATCGGCTCTATTCCGCCCATCTTTCGGGTCGGCTACAGCCTCTGGGAGTGGCTTAGTTCCTGAGCTAGCGCTTAAGCCGGTTATTTATTGGTCAGGCTGATTTTGACGCCTACTTCCAGGCCAAGGCTCAGGTCGCGCCGGTACTCGGGCATCGCGCCGATATAGTTGTGATAGGTGCGGGGGTTAGCCAGCCCGCCGCCAATGTAGGCGTTGAGCAGGCCCCGGCTGCCCAACCGGCGCTGCACGCCCCAGCGCACCGTGAGGGTGCTGTAGTCGTAGGCCAGCTCGTGCCGGCTGTAGGTGTAGTAATAGAGCAGGTCGCGCCGGAAGTAGTTGCCGAGCTGCAGGGCTACGTAAGGGCCCTGGTAGGGGCCCGTCCGGCGGCCGGCGGCCTGGCGCTTCTCCTGATGATAATAGTGGCGGATGCCCACATCAAGCCCCAGCTGCCGCAGGTTCAGGCCCTCCCGGTTGGAGGTGCCGTAGTAGCGGCGCTGGCCGATGTTCCAGAGGCTGGAGCCATTCAGGGTAGCCGACCACCCCGGCGCCAGCTGTTGCTCAACGCCCAGTACCAGCGGCAGGTTCAGCCCAGTATAGCCCCCCAGGCCCGCGCCGTCGGCAAGGCCCGTACCGAGCTTGAACAGCGGCCGGGGCCGAACCGCCGCATCGACGGCCGCAACCGGAGCCGGAGCTGCCGGAACCTCGGTAGGCGGAGTTGGCGGGCTGGCAAGCGTCGCCTGTTGGGCAAGGGCCGATACGCTGGCGCTGAGCAGGGCCGCCGTGGCCAGGCCTGCAACAGTCAGGGAGAAGAAGCGCATAAAAGCGAAATAGAATAAGAGGTTTAACTGCTGGCCGCGAACATAATTAATAGGTAGTGCCTATTGGTTCAGCAACAGGAGCGCGGGCCGGGGCTACGGGTTGCATAGGGCGCCGGGTGCTGGGCCTAAACTACAGCAATTCAGCCGCGAAACAGGGAAATATACTACCTTGAAGGCAGGCCAGCCGGCCGGCTCCTGCGTTTATTCCGGTATGAAATTTCCTGCCCTGTTCCTGCTGCCGCTACTGCTGCTGCCAACGCTGCTGCCAACGCTGCCGCTGGCAGCGCAAACAATAGCCCCGGGGCCCCCCGGCCCGGAAGTTACCCACTGCCTGCTCGTACCCCTCGACCCCGTGCTGCGGACCGCCCGCGCCAGCCGCATCGTGGAGGCGGCCGTAGTCGGCAGCCAGGGCCTGCAAGCTCCCAACGGCCGGCTGTACACGCGCCACCAGCTGCGGGTGTTTCGGCAACTGAAAGGGCCGTCCGATTCGGTGCTGACCGTGTTTACTGAAGGCGGAACGCTGGGCCTGCGCCGCGAGGTGCTCACCAATACACTGCAGCTTACGCCCGGCGAGCAGGGCATCTTCTTTCTGGAGCCAGCCGATGGGCCCAATGAGGCCGGCTGGCAGGTGTACGGCAGCCAGCAGGGCTTTATTCGCTACAATCTAACCGACCTGACGGCGGCCGGGCCTTTCCTGCGCTACCGCAGCCCCGAGGAGGCCGTGGCGGCGCTGGCCGTTGCGCCCCGCCAGCTGCAGCCCAACCCGGCCCTGGCGGCGGCCCGGCGCCAACTCAGCCCACGGCTCGCGGCCCGGCCCCAGGTGGCGCTTATCAGTGGGCTGAGCCCGCTACGCCTGTCGGCCGGCACGGGTGCCGTGCTCACGATAACGGGCAGCGGCTTTGGCAGCAGCCGGGGCACGGGCACCGTGGAGTTTCGCAACGCCGACGATGGTGGCGGCACCTACACGCGCCTCAACGACGACGATTACCTGAGCTGGACCGACACCCGGATTCAGGTGCTGGTGCCGGCCCTGAGCGCCACCGGCAACCCGGCCGGCACCGGGCCAGTGCGCGTAACGCCCGCCGGGGCGGGCCAGCTGCCGGTGCTCAGCCCGCAAACGGTCCTTATCGAGTTTGCGGCTACCAACGTGCGCGACACCAACTCGGGCCAGCGGTCCGGGCCCGCCCACCGCGACCAAAACGGGGCCGGCGGCCTCACGTTCCGCTTCGAGTCTGAGTTTGCCGCTAACGCAGCCGCGGCTGCGGCCTGGAGCCGGGCCCTGGTCAGCTGGCGCTGCCAAACGGGGATAAACTGGACGCTGGGGCCGCCACACACCATAGCCCGGGTGGCCGCCGACGGCGTAAACTCGGTGGGCTTTGATAATGACAGCCGGCTGCCGGCCGGGGTGCTGGGCCGCACTACCAGCTACTACGAAGGCTGCTACCGCCCCAACGGTTCCGTGGCTTTCTTCGTGAAGGAAATAGATATGCAGTACAGCTCCGGGGCGAACTGGCAGTTCGGACCAGCCAGTCCGGTCGATCCGCAGATTGATTTTGAATCGGTGGCGGTGCACGAGCTGGGGCACGCCCAGCAGCTTTCCCACCTGATTCTGCCCAGCGCCATTATGCACTACGCCATTGCCCGCGGGCAGCGCAGCCGCACCCTGGCCCTGGCCAGCGACGTGGCGGGCGGGCGCTATGTACTGCGTACCCGCAGTTTCCGGCCCGAGGTGTGTGGCCCCCCGGCGGCTATGCTGCCTGCGCCGCTGGTGAGCCAGCAGGCCGCGCCGGGCCCCACCGGTGTGGAGGTGCAATGGACCACCCGCGACGAGTGCTACCTGAGCGGCTTTGTGCTGGAGCGCGCCCCGCTCGACACGACGGCCGGCTGGCAGCGCGTGGCGGAAGTAGCCGCCGGAACCGTTGCATACCGCGCCCTCGACCCGGAGCCGCTGCCCGGCCTGAGCTATTACCGCCTGCGCCTGCGGCGGCCCGATGGCTCGCTCGATGCGGCCCGGGCGCTGCTGGTAAGCCGCGACGCGGCTGCGGAAAACGGCCTGACGGTCTTTCCTAATCCATTCGACCGGAATGGGCCGGCGCTACGCCTGTTGTATGCGGCCGGCCCCAGCACTGGTTCTCTCACGCTGCGCTTCTACGATGCTGTGGGCCGCTACCAAGGTGGCCGCCGCCTCGATTACACGCCCGGCCTGAGCTCGCTCAGCCCCGTGCTGCCCGACCTGCGCCCCGGCCTCTACCTACTCCGCTGGACCGACTCGAACGGTCCCAGCGGCACCACCCGCCTGGTAGTACAGTGAATGAGTGACCCGGTGAGTGAGCGGAATGCCATGCCGGCATTCCGCTCACTCACCGGGTCACTCATTCACCGTTTCACCGCTCCAGCAGCATGGCCCCGTAGGAGTAGCCGCCACCGAAAACCGTGACTACCACCTGGTTGCCGGGCTGCAGCGCCGGCCAGGTGCTGCCCAGGGCAATGGCCGCGCCGGCGCAGCCGGTGTTGCCCAGTTCCTCAATATTCGATACGGCCCGCTCGTTGGGCAGGCCCAGCTGCTGCAGCACGTTTTTGGTGATGCGCAGGTTAGCCTGGTGCGGAATCAGGTAAGTCAGCTCCTCTACCGGTACCTCATTGCGGGCCAGAATTTCCTGGGTTACCCGCGTCATGTAGGTGCAGGCGTGGATGAATACGTCTTTGCCATAGGGCATCACGATGCCGCGTTCCACAGGCTTAAGGGTCACCGATTCGTCGGCTTTGCCGATGTTGCCGGCCCCGCCAGTGCGGATGTCGCGCACCCGCAGGTCGGCGGGGGCGAGGCGGTCCTTGGAAATCAGCAGTGCCGCCGCGCCGTCGCCCCACAGGTGGCCGGCTACGGTGTCGTCTTCGTTGTTGTAGGCCGTGTTGTGCTCACTTACAATAACCAGCGCCCGGCGGGCTTTGCCCAGGGCAAAGTAGCCCTCCACAATTTCAATAGCGTTCAGCAGCGACGAACAGGCCGACGAAATACTGACTACCGGAATATCCGATACGTTGATTTCGCGCTGCACGGCGTGGGCCACGGTGTAAATCGTGTCGTGGGGCGTGTAGGTGCCAGCCACAATCAGATCCACATCAGCGGCCGCAAAATCGGTGGTCTGGGCCAGCACCCGGCGGGTGGCCTCAATGGCCATGGTGTTGGTGTTTTCGCCGGGGGCTGCTTTACGGCGCGTCCGGATACCGGTGCGCTCAGTAATCCACTCGCTCGAGAGGCCGTTGAGACGGGTGAAGTGGGCGTTGTCGATGACGTCGGCGGGCAGGTAGGCCGCGACCTGATGGATATACACGGGTGAGTGGAGCGGTAGGGGGCGGGCGAAAAATAAAGTCCGCAAGGTACGCGGTTTGGACAGAGCGCGACGTTATTGCACCCTACCGACGTACTTTGTACCTCGTTGGTTGCCTCAACGCGCAGCCTCACGCCGGGTTCAACTACCCCTTTATAAGATTATGACCTTTCCCTTTTTTGTTGGTTCGGCCGGGCCCCGCGCCGGTCTGCTGGCCGCTGCGCTGCTAACGGCCGCGGCCCTGGCGCCGGCAACGGCCCACGCCCAGAAATACATTACCGCCGCCGGCCTACGGGTGGGCGGGGGGCAGTACGGCCTCACGGTGCAGCAGAAATTTCTGCCCAAAGCCACGCTGGAGGGCCTGGCGCTGGTTAGTTCGCGCGAAGTAAGCGGCACGGTGCTGGCCGAGCGCCACTTCGGTATTCTGGGGCCCAGCCTCAACTACTACCTCGGCGCGGGCGGCCACCTCGGCCACCACAAAGACGACGGCACCTTCGGCGGCTTCGATGCCATTATCGGGGCCGAATATAAAATAGCCTTCATCCCGCTCGTGGTCAGCGTCGATTTCAAGCCCACCGTCGAAATAAACTCCGCCGACTGGGCCCGCTTTCCCACCGCCTTCTCGGTGCGCTACATTATCATCAAAGAGAAAACCAGCTTCCTGGGTGGCGTTTTTGATGGCAAGGACAAGAAGAAATCCAAGAACAAAAAGAAGGACAAGAACAAAGGCGGCGGGCTGTTCGACTTTTAAATGCGCGCCTACTTCTGCGTTGGTGTCGGGTAGAAAACCAGTTGGTTTTCGCCCTGCAGCCAGGTAATTCCGCGCTGCCAGGGATGCAGCTTCCGGATGGCCCTGCTCCCCGCCAGCAGGTGCCACTCGGTGCCATTGGTGCGGGTTTCCAGTACTTCGCCGGTTGCGGCCAAAAGGTAGCCGGTGGAAGTTCCGGGCACAAAGGCTATTTGCTCGAAGCTGGTGTAAGGAGGGACAGTGACGGGCTGCCACTTCCCGGCCGTAAAGCGGAGCAGCCGTTTGGTGGGCAACGGGGCGTACACTAAGTTTCTGTCGCGAAGCTGCGGTTTGCGGTCGGCCATGGTCACCCAAAGCTCGCCCGTTTGCGCCTGCGAGAGCGAGTGCACATCCACCGTATCGGGCGTGTCGATGAGCCGGGAGGGCGCCTGCAAGGTGGCCGGTAGCACGTATATGTTGCCGGGCGTCCCGCTCATCACGCTGTTGGGCAGGGTGGGCATTCGGTCGCTGCCAAATACGTAGAGGGCCGAATCCAGCGCCGACACCAGCAGACCGGTTATGCCCCGGCTCATGCTAATTCCGTAGGGCCGCTGATTGGAATTGTTGGCCAGCCGGGGCGTGTGCCTGGCATCGGTGCCGTAAATAAAAAGGTCGCCGTCGCCGTGCAATGCAATGGGGCCTTCCTGCGCGTTGGCGTAGGTGCCAACCAAAAAATTACGGCCCATGCTGGTTAGCGCCGTTGGGTAGAAGTTGGTGGGCAGTTGCTGCGTTTCCCAGCTACCGCCCTGGTTGTCGGTAAGGGCTACAAAGGACTTTTGGCCCTTGTTAGGGCTATATATATGGGAGAAGGGGCCCAAGGCAGAGTAGCTCAGCAGCGATGCGTGGGGCGAGGTGGGGTCGGGGGTGCGGTACTGCTGCCAGCCGGTACACGAAACCAGCAGGCCCCCGCCCAGCAATAGCCCGCTCAACCCAGAAAATAGCGACCGAACCAGCGGCCGGTGCCGATGCTGCCAGGCCAGCCACAGCAGTAAAAGCAGCGGCAGGGCCGCTACCCCAATCGAGCCTTGTCGGAGCGACGGCTCCGGGGTTTGCGCAACGCCCACCACCGCGCCGTGGGTCTGGTCGCGGAAATAGAAGTGCGAAATGGTGAACTCCGGGGGCGTGGCTATCAGCGTCGTGCGCTCACCCGTAAAGCGGTGCAATTGCCCCGTTTGGGTAAGAACGTAGCCGGAAGAATCGGTTAAAAACTGAAAATCCCTGAGCGGAGGAAGGGTGCTGAATGTGAACGTTCGGGTGGTGGCCATACTTCGCTAAGCGCTTACAGCTTGTGCACCCGGCCGCTGCCGGCCGTGGAGCTGTTCACGCGAGGGTTGCCGCGCACGTACACGCTGCCCGAGCCGGCAATGCGGGCGTCGAGCGTTTCGGTGGCCTGCACCCGGCAGCTGCCCGAGCCGGCCACGCGCACGTCGCAGGTTTTAGCGGCCAGCGCCTCGGCTTGCACGCCGCCCGAGCCGCTGATGCTGATTTCCTGACTTGTGACCGAGCCGCTGCTGATTTTGAGGCTGCCCGAACCCGCCACCGACGAATCGATGCTTTCGGCCGTTACGCCGGCCAGCACCAGGCTGCCCGAGCCGCCCACGGCCAACTTCAGCTTGTTGGCCCGGATGGGCTCGGCGGCCCGCAGGCTGCCCGAGCCGCCTACGCTCAGGGCCGTAACGGTGGGCGCCGTCACGTAAATCACCACTTTGCTTCTGAAATTGTAACCGCTGAACAAGCCGCTTTCCCGCACGGTGTTGATGCGGAGCTTGCCGTTTTCGACTGTGGTTTCGATATGGGTTAAATCTTCCGTGTCGCCCTGCACCTCCACTTTCTGGGGGCTGCCCTGGCGGAAAACGACCTGCATCGAGCCGCCCAGGCTTACGGCGGTAAAGGGCGCCACGGTGCGGGTTTCGCGGGTGTCGGCGGCGAAGGTCTGGAAGGCGGTCAGCAGCAGGGCAAGCAGCAAACCGGGCAGCAGAAGACGAAGCTTTTTCATGGCGTAAAGAGGTAGGGTACGTGGCGGTAGATGCGGGCCGGCTCGCTGCCGTTGCCCGGGGCCGAAAATAATCCGGGCGGAACAACGGCGCAGGCGGCTTACCAGATTTTCACCCGGGCCGAATCGGGCCGGTAAAACTTGTCGCCGGGCGTTACATGGAAGGCCTCGTAGAAGGCGGGCACGTCGGCGAAGGGGCCATTGATGCGGTACTGGGCCGGTGAGTGCACATCGGTGAGCAGGGCCTGGGCCAGCCGCTCGGGGCGCTGGTGGGTTTGCCAGCCCAGCGCGTAACCTAGAAAGTAGCGTTGCACCGGCGTCAGGCCGCCAATTTTCTCGCCCTTCTTATACTGTTCAGTTTTCTTGAACGCATCGAGCCCAATGATGATACCGCCCAAATCGGCAATGTTTTCGCCGGCCGTTGCCTTGCCGTTGATGTGCAGCGAATCGAGCACTTTGTAGCCGTTGAACTGGCGCACGATGCCGCCTACGCGCTGGTCGAAGGCTTTACGGTCGGCCTTGGTCCACCAGCTGCGCAGGTTGCCCTTGTCGTCGAACTGGCTGCCTTCGTCGTCGAAGCCGTGGGTGAGCTCGTGGCCGATGGTGCTGGCCCCGGCATAACCATAAATAATGGCATCATCGGCATCGGCATCCAGCAAACCCGGGATGGAGAAGATGGCGGCCGGCAACACAATTTCGTTGTTGCTGGGGTTATAGTAGGCGTTGTACGTCTGCGGCGTCATGCCCCACTCGGTGCGGTCGACGGGCTGGCCGAGCTTGCGCGCCTCGTAGCGGTAGCGCCACTGGTTGGCCCGCATCACGTTGGCCGCGTACGAGTCGCGCTTGATTTCCAGCGACGAGTAGTCCTTCCACTTGTCGGGGTAGCCCACCTTGCGCGTAATTTTGCTCAGCTTCACCAGCGCCTTCTGCTTGGTCGAGTCGCCCATCCAGTCCAGCGCCTCCATATGCTCGCGGAACGAGGCCGTAATGTTTTCGGTGAGCTGCTCGTAGCGCTGCTTGGTTTCGGGCGTAAAGTACTCCTTCACGAACTGCTGCCCCAGCACCTGGCCGAGAGCCTCTTCTTCGGTGTCGAGCACCCGTTTCCAGCGCGGCCGCTGCTCGGTAGCGCCCTGCAGCACGGTGCCATAAAAGCGAAAATTTTCCTGGTCGAAATCCTGGCTTAACGTAGCGGCGTAGGCGTGCACCAGTTGCCACTGCAGGTAGGCCTGCCAGTCGGCGAGCGGGGCGGTGCGCAGCAGGCGGCTGGCTTCCTGGTAGAACTCGGGCTGGCCCACAATCACCGTGTCGGCTTTAGCAAAGCCCATTTCGGCCAGCCAGGGCTTCCAGTTAAGGCCGGGCGTGAGGCCATCGAGCTTGGCCAGGCTCATCTTGTTGTAGTTGGCGTAGGGGTCGCGCAGGGCTTCGAGCTTGCGCGAGGCGCCGGCTAGCTTGGTTTCCAGCGCCAGCACGCGCTTGGTGCTGGCCTGGGCCGTGGCCGCATCCTGGCCCAGCAGCGTAAACATCTTGTTCAGGTGCTGCTCGTACGCTTGGCGGATGTTAGCCGTGCGGGCATCTTTATTGAAGTAATAGTCGCGGTTGGGCAGCCCCAGGCCCGCCTGCCAGAGCTGCAGGGCCATCTTTTCGCTGTTCTTGGCATCCTGGCCCACGTAGCCGCCAATCAGCGCATTTACGCCCAGCTGCTGCAGCCGCGCAATGGCTGCCTGCACGCCCGTTACAGTGCTGATGTTTTGGATGCGCGTGAGTTCGGCCTGCAGCGGCGCCAGGCCCTGCCGGTTTACGGCGGCGCTGTCCATACCCGTGGCCCAGAAGTCGCCGAGCTTCTGCTCCGTCGAGCCAAGGGCGGCGCTGGCTTTGGCCGCGTCCTCGTTCAGTTTGCGCAGGCGGCTGTAGATTTCGTTCTGGACTTCCTTACCGATGCCCCAGTTGCTTTCGGAGGCCGGAATCGGATGCTGCCTGAACCAGGCGCCGTTGGCGTAGTTGTAGAAGTCGTCGCCGGGCCGCACGGTGGTATCGAGGTTGGCGCTGAGCAGATCGGGCTTGGCGGCGCCGGCTTTATTGTTGGGGCCGCAGGCCGCTACGGCCAGCCCCAGCAGCGGTACTGCCAGTAGCAGGCCCGGACGAAAGAAATGATGCATGGCTTGTTTCCGGTTGGTTGTTGCGCGTTGGTTACTTTCCGCTGAAAGGTAGCAGTAAGCGCCGGCTAATCAACCGCTACTGAAAAACGATTAATCAAAAACAAACAACGAAAAGTGAATCACCTGCTCCTGCTCAATTTCGGCCTGGCCGCCTACCTCACCGGCCTTATCTGGACGGTCCAGCTCGTGCATTACCCCGGCTTTGCCCGCGTGGCGCCCGCGCAGTTCGCCCAGTTTCACCGCGAGCATTCCACCCGCATGGGCTGGGTAGTGATGGGGCCGATGCTGCTGGAGCTGGGCGCCGCCGGGTGGCTGGCGTGGCAGGGCACAGAATTGAGCCCGGCCGCCCGCTGGAGCCAGCTGGCGCTGGTACTGGTGGCCTGGGCCAGCACCTTCCTGCTCAGCGTGCCCTTCCATAACCGCCTCGGCCGCGACGGCTACAGCTACGTGGCCATCGACGGCCTCGTGCGCACCAACTGGCCCCGCACCCTGGCCTGGACTGCCCGCCTGGCGCTGCTGGGCTACCTGCTGTGGTAGAGGCAAAACCACCGGCCCGGCAGCACAGTATAGTTACCTTCCCCATTCATCCCCAGTTTCACTTCCATGCTTCCTGCCGCCGCCGATTTCCTGCCCGAACTGCAGTTCCAGACCAGCCGTAGCAGCGGGCCGGGTGGCCAGAACGTCAACAAAGTAGAAAGCCGCGTGGAACTGCGCTTCCGCATCGCCGACTCGCAGCTACTCACCGACGAGCAGAAGCAGACGCTGCTCCAGAAGCTAGCCTCGCGCCTCACTCAGGAAGGCGAGCTGCTGGTAACCGCCCAGGAAGACCGCAGCCAGCTGCGCAACCGCGAAACGGCGCTGCTCAAGTTTCATCAGCTGCTCACCAAAACCCTGCACCGCCCCAAAACCCGCCGCCCCACCAAGCCCGGCAAAGGCGCCGTGCGCAAGCGTCTGGAATCCAAAAAAAAGCACGGTGACAAAAAGGTGAACCGCGGCCGGGTGGATTTTTGAACCGGCTCTTGTCAGCACGCAAAAGCCCCAGCTTTTCCGAAACGGAAATGGCTAGGGCTTTTATCACAATGGGGAACCGGTAAACCGGCAATAGGCTACACCCGCTGGAAGTGCGAGGCCTGGCGCAGCGTCCGCTCGGAGCCTGAGTTGGGGTCGTTGTAGGTGTAGTCGCCCACTTCTACCGACAGCTTTTTGCCAATGAGCTGCTTGGTGTCGAGGTCGTGGCCGGCTTTCGGCTCGATGCCGACCATTTCGTAGAGGCCCATAATAACGGGCCGGCCGGCATCGGAGAGGTAGAAGCGCTGGAGCACGAAGCCCTCCTCGTTTTCCATGCGAGCGGCGAAGTACGGAATGCCCTGGTTTTCGCTTTTGCCCTCTTCAATACCCGTAATTTCGACCGTGTGGCGGCCGTCGGACAGGAAGCCTTTCTCCTGACCTTCTTCAACTGAAATTTTCATGAGTTCAATGCTAAGTGGATACCTGCATTGCTAACGAAAATAGTCGCGCCAAAGTTGGCTAAATTTTATAGTAGCACCGGATTTAAGCCGTTCTCTTTTAGCTGTTGGCTTCCACCTGAACAAAAGCTAACAGCCAGCAGCTAAAAGCTAACGGCTCAATAAAAGCTACAGCAACGTGCCGCGCAATACCGTGGTAGCTACCGTAAAGTAGATAATCAGGCCCGTCACGTCGACCAGCGTGGCCACGAAGGGGGCTGAGGAGGTGGCGGGGTCGAGGCCCAGGCGCTTGAGCAACATGGGCAGCATGGCCCCGGCCAGTGCCCCCCACAGCACAATGCCCAGCAGCGAGAAGCCGACCGTTACGGCAATCAGCAACCAGAAGGGGCCGAAATAGCCGGGGTCGATGTACTTGGCCCACAGCACGATGCGCAACGAGCCCACCACGCCCAGAATCAAACCCAGCAACAGGCCCGAGAGCAACTCCCGCCGCAGAATCATCCACCAGTCTGATACCGTGAACTCGCCCAGGCTCATGGCTCGGATGATGAGTGAAGTAGCCTGCGAGCCGGCGTTGCCACCTGCCGAAATGATGAGCGGAATAAACAGGCCCAGCACCGCGGCCCGTTGCAAATCGTCTTCGAAATGGTGCATGGCCGACGTGGTCAGCATCTCGCCCAGCAGCAGAATCACGAGCCAGCCGGCCCGCTTTTTCACCATGTTCCAGATGGAGGTGGCCAGATAAGGCTCATCGAGGGCCTCCGAACCGCCCAGCTTCTGAATGTCCTCGGTGTCCTCTTCCTCCCGAATGTCGAGGATGTCATCAATCGTAACGATGCCGAACAGGATGCCTTCGCTGTTGATAACCGGCAGGGCCACCCGGTCGTTGCGCCGGAACTCGTCGATGGCCTCCTCCTGGTCCTGCATGCTGCTCAGCGAAACGAAGCGGCGGTCCATCAGCTCACTAACCCGCACTTCGGGCCCGGCCAGTAGAAACTCGCGGATGCGGATGTCGTCAATCAGCCGGCCCCGCTCGTCGGTTACGTACAGCACGTTCAGCGTTTCGGAGTGCCCGCCGTGGCGGCGGATATAGTCGAGTACCTGCTGCACCGTCCAGGTTTCGCGGATGGCAATGTAGTCGGGCGTCATCAGCCGGCCCACCGAGTACTCGGGGTAGCCCAGCAGCTCCAGCGTTACCTTGCGCTCGGGCTCCGAGAGGGTCTGAATCAGCTCGCGCACCAAATCATCGGGCAGAAACTCCAGCAGCGCCGTGCGGTCGTCGGGCGACATTTCGTTGAGAATGTCGGCCATCTTATCCTGGCTGAGGTTGGCCAGGAAATGCTTCTGAATATCAATGTTCAGGTACTCGAACACCTCGGTGGCCAACTGCAGCGGCAGCAGCCGGAAGATGATGAGCTGCTCGCGCTCTTCCTCTTCCTCCAGCAACTCCACCACCTCAGCGGGCTCAAAATTCTTGAGGGCTTCCTTGAGCTTGAAAAACTCGCCTTCCTGAATCAGGGACGTAATGTGTTCGAGGGTCGGGTGCTGATTCATGAAGCTGAAGGGAAAGAAGCAGTTTCTCGCTAGGCAGAAAGCATTGGTGATGTGGGCCAAACCGGCGCGCAAAAGTACGGCTTTCCGCTAAGGTTGGGATGTAGCGATGGGGAAATAATGAAATGAGGGTGGTGGCTGTGCCGGGATGCGCCCGCCCCTGACACGCCGCCCGCGCCTGCCGCGGCCCCGCCCCGCTTCTTCTGCCTGCGGGCCGGCCGGCCGAATCCGGCGGCGGGGTGTACTTTTGGCCCGTACCTCCGTCACCCGCCATGCCCTACCCGTCCGCCGCCCTGCCGCTTGGCACGCTTGTCGCCCTCGGCGGCGGCTCCGACGATGCCCTGCTGGCGCTGCTGGCCGGCCTGCTGCCCGCGCCCACCACGCCCGTTGAAATTGTTACGGCCGCTTCGTGGCGCAATGCCAAGTCCACTGGGGCGGCCTACGAAAAGTCGTTGCGGGCACTGGGTTGCCGGGCCGCCCGCCACCTGCCCATCAGCGAGCAGCAACCGGCCGATTCGCCCGCCACACTGGCGCGCTTGGCGCGGGCGGGCCTCGTTTTCTTTTCGGGCGGCGACCAAGAGCGGCTGGTGGATTTGCTGGCCGGCACCGAGTTTGCCCGGCTGCTGGGGCAGCGGTTCAGCGAAGAGGAAAGCTTTATGGTCGCCGGCACCAGCGCCGGAGCTGCCGCGCTGCCCGCCCATATGGTTATCGACGGCTACGGCTGGCGGGCCCTGCGCAAGGGCGGCATCCAGACCGGCCCGGCCCTGGGCTTGCTGCCCGACCTGCTTATCGACCAGCACTTTGCCGAGCGCGGCCGCTTCGGGCGGCTGGCCCACGCCCTGCTGGCCCACCCCGAGTGCCTGGGCCTGGGCCTGGCCGAAGAAACCGGCCTGATAGTACGCGGTGGGCGCCACGCCACCGTATTCGGCGACGGGGCCGTAATGGTGCTCGACGCCCGGGAGTTGGCCGGCAGTAACCTGCGTCGCATTAAAAAAGGCCAGCCGGTAAGCGCCCAAAACCTGCGGGTGCACCTGCTCGTGGCCGGGCAGCAGCTCGATTTAATTTCCCGCGAAATCGGGGATTAGGCCTGAATCAGGCCCCCAGCCAGACTCTGGACCCCCGGCCGGGAAGTGGGCCCGCCGGCCCCGGCTACGATGGTTCCGGAAATTTGTTCGGCTTGCCTACTACAACTTGTGTTTTTACTTTACATTTAGGGGCGCTAAGCCCCCAAATTCTCACTTTTTCACTCTTTGTATGAAATTTAAGTCTCTACTTCTAGCAGGAGGTGCGCTGCTCTCGGCAACCGCGGCTTCGGCAGGCGGCTACCAGGTAACGCTGGCCGGCATCAAAAACAACGGCATGGGTGGTGTCGGCGTGGGCCTGTCCCTCGACCAGGCGGCCATGTTTTACAACCCCGGTGCCCTGGCTATGGTGCGCGACCGAGGCGTGCAGATTGGCGCCAACTTCACGTTTGCCCGCAACTCTTTTGTGGCCGAAGGCAGCAGCACGCAGCGCGAACTGCGCAACAGCGTGGTGACGCCGGTAAGCCTGTTTGCCGGTTTCGGCCCCCAAGAGGGTAAGTTTCGGGCGGGTATTGCCGTGTACACGCCTTTCGGTAGCAAGCTGCAGTACGCCGACGGCTGGGAAGGCCGCACCTCGCTCACCGATATCGACCTGAAGTCGGTGTTCGTGCAGCCCACCGTCAGCTACGCCATCACCGACCAGTTGAGCATCGGAGCCGGCCTGGTAGTGCTGGCTTACGGCGCCGTAAACCTGCAACGCGACATTCCGTTGCCCGACTCGTTCGGCCACATTGAGCTCGATGGCAAGGCGGAAACCAAGTTCGGCGTCAACGCTGGCATTTTCTTCAAGCCTTCCGAAAAACTGAGCGTGGGCGTGAGCTACCGCTCGAAAATTGATGCCCGGGTAAAGGACGGCGACGTAACCTTCAGCGGCCTCTCGCCCGCTTTCGCCCCAAATTTCCAAGCTACCAAGTTCTCGGCTACGCTGCCCCTTATTGCTACTACCAGCATCGGTTTCGGCATTATGCCTACCGAAAACCTGACGATTGGCATTGATGCCAGCTTGGCCAACTGGAGCGCCTACAAAACCCTGCGCTTCGATTTCGACCAACCTATCCTCGATTCCAAGACCCGCCTGCCTACTACAGTAAGCGAGTCGAAGCGCGAGTACCAAGACGCCCTGACGTTCCGCGTGGGTGCCCAGTACAAGCTCACCAGCGGCCTGGTAGTGCGCGCCGGCGGCTCGTATGACGAGAGCCCGGTGAAAGACGGTTTCGTAACGCCCGAAACGCCTGACAACGACCGCATTGGTGGTACCCTGGGTGCTTCCTACAACTTCGGCAAATTCGGGGTTGACCTTTCGGCCCAGTACGTCGGCATCAAGAAGCGTACCCAGACCCAGCAGGAGCTGGTGACGAATGGCACCACCGACCGGATTGCCGGCACCTACAAGACCAACATCGTGATTCCCGGCATCGGCCTGAATTACACCTTCTAGTTCTAACCGCGACTCACTCCTGATTCCATGAATACTACTTTGTTTCGTAAATCTGCGCCGATGCTGGCCCTGCTGGGCCTTGGCCTGAGCGCCTGCCAGCCCGACCTGGAAAAGGACTTCGAGCCCAGCAATGGCACGGCCGATTTCTCCAACTACATTGCCGTGGGCAACTCGCTCACGGCCGGCTTCTCCGACGGTGGCCTCTACCTGGAAGGCCAGCAGCAGTCGTTTCCGGCTATTCTGGCGCAGCAGTTCGCCACGGTAGGCGGCGGCGAATTCGTGCAGCCGCTGTTCGGTGCGGGCCAGGAAAATGGTTCGGGCTACCTGCGTCTGGCCAATATCGTAAACGGGCTTCCCGTTACGGCTAGTGTAAACACCAACTTGGCACTGCGCCAGGGCGCTACGGCGGCCCGGCCGCTTTATACCAAGTTCACCGGCCAGATAAACAACCTGGGCGTACCGGGCATCCGCCTGTCGGATATCGAAACGGCGGGCTACGGCAGCGTGCTGGGCAACCCCTTCTTCGAGCGGATTACGCCCGACGCGCAGGCTACCCAAACGTATTTGCAGCGGGTAGCGGCTTCTAATCCTACCTTCTTTACCAACTGGCTGGGCAACAACGATGTGCTGGGCTTCGCTACCGCCGGTGGTGCTGCCAACTCGCTCACTTCGGTAGCCGACTTCACCGACAAGAACTCGAAGGTGATTGATGCGCTGACCGCCACGGGCGCTAAGGGCGTGGTAGCTACCATTCCCGATGTAACGACGATTCCGTTCTTCACTACTGTGGGCCCCAGCTTCCGCACTACGCTGGAAGCGGGCAAGGTATCCGGTTTGGTTATTCAGACGGGTGCTGCCCCCGGCGGCGCTACCTCGGCCAACCGCAAGCCAATTACGACCGGTGACATCAAGGCAGTGGATGGCACGGGCCGGCAGTTGTTCACCCTGCTTTCCTCGCCCTTCCTGCCCCTGGTGGGCACGAAAACGGGCCGCCCGTGGCGCTACGTGTATGGCCAGAGCGGGCAGCCTGCTGCAGGCTTCCCATTGTTCCTAGCTGCCTACGGCATTGACACCACGGCTGCTTTCGGCGTGTCGGCTGGCAACCCCATCCCGAGCCTGTTCGTGCTCGACGATGTAGAGCAGGGCCAGGTAAGAACTGCTACAAACAACTTTAACGCCGCCATCAAAACCAAGGCGGCGGCTAAGGGACTGGCTGTGTTCGATGCCAATGCCTTCTTCTCGACGGTAGCCTCCAACGGCTTGGTAGTAAACGGTGTAAATAACACGGCTGGTTTCGTGAGCGGCAACCTGTTCTCGCTTGACGGTGTGCACCCCACGCCCCGCGGCTACGCTGTTGTGGCCAACGAAATGATCAAGGTTATCAACTCGACCTACGGCGCCAAAGTGCCAACCGTAAACCCGACTAGCTACCGGGGCGTGAAGTTCCCGTAACGGGCTCTTCCCGCTGCTTATCTAAAAGCTCCCGCCTTTACCAAGGCGGGAGCTTTTTTTGTGCAATAAAACAGGGCTGCTGTTTATAGCTGCACCGGTTGCAGTACCTCGGGCAGCGCCGGGGCGGTTTCGCCGGCGAGGCGGGCGGCGATGAGCTGGGCGTGGTAGCGGCCGTTCTCGATAAACCAGCGGCTGGTATTGCGGCCGCCGCACACGGTGCCGGCCAGGTACAGGCCGGGGCGGTTGGTTTCGAGGGTTTCGGCGTCGTGACTGGGCGTCTGGGCAGCATCGCTGCCGCAGTTGATGCCCAGGGCCGCCAGAAACGAGAAGTCGGGGTGGTAGCCGGTGAGGGCGTACACGAACTGGGCCGGCAGCGTGCGCGGCCCCTCGGGCGTGCTGACTTCCACCGCCCCGGGCGTAATGCTGGTGACGGTGGTGTTGAACAGGGCCCCGATGCGGCCCTCCTTGATGCGGTTGACAAGGTCGGGCCGGATCCAGTACTTAACGGATTCGGGAATGTCGGGGCCGCGCACGAGCAGCGTGGGGCGGGCGCCGGCCCGCATCAACTGCAGTGCCGCTTTGGCGGCCGAGTTTTTGGCCCCGATAATCACCACGTCCTGGTCGGCGTGGGCGTAGGGCTCCTTGTAGTAGTGCGACACATGGGGCAGGTCCTCGCCCGCCACGTTCAGGTAATTGGGCAGGTCGTAGAAACCGGTAGCCACAATTACGAACCGAGTTTGCAGACGGGCCTTATCGGTTACGACAGTGAAGCTGCCCTGCTCGCCTTCCAACCCGATTACCCGCTCGTAGAGGCGGAGCGTCAGGTTTTCGGCCTGGGCCACGCGGCGGTAGTAGTCGAGAGCGTCTTCGCGCAGGGGCTTGTAGTGCAGCGTGGCCATGGGGTGGCCGCCAATTTCGAGCAGCTCGGGCGTCGAAAAGAACTCCATGTTGGTAGGGTAGCCCACCAGCGAGTTCACCAGCGCGCCCTTATCTAGCACCACGGCTGAGAGGCCGCGCCGCTGCACTTCCAGCGCGCAGGCCAGCCCCACCGGCCCGGCCCCGATTATGGCTACATCAAAGGAAGAGTTGGTTTCAGAAAGATTCATGCAGCGTAAACGGGCAGCGGCGGGGTTCTGTTTAAAGTGGCCGCCGCGCCATGAGTGCTTTCAGGGCCCCGGTGCTCCACAGGGCCACGCCAATCAGCACAGGCTGGAAAAACAGGCGGCCCAGGCGCTTGGTATCGGTATCGAGGCCGAACGCCGACAGGTGGTGGGTGTACTGGTGAATATTGCCCGGAAACACGGCCGCATAGAATAGCCCCAGCCCCAGACCCATGCGCACCCGGTTGCGGCCCTGCAACAGCAGCAGCCCCAGGCCCAGCCCAATTTCCACCACACCCGAAGCCAGCACGGTCGTGTCCTTGTCAAGCGGAATGAAATCGGGCACCTGGGCCTGAAATGCCTGGCGCTGAAACGTGAGGTGGCCGGTGCCAGCCACGACCATAAAGGTGCCCAGCAGCCCGCGGGCTACATTTTGCAGCGTGGTGGTATGAGGCTGGGTGAGCATGCGAATTGCGGTTGAAGTGGGCTTTGCAGAGAGAGAGTATACGGCCACTTAGCCGGTGCGGGTGCCCACGCCGGTACCCCGTAAGCTCAATCAATTCGTCAGTCCTGATGTGGCCTTAATCGTCTACAACTTGCCGGCGCGGCTGTTACCAAGCGTGTAATAGCCGCCGGATCAGAATAATTTCGCCGGTGTGGTAGGCGGTATGGTCGCCAATCAGTAGGGCCTCCCGCAGGATCGTCTGGCCGTCGCCGTGCGGAAGGGGGGCCAGTAAATCAGTAGTAGGGTGCTGTAGCAGGTCGATGAAGCGCTGCCGGTCAGCCTGAATTTGAGCAAGCGTCTGGTACCATTGTGCTTCGTCGGCGGTAGCGGTTTGGGCAGGCCAGTAGCCCGCGGGCCACTCTGGAGAAGTATGCTCGGCTCCGAGGGAAAACTCTACAATATCCCACTGCGCAATACGAATATGGTCAGCTAGTTGCCAGATAGTATAGGGTGCCTCCGGCGCGTGCTGGTTCCACTGCGCGGGCGTGAGGTCGGCGCAGGCATCCTCAAACGTGACGTGGGCATTACCCTGCGTGAGCAGACTGATAAGTTCGGTGACGATGCCCTTCTTTGTGGTCTGATCCATTGGTTTACCAGAAAACTTAGTGCGCCTGCAACCAGTTCTCGCCCACGCCTACTTCCACTTCCAGCGGCACGCCGTGGGGCAGCAGTAGGGCGGTGGCCATGAGCTCCTTTATTTTGGGCGTAATTAGGACAAGTGCTGATTGAGAAAGTCCCGCAAGGGCTG
The DNA here is from genome assembly GCF_900107135.1 of Hymenobacter psychrophilus. Lineage (GTDB taxonomy): Bacteria > Bacteroidota > Bacteroidia > Cytophagales > Hymenobacteraceae > Hymenobacter > Hymenobacter psychrophilus. Next base: position 127,752 of record NZ_FNOV01000008.1, read on the forward strand.
GATAGCCGGGGCATTCAGGTTCCATAAACTGGGATTCTCAAAAATCTTTTGGCCTCCTTTCTTATGGTGCCGGTCCCATTCAGCGCCTTCCAATGGCATCACATTTACATAGTCGTAGATACGGCGCTTTTTGGAGGGCGTGTTATAGTAATCCTGCCCATTATTGACCAGTTGTTGAAGGCATTGCTCGTAGCCATCGTAGCAAGTCATTATGGCCTGATGGGCTGGTTGCACCACTTGTAGGAGTAAATCTTCCAATTCGCCGGGCTGATTGGGGCTAGGAAAGAGGAAGAGAGCGGGTGCTGGCTCATCAGTGGCAATTTGTTCTTTCAAAATAGCGGCCCGCTGGGCCGGCGCTTCATCAGCATCGAAAACAATCAAGGTTTTGCCACCCGAATCGCGCGCCTGCTGAATCGAGACTGACTGCTTTTTGCCTAAGTTAGCCCAACCGCCGATGCTAGAAATTAAGATGGTGTCAGCGGTATCTTCTACTATCAGATAAGTGGTGACTATCTGCCCTTCGCGAGTGATTTTGATATTGGGATTCGGAACAGTAGCGCGAAGTTGTTTGACTATTACCAAAACTAGGTCGTGGTCGTCTGTACCTTCGACATAGATATTAAATTGCTTGTTTGCCATGTGTAATGCCGGTTAATTGCGAACTTCTACGCCGTGGTCCAGTGCGTAGTCAAGTTGCTCATAGTCGTACCGGTAAGTGCGCACCATATCGCCATCAGCACGGATAAGGGTATAAGCGGCCACGTCGTTACGGTAATCCGCATTTTCCTCGTTATCAAGTACCCAAGTAAGGTGGCGAAGGGCCTCAGCGCTATGGGTGGTAGCAAATACTTGCACATCATATTCACGAGCAGCTTGTAAGATGCCTTTCCATAAGATTCGTAGAGCGGAGTAGTGAAGGCCATTGTCTATTTCGTCAATGAGGACGATACCGCCAGAGCTGTGAGCTACAGCAGCAGCAATGTCTAATAATCTCTGAACACCTTCTCCCATTAGATTCAGTGGGAGTAAAGTGCGAAAATTCGCTCCTAAATCCAGATAAATCTGGCCACTGGTGCTTAGGCTAATATCCTCAATTCTTATATCAATTATTTTCATAATGTCCAATAGTGGGGCATCTATTTTGTTGAATTTAAGATCTTCTAACTTTTGCCCTAAAGTTAAACGGTCTATATTAGTCGTTAAAATTTCGGAAACCATGTATCGGGATGAACCAGGAAAACGTAAACCTGCCAATTCTTTATCAGATTTTATTGACGTTTTTATAAATAAATCGTGCCCATTGTTATCGCGGCCCATAGATATTTCTATAGGTTTTACTGTAGTTGGGGACACAACTGATATCAAGAGCACATTAGCTTCCGGTTTGCGAGTCAGAACAGAACTTCTAGAATGAATCGTTGTATCATGTTCTTTAGCATAAAGACGTTTCCGGATACCCATAGAAGCCCGTAGCGTATGGCTTTCACCTTTTTCATCACGGTGAATCGCAGATAAAACCACAGATAAAGTGGAATCAAAGCCATAGAAAATATATCTAAAATCAAATTCGTTATTTATTAACCCTCGCTCCTTCTCAATTATAGAGAGCCAATTTGCATCTTCTATTCCAGATATAGCAAACAGCGCCTCTAGTACACTCGTCTTTCCTGAGTTATTTTTCCCCACGAGCAGGTTCACCCGCGTCAGTTTCTCCAGCTTCAGGTGCTTCAGGCTGCGGAAATTTTCGACTTCAAAGGAATCCATTAACATAGCAAAGCCACCCCCTGATTAGACAGGAGGTGGCTTAAAGGTCGGACAAAAATGGCAATCCGGTCCCTAGTGCGCCTGCAGCCAGTTCTCACCCACGCCTACTTCCACTTCCAGCGGCACGCCGTGGGGTAGGAGCAGGGCGGTAGCCATCAACTCCTTGATTTTGGGCGTGATGTAGTCCACCTCTTCACGCACGGCATCAAACACCAGTTCGTCGTGGACCTGCAGAATCATGCGGGTGCCGAGCTTTTCCTGCACCAGCCACTCGTGGATGTTGATCATGGCCTTCTTGATGATGTCGGCCGCGGTGCCCTGGATGGGGGCGTTGATGGCGTTACGCTCGGTGTAGCCACGCAGCGTAGCGTTGCGCGAGTTGATGTCGCGCAGGTAGCGGCGGCGGCCGAGCAGGGTTTCGGCGTACTCCAGCTCGCGAGCCCGGTTGATGCTCTCGTCCATGTACTGCTTCACCGATGGAAACTCCTCGAAGTAGGTCTCGATGATGTCCACAGCTTCCTTGCGGCCAATGCCGATGCGCTGGGCCAGCCCGAAGGCCGAAATACCGTAGATGATACCGAAGTTGACGGTTTTGGCCTTGCGCCGCATCTCGCCATCCACCTCACTCAGCGGCACTTTGAACACCTTACTGGCCGTGCTCGTGTGAATGTCCTGGCCCAGGCGGAAGGCCTCAATCATCGTTTTGTCGCCCGCGAAGTCGGCCATGATGCGCAGTTCCACCTGCGAGTAGTCGGCCGCCAATAGCACGTGGTTGGCGTCGCGGGGCACGAAGGCCTTGCGGATTTCGCGGCCCTTCTCGGTGCGGATGGGAATGTTCTGCAGGTTGGGGTTGGTGCTGGAAAGGCGCCCGGTGGCCGTTACGGCCTGGTTGAAGCTCGTGTGTACCCGCCCGTCGAGCTCGCACACCAGCTGGGGCAGGGCCTCGACGTAAGTGGAACGCAGCTTGCTGAGCTGGCGGTACTCCAGAATCAGGCCCGCAATGGGGGCGTCGCCGGCCAGCTGGCTTAGGATTTCCTCGCCGGTGGCGTACTGGCCGGTTTTGGTTTTCTTGATTTTCTTGCCGCCGAGGTCCATTTTATCGAACAGAATTTCGCCGAGCTGTTTGGGCGAGCCGATGTTGAACTCCTGGCCGGCTTCCTGGTAAATCTGGCCTTCCAGCTCCGTGATGTAGCCCTGCAGCTCGGCCGAGTACTCGCCCATGGCCTCGGAGTCAATCTTCACGCCCTCGTACTCGATAGCCGCCAGCACCGGCACCAGCGGGTTTTCCACCTCGTTCAGCAAGTCGAGCAGGCCCACTTCTTTCAGCAGCGGCTCGAACACGTGCTTGAGCTGCAGCGTCACGTCGGCGTCCTCGCAGGCGTAGTCCGACACCTCGGCGGGCGGCAGGTCGGCCATGGTTTTCTGGTTCTTGCCCTTGGGTCCGATGAGGGCCGTAATGGGCACCGGCGTGTAGTGCAGGTAGGTTTCGGCCAGTACGTCCATGCCGTGGCGCATGTCGGGCTCGAGCAGGTAGTGGGCCAGCATGGTGTCAAACAGCGGCCCCCGAATCTCGACGCCGTAGTGCTTGAGAATGGTGAGGTCGTACTTGATGTTCTGGCCGACTTTCAGGATGGTTTCGGCGTCGAAAAACGGCCGAAACTCGTCCACCAGGGCCTGGGCGGCCGCTTCGTCGGCCTGCGGAACGGGCACGTAGTAGGCCTCGCCGGGCAGCCAGCAGAATGAGAGGCCCACAAGCCGGGCCGTCATGGTGTCGAGGCCGGTGGTTTCGGTGTCGAAGCTGACTTCGGTTTGCAGCAGCAGGAACTCCAATAGCTCGGTCCGGAGCGCGGGCGTATCCATCAGGTGGTACTGGTGGGCCACATCTTCCAGCGTGCGGCGCGGGCCGGTGGGCGCGCCGGCCTCGCCGTTGCTGCCTTCCTCGACACCAATAGCCACGGCTGCATCAGACGACGCGCCGAACAAGCTGCCCTGGCCGGCAGTGGCCACTTTGGGCCGCCGGGCGCCGCGCGGGGTGGGAGTGCCGCCGTTGGTCACGCCAGCCGGTCCGGCCCCGTCGCCGAGCACGCGGGCGGCCAGCTGGCGGAACTCCAGCTCGTCGAACAGGCGGCGCAGCTCCTCCATGTCGGGCTGGTCGAGCACGAGCTTGTCGGCCTCGAATTCTATGGGTACATTGAGGTGGATGGTAGCCAGCTCCTTGCTCATGAGACCCTGCTCGGCAAACTCGCGCACGTTCTGCTGCTGCTTGCCCTTGAGCTTGTCCACGTTAGCAATCAGGCCTTCCACCGAGCCGTACTCCTGAATCAGCTTCTTGGCCGTTTTCTCGCCGATGCCCGGGATGCCCGGAATGTTGTCGGAGGCGTCGCCCTGCAGGCCCAGAATGTCAATCACCTGCGCCACCCGCTCAATCTCGAAGCGCTGGAGCACGTGGGCCACGTCGAGGATTTCGGCGGCGTTGCCCATGAAGGCCGGCCGGTAGATTTTTACGCAATCGGTTACCAGCTGGCAGTAGTCCTTGTCGGGTGTCATCATGTACACCTCGCCAAAGCCCTGCTGCTCGGCCCGGCCGGCCAGCGTACCAATCACGTCGTCGGCCTCGAATCCTTCCACCATCAATATGGGGATGTGAAAGGCCTTGATAATCTGTTTGATGTAGGGAATAGCCAGGCCGATGTCCTCGGGCATGGCCTGGCGCTGAGCCTTGTAGTCGGCGTACTGCTCGTGGCGGAAGGTTTTCTTGGCCGCATCAAAGGCTACGCCGATGTGGGTAGGCTTTTCCTTCTGCAGCACCTCGACCAGCGTGTTGGTGAAGCCCAGGATGGCCCCGGTATTGAGTCCCTTGGAGTTCACGCGCGGGTTCTTGCTGAAAGCAAAATGGGCCCGGTAAATCAGGGCAAAGGCGTCGAGCAGGAACAGCTTGCGAACGGGGGCGGTGGCGGGCGTTTCGGCGGAGTCGGTCATAGGATAGCGAAGGTACGGAAGGCGCGAAAAGAGGGCGGGATTACGTCAGGATAAGCAGTACTTTTATTCCGCAAATTTCACTAACTGTCGCATGAATACACTATTACTAAAGATCTTCACCGGGCTATTATTGTTCATTGGACTCGCCATCCCAGCCCACGCCCAAACGCTCGACCCCACCTTCGCGCCGCTGGAAACCTGGCAGTCAGCCACCGTCAACAGCACCCAGGAGCAACCCGACGGCAAGCTGCTGGTGGCCGGCAGCTTCACTCGTCTCAACGGCAGCCCTGCCAGCGGGTTGGCCCGGTTCAATGCCGATGGTACGCTGGACGAAACCTTTGCAACAAGGGTGGCGGTTACCTCCCGAGGCGCGAAGGTGCGGCGGTTTGCGAATGGCCAACTGCTGGTAACCGGCTACCCCTACGTGTTTGTAGGTGGCCCCGGGATAGTTAAACTCAACGCTGATGGGACATTAGTGGCAGGCTTTAACTCTGGCAGTGGACCCAATGGCTCGATTACTACGGTTGCCGTTCAACCCGACAATAAAATATTGCTCGCGGGGGCATTCGAATACTTCAACTCGACAAGAGTAACCGGCCTGGTGCGCCTGAACGCCGATGGTAGTGTCGACCAGAACTTCGTAGTCAATTTGGGCAGTGGCTTTACCGGAGGCAACTACGGCCTGGGCCTGAACGGCGTAGTGTCCGCTATTGTGGTGCAGGCCGATGGCAAAATTGTGGTCGGTGGCCGCTTCGACAAAGTCAGCGGCTACGCCATCCACAGTCTGGTGCGCCTGAATGCCGATGGCACGGTCGATACGAGCTTTATTCCCTTCCCCGGCCCCCGGCCCACGACCACCGCGCAGGTGCTGGCCCTGGCGGCCGACCCGCGCACGGGCCAGTTAGTCGCCCGTACGGCCAGCCTCGGGACCGAAGTAGTACGACTAACTCTGGCGGGGCAAATCGACCCGACCTTTACCGCTTCCGTGCGGACGAATGGGGTAACCGTCGGGTTTCTGGAAAGCGACGGCCTGGTGGCCGTTGATGCGGCCGGGGGCGTGTTGCTGGGCGGCCTCTTCACCTCGCTCAACTCTACGCAGCCCGACCGCGCCTACCTGCTGCGGCTGCTGCCAACCGGGCAAGTCGACCCGGCCTTTGTGCCCCAGCGGCTCAACGACCAGCTGAGAACGGTGCAGGTGTTGGCCAACGGCGAGGTGCTGGTGGGCGGTAGTTTTACCAGCTACGGCGAACTGCCCCAGGCCAGCGTGCTCCGGCTGAACGGCACTACGGCCCAGGCCCTGCCCGGTCTCCGCCCCGCCCTCGACGAGCCGGGAACCGTGACCAGCATAGCCCAGCAAACCGATGGCCGGCTGCTGATTGGGGGCCGGTTCCGGGAACTGAACGGTGCCCCCGCCAGTAATCTGGCCCGCCTCCGGTCCGATGGCAGCCCCGACGCGACGTTTGCCCCAGCCAGCACAAACGGACCAATCGAAAAAATACTGGTGCTGTCTGATGGCCGGATTGTAGTGAGCGGCCGGTTCACTAAATCCGGCAACCTGGGCACGGCCCTGGTGGCCCGGCTGCTGGCCAATGGTCAGGCAGATGCTTCTTTCGAAGCCCCTGGTACATTATTCACCGCTATCAGCTCACGGGTAATAGCCCTGGCCGAGCACACGAATGGCGCCATTCTCATCGGGGGTTCGTCCCTGAGCCCCAATATTACCGCTGTTGTGTACCGCTTGCTGGCTGATGGCAGCTTAGACCAGAGCTACGCGCAGAAGGTGGAGGGGCAGGTGAGTGGTTATCTCCAGGCAATCAAGGTGCTACCCGATGGCCGGCATTACGTGGCCGGATCTATCAACCGTGCCGGCACTACGCCCGCCGGGGGCATTGTGCGGCTGCGGGCCGATGGCAGCCGCGACGAAACCTTCGTGCCCGCCACCACTGGCGGAGGCACCATCTGGCAGTTGGCCGTGCAGCCCGATAACAAGGTGCTCATTGGCGGCCAATTTTACAGCTACAACAACATCGTGCGCCCCAACATAGCCCGGCTCAACTCCGATGGCAGCGTCGACGAATCGTTTGATGCCAACCAAACGGATGGCGGTGGAACCGGCCTGGTGCGCGACCTGGAGTTGCAGCCCAATGGCAAGGTGCTGGTGGCCGGCGACAGCCAGGAGAAGGGCTACCTGCACCGGCTGAATGCCGATGGAACGGTGGATGCCTCCTTCCTGGGCTACGGGCTTTACAACAGCTCCGTAACCGACCTGCTGGTGCAGCCTGATGGCCGCCTCGTTACGGCCGGCGCCTTTACGCAGGTAGACGGACAACCCCGGGCCGGCCTGGCCCGCCTTATTGGGGGCGCCGTGCTGCACGTCGGCGCGTCGCAGTCGGCGGCTACGCTGGAGGCTTGGCCCAACCCCGTCCGCGACCTGCTCCGGCTACGCCTCGATGCGGCGGCGGGCCCCCGGACGGTGGTGCTGCTAAATGTACTGGGCCGGGAGGTGTACCGGCGCGCAGCCACCGGGGCGCAAATGCAGGTGCCGGTTGGCCAGTTGGCAGCGGGCGTGTACCTGTTGCGGGTAGAGTACGCCGACGGCCCGGTAACGCGCCGTATAGTAGTGGAGTAGGCGACTAGCAGGACCAGCGCGTTCGAACTCCTGAACCCGCGCTTACCTGTACTGGCGCAATCGGAAGAGCTTTTTATGCGGCTTCGTTGCCTTCGTGCTGAACCGCACCCATACTGTAAAAGTAGCGCGGGCGCCCCCTCAAGGGCGCCCGCGCTACTTTTACAGAACATCCAACTTAAACCGTAGCGGGCTCCCAGGCGAACTTCTGGAAGGCCGCATCCACTGGCGTTTCTACGAGGTGGTTGGTGTAGTTGCTGATGACTTTCTGCGAGAGGCCCAGCACGATTTCCAGTACCTGGCGCTTGGTGTAGCCAGCCGCGTAAAATGCTTCCAGCTCGGCGCTGCTTACCTGGCCCCGGTTGCGAACCATCGAGAGCGTGGTGTCGTGGAGCACCTGTAGCTTCTCGGTGGGCAGGGCGGTACGGTTGCGCAGGGCCTCCGTGATGGCCGGGTCTACCTGCATCATGTGGGCGATTCCGGTGTGGGCGGGCACGCAGTAGTGGCAGTTATGCTCCACGTTGATGGTCTGCCACACCACCGTCAGCTCGTCCTTGTCGAACGACGATTCGGTGAACAGCTTGTGCAGCATCTGGTAGGCTTCGAGCAGGCCCGGGGCTTCGGCCAGCGCGCCGTGCAGACCCGGAATCATCCCGTATTCTTTCAGGGACTTTTCCAGCAGGGGCTTGCTTTGCTCGGGGGCCGTTTCGAGGGTGTGGATGGGGAAATTACGCATGGTTGTCTGAATTTAAGATGGAATAATCGGGGGCGGATGACGGGCGCCTTCCGTCCCCGTTTTGCCTACGACAAAGGTACCGCCACCCTCCGCCCGAACTATGGACAATGAGCCCGGTCTTATGGACATTCGGTTCAATCCATGGGCCGGACCAACGCCGGTTGGCACTGCTGGCGGCTAACCGGCCGGGTGCGCGGGCTGGGTGTGGCTGGCCCGGTAGGCGCTGGGCGCCATGCCGGCCCGCTGCCGGAACAGGCGGGTGAAGTAGAGCGGATCGTTGAAGCCGGCCTCGTAGGCAATTTCGCCGATGGGCAAATCGGAGCCCGCTAGCAGCGCCTTGGCTTTCTTGAGCTTCTCGGTGATAAAATAGCTGGTGGGGCTGTCGTGGTATATTTTTTTGAACGCTCTTTTAAAGGAGGAAAGGCTCAGATTACACAACTCGGCCAGCTCCGTGGTACTCAGATTGGAATACGTATGCAGGTCAATGGTCCTTTTGATATTGATATCCATGGGAGAATGCAGATGGGTGGCCAACGATAAAACCGACCCGGCGTTACCGGTTTGCACCAGCAGCAGCACTAGCTCCTTTATCTTCAATTCCAGTAAATCATCATTCACCAGCGCCGGATTCTGGAAATAAAACTCCAATGATTCGAGGTAGCGGGCAATAACGGCGTCGTGGCCGATAGCGGCGCTCGGACTGAACGAGGCGGTTTTTCCGATCAGGGCCGGCAACTCGGCGCTGTACAGCTGCTCCAGCACCTCGGGGTAGAGGTGGATGGCCAGCACTTCGACGGTCTGGCCGTTGAGCTTGTCGAGGAAATCGAGGAAGTAAGTGCCGCATTTCAGTAGCACCGATTCCTGACTGGCAATCAGTAAATTATCCTGGGCCGAAAGCAGCCGGGTGCCGGCTCCCGTCAGGTGTACGAAGCAACCCTCATTTTGAAAAATAGCCTCGTGCCGGTGGGGCGAGCGGATGAGTAGCTTTTCGAGGACGATTTTTCCCTTGTAAGTGAAGGTCTTTCGGTCGACAATCATGAGCAGAGCGGGTTGTGCCGGTGTAGTAGCGCGGGAGGTTATTGGCAGTGCGCCAAAAACTGCGGCGGCCGGCAGAAGGTTGCCACGGCGGCCGGAGAGGCAACGGGCCGCGGGCCGCAGAGGATAGTTGGAAAGCCGCCGACTTGAAAAACAAGGCAGCGAGGTAAGCCCGGCCTTAACCAAGTGCCGGCGAATGGCGTAAGCAGGTCGAAACTTGCATCCTATTCTCTTTCCTTATGAAATCTTCTGAAACCAAAACCGAATTCAAAAAAAAGGGCGGCCTGATTGGCAAGCTCGTAGGCGGTGCCCTATTGGCACTGGGCGTAAGCTACCTTGTCAATAAAAAGCAGGGTCAAAAAGCGCCTGTATCCGACAACGAAACCGATGCCCTGCACGAGTTGCTGCTGTTCGTGAACGACCGGATTGCCGGCTACAAGCGGGCCGTAGATGAGAGCAAGGACGCCGAGCTGACCGGCTATTACAAGCAGCTCGTAAGCCAGAGCCAGCAGTTTGCCAACCAGCTCAACCAGCACCTGCGGCAGTTGGGCGGCGGCCGCGAAACCGGCACTACGCTCAAAGGCAAGCTTTACCGCCGCTGGATGGACGCCAAAGCCACCGTTACCGGCTTCGACGAAAAGGCCATCCTCGCCTCCAATGTGTATGGCGAAGAGTGGGCCCTTAAAGCCTACAAAGACGCGCTCGAAAGTGAGAATCTCACCGGCCAGCTGCGTCAGGAAGTAGAGCGCCAGTACGAGAAGTCGCAGCAGACCTACGACAAACTTAAAAAGCTTGAAGGCAAGCAGTCGGCATAAGCTCCGGTATTCGACCAAAAATGCGGCCCGCATAGCTCCTGATTGGAGTTATGCGGGCCGCATTTTTGGTCGAATACCGGAGCTTATGCGTTACAAGACCGGCTGCACCTCCAATACAGTACGGCTACTGCCCGCCGCACCGGTAGCATCGAGGCCCTGTACTTCTATCAGGTAGCGGCCGGGCTGGTCGCCGGTGAAAAAATCTAGTGTTTGTGGGGCCGCGCCAGGGCCGGCTACGGTTACGGCTGGGTTCCAGTAGAGCAGTTCGCGCAGATCGGGGCGGCGGCTGCGTTGTTGCTCGGGCGTATCGTAGCGCGGGGCATAAAACTCGCGCTGCTCCTGCAGGCCCTCGTATTCTTGAATCAATACCCGCGGATCGAGCTGGAATCCTTCGAGGTTGCCCTTGTAGGTGCGTAAGCTCACGAGGCCCTCGTAGGCCGTTTCCCCCTGGAAGTAGCGGCTATTCACCACATCGAGCTGCTGGATTTTGAGCGGGTTCAGGGCCATTATCTTGTTCACATTGAACACTGGCACCCCGTCGAGTAGCACCAGGGGGTTTTCCTGAAAGATGCTCTTGTTCAGGTTATCAACAGTCAGCAGGTGGAACCCGTCGTTGCGGATGCGCACGATAACACCCGGCACGTACTCGCGCATTACTTCTTCCATCACCTTGAAGCGCGTGTAGGTATCGAGCCTGTAGCTGGCATCGGGCCGGCCATAGAAGGGGATGCTGTCGGTCGGCATCACCCGGTATCGGTCGTACTTTCGACCCGCAAACACCGTCTGCACCTGGGCCTGCAGGTGGCGGCGGGCGTAGGCGGGCTGCAAGCGGGTTGCCAGGTCGAGGGCGCGCGCCGCTGGCAGGGCCGCGAACTGCTCCGAGTAAGGGTCGAGCAGCGTGATGCGGGCGGTGCTGTCCTGGCGAGGGTCAGTCTGCAGCATCACTGTCTGGGGGCCGTACAGGTTGCCGGGCTTGAAAGCCACCAGCCCGTTCGCGTCACTCTGGTCGGCGTACAGGCGCACTACCCGGCTCGGCGACGAAAGGTAGGTTGTCAGGTTGGGGCGCGCCTCGTCGGTGCCGGCGCGGGTCAGGCGGGCCTGTACTACGGGGCCATAAAGCTCGGGCTGAAAGGCCGCCGGACCCCCGGCAGGCCGTAGCACATCGGCCCATTTAAAGCGACTCCAGCCCTGCACGAGCAGCAGCTCATCGGTGGCCGCCTCCGCCTCGGGGCCGGTAGCGGCAAAGTAGTAGCCGGGGTTATCCACGCTGCCGCGCAGCTCCGAGGTCAGGCCCAGGTACTGGTCGATGGCCGGGACCGGAGCGGCGTTTAGCGAGTCGAGCCGGTACACGGCCACCGAGAGGCTGGCGGGGCCGGCCGCGTTGGTGGCGGCCACATCCAGGCGCACTTTCGAGCGGAGTGAGTAGTTGGGCTGGTCGGGGCGGGCGGTAAAAGTCAGGCTTCGGCGCGGCCGCTGAAAAAACAGGCGCTCGGCCAGCGGCTGGCGCGCTTCGCTGAACAACGTGAAGCGCGATACGCCGTCGGGCAGCTCGCGCTGGTTGATAGTCAGCTCGGCCCGGCCATTCTGCAGGCGTAGGGGTTGGGCCAGGGCGGCCCGCTGGCGGGCATGGGCCAGCAGCAGCACCGTTTGGGGCTGGCCGGGCGTCGCTTGCACGCTTAGCGTGAGCTGGCCGGGGCTGGCGGCCGGGGCTACGTGCAGCACGTAGCCCTGGTCGCGCACGGCCGGTAACCGGCTGGTAAACGCCGGTGGGCGGGGTTGTCCTGGCTTACTCGGCCGGCTGATAACGGCCGAGTAAGCCGCCGAACCGGTTGCAGCCGGCGTAAGCTCGAAGCTGCCCATACCACCCCGCCGGGTGCTGAAAGTGGCTACCGCCGCCCCCTGGTCGTCGAGTACGGTGCCGGTAGCTGCTATGCCCCGGCCGCGCTTATCGGTAATCTGAAAGGCCACTTTGCTCCGCAGCCCGCGCACCAGCTCGCCGCCTTCGGGGAAAAACCGGGCCTCCAGCGCCGCCGAGTCGGGGGCTGGTACTGCGCCCGAAGCGGCGAAGGTGTTCACAATGGTTACGGTGCCGTGGAAGAAGGCTTCGGGTCCGAAGTTCTGCATCCAGCGGGTGTAAGCCCGCACCGTGTAGCGGCCCGAATGCAGCGACGAAGGCAGCAGAAACGTGCCCTGGCCTGTGGCTTCGCGCAGCGCCACCTTGCTCCGCAGCACCGGCCGACGCGCGGCATCGAGCACTTCCACGTAGGCCACGCTGCTCAGGGCCTGGGGCCGCACCTCGGCCCCGCCGGTGGCATACACCTTAAACCACATGGTTTCACCACTCAGATACAGCGGCCGGTCGAGGTGCAGAAACAGCTCCTCGCGGGGCATTTGCCGGGCGTGGCGGCCCAGCTGGCCGGTAAGGCCCCCGAGCGAGTCGAGCGGGGCCTGGGCCTGCGCCGTAGTGGCCATTGCCAGCAGCCCGGCCAGCAGCAGGCCGCCGGAAGGATTGGATACGTAGCGCATCAAGGGACGAAATAGAGGCATAGAAAGCGTATCAGAAGGATTCTTTGGGCCAGTAGCTGGGCCGTACATCAGTACCCCGCCGGCGGCAGTCAATGCAGGTAGGTATCGACCAGGTGTAGCCCGATATTCCGAAAGGTCCTACGATAATGCCTACCGGAACAATGCCGGGGCTTTTAAAGAGGTAGGCTTCATACACGGACAGGGTATCCAGGCGGGCGCACCGGCCATCGTACTCGCTGGCAATGCGCAACGAGTTACGCAGTTCACTCCGACTGATGAAAATCCGCTTCTCGGTCTGCGAATGGGCACCCACGTACCCCAGCACGGGTTCGGTCGGGTCGGTCAGGGATTGCACGTTGCCCGTGAGCTGCACCGGCTGCGGGTCGAAGAGCGTGCCCAGGCTTTCGGTGTTCTTCTTGAGCGTCGTCCAGTACTGGTGTTCTTCTTTGCTGATGGCGTACTGCTGCACCAGCAGGCTGTAGCGACTGAACAGCGGCTTGGAAAGAATCGGCAGGGAATGGAAAAGCTGGTCGCGCACTACGCTGCTGCTAAGGGCCGTAAGGTCGGCCAGCCGAATAGAGCTGACTTGCTGACCGGTCCAGCACACGCGCGGATAGCGCACCCGGATAGGCCGGATTGTGTCGTTGACGTACTCGATGATGGGAACATGGGTGGGGACTATTTCCCAGGTTTCGGTGCCTTGCCAGCGGAAGTAGCGGGCCTGGCCGGTTTCGTCGTGCGCGTCGAGGCTGATGTTGATTGCCTGATCGTTTTCGCTGCGCCAGCGCACCGAGTCGATGGGGGGCGTCAGCAGAACGGGCACGAAGGCCGACGCGTACGCGGTGTTGCGCTGCGTGCTGATTTGCAGGCGGTACTGCTGCGTTTCGTCGAGCCGAAGCGAGTCGGAAACATAGGTGCCCGACGCAATTTCGCGCAGCAAATACCGGGCGCCATCCTGCTGGCCCTCGATAGTGAGCGAAGCCCCGGTTTCGAGCGGGGTAGCTTTATCGGCAGCCAATACGGTTGTGCGCGAAAGCCGGATGCGGGTGCGGCCCCGGGCATTAAGGAAGCCATCGACTACCAGGTAACTGGTTGTAGGGTCGTTGATAACGTCGGGTGCGTAAGGCTCAACGCACCCTGCCAGCCCCGCCAGCAGCCAGGCACCGCTCCAAAGCTTCCTTGAGCGAAGAAAAGTACCAGGGCGAAAGGGCATAAAACGGATAGTTGGTAGAGGAACAATAGCTGGCGAGTACTTACTACCAGAACGAGGGCTTTACGGCCGTACCGCGGGTGCGGCAGTCGATACAGTCGCGGGCTTTGGCCGTGTAGCCGATAATACTGCCGGGCCCATTACCCGGGATGGAGCTGATGGGGAGTAGCGCCTGACCACCGAACGCTATGTCAATAGCTAGCTGCGGTTCCACGGGTGAGAAAGCGGGTGGGCGGGGCACAATGAAAACCGTATCGGGCGGCAGGCAGGCCTCGTAGCCCGATTGCCGGCGCCATTCGGTGGGCAGCTCCTTATAATCGATGAACAGGCGCTGCTCGGTAACCGAGTGGGTACCTACAAAGCCCAGGACCATAGCGTTGGGGTCGGTCAGGCCGCGCACGTTGCCCGTTACCTGGCTGGGCTGGGGGTCGAAGAGCGAGCCAATGGATTCGGTGTTCTTTCTGAGCTGCTCCCAATACGTGTATTCCTCTTTGGTGAGGCTTTGCTGGCGCACCAGAATGCTGTAGCGGCTGTACAACTGCGGATTCTGGGCGCCTACTCCCTGAATCCGAAAATCCGATACAACATCCTGTCCTAAAGAGGTTGTTTTGGTAAGCACAATGCGGTTCGACTGCTCGGTGCTCCAGCAAACGCCGGGGTAAGGTACCCGAATCGAGCTGACAGCGCGGTTGTAGTACTCGATGTTGGGCTGGTAGGGCGAGCGGATTTCCCAGGTTTCAACATATTCCCAGCGGTAATACTCGGAGGCCCGGGTGTCGTCGTGGGTACTGACGAGGATGTTGACGCTATTGCCCTGGGGTTTCCAGCGCACGGCGTCGATGGGGGGCGTCAGCTTCACGGGTAAATAGGCTGAGGCGTACTCCTGGCCCTTGCTGGTGGCGATGCGCAGCCGGTAGCGGTGGGCCGGGTTGAGGCGGGTGGCGGGCGCAACATACACGCCGGGCGCGGTTTCTGTCAGCCCAAAAACCACCCCCAGTGCCTCGTCCTCCACCTGTAGTCGGGCTTTGGCTTCGGGCGGCGGCGTGGCCTTGGCATCGAGCGAGGCCGTGCGCGACAGGCGGATGCTGGTGGGGCCGTCGGCGTTTATAAAGCCGTCAATTACCAGAAAGCTGGTTGGCGCGTCGATAACCTCGGGGGCATACGGCTCTACGCAGCCGGCCGAACCCGCCAGTAGTAGCAGCAACAGCAGCCGGGAGGCCAACAGGCCAGGGCGGAAAATGGATAACGCTGCCATTTAAAACTTGAAGTTATAGGTAACCGTTGGAATAGGGCGGCCGAAAATCGACAGCTTATAGCCCTTAATCTGCCCGTTTTCCGACTTGAAATAAATCGAATAAGGGTTCTGGCGCCCCGTCAGGTTGTACACCCCTACCGTCCAGGAGCTGTGCGCCAGCTTCTTCACCTTATGGTTGCCCTCGATGTTGAGCGCTAAGTCAGCCCGCAGGTAATCGGGGACCCGGTAAGCGTTGCGGTCGGAGTAGAACACGCGCAGCGAGTTGCCGGCGTAGTACTTGGCGATGGGCAGCGTAATGGGCCGGCCAGTGCTGTAATTGAAGTTGAGCGAGGTGCTGAAGCGGCGGCTAAAGCGGTAGTTGCCCACCAGCGTCACGTCGTGGGGCTTGTCGAAGTTGCTGGCGTAGTAGCGGCCGTTGTTGATCTGGTCGGCGGGCGTGCCGGCGTTGGCCCGCACCAGCGAGCGGGAATACGTGTAGCTGATCCAGCCGTTGACCTTGCCCGTCAGCTTGCGCACCAGCACCTCCACCCCGTAGGCCTTGCCCTCAGCGTTGATGATGTCGGTTTCGATCTGACGGTTGAGCAGCAGCACCGCCCCGCCCTTGTAGTCCACAAAGTCGCGCAACGACTTGTAGTAAGTCTCCACCGATGTTTCAATGGTGTTCGACTTGAAGTTGCGGTAGTACCCCACCGATACCTGGTCGCCTACCTGGGGCCGGATGTTGTTGTCGGCCAGCTTCCAGGTGTCGGCCGGCGACACGGAGGCCGTGTTGGTGAGCTGGGTGATGTACTGGCGGGTGCGGTTGTAGCTGAGCTTCACCGACGAGTTGTCGGAGAGCGAGTAGCGCGCCGATACCCGGTACTCGGGGCCGTGGTAGGTGGCCAGCACCTTGCCCGCCCCGTAGCTCACGGTGTCGATGATCGTATTCTCGGAGCGCGATTCGCCGGGCGCGTACTCGTACACGGTGCGGGCGCCCAGCGCGTTGTAAAGCGAGTAGCGCAGCCCCACCGAAACCGACAGGCGCTGGTTTACGTCCATCTTATCCGACACGTACACGGCGCTCTCCAGGGCCTGCTCGCGGTCCAGGATGTTGGGTACCACCAGCGAGCCAGCGCTCAGGGGCGTAAGGCCGCCGGGGCTCACGTTGTACAGCAGCGAGCTGACGCCGAAATCGATGGAGTGCTTGGGGTTGGGGTAATAATTGAAATCGGCCCGCACACTGGTTTGGTTGATGGAATACTTGAGCCGCGACGAGTTTACTTCGTTGCCTTCGCTGGTGATGTCGTAATCGTAGTGGCTGAAGGCGCCCGTGAGCACGCCGTAGAGCTGGTTGCTGAAGTTGTGCCGCCACTTCAGGCTGGCCGATTTGTTGGCGTAGCGGTACGTGGTATCGGAGGCCAGCCGGAACCGGTCGGAGCTATAATAACCGGTGGCGTACACCGCGTCCCGGTCGCTGAACTGGTGGGTGAGGTGGGCGCTCAGGTCGGAGAAGGCGGCCGAACTCTGCCGGAATTTTTTGTCGGAAAGCCGGCGCAGAATCCAGTCGGAGTAGCTGGTGCGGGCTCCAATCAGAAACGAGCTTTTCTCCTTGATAATCGGCCCTTCCAGCGTCAGGCGGCTGGTAAGTGGCCCAATGCCGCCGGCCCCGCTGAACTTCTTCTTGTTGCCCTCGCGGGTCGTAATGTCGAGCACCGACGAGAGCCGGCCGCCGTACTTGGCCGGCATGGCGCTTTTGTACAGTTCCACACCCTGCAGCATATCGGGGTTGAAGGCCGAGAAAAACCCGAACAGGTGCGAGGGATTGTACACGGTCATGTCGTTGAACAGAATCAGATTCTGGTCGGTGGCCCCACCGCGCACGTTCAGGCCGGTGCTGCCTTCGCCCACCGATTTTACGCCCGGCAGCGTGAGCACTACCCGCAGAATATCCGCTTCGCCAAAGGCCGTAGGTACCTGCTTAATGGTCTTGATATCAAGCTTTTCGAGGCCCATCTGGGTGCTCGATACATTCTTGTCCTTCTCGCCCTCAATTACGACTTCCTTCAGCGTCGTAATGTCTTCTTCCACCTCAATTTCGAGGCGCCCGCTACCGCGCAGAATTACCTGGCGGCGGGTATTTTTGCTGCCCACACTTCGGACTTGCAGCGTGTAGCGGCCGGCCGGCAGCGTAAGCGAGTAGAAACCGAACTGGTCGGTGCTGGTGCCCACGCTCGGCGATTCGGAGAAGATAGTGGCCCCAATAACCGGCTCGCCCGTTTTCACGTCGCGGATGTGGCCGGCCAGCGTAGCCGGGCCGTTGCCGCCGCCCATCCCAATTTCGTACACCTTATACTCGGCTACCGTTACGTAGCGCGAACGGCCGGGCGTGGCCGTAGGGGCCAGCTCGTCGGCGGGCGCGGCTACCACCGGCCCCTCGGCCAGCGTGCCGGTCGGCCGGAAAAACAGGCCCGGCAACTCGGCCTCAATACTGACGCCGCTCGTGATGAAGGCGCGGCCATCGGCAGTGAGGGCGAAGCGGTAAGGCGTGCCCTCAAACACGCGTTGCAGCACTGTGGCCAGCGGCAACGCGCGCGCCGCCAGGCTCACCCTAAAGCTGTCGGGCGGGGCCGTAGCATCATAGTAGAAGCGGTAGTCGGTCTGGGTTTCCAGCTCGCGTACAAACTGCCCGAACGGCACCCGCGTAAAGTCGCCGGTAACGGTTTTGGCCGGGGGCGCCAGCTGCTGGCCGTAACCGCGCGGCCCGATCAGCAGCAAGAGCGACAGCAGAAAAAGTAGACTGTATAAGTGCTTCATACCAGAATAAAAGCGCGGGCGGAAAGGAGGTGCCAGCCGCAGGCAGCCAGCTTTAAGATGAATTGCAGCAAGTGCAGAAGCGACAGGCCGGCTTAGGGCCGGCCCGCAGCTAGCGGGGTAGGAGCTGGTTGTAATAGTTGACCAGCGTCAGCGCGTCGTTCTCGAACCGTTTCTTGTTCAGCTTCAGCTTGTTCTGGCGCACATAAGCACGCACCTCCGGCTCGCGGTCGGCCAGCAGTTTCTGCACTGCCGATTTGGAGTTGAGCGGATAGTAGCGGCCATCCCGGTGGGCATACAGCCGGTCGGCAGTAACATATTCAGCCCTTACTACGCGGCTTTCGATGCGCTCCAGCTGGCGCTTGGCGCGGCGGGCCAGTAGCTGCACCGGGCCCTCGGCCAGCACTTCGTAGTAGCCGGTAGCCGCTAGCCCGCCGGCCGTGGTATCGGCCTGTAACTTCTCGAAGAGGTGGCCGGCTATGGTAAACCGATCCAGCTTCTCGTTCACCAGCCGGAGGGTTAGGGGGCTGGTGGGTTGTTTAATCACCACCTGGTCGAGCACCACATCGTACTGCAGCTGAAGGTTATCGAACGGCTGGGCACGATAAAGTGCGCTACCGGGCTGCGGATCTGGTGTCAGGAAAAACTGATGCCCCACCCGGGCGGCGTAGCGCATGGCATAGTTCACATACTCGGGGCCGTTGTAGAGTAGCGACGAAATAGGGTCGGCGGCGCTATAGACCTGCCGGGCGGCCGCTGGAGCTGGGGTGGCGTAGGTGGTGGCTAGCGGCGGCTCTAGCTGGCTTTGGGCCTGGCTGGCATTACCGGCCAGCAGCAGGGAGGTAGTCAGCAACGAGGCGAGGGGTAGTTTTAACAGCATAGCGTAACGGAGCAATAGGTAAGTAAGCATAAGGATAATAGTGGAAGCAAAAAACGCAATAATCCAGCAGATAACAGCAGGCCTGATGAAGGCAGTCCGAAATAAACTGCCGGGCTGCCTGTGAGCTAGTCCCCAACAGTGACCGGGATGTTCCGTACACGGTTGCATTATGCGTTATATTTCTCTCGACCTCGAAACCACCGGCGGCCGGCCCACCCGCCATCAGGTACTGGAGTTGGCTGCCGTGGTAGAAGACACCAAAAACCTGCGGCCATTGGCCGAGTTGCCCTATTTCCGGCGCGTGGTGCGCCATTCCGATTACGTGGGCACGGCCGGGGCGCTGGCCCTCAATGCGGGCCTGCTGCGCGAACTGGCCCAGAAAGAGCCCAACCCCGAGCTGTGCGAGCCCGCCGAACTACTGCCGCAACTGCGCGAGTTCCTGCTGGCTCAGGGTTTCAAAACCGACAAAAACGACTGCGTAGCCGTAACGATGGCCGGCAAGAACATTGCCTCCTTCGACCTGGGGTTTCTGCGCGAGCTGCCCGGTTATGGCACCTTGGTGCGGGCTGAACCCGCCATGCTCGATCCGGCCGCCTTCTACCTCAACTGGCGCAAAGACACCCGCCTGCCCACCATGCAGACCTGCAAGGCCCGCGCGGGCTTCACCGACGATACCGTGGCCCACCAGGCACTGGCCGATGCGCTCGACGTCATCGAGTTGCTGCGCCCGTTTTATGAGCGGCCGGTCTATCGAATGAGTGAATGAGCGACTCAGTGAATGCGTGAAAAAAGACCGTCATTCTGAGCGAAGCGAAGAATCTCGCGTGCCATAGTAACCCCTGATGGTAGGATTACTATGGCACGCGAGATTCTTCGCTTCGCTCAGAATGACGGTCTTTTTCAACCACTCGCCGCTACCAGCTGCCGGAAGCCCCGCCGCCGCCACTGCTGCCCCCGCCGAAGCCCCCGAAGCCGCCGCCGCCAAAGCCGCCGCCGCCGCCACCCCCGAAGGTGCCGCGCCCGCCGCTAAAGTCGCCGAAGATGAGTGGCGGAATCATGCTGCCGCCGAAGCCGCGGTTGCGCCGGCCACCGCCGCTCCCACCACCGCGGTTACGGAACAGGATGAACAGAATCAGCACTGCGATAATAATCCAGAACAAGAAGCCCGAGCCACTATCGTCGGCCGGGGCGCGCTGGCGGGTGGTTTGGTCGGCTTTGTACTCGCCCTGGGCCAGCGAAATCAGCTGGTCGGTAGCGCGGTCGAGGCCATTGTAGTAGCGTTCCTGCTTGAATGCGGGAACGATGGTGTTGGAGATGATACGCTTGGAAATGGCGTCTGGAATAGCGCCTTCGAGGCCGTAACCGGTATGAATGCGGGCCTTGCGCTCCTGCTTGGCTACCAGTAGCAGCACCCCGTTGTTGTTGCCCTTCTGGCCAATACCCCAAGCCTGATAGAGCTTCTGGGCGTAGTCGAAAATGTCGTAGTCGCCCAAGCTGGGCACGGTTACCACGGCAATCTGCGACGAGGTGGAGTCGTTGTAGGCTACTAGCTTTTGCTCCAGGCTGGCCACCTCGTCGGGCCGCAGCATCCCGGCTAGGTCATTGACAAGGCGGGGCGGGTTGGGGCGGGGCGGCACGTCCTGGGCGGTGGCCACCAATGTCAGCAGCAGCAGCCCAAAGGCCAGCAGCCAGCCGGCCGGCCGCCGCAAGTTCAATAGCAAATACCTCATGAGCGCTTGGGGGTCGGGTCGCCGAACGAAATCGAGTCGTCCAGTTCGTTCTGGTCGGTAGCGGCATCGTAGGGGAAGTAATGCTGCAGCTGCTCGCCCGCCAGCCGGATACCGGTTTCCAGGCCCAGCACGTATTTTTCGGTGCGAAAATGCTGCAGCACGTTCTCCTTGGCCGTTTCCCAGAAATCGTCGGGTACGGCCGAGTTGATGCCCGCGTCGCCGATAACGGCGAACTGCCGGCTCTGCCAGGCCAGGTAAAACAGCACACCGTTGCGCTGGGCCGTGTGCTGCATCCCCAGTTCGGCAAACACCTGCGCGGCGCGGTCGAGCGGGTCGGGCGAAGGGCAGGTGTCTTCCAGATGCACCCGGATTTCGCCCGAGGTGCGCAGCTCGGCCTGCCGGATGGCTTCTACCAGCGCCGCTTCCTGATCGGGGGTGAGGGGATTGGTCATGTCAGTTGCCGGTTTAAACTGTAAAAACTATCATGCTGAGCGAAGGTGCAGCCACAGTCGAAGCATTTCTACCGCATTAGTAATCATTACTATGGCAACGGAACGGGAGAGATGCTTCGACTGCGGCTGCGCCTTCGCTCAGCACGATAGTTCTTTGGCTAATGCCAATTTAAAACTGTACCGTCGGAGCTTTCTGCGAGGCGGCGTCGGCTTCGAAGTACGGCTTCTCAGCAAAGCCGAACAGGCCGGCAAACAGGTTGTTGGGGAAGCTCTTGATGTAGGCGTTGTAGTCGTTGACGAGGCCGTTGAACTTGTTGCGCTCTACGTTGATGCGGTTTTCAGTGCCCTCAATCTGCGCCTGCAGCTCCTGGAAGTTGGCGTTGGCTTTCAGCTCGGGGTAGTTTTCCGATACGGCCAGCAGCCGGCCCAGTCCGGCACCTACCTGGCTCTGGGCAGCCTGGAATTTCTGCAGGTTCTCGGGCGTCAGCTGGTCGGCGTTGATTTGCACGCTGGTCGCCTTGGCCCGGGCCTCAATCACCTCGGTCAGGGTCGATTTCTCGAAGTTGGCCGCGCCCTTCACCGTGTTCACTAGGTTCGGAATCAGGTCGGAGCGGCGCTGATAGGAACTCTGGACGTTGGCCCACTGGCCCTTCACGGCCTGGTCCTTGGTTACCATCGAGTTATAGCCGCACGACGACTGAGAAAGCATCAGCACGATGCCGGCAAAATAGAGCAGAAAACGTTTCATGGGAGAGAGAGGTTTAGGGAAATGGAAGAAAGGGAGAGGGAAAACCAGTTGTAAAGTGCCCGCGCCGAAAGTTATTGGCTGGCGCGGGCTGCGCTGCAAAGTACGAATTCGCGGCCCGGCGGTTGTGTTGTGGGCCGCTCGGCGGCTATTGTGTATTTTGCGCTCCGGCGCTTCCCGACTCTGTTTATGAAAGTAGTAATTCCTGTAGCCGGCATCGGCTCCCGCTTACGCCCCCACACGCACACCCAGCCCAAAACGCTTGTGCCGGTGGCCGGCAACACCATCCTGGGTCATATCATCGACCGGCTGGTAGAGGCCGACGTACACGAGTTCGTCTTCATCATTGGCTACCTCGGCGAGAAGGTGGAGAACTACGTGCGCCGCCAGTATCCCGATCTGAACGTTACCTTTTTGGTGCAGGAGCCTCGCGAAGGCATTGCCCACGCGTTGTGGCTGGCCCGCGAGCAGTTCCGCTACGAGCCCGACGGCGTGCTCATCCTGCTCGGCGACACCATTGTCGATGTGGACCTGCGGGCACTGATAGCCATGCCGGGCAACGTGCTGGCCGTGAAGGAAGTGAAAACGCCCGCCCTGTTTGGTATCGTGGAAACCGGCCCCAGTGGCCGCGTGACCAAAGTGGTCGAGAAGCCGCGCATCCCCAAGTCGAACTTCGCTTTGGTCGGCCTCTATAAGATTGCCAACGCCGACTGGCTGGCCTCGGCCCTGGAGCGCATCGTCGAGCAGGGCCAGCGCACCCACGGCGAGTTCCAGCTCACCGATGCCCTCATGCTCATGATTGAGGATGGGGCCGAAATGGTGACTGTGCCGGTGGATAACTGGTTTGACTGTGGCCGCAAAAGCTCGCTGCTGGAGGCCAATGCCCGCCTGCTCAACCGGCCTGAGTTCCTGCGTCGCCACGACTACCCCGAGTTTCCCGACACCATCATCATCCCGCCCGTCAGCATCGGCCAAGATTGCCAGATTGCGGGCTCCATCATCGGTCCCAACGTGGCCATCGGCGACCGGACCATCGTGCAGAACGTCATCATCAGCGAGTCCATTATCGGCTCCTACTCCGAACTGCGCTCCGCCGTTATGCACGACTGCATCGTGGGCTCCGACGCCCTGTTCAAAGGCACCAAGCACAGTTTGAATATCGGCGACAACACCGAAATCGACTACAGCTAAGTACTTGGGAGCCTGCGGAGCGCTCCACGAAGGTCCCAACCCTCCCGCAAGATTGTCGTTACTTTAACCCGATGCGCTACCCAAACTCCCTCTCCTGCCTGCTGCCCGCCCTGGGCCTTTCGCTGCTGCTGCTGCCCGGCTGCTACTCCCGCTCCGATATAAAAGAGGAGGGAGGTAAGGCTGGCACAATGACTGAAGCAGTTGTCGGCGACGGCCCGGATGCCTCGTCCGCTGCATCTGAAACGGCTGCTACCGATCAACCCTTGCAGCGCGTGAACGTGCTGCTGGAAGTGTCGGGCTCGATGGAGGGTTTTATGCCCAAAACGGCCGCCGATGGGGGAAATACCCGGTTTCAGCAGCAGGTAGCACAGTTTCTGTCGGAAGTGAACCGTATGCCGGCGGTGAAGCAGAAGTCGTTTTTCCTGCTCAAAGACAAACCGTACGCCGAGTCGTACGCGGCTATGTCGACGACGGTGCGCGCGGGCATCCGGCAGCCGGCCAAGAGCACCGAGTTGCCCGCCGTGCTCGATACGCTGATGACCCGCTACTACCAGCCCGGCACCGTGAACGTGCTGATTTCGGACTTCATCTACTCGCCCAAAAACACTGGGGCTATTCCCTACATCAAAACCGATATTACCGACGCCCTGCAGCGTAACGGCGCGCAGTCGGACTTGGCCGTATCGGTGTACGGCTTCACCTCCGA
Source organism: Hymenobacter psychrophilus (assembly GCF_900107135.1). Taxonomy (GTDB): domain Bacteria; phylum Bacteroidota; class Bacteroidia; order Cytophagales; family Hymenobacteraceae; genus Hymenobacter; species Hymenobacter psychrophilus. The sequence goes on from NZ_FNOV01000008.1 coordinate 151,192, forward strand.
CTTCCGGGGTACCTACTACCCGGCATTGGTGGCGGGGGGTAAGAAGGCTAACTGCTGCGACACCGATATCCCGTACTACTACTGGGTTATCGGCCCAACCAACGCTGTGCGACAGTTTGACGCCGCCCTGCTAACTGCCGAAACAGCTCGTCAGGCGCACTTCGGCGTAACGTACCCACGCCCGGCCTACTCGGTGCTCGATAAGTTTGAGAACCAGGGCAGCTGGTACTACGGTGACGCCGGGGCTAGCAAGCGTGCCGCCGACAGCTACCGCGTGGTAGCCATCAGCGAGGCTTCGGCCCAGCAGCCGGTGGAGTTTGTGGTGGGCCTCGACCTGCAGAACCTGCCCGCCCAGTACCGCGAGCTGGCTTATCTGCAACAGAACCTGCAAGTGCAAACCGTGGACACCGATGCCAAATTACTCGGTGTAACCGCCGCCACCGCCCAGACCCGCGGTAGCAGCGGCCCGCAAAGCCGGTTCACGCACTTTGCCAAACTCCGCCTGACCAAAGTACCGCCCGCCTCGCGCCCGCTGGTGCTCAGGCTGCAAAACCAGCGCCCGGCCTGGGTAAGCCAATGGACGACGAAAAACGACGCCGTGCCGGCCGCCAAAACCTTTGCTCTGAGCGGCTTGCTTGATGGTCTCCAGGCCTCGGTGCCGGCTCAGCCCACCATCTTCGAGCTTCCCCTGACGCTGCAGCCGGCCAAGTAAGCGGCCGGGTTGGCACGATAGTCGTTTGGGGGGGCGGTGCCGATAAGTGCTTTGGTCTTTCAGTTCGGGCCGCAATTTCATTTCTGTTGTATCGTTTCACGAGTTGCCGGGCCGGTGCCGGGCGTTAATCTTCTGCATGAAAGCATTCTTCCGCTTCCTCTACGAAATCATTGGCAACCCTCAGCCCCCAGCCGATACGCCGGTGTACCGCGACGTGGTGTTCCCCAATATCGGCCTGCTGAACATCGGGTTGTCGCTGGGCTTGGTCGTAGTGTTCTACCTGCTCATCAACCGAGCCATGGGCGTGGCTACCTTCAACAAGGGCCGCCATTGGGGCCTTTTTCTGGGTCTGAACGCCTTGCTGGCCTTCGTGATAGCCATCTGGCAGGCCCACTCCCAGCAGGTCGCCGACCACAGCTACATCTACTGGCTGGCCACCTGGAACGCCATTCTGAGCCTGTTCTGGTTCTTCGTTCTATCCCTGATCTTCAAGCGTGGCTCGACCAACGCCAGCACCACGCCGTTTTAAAGCTAGAAATTAAAATTAGCTCCCCTCCTTGAAAAGGAGGGGCTGGGGGTGGTTGATTCGTTGCACAAGGCTACCATAAAATGCTGCCAACTGAACGACACCATTATGGCTTGTTCAGCCAAACAACATCAGCAACGAGCCAACCACCCCAGTTCAGCCTTGCGGCTGAACGTCCCCTCCTCAGCTGAGGAGGGGAGTTTCGTTCAACACCAGCAATAATCATGGCTAAACTCTTCTTATTCGGCATTGGCGGCACGGGCTCCCGGGTCATTCGTTCGCTCACGATGCTGCTGGCGGCCGGCGTCGAGTTGCCCAACTGCGACCGGGTGGTGCCCATCATCATCGACCCCGACGCCCACAACGGCGACATGAACCGCACGGTGCAGCTGCTCCAGAACTACCAGCAGATTTACAAGCACCTCGGCCCCCGCGAAGAAGGTTTCTTCCAGACCGATATCAGCACGCTGAGCGGTATTTCGCAGGATGTGAACGGCTCGGTGAAGGACACGTTCATCTTCGATTTTGGCGGCATCAACCAGAGCTTCCGCCAGTACCTGAGCTACGACGGCCTGTCGGTGGACTCCAAGGGGCTGGTGGATTTGCTCTTTACCCAGGACAACCTGGAAAGCCCGCTCACCATCGGTTTCCGGGGCTCGCCCAACGTGGGCAGCATCGTGCTGAACAAGCTGGTGGAAAGCCCCGAAATGCGGTTTTTCGCCGATAATTTCCAGGACGGTGACCGGGTGTTCTTCGTGTCGAGCATCTTTGGCGGCACGGGCGCGGCGGGCTTCCCGCTCATGCTCAAGAACCTCAAGGACCCCAACACCCGCCTCAGCAACGCCCGCTATCTGCGCGACGCGCCTACCGGGGCCGTGACGGTGATGCCCTACTTCGCCCTCCAGAGCGAGGACAACGCCGTCATCGACTCCAACAACTTCCTCACCAAAACCAAGGCGGCGCTCAGCTACTACGAGCACAACCTGCCGGGCCTCGACGCGCTCTACTACCTCGCCGACACGCCCGACACACCCTACGAAAACCAGCCCGGCGGCACCCAGCAAAAGAACAAGGCCCACGTAATTGAGCTGCTGGCGGCCCTGAGCATCGTGGATTTCATGCGCTACTCGCCCGCCGAGCTGCGCACCGGCGGCCCGCACTTCCACGAGTACGGCCTGGGTTCCGATGCCCCCGAAATCCAGTTCAGCCACCTGCCCGACGAAACCCGGGAAATCGTAGCCAAGCAACTCACCCAGTTCCTCTACTTCACGCGCTACCACAAGCAGCACCTGCCCACCGACAAGGCGCCCTATCACGACAACCTCAAGCTCGATTACGCTCTGCGCAACGAGCCCATCTTCAAGGAGCTGAACACCTTCCTGCACAACGCGGATTCGGGGGTGGATCAGTGGCTCCAGGAGCTGGCCCAGAACCGCCGCGCCTTCCGCCCTTTCGACCTGCAGACCGATGATTTCAACGCCATGATTCTGGGCAAGCCGGTGGAGAAGAAGTGGAACGACTTCTTCAACAAGGGCCTCGGCCACAACTACCTGCTCGACAACCTCAACAAAACCGAAAAGTCCCTGGCCGAACCCGACAGCTTCCGCAAGCTGCTGGAGCTATTTTATCAGGTGACCGATAAGGCGTTTGAGGAGAAGGTGAAGGTGGTGTAAAGCCCACGCGGCCCAGTGTCCCAGGGTTGAAACCCTGGGCTAATCAGCGGATACGTTGAACACGCTTTCCATAGCCCAGGGCTTTAGCCCTGGGAATCTAGAACAAGACGTTAAAACAGCAGCATGAGCCACGTTTTTCAGTCGTTGTGGGTGCATGTAACGTGGGCAACTAAAAACCGGCAGCCTTGGCTGACGGCTAAGTTGAAACCGTTGGTATTTAATCAGATTCGGCATATTGCTGAAAAGGATAATATCCACCTCGACTTTCTGAACGGCATATACGACCATGTTCACTGTCTGCTTTCGTTGCGTACTACTGACCGGCTCGACTTGGTGATGCAACAACTCAAGGGCAAAAGCGCCCACTGGGTGAACGAGCAGCAACTAACGGATTTCACCTTTGGCTGGCAGAATGGCTACGGCGCATTTTCTGTGAGTCCGTCGCACGTGGAGCGCGTACGCAACTACATTCGTAATCAGGAAAAGCACCACCAGGAACAGGATTACTGGCAGGAAATGGAAATGCTGGAAAAGATGGCGCGGGTGTCGTAGCCTACTCCTGAATTCTCCAGATGTCCCAGGGCTGAAGCCCTGGGCTACGGAGCGAAACGAACTCGTTTAGCCTCCCGCTGACTAGCCCAGGGTTTCAGCCCCGGGACATCGGCCAATAAGAACAGAACCGCTAACTAGCCCAGGGTTTCAACCCTGGGAACTTGGAACCCCGGAAACGATATGGCCAAAGTCCTTCGCTTACACAACAACGGCTCCCAGCAGGTACAGGGCTGGCAGAAAACCGCCCCCGTCACCAGCACCGAAATCAACACTGTGACCGACCCGGCGGGCGGCAAGTCGCGCAACTTGGCGGTGAGCATCCCGACGCCGTTTGCGCGGATGCACCTGTTCGAGACGGCCTTCGACTTTCTGGCCCGGGAGGGCAAGAACAACCCCGGCTCGGTGTACCACGAGCTGACGACCCACTTCTGGGATTTGCTGGAGCTGCTATACAACTACCACCTCTACACCCAGGCCGGCCGCAAAATCACGCTGCGCCGCTGGAACGCGGAGGCCGAGATTCAGCGGATGCGCCAGAACGAGGGCACGCGCCTGCTGGGTGAAACGCTGCAGCTGTACCTGCAGGACGACCGGTTCCGCGACTTCTCCGACATGTACCTGGTGTACTACGAGTCGCCGGAGTTGGCGGGCGGCACGCGCCTGCTGGGCGGCACTTCGCCGCTGACGCTACTGTTCACCGGCCCCGGCGTGGGCGCCCTCGACCTGGAGCGGCCTCAGGCCCGTGGCCACTACTTCGACCAGCAGACCGTGCTGCTCGAAGACCGCGACCCGCAGTTCCGGGAGTTTGTGTACGAGCTGTTTCTGGCCTACCCGCAGTTGCAGCGCCGCGAGTTTGCCGGCAGCGTGTACGCTGGCCTCGACCGCGCAAAAATCAACCAGCTCCAGATGCAGGGCGACCGGACGGCCCAGCAGTTCGCGGCCCGCTACCCGGCCCTGGCCGACGTGCAGGGCAACCTGGTGAGCGTGAAAGGCGTGCCCCTGCCCGGCCGCGCCGACCAGTCGGCCGTGACCAGCTCCGACCTGTTCATCCAGCCCACCCGCGAATCGACCAGCGGCCGGCCGCGCCCGCTGGTGCTGCGCCCCAACCTGACCATGCCCGGGGCCAATTACCTCAACGGCCAGCCCTGGGACGACCGCACGCCGGTGCCCTACTACGATGAAGTAGCCCTGGAAAGCCGCGTGCTGCCCGGCAAAGGCTTCAAGTACCCCTACATTACGGTCGGCGATTTGCTGGAAGATTCCCTGGTGGAGCTGCCCTACGAGCTGAACACCCAGCGTTTCCACACCGGCAAAGTCACGTTCCAGTACGGAGCCGACGGCCAGGGCCGGGCCCGTTTCCCGTACCTGCTGCCGCTGAAACAGGCGTTTTTCGAGTATTTTACCGAGCACGAGCTGGCCGAGCTGCTCACCTTCACCATCGACCTGAGCCACGTGCGCGTGCAGCTGCGGGTACCGGTGCAGGCGGGCCGCTTCATCACCTTCGAGCGCAGCTACTACACCAACCCCCAGAACCCCAAGGATGCGCAGGGGCGCGAGATTCTGGAGAAGGGCCGCATCGTGAAGGCCAACGTGGGCGTGGGCGTGTTCCCCTTCTACAAGGTGAGCTACCAGCCCGAGTTCAACGACCTTTACAAGGTGATGCTGGTGGATGCCGACAACGCGCCCACCATGCTCAACCGCCGCTACGACCTCACCTTCTTCGTGAACGGGGAGCGGATTACGGAGCAGGGCGCCGCCCGCCGCGCCACCCGCTACGAGCGCACCCAAAAAAGCGTGGCCACTGCCGGCAGTACCTACTACGAAATCACCGGCACCCACTTCGACCTGGCCGAGCTGACCTGCCCGCCTACCACCATTGGGGCCGAGCCGGCCCGGGGCTTGTTCGTGCCGCGCTGGCGCGAGCTCGACCGCGGCACCCGCCGCTTCACCTTCGCCGTCGATTTCGGTACCACCAATACCCACGTGGCCTACGCCGATTCGCCCTCTGCCCACCCGCGCCCGCTCACCATCGGCGAATCCGACGTGCAGGTAGAGTGGCTGAGCGCCCCGCTGGCCGATGCCGGGCAGTCGGCGGCCCAGCGCTACCGCTTCGGGGCCGGGCAGCTGAACTCCGACGTGGCCACGCTGCAAAACCGCGAGTTCGTGCCCAGCTTTATCGGCGAAGGCGGCTCGGTGTACGAGTTCCCGATTCGGACCGCCGTGTGCGAAACCACCTCGTTTGCCAACGAGCCGGCCAAGGTGCTCAGCAACATCAACATCGGTTTCAGCATCAACACCGAAACTACCGCCGAGCTGCCCCAGAACCGCTTCATCACTAACCTGAAGTGGAGCGCCGAGCTCGACCCCCAGGGCGTGTCGCGCATCGAGGCCTTCTTCAAGGAAATTCTGCTGCTGCTGCGCCACAAGGCGGCGTTGCACGGCGGGATTCTGGAAGACACCCGGGTGGTGTGGTTCGCACCGCTGAGCTTCGACGGCTTTTTGCGCAACCAGTTCCAGCAGGTCTGGGACGAGGCGTTCCGGCAGGTGTTCAAGGCCAACCGCCCCACCATCTGCCTCACCGAATCGGTGGCGCCCTACTACTACCTCACTGCCACCAACCAGGTCGTGCCCAACCGCGATGAGAACGTGGTCAACATCGACATCGGCGGCGGTACCACCGATTTGCTGCTCTTCGCCGACCAGAAGCCGGCCTACAGCACCTCGTTCCGCTTCGCCGGCGACGACCTCTGGGGCGACGGCTACGCCCGCGTGCAGGGCGCGCCCAAGCAGAACGGCCTGCTCCGCCTCGGCGTGAGCCACGTCGAAAGCCTGCCCGACTCCGAGCAAAACCAGGAGTACAAGGGCTACCTGCAGGCGGCCCTCAAAAACACCGATTTCGGCTCCGCCGACGTCACGAGTTTGCTCTTTAAGTACGATGATGCGCTGCGCTTCACCCAAGCCCTCGGCCTCGGGCGGGGCCGGCAGCTGCGGGTGCTGTTCTATCTGCACTACACCAGCATCATCTACCACACGGCCCAGCTTACCAAGCACCTCGGCCTGAAAACGCCGCGCTACCTCTGCTTCTCGGGCAAGGGCAGCCTCTACCTGCGCCTGCTGGCTGGCGGCAGCTCGTTGGTGGCCATCGAGAAGATTACCAAAGCCATTTTCCAGGCCGTAACCGGCACCGAGCCGCCCCACAACTTCCGCGTTATCCTGGCCGATAACCCCAAGGAAGCCACCACCAACGGCGGCGTGCTCTACGAGGAAAAGTCCAACCACAGCGACTACGACAGCATCCAGTCGGTGAAATACAGCGGCACCGTAGAGGGCGGCGAGCTCAACCAGCAGCGCCTCAAGCTCAACCAAGTAGATGCCGACCTCAAGGACCAGGTGCTGGCCAACGTCCGCGACTACCTCACTCTCGTGCTCGAAGGCGATGAAGTCGCGCCCTACCTGCGCGAAGTTGGTGTCGATGTGGACCGCCAGCGCGTAAAGGACATTCTGCTCCGCGAAATCGAGGACAGCCTGAGCCTGGGCCTGCACCAGTTCCAGCGCCAGCTCTCCGCCGATGAAACCCTGCCCGAAACCCTGTTCTTCCTGCCCCTGAAGCAGGCGCTCTACAACCTGAGCCGGGAGTTGCAGGCGTAAGGTTTTAGTAGTACTAGGCCTATGAATGCTCGTAGAAGTTTTTGGTTGCTTCCAACACTGCTAAGTTTGACCGCTTGCTTTTGGGGCGATGAATACGATGAGCAACAAATAGTAGGCAGCTACTATGTTTCTGGTCTGGATGGAGGATGGGAAGAACCGATGAAGGACGCTTACCTACACTTCCGTGATGAAGAATTTGGCTTAGCTGATGCTCTCTTGCCTCGTACTTTAGGTAATGTTGGGTTCAGCAAAAAATGCGTTATTATGTTGACCTCTGCCCCAAGCAAGCAGTACTATATTGCTCGAATAGTGCCTGGGGCTGACCGGGAAGTAGCTCGCAAGAACATACTCGGTCCGTTCAACAGACAAGACTTTACCCGAAGGCTTGAAGAGGTGAACGGCGACACACTGGTGAGTTTTACTTACTATTTTGATAATCTCTAGCTAAGCTGAAACATTAATTTTCCTTTGCTCCCTATGACCCTTTCCCGCCGCGCTGCTTCCTTGTTCACCGGCCTGCTGCTACTGGCGGCCGGCAGCCACGCCCAAACGGCCCCCGGCCAGCCCACGCTTGACGAGCAGAAGGTGCAGGTCTGGTGCGCCGCCGTGCGCTATGTGTATGACGACAACGGCCGCGGCAACCTCAAGGACAAGCTCAACTGCGGCGGCTCGCTCAAGGCCTTTGAGAACAGTATCAAGGCCGACAGCCAGAAGGTGTACAGCCTGCTTTACCAACCCCTCGAAGGCCGCGGCACGATGTACAAGGGCCTCGGCAGCAACGAGTCGCGGCTGCAGAAGCTGACGTCGGAAATTGTGGCCCGGCTGAAATCCTCGGCCGCCCGCCGCGGCGACCCGGCCCGGATGGAGCGTCTGACTACGCTCGAAACGGCCCTTAATAGCTACGTCAACAGCGGTACGCCCATCGGCAACCTCGCTGGGGCCGAACCAGCTGCCGAAAACGCTGGCACGACCACTGACCTCGACGAAACCACTGCCGCCGCGCCTGCCGATGCTGGTCCGGCCGAAGCGGGGCTGGATGCGGCCGCGCCGACTGCCAGTGGGGTAGGGGAGAGCGTGATGGGTAAGCTGTTTGCCCCGCTGGCCCTGATTCTGGGCCTGCTGGCGCTGGTGCTGTTCTGGCTGCTCAACCGCAAAGTCAGTGCCCTGGCCGACCGCGTAGGCCGGCATCGGGCCGATATCGATGCCGTGAAGCTGGGCGGCGGTGCCGGTTCGGGTAGTGCCGACCACCTCACGCCGGCCCAGCGCCGGGAGGTGGAAAAGCTGGTAACCCAGCGCGTAGCCGAAGCGGTAGGCCAGAACCGGAACAAACCCGCCGGGACTGCCGCCGCTACCCCGGCGCGACCTGAAGCCGCCGCTCCGGCAGCCCGCCCCGTCCCAGCGGCCGCGCCCGAAACACGGGTAGCCGAAGCGCCGGTGAGTCTCTCGGAAGTGTCCGCTCCGCCAATGGCGACCCCAGCTGGTTCGCCCGCGGCCGCCCCGCGCGACGAGTTCGAGAGCCTGGTGCCGCCCGTGCAGCTGCCGCAGCCCATTGCCGCCCCGGCGCCCCCGGTGGAGCCGGCCGGCCCGGCCCAGTACACGCGCTACGTGAAGGTTCCCGTGAACGGGGCGTTCAGCGAGTACGACCTCTCCGACGAGCCCCAGCACGACAGCATCTACGAAATCCACTTCGACCCGCAGTGGCCCGAGCTGGCCACGTTCAACGTCACGCCCAACCCCGCCATTCACGCCTACGCCATCCAGAGCGCCCAATATTCCCTGCGCGAGGCCTGCCGCTACCAGCAGCCCAGTAGCCCGGTCACCCGCATCGTAACGGAGGAAGAAGGCGTGTTGCGCAAAGTAGCCGGCAGCTGGCAGATTGAGCAGAAAGCGGCTATTCGGTTTGAGTAGAACGGGAGCTAAAAACTACTTCCCCTCCTTGGAAAGGAGGGGAAGTAGTTTTTAGCTGTAGCTTCGTCACCTATGCTTGAAATAGCCCTCGAAATACTGGTGGTGGCCGTGGTGGTGGGCCTGCAAATTCGCACGTTCCTGCAAACCCGCACCAAAACCCGCCAGCTCAGCCTGCTTTATCCGCCCCGCGAAGCCCTGCGCGTGGAGCAGCGCCTCGTGCTGCCCGACGGCCGCGACCTGCCCGAATACGCCGCCGACGCGCCCCCCGAAGCCTATCCGGCCACCATCCTCAAGGCCGATGATGCCTCGGCCGAGTTCGAGGAAATCCTGCTTGATACCAACGATTATCTGCGCCACAACAAGGGCGCGGCGGCCGATTTTGGGATTCTGAAGGACATTTCGGAACGCCGCAGCCAGGTGCTCGACAACGAGGTGCAGGCCAACGTCTCGACTCCCCTGTACCTGGGTCTGCTCGGCACGTTCCTGGGCGTGATTCTGGGCCTCGTGGGCATTGCCCGCAACGGCGTATCGGACGACAGCGCGCTGACGCCCTTCCTGACCGGGGTGCTGATTGCCATGACCGGCTCGTTTGTGGGGCTGCTGCTCACGCTGCTCGGCAACGGCCTGCTGCGCGAGGCCCGCCGCCAGCTCGATGGCCGCCAGAACCAGTACTACACCGTGCTCCAGGTGCGGCTGCTGCCCATTCTGCACTCCGATATGGCCGGCAGCCTGAGCAACCTAAAGTCGGTGCTCGATGCCTTCAACCAGCAGTTCGTGGGCCAGGTGGATTTGTTCAATCCGCTCATGGACAAGGTGACGGAGAACATCCGGGTGCAGAGCGACTTTCTGCAGCGCCTAGATACCATCGGCTACGATAAGATGGCCGCCGCCAATATTGCCGTGTTCGAGAAGGTGCGGGAGTCGGCTGACATGTTCGCGGCTTTCACTGGCTACCAGCAGAAGCTCAACCAGATGCTCGATACCGGCTACCAGTCGGCCCAGAGCGTGAACGGGATTCTCGACCGGCTGCGGGGCTTCGAGAAGGGCATCAACGACCTGGGCCAGTACGTGGGCGGCAACAACAACTCGGTGCAGCTGATGCTGGATTTCTTCCAGAAGCACCAGACCGAGCTGCGCAACCTGCGCGACCGGGCCGAGCAGCACATCGACCAGGCGGGCGTCAACCTGGCCGACATCCTCACCCAGCGCCAGGCCCAGAACGAGCGCCAGGCCCAGCTGGCCTACGAGAAGTGGCAGCAGTACTACCAGCAGCTCAACGCCGACAATGTGTTCGAGAAGCTGCTCAAGCAGTTGGAGCCCTTCCAGAACCTCAACGCCCAGCAGGCCGACCTCAGCCGCGACGTCACCGCCACCCAGCGCGAGCTGCTGCGCAAAGTGGAGCTGGATTCCCAGATTCAGGCCAAGCTACTGGCCGAAATATCCAACCTGAACACGGTGCTGGTAAAAGCCACGTCCAAGAACAGCTTCCAGCGGTTTATGGACAAACTGTTTGGGGGCGTGAAGCCGGTGTAATTGTTGACTGTCATCCTGAATGGAGCGAAGGATCTTGTCAGGTCTGAACAACAAGCAGTATAACGTAATAAGGTCCTTCGCTTCGCTCAGGATGACAGTGTCTCATCAACAAGTATGAACAACCCCTCCAACAACAACCGCCAACACAACGACTTCTTCTGGCCCAGCTACGTGGACCTAATGACGTCCTTGTTCGTGGTGATGCTGGTGCTGTTCGTGTACAGCTTCAAGCTGTTCAAGGACCGGGAGGGGGAGCTGAAACAGGCCAACGGGGAGCTTAAGGCCAAGGCTGTGGAGCTGGAGCAGATTACCAAAATCCGCCGCTCGTTGCAGCGGCTGGAGGGCAAATACTTCCGCTACGACCCCACCAATGAGCGCCACGAGCTACTGGTGCCGGTGCAGTTCAAGGCCGGCCGCGACGAAATTCAGGATGCCTACAAGCCTGCCCTGCTGCAGGCCGGCCGCACGTTGCGCACGGTGCTCAAAAGCATCAAAACCGACCAGCCCGTGCGCTACCTCGTGATTGTGGAAGGCATGGCCGCTCGCTACCCCGCCGGCGACCCGCGCAACGCCCGCGAGGAGCAGATAACCTACCAGCTCAGCTACCGCCGGGCCCTGAGCCTGCTCAACTTCTGGAAGCAAAGCGGCCTCGATTTCGGCCAGGACCGCAACATCGAGCTCATCATCGGGGGCAGCGGCTTCTTCGGCACCGGCCGCTACCAGGACCGCCGCGAAGGCGACAACAAGCGCTTCCTGATTCAGGTGATTCCGAAGATAGGTCGGATGCAGTAGCGTTCTAGTGTTGATGCCCCGGTTGCCTTGGTTGCCCACGCCGTCCCAGGGCTGAAGCCCTAGGCTATTGAGCGGTTGTCGTTGAGCGCTGCGTAGCCCAGGGCTTTAGCCCTGGGGCGGCGTGGCCAACTGGGGCAGCTGAACAATTGAGCGCGTTTCCGCCGCAGGGGTTATCTTCGGGCTCTTTCCCGCCTAATCCTCTCCGATGCGTAAACTCACTATTCCCGTGCTGGCCCTGGCCAGTCTGGCCGCCTGCCGCTCCTCGCAGCCCACCACGCCGACTACCGCCGTGGCCGAGTCTAAATCTATATCCGCTCCCGCCGCCAAATTCGTGCTCAACTACCCCGACACCAAAAAGACCGACCAGAAGGACGACTACTTCGGTACTTCCGTGGCCGACCCCTACCGCTGGCTCGAAGACGCCGACGCGCCCGAAACCAAGAGCTGGGTGACGGCCGAAAACAAGGTGACGTTTGGCTACCTGGAGCAGATTCCGTTCCGCGAAAAAATCCGGGAGCGGCTGACGACCCTGTGGAACTACGAGAAATTCGGGATTCCGCACCAGGAGGGTAACAAGCTGTATTTCAGCAAGAACGATGGCCTGCAGAACCAGTCGGTGCTGTACGTGCAGCAGGGCGACGGCACCGAGGGCCAACCCGATGTGCTGCTCGACCCCAACAAGTTTTCGGCCGACGGCACTACGGCCCTGGCCGGCGCCTACTACTCCAACGACCAGCGCTACATGGCCTACGCCACCAGCGGCGGCGGCTCGGACTGGCAGACGATGAAGGTGCTCGACCTGAAAACCCGCCAGACTACGTCCGACCAGCTCGATTGGGTGAAGGTGTCGGGTGCGGCCTGGTACAAGAACGGCTTCTTCTATAGCCGCTACGACGCGCCCAAGGCCGGCGAAAGCAAGCTGGCCGGCAAAAACGAGTTCCACAAGGTGTACTACCACCAGCTGGGCAAGCCCCAGAGCACCGACCGGCTGGTATATGAAGACCCTAAAAGCCCGCTGGGCTTTCGCACCGTGGGTACCACCGACGACGAGCGGTTTCTGGTGCTTTACCTCACCGATGGCAAGGCCGACGGCAACCGCCTCTCGGTGCGCGACCTGACCGACCGGCGGCAGGAGGGCAATTTCACTTCGCTCATCACCAACTACGAGCATAACAACTCGGTGGTCGGCAACGTGGGCGGGCAGCTGCTGGTGCTCACCAACAACGGCGCGCCCAACTACCGCGTCGTGCTCATCGACCCCAAGAAGCCCCAGGAAAAGAACTGGAAAACCGTGCTGCCCGAAACCGGGCAGAAGCTCGAAGGCGTCGACCACGTGAGCGGCTACCTGGTGGCTTCCTACCTCAAGGACGCCAGCAGCCTCATCAAAGTCTACACCGAAAAGGGCGAGTTCAAGCATGATGTGGCCCTGCCGGCCATCGGTACGGCCTCAGGCTTCGGCGGCAAGCGCGGCGCTAAGCAGGTGTACTACGCCTTCACCTCGTTCACTTACCCCACTACCATCTACAAGTACGACCTGGCCACCAACACCAGCACCGTGTTCCGGGCTCCCAAAGTGGACGTGAACCCGGCCGACTACGTGACGACCCAGGTGTTCTACCAGAGCAAGGACGGCACGAAGGTGCCCATGTTCATCACCCACAAAAAGGGCCTTAAGCTCGACGGCCAGAACCCGACCTACCTCTACGCCTACGGAGGCTTCAACATCTCGCTCACCCCCAGCTTCTCGGTAGCGCGGATGCTGTGGCTCGAAAACGGCGGCGTACTGGCTATTCCGAACCTGCGGGGCGGGGGCGAGTACGGCGAAGCCTGGCACCAGGCCGGCATGACGCCCAACAAGCAGAACGTGTTCGACGACTTCATTGCCGCCGCCGAGTACCTGAAAGTGCAGGGTTACACCAGCACCGACAAGCTGGCCATGGCCGGCGGCTCCAACGGCGGTCTGCTGGTGGGCGCTACCATGACGCAGCGCCCGGACCTGTGCAAAGTGGCCTTCCCGGCCGTGGGCGTGATGGACATGCTGCGCTACCAGAAGTTCACCATCGGCTGGAACTGGGCCCCCGAGTACGGCACCTCCGACAACTACGAGCAGTTCCAGAACCTCTACCGCTTCTCGCCTCTGCACAATCTGAAGCCCGCCACCTACCCGGCCACCATGATTACCACCGCCGACCACGACGACCGGGTGGTGCCGGCCCACTCGTTCAAGTTCGCCGCCGCCCTGCAGGCCGCCAACGAGGGCTCCAACCCCCAACTCATCCGCGTAGACGTGAATGCGGGCCACGGTGCGGGTAAAAGCACCAAGCTCCAGATTCAGGAGTGGGCCGACATCTGGTCCTTCGCCTTCTACAACATGGGCGTCAAGCCGTTCGGGAAATAGGTTGTCAGTGGTTAATTGATAGTGCTTTGTGCTTAGGTAGCCCAGAACAACCTAAGCACAAGGCACCATCAATTAAGCACAAAGCGCCGTATCTTCGCAGCCGCAACGCACGTAACTGCCTTTGTATTTTTGCTTTCTGATATGAAAAAAATGTCCCTGCTCGGCCTGCTGGCCGGTTCGCTGCTACTCTCCGCTACCTCCTGTAGCGACTCCGACTCCAAGGCAGACGCTATGACGGTTGAGCCTCTGACTTACCCGGCTCCGGTTGATACCACGGGTGGTAAAACCGACGAAACCCGCGAAGTCAACGCCGTCAACGCCACCGAATCAATTAAGAAAATGCAGCCGGTAATGTAATTTCCACTTCAGTGGCTACTAAACGCAGAAAGAGCAGCGCCCATCGGGCCGCTGCTCTTTCTGCGTTTAGTAGCCTTCCGGTAACTCTGGCCGGCCCAGCCTGTCGTTCGTATGTTTACGCACTTTCCATTATTTAGTAACCAGACCGCCATGTTTATTCGCCGGGGCCGGGAGGCCGATTTGCCGCAAGTGCTGGCCCTGATTCAGGAGTTGGCCGAATACGAAAAGGCCGCCGACCAGGTAACCAACACGTTGGCCGATATGCAGCGCGATGGGTTCGGCCCCGAGCCGATTTTTGGCTTTTTTGTGGCCTTGGAAGTACCCGAAGGCCCCATTGTGGGCATTGCCCTCTACTACACGGCCTATTCTACCTGGAAGGGCCGTATGCTGTTTCTGGAGGACCTAGTGGTAACCGAGCCTATGCGCGGTACGGGCCTGGGCCGGCGGCTGTTCGAGGCCGTAGTGGCCGAAGCCCGCCACAGCGGAGCGCATCGCCTCAAATGGCAGGTGCTGGAGTGGAACGAACCGGCCATCGGCTTCTACAAAAAGTTAGGTGCCAACCTCGACCCCGAGTGGCACAACGGCAACCTTACCGCCGAGCAAATCCAGCAATTTCCCTGCGACCCGGCCATAGAAGCTGCCGTGCGGGAGGTGGCTTAACATGCAAATGGGCGGACGGCTGGTTGAAAAGCCAGCCGTCCGCCCATTTGCATACTACCAAACGAGTGCCTTAGCCCAACACTTCCAGCATGGTGCGGAATGAGGCGTAGCGGCCCCCAAAATGCCGGTCCATATCGGCGCGCAGGGCGGGGGCAGCCACCTCCTGATAGGTTTCGAGCTGCTCCCGGCTTACGGCATAGTATTGCGAGGCGTAAGTGATGCCTCCTTCTTCTTCATCGAGCATGCGGCAAAGCTGGCTTTTTACGAAGAAGCCGGTGGCCATCACCTCCGGCATGTGCGTGTCCTGCATATAGGCCAGCCACCGCTCGGCAATTTCGGGGTCGAGGCTGGTAGTTATGTTGTATAAAATCATGGGCGTTAAATTCCGGGTTGGTTAAGGGGCCGGGAAGCTAGTTTATAAAGGGGAAGAGTGGACTGTTTCAACGCAAAATCCACCAAAAAAGGTTGGGCTTGGTTGAAGCGGAACCCCGGTTGCCCGGGCCCCGGCCAGCTTTTCCTGCTTCGTTTATCAAACCCGCATATCATCGAAGTGAAAGTCCTGAATGCGGGCCTGAATGTCCTTCGACGACAGGTTCTCGCGGATGGCGGCCTGGGTGAGGTCGGCCAGTTCGGCGTCGCCGGCGAAGCGCAGGGCCAGAATCTGGCCAAGCTTGAGCTGGCTTTCGAGCGGGCGCAGGCTCTGGCCGGTTACCTCGAAGTAGCGCTGGCGCACCTCCAGGCGCAGTAGCCGGTCCTGGAGCGTGAGAGCGTAGTGCTGGCGCAGCATCAACAGCACCCCGAAGCCCACCACGGCCAACGCGGCCACCGTAAACCAGAGGCGCGAAACTTCGGAGTCGTCGCCGGCCACGGTCAGGTAGCGCCGTACGCCGTAGATGGCTAGAATCAGGGCCGCCGGCAGCAGTACGAAGTGATGCCAGGGGTAAAACATGAGCGTGTTCTTGGTCGGTTTGGCGGCCATAGGAAGCGGGTTGAGGAGAGAAGGTATGAACTGCTGATACGCAAAAACTCCGGCCAATGGCCGGAGTTCTGCACGTAGGATTGCGGCTGAAATACGGCTGAGCTACACCTGGGCTGCCTTCTTGGCCTCACGGCTCCGGCGCTTTTCATCGCGTAGGGTCTTCTTGGCCTCGCTTTCCTGGCGGCTGGCTTCCTTAGCGGTGGCGCGCTGGCGCTTCATGTCGAGCTTCTGCTCCTTCAGCTGGCGTTGCTGCTCGCGCATGGCCTGCTTCTGGTCCTTGAGCTGCGATTTAGAGTCGTTGACGCTGCTGCGGGCAGCGGAACGCTGCTGCTTTTGGGCGTCTAGAGTGGCTTTGGCGTCCATCGTGCGCTGCTCCTGCATCTGGCGGCGCATTTGGGTCGAATCAGTGACTACCTGGGCCTGGGAAGCGTGGCTGCCGAGCAGGGTGAGGGTGAAGGCGGTTAGTATGAGAAACGTTTTCATGGGAAGGTCGAAAGTGAAATTCGCTGCTCTTACGTCAGCGCGTTGCGAACGGCCACAATTCCGGTCATTATTCTTCCACACGCTTCTCCTGCTCAAGTAAAAACAGCCCTACTTAAACGACAGCGGGACAAGGAGTTTTACGCTCAGGTTGCGGCCCATATTGAACGCGCCCTGCCGGCCAGTGGTGTAATTCACATCGGTGTATTTGAGGCGGCTCAGGTGGTTCTGGTAGGCCACATCGAACACGTTGTTAAGCGTCAGATAAAGCGAAAACAGCGTGCGGTCTTTGGCCGACACCACATCGGAGCCCAAGCCCAGATTTACCAGCGTGTAGCCGGAGGTGCGGGTTTCGGTATCGAAGGCCGAGAAAACGCGGTTTTGGGCGAAGTTGTGTTCCAGCGCCGTGCGGGCATACAGGTTGCGTAGCCGCGAGCGGCCCACCTTGGTAAAGTTCACCCGCAACTCCGACTGAAAACGGTCGGCCGGGATGAAGGGAAGGTTGCGCTGGCCCGCAGGCTGGTCGAGTTGCACGGCCCGCACCATTGAAAACGAGTTTTCGAAGTGCAGCCAGTCGAGCGGGTGGGGGTGCAAATCGAGGCTGATTTCGCCCCCGGCCAGCCGTGCATCACCCTGCCCGTAGCGAAATACCCGGTCGCCCTCCACCGACAGCGAGTCGCCGCCGCCGGGCGCCCCCAGCACGCTTGGGAAGATGTAGTTGCTGATGCGGTTGCGGAACGCATCAACCGACAAATCCACATGCTCGGACGTGAAGGCCAGGCCGCCATCAAGCTGGAAGCTGGTTTCGGCCTTCAGGTTCGGCTCCCCGATTTCGTAGCGGACGGTGCCCTCGTGCTTGCCGTTTGAGCCCAGCTCGGCAATGTTGGGTGCCCGGAAGCCGCGGGCCGCATTGGCCTTCAGTACCAGCTTTTCGCCCAGCAGGTAGGCCCCGCCCAGGCTGCCGCTCACGTTGCGGAAGTTGCTCGTGAAGCCCCCGAACTTCGTTTCGCCCTGCCCCGCCGGTACCGGCTGTTCGTCGGCATCCAGGTACAGCGCATCGGCTTTAATATGGCGCAAGTCGTAGCGCAGGCCCCCGCTCACATCGAGCCGGCCAAAACTCTTCTTGGTCACTCCGAACACGCCGCCGTCGAGCAGCCGGTAGGCCGGAATCAGGAACTCGACGCCCTTATTCTGGTTTTCCTGCTGCATCCCGCTCACTCCAAACGTGGTGTTCCAGCCGTTTATTTCGGGCAAAAACCAGCGCACGGCGTAATCCACGGTGCGCAGTTGAAAGAAGAGCGAGGTCTCATCCGCGTCGGCGGGGTTGCCAAACTCGCGGCGCAGGTTCTGCTGCCAGCCCAGGTTGGCCGTGAGGCGGTGCTGGCCCAGAATAAAGCTGTTATCGAGGCCCACGCGCAGGTGGTTGACCTGCTGGCGGGGCACGGCCAGGCCGTAGCCGCGCAGGTCGGCGCCGGTTACCGGCACGTCGGCCACGTCGCCATCCAGCGTGGGCACGGCCTTCAGAAACCGGCCCGTCAGCGAGTCGCGCGCCCCCTCAATCAGGCCCAGTTGCTGGTTGAAGGAGTTGAAGGTGAGGTGCGAGTAGCCCCAGCTTTTGTTTACGCCCACGTAGCCGCTACCGTCCAGCTCCCGGAAGCCCGAGTTGTACACCCGGCCATCGTAGCGGTTGCGGTAGTTGCCCGCCAGCTTGCCCGAGCCGCGCAGCTGCCAGTTGAGGCCGCCCAGGTTGCCCGCATTCCAGAGTGAGTAGCCCTGCTGCTGGTTGTTGGTTTGATAAGTAGCGGCCGCCGCGCCCAGCACCCGGCCTTCGGCTACCGGCTCGGGGGGCAGAAAGTTGATGACGCCCGCCAGTCCATCCGAGCCGTACAGCAACGAGCCCGGCCCCTTGATAATCTCGGCCCTATCAATGCTGAACTCGTCGATTTCGATGCCGTGCTCGTCGCCCCACTGCTGGCCTTCCTGCTTGGCGCCATTGTTCAGGGTGATGACGCGGTTGGCCCCCAGGCCCCGGATAACGGGTTTGCTGATGGCCGCGCCGGTCGTAATCTGGCTCAGGCCGGGCACGTGCGCCAGGGCATCAACGGCGTTGGTAGCTGCCCCCTGCTGCAGCTGCGCCTGGCCGACTACGGTGGTGGGCACGGGCGAGCGGCGCAACTCGGTACTGGCCGATACGCCCGTTACCACCACCTGCCCGATTTCGGTGGCCGTGGGCTCCAGCGCCACATTGAGTGCTGCGGCCGCGCCCGTATCCACCGTTCGGGCCAGCGTCGAGTAGCCAACGAAGCGCACCTGCATCAGGAATCGACCCCGGGGTAAGTCGGTGAAACTGAACTGTCCGTTCTCGTTGGTAGCAGTAGCCTGCCGGAGGTCGGGGAAGTAAATAGTGGCCCCGGGCAGGGCCTCGCCGGTGGCGGCGTCGGTAATGCGGCCGGTTACGGGGGCGCTGGTTGGGGCTCGCGCTGCGGTCGGTGCCGGGGCGGAAACCTGGGCCACAGCCAAGCCCGAGCCGAGCGCAAAGCCCGTCGTGATAAGAAAGCGAAGCATAAAAGTAGAAAAAGGGAGCCGTCGGCGGCCCCGGCGCGGCCAAGTAGCCGTCGGCCAGGAACCAGCAGAATTGCTGCCGGCCATGCACGGCCGGGCGCTCCAGGAAAGAGAAGGGAAACAGGGGCTTAGCAGGGCCGTAGCGCCGCCAAAAAAGCCCGAATGCGCCCCGCTGTCCCCGTGCTACCGCTGGAAAAGGACAGCCGGTTCACGCAGAAAGCAGGGTACGTATTTCTTAACTAGGCAATAACCGTTGGCGGGCCGCGCAAATCGGCCGTGGCGCGGGTGGCCGAGTGCCATACCGAGGCGGCGGGCAGCGAGCGGGCCAGCTGGTAACCTACGGGCGGAGCCGGCACCACGAGCGGAGCCGGGGGCTGAAAGGCCGCATTGAAAAAATGGTCGACCGCGCAGTGCTGGTGCCGGCCACTTACTACCGCTTTGCGGCTGCCCGCCGGACCGGTCTCCAACGGAGCATCAACTGTGTGCTGATGCTCATGTAGCGCCAAAATCCACGCGTCGGGTACCTGCACCCGGGCAAAGCACAGGAGCAGCACCAAAGCCAGCCGGGACCGAAGAGCGCGCATCAGGACAGGACGAATGAGGGCTAAATGTACGGCAAAATATCGGCCGCGCCCCCGCCGTCTGTTAGCAGATGTATATCCGAAGCCCCCCTCTCAACTGGATTTTGGACAGTGCCGAACTGCTGCCGGAATATTGCGGCAGAAAAATAAATACATAGAATAGTTGTATTCCGCTGAAATAGGGGACCTCCTCAAAATTTGTATTTGTAGTATTCGACGTCAGCCGTAATATTGCATTCCGAATTTCATATATGAATGGTCGGAGGGAAGTTTGCTTGTGCGGAAGTGATGGAAGTTGAAACGTTGGAAAATGCCTTGGTCGTCAGATATGAGCGAAATGCGGCGCTGCTGCACGCGCAGTGGCAGTTTCTGGCGGCTCCGCACTGGGCGCCTTCAGCCCTGCGCAGCCTGCTGACGGCCCTGGCCGGGCCGCGGGTACGCGCCTGCCTCTTGGATTTACAGCATATGCCCGATCTGGCCTCGTTGGGGCAGGGACACACGGAATACCATTTGCTGCTACAGCTGGCCGCGCTGCCGCTACATCAACTGGCGCTGGTACTTAAAACAGATCGGCAGCATGAGGCCGTGCTTGCCGCCGCCAGCCAGCTAATGCCTTCGTTTGAAGTGCAGGTATTCGACGATGCCGCTACGGCCCTCGATTGGCTCCGGCAGACTGGCGAAGGCTACCGGGGCGGTCCGGCAAGACGGGGCCCGCTGTCAAACTGACAGCCGGAGCCATACTGGAACAGGGTTTGAAACACTGTGCTACGTCATTACCAGCTTCAAAAGGCTGGCAAAACGGCCGGTTTCTGTTTTCATTCATCTTTTCTGATTCTGTTATGCAAGAGAAAGGCAGCATCTCGATTCACACCGAGAATATCTTTCCCATCATCAAGAAATTCCTCTACTCCGACCACGAAATTTTTCTGCGTGAGTTGGTCAGCAATGCTGTCGATGCCACTCAGAAACTCCAGAGCCTGGCCCGCCAGGGGGAGTTTAAGGGCGAGCTGGGCGAGCTGAAAGTACGCGTTACGGTGGACAAGGAGGCCCGCAAAATCACGGTTTCCGATCACGGCCTGGGCATGAGCGCCGAGGAAATCAAGAAGTATATCAATCAGATTGCTTTCTCCGGGGCCACCGAGTTTGTGGAGAAGTATAAGGAGACGGACGCGCAGGCCAAAGACCAGATTATCGGGCAGTTTGGCCTCGGTTTCTACTCGGCCTTCATGGTGGCCAAGGAGGTGGAAATCTGGTCGAAGTCGCACCACGAAGACACCCCGACGGCCCACTGGACCTGCGACGGCAGCACCGAGTTTACGCTTGAAGAAACTGAAGGCGAGCACGCCAAGGCCGAGCGCGGCACCGATGTGGTGCTGCACGTTGCCGACGACTCCGATGAGTTTCTGGAGGAAGCCCGCCTGAAAGGCATCCTGACCAAGTACTGCAAGTTCCTGCCCGTTGAAATCGAGTTCGAGGGCGAGGTTATCAACCAGACCAAGCCCATCTGGACCAAGCAGCCCGCCGACCTCACCGACGAGGACTACGTGAAGTTCTACCAGGAGCTGTACCCGTTTTCGGAGCCGCCCCTGTTCTGGATTCATCTAAACGTAGACTACCCGTTCAACCTGACGGGCATTCTGTATTTCCCGAAAGTAAAGGACGAGCTGCAGCTGCAGCGCAACAAAATCCAGCTCTACTCGCGCCAGGTGTTCATTACCGATGAGGTGAAGGACGTGGTGCCTGAGTTCCTGATGCTGCTGCATGGCGTGATTGACTCGCCCGATATTCCGCTCAACGTGAGCCGCAGCTTCCTGCAGGCCGATGGTGCGGTGCGCAAAATCAACCAGTACATCACCAAAAAGGTAGCCGATAAGCTGGGTGAGCTGTTCCGCAAAGACCGCGAAGGCTACGAGCAGAAGTGGTCGGATATTGGCATGTTTGTGAAGTACGGCATGCTTTCGGACGAAAAGTTCTACGACAAAGCCAAGGACTTTGCCTTGGTGCAGAACGTGGCCGGCAAGCTGTTCACGCTGCCCGAGTACCAGGAGTTTGTGCAGGCCAACCAGCAGGACAAGAACGAGCAGACGGTTATCCTGTACACCACCGACGCCGAGGCCCAGCACGGCTTCGTGCAGGCGGCTCAGGAGCGCAGCTACGACGTGCTCGAACTCGACGGTCCGCTCGATTCGCACTTCATCGGCCAGTTGGAGCAGAAGCTCGAAAAAACCACCTTCAAGCGCGTGGATGCCGAAACGGTGGGCAAGCTCATCGAGAAGGACGATGCGCCCGAGAGTGTGCTGAGCGAGGACGATAAAACCCGCCTGGCCGATGTGTTCAAGCAGGCTATCAGCAACGACCAGATGCACGTGCAGGTGGAGGCCCTCTCGCCCCAGGATGCGCCCGTTATCATCACGCTGCCCGAGTTTATGCGCCGCATGAAGGATATGCAGCGCACCGGCGGCGGGGGCGGCATGCAGATGTTCGGCTCATTGCCCGACAGCTACACCGTGAGTGTGAATGCCAATCACCCCATCACCCAGCGCGTGCTCAGCGCCGAGGGCGAAGCCGGCGGCAAGCTGGCCCGCCAGGCCTTCGACCTGGCCCTACTGGCCCAAGGCATGCTGAAAGGCGAGGCCCTAACGGCCTTTGTGAAGCGTAGCGCCGATTTGCTGGCTGCTGAGTAGCTTTAGAAGGTATATAAAGTTTTAAGTAGCACAAAGCCCTGATGACAGTAGTCGTCAGGGCTTTGTATTTGTGGGCCTATAGAAGGCGAAAATAAAGCGCATTCCGGATAGCGCGGCCGGGAACCTGGTGGGGGAGTAGCGGGTGTTGTCGGGCTATCGGTTCATTTCCGTGGGGCGGGCTGGTACCAAATCCGGTTATCTTTACGTTTCTGGCTCCGAACGAATCCTGCCCGATTTTCTACATGCGCCTGTTCCGACTTACTTCTTTACCGGCCCTGCTGCTACCGGGGCTTTTGCTACTGGCCGGGGCCTCTGCTTCCTGCTCCCGCAAAACCGTTTCCTTCAACAGCCAGCCCGGTGCCCCCGGCCTGCTGACTGCCGGGGCCGATAGCCTCACGACGGCTACCGACACCACGGCCGCCCCCAGCTTGGGCGGCAAGCGAGTGGCCCTGAGCAAGGAGCAGGAGCGGGCCGCGCGGGCCAAGGAGCGGGCCGCAGAGCGCAAGCCTAAAAAGAAAAAGAACATCTTTCTGGGTGAACCCATTAAGAAAGGCTACACCAAGTCGGGCCCCAAGGGCAAGCGGCAGGAGGTAGAGATATTCTATTACCTGCGCACCTTCCGGCAGCCCGACCCCTCGGCCCTGGCCGTGTACTACTACAACCCACGCAAGCGCAAGGTCTTCAAGGCCAGCGGCGAACTGGATCCGGCAACCGATAAAGTAATGCATGGCCCCTACAAAAAGCTGCGCGGTGGGAAGGTAATTGAAACCGGCTTCTTCGCCTACGGTACCCGCCACCTGCGCTGGGAAAAGCTCACGCCCGACAACATTTTACTTTCAAAAACGCACTACGAGCGGGGCTTCCCGCGCGACGCCAACGTAACGTATTATGACGCCGAACGCAAACAGCTAAAGGAAGTGGTGCCCTACCTCGATGGCCAGATGGAGGGCGACTACGTGCGTTTTCTGGCTACGGGCAAGCGCGAGTGGGAGGGCCAGTTTGAGAACGGCAAGCGCGTGGGCGAGTGGATCAACTATTGGGGTTTCCGCAACCTGAAGGACCGCCGCCATTACGTGATGAGCTACGGCGAATCGGGCTATGAGCCGGAGCTGAAGGAGCCGGTGCTGCTGAAGGAGTACAACCGCAACGGCGTCCTCATCTACGAGAAGGACAAACTCGACAACCGGGACAAGGCGAGGTAATGAGTTGGTTTTCCGGGGCGCTGGTTGCTCAAGTGGCACCGTTAGGTTCCAAAACAAAGCATCAGCCACCCATTCCACTGCTCCACCACTTAATAAAAAGCATCCTCGAAATGCTCGATCCGCAGGCCGGCTGTAGCCGGGGTAAGGGCCACTATGTCGAAGCGGATGTCGGTGGGCCAGGCCAGGGTTTCCTGCAGATGCTCGGCGGCTAGGCGCAGCAGTTGCCGCTTGCGCTCCGTTACGAACTCCTCGGGGTAGCCGTAGCGCTCCGACGAACGCGCTTTTACCTCCACTAATACCAACAACGCGGGCGGGTAGCGCATCACCAGGTCCACTTCGGCCCGGCGGAAACGGTAGTTGCGGTGTAGTAGCTCGTAGCCCTGGGCCAGCAGGTGGTGCAAGGCAGCCTGTTCGCCATCATGGCCGAGCTGATGGGCGGGAATGAGCATGGCGGTGGCAGTTATGGGTATCGGGAAGCTCGGTAGGAAAGGGAAAGCAACGGTCCGGGTGCCGGGTTGGGGCGAAATCTAGTACCTTTGCTTGCCATTTGAAACAATGAATTACCCGGACTGAGTCGAAAAGCAGTTGTCTTTTTGATTGGAGAAAGTACAAGCCGCGCCTCACCAGTCAGGAATAAGTAAATTACTGACTGCCAACCGGGCACCGGCCGTTGTGCTTTTCGCCCGCTAGTTTGTTCCGCTTGCCTTCCCATGACGACTACTTACTCCGCCTGCGCAAGTCCTGCCGCCGAAGCCCAACCGGCTGCCGGGGCCGCTCCGGCCATTGCGGGCCAAAACCACCGGGTGCTGGTGCAGCGGCTGGGGCGGGTCGATTACCAGCCCGCCTGGGAGTTGCAGGAGCAGCTGCTGGCCGAAACCTTGGCGCTAAAAACCCAGAACCGGCTCGCTGCTGAAGCCGGCCAGCCGCTGGCTGCTACGCTCAATCACCTGCTGCTGTGCGAGCATCCGCCCGTGTATACATTGGGCAAAAGCGGCAAGCCCGAGCACCTGCTGCTTGATGAGGCCGGCCTGGCGCAGCACGGGGCTACTTTCCACCGCATCAACCGCGGCGGCGATATCACGTTCCACGGCCCCGGCCAGCTGGTGGGTTACCCCATTTTCGACCTCGACAACTTCTTCACCGACATCCACCGCTACCTGCGGCTGCTCGAGGAAGCCGTTATCCTGACGCTGGCCGATTACAATCTGCGCGCTGGCCGCATTGTTGGGCTTACCGGAGTTTGGCTCGATTTTGAAGAGGGCGCGCCCAACCCGCGCAAAATCTGCGCGCTGGGTGTGAAGTGCAGCCGCTGGGTAACCATGCACGGCTTCGCCCTCAACGTGAATACCGATTTGAGCTACTTCGGCCACATTGTGCCCTGCGGCATCACTGACAAAGCCGTGACCTCGCTGGAGCACGAGCTGGGCCACGCCGTGCCTTTAACCGAAGTGCAGGAGCACCTGCTGCCGCACTTAGCCACCTTGTTCGCCGCCGACCTGATTTCCGTCAGTCCATGAAAAAAGATATCCTCTTTCAACCCGTAACGGGCGTTGGGGTGGCCGTAACGCCCGATGAGCGGGCGGCTACGGCTACGGCCGAGGCCCCCGGCTGGCAAGTGTTCCTGCTCAACGACAACGACGAGCCCCTGCAGAACGTCATCGTCAGCTCGAGCGGCTACGGCACCGATGCGCAGGGCGAACCCGTCCGCACTTCCACGCTGCGCCACGCGCTGCCCGAGGTGCCGCCGCATGCAGCCGCTCCCATCGAAGCCCTCGACTCGGCGCTTTTTCACTTGCACAACCAATATTGGGTCAGCTATTATATAGCTGGTCAGGTGTTTGATAGGAAGTTCGTTTTCGCGCCCGATTCCATCAGCTTCGGGCAGCTGCAACCGATCAGCCTGCTCATTCCTCAGGGCATTTTAGCCACTTAAATCAGTTGTCTTTGCCTGCTTTCTCCGCTCCGCACCAAGCAGCTCTTTACCACAAGCGCCACCCACTCTTATGAACGCACTCGGAATTCAGCTGAGCCTGTCCTCGCTGTGGGCCTTTCTGGTAGCTATGTTCGCCGTGCCGTCCATTATCTACATCGCCCACCTCAAAAACATGCTCGATACGCCCAACGTGCGTACCGTGCACGAGTCGCTGACGCCGCGCCTGGGCGGTGTGGCCGTTTTTGCGGGCTTTATGTCGGCCCTCACCATCTTCGCGCCGCTCGACAATGGAGTGCAACAGCTGCTGGCCGGCTGCATCGTGCTGTTTTTTGTGGGCCTGAAAGACGATTTGGTGAGTATTTCGGTGGCCAAAAAGTTTGTGGGCCAGCTGCTGGCTACCGGCATCGTCATGATTATGGCCGACGTCCGCATCACCAGCTTTCAGGGTATTTTGGGCATCGGCGAGCTGCCAATCGGTATCAGCTACGCCTTCACCTTCTTTGCCATCGTGGGCATCACCAACGCCATCAACCTCATCGACGGTCTCGATGGCCTAGCCGGCTCCATTGTGCTCATTATCGTGAGCACTTTTGGTTACTATTTCTATCAATACGGCGGCCCTGATTTTCAGAACTACGCCTTCGTATCGGTGTGCGTGGTGGGCGGTATCCTGGGTTTTCTGCGCTACAACTTCCACCGGGCCAGTATTTTCATGGGCGACACCGGGTCGCTGGTCTGCGGCTTTATTGTATCCATTCTCACTATTCAGTTTATTGAGATGGGGTTGAAAGTGGGCCAGCCTTTTGGCAACGCAGCCCCGGCCGTGGCCTTGGGTATTTTGTTTGTGCCTCTGTTTGATACCCTGCGCGTATTTATTGTTCGCATGATGGCGGGCCGCTCGCCTTTCTCGCCCGACAAAAACCACGTCCATCACCGCATTCTGGCCATGGGCTTCCAGCAAATAAGCACCGTGATGCTGCTGGGCCTGCTCAACGTCATCGTAATTCTGCTCGTCATCAACTTTGCCTACCTGGGCAGTATGATACTGATTGGGCTACTAATCGTCTTCTCGCTGTTACTGAGCCTAATGCTGGGCGTATACCACAGCCGGGCCGAGCGCCAGCGCATTGCCTCCTAACTAAAGGTGAGTAATGCCAGCAGCGTGTAGCCCCCGTGCAATACACGGGCGGCATGCTACCGGCGTTGGCCTCTTAAAATCAACTATCAACTTCGTGCGCTGCCCGCTCTTCATCCGGACTCTGTGTCTGCTACTGCTGGGGCTGCTACCGCTGGCAGCCGGGGCCACCGAATACCGTCGGCTACCACCGCCGCCGCGCACTGGCCTCACTACCGACTGGCTGATTAAAGATGCTGGCCGCAACCGGCTGATCCTGTACCTGCCCAATTACCACGCTCCGGTGCAGGCCTACTACCAGTGGCTGAGCGTCCGGCCCGACCGGCCGCTACCCATCACCTTCACGGCCCGCGAAAACCTGAGCCTGTTCCTCGACAATCAACTAGTTTTCACTGCCCCCGCGCCAGCTTCCTACACGCTCGATTTGGCCGCACTACTACCGGCCGGCAGTCAGCCGGGCGGGCTGCACCTGCTATGCGTGTGGCACCCGGATGCCATTCCTAACCTAGCCTCCTTCCAGAATGCACTGGCACCGGCCGAGCGCTCTGCCGGAACTCCGAAAACACCGACGACTGGGGCGCAGCCGCGTCCTCGGGGGCATCAGGGACAAAACGTGTTTTTGGGCTTTTTGCTGCTAATTGGCCTTGGCTACGGAGGGCTGCGGGCCACGTATCAGCCGGGTTTCGCTCGCATCTACCAACTAGAGGGCATGTGGGGCCAAGGGGCAGCCGAGCAGGACTTTCTGGTGAAACCTGCTCTCACCTGGCTTAATCTGGTGCTGGTACTGCTATTTGCGCTGTCGTTTGCGCTACTGCTGGTAGCCATCCATACCAACATCGAAAACATCGTTATTCTGCGCCGGCTCTTCGATGTGG
This sequence comes from Hymenobacter psychrophilus, assembly GCF_900107135.1. Classification (GTDB taxonomy): domain Bacteria; phylum Bacteroidota; class Bacteroidia; order Cytophagales; family Hymenobacteraceae; genus Hymenobacter; species Hymenobacter psychrophilus. The sequence goes on from NZ_FNOV01000008.1 coordinate 178,382, forward strand.
CCGAGTCGACTATTGTTGTGAAGGTGCTACTTTATACGCTTCTGGTAGCGGTCTTCGTACTGGGCAAATACCTGTTTTTGGAGTTGATGGGCTACATCTTCGACGTGGCCGAGTTGGTTGCCATTCAGTACCGCGAATTTATCCGGACGGTGCTGTTTATGGGCCTGTTTTTGCCGGGTGTAATGCTGCTCTACCTTGGCCTTAATCGGCAGCTGCCCGAAACGGTGCTGTGGGTATCCAACGGAGTGGTTTCCTTGCTGTTGATTGGTACCGTATGGCGCGTGGCTCGTACGTTGCACCGCAAAAGGTCACTCCTGAATCTACATTTGTTTTCGTACCTTTGCGCCACTGAAGTGATTCCTTTAGTCGTTTTGCTCAAATTAATCGTTTTTACCTACTAATCAGGTACTCAGACAGCCGTCTTCCGACTTCTAACGTTCCCCTATCGCTCCAGATTTTACCTTCATTTTCTACCCAATGGCCGACAACAAAGACCAGCCGGGAAAGGGCCGTCATGCCGCTCCTATCGCCACTATTCTGGTCAGCCAACCCACGCCGACCAGCGACGTTTCCCCCTATTTTTCGATTGCCGAAAAGTACGGCATTAAGGTAGATTTTCGCGAGTTTATTGAAGTTCAGCCGGTCTCCTATAAGGATTTCCGCAAGGAGAAGGTCAATATCGCTGAGCACACGGCCATCATCTTCACTAGCCGCAACGCCGTCGACCACTTCTTCCGCATCTGCCAGGAAGCTAAAATTGAAATGCCCGCCGAGATGAAATACTTCTGTATTTCGGAGCAGACGGCCAACTACCTGCAGAAATACATTGTGTTGCGCAAGCGCAAGCTGTTTGTGGGGCAGCGCACGGCCGCCGATATGTTTGACATCATCCGCAAGCACAAAGGCGAGACGTTCCTGTATCCTTGCTCCGACATCCGCAAGGAGGACCTTCCCGAGTTTATGCGCGAGAACAAGTTCAAGTTCACCGAAGCGGTTATTTACCGCACCGTCGCCGCCGACCTTTCGGACCTGACCGATGTGAAGTACGACTGCATTGCCTTTTTCAGCCCCTCGGGTATCAGCTCGCTGTTCGTCAACTTTCCCGACTTCGTGCAGAATAACACGCGCATTGCTGCTTTTGGCCCTACTACGGCCAAAGCTGTGCTCGACGCGGGGTTGTTGCTCGACATTGAGGCGCCCCAGCCCAATGCCCCTTCCATGACGGGCGCTATTGAGGCTTATATCCGGCTGCATCAGAGCAACGGAGCATCTAAAGCAGCTAACCAACGGTAAATCGGCAGACAGGGGCCCGCAGTGACAGGGCTGACAAGCACCTGCATGGCCTGTTTCTTTCGTGAGTTCAGTGAATAGATTGGAGCGGTTTTTCGTTACATTTGAAAACGTAGGCCCACCGCTATTCCGGGGCTAACTCACGGCTGATTTATATGAAAAGATATATACTAAGCGCCGGGGCGCTGCTGCTGCTGGGCAAAGCTACCGCCCAGCAGCAGCCGCAGTTCAGCCAGTACGGGCTCAATGGGATGAGTCTGAACCCGGCCTATGCAGGTGTGAAAGGCTACGGGGAAGTTACCGGCATCGGCCGCATCCAGTACTACGGCTTCAACGCAACCTTCGACTCGGGGGGCTCGCCTACTACGGGTTCACTCACAGCCTCGCTGCCCATGCCGGTGCTCGCTGGCGGTCTGGGCCTGAGCCTGTACCGCGACCGGATTGCCGAGTTGTATACGACCAACGTGCAGCTTTCTTACTCACGCCACCTCAAACTTGGCGAAGGCAAGCTGGGTCTGGGTGTGCAGGGTATCTTTAATAATATCTACCAAGGAAAATTTCGGGCCGTCGAGGAGGAAGACATTGCCGTGCCCCGCGAAGGATCGGATGCGAAATTTGATATGGGGGCAGGGGTATGGTATGAAGCCCCCACGTATTATGTCGGCCTGAGCGCGAACAATCTGTTGCGCTCCACCTACCGCTTTAAATCGGAAGGGCTGGTCAGTAAGAAAACGGCCCAGTATTTGACTGAGAATCATGCTTACCTGACGGGCGGCTACAATATCGACCTGACTCCGGACGTTGTACTTACCCCAACTGCCCTGCTGAAACTGGTGTTACCGGGGCAATTTGGCGATAACGACAAACTGACCCTGCGCAATGCCTCGTATGAGGTAGGCGCCCGGGCCACGTTCAACGATCGGTTCTGGGGTGGGCTGGGCTACCGCTCGGGCGACTCCTTCACGGCGCTGGGTGGAATTTCTTTCGCCCAAGACAATGCCCTGCGGTTGGGATTGGCCTATGACATAATTGCATTTGGCCAAGTTGCGAAAGCAACCAGCTCATTTGAGATTATGCTGAGTTATCAGTTGCCAAAATCTACCCCCAATATCCGTCCAGCTATCCGGACACCCCGGTATAGCTTCTGACGGACTGTTTTGAAGGAGAGGAATATGTGCTGTAGACGTGGAAAACGAAATGTTGGCGCAATCAGCCAGGCAAATGGACTAAATATCCGTTTAACCGGCTGATACTTTAGTTGGTAGACAAATGTGCGGTGTTGGGCGGATTGCTTGCGTACCAACGGATGATTCATTAGATTTGCCAGCCCGAAAAATTGTAATCTTTGGATATCACCCTCGGTCGTCTTTTTATACTTCACAATGAATAAGTTTTCCCTCCTGCCCCTTGTCGCTTTCTCGGCTCTACTATTGGGCGGGTGTAGCTTCAGCAAAGGCCCTACTGGCGACTTGGTTGGCGCGGAAGATCGGCCGGAATTTAACCCTCAGGAAGTGCCTTATGGCATGGTGCCTTGCCCTGGCGGTACCTTCCACATGGGTCAAACCGACCAGGATATTTCGGCCTCCATGGTCAACATGAACAAGCAGGTGACGATTGCCGGCTTCTACATGGATGAAACCGAAATCACCAACAACCAGTACCGCCAGTTCATGAATGCCATCCGGCAGGACTCGATTGATGTGCTGGGCGAAGAGTACGTGATGACCGAGCTATACCCCGATACCACGGTTTGGGTGCGCGATTTTACCTACCACATGGGTGATCCGCTGATGGAGTATTACTATACCCATCCTGCCTTCGACGATTATCCGGTAGTAGGTGTTGACTGGTTTGCGGCCAAATACTTCTGTAACTGGCGTACCAAACTGAAGGCCCAGGCCAACGAAGAAGCCGGCTTGGCTCCTTATCCTAACTTCCGCCTGCCCTCGGAGGCCGAGTGGGAGTACGCCGCCCGCGGTGGCCGCGATTTAGCTACTTACCCCTGGGGCGGCCCTTACATGCGTAACTCCAATGGTTGCATGCTGGCGAACTTCAAGCCCGGTCGCGGCGATTATGCTTCCGACGGTTTCGCCTATACTGGGCCGGTGGCCTCGTTTTTCCCGAACGACTTCGGCCTGTACGATATGGCCGGTAACGTGAGCGAGTGGTGCGACGATGCCTACATGGAAGCCTCCGTGCCAGTGGTGTGGGACATGAACCCAACCAACCCCGACGACAACGAGCCCCGCAAAGTGGTGCGCGGTGGCTCGTGGAAAGATATTGCTTACTTCCTCGAAACGGGTACCCGCAATTTCGAATACCAGGATTCAGCCCGTTCCTACATCGGTTTCCGCACCGCCATGATTCAAATTGGCTCGGGCGGCGACCGGTAGGCTAACCTAGCATTTCTCCGACTCCTCTTTATACCTCACCACTTCTTCTTCAACAACACAATCAAATGGCAGCTAAAGGCGGTAATTTTCTGTACGATGTATTGATGCCCAAGATATACGGCATCGGCGCGGCTATCGTAATCATCGGCGCTCTATTCAAAATCCAACACTGGGAGTACGCAAGCGAAATGCTGATCGTAGGCTTGGGTACTGAAGCCGTTATCTTCTTCTTAAGCGCGTTCCAGCCTACGTCCAAGGAGGTTGACTGGTCGATGGTATACCCCGAGCTGAGCGAAGGCTACGACCCTTCGACTGGTAACGCCAGCTTCCTGCAGCAGGACAATGGCGGCACGGGCCTGACCCGCAAGCTCGACGACATGCTGAAGGATGCTAACGTAACGCCCGAAGCTATTAACTCGCTGGGCCAGGGCCTGAACCGCCTGAGCACGACCACCCAGCAGCTTGCCGGCCTCGGCGACGCAACCAACGCCACCGACGAGTACACGACCAAGGTTCGCTCGGCTGCCCAGTCGCTGGAGCGCATCAACGATTCATACTCGAAAACGGCCGATGCTATGAGCACCATGGCCGATGCTACGGCCGACGCTGGTGCTTACCAGTTGCAGGTACAGAATGTAACCAAAAACCTGGGCGCTCTGAACGCAGTGTATGAGATGGAGCTGAATGATGCTAACTCGCACCTCAAGTCTATGAACCAGTTCTACGGTACGCTGGCCCAGGCCATGCAGAACCTGACCGAAGCTGGCAAGGAAACCGATCAGTTCAAGACCGAAGTAACCAACCTGACGTCTAACTTGGGCTCGCTCAACCGGGTGTACGGCAACATGCTGAACGCCATGCGGGCCGGCAGCTAAGCCGGACCCAGTACGGCAATTAACACTCATATAGGATAGCAACAGGCATACACGATGGCGGGAGCAAAGGAAACTCCACGGCAGAAGATGATCGGGATGATGTACCTGGTACTCACCGCGCTTCTGGCCTTGCAGGTAAACTCAGCAATTCTACTCAAATTCAAGTTTCTCGACGACAGCCTCTCCTCCATCAACGGAAAGGTGTCGAAGGCAAACGACGGGACCGTAAAGGGAATTCAGGCGCAGGTTGAAAAGGCCCGCAACCAGCCCAAAGACTTGGCCGTGCTCAAGCAAAGCCAGGAGGTGCGCGAGCGGACCAAGCAAACCATTGCCTACTTGGCCGGGGTACGGGAGCAGCTGCTCACCAAAACCGAGAACAAGGGCAAGAACGAGTTCAAGAACATGAGCGCCGAAGACAAGGTGGCCGAGCTGATGCTGGGCGCCAACAAGGACGGCGTGGGCTACAAGATGAAAGGCGAGCTGAACAGCTACTCCGATTACATCAAGAATATCATCCCCGGCGTTACGCCGCTGGCCCTCGACGCCAGCCAGGACCCGATGGTGGTAGACAAGGAACAAAAGAACAAAAACTTCGCTCAGCTTAACTTCGAGAACACGCCCGTAGTAGCCGCCTTGGCCGTACTGTCGCAGAAAGAAGCCGAAGTGCTGAAGTACGAGTCGGACGCGTTGAGCGCCCTGGCCCAGAAAGTAGGTGGTACGATTATCGTGTTCGATAAGATTGGGGCTTTTGCCAGCGCCGAGTCGAACACGGTAGCCGCCGGCACCAAGTACAAAGCAGAGTTGTTCCTGACGGCTTCGGCCTCGGGCCTCAACCCCAGCATGACCCTCAACGGCTCGCCGCTGTCGGTAGGCCCCGATGGCCGCGCCAAGGTAGAGTTCACGGCTCGTCCGGGCAACTTCGATAAGGATGGCAACGCCAAGTCCAGCTGGACCGGTACCGTACGCTTCAAGCAGAACGGCCGCGACACGACCTTCAAGGTGACCATGCCTTACACCGTTACCAAGCCGGTGATGCAGATTCAGTCGGCTTCGGTGCAGGCGCTGTATTTCCGGTGCGGCAACAAGCTGAGCGTAAACGTGCCCGCTTTGGGTGCCCAATATGATCCGAGCTTCTCGGCCAGCGGTGCAGCTACCATCAAAGGCTCTGCCAAAGGCGAAGTTACGCTGGTGCCTAACGCCAGCGAAGTAACCCTGAACGTGAGCAGCGGTGGCAACCCCATCGGCTCGCAGAAATTCGAGGTACGCCGCATTCCCAAGCCCGACATTCAGTGCTGGGTGGGCGGCCGGCCGGCCAACGATAAGCAGGGTACGCCCATCTCGGCGGTTCGTAACATGAACATGAAAGCCATTCCCGATGCCAGCTTCGCCACCTTCCTGCCCGACGATGCCAAGTTCCGGGTGTCGCGCTACGAAGTAACGCTGGTGCGCGGTAAGCGCCCCGTAATGGCTGCTATTTCCGTGAGCGGCCCAACGGCCGACCTGACTTCCGTAGTAAATACGGCCCGTGAAGGCGACCGTTTGTACATCGAAGTGAAAAGCGTGCAGCGTCAGAACTTCCAGGGCAACGTCGAAGATGTGCCGATGGCCAACAAGTCGTTCAATATTCCCCTGCTCTAAGCGTTGGTATGGTTTTGGGTAGTAGGTAGTAAGCATTCAGGCACTTTTTATTGCGCTGAATGCTTACTACCAAACTCCAGCTACCAACTACTTACTACCAACTGATTTCTCTGGTATGAACAAATTCCTTTCCTTCGCCGCCCTGGCGGCCGGCCTTACGCTGTCGGTGGCAGCTTCGGCTCAGGAGCAAGCTACCACCGCGAGCAGCAACGGCTCGTACCGCCCGATTCCGAACTCGGACATCATGTTCCGCAAGACGATCTGGCGGGCTATCGACCTGCGCGAGAAGCAGAACAAGCCCATGTTCTCGGAGGGTAAGGAAATCAGCGGCGTCATAATGGATGCTGTGAAGCGGGGCGAGTTGCAGGCCTACCGTAACGACTCGCTCACATCCACGCTTTCTGCTGCCGAGATGCTGGGCAACATGTCGTACCAGGAAGCCGCAGCAGGCCTCAGTGATGAGGAAAAGGCGGCCGGCTTCTCCAACGAAGCTACCGACGACTGGGGTGCTCCGGTTAAGAAGGGTTCGAAAGCGGCTGCTCCGGCTGCCGCTTCCAGCTATGCTTATCGCCCGAAGGAGATCTACCAGATGGAGCTGAAGGAGGATATGATTTTCGATAAGAAACGCTCGCGCATGTACCACGACATCAAGTCGATTACTTTGCTCGTGCCTTCCACCCTGAGCGGTAACACCTCGGGTATCGAGCGGCCCATTGCCAGCTTCAAGTACAGCGACCTGGTGCGCGTGTTCCGGGCCAATCCCGATAAGGCTATCTGGTTTAACCCCCAGAACGACGCTCAGCACAAGAACCTGGCCGATGCTTTTGAGCTGTGGTTGTTCAACTCCTACATCGTAAAAGTGTCGAACCCGAACGATTCGCGCCTCGACGAAGTCTACGGTAGCCAGCAGCAGGGCATCCTTGCCTCGCAGCAAGCCGCCGCCGACCTGATCGAGTACGAGTACAACCTGTGGTCTTTCTAAATCACAGATATTGCAGATGATGGGATGACGCAGGTATCCTTTCAAAGCAGATCGGTAACTAAGCAGCAGGCCCCGACCAAGATTGGTCGGGGCCTGCTGCTTTTTGGATAGGGCGGTACGCTTTACACCGTCGTATCGGTTTGGGAGAAATAGTTGACCAAAATGCGGGCTTTGGCTTTGCCGACTTCAGCAACCAGCTCGGTTTCGGATAGCTCCCGGATTTTTTTGACCGACTTGAACTTGAGCAGGAGCTTGTCGGCCGTGACGGGACCGAGGCCTTTCACATCGGTAAGCTCGGTTTTGAGCGTGCCCGCGTCGCGCCGGTCGCGGTGGAAGGTGATGCCGAAGCGGTGGGCCTCGTCGCGCATGCGCTGGAACAGGCGCAGGCTTTCGCTCTTCTTGTCGATGTAGAGCGGGAGCGGGTCGTTGGGCACGTAGATTTCTTCAAGGCGCTTGGCGATGCCAATAACGGCCATCTGGCCCCATAGGCCGAGGTCCTTGATGGCCTTGACGGCCATGCTGAGCTGGCCCTTACCGCCGTCGACAATCACGAGCTGGGGCAGAGAGGCACCTTCATCGGTGAGGCGGCGGTAGCGGCGGGTTACCACTTCGTACATCGAGTCGAAGTCGTTGGGGCCGATGACGGTTTTGATGTGGTAGTGCCGGTAGTCCTTTTTGCTGGGCCGCGCGTTGCGGAAACACACCATGGCGGCCACCGGATTGTCGCCCTGGAAGTTGGAGTTGTCGAAGCATTCGATGTGCTTGGGCAGCTCGGTCAGGCGCAAATCCTTCTTGATGGTTTCCATGATGCGCACTTCATTGAGGTCCTTGCTCCGGTCGTTCATGCTCTCCTTTTCCTTGCGCAGGTAAAGCACGTTTTTAAGGCTCAGCTCCAGCAGCTTGCGCTTGTCGCCAATCTGGGGCTGGGCCACCGTTACGCCGGGCAGCGGCAGGGGCGGTAAGGCCACGTTGGTCAGGATTTCCTTGGATTCGCTCTCGAACTCCTCGCGCATCTGCATCACCAGCACGGCCAGTACCTCATCGTCGGGCTCGTCGAGCTTCTTTTGCACCTCCACCGACTGCGTAAGTACAATGCTGCCGTTCATCACCTTGAGGTAGCTGATAAAAGCCGACTTCTCGTTGGAGGCAATGGCGAATACGTCGATGTTGGTCAGGTTGGCATTGACGATGGTGCTCTTGGTCTGGAACTCGTCGAGCTTGTCGAGCTTCACCTTGAACTGGTGGGCCAGCTCGTACTGCTGCTCCTGGGCCGCCTGAGCCATCCGCTCGCGGAAGTACTGCTTGGGCAGCCGCAGGTCGCCGTTGAGAATCTGCCGGATCTGCTGGATGTACTGGTTGTAGGTTTCCTCGTCCTGATTGCCCACGCAGGGGCCCTTGCAGTTGCCGAGGTGGTACTCCAGGCACACCTTGAACTTGCCGGCCTCGATGTTGGCCTCCGAGAGGTTGTAGGTGCAGGTGCGCAGCGGGTACAGCGCCCGCATCAGCTCCAGCAGCAGGTTCATGCCCGTTACGTTGGCGTAGGGGCCGTAGTAGTGGCCGTCGCCGGGGCGCTTGGTGCGGGTGGGGATGATGCGCGGGAAACGCTCGTTGGTCAGCAGCAGGTAGGGGTACGTCTTGCCATCTTTCAGCAGGATGTTGTACCTGGGCTGGTGCTGCTTGATGAGGTTGTTTTCGAGCAGAAACGCATCCGACTCCGAGTCCACAATCGTGAACTCGATGCGCCGGATGTTCCTGACCAGCTGTTGGGTTTTCTTGTTGTGGTCCTGCTTGGTAAAGTAGCTGCTAACCCGCTTGCGCAGGTCAATAGCCTTGCCCACGTAGATAATTGTTTCTTCGTCGCCGAAGTACTTGTACACCCCCGGACGGTGCGGGAGCTGGCGGATTTGGTCTTGCAGCTCAGGAGAAGCGGCCATATGCTAGTATATTTTCGCTGGTTTTTCAGCTGATTATGCTGGTCCCGGATGACAGTCCGGTATGCTTTCAATGCTACGCTTACTGTTTGTTAGAAGATACGGATGACAGAGGAGTGGCCGATTTCTTTACGGAGCTAAAGCAAAGGCTCAACAAAAAATGTGGCTAGGATGTCCCGGCCACATTCTGTAAAAGTCAATTCAATCAGCGAGAAACCAGCGGAAATATGTGTTGTTAGATGTCCTCGCCCCGCAAGTCTTCCAGTTTTACCTGATTGAGTTTTTCGTCGCTTGGGATGGTGTCGCGTTGGCCGCCCGGGCCGCCGTAGTAGCGTGAGCAGTCGGTTTCGATGGTGAGCGAGGCTGGTTTGGGGAAGGCGCCAGTATTGATGTCGAGGCTCTTGTCGGCGTATACTTTCTTCATGAACAGACCGTACATGGGCAGGGCCATGCGCGAGCCCTGGCCGTAGTAGCCGTTGCGGAAGTGGATGCTGCGGTCTTCGCCACCCACCCACATACCGCACACCAGGTCAGGCGTGAGGCCCATAAACCAGCCGTCGGAGTAGTTGTTGGTGGTACCGGTTTTACCGCCCATCTCGCCCTTAAACTTGAAGCCGGTTTTGAGAATGATGCTGGTGCCGCCGCGCTCCTCGGTGGCCCCACGCAGCATGTAGGTCATCAGGTAGGCCGTTTCCTCGCTCAACGCCTCGCGGGTCTGCGGAATGAATTCGCGCAGTACGTTACCATTCTTGTCCTCAATGCGTGTCACCATGACCGGCGAGGTCCAGATGCCCTTATTGACGAACGTGCTGTAGGCGCCCACCATCTCGTAAATGCTGACATCGGACGAGCCGAAGCCCACGGCCGGTACCGCCTCGATAGGGGAGGTAATACCCAGGCGCTTGGCGTAGCTGACCACCGTTTCGGGGCCCAGCTTCTGCACGACCCAGGCCGTAATCGAGTTCATGGAGCGGGCCAGGGCCTGCCGCAGCGTGAAGGTGCGGCCCGAATACGAGCCCTCGAAGTTGCGGGGCGTGTAGGCCGCCCGCCCCGCAACGGCCGGGAACGTGGTGGCTACGTCGGGGCGCTGGTAGCAGGGCGAGTAGCCCTGGTCGATGGCGGCTACGTACACGAACGGCTTGAACGTAGAGCCCGGCTGGCGCTTGCCCTGGCGCACGTGGTCGTACTTGATGTATTTGTAGTTGATGCCGCCCACCCAGGCCTTCACCCGGCCATTGAGCGGGTTGATGGCAATGAAGCCCGCCCGCATCAGCCGCTTGTAATAGGCCAGCGAGTCCATCGGCGACATCACCACTTCCTTCTCGTTATTGGGGCTGTTCCAGTTGAAGACCTTCATCGGGTACTTCTTATTGAGGTAGAACTTCACCGAGTCGGGCTGATCGGGGAAGCGGCCCTGCAGGGAGCGGTAGCGGCCGGTGCGCTTGATGGAGGTAGCCAGGAAGCCCGGAATCACCCGGCCGCTTTCGTCGCGCCAGGGCAGCTGGCCTTTCCACTGCTGGTCAAACCACTTCTGCTGCAGCTTCATGTGCTCGGCCACGGCCGACTCGGCATACTTCTGCATCCGCGAGTCGATGGTCGTGTATATTTTCAGGCCGTCGGAGTACAGGTCGTGGTCGGTTTCCTTGGCCCATTGGCGCAGTTCCTTGCTCACTTCCACCCGGAAATAGGGCGCAATACCCTCGTTCTGGTTTTCTACCTGGTAGTCGAGCTTCATGGGCTGCAGCGTGTCGGTGTGCAGCTGCTGAGCATCAACATAGCCATACTTGTTCATCTGGCGCAGTACCCAGTTGCGGCGCAACCGCGAGCGGGCCGGATTGAACTTGGGGCTGAAGCGCGAGGGCGCGTTTAGTACGCCTACCAGCGTGGCCGCTTCGGCCCGGGTCAGCTGCATCGGCTTCTTGCCGAAAAACGTTTTAGACGCCGTGTTGATACCGAACGCGTTGGAGCCGTAGTCGTTGGTGTTGAGGTACATGCGCAGAATTTCGCGCTTGGTGTAGCTGCGCTCCAGCCGCACGGCCAATATCCACTCCTTGGTTTTGGTAATGAGCATGCGCAGGCCCGGCACGTCGCTGAGTACTCCGTCGTTAAGGTCGCCGCGGGTGCGGAACAGCACTTTCGCCAGCTGCTGGGTGAGCGTGGAGCCGCCGCCGCCGCCGCCGCCGGTCAGCAAACCGGCCGCCACCCGGCCCGTAGCCTTGGCGTCAATGCCGGAGTGCTCCTCAAAACGGGCGTCCTCGGTGGCAATCAGGGCATCTACCAAGTGCTGGGGCAGGTCTTCGTACTCGGCGGGCGTGCGGTTTTCGCGGAAATACTTGCCCATCAGCACGTTGTCAGATGAGTAAATTTCCGAGGCCAGCTCGCTGCGCGGATTCTCCAGCGACTTAAGGTTGGGCATGCGCCCGAACAGGTTCAAAAAATTCGCGCTGACGGCCCACACGTAGAACACCACCCCTATCAACCCGAGGCCGAATAGCATCCAAAAGGAGCGGGCCCACCCGGTATAGCGCCCGGGGCGGTTGGGTTTAGGGCGAGATGCAGCAGCTTTTTTAGTGGCAGAAGAAGCCATTTCGGGGAGTTAAAAATCAAAAATTAAAAGTGAAAAATTATACTCAAAAAAATCGGCTAACAGCAAAAATATGCGGTTGAGACAAGCCAGGACAGTATTTTTGATTTTTCGCTTTTCGTTTTTAATTCAAAGTTAACGGTAGTTTTGGTCGTAGAAACGCTGATATTCGGTGGCGTTTCCTGCCTGCAGCAATACTGGCAGGTTATCAATACCAACGACCAGCGTTTGGTAACCCGCCCCGCGCAGCTTGCTCAGCGGCGATTGGGGGCCGCGCAGTTTCAGGGCGTAGCTCTGGGCCAGCTTGGCATTGCCTAATCCCTCAATGATGATGGCTTCCTCGGTCGTGTTCAGGGTCTGGCGGCGTACCAACAGGCTGCTCGACTTGTAGAAGCGGCCGTTGTAGGCAGTTAGCTGACCCGGTAAATCAGCCAGCAGCGGCGCGTCTTTGGCCACCACAACAAGCACCGAGTGTCCGACCGCCAAATCAGCCTTGTAAGGGGATGCCGGGACGGCCGGCGGCGTAGCAGCGGGGGCAGGAGCCGGAGCAGCAGGCGCCGGAGCTGTAGGAGCAGGGTTGGTTGCCGGGGTGCCAGTGGGCGCAGGGGTAGCCGGCACGGTGGGCGTAGCGGGCATTTCCGGAGTGGGTTCGGTGGGCGTCGTTAACCCAGCCGCTTTCTTTTTCGGCGCGGCGGGCACCTTCTGGCCCCGGGCACGGGCCTGCGCGGCGGCGCGCCGTGCGGCCAGGGCCTCCTCTGCTGGCGTCAGCGGTACGGGGGCGGCCGGAACAACCGTCGGCTCAATGGGCGTGGACGTGGGGGTTGCTGGTGCAGTTCCGTCCGGCTTGGGTAGGGTTGGATTGAGCGTGCCGGCGGGGGCAGCCGGGGCGGTGCCGGGCCGGGAGACCGGCGTGACGGGCGCGGGCAGTAGCACCTGCGGAACGGGCTCGGGCCGGAAGCGGCGCACCGAGCGCGGCTCAATCTCGCCGGGCCGAAACTCCGATTTGCCCGGCTCGGTGGTGCTGGCCATGGCCCCGGCAATCTGGCCCTGTTCGTATTTCTGGTAGGTTTCGAGTAGCGTCGAGGCTTTGGCAGCCAGCGGGCTTTCGGGGTAATCTTTGTAGAACTTCTCCACGGCGGCTTTGGCCGTAGGCGGCGGCTGGGTTCGCACGCTCAGTAGCGCCCCTAGGTAGGCCACTTGGTCGTTGAGGTCGTTTTCGGGGTACTGGGCTTTTGCCTGGGTTAGGGTGGCACCCGCTTTCTTGAAATCCTGCCGCTTGTAGGCCGCAAAGGCCGAATCGACCAACACTGCCACCTTGGCATTGGCCACCGAAGTGCGCCGCAGGTAGTCGGGGTCGGCCACCAGGCGGGCGTACGACGAGTTAGGATAGGCCTGGCGTAGCCGGGCGGCGTACTGCTCGGCGGTGGCCGCGTCGCGCTCCTTTTTAATCAGGTACAGAATGTACAGCGTTTCGGGCGTGTGTGGGCCCTGCGGGTAGCGTTGCAGCTGGGTTTCGTAGGTTTCCACGGCCTTCTCGGGCTCGCGCAGCTGCTGGTTATAGATGCCGCCCAGCTGGTACAGCGCTTCCTGCGTCTGGTCGTTGGAGGTAGCCAGCAGCGCGGGCGTGAGCGGCACATTCTGCCGGTACTGGCCTACCAACTCGCGCAGCTGGGCCTGCGGGTCGGCGGGCGCGGCATTGTCCCCGGTGCCCAGCGCCGAGCCGTTGACAACGGTGCTGGTGTTGCCGGCAATGCCAACGGGCACGCTGCCGCCCTGCGGCGTTACGGGCGAGTTGCTGGCTTGCGTGACCGTGCGCCAGTTGTCCTGCAGCGGCCGGTCGCCCCAGCGCCTGATAAAGTCGTTGCGGGCCGTACTCAGGGCGGTGGGGTTGTCGAAGTACCACTTGCCCCCGGTGTTCACCGCCAGGAAGTCCTCCGAGTTGATGTCTGGCTGCAGGTCGCGGCCGGGAGCCAGGCCCACGGCGGTTTGCTGCAACGCCTGCTGGCGCTCCTGCTCCTTGGCCTGGCGGGCCGCCAGCAGGTCGGCCTGGCGCTGGCGCTCGGCCAGTTCGGCTTCGGCGTAGCTGGTCAGGCGGGCCGTCAGCTCGTCGGGGGTGAGGCGGGCCAAGGCCTGGAGGCTGTCCTGGGTTTCCACTACGGCTAGCTGCCGGGCAAAATCCTGCAAAATCCCAGACCGCTCGGCTACGGCCTCGTAAGCCGGGTTAGTTTTGGGCATCACCTGCACCGTGCTGTCGTAGTAGGCCGCGGCCAGCCGGTAGCGTTGCAGGTTTTCGTAATAGATACGGCCCTGCAGCAGGTAGGTGTACGATTTCTGGGCCGGGTTGCCCTTGGGTACGCGCACCGATTTTTCGAGCAGCGCCAGGGCCGCCGGGAAGCGCTCCTGCCGGTATTCGAACCGGCCCATCTCGTAGTAAATCTTATCGGTGTACTCCTTGTTGTTGGGGTCTTTGAGCAGCTTGGCGAAGTACTTATCCAGCCGGGCGCGGTCGTTGAGGTTCAGGTCGGATACCTGGCCCAGCATCAGCTTACTATAGAAATCCAGCTCGTAAGGCGGGTTTTTCTTCAGAATCTGATTCAGTTGGGCGTAGGCCTTCTTGTCTTCGCCCTGATTCTGATAGAGCTGGGCCAGCACGTAGCGGGTGCGCGACTGCTCGTTCTTCTCCTCGATATAAGGAATAGCCTTTTCGAGGTTTTCAATGGCCAGCTTCGGCTCGTTTACCCGCTGATAGTACTCGGCGCGGGTCAGGAACAGGGCGCGGGCGTTGCGCTCGGTGCCGGCTTCTTTGTCGAGGATGTTCGATACGGCCGCCACGTTGTCCAGCTCGTCGAGGGCCAGAAAGGTGCGCATGAGCCAGACGAGGGCCTCGTGGCGGGCGTTCAGGTCTTTGCCGGTGCTGTTGACGTACTTGAACGTCTTGGCTGCATCCTCGAACTCGCGCTTGTAGTAGCGGGCCTGCCCAATGAGCAGGTAGCTGTCATCCGTCCAGTCGGAGCCCGGGCGGTACTGCACCGGAATGGAGGCCTTTTTAATGATGTCGTCCATGTCGGCCGTCAGGCGGGTAGCCGTGGGCTCATCAATCACCGGAAACAGCGGCAGCACGCGGTTGTAGTCATTCACCCGCTCCGTATTGAGCTTGGCTTCCACTTCCTTCAGCTTCTCGCGGGCCAGGAAGTAGGCATTATCGCGGGCTACCACGTTGTCGTAGGTGCGGCCAACCAGCGAGCGGCGGTCGGTGCCGGCGCAGCCACCGATGACGGTAGCCAGCAGGCCAGTGGCGGCCAGCACCGCGAAGGGGCGGAAAAGAGCAGCGCGCAGGGGCGTGGGAGTCGTCGTCGTTGTCGTCAAGGCGGCAGAGAGGATCGGGGCAGAAAGAAGGACGGACGGGAAACGCCCGCCGCCCACCGATTCGTTCGGGGGCACGGTTTTTCCAGCAACGTCGCAACCTGGGTAAAAGTACGGCTTTCTGTCCGGACGCTTTCGACCCGCTTACGGTCTTGGCGGGCTACTAACGCGCCAAGCCTTAATTTTGTGGTTCCCCCCACCGTCCTGCCCGTTATGGCCAGCCCCGCCAAACCCACCGACCCCAACAACAACAACCCCGACCGGCTACGCGCCGTGGCCCGCTATTCGGGCATCGGTGTGCAGATGGCGGCCACCATCGGCCTGAGTACCTGGGCTGGCTACTGGCTCGATAAGCACTTTCAGACCGAAACGCCCTGGTTTACGCTGGGCCTGATGCTGCTGGGGTTATTTGCGGCCCTCTACAACGTAATTCGGGCAGTAAGCAACGGCGAGTAGGAGCGGGGCTTGTTGCCGCCCGCCGTTGAACAGCACTCCTTAGGCAGTGGGCGGAGACAAGCCCCGCCCCTGCATTTCCTTTGTTTCCCATGAAATCCTTTCTAAAGCCCTATCTACTGTTCAGCTTACTCGTTGGCTTCGTGCTTTATGCGCTCCACAGTCAGTTTGGGCCGCGCATCGTGCATCCGTTCACCATCTACACGTTTGCGTTCTTCTTTGTGCTCACGCTGGTGCTGTACCGGATGATGGAACGACTACTAAAGGCCGATGCCGACAACTTTCTGGTAGCCTACATGGGAGCCATGGTTGCGCGGCTGCTTTTGTCGCTTACGCTGGTACTGGTGTACCTTTTGCGGGGCGGCGGCCACGAGGGCAACGCCCGCTGGGCCTTCCTCGGTAGCTTCTTCCTGCTCTATTTTCTCTTCGCCGGGTTTGAAGTATGGGCCGTTCTGAGTAACTTGCGCCCGTTTTCAAAACGGGGCGAAATCACGAAATGAAGATTTTGTGAGTAAATCCCTAAGCCACTCTGAATGAAGCGCTTACTTTTTGCCCTCTTCTGCCTCCTGTCGCTGACTGCCCGTGCCAGCGAGCCGGTCGCCACTACGGCCGACGCAACGGAGTCCGAAAACTTCAACCCGGGCGAGATGATCCTGCACCACATCGGCGATTCGCACGAGTGGCACTGGTTCACGCTGGGGGAAACGCATTACACTACCTACCTGCCCGTTATTGCCTACCGGGCCGGCAATGGCCTATCGGTATTCTCTTCGCACGAGCTGGCCGAGGGCAAGGTGCACGAAGGCCTGAAGCTGGAGCACGAGCACCTGGTGTCGGAGGATGGTAGCAAAGTCTACGATTTCTCCATTACCAAGAACGTGGCCTCGCTGATGCTGAGCGCGCTGGTGCTGCTGGTGGTGTTTACGGCCGTAGCCCGGGGCTATGCCAAGCGCGGTACCGGTGCTCCCCGCGGCATTCAGTCGTTCTTCGAGCCCATTATTGTGTTTGTGCGCGACGAGGTGGCCAAGAAGTCCATCGGCCCCAAGTATGAGCGCTACATGCCGTATTTGCTCACCGTGTTCTTCTTCATCTGGTTCAACAACCTGATGGGTCTGATGCCCGGCGGCGCCAACCTCACCGGCAACATTGCCGTGACCATGATGCTGGCCCTGTTCACGCTGCTCATTACCCTGTTCAGCTCCAACAAAAACTACTGGGCCCATATTTTCGCCACGCCCGGCGTACCCAAGCTGCTGCTGCCCATCATGATTCCGGTGGAACTCATTGGCGTGTTTGTGAAGCCGTTCTCGCTGATGGTTCGACTGTTCGCCAACATCACGGCCGGTCACATCGTAACGCTGAGCTTTATTTCGCTCATCTTCATCTTCCGCAACCTCGGGGTGGCACCCGTGTCGCTGGCTTTCGGCCTGTTTATCAACGTGCTGGAGCTGCTGGTGGCCATTCTGCAGGCCTACATCTTCACGCTGCTGACTGCCATGTACATTGGCGGCGCCGTAGAAGACCACCACGATGCCGACTACCAGATGGGCGGCGGCGATGGTGCTACGCCGGCGCAGGTTCACTAAACCGGCCCTCCGTCTTTTTCCACTGACTTTTTTCCGTTTTTCACTTCCCCAAATTCTTTTTTATGCTTCTTTCTCTGTTGTTGCAGGCCATTACTAATTCTGCTGGTCTGGCCGTATTCGGTGCCGCTATTGGTGCTGGTCTGGTTGCTCTGGGTGCCGGTCTGGGCATTGGTCGTATCGGTGGTCAGGCTATGGAGGCCATTGGCCGCCAGCCAGAGGCTTCGGGCAAAATCCAAACGGCTATGCTGATCGTTGCCGCGCTGATTGAAGGTCTGGCCCTGTTCGCTGTAGTAGTCTGCCTGCTGATTTCCTTCAATCTCTAAGGAAAGAGGTAATACCCGAGCAGCCCGCTGCGCTAGGTCGCTTTAGCGCACGGCGTAGCGGGCTGTTTTGGCTTTTCCGGGCCCGGGGTCCGCAACGGCCCTTCCGGATATCCGAGTCTTAAGTACTCCTTACTGATTACTTCCCATGAACATTGTAACGCCCGAACTCGGCCTGATCTTCTGGCAGGTGGTGATTTTCCTCATTGTGCTGCTGTTGTTGCGCTCGTTTGCCTGGAAGCCTATTCTGAGCTCCCTCAAGGAGCGGGAAAGCTCCATTGAAGGTGCCCTGCGCATGGCCGACCAGGCCAAGCTGGAAATGCAGCAGCTGCAGGCTGGCAACGAAAAGCTGCTGGCCGACGCCCGCATGGAGCGCGACCGGCTGTTGAAGGAAGCCACGGCCATGTCGAACCAGTTCATCGAGCAGGCCAAGACCAAGGCCACCGAAGAAGGTGCCCGCATGATTGAGCAGGCCCGCGAAGCTATCCGCAACGAAAAGAACGCCGCGCTGGCCGAGGTGAAAAACACCGCCGCTCAGCTTTCCATCGACATTGCCGAGCGCATCCTGCGCCGCGAGCTGACCGATCAGCCCGCCCAGCAGCAACTCGTCGATTCGTACCTGAAAGAAGTAAAGCTTAACTAAGCTGATAGCCATTAGCTGTTAGCGGTTAGCTTTCTTCAAAGCCCGACAAAGCTATCAGCTAGTAGCTAACAGCTATCAGCTCAAATAATATGTCTGAACTACGAGTTGCTTCCCGTTACGCCAAGTCGCTGATTGATTTGGCCCAGGAGCGGGGTGAGCTGGAGCAGGTGAAGCAGGATATGGACCTGTTCAGCAAGACGCTGGGCGAGAACCGCGACCTGCGCTTACTGCTGCGCAACCCCATTGTGAAGCACGATAAGAAGCTGGCAATTCTGCAGGCTATTTTCGGGGGCAAAGTCACGACGCTGACGGAGAAGTTCTTCACGCTCGTAACCCAGCACAACCGCGAAGACTCGCTCGTCTTTATCGGCGACGAGTTTCTCAAGCAGTACAACCTGAAAAAGGGCGTACAGGTAGCCCAGGTAACCACGGCCACTCCCCTCGACCCCGCCCTGCGCGAGTCGCTCAGCCAGCTCGTGCGCGAGCAGGCCGGCATGCCCGGGGTCACGCTCCAGGAAAAAGTAGACCCAGCGCTGATTGGGGGCTTCGTGCTCCGCATCGGCGACCGGCTCATCGACGACTCGGTGAGCTACCGGTTGCGCAAGCTGCGCACCGAATTCTCGAAGAATCCCTACCAACCCCAACTATAACCCACCATGGCAGACGTACGTCCGGATGAAGTATCCGCCATTCTGCGGGAGCAACTCTCCAACTTCAAAACCGAAGCCGAACTCGAAGAGGTGGGCACGGTGCTGCAGGTTGGCGACGGTGTAGCCCGCATCTACGGCCTGGGCAACGCCCAGGCAGGGGAATTGCTCGAATTTGAAAACGGCCTGCAAGCCCTCGTTCTTAACCTGGAAGAGGACAATGTAGGTGCCGTAATGCTCGGCGACTACTCCGATATCCGCGAGGGTGCCACGGTGCGCCGTACCAACAAAATTGCCTCCATTCAGGTGGGCGAGGGCATTGTGGGCCGCGTGGTGAACACGCTGGGCCAGCCCATCGATGGTCGGGGCCCCATCCAGGGCGAGACCTTCGAGATGCCCTTGGAGCGCAAGGCGCCCGGCGTAATTTACCGCCAGCCGGTAACCGAGCCCATGCAGACCGGCATCAAGTCGATTGACGCGATGATTCCGATTGGCCGTGGTCAGCGCGAGCTGATTATCGGTGACCGGCAGACGGGTAAGTCGGCTGTTGCCATTGACACCATCCTCAACCAGCGCGAGTTCTTCGAGCGCGGCGAACCTGTTTTCTGCATCTACGTTGCCGTGGGCCAGAAGGCTTCGACCGTAGCCCAGGTGGTAAACGCCCTGACCAAGGGCGGTGCCATGGACTACACCGTGGTGGTATCCGCTTCGGCTTCCGACCCAGCCCCACTGCAGTTCTACGCACCCTTCACCGGTGCCGCCATCGGCGAGTACTTCCGCGACACGGGCCGTCCGGCGCTGGTAGTGTACGACGACTTGTCGAAGCAGGCTGTGGCTTACCGCGAGGTGTCGCTGCTGCTGCGTCGTCCTCCGGGCCGCGAGGCATATCCCGGCGACGTGTTCTACCTGCACAGCCGCCTGTTGGAGCGCGCTGCCAAGATCAACGCCTCCGATACGATTGCCCAGGCGATGAACGACCTGCCCGAGAGCATCAAGCATTTGGTGAAGGGCGGCGGCTCGCTGACGGCCCTGCCCATCATCGAGACCCAGGCTGGTGACGTTTCGGCCTACATCCCAACCAACGTAATTTCGATTACGGATGGCCAGATCTTCCTCGAAACCAACCTGTTCAACTCCGGTGTGCGGCCCGCCATCAACGTAGGTATCTCCGTGAGCCGCGTGGGTGGTAACGCCCAGATCAAGTCGATGAAGAAGGTAGCCGGTACGCTGAAACTCGACCAGGCCCAGTTCCGCGAGCTGGAGGCCTTCGCTAAGTTCGGCTCCGACCTCGATGCCTCGACCCGCCTCACCATTGAGCGCGGCCGTCGTAACCTCGAAATCCTGAAGCAGCCCCAGTTCTCGCCCCAGCGCGTAGAGGACCAGGTGGCCATCATCTACGCCGCCACCAACGGCCTGCTCGACAAAGTGCCCGTGAACAAGGTGCGCGAGTTCGAGAAGGAGTTCACCCTGACCATGCAGACCCGCCACGCCGCCGAGCTGGCAGCCCTGAAGGCCGGCAAGCTCGATGACACTGTCATCGGCGCCATCCGCCAGGTAACCAAAGACCTGTCGGCGCAATACGCCGCTTAATTTAAGCTGTTAGCCAGTAGCTGTTAGCTGTTAGCTTCCGATCAGGAGGCGCCGCTAGCAGCTGCTGGTAAATGCTTCTTGCCGCCCAAATAAGCAGGGTAGCAGGCGAGCTAACAGCGAACAGCTAATAGCTAACAGCTCAACGTAATGGCTAACCTAAAAGAAGTCCGCAACCGCATTACGTCGGTGCAGAGCACGCAGCAGATTACCAAAGCCATGAAGATGGTGGCGGCGGCCAAGCTGCGGCGCGCCCAGGACAACATTCTGCGCATGCGTCCCTACGCCCAGCGGCTCAACGGCATTCTGGGTAACCTCACGGCTTTGGCCGGCGAGGAGTTGCAGAGCGAGTACGCCGTGGTGCGCGACGTGCGCCGTGTGCTGATCATTGCCATCACCTCCGACCGGGGGCTGGCGGGCGCGTTCAACAGCAACGTATTCAAGGCCACGAATGCGCTGGTGCAGAGTCGCTACGCCGAGCAGGCCGCTTCGCGCAGCCTGACGGTGATGGCCATCGGCAAGAAAGCGCACGAGTACTTCGGGAAGCGCGGGCCGCTGCTGGGCGACTACCAGCACGTGTTCGGGCAGCTCTCGTTCGACACCGTGCGCCAGGCCGCCGAGCAGGCCATGGACGGATTCCGTAGCGGCGAGTACGACGAGGTAGTGATGGTGTACAACGAGTTCCGCAACGTGGCCACGCAAGTGGTGCGGGTGGAGCAGCTGTTGCCCTTGCTGCCCTCCGAGCAGCCCATTACCGACACGGCGACCAGCAACGTGGACTACATCTTCTCGCCTTCGCAGCAGGAGATTATGGAAACCTTGATTCCGCAGTCGCTCAAGATTCAGCTCTACAAAGCTGTGCTGGAAAGCAACGCCTCCGAGCATGGCGCCCGCATGACGGCCATGGACAAGGCCACCGACAACGCCGGCGAGCTGCTCAAGGAGCTCAAGCTGACCTACAACCGTACCCGCCAGGCGGCCATCACCACCGAGATTCTCGAAATCGTAGGTGGCGCCGAAGCTCTGGCCGCGAGCCGGTAGAATTTTTGTATCAGCTATCAGCTTTTGTGCAAAAGCCCGCTTCCGGAAGGAGGCGGGCTTTTTCGGTTTTATGATATTGACAAAATCTGCAACTTGAGTTACGTAATGTCTTCCGTCTTTGTACTTTGCGGGCCTGTTTTAACCTGAATTGTTTTTGGAGCACTTAATTGCTACAACTGACAATAGTAGTCAGCCAAGAAGTAAAAGCAACAGCAATCCTGCAAATGTAAGGCTGGCCAAATCTTCAGCTACTTTAGAATCAGCCCCCGCTAGGCTGAAACGGCCTTGCTTTCCATGCCACCGATTTTGGCAGCCTAGCGTTTGTAGGACCACCAAAGAAACCTCATTATAGAACACTTTATGCAAACTGCTACCCCAGTAAGTCATCTAATTTGCTTGTTTATTATTAGTTGCCTGGGTCACCTGGGGGCATACGCGCAGGCCCCGGCCTGGCAGACGGCGTTAGCCGTGAGCAGCGCTGGGACGTCAAGTGTGAGGGCCACAGCCACCGATGCCAGTGGCAACGTGTACGTGGCAGGCTCGTTTCAGGGTACCATCCGCATTGGTCAGACTACCATGACCAGCTATGGGCTCTCCGACATATTTGTGGCTAAATGGGACAAGGCTACGGGTGCTTTTGTATGGGCCCAGCGGGGTGGTGGTACTGCCGAAGAGGATGTTGGCGGACTGGCCGTAAACGGCGCAAATGTATACGTGACGGGATATTATTACAGCTCTCCCATTGCCTTCAACGGAATCAACCTGACGAAATACCCTGGAAACAGTCCTGATATATTCGTACTGAAAGTCTCGGATGCGGGCAACCTCAGCCGGATTGAGTGGGCGCAGCGCGCGGGTGGTACCAACGTAGATTTTGCGACGGGGGTGGCCGTGAGCGGTACCAGCGTGTACGTGGTGGGTTCCACGGCCAGCATCACGGCTACTTTTGGCAGTGTTGCTCTGCCAGGCAGCGGCGCCGATGTGTTCGTGACCAAGCTTACGGACGCGGGCAGTTCCGGTAGCTTCGTGTGGGCCCAACGGGCGGGTGCCGCTTACGGCGATGCGGCGCGGGCCGTGGCTGCCAGCGGGCCCAGCGTATATGTAGTGGGTGGCTTTGAGGGCCCATCCATCACATTTGGCAATACCACCCTAACGGGCAGCGGCGTGGATGAATTGGCTTTCAAGGGGTTTGTGACGAAGCTTACGGACGCCGGAGCTACGGGCAGCTTCACCTGGGCCAAACGTTGCGGCAACCCTGGCTCGGCCAGTGCTTTGGCCGTGGCTGTAAGTGGCGCCGCGGTGTACGTGGGAGGTACTTTCACGAAGGTGGCTACTACCTTCGGGACTACTGTTCTGACCAACACTGGTTCGGCCGCCACCACCGATGTATTCGTGACCAAGTTGGTAGACGCGGGCAACGACGCCAGCTTTGGCTGGGCCCAGCGCCTGGGCGGCGTCAACGACGATAGAATAGGGGGGATTGCCGTGCGAGGGAATGAGGTGTACACAACGGGTTCTTTCAGTGGTTTGGCCAGCGTGGGTAGCACTTCTCTCAACAGCGTCGGCAGCACCAACTCATTCGTCGCCAAATTGGCTGATGGTGGCGCGACAAGCAGCTTCGTGTGGGCGCAGCAGGCAGGAGGCCCGGGCTACGCTATCAGCCAGGGCATAGCCTTGGCCAATGCCGGCGTGTGGGTGGGCGGGGAAGCAGTGCCGCCGGCTAGTTTCGGCACGCAGCTTATTACCAGCCCCACCGCTAATACCTTGGGCTTTATTGCCCTGCTTACCGACCCCAAACTCCCGCTGGCCACCGCTAGCGCCGGGCTAACTGCCGGACTGCGCCTGTGGCCCAATCCGGCGCAGACTACAGTTAATGTACTGCTGCCGGCCTTGCCAAGGGGCGGTCCGGCCACGCTCACGCTGCTCGATGGCCTGGGCCGCGTAGTACAGACGATACGGGTATTGTCGGTCGCGGCCGGCTGGTCCCGGATACTGAATTTGACCGGGCTGGTGCCGGGCCTCTACCACCTGCGCGTACAGGCTGACGGGCAGCAAGTCAGCCGGGCGCTGGCAGTGGAGTAGCCGTGGTTTTGGTAGCTGCTCGAAGAACTTAAGCTCACCTACAACCGCACCCGTCAGGCGGCCGTTACCACCGAAATTCTCGAAATCGTGGGGAAGGGGGGGCGAGGCCCTTGCCGCGAGCCGGTAGATAGCTTATAGCTGTTGGCTGATAGCTTTCGTGCCAAAGCCCGCTTCCAGCAGGAAGCGGGCTTTGGCTACTTGGCGCTATTTCATATACTGCCGTTTGGCCAGCTACTTGCGCGGCTTCGGCGCTTCGGGATGCTGGGCCAGCAGCTCCAGCACGCGCTGGGGCGTGAGGTGGGTGAAGTCGGGGATGACGATGAGCGGGGCCTGGAAGTCGGCGGCCTGGAGGGTGGTACTGACTCCGATGCAGCGCATGCCGGCCCGGTAGGCCGCCTGCTCGCCCAACAGGGCGTCTTCGAACACCACGCACTGCTGCGGGGGCAGGCCCAGCTTGCGGGCGGTGGTCAGGTAGGTGTCGGCGTGGGGCTTGCCCTTGGCTACGTCGTCTTTACCCACCACTACATCGAAATAGCGGCGCAGGTCGAGGTGGTCGAGGATGTAGGCGATGGTGTCGGAGCCGGAGCCGGTGCCCAGGGCTATTTTAAAGCCGGCTGCGCGGGCCGCCTGCAGGAAACCGCGCAGGCCGGCCAGATCCTGCCGCTTATTCCAGTACAGAACCCGGTAGAGCATCTCGCGCTGGGCGGCGTACTCTTCCAGCTGCTTTTTGGGCACCGGATTGGTGAACACGTTTTGCAGGATGTCGCCGGCGGGCATGCCGTTGAGCCGGCGTAGCAGCCGGCGGGCGTTGGTGGTCAGGCCCAGGTCGCGGAACAGCAGCTGAAACGCCCGCGCCTGGGCGGCGGTGTTGTCGATGATGACGCCATCCATATCGAAAATGAGGGCGTAAGGGAGGGAAGAAGCGGGCATGACAGTGGGGGAGGGAAGGAGTTGGATCGGTAGATGCGTGTCTGAGCAGCTGCGGGCGCGGACACGTAACGCGGGGGTAACTCTAATAAAACGACTTAGTAATGTAGGGGTTACGCTGCCGTAACAGGCGCACGATACTTTTGGGCATCCATTCCACCTCCCCTTTACCGGGGCGAACTGCTGCCTGAATATGTTGAAAACCAGTACCTCTGCCCGCCTGCTGACTGCCCTTGCCCTGAGTGCGGGCTTGGCCGCCTGCTCCGACGACAACACGCCCAACGTAGCCCCGCCGACGGCCGTGAAGCTCGATAACTATTCGGCCACACCGGTGCTGGCGACGGCCCAGCCGGGTTTCACCAACCTGAAGCTCTATTCGCTCATCAGCTCCGACGACCAGTTGGCCGCCACGCCCGACTTTATGTTCGGCGGCTCGGCCGACGGGGCCGGGCTGCTGCGCAACCCCGATGGCAAGGGCTTTACCATGCTCGTCAACAACGAAGACAACCGCGCTATTTCGCGGGTGCGCTTCGACGAAACGCTCCGGCCCATTGGCGGCGAGTATATGCTGAACTCCGACGGTGGCCGGTGGCGGCTGTGCTCGGCGACGCTCGTAACGCCCGAGGAGCACGGCTTCGGCCCCTACTTTCTGAGCGCGGGCGAAAGTGCCGTCGATGCCCAGACCCACCTGATTCAGCCCTTCGCCGACAACAACACCCAGAGCACGCCCAAACCGGTTAAAGGGCTGGGCTACTGGAGCGCCGAAAACGCGGTGCCCCTGCCTAAAACCGCGTACGCCGGTAAAACAGTCATCCTGACGGGCGAAGATGCCTCCGACGCCAGCGGCGGCCAGGTGGCCCTGTACCTGAGCAACACCGTGGGCGACCTCGACGGGGGCCAGCAGTACATGCTGCGGCGCAAAGACCTCAACCAGCGCGAGAAAGACTTGGTTGTAGGCCAGAAATACGAGGTGGAATTTGCCGCCATTCCGAATTACCAGAGCCTGACCGGCGCTCAGATGCAGGCGCAGGTCGACCCATTGAAAGCCATTAAGTTTGGCCGGGTGGAAGACCTGGACTACCGCAAGGGCGGCGGGGCCAACGGCCGCGAGGTGTACTTCAACGTAACGGGCCAGGCCATTTCGGGGGCCAACGCCGACCAGAGCCGCACAATGTGGGGCCGGGTATACCGCCTCGTGCTCAGCGAGCAGAACCCATTGGTGGGTACGCTGGAAGTGGTGCTCGATGGGGATGACCGCGGCGGCAAGGCTGGCGCGTTCCAGAATCCCGACAACATCTGCGTGACCAGCCGCTACGTGTACGTGCAGGAGGATTCCAACGGCTACGGCCCCGAAACGCACGATGCCTACATCTACCAGTACGATATTGCCACCGGCGGCCTGAAGACCGTGCTGGAGCTGGACCACCGCCGCACCGCCCCCGACAAGGACAAGTACAATGTAGCCGGGGCCACCTACACCCCCGCACTCTCAGATAAGGGCGACTGGGAATACGGGGCCCTCGTCGACGTATCGGACGTGGTCAACATCCCCGACACGTTTATCCTCTGCATTCAGCCCCACACCTGGCGGGCGCAGAAGTACAAGGATGGCGGGGCCAAGCCCAACAACGGCAACGACCAGGCCAGCCAGGTTATCATCGTGAGCGGTCTGCCACGCTAATTTGCCGCTACGCCGGCTTTGCTAGGATACTATATAAGTGGCTGTTCAGGTGCTGCATTACGCGTGAAATCGTCAGTTGCGCCGCCCCCTGCCAGGGGCGGCGCTTTGGCCTGTGGCCGGCCCCGGCACGGCCAACTACTCATGGAGAAACTACCGCTCATGCCCGCTTCCAACCGCTTCTCTGCTCAAACATTGCTGCTCGTGCTGGCGGCCGGCCTGCTGCTGTGGGTGAGCTGCCGGACCCCCGCGCGCCCGGCCCGCCGCGCCGCCACGCCCGCCGCCCAGGTGCTGCAAGCCTATCAGCACGACCTGCGCCGCCTCGATTCGGCCGTGGTGCGCCTGCACCGGGCCGTAACTGCGGGCCAGCCACCGGGCCGGCAACGGGCCGCGTTTCTGGCGGCCCGGCGGGCCTGGAAGCGGGTCGAGCTGCTGGCCGAGTACTACAGCCCCTCGGCCGCCAAAGCCCTCAACGGGCCGGCACTTGTTGAGGTAGAGGAATTCGACCAGCAGCAGCGCCTGCAGCAGCCTGAGGGCCTGCAGGTGCTCGAAACCTACTTCTACCCCGACCTCTACGCCCCCACCCAGCGGGCCGAGGTGCTGGAGCAGCTGGCCTTCGTGCGCAGTACGCTGCTGAGCCTGCGCCACACCGCCGCCAGCCTTGCGCCCACCGACCGCCAGCTCTTCGACGCGGCCCGGCTGGAAGTGTTTCGGGTGATTTCCCTCGGCGTAACGGGCTTCGACACCCCGGCCTCGCCCGGGCTGGTACCCGAAACCGCCGCGGCCCTGGCCGGCGTGGCCGCCGCCGTAGCTCCTTACCGCGGCCAGTTGCCCACCCGCCCGGCTGCCCGCCTCGACAGCCTGCTGCGGGCCGCCCAGGCCTACCTGCGCCGCCACCCCAATGCCGCTGCCTTCGACCGGCTGGAGTTTATCGTGGCCTACGCCAACCCGCTGAGCCAGCGGCTGTGGGAAGCGCAGCAGGCCCTGGGCATTGCCCCCTTCGCCGAGGTGCGGGCGTTGCGCCCCGATGCGGCGTCGTTGTTTGCCCCCGATGCTTTCGAGCCGATGGCCTTTGCCCCCACCACGACCGCGGCCGTACCGGTAGCGCGGGCCGAGCTGGGCAGGCTGCTGTTTTTCGACCCCGTACTCTCGGGCAATGGAAGCCGCAGCTGCGCCAGCTGCCACCAGCCCGCCCGCGCCTTCACCGACGGGCAGGCCCGAAGCGTGGCTTTTGCCGGGGCCGGAGCCGGGACAGGGGGGCGCAACGCGCCCACGCTGCTCAACGCGGCCCTGCAGCGGGGCCAGCGCCACGACGGGCGGCTGTTTTATCTGGAAGACCAGGCCGCCGATGTGCTGCATAACCCCGCCGAGATGCACGGCTCGCCGACTGCCGCCGCCGGGCTGCTCAGCCGCAGCCCGGCCTACCAGAAAGCCTTTGGCCGCGCGTTCGACCGCCCCCCGGCCGGCGCGGCCACCGGGGCCGAAGTGCAGGCCGCGCTGGCCGCCTACGTGCGCTCGTTGGTGCGCCTGCAGTCCCCGTTTGATGCATATGTGCGGGGGCAGCGGGAGGCCTTGAGTCCAACCGCCCGGCGCGGGGCGGCCGTGTTTCTGGGCAAGGGCAAGTGTGCTACCTGCCACTTCCTACCCCTGCTCAACGGCACGGTGCCGCCCGGCTTCGAGCGCACCGAATACGAGGTGCTCGGCACGCCGACCCGCCCCAACAGCCGCCGCCTCGACGCCGACCCCGGCCGCGGCGGGGCCACAGGCATCGAGTGGCAGAAGCATGCTTTTAAAACCCCCACGCTGCGCAACATTGCCCTCACCGCGCCCTACATGCACCAGGGTACATTCCGGACGCTGGCCGAAGTAATTGAGTTCTACGACCAGGGCGGCGGGGCGGGCCAGGGCCTGGCCGTACCCAACCAAACCCTGCCGGCTGACCCGCTACATCTCAGCCCGGCCGAGAAAACCGACCTGCGGGCCTTTCTGGAGCAGGCCCTCACCGATACGACCGACCTGTACCGGGCCGCCCCGGCCCGTCTGCCCGCTTTTTCGGCCGGGCTCGACCACCTCAATGTCCGCCCCGTAGGTGGACGGTATTAGTTGCGAGTAAATTGTGGGTAATCGGTAATGAGCAGCAGGAAAATAGAACGTCATTCTGAGCGAAGCGGAGCGCAGTCGAAGAATCTCTACCGCTTTGTTGAAACGACAGAGTTAGCACTGCAGTAGAGATTCTTCGACTACGCTTCGCTTCGCTCAGAATGACGTGCTCTCACAGGCAACCAACAACTGTCAACTGGCAACTGAATCAAACTACCTTTGCCTGTTGAACCGCCCGTCGTCTTCGGGCGGTGGCCTTATCAACCCCTGCCTTGAAAATACGCCTGACCCTGCTGCTGGCCGCCACCCTGGCGCTGCCCGCCTTTGCCCAGAAGAAGAAGCAAGCCGCCGCCACCCTGGAACGCCCAAAGCTGGTGGTGGGCATTGTGGTGGACCAGATGCGCTACGACTACCTATACCGCTACTGGAGCAAGTACGGCTCGGGCGGCTTTAAGCGGTTGTTGGGCGAAGGCTTCAGCTACGAGAACACCCATTACAACTACGTGCCCACCTACACTGGGCCGGGGCACGCCAGCATCTATACCGGGGCCACGCCCTCGGGCCACGGCATCATCGGCAACAACTGGCTGGTGCGCGAAACCGGCAAGGCCACCTACGTCACCGAAGACAAGCAGGTGCAGTCCGTGGGCGGCTCTATGGAAGCCGGCCAACAGTCGCCGGCCCATATGCTGTCTACCACCATCACCGATGAGCTGCGGCTGGCCACCAACTTTGAGAGTAAGGTGCTGGGCGTGTGCATCAAAGACCGGGGCTCGATTCTGCCGGCCGGCCACGCCGCCAACGCCGCCTACTGGTACGACGGCAGCAACGGGGCCTTCATCAGCAGCACCCACTACATGCAGCAGCTGCCGGCCTGGGCCGCCGCCTTCAACGCCGAAGGCCGGGCCCTAAAGTACCTCGACTCGCCCTGGAACACGCTGCTGCCCATTGCCCAGTACACCGAAAGCACCGCCGACGATGTGGAGTGGGAAGCGCCGTTCCGGGGGCAGGAGCGGCCGGTGTTTCCGCACGACCTGCCGCGCCTGAGCGCCCGGCTGCCGGCCGCCGTGAAGGGGGCGCTGCAGGCCACGGGTGAGAAAACGGCCCCCGTCCGCGACCTCGACCTCATCCGCTCCACGCCCTTCGGCAACTCGCTGACCCTGGACTTTGCCCTAGCCGCCCTGCAGGCCGAGCAGATGGGCCAGCGCGGCACCACCGACTTCCTGGCCCTATCCTTCAGCTCGACTGATTACGTGGGCCACCAGTTCGGGCCCAACTCGATTGAGGCCGAAGATACCTACCTGCGCCTCGATCAGGACCTGGCCCGGCTCTTCGACTACCTCGACAAAACGGTGGGCAAGCGGCAGGCGCTAGTGTTCCTGAGCGCCGACCACGCCGCCGCCCACTCGCCCAATTTCCTGCTGGCCAACAAGCTGCCGGCCGGCTCGGTGGGCCCGCGCCTCATGCGCGACTCGGTGCAGCAGCAGCTGGTGCGCCGCCTGGGGCCCGGCAAGTGGGTGCTGAGCTACGAAAACCAGCAGGTGTACCTCAACCGCCCGCTCATCGCTCAGAAAAAGCTCGACCTCTATCAGGTGCAGCGCACAACGGCCGAGCTGATGCTGGAGTTTTCCGGCGTAACGCGGGCGCTGGCCGCCGAGGATGTGCAGAAGTCGCACTGGGAAAGCGGGCTGCTGATGAACCTGGAGAACGGCTACTTCCCCAAGCGCAGCGGCGACGTGCTGGTGGTGTTGTCCCCCGGCTGGCTCGAATCGTACGCCTACCCTGTGAACAAGGGCACTACCCACGGCTCGGGCAGCGCCTACGACACGCACGTGCCGCTGGTGTTCTGGGGCTGGGGCGTGAAGCCAGGCAAGTCGTCGGCTCCGGCGAAGATTACCGATATTGCCTCCACATTGGCGCGCTGGCTCCACATTCAGGAGCCGAGCGCCAACACCGGCGAGCCGCTGCGCGAGGTGCTGGGCTGGTGAGTTTTGAGTTGTTAGCCATTGGCTGTTAGCTGTTAGCTTTCGTTCTTATATCGGCTTTTTAGCGCTTACCTTTGTTGCCCGGATAGGCTATCTGGCTGGCACTACTGCCAGCCGGTTACGGCCTGCCGGCTTTTCTGTATTTACCCACTTTCAAGCTAACCGCTAGTAGCTGACAGCTAATAGCTCCAAAAAATGGCCAAATTCAACCCCTGGCACGACGTAAGCCGCGGCGACAACGTCCCCCAAACCGTTACCGGCATTATCGAAATCCCGAAGGGCTCGAAGGCCAAGTACGAACTGGACAAAGACAGCGGCATGCTGAAACTGGACCGCGTGCTGTTCTCGGCCGTGCATTACCCGGCCGCCTACGGCTTCATCCCCAAAACCTACTGCGACGACAACGACCCGCTCGACATTCTGGTGCTGTGCTCGGTGGAAATCGTGCCCATGTGCCTGGTGGAAGCCAAGGTAATCGGCGTGATGCAGATGGTAGACGGCGACGAGGAAGACGACAAAATCATTGCCGTAGCCGCCCACGACATCTCGGTGAATCACTACAACGAGCTCGACGACCTGCCGCCGCACACCCTGCGCGAGATGCAGCGCTTCTTCGAAGACTACAAGGCGCTGGAGCACAAGTCGGTAACGGTGCAGCGCTTCCTGCCCCGTGAGGAGGCCTACCGCATCATCGATGAGAGCATCAAGCTCTACAACGAAACCTTCCCCAACGGCAACGACCACAAAGAAGTGTTGACCGAAGAGGGGCAGAACGGGTAGAAGCGCAACCAGCACGACGTCGTAGGGGCGGGGCTTGCCCCCGCCCGCCGTTGAACAAACCCACCGATGGCTCTCAGCCGGCTAATGGGGTAGTTCGACGGCGGGCGGGAGCAAGCCCCGCCCCTACATCGTTCTGCCGACCTCGTGCCGCCGCTTTCGTAGCCCTCCGCCACGTTCTAACTTGCCCGCATGGAACCCGCTGTCCCCGCCCCGCCTGCCCCGCCCGCCGCCGCGTGGCGCCGCGCCCTCGATGCGGTGCTGTATAGCAGCGTATGGCTGTCGGTGGCGGCACTGGGGCTGATGTGGGCCACGTTTCTGTTCTGGGGCGTCCACATCTCGGTGCGGCTGGGGGGGCTGATTTTTGCCGCCACCCTCTTCCTGTACAACCTCGATAGCGTGCTGCCCTACAAGCACGGCCAGCTGCCCGGCGCCACCCGCCGCAAGCAATGGATTCGGGCGCACCGCCCCCAGCTGCTGGCCCTCACGGTGGCGGCCGGTGCGGTGGCGGGCGGCCTCTACCTCACCGATGCCCGGCTCCGCCCCCTCACCCTGTTCGGGGGGCATCTGGCGCTTATCTCGATGCTCTACTCGATGCCGCTGGTGCGCCGCCAGGGCCGCTGGTGGGCCCTGCGCGACCTGCCGCTGCTGAAGGTGTTCCTCATTGCCTACGTGTGGGCGGCCGTAACCGTCTGGATACCCGCCCTGTACCTGGGCCGGGCCTGGGCGTCGCCGGTGGTGCTGGTGCTCTTCGCCCGCCGCTTCCTGCTTATTCTGGCCCTGGCCCTGGTCTTCGACATCCGCGACTACAGCAAAGACCGTCTGACCGGCACCCGCACGTTTCCGGGCCTGCTGGGCGTTGGGGCCACCAAGTGGCTGGGGCTGGCGGCCCTGCTGGGGGCGGCGCTGCTGGTGCCGGCGGGCGTGTCGGCGGGCCACGCCGTAGCGCTGGTGCTGCCGCTGGCCCTGGCCGCCGCCGTGCTCTGGTACGCCGAGGAGTCGCGCCCCGACTACTACTTTGCATTGCTCACCGATGGCGTGATGGTTGTGCAGTTCGTGGCCGTGTGGCTGGCAGTGAGCTGAACGATGTAGAGACGCCAATATGCGTCTCTACATCGTTCAACCCATCAGCTCCTCCAGCGCCGGCCCGATGAACCGCACGATATCCGAGGCGAGCAGGCCGGCGTGGCCGGTGTGGGGCAGGGCCAGGTCGCCGGCGCGGCCGTGGGCGTGCAGGCCCAGCAGGGCGGCGGTGAGGGGCGAGAGGTGCCGGTGGGCCCGTAGTGCCAGCAGCAGGCCCGTCAGCACGTCGCCGCTGCCGCCGGTGGCCATGCCCGGGTTGCCGGTGCTGTTGAAGTAGAGGGTGCCATCGGGCGCGGCCAGGGCGGTGTAGGCCCCTTTGAGCACGCAGTAGCAGCGGGTGCGGCCCGCAAAGTCGCGCAGTTGGTCCAGGCGGTGGTAGTCGTCGCGGGCGGGCTCGCCCACGAGGCGCTCGAACTCCTTGGGGTGGGGCGTAAGCAGCGAATTGGGCGGCAGCAGGTTCTGTAGGTCGGGGTAGGCCCCCAGCAGGTTCAGCGCGTCGGCGTCGAGCACGAGCGGCACTTGGGCCGTTTCCAGCAGCTGCCGCAGCACCATGCGGGTATCGTCGTGCTGGCCCAGCCCCGGCCCGATGCCTACGGCGTCGTAGGGCGCGAGGTCGGGCAGCTCGGTGATGCAGTCGGTGTCCGGGTCGGTCAGGCACATGGCCTCGGGGGCCGAAATCTGGAGGATGTCGTAGCCCGCGGCCGGCACGCGGGTCGTGACCAGGCCCGCGCCGCCGCACAGGCAGGCCTGGGTAGCCAGCACCGCCGCCCCCATCTTGCCCTTGCTGCCCGCCAGCAATAGCGCGTGCCCGAAGGTGCCCTTATGGCTGAACTTTGGCCGTTTCGGCAGCTGTCCCCGCAACTCGTCGGCCGTTACAAAAAACCTGTCCACCGCAGTATTGTGGATAACCTCCTGGTCCAGCCCAATCGGCAACAGCCGCCAGTCGCCCACGAAACCGGCGTTCTGGGGTAGCAGGAAAGCCAGCTTGGGCAGCTCGAAGCTGAGCGTGAAATCGGCCCGCACCACCGCGCAGTCGGCCGGCTGGGGCGCATCGGCATAAAGGCCCGAGGGCATATCCACCGCCACCACCATCGCCCCCGAATCGTTGATATGCCGTACCAGTGCTGCGGCCGCACCCTCCAGCGGCCGGCTCAGCCCGGTGCCAAATAGGGCATCGACTACCACTGCCCCGGCCGCAATGGCCGGCAGCTGGTTGGGGGATATTTGCTGGCCGGCCAGCCCGGCCGGGAGCTGCTGCTGTTGGTGGGTGAAGTCGGGGGAATGCCGGGCCGCGGGCAGCAGCCAAAGGTGCACGCGGTAACCGGCGCGGTGCAGGTTGCGGGCCACCACCAGCCCGTCGCCGCCGTTGTTGCCCGGCCCGCAGCACACGTGGATTTCGGTGTCATAGTCGAGTAGCAGCTCATTGAGCAACCAGTTGGTAACGGCATCGGCGGCCCGTTCCATGAGGGCCGTGGAGGTGGTGTACTGGGCCCGGATGGTCGCCTGGTCGAGGGCGCGGGTCTGGGCGGGGGAGAGGAGCTTCATCGTGCTGTTGCTAACGCTGCGCGCCGCCCGTAGGTTGATTGGTGCAAGTAAGCCGGCCGCAGAATTTATTCCGGGCAACCCGCTAGGTATTTTATAACTAATTTATTAGTTATGCAAATGCTAAAGCCACCCGGCCTCCTCCTTCTTACGCTCTCCTTACTTGCGCTGGCGGGTTGTTCCCAGGCCCAGGAAACCAAGGAGTACAAACCGTCCGCCGTCATTCAGCAGGAGGCGCGGAGCGGCAAGCCGGGGGCCAACCAGTTTGCTGCCTGGGATTTATCGTACATTGGCGAATATCAGGCGGCGCTGGAAGCCTGGGAGGCCCCGTACGGCGCGGCGCGGCCTGTGCGCTACGCATCGGCCCCTGACAGCGCGGCTTTTGTGGCCCTGCAACCCGTCGCGGCCCGCGACTATATTCTGCGCCGGGCCCGCACCGAGCAGCTGGTCATCCTCAACGAAGCCCACCACAACCCCCGGCACCGGGCTTTCGCGGCGGAGTTGCTACCCGAACTGGCCAGGCTGGGCTATCGTTACTTCGCCGTGGAAGCGCTGAATGAGCAGGACACGCTGCTTAACCAACGGGGCTACCCGACGCGGGCCACGGGCTACTACACCAAGGAGCCGCAATTCGCCCATTTGCTGCGCACGGCTGCCCGTTCGGGCTTCAAGCTGGTGGCCTACGACCACGGCTTTTCGCACGAAGGAGACCTGAACGCGCAGGTGCAAACCCGCGAAATGGCCGAGGCCCGCAACATCCAACGGATTCTGCAAGCCGACCCGAAAGCGAAAATACTGGTGTACTGCGGTTTTGCCCACGCGAGCGAAGGACTTATGGGCATGGGTACGCAACCCGCTATGGCCCACTACCTGCAGGCCTACACCGGCATCAACCCGCTCACCATCGACCAGACAACTCTCACCGAAGCCGGTACACCGGGCGGCGAGTATGCACGCTACCACTTGGTTAAAGCCGCCCAAAGCGCCGTATTTCTCGATGCCCAGGGCCAGCCTTTCGGTGGGGCCGACTCCAATAAATCGGTGGACGTGAGTGTGTACCACCCGCGCACTACCTACCAGTCGGGCCGACCCAACTGGACGTTTACCAACGACCGGCAGCCTGTGCTGCTTAAAGAGCCGCTGACTGTGGGCTACCCCTGCCTGGTGCTGGCCTATGATACGCGGGAAGACCTGGCCACGGCCGTGCCGGTAGATGTGGTAGAGCTGCAGGGACCTGCCGACCGGAAAGCCCTGGCCCTGGGCAAAGGGCGCTATACGCTGGTAGCCAAAGGCCCGGCGGGCCGCACGCAGACCTGGTCGTTGCAGCGCTGATAAGGGGTGACCGGGCAGGCCGCCAGAAACTTCCGGCCCGGCTGGCGCGTTTGTAATCCGGGCCGCCCGGCGGCCCGCTTTCATCTAACCTGACCCCTTATGCAAACCTGGAACGATATTATCCGGCTGGCCAACCACGGCAGCCCGGCTCCTGCTAAGCGCGTAGAGAAAACCGACGCCGAGTGGCGCGCCCAGCTCACGCCCGAGCAGTACCACGTTACGCGCGAGCACGGCACCGAGCGGGCCTTCAGCGGCGAGCATTGCGAAGCGCACGAGGCAGGCCTCTACGCCTGCATCGGCTGCGCTACGCCCCTCTACGACTCCACCACCAAGTTCGACTCGGGCACCGGCTGGCCCAGCTTTACCCAGCCCATTACCGAAAACGCCCTGCGCTACAAGAAGGACACCAGCTACGGCATGACGCGCATTGAGGTGCTCTGTAATACCTGCGACGCCCACCAGGGCCACGCTTTCCCCGACGGCCCGGCTCCCTCCGGCGTGCGGCTCTGCATCAACTCGGCCAGCGTGCAGCTGGTAAGCCAGCAGCAGGAAGCCTAAGCGCCGCCAGCAGCGCCGTAAATTCTGTTGAAAGCCCTTTCGCTCTTCGCGGAAGGGCTTTGCTATGCCAGCGCGGGCCGCTGCCGCAGCGGGCCGGCCCTAAAGGCCGTCACCCGATAGCCGATACTGCGTAATTTCTGCCGATTTTTGCACCCCCACCGCGCCGCCTTGGTTATGCGCGTACTACCTTGCCCGCCACCCGGAGCGCGGTTCCGCCCCGTTCCACTTTCCTACCCCACCCATGTCGTTGCTCTTCACCGATTTCCGTAGCTGGCAGACCCACTGCTCCTCCACCAACGAACCGCTTTTTCTGCCCGTGCTTACTTACGAGGTGGAACAGAAAGGCCGCACCGAAGAACAGATCTGGGACGGCCTGCAGCGGGCCTACGACGTGATGCGCGACGCCGTGCACACCGGCCTCACCCAGGACATGACCTCGCGCTCGGGCATGGTGAACAACGGGGCCAAAAAAATTGCCGCCTCGCCCATCACGGTACTCTCACCAGAGTTCAAAAACCTCGTTACGCGGGCGCTGGGAGCCAAGGAAGTGAACTCGTGCATGGGCCGGGTGGTAGCCGCGCCCACGGCCGGCGCCTCGGGCATTCTGCCCGGCGTGCTGGTTACGCTCCAGGATATTCATAAGCTCGAAGACCGCGCCATTCTGGAAGGGCTGCTGGTGGCGGCGGGCATTGCGCTCATCATCGAGCAGAACGCCTCGCTGGCCGGGGCCGTGGGCGGCTGCCAGGCCGAAACCGGCTCGGCCGCGGCCATGGGTGCCGGAGCTATTGTATACTGCCTGGGCGGCTCGGTTTCGGAGGTTTTTGCGGCCGTCGCCATCACCATTCAGTGCATGCTGGGCCTTATCTGCGACCCGGTGGCCGGCCTGGTGGAAGTACCCTGCGTGGTGCGCAACGCCTCGGCGGCGGCCATTGCCTTCAGCTCGGCCCAGATTGCCATTGCCGGCGTCGACCCCGTAATTCCCGTCGATCAGTGCGTGGCGGCGCTGGGCGAAGTGGGCGAAAGCATGGAAACCCGCTACAAGGAAACCGCCCTCGGCGGCCTCGCCAACACCGCCCGCGGCCGCGAAATCGAGAAGATGGTTCTCGTGCAGGACGTTCAGATTCTGCCCGACGAGGACGGGGAGTAGGGTAATTTCCGCTCATTCACCGCCGGGGGCCATAATAAGCTTGCTGAGGAAAGCAATGGCTCCGCTGTAGCGGGCCTTTAGGTGGTGGTACTGTTCCCAGGCCGCCGCTTCGTCGTTAACCGGGATGCCGGCTTCACGCAGGCTTTGGTAGGACTCCTGAAAGCCGGCTTCGGGTGTGGGCAGGTGGCTGGCGGGGGCGTTGGGTTCGGGCGCCGGCTCTTCGTAGTGAAAAAAGCGGGCCACGCGGTTGACGGCAATGCAGCCGGCCTTGAAGCACAGCGTCAGGTGTGGGTCGCGGGGTTGCTGAACGCTGCTGGCAATGAGGGCGGCTGCGTCGAGGATGAGGCCGGAAGCTGTGACCCAGGACCGGCCGGGCTGCGGTGAGCGGAAAAACGACAGGATGGGCAGGGACGTATGCGACTCCTCAATTTCCACAAACCACTGCTCCCAATCCTGCCACTGCGTGCGGTCGTCGCCCAACGAGCCGGTGCGGTTCATCCACAGCACCAGCTCCAGCGCCGACGCCTCGCTACCCGCCCGCAGCTGCAGGCGCGACACGGCTATTTCGCGCCTGGAGAAAGCCTGGTACATGGTGGGCAAATAGGATAGCAGCAGCGTGAGCAGCAGCAGCCCCAGCATGGCCTCGGAGTACGACATCATGTTGGCCCACAGGTTGCGGCTGGGTTCCTCAGAGCCCAGCGTGAGCAAGGAGCTGTTGCTGATGCGGAAGCAGCGGTCGATGTTGCCTTCGCCCAACGCCCAAAAAATACCCGTGTAGGCTACGCTCAGCATTGCCAGCCACACTATCGGCAGGGCCACCAGCCCGATGGGGGCATACAGGGCCATTACCCGGTCGCGCTGGGCGTACGTGCGGCCTAGTGCGGCCACAGTATCGAATACGAATCGTAGACCGGTAAATATCCAGCTGTTAATCAGCACGTTCTCGTTGCGCGGTAGTACCAACGTGCGCACCGCCGACAGCACGGTGATAAGAATCAGCAAAATTCCGCCCCCGAAAACCAGCGGCTTAAGTAGTAGTTGCAGCATAGGAAAGCGAGCCACTAACCGGCCGCCCGTCTTGTACTGCTGCCGGGCCGTGGGGGTTGGCTAGGCACCGCCGCTCAACTACCGCTGCCGCCGGTCGGCCACCACGCCCGCATACCGTAACTTCAGTTCCTCGGGCAGAAACGAGCGTTCAAGCAGGTCCTGCACCTTGGCTTCATGCCCTATGCTGGCCAGCAGGCGCCGCACGCGGGATGGGGGTAGGCCCAGGCGGTGGCCGAGGACGAGCGTTACCCCCGCGCCTTCCACAGCTGCCGGAACGTTTTAGGGGCTACGTGCACGGCGTTGCGGCGCTTGCTCCAGCCCGTCTGGCCCAGCAGGCGGCTGAGCACCCAGTTCTTGGCCGCGGCCGGGGCCAGGTCCCAGACCCAGCGGTGCTTCATGCCGTGCAGCCACAGGCTGATGGCGCGGCGCTCCTCGGGGTCGGTGTAGCCGGCTTGCACGCTTTGCTGGCGGTTTTTGAGCAGCAGGTTATGAATCGGGATTTTCACCGGGCACACTGAGGTGCAGGCCCCGCACAGGCTGCTGGCGAAACTCAGGTGCTTGTTTTCCTCCATTCCCGAAAGGTGGGGCGTGATAACCGAACCGATGGGCCCCGAGTACGTGGCCTCGTAGCTGTGGCCGCCAATGTTTTTGTACACCGGACACACGTTCAGGCAGGCGCCGCAGCGGATGCAGTTGAGGGCCTCGCGCTGCTCGGGCTGGGCCAGTAGGTTGGTGCGGCCGTTGTCGAGCAGAATTACGAACATTTCCTCGGGGCCGTCCTTTTCCAGGGGCTGGCGCGGACCGGTGTAAATGGTGTTGTACACCGTGAGCTGCTGGCCGGTGCCGCTGGTGCTCAGCAGCGGCCAGAACAAATCCAGGTCGCGCAGCCGCGGAATCACCTTCTCGATGCCTACAATGGCAATGTGCGTGTGCGGAAACGTGGCCGAGAGGCGGGCGTTGCCCTCGTTCTCGGTCACGCAAACCGCGCCCGTATCGGCCACCAGGAAGTTGCCGCCCGTGATGCCTACTTCGGCGGCCGTGTACTTGTCGCGCAGCAGGTGGCGGGCCGTGAGCACGAGCTCCTGGGCGTCGTCGGTGTGCGCTATGCCGAGGTGCTTGACGAAGATAGCGGCAATATCGGCCTTGCTCAGGTGCATGGCGGGCGTTACGATGTGGTAGGGCCGCTCGCCGTTGAGCTGCACGATGAACTCGCCCAAATCCGTCTCGACCGACTCGATGCCGCGCTTGCCCAGGTACGCATTGAGGTGAATTTCCTCCGTGGTCATGCTCTTGGCTTTCACCACGGTGCGGGCCTTGCGGCGCTCCATAATTTTGCCCACTTCGGCCAGGGCCTCTTCCGCATCCTGGGCCCAAATCACCTTGCCGCCGCGCTTGGTGAAGTTCTCTTCGAACTGCAGCAGGTACTCATCGAGGTGGTTGATAACTTCCGTTTTCAGGTACGAAGCCCGGCTGCGGGCCAGCTCGTGGTCGGCGTAGAAATCCATGCCGGTGGTTACCGCCGCGTTGTACTTGCCGATATTGAAGCGGATTTTGCGCCGGTGTTCCAGGTCGAAGGCCTTACGGTCGGTATCCACCAAAAACTGGGCAGCTTTGGTCGGGGCGGGGGCGGCGGTGGGCTTCATGGCAATGGGGAATCGTTGAATAGGCTAAACAAAAAGAACGTCATCCTGCCGAAGCAAGAACCTTTCACGCCTCAACGAATATCGGAATAACGACTCGTTTTAGCGCGTCAAAGCTCTTGGCTTCGTCCAGAATGACGTTTCTTTCTAACAGCTAACAGCTAACAGCTAACAGCTAACAGCTAGGCTACTTCTTGTTCGAGTCGACTACAATGCGCTTGTCGCGGTTGGCCAGGTCCCAGGCGGTGTAGAACACGAGGCGGGCGCGTTTTTCCATTTTCGGAAACTCGATTTTCTCCACTTCGTCGCCCGCGCCGTGGTAATCGGCGTGCACGCCGTTGAAGAAAAAGGCCACCGGGATGCCGTGCTTGGCGAAGTTGTAGTGGTCGGAGCGGTAATAGAAGCGGTTGGGGTCTTCGGGGTCGTTGAAGCGGAAGTCGAGGTCCATCTGAACGTACTTCTCGTTCTGGGCCTGCAGAATGGTGTGCAGCTCCGAGCTGAGCTTGTCGGAGCCGATAACGTACACGTAGTCCGATTTGCCCTCGTGGTCCTTGTCGGTGCGGCCCACCATGTCGGTATTCAGGTCGACTACGGTGCTTTCGAGCGGGAAAACGGGGTGGTCGGTGTAGTATTCCGAGCCCAGCAGGCCCTTTTCTTCGCCCGTAACGGCCAGAAACAGGATGCTGCGACGGGGGCCGTGACCTTCAGCCTTGGCTTTCTGGAAGGCCTGCGCCATTTCCAGCACCGTTACTGTGCCCGAGCCGTCGTCGTCGGCGCCGTTGTGCACCTCGCCATTAATGATGCCGATGTGGTCGTAGTGCGCCGACAGAATCATGAGCTCCTCCTTGCGGTCGGTGCCTTCGAGGTAGCCCATCACGTTTTCGGTAACGAAATCCTCGTTTTTGCGCGGGGCCAGCACAGTGGCCTTGGCGGGCTTGAACGAGCCAAATACCGGCTTACCAACCGACGTTACGTCCGCTGCATACTTGCGTACACTTGGGGCGTTGGTACCCAGTAGCTTGTAGCCCACCGCCGGCGACACGAAGTAGGCCGTGGGGCGGGTGCTGCCCTCTTTGGTATCCTTGAAGGCAATGCTCGGCCGGCTGATGTAGGGCGTCATGCGGGCCGCGAGCTTGCTGAAATTGCTGTTGGGGTCGAAATCGACGAAGAATACCGAGCGGGCGCCCTTCTGGGTGGCCATGGCCAGCTTGGCCCGGAAATCCTGGCCCCACTTGCTGTTCTGGCCGTCTTTGCCCAGCAGGGCCGTGCCCTTGGCCGTCTGGGGTTCGCCCAGCATAATCAACAGATCTTTGCCCTGCACGTCGCCCAGCGCTTTGTAGTCGGAGTAGTCGTCCTGCTCGATGCCGTAGCCCGCAAAAACCGGCTGCACGACCGTGGGAGTCGCGAAGCCCTGACCACCGAGGGCGTAGAAATCGGTGAGCCACTTGTAGGTGTCAATCCCGATTTTGAGCATGGCGCCATCGGCCCAGCTGCCGCGCACCATGGTAAAGTGCTGGATGTAGGGGTTGTCGGAGCCCTTCACCGGGCCCTGCAGGCCGAGGTCGGCGAACTGCTTGGCCAGGTAGTCCATGGCCATTTTCTGGCCCTTCTCGCCGGTTTCGCGGCCCTCGTATTCGTCTGAAGCCAGGATGGTGAGGTGCTGGCGCAAATCGGCCTGGGTGATGGTTTCGGCGTAGCTGCGGGGCAGGTCGGCGCTGGAGGCCGTAGCACCGGAAGCCGCTGCGGTAGTTGCGGTGGCGGTAGCCGTGGGGCTGGTAGCCGAGCTGAGCGGCTGCTGGGTAGCGCACGACGACGCCACGAGGCCGGCCGCCAGCAGGGAGGCGAAAAGGGAAGGGTTACGCATAGTGGAACTGGGGGGGCTTAGGGAACATAGTGGTAGGTTGGCAAAAGTGCGGGTTACTCCTTTACAATCAATACCGAAGCATACGCGGCCACGCCTTCGCGCCGCCCCACAAAGCCGAGCTTTTCGGTGGTGGTGGCTTTAATGCTGATGTCGTCGGCTTCGATGCCCAGCACCTCGGCCAGTACGCGCTGCATTTCGGGAATGTGGGGGTTGACTTTGGGTGCTTCGAGGCAGACGGTGGAGTCGATGTTGCTGATGGTGTAGCCTTGCTCGCGCAACAGACGCGCAACTTCGGCCAACAGACGCTTCGAGTCGACGCCTTTGTACTGCGGATCGGTGTCGGGGAAGTGGAAGCCGATGTCGCGCAGGTTGGCCGCGCCCAGCAGCGCGTCGCAGATAACATGGATGAGTACATCGGCATCGGAGTGGCCCAGGGCCCCGTGGGTATGGGGTACCAGAATACCGCCGAGCCAGAAAGGCAGCCCCGGCTGGAGCTGATGAACGTCGTAGCCGAAGCCAGTGCGGATTTTCATAGGAAATACGAGCTAGGAAATGAAGCCGCAAGGTACGTTTTCAAGGGTGAGTTACGGGTGTCGGCGGCGGGCAACTGAAAGAAATCAGCACGCTTTTAAAGTAAAAAAGCCGCTGAATCGTCAAGCGGGAAAGCAGTGGCGGGCAGCGCAGGAGGGAATAGCAAAAAACTAATGGAAACTTAGGAATCATTTAAAGTTTCCGTAGTACCTTTGCGCTCGTTATTATGGAAATCAAAGACCGAATTCAGCACGCTTCCCTGCTCCTCTTTACCCGCAACGGGATTAAAGGGGTGTCGATGGATGACATTGCCAGTCATCTGGGCATCTCCAAAAAAACGCTCTACAAGTGGTTCGATAACAAAGACGAGCTCGTGTCGGCCGTTATTGGCCACCACCTGAACGGGGTGCAGGGCGAGTGCGAAACCATTGCCGGCGCGGCCCTTAATGCCGTGGATGAGATGGTGCAGATCATGGATTGGGCCAAACGCCAGATGGCCCAGGTAAACCCCACGGCCATCCATGACCTACGCAAGTATTATCCGGCGGCTTGGCAGTTGTTTTCCACGCATAAAATCAACTACATCCTGGCCCAGATTCAGGCCAACCTGCGCCGCGGGGTGACCGAGGGCCTCTACCGCGCCGACCTCGATGTGGAGGTGCTCTCCCGCCTGCGCCTGGCCCAGATCGACGTGCTCTTCGACCAGGATATATTTCCGGTTGTTGAGTTCAATCAGCCCCGGGTGCAACTGGCCTGCAACGAGCACTTCCTGCTGGGGATGGTTACGCTCAAGGGGCATAAGCTCGTCAACGAATACCGCCACGTAACGGAAGAAGAATAGGTTTTTCTGAGCTGTTAGCTTTTAGCTGCTAGCTGTCAGCTTAATGTTCCGATAAATCAAGTGTATCTCATACTTCTGCCCGAAAGCTGTTAGCTATCAGCTAATAGCTAACAGCTCAAAAAGTCACTCATGAAAAATAACCTTCGCCTTTTGCTGCTGGCCGCCGCGCCGGGCCTGTTGCTGGCCTCCGCCGGCGTGGCCCGGGCGCAAACTGCCCCCGCCACCCCCGCCGAGCTGGGAGCGCCGGGCATCGGCACGCTGCCGCTGAGCCTGAAAGAGGCCATCGACTACGCCATCAAAAGCAAGTCGACGCTGCAGGCCACCCGCCTGGCCGAGCAGACGGCCAAAGCCAAAGTGGGCGAAATCCGGTCGGCGGGTTTGCCGCAGGTGAACGTGGCGGCCAATGTGGCCGACAACTTCAAGCTGCAGAAGAGCCTGGTGAACTTCGGGGCTTTGGGCGGCGGTGCGTCGGCTACCACCCTCACGCCCGGCGACATTGCCGCGGCCCAGAACGGGCAGACGGTGAACCTGGGCACCGTTACGCTGCCCACCGAGCCGGTGCCGCCCCAGGCGTTTGCCTTCGGGTTGCAGTGGGCCGGCAACACCAGCGCCTCGGTGTCGCAGCTGCTGTTCGACGGGGCCTACCTCATCGGCCTGAAAGCCGCCAAAGTGTACGAGGAGCTGGCCCAAAAGCAAACCCAG
This sequence comes from Hymenobacter psychrophilus, assembly GCF_900107135.1. Lineage (GTDB taxonomy): Bacteria > Bacteroidota > Bacteroidia > Cytophagales > Hymenobacteraceae > Hymenobacter > Hymenobacter psychrophilus. The sequence continues at coordinate 221,551 of NZ_FNOV01000008.1, forward strand.
CAAGCCGAAATCGACGTGGTGGAGCAGGTGAGCAAGGCCTACTACAGCACCCTGGTAGCCCGCGAGCGGCTGAGCCTGCTGGCCCGCAACGTGCAGCGCCTCGACACGCTGCTCTACCAGACCAGCGAAACGTTTAAGGCGGGCTTCGCCGAGAAGCTGGATGTGCAGCGCCTGCAGGTGCAGCGCAACAACCTGGTGGTGGAGCAGCAGAAAGCCAGTCGCCTCACCGAGCTGAGCGTGGCCCTGCTCAAGTTTCAGATGGGCGTGCCCCAGAGCCAGACGGTGCAGTTGACCGACTCGCTGAGCAATGCCCTGGTAGATGCCGGCACCCTGCGCCGCAGCCTGGGCGGGGCCGATTTCAACACCGGCGGCGGTGCCAACGGCCTCGGCGACCTGCCCGTGGCCCCGGCCCCCATCACCCCGAACAGCGACGCCCAGCGCAGCCAGGACCAGCAAACGGCCCTCAGCGGGGCCCGCACCGGTCAGCTGGCCGCCGCCTTCAACTACAACAACCGCATCGAGTTCAGTACCCTCGAAACGCAGCAGGCCCTGGCCGGCCTCGACCTGGCCAACCGCCGGGCCGGCGCCTACCCGCGCCTGCTGGCCACGGCCGCCTATGGCTTCTCGGGCTCGGGCCAGACGGCCGGCGACCTGTTCGCCTTTCGCGGCCCCAACTCGCGCACGGGCAACGGCTTCTCGAACCAAAACTGGTTCGGGTTCGGCAACGTGGGCCTGAGCCTGCAGATTCCGGTGTTCGATGGTTTTCGCCGCAAGTACCTGGTGCAACAGTCGCGCATTCAGCAGCAGACCATTGAGAAAGGCTTCGAAACGCTGCGCCAGAGCATCGATTTGCAGGATGCCCAGAGCCGCACCAGCCTCATCAACGCCCTCGACGTGCTCGATAACCAGCGCGCCAACCTGGGCCTGGCCGAAGAAGTGGCCCGCGTCTCGCTCATTAAGTTTCAGGAGGGCGTGGGCTCGAACCTGGAGGTGATTTCGGCCGAAACCAGCCTGCGCGAAACTCAGACCAACTACTACGCCGCCCTCTACGACGTGCTGGTAGCCAAAGTCGACCGCGACAAGGCCACCGGCGTGCTGTACCGCAAAGCCAATAACTAATGTAAGCTGTTAGCTGAGAGCTGTTAGCTGTTAGCTTTTTCTCCCATGACTCTTTGCTTCTCCATCATATGAACCTCAACTTTTTGAAAAAAGCTAACGGCTATCAGTTAACAGCTAACAGCTTTTTAGTGGCTCTCAGCTTAATAGCCATTTCCTGCGGCTCCAAAGACCCGGCTGCGGAACTCGCTAAGCTCAGGAGTGAGCAGGCTGCCAACCAAGCCAAAATTTCGGAGCTGGAAGCCAAAACTGGCCCCTCAGAGGCTGAGGTGGCGCTGCAGGCCACGCCAGTATCGGTCATCAAGGTGGCCGGCGAAGATTTCAGGAGCTACCTCGAAGTGCAGGGCCGGGTTGATTTCGACCAGAACGCCACCGTGGCCGCCCGGGCGGCCGGCACGCTCACCACGCTCAACGTGAAGCGCGGCGACCAGGTGCGCAAGGGCCAGACGCTGGCCACCGTCGATGGTTCGGTGCTCGACGCCAGCGTGGCCGAACTGAGGGTGCGGATGGACCTGGCCAAGGTCATTTACGAAAAGCAAAAGCGCCTCTGGGACCAGCAGATTGGCACCGAAATTCAGTTTCTGCAGGCCCGCAACAACTACCGCGCCCTGCAAAGCAACCTGACCACCCTCAACAAGCAGCGCGACCTGTACCGCGTGGTGGCGCCCTTCGGGGGTACCGTGGATGACGTGCTGCCCAAGCTGGGCGAATCGGTGGCCCCCGGTACGCCGGTCGTGAAGCTGCTCAGCAGCAGCGGTAGCGGCAAAATCGTGGTCGATGTGAGTGAGGCCTACGCCAACAGCATCAAGGTGGGCGACAAGGCCCTGGTGAGCATTCCCGACCTGGGCGAAAGCGACCTGAATGCCACTGTGCGGGTGGTTACGAGCACCATCAACCCCGTCAGCCGCACCTTCACCATCGAGCTGCGCCTGGCCGACCCGGGTAAGGCCGGCCGCTTGCGCCCCAACATGGTGACCAACGTGCGCATCGAGAACTACAACCGCCAGAACGCCACCGTACTGCCCGTTGACCTGGTGCAGCGCGACGAGCAGAACAGCTACGTGCTGGTCGTGGACGACAAGGGCGGCAAGAAAGTAGCCGCCAAGCGGGTTATCCAGGTAGGCAACACCTACAACGGCAAAGTAGAGGTAACCCAGGGCCTGCAGAACGGCGACCAGGTAATCTCGGCCGGCTACCAAAGCCTGAATGAGGGACAATCGATTAGCTTATAGCTGAAAGCTGTTAGCTGTTAGCTTTCGTTCAGGCTGCGTGGTCTTGGCTTTTGCACCTTCAATCTGCGTTTTATGAAGAACTACAAGGAGCTGAAGGTATGGCAGCGGGGGCTGGAAATAGTGGCTGCAACCTACGAACTGGTGCGTCTGCTTCCCCGGGAAGAAACCTACGGCTTGCGAAGCCAGATGACGCGGGCAGCGGTTTCTATTCCTTCCAACATTGCCGAAGGAAGCAGCCGAACTAGCGAGAAGGAGTACCGGCACTTTCTGGAAATAGCGCTGGGCTCCTGCTTCGAGTTGGATACGCAACTCATTGTGGCCATTCAAACCCAATTGCTGACGCTTCCTACCGGGTGCTTATTGCCTGGGTTGCTGGAAGAGGAAATCAAGATGCTCCACGGTTTTATTAGCCGACTCACAATGAACGAAAAGGGAGTAGCATAAGCATCACCAGCGGACCACACCGGTCACTTGGTATCCCCCAAGACCAGCTAATAGCTAACAGCTATCAGCTAATAGCTCAAAACCACTATGCAGGACATCGAAAAAGAATTCGGGCCCACCAGTTGGTCCATTGATAACAAGACGACGATTTACATTATCACGCTCATTTTGTGCGTGATGGGTATTTTCGCCTACATCAAGCTGGGCAAGGAGAAGTTTCCCGACATCGTAATTCCGCGCATTATCGTGGCCACGATTTACCCCGGTACTTCGCCCACTGATATCGAGAACCTGGTGACGCGCCAACTCGAAAAGGAAATTAAGAGCGTGAACGGGGTGAAGAAGATTTCTTCGACCTCCAACCAGGACTATTGCATCGTCGACGTGGAGTTTACCTCCGGCGTCGATGTGCAGTACGCCAAGCAGCTCATCAAGGACGCCGTGGACAAGGCCAGCTCCGAGCTGCCTAACGACTTGCCCACGCCGCCTACCGTGCAGGAAGTGAACCTGTCGGAGCAGCCCATCATGAACATCAATATGGCCGGCAACATGCCCATCAGCCAGTTGAAAAAGTACGCCGACGACTTCCAGGATAAGATTGAGGCCCTGCCCGAAATTACCCGCGTCGATATCATCGGGGCCCTTGATCAGCAGGTGAACGTGGATGTGGACCTGAACCGGCTGCGGGCCTCGCGCCTGAGCTTCTCGGACATCAGCGCCGCCATTGCCCGCGAGAACGTGACTATTTCGGGTGGCACCGTGGATGTGGGCAACCAGAAACGCGCCGTGCGCGTGGCCGGCCAGTACGTGCGGGCCGAAAACATTGCCAACATCCAGCTCAAGAACCTGAGCGGCTCGGCCGTGCGCCTCGGCGACATTGCCACCGTCACCGACGGCTTCAAGGACCGCGAGTCCTTCGCCCGTCTCGATGGCAAGCCCGCCGTAACGCTGAACGTGGTGAAGCGCCAGGGCGAAAACCTGATCGACGCCTCCGACAAAATCAAAACCATTATTGCCGAAGCCGAGCTGACGCTGCCCAAGGAGTTGACCATCACCGTGACGGGCGACACCTCCAACGACACCCGCGTTACGCTCCACGACCTGATCAACACCATCATCATCGGCTTTATTCTGGTAACGCTGATTCTGATGTTCTTCATGGGCACCACCAACGCCCTGTTCGTGGGCCTGTCGGTGCCGCTGAGCATGTTCCTGGCCTTCGTGCTGCTGCCCACGCTCGACTTCTCGCTCAACATGATTGTGCTCTTCGCCTTTTTGCTGGCGCTGGGAATCGTAGTGGACGACGCCATTGTGGTGATTGAGAACACCCACCGCCTGCTGCACGAGCACCCCGAGCTGACGACGGCCCAGGCCGCCAAGTACGCCGCCGGCGAGGTATTTATTCCGGTACTGGCCGGCACGCTGACCACCGTGGCGCCGTTCGTGCCGCTCATGTTTTGGCCCGGCATCGTGGGCTCGTTCATGTTCTACCTGCCCGTGACGCTGATTCTGACACTCATGTCGTCGCTCATCGTGGCCTTTATCATGAACCCTGTGTTTGCCGTGAGCTTCATGGAGCGCGAAGACCACCACACGGGCGAAAAGCCAAAGTGGGACCGGCCGCTCTCCATTGCTATCGGCATTATGGTGGCCATTGCCATCGGTGGCTTCCTGTTCGGCTCGACGTTCCTGGGCAGCCTGATGCTCACGCTGGCCGTGCTCGTGATTCTGAACCGCTTCGTGTTCGTGCACCTGATTGCCGGCTTCCAGACCAAGGTGCTGCCGCGCTTCCAGAACGCCTACGGCCGCCTCGTGGGCTGGGCTATTTCGTGGCCGAAGATGATTATGCTGAGCATGGTGGTGCTGTTCGTGCTCTCGATTGTGGCCATTGCGGCTCGCGGCCCCAAGGTCGACTTCTTCCCCAAGGGCGACCCCAAGTTCGTGTACACCTACCTCAAAATGCCCGTGGGTACCCGCGTCGCCGTGACCGATTCGGTGGCCCGCATCCTCGAACAGCGCATCTACGGCGTTATCGGCAAGAACAACCCCGACGTGGAATCGGTGATTACCAACGTAGCCATTGGCGCCTCCGACCCCGGCGAAGCTTCGGCTGCTGGTACCTCTCAATCCAACCTGGCCAAAGTGGCCGTGGCGTTCAAGGAGATGAGCGAGCGGGAGGGCCAGTCGACGGCCGTTTACATGGACAAAATCCGGGAAGTGGTGAAAGGCATTCCGGGCACCGAAATTTCGGTGGACCAGGAGAGCAGCGGCCCGCCCACCGGCAAAGCCATTGCCATTGAGGTAGCCGGCGAAGACTACCCCACGCTCATCGCGCTCAGCAAGAACGTCACCCGCTACATCGACTCGGCCAATATTGGCGGTATCGAGCAGCTGCGCTCCAACCTGGAAGACCGCAACCCCGAAATTGCCGTCGACATCAACCGCACCCGCGCCAACCGCGAGGGCATCAGCACGGCCCAGATTGGCATGGAAGTGCGCACGGCCATCTACGGCACCGAGGCCAGCAAATTCAAGACGGCCGACGACGAGTACCCGATTCAGGTGCGCTACGCCGAGCCCTACCGCTCCGACATCGACGCCATCCTGAACTCGCCCCTGACCTTCCGCGACGCCACCGGCCAGGTGCGCCAGGTGCCCATTTCCTCGGTGGCCGATGTGCGCTACGGCACGACCTACGGCGGCATCAAGCGCAAGGACGTGAAGCGGGTTATCACGATTTCCTCGAACGTGCTCGGCGGCTTCACTGGTCCCGATGTGGTGCGCCAGATCGAAACATCGCTCAAGTCGTTCCCCGTACCGCCCGGTTACACCGTGAAAATGGGCGGGGCCAAGGAAGACGAGAAAGAAACCTCCGACTTCCTCGGCATTGCCGCCGTGGGCGCCATTGGCCTCATCTTCCTCATTCTGGTGATGCAGTTCAACTCGGTCAGCAAGCCCATTATCATCCTGGCCGAAATCATCTTCTCGGTTATCGGGGTGCTGCTAGGCCTGGCCGTTACGGGCATGAACATCAGCATCGTGATGACGGGCGTGGGTATTATTGCCCTGGCCGGTATCGTGGTGAAAAACGGTATCCTGCTGGTCGAATTCACCGACATGCTACGCACCCAGGGCATGCCCCTGCGCGAAGCCATCATCCTGGCCGGCCGTACCCGCCTCAACCCGGTTATCCTGACGGCTACGGCCGCCACGCTGGGCCTGATTCCGCTGGCCATTGGCCTGAACATCGACTTCTACGAGCTCTTCAACTCGGGTAACCCCAACTTCTTTATCGGCGGCGAGTCGGTGACGTTCTGGGGCCCGCTGGCCTGGACCATCATCTTCGGGCTGGTGTTCGCCACGCTCATTACGCTGGTGGTAGTGCCGGTGATGTACCTGATTACCGAAAGCCTGAAAATCCGCATCAAGGGCGAGCCCGAGGTGCCGGCCGACCAGGAAGAAGTGGATGCGGCCACGCCGCCCATCCTGGCCAACGCCTAACGCAGTGCAGGTTCCGGGAGGATGCACTTCTTCCCGGAACCTTTTTTTGCGGACCCTTGCAACCATTGCGGCCAGGTTCGCACTCCTTCGCCCGAACGGGCGCGCAAAGCCCTACTGCCGGTCCCGGTCCGTTTTTTCTCCCTCTGTTGGCTCGTTTCATGTACGCCTCCACCACAACCGCCCCCAAAACCATTCAGCAGCAGGTGCTGCGCATCATCAGCAAGCGTAAGGCCATCAAGGCCCGGCGCCTGCGTATCGGCAGCGACCTGAGTCGCGAGCTAGGCTTCGATACGGTTGATGTCGTTGATATTATTCTGGAACTGGAGCGCAACTTCCACATCACTATCCCCGACGAAGTACCGCTGACTACCGTTGGCGACTTTGTTAACTATGTTGCCAGCCATACCCACGTTGAGGCGCAGGCTGCGTAGCTTGTTAGCTAATCCTTATCAATCCGCCAAAAAGAAGGCCCCATACTCAATCGAGTACGGGGCCTTCTTCGTTTTTCAGCTAACAGCTCAAATAAAACCTAGCGGACGTTACCGCCCAGGTTACCACCACTGGGGCGGTCCTGGCCCGAAAGGTTAGGCTCGCGGCTGCTGTCGGTGGTATTGGCGGCTACGTCAGACTGGGTGGCCGTGGCGGACGAAGGCGTCGAGGTGGCCTGAGGGGCTACCGGAGGCTTGTTGGCATCCGAACCCATATTGTCCATTTTCGCCGAGCCGTCGCTGGCGCTGCTGGTTTTCATGGCGGGACTGGCCGAGGGCTGCTTATCGGTGTCTTCTACCAAGGTGGGGCGGGTGTTCTCCCATTCGGCGAACTTGTCCATCTCATCCTTGATAGTCGTGCTGAACCAAGCCACTAAGGCCACGTCGTCGAGCAGACCCAGCATCGGAATGAAGTCGGGAATCAGGTCGATAGGGCTCAGGAAGTAAATGGTAACGGCCACGGCCGCTACCATAGTCGAGGTCGGAATGCCGGTGTACTCGCCCGCAGCCGCGCTTTTAATCATGCGAAATAGCATCTGCATGGTTGCCCAGGCTTCTTGGGCCAAGTGGCCCAGCTCGTTTTTCTGGCTGGCCTTCTCGTAGGCATCAGTCAGCAACTGTTTCATGCGGGTCGGGCGCTTGACGTAATCTTCGGCCTTGCCAACAAATTTCTTGAAAAGGGGCGAAGACGCAATATCTTGGCCTTTAGGGTTCTGCTTATCCATAATAGGGAGGAGAGATAGAGGAAACTAGCGCCCGTGGGCACTGATGTTGTGCTATACTCTGTTGAGCCAAAATTGTTTTGCCTTCCGTCATAGCCGTAAAACTGGCTTAACTACCAACAAAAACGCCTTGCTCAATGAAGAACAAGGCGTTTGAGGAAATTAAGAAGAAAGGCTGAGCATGTCCTTCCACTATTTATACTTGATTAGCGGTCGACGCGGCCGGCGGCGTAGAAGTTACGGCTGTAGTATGCCTGGTGCAGCGAGCTGACCATTACGCCTCCGTTGGTGGCGGCATGAGCAAACTTGCTGTCTTTCAGGTAAATGCCTACGTGGTAGATGGGCTGGCCCGGCCCGCGACGGAAGAATACCAGGTCACCGGTCTGCATTTCGTCCTTGTCAACGCGCTTAACGCTGCCGAACATGGAGCGCGAGCTGCGCTGCAGCGTCAGGCCGTACACCTCCTTGAATACGCGGGATACGAAACCGGAGCAGTCGGTGCCGCTTTTGCTGCTGCTGCCGTAACGGTAAGGGGTACCCAGCCACGAGGCTACAGTAGCCAGCAACGACTTGTTTTCGGTATAGTTGGTTTCGATGCCCAGCCGCTCAGCCACCTTATCGTAGGCTACCGAATCGGAGGGAGATAGGGCCCGGGAGTTGTCGCCCTCGTCGGTGGGCAGTAATCCGCTCAGCAGGGAGGCTTGTTGGGAAGAAGCAACCACTAGGTTGCCGGACGCGGCGGGGGCTTGCTCGAAAAAGAAAGAGAGGACCATGGAGGCCGCGGCGAGGCAATACAGGAGGCTGTTTTTCATTGTCCGTCGGGAGGGTGCTGGCAGCATCGGCAGTAAGGGCCGGACTGCAGGAAAAGATGTTCGTTACTCGATAGGCAACCGGCAATCCGGATGGCAAAAGCAAAAAAAGAGAGAATAGCACACTGTTTTTCCGGGCAAGCCAGACAGAGGCGTGGGGTAAAGCTAGGGCCAAACCGACCGAAGGACCAAGAGAAAAAGCAGTTGAAAGAGAATATTCTTGGTATAGGTCAATAAGTTTTGCAAATAGTCTTGCAAATAGTCTTGCAACTGGGCCAACTTGCCCGAATCCTATTACGTACATCTCGCCCTTTACCTTTCCCTCATTAGAGCCTTATGCAACTCCCCCGCATTGTGGAAAACTCACCATTTGCCCGGTTGGCCCGCCTGAAATTGACGGCCCCCAACGTGGCCATGGTGCTGGGTCGGAGCATTCACCTGAGCGGCGTAACGCGCGAAGAGTTTTTGCGCGACCCGTTTTGGGTGGCCCACGAAATGGAGCACATCCGTCAATATGAGCGCCACGGCCGGCTAGGGTTTCTGGTGCGCTACCTGTGGGGCTGGGCCCGCCACGGCTACTACAACATCCCCTTCGAGATAGAAGCGCGCGCCGCCGCCGAGCGCGATGCGCCCTTCTACGCCCAGGGCCGCCCGCTACCCACCGCCGCCGAGCGCCACCCCAGTCCGAAGCAGTGAAATTATGAAATGATGAGATGCTGTTTCGGGGTCCTAACTACGCCACTTGAGCGCTTAGGTCCCCGAAACAGCAATTCACTATTTCACCCTACAGCGCTGCCAGGCGGCCACCGTCGACGACTAGGGTGGTGCCATTGATGAAGCTTGCTTCGGACGAGGCCAGGAAGCAGATGGCGGCGGCCACTTCTTCGGGCGTTCCTACCTGACCGGTGATTTTCTCCTGGCCGCTTTTCACGTTGGGGTTGCTCCAGAGCATGGGCGTGTCTACAGCACCGGGCGCTACGGCGTTGACGCGGGCATGGGTATGCGGAATTTCTTGGCTCAGGCCCCGTACAAAGGCGTCCATTGCGCCCTTGCTGGTGGCGTAGGATATTACGTTGGGCGTGGTCTGGAAGGCGTGTACCGAGCTGATGGCCACGATGGCACCGGCCTTCATATGGGGCAGGCAGAGCTGGGTGAGCCGGAACAACGCCCGCAGGTTCACGTGCATCAGTTGGTCCCAGTCGTGCGGATCGAGCTTGGTAATGGGGTCGAAGGTCATCATGGCGGCGTTATTGATGAGCACGTCGATGCGGCCCCACTGCTTGAGCGTGCGCTCCACGGCCCGCTTCAGGTCGGCATCTTTGCCCACGTCGCAGCGGATGAACAGCGCCTGCCCGCCAGCCTGCTCGACCAGCGTCACCGACTCGTGGCCCTCTTCCTTATTGCGGCCGATAATGGCTACGCGGCCTCCTTCGCGGCCCAGGCGCACGGCCGTGGCCCGGCCAATGCCCGATGTGGCGCCGGTAACAAAACATACTTTATCCTGGAAGCGGCGAACCGCATCGGCGACGGGGGTGAAGGGCATGGGCAGTAAAGGCAGTGAAAAGAGTAGTATCCCAACGTATAGCCCGGCCGGATGTTTAATGCTGCCCGGCCGGCATCAGCGAAAAGCCAAGAGCCGAACGACAACTTTGGGAGGCTGTTTCACGAATAACATAAGATAAGTCCGGGTTTGCCCGTCGACAATTCATTCATTCTAACCTTCTTCCACTATGAGTACTTCCAAAACCAACCAGACCGGTGAGCCGGCTGCTAAGCACGTTGCGTTTACCCCCGCCCACTCCGAAGCCGGCGACACTGCCTCGGCAACCAGCCAGCCAACCGGCAGCAGCGACCGGAGCCAGCCCACGCAAGGTTCGGCCAGCCGGCAGCCGGAAGGCAAATCGACTCAGCACAACGACAATCCACAGGGCGGCTTGGAAGCACAGGCTAAATCCTGGCTCAACCAGCAGCAGTGGCTGCAGAACATCGATGTAAACCAGCTTTCCAAGCAGGCCAAAGACCTGGGGTCGAAAGCCGTAGAGCAGGTAAATCGGCTCACGCCAACCCAAAAAGTAGTGGGCGGTGCCCTGCTGGTAAGCGGGCTGAGCTGGCTGGCGCTTCGTTCGGCTGGCAGCAGCAACAAAGGTCAGGCCTATTACGGCAACGACTCCCAGACTGGCAAAGGCGACCACGAAGACGATACTTGGCAGCGCAGCAGCGAGTCGGTGTACCGGGGCCATAAAAAAGAAGACGCCTGAATTACAGATTACCGGCAGTAAGCTCAGCAACAGAACGCCCTGCCCGCCCGCGAAAGCCCAAGACCTCATCATATCGAAACGCACCGTTGTTACGGCCGTTCCGGTGTGGTAAGGTCCTGGGCTTTTGCGGGCGGGCAGGGCGTTCTGTTGCTGAACTTGCTGATTTCTATTTGACTGGCTCGGATTGTTCCAGCAGGCGTACGCGGTAGCGGCTGCCGCTGCGCAGTTTCAGCCACTGGCCCAGCCGCTGGGCTTCGGGTGCGGGCAGCGGCTGGCGGCTGCGTACGGCCACTACTACCAGCGTATCGGCCCGGAGCGAGTCGGTGGCGGGCTGCACCACGGTGCTTACGCCCAACTGCCGCACCAGCGGATGCTCGATCTGCACTTCGCGCAACAGGGCCGAATCGGTTGGCAGGCCCGACGGGACGATGGTAGCCGCCACAATGCTTCGTAACCGCCGGGTAACCTGGTCGTCGTAGCTGGCCAGGGTTTGTTCGCCGAGGCTGCGCACATCTTCCAGCAGACTGAGGCGTAGCGAATGGGCATCGGCCGAATCGAGGCTGCCCAGGCCCTGGCGTACAATCAGGCGGGCATCGGGCAGGCTGTAAGCGGGCAGGCGGGCATAGAGGGCGCGCAGTTTCTCTGGTGAAAGCGTCTGGCCCGCCAGCAGCACGTTGATGGTGCTGGTTTCAGGGGTAAGGCGGCGGCTGACAATGTAGGAGTTGGCCAAGTTGAACTGCTCCTCGACGAAGCGTTGGGCATTGTGGGTAAACACGGTGCGCCGCACAATACGGGCACCCAAGTACACGCTGGGCACGGCCGTGAGCAGGGCCAGGCCCCACACCGCGAGTTGTACGCGCCGGGCGCGGGCGCTATCGGTGAACGTAGCCCGCGGAATGGGTAGCAGCCGCACCACCAGTAGCGTAGACAGCACAATGAACACGCAGTTGATGAAAAACAAATACAGCGCCCCGAACATGTAGCGCCATTCGCCCATGGCCAGCCCGTAGCCGGCCGTACACAGCGGCGGCATCAGGGCGGTGGCAATGGCCACGCCGGGCAGCACGTTGCTTTTCTCGCGCCGGGTGAGGGCCACGGCCCCGGCCGCGCCCCCAAACAGGGCAATCAGCACATCCCAGGTGGTGGGCACGGTGCGGCCCAGCAGCTCGGTGCCGGCGTCGGTGAGGGGGGTGAGCCGGAAGTATGCTGCCGACACCATCAAACTGATAACGGTGGCCAGTAGCAGGTTCGACCCGCTCCGGCGAATAATATCAACCCGCACGGTGGCCGCCCCGAACCCGATACCCACGATGGGGCCCATAAGCGGCGAAATCAGCATGGCCCCGATTACCACGGCCGTCGAGTTGACGTTCAGCCCCACCGACGCCACCAGAATGGCGAACATGAGCACCCATAGGTTGGTACCCTGAAACACCAAACCCTCTTCCACGTCCTGCACAATATCGGCGGGCGTGCCCATGTCCTGGGTCAGGTCGAAGCGGCGGCGCAGCCAGCGGAGGAGCACAAAAATCATGGCGCGGGGCAAAAAAGGATAAAACAGACAGCCGCGGGGCTACCTGGCGGCAACTCCGTGCAGGTGCGGAGTGCGCGGGCGGGGGCCGCCGGGCTCGGGCGTGGCCCGCAAGCGGTCCGGCACTATATCGGCAAGAATAGACAGAAGGAATAACCAACGGCCGCACCCCGGGACAACATCCGTAGAAACAGCCCGCTTGGTTGCCGCCACTACCAGCTCTAGCCGGCCAGTTTGTCTTCCCGAAACAGTTTCATATCGGCCCAGAAGGTGCCAAACGGCACAATGGAGGCTAGGAAAGCCAGCGCCGTTTTGCGCCACGACCAGCTATAGCGCACCGCCGCGCCGATAACCAGCAGGCAGTAAAGCACGAACAGGGCGCCGTGCGCCGTGCCCACGGCCCGCACCGCCGCCGGCTGGCCGAAGTAGTACTTCAGCGGCATGGCAATGCCCAGCAGCACCAGAAACGAAAGGCCCTCCAGAAAGCCAACCAGCCGCAAAAGGCCCAGCGAGGAAGAAAAGAACTGTTTCATAGCGGAAAGCGGCCGGAACAAAGCCGCCCGGCAAAGGTAGGCCCGGCGGCCGGCAACTACCCGCATTCTGTCCAAACGCGCCAACGGCGGCAGCTTCCGAAGAAACTGCCGCCGTTGGGGCCTCAGAACCGATAGGGGTGAGGCTACTGCTTCACAAACCGCTCGTGGAAGGTTTTCTGCCCGTCGCTGACGGTAAGCAGGTAGACGCCGGTAGCCAGGTTGGCCACGTTCAACTGACCGTTTTCGAAGCGGGCGTTGGCCACCTGGGCGCCCCGCAAATCGGTAACCACGGCCGACACCACCGGCGCCTTGCCGGCCAGCACGATGTTGAGCACGCTGGCGGTTGGGTTAGGATACAGCAGCAGGGCCTTGTCGGAGCTGCCATTGCCCAGCGTAGCGCCCTGGGCAGCTACGTACACCTCGGTCCCAGCCGCGCCACCCGTAATGGTTACGGAGTAGTCTTCGGTTTCGCCGTAGGTGAAGCTATTGCAGCTGGTGGTAGCCGCGTTGTCGCTCATCGTTACCCGCATGCGGGTTTTGCCGGCCAGGGCCGTAGAGGGCACAGTGAAGGTGGCCGAGAGTGTAGCGCTGCTCGACGAGGCACCCGACACCACCGTTTCGCCGGCATCGGTGAAGTCGCCGTCCTGGTTGTAGTCGATGTACACGCGCCAGTTCTCGGTGTAGGCCGTCGAGCGGAAACCAGCCGAGATGTTGATAGTTTGTGCCGAACCGGCCGCGAGGTCGGTGTTCAGAGCCGTACCGTTGTAGTAGCCACCATCGGCCCCCGAAGTGCGGTTAATGCTGCCTAGCTTCACCAGATCAATCCACTCGTAGCTTACATTGCTGCCCTTGCTGTCGCAGTACGTAACGGCAACCGGCGGAGTGGGCGGGGTTGGGGGCGTAGGAGGCGTTGGTGGGGTCGGCGTAGTGCTACCGGCCGGGGCCGTGCCAGTAACCGTGAACGAACCTATCGAGCCGTAATCAGAGTAGCCATCGGTGGCGGGGTTGCCCGAGCCGGTGCCATCAACCTGCAGGAAGTAGGTGCCAGCGGCCAGGTCGGCGCTGACGGTGGCGTTGAGGCTGCCGCTGGTATCGAACGTACCCACCACGCTGCCACTGCTGTTAAGCAACCGCACGATAATGTCGAGGTTGCCGTAGCGGGCCACCGTATTCACGGCAAAGCTTACCGCGCCGCCGCTGGTGGTAAAGCTGAAGTAGTCCTGGTCAGTGGTCTGCTCAATGATGCCGTTGCCGGTCAGGGTGTTGCCGCTACGGGCCAGCGCCGTGGCGGCGGTGGTGGTGTTGCCGTGGTCATCGGCGCGGTAGCCCACGTTGTAAGTTGCGCTGGCAATGATGGCCAGGTCGTCTTGGGTCTGGTTGGCCTGGGCATATTCGCCCTTGCTCCACTGCGTTACCGGCTTGTAGTAGCCCACGCCCATGATCGGGGCCCATGTGCCCTGGCCCTGGTAGTAGCCCTCGCTGGGGCTGATGCGGCCATCATGGCTCAGGCCCAGCGTGTGGCCGATTTCATGCGAAGTGGCTTCCCCGCCCGATTTAGGGTCGCTCATGAACACCCAGCAGGGCGTGTCGTTGTTGCCCCGGAACGAGGTCACGTAGGCCACGCCGCCGGCCCCGGGTGCGGCCGTGTTGGTGGGCGTCACGATGCAGCGCATGCGCATGTTTTTGGGGTAGGAGTTGAACACGGCCAGGTCGGTGGTCACGTTCATGTCGAAGGGCCGGAAATCCTCGCTCACCAGCTCCCAGAAGGCCTGCACCTTCACGGCATCGTTCTGAATGCCCGAGGGCGCGGCGTCAATCGGGTTGCCGTTGTTCCAGGGCGTACCCGACACATACTCTCCGTCGAGGTCGATGTAGAGGCAGCCTTTAGCGCCGGGCAGGCTCTGCAGGGATATAACGGCGGCAGCCATGGCGGTACCCCGGTTGGCCGGAGCGGGCGCAGGGACCTGGTAGCCCACGGGCTTATCGTAGTCGATGCAAATCACCTGGCTGATATCTACCTCCTGCACCTGAGCGTTGCCCCGGGTGTCGGTCGAGTAGCGGTAGGCCCGCTTGGTGTCGCGGAGCACGATATTGCCCTCTACCTGGTTGCCTTCAACCCGCAGGAAAAAGGAGGAGTTCGGTACGCCTACCAATTCACCCACGAGGTATTCGCCGGTCGAGGCTAAGTCTTCGCGGTAGTTTACCTGGCCGGTGAAATCCTTGTTGGCGGCCACCTGCAACGAAACTGTAGGCTTGGGCTGGCGGCGGGCCACGTCGGCGGCCACCTCGTTTTCGAGCTGCCGCACCAGCGCCTGGGGGCTGCCTAATTGATAAACCGGACCGGCGGGGCGGTTTTGGGCAGCGGCTCCGAAGCCGCTGAGCAGGAGGGCTGCACTGAGCCCGTACCCATAAAAGTTGTTCATACTGGTAGAAGGTTGGTTGTGGAAAAGAAGAGGGTGCAGAGAGAAAACCAGCCGGGGTGATTCAGCTGATTTCTGTCAAATGTACAATTAGCCCGATAACGTGCAATAATCTTATTTTCTATATATGCATTTGACCTGCAATCAGTTATCACTGGAAAGTAGGACTTGCGAGGTATATATTAGTTAAGAAACCGTTGCTGTATGGCTGGAAATGGCTTTTCGTCGCATAAGCAGCATCTGTAATCGGGCGTTTAACCGGGGCGAGATAAGCTCGAGAAAACAGGAAAAATGCCAAAATCATGTTAATCTGAATGACTCCATATTCACGTAGGTACCGTCCTTTTTTCTCTGGCAATTGCTGCTTTCGCCCGGCAAGTACAAAAGACAAGGGGGTGGCACCCGGCCGCGTAGCTGGCTTCAGTGCGTCTGGAAATATTACTCCCGACACAATTGAGGCAGAGCGCAACTTTAAATTCGCTGGCTGCCCGGTCATGCAAAACTCCAAGGGTGGCTGCTTTCTAAAGAAGCAGCCACCCTTGGAGTTTGAGCGGATAATACAATTTGTCGGCTACAGCCGCCGCTTGGTCAGGGGCTCAGCACTGATGAGTTGGTCGGTAGCTAAAAAGGCGTCGTTGTCGTTGCGGTACCACTTGCGCTCCTGCGGAATCCGGATACCCTCCACAACCAGCTCGCCGCGCAACGTAATATACTCGCCATCGTTGGGCGTGCGGTTGTGGGCGAAGCGGTAGGCCCGTAGCGCGGCCGTTTTGGAGTCGAAGTAAAACGTCCAGCTGTCGGTGCCCACGGCCGGGTCGTAGCGAACTTCGGCGGTGGCGTATTCTTGGCCGAGTAGCGTCTGGAGCTTGGTTTCGGGCGTTACCAGCGTGCCGGAGTCCTGCAGTTTCATGGGCAGGCCGTAGAGGTAAGTGTAGTAGTTGCGCATGGTTTGGCCCATGCCGACCCCGAGGCGGTACTGCTGGCGCTCAGCCTCGCTCAAATCGGCCCGCCCATCGAGCAGCAGTATTTCCTGTCCGTCCACCACGGCCTTGATAAGCTCGTGCCCGTCGCGGTGCCCGATGTAGCAAAAGTAACCGGCCGCGTTGTCGAGCTCCACTTCAAACGGACTTTGCTTGCCCGCCGGATTCGTGGTAACGAAGTGGAGCCGGGTGCGCAGCTTCGGCCACTGCCCCCCGGCATCGTGGTAGGCAATGGACTGCCGGATAAGCTCGGGACCAGTTGGGGGGCGCAGGGGTTGAGCAGCAGAGCCGAAGACCAGAACTGCGGCCAGAAGCAGGATACGCATAGCAGGAGGAGGTTGCCGCCGCCAACGCGACGCGTAAGTTGGACCGAAAACCAAAAAGCGGCTGAAGCGTCGAGGGCTTCAGCCGCCTGGCTGCATCGCGGGCACGAAAAAATTAGCCCGCCATTTTTACATTGAAGGCGCTCGGGCCTTTCTGGCCCATCTCTACCTCAAATGTCACCTTGTCGTTTTCCTTGATGGTGAGACCATTCAGGTTGTTGGCGTGCACGAATACGCTCTGCTGCGTAGCCGAGTCCTTGATGAAGCCGTAGCCTTTCGAGTCGGTAAAGAAGGTAACCGAGCCAGTGCGAACCGGATCCTCCTCCTCGATATCCTCTTGGCGGATAGCGCCAATACGGATGCTTTCGAGCGGAATCTCCTTCTTTTTCTTGGTCGGATCCGGGGGAGTGTCTACGATGTTGCCGTTCTCGTCGACATAGGCCAACATTTCCTCCAGGCCTTGGCCCTTGCTGGAGTTAGCCAAACGCTCCTCTTTCTTTTCCGCCTTCTCCTGGCGCTTCTTCAGTCGTTTCTTCTCGTTCTCTCTTTTGCCGAAGGTGGCCTGTGATCTACCCATATACTATGTTTGATTGAGGTCGGAGTGCCTCTGCCGGGCAGAGGCGGTGATGATACAAAAAGCTGCTTACCGGGTTAAACAGACCCTAATCTAGCAAAGTTCCTATATTGAACTCTGCTGAGAAGGTGCGGGCGAAGCGGGGCCGGAAGACAAGCGAGCCGTGCTGCAGAAAGGCGGCGGGGCGCGGGCCAAACCAGCACGGCCGGGGCTAAAGCAATAGCGGCAGGGGTAAAGTTACGCCATAATTCCCGCAAAAAGAACACCACGCGGCTATATTCCGGGCGCGGCAGGCCGGCGCTTAGCTGCCGGGAGCAAAGGCTGAAGGCCGCCGCTACGTGCTGCTGCCCGGCAACCCTATTAAGCCGTTCTTACGGGCAACCCGTGCCGCGCTGACGCATTTGAAGGTAGGTGATGCTATTATCAATACCTCGTGGCGAATGCCAACGCCGGCAACGCCGAACTGTGCCCCTACCCCTCTACGAAAGGCGCTGCTCCAACCTTTACGTGGGCGTTGACTCCTGAGGCATGCACGTCAACTCGGTGGCTCCGGGTTCTATCCGGATATTCTTCATTCCTGCTACGCCCTAACTACCAGCCCGACTATATCCAGCACTTCGTGCGCTTCGCCGGGGGCGAGGGTGGCCAACGCTATACCGCCGATGCGGACGCGTACCAGCCGCAGCGTTGGAAAACCCACGGCAGCTGTCATTTTGCGTACCTGGCGGTTCTTGCCTTCCGTAACCGTGATGCTAACCCAACTAGTGGGGCCGTGGCGGTCGTCGCGGATTTTGCGAGGACGGGGTGGCAACCCGGGGGCATCGGGCAGGCGATGGGCCGCACCGGGCAGCGTTTGGTAGGGCTGGTGCTCCACGCTGATTTCTACGCCGGTGCGCAGGCGGGCCAGGGCCTCGTTGGTGATGAGGCCGTCGACCTGGGCGTAATACTCTTTTTCCACATCCTTGCGACGAATTCGCTCGCTTACCAGCCCATCGGTAGTGAGGAGCAACAGGCCCTCGCTGTGCTCATCAAGGCGGCCGACGGCCATGGTACCGGCCGGGAAGTCGTGTAATTCGCCCAGGAACCGTTTTTTGCGCGCTTCGCGGGCGTCTTCGCTTCGGAACTGGCTTAGGTAGCCGAAGGGCTTGTATAACAGGAAATGACGGTGTTCGGACACGGCCGCAAAGGTAGGCAGCCAGGTTCGGTTGCCCGCCACCCGATAACCCCGGTGCGCCGGCCGCCGTATCAGGCCCCAGTATAGCTGCGAACCTATATCTGGCCGCGCAATTTTTTCACCTGACGTTTTTTCCCATGAATAAGTCCCTGCTTCTTCTTTCCGCTGCTGCCAGTCTGGCCGTGGCTTCCTGCAACCAGGACAAACAGGCGGCCGTTGACGCCGCCACAACTCCTTCGGGCGATACGGCCGTGGTGATGAATGACAACATGGACTACCGGGCCGATGCTGACCGCACGGTCAATCAGATAGCCAACGACCTAGAAATCGACGATACCACCACCGTTTCGACCATTGGCCGGGGCTATTACGACCGGGGCCGCCGCTTTGCCGAAGTCAACAACCAGTATAAAACCGATACCACGGGCTTCTACGCCGCCCAACGCGCCGTAAACGACGAAACCGACAACACGGTGAAGGGCGCGGTGGATGGCGACCGGTACAATACGTACACTGCCAACCGCGGCACGTATTACGCCGGCACTCCCTACACGCCCGCGCCGGCCCCCCGGCCCGTTGCTAGGCCTGCTAAACCCGCTGGCCCGACGATAGTGAAGCGCGAAAAGCGCCTCGGTGGCGACACTAAAATCACGTACTCGAACGGTAAAGTCATCAAAATCGACAAGGATGGCGACACCAAAGTGAAGTATCCCGACGGCACCAAGGTAAAAACCGATGCCGACGATGGCAATGTGAAGATAAAAGACTAGCATTTCGTCTAGTCAACCACACGCCGTAAGGCCCCGCCCGGATGTTCTGGGCGGGGCCTTATGAGTTTTAAGTATAGATGATGTGGTACCCTACTCGCGCACAAAGCAAGAGTAGGTGGATCCGCTTTGGCGCAACGTGAGGGTGCGTTGAGCCGCATCGAAATCTATGATGATGCCCGGCTGCGCGAAGGTAAACAGCGCTTTAAATTTAGTGGTGCGCGGCAAGGTTGCCTGGCCGCTTGCCTGGGCCGTAAGCGACGTGTCGGTTGATGTAATGGGGAAAGGAGTGAGAAAATAAGGATTTTACTTTTTGAAATACGCCAGCAACTCTGCCCGGTGCGAATTGCCGATGGGTAGCAGCGTGTTGTCGAGTAGCAGCACGTTGTCGGGCTGCAGCATGCGGATGTGGGCGGCGGCCACGATGAAGGAGCGGTGCACCCGCACGAAGGCCGGGCCCAGCACTGCCACCATTTCCTTCATGGTGTGGTGCAGCAGGTAGGCCTTGGTGGCCGTCGTGATTTTCACGTAATCCTTGCAGCCCTCCACGTACACAATGTCGCGGTGCGGAACCTTCAGCAGGCCCTGGCGCTCCTTCACCAGCAGGTATTTCTCGTCGGCAGAATCGGCGGGCGGCACGGGCTGGGTGGCGGGCAGCCGGGCAATGGCCTTCATAAACCGCTCGTAGCTGAAGGGCTTGAGCAGGTAGTCGAGAATATCGAGCTCGTAGCCCTCGTAGGCGTACTCGCGGTAGGCCGTGGTGAGCACGGTTTTGGGCGGGTGGGTGAGGCTTTTGAGGAAGTTGAGGCCCGTTACCAGCGGCATTTCAATATCGAGAAACAGCAGGTCTACGGGGCACTGGGCCAGGTGCTCGTAGGCCTCGATGGCGTTGCGGCACTTGCCCGTGAGCGTGAGCCCCGGCGTCTGGCCGATAAACTGGGTGAGTACTTGGTGGGCCAGCGGCTCATCATCCACAATCAGGCAACGGACGGGGGTGGGCGTAGTAGTCATGGTGGGTAGAGATGAGGTGGGTGAGGTAAAAAAGCCCGTCATGCTGAGCAAAGGCGCAGCCGCAGTCGAAGCATCTCTACCGCTTCGTTGCAGTAGTAATCAGATGAAGCGGTAGAGATGCTTCGGCTGCGCTCAGCATGACGTTCTGCTACACAGGACGATTACACCCGCAGCGTCAGCTCGGCGCGGTAGCGGCCGTCGTGCTCCGTTAGGTGCAGTTCGTGAGCATTGGGGTAGTAGAGGTCCAGGCGCTGGCGGATGTTCTGCAGGCCGATGCCGCCGCTGCGCTTGGGAGCGGCGGCCGGGGCCTCGGGCAGCATGTCGTTTTCGATGAGGAAGTGCAGGCGGCCGGGCGTGGTGGTGAGCGTCGCCTGTACAGTGGCGTGGTCGGAGAAGTGGTGGCGGCCGTGCTTGAAGCTGTTTTCGACTAGCGGCAGCAGCAGCAGCGGCGGCACCTGCACGCCGGCCGCGTCGCCCAGGGCCCGAAACTGCACCTGCGCCCCGGCGTACTTGCGCTGCTCCAGCTCGAAGTAATTTTTCAGAAACTCCACCTCTTCGGGCAGCGGAATCCGGGCCTTGCCGCTGTCGTAGAGCACGTAGCGCATCAGCTCCGAGAGTAGCAGAATGAAGCGCGGCGTGTCGGGCGAGCCGGCCAAACTCAGGCCATAGATGCTGTTGAGGGTGTTGAACAGAAAGTGCGGCTGCAACTGGGCCTTCAACTGCTCCATCTGCAAGGCCAGATGGTCTTTTTCGAGGTGGCGGCGGCGGTATTCCTGCTGAAAAGCCAGTCGCACGAACGCCACGCAGCTGAAGGCCAGCAAATCGGTGAACAGCAGACCGAGCTGGGGCTGGCCTATAGTGGGCAGCGTATGGCTGGTCCAGAGGTAGCTGTGGTGATAGTAATCGGCCAGCGACGGCGGCTGGGCGATGTGCTGAAACAAGCCGTAGCTCAGTGCCAGGTTCAGCTTCATGCTCCACCACACATACACCAGACTCACCAGCCCCAGCAGCAGATAGCGGTGGCGGCTCAGCAGCAAGGGCACCAGTCCCCGGTAGTAGGGTATGATGTAGAGCGTAGTCAGCAGAGCAAACAGCATGAGCTGGGGGTAAGGAAAATTGGGGTGCTTGGTGAGCGGCACGCGTTTCACGGCCTCCTCCATAAACGCACTGTACTTGTAGAGCCCTACGTACAGCGCCCACACCAGCCCTTCGAAGACGAGCGGGAAGCGGCTGGGCCGGTCGGGGGTGGCGGGTGGGGTGGCGGTGGTTTGCATGGGGGCAAGTTGGCAGATTTTTTCGCCAGCCCCGGCATCAGCAGACCCGGATTTCGACCAATAGGGGGTATTTTTTCGACCAAAAAAACAGGCCGACCACTTGGTCGGCTCGGGACCGGGAGTGGTCGAAAAACGCGTTGGAAAGGTGCTGGGCGGGTGTTGCTTTGTCCCATTCCCAGCCGGTTGGCGGTTGGGCTCTCTCCCAAACGCTCCTTAACTCCCGACCCATGAAAACTGCTCCCGCCTCCCTGTTCCTGCTGGCTGCTCTGGCTGCTGCTCCTGCCGTTGCCACGGCCCAAACCACGCTGGCTAAAACCGCGGCCGGCTGGCCTACCGCAACAGCCGCGCTCAGCGGCACCGTCGCCGATAGCCTCACCCGGCAGCCCCTCGCCTTTGCTACGGTGGTGTTGCAGCCCGCCGCTGCTACGCCGGTGTTCAGCACCATAAGCGACGAGCGTGGTGCGTTTCGTTTCGAGCAGGTGCCCCCCGGCCATTACCAGCTGCTGGTACGCTACATCGGCTACCAGCCGGCGGCCCCGGTGGCCGTGGAAGTGGGGGCCGGCCAGCCCGCTACGCTCGGAGCCGTGCTGCTGGCCCCCGCCGGGCAGCAGCTGAAGGGCGTAACCGTGACGGCCACCCGGCCCTTTATCGAGCAGCGGGCCGGCAAACTGGTACTGAACGTGGCTGCCAGCCCCCTGGCCGCCGGGGGCAACGCCTACGACGTGCTGGGCCGCGCGCCCGGCGTGCTGGAGCAGGGCCAGGGATTCCAGCTGCGGGGCAAAAACGTAGCGGTACTGCTCGATGGCAAACCCACCAACCTGAGCGGGGCCGAGCTGAAAACGATGCTGGAGGCCATGCCCGGCAGCACCCTCGATCAAGTGGAGGTCATTGCCAACCCTTCGGCCCGCTACGACGCCAACGGTGGGGCCATCATCAACATTATCACGGCCAAAGGCCGCAAGCTGGGCACCAACGGTACGGCCACGATGGGCGTGGGCGCGGGACAGTACGGCCGCTATAACGCCGGCCTCAGCCTCAACCACCGCACCGCCGCCGCCAACGTGTACGGCAGCCTCGACCGCCAGGAAAACCGGGTGTACAGCACCACCAGCGCATTACGCGAACTAAGCGAAGGGCTGCAAATTGCGGAGAACGGCCGGGAGGTGCGCCACAACCAAAATAACTCGGCCAAGCTGGGCCTCGACTATAACCTGGGCAAAAATGCCTCGGCCGGGATACTGCTCAAAGGCATGCTCAACCTCCGCGACCGGGATGGCCAGAACCTGGCCCGCCTCGGCAACGAGGCGTTGCTTTCATCGGCCTCGCGGGTGCAGACGGTGGGCGCGGCGCAGTTCCTGAGCCCCTCCGTGAACCTGTACTACAAAACGAAACTCGATACCGCCGGCCGCACCCTGAGCCTGAACGCCGACTACTTCGGCTACCGCAAAAACTGGCATAACGAGTATACTACCTACCTGTTCGACGGCAATCTGCAGGAAACCGGCCCCGCCAGCCTGCTGCGCGACAACTCGCCGGCCCGCAACTCGGTGCGCTCGGCGGCGGCCGACTACACGCAGCCCCTGGGCCGCGCCACGCTGGAAGCCGGCCTGAAAACTACCTTCACGACGACCGACAATGATATCCGCTGGGAGCAGGCGGCGGCCGGCCAGCCCTGGGCAGTGGATTTGGGCAAAACCAACCACTTCATCTACCGCGAAAACATCAACGCAGCCTACGCCAACGTCGGCCATACCGTGGGCAAAGTGGAGCTGCAGATTGGCCTGCGAGCCGAGCAGACCAACACCAACGGTACCTCGCTCACTACGGGCCAGAAAACCAACCGTCACTACCTCAACCTGTTCCCCAGCATATCAACACAGTATAATAAGTCGGAAAAGGTGCAGTTGGGCTTATCCTATCGCCGGCGGATTGACCGGTTTGCATTCGGTATCGTGAATCCCTTTGTAACCTATGTGAGCCAGTACCGCTACGTGCAGGGCAACCCCAATATCAGCCCCTCTTACTCGCACAACTTCGAGTTCAGTCACTCTTACAACAACATCCTGAGTACCTCCATCAGCTACGGTCACCACACCAACGTGCTGATTGACAGCTACCGGCAGCTGGAGGGTACCCGGATTGTGGTCAACTCCTACCGCAACTACCGTAGCGCCGAGTCGGTGTCGGCCAGCACTACGCTCATGAAGCCTCTGCTCGCTGGTAAATGGATGAGCGTCACCACTCTGGGCCTGGAGTATGCCCGTGTCAACAGCCCGGCCGTTGGCCTGCGTAATTCCCGTCCATCCGGTTACCTGTCCAGCAACCACACCCTCACGCTGCCCAGCGGCTTCAAGGCCGAAGCCTCGGCCATGTACATGTCGCCGATGACGTTTGGCGGCCTGGCCTTCCAGGCACGTTTCAACGCGGGCCTGGGCCTCTCTAAATCTTTGCTGAAGGAGGCCGCCACGCTCACGCTCAACGTTAGCGACGTATTTAATACCCAGCAGAACCGCTACACTGTGCTGGCCAACGGCCTCAACTCCGCCAGCCTCGACAAAACGGAAAGCCGCTTCGTGAAGCTCAACTTCAGCTACAAGTTCGGCAACCAGCGCGTGAAGGGAAGCCAGCGGCGCAGCACGGGCATCGAGGCGGAGAAGATGCGCATGGAAAATTAACGGCCAGTTACTTGACTCCTGAAAAAAGCCGTTGCGCCCCGGCGTCTCCTCTATGGAAGAGCGGCCGGGGCGCAATGGTTTTGCGGAAAAGCCCGGTCAGCGCACCCCAAACCCGCGCAGCTCCGCGTCAATCCGCTGGTTCCAGCGAGATTGGGCGACGGTGTCGGTGCCGCCGTGGGTTTCGTGGTCGTACTGGTCCTGCAGGCGGTTCATCTCGCGGAAGGAATCCAGGTACTGCCAGCCAAGGATACTCTGGTAATCGGCTACGGTGAGGCTGTCGGGGCTGGCCTTGCGCCGGAACCGCTCGGCCACCAGCCGCACCAGGTCGAAGTGGCGCTGCTCGTGGTTGAGGTTGTAGGCCTTGCGCTGCCCCTCGGCCACCCACGAGGAGGAGCGCACCACAAACACGTTCAACTCGATGTCCAGCTCCAGTACGCCATTGCGCACCCGGGGCCGGGCCTGGTAGCCGAAGCTCGGGAATATAGCCGCCGCGTAAGGCCCCATAGCGGCGCGTGGTGCGCCCATAAAATCGGTCCAGTTTAGCGGTCGGGTCGGGTCGTAGAACAGCGTATCGGGCTCGGTCTGGCGGGTGTCGTAGTGGAAGGTGGGTCGCACGCTGGTAGCCAGCCGCACATCGTGGGCTCCGGCCGTGCCCAGCCAGCCATTGAAGTAGCGCAGGCTGCCCAGCAGCGCCTGCCCCAGCGCGGCCTCTACCACGGCCCGGTTGGCGCGGGCACGGCCGTAGCGGGCACCGCCGCGGTACTCGGTAAGCGTAACGGTTTGGCCCGCGGCGTTGCGCCACTCAAAAGCCAGATGCAGCGCAACAGTACCGTTGGCGGCCGCGGCATGCGGGCCGGGCGTTTCGCGCACCCGCAGCTCCAGCACCCGCAACGTTATGGCGTAGCGGTTGGCTGGCACTGCGGGCAGCGTGGCCGCCGCAAACTGCTGCAGCGCCGCTGTGGTGCCGCCCCGCAGCTCCACTGGCCGGACTGCCGCCCCGGTGCCAGCCGGCAGCAGCAGGGCCACCGCCGGCTGCCCCGGCCGCTCGTCGCGCACGGTGGCCACGCTAAACAGCACCGGCCCAAAATCGGGCGAAGCGGCCCGTAGCACCAACGGCACCTCGGGCGCGGGCCACAGCAGCCGCACCAGCAGCAAAAACAGGTTCAGCGTAGCCATGTATGCTGCAGACAACTACCACGCGCTGCTTGTTCCGGGGCAGGGAAGTTGGGCGCCAAGGTGGCGTTGTGCTGGCGGAAGCGAAGGGTGCCGAAACCTCCGTTTCCCCTACTACCTCAGCCTCCTCCCAGCCGCTGGCGGCGGTATTCGGTGGGGCTTTGGCCAGTGAACTTGCGGAAGGTTTTGTTGAAGTGCGACAGGTTGTTGAACCCGCAGGCGTAGCAGACCTGGGTAATGGCCAGGTCGTCGTCGAGCAGCAACCGGCAGGCCTGGCCCACGCGGTACTCCTGCACGAAGTCGGTGAGCGTGTGGCGGGTCATCTTTTTGAAGTAGCGGCAGAAGGCCGGCACCGACAGGTAGGCCACATCGGCCACTTCCTGCACCGAAAGGCTGGCGCGCTGGTAGTGCTGCTCCACAAACTGGTACACCCGGCTCAGGCGCTGTTGTTCCTTGCCGCTCAGGCCCTGCCCGCCGGTGCCGGCGTGCAGCGGCTGGCAGTCGGGGGTGGGGGCGGCCTGGGCCAGCTGCTGCAGGGCCTGCAGCAGCAGCAGCAGCCGGGCAAAAGGCGGAGCCGTGAGCAGCTGCCGCAACACCGGCCCTACTGCCCGGCGCGTAGTTGCCCCAAACGAAAGGCCCTCGTGGGACCGGGCCAGCAGTTGCCGGATAGCCACCATCTCGGAACGCTCCCAGAAATCGGGGCCGAGGAAGTCGCCGCGTAGCTGCACCACAATTTCCTCGAACGGCGTGCCTACCGGCTGGCCGTAGCTGAAGGTGAGGTGGGGCAAATCGGGGCCGATGAGCACCAGCTCGCCGTCTTCGAAACGCGAAATGTGCTGGCCGATGTGCCGCCGCCCATGGCCCCGCGGAATATAAACCAGTTCGTACTCGGGGTGATAGTGCCAGAGCAGCTCGGCCTTGCTTACCTGCGTGTAGTGCAGCAGCGTAAACGAGCTGTCGGCGGTCGGGTGGATGGGCTCAAATTGTAGCTTCACGGCGCAAAATGGTGCCTCAGTGGCGGAGTGGGAGCGTGAAGTTAATACATTTGGTCAACCAAGCACTGAGAATGGCGAATAAAGCAATAGTTATCTGCTTGAAGCTTAGCGACCTTTGTTAAGTAGAATCAGATCCGGTGCTAAACGATGCTGGATTGCGCCAGTCATTATATGCTGGCTACAGGTTTTATAACAACCTATTACATAGTACCGGTCCCTGGCCGCGTCGCTCCGGGTAAAGGAAAATCTGCAACTTTTCCGCTACCACGGCTGGCGTATCAGACTGAAAGTGGGATGGGGAATCTGCATTGGTCATCCAGCGGCTTTGGGTGGGAATTTTAGCCGCTGGCCGTTTCCTGGCCCTTTTTAAGGGTTAGCAAACGCAAAAGAGGTTGAGGCTGTGGGAGCTTCAGCCTCTTTTTTTTGCCCGGTACCGTATGAGAGGCAACTCCCCCCGCCTTTTTGCGCGTATTTTGGGGCCACTCTAGCTTTACCGTATGCGTTTGATTTTGCTGTGCTTGGCCCTTCTGCTGCTCTGCCTCCCGAGCGCCACCTGGGCCCAGCAGCTCGACACCACCCGAATCCGCCTCGAAAACGTGGATGTAGCGCCCAATGCGGCCAACATTTCGGGGTGGCTGCTGCTCGATAAGGATATCCAGACCGAGTTGGAGGGAGCCGTTTACAACCTCTATAACTTCAAGTACGATAAGGCCGAGCGGCAATTCCGGAGCCTGCGCCGCCGTTACCCCCAGCACCCGATGCCCTACTTTCTGCTGGGGCTCAGCACCTGGTGGAAAATGATGCCCAGCAACGTCACCAACAAACAGTACGACAAGGTTTTTCTGGCCTACATGGACACGGCCATTACCCGGGGCGAGGCGCTGTACAAAACGGATAACAGGAACTACGAGGCCAGTTTTTTCCTGTCGGCGGCCTATGGCTTTTCGGCCCGCCTAAACGCCGAGCGCAGCAACTGGCGCAAGGCCACCGTCGAAAGCAAGCGGGCCCTCAGCTACCTCGACAAGAGCCGCGAGGCCAACGGTCTGAGTCCCGAATTTCTGTTCGGCCAGGCCATCATCAACTACTACGCCCCCTGGATTGCCGATAATTACCCGTTGCTGCGGCCGGTGCTGCTGTTCTTCCCGAAAGGCAATAAACAGCTGGGCCTGCAGCAGTTGCGCAACGTAGCCGCCAACGGCTTCTACACCGGTCCCGAGGCCAAGGTGTTTTTGATGAGGATTCTGCAGAACCAGGAAAATAAGCCCGGCGAGGCCCTGCCCATCGCCCAGCAGCTGGCCACTACCTACCCCGACAACGGCTACTTCCAGCGTTTCTACGCCCTGATGAGCTACCAGATAGGCGACCTGCGCGAGTGCGAGCGGGTAAGCCGCGATATTCTCGACAAAATCAACCGGGGTATGCCGGGCTACGAGGGCATCAGCGGGCGCTACGCCACGTTTTTTCTGGGCAGCCTGATGCAAACCCAGTACAAGGACATTGATAAAGCCCGCGACTACTACCAGCGTTGCGTGGTGTTTTCCGAAAGCACCGGCGACACGCAGCAGGGCTTCTACCTGTATGCCGTGCTCAACCTGGCCCGCATTGCCGCCAAGCAGCCCGACCCCGAAACCGCCACCCGCCACTATAAAGAGGTGCTCAAAAAGGCCGAGCGCAAGTCGGATGCCCATAAAGAAGCCAAAGCCTACTTGCAGAAGAAAAAGAAGTAGCGGCTCGGCTGGCACCCGGCAGATTCGCGCGTTCCTGCGAGTCGCCTTTTACCGCCATGGCTGCGGGGCCGGGCGGTGGGCTAGCTGAACAATTGCTTAACCTTTTGAGTATGAAAGGCGCACGGCCCACGTTTTGGGCGGTGCGCCTTTTCTTGCCTCAACACCCCTATTCATGGTTTCTGCCCCCGCTGCCCCCACCGCCACCCAACTTTCCATACCCGAGCTGTTTGCCCGCCAGCAGGGCCGCGCTGGCGCGCTGCGCCGCGAGGCCGCCAGCAGCCGCGCCGCCCGCCTGCGCCGCCTCGACACTTGGCTGACCGACAACCGGGAAGCCATTCAGGAGGCCTTGTACACCGATTTTCGTAAGCCCGCCGTCGAAACCGACGTCACCGAAATCTGGTCGTCGCAAACCGAAATACGCCACACGCTACGCCACCTGGAAGAGTGGGCTGCGCCGCGCCGGGTAAGCACGCCGCTGGCCCTAGTGGGCAGCCGCGGCTGGGTGCAAGCCGAGCCCAAGGGCGTTACGCTGATTATTGCGCCTTGGAACTACCCGTTTTACCTGGCCATTGATCCGCTGATTTCGGCCCTGGCAGCCGGCAACACGGCCATCATCAAGCCTTCGGAGATGACGCCCGCCGTGGCCGGGCTGCTGGCCCGCATGTGCCGCGAGCTGTTCGATGAGGCCGAGGTAACCGTGGTGCAGGGCGACAAGGACGTGGCCACCGAACTGCTGAAACTGCCTTTCGACCATATTTTCTTCACGGGCAGCCCGCAAGTGGGCAAAATTGTGATGCGCGCCGCTGCCGAGCACCTCACCAGCGTAACGCTGGAGCTGGGTGGCAAGAGCCCGGTTGTAGTCGATGAAACCGCCGACCTGCGCGACGCCGCCGAGAAAATCATCTGGGGTAAGGGCGTAAACGCCGGCCAGACCTGCGTGGCCCCCGATTACGTGCTGGTGCACGAAGCCGTGCGCGACCAGTTGGTAGCCGAGATGCGCGCTGCCACCCAGCGCTTCTACTCGCCCGCCGGCCAGCCCGTCAGCGAGTCTGATTCGTATGCCCGCCTCGTAAACGACCACCACTTCGGGCGCGTAGCCGGCCTGCTCGAAGATGCCCGCGCCCAGGGCACCGAAGTAGCTTTTGGCGGAACCACCGATGCCGGCCAGCGCTTCATCGAGCCCACCGTGCTGCTCGACCCGCCCACCGACAGCCGCATCATGCAGGAGGAAATCTTCGGCCCGCTGCTGCCGGTTCTCACTTTCGGGAGCCTCTCGCAAGCCGTTGATGCCGTGAATTTGCACCCCAAGCCGCTGGCGCTCTACGTCTTCACGCAGGACAAGGAAAACCAGCGCTACCTGCTCCAGAACATTCCGGCCGGCGGGGCCTGCGTGAATGAAACCATTCTGCACTTGGCCCACCCCGAGCTGCCCTTCGGCGGCTTTGGCAACAGCGGCATTGGGCGTTGCCACGGCCACGCCGGTTTCCTGGCTTTCAGCAACGAGAAATCGGTGCTCAAGCAGCGCGTGGGTCTCACCGCCCTCAAACCCCTGTACCCGCCCTACACCGATTCGGTGAAGAAGATGGTAAACCTGCTGCTGCGCTGGCTGTAGCGGTAAAGGAGCGACTCGGTGAATTGGGTGGATTTGCTGTTCGTAAATCCTGGTTGCGCTATTTGCGCCGGGAGGCCTAATGAACGCCAACTCGCTTATTCACCGGGTCGCTCCTTCATTTTTAGTATGCAAGCCGAGTATTTTCCGGGGAAAAATGCCGACCTTTTAGGGCCCGCTTTCCAGCAGGTTTTGCTGTCCAACTTCCCGCCCGCCATGCAGTTCACCGAAGCCCAGCGCGCCACCGTGCGCGCCCTTGCCGATACGTTTATCCCCACGTTGGCCCCGCCCGCCGGTGCCACCGATTCGGCGTACTGGACGCAACGGGGCTCCGAGGGCATTGATCTGGACAAGATGGCCGAGGCGCTGTCGGCGCAGCCGGCCGGGGCGCAGCAGGAGTTTGGGCAGCTGCTGCGGCTACTCGATTCGCCGGCGCTGGGCCTGACGTGGTTTGGGGCGTTGAAGCCGTTTGTCCGGCTCGATGCGGAGCAGCGGGAGAAGCTGCTGCAAAGCTGGGCCAACTCGCAGGTGCCGCAGCTGCGTAAGGGATTTCAGGCGTTGCGGAAGTTGTGCGTGTTTCTCTACTACGGTGGCTCCCGGCCCGAAACGGCCCATTTCGTGTGGGACGCCATCGGCTACGAGGGCCCCCAGGTGCCGGCCGAAACCGTGGCACCCGAACCCGCCGCCGCCCGGCCCCTGCACACGCTGCAGCCTGCGCAGGACACCACGTACGACTGTGATGTGCTGGTGATTGGCAGCGGCGCCGGGGGCGGCGTGGTAGCCGGCGAGCTGGCTGCTGCCGGCCACAAAGTGCTGGTGCTCGAAAAAGGCCCCTACTTCCACGGCACCGAATTTTCGCAGCGCGAAGTGGACATGCTGGGCCAGCTGTACGATGCCCGCGGCACGCTGGGCACCCAGGACGGCGGCGTGGCCCTGCTGGCCGGCTCCTGCCTGGGCGGGGGCACCACCGTGAACTGGGCCGGGGCCTTCCGCACGCCCGACTACGTGCTGCAGGAATGGGCCCGCGAGCATCAGGTGCCGCATTTCACGTCCATGGAGTTCAAGCAGAGCCTTGATGCCGTGAGCCGCACGCTGGGCGTGAACATCGACTACGTGCGCCACAATGGCCAGAACCAGGCCCTGCTCGACGGCTCACGGCAGTTGGGCCAGGAAGTGAAGCTGATTCCGCGCAACGAAAAGCACCCCCCGGCCGACTGCGACGAGCACTTTGCCGGCATGGGCTACAGCTGCTTCGGCGACCGGCACAACGTGAAGCAGGGCACGCTCAACACTTACCTGCAAACCGCTTTCGAGCACGGCGCCCGGCTGCTGTGCGACACCGAAGTAGCGCGCGTAACCGTGGCCCAGGGCCGCGCCACCGGGGCCGAGGCCACTTATACCGGCCCCGATGGCCGGCCGGTGCGCGTAACGGTGCGGGCCAAGCGGGTAGTGGTAGCGGGTGGGGCGGTGCAGACGCCGGCGCTGCTGCTGCGCAGCGGCCTGCGCCACCCGCACCTGGGCCAGCACCTGCACCTGCACCCCACGGTGGTGGTTTCGGGCATTTATCCGCAGCGCATGAACTCCTGGCACGGGCCGATGATGTCGGTGGTGAATGACGGGTTCACGATGCTTGACGGCACCAACTTCGGCGCCAAAATTGAAACTCCGCCTGCCCATCCTGGCCTGATGAGCATGGTGATGCCCTGGCTTTCGGGCCGCCAGCACAAGGAGCTAATGCATGAGGCGGCGCACCTGGGCTCGTTCATCGTGCTCACCCGCGACCGGGACGGCGGCCGGGTTTCCGTTGACAAGCACGGGCAGGCACTCATCGATTACACCCTCAGCGACTTCGACCGCCACAACATGCTGCGCGGAGTGCGGGCAGCGGCCGAAATACAAGTGGCGGCCGGGGCCCGCACGGTGTTGCTGCCCCACGGCTCGCTGCCGCTGCTGCATGCCGAAAACGGCCAGTTGCGCAATCCCGAAGTGCTCGACAACTTGCCCCAGCTCAGCTGGAAAGCCAACCAGTTCGGCCTGTACAGCGCCCACCAGATGAGCACTTGCCGCATGGGCGGCGACCGAGCCACGCACCCGGCCAGCCCCAGTGGTGAGCTGTACGAAGTAAAAAACCTGTTTGTGGCCGATGGCTCGGCCTTTCCGGCCTGTAGCGGTGTCAATCCTATGCTCACCATTATGGCCTTGGCCCACTATACGGCCCAGCAGCTAAAGGCCGGTTGAGTGGTTTGTGGAGAATGTTGTGCTGAGCGGAGCCGGAGGCAAAGTAGAAGAATGACGTTTTCCATTGGCGACTGAAATCAGACCCGGCGGGTCTTTTCGCGTAGGTAGGGATTTTGGTACCTGAATTTCGCTTTTATGACTCTCCGTACTCCTTTCGCATTGGTGCTGGCGGCCGGACTGCTGGGTAGCGCCTGCGCGCGCCGGCCAGCTGGCGCTACCAGCACTGCTGCTCCCACCAAATCGGGTCGCGAGGTGAAGGCTGAAGCCAAGGCGGTAGCTGCTGCGCCGCCCGCCGCCCGCGACCTGACCGATGTATTAACTGAGCAGCTGAGCCTGACCGATGAGCAGCGCAGCAGTGTCCGGCAGATTTTTACCAGCACCCTGAAACAGGCGCAACAGGCCCAGGAGCGTCTTAAAAGCAACCGTCCGGCCCTGCTGGCCGAATTGAAAAGCATCAATGCCAGTTCCGACCGGGAGCTGCAGCAGGTGCTCAGCCCCGAGCAGTACCAACAGCTGAAGGCCAAGCAGAAGCAGGTGCAGGAGCAGATGCGGGCCCGCAAGGCGCAGTAGCCCAAATCGGCCCGATTACGCACCTTTGCCGGCTCGGTTTCCTATAGACCTTCTATGCCCGCTCCCCTCGTTCAAACGCCCGAGACTATTCACCGCATCCGGTTTCAGGACTGCGATATGCTCGGCCACCTCAACAACGCCCGCTACCTCGACTACTTTCTCAATGCCCGCGAAGAGCACGCCCTGCAGCACTACGCCCTCAACCTGGGCCAACTGGCCCAGGAGCTGAGCGCGGGCTGGGTGATTACCAAGCATCACCTGGCTTACCTGCGGCCCGCCCGCCACGCCGAAACGGTGCTAATCCGCACCCAGCTCATCCATTTCGACAACTCGAACCTAGTAGTGGAGATGCAAATGCTACGCGAAGATGGCCTGCAGCTAAAGGCACTGCTGTGGTCGGAAATGACGTTGGTGCGCCTGCCCGGCGGCACCCGCACCGAGCACTCCGAGTCCCTGATGGAGCTGCTCGAACAGCTCGATGTGGAAGATGTGGACTACGACCCCGATGGCTTCGACGACCGGGTGCGCGAGTTGCGCAAGCAGTTCAAAAAGGCCCGCAAAGGCGAGGACGAGTAGCCGGCCCGGGCGCCCCGATGCCAAAATCCTGCTCAACCCCCGGCCATTTTCGCCGTTAGAGAAGAACCGAAGGCGCCCGGCGCTTTCGGTTCTTTTATTCCTCTACCCTAAACCTGATTTACGATGAGCATTTTTGGAAGCGACGCCCTGAAGGGTAAAAAAATAGCCATTATCGCCACCGATGGTTTCGAGCAGTCGGAACTCGACAAGCCCAAGAAGTACCTCGAAGATGAGGGCGCCGAAACCCACGTCATCTCGCTGAAAAGCGGCTCGATTAAGGGCTGGGACGAGAAAGACTGGGGCAGCAAAGTAGATGTAGACAAGGTAATCGGCGACGTGAAAGTAGCCGACTACGATGCCTTGGTACTGCCCGGCGGCCAGATGAACCCCGACGTGCTGCGTACCGAAGCGGCAGTTGTAAGCTTCATTGGCGAGTTTGTGCGCTCGGGCAAGCCCGTGGCGGCCATCTGCCACGGCCCCTGGACGCTGATTGAGGCCGACGTGGTGCGCGGCAAGAACCTGACCAGCTGGCCCAGCCTCAAAACCGACATCAAAAACGCCGGTGGTCACTGGACTGATGAAACGGTGGTGGTCGATGGCAACCTCATCACCAGCCGTAACCCCCAGGATATTCCCAACTTCAACGAGAAGATCAAGGAAGCCCTGGTAGGGAAAAAATAAAGCGTTCAGTTGACTCCCAGTCATCCTGACGAAAGATGGACCTTATTCCACTAAAGCGAACCGTTAGTACGGCCTTTTTAGTGGGATAAGGTCCTTCCTTCGTCAGGATGATAGCCAACTCACCTACTTCATTGTACCAGCTGCGCCGCGAACTGGTGGTAGGCGAAATAGAAAGTCAAGTCGAAGCAAAGCAGAAAACCGCCCTGCAGCCACAGCGAACGGGCATAGCCGTGCAGGCGCTCGGGCCGCTCGGCGGCAGGAGCCCGGCGGTGCAGCCAGAGGCCGATGAGCACGTAGCCCACGTCAAGCGCCGCATTGATGAGCAACAGGTGCTCAAAGCTTTGTTGGGCCGCCAGGCTATCGGCTAGCGAGAGGCCGGCCACGCCCTGGGGTTGCGCCCGCAAAATGCCCCATACGGCCAGCAGCGTGTTCACCATGTTCCAAGCCACGTTCATGAAATGGAAGTGATGAGCTGCAGTGCGTGCATCGGTGCGCGACACATGGTAGCCGCTGATAACCAGGTTGAGCAATGCCCAGACTCCGAGCAGGCCCATGCCGTGCTCGGCCATCAACTCGCGGGCCTGGTTGATAGCGGGTAAATCGGTAGCGAAAATCGGCATATAATAAAGGCGGGAAAACGCAAAAAAGGAAGCCCGGGGGCTTCCTTTTTGTTTGTGGGTGTAGCGGCAGCTTAGCGGTTGAAGCCGATGCCGACGTAAACCTGGAAAGCCCCGTTCTTGATGTCGGAAATAGCGCGGTTGCCGGTCTTGGCCAAGTCCTGGTCTTTAATGATTTCGTTGAAGCCAGCCACGTAGCGACCCCCAACGCGGGCCGGACCGATGCGGGCTTCCAGGCCGGCCGCCAGGCCGTAGTCGAGGCTGTTGTAGGCGTAGTTGTTGTTGGCGTCTTTGGCAAGCTTGCGCTCAACCCCGTTCTCGCGCACCTTGGTCAGCAGCGAAACCTGGGGGCCCACATGCACGCTCACGTTGTCGAGGAAGTTGTATACCAGCAGCACCGGCACCTGAATGTAGTCGAGGCGGGTGTTGTAGGCGCCGTTTACCAGCTGGCCCTGCGAGTTGGGCAGGCCGTTGTTGCCGGCAAAGCCCTGGCGGCTGTAGAGCAGTTCGGGCTGAACGGAAAACTTGTCGCTGAACCCATATTGGGTGTAGATGCCGG
Organism: Hymenobacter psychrophilus; assembly: GCF_900107135.1. Lineage (GTDB taxonomy): Bacteria > Bacteroidota > Bacteroidia > Cytophagales > Hymenobacteraceae > Hymenobacter > Hymenobacter psychrophilus. The sequence goes on from NZ_FNOV01000008.1 coordinate 256,128, forward strand.
CGTGGAAGGTGTTATAGATGCCTTCGTCGGAGTAATTTTTCTTATCGTCGCCGCGGAAGTTAGACGCCGTGAAACCGCCCTTGATGCCGAAGCCGGTGTTGCGCGAGTCGGTGCCACCGGAGGCAGAAGGATAATCGGTAGAGGAGCGGACACCGGTAGGGCCGGTGGTTTGAGCCAGGGCCGGTACGCTTAGCAAGGTGGCCGCCAGCAACAGAGGGGAGGTAAGGTTTTTCATGAGAAGAGGATTCAGAAACAGAAGAAAAGGGGAGAACGGGTCTGCATAGCGCCCGGCTACCGTAGTAGTAGCCCTATACTGCCTGATGCGGCGAAGGTTACACTGCCCCGGCCAGCCGGGCCCGAATTTTATACCTGCGGTGGCTGGGTTTCCCCGGCCCTTACCCTATCTTTGGATCTTTACGGCGGCCGCAAGGCTAGCCTTAATGGGGTGTTAGCTCAGTTGGTTCAGAGCACTACCTCGACAAGGTAGGGGTCATCGGTTCGAGCCCGATACGCCCCACAGCAACCGTCTCAACACAAAAATAACCGCCCTTATCCGGCGGTTATTTTTGTGTTGAGACGGTATCGGAAGCAACCAGCGGCCGGGCAGCCCACAGCCCTCCTGCGCCATTTTATCCATCTCCCGCATGCTCTCCATTGCCTGGCACCCCGTGTATGCCCATCCGCTGCCGGCCAGCCACCGCTTCCCAATGCTCAAGTACGAGCTGCTGCCCGAGCAACTGCTGCGTGAGGGAACGGTGCCGGAAGCGGCCTTTTTCACCTCTCAGCCGCCGCCCGAAGCCGACGTGCTGCGCGTACACGCGGCCGATTATTTCCGCCGCCTGCAGGCCGGCGAGCTGAGCCGGCACGAGGAGCGGGCCACCGGCTTTCCGTGGAGCCCCGAGCTGATCAACCGCGAAACCACCATTCTGGGCGGCACGTTGGAGTGCGCCCGCCGGGCGGTGGCCAGCGGCGGGGTAGCGCTCAACATTGCCGGCGGTACCCACCACGCTTTCCGCGACCGGGGCGAAGGGTTCTGCCTGCTCAACGACCAGGCTGCCGCCGCCATGTATCTGCTGGACCATCCTGAGCTGGGCGTGCGCCGCGTGCTTATCATCGACCTTGATGTGCACCAGGGCAACGGCACGGCCGCCATGCTGGCCCACGAGCCGCGCGCGTTCACGCTCAGTGTGCACGGCGCCCGCAACTATCCGCACCGCAAGGAGCAGTCCGACCTCGACCTGCCCCTGCCCGATGGCACCGACGACGCCACTTACCTGACGCTGCTGCGCGAAACCTTACCCCGCCTATTGAATGAGCACCAGCCCGATTTTGTGTTCTACCTGGCCGGGGTAGATGTGCTGGCCACCGATAAGCTGGGCTACCTGGGCCTGAGCCGCGAAGGGTGCCGCCAGCGCGACGCCTACGTGCTTGGCCTCTGCCACCAGCACGGCTTGCCGGTGGTGGTGTGCATGGGCGGGGGCTACTCGCCCAATATTATCGACATCGTTGAGGCCCACGCCAATACGTTTAGGGTAGCGGCTGATTTGTGGAGCTGATTATTGGGCTTAGTTGGTTGTGCATGGTGCCCGCGCCGTTCAATCGTTTCATTCAAAACGACCTAAGTACTATGCACAACCAGCTAAGCCCTAATAATCAGCTGCCACCTGAAAGCCCAGCGCCAGCGTAGTGTATAGTTGATGATGCCTGCCCGGGCCAGTAGCGCTTCCAGCTCGGGGCGCGTGAAGGCGCGGGCCACCGACAGCGGCGCATCGTGCTGCACGAGCCGCGAGCCGCCCAGTAGCCGCGTGAGCCAGCGGATGCTGTGGTAGGCCAGCGGGTGGCGGTGCAAATCGTTGACGATAACGGCCAGGCCGGCCTGCCGGTGCCACTGGGCCAGCATCTGCACCAGCTGCTCATCGGAAAAGTGGTGGCAAAACAAACTGGCTGTTAGAACATCAAAGGGCTGGCGGGCGAAGTCGGGCGCGAAAATATCGGCCTGTTGGAAGCTGATTTCGGGGTAAGCCTGGGCTTTGGCCGCGGCATAATCCAGCATAAAGGCGTTGGCATCAATCCCGACCAACTCGACGGGCACCCGGCGGCGGCGGGCCCAACGGGCAATCTGGCGGAGCGTGTCGCCGCCGCCACTTCCCAAATCGGCCACGCGCAGGGGCCGGCCAGCCGGAAAATAGGGCCGCAGGCGTTCCAGCGCGTCGAGTACCGGGGCGTAGCCACCGAGCCAGGTGTTCACGGTTTCCAGCTCGTCGAGGTTCTGCCGCAGCTCGTCCGATGCCAGCGTCAGGTCGTCCATCAGCTCCTCCTGCTCCGAGCGGGCGCGCAAGTTGGCCATGTGTGCAGCTATTGGCTTTCAGCTTTTAGCTGTTAGCGTATGTTGGGTGAATCAGGTAGATGGAATAAAACTGGCAGCCGGGCCGGAAACGATACCAATAGCGCTTACGAGGCCAGGACTACAGCCTGGGGCTGCCGCATTCCGTTCTCCACTTCCATTGCTACCTCCTCGCGCATATTTTCTGAAGCCACCGTCAGCAGCATGGCTTCCAGGGTGAGGCCGGGGCCGAAAGCGAAACTGAGTACGGGTGCGCCGTTGTCGGCCGCCGTCAGCTCGCTCAGCAGCCGGGCCAGCACAAACAGCACCGTCGCCGACGACATGTTGCCGTACTCGCGCAACACGGAGTAGGCATAGCGGTTGTCGTGGGCGCTCAGGCCCAGCGCCTGCTCAATAGACTCCAATATTTTGCGGCCACCGGGGTGGATGGCAAAGGCCCGGATGTCAGCCAGCTCGACCGGCAAATCGGCCAACAGGCGCTGCGTCAGCTGCCCGATGCCGTCCTGAATCATGCGCGGCACATACGACGAAAGCGTCATTTCGAAGCCGAAGTCGTTGATGTGCCAGGCCATATCGGCGTGGCCGTCGGGCTCCAGGTCGCAGTGAAAGGCCGTGAGGGCCAGGCTGGGCCGGTGCGCGGCCGGAGTGCCCTGCACCAGCACAGCCGCCGCGCCGTCGCCAAACAGCGCGTTCGATACCAGGTGGTCGTCTTCGGTGCTTTTCTGGAAATGCAGCGTGCATAACTCCACGCATACCACCAGTACCCGCGCCTGGGGCGTGGCTTTGCAGAAAGCATCGGCCAGCTTCAGCCCGTTTACGGCTGCGTAGCAACCCATAAAGTTCACGCAGGTACGCTGCACATGGCCCGGCAGGCCCAGCGCGCCCACCAGCTCAATATCGAGCCCCGGGGCGTACATGCCGGTGCAACTCACCGTAATCAGATGAGTAACCGAGCTCAGTTCCACCTCCGGCAGCTGCTCCAGGCAGGCCTGCACGGCCTGCACGGCCAGCGGCAGCGCAAAGCGGCGGTACTCGGCCATGCGCCGGCCTACCGTCGGAAATGGATTCAGGCCGGGCGTGTTCGGGAAAAACTCAAACTCCCCGTTCACCCGCGCATAATCGGGCAGCACGGAGTAGCGGTGGCCGATGCCCGACACGCGGTACAGGGCCTGCAACTTGCGGGTGTCACGCTCGCCGAGCTGCAAGGCGGCGGCCATGAAGTCGGCAATTTGCGTTTGTGGAATGCGGTGGGGCGGGTTGGCGGTGCCAATGGCACACAAATAACTACTCATCGGGACAGTTTACGTAAAAATCGGGCCGCTTAGGTTACAGATTTATGGGAGTTATGCACAACCCCTAAAATTCCGTGCCATGTGTACGCCGCATCAGGGCGCGCACTGCTCCGGGCCAGCGGCGTAAGCCGCGCACTGTCAGCTCACTGAGCAGCGGCTGGCCAAACAGGCGCTGCACGGCCCGGCCTACCTGCAGCCGCTGCCCGAAGTGGGTTTGCCAGGCGGCAGTGTAGGCGGCTTCCAGTTGCGGGCGGTTCAGGCGGCCGCGCAGGAAGGCGTGGGTGTGGGTGGCGGCCAGGTGCGCGCCGTGGATGGCCATGGCCATGCCGTTGCCGCAGAGCGGCGTAATAAGGCCGGCCGCATCGCCGGCCAGCAGGGCGTGGCGCTCCAGGCAGCTTTTGGGGGCGAAGGAAATTTCGTTGATAACCTCGGGCTGCGGATACAGCACTTCGGCCGTTTCCAGAATGTGGCGCAGGCGGGGGTTGCGGGCCAGCACGTTGGCCTCCATGGCCGGAATGGTGCCGTGGGCCTTTAGGTTGCGGCGGGTGGTGAGGTAGCAGAAGCAGAACTTATCTTCTTCAATGGCCGAAATGCCCGCGTAGCCGTCGGCAAAGTTGTGTAGCGCAATCAGGTCGCGCGGCATGGTGGGGTAACGCAGGTGGTACTTCACACCCAAATAAGGCGAGCGTTGGGTGAAAAAGGGTCGGTTCAATTGCCTGTCCAACGCGCTGCGCTTGCCATAGGTACCAATAACCACCCGGGCCGGCAGGCGGCGGCCATCGGCCAGCACTACGGCATGGGTGTTGGTGGCCGCATCAAACTCCACATCGGCCACGGTGGCGTGCAGCACGGTAACGCCCGCGGCCAGTACTTTATGGTAAAGAAACTCGTCGAGCACGTAGCGGCTGATGCCGAAGCCGCCCAAGTCGAGCGGGGCATCGAGCACCTCACCGGCCGGCGAGCTAACCTGGAACCGCCCGATACGGGCCGGCGCCAGCGCGGCCGGGTCGGCGCCCAGGCGGCGCAGGTAGGGCAGCACCTCGTTCGACACGTACTCGCCGCACACCCGATGAAACGGGTACTGCCGCCGCTCGACCAGCGTAACGGCGTGGCCCCGCTGCCCCAGGTCGAGGGCCGCGCACAAGCCGCCTAGTCCGCCGCCAATAATGATAACGTCCAACTTATTTTTTGGCCTAAAGAGGTGAAAGAAAATGGATAGCAAATCTATTCATCGACGATACGTACTATTTAGTGGCTTTACCGGAATGAGCTAGTATTTTTGTCAACCTAAATTTCCTGCCGGCCGTTTAGTACTAGTCTGCCCGATACTGTTGCGGGCCTACCTCATCATTGCGCTATATGCTTGCACTCCTACGTATTTTTCTGCTGACTTTGTTGGCTACTGTGGCGCTACCAGGCCGTTGGGCTCCAGCCCAGGCCCAGCCACCGGGCAAAACTGCCGCCACAACCGAGGAAAAGGGGCTAACGATATTTCCCAACCCCAGCACCGGCATCGTACACATCAACATCAATGGCTTCGAAGGTCGACGGCTGGAACTCCGCGTACTCAACGTTATCGGTACGGTTATGTACCGCGAGTCGCTCACCGAGCTTCGGGAGCGGTACACCCGAACCCTCGACCTAAGCAAGTTCGCCAATGGCTTGTATTATGTGAAGCTGGAGGCCGATAATGCCAGCGAAATGCGCAAGCTTGTAATTCGTTAGCGTTCTGATTTTAGCAGCTTAATTGCCGCCTACCAGATAGAAAAAAGGCCTCTGCTGTAGCAGAGGCCTTTTTTGCGCGAAATATCGAGGCAAAGGCTACTCGCCCGTGCGCACGGGTACAGGTTGCGGCTGGAACATGGATTTGAGGTTGTCAATGGTATCAAAAGCCAGCAGGGCAGTGGCAAGGGCAATGCCCAGGAAAATCAGAAAGGCAGTCATAAAAAAAGAGAAATGAAGGAATAATTCGGCTTGCTGCCCCGACCAGCGCCCGAAGGGCCGCCCGGTGGCGTTGCCGCACACTTACCTAACCACAAACACACGGCTTGGGTTGCAGTATAATTATGTGCTTGAGCTTAAGAGGTAAAATGGGGGCTGGCTAACGGCCAGCGTTATCCCGGAAACTCTTCGCGCAGCTGTTCCACTACCTCTTCGACCGTCACGCTGACCTGCTCGACGAGTCGGGCCAGTCGGGGCCAGTCGGGTGGGGCAGCGCCTGCAGCCACTGCTTCCAAGTCGCGAAGTACGGGGCGCAGGCTGAAAAGCTGCAGACCGTCGGTAGAGCTTTTCAGGAAGTGGGCCGCTTTCGCTAATTCCGGTGCTTGCCGCAACCGTAGGTGCTGTTCCAGGCGCACCACGGCGGGGGGGGTGGTTTCAACAAACAGCAGGGCCAGCCGCCGCACAAAGCCATCGTCGTTGCCCGACATACGGCGTAGCATAGTCAGGTCGTAGAGGGGGGGCTGGCCAGCCGGTAGCTGGGCAACCTGTTGGGCAGGTGGGGGGGCTACCGGCTCGGCAACAGCAGACAACGGGGCGCTGGCTGGAGTAGAAGCAGGGCGTAGTAGGCGAATCAACAAGTCAAACAGGGCCTGCTCGCGGAAAGGCTTGGCCAGGTAGGCGTCGAGGCCGGCGGCGCGGTAGCGCTCGGCATCACCGGGCATGGCGTGGGCCGTGAGGGCCACTACGGGCGTGGCGGCCCGGTCGGGGCTGGGGTGCTGGCGCAGCAGCCGGGTAGTGGCCACGCCATCGAGCCCCGGCATCTGAATGTCCATGAGCACTACCGCGTAGAGGTTCTGGCGAAACAGCGCCAGCGCCTCGGCCCCCGACGAAGCCGTATCGACGACGACTTCCCAGCCGCGCAGCATGGTTTGCATCAGGAGCTGATTTACGGGGTTGTCTTCGGCCAGCAGCACCCGGTAGCCGCGCAACCGCTGGAAATCGGGGGGCGGAGCCGGTAGCGCGGCCGGCGCCGCCGGGGCCGGGGCCAGCGTCAGCGTGAAGCGAAACGTGCTGCCCCGGCCCGGTTCGCTGTCGGCTACCAATTGGCCACCCAGCAGCTCTACCAAGCCCCGCGAGATGCTTAGTCCCAGGCCCGAGCCGCCAAACTCGCGGGCCGTACTGGCCGAGGCCTGGGTGAAGGGCTCGAACAGCTCACGCAACTGCGCGGGCGCAATGCCAATGCCCGTATCGAGCACCGAAAACCGATACTGCGGTGCGGGGGCCAGGGGATTAAGGCACTCGTAGGTGAGCAGCACTTCGCCCTTAGGGGTGAATTTTACGGCGTTGCCAAGCAGGTTGAGCAGCACCTGCCGGAGCCGGTGGGGGTCGCCGAGTACGCGGGCCGGGCCGGCGGCCGGCGGCAGTTGCAGGCGCAGGCTGATGCCCTTGGCCGTGGCCGTGGGCAACAGGGCCTGGCAGCTGCCCCGCAATACATGGTCGAGCTCGAAAGGCATGGATTCGAGCCGCATCCGGCCCGCGCCTAGCTGGGCCATATCGAGTACATCGTTGATGAGCACCAGTAGGTTATCGGCCGAGTCCTGCGCGTGGGCCAGCAGCTGCCGCTGCTCGGCGGCGAGCGAGGTTTTAGCCAGCAACCCGGTCAGCCCCACAATACCGTTGAGCGGGGTCCGGATTTCGTGGCTCATATTGGTGAGGAAGTTCTGGCGGACCTGCGCGTTTTGCTCGGCGGTTTCCTTGGCCTGTTCCAGCGCCTGCTGCGTGTGCTTGAGCTCGGTAATGTCGTTATCGACTCCCAGCACCTGTACCGTGCCATCGGTCAGCACGAAAGGGCGCTTAACCGTGCGAAACCAGCGTTGGTTGCCTTGGCCATCAGTAAGAGGAGACTCCTCATCAATCTCCTGGCCCGAGCGCAATACCTGCTCGTCTTGGCGGCGGTACTGGGCCATACTTGGAAACCGGGCCTCCAGCTCAGGCAGCGCGGCCCGCAACAGCTCCTCGTGCGAGAGGTCGTAGAAGCGGGCGGTAGCCTCGTTGGCCAGCACGTAGTTCCCCTGGCTGTCCTTGAGGTAAATCAGGTTGGGTACGGTGTCAATTATCTGCCGGAACAGGCGGTTCTGCTCGGCCAGGCGGCGGTTGGCCGAGCGGCGCTGCTCGTCAGTTATCTTCCAGCGGGTAATATCCTCGGCAATACTTAGCACCTGCGTTACGCGGCCCTGCGCATCGCGGGCGAAGGGCGCGCTGGTCAGCCGAAGCCAGCGCGTAGCGCCGGTGCGGTGGTGCATTATGTATTCGAACGATTCCAGCTGGCCATCGGACAGCGCCACTATATTGGCATAATGCCGGTGCAACTCGGCAACCTCCGCTTTGGGCATTAGTACCTCCAGTACGCGCGACCCCAACGCCCGCAGTTCGGCTACCGGGTAACCCAGCCGGGCTTCAACAAAGCGGTTGCAGTACTGCAGGCTGCTGGAGGGCAGGTCGAAAACAAATATAAAGCTTGGTAGCTCGTCGTAGAGGCGGGTAGCGGCCGCGGCCTGCTCGGTGGCAGTGGCCAACTGCTGGCGCAGGCTGTCGAGCTGCTGGCGGGCCTGCCGCAGCTGGCGGGCCTGCTGCCGAAACCTAATGGAATCCATGATAGAGGAACTAGATGGCTTTCAGTTTATTGCTGAATGTCCTTTACGCTAGTCAGCCAGCCTTGCCGATACGCGGATAAGATAAAATAAAGAGCTGCATATATTTGGTTCGCTCAGCGAACCTGCACTTCCTGGTGCTGAATCATGCGGTAAATAGTTGACTTGCCGATTTGTAGCTTGGCCGCTACATGCAGAATATTGCCTTCGTAGCGGTCGAGGTAATGCTGCACGATGGCCGTCGTCTGGGCCCTCAGCGACTCATCGGCTGGCGGGGCTCCGGTAAGGGCAGTAGCGGCGACGGGGTGGGGGCTGCGCAAGGGCAGATCGGCCGCCGCAATGGTGCCATTTTCGGCCAGTACGGCCGCCAGCTCCACCAGTGCCTTAAGCTCGCGCACGTTGCCCGGAAACGAGTACCGCAGCAGCTTCTGCTCAGCTTCTTCGGACAGGCTGCAGGCCGCCAAGCTGTTTTGCTGGCAGAACTCGTGCAAAAAGCCCTCGGCCAGCAGTAGCACATCGTTGCCTCGATCACGCAGCGGGGGCAGCTCGATGGGCAGGCCCAGCAGCCGGTAGTACAGGTCTTCCCGAAACCGCCCTTCCTGTACCTCGCGGGCCAGGTCGCGGTGCGTGGCCACCATCAGGCGGGCATCAAAGGCAATAGAGCCAGTGCCGCCCACCCGGCATACCTCGCGCTCCTGCAGCACCCGTAGCAGCTTGGCCTGCAGGCTTAAATCCAGCTCGGCTACCTCATCCAGAAACAGGGTGCCGCGGTGTGCTTCTTCGAAACGGCCTATGCGCCGGGCTACCGCGCCGGTAAAGGCTCCTTTTTCGTGGCCAAACAGCTCGCTTTCCAGCAGCTCGCGCGGAATAGCGGCCACGTTCACGGCCACGAAAGCCGCTTCGCGCCGGTCGGAACCGTAGTGAATGGCCTTAGCTACCAGCTCTTTGCCAGTACCGGTTTCGCCTACAATAGATACCGTAATGTTGGTGCGGGCGGCCTTATCGATGAGCGTAAACAACTGGCCCATGGCCGGGCTTTTGCCCCGGATGGCCCGCCGCGCATCGTACTTCTGGCCAATTTGCTTACGCAATTGGGTGTTTTCACGGCGCAGGGCCAGTTGCTGCACAATGTTGCCTACTGTATGCCACAGCCGGTCGGCAGTTTCCTCGTCTTTTACCAGGTATTCATAGGCTCCCTGCTGGAGCAGGCCAACTGCCGTGCGGATATCCTCCTGCGCCGAAATAACAATTACGGCTACTTCCGGCAGGCGCTCCTTCAGCCGTCGCAGCACCTCATCGCCCCGGCCGTCGGGCAGGGTGTAGTCGAGCGTAATAATGTCGGGCGGTTCGCTGAGGTTGTCGAGGCAGGATTGGGCCGTAGCAAAGCGCCGGACGGTGTAATCGGGGTTTTGAGTCAGCTTGTACTCCAATAGCTCGGCATACCAGGCATTGTCTTCGACAATGAAAATAGAAATAGCGGTCGAACTCATGTGAAGGGGGAAAGGATAGATTCTCTTGGGGCCACACGGTTGCAAGTTCCAGTGGGGGCATTAGAAGAGTTCTATTCCTGAGAAAGTTGTTTTCAGAAAGAAGAGGCAGAGCAGTTAATCCTGCGAGTATAAGCGGGAATAATGGGCTTACCAAAAAATTCCCATTGCGGATAAAAATTCCCATATTGGGATAATAAATATAATTTACAATATCCTTAATATATTGATAGTCAGGGGTAAAAGAGTGATAAGGAGAGCTGGCTAGGTAATTGGCATGGGTGGGTAGCCTGCATACGCATGGCTGTCAATTCATTACTAGTTGCTTATGTCTGCTCTCTACTCATTCGGCACCTGGCGCGGCATTCGCCCGCTGATGCTGCTGGCCGCGCTTCTGCTCGCGGCCCAAACCATTCTGGCGGCCAGTGAACCCATCTACTCGTCTGGTGGGGCCAGTGGTACCGGTTTTACGCGCAGTTGCACCACGGTCGGTGGTGTTATTGAAGTTTGCTCGGGCAACGTTTCAAACATTGAGCAGGCGGCGGATGGGAAATTCGGTACGGCGGCTACCGTGAACATACCGCTAGGCTTGCTTGGCGAAGTGAAACTGCGAATTAATTTGGCCAAGGAAGCACCCAAGAACTACCGCGCCGGCGTGCTGGTCCGCCGCAAAGGCGCCCTGCTAGGATTAGTGGGGGCGAGCGTAGCGGGAGGTATTCGGATAAATACTTTTCTCAAGTCGGTGCGCCAGGAGTCGGTGCCGGTAAGCAGCCAGGTGTTGCAGGCCACGCTGGGCCAGAGTAGCGACGCCGTGCGGCTCGAATTTGTTGCCTCCAAGCCCTTCGACCAGGTTGAACTGGAAATTAGCTCGGTGCTGGCGCTTGGCTATAGCCTCGACGTATTCTACGCCTACGCCATCGATGCCAACGTAATCGAAAAAACGGATGGCTATGCTTCGCGCTTTGATAGTCCTACTACGGCCAACTACAGCACAACGGTAAAGGATGACAATGGAATAACGGTCTGCGTAAACAGCGGGGTGAGTAATCCGGAATTTGCCGTTGATCAGGACCTGACCAACTTTGCCACCTTCGATACTTTTGTCGGCGTAAGCTGCCCCAACACCCTGCAAACGCAGCTTGAGGGCCAGGCCCCGGCCGGTTATGAGGCGGGCTTCGTGCTGGGCTCGGGGGGGCTGCTCGATGTGAGCGTACTCGACAAACTACGCGTTACAACGTATCAGGGAAGCGTGAAGCAGGAGCAGGCCAGTGGCCGCGGCCTGTTGCAGCTGCAGGTACTGCCGAACGGCCAGTCCGTCGTGCGGTTTACGACCACCGCGCCCTTCGATCGGGTAGAGCTACAGCGCACCAGCGTAGTGGACCTGCTCAACAATCTGCGGGTGTACTACGGCTTCGGGGTAACGCCCAGCACGTTCCGCGACCAGCAGCCCCGGCTGTCGGCCTTCGATAACCCCGATCCAAATTTTCAGGTGGGTGGTACCGCTGCCCTCATCAGCAATGCCCGGTTGGCCGCCGATAAGAACCTGACCGGTAATTTTGCCACCGTGAGCAGCCTGTTGAGCGTGGCGACCAACCCGCGGCTGAAGCTGCGCCTCGACGCCCCTGGCAAAGCCGGCAACTTGGCCGGCGTACGGCTGGGCCTGGGCACCGGCTTGGCGGATGTTGGCGTGCTGGCCAACATCCGCATCAGAACCTATAGCGGAGCCGATGGCGGCACGCTGGTGGAAACTGCTGCGGACGGCAGCCTGCTCAATCTGGAGGTACTGGCCGATGGGCAGTTTGAGGTTGCATTCCTGACTACTCAGGACTTTGATTGGGTGGAAGTAGAGTTTGCCACAGGCCTAGACCTGCTGAGCAACTCGCGCATATTTTTCGCCTTTGCCGAAGACCGGCCTACGGGCTTCCCCTCCGTTATTGTGGTGCCCACCAATCCGCTGCCCGTGCAACTGACGGCATTCGGGGCCCGCGCCAACGGCTTGGCCGTGGAGGTAAGCTGGGCAACGGCTACGGAAGTCAACAGTAGCTATTTCGAGGTGCAGCGTTCAGCTGAGGCGGGTCGGGGCTTTGTGGCTGTAGGCCGGCAACAGGCTGCTGGCAGCAGCAGCGGCAACCGGTCGTATGCCTTCACCGATGCCGCGGCGGCCCAGCTGCCGGCTGGTCTCCTCTATTATCGCCTGCGCCAGGTCGACCTTGATGGTACCGAAACCTACTCGGCAGTGGCCGCAGTAACGCGCCGAGGTGGGGCCGGGCAACTGGTGTTCTACCCTAACCCGGCTTCAGGGGGCAGCCAGCTGCGCATCGGGGGCCTGCCAGCGCTGCCTGAGGGAGGATATCAGCTGTTGCTCTACTCTATGCAGGGGGCGTTGGTAAGCCAGCAACCATTACGCGGCGTAGCATCAGCGGCCGAAGTGGTACTTCCCAATCTGGGAGCAGGCATGTACCAAGCCGTGGTGCAGGATGCCGCCGGACGCCCGGTAGGCCGACAGCGGTTGGTGCTGACGCAAAACCGTTAAGCCGGCAGGCCCTGTTTGTTGGGCCTACGCGCAAGATTTATTCGTGGTGTTCTATTAAGGTGCTTTATGGCTATGTAAGCTGGAAAGCCCCGCTGGTTGCAGGCCGGCGGGGCTTTCTGCGTAGCTGGGAGCAGCCGGGATGAAGGGCCGCAGACCGGATGGTAACGTTACCGTAACCTCTGGCCCCGAACGAATGGTCACCTTTGCGGCATCATTCATCCGCTACCTTTTTTAGTCTTACTGCATGTCGCGTACCCTTTCCCGCGTACTGGGCTTGGCCCTGCTCACCAGCCTGGCGGTTTCCTGCTCCAAAGAAAACGTGGAACCCGCCGGCCCTGGTACTACCACGCAGGCAGCCGATAGCACTACCGCCACCCGCGACAACAACCTGGCCCTAGGCAACCCCAGCGGCGCGCAGGCCGACTCCAAATTTTACTGGAATTACCTTATCAGCAAGCCCCAATTCAGCATGTCGTACCACCGCGACCGGGGTACGCCCAACTGGGTGAGCTGGCACCTGAGCAGCGCTTGGCTGGGCAGCACTCCCCGCCAGGATAACTTCGCTTCCGATAATTCGCTGCCCACTGGTTGGTACCGCGTTAGCAGCAGCAGCTACTCGGGCTCGGGTTTCGACCGCGGCCACAACTGCCCCTCCGCCGACCGCACCGGCTCGGTGGCCGACAACTCGGCTACCTTCCTGATGGATAACATGATACCCCAGGCGCCCAACAACAACCAGCGCACCTGGGCTGGCCTCGAAAACTACTGCCGCACCCTCGTAAACGCGGGCAACGAACTCTACATCATTGCCGGCAGCTACGGCAAGGGCGGTACCGGCTCGGCCGGCTACGCCACTACGCTCGACCAGGGCCGCGTAACTGTGCCCGCCCGCTGCTGGAAAGTAGTGGTAGTACTGCCCGTAGGCTCCAACGATGCGGCCCGTGTTACCACTAGCACCCGCATTATCGCCCTCGACACGCCCAATGATAACAGCATAAGCACCACCTGGGGCAGCTACCGCACCAGCGTCGATGCTATTGAGCAGGCTACTGGCTACAACCTGCTCTCGGCCGTATCGGCCAGTGTTCAGAGCACTGTAGAAGCCCGCGTAGACAGCGGCCCCACCAACTAAGTACTGGTTAGGCCACGGGTTCTGCCGGGAAGTGCGTCCACCACTTCTGCGCGTAAGCGTCCAGTCGGGCAGGCATAAAAAAGGAGGCTGCGTTGTAACGTAGCCTCCTTTTTTATGCCTGCTCCGTTGGGGCGGCTATTGCGCGCTATGTTGTTCGCCGCCTACACCAACGTGGTCTTCGGCGGGCTGACTGTTCATAAAGGAGCGAAACGACATGGCTACCTCGCTGGCCAGCGAGTTGGCCTGGGCACCCAGGCGGCGGTCGTTGTGGGTTTTGGCGTTGTTGCGGCTGGCCTGCAGTTCGGTCTGGTACTGGTCCAGTGGTACCATCTGAGTAGGCAACTTGGGGTCAGGCACGACCTCAAAGGAGCTGACGTGGTAGGTGTAGCCGTTATCGTTGGCCTGAAAGCGGAAGGTAAACAACACTGTCATGTTCTGATCCTTGCCGCGGTCATCCACCGGCTTCAGCGTGCCGGAGCCCATCACCCGGATAGTTGATTTGGATGGGTCAGACACGAGGCCGGTGGTCGGTGTGTAGTTGAACTTGTGCTGAGTCCAGTCGAGGGCGCGGGCGTAAAGGGCGTCGTGGCCGGCGCCTTCCACTACTACCTGCTCCGTATAATCGACCCGCTCTGGCGCTTGAGCGTGGGTCGCTATGGGCAGCGTTAGAAAGCTCGCCAGCAAAAAAGGAAGTAGTACTTTATTCATAGCAGTCAGCAGAAAAGAAAGAATAAAAGTCTCAAAAGCAGGGATTTAGCAAATATAGGGCGTAAATTCAATTCAGCAATAAACAGTACTATTGTAATTATGTTAAGATTCTCGATTTACTATTAACTCGCTGACTAAGCGTGGGGATAGGGTAACGCCGAAACTAAAGCTACTGCGCATAAGCTTCCCTAGAGTGTGTGGACAGTCATGTTTAAATTTGCGGGATGCGACGCCACGAACTTACTGAGCGTGAATGGGAACTGATTCAGCCGCACACACTTGGG
>NZ_FNOV01000017.1 GCF_900107135.1 Hymenobacter psychrophilus
CCGTGGGCTCGGCCTCACGTCCGGCCAGCACGCGGGCCAACTCGCGCAAATCGGCCATCATATGCTCAAAACAGCGGTTATCGCGCCAGCGTGCCCATTGCTGGTAGACCGCCGGCCAGGGCGGCAGGTCGTGGGGCAGATAGCGCCAGCCGCAGCCCGTTTTAACCAGGTAGCGTAGGGCGTTGAACACGGCCCGGAGCGCGTGCTGCCGTTGCGGCGCGTCCTCACACACCAGGGCCAGATAGGGCGCCACAAATGTCCATTCGTCATCCGTCACGTCGCTGGGGTAACTACTTCGCTGTGCCATACCCCCAAATTACGCCACCAGTTCATAACAGGCTCTAGTAAAAGAACTGTCATTCTGAGCAGCGCGAAGAATCTCGCGTGCCAAAGTAATCCTTACGCTTGGCCACTACCACCACTTCAGCACGCGAGATTCTTCGCTGCGCTCAGAATGACGTTCGTTTAAAACCTGAAAATGACTACCGCCCAACCCATAACCGCCGATGCACCCCTGCCCGAGGTGGCGGGCACCGAAAAGCTGCTGCTGACCCTGGTGGCCCTGGGGCTGCTGCTGCTGCTGCCGGCCACCTTCGACGCGGATGCCTACCGGGCGCACACCGCCTTTTACGCGGCGCTGGGCCTCATCAGCGTCGGTACGCTGGGCTGGGCCGGCTGGAAATACGGCCAGAAGCCGCCCGGCGTGTACAACCACAACCTCTGGCTGCGGGCCAGCACCAGCCGCGGGGCCGTGGCCTGGGTGACGGGCATCGTGCTCACGGGCTTCTACGTCATCCTCTACTGGTTCAGCAGCCCCGACGACCAGGGCAATTTCGGGCCGCTCAACCAGCTCGTGCACGCCCTCGACCCCGCCAGCCAGGCGTTGCGCCACAAGCCCTCCGACCAGTGGTTTCTCTACGGCACGTTCTACACGCTGGCCATTCTGGTGATGGGCGTGCGCGGGCTGCTGAAGTACCGCCACTCGCCCTATCACCTCATCCGCACCGGCTCGCTGATGTTCTTTCAGCTCGGGTTTGCGTTTCTGCTGCCGGGGCTGCTGCTGGCGTTTCAGCGGCCCGAGTTCTACTTCAGCTACTTCTGGCCCCTCAAGCAGGACTACCTGTTTCCCGACACCGTGGGCTACCTGCTGAAGGATGGCGGGCCAGCGCTGGGCGTGTTCATGGTGTTCTGGACGGCCGTTATTTCCTTCGTGGGCGTGCCCGTGCTCACCTACTTTTTCGGCAAGCGCTGGTACTGCTCGTGGGTGTGCGGCTGCGGCGGGCTGGCCGAAACCGCCGGCGACCCGTACCGCCAGCTCTCCGACAAAAGCCGCACCGCCTGGAAATGGGAAGTGCGCATCATTTACACCGTGCTGGTGATAATCGTGCTGCTCACGGCCCTGCTGTGGGTGGGCGCTTCGGGCGCGGTGCCGGCCCTGCAGGGTATCACCCAGCCCCTGAGCAAGGCCTACGGTTTTGCCATCGGCTCGGTGTTTTCGGGCATCATCGGGGTGGGTTTTTACCCCTTGATGGGGGCGCGGGTGTGGTGCCGGTTCGGCTGCCCCATGGCCGCTTACCTGGGTTTGCTGCAGAAGCACTTCTCGCGCTTCCGCATCACCACCAACGGCGCCCAGTGCATCAGCTGCGGCAACTGCTCCAACGTCTGCGAAATGGGCATCGATGTGAAGCAGTACGCCCAGCGTGGCGAGCCCATCATCCGGGCCTCCTGTGTGGGCTGCGGCATGTGCTCGACGGCCTGCCCCCGCGGCGTGCTCAACCTCGAAAACGGCCCCCGCGACAACCGCTACCAGGGCTCCCAGCTGATTTCGGCCGACTCGCTGCGGATTCTGAGCTAAGCTAGCCAGCCACTACCCCCGCACCCGGCGCTGGGGCGGCAGCGGCACGATGTCCCGACTATCGGGGGCCGGGGCGGGCAGCACCAGCTGGGGCATGCGGCGGTCGGTGGTGGTATCGGGCACGGCTACGCGCAGTGCGTTGGGCCGGGTTTGGTAGCTGGTTGCGCCAGGGCTGGGGCCTACCCGGTACACCTGGGTTTGCATGGTCGGATGCTGGTATGAGGGCGCGGCCTGCCCCGGCATACGGTGGCTCAGGCCGAGGCCGGGCGCGGCAGGCGCAGTTTGGGCAGCGGCGGACACGGCGCCCATCGTACTGATTGCCATCAATAATAGACAGGTTTTCATAGCAGTGCTATTTGGTTTCTGACAGGACGCACTAGGCTGGCTGGCGGTTGCACTGAGCAGGCACCGGCCCGGCCATGCATTCGGCTTAGCTTCTCGCCAGCTTGGCCAGCACTTCCTTGGTTTTGCTCACGTGGTCGGCGGCGTTGCTCAGCGAGTTGAAGATGTACTGGATGACGCCCTGCTGGTCGATGACGAACGTGACGCGGCCGGGCAGCAGGCCCAGCAACGCGCGGGGCACTTCGTAGAGCTTGCGCACCTGGCCGTCGGTGTCGGCGAGCAGCGGGAAGGGCAGGCGGTGCTTGTTGGCGAACTGCTGGTGCGAGGCTTCCGAGTCGGAGCTGACGCCGACTACTTCGGCTCCTAGGTCCTGGAAATCCTGGTATTCGTCGCGGAACGAGCAGGCCTGCGTGGTGCAGCCGGGCGTGTTGTCGCGGGGGTAGAAATAGAGCACTACGCTGCGCTGGCCGCGCAAGTCATGCAGCCGAAACGTGTCGCCGGTAGCGGTGGGCAGGGTGAAATCGGGGGCTTGGTCGCCAATCTGGAGCATAGCATGAGGGCCCAAGGCCCGGTAGTGGGGCGCGGAGTTGCGCCGAAAATCGGCCTGTATACGGGCCGCGGCAAAAATACGCCAAAACCACACCGCCACCCGGCCCATGCTGGCCCGGCCCGGCGCTGGTTTCCTTGCAACCCAACGCAACTGTGCATCTTTGCACCGCTTTTGGTACCGGCCGGCTGTTGCCGCCCTCCTCCTCCCCACCCCCCGCATGCGCATCGACGTTATCATTCCCGCCTTCAACGAGGAGCAATCCATTGGCCGGGTGCTGGCCGAAATTCCGGCCGGGTTGGTGCGTGAGGTTATCGTGGTCGACAACAACTCGGGCGACCAGACGGGGGCCGTAGCGGCCGCAGCCGGGGCCACCGTGCTGCGCGAGCCCCGCCCCGGCTACGGCCACGCCTGCCTGGCCGGCATGGCCCACGCCTTCGCCCGCCCCGCCGCCGAGCAGGCCGATATCATCGTGTTTCTCGACGGCGACTACTCCGACTACCCGGCCGACATGACGGCCCTGGTGCAGCCCATCATCCGCGGCGAGGCCGATCTGGTGATTGGCTCGCGGGCGTTGGGCGAGCGGGAATCCGGCTCGATGATGCCCCAGCAGCTGTTCGGCAACTGGCTGGCCACTACGCTGCTGCGCTGGTTCTACGGCGCCCGGTTCACCGACCTGGGCCCCTTCCGGGCAATCCGGCGCGAGGCCCTGCAACGTATCGGCATGCAGGACACCACCTACGGCTGGACGGTGGAAATGCAACTCAAGGCCGCCAAGCTCGGGCTGCGCTCCACGGAAGTGCCCGTGCGCTACCGCCGCCGCATCGGCGTGAGCAAAGTGTCGGGCACCGTGAAAGGCACCCTCGGCGCGGGCTACAAGATTCTGTGGACGATTTTTCGGTATTTGTGAGGTGGGGAAGTGCTGGAAACAAGAACGTCATTCTGAGCAGCGCGAAGAATCTCGCGTGCCAAAGTAATTCCTACATTAAAGAACTAGCATTGCACGCGAGATTCTTCGCGCTGCTCAGAATGACGTTCTCTTCTTCAAGGCCCCCTGCCCCATCACCTGCTCACCCCTAATGCTCGCTCTGCAAGTTCTGTTGATAACGGTGTACGGCCTGTGCCTGCTGCTGCTGCTGGGGTTCAGCCTCACGCAATGGCAGCTGACGCGGCTGGCCCGCCGCGTGTACGCCACGTCCCCGCCGCCCACCCCGCCGGCCCCCGCCGAGTGGCCGCTCCTGACGGTGCAGCTGCCGCTCTACAACGAGCCGTTCGTAGTCGAGCGCCTCATTGATGCCTGCGCCGCCCTCAACTACCCCGCCGACCGCCTGCACGTGCAGGTGCTCGACGATTCGACCGATGAAACCGTGGCCCTGGCCGCGGCCCGCGTGCAGCACCACGCCGCCCGGGGCCTGCACATCACCCACGAGCGGCGGACCGAGCGCAGCGGTTTCAAGGCCGGCGCCCTGGCCTACGGCCTCAGCCGCAGCGAGGGCGAGCTGGTGGCCATTTTCGACGCCGATTTCCTGCCCGAGCCCAACTTTTTACGCCAGACGGTACCGCACTTTTTCGGGCCCGACAGCGCCCGTACCGGGGTGGTACAAACGCGCTGGGGCCACCTCAACGAAGACTACTCGCTGCTGACCGAGCTGCAGGCCTTCGGGCTGAATGCGCACTTTTTCGTGGAGCAGGTGGGCCGGCAGGCGGGCGGGCACTTCCTGAACTTCAACGGCACGGGCGGTATCTGGCGGCGCACCTGCATAGCGGATGCCGGCGGCTGGCACGCCGACACGCTCACCGAAGACCTCGACCTGAGCTACCGGGCCCAGCTGCGGGGCTGGCACTTCCACTACCTGCCCCAGGTGGCGGCCCCCGCCGAGTTGCCCATCACGATGGACGCGCTCAAGTCGCAGCAGTTTCGCTGGACCAAGGGCGCGGCCGAAACGGCCCGCAAGCACCTGGCGCAGGTATGGCGCTCGGCCCACCCGCTCAGCACCCGTTTGCACGCCACGTTTCATTTGCTCAACAGCGCCGTGTTCGTGGCTATTTTGCTGATGGCCGTACTGAGCGTGCCGCTGCTGTTTGTGCGGGCTTTGGGGGCCGAGCAGCTGCGGCCGGTGTTCTACCTGGCCTCCTTTTTCCTGCTTACGCTGCTGCCGCTCACGTTCTACTTCCGCACGGCCTGGCAGCAGGCGGCCCGGCGGCGGCCGGCCCCGGCGGGGTTTGCGGGGCAGCTGCTGCTGTTTCTGGCGTTTTCGATGGGCCTGAGTCTGCACAACAGCCGGGCTGTGCTGCTGGGGCTGCTGGGCCAGCGCAGCGCCTTTATTCGCACGCCCAAGCTGGGCGCCGGGGCCAGCAAAGCAGCCGGCTCGGGCAGCTGGCGCGGCCGGCGCTACCGCACCAGCCGGCTGCTGGGCGGCCTCACTTTGCTCGAAGGCCTGCTGGCCGCCTACTTCCTGTTCGGCATCGGGGCCGGTATTTATCTGCACGAGTACGGCCTGCTGCCCACCCACCTGCTGCTGGCTACCGGCTATGGGCTGGTGTTCTACTACTCGCTGCGCCACGCGTAAACGGCGGTTCTAAAAGACTGATTGTTATGCTTATCAAACCAGGTTACAGCCGGTCATAGAAAGCACTTCGGTACGTATCGCCAACCGGAATTATTGCGGGGGAACCGGCGGCGGCTACCTGCATAAAAATCCGGCTCCGCTCTACGGTGTGCGTGTGGGCCAGCGAAACGATGAACGACTTATGCACGCGCACGAACTCCGCAGCGGGCAGGCTCGCTTCCAGACTAGTAAGCGTTTGGCGGGCAATAATTTTTTCCGTCAGCGTATGGATAAGCACGTAGTTCTGTAAGCCTTCCAAGTAGAGCACATCGGCCAGGTCGATCCGCTGCATCCGGTGTTCCGTCTTGACGAAAAGGTAGGGACGGGGTGTCTCTGCCGGTTCCGGCGCCGGAGCTGGCTCCAAAGCCGGGGCCGGGCGCAACCGCCGCTGTGCCTTCTGCACGGCCTGGTAGAAACGCTCGAAGGGAATAGGTTTGAGCAGGTAATCAATCACGTCGTGCTCGAAACCCGCCAGCGCATACTCGGTGTAGGCGGTGGTTAGCACCACCTGGGCGCGCCGGTCCAGGGCCTGCAGAAACTGCAGGCCCGTTAGCTGCGGCATCTGGATATCGAGAAAAATCAGGTCCACGCGCCGCTCCCCCACCCAATGCAGGGCTTCCACCGGGTTTTGGCTGCTGCCGGCCAGCTCCAGAAATGGCACCTTGGCCACGTAATCGGTCAGGATGTCGAGGGCCAGCGGTTTGTCATCTACCAGCAGGCAGCGAATCGGGTCGGTCATAAGTCGAGGTGGAGCGTAACCTGAAAATCGGTGGGCGTGTCGGCAATCCGCAGCGTGTGCCGGGCCGGGTACAGCAGCGCCAGCCGCCGCCGCACGTTGGCCAGCCCGATACCGCCGAGCTGGTCTTTCTGCTGCTCGTTTTTCGTGTTGTGCAGGCAGAAATCCAGGGTCGTGGCGCTTAGGTCGAGCTGCAGCGTAACTGGTTGCGTGGCATCAGCCAGGACGCCGTGTTTGAACGCGTTTTCCACGAATGATACCAGCAGCATGGGCGCAATCAGCTGCCCGTTCAGCGGGCCCCGAAGCTGGTAGTTTAGGTGCAGGTTGTCTTTCGTACCGATGCGTTGCAGCTCAATCAGCCCGTTCAGGTAGTCCAGCTCGCGGCTCAGCAGCACCCGGTCGTGGTGGGCTTCGTGCAGCATGTATCGCAGCAGCTCCGAGAGTTTCAGCAGGGCCCCCGGCGCGGCGTCCGACTTCTGGTATACCAGCGCGTAAATGTCGTTGATGGTGTTGAACAGAAAGTGCGGATTCAGCTGCGAGCGAAGAAACGTCAGCTCGGCCGTGGTGTGGGCCTGCTGGGTTTCGCGCCGCCGCCGCTCTGCCAGCAGGTTGTGCCGGATAACGGCGTACAGCAGCCCGTACAGCACGTCGTCGAAATGAAACCGGACACTGTTCTCAATAAACCACTGCGCTGTGAAAGCCGTGTTTTGCTCGTAGTTATCGAAGCCGAGCAGCGGCTTGAACACGTGAAATTCCAGCCCGTAGCGCAGCCCCGTAATGAGCAGCAGGGCCAGCAGCAACCCAGCGGCGGCCCGAACGAAAGGCTGCCAGCCGAGCGTACTCGCCAGCAGCGGCCGGGCCACCAGCCACACGGGCAGGTAGAATGCCGCCGCCCTAATCAGCAGGTAACCCAGGCTCAGCAGCCAGTACGTTGCCTCCGCCGTTCCGGGCGGCATGGCGGCCGGCGCGGCGTGCATCGCCAGCACGTCTTTTACCAGCAGCAGTACCCAGATGAGCAGGTGAACGGGCCATTCGGGAAAGGTGCGCGGCCGGGCAGCAAGCATTAGTTGGTCGATTCAGCGGTGGGGTATTTGCGGGCCAAGTACGCGAGAATTTCGGGAAAAAACTGCTCGAAATCCGGGTAGGTGCGCTGGCCGCTATACCGCGCCGAAATTACATCGGCAATGTCGCCCGCATACTGGAAATCACCGATTACTTCGTGGGCGGCCTGTTTGCGGGCTTCCTTCGGCGACTGGTACTGCCGGAACAGGGCAATGACCACACCGCGCACCAGGTTCTCGTCGAAGCAATGTGCCCAATCGTCGATGTTGTTGTGTTTCATGCCTGCATCGTTTCGGTTGAACAGGTAGGCCAGCTTGCCAATAGCGGCTTTATGCTGCTGCTGAAGGGCTTTGGTGTAGATGTGGCTCCCCTCGTGCCAAACCGTCACAGCCGACTCGGCACCGAGGCTGAAGGCAGGTACGCTCGTGTCGGTGGATTCGCGGTTGAGGAAGCCCACGCTGTACACGACCCGGTCGGCGTAGCGCGGGTTAAGGTTTTTGGGCATGATGGCGTGCGCCCCCCAGCTGTTGAGCGGGTCCAGGCAGATGGTCCAGTTCGGGGCCTGCCCGCGAAAGCGGTACAGCGAATCGAGCTTGCCAATGAGGTTTTCGCTGGCGATATAGGCCCGCACAGGCTGGGCCCAGGCAGCGTAATCGGCCCGGTGCTGCTGGTAAAAGGCCCAGAAGTGGCTGTCGTCGAAAAACTGCTTACAGAGCCGCATATACGTCTGAATCGAATCCTTACCGTTCATGCTGTACCAATCGGTTTGCGCCGGATAATGAATGCGCACGGCCGGAAAATTATCGAGGCAGTAGCCCAACTCGGGCAGGTCGGGGTACACCTTTTTCAGCTGCCGGGCATACTGCACCGCCGGGTGGTTGGCGAACGGGGTAAAATAGGCCTCGGCTTCTTTGGCATAAGCCGATTTGTTGGGCATCGGATGATACTTACCGGCCAGCATCTGCACCACCGTGAACAGCTCAATACCGGGATGGACCGTCACCGTAAGCTGGTCGGCCGATGGTGGAGCGACTGTAGTGCGAGGCTGGGCAACGAGGGCGTTGCCGGTTAAAAGGGTGAGCAAAAAGGCGAGTAGCGTTTTCATGGCGGCTTGCTGGGGATTGAGTAGTCTGCTGTGCATCCTCGAGTAGGTTGATGCTTCAAAAGAAGCTGCCGTCCTTCATTCGCCCAACCCGGATTGACCAACTGCCCTTTTTCGGTGACCAACGCGCTATTGTCCGGGCTTCCGACTCCAAGCCCAAGCGTAACCCCGGCGCTACTTCTACCTTTATAATCCTGGGTAGCCGGCAACGCTTCGCCGTTTCCCGGCAGCTTTACCCCAGGCAGCACCGAACACCCGGTAAGTAAGCACGCGCAGATTTCCAGATTCCCCGCCATGAAACCCACCCATTTTATTGGTTTGCTGCTCAGCGCCGCCGCCTATGGGCTGCTGGCCTACGCCACGCCGCGGCCGGCGTTCGGGCCGCTAGTGGGGCTATTGGCATTGGCATTCGGACTGTACTGGTGGCTGCTGAAAACGGCCCTGCTGCTGCGCCAGGGGCTACTGGCGGCCCTGCTGCTGCGCCTGCTCTGGCTGCCGGCCCTGCCCGCCCTCTCCGACGACTACCACCGCTTCCGCTGGGACGGCCTGCTGCTGAGCCAGGGCCACAACCCCTACCGCCACCGCCCCGACGAGCTGGCCGGCCCCGACAAACCAGCTTCCTCTGAACTAACAACCAACAACCAACAACTAGCAACCATTTACCCCCGCCTCAACTCGCCTCACTACTACTCGGTGTACCCCCCCGTCGACCAGGCAGTGTTTGGGCTGGCGGCGGGGCTATTCCCGGCTTCGGAGCGCGGCTTTGTGGTGGCGCTGCGGGTGCTGTTGCTGCTGGCCGAAGCGGCCACGGCCGGGCTGCTGCTGGCGCTGCTGCGGCGGTTTGGGCAGCCTCCCGAGCGGGCGCTGTGGTACCTGCTCAACCCGCTGGTTGTTGTGGAGCTGACTGGCAACCTGCACTTCGAGGGGCTGGTGGGCTGCTTTGTGCTACTGATGCTCTGGCTGCTGGCGCGGGGCCGGACGGCGGCGGGCGGCGGGGCACTGGCGCTGGCCGTGGCTACCAAGCTGCTGCCGCTGCTAGTACTGCCGCTACTGCTGCGCCGCCTACTGTGGCCGCAGCTGCTCCGCTTCGGGCTGGTGCTGGGCGTAGTTTTGGCGGGGCTATTTGTTCCGTTTCTGAGTCTGGAGCTGATCGAAAATATCGGCCGCAGCCTCAACCTGTACTTCCGCAGCTTCGAGTTCAATGCCAGCGTCTATTACCTGGTGCGGGCCGTCGGGCAGTGGGTTTCGGGCTATAACCAGATTGCGCTGCTCGGCCCGGCACTGGCGCTGCTCACGGCCACGGGCGGACTGCTGCTGGCCGCTACCGAGCGGCGCCCTACCTGGGCCACGCTGCCGCGGGCGCTGCTGCTGCTGCTCACGCTGTACTTTCTGCTGGCCACCACCGTGCATCCCTGGTACCTCACGCCGCTGGTGCTACTGAGCGTTTTTACGCGGGCCCGTTACGCGTTGGTATGGTCGGGAATGGTAGTGCTGTCGTACGCCGCCTACCGCACCACGGCCTACACCGAAAGCCTCGGGCTGGTAGCGCTGGAGTACACCGTGGTGCTGGCCGTGCTACTGCTCGATTTCCGCCAGGGCCGCCTCAGCGGGCCGCAGCCGGAAGTGCAGTCCAGGCCAGCGCGGCACGCTTAAACGCGGGGCAGCGCGGGGCCAGTGGCCGAAGCCGATTTTTGCTGCCAGGCGCGCAAATCATCCACGGTGTCGAGGTCCTGCAACTCGGGCAGCAGGTGCACTTGCAGGCCCAGCCGGGCAGCATCGGCGAGGGTTTCGGCCCGCACAGTAGCCGTGCTCCAGGGCTTGTTGGCGAAGAACTCCGGGTGCAGCCGCTTCATGCCCAGCAAATAATACCCGCCGTCAACGGCCGGCCCCAGCACCACATCGTGGGTGCGCAGAGCCGCAAAGGCCGCCGTCAGGTGCCCCGGCGTCAGGCCCGGGCAGTCGGTACCGATAATCACGGCGGCCTCGACAGGGCGCGCGAAATCGTAAGCGAAGGCGGCCTGCATCTTCTGGCCCAGGTCGCCGGCCGGTTGGGGGCGCTGCTCGAAGCCGGCCCAGTCGGCGGCGGCGGCCGGCGCGTTGTCGCCTACCAGCCAGGCCGTTTTATGCACGGCTAATGGGGCCACCACGGCGCGGGTATGGGCCAGCAGCGCCCGGTAGGCTTCCAAGGCGGCCTCGTTGCCAATGCCGGCCGCCAGCCGGGTTTTTACGCGTCCCAGCTCCGGATGGCGGGCAAAGATGATAAGCGAGTTCAAGCAGAAACGAAGTTAAGGGGGTGTTACTGCCGCCAAGATAAAGCATAAGAAGCGGTCGGGCTGCCTCTGGTCGCAACCGGCCGAAACCCGACCACGCTGTTGTTTACCCAGGTTCTACTTCGCCTCGTACACCGGATTGCCCGTTTTCAGCCAGGGGCGCCAGAGCACCGAGTACGGATGCACATCGGTGGTGGGGCCCTGGGCATTCACAACGGTTTGGCCGTCATTCATCCACTGAAAAATACCGCCGTAGAGGTTGCGCACATCGCGGAAACCCTGCTCGCGCAGCCAGCTGCCCACTTGCTCGCTGCGGGCGCCCACAGTGCAGTACACTACCACCGGCCGGGTGCGGGCCACGTCTTTCAGCTCCAGCCTGCGGAAGTTCTCGAAGTCGACGAAGCGGGCCCCGCGCAGGTGGCTGACTTTGTACTCGGCCGGGGTGCGGGTATCGAGCAACAGCACGCTACCGCCACCGGTGGCCGGGGCTTCGTGCAGCAGCGTAGCCAGCTCGGTGGGCTGAATGGTGGATACGGTGCCCTTGTAGAGCAGGCCCAGCATCCGGTCGTAAGCCGTCATGGAGCGTTCGGGGGTAGCGCGCTGCTGGCCGCAGGCGCTGGTACCGGCCACCAAAAACAGTAGTCCGAGCGCCAGCAGCCAACGGCCGCGCAGTAAATGGGTGACCAGGAAAGTAGCTCGTTTCATAAATGTCGCGTGATTTATCGGTTGCCGGTGGGCAGTAGCAGAACGAGCGACCAGGGCCCGACAGTTCATTGCAAGCCGCTGACAGCCACCTGCTCCGGCCTACGTGGTGGCCCCGCCGCAGCTGGAGCCGGCCCCGGCCGTGCAGCCGTAGCAGTGCTGGTTGATGACGATGTTGCGGTCGTGCAGCCGAGCCTCGTCGAAGTCGCGGATGTGTTTGGGAGCCGCCCCGCCCACCAGCAAATCAAGCTGCTGGTTGAAGTCGCAGTCGTAGAGCTGGCCGTCCCAGCCGATGCTTAGCGTGCTGCGGCACATCACGTTAGCTGCTGCCGTGGGGTTATAGGCGTCCACGAGCTGCTGCATATATTTTTCGTAGTTGCCGCTTTCGAGCAGGTAGTCCAGAAACCGGCTTACCGGCAGGTTGGTGATGGTAAGCAGGCTATTGAAAACGATACCGAACTCGCGCCCCAGCCGCTGCTTGAACTCGCGCTCCAGCCCCGCCTGCGAGCCGGGCAAAAAGGCCCCCGAAGGGTTGTACACCAAATCCAGCAGCAGGCCCGACTCCGGCTGCCCGTAACCTACGGAATTCAGCATTTTCAGCGCCCGAATCGACTTTTCGAACACGCCCTCGCCCCGCTGGGCATCGGTGCGGCCGGCCGAAAAATGCGGCAGCGACGACACCACCAGCACCTGATGACGAGCAAAGAACTCCGGCAGGTCGTGGTACTGTTTGTTGGCCACGATGATGGTGAGGTTGCAGCGCACAATGGTGCGGCGGCCCAGCGCCGAAATCTGCTCCACCAGCCAGCGGAAATCGGGGTTCATCTCGGGTGCTCCGCCCGTCAGGTCCACCACCGCAATGTCGGTTTGGGCCAGCGCATCTAGGCAAAGCTGCATGGTTTCGCGGGTCATGATTTCCTTGCGGTCGGGCCCGGCATCTACGTGGCAGTGCTTGCAGACCTGGTTGCACATGCGCCCCACGTTGATTTGCATGGTTTGCAAGGCCGTGGGCCGCAGCGGCAACAGACCGGTTTCGCGCAGCTTCTGCCCGAACGCCGGCAGCCGCGCCCCCGCCGCCTCAGCTTCGGTAAGCACGGTAAGCTGGTAGCCGGTATCGGCCAACGGGGCGTTGCGGGCCTGGAGAGATTTGATCAATGTGGTAGCTATGTAAAATGTGTTGAATGTGGCTAAGGCGAAGCTAAATGATGCCGTGTGGCTTGGCCATTTCGACCTTCCACGCGCAATGCATTTCTCACATTCACCATATTTCTTCCTACATGCTCATCTCCTTGGCCTTGTTCATCATCTGGACGCCATGCACGAGGGCGGCGCCGCCCTTGATGGCGGCGGCTACGTGCACGGCTTCCATCATCTGGGCTTCGTCGGCACCCTTTTGGAGCGAGTCGGTGGTGTAGGCATCGATGCAGTACGGGCACTGTACGGCGTGGGCCACGGCCAACGCAATCAGGGCTTTCTCGCGCTCGGTCAGGGCACCTTCCTTAAAAACCTCGGCGTAGTAGGCGAAGAACTTGTTGCCCATTTCGGGCTGCCACTCGGTGATGTTGCCGAATTTGGCCAGATCGGCGGGGTTGTAGTAGGTTGAATCCATGCGGAAGGCGCAAAATAGAAGTGGACAATAAGACAAGGTTCTCAAGATACAACGCCTGCCCATACCGCCCGGCGGGCCGGGCTGCCGCCTCAGACACTAAGGCGGCGCACCCGGATGCGCACGTGCTCACCGTCTTCGCTGGTCGTTGGCTCCACGTCGATGCAGTCGGCTTCGTTGTAGTAGCTGGCCACGCCGCGCACAATGCCCACGGCCAGCGCCCCCATCCGCCGGGCCGACACGTAGTCGATGAACAGCTCGTCGGGCGAGAGGCGCGTGACACTGAGCACGGGCGGATTATTTTCGGTGTGCTCGGCCCGCACCTGCCGGTGCATGGTGTTTTCGGTGTGTTCCAGCATATCGAGCGTCGTCCAGTTGGGGTCGAGCAGCTTCTGGTACATGTACATCAGGTCAGGCACCAGGTACTCCCCGAACTTCTCATGCAGTTCGTCGGCCGAGAGGCCGGTCATGGTAGCGGCCTCGCCGATAAGGCGGTACATGTGCTCGTCGGGGTACACGCTTTTGTGGTCGAAGTTGGCCGCCGAAAGGCCCGCAGCCTCCAGTAGCCGCACCCAGGTACTATGGTCGTACTGGGTCTGAACATAACGCTTAAGCAGCGTGAAAATGGTACCGTGCAAGGCGAAACAACTTAAAAAGTAAAAGATAAAAGGCCGAAGCTGATCCGTAGCGTCTGTTTACTGACAAGTAACAAACAAACTACGAAAATCGGCTCCGGCCTTTTATCTTTTACTTTTTAGCCCGACTTAAATATTACCAATCACGGTGAGCGTGCTCATGGTGGGCGCAGGCTTGCCACCGATGTCCTCTACCGTCAGGGCAAAGGCCTGGGCGCTGGCAATGTTTTTCATCTGCTGGATACTATCGCCGGTGGCCGTAGCCGTGTTCAACATACCAGCATCTACGGGCTGGCCATTATCGAGGGCCCAGAGTTGGTATTGCTTGCCTTCGGGCAGCTCGGGCAGGTTGCGCACATCTACGTACACGGCCTTGGTGGTGGCGTTGTAGTACACGCGGGCCAGCGCGTCGGGCGCTTTGGGCGTGCCCTTCAGGTCGACGGACCGGAAAGCCTGGTTGCGCAGAATGGACAACTGCTGGTCGCGCTCGTTCAGGGCCGCTTGTTGGGTGGTGGCGTAGCGCGACTGCTCGGCCTGGGCCAGCTCCAGCGAATTCTCGGTTTTTTGCAAACGATTATAGAGCAGATAGTTGCCCAGTCCGCTAATCAGCAGCAGCGCCACGGAGGCCGCTACCAGCCAGCGGATACGCCCGGCATCGGTGGCGGCGGGCAACTGCCGCACTACGGCGCCACCATCGGCGGCGGGCATAGTGGTGGCCGGCTCGGCGGGCGCTACGGCCATGTGCGGCGCCGCTCCTACCGGCGCCACCGGTGCAGATGGCGTGGTGGACGTAGTAGCAGGGCCGGTTTCGCGGATGGAATTCTCCCAGGCCTGCAGAACCCGTTCGCGCATCCCGACGGGCGGTGCCAGGGCATGGGCTTCGGCGTAGATATCGAGGCCGTTAATGACGGCGGCTAGTTCGCGGCTCACGGCCGGTTCCTGCCGGGCCACGCGCTCGACTTCGGCGCGTTCATCGGCGCTGAGTACGCCTAAGGCGTATTCTTCGAGGATGCCCGATTCGATGTAGTGCTGCACGTCCTCCATTATCGGACTAGTTTAGAGAGTACTTTGATGGCCGCCCGGGCACGGGTTTTTACCGTTCCCAGGGGCAGGTTGAGTTCTTCTGCCACTTCGCTTTGCGTAAATCCGCCGAAATAAAGCAGGTCGACAATCTGGCGCTGGTCCGGATTCAGTTGCCGCGTCATTTCCTGCAAACCAATGTGTTCGGGCCGGAAAGATGAATCGGCGGCCAGACGCATGGCCGCGGAGCTATCCTCCAGCGGTTGCGTGCGACTACCTACGCGGTACTGCTTAGAGCGGATTTTATCGATGGCCAGATTGCGACTCACATTCATCACCCAAGTGAATAAACGGCCTTTGCCGGCGTCGTAGGAGGAAAAGGAGTGCCAGATTTTTACCATCGCCTCCTGCAGCACGTCTTCGGCGGTTTCTTCTTTCTTCACGATGCGCAGAATCACGCCGTAGAGGGCGGCTGCGTACTTATCGTAAAATATGGTCATGGCCCCTTCATCCCGGTCGCGCAGGCGTTGCACGAGCAGCAGTTCGGTTTCCAGGGCAACAGAGTCGGGGGGAGAAGCAGACACGAGCAGCAACTAAGGGAGGTGGAAAGGCGTAGCACAGCCTGTCCGGCAGATGAAACGAAAGTACGGTATAAACCGATACTTTGACGGCCCGAAGGCTTAAAAAGTACTATACCCGCACGGCTGGGCTTTGTTTTAGTAGCAATACGCCCCGCCCGCCCGTGAAGTTGCCTATCTGCCTGGGTCACGGGCTGCGTATAACCGCTGGTAGCTTCGCATGTCATTCGCCTACTTATCAACACCTTACCACATTTGATTTTACCCGCACCGGCCCGCTTTCTTGCGGCGGCTGGCCTTCTCCTCCCCCACTCTACTGTTCTGCTTACATGCCTATAGCATCCGTAAATCCGTACACCGGCCGCACCGAGCGGCAGTTCGACGCCTTCAGCTGGGACAAAACCGAGCGCATCCTAGCCGAAGCGCACACAGCCTTCGCCACCTGGCGTACCACCGACTTTGCCCACCGCACCAAGTTAATGCACCGGGCCGCCGACTTATTGCGCGAGCGGGCCGATGAGCTGGCCCGTCTCATGGCCGTGGAAATGGGCAAACCCCTGGCCGATGGCCGCGCCGAGGCCAACAAATGCGCCCTGTGCTGCGACTTCTACGCCGACCGGGCCGCCGGATTTCTGGCCGATGAAGCTATTGAAACCGAGGCGCAACGCAGCTACATTGCCTACGAGCCGCTGGGCGCCGTGCTGGCCGTAATGCCCTGGAACTTCCCGTTCTGGCAGGTGGTGCGCTTTGCCGCTCCCGCCCTGATGGCCGGCAACGTGGGCCTGCTCAAGCACGCTTCTAACGTGCCGCAGTGCGCACTGGCGCTCGAAAAAATCTTCCACGATGCGGGTTTTCCGCCGGCCACCTTCCGCACGCTGCTCATCGGCTCCGATTTGGTGGAGCAGCTGATTGCCGATGACCGCGTGGTGGCCGTGACGCTGACCGGCTCGGAGCCGGCCGGGGCTGCCGTTGCCGCTACCGCCGGCCACCACATCAAAAAAACCGTGCTGGAGCTGGGTGGCTCCGACGCCTTCGTAGTGCTGGCCGATGCCAACCTGCCGCTGGCCGCCAAAACCGCCGCCCAGGCCCGCATGATTAATGCCGGCCAGAGCTGCATTGCGGCCAAGCGCTTCATCGTCGAAAAGCCGGTTATCAAGGAGTTCATTGCCCTGCTGAAGGGGCACCTGCAGGCTTTGCGCTACGGCGACCCGCTGGCCGAGGGTACCGACTACGGCCCGCTGGCCCGCCCCGACCTGGCCGACGAACTAACCGAACAGGTAGAAGATTCCGTAAAGCAGGGCGCCAAAATCGAGTTAGCGGGCGGGCAGCCCAAAGGCGGCAGTGCCCACTTTGCGCCCGTTATCCTGAGCAATGTGCAACCCGGCCAGCGCGCCTACTCCGAGGAGTTCTTCGGCCCCGTGGCCCTGGTGCTTGAAGCCCGCGACGCCGAAGACGCCATCCGACTGGCCAACGACTCGCGCTTCGGCCTGGGCGGCTCCGTCTGGACCCGCGACGTGAAGCGCGGCGAGCAACTGGCCCGCCAGGTACAGGCCGGGGCTGTGTTTGTCAACAGCCTCGTCAAGTCGGCCCCCGAAATGCCCTTCGGCGGCATCAAGAAATCGGGTTATGGCCGCGAGCTGTCGCACCTGGGCATCCGCGAGTTCGTCAACCAGAAATCCATCTGGATTGCTCAGGAAGAGGCTACGCAGGATAAGAAGGTGGAATAGCAGAATGCGCGAACGTACAACACAGAAGGTGTTGTACGTTCGCGCATCCCCTTGTTCACTCACAAATACCCCAGCACCTTATACACCACGTAGCCGGCCATTTCGTGCAGCAGCACGCCCCACAGGCGCAGGGGCTCTTCGGAAGGCAGCAGCAGGGACGCGGGCGTGTAGCGGCGGTCGACGGAATAGTAGGCCGCCGGGAAGGGCGCCGGATGCAGACCGGCTTTGGCAAAGCAGCCCGCCGCCCGGCGCATGTGGAAAGCCGACGTGATGAGCACCGTGCGCCGGATTTCGGGATGCTGTGCCAGTAACTCCTGGGTGAACACGGCATTTTCGCGGGTATTGCGGCTGCGGGTTTCCAGCAGAATGTGCCGCGAGGGTACCCCGGCCAGGCGCAACAGAGTACCAAGGTCGGCAGCCTCGGTGTGGGCGACCGAATCGAAGGCGGCGCCCGAACCGCCCGATATGATGATGTGGCGAATGCGGCCGGCCCGATAGAGCCAGAGTGTATGCACCAGCCGGTCGGCGCCCGCGCTCAGGTATACCCGGTCGTGGGGCGACTTGTGCACGTCGGTGATGCCCGTGAGCAGGATACCAGCGTCATAGCCGGTACCGAGTTGTTGGAGCGTAACGGGCGGCCGCTCCCAGGCCAAGAGCGCCTCGTTGGCCAGAAACGAATTGGTGAAAAACAGCAGCAGCCCCGTAGCGGCCCACAGCAGTTGGCGCTTCCGCCACAGCAAACCAGCCAGCAGCAGGCCCGTTATCCAGAGGGCGGGCGAAAGCAGGAAGTCGAGAAGTTTGGAGAGAAGAAAGAACATCAGCCGCAGCGAAGGTGCGCTTTACCTTATTGGGTATCGGTACAGGTTTGCAGGCTTTGGAGCATGGCCTTCACTCCTTCCTCGGTCGTCAGGGTGTCGCACTCGGAGAGGCGGCCGCGGCAGTACGACACGAAGAAAGGGGCCACGCGGGTTTCCATCAGCTTGCGGGCCACCGGGTTTTCGTTTACATCCAGGCGCAGAAACAGCGTGTTTTGGTACTCTTCTTCGAGCGCAAAGTTGATAAAAGGCGGGGCCAGCAGCTTACAAATAGCGCAATCCTCCGCCGTAAACTTGGCAATCACCCGCGGATAATCATGAATCAGCGTGCGCAGGCCTTCGTCGTTGGTGTCAATGACTTTCATGCCGTAAAGATAACAGGGGGATAAGGGAATGAAGTGGCGAGACAGGAGCACCACTTATGCTGCCACTTCAAAACCACACCGTAAAGGCCGTCCGGCCATTCTGGCCGGTTTCCAGGCTGAAGCGGAAGCCGTGCTGAAGCAGAATGTCGCGGGTGAGCAGCAGGCCGATGCCCTGGCCGTCGCGCTTGGTGCTGAAGAAGGGCGTGAACAGGCGGCGCTGCACTTCGGGGCTCAGGCCGGGGCCATCGTTTTCGATAACCAGGCCGGGCGGCTGCAACGTTGTGCGCACCCACACGTTGCCGTTTTCGGGGCAGGCTTCAAGGGCATTTTTGCCGATGTTCAGCAGCACCTGTTCCAGCTGCTGGGCATCGAGGTTGATACGCAGCGGCCCTTCGGCCAGCGCCGAGTGCCAGCTGATGTGGCGGGCCTGGGCGGGCAGGTGCAGCAGCCGGGCTAAGTGGCGCAGCAGCGCATGCACGTCGGTGGGTTGGGGGCGCGGAGGCGGCAGGCGCACGAGGTGGGCAAAGCCGGCCGTGAACTCGACCAGGTTGGTGTTGCGCTGGATGGAAACGTCGAGCGCCTCGCGGAAATCGGGCTGGTCGGCGGCCGTGAGCTGGGGGGCGTAGTGCTTAAAGCTGTGCAGCAGCGAGTTGATGGCCCCGATGGAGTTGTTGACTTCGTGCGACATCATGCGGATAAGCTGCTCGTAGGCCTGCTTTTCCTGCTGCATCAGCTCGCGGGTCAGTTCTTCGAGCACAATGAACCGGCGCGAAAAGCCTCTGTCCAGAAAGTGCGAGCAGCTGGCGCGGTAAGTTTGCAGGCCCGAGAGGCGCACCACCTGGGGCTCGGTTTCGCGCAGGCGACCCAACGCCGCGCCCCACTCGCCGGGCAACGCGGCGGGGCGCTGGCCCAGCAGCTCGGCCGCGGGCCGGCCCAGCAGCCGCTCGGCGGCCGGGTTCACGCCCACCATCTCGCCCTCAAACGAGAGCAACAGCACCCCCGCCGGCGAGGCCTGAATGAGACGTTCGAGCAGGTGGCTTTTCTCGTGCTGGCTCACCCGTTCGCGGCGTAGCGCATCGAGCATCTGGTTGTACACCTCAATGAGCTGGTCCATCTCACGCTGGCCCACGGGCACGAACTTGAGCGAGAAATCCTGGGCCTGCATGGCCGCCGTGCCCGCCGCAATCAGCTCGAACGGCCGCACGAAGCCCCGGTACAGCTGCACCGTGAGCCAGATACTGACCAGCAGCACGACTTCCAACACCACGAACAGCGCAGCATTGGTGGTGCGAAACTGCGCCGCCAGCGCAATAAGCACCGTGTGAATCAGCACGACAAAGAGAATGAACTTAAGACGCAGGGACATAGGCAGAAGCGGAAGCCACCAGGCAGTTATTTTAACAGCAACAGCGGCCGTTTTGCCTCCAGGTGCCCCTGCTGCCTTAGTCGTTCGGCCGCAGCGCTCAACTGCTTTTCCTCGTGCATGTTCACCAGAATAACCGGTCCGTTCGGGCCAAGGATACTCAGCACGAAATTCTGCTCCGGCCGCAGGCGTACCGCCTGCAGCGCCGGCAGCTGTTGGCGCAGGTACCTGAGCGTGGCCTTGTGCTCCCGCGTTACGATAATAACGGGGAGCGACTCGCCGCTTTGGGCCATTTTCGCGCCTTCAGATGAGGCCAGAATGGGGGTCAGGGTGCGGGTGTAGTTGCTCCTGAACTGGTTGCGAAATGCCAGGATGGCAGCGTTATAATCTGCGGCATTGGTCCAGTAAAGCACGTTGCGAAACAGGTTGACATATTCGGTGGCCGCCCGCGGAAAAACCTGGTCGAAGGCACTGATGGCCTGCTGCACGAAGAGGCTGTCGATGGGCTGGCCGCGCTCCACGTAGCCCGTCATCAATGGGTAAAGGGCGTGGGCGTAGCGGTTGATGTAGTCGTCATTGTACCATTCGCCGGTTTCGGGCCGGCCGGTTTGCTGGGCATAAATCCACTCGCCGGCCACCGTGGCCAGCGCCTCCTCCATCAGGTTATAAGCGTAGCGGCGGTTGGGCGATGCACTGCCCAAATACCAGCGCTCCAGCTGCTGCTGCAAGCCCCGCTGCTGTTGTGCCGAGAGCGAGTGGCTCATCTCGTGAAATACGACGGCCGAGCCGCCCACAAAGTCGCGCGAAGCCGGGTGGCAGTCGAGCAGCACCAGGTTGCCGCTCACCCAGGCGTGGTTGGTAAAATCATTGCCCGCATCTAATTGCGGATTGAGTTGGATGCGGTAGGGCAAGGCATCGGGCCACACGCTGCCATAGAAAGTGCGGAGCTGGCCAAACTTGCGCATCAGCTGCTGCTGGCCTACGTACTGCGCGTAGGCCGTGCGCAGCTGCCGCAGCTCGGCGGCGTGGGGCTGCCAGGCCAGCGTATCGAAGGCGGGCAGGAAGTAACGGTACACGCTGTCGAGGCTCACCAGCACCTCGTTGGGCAGCAGGCCCACGGTGCGGCGCTGCAAGTCGGCCAGGTCCTGGGCATCGGCGCTGGCGGCCAGGTAGGCTGGCACAGTGGAGCCCACGCTCCCCAGCCGGCCCGTCGGGTAGCCCTCCCGGTCGAAGCCAGGCTCGTAATCGAGGCTCTGGTAGTGGCGCAGCCAGCGGCGGGCAGCAGGCGTGTTGAACCGGCTTTTCTCGAAAGCCCGCCGGGAGCCCGCATGGCCCCCGCTACCCCCCGCCAGCGTCTCCACAAACCGCACCAGGCTATGCACCTGGCCGACTTCGACGCTAACGGCCGGACCGGAGCCGGAAGCAACCAGGCCAACGGCGGGGCCCTGCGCCCAGGCAGACCCGGCCACGAGCAGGCACCAGAGAAACTGCAGGTACTTCATGAGGCTAAGAAGTAAGGGGAGTTGGTGTGCATTCCGGCAGCGACGCTTTACGCATCAAAAGGAATACTGTATTTCTCCAGCCGCCGATACAGCGCCCCGCGGCTCAGGCCCAGCGCCCGGGCCACGCGGCTGATATTGCCCTCATAATGCGCCAGGCTCTGCCGAATCATTTGTTCTTCCAGCTCTTCCAGGGTCATGGTGCCGGGGGCAGGCAGCTCATGGGCCACTGCAGACGAAGGGGATAGTGAGGCCGTCTGAGCCTGGAAATCTTCGGGCAGCAGCTCGTCGTGGCCTGAAATCAGCACGGCGCGCTCCACCGCGTTTTTCAGTTCGCGGATGTTGCCGGGCAGCGGCTGCTCCTGCAGCCAGTGCAGCGCGCGGGTGCCCACCTGCAGCGCCGGGCGCTGGTAGGTGGTACGCAGCTGCTCCACAAAATGGCGCACCAGCAGGCCAATATCCTGGGGCCGCTCACGCAAAGCGGGCAGGCGCAGTGTCAGCAGATTGATGCGGTAGAACAGGTCTTCGCGGAAGCGGCCGGCCCGCACCTCCTCGGCCAGCCGCCGGTTGGTGGCGCATACCACCCGAATGTCGAGGCGGCGGGGCTTGCTGTCGCCGAGCACTTCGTAGGTGCGGTCTTGGAGCACCCGCAGCAGCTTTACTTGCGACGACAGGTCCAGCTCGCCGATTTCATCCAGAAAAATGGTACCGCCCTGGGCCAGCTCGAACCGGCCCACGCGGTCGGCTTTGGCATCGGTGAAAGCCCCGCGGCGGTGGCCAAACAGCTCGCTTTCAAACAGCGAAGCCGAAATACCGCCCAGGTTCACCTTCACAAACGGCTGGCGGCGGCGGGCACTGTTGCGGTGCAGGGCCTCGGCAATCAGCTCCTTACCCGTGCCCGACTCGCCCTCAATGAGCACCGAGGCGTCGGTGGCCGCCACCTGGCCCACCTGCCGCAGTACGTGCAACAGGCCCGCATCCTGCCCGACAATGGCAGCAAAATCGTGGCGGGCATCGAGCTGGCGGCGGTTCAGGACGCTTTCGGCGGCGGGTGCGGGCGCGTGCAGGGCCAGCACCGTTTTGATGGTGCTCAGCAGATGCTCGTTGCTCCAGGGCTTGGTCAGAAACTCGGCGGCCCCGGCCTTCATGCCCTCCACGGCCAGCGCAATACTGCCCCAACCCGTCAGCAGCACCACCGGCAGCGCGGGCCAGCGCCGCTTAAACTCGGTCAGCAGCCGTAATCCATCGGCCCCACTGGTTTCGAGCGCGAAGTTCATATCCAGCAGCACCAGCCGGGGCGGCGTGGCTTCGGCAGCGGCCAGGGCCTCGGCCGCGCCAGGCACGGCCTGGGTCTGGTAGCCGGCTTGCTTCAGCAGCAGGCCCAGCGAGGTGCGGACGGCTACATCGTCGTCAACGAGTAAAATCATAGTTGGTGTTTAGCTAGGCCCCAGGCCTTCTACGGACTGTTCTCGTCGCCCTTAAAAGCAGCTACCGGCTCCGGACGCTGCCGCCGCTGCTGGTGCTTTTGCTTACGTTGGGTGAACCGCTGTAGCTGATGCCGCCCCCGCTCGTAGCACTGGCCACGAGATTTTTTTGCACGTTCACGGCAATATTTCCGCCGCTGGTTGCCGCGGCCTCGCAGGTAGCTACTTGTAAGGTACGGCCCTTGAATACGCCCCCGCTTGTGACGTGCACCTGTAACATTTCTACTTGCCCGGTGAGTGTGGCTACGCTGCCGCTAGTTAAATCAAGGTACAGCGCGGCGGCCCGGAAATCGGCTACCAGCGACGCCCCCGACGACAGATCAACGGCCAGCTTATCGGTAGCGTAGGGGCCAGGCACGGTGAGTTGGGCGCCGCTGCTGCCGTCGAGCTTACTGATGACGGGGGCCGATACTTCCACCCGCAGGTTGCGGACCGAGCTCTTGCGGCCGAACTGCTCGCTCTGCTCCCGCTCGAAGGACACCACGAGCACACCGTTACGGACTTCGGTTTTGAGACGGGCCAGCAGTTCCGCCGTTTCGGCCGTGGCCTCTACCCGCTGGGCCGGGCCGGCCGTCAGGTTCAGTTCGATACCGTTGCTGACCTCAATGGCCTGGAAGGAAGCCAGCTTGCGGGTTTCGGTGGTTGATTGGGCCAGGGCGGGCACCAGGGCCAGCAGCCACAGGGCGAAGATGGAGAGGATGTTTCTCATAGGAAAGGGGGTAAAGATGGCAGATAAAGCGGCAGATGTTTGGTAGCTGTATTTAGTTGCCTGGGTGTTCGGACGTTGTTTTCTCGCGCAGGTTCGCGGAGGCAGGGGGAGGTTGATAACCGGCCCTATTTATGCGGGCGCAGGAGCTTCATTTTGTTGGTTTTTAGATAGTTGGCAGCGTGTACCACCTCGTAGGCCGGATTAACGGCCAGCAATTCTTCCAGCACCCCCACGTGGGCCACGCCAAATAAGGCCATTACCCGTTTGCCCTGGGTTTGCTGCTGGGCCCGCAGGATATTCGAATAGATTTTGAGGTTGCGGTTGTAGAACAACGTGATGTAATGGGCCCCGATATACTCGGTATCGACGCTGCCTAAATCATTGGTATTGGTGCCGCTGGCCGAAAAACTGCCGTTCATTACCAGCGCCGGTGTATTGAACTGCATACGGTGCATTAGCCCCACCAGGGCGGGCTGGTTGGCCAGTGCCAGGTAGTCGTACAGCGAAAGACTGTCCTTCTGCACCAGGGCTTTCAGCGGCCGGACCGTCGTCTGGAGCAACCGCAGATCTTGGGTAAAGGCTTCGATATTGGTGCCGCTACTCAGCAGGCTTTGCGAGGTGGCGGCGTAGTAATCCACGCCTTTGGGGCTGGGCAGCCCGAGCTGGTGGGCCAGCTTGAAACCAATCTGGTACCGCTCGCTCCGGCCGGTTGGCAGGTCTTCCAGCCGCAGGCTGCCTTGCCGGTACAGCGCGTACAGGCTGTCTAGTTGCGGCTGCTCCTTGGCTTCGGCTTCCACCAGAATAACGTCGGGCCGGAATTTGGCCAGTTGCACCCGTACCTTGGCCAGCTCCGCCTGCTTTTTGGGGCTGAAGACATCCGATTCGGGCTGCTTGTTATAGAGCTGACTGAGGTGGTCGGAGCCTACTACCATCACCTGAATTTTGGCAGTTTGGGCACTTTGCGCCGCGCCCACAAGCGGCAGGCCCAGTACGAGCCAGGTTGCAAAAAGACGAGGCAAGGAGTTACAGAACATCAGGAACAGCGAATAAACATGATTTGGCAGGACCAGGCAACGGGCCCATTTTGCCTGCTTTCGGCAAGTGAAAATGTCTTACTCCTCGCGCAGGGCCACGGCCGGCCGGATGCCGGCGGCCAGCCGGCTCGGGTACAGCGCGCACACTGTAGCCAGCAAGTAAAGCGCCCCGGCCGCCAGCAGCATGGCCGTAAAGTAAACCTCGGGCCGCACGTTCTGCACCGAAAGCAGCGGAAACTGCACCGCCACCAGCAGCCCCAGCACCAGCCCGAAGGTAGTCACGACCAGGATTTCGCCCAGCACCTGCCGGCTGATGCCACCGGCCGTGGCTCCCATTGCCCGGCGCACGCCCAGCTCGCCCCGCCGCCGGCTGATGTTGAGCCACAGCACGCCGAACAGCCCCAGCGCCACATTCAGCAGCAGAAACACGCTCATGGCCCCCAGCAGCAACGGCTTGGTCAGGCGCGTCTTCATCTGCACGGTATGCATCTCCGAGAGGGTGCGGATGGTGCCCGACCAGCCGGGCCCGATGCGGCGCACGTCGTCGGTGAGTTGCTTTTCGAGGGCCGCCCCGCTGCCCGGCTTCACGCGTAGCAGCACCGACTGGGCCAGAAACAGCGTGTCTTCCGGCTGAATGGCCTGGAAGATGGAGGGCAGCGGTTCCTGCAGCTCGCCATCGGTGCGGTAGGCCCGCACCACACCAACCACGCGCCTGGTTGGCTCGTCGCGCCCCCCCAGCTGGCCACCCAGCGCAGAAGTGCCATCGGGGTACATGGCCCGCTGCATCCGCTCGTCAATTACTACCGGCAGCTGGCTGCCGGCCACCGCGTCGGCCGGGCCGAACCAGCGGCCGGCCACCAATTCCAGCCCCATTACCTCGCGTAGCTCCGGCCCCACCACGTAGGCGTTAATGGGCCCAATGGGCCGCCGGGTCGAGTCGCGCGGGTCAACAAAATCCAGCCGGGTCTGGCTGTCGTTGAACGAGAAGGGCGTGTTGGCGGCCGTCAGGGCCGCGCCCGCCACCTGTGGGTTGGCCCTGATTTGGGCCATGAGTTGGCGCGAGGTGCCAAATTGCTCGGCCCGGGGCTGGGCGCCGGTCGTGAAGTTGAGCTGCCACACCTCGGCATACTCGAAGCCCAGCGGCTGCCGGTAGTTGGCCCACAGGTTGGTGCCAATGGTACCGACGGCAAACAGCACCACAAAGGCCAGAAATATCTCGACGACCAGCAGGGCGTTGGCCCGGCGGCGGTTCCACATCAGCGTAAACAGGTGGCGAATCATAAGGCAATTCCTCCTTTCAGGGCCTGGTTGGCCGGTAGTTTCGACATTTTGTAGGCCGGGTACACGCCCGACAGCACTCCGAACAGCAGGGCCAGCAGCAGTCCTACGCCAAATACGCGCCCATTCAGCCCTAAATGGGCGTAGGGGATGAAGTGGCTCTCGTTGAGCGAGTACAGCACCAGCGCCGCCAGCGCCAGCCCCAGCAGCCCGCCCAGCAGCGTCAGGAAGAGGTTTTCGACCAGAAACTGCCGGATAAGCGTGCCGGCCGTGGCCCCAAAGGCCTTGCGCACCCCAATTTCGGCGGCCCGCTCCAGCGTGCGGCTCACGTTGATATTGACCAGATTGAGGGCCGGCAGCAGCATAAACAGTAGCCCCAACCCCACCCACTGCCGCCAGAAGCTGGCCGCGTCGCCGTCTTGTCCGGCGGCGTTGTTGTGGTTGGCCATGTAGTGGGCCAGCAGCGTGCGGGCGTAGGACTTGATTTCCCGGTACTGCTCGGGCTCGGGGATGGGCAGGCGGGCCAGCACCTGCTGGTACTCGGCTTGAATGGCGGGCACATCGGCGGCCTGGCGGGCCAGCACGATGGCCTGGTAGTCGCCCATGTAGCTGGGGTCGCGCAGGTCGGCGGTAGTGGTGGTTACGGGCAGCCAGCACTCGGCGTAGGTCAGCTCGCGCGAGGTGGGGACGTCGCGCACCACGCCCAGCACTTGGTAGGGCTGGCCTTCGAGCTGCACGGCCCGGCCCACGGCGGCGGCCGCCGACCCGAAACTGCGGCGGGCCACCGTTTCGTTGAGCACGAGCACGTGGGCCGCGTCGCGCACCTCGGCCCCGTTGTAGGGCCGGCCGGCCACGAAGTCGAAGTCGAGCACCGACCAGTAGTTGCCATCGGTGTAGCAGCGGTCCACTTTCACCACTTGCTTCCCCACGTACAGCGTAATGTTGATGGAGCCCCGCTCGCTCACCGCCACCTTTTCCGGCGTGCGCAAAGTCCGGACGTAGCGGTTGAGAAAGTCGTAGCCCACACTGGAAGCACTCTGCGACTGGGGTCCGCGCAGTATCATGCGGTTGATGAACAGCAGCCGGTCGGTACGCAGCTCGGGCCGGGCCGGGCCCACGGCGTTATCAAACAGCGCGTACAGCACCACCAGCATCATGAGGGTAAATGAGATGCCGAACAGGCTGATGAAGGTGAAAAACTTGCGCCGCAGCAGCACCTTCCAGGCAATTTTCAGGTAGGAAAGAAACATCGGTCTTACAGTTAACGACTGGCACGAGGTGCCAATTCATGCATTAAAAAAATAATTTTATTGCTTCATTATTTATTTTATATCCAACTAAATTTCATTTTAATTTTTAATCACCATAATCAACGACAACAAAAAAATAATAAGCATTTCAATAATATTCTACTTAATTTAATTACGTAAAGCTGCTGACCGCTTGATTATTTTTCCTCTTTATTTTCAGCGGGGGAATACGGAAAAGGCAGACTCACGCGGATTGCATGGTCCTGTCCGGCCAGGTTCTGGTAGCGGGCCGTCTGCATTACCCGCACGGCCTCCTCGTCGCAGCCGTAGCCCAGGCCCTTCACTACCGCTATATGCTGCGGGAATCCAGCTTTATCCACCACCAACTCCAGGGTCACGTTGCCCTGCACCTGCCGGGCCGCCGCTGCCGCCGGATACTGCAGCCGGGCCCTGAGGGCCTCGTAGCTGCCAATCAGCTCCACACCCGAAGGCCGGGCGGTGAGGAGCGGGGTGTACAGCTCGGCCGGATTGGGGTTGAGCGTTGCGGTAGGTACCTGATAGGCGAGTTTATACCGGTGTAAATACTCTTCCAGCGGCTCCAGCCCCACTTTGGTCCGGCGCACATTCACGTTGGGCTCGTCCTCAATCGGAAGCAACGTGTAGTGCCCGTTCACCACCGCACCCAGCTGCGAGCCGTACACCTGCGGCTGGCCCGCCTCCCCGTTCAGGCGGTCGATAAGCAGGGCCAGCGCCGACCACGACAGCTCCTGCTTGTCGGCTGCCGCCATCAGCATTGGCCGGTACTTTTCGTCGGGGTTGTGCTGAACCACGAAGAAGGCCACGTTCTTCTGATACTCCCCCACCAATGACCGGCCCGGATAGCCATGAATGGCCAGCAGGCTGTCGACCTGCCGACTAAGTCCCTGGTCTATACGGGTCTGCGCAGCCATAGCTTCTATCATCTGCGGAGCATTCAGCCCGTATTTGCGTTCGGCCGCCGTGGCCTCTTGCCGGTAGTGTTGGTCGTGGTAGCGAATTTGTTTCAGCAACGCCACCAGTTTTGGGGCGAACGGGGCCTCGTGGCGCTGCTGTTTGGTGCGGGCGCTGGCAAGCAGGCGCGGCCAGGTCGGGCGAGCAGCCAGGGAAGCAAAATCCTCCTCGGTGCAGAGCTGGTCTTCGGTGAAATAGCCT
The DNA here is from genome assembly GCF_900107135.1 of Hymenobacter psychrophilus. GTDB lineage: Bacteria > Bacteroidota > Bacteroidia > Cytophagales > Hymenobacteraceae > Hymenobacter > Hymenobacter psychrophilus. Next base: position 27,780 of record NZ_FNOV01000017.1, read on the forward strand.
TTCTCAACGGCCTGGGTCAGCCAGGCCAGGGCGCGCTTTGGCTCCTGATTGCGGGCGGCAGCGCGGGCGGCTTGGTAGTAGTCGCGTGCGCTGCCGCCCCGGGGCAAAGCCTGCTGGTAGCTGGCACTGGCCGCCGCGTATTCCTCCCGCAGCAAGTGCTGCCGGGCAGGAGCCAGTACATCGGGTGCCACCTGAGCGGCAGCGGGGCCAGAGCGCATCTGGCTGGCCAGGGCTAGCAAGGTAATGAAGGGGGAAAGTCGCATATACTGGCGGGAGTTGCAGGGAATATCGAAACGGCGCTTCTGCTTTTGATTTCTGCGGAGAAAATCCTGCTCACTCACTCTTCGCGCAACGCCACGGCGGGCTGCACGCGGGCGGCCAGCCAGCTGGGTTGCAGCGTGCAGAGCAGGGTGAAACCGTAGAGCACCACCAGCGCCAGCGCCATACCGAGCAGGTACACGTGGGCACTCACGCCCAGCACGCCCAGCAGCGGAAACTGCGCCGCCACGAACAACCCCGGCAGCACGGCCAGCGTGGTAAGCACCAGCGTTTCGGCCACGAACTGCCAGCCGATAGCCGTAGCCGTGGCCCCCAAGGCCCGCCGCAGCCCAATTTCGTCGCGGCGCTGGCTGATGGCCTGCCACAGCATCCCGAATAGCCCCAGGGCCACGTTCAGCAGCAGAAAGGCACTCACGATGCCCACGGCCAGCAGCGGGGCCAGACTGGTTTGCAGGGCCAGGGCGCGGCTGTCGGTGAGCGGGGTGGCACTCACGGTCCAGGTTTTGGTAACGGCCGTTACGGTGCGCACCAACTGCTGCTCCAGGGCGGCGCCGGCGCCGGGCTTCACCTTTACCAGCAGCGTGTAGGAAAACATGCGCGTGCCATCGGCCGGCGGCACCCGGCGGCGAAAAACCACCGGCTGGGGCGGGGCCAGGTCGCCACCCGGGCGGTACGAGCCCACTACGCCCACCACCCGGCCCGCCATCTTCTCGTTTTCGTTCATGGAGTGCTGCAGCCTGATGCGCTGGCCCAGCGCCGGCCGATTACCGAAAAACGCTTCCCGCATTTCCTGGTTGATGATGACCGGCGGCAGGCCGGCCGCCTCGTCGCGGCGGTCGAACCAGCGGCCTTCCAGCACCGGCATTTTCAGCAGCGCCGCAAACTGGTCGTCGGTTTCTACCTCTGTTACTACCAGCGGCGGCTGGCCGGCCACGGTGGCCGTGCTGTTCATCACGTACTCGCTGAACGGGGTGCTGTACATGGCCAGGCTCACCGCCTCTACCCCCGGCTGCTGCCTTAGCTGCCGTTGCAGCCGCAGCAGCGTGGGCTCCTGGGGCAGCGTGTCGTTGTTGGTGGCCAGGCGCAGCGTCCAGACGTGCTTGTAGGTAAAGCCCGGCGGCTGGCGAAACGCCAACCCCACCCCGGCCACCAGGCAGCCCAGCCCGAAGAGCACCAGAAACGTGAGTAGCAGCTCTAAGGCCAGCAGGCTGTTAGCGGCCTTGCGGCGCCAGATAAGTTTGAGCAGGTGCCGAATCATGCGCGGGCGTGTTTAAGGGCTTCCACGGCCGAAAGCCGGGCCATTCGCCAGGCCGGGTAGGCCCCCGACAGCAATCCGAACACCAGTGTTGCCACCAGCGCCCAGCCAAACACCACCAGACTAAGCTGAAAATCACCGTAGGCGGCCAGGTAACCGCTGCTCAGGGCGCGCAGCAGAGCCGCCGCCAGCAGCAGCCCCAACAGGCCGCCGAGCAGCGTCAAAACCACCGTCTCAACCAGAAACTGCCCGGCCAGCATGCCCGCCGTGGCCCCAAAGGCCTTGCGAATCCCGATTTCACTGGCCCGCTCGCGCATCCGGCTCACGTTCATGCTAATCAGGTTGAGGGCGGGCAGCAACAGCAGCAGCGCTACGGCCCCCGCGCTCAGGGCCCGGAAAAGCTGCACGGGCCTGGTCGTCCAGTTGTAGCGGGCCAGCAGCCGCTCGGCCACCGACTCGCCCAGGGTAGTGGGAGTTAAGGAAATATGGCTTTCATTGTTATCCATTGGAATGGCTGCCACGGCCCGGCGCAACGCGGCCTGCACGGCCGGCACGGCCGCGGCCGAGGGAGCCAGCAGGAGCATTTCGCTTTCGCCGAAAGGCATTTCCGGCTGCCGTTCCAGCGCACTTTGCTCGTAGGGTGCCCAGATGTCGGCGTAGGCGTGGAAGCGCATGGTGGGCACATCGGCCACCACCCCCACTACCCGGTAGCGCTTCTCGTTGGCTTCCAGCAGCTGCCCCACCGCCGGCCGGCCGGGCCCAAAATACTGCCGGGCCGTGCGGGCGCTGATGACGGCCACCGCCTCGCCAGTGCGGGCCTGCTCGTCGGAGTAGGGCCGGCCAGCCAGAAATCGGAACTGCAACACCCGCCAGAAGCCGCCATCGGTGGGTTTGAGGGCCAGCGCCAGCTTGCGCCCCCCCACGTAGGCAGCCACTGCCTGTCCCTCACCGCTGATGCCCGTTTGCACCCCCGGTCCCAGCTTGCGCAGATGCTGGTTTATCAGCCAGTAGCTGGGCCGCATCTTCATTTCGCCCATGCCCGGCAGCTGCATTTGCATGTAGCTGCCAAACAGCAGCCGCTCGGGGTGCAGCTCGGGCACGTAGGCCCCCACGGACCGGTCGTACAGCGCCACGCCCACCAGCAGGATCATCAGCGTAAAACTGATGCCCACCAAACTGATAAGCGTAAAGAACTTACGCCGGAGCAGCACTTTCCAGGCTATTTTCAGATAAGAGAAAATCACAGCTTTTTCAATTGAAAAATTGAGAATTAAGAGTTAAAATTTGGGTTCCTATAATTGCTGCATAAATTCTAAAAAACTCACCTTTTAATTTTTCACTTTTAATTTTTAATTCCCCTTCAACTCACCTGGCTGCCATCAAAAAAACGGATGAGGCGCTGGGTTTTCAGCGCCTGCTGCTCGTCGTGCGTAACCATGACGATGGTAGTGCCCTGCTCGCGGTTGAGGGTCAGCAGCAGGTCCATGATTTCCTCGCCCATCACCGAGTCGAGGTTGCCGGTGGGCTCATCGGCCAGAATGATTTCGGGCTCGCCGGCCAGGGCGCGGGCAATGGCCACGCGTTGGCGCTGCCCGCCCGAAAGCTGACTCGGGAAGTGGCCGGTGCGGGCCCCCAGGCCCACTTTTTCGAGGGCCGCGAAGGCCCGTTGGCGTCGCTCCTTGCCCCCTACCCCATCCCGGTACAGCAGCGGCAGCTCCACGTTGTCGAGCACCGAGAGGTCGTTTATCAGGTGGTAGCTCTGGAAAACGAAGCCGATTTTGTGGTTGCGCAGCCGGGCCAGCTCCTTATCGGAGTAGCTCTGCACGGGCCGGCCATCCAGCTCCAGCGTGCCGCTGGTGGGCTCGTCGAGCAAACCCATAATGCTGAGCAGCGTGGACTTGCCGCAGCCCGAAGGCCCCATCACCGACACGAATTCGCCCTGGTTGATGGTGAGGTTGACGTGGTTGAGGGCCACCGTTTCGATGGTGCGGGTCTGGTACACTTTCTCGATGCCGGTGAGCTGGAGCACGGCCCGGCCAATACCAGCCGCCGGGGCAGTTGCGGGTTGGGGCGCGTCAGTGGCCGAGGTGAACAGGTTGGTCATAAGGCGAAAGTTAAAGGCGTTAGTTGTCCGGTTTTGAACAGGGAAAGCGGGTAGTTACGGGAGGATATTCAAGCAGCGGACCAACTTTATAACACACTATTTCACAGATATTTAATTATAATCAAGCGATTTGCAAGGGCGGGAATTGTGTCCGATTTCGGACGGGTTGTTCGGAAATAATGCGTTCTTATGTGCGTTATCACCCGCGCTGATTCAACGGTCAGCATTTGGCCTTCTCAACTTACCGCCCAATGAAAGTTTTCTTATTCCTGCTGGGTCTGCTGAGCGCACAAGTAGCGACGGCCGATAGTTGGGAATTGCCCAAAACCACGCGCTACCACAGCCCCGACAGCAGCTGGTTTGTCGAAGTCGTTCCGTTGCACATACCGGCGAAATACTACGCTTACCATGGCACTAAACCGCGCCGTCGGCACAAATTCACGGCGGCCGATACGGTTATTATTCCCTGCCACGCTACCATGTTTCGCCTGCAGGGGTCGGACACCATCAAGGTGTGGGAAAAGCAGCTCATCAACCGCATAGCCCCAGTATCGGCCTTGGTTTCGACTAATGGCCGCTACCTCGTAACAGTTGATAACTGGAGCAGCATGGGCTACGGCGTCGATGTGTTGGCCGTCTACGACGTGCAGGGCAACCTGCTGAAGCGGTATGCGCTGGAGGACTTCTCCCCTTTCCCAATCAACACCTACTGGCGCAGTATTTCCTCGCTCTGGTGGAATTGCGGTGTGGAGTGGCAGGCCCCGTACACGCTCGACATCTGTTTTCAAGATGAACAGAAACAGGAAAAGCACCGCACTTACAATTTGGAAACCATGCAGTTTGGGCCCTAAAACGGTTACTCCGCCGCCAGCGCCTCGCCCCTTTCAAAATCGTAGAGCGTGAGGGCCCGCAGCCGGTAGTGGGCCACCCAGGCGGCGCGCAGGGCCCCAATGTAGGCACGCCGGGCCTGGTCCTTCTCGGCGGTGGCAATGGTGAGGTCGGTGAGACTGATGCGGCCGACCTGGTAGGTGGCCTGGGCAATGGCGTAGCGGCGGCGGGCCAGCGTATCGGCGCGGGAAGCCAGTTCCAGCTGAATGGCCAGCGTGCCGAGCTGGGCAGCCTGCACCTGCACCTCCTGCGCGAACGTGGCCTGCTCCTGCTGCACCTCGGTCTTGGCCTGCCGGCGGGCCAGCTCGGCCGTTTTCACCAGGGCCTGCCGCCGGCCCCAATCCACGAGCGGCACCGCGAAGCTCAGGCTCACCTGCTGCTGCTGCTGCAGGGCGGCGTAGGTGTCCCAGAGGTTGGGGGCCTGGTTGATATAGCCCAGGTTGGCCGCCAGCGTGGCCTGAAAACCGGTAGTGCCGCGGGCCCGGGCCACTTCGCGCTCCGCTTCGAGCAAACGCCGCCGGAAACCGAGCACCAGCGCCCGGTTCTGCCGGGCCTGGCTGAGCGCCAGCTCGGGCGGCACCGTTGCCAGCCGTGGGGCGGCGGGCACTTGCAGGCGCAGGCTTTCAGCGGCCAGGCCGGTGTAGCGCTGCAGCTCCACGGCCGCATTCTGGGCATCGAGGCGTGCCTGGGCTTCGGCCTGCTGGGCCGTGAGCAGGTTGAGTTCGAGCCGCAGCAGGTCGCTTTGCGAGAGGCGGCCCAGGCCGTACCGCTCCCGGCCCAGGCGTAGCAGCTCGGCGTTGGCCTGCACGTTCTGGCCGGCCACCTGGGCACTTACCTGCTGGCTGAGCACCGCAAAATACAGCTCTGTTACGCGCTGGGCAATGGTTTCGCGCTCCTCCACAAACTGCCGGCCGCTTTCCTGGTAGCGCAAGGGCTCCAGCCGCCGCACCCAGCGCAACTCGTTGAAGCGGCCCACCGGCTGCACCAATCCCACGGCCACCGGCTGGTTGTTGTAGCGCCGCAGCCCCCCGTTGAAATCATCAAACCGCTGCACTTCTGAAGCCACAAACACCTGCCCGCCCGTCAGGCCGATGTTCTGGCTGAGCGTGAGAGCCAGGTTGGAATTGTTGAGCCGCACGGCCCGGAAATCGGTGGTGCCGTCGGGCTGCACCACCGGCGTAACGGCCCGGCTGTAGCCCGGTAATACGCCCTGCAGGCCCAGCTGGGGCTGGTAGTTGGCCCGGTAGCCCCGCCACTGCCAGTAGCTCTGGTCACGGCTGGTGCCCGCCCGCCGCGCCACCGCCGACTGGCTCAGCGCCTGGTCGATAACGCCTTCTAAGCTGATAGCCGCCGTTTCTGAGCTGTTAGCTGTCAGCTGATAGCTGTTAGCTTCCGTACTTGTCTTCTGCTTAATAGGGGCCAACTGCTGCGCATTAGCCATTGAACTGAAAAAGCTAACAGCTAGAAGCTGACAGCTAAAAGCTAAAAACTGCTTCATCGGATGGTCAGTTCGGGGGTGTCGAGGTGGTCTTTCATGTCGGAGACGATGATTTCCTCGCCGGGGCGCAGGCCGCCGGTTATCTGCACGTAGTCGAAGTTGGAGTCGCCGAACTGCACGGTGCGGCGCAGGGCGCGGCCGTTGCTCACCACGAATACCGGCTGCTCCTTGCCACCCTGGTAAAAAGGGCCGTTGCGTACCCGCACAATGTTGTGGTGCGCCTTGGTGACCACGAACACGTCAGTACGCAGGTTGGGGCGCAGGGCCGGGTGGTGGTCCTCGGCCAGCGTCGCGTAAAAGGTCACCGTGCCTTTGTCCACGGCCGGGCTGATGGTGCTGATGGTGCCACGCAAATCCTGGTCGTTGATGCGCACCACCACTGGGTCACCGGGGCGCAGGGCGTCGGCGTAGGTATCGGAAATAGTGGCCCGCACCCGAAACCGGGTCAGGTCGGCCACGCGGGCCAGCGCGTCGCCGGCCTGCACGGTGGTGCCCAGCGCGTCATTTACCCACGTCAGCACGCCCGGCTGCTGACTGCTGATGTTGGCCTGGGCCAGCTTGCCGGCCAGCTCGGCGATACTGCGCTGCTGCATCTGCACCGTGAAACCCAGCTCGCGGCGGTCGGCAGCGTTGGCGGCCCGCTGGTTGGCCAGCTGCTGGGTCAGGCGCTGCTGCTCCAGCCGGGCCACGCGCAGGTTCAGCTCGGCCTGGCGCACACTCTCGGCCGTGCCGCCGCCCACTTTCAGCAGGTACTGCTCGTCGCGCAGGGCCGATTGCAGGCTGTTGATTTTAACGGCCTGCACCCGCTGCTGGGACTGCAAGTCGTAGAGGGCTTTTTCGAGGGTTAGCTGGAGCTGGCTACCACGGTTGCGGTTCTGCTGCTGACCATCCTCCAGCTTAGCCAGCGCCGAAGCCGTCAGCTCCCGGTCGAGCTCCACAATTGGCTGGCCCGGCGCCACCCGGCTGCCCACGGCCACCAGCACCTGCCGGATGGTGCTGGCAATGGGGCTGGTCAGCACGGCTTCGTGGGCCGGAATGATGACGCCGGCCGCCGTGAGCGAGGCCTCCACATCGCCACGCTCCACGCGGGCCAGCAGCAGGGCGTTGCGCTCCACACTGGGTTGCAGCACCGTGCGGAAGGCCAGCAGGGCCGCGCCCAGCGCCAGCAGCAGCCCCGCGCCCAGCAGCCAGCGGCGGCGCTGGCGGCGGTTTTGGGTGGAGGAAGAAATGGCTCTGTCCATTTTCGTACAGGTGGAAGGATGGTTCTCCCAAGTGTAGCCAACGGCCGTGCCATTTCTACAAAACATTACTTATCAATTTATTACAAATTATTCTTACTAACCAGGCACTAACAAAGCTGTCCATTTCCGGACAGCTTGTACGGTTGCGCCACAGTGGCACAAACCAGCACGAAGAAACCCAACACCCCAGGCAACGCCTGCCGCAGCAGCAACATCTACCCCACCAGAAGCCTGCTTTACCACTGCTGACTATCGTTCTGCAGTAGCCTCGGCGGAGCGGCCTATTGGTAGAACGTGGCCCCGCAAAGCCTCAGCTATCGGTGTCGCCCCGCCGGGACTCTGCCACCTCGCGCCGGGGCCAAGCTACCAGGCTGCTGCTCCGCTACCGCGTAACAGCAGCTGCTAAATCCAACCCAGATGCCTGCAACCGCAGCTTCATAGCAGAAGTTGAATTTATTTTCAACAGTACCTTGCGTTACATAGTACCTTTAGTTACCTTTGGCTTGTTGATTAGATAACCTCTTGGCCACGCGGCTGCTCCTCAAGCGGAGCCCGGCGCGGCCCCCACCGAACACCGCCTTCGCGCCAACCGGGCCGGGCGGTGGGCCCCGGTCGGAAACGTCGGTTTCCCGCCGCTGCCCCATGTGTTTCGGTTTGCTGGCACCCGCCTCTTTTGGCGATTGGTGCCCCTGCCTCTCACGTCTGAATTACTGGCCTTCAGGCCCATCCGGCGGAACCGCGGCCACCGGAAACGGCCCCTGCTTGCCTTTTTTTCCGACCCCAACCTCCTTTACCATGACTTCCTTCCCTCCTTCCAGCCAGTCCCCACGGGGCCTGGGGTTCCTCACTGCGCCCTTTCTCGGCCTCACTTTCGGCCTGTTTTCGCTGACCGCCGCCGCCCAGGGTCCGGCCCCAACGGCTCCCGCCGGCCGCGTAACCGGCACCCTGCTGGAGCAAGGCACCGGCCAGCCCCTGCCCTTTGCCAGCGTAGTGCTGCTGCGGGCCCAGGATTCGAGTTTTGTAGCCGGGGCCGAAACCCTGGAAAACGGCTCGTTCCGGCTCGACCAGCTGGGCCTGGGCTCCTACCTACTCAAATCGTCGGCGGTGGGCTACCAGAGCCTGCGCCGACGCGTTACGCTGACGGCGGCGGCACCCGAGCTGGCGCTGGGCACGTTGCGGCTGGCCTCCATCACGACGCAGCTGAAGGGCGTGACGGTGACGGGTGAGCGGGCCGTAGTGGAAAATGAGCCGGGCAAACGCGTGATCAACGTAGAGAAAGACCTGGCCAGCGTGGGCGGCATGGCCACCGATGTGCTGCGCAACGTGCCCTCGGTGGCCGTGGATGCCGGCGGCAGCGTGAGTTTGCGCGGCTCGTCCGACCTTACCATTCTCATTGATGGCAAGCCCAGCGGCGGCTCCAACAGCGGCCCCGGCCTGCGCCTCGACCAGATTCCGGCCTCCCGTATTGCCCGCATCGAGGTGATGACCAATCCCTCGGCCAAGTACGATGCCCAGGGCACGGGCGTCATCAACATCATCCTGAAAAAGCAAACCAAAAACGGTGTGAACGGCACGGCCAGCCTGCTGGGCGGCACCGGCGACAAGTATAACGCCAGCCTGAGCCTGAACCGCAAGCAGGGCCCCGCCAACCTGAGTTTGAGCTACGACCGCCAGGACGAAACCTACCGTGAACAAACCCGCAACCGCCAGTCCAGCGGCCTGATTGCTACCCGCCAGGATGGCACCGGCCTGGAGCGCAACTTTTCGCACAGCCTCAACCTGGGCCTCAATCTCGAACTGAAGAAGGAGCAGAGCCTGAGCCTGAGTTTCAACCCAAACTGGCAGCAGGAAGCCAACCGCTCCGAGCAGCTGCTGAGCACCGCCCGGCCCGGCGAGCCCACCACTACCCAGCGGGGCGTGCAGCAGCTCGATGTAGATGTGAAAGTGTTTGAAAACGTGGCCAGCTACCGCCGCGGCTGGGAAAAACACCCTGGCCGCGAGCTGACGGCCGTGGGCGGGGCCGTGCTCATCCGGGCCGATATTCCGGTAACCCAAACCCTGGAAAGTGGGGCCCTCACCAGCTGGCGGCAGCAGATGGATGTGGACGCCAACATCTACTTCGCCCAGGCCGACTATACACTACCACTGCCCGGCAACAAGGGCAAGGTGGAAACCGGCCTCAAAATAGAGCAGCAGCGCAGCAACGGCACGGCCGATTTGTTCAGCCAGCAGCCCGATGTGCCCGGCGGCTACGTGCGCGACCCGGCCCGCTCGCTGGCCTACAATTTCCGCCAGACGGTGCCCGCCGCTTACGCTACTTACCAGCGCGGCTGGGGCAAACACTGGAACGCCCAGGCCGGCCTGCGCACCGAGTACACCCGCGTAACCGGGGCCGTAGCGGGCGGCCAGGGTCAGTTCGACCTCGATTACCTGGGCCTGTTCCCGACGGCCAGCCTCAGCCGCCGCTTTGGCCAGCGCGACACGGCCAAAACGGCCGAGCAGCCCCAGCAGCTGACGTTCAGCTACGCCCGCCGCCTCAACCGGCCCAACTTTATGCAGCAGCTGGCCGTGCCGCTTTACCTCGACCCACGCTTCTACCGCCTCGGCAACCCCGAGCTGCGGGCCGAATTCAGCCACAACCTGGAGCTGGGCCACCAGCTGAGCCTGCCCGGCGGGGCCGAAATCACGACCACGCTGTTCGGCCGCTTCACCAACAACACCATCCAGCGCCTGCGCGACGTGGACACGGTGGCTACCAACCGCAACCCCGCCGCCGGGCTGGTGCTGGTAGAAACCTACCGCAACCTGGGCTCGACCACCAACGTGGGCCTGGAACTAACCTGGAGCCAGCCGATTACGGCCTGGTGGCGGGTGCAGGCCAACGGCTCGCTCTACCGGGCCCAGCTGAACACCAACGCCCCCGACGCCGGCTCGCGCCAGGCCCTCACCGGCACGGCTCGCCTCAACCAGAACTTCAGCCCCACCCCCGCCCTCGACGTGCAGCTGACCGGCTCCTACCGCTCGGCCACCCTCACGGCCCAGGGCCGGCAGCTGGCCACCGGCGGCCTCGAAATAGCGTTGCGCCAGCGCCTGTGGCAGAACCGCGCCGCCCTCACGCTCCGCGTTTCCGACCTGCTGAACACCCAGGTGCGCCGGGCCGAAATCAACTCGCCCGAGCTGCAGTCCACGCTCTACACCAAGCCCGAAACCCGGGTTGCCTGGCTGGGCTTCACTTGGTACGTGGGCGCCAGCAAGGCCAAAGCCGGCCGCATCGAAGCCGCCCCAGCCGGCGGCGGCGGGTTTGGGGGCTAGCGGCGAGTAACGGCAGAACAGCGACGCCTATTTATCTATCCAAAGCGCGACACTCTGTTCAAAGCACAAAGCCCCTGACGTTCGTGCTGACGTCAGGGGCTTTGTGCTTTGAAGTTAACGTTGAGTATTTGCGAAGGCAGGGAATTCCGTGATCCGTCAGACCGGACTATCGCTGATTAAAGTTACTAAAAATGAGAATATGTTCTGCAGTTCATCTGTGTTACGTAAAGATGGGACTGAAGCTGAGTTTTGTTATGTCGATCAGGATTTATTCGCAAAGCCAGTATAGCAGAAAATCCAGTGTTGTGTGCCGTTTCATCTATAGTTTTCCAATGCATATTTCACATTCTCATTTCCGGTATCGATTAGCTTTTTTATTGCTGAATTTGATAGTTCCGTCGCTATCTTCTTCAAGACGTGAACACATTTTCGTAATGTAGATTCCAATCCATCATCATAAGATCTGTAAATTTCTCCTTGTTGAGCAATTAACATTATGGGGTCTATAAATCTGTCATCCTTTAATTCTTTCAACCAAATCAACCCTATGATGTCCTCATGTTCATGATGCCATTTTTCCAACAATAATCTTTCGATTTTTGGATAATATGCTTTATCAATTTGTTCGGTTTGATTAAAAAGGTCTGCGATGCAAGCCTGAAGTTCTTGCTCGTTTTGTTTTTCAATTGCTTGATCTAGTCTTTTTATCATTTATTGGACTTCAATTGTCGGTAGAAATGGCACACAACATCCGGGTTGCCGAAAATCTGTACGGCAGCGAGTTTCGGGAAGCGGCACTAGGTACGCAACAAACTTTCGGGAAGCAAGCCAAATCTGGTATGCTTCCCGAAAGTTTCCCCGCATACTTATAAGTCATCAACCGGAAGCTAAAGCAGGCAAATCGAGCAGCTAAAGACGCAGCTACTGCGGTTCCGCAAACCGGGGGTCTTTCACGAAGTCCTCATCTGTCAGCGTCTTCAAAAAGGCTACGATTTGCCGTTTCTCCTGGGCCGTTAGTTCGAGGTGGGGGCTTAGTTGGAGCGGGTCGTTGGTGGTGTTGCGCATCAGCGGGTCGAGGGTGGGGCTGCTGAACTGCACGTGCTCGTTGTAGTGGTCGAGCACGTCTTCGAGGGTGGCCAGGCGGCCGTCGTGCATGTAGGGGGCCGTGAGGGCGATGTTGCGCAATGAGGGCACCCGGAACTTGCCGTTGTCGGTGGGGCGGCCCGTGAGGCCGCCCAGGCCCCGGTCGGCACCAAAGGAGCTGGAGAGGCCGTTGTTGCGGAAGTTGCGGTCGGTTTGCAGCGGGCCGCCGTGGCAGTCGCTGCAGTTGCCGCCCCGAATGCGGCCGTTGGGGTGGATACTGAACAGCTCCATTCCGCGCACCTCGTCGGGCGTCAGGATGTCCTGGTCGCCGCGGTTGTAACGGTCGAAGCGCGAGTTGCCCGAAACCAACGTCCGCTGGAACTGCGCCAGGGCCTTGAGCACCCGCTCCTCGGCAACTGCACTTGTGCCGAAGGCTTTGCCGAACAGCTCGGGATACTTGGCCAGCGCCTGCAGCCGGGTTATGCCAGCGGCCAGCGGCTGGTGCAGTTCCAGGGGGTTTTCGATGGGCACGCGGGCCTGCTGCTCCAGGCTGGTATGGGCCCCGTCCCAGGTCAGGCGCGGCTCCCAGAGCAGATTCTGCAGGGCCATAGCACTCCGCGGGTGCTGGGTGCCGCCCACGCCCTCGGCCTGCGCCAGCCCATCGGTAAAGGCCTTGCTTTGCTGGTGGCACGAGCCGCACGACTTGCTGTTGTCCATGGACAGCGCCTTTTCATAGAACAAGTGGCGGCCCAGCGCTATGCCTTCCACCGTCAGCGGGTTGTCGGCGGGCTGGGGCAGCGGCTTCGGAAACAGCGGCGGCACCTGCAGCACGTAGGGCGTGGGGGCGCCAAACGGCTCCGGGCCCGGGTCGTTGGTCTTGCCGCCGGTGCCGCAAGCCGTGGTCAGTAGCAGGCTTAGCAGAACCAGCAGGTTCAGCCCTGTTGCGAAATTGGTAAAAGCGGTTTTCATGCGCGGAAAGGCAGGAGGTAGAGCGTTATTTCCAACAACCCGTCATTCAGCGCATGCGGCGCAGCATGACGGGGTTTTTCAGCTATCAATTCAATTTTCCGCCGCGGGCCTTTTGTGCAGCAGGTACTTGGTTTGCCCAAAGCTGTAGCCTACCGATACCACCAGCCGGCCGGCGCTGGCCGGGTGGTCGGTAGTGGCGGTGTACACGGGGAGCTGCACGCTGGTACTAAGCGAGAAATTCCGGTAGTACACATCGAGGCCGGGGCCGAGCAGGGCGTTGTTCATGGCGTGCTCGCCGGTGAGCTGGCCTTCAAGCATCTCGCCCTTTGTTTTCTCGTAGAAAAACTGCGCCGACGGGTATAGCTGCCAGTTTTCGCCCAGCGGCACCCGATAAAACAGGCTGGCAAACGTGGCCGTACTCGGGGCCAGGCCGTTGCGAAACAGGTTCTCGGCGGTACGGCGGTAGCTGGTGTTCACGCTCAGGCCCGCCCCACGGTAGCTGCCAATATAGTTGGCGTACACGAAGCCGTCGGTGGTGCCGGTGCCCACCTGGTTGAGCAGCGGGTAGCGGCGGCCCTGCGCCGTTTGGCGGTCGTACTCGCCGGTGGGCAGTTTCAGGCCGCCGCCCACTATCAGCCGGCTCTGCACCCCGGCCGTTTCAATGGCCCGGATGAGGTGGTAGCCGGCAAACAGCGTCACGTCGCCTACGCCGCTGACATTCAGCTGGCTGCCATTAATTTGCGAGGTATTCAGCACGTAAGGCACGAAGGCGTTTAGCTCCACGCGCTGCGAGAGGAAGTATTTACCCCGCAGCTCGACTACCCGGAAGGCCTCGAAGTCGGTGGGGTCGCCGCGGTGGCTGTGGGCGTAGCCGTCGTCGGAGTTGAGCTGGGTGGGGAAGAAGATACGGGCCCCATCGGGCCGGAAATCGGGCGACTGGCCCAGCGCCCGGTAGCCGTTGTAGATGCGGTACCGGTGCATGAGCGAAAAGCCGCTCTGGTTGTCGTAGGGCGTGATGCCCATAAAGCAGCCGCAAATGTCGCAGGCGCGCGCGGCCGGCCCGGCCGTCCCTATCAGGAGGCCCGCGAGCAGCAGTCGGAAGAAGTACTTCATGAGAGCTGGTAGCATAGTGAGAGAACGAGATGGTGAGTTTGACCTTCCGAGGGCCTGATTGCGCCACTTGTCCCGTGTTCGCCGTGGGGCCCTCCGAACATCCAACTCACTATCTCACCATTTCACCATTCCACTTCTTTAGTTGGCGTGCAGGTGCTCGACCGAGAACATACCGGCGGCAATATTATCGGCAATCTGCACCGAGGCGGGGCCGCCCATCGAGTTGTTCACCGTGGCAAAACGGATGGTAGTGGGGCCGCTGAACATCTTCAGCGCATCCACCTGCAAATGGATTTCGGGAGTGTGGTCGGTGCGCACCAGCAACTTGCTGCCGCCGGGAAAGGGCAGCGTAACGGTGCGGATGGTGTTATTGGCCCCGTTGGCGCCCTTGAAACCGGCAATATGAAATACCAGCCCGCCCTTGGGCGACTGGGGCGAGGTGCCTTCCAGCTTCACGTTGATGAACTCTTTGCTCCAGGCCCACCACATGCCGTTGTCGTCGCCGAGCACGCCCTGCAGATTACCAGCCTTGGTACGGGCACTGTCTACGCCCACCACAAAGCGCAGGGCAGTATAGTCGCCGGTGGGCACATCGGTCAGTTGGAGCTGCTGGCTTTCCTTTTTGGCCTGGTCAACCAGAAAATAGGTATCGGGCAGCACCGTAGCGCTGCCATCGGCTTTCAGCAGCTCCAGGTTCGAGAGGTAGTATTTGAAGGTACTGATGGTGAACTGGTCGCCGGCCGCAGTGGTGTAAGTGTCGGTATCGAGGTGGAGGCTGCGGTTACCCACGGTGTTTTCGAGCTCTACCGAAAACACGCTTTTTTGCGGCTCTGCCGCGGGGTCTTCTTTTTTATCACAGCTGCCCAGCAGCACAGTGCCCAGGGCCAGCGAAGCGGCCAGGGCCGCAAAACGCGAGAAAATCATTAGTAGAAACGCTAAGGCTGAAGGAGATAAACCTGCCGGCCGGCCCGCGTACCAGTACGCGGGTCCGGGCCGCACCCCACGGGGGCGGCTTGCCGGTCGTTGCGGCTTCCAAGGGTGGAAGCCGGTGCGAAAGCAGGTTTACACCAGTGGCGGGCGGAACACGCCGCGGGCGGGAGCATCGGCGTAGCGCAAGGCTGCGGGGGCAGCGTAGCGGCCGGGGGCGGCCGGCCAGTAGCGCGGGGCCGTCAGGGTGAGGTGGGCGGGCGCGGGCACCAGGTCAAATTTAAGCCGGATGCTGCCGGCTGGCACTTTTTCGTCCTCATCAGCAGCGCTGCGTAGCTGTTTGGCCAGGTGGCACTTGCCGTTGCACTTAAGCTGCGGCCGGGCTTTGTTCACGCAGTAGCGGGCCGTAATGCGGGCCTGGTTCAACTCATAGTTCACCACCAGCAGCTCCTGCTCCAGGGTTTGGAGCAGCAATAGGGAGCAAAGCAGATACGCGAGCAGGCGGTACACGGCCACGATAGGTTGAGTCGGCGGCAAATGTACAGCCGGCGACTGTATAATTGGTCCCACATGGCGCCGTATCTTTAGCCAATGGCGGCTTTCGTAGCGTTTATTTTCCTGCTGATGACCGGGGCCGCAGTACCCGTGAACCGGCAATTCCGGCAAACGCCGGGCGGCGTGCCAGTGTTCGTGGTATCGAACGGGATTCATACCGACCTGGTGCTACCCGTGCGCGACCCGCAAACTGGCCACAACTGGTTGGCTCAGCTGAACCAGCCTACCCTTACGGCCCGCTTCGGCCGCTACCGCTACGTAGGATTCGGCTGGGGCAATGAAGGCTTTTTTCTGGGCTCGATGGGCGGGCGCACGCCCGGCCCCGGGGCCGTGGTGTGGGCCCTGCTCCCCTCCAAAACACTGGTGCACGCCAGCTTCTACCCCACCGCGCCCGACTCGGGAGCCTGGGTAGTGCCGCTGCAGGTATCGGCCGCGCAATACCAGCGGCTGGTGGCGCATGTGCGGGCCGCGCTGGCCGCCCCCGATTCGGTGGGCCGGCAGCCGCTACGCCAGGCAACCGGCTACGGCGCGGCCGATTTCTTCTTCCGGGCCCGGGGCCGCTACCACGCCCTGCGCACCTGCAACGACTGGACTACCCGGGGCCTGCGCCGGGCCGGGATAAGGGCCCCGTTGAAGTCGCCACTGGCCGCGTCGGTTATGCATCAGGCCCGCCACAACAGACTCGCT
Source organism: Hymenobacter psychrophilus (assembly GCF_900107135.1). Classification (GTDB taxonomy): domain Bacteria; phylum Bacteroidota; class Bacteroidia; order Cytophagales; family Hymenobacteraceae; genus Hymenobacter; species Hymenobacter psychrophilus. The sequence continues at coordinate 43,691 of NZ_FNOV01000017.1, forward strand.
GAATAGACCATAATGCTCGTTCAATTGATGTTTTTTGTCGATTAAATTAAATTATCTCCTTAAAATTACATTTTATCGTCATCGAAGTCGTAACTTGCAGCCGCGAAATCTCGCTTGAAAGCGGAGTCGTACCGCTTAAGACAGGACCGGAAGATGTTGGATGTTCAGCGTGAAGAGTTACCCCAGGCATACCTGCTTATCCTGTCCTATTTAGCTTCCGACACCAATGACAGCGAAATGCTGGCCCGGGCCCTGCATCGGGCCAGCCGCACCAGCAAGCCCGCCGTGGTAGTCGACCTGAGCCTGGTTGATTCGCTGAGTAACGATGTGATAGAGCTGCTGCTGGCCTATGCCTTCGCATTGCGGGCTCAGGCGCGCCAGCTGATTCTGTGCCACACGCCGCAGGCCAGCCGCCACCGCTTCCAGCGCCTCGATACCGACTCGCAGCCGTTGCTGGTAGCCTCGGTGCTCGATGCCATCGAGGAAATCGAATTTGGGGCTTCCCGAATGAGCTGATTTACGGCCGGCCGCGGAAGAACTGGGGAAAGTCCGGCGGAAAGCGCGAATTTTGCGCCCGTACCACCGCATTTCGATTCCCTCGCCCCCGATGAGCAGCGTTCAGAAACCCAGCATCCCGCAAGGCACCCGCGACTTTGGCCCAGCCGTAGTGGCCCGCCGCAACTATATTTTCGGCGTCATACGCCGCGTGTTCGAGAAGTTCGGCTACGCCCCGCTCGAAACCCCAACCTTGGAAAACCTGAGCGTGCTCACCGGCAAGTACGGCGACGAGGGCGACCAGCTGCTGTTTAAGGTGCTCAACTCGGGTAACTTCCTCAAAAAGCAGAAGGGCGAGGTTATCAAGGAGGAAGTAACGCCCGCCGACCTGCTGGCCGGCCCGCGGGCGGTGCTGCCCAAAATTGCCGAAAAAGGCCTGCGCTACGACCTGACGGTGCCTTTTGCCCGCTACGTAGTAATGAACCGGGGCACGCTGGTGTTCCCGTTTAAGCGCTACCAGATTCAGCCGGTGTGGCGCGCCGACCGGCCCCAGCGTGGCCGCTACCGCGAGTTTTACCAGTGCGACGCCGACGTGGTGGGCACCGATTCGCTGCTGTGCGAGGCTGAAATTGTGCTCATGATGAGCGAGGCACTCAACACGCTGGGCCTCACCGACCACACCATCAAACTGAACCACCGCCGGGTGCTGGGCGCCTTTTACCAGGCTCTGGGCGGCGAGGGCACCGAGGTGGATCTGTTCACGGCCATCGACAAGCTCGACAAAATAGGCCGCGAGGGCGTGGAAAAGGAGCTGGCCGAACGCGGCTTCTCGGCCGAGGCCATCGACAAGCTGTTTGCCCTGCTGGGCGTGGCCGGCTCGTTCGAGGAGAAGCTGGAGCGGCTGCTCGCCGCCTTCGTAACGGCCGCCGTAGAGCCCGACACACCCGGCGCCGACGGCTACAAAGGCCTGCAGGACCTGCACCGGGTGCTCGACTACCTGCGCGGCTTTGGCTTTGACAAGTGGGACAACCTGGAGTTCGACGTAACGCTGGCCCGCGGCCTGAGCTACTACACGGGCTGCATCTTCGAAATCAAGATCAACAACGTGAACATGGGCAGCGTGAGCGGCGGCGGCCGCTACGACAACCTCACGGGCGCGTTCGGGCTGCCGGGCGTATCGGGCGTGGGCTTCTCGTTCGGCGTCGACCGCCTCTACGACTGCCTGGAGGAGCTAAATCTGTTCCCAGAGGCGGTGGCAGCTACCACGCGCTGCCTGCTGGCCAATTTCGATGCCGAAAGCGAGGCAGCGGCGCTGCCCGTGCTGCGCCGGCTGCGGGCCGAAGGCATTGCCACCGAACTGTACCCCGAGTCGGGCAAGCTGGGCCGGCAGTTCAAGTATGCCGATGGCAAGGGCATTCCGTACGTATTGCTGCAGGGCTCCGAGGAGCGTGCGGCCGGCCAGTTCAAGCTGAAAACGCTGGCCACCGGCACCGAGCAGACGCTGACGCTGGAACAAGTGCTGGCAGAGTTGGTTGGTGGGTAGTGGGAGAACATCATTCAGCGCCAAGCGAAGAATCTCGCACGACTGGTTGATTAGCACGCGATATCCTTCGCTTGGCGCTGAATGACGTTCTCCTGCCATAAACTACATCTGCACACTAAGGGCCTGTCGGACTTCGGGCCAGCTCAGTTCGCCGGCCACGTAGCGACCGTACAGCTGCCGGGCGTAGGGTGTCGCCTTCGTACGCAGGCTGGGAATAGCGTCCTGCAGGCGCATCAACACGGTGCGTCGCTGGGCGGGCGTTTGGGCGCCAGGGCCGAACTTCGGGTTGTATTCCATAGGGTAAGTCAGTAAGGATCAGAGCGGTATTTCAAATATCGGCAACCTGCCTGTTGGAAGCAAGCGCAAAAAATACGGATTTCACCCGGGCGCAACTCCGTATTTATACCCACCGCGCTGGCCCCGTTCGGGCTGCTGGGCCTCTTGGCCGCCGGAGCTTCCGCGAGCATAGCCACCGGGCTGCGCAGGCAGATTCCGTACTTTTGAAATTCCTGCCCTTCTCCCCCACCCTATGGCTGCTGACTACGAGCTCACCCCCTCCGCTTTCCTCGATTTAGCCACGCTCGACGAGTTGCTGCGCAGCCGGGCGCGGGTGGTACTCGGCGCCGAAGCCCGCCAGCGACTCGAAGCCGGCCACCACTACCTGCACCAGCGTCTGGAGCGCGACCCCGATACGGCCGTGTACGGCATCAATACTGGCTTCGGGGCGTTGTGCGGGCAGGCCGTTCCGGCCGAACAGCGCCAGCAGCTGCAGCAGAACCTGCTGATGTCGCACGCCTGTGGTACGGGCCCCGAAGTGCCGGCCGAGCTGGTGCGGCTGATGCTGCTGCTAAAGGTGCAGAGCCTGTGCTACGGCCACAGCGGCGTGCAGGTAGCCACCGTGCAGCGCCTGCTCGATTTCTACAACCGCGGCATGCTGCCGGTGGTGCTGGAGCAGGGCAGCCTGGGTGCCAGCGGCGACCTGGCCCCACTGGCCCACCTCTGCCTGCCGCTGCTTGGGTTGGGCGAAGTCAACTACGAAGGCTACCGCCTGACCGCCGCCGATGCGCTGAGTTTGTTCAGCTGGGAGCCCATTGTGCTGGGGGCCAAAGAAGGGCTGGCGCTGCTCAATGGCACCCAGTTTATGCTGGCCTACGCCGTACACGGGCTGCTGCGGGCCCGCCGGCTGGCCGCCGCCGCCGACGTTATCGGGGCCCTCTCGCTGGAGGGGTTCGATGGGCTGAGCGAGCCGCTTGATGAGCGCCTGCACCGCCTGCGCCCCCACCCTGGGCAGCTGCTGGTGGCCGAGCGGCTGCGGGGCCTGCTGGCCGGCAGCGAGCTGCAGCAGCAGCCCAAAACCGCCGTCCAGGACCCCTACTCGCTGCGCTGCATGCCCCAGGTGCACGGCGCTTCGCGCGATGCGCTGGAGTACGTGGCCCGCACCACCGAAATCGAGTGCAACGCCGTAACCGACAACCCGATCATTTTCCCCGAAGACGACGCCATTTTGAGCGGGGGCAATTTCCACGGCCAGCCGTTGGCGTTGGGGCTGGATATGCTGGCCATTGCCGTGGCCGAGCTGGGCAGCATCTCGCAGCAGCGCACGGCCCAGCTTATTAGCGGGCAGCGGGGGCTGCCGCCGTTTCTGGTAGCCGCGCCGGGCCTCAACTCCGGGTTGATGATTCCGCAGTACGCCGCCGCCGGCCTCGTCAGCCAGAACAAGCAGCTCTGCACGCCCGCTTCGGTGGACAGCCTGGTGAGCAGCAACGGCCAGGAAGACCATGTGAGCATGGGCGCCAACGCCGCCACCAAGGCCCTGCGCGTGGTCATCAACGCCGAGCAGCTGCTGGGTATCGAGCTGCTGAATGCGGCCCAGGCCCTGGAGTTCCGCCGGCCGGCCCGTAGCTCGGCGCCGCTGGAGGCGCTGGTAGCCGCCTTCCGCGAGAAAGTGCCCTTCGTAGCCCACGACCGGATTCTGTACCCCGACCTGGCCGCCGCCGCCGATTTCGTGCGTACGTATACCTGGGAGTAGGCCGCGACGGCAACCCGTGGGTTGACTGGCTGGAGCGGGAGCTGCGCTTCCGCTTACATTTCACTTTCTTCGTGCACATATTCCGGCTCGCTTGGCGTTAGGCTTATCATGACGAAAACTGCACTCCTGCTTTGGGTTTTGCTGCTGGCCGGTCTGTTCGCGGGCCCGGCGGCGCATGCTCAGGCGCCGTGCGTGTCGCAAACCAATGCCGGCGCTGCCTTCGAAGCATACGACGCTGCTACCGGCCAGCTGCTGCCCAAACTGCTGTGCGTGGGCCGGCCGGTACGGCTGCGCGACCGGAGCGGCAAGAATTTCAAACTGGCTGAGATTTATTACCGCCAAGGCACCACTACGATCTGCACTGGCTTCAACAACGATACCACAACCACCTTTACCCCGGCTGCTGTTGGAGCACTGGTTATCACTCAAAACACCCCAGGAGTCGACGCTAATAGTCCTGGCATTATTTTCTCCAAAACCTACGAGGTGCTGGCCACTCCCCAGCCTACGTTCGAGCTCAGTGTCTGCTCCCCGGGGCTGGTGCAGGTTACTGTTACCGATGCCAGCTACGCCACCTACTTTGTGCAGGTGGGTTCGGGCGCACCGGTGCTGGCCGAACGTGGCGTAGCGGTCAGCTACCCGATAAGCGGCGGCCCGAATACAGTTACCGTAACCGGTCGTAATGCCCAGGTCGGCGTGTGCGAGGGCACCAGTACCAAACCGTTTACGCCGCTGCCCCCCCCGCAACGGCCGGTTGTACGCCGCCTCACGCGGCCTGCCGAGGGCACCGTGCAACTGGAGTTCGAGGCCCTGCAGCCTGAGTACCTCTACCAATTGCAGGTAGCTGAAGCCGCCGCGCCAGGCGGTTACCGCAACCTGACCGCCGTAACGGCCGCCAGCACCACCCTCACACTGCCCGCGGCCCCGCTGCCGGGCTGCTACCGGTTGCTGCTGCAGGACCAGTGCGAGCCGACGGTTTTCAGCCTGCCATCCAACGAAATCTGCTCGGTGCAGCTTGATGGCGCGGCCACCAACGGCAGCAACCAACTCAGCTGGACCAGCGCCGGCAGCGGCACCTACACGCTTACCCGCACCGAGGGCAGCACGAGCGTGGTGCTGCCGCTGCCGCCCGGCGCCACCAGCTACACCGACGCGGCCGTGAGCTGCGGCACCACCTACCGCTACCAGGTTAGCCTGGGTAGCGGGCCGGCCACCTCGGTTTCCAATGAAATCAGCCTGACGGCTCTTTCTACCACCCCGCCGGCCCGGCCGCGGCTGTGGGCGGGCTTCAACCTGCGCAACCAGGTAGAGCTGCGGGCCGAAGTGCCGGGGCTGGCCATCGGCGGCCAGCTCCGCTACCAGCGCAACGGGGCACCGCTGGCCGCCACGCCTGCCCGCCGCCTACTCGATTCGCTGGTGACGCCCGACCCGGCCGTGCCACTGTGCTACGCGGTCGAGTTTCAGGATGCCTGCGGCAACCGCGCCCCGGCCGGAGCCAGCGTGTGCATAGTGCAGCTCGTGGCGGAAGTGCCTAACCCCAACGGCCCCGAAATCCGCCTTACCTGGTCGGCGCTGACGGTGACGGGGCCGGACCCGGCCGCGCCGGTGAGCTACCAAGTGCTGGGGCTGGCCGCCGACAATGCCGTGGTTTCCAGCGTGCCCGTGGGTGCAGCCCTCACCTACCTCGACCTGCAGCCCGACCCCAACCGGCAAACTGTGCGCTACCGCATTGAGGCCCGCGGGGTGGGGCTTGTGGAACCCTCGTACTCCAACGTGGCCGAGGTAACGCGCCCGGTAAAGCTGGTGCTGCCCACCGCCTTCACGCCCAACGGCGACGGGCTCAACGACGTACTGGAGCTCAAGGGCCGCTTCCTCGACAGCTTCCGCTTTACCATCATCGACCGCAACGGCCAGACCGTGTTTGAAACCACCGACCGCACCCGCGGCTGGGACGGGCGCATTAAGGGCGCCGTGCCGGTGCCCGGGGCCTACGCCTGGCAGTTTGAGGCCCTCGACCAGCGGGGCCAGCGCGTGCGGCAGTACGGCAGCGTCACAATTCTGCGGTGAGCAGTTCTTCTGGGCCGTTTCCGGCCTGCCGGCGTATCTTTGGGAAGATATTTTTCACCTTTTGAGACGACGCGACTATGTTTGATATGGCCGGAATGATGGGCAAGATGAAGGACCTGCAGGAGAAGATGAAGCAGGCCCAGGACCAGTTGCAGTACCTGACGGCCACGGCCGAATCGGGGGGCGGGCTGGTGAAGGCCACGGCCAACGGTCAGCGCCGCCTGCTCAAGCTCGAAATCGACGACAGCCTGCTCCAGCCCCAGGACCGTGATATGCTGGCCGACCTAGTGGTAGCGGCCGTGAACAAAGTGATGGAAGAGGCCGCTGCCAAGGCCCAGGAAGAGCTAAAAAAGACCACTTCCGGCCTCATCCCCAACATCCCCGGCCTCGACCTCGGCGGTTTTGGCCTCTGATACCACTGCCGGCTCCTGCGCCGATGTAGCGGTGGTCATTCTCAACTGGAATGGCCGCGACTTTCTGCGCCAGTTCCTGCCCGGAGTGCTGGCCCACTCGGCCGGGGCCACCGTGTTCGTGGCCGACAATGCCTCCACCGATGATTCGGTGGTTATGGTGCGGGCCGAATTTCCGGCGGTGCGGGTGCTGGAAAACGGGGGCAACCTGGGATTCTGCGAGGGCTACAACCGTGCCCTGGCCCAACTCGGGCCCGAATTCCGCTATTACGTGCTGCTCAATTCCGATGTGGAGGTGACGCCCGGCTGGCTCGCGCCCCAGCGGGTGCTGCTGGAGGCCAACGCGCGCATTGCCGCCTGCCAGCCCAAAATCCGGCAGTATAGCTCCGATCCGGCCGCGCGCCAGCTGTTCGAGTACGCCGGGGCGGGCGGCGGCTACCTCGACTCGCTGGGTTACCCTTTCTGCCGCGGCCGCCTTTTTGATACCCTTGAAACCGACACCGGCCAGTATGATGACGCCCGGCCGGTGGCCTGGGCGACCGGGGCCTGCCTGCTGGTGCGCGCCGAGGCCTGGCATGCGCTAGACGGGCTGGAACCGGCCTTTTTTGCCCACATGGAGGAAATCGACTTCTGCTGGCGGCTGCAGAACGTGGGCTGGCAGGTATGGTACCAGGGCGGCAGCACGGTGTTTCATGTAGGCGGCGGCACGCTGCACAAATCCAACCCGCGCAAAACCTACCTCAACTTCCGCAACGGCCTGGCCCTGGTCTACCTCAACACCCACCCGGCCGAGCTGCCCGCCGTGCTCATCGGCCGCGTAGCCCTCGACTGGGTGGCGGCCCTGCGCCTGCTGCTACAAGGCCAGACAGCCGATTTCCGGGCCGTGTTGCGGGCCCACTGGCACTTTGTGGGCCGCCTGAGCTACTGGAACAGCCGGCGGCGGCAGTTTCCGCCCCGCCTGCGCTTATCCGAGCGCGTCGGCACCTACACCGGCAGCCTTGTGTGGGCCTATTTCGCGCAGGGCAAGCGTCTGTTTAAGGATTTAGAAGTGAGAAGTGAGAAGTGAGAAGTGAGAAGTGAGAAGTGAGAATGATACGCGGAGCCGATTATTGAAGGCTCGGCTCAAACACAAAAAAAGCCCGTTTGCCACGGCAAACAGGCTCCTGAGAGTCTCACTTCTATTAGCTCACTTCTCCTGTATTACCTCCCAAATTACAAATCCCAGACCGTGCTGCGCTGGCGGCGCAGGGCGTGGCGCACGTTACGCCAGAAAGCCAGCGCGAAATAGAGCACGATAGGCGAGCCGAAGGTGAAGAACGAGGCATATATAAACGAAAGCCGTACGCTGCTACTAGAAAAGCCGACCCGGTCGCCGATGGCCTTGCAGACGCCGAAGCTCTGCTTTTCGATGAAATCGGTAATTCGATGCATAAGGGTATTTTTAGCGGCGTAATACGGATTGGCTGGAGTAATATACGATGATTTTGCCCCGGTGTCAAGCACTTACGCAAGAAGCCCGCAACAAGATACGTCGATCGGCCGCCTTTCGTCGTTTGAGTTTAAAATTTTCTGATCCTACGGAGTCGTTGCCTATGCCCCATCTTCCGCGCCTTCTGCCCGGAGCCACCGGCCTGCTACTAGCCGCCAGCCTGCTGCCAGCCTGCTCGCCCCTGCCCAAAGTGCTGAAAGCCGCCCAGACCGGCCAGTCGATTACCGTGCAGCCCACCGTGCTGGAAAGCAACGGCCAGTTGGTGCGCTTTGAGGTAACGGCCAAAGTGCCCGCTGCCCACTTGCGCAAGGGTGCGGCCTATAATATCGCTCTGAGCTACCGCTACCAGAATGGCCTGCGCGAAGACACCGTGGGCCGCCTCACGTTCCTGTCGGGCGAGTACGTGTACGATGAGCAGCAGAAGAACATGCTCGTTATCCGGCGGCAGTTCACGTTCCCCTACGCCCCCCAGAAAAACCCCGGCGAGCTACTGGCCCGCCCCGATGCCCGCCTGACCAAACCCAACGGCGCGCGCCTGAAGGGCGTGGAAATGGTGCTAGCCCGTGGCATCCTCACCACCAGCCAACTCGTGGTGCGCCAGGATTCGGCCCTGGCGCTGCTGCCCGAATCTGTGAGCAACGACCGCAGCGGCACGCGGGTGCTGCCCTTTTACTTTGATGCCGGCAAGGCTGAAATCCGCAATTTTCTGGGCACCAATGTAGCGGCGCTCGAAGATTTCATCGAGGCCAACCAGCGTACCGAAAAGGTGATGATCGTGGCCGGCCACTCGCCCGATTCGCTCGACCGCCACGACCCGCGCCTGCCCGACCGGCGCGTACAGGCCCTGCTCGGCTACTATAAAAAGCGGGTCAGCGAGGCCTCCTACCTCAATAAAGTGAGCAACATCGACTTCGAAACCGAGGCCTACCGTCGCCGCTGGGACCTGTTTCTGAGCAAGGTGCAGCAGTCGGCGCTCAAGCCGGCCCAGATCGACTCGGTGGTGCTGCTCATCAACGACTCGCCCGGCACCTACGCCGAAAAGGAAAAGCGCCTCCATTCGCTCAGCTTCTTCGATTATCTGGAGCAGTACATTTATCCGGTGCTGCGCTTCGGCACAGTGTCGGTGCGCTATTCGGCCCCGAAACGCTACGATTCGGAGGTTTATCTGCTCTCGAAAAAGATTGTGGAAAAGCAAACCGAAGCCGACGCCCTCACGCCCGAGGAACTGCGCTACTCGGCTTCGCTTACGCCCCTGCTGGCCGAAAAGCAACGCATTTTTGAAACCGCCGTGGCCAACACCGGAGCCTGGCAGGCCTACTACAACCTGGGCGCGGTGCTATTGATGCGCTCCGAGAAGGAAACCAACGCCAAGGTAATCCGGGCTTACCAGCGCCGGGCGGCGGTCAACTTCACGCTGGCCGCCCACCGCAACCCCACGGCCGAGCTGTTCTACCGCGTGGCCACCGCCTACCACCGCGCCCACGACCTGCCCGAAGCCCGGCAGAGCTACGACTACGCCATCAAACTGGGCGGCACGCCGGCCATGCTTAGCAAGGCCTTCGCCGACAAAGCCGCCCTCGAAATTGAAATGGGCCAGCCCGATGAGGCCCTACGCAGCCTGAGCTATAGCGCCCCGCGCAGCTACCAGAACCTGATGAACCGCGCCCTCATCTACCTTATGAAAGGCAACTACCCCGGCGCAGCGGCCATCTACGAGGAGGCCCTGGCGCTGCATCCGCAGGACCCGCTGGTGTACTACAGCCTGGCCATAACGGCCGCCCGCCAGCACAACGAGCCGGCCGCCGCCACGCACCTGCGCCGCGCCGTGCAACTCGACCGCACCTACGCCAACCGCGCCGTCGAGGACCTGGAGTTCCGCGAGTTCGCCAAAGGCAAGAAGTTTCTGGAGGCGCTGCGGTAAGCGGTGAATGAATTTGATGTTTGGAAAGCAGCCTTAGCAGATTAAAACGACCTATATGAAACTAGCGAACTTTAACTTAGGGGGTCAAAGCATTGATTTGGAGTGGAACGCCGATGGGTATGCCGACCTGCACAACGACTTCGATTTCACTAGTCTGACGTATGAGCCTACGGGTGCCAAGTTGATTTTGGAATGGGCAAAATCATCGGGCGAATGGGCTAAGAATGCTCCTTGTCGAGTCGTTCGTTTGGTTTTTGAGGGCGTAAACTATTTTAACGTTAAAGGCCGCGACCCTGAGTACCCAATTAACGAAGACGACTGCTTGCGTGACATCTGTCGCACTCCTATAGAGGAACGCCATGAGTTCGACAACTATTGGGAAGATAAGAATCCACCCGCCGAATATGATTTACAACTGGTATTCCAGAGTGAGTGGGGCATCAAGGTGAATGCTGACACGGTGCGCTTGGAATTGGAATCCTGAACGGGTTTGCCCAACCGCCCGGCTCGTTGTAGCTTTACGCCCCGGACAAGTGCCGGCTTTTTCTGAACCGAACCTTTCGACTTTCCTACCCATTATGCGGACCATCCAATTCCGGGAAGCCCTGCGTGAAGCCATGAACGAAGAAATGCGCCGCGACGAGCGCGTGTTTCTCATGGGCGAAGAAGTGGCCGAGTACAACGGCGCCTACAAAGTAAGCCAGGGCATGCTCGACGAGTTCGGAGCCGAGCGCGTGATTGATACGCCGATTGCCGAGTTGGGCTTCGCTGGTATTGGCGTGGGCGCGGCCATCAACGGCCTGCTACCCATCATCGAGTTCATGACCTTCAACTTCTCGTTGGTAGCTATTGATCAGGTGATTAACTCGGCTGCTAAAATCTACTCGATGTCGGGTGGGCAGTACTCCTGCCCCATCGTATTCCGGGGGCCAACCGGCAACGCGGGCATGCTTTCGAGCCAGCACTCGCAGAACTTCGAGAACTGGTTCGCCAACTGCCCCGGCCTGAAGGTAGTAGTTCCCTCGACGCCTTACGACGCCAAAGGCCTGCTCAAAAGCGCCATCCGCGACCCCGATCCGGTGATTTTCATGGAGTCGGAACTGATGTACGGCGACAAGGGCGAGGTGCCCGAGGAGGAATACCTCATCCCGATTGGCAAAGCCAACGTGGTGCGCGAGGGTGACGCAGTAACCATAGTCAGCTTCGGCAAGATGATGAAGATTGCCCTCGAAGCCGCCGACCAGTTGGCACAGGACGGCATCAAGGCCGAAGTAATCGACCTGCGCTCGGTGCGCCCCATCGACTACGACACGCTGGTGGAATCGGTGAAGAAAACCAACCGCATGGTGGTTGTCGAGGAAGCCTGGCCGCTGGCCAGCATCAGCTCGGAGTTGGCCTACATGGTGCAGAACCGCGCTTTCGACTACCTCGACGCCCCCATCCGCCGCATCACGTGCATGGATGTGCCCCTGCCCTACGCCCCCACCCTCATCGAAGCCTCGCTGCCCAACGTGGAGCGTACCGTGAAGGCCGTGAAGGATGTGCTGTACGTGAAAGGGTAATTTGCACTGGCTGATTGGGCCGGCGCTGATTTTCTGACGCATTGATTCAGGATAAACGAAAAAGACCCGCTTTAAGCGGGTCTTTTCGCATTGTGCTCCAACAAAAGCAAAGTGGGCCGGCGGGCGGGTTTTTGCGTACCTTTTCTGCCGGGCGCCCAGCGGTGCCTTTACCCTCTCCTACGTTTCCCGCATGAACCACCGTCTGCATCTTCGCCTTGAACACCTGGAGCGCGCTACCAACCACCTGCTGACCACCGTTGAGGCACTGGGCGAGCGGGCCACCGTGGCGCCGGGACCGGGGCAGTGGTCGGCCGCGCAGGTGGTGCAGCACCTGCTGGTGGCCGAAACCGGCATCGGGCAATACATCGAAAAGAAGCTGCGCGAAGCTGATAAGCTGGGTAAATCGGGCCTTGGGGCGTTTCTGAAGTCGCGGCTGCTGCGGCTGGCGCTCCGGTTGCCCTTCACCCGCTTTAAAGTGCCGCGCTACCTGGCCGAGCTCACGCCCGCCGAGGTAGCCCCATTGCCCGAACTACGCCGCCAGTGGGAGGCGGTGCGCCGGCACCTGGAGCAGCTGCTAAACGAATATCCGGGCAAGCTGCTGAGCCGGGCCATCTTCAAACACCCCCGCTCGGGCATGCTCACCATTCATCAGACCCTCGACTTCATGCTCGACCATGTGCTGCACCACCAGAAGCAGGTGGAGCGGATTGCCCTGAAAATCAAGGAGAAAAAGTCAAAGCCGCTGAACGGGCCTGATGGTATCGTTCAGCGGCTTTGACTTTTTCTCCTTGACTTCCTACAAATCTCGGTACGACTCGTGGCGGGGCAGTTCGGCCATGAGAGCGGCAATTTCCGGGGGCGGGGTGGTGAGTTTGCGCGTGCGCAGGTCGAGCCAGGCACCTTCCACGCTAACGGTGGCGGCGGGGCGGCCGTCGGGCTTATAGAGCGTGTGCACGATGTTCCAGCGCGAGCCATCGGCGTTCAGCCCCGATAGTTCGCCGCCCACGCGCAACGCCTCGTTGATGTGCAGCTCCTTCAGAAAACGGGTATCCTCGCGAAACAGGATGGGCCCGAGGCCGGCCTTGGCGAAGTAGGGCAGCGTAAAGCCGCTGGCCGCCAGAAACTCGATGCGGTGCTGGGCAGCGTAATCGTTGTAGGCCGAGTGGCGCATATGGCCGTTGGGGTCCATATCAGCCCAACGAACGGTGTAGGTTTTTTCAAACATCATTTGAGTTTTTAGCCGATAGCTGTTGGCTGCGGGCTTTTGACTTTGATTGGAAAAGGAAAGCTAGTGGCTGTCAGCTAAAAGCCCAACGAAAGACGCACCAGATACTGCTGGTGCTCGTCCTCCTCTAGAAACTCGACCTCGTAGCCGGCGGCGGTGGCATAGTCCTGGAGCAGGCTGGGGTCGGCGAAAATCCAGCCGAACTCCGCCCCCTGCTCGGTACCGTACTGCATCGAGTAGGTTACCTCGCCGTAGTACGAGCCGTTAAGGTCGAACACCAGCGCGCCGTCCTCGTCTTCATACATGTAGCTGATATCGGAGGAGGTGGCCAAAATCTGGCCGCCGGGGTTGAGCAGGCTTTTGGCGTGGTGCAGAAACCGCTCCAGCCCCGCGAGCGTGCCTACCAGGCCCAGGCCGTTCATGAGCATGAGCAGCGTATCAAACTTTTCGCCTTGGGCCAGGGCCGGGTCGAACAGGTCGTGGCAGGCTACCTCGCGCACGCCGCGCTGCTGCATAACGGCCACCGCGCCGGGTGAAATATCCACCGATTTCACTACGAAGCCGCGCGTTTGCAGTTCCAGGGCGTGGCAGCCGGCCCCGGCGCCCAGGTCGAGCACGCGGCCATGGCACTGCTCTAAAGCGGTACGCTCCAACTCGGGCATTTCCCAGAGCGAGCGAAAAAAGTAAGCGGCCGGCAGCACTTCTTCGTCGGCAACGGAGCTGTGCACGGCCAGCGTGGCGCTTAGCTGGCCCTGCTGGTAGGCTAGCAGCGCGTGGCCCAGCGGGTCGGGGGCCGTAGTTTCGGGGTTTGACATGGTGCAAAGATAGGCTGCGCGGTAAGTCGAAGCGGGAAAGCAAAACGGGCCGGGGCCGGTTATCCCCGGTGGCCGCGCTTCGCCCTCGTCGCGCCGCGCCCGTATACCTACCTTCCCATTTGCCCTCCTGCTCTTGACTTCTCACGGTAAAGCCCACCTGCCCACCAAACTCTGCCTGACCTGCGGCCGGCCCTTCGCCTACCGCAAAAAATGGCGCAACTGCTGGGACGAGGTGAAGTACTGCGGCGAGAAATGCCAGCGTAACCGCCCCAAGCCGGCACTACCGTCTCCCACTCAGCCGTAGCCGACGTATCCTTGCGGCCGCGTTCTGCGTTCAGACAGGCACTCTTCCCCACTTATACTCCCTTTGCCGTATGGCCAGCAACCTCGATTATCTCGCCGCCGAACTCAAACCACTCGAAGAAAAGCTACAAGCCTACTTAGCCGCCGAAAAAGAGCTGGAGCAGGCCGAAATTGCCGCCACCAACCTCACCCAAAGTCCGCCGCCCGACCCGGACGTGGAATTGGGGCAGCGGCCGGCCCCCGGCAGCTTTCCGCAGCCAGTGGACGAGGCAGCCAACGAGCTACAGAACCTGCGCGACGACCTGATAGCCCAGCGCCAGGAAATAATCGGTTTACTGCCCGCCCACGATGAGTGGATAAAAATTAACCTGGGCTACGGCCCCAGCCGCGTGGGCGCTTTCAGTGTACCGGCTCCCGGCACCGGCTACGAGCTTCGGGTAGTTATCTAACATACAGGCCACCATCTGGCAAAGTCTCCGTCCAGCGGCCTTACAGCAACGCCGGCAACTCCAGGGATTTAGTTCCTACGGTTGCCGGCGTTGCTGTTTTCGGCTATGGTTGTATGATTTTTGATAAATACCGCTTGCCGCTGCAGCCACGTATTTTATAAAACACTCATTATCAGACATAAAAAAAAGCGTGACCAACAGCCACGCTCTTTTCCACAACCAAAACACCTAATAAACTATTCTTTCAAATCTCTTCTGTCAACTATCAGGCCAAAGCCTTATTGAAGACGGTAGATTTCACCGAAACAGTTGTTAGGGTCTTCTGGTAAGAAGAGGCAACAAGCGCCCCGAAAGGTTGCAGCCCGGTCGGCTAATTTTTTGATGACCGGCCTGAGCCGCCTGAAGTTGGTTGCGAATAGCTTACTGCTTGGTGATGCGGCTGACGATACGCGAATCGTTCAGTTCCAGCTCCAGCACATACACGCCGGCTGCACCCGGCACCTGCACCTCCGTACGGTTGGTGCCCGGGCGGACGTTGACGGTTTGCGTTGCTACGGTGCGGCCCAGCAGGTCGGTTACCCGTAGCGTGCCGGCACCGCTGCTGCGCGCCTCGAAGCTGAAGCTGAGCGCGTCGCGGAACGGGTTGGGCACGGCGGCAAAGCCTTCGGCTACCAGGGCCGAGGGCTTGGCGGCCAGCAGCACGCTCAGGCTCCGGGCCCCGCGTAGCACCTGCCCGCGGATTTCGCCGCCGGGGTTAGCCGTTGTGTGCAGGTTCACATACACGCTGTCGCGGCGGAACTGCAGGGCACGCTTCGCCGTGAAAGGGTTGGTAGCGTTGGGCGCATCGTTGGTGGCGTTCCAGTACGCATCGGCTCCGCTGGGCGGGGTAGTAGCGTTAAAGAACGGCATCAGGTTGAACACAACCGTACCCGTCTCGTTGCTCAGGCCGGGGTGAAAGTGGCCCCCAATGGCCGGCCCCGAGAGCCCGCCCCAGGTCATGTTCAGGTGTACATTCGACTGGTCGCGGTCCATCGAAACGAAGCCCGCGCCGTAGCCGGTGCCCGCTACCGGGTTGGGCCGCTCCTGCTTGCCGCTGAGCACGAACGTGTAGCCTTCGCGCGCCAATCGGTACACCTGCCCCCGAATTTCGCCGTTGGGGTTGGCGGCCGTGGCAAGAATTATATTAGCTCCACCTGTCAGAAACAGGTTAACGGTTTGCTTGCTCAAGGGAGTAATGAAGAACTGCAGCGTATTGGGTGCGTTGGCTGGCAATGCCGCCGACGCAACAACCCCGAGGCCCGGATTGGCTACCCCGGCATTCGCAGCAAAAACCCCCAGCGCAGTCGGTGGGCCGCTCAGGCCGGTATGCGCCACAGAAAGAAATACCGTATCGAGCGTGGTATTAAGTTGAAAAACCGCGACTCCCTTACCAGCCGAGGCAGTGGCGGGCACTAGCTGCGAGGCATCGAGCCGGGCATCGTGGCTCAGGAAACGGGCCTCGCGGATGAGTTGGCTGCGAATTTCACCGCCGCCGTTAGCGGCCGTGTGTACGTTGATGTAAATCTGGCCGGCGGCCAGAGCTGAGAGGAAGGCAGCCGAGGGCGTTATTTCGCCCTCAATTACGTTGCCGGTGAGAAACGGCTTGAGGTCGACGATAACCGGGCCGGAAGTGCCGGCCGCCCCGGTATGGAAGTGCGTGACGGTAACCGGACCGCTCAGACCCGAAAACACCACCCGAAACGTCAGCTTGTTCTGCTGTTGTGCCAGGTTGAAGGTGCCATAGCCGGTAGCCGGCGTATTAACGGCCGGCACTTCCTTGGCGCCGGTCAGTTCAGCCGCGTACTCTTCGTCCTTTTCCAACTTAATCTGCCCCCGGATTTCACCGTTAAGGTTGGCGGCCGTGTGGATGTTAAGGTAGTAAGCGCCCCGCAAGTAGCGGTCGAGTTTGGCGGAAGTCAGGTCGGTTCCGGTCAGAAAGCCGTCGATTTGGTTGCCCCTGATCATCGACAGCACGTTCGTGACTACCGGGCCGGATACCCCTTCGAAGCCATTGTGCACATGGGCCGCCGTAATGGGGCCACTCAGGCCGGTAAACGAGCCGGCAATAAAGAGCGTGTCTTTGCCTGCATTGAGCGTGAAGCTGGCCGTACCCCGGGCGCTGGTTGTTACGGTGGGCACTTCCTGGGCGCCACTAAGCTGGGCGCCGAGCAGCAGGTGGGCCCGCAGATGGTCGGCTTGCACGGCGAAAGGCCGCAGCAGCAGGCTCAGCAACAGGCTGAGCGTGGCGTAAGTAACGGTTCTTAGCATGATAAGCTGGTTGAAGTGAAAAAAGAATTTATAGTAGAAAACCGTTGAACGGAACGCAGGTTCTGGCCAGCCGGACAGCCGGTTTCTATACTATAGGGCTGTTCCGGTAAACGGGCACCCGGTCTCAGCGGGCAAAGTCGTATTTTGCGCCCTACTACGGGTTTTCGCATTTTACCGCAAGGCCAAAATTTTACCGCTTTTCTCCTCCGTTTTCTTTTCTGTCGCTACCTAATGGAAGCTCCCAACCCCGAGTTCATGCGCGAAGCCATTCGCCTTTCTATTGAGAAAATGCAGGCCGGCCACGGTGGGCCGTTTGGCGCCGTAGTGGTGCGCAACGGCGAAATTATTGCCCGCGGCTTCAACCAGGTAACCAGCACCCACGACCCCACCTGCCACGCCGAAGTGGATGCCATCCGCAAGGCCTGTGCCGCGCTGAGCACTTTCCAACTCACCGACTGCGACCTATATACCAGCTGCGAGCCGTGCCCCATGTGCCTGGGGGCTATTTATTGGGCCCGACCACGCCGCGTGTTCTACGGCAATACCAAGCAGGATGCCGCTGCCATCGGGTTCGACGACCAGTTCATTTATGAGGAGCTGGAAAAGCCTCTCGACCAGCGCCGCCTGCCCATGCAACAGCTGCTGCGCGACGAGTCGCTGGCGGGCTTCCGCGCCTGGGAGCAGCACGAGGCCCGCACCGACTATTAGTTTTTGAGCTGTTAGCTGAGAGCTATTCGCTGTTAGCTTCCGTTGAACGAAAAAGCTAATAGCTTACACTATGAGGTTTCTTTCCCTGCTGCTGCGCATATTGGCCGTCCTCGTGCTGGGGCTGCTGTTGCTGGCGGGGGCAGGGCTGTGGGCGTTGCAGTCGGAGTGGGGCCACCAGCGGGCGACAAAGCTGGTGCGGCGGCAGTTGGCGGCGCAATCCGACCTGGTGCTGGCCCCGCTACAGCTGGACTACTCGCTGCTGCGCGATTTTCCTTACCTGACGGCCTCGCTGCACCACTTGTCGCTCACCGACACGTCGGCGCGCCGGGCGGTGGAGGTGCTGCGCGTGGGCCGGGCCGATATGCGCCTGGCACTGCGGCCGCTCTGGCAGGGCCGCTTCGAGGTGCAGCGCCTGACGCTGCACAATGCCGTATTTCGGCAGCTAACCGACTCGGCGGGCCACGACTGGGGCCTGCGGGGCCGCGGGCCGCGCCGGGCTACCCCGCAGCTGCCGCCCGATTTCGACCTCGATTCGCTGATTATTGTGAACCTGCGTATTTCTGACCGCAACGAGCTGCATAATAGTGGCTTTGCGGCGCGGGTGGCGAGCGGGCGGCTGGCCGTGCGCACCCGCGCAGGAGTGGCCCGAGTACGGGGCCGGCTGGTAGGCCGGCTCAACCACCTGCGCAGCAGTCGTAGCCTTATTTTTTCGCAGGAAGCCGTGGTGGCCCAGGTGCGCTACGGCTACGATTTCGGTCGGCGCGAGGGCACGTTCCGGCGTACCCTGGCCACGCTTAGCGGCGACACGGTGCACATTAGCGGAACGCACCGCGGCGCCGGGCTAGGTGAGCCCCGCGGGGCCCGCCTGAACCTGCATTTCCGGGGCTACCAGCCACTGCTGAAGGTGCTGCGGGTAGCGCTGCCCAACAACCTGGAGCGGTACCTCGAAGGCACCAGCAGCCCCAGCCACGCCCGCATAGCCTACACCATTCGGGGGCTGAGCGGCCCCACGGTGCGGCCGCGCACAGTCCTGCGCTTCGAGCTGCGCAACGCGCAGGTGCAGTGGCCCGACCCGGCCCGCCGCATCCGCCGCTGGGACGCCCGCGGCGTGTTCGACAATGGCCCCGACCACAACCTGCGCACCACCTACCTCACGTTCGAGCAGTGCCGCATTTACTCGACGGCCGGCCAGCTCGATGCCCGGCTGACGGTGCGCGACTTTACCAAACCGCGGCTACAGGGCCGGGTACGGGGCCGCACCGAGCTGCAGACCCTGGCCTCGGTGGTCGTACCCGACCTGTGGCGCGCCCGCAGCGGCGAAGCCGTCCTCGACCTGGAGCTGGATGGCTGGCTACCCAGTTTCAGGCCGCGGCGGCCCGGGCCCGGCCGGCGGCCGCTCCCCCTGCCGGTATCGGTGCGGGGCACCGTTAGCCTGGAAAATGCCTTTTTCGACATTCCGAACCGGCAGGCTCAGATGCGCGCCCTCAACGTTCTGGTGCGGCTAAACGACAGCCTCTGGAAGCTCGAAAACCTGACCGGCCAGCTCAATGGCATGCACCTGCAGGCCAACGCCACCACCACCAACCTGCTGGCCTACGCCAGCGGGCAACACCCCACCACCCGCATCAGCGGCTCGCTGAGTGTTGATGAGCTACGCCTACCCGAGCTACGGCGGCTACTGGCCCCGCTCCATCGCCCCGCCCGCTTGCCCGCTGTTGCGGCTGCCAACCCTGCCCAGGTGGCCGATATGCTGACCATGCTGCCCGACGGCCTGCTGCTGGAAGGCGTGCGCCTGCGCTGCGCTCGGCTGGTACTGGCGGGCGATACGCTCAGCGAGCTGGCCGCCACCGTGCATCACAACGGCCATCGGGTGGCCCTGCGCGACCTGCGGGTGCGGGTGTGGGACGGCCAACTGGGCGGGCAGGCCAGTTGGAACACCGACCAGTCGGGCCCCGAGCCGGTGCAGGTACGCCTGACGGTGCAGGTACCCCACCTGAGCTACGAGCGGCTGCTGGCCCGCATTTCGCGCCCGCCCCGCCGCCCGCCGGGCCAGGGCACCAGCGACCCTACCCTACGCGAAATTCTATTGGCCACCAGCGGCCTCATCAATGTGGCCATCGACAACCTGCAACTTACGGGTACCCGCAGCCTCCAGCAATTGCGCTTTCACGTGGATAAAACCGGGCCCGATTTTCAGATTCCTGACCTCACGTTCCGCACCAATACCGGCGGGCAGGGCCGAATTCAGGCTCAGGCGTCGCTGGCGGGTATACACCTGGCCCACGCCCGCGCCACCGTAGAGCTGCACTACAATACGCTCGATGTGCAGCGTTTCCTGCAACTGCTGGCCGACCTGGGAACTGTGCCGCCACCCGACCGGCCCCAGGCGCGGCAACCCGGCCGCGGGCTGCGAGCCAACCGGGAAACCAACCGGGAAACCAACCGGGAAACCGAGCGCCCCCCTGGTCGGCCACCCCGCAGCCCGCGCCCGGGCCGACCGGACCGACCGGCGTCGCCGTTTCTGGATGGCACCATCACGGGGCAGGTGCACGTAACGGCCAACCACATGAACTACGGCGTGCTGCGGGGCACCGATTTCGACCTGCGCACCACGCTCGAAGCCGGCCAGGCCCGCCTGGAAAGCTGCTCGGTGCAGGCCTTTGGGGGCGAGCTGACCCTGCGCGGGGTGCTGCGCACCGACTCCGGCGCCCACCACCACCCCCTGCGGGCCCACATGCAGTTGCGCAATGTGGAGCTGCCCCAGCTGTTTGCCCTGGCCGCCCCACTGGGCCTCGATGTGCTGGGTCCCGACAATGTGCGCGGCCGCATGCAGGCCGAAGCCACGATCCGTACCGACCTCGACCAGACGTTCCTGCCCCGCCTGGCCACCACCCGCGCTCTGGTACAGGCCGATTTGCTCAACCTGGAGCTGCTGGAAGTAGACGCCCTGATGCAGGCGCTGCGGATGCTAAGCCCGCGCCGGACCGGCCACCTCTACTTCGAGCCGGTACAGGCCGATTTCCTGCTCGATAAAGGCCAGCTGCTGATTCCCGACCTCAACCTGAGCAGCAACCTGACCGATATGCAGGTAACGGGCGAGTACAGCCTCGATGGCCAAGCCGACCTGTACG
Organism: Hymenobacter psychrophilus; assembly: GCF_900107135.1. Classification (GTDB taxonomy): domain Bacteria; phylum Bacteroidota; class Bacteroidia; order Cytophagales; family Hymenobacteraceae; genus Hymenobacter; species Hymenobacter psychrophilus. The sequence goes on from NZ_FNOV01000017.1 coordinate 64,145, forward strand.
TGGGCCTGAGTCCGCTGCAAACCCTGTTCGGCAACAACCGCAAGCGCATCGAGCGGATTAAAAGCGGTGAGGCCACCGCGCGCCGCAGCCGGGGCCTCATCTACCTGCAGCTGCACCGCCAGCCCGGCAGCCGCTATAAGGTGCGGCTCTTTAAAAAGCAGCAGCAGCGCCAGCAGCAGGCCGAGGTGCAGGAAAAATACCAGCGCCTGCTCCGCTTCTTTGCCGAGTGAGCTATCGAAGCTGTTTAGAAAGTAGGCACTGGTCGATAGAAACGCAAAAGACTCCCACAATACGGGCGAAATTTGGGGTGCGAGCCACCTTGTTTCACCTGCTTCATGGAAGTCCTGCCCAAAGATATTATCCGCACTTGGATTCTGCCCCAT
>NZ_FNOV01000043.1 GCF_900107135.1 Hymenobacter psychrophilus
ATTCTAGTTGCAACTCATCAGACAATAGATTATCATGATCAGATCTCAGAAAGCCAATAGGAAGTGCTTTACGAAGTCCTATATACTTTTGGCTTACACTCAATAGTGATTTCGTAATAAAATCAATCCACTGTGTAGACTGTATGCCGATAGTGATATGCATAGATGACTTATCAGTCGTATACGCCTCGTGAGGGACCCCCCGTGGTATATACAAGATATCTCCTGCACACATAGTAATCTCTGTTGCATTCGTGAGCTGCTCTCTTTGAAAGGTAGGTTGATAACTATTTAAAAGAGGTGTTTTAAAACGAGCATCGTCATATAATATCCAATGTTTTTTACCTGAAATTTGTATGGCAAAAACATCATGCGAATCGTAATGAGGAGAGAAAGCTTTCTCGTTTTCTGGTGTTAAGTAAAGATTTGCAGATAGATCATGACTAATCTGCTTGCGAATATTTTCTAAAAGTACTTTGATAGGATTCCAATATCGTTGAATTCCATTTATTAAAATAGAATATCCATCAGCATATGCAACATAGAGTTGATTTAAATTCAAACTTTCGTCTTTATTTTCATAAATACTCGGATTCATTGGCTGATTGCTTTTCACAACTTTCAGACTACTCCCTTGAGGACGGTTATACTCTAAAACCTTGTCTAGATCTTCAATTGAGAATAGCGAAGAAAAGAAATCTGGATTATCTCTTGGAATATGCAAAAACCGCTTTTCCCAATAGTTATTTTCAAACTCTTCTATACTTATCGGTTGAATTAAGTCAGAAAAATTTTTTAACTCATTCTGGGTTTCAATGTGTGCTTTCATTTGTTAAAAATTTTAGGTAGTAAATACTATTACAAAAATAGTATCAAAAATTCATTTAGCAGTAGTAATGAATATGTTTACAGCGCAAGAACATCCATCGAAGCTGTTTAGGAAGTCGTCAGTCACGCGCAAAACAGAGAAGCCCCCCCACAAAAGCGGGCAATTTGAGGTGCGACCCATCTGCTTTCCCTCCCTCATGGAAGTCTTGAGCAAATATATCATTACCCGCTGAATATTACCCTTGCTGCCGGCCCGTATTGGTGGCCGTCGCGCAACCATCGACCCGGCTGAGGTGGTGGGGGCCGTCTGCTACAAGCTCAAAACGGGCTGCCAGTGGCGCTAGCTGCCCGTAAAAGCCTTGTTTACCGGCGAGCCGCTGAGCTGGCAGGACGTCTACTACCACTTCAACATGTGGGGCAAGCCAGGGGGCTGGAATACTATCTGGCTCAACAGCTTGCGTCTGCATCGGCGCCTGCTCGATCTGTCCAGCATCCAACTCGACGGCAGCCACACGCCGGCTAAGAACGGCGGGGTGGCCATCGGCTACCAGGGCCGCAAATCAGCCCGCACAACCAATGCCCTTTTCCTGGCCGATAACCAAGGCATGCCCCTGGCGGGCAATCAGCAAGACACGTTCGACTTGGAGCGCGTGTTTGCCGAACTCTTTGCGCTGCCCGAAGCAGCCAACCTACGCTTGGATGGCTTATTTCTAAACGCCGACAAAGCATTTGATAATTGCCCCATCTTTTACTTCCTAAACAGCTTCATTATAACAAATTGGCAGAACATTATAGGTTCAAGATTCTTCTTTTTAATTCTCTGTTTATAGAATTAAACTGATTAAACGCCATAATAAAGATGGGTACAAGTCCAAACGGGATAACTAATGACGGAGCGAATCCTTTATTACTTGTATTGAACAGTACGAATCCAAGGAATCCTATTAAAATCCCTATTATCACACCGATAATAAAAGAGGTTTCTTTTTTCTCTTTAATTAAATCTTTTATTGACATATCAATAAAATTATCTTTTTGGAATATGTTTTTCATGTTTTCAGCATTTTACGACTACTGGCAGCCTGAGACTTGGGTGCACG
>NZ_FNOV01000018.1 GCF_900107135.1 Hymenobacter psychrophilus
GGCCCTGACCATGCAGCAATTTCACTTCCTGGCCTTTGTCACGCTCCTGCTGGCAAAAGGCGTTTTCCGGGCCACCAGTCCATAACAGGCTCTAGCATGGCCCAGAAAAATACGCGTCCCCAGAGCCGATGCGCCGCCCCACCCTTACGCACAAGTAGCGCCACCGGGGCCACGAAAAAGCCGGTAAAGCCCGCCGCAATATGCAGCCAGCGGTTGAGGTGCAGAAAGGTTTCCATGGGCGAACGAGCTTAGGCAGATGAGGCGCTAAAGCACAGCATTCGGCCGCTTAATTGCACGTATCTGTCACCGAAGCAGCAGATAGGCAGCTTCAACCGGCAGCTGCAGGGGCCGAGCCGGTTTGTGGCATGTGCTGGCTCCTTCGCCAACCGCTACAGCTTCACGCCGAGTCGCCACTCAATCACATCGGCTGCTCCGCGATGCACTTTTAGGTCGATGCCGCCGAAGACACGGGGCGTGAAGTGGTATTTGAGGCCCAGGCGCTCGTAATAGAACTTGTTGGATTTGTAGGGATTGTACACGTAAAAACCCAGGTGCGACACGAAGGCCAACCGGCCAAAAAGCAGCTCGTGGCCCACGTAGGCCCCCGCCTTCTTTACGTCGGTGAGGGGCGCGGAGGTGCGGGCTGAGTCGCGCTGCTGGGCGTTCAGGCTGCGGTCATAAAAGCCTTCGAGACCGACTACGAGGTTGGATTTGCGGTTGACGCGCCGGCCCGCCGCCAGCGTGATGGAGTTCACGAGGTAGCGCCGCGAGTCCGACTGGCTCCACTGCTTCCCCCCAACCGAAGTGCTTATGTTGAAGAAATTCTGGCCCAGGTCGGCGGGTGCCGGCGCCGGGGCCTGATCGAGGGGGCGGAAGGGGCGCTGCTGGTGGTAGTTGAGGCCCACGAGCACGGTGGGCAGGTTGATGCCGAAATTGGGCTTGGTGGTTGCCCCGTTGGAATAGTGGTTCAGGCCCAGGCCCAGCAGCAGTCCCAGGTGCTCGGTCAGGGCCACATCGTACTCCAGCCGGGTTTGGATGGTGGCGTTGAAGCGGGAGCTGACAATGTTGTTCTTTTTATTGGTTTCCGGATCGAACGGCACCGGGAAATAACCCACGCCCGTGCCGATGCGGAAGTTAAGCTCGGTGTGCCGGCTGTGCCAGAACGACTTGTTGAGGTAAAACCCGGCGGCGTAGGAGCGGCCCAGCCGGGGGTTGTGGTAGTCGTAGTAGGTGAGGGCCAGGCCTATTTTGGGGTAGCGGTACCAGGCGTGCCAGGGTTGCTGGCCGTTGGTTTGGCGCTGCACGTTTATTTCGACGCCCGTGGGGTGCGACACGGCCAGATGACGGATAGAGGGCGTGTGCGGGATGATGAAGCTGCCCAGCCCGTAGGCCCCTACTACCAGCGGCCCGGCCGGTTGGCTGGCTGGCTGCTGAGCCCGGGCCGCCGCCGAAGCCAGCGCCGCCAGCCCGCCGGCCAGCCCCAAAACGTACCAATTCATCATAAAAAGCGCACGGGCAGAAAGGGCAAAAGTAATGAAACTGCCCTGAAGCGCGGGCCGGAAACCTGCGCTATTTTTTCTTTCTGCAACCTGCTAACAACGTGTTAATTAGACGGAAACGATTGATTGCCAACGACGTCAGCGGCCCGCTAGGCAACAACCCTGGCTTCCGTTTCTACGATATGAGGCCCTGAAAACCATGAGGGACGTGGCTATGATGGTCGGTGAAGTGGTTTATAACCCGCGTTTTCAATTCCTCACTCGTATGAAAAAAATTGCAGCACTCACGCTGGCGCTTGCTTCGGCAGCCACCGTGGCCCACGCGCAGAGCGCCACCCGTTTCGGCGTGCGTTTCGGTGGTACTTACTCGACCATCGGCGGTAAAAACGCCGATCAGGTGCAGGGCTTCACCGGCTCCAACGATTATAAACTGGGCTATAACGCTGGCATTTCGGCGCAGTTCCCACTCAGCAGCGACGGTTTCTGGACCATTGCTCCCGAACTGATTTACAACCGCAAAGGCTTCGAACGCAGCTACAAACTGTCGGACCGCAACACGCTTACAACCAATGGCTACGCGGCTAATGTAGACAAGGTGAGCTTCGAGAACAAGCGCGTGCTGAGCTACATCGACCTGCCGATTCCGGTGCGGGTAAATACGGCTCCGGGCGGCTCCGGGCTGTACTTCGAACTTGGCCCGCAGGTTGGCTACATGGTTGCCTCCAAGCAGGAAACCACGCTTACCGTAAAGTACAGCGGCAATCAGTCGGATATGGTAACCAAGTCGCCCGAGAACAAAGCCAAAGAAGATCTGGCTAGCTTCGATATAGGTGGCGTGGCCGGTCTGGGCTATCAGACCGAAAGCGGCATTAGCATTGGGGTGCGTTACAACCAAGGCCTCAAAACGCTGTTCGATACCAAGAATGTGTCGGCCAAAAACGAGCCTAAGGCTTTCAACCGTGCCTTCATGGTGCAGGTTGGCTACTTGCTGCCAACCCGCTAAGCCAGCAGTCTGCGTTTTAGCTAAAAGAGCGGCTCCTCTTCGGAAGGGCCGCTCTTTTTTTGCGGCCTTTTAGCCAAATAAAGCCAGCCGGAACAGGAGCCGTAAACTCGTGGCGTTCAGTCTGTGAAAAAGATAGCCGCTAGGTTCGCGATAATATTGCACACTTCTGTTTTTACCATACCTTCGCGGCCTCATATTCACTTCATTTCTTTATGAAAAAACTATTTCTCGTTCTGCTGGCCTCGGCTGGCATCACCTCGGCCGCTCATGCCCAAGGTGCTCGTTTGGGAGTAAAGGCCGGCGCCAGCCTCACCAACTTCGTTGGAGAAGATGCTGATGGCGTAACCAACAAGATTGGGGTACACGGCGGCTTCGTGGCGGAGTTGGGCATTACCGACAATTTTGCCATTCAGCCAGAAGTGCTGTTCTCAATGAAAGGCGCCAAAGTTGAAGATCTCGACAATGTGCGCATCAATCAAAGCTACATTGATGTGCCGGTGTTGCTGAAGGTAAAAGCTGATGGATTGTTCTTCGAAGCCGGGCCGCAGGTAGGCTTGCTTATCGGCTCCAAAACAAAGGATGACGATATATCCTTCAACTCGAAAGACGGCTTTAAAACAGTAGACTTTGGCTACGTAGCTGGTTTGGGCTACGAGTTCAGCAGTGGCCCAATGATTGGCTTGCGCTATAATGGTGGCATTACCAAAGTAGCGAAGGAGGAAGACGGCGCCAATTCCAGCGATATGCCTAACGTTCGCAATAGCGCGTTCCAGCTCTACGTTGGCTTCATGTTCGGCGGCAAGTAGAAGCCAGGTATTACCGGTTAGCTCTACATGAAATGCCTTCCCCACACGGGGAAGGCATTTTTATTGGCTGAAAAATAATCGGATAAGTTGCCGGGTGGGCCTCTGCAAAAGCTTCGGCCAGTTCCGGGCTGCCAACTTTTCGCATAGCTTCGCGCTTGGTTTTACTCTCTTCCTCCCGCAGCCGAAGCGCACGAGCTTCCTGTCTCTCTGCTGACGGCTGGGGCCGCTGCAGGCTACGCTACAACCAGGGCCTCTAACCGCCGATTGATATCAGGATTATAACGGCCAAGGATGAGCCCGAGGCTCTCAGACGTGCTTCCACAGTGTAGGTTGGTTGCGTGCTGCCAATCCGTTAGGGCAGCAGTGTTGAGCAAAACGGATCAGAAAGGTTGTCTTGCTACAGAAAGCCGACCTTTCTGATTGGCGATTAACAAAGAATATAGGCCAAGCGCCGGTTGTTCAGAAGTGAAAGAAAAGCAGGGTGTAAGCACATAGTTTTCAACGCTAAAAAAACAGGCATTGGTACTTTTGCGGTATTGCGCAAGTTGGTTTTTACCATACCTTCGCGCCCTCATATTCACTTCATTTTTCTATGAAAAAACTATTTTTTGTTCTGTTGGCTTCGGCTGGCATCAGTTCGGCGGCCCACGCGCAAGGTGCCCGCTTAGGCCTGAAAATTGGTACTAGTCTCAGCAATTTTGTTGGAGAAGATGCTGATGGCGCGTCTAATAAATTCGGAATAAATGGCGGCTTCGTGGCTGAGCTAGGTATCACTGATAATTTTGCCATTCAGCCGGAAGTTATTTTCTCGATGAAAGGGGCCAAAATCGATGAATTCGATGCGCGCTACAACCAAAACTACGTGGATGTGCCGGTGCTGCTAAAGATAAAAGCCAACGGGCTGTTCTTTCAGGCCGGTCCGCAGGTCGGCCTGCTTATCGATTCCAAAGTAAAAAACGATGCAGTTACTGTCAATTCGGCTGGTGTTTTCAAAACGATAGATTTTGGGTACGTGGCCGGTTTGGGGTATGAACTCAGCAGTGGTCCGATGATTGGCCTGCGCTACAACGGCGGCATCAGCAAAGTGTATAAGAAAGAAGACCAGATGAGGGCCAGCGATTTGCCGGAGGTACGCAACAGCGCCTTCCAGCTCTACGTCGGCTTTATGTTCGGCGGTAAGTAAAAGCCTAGCGGTTTGTTTTATTGCAAAGAGGCCTTTCCCGCGCGGGAAAGGCCTCTTTATTGCTTGAAAACCAGCTGGCTGAGCTGCCACAGGGGCCTCGGCATGGGCCCGCAGCCGTCGGGGCAAGGGCTTCGGCCGGTTCCGGGCTGCCAACTTTCCGCGTAGCTTCGCGCCTGATTTTACTTTCCTGTTTCCGAAGCCAACACGCATGAACAAGCTTTTTATTTCTCTGCTGATGACCGGGGCCACTGCGGGTCTGTCGGGTACAGCCGTTGCCCAGCGTAATGTGTCGCTGGGCCTGAAGGCGGGGGCTTCGCTCTCCAATCTGGTGGGCAAAGATGCCAAGCCCTACCAGGATATTGTGGGTTTTCAGGCCGGTGGCTTTGCCAATATTGGCTTTACCCGTCTGTTCGCCTTCCAGCCCGAAATCATCTACTCGCGCAAAGGTGCCAAGCTCGAAACGCCCGACCTAACCACGCGGCTCGACTACGTGGACGTGCCAATGGCCTTCCATGCCAATGCCGGCGGGCTGTTCTTTGAGGCGGGTCCGCAGGTCGGCTTCCTTATATCGGCCAAAGACAAGCTTGGAAGTGCCACCACCGATGTCAAGGACTTCTATAACACGGTTGATTTCGGCTACCTGTTTGGCCTGGGCTACCAGCGCAAAGCCGGCCCCGGCATTGGGCTGCGCTACAACGGCGGCTTCACCAACGTGCGCGAGGCCCTGACGGTTGGCAGCACCAAGTTTCAGGAGCAGCGCCGCAACAGCGTGTTCCAGCTCTACGCCACGTTCTCGTTTCAGGGCCGGTAAGCCGCCTCCTACGGCCGCTTCCCGAGCGGCCCGACCCTGCGTTTAGGGGCCTGATTGCCAGCTGGCCTGGCGGCACCATTGCCGGGCCGGGTCAAATAAACCGTCCGGATGAGCCGTTATGGCACACTTTTTCGTTAGTTGGTCGTTATACCCTTGCAATTTTCACCAACCAGATTCCCCTTCCTATGAAAAAGTCTCTGCTGGCTGCGGCCGCTCTGCTCGCTACTTTTGCCGTCTCCGAAACCAAGGCCCAGGGCATTCGCCTCGGCCTGAAAGGCGGCGCCAACCTCTCGAACTTGGCCGGTGACTTGGCCAATAAGGACGGTTACGACTACAAAGTCGGCTTCCACGGCGGCCTGATGCTCAACGTTGGCCTGATTGACGACGGCTTCCTCTCGCTGCAGCCCGAAGTGCTGTACTCACAGAAGGGCTACAAGTACGATACCAACCAGGCATTCGGACTTTACAAGCGCGAGGGCGATGTAACCTACAATTACATTGATGTGCCGGTGCTGCTCAAAGTGAAGGCTGGCAACCTGTTCTTCGAGGCCGGCCCCCAGTACAGTTACCTGCTGAAGGTAAAGGACGAGTCGACCCGCTCGCTCAATGGCACCGCAGTTGCCCGCACGGCCGCCGAAAAGGACCTCAGCAACGTCAACCGCAATGAGTTCGGCTACGTGGCCGGCCTGGGCGTGCAAACCGATATGGGCCTGATGCTAGGCGTGCGCTACAACGGCGCCCTCACCGATTTCGCCAAAAACAACAGCTATAACAACGGTGAGCTGACCAACGCCCGCAACCAGGTGTTCCAGGTTTCGCTGGGCTACCTGCTGCCAAACCGGTAAGCACCCACCAGTACGGGGCCACCAGTACGGGGCGCAACTCGATAGCGCTCCATTAATAGAGAAGCCCGCCCAGCAATGTTGCTGGGCGGGCTTCTCTATTAATGGCTCTAATGTCCATTGGCTTACTTCATGGCCGCGGCGTAGTTGCGGTAGAAGTGCGGGATGGTTTCGATGCCTTTCAGGAAGTTGAAAACGCCGTAGTGCTCGTTGGGCGAGTGGATGGCGTCGGAGTCGAGGCCGAAGCCGAGCAGGACGGTATCCAGGCCCAGCTCGCTTTTGAACATGGCCACGATGGGGATGGAGCCGCCGCCACGGGTGGGCACGGGACGCTTGCCGAAGGTCGTTTCCATGGCGTCGGCGGCGGCCTGATAGGCCACCGAGTCGGTGGGCGTTACCACGGGCTCGCCGCCATGGTGGGGCTTCACTTTCACGGTTACGCCGCTGGGGGCGATGCTGGTGAAGTGCTTTTGGAACAGGGCCGTAATTTCTTCGGAGGTCTGGTTGGGCACCAGGCGCATCGAGATTTTGGCGTAGGCCTTGGAGGCAATAACGGTTTTGGCACCCTCGCCGGTGTAGCCGCCCCAGATGCCGTTCACATCCAGCGTGGGCCGGATGCCCACGCGCTCGACGGTGGTGTAGCCCTTTTCGCCGTACACGTCGGGCAGGCCGATGCTCTGCTTGAACTCGTCGTCGGAGTGGGGCACGCGGTTGAGCTCGGCGCGCTCCTCGCTCGTCAGCTCGGTCACGTTCTGGTAGAACTCGGGGATGGTGATGTGGTTGTTTTCGTCGTGCAGCGAGGCAATCATCTTGCAGAGCACGTTGATGGGGTTGGCCACCGCGCCGCCGTAGAGGCCCGAGTGCAGGTCGCGGTTGGGGCCGGTTACCTCCACCTCGTGGTAGCTCAGGCCGCGCAGGCCCACCTCAATGCTGGGCTGGTCGTTGGAGAGCATGCCGGTATCCGACACCAGAATAACGTCGGCCTTGAGCTTCTCCTTATTAGCCCGCACGAAGATGCCCAGGTTGTTAGAGCCGACTTCCTCTTCGCCCTCAATCATGATTTTGATGTTGCAGGGGAATTCGCCCGCCTGCTTCATCACCTCCAGCGCCTTTACGTGCATGTACACCTGGCCCTTGTCGTCGCAGGCCCCGCGGGCGTAAATCTTACCGTCTTTAATCACGGGCTCGAAGGGCGGCGAATCCCACAGTTCGTAGGGGTCGGCGGGCTGCACGTCGTAGTGGCCGTACACGAGCACGGTGGGCAGGTTGGGGTCCACCATTTTCTCGCCGTACACGATGGGGTTGCCGGCCGTGGGGCACAGCTCCACGTTGTCGAGGCCTACTTCTTCGAAGCGAATTTTCAGGTATTCGGCGGCTTTGGTAATGTCGCCCGCAAATTTGGGGTCGGCCGAAACCGATGGAATACGGAGCCAATCAATCAGCTCGGTGAGGAAGCGGTCCTGGTTGTTTTGCAGATAGTTGGTATCCATAAAGGTCGGTTTAAGTGTGAAGGGAAAGACAAGGAGTAGTCCGGGCCGCTGATATGGGGCCTAGCGGGCTGGCCCGCTGTGCTCGCGTAGCCACTCCATAGCCGATTGCTCGTCGCTGAACATACGTACCTCGAAGGCCTTTAGCTGGGCATAAAAGCTTTGGGCCGACTCGTCGGCCAGCGAATCGGGCGTGGTAATCATGGCAAAGTAGCGCAGGCCAGCGGCGGCGGCATTGGGGGCCCACTCGTTGAGCACCCACTCCAGCGAGTGGTCCCAGGGCCCGATAACTTTGCGCGTGTCGTTGAGTACGCACCGGTAGCCCGACTCGGCCAGGGCGGTGGTGTAGGCATGGGCGCCGGCCTTGATGCTATCGGCCGTGAGGTAGCCCACCCAGTCCACCGCAATCCAGCGGTCAACCCCGTTGTCCTCAACCGTAATGTAGGGTCGGCCCAGGGAGCTTTTAAGTTCTTGTTTCATGACGACGACGGCGAAGAGAAGCAGCGGATAGGAAAAAGAGAGAGAATCAGCCGGCAGCGGGCCCGTGCAGGGCCTGGCGCAGCCACTGCTTGGCTTCGGGCAGGGTGCGATGATGCAGTACTTCGATGGCATAAGCATCGGCCGCCTCGGTGTTGGCCGTGTAGTTCTGCACGGCCATCTGCCCAAATACCGTTTCGGGCGATACGAAACCCACGTGCCGGATGCCGGCGGCGTAGGCCCGCGGGTTCCAGTCGGTACGGAGCCAGTGCTGGTCGTCGGTGGTTACGGCGCTTACCTGGCGGGTATCGGCCAGCCAGCCCAGGGGCTGCGTGCGGTGGCTTTCCTGGATGTAAAGGGCCAGGCCCCGATCCATGAGCGAGCGAAACTGCTGGCGGTTGGCAAAAGTATGCCACTGCACAATCAGGCAGGGTACCTCCGGAGCCAGCAGCATACTCCCGTAAGACTCGGTAATAAGGGTACTGTCGGGCACGAGCGAGGGAATGAGTACAATGACCATAACTTACCGGACTCCCGGCCAAGCGGGCCGGCGGCAGTTCACGCGCAAACATACCGAAAGCAGCCCGCATGCCCAAGCTGGGCCTGAACCTGTTGTTGGCAGACGGAGTATGTCGGCGGCTTCGGAAACGATTGGCTACCGCTTATCCCAGGGCATGGGTACACGGCTTTCGGTACCGGCACGCAGGCGTCCGATGTTGGCGCGGTGGGTGTAAACGAGCAGGGCCGCCAGCACGAAACCGAACCAGAGCAGCAGCTGGTTATCGGGCCGGAAGGCGGGCAGCAGCTGTAGCAGCGCGAACGTAGCGCCGGCGCTCATGCTGCTGAGCGACACGTAACGCGAAATCAGCAGCACCGTAATGAACACCAGAATGCAGACGCCCACCGTGGCCGGCGCAATGGCCAGCATCATACCCAGCACCGTGGCCACGCCCTTGCCGCCCCGAAAGCCCGCCCAGATGGGGTAAATGTGCCCCACTACCGCCAGCACCCCGCAGGCCAGCTGAAAGTACAGCAGCTGCTGGGGCAAAATGGCACCCTGGCCCAACATTACGGTAGCCAGCGAGGTAGCGGCCCAGCCCTTGAGCACGTCCACGGCCATCACGAACGAGCCCGGCTTCTTGCCCAGCACCCGAAACGTGTTGGTAGCACCCGAGTTGCCCGAGCCATGCTCGCGAATGTCGAGCCCGAAAAAGGCCCGCCCCACCCACAGGGCCGTCGGGATGGAGCCGACAAGGTAAGCGGCCACCAGCAGGCCCAGCACTAACGGTAGATTCATGCGGAAAGGGGAGAAGAAGGGTAAAGATAAGCCGTAGCGCGAAGCTTATGCTTCGCTGAGCATCGAACGAAACCAGACCAGCGGCTGGAACGCTACGCGAAGTGGAAGATTCGTCGTGCTGCTCTTCGGTGTGCGCTACAGGCAAAAAGACCCGGCAACCAGGCTACCGGGTCTTCCAACACTATTCGGCGAAGGGGTCGTCGCCGGCTTTCTTCTTACGCTTCTTCTCTTTCTTCGAGTCCTCTACCGGCGGCTCATCGGCGGGCGGCGCGGCCTCTACGGCCTCTTTCTTCTTTCTCTTGCCCGAGTCGTCGGTGGGGGCGGTAGTTGGGGCGGCAGCGGGGGCAGGCACATCGGCGGCGGGCTCGTTCTTCTGCTTGCGGCCTTTGCGGCCGGTTTCCTCGGCTGGGGGCGTGTCCTGCATCACGTCGTCAACGGGGTCGTTTTTCTTGCGCTTTTTCTTCTTGCCCGTATCCTCCATGAAGTCGAAATTGCCGGTGCTCTCGGGCTGGGTTACGTCGATCCGGCGCTTGGTGGTTTCGTTGAGGTAGTCTTTGCGGAAGTGGTTGAGGAAGAGCTGCACCTCCTGCTCGTCGCCGAGGTAGAAACCATATTGGGTGGCCGTATTGTAGTCGCCCTTGGCCTTGAGGCCGATGATTTCGTCGAAGGCGCCGTGCTGGGCCTTGGCCAGCAGCACGTTGTTGCTGTACTTGAGGTAGTACCAGGTGCGCGGCTCGGCTTCCAAGTAAATGTCCACGGCGTCGCCGGTGCTTTCCTTCTTGATTTCGATGTAGCCGTCAACCAGGGAGTTGATGTCCTTCTTGCCCACGCTCACGAGTCCGATTTTACCCACCGAGTACCAGGCCCGGCGCTTCTCATCCCAGCGCATATTTACCTGGTTGAGCACCAGCGTGTGCAGGAATTTGGCCGAGAGCTTCTGCAACGACAGCGCCCCGCTCTTGCGGGTGGCGTAGTCGGTGGCCGCCGCGTTGCCGCCTATTTCGCCCACTTTATACAGCTGGCTCCGGCTGGTGTTCAGGGCCTCGGCGTTGCCGCGGGCGCCGGTGGCCAAATCCTGGCCCATGGCCTCCACCGCCTTTTCGGGCAGCACAATATCGAAGGCCATGAACGTGTCGATGTCGTAAATGGCGCTGTCGGGTTTGGCGTAGCCCAGGCCGGCGGCCGTCAGGGTGTAGTCTTTGTTGGAGGTGATGAGGTTAAGCTTACCGCGGAAGTTGAGCGCCCCGGTCGAGTCCTGCAGCGTGAGCACCGCACCCTCGTAGATGTCGGGGTCGGCGTAGTTGTGGCGGCTGATGGCGTACTGGCGGCGGCGCTGGTCGTAGCTGAGTGTGCCGTCCACGGTAAACAGGTTGGCGTCCGTCACGCTGGGCTTGGCGGCCACAAACAGCGGGTACACCTTGCCGGTGCTCTCCGACATAAACAGGCCAGAGAGCATGGGCGTGCCGCTTTCATCCTTGGGCCCGTTGAGCTTGATGCGGATACGCTTCGGGTCGATGGTATCCTGCACGGCAAACCAGTCGGAGGCCGAAGTGGCCTTCACGAAGTTGAGCTTGGCCTGGCCATCGAACGAGAAGCCTTTTTTCTGCGAGTTCATCTTCACCCCGCCCCGGAAACCAATGCGCGGGGCCAGGTTGAACTTGTCGGCCGCCGCAATGGTGGCCACAGCCAGCGTGGGCGGCGAAACCGGCGCATCGCTGGCGTCGGGGCCGCGCTTCAATAGCCCACTGCCCTTTTTGCCGACAGTGTTCATGGCCACGGCCGTTGCCATAGAGTCGACCCGGAAATTGGCAAACTTGATGGCGAATGAGTCGGCCGAGGTTTTGTAGTTGTAGAGGGCGTTACCGCTGAAGGCCGTGCGCGAAAGCACCCGAATCTGCCCCTGGTACAGCTGGTGGTATTTCTGGAGCGTGTCCATGATGATGCTGGCGTTCTTGAACTCGCGCATGCGGGCGTTGGGCAGCACATACACCCGGTTCGAGTCGGGCACAATCCAAGCGTCGGCCGAGGAAATGCGCGGCACGCCGCCGGCCACCAGCTGGTAGCGGCTTAGGTCGTACTGGCCGCTCGAAGCCTGGAACTTAAGGCCCTGCTGCTCGGGCAAAGTGCTGTAGAAGTAGGAGCGCGACGAGTCGGCTCCGGGGGCCAGGCGCAGCTGCACAAGCTTCTTTTTAAAGTCCCACTTGCCACCCGATAGCGTGGTGCGGTAGTCGGAGTAGGGCAGGTCGATGCTCGACTTGTTATCCGACGATTCGCGGGCAAACTCCGTGGTGCCGCCCTTTAAATCGTAGGTGAAGCTGACGTTGTTGGCCGTCAGGGCCGGCTTGTTTACCTCGGCCGATTTGATGTTGAACGTGGCCCGCTGGCCGGTGTATTGCGTGGGCTTGAACTGAAAGGCCGTGGAACGCACGAACGACTGCGGCCCGTCCATCACCCCGTCGCCGCGCAGGCCGCCGGGCGAGTACGTGAGCGTGCCCTTAAAGCCGTAGGCCACGTCGTAGATGCGGAAGGCCTCGCCCTTGGGCTGGCTCGTCAGGTACATCGAATCCTGGCGCACGGCCCACTTCATCTGGTAGCCGGGCAGCAAATCCACCTTCGCAAACTCGGTACCGTTGAGTGGGCCGGGCAGAATGCTGGCCGTCTTGCCCACCGTCACCACCGAGTCTTTATAGAAGATGAACTGGTCGCTGCTGAAGTCGCCGGTCAGGTACTTGATGTTGCCGATGCCCTGCAGGCCCCGGTTGCTCATGCTGACTTTGTTATAAAGCGTACCCTTGGTGCCATAGAGCGGGAAACCGGCCTTGGGCACGTCGTACACGAAGCCCAGCGAACCGTCGTCCTGCATGCTGAGCTTGGTTTTGAATTCGGGCATAATGCCGCCCGACACGAAGGTGCCCTTGAAGCCCACCGCCGCCCGGTTCTTGTTGTTGAGCGAGTCAAGCTTAAAGGGCGGGATGTCGAAGTAAAGCGTGGTATCGTAGGCGCCGCCGAGCACTTCGGGCTTGTTGAAAAACACGTAGGCGCCGGTGCTTGCATCGAACGAGGGGTAGGCCCCCAGCTTTTTGCGGCCCGATTTGTTGTTGGGCGCATTGATGTACAGCCGGCCGGCGGAAGTCTTGCTCTTGTTGGTCAGGGCCCAGTCGAGCTCCTTGCGGGCCTTCATCACCGAGCCCTTCGAGCCCTTGCCCTTCACAATGATGGAGTCAATCTTCACCAGATCGATGTAGAAGCCGTCGTAATCGAACTTGAACTCCTTGCCCTTGAAGATGAAGGCCGAGGCCACCACCGTACCGTTGAACTGGACACCCCGGTTTTTCTGAATCCGCACGATACTCGAATCGGGCTTCACAAACACGGTCACCGAGTCGTCGGAGAAGTTGAAGCGGTCCACGCCCCGCACAATCAAATCGTTGGTGTTCAGATCGAGCGTGGCGTTTTTGCCCGAGGGCGAAAGGCTTTTGAGCGAGAGGTGGTCGTAGTCTTTTTTGCCGCGCGAGGAGTTTACGTAGTGCATCGCCTTGGGCAGCAGCACCACCTGGTCGGTTTGCGGGTACCAGCCCACGTAGCCGTCGCGGGCCAGGCCGGCGGCCACCGAGCGCACATTGTCCACCTTCAGCTTGCGGAATGCGGCCACATCCTGCACCGTAAACAGCCGCTTATTGCCGTTTTCGAGGCTGTAGCCCACCATCATTTGCAGCGGGTGCAGCTTGTTAATGGTCTTGATTTGCTGGTAGCGGGTGTTGGTGTAGAACTCCTTCGACTCGAAGCCGGCGGCTACCTGGTTTTTAGCCGTCAGGATGGAGAAATCGATGTAGGGTGTGCGTACCGGCCAACTCAGCAGCTCGGTCGTAATCTCCATCTGGTGGTAGGAGTCGTAGTAGGCCGTGTTCTTGTAGAGGCCCTGCTCGCGGCTGAGCTGCAGCAGCTGGGTGGATTTGTTGTACTTGAGCTTCACACCCGGGTGCGTGACCGAGTCGTTTTTGCCCTGAAAAATAGTAATGGCCGCGTGCTGCGCCGTCAGCAACGAGTCGCCCAGCAGGTAGGAGCGCGAGGCGGCCCGGAATTTGGGCTGGCCGGCCACATCTACGATAATGCTCGACAGCGAGCCATCGAGCGAGGCCGACAGGGCCTGGGTGCCCGCCAGCGAGAAGCCCCCGAAGTAGCGGATGTTCTGGCCGATGTTCTTGACGCGGGCGTCGTTGGTGGTCGAGATGAAGCGCGGGTAGCCGGTGTCTTTCTGGTCGCCAGCCTTGCGCAGCACGCTTTTAAAGGCCAACCAGCCCTGCACCGGGTTTTCGAGCACGGCCGGATAGGTCAGGGTTACGGGGTTGGCCATGAACTCGGCCTTGCTGATGTCGAAATCGTAGCTGCCGAGCGCGGCTGAGGCGGGGTTGCCGTTCACTACCCAGGCAAACGTGCCCCCGTAGCCCACAAAGCGGTTCTGGCCCGGCACCACCACGCCGCTGGTTTTGGCAATGTACACCGAGTCGGAGGCCGTGGTCAGCAGCAGGTCGGCGTTGTCCACCATGATTACCGCGCCGCGGGTAGTGGGCGTAACGTAGCCGGTGGCGTAGGCTGCGCTGGCGTCGCCCCAGCCCGAATCGGCGGGCTTGGCGCCCTTCTTGGCGGGCGCGTCGTCGGTGGCCCAGGGGTCATCGTCGCCCCAGCCGCTGCTTTTCTTGGCCGATTTGGGGGCCGAACCCGCGGGAGCAGCTGGCGCGGCGGCCACTGGCGGGGCCAGGGGTGGCAGGTCGGCGGCGTTGTAGGCGAAACGGAACTGCCCGCCCACTACGCGCAACGAGCTGTAGCGTGAGCGGTGCAGAAAGCGGGTATCGAGGAAGCGGGCGGCCGTATTGAGAAACTTTTCGGCATCGACGGGCGGCTCTTTTTCCAACACCTTACCCACCGTGTTGAGCAACTGGGTCATCTGGTCGTCACTCAGGTTTTGCACCAGTGCGCCGGCGGCAATGGCCGTAAAAAAGTCCTCGAAATGGGGCCGTGCCCGCAGCTTGCGCGCCAGCATATACTGGCTCAGCGACACAATATAGCGCTGCTGGGTGGCCGTGAGGCGGTTGCTGGCCCACACCTGCTGCAGGCGGGTGCCGGCGGCTTTGGCAGCGGCGTTGTTGGTGGTGGCCATCAGGGCCTGCACATCCACCATAAACTGCTCGGGCTCCGAGCTGAACTTGCCCGCAAATTTGACTGGGGCCGGAGCCGCTACCGGGGCGCCGGGCTTGGCGGCCGGGGCCGGCTTCTGCTGGGCTACTGCCGGAGCCGCTAAGCCCAGGCTAAGCAGCAACATCCCAAGCCATGTGAAAGCAACCTGCTTCATAGTGTGTAGCGTGTTCATCAAATCAACCATACATAAGCCGGGCCGGCCGGCAACCGGCATGGCCTGCTGAAAATTGCACTCTTGCCAGCCAGCTCTGCGCGCGGGCCCAGGCAGGCTTTTGCGCATTAAGTCAGCTAACCGCCTACAATTTCGGCAAAAGCCGGCACTTTCCGAGGGCTTTGGCAGGCTGCCTAGCTACATTCCTACTCTACCCGTTTTTACTTATATTCTGATAGTCACTGGCTTCTCGTCAAAAAAAACGGCCCCGACCAGTTGGTCGGGGCCGCGAGGCGGGCGGGTTAGGCCGGCTGCCGGAAAATGGCCGACACCCAGTGGTTCTGGGTACGGTGGCTTTCGTAGCGGAAGCCGGCCTGCTCGGCGGCGCCCCGGATCTGGGCCAGGTCTTCCTCGTAGAAGCCCGAAAACAGAATGGGGCCGCCGGGTTTCAGGTAGCGGGCGTAGGCCGGCATGTCGTCGAGCAACACGTTGCGGTTGATGTTGGCCAGGATGATATCGAAGGGCTCCTCGCCTTCCAGGGCCGAAATATCACCGAGGCGGGCCTCCACGGTGTGCTGCACGTTGTTTTCAAGGGCGTTGTCGGCGGCGTTTTCGGCCGTCCAGGGCTCCACATCCACGGCTAGTACCTTGGTGGCCCCCAATTGGGCAGCCATTACGGCCAGAATGCCGGTGCCGCAGCCCATGTCGAGCACGCGCTGGCCCTGGTGGTTTACGTCGAGCTGGTTGGTCAGCATCAGGGCCGTGGTGTCGTGGTGGCCGGTGCCGAACGACATGCGGGGCATAATCACGATGTCGTGGGCCAACTCGGGCCGGGCCGGGTGAAAGGGCGCCCGCACCGACACACGGTCGGCAATTACCAGGGGTTCAAAGTTCTTCTCCCACTCGGCGTTCCAGTTCTGGCGGGTAATAATGCGGTGGTCGAACTCAACTTCGCCCTGGCCCTGGTAGCGGGCCATAATTTCGGCCACGGCGTCGGGCGCAAACTGGTCTTCGTCGATGTAGGCGCAGAAGCCCTCGTCGTTATCTTCGAAGGTATTATATCCTACTTCGGCCAGCTCGGCTACCAGTATGTCGGCCAACTCTTGCGGCGCCTGCACGCGCAGTTCAACGTAATCCATGTTCAGGTTGAGAAATTTATGAGTCGGAATATTCCCTGGATGGGATGGCAAAGGTCGGGCAAAAAGGGCGTTTTCCCACGGCTACCAACCGGTAGTCAGCCGCTTGGCATATACATCAATTCAAATATTGCTTTATTTGAGCGCCTAACCATACGTACTCTCCTCATGAAGAACGCCCTGCGCTACCTGCTTTCCGCCGCCCTGCTGGCCCCGCTGCTCACCGGGTGCGGCAGTAAGAACGAGGCCGATGAAACGGCCGCCGACGCAACCACGACCACCGAAACGACGACCGCCGAAGTGCCGGCTGAAACCATGCCTACCGAAACCACCCCGGCTGAAACGGCCACCCCGTCGTCCGACGCAACGTTCGACCTTACTAAAGTGCCGGTTTCCACGGCCAACCTGGGTCGGTTTCCGTACGTGAGCGGGCCCAAAGGCTACAAATTTCCGAACCCCAGCGACAGCGCTTACTATGAGTTCGACCGCTCCTACGTGTACGACGGCAAGCAGCTGGTTCCGGTGGAGGGCAAAGTGCTGCGCCGGCAGTACCGGGTGATTGATGACAACAAGAAAACCTCGGAGCTGATGCAGCAGCGCAACTACGAGAACCTGATCAAGAGCCTGGGCGGCGTGCAGGTCTCATCGGCCGAGCTGCCGCGTGAGGCCATTGAAAAGGTGGGTAACGACACGTATAAAAAGTACGCCGGTAATATTTCCAGCGGGGAGCAGGTGGATACTTACCTCATCCGGCAGAAGGACAAGGAAGTCTGGATCCAGATTCAGCCCGGCGACACCTACATGGACGTGGTCGTAACCGAGCGGGCCGCTATGCCCCAGCAGGTATCCACCATTCCGGCCGACGAGCTAAAAAAAAACTAGATACCGACGGCCGGGTGGCGCTCTACGTGAACTTCGACACGGATGAAGCCACCATCCGGCCCGAGTCGGGGGCCACGGTGGCCGAGGTGGTCACGCTGCTGCGCCAGAACCCCACGTTGCGCCTGGCCGTGCAGGGCCACACCGACAACGCGGGCCCGGCGGCTCACAACCAACAGTTGTCCGAGGCCCGTGCTAAATCGGTCGTGGCCGCCCTCACCGCCGCCAGCATCAGTGCCGACCGCCTGCAGGCCGCCGGCTTCGGCCAGACCCATCCCCTGGCCAGTAATGCCACCGAAGCCGGCCGGGCCCAAAACCGCCGGGTAGAGCTGGTGAAACGCTGATTTGGTGAACGAGTGGAGCGGGCCATAAGTGCGAAGCCAGTTAGGGGCAACCCAGCTTGGCAAAACGACAGTCCCAACGAAGCAAAAAGCCCCTGACAGCCGTGCTGGCGTCAGGGGCTTTTTGCTTGCGACTCGGGGCTATGAGAAGTTTCGGGTACTTCTGCAGTGCCTGAAATTACGCAGTGATGTTGTGAAGTGCTTTCGCTTAAGCGCTACTGCGGCTGCGTAGTAGCAGTTACCCATTTATCGGCTTACCGCTGCCGGCAGCCGGCGTAGTTGCGCACTTTGGTGTACTGAAACGAGAAATCGGCCAGGTTGCGGTTGTCGGTCACGAACAGGGCGTAATCGGCAAAGTCGCGGGCCTCGGTGGAATACCAGAGGCCGGCGCGATCAGCAAACAGCTTATTGGTTTCCGGGTACACCAGCAAATCGGCAAAGGCCTCCTCGGGCTCCAGGTATACCGTAGCGAAGCAGAAGCCACGCCGCCGCGGGTCGCGCTCCAGGTACACCGAGCCATAAATACGGCAAGGGTCGATGGAGCCCACTACGGTCGCCGGACTCATCAGTGGGACCCGCGGCGGCGCGGCAAATGGGTTCAGCGCTAGTAGCCCAGAAAGGAGGAAGGGGAGAAGCATGGTGGTTAGGGCTTAGTTGGTAGCGCTTCGTGCTTGGGCAGGATACAAAAGTGCAGCTTCATAAATGATACCGAATTCGTCCAAACCAAGCACGAAGCTCAATCAACCAGGCACTAAAAACTAAAACGACTTGATAATGTCGGTGAAGTCGCGCGACTTGAGGGCCGCGCCGCCGATGAGGCCGCCGTCCACGTCGGGCTGGCTGAACAACTCGCGGGCGTTCTGGGCGTTGCAGGAGCCGCCGTAGAGGATGCTCGTGGCCATGGCGGCCTTGGCGTCGTAGGCGCGGGCCAGCTGCTCGCGGATGAAAGCGTGTACCTCCTGAGCCTGCTCGCTGGTGGCGGTTTTGCCAGTGCCAATCGCCCAGATGGGCTCGTAGGCCACGGTTACCTTATCGAACTCCTCGTTGGAGAGGTGGAACAGGCCGTCCTGGAGCTGCTTTTCGAGGTGCTTGAACGTGTCGCCTTGCTCGCGGGTCTCCAGGGTTTCGCCCACGCAGAAGATGGGCTTGAGGCCGGCGGCCAGCGCCGCTTTCAGCTTCTGGCTTAGCAGCTCGTCGTCCTCGCGGAAATACTGCCGCCGCTCCGAGTGGCCCAGAATAACGTACTCGCAACCCACCGACTGCAGCATAGCGGCCGACACCTCGCCGGTAAACGCGCCGCTGGCTTTCTGGTGGCAGTTCTGGGCACCCAAATGGAAGGCTCCGCCCTCGGGCAGCAGCTTGCCCACCGGCAGCAGAAATGGAAACGGCGGACACACCACTACCTCCACTTCGGAGCCAGTCGTTTCATCCTGTACCATGTGTACAATCTCGGAAATCAGGGCCTGGGCCTCGGGCAACGTGGTGTTCATCTTCCAGTTGCCGGCCACCATATTCTTGCGCATCGCGGGAGTTTTTAAGGGTGAGAGTTGGAGGTGCAAGTTAGGGCTTGCCTGCTTACCCCACTGTTGGCCCACGCCGGGCCGCCCACACCAGCCCCAGCGCCCCAACGGCCACTACGGCCGCGGCCAGCAGCGCCGCGCCGGCTAGAAACTGGGTGTCGGGCACCCCGTTGCGGGCCACCCAGATGCCCACCAGGCCCCAGGTAACGGCAGCCGGATAAGCCAGCTCCCGGAACCGCTTGGTTACGTTCAGGGCCAGGCCGGCCACAATACCCATCAGGATGATGCCCCACTCGATGCCCTTGGCCGGCCCCGGCTGCCAGTACTGGCCCAGCGCCACCGTGGTATTCACCACCAAGGCCACCGAAATCCAACCCAGATACAGCCCGAACGGCAGGTTCACCCACAGCGGCACGGTAGCCGGCTCGTGCCGGGCCTGCCGCCGCAGCCGCCCGTAGGCCAGGGCCAGCGCCGCCAGAATGCCCACCATTACCAGCGCGCTCAGCGGCAGCAACTCGTAGGCGAATATCACCAGCCAGCCGCCCGTCAGTACGTTCACCAGCACCAGCGGCCGGGCCAGCAAATCGGGCAGCGGGTTGCGGCGCTGACCCGGCAGCAGCTGCCACACCGCGTAGGCCAGCAGACTCAGGAAAATCAGGCCCCAGATGCTGAACGCGTAGCCGGCCGGCGTAACCGGCGTGGGGTATTTGCCCGACACCGCGGCGTTGGTCTGCCCATTGAACGGGTAGGCCTGCGACACGTAGTTGAGCGCAATATTGCCCACCGTGGCGGCGGCAGCCGCCCAGCGCCAGGCGCGGCCGGCCGGGGCAGGAGTATCAAACGAGGTAGTTGTGTTCATGGGGTGAAGAACCGCAAAATCAGCCACTCTTCCCGAAAGTAGCTTCTACACGCGCCAAGGCGGGTTTTTGCGGTTATCGCCGCCATAAAACAGAACGAGCTGGTTGCCGGCCGGGTCGCGCAACCGGGCTTCGCGCCACAGCCAGCTTTGGTCCACAGGCAGTTCATCAAACACGATGCCGCGCGCTTGCAACTCAGCTACCCATTCATCTAGTTGCTCCTCCTCAAAGTAAACCGTTATGCCCGGCCCCTCGGGCAACTCCGGCACGGCATGAATTGAAAACGTGGCTTCTCCATCGGGGCACTCCAGCCGGGCGTAGCGGGGGCAGGCATCCACTAGCAGCCGCAGCCCCAGTTGCTGGTAAAATGCCACCGATTTGGCCACGTCCAGCGCGGGCACAGTTACCTGGTTAAGATTCATGTAATCACAGATATTACAGCTTCTCGGCCAGAAACTTCGCCGTGGAGTTCGAGTCCTTTAGCTTGATGAACTGCTCGGGCGTGCCCTCGAACAGCAGGTGGCCGCCGTTGAGGCCGCCTTCGGGGCCGAGGTCGATGAGCCAGTCGGCGCACTTAATGATGTCCATGTTGTGCTCGATGATGAGCACCGAGTTGCCCTGCTCGACCAGCGCGTTGAGGGCCAGCATGAGCTTGTTGATGTCGTGGAAGTGCAGGCCGGTGCTGGGCTCATCGAAGATGAACAGGATTTTATCGTTCTGCAGGGTGTTGCCCTTGGTCAGGAACGAGGCCAGCTTCACGCGCTGGGCCTCGCCGCCGCTCAGCGTGTTGGCCGACTGCCCCAGCCGGATGTAGCCCAGGCCCACGTCGTCCAGCGGCTTGAGGCGCTCAATGATTTTGTTCTGCTCTTTGAAGAAATCCAGGCTGTCCTCAATGGTCATTTCGAGCACGTCGTTGATGCTCTGGCCCTGGAACTGCACGTCGAGCACGTCCTGCTTGAACTTGCGGCCCTCGCAGGCCTCGCAGGTCAGGAAGATGTCGGCCATAAACTGCATCTCGATTTTCACCTGGCCCTCGCCCTGGCACACCTCGCAGCGCCCGCCTTCCACATTGAAGCTGAAGTGCGAGGGCTTGAACCCGCGGGCCTTGGCCAGCGGCTGGTCGGCAAACAGGCTCCGGATGGCATCGTAGGCCTTTACGTAGGTCACGGGGTTCGAGCGGCTGCTCTTGCCGATGGGATTCTGGTCGACGAACTCGACGTGCGTTACCTGGCCGGCGGCGCCGGTGAGACGGTCGAACTTGCCGGTGCTTTCGCCCGCGCCGCCGCCGAGCTGCTTGAGCAGGGCCGGGGCCAGAATGCGCTTGACCAGGGTGCTTTTGCCCGAACCCGACACGCCCGTGACCACCGTCATCACGTTGAGCGGGAACTTCACGCTCACGTTCTTGAGGTTGTTCTCGCGGGCGCCCGTCAGCTCCAGGGCGTTGCGCCAGGGGCGGCGCGTTTTGGGCACCGCCACTTCGCGGCGGCCGCTCAAGTACTCGCCGGTGTAGGTGTCGGAAGTCAGAACTTCGGCGTAGGTGCCCTGGAATTGCAGGATGCCGCCACCCGAACCGGCCTCGGGGCCGATGTCGATAATCTGATCGGCCTGCTGCATCATCTTGTCTTCGTGCTCCACCACAATCACGGTGTTGCCCAGCTGCTGCAACGAGCGTAGCACGCCAATCAGCTGCTCGGCGTCCTGGGGGTGCAGGCCGATGGAGGGCTCATCCAAAATGTACATTGAGCCCACCAGGGCCGAGCCGAGGGAGGTAGCCAGCGAAATCCGCTGGCTCTCGCCGCCGCTCAGGGTGCTGCTGAGGCGGTTGAGCGTGAGGTAGCCCAGGCCCACCCGGTTGAGGTAGCCCAGCCGGTTCGTGATTTCGGTTACCAGCCGCTCGGCCACCTTGGCCTCATGCGCGGGCAGGTCGAGCTCGGCGAAGAAGGTCAGTGCCTCGCTCACCGGCAGCAGCACCAGATCAGTAATGCTCTGGCCCTCGATTTTTACGTACTGGGCGTCTTTGCGCAGGCGGCTGCCGCGGCAGTCGGGGCAGGTGGTGCGGCCCCGGTAGCGGCTTTGCAGCACCCGGTACTGGATTTTGTGGCTCTGGGTCGACACCCACTTAAAGTAGTCGTCCAGCCCGTCGAAGTACTTGTTGCCCGTCCAGAGCAGGGCGCGCTCGGCCTCGCTCAGCTCGTTGTAGGCCCGGTGAATCGGGAAATCGAAGCGGATGCCGTTTTTGATGAGCGGCTTGAGCCACTCGCTCTGCTTGTCGGTGCGCCAGGGCGCAATGGCCCCCTCGTACACCGTCAGGCTCTTGTCCGGTATCACCAAATCCTCGTCAATGCCCAGCACCGACCCAAACCCCTCGCAGGTCTGGCAGGCGCCGTAGGGGTTGTTGAAGGAGAAGAAGTTCACGCTCGGCTCCTCAAACGCCAGCCCATCCAGCTCGAATTTATCCGAGAAGGTCTTTTCAAGGAGCTGCGGCTGGTCGCCTTCCTTCGCGGCTGGCAGCTGGCAACTGGCAATCAGGCTGCCGTGGCCCTCAAAAAAGGCCGTCTGCACCGAGTCGGCCAGGCGGAAAGCCAGGTCCTCATCACCCGGGATGATGACGGTGCGGTCAATCATGATGAGGACGGTACCCTTGACTTCGGGCTGGCCCTCGGCTACCAGGTCTTCAATGAAGGCCGTGTCGCCGTTCACTACCACCCGGCTATAGCCCTTCTGGAGCAGCAAATCCAGCTCCTTGCTCATAGGGCGCCCATCTTCCGAGCGCAGCAGCGGGGCCAGCAGCATCACCCGCGTATCGGCGGGCAGGCGCATGAGGTCGTCCACTACGTCGGCCACGTTGTCCTTCTTCACCAGCGCCCCGCTAACGGGCGAGTAGGTGCGGCCCACCCGCGCAAACAGCAGCTTCAGGTAGTCGTAAATTTCGGTGCTGGTACCAACGGTCGAGCGGTTGTTCTTGATGCTCACCTTCTGCTCGATGGCAATGGCCGGCGAAATGCCCCGGATGTAGTCCACGTCGGGCTTGTCCATGCGGCCCAGAAACTGGCGGGCGTAGCTGCTCAGGCTCTCCACGTACATGCGCTGGCCCTCGGCATACAGCGTATCAAAGGCCAGGCTCGACTTGCCCGAGCCCGACAGGCCCGTGACCACGATGAACTTGTTGCGCGGCAGCGCTACGCTGAGGTTTTTGAGGTTGTGCACCCGCGCGTTTTTAATCAGGATGAACTCGCGCGGGTCGAGCTGGTCAATCGGGTCGGCCGCGGGGGCGGTCAGTTGCAAAGCAGAATTTTCGGCCATAGAAGCAGTAACAACGAGCCGCCCGGATTTGGTTTCGGCCCGGCGCGGTTTGGGGTAGGCGAAGATACGGCGGGGGTGGTAGTGAACTTATATAAAGAGTGGAGCGCACAAATTCTTAACATTGCAGTTCGCTTATTTACACTCCTATTGATGTCCGCTCTCAGTCCGCTAGCTGCTCTCTACGCCGTTTTACAAGCTGTTCGCACCAGCGCCGAGATGAATTCGCAACTCCTGCGCAAAAACGAAGCAGCTACCCGCGCAGCGCTGATTGACCCGGTATTGCGGGCGCTGGGCTGGGATACGACCGATGTGCGGATGGTAGAGCCGGAAAAAACCATTGGCGGCGAGTTACGGGTCGATTACTTGTTGCACGATAGTAAGGGCAACCCCCGCTTGGTAGTGGAAGCAAAAAGCCTGGGGGCCAGCCTTGACAAGCATGGGTATGTGAGCAAGGTGCTGGGCTATGCGCTGGGCTTCAAAGTACAGACCGTCTTCATCACCGACGGTTTGCAGTGGCACTGCTACGCTAATTTGCACAAAGGCAATACCGAGGTCGTTGCGTTTTCCTTACTGGAAGACGACTTGCTAACGGCTGCCTTGCAGCTTATTCAATGGCTGGATGCTGGCCGAAGTGGGCACGGAATTACAATAAACCAGCTTACTGAAATATCAGTACCCGTAGCTCTCCATAAACCGGAACCGAAAACTCAGCGGGCCGCCAAGACTCATACGCCAGCTTCTGCCGGTAGCAAATCGGGCTTTATAAGCTTAGATGATATAAAGCCACGTCAACTAACTCCGGGGCAAAAACCCAAGCAACTACAGCTACCTGATAGCACTGTGGTTGCGTTAAAATCATGGAAAGACATACTGGTACAGGTCAGTATGTATGTGCTTCAACACTGCCCGTCAACCCCCATTCCATTTCCTGATAAGGCGGGTAAAAAGACGTTCTTATTCAGCTGGAACAAGCCGAAAGACGGTATCGGATACAAAGAAACTACTCTGCAAGGGCGCCAACTCTTCATTCATACCAACTACAGCGCACCCGACTGCGTGGCTAATGCCTTGCATGCGCTAAAGCTATTATCGGAGGCAACCACAGTAGCCGTTGCTTTCTAAACCTATCGGCTCCTCCTCCCTCCCCCCACTACCTAAATAGCTACAGCCCTCCCCACCACCCCACCCCAAGCCCCAGCCCGGGCGGCGGAAGCAGCGGCAGTAGCTTGAGAATCTTCTTCGGGAGCTTGCGGATTGTCTTTGGTTGCCTGCGGAAGGGCTTCAGTTGCCTGCGTAGGCCTATCGGTTGCCTGCGCGGGGGCTTTGGTTGCTTGCGGGCAGTGTTGGGTTTGTTGCGCCGGGGCTTCGGTTGCTTGTGCAGGGGCTTCGGGTCGGGTAGTGGGCGTTTCGGCGGGGGCGGGGCGGATGGCGGGTGCCGGCGAAAGATTTACCGTTGAGGTGGTTGGTGAAACGACTGGACTTTAGTAGCTTATCGCCCGGCCGGGGCCGGGCTGGCGTCGGCGCATTTCGTTTTCACCCTAACCGTTTAGTGCGCATGCTTGCCAAAGACCCCATTGCCGAGTACCCCTTCGCGCAGGCCGCCCTCTGGCAGCGCTGCCTCGACCTGCTGCCGGCCCTCGACCGCGACGCGGCCCTGCTGGCCCCACGCGGCGTAACGGCCGCCCGCATTGCCCAATTCAAACACGACACCGAGGAGTTTGGCGACATGGACCCCGACACGGTGATGGTGCAGCAGGGCGTAACGGTAACCGAAGGCAAAGACGCCGTGCGCATCGCGCTGGAAACGGCCATGCAGCAGGTGCTGGGTATTATTGCCAGCCAGGACGACCCGCGCTCGGCCCGCTACAAGCGGTTTGGGGCCAGCAGCATTACCGCCATGTCGGATGCCAAGCTGCACCTGGGGGCCACCATGCTCACCAAGCAGGGCCGGCGCTACCTGGCCGAGTACGCGGGGGTGGGCCTCACCGAGGCCATGCTGGCCGACATCGACACCCAGAACGCGGCCTTTGTCGATTTTCTGGCCGACCGCCGCGAGGCCGAGAGCAGCCGGGCCGGGGCCACGCAGGGCCGCGTCCGGTTTGCCAACGGGCTGTACCGGCAGCTGGTGCAGCTGTGCGCCGTCGGCGAGGCCTACTGGCGCCTCACCGATGCTGCCAAAGCCGCCGAGTACGTTGTAAATCCGGGTGTGCCGACTGCCGCCGCGCCGCGCCCGGTAGTGGGGTAGCGGCGGCAGCCATCGGTGTCGGCTACGGCCACCCAAAACTGCCCCCCGGCCCGGCTTGCTGCCCGCGAGCCGGGCCGGCGTGAGTAGGGGGCGCCGGGGCTGACTGTGGCAGCGGCGGGCGGGGTGAAAAAACAGGGGCTTTTTGACCCGCAAACTGTCTTTTTACGCGTTCCGAGGAGGACCGCGCAACATGAGAGAATGAATTTCCGTCAAATTTGATAATTTCAATTCGCTACTGCCCCAGTAGCGGAAGAAAACCGTTATCAAATTTGACTTTATGAAGAAACTGTTCCTCTTCTTTCTGCTGTTTAGCTTTGTTTTTAGCCCGGTTTGGGCCGCTGAGCCACCCAAACTCAACGGCCAATGGGCCGGCCCGCTGAAAGTGCCCGGCGGCGAGCTTAAACTCATCCTCACCATTGTGCCGCTAACAAACGGCAGCTACTACGCGGCCCTCGACTTGCCCCAGCAGCGCATCAGCCGCATGCCGGCCACGGCCACCGTAAAGGGCACCGATATTACGGTGAGCATTGAACAGGCGGGCAGCCGCTTCGAGGGCAAAATCCTGAAAAACGGCACCACCCTGCAGGGCACCTGGAGCCAGCCGGGGCTTAAGGGTCCCCTCACGCTCACCCGCCTCAAAGCCACTAAGCCCGCCGCAGTGGCCGGCAAACCCCGCCTCACACCGCCCTATCGCGAAGAAGAGGTGAGCTTCTATAATAAGGATGCCCAGATCCGGCTGGCCGGCACGCTCACCACGCCTGCCGGGCCGGGGCCGTTTCCGGCCGTGGTGCTGCTCTCCGACTCGGGCCCGCACGACCGCGACGTGGCCGAGCAGGACTACCGCCTGTTCGGCTCGCTGGCCGACCACCTCACCCGTCGCGGCATTGCCGTGCTGCGCTTTGATGACCGGGGCGTGGGCCAGTCGCAGGGCAGCCACTTTAATACTACTACCGCCGATGTAGTGAGCGACGCGCAGGCGGCGCTGGTGTTTCTGCGCAGCCGCCGCTTGTTTGATGCGCGCTACCTGGGGCTGCTGGGGCACGGCGAGGGCGCCAATGTGGCGCTGCTGGCCGCGGCTGAGTCCGGCCCGGCGGCTCCGGCCTTTGTGGTGGCGCTGGCGCCCTACGGGGTGCCGGGCCGTTCCATCATTCAGCGGCAGCAGCTGGAGATTCTGCGTCTCATCGGTTCGAATCCGGCGCAGGTGAAGGCAGCGCTGGCGCTCAACCAGGAGATGATCAGTATCATCCGCCAGACGCCCAACGACAACCAGGCCCGCGGCAAGGTGGCCGGGCTGCTCCGCTTCAACAACACCGACCTCGACCCGCACATGGCCCGCGCCCGCGCCGTGCAGCTAACCTCGCCCTGGTCGCGCTACTTCCTCGATTTTGATCCTACCCGAACGCTCGGGCAGGTAGCGTGCCCGGTGCTGCTGCTCAGCGGCGCCGACGATTTGCAGGTGGCGGCTAACCAAAACCAGACGCCGCTGCGCAAGGGCCTGAAGAGTACGCTGGTTACCAGCCGGCGGCTGGCGGGCGTCAATCATTGGTTTCAGCCCGAAATGAAGGACTGGCCGGTGGTAAACGGGGAGCAGCAACCGGTCTTCTCCCCCAAAGCACTGACCGAAATCCGGGAGTGGATTTTCAAGCATACGGAGCGCCCCAAGCCTGCTCCTACCACCGACGATCCGCCCAAAAAACAGCTGGTAAAAGGCAGCAGCAGCGGTAAAATGAGTCGGTGAGACTTGCTCTAAGCAGCTTCTTGCTCCTTCACCGGGGTCATGTCCAGTCGGCGGAGTTTGTCGGCTTTCAGGGCCGTCAGGCCTACGACTACCAGGGTCATCGTGCCACCGAACACCACTGAGGCCACCGTGCCCATCAGCTTGGCCACCGCCCCCGACTCGAAGGAGCCGATTTCGTTGGATGAGCCGATGAAGATGTTGTTGACGGCCGACACACGGCCCTTAATGTGCTCGGGCGTGAAGGTGTGCAGCAGCGTGGAACGCACAATGACGGATACTGAATCGAAAACGCCGGTGAAGAACAGCAGCAGCAGCGAGAGCCAGATGTTGGTGGACAGCGCGAAGCCAATGGTAGCCACCCCAAACCCGGCCACGGCCCACAGCAGCTTGCGGCCGGCGTGGCGGCGTAGCGGAAAGTAGGTGAGCAGCGTGGCCATGAGCACCGAGCCCACGGCCGGGGCGGCCTCCAGATGGCCCAGCCCGTCGGCCCCCACTTTCAGAATATCGACCGCAAACACCGGCAGCAGCGCTACTGCGCCCCCAAAGAGCACGGCAAACAGATCGAGCGAAATAGCGGCCAGAATGAGCTGGTTGCTCCAGATGAAGCGAATGCCGCTGAGCACGCTGGTTTTCAGGTCTTCCTTGGCGCCCACCAGTGCGGGCAGCGGCCGGGGTGCAATGCTGGCAAACAGCCCCAGCGCCACCACCAGCAGTACCGTAGCCGTCAGGTAGGCGTTGGCAATGCCCAGGTGGGCAATCAGGTAGCCCCCAATGGCGGGGCCGACCACCGAGGCAGCCTGCCAGGTGGTGCTGTTCCAGGTGATGGCGTTGGCCAGGTGCTGGCGGCCGGGGGGCAGCAGCTGGGGCATGAACGAAAACGCCGCCGGCCCCATAAAGCCGCGGGCAATGCCGCTGATGAAGATAACGGCGTAGAGCGGCAGCGTGTAGAACGCATTGCGGGCCAGCAGTAGTAGCCCGGCTGGCGAGGCCAGCACCCACAGTGTGGCCGCGCACAGCAGCAGGCCCGCTACGGTGGCCACGATGATATTTTTGCGGTTCACCGAGTCGGCCACGTGGCCGGCATAGAGCGACACGCCGATGCTGGGCACCGCCTCGGCCAGCCCAATCAGGCCCAGGGCCAGCGGGTCGTTGGTGAGCTTGAAAATCTGCCAGCCGATAACCAAACCCATAATGCGGGTGGCCAGCGTGAGACTGATGCGGGCCAGCAGGTAGCGGCGAAAATCCGGCAGCCGTAGCGCGGCGTAGGGGTCGTGCCAGGGGGCAGCGGAAGCAGGGGAGGGCATAAGGTGAAGGACCGGAAAAGTGGCCGCCCGGCAAAGGTAAGCGCGTGGTTTGGTTGCGCAGGAACTACGGGGTAGCAGTCGGCGCGGCCCACCGGGTTACCGCACTGGCTGGAGTGGCAAGCTGAAATCGGCCGGGAGCCGTATATCTTGGCTACTTAAATCCGTTTACGGGCTTTACCTCTTCCCTCCAATGCGTAACTATCCCCTTATCCCTGGCCTGCTGCTGGCGGCGGGCTTGCTGCTGGCCCCCGGCCTTGCTGCCCATGCCCAAACCACCCCCGAGGCCTACCCAGCCGCTACCCAACTTAAAGATGGAGCCTTTCGGCGCGGCAGCCAGACTTACCGGCTGCTCGGGGGCCAGGAAACCCGGCTCACCGAAACCCTGCCGCTCAGCAACGGCTTCGAACTGCGCCCCGATGGCCGCCTGATCCGCAACGGCGTTACCCGCCAGCTGCTCCAGAACGGGCAGGCCGTAACCATGGAAGGCAACGTGGTGCTGCTGCGCGACGATATGCTCACGCCCGCCGCCATTGCCCGCGCCGACAAGGTGGCTACGGGCGGCAGCACTACTACCGTCACGATTCCAACTACGGCCAACCTGGCGGCGCTGGTACCGCAGCTCGAGCGCGCTGCCAGCCGTTTTGCGCAGCTGCAGCAGCTCACGGCGCTATTGGAGCAGCGCACTGCCGCCCTGGCGGGAGGCACCACTCCCGCCCCCGGCCTGGAGAAGGAAATTCAGGCGCTCAGCACCCAGCTAAGCCGCTAACAGTACCGCTGAGCATTCAAATTCGTGGGCTTCCGGGCTTTGCCTCCTGCCAGGGAGAGTGAGGTCGGGAAGCCCTGCTGGTGTTGGATTTAGCGGGAAACCGGAAGCGCGGACAGCGTTGGTGGCAGCCGGTGGAGCACCAGAATATGGCCGCCGGACAATACGGTAGTATGAGTGGAGTAGAAAATATTTTGGCATTTTCGGCAGTGGGCCGTTGTGAATGGCGGAGCGGTTCTTTACATTTGGTTTCTGCCGGTTCTTCATCCGTCCTTCACCGGCCCCTTTTTCTCCCCCAGCTGCGGTCTATGGTGTAAAGCTCTACGTTTTAAGTTTTTTCGTAGTCTTTATCAATCCCATGGCCTTTATGGACACCCCGCAGCCGAGCGATTCCGCGCTCATTTCCCTCTACATTGCTGGTCAGGAAGGTGCTTTCGCCCAACTGCTGGAGCGGCATAAAGGCCGTGTATTCACCACTATCCAACTGATAGTGCGCGACCCCGACACGGCCGAAGACCTGTTGCAGGATACTTTCATCAAAGCCATTCATACCCTCAAAAGCGGGCGCTATAACGAGGAGGGAAAGTTTTCTTCCTGGATCTGCCGTATCGCCCACAATATGGCTATCGACAGCTTCCGGCGCGAAAAACGTAGCCCTTTGGTGGCGCTCGACACAACAAGTCACCACTTCAATTCGTTGTCGTTGGCAGAAGAAGGTACCGACTCCATGCTCACCCGGGAAGAAACCCACGAGCGGCTGCGGGGCCTGATTCAGGAGCTGCCCGCCGCGCAAAAGGAGGTGTTGCTCATGCGCCATTACGGCGATATGAGCTTCCAGGAAATTGCCGATGCAACGGGGGTCAGCATTAATACGGCGCTGGGGCGGATGCGCTATGCGCTGATCAACCTGCGGAAAAAAATGGCCGCGCAACCTGTTTTCTATGATCAAAATCTTTACCCAAGAGACCCTGCTCCGGTACGTGTACAACGAGTTACCGGCTGATGAGCAGCGCGACGTAGAGCAGGCCCTGCTCCACGACTCCGAACTGGCGGCGACCTGCGCCGACCTGCTGCTGGCCCAAAGCAGCCTCGACGGCCTACGCACCGCGCCTTCGGCCCGCACTACCGAAACGATTTTGCAGTACTCCCGCACGTTTCCGCAGCTAAAATAAGCTTCCGCATTCTGCCCCGCCGGTCCTTGCCGCGCTGCTGCCCTCACCGGCCGTGGCGCGGCTTTTTAGGTTTTGAGAGCTGCCGGAGCGGTAGTTTTCAGGTTTCTTCGTAATGTTGCCCCATGCGCAAAGCCGAGCGGTACCGCCATTTCACCGACTACTTCACCACGCACTTTCCGGAGCCGGAAACCGAGCTGTCTTTTGCCAACCCCTACGAGCTGTTAGTGGCCGTAGTGCTCAGCGCCCAATGCACCGATAAGCGCGTGAACTTGGTGACGCCCGCACTACTGGCGCAGTTCCCGACGCCCGCGCACCTGGCTGCCGCTACGCCCGACGATATTTTTCCGTTCATCCGTAGCATCTCCTACCCTAATAACAAGGCCAAGCACCTGGCGGGACTGGGGCGGATGCTGGCGCAGGAGTTCGAGGGGGAAGTGCCTGCAACCATTGAGGAGCTGCAGCGGCTGCCTGGCGTGGGCCGTAAAACGGCCAATGTCATCGTATCGGTAGTATATAACCAGCCGGCTATGGCCGTCGATACGCACGTTTTTCGGGTGTCGCACCGGCTGGGGCTGGTGCCCAAAACGGCTACTACGCCGCTGGCTGTAGAGAAAGAGCTAGTGCGGCACATCCCCGAAAGCCTGATTCCAAAGGCCCATCATTGGCTGATTCTGCACGGCCGCTACGTCTGCGTGGCCCGGCAGCCGAAATGCGCCCAATGCCCGCTTACTGGCTGGTGCAAGTACTACGACGAGGTGGTCAGCAAGCAGGAAGTAGTTCCCATAAAATCGGTCCTCAAATCGCCTAAAAGCAATATTGAGTAAGATTCAGGTATAACAAAGTAAATAACTAGTCCTAGAAAGTATATGGGTCAGGTTGTTCGTTCAGCAGCTTGCTCTAGAATATATTGCATCCCTTTTCCTATCTGCTGGCGGTCGAATTCGGCGGCAGCCAGCTTTTGGCCCCTGATCCCGGCCTCCCGTAGCTGCGCCGGCTGGGCCAGTAGTTCTGTAAGAAGTTGGGCCAGGGCCGGCGCATCGTTGGCAGGCGAGTACCAGCCGCAGCCGTGGCGCTCCACCCACTCCCGCGTCCAGCCCGAATTGGTCACGATAACCGGGGTGCCCACGGCGAGGCTATCGTAGAACTTGGCCGGCGAGTTGGAATCGAGCACCAGCAGGCCCAGGAAGGGTGCCACCGACACTTCGGCCAGCCGAAACCAGCTGAACACCGCATGGCGCGGCTGCGGCGCAACCACCCGGATAGCGGAGCAACGCCGGGCGGCGGCGGCCAGCTCATTGGCATAAAAACCCAGGCCCATAAACAGCCACACCACATCAGGCTGGGTGGCGGCCAGCGCCTCGGCCGCCGCCAGCAGCAGCGGAATGGCATTGGCCCGCCCAAACGTGCCGGCGTACAGAATTACCCGCTTGCCCTCCAGCTGCTGTTCGCGGCGTAGTGCCGCTACAGCCGCGTCGGTGGCGCGGGCGGCCAGCTCCAGGTCGGTGCCGTTGAGGCTGGTGTGCACTTTGGCCGGATCGAAGGGCCAGCGCGAGCCGGCGGCCTGGCCAATGTGGCGCACGTGGCGGCTCATATCGGGCGAGAGCGTAACGATGGCCCGGGCCTGCTGGTAGAGCCGGCCTTCGAGGCGGTAGAGGGCCCGGCGGGCCAGCGGGCTAGGTACGGCGCCCATGGCAATCGGGAATTCGGGCCACAAATCCTGCACCTCAAATACCCACGGCACCCGCCGCCACCGCGCCACCTGCGCCGCGGCCCAGGCGGCCGTAAGCGGCGTGCTGATGCCCCAGATAACGTCGGGCTTGTCTATGCGCAACCCCTCGCGCACAGCGTAGGCGGCGTACTGCGCGAAGGCCAGCCCGCGCCGGGCCACTCCCATATGGTTCTCGTAGGCAATGTCAGCGGCGTGTAACTCTACACCGGGCGGTACCCACGGAAACTCGTGCGTCAGGCGCTGGGGCTCCCAGGTGCGGGTGCTGATGAGCGTGATGCGGTGCGTTTGGGCCAGCTGGGCCAGCAACGAGTAGTGCCGGCTGGTAGCCGGACAGTCGGGGTTGGTGTGGTACTGGCTGAAAACGGCAATGTGCATGGGTTGAGCTGTTGGCCCGTAGCGACTAGCTGATAGCTTTTCTGCTGGCAAAAGAACGTCATTCAGCGCCAAGCGAAGAACCCCGCGGGTAATGGTAACCTGATGGGTAGATTACGATTGCCCGCGAGATTTTTCGCTTCGCGCTGAATGACGTTCTTTTTACCTTGTCCCCCCGTCGCCGGAGGCTGGCTCGGCGACCAACTGCTCAATCAGCAAAATCATGATGTGAATGGCCTTTATGTGGATTTCCTGAATCCGGTCGGCGTAGCCGGTGTGCGGGGGGCGGATTTCCACGTCGCTCAGGTTGGCCAGCAGGCCGCCATCTTTGCCCGTGAGGCTCACTACGCGCATCCCGGCGGCGCGGGCAGCTTCGGCGGCGCGCAGAATGTTGGGCGAGTTACCGCTGGTGCTGATGGCCAGCAGCACATCGCCCGGCCGGCCCAGAGCCTCTACGTAGCGGCTGAACACGTACTCGTAGCCGAAATCGTTGGCTACGCAGCTCATGTGCGAGGCTTCGGTGAGGGCAATAGCCGCCAGGGCAGGACGGTTCTGGCGGTAGCGGCCGGTCAGTTCTTCGGCAAAGTGCTGGGCGTCGCAGAGTGAGCCACCGTTGCCGCAGGTCAGGATTTTACCACCCTGCCGTAGCGAATCAGCCATGAGGCGGGCGGCCTGCTCGATGGCGGCTAGGTTGGCCGGGTTCTGTACGAACTGCGTCAGTACAGTCTGCGCCTCGGTTAGCTCGGCGCGAATTTGCTCGGTAAGCGAAAGGGGAGGAGTCACGAAAACGGGGCTTACAACGGCCGGGAGCTGCCATCGGCGGGCGGAATGATGGAATCGGGCTGCTGCAACGGGGCGTTGCTCAGGCCGGGGTCCGACTGCGGGTAGAGCGACTGATCGGGGTAGGTGGTAACGCCGGTGCGGGGCGAAACAGGTGGGCGC
The DNA here is from genome assembly GCF_900107135.1 of Hymenobacter psychrophilus. GTDB lineage: Bacteria > Bacteroidota > Bacteroidia > Cytophagales > Hymenobacteraceae > Hymenobacter > Hymenobacter psychrophilus. The sequence goes on from NZ_FNOV01000018.1 coordinate 33,054, forward strand.
TCAGCGGCCCGCTGCTGCTCCATCTGCTGGTCGTAGAGGCGGGCCTTCAACTCATTGATTTTGCGCTCTGAGGCTGCCATTTCACGGCGTAGCAAGGTGCTATCGAGGTTTTCGGTGATTAAGTGCAGGCCCAGCAATACCACGGCTACTACCAGCAGCGTGTAGTAGAGGCTTTCTGCCGAGCCAGCCATGCCCACGAAGCTGGCCTGCACCGAGGGCAGTAGCAGCACCAGCAGCGCCAGCACCAGGAAAACCATGACCAGAATCGTAACCAGACGTTTAAGAGCAAGCATATCAGAAAGGTAAAGCAGGAGGGGAAAATAGCCTATTCATACGGTTAAACCGAATAGGCGGACTAAATATAGTACTTTACAAATAGGCAGCGTGAATCCATAGTTCAGCTTAAGCGCGTATTGCGGGCCCTCAGACCAGCCCGCCGTTGGCCGCCTGCATGGTGCTCAGGCGCTGGTAGAGGCCTCCGGCCTGCCGTAGCAACTGCTCGTGGGTGCCGCGCTCCACAATGCGGCCGTGCTGAAGCACAATAATTTCATCGGCGTGCTGCACGGTGCTCAGGCGGTGGGCAATTACGAGGCTGGTGCGATTCTGCATGAGGCGCGTGAGGGCCTGCTGCACCAGCTGCTCGCTCTCGGTGTCGAGGGCCGAAGTAGCTTCATCTAAAATAAGAATGGGCGGGTTGCGCAGAATAGCCCGCGCAATGCTCAGGCGTTGGCGCTGGCCACCCGAGAGACGCGAGCCCCGGTCGCCGATAATGGTCTGGTAGCCCTCGGGCGTGGCCACGATAAATTCGTGGGCGTTGGCAATGCGGGCCGCCTCCATCACCTCCGCCTCGGTGGCCTCGGTGTTGAAGCGGATGTTGTTGAAAATGGTGTCGTTGAACAGGATGCTCTCCTGCGTGACGATGCCCATCTGGTCGCGTACCGAGTGCAGGGTGCAGTCGCGCACGTCGTGGCCGTCGATGAGCAGCTGGCCGCCGGTGGGGTCGTAGAAGCGGGGCAGCAGGTCGGCCAGGGTGCTTTTGCCACCGCCACTGGGGCCTACCAGCGCTACCGTTTTGCCTTTCCCAATCGTTAGGTTAATGTCGTCGAGCACTGTGGCTTCGCCGTAGCCGAAGCGTAAGTTGCGCAGCTCAATGCGGTCCTGGAAGGGTGGGAGCACCTGCGCGTCGGGCTTGTCGCGAATCAGGGGCTCGGTATCGATGATGCTCAGTACCCGCTCGCCGGCCACCAGCCCGCGCTGGATGTTGCCAAACGACGACGACAGGGCCTTAGCCGGCGTGAGCACCTGCGAAAACAGAATCACATAGCCGATAAACGTTTCGCCATCCAGCGTCGACTGCCCGCCCAGAATCAGGGAGCCGCCGAAGTACAGCAGCCCGGCCACAACCGAAACGCCCGCAAATTCGGAGAAGGGCGAGGCCAAGTCGCGGGTGTTGTCGATGCGGCGCGAGGTGCGGGCGTACTGGTCGTTCTGCTCCTCAAACTTGCCCTTGATGTAATTCTGGGCGTTAAAGGCCTTGATAACCCGGATGCCGCCCAGCGTTTCGTCAATCACCGACAGCATGGAGCCAAGCGTACTCTGGCTCTGCTTGGCCTGGGTACGCAGACGCTTGGCCACGGTGGCAATAATGCCCCCCGATATGGGCAGTAGCACCAGCGTAAACAGCGTGAGGGGCACCGAGAGGTGAAACAGCACTACGAAGTAGGCAATGATGGTGAGCGGCTCCTTGATAATGGCCGTCATGGTATTTACCACCGACGTTTCCACTTCCTGCACATCGGCCGTGAAGCGCGACATCAAATCGCCCTTTCGCTCGCCCCCAAAAAAGCCCAACTGCAGCCCGATGATGCGGTAGTAAAGGTCGCGGCGCAGGTTACGGATGACGCGGGCCCGCACCGTGGCCAGCAGGCGCAAACTCAGGTAGCGGAACACATTGCTCAGCAGCACCGATACCACCACCACCCCGCACACGAAGGCCAGCGCCCCCAACTTGCCCCGATCTTCCAGTACACCGGCAAAAAAGTACTGGAACGTATCGGTAACCCAACTGATGGTGGGTTTGAAATCGGGCAGCACTGTAGGCGCGGCCACCTGCACCTTGTCCGTTTTGTCGAAGAGTACGCTCAGCAGCGGAATGATGAGCGTGAAGTTGCCGATGCTGAAAAAGATAGTCAGCACGGTGTACAGCAGGTACTGGGGCAGGAAAGCCGCCCAAGGCCGGGCGTACTGCAGAATGCGGAGGTAGGTTTTCATGGGCAGCCGCAAAGGTAGAGCATCGGGCGGGCTATGCGCGCCACACTACTGCCCAAGCCGCAAAAAGCCCTCCGCACCAAAGGCACGGAGGGCTTTTACAAAGCTGATAAAGGGCCGAAAAGGCCACTGACTTACTTGGCCGTTACGTTGCCGCGGATTTCACCACCCGGGTAGGCCGTGCTGTGCAGGTTCACATAAATCTGGCCGGCCATCAGGCTGTCGGCGGTGGAAGGCTGCAGGGTAACCGTGCCCGTAATGGGCGACTTGCTCACGTCGTTGAAGCCCACGGCTATGTTGCCTTTCTTGCCGGGCTTGCCGAAGTGCAGGTGGCCCATTGTGGGGCTCAGGCCCTGGTAGGTCACGTTGTACTGGAGCACTTTCGTAGTCTTGTCGAAAGTGCCGGTCATCATGCCGGTGGCAGTCGAAACGGTAGTCGGTACGGCTTGCTTGTTGTCGAGAGTGGCCGAAACGGTCATCATCGTGTTAGCCGGCGTCACGTTGTCGTCGTCGTCGTTGTTGCAGGCGCCGAGGGCCACTACGCCCAGGGCAAAGAACAGAGAGGTGAGCTTATTCATGAAAAGAGGAAAAAAGAGAAATAAGTAAAAGTTGAATCAGGAAGCTACTTGGCCGACAGCTGGGACACCGGCTCGCAGATCAGGCTGACTTTGATGCCCACAATTTTGGCAATGTTCTCGCGTACCAGCCGCGGAATTTCAATGCCATAGTCGGCCGGCGAAATGCTGAAGTAGGCGTTGACGAGCAGGCTACCCTGGCTAAAGGCCAGCGCCCCCGGCACCGTGAGCCGCCGCGTAACGCCATGAATAGTGATGTCGCCTTCCACCGATACCCGCTGGCCGTCCTTGAGCAGCTTGCCCATATCCAGATCGACGATGCGCCCGCGGAAAGTGGCCTTCGGATACTTGTCCGACTCCAGGTAGTTCTCGTTGAAGTGCTCCTGCATGAGGGTGCGTTTGAACGCGAACGACTTTACCGGAATGCTGAACGCCAGCTGCCCGCTATGCAGGTCGAAAACGGCCGCTACCTGCTTGGTAGTGGCCTCGATGTCTTCGATGATGCTGGTGGAGAAGAAACTGGCAGCACCTTCCTGGGTCAGGTATTTGCCCTGGGCTCGCGCCGGCGTTGCCAGTGCCCCGCTCAGGAGCAACACGGCCAGCCCCCAGCGCGCGGCAGTGCGGGTGCCTGGCACCTTCAATAGTAATGGTTTGGTCATGCGTAGAGCTGAACCGCTACCACTTCCCTTCCAGCTGAACCAACTGGCTCTTATTCGCGCCGGCAGCCCGTTTTGCTACCATGGCAGATAGTATGGGTTGGCGTGCAGGAAGGTGTGATAACGAAACTACAATACGGGCGGCGGCCGCCAGGTTTCGGAAATAATTATACTATTAGATGAAAATTATATACAGTCCGATAAACGGGTGAAAATGCCGGATAAAAAGGCCACGCCTACTCAACTACCCTGGCGGCAGTAGCCCCACTACCTCAATGCGGCCCACAAGCTGGTGGTTGAACCCGGCAAGTTCGGCGGCGGGTACGCGCAGCTGCTCCGGTTGCCGGTCAGTCGCCACCACCTCGAAATGAGCGGCGTAATCAGCATCCACGGTAAGGCGCAGCAGGTAGTCGGCACCGCTGCCCATTGGTTCGGCAGTCGGTTGGGTCAGGTAAAAAACCCGCGGCTCCAACCCCTGCAACGGAAGCTCTAACCAGTCGGAGGCGGCAATCCAATCCAGTTCTGCCTGCCCCACGGGCCGGTAAAGTAGCACCGTAGCAGAGTCGTGGCGCATGTTGGAGTGACTGAGTGACTGAGTGACTGAGTGACTGAGTAACAGAACTTGCGCTCAGTCACTCAGTCACCGGTTAAAACTCGTGCAGGCGCTGGGCAATGTTCCAGCGCAGGGCGATGGAAGCCAGGGCCCCGCCGTCGGCGGTGTAATAGGCGGGTACGGGCTCGTTGCCCGAGAACGTGCGGTGGCGGTAAACAAGCTTGCCGTCGATGAACAGGTTATGGGCCGCCTGGTAGGAGGCCGTCAGGTCGGTGTGCAGCAGGTAGGAGGTGATGCCGCTGCCCACGAAAAAGCCCTCCTCGGCGGGGCGGGTGGTGTAGGGCAGCAGCACGTTGGAGCCGTAGTTCTGGCCCACCGGGTCGAGGCCCTGCTTCACAAAAAAGCCTTTGCCTACCACGTGCAGGCGGGGCAGAGGCTGGTAACTGGCAATGCCGATCAGCTCCCAGAGGTTGGCGCCCATGGGGTGGGCCAGCGGCTGGGCGGCGTGTTGGTAGTCGGCATACTTATCCCGGGCCTGGTAGGTGAAGGGCCGGATGAAGTTGAACTCGCCCTGCAAATCGAAGTTCCGGATGCCGGCCACGTTGAGGTACTTGGCCCCAAGCTGCACGGCCTGCTTGTTGGTCCACGACCCATTGCCGGCCCGAATATCATTCAGTCTAAACTCATCGAGCACAAGCTGACCGTAGAGCTGCACCTGCTTTTTGATGTTCCATTTAAAGTCGATGCCAAACAACGCGTTGCCATCGGCCGAACCCACATTCTGCTCGATGGAGCGGTAAAAAATAACCGGGTTAAGGTACTGCAGCTCGAGCGTGTTGCGGTGCTTGTACTGCGGAACGCCCCTCACCAGCACCGTATCGCGGCTCCGCGAGCCTGATATGACGCTCTCGAACACGCCGATGTTGAGGTTGGGCAGTACATCGAGGCTCAGGTGGTGCAGAGCCAGAAACTTGCGGTCATACACGTCGTCCCGGTCCGAGGGGTCGGTGATGAGCTGGGCGAACAGGTTCTGGTACTTGAACTTCCAGACCCGGGTCTGAATCTTGAAGAACAGGTAGGGCGAGGAGTAGTCCGACAGAATGAGGCTGCGGTAGCCGTTGCCAATCTGGTTGCGGTCGTGGCCCAGTTGCAGGCTTACGTGGCGGCCGGCGGCGTAGCTTACGTAGCCGCGGGCCGAGAGGAAGTCGTACTGGCCGGGCGTGGTTTTGAACGGCTTCCAGAAGCCCTCGTGCGGTACAGCCCGGTCGCGCTCAATTCGCTCCTGCACATAAAACGGCACGGCCATCTGGTTGTCGGCCAGGAAGGCGTAGAAACCCAGGCGCTGGTCCACGGTGCCCTCAATCTGCACGCCGCGGGTATTGAGGAAGGCGTAGTTTTTGGCTCCGTCGTTGTTGCCCAGGCTCAGGCCCGCCACCGGGTTCACGCGCAACGAGAAGTCGGGCGTTTCCACGCTGTACAGGTCGGAGTGGCGCTGGTAGAGAAAGCCCAGGTAGGGGTTGGAGCGGGCATTGGTGGCCGAATCGAGCCGGGTGTCGTGCCAGTTGTCGCGCAGCAGGTAGCGCACGTTAAAGCGGTCCTGGGCCGAGAGGCCGGCGCTGGAGTCGGCCAGCATACGCTCGGCCAGTTGGGCCACCGCGGCCCGGGTGTAGGGCCGCACCGAGGTATGAATATCGCCCAGCGAATCGGAGCCCTGCAGAATGGCGTAACGGTCGATGAGCCGGTAGATGTCGTTGTCGAGCGGCACGTAAGTGGTGCCCATCGTGGTTTTGGTGCCCCGGCCCACCTGGGGCTCATCCAGCGCCGGGTTGTAGGGCCGGGCGGGCTTGGGCGGCTGGTCGTACATGAGCCAGTTGCCCTTGCCGTCGGTGGGGCGGGTGGGGGGCGTATCCTGGGCGGCGGCCGGCGCGGCCAGCAGTGCCAGCACAGCCAGCAGCAGGGTAGGTTTTTTCATAGGTTGAAGCCCGCCGCGCCGGAACGGGCTGACGGAGACACAAAACTACGGAGTTTCGGTGGGTGAAAGATTGAGGCACTGGCCGAACTGTCATTCACCCGTTCACCGAGCCACTCATTCACCCACCGCCTACCTTTACCCCATGCCCCCGCTTCGCCTGCTGCGCTTTTCCCAACTCGACCTACCTGCCTGGGATGCCTGCGTGGCCCGGGCGCGGCAGCCGGTGCCGTACGCGCACAGCTGGTGGCTGCAGGCCACGGCCGGCCGCTGGGATGCGCTGGTGCAAGTGGCGTCCGATGGCCGCTACCTCAGCGTCTGGCCGCTACCCGCCAAGTGGCGGCCGGGCGGGCGGCAGGTGTACCAGCCGCCCTTCACCCAGCAGTTGGGCCTGCTTTCCTGCGTTGAAAGCGCCCCCGCCATTGGCCCCGAACTGCCGCAGCTGGCCCGGCGCTACGCTCGCTTCTACACCCAGCTCAACGAGGCCAACGGCCTGCCCGACGTAGCCAAAGATTTCGCCGTTGAAGCCCGGCAGACCTACCAACTCGACCTCAGTTCCGACTACCAAACCATGCGGGCCGGCTACTGCGCCGACTACCGCCGCCGGCTGCTGCGCCACGAAGCCGCCGCCGCCCCGCTGGCCGTAACCAATCTGCCCGACGCCGCGCCGTTGCTGGCCCTGTTTCAGCAAACCAAAGGCCCCGCCGCCGGCCTGCGCCCGCGCCACTACGCCCGCCTGCGCCGGCTGCTGGCCGAGCTGCACAGCCGGCAGCTGCTCGAAGCCCGGGCCGTGCGCCAGCCCGAAACCGGCGCCCTGCTGGCCGGCGCCCTGTTTGTGCGCTACCGCAGCCGCCTGATTTACCTGTTCGCCGCCGCCTCTGATGAGGGCAAAAAGGCCGCCGCGCCGGTGCTACTGCTTGATGATGCCATCCGCCGCCACGCCGGTACGCCGGGGCTGGTGCTCGATTTTGAGGGCGGGATGCTGCCCGCCATTGCCCGTTTTTTCGCCAACTTCGGGGCCGCGTCCGTCCCGTACGCGGCCTTATCGTTCACCTCCCAACGCCCCTGGTACCTGAAATGGATGCGCTAACGCCCAATTCTGCCGACTCTACTGCCGCCGCCCACGCCAATGCCCGCGTGCGGATTCTGTGCGCCCAACCTTCCATCGCCAACCACTTCCTGGCCGAGCTGCGCGACGTAGATGTGCAAAAAGATTCGCTGCGCTTTCGCCGCAACCTGCAGCGGCTGGGCGAAATCATGGCCTACAACATCAGCGCCGGCCTCGATTTCACCAACAAAACCGTGCGCACCCCGCTGGGCGAATCCAGCAGCATGCACCTGTCCGATTTCCCGGTGCTGGCCACCGTGCTGCGCGCCGGCCTGCCGTTTCACCAAGGCTTTCTCAATTACTTCGATCAGTCGCCCTCGGCGTTTGCGGCCGCTTACCGCATCGAGGGCACAGCCCAGGTGCAGGTGCAGGTCGATTACCTCTCGGCCCCCAGCCTCGACGGCCGGGTGCTGATTCTGGTGGACCCCATGCTGGCCTCGGGCAAAAGCCTGGTGCAGACTTACCGGGCCATGCTGCGCTTCGGCACGCCCCGGCAGGTGTACATTGCGGCCGTTATTGCCTCGCCCCAGGGCGTCGAGTACGTCACGCGCGAAGTGCCCGAAGCCACGCTCTGGCTGGCCGCCCTCGACGACGACCTCAACGAGCAGGCCTACATCGTGCCCGGCCTCGGCGACGCCGGCGACCTGTCATATGGCAGCAAACTGTAGGTTTTTTGAGCTATTAGCTGACAGCTGCTAGCGAATAGCTTTTGTTCTATTGAACAGTTCTTCACGCCAAGCGCGTTGGGCAACTACCGAACATCGAAGAAAGGCGGATTATCATGGAATAAGGTGATTCTCCGCGAAACCCAATTCTACTACACCTAAGCTAACAGCTAGCAGCTAATAGCTAACAGCTCAAAATATTGCTTCCAGCCCTGCTGAAATACGCCGCCGTTTTTGCCTTTGGCATGTTCAAGTTCGTTGGCGCGCCCATTACGGGCGTGGCGGCGGGCCTGCCGGTGGCCGTTACCTGGGCCCTCACGGTGGCCGGCATGATGACCACGGTTATCCTGATTTCGGGCGTGGGCAAGGCCTGGGCGCTGCATATGCGGCGGCGGCGGCTGGAGAAGGGCAAGCCGCTGTTCAGCCGCCGCACCCGCACCATCGTGCGCATCTACCGCCGCTTTGGCATGATTGGCATTGCCTTCCTGACGCCCATCCTGTTCAGTCCCATCGGCGGCACCGTCATTGCCACCCAGCTGCACGTACCGCGCTGGCGCATTCTGCTGCACATGAGCTGGAGCGCCGTATTCTGGGGTTTTGCCCTCACCATGCTGGTCGTGCGCTTCAGCCACCTGCCTATCTTTCACTAGCAGAACCTGAAAGGAACGTCATTCAGAGGGCAGCGAAGAATCTCGCGTGCTGATGTTGCAATAGTAGCGCAACATCAGCACGCGAGATTCTTCGCTGCCCTCTGAATGACGTTCCTTATTAGCAATAGCCCGAATTACCGGCGCTTGCGCTTGTTTTCGACGCGGCCCTTGGCGGCGCTGAGGGCTTTGGCGCCGGGAGAGGACCCGCGGCCCTTGCCGGGGCTGACCTTGCTGCCCTTCTGGCTGCGGGTGGGCTGGGCCACATACTCGCGGCCGGTGCGCTTGTCGATGGTTACGCCGGGCTTGAGCCACTCCTGCCGCTCGTGGAAGGCCCCCTGGAACGTGGGGTCTTCGCGCTTGCGGCGCTCGTCTTTTTCGCGGTCCATTTCCTGCTGCTCCTCAAACGAGGTCGGCACCACCTTCACCTCGGGCGGCAGCGGCAGCAGCGGAATCGGCTGCCGAATCAGCTCTTCGATGCGCTGCATGTGGTGCATTTCGGCCTCGTTGGCGAACGTGATGGCCGCACCGGTGTGCTGGGCCCGGCCCGTGCGCCCGATGCGGTGTACGTAGTCGTCGTACACCAGCGGCACATCGAAGTTGATGACGTGGCTGACCTCGGGCACATCGATGCCGCGCGAGGCTACATCGGTAGCCACCAGGAAGCGCACCTCGCCGGCTTTAAAGCCCTCCATGGCGTTGATGCGCGTGTTCTGGCCCTTGTTGCCGTGGATGGCCCGCACCTCGCCGTGGCCCTTGCGCGCCAGAAAGCTGGCCACGTTCTCGGCATTGGCCTTCGAGCGGGTAAAAATCATCACCCGGTGGAAGGTGTCCCAGTCGAGAAACAGGTACTCCAGCAGGTTGATTTTGGTGATGAGGTTGGGCACCTCGTATAGGCTCTGCGTCACGTTCTGGGCCGAGGTGGCGGCCGGCGTCACCTCCACCCGCACCGGAAACTCCAGGAATTCCTCGCTCAGCGTGGTCACCTTATCGGGCATGGTGGCCGAGAACAGCACGTTCTGGCGCTTGCGCGGAATAACTTCCAGCAGCCGCCGAATCTGGGGCATGAAGCCCATGTCCATCATCTTGTCGGCCTCATCGAGCACCAGCGTTTTCAGTTCCTTGAGCACCAGCGCGCCCTTTAGGTACAGCTCCATCAGGCGGCCGGGTGTGGCAATGAGGATATCGACGCCTTTGGCAATGGTTTCAATCTGGGTTTTAGGGCCCAGGCCGCCGTAAATGGCGAAAATGCGCAGGTCGGTGTGGGTGGCCAGGCGCTGCAGGTGGGTTTCGAGCTGCATGGCCAGCTCGCGGGTGGGGGCCAGCACCAGGGCCCGCGGGTGGTCGCCCTGGGCGTATTTTACCTTCATGAGCAGCGGCAAGCCGAAGGCGGCCGTTTTGCCGGTGCCCGTCTGGGCGATGCCCAGCACATCGTGGCCGGCCAGCAGCAGCGGAATCGTCTGCACCTGCACGGGTGTGGGCTCGGTGAAGCCGGCCTCGGCCACGGCCGTCAGCAGCTGCTTGTTGAGCTTGAAATCGGCAAAGGAAACGGGCGCGGGCGAATCAGACATGGTTAAGCGGGTTGTAAGCTGCAAAGATACGGCGAATACAAGCGGCGCTACTTGTCCTCTTGAGTGAAGCCAAGGACCTGGCCAGAAGCCAGCTTTGAAAAAGGGAACAGCTTCTGGCCAGGTCTTTGGCTTCACTCAGGAGGACAGATGGCAGGAATGCACAAAAAAAGTGGGCGAAACTTTTGGCAATCCGGCGCAGTACGCTACTTTTGTGGCATCAACACCCAACACGGTAGATATAGCTCAGCTGGTTAGAGCGTCGGATTGTGATTCCGAAGGTCGTGGGTTCGAGCCCCATTATTTACCCATCCTGAAAAAAGGCCTCTCCGCTCTGGTAGAGGCCTTTTTTCTTTGCAGTTCCGGGCACCGACTGGCTTTTTTCGGCCCGTTTCGGAAGGATTTTGGCCCGCCGGCTGTTGGCCGGCCAGTGTAACTTCACCTACGAACCCTTTTTTCTCTTCTGCTCTATGAGTCTGGTAATTATCGGCACGGTGGCCTTCGACGCCCTAGAAACTCCCTTCGGCAAAACCGACAAAATTGTGGGCGGCGCGGCCACCTACATCGGCCTGTCGGCCTCGTACTCGGTAAAGCCGGTGAAAATCGTAGCCGTCGTCGGCGACGACTTCCCGCAGTCGGATATCCTGCTGCTCCAGGAGCACGGCGTCGATACCGAAGGCCTGCAGATCAAGGAGGGCGAGAAGTCGTTCTTCTGGTCGGGTAAGTACTCCAACGACCTGAATTCGCGCGAAACGCTGGTGACCGAGCTCAACGTGCTGGCCGATTTCGACCCCGTGCTGCCCGATTCTTACCAGGATTGCAAGTACCTGATGCTGGGCAACCTCTCGCCGCAGGTGCAGCGCCTCGTCATTCAGCGCCTCGTCAACCGTCCCAAGCTCATCGTGATGGACACGATGAATTTCTGGATGGATATTGCCCTGGAGGAGCTGAAAACGACCATTGAGATGGTCGACGTGCTCAGCATCAACGACGAAGAGGCCCGCCAGCTCTCGGGCGAGCACTCGCTGGTGAAGGCTGCCAACGTGATTATGGCGATGGGTCCGAAGTACCTCATCATTAAAAAAGGCGAGCACGGCGCGCTGCTGTTCCACCGCAAGGGCAACACCAACCACGTATTTTATGCGCCGGCTTTGCCGCTGGAAGAAGTGTTCGACCCGACCGGCGCCGGCGACACCTTCGCGGGTGGCTTCATCGGCCACCTGGCCGCCACCGACGACATCAGCTTCGAGAACATGAAGCGCGCCGTGGTGCACGGCTCGGCCATGGCCTCGTTCTGCGTCGAGAAGTTCGGCACCGAGCGCCTGCTCAACCTGAGCCAGGAGGAAATTGAGGCCCGCGAACAGCTGTTCGCCGACCTTGTAGCCGTGCAGCCCGCCATGGCCGTAGCCCAGGGCTAATTCTTTTCAGCTGTTAGCGGAAAGCTGTTAGCTGATAGCTTTCGGGCAGCGAATTGGCTAGAGCAATACCGGGTAGTAAAAAGCGCTGCCCCGGCCGACTGGCTGGGGCAGCGCTTCTTTATGGCCGCAATCTTGCGCCCTTCCGATACAACCTTTGATGGCGCGATGGGGTAAAATAGAAGAGTAATCTATTCTTCCATTTTTAAACTCCATCGTCATGAGCAAGGACACGCAATATAAAGAGAACCCCGAGGTACCGAACCTGCAAAACCCCGACGGCGGCGCCGAAAACACGCATCCGGCCAACACCGACAGCAACAACTCGGTCGTGCAGAACCCCAGCCGCAACTCCATCACCCAGGACGGCAACCCCACCAAGGGCAACACGGCCGGCGGCAACCTCAACGAAACCACCCAGGCGCCCTACAACAAGCCCCGCAGCAACCCCCAGAACAATAAGCCCGCCTCCGTCGACGGCAACGGCAAAGCCGGCCGCGGCAGCGACAACAGCAAGGATAATTAGGTTTTGAGCTGTTAGCTGAGAGCTATTAGCTGTTAGCTTTCGTTTGGGAAACCCAATTATTCCGCACAAAAAAGGGCGCCGCACTCAACCGAGTGCGGCGCCCTTTTCGTTTTTACAGCTAACAGCTAACAGCTAACAGCTAACAGCTAACAGCTAACAGCTAACAGCTTAAGGAACAATCTGCAGGCGGACTACCCGCGTATCCACGTCGCCTTTGTCGAAGAAATCCTGCTCGAACAGGATGGTGCGGTTGTCGAGCCAGCGCGGCTGGGTGCAGCCCCACTCGGTTTGCCGTTCCCAAAGCAGGCGCGGGGCGCCTTCGTCGAGGCTCCAGAGCTGCAGGCCACTAGGCTCGAAGCGGGCCAGTACGTCGGAGTTGCCGCACACGAAATGGCGGCCATCGGGAGCAATAACCGGCGCAGCCATCAGCTGCGTGCGGCGGCCGGTGCGCTGGTCGACGAGCATGTAATAGCCGCCTTCGTACAGGTGCACCGACAGCAGCCACTGCCGGATTTCAGGCAATGCCGCTACGTATTCGTAGGCAATGTTGCGCTCGTCGTCGACGGGGTTGTTGGTTAGGCGTAGCGCGGGCGCCTTGGTGGGGCGCAGGTGTAAGATGCGGCCGGTGCGGGTCACCTGCGGGCCGGCCTTAACCAGCCGTTGCCGCTCCTCCACCGTAAAATCAAGGAACGACTCCTCGTTTTGTTCTTCGTCTGAAGCGGGCTTGGCTACCACCCAGGTAGGGCTGCTCAGCTGCTCGTAAACGGGCCGGGCCGCCGGATAGATACCCAATACCCGCCCCGGAAGCTGCATCAGCGTATCGAGCCGCCCTAGCTTGTAGATGCGCGGTGGTACAGGCGGGGGCAGGGTCAATACCGGAATATTAGGCCGGGGCTTCTCGGCCGGCTGCATCCGCAACGAACAGGCCGGCAACGCCAGTGCCAGGGGCAAGGCAGCAGCGGCGTTGCGGAACCGGAACATGACGGGCAGAGTCGAGGTGAATCGGAAGGCGCGGAGTTGTCGGGCAGACAGGAAGCGGAGGGAAAGGAACAAGCTACTTAGTGCCTAAAGGCCGGCGGTGCATGGCCAAGGGCCACGCGACAAAACAGAATTTCACCAACCAGGCAGAATTCGTCCTGCAAAGGTACCAAAACCGCCCGCTCCTTATGCATGGTATGGCGGGAAATCATTCGGGTAAACCCAACATTTTCAGCGCCGCGCAGCCGTGACGCAGGTGGCCGGGCTGGATCGGAGCCTTGCTTGGTCATGGTCTCCGGTACGCGGGTTGCCAGAACGGGTTTGGCTTAGAAATCCTGCTTGAGCCACTGCCGGAAACTGGCCTGCTGCTCAGGTGTGGCCGTGGTCAGTTTTTCCACTGTGAACTTCTGCCAGAAGCGGTGAGTCGAGTCGGCCTGCAGCTCCACGGTGAGCAGCCGGTGCTGGCGGAACACGGTCAGTTCGTGATGGTCTGCGCCGTCGGCGAGCAAAATTTGCAGGTTCTGGGCCACGCGGCGGCCATTTACGGCCACTATTTCGTCGTCCACGGTCAGGGCCAGGGCGGCGGGGGCGTCGGGCAGAATGTTGGTTACCTCGGTACGGCCTTCACGCACCACCGTCCGGAAACCGTAGGTGCCCTCGGCGGCCGAAACGTTTTGCTCCGTCAGTAGCCGGCAACCCACGAAGCCCAGTACCCGGTTCAGCGGCTCTTCGAGCGGGGCCGTGCCGTAAATGAACTTGTCGAAATAGGCTTGCATGTCGCGTCCGGCTACTTCAGCTACTACCCGCTGGTAGTCTTCCTCGGTGTAGCCCGTACCAGTCTGCCCGAATTCGGTCCAGAGCTGGCGCATCACGTCGTCGAGGCTGCGCTGATGGGCCGAGAGCTGGCGCAGGGTCAGGTCGAGCAGCAGCGCAGCCAGCGCGCCTTTGTGGTAAACTGACACCTTGCGGTCAGGGGCGCCGGGCTTGTAGCCGTCGAGCCAGAGGTCCATGCTGGCATCTGCCACCGAGAGGTGGTAGCGGCCGTAGTCATCATAGTGCTTGCGCAGCACGCCGTTCAATTCCTGGAAGTACTGCGCGGCCGTAAACACGCCGGCGCGGGCCAGCAGGTAGTCGCCGTAGTACGTAGTGAGGCCCTCGGCCACGAAGCAGGTACGGAAATAGTTTTCGCGGCTGAAATCGTAGGGCTGCAGCTCGATGGGCCGGATGCTTTTAATGTTCCAGACGTGAAACAGCTCGTGGCAGCTCACGCCCAGCAGCTCCTTATACAGCCCCTCGCTCATCAGCAGCTCCCCCGGCCCCAGCGTAACAACAGTCGAGTTCAGGTGCTCGACGCCGTGGTAGTGGGGGTAGGGCAGAATCTCGTTCAGGAAATGGAAATCCTGGGCCGGGAAGCCGCCAAACAGCTGCAGTTGCTCCTCGCTGAAAGCCCGGAAGTCGCGCACCAGCCGGGCCCAGTCGGGCGCGCATTCGCCCTGAATCCAGAGGTAGAACGGGATGCCTTGCACCTCGTAGTTGCGGTACTGCAGCGTGGGGCTGGCAATCAGGGGCGAATCGGCGAGGTGGTCGAAGCTCTGGGCTTCCAGCAGCCGGGGGCCGCGCTGGGGCAGCCCGCAGGCAATCTGCCAGTCGTCGGGGATGTCGAGTAGCAGCTGGCAGGATTCGTTTTGGCGGCCCTCGATGTACATAAGCGCCTGCACGGGGTTGAGGTAGAGCTGGCTTTCATCGAGCCAGGAGCCGCCGGCATCCATCTGGTGGGCGTAAAAATTATAGCGCACCCGCACCATCCGGCCCGCCGCGCCGCTCAGCCGCCAGCGGTCCTTGGTGATTTTACGGGCTTCCAGTGCCTCGCCCGAAGCAGCATCTTCCAGTACCACGCGCTGCAGCTTCTGGGCAAAATTCTGCAACTCGTAGCGCCCCGGACGCCACGCCGGCAGCTGCAGTTCCAGTGGCTCGGTAGCCTCGGCGGGCACCTCAAACGTCATCTGAATCTGGAGGTAGAATGTCAGTGGGTTATCGAAGGAGACGTGGTAGTGGATCATGGATAAGGATTTGGAAAGGCTGAACGAAGGTAAGCGCTGGCAGTTGTTTGAATTGGTAGGGGCGGGGCTTGCCCCCGCCGTTGACATCGTTGCACGATTGTCGATGACACGGTGCGGACGGCGGGCGGGGGCAACCCTCGCCCCTACAGCGCTCTGCCATTGAGTTGCTAGCAGGTTTTGTGCTTGGCGCTTGTCTTTTTAAAATTGACAGCCTACCTTTGCCGGCCCTAGTTGTAACTGAGTCACTCACCAATACCATGAAACGTACTTTTCAGCCCTCGCAGCGCAAGCGCCGCAACAAGCACGGGTTCCGCTCGCGCATGGAAACTGTTAACGGCCGCAACGTAATTGCTCGTCGCCGCGCCAAAGGCCGCAAGCGCCTGACCGTATCTGACGAAGGCCGCCACAAGCGGTAATCTGCGCCTACGGGCTGCTATGCCGCTTTTTCCGCCGCTGAATCACCTCGTTTCAATGCCGGATTCGCGCTCCTATTCGTTTCCGAAAGAAGAACATCTGTGTCGCAAAAAGCTCATTGACGAGCTTTTCGGCCGGGGTTCTTCTTTTGGTTTATACCCCCTGCGGCTGGTGTGGCTGGCCGCATCTGCGCCCACCTCGGCCCCGCCGCAGGTGCTGGTGAGCGTGAGCAAGCGCAACTTCAAACGCGCCGTCGACCGCAATTATCTGAAGCGGCTGATGCGTGAGGCCTGGCGTCTCAATAAATACCGGCTTGTAGAAGCCGAAGGCGGCCATCGGGTGGCCCAGCTGGCCATCATTTATACGGGCAAGGAAAAAAAGCCCTTGGCGCTGCTCGAAAAAAAGCTAAATTCAGGGCTGGAGCGTTTACTCACCGAGGCTGGTGCAACCCCCACGGGCGGCAGCGGTTCCTAGAGTACAGACGCGCGCTGCGGCGGGCCGGAAATTCCGGCTGCTACTGCGCCGCTACGTTGCTTTTCAGCCCCTTTTATGCGCAAAAAGTCTATTCTGGCGGCCACCTTTTTGGGCGGGGCCGCCCTGCTTGTATCCTTCCGGCCCGCCGACAACGAGCGGTACTTCGAAATTGCCAAGAACCTCGATATTTTTGCCACCCTATTCAAGGAGGTGAATACCTACTACGTGGACGAGGTGCCACCGGCCAAGCTGGTGAAAACGGGCATCGACGCCATGCTCAGGTCGCTCGACCCGTACACCAACTATATCGCCGAAGACGACATCGAGGACTTCCGTACCATGACGACCGGCCAGTACGGCGGCATAGGGGCAGTGGTGAGCAAGCGCAACGGCAAAACCGTGGTGCAGGCCGCCTACGAAGGGTATCCGGCCCAAAAAGCTGGTTTGCTGCCCGGCGACGAAATCCTGAACATCAATGGTGTGGTAGTCGATAAGAAGTCGAACGCCGATGTGAGCAAGCTCCTTAAGGGCCAGGCCAACTCGGTGGTAAAGCTGCTCGTGACCCGCTATGGCCAGGAGGCGCCGGTGGAAATCAATATCACCCGCGACAAAATTCAGGTCGACAATGTGCCCTACTACGGCATGCTGACGCCTGAAATTGGCTACTTTCAGCTCAGCGGCTTTACGGTAGATGCGGGCAAGGAAGTGCGGCTGGCCGTAAGCAAGCTCAAGGAGCAGGGAGCCAAAAAGCTGATTTTCGATATCCGGGACAACCCCGGCGGCCTGCTCAACGAGGCGGTCAACATCTCCAATCTGTTCGTGGATAAGGGCCGCGACATTGTGAGCACAAAGGGTAAGGTGGCCGACTGGAATAAGACCTACAAGGCGCTGGATATGCCGCTCGACACCCAAATTCCGATGGTGGTTATTACGAGCAACCGTTCGGCTTCGGCCTCGGAAATCGTGTCGGGGGTGCTGCAGGACTACGACCGGGCCGTGCTGGTGGGGGAGCGCACGTTTGGTAAAGGACTGGTGCAGGCCACCCGGCCGCTGAGCTACAACTCGCAGCTGAAAGTAACGACCGCCAAATACTACATCCCGAGCGGGCGTTGCATTCAGGAAATCGACTACACGCACCGCGCCGATGATGGTACGTTGGGCAAAGTGCCCGATTCGTTGCGCACGGCTTTTAAAACCCAGGCCGGCCGCGCCGTGTACGATGGCGGCGGCGTGGCCCCCGATGTGGCAGTGCAGGAGCGCGAAATTGCTGATATCACCCGGGTGCTGCTCCAGAAAAGCTACCTTTTCGACTACGCCACCCGTTACCGCGCCCAGCACCCGAGCATTGCATCAGCCCGCCAGTTCAAGCTCACGGATACCGATTACCAGCAGTTCGTCGATTATCTGAAAGGGAAGGACATCAACTACGAAACCGAAACCGAAAAGGCCCTGACCAGCCTTACCAAGAAGCTGAAGGCCGAAAAGCATTACGACGACGTGAAAACGGAACTCGAAGCCACGCGCCGTAAAGTCACGACCAACAAGGCCAATGACCTGACGCGCTTCAAGCCCGAAATCCGGGAGCTGCTGGAGCAGGAAATCGTGTCGCGCTACTACTTCCAGAAGGGCAGTATCGAGGCCACCTTCGACGACGACCCCAACATCCTGACGGCCCTGGCCGTGCTGGGCGACCAGTCGCGCTACACTGCCCTGCTGCGAACCGGCACCGAAGAAGCGAAAACCCGCCCCGAAGCCAAGCGCAACGGCAACGGCAGTGGTAGCGGCGGGCGGTAAGTCAGCAGGTGTAATAAAGCAGAAAAGCAGCCCCATATTTGGGCTGCTTTTCTGTTTTACGTGGCATATATTCTATGATCCTGCGAGCCAAGCACTGGCAAACCTTCTTACTGCTGTTAGCGCCTCATTTCCTGTCATGGTACACCAGAGACGCTACTATCGATAGTCTTTTAGGCTACCTGTGTGTCTTCATGCTGGTAGCCTGGCTGGTGTTGCAATCAAACGAATTGCTGGCATTACGCCCCAAGCACGATGGGTATAACAGTACGTGGCTGCTGGTAGATAGCTTCCTGGTACTGGGCGCTTGGGGCTATAGCGTTATCAGTGAGGACCCGGACTTCCATATTACCACAACAGGCTGGCATGTGGAAGGAGTGAGCGGCTGGCTCTTTCTTTACGTGCTATTTGCGTACCTACACGTGCACTGGTTTCCGGCCTCGCTGATGAATGCTGTCAAAACTGGCCATCGGCCGGATGCTCTGAAGACTGTTAAGTGGTTTCTGCTGTATTTCTTCTGGCCAGTGGGCGTCTGGTTCATTCAACCCCGCCTGAACAAACTATTAGAAAAGGCTGAGCTGGACAGAAAGGCCAGCGAGGAGCCGGTGCCAAAACCTGCAGTGTAATCGCGCTGGCTTTGGGTGAATTGGGGAGACGAAAGTGGGGCTTTCCAGCTCAGCCGGTTTCCATAATCAACGTGTAGGTCCAGGTCACTAATATTTCGGCCCTCTCAAACCAGCGCCGGCCGGTAAGGAGTGGTTCGCCGGCTGCTTGGCGGCTGGCCGGTCATCCGCCAGTTGCCCTTAAAGCAGCCCGAACACGTCGGGGCGGGCGTAATGGCCGGTGACGTCGAGCGTGAGCTGCTCCTCGCGGATACGGTTGAGGTCGATTTCGGCGGTCAGGATGATTTCCTCGTCGAAAACGGGACCGGCTAGGATGGTGCCGTCGGGGCCGATGATGGCGCTGCCGCCGCGCAGCAGCAGCGCGTCGGGGTCGGTCTGCAGTTCCGGTAGGGGCGCCAGCTCGGCCGGCAGGTCGCGCACGGCCATCAGGGCCCCGGCCGCCACCACGAAGCAGCGGCCCTCGAAGGCGTAGTGGCGGCTGGCCAGCAGGTTCATTTCTTTTACGTGGGGCCAGGCGGCTATGTGCACGTCCTCGCCCGATTCGTGCAGGCGCTGGCGGGCCGGCGGCATCCAGTGTTCCCAGCAGATAAGCCCCCCAATGCGGCCCAATGGAGTGGCGGTAGCTTGCAGACTCTGGCCGTCGCCCTGACCCCAGATGAGGCGTTCGGTGTAGGTGGGCATCAGCTTGCGATGCACGTGCAAAAGGGTGCCATCATCGCCAAACAGCAACATGGTGTTGTAGAGCGTGCCGCGGCCCGGCCCTTCGGTCACCCGCTCATGCACACTCATATTCAGGGTTATGCCGTGGGTGCGGGCGGCAGCCCCCAGGGCCTCCGTAACGGGGCCGGGTACTACTACGCTGTTGTCGGCAAGACGGCGATACACCTGCTTCACGGCCAGCGAGTCCCAGCGGTTCACGTCGCGGCATGAGTCGAGCCAGGCCGGGTAGCCGGGCAGCCAGGTTTCAGGAAACACCACCAACCTAGCGCCCTTCGCGGCGGCCTGGGCAATCAAGGCTTCTGCCTTGGCTAGCGAGGCGGGTAAGTTGAGGTAAATGGGCGCGGCCTGCACGGCTGCTACGGTAAAAAGCATAGCGGAGGAGAGTTGAAAGTACGCCCTAAGGTACGGGCCGGTCCGGCACGCGGTACCGCCAGTTTGCCGGGCCGTACCTTTGGGCCATGTCTTCGTTGCTGCTGTCTTTAGAAACCTCGTCACCCGTCTGTTCGGTGGCCGTGCATCACCTTGAAACGGGCCGGCTGCTGGGCCAGACCGAGCTACGGCTCGAAAAGTCGCACTCCTCGCACCTCAGCGTACTCATTGGCCAGTTGCTGGGAAATACGCTGCACGCGCTGGCCGATGTGGCGGCCGTAGCCGTGTCCGACGGCCCCGGTTCTTATACCGGCCTGCGCATTGGCGCCGCCGCGGCCAAGGGCTTGTGCTATGCCCTGGATGTACCGTTGCTGGCCGTGGGCACGCTGCCCAGTCTGGCCCGGCAGGTGGCGGGCCGCACCGCGCGCCCCGAGCAGTACCACTACTGCCCGATGATTGATGCCCGCCGCCTCGAAGTATATGCCGCCCTCTACCGCGCCGACGGCACCGAAGTGCTGGCGCCCGCGCCCACGCTGCTCGACGAAACCACGCTGGCCGAACAAATGGCCGGCCAGCCGGTGTTGTTCTTTGGTAGCGGGGCCGCCAAGTTCCGGCCGCTGGTGGCCGGGCAGCCCCATGCCGTGTTTCTGGCCGGCATCGAGCCTTCGGCCGTGGCCGTGGGCGAGTTGGCACTCGTAGCCTACCAGCGCCAGGAGTTCCGCGACGTAGCGTACTACGAGCCGTTTTACTTAAAGGAAGTGTACACGACAACACCAAAAGCGAAGTGAGAAAGTAAGAAGCGAGTGCTGTTTAAAGGCCTCAATCATCGCACTGCTCATTTCGCACCGCTAACTATGGAAGACTTCATCAACCGGGTCGCACAAAGCGCCCTCGTTACGCTCAACCTCGAAGAGTTTATCCACCCCGGCGAGCGGGTGGTGTACGATATCAAGGACAACCTGTTTCAGGGCCTGATGCTACGCGAAAAGGATTTTCGCGCTTTTGTGAAAGACCACGACTGGAGCCAGTACGACGGCCAGAACGTTGCCATCATCTGCTCGGCCGATGCCATTGTGCCTACCTGGGCCTATATGGTACTGGCCGGCAAGCTTCAGGGCCACGCGCACCGCTACGTATTCGGCAACCTGGACGCGCTGGAGCAGGACCTGTTCCACGAAGCCATTGCCGCCATCGACGCCGAGCAGTACCGCGACGCCAAGCTGGTTATCAAAGGCTGCGGCGAAAAGCCCGTGCCCACCTACGCCTACGTGGCCATCATGCAGAAGCTGCTATCCGTAGCCAGCAGCATTATGTATGGCGAGCCGTGCAGCACCGTGCCGCTTTACAAGCGCCCTAAAGTGGCTTCCGTTTAGCTGATAGCTTTAAGCTGATAGCTGTCAACTGACGTTCTATACGGCCATTTCTCCAACAGTCAGTTGACCCAGAAAGGCCCCGCAACTCAGATTGCGGGGCCTTTCTGGGTCAACTGACTGTTGCTCTGGTCTCCTCTGCTATTCGTTGCAGCCTGCCGGTTTGGCATCGAGCATTGCTGGAACAGAAACCACTTCTATATCGGTGAAAGTGCGCAGGTAAGCTTCAATAAACGATTTATGCGCCGCGCCAACAATAAGGAGCGCCCGGCCACCGGCAATCGGGGCGGTTGCTTCGCGGATGGCTACGGCCATCCGCAGGTTCTGCGCTTCCCAGGCGGCCATGCGCTGTCGGCCCGCGCGGCCCATCTTCTCACTGCGGAGCATAGCCAGCCATTGGGCGTCGGCATCCAGTTCCGCAAAGCGCGACGAGTTCCGCCACTTCATCACCGGCATAATCTGGGCCGCCGTCCGCAGCTTCATGGTGTCCTCGGGGATTGCCTGGAAGGCGGGGGTTCTATGAGCAAACAAGTTCCTCATACCGGGCTCGGCGGCAAGGGCGGCATTCCAGATGGAATCGGCTGGCAGAGCCACGTCACTCAGATGGTCTCCGGCGCCATAAATCCGCTCCAGACCTAAGTCAACTGCCAACCGAACACCCATCCAGGCCAGCTCGCTTCGTATACCAGCAAAGCCGTTCAGCATTTTTACCAGTTTTGGCGAGATGCCGTCGGCAGCAATGCGTTCTGCCTTGGCCAGGCGCAGCCATTGAACGGTGGCGGAAAAAGGCTCTGCCGCCGCAACAAACAAGTTGGCCAGTTGCCGGCGTTGCGTGGAGGATAGGTTTGCCTGCTCGCTAAGGGCATTGGCCCGCACCAGCGCCTGGGCCGCCGTAAGTTTAAGGTCGGCCTGGGCGGCTTTCGCCATTTCCAGGGTTGGGCCGGCGTATCGGCCCGCATTGCCATGGTAGGCGGCGTAGGCATCGAGCCCCATCACCTGCTCGCCGGACATGGCTTCGGTCAGGATAATAGCAGGCCTATAGGCCCGCAAGCGGCACAAAACCGGTTCCAGCCACGCCACCTGAAAACCGGGGGCCACTCCATCGAGATGTTCGAGGCCGAACACCATGACCTGGGTGGGAGGGAGGGCAAAGTGCCGCCGGGCGGCGGCCGGGTCGGGACGGTACTCGCTCGTTGCGGAGGCGCGGTTAGTTGCATCAATCCCCGGTTTGCCGGCTTGGCAGGCGGGCAGGACGAGTAGTAAGCCGGCCAGCAGCGCGTGCATGGCGGGGGGCGCATAGTTGATAAGAGAAGGCATAGGGCGTAAAACCGGAAGTGGTGCTGGATAGACTGGCTGGATAGCAACAAAAACTAAAGATGCTCAGGAAACAGCGTAAAGCCACGCCGCCGGTTGGCCCGGCTTGCTGGGGCTGGTTGGGCTGGCTCAGCTTGAATTCCGCATCTTTGGCCTGCCAACCGCCCCCTCATGAGCCAACCGACTGCCCCCGCCTACAAAATCAGTGTCCTGACGGGAGTTTCCATTGTGGTGGCCAATATGGTGGGTACCGGTGTTTTTACCAGCCTTGGGTTCCAGGTGCTCGATATCCAGAGCGGTTTTGCACTGCTGATGTTATGGATAATAGGCGGCGTAATTGCCTTATGCGGTGCCCTAAGCTATGGCGAGCTGGCGGCGGCCCTGCCCCGCTCGGGCGGCGAGTACCATTATCTGTCGAAGATTTACCACCCGGCATTGGGGTTTCTGTCGGGCTGGGTGTCGGCTACTGTGGGCTTTGCGGCCCCAACGGCCGCCGCTGCGCTGGCCCTGGAGCAATATGCCAGCAGCGTATGGCCCGGTCTGCCGCCCAAGTTGCTGGCCGTGAGTGTGGTGCTGCTACTCACGCTGGTGCACGGCATCAGCAGCCGGGCCGGTAGCCGTTTGCAGGTGGCGGTTACGGCCATTAAGGTGGTGGTGCTGGTCGGCTTTATTGGTATGGGACTACTAGTGGCCACGCCCCAGCCGCTGGCCTTCGTACCCCAGGGCCCGGCCGACTGGCAGTTGCTGCTGAGCCCGGCCTTTGCCGTTTCGCTCATTTTCGTGTCGTATGCCTACTCGGGCTGGAACGCAGCCGTGTACCTAACGGGCGAAATCGACCGGCCCCAGCGCAACCTGCCCCGAATTCTGCTGCTGGGTACTGCCCTCGTGCTGTTACTGTACGTGGCGCTGAATTTTGTTTTCCTGTATTCGACTCCCATTAGTGCGCTTAAGGGCCAGGTGGAAGTAGGCTTTGTGGCAGCCACCAGCCTGTTCGGGCCTGCCGGCGGCCGGCTCATGGGTGGGCTGATTGCGGCTTTGCTCGTATCCACTATCAGCTCCATGATATTTGCCGGTCCGCGCATTGTGCAGGTGATGGGCGAAGATTTACCGGCGCTGCGGTTTCTGGCCAAACGCAGCGCGGCGGGCGTGCCGGTGCGGGCGCTGCTGTTTCAGCTGGCCCTCACGCTGCTGTTTGTTCTGGAGTCATCATTTGCCCAGGTGGTAGTGTATGCGGGCTTCATTCTGACGCTGTTTACCTTCCTGACGGTGCTGGGCCTGTTTGTGCTGCGTGTGCGGCAGCCGGAGCTGGTGCGGCCCTATCGCGCCTGGGGCTACCCATTCACGCCGCTGCTGTTTCTGCTGCTTAACGGCTGGACGCTTTGGTACATTGCCCGCGACAAACCCACTGAAACCCTTTACGGCCTCGCCACGCTGGTCGCCGGCCTGCTGGTGTATGGCCTAAGTCGGCTGCGGAAAGATTAGCAACTTCTTAATACCCCTATATGCGTTTTCCTATTCCGCAACGCCTGCTGCCAGCCCTGTTAGTGCTTTTGGCTGCTTGCAACGAGCCTTCGACCACCAAAACCGAGCAGCCCGCCACCGCCCCAACCGCCGCCGATACGGCCGTAGCTGTGGCGCCGGCCCAGCCCGCCGTGCCCGATACCGCGGCCATCCACAACGTGGCCGCCTACCTGGCCGGCCTGCCCGTGAGCCGCGGTAGCGACCTGCAGAAGCTGGCAGCCCAGCCCGCCTGGCAGGCCTATGCTACCGATGCCAACAAAAGCTGGGAGAAATATCATGCCTCGCGCACGGCCAAAATCGAGGCTTGGGCCGCCACCGAGCTGGATTCGGTCCGGGCAGCCAGCCCCACCATTTTCTACCCCTTCAGCGGCCCCGACCTTCTGAATGTGACCACCATGTTTCCCGGCAGCCAGACCTACGTGCTGCTGGGCCTCGAACCCGTGGGCACCGTGCCCGCCCGCGCCAACCTCGAAAACAGCAAGCTGTTCCCGGCCCTCAAGGAGTCGTTGTGGTCGGTGCTGAACTTCAGTTTCTTCCGCACCAACTCGATGGCCGTTAACCTGAAGTCGGTAGAGTTGGATGGCGCGCTGCCGCTGATGCTCCTTTTCGCCGCCCGCACCCAGCACCAGGTAGAAGCCGTGCGCTACGTGCAGCTGCTGCCCGATGGCCAGCTCGCCGAGGCCGATTCGGCCCTTATCCGCAAGCCCGGCCCGAAAACCGTGCCCGGCATCGAGCTGAAACTGCGCTCGGCCAGCGGCCAACCCAAAACGGTGCAGTACTTCTCGGCCGATATCAGCGACTGGAAGCTGGGCCAGACCCAGGAGGCGGCTCTCAAGTACGTGCGCACCCTGGGGCCGCTGACCACCTATGTGAAGTCGGCCACCTATTTAATGCACAAAACCTATTTCAGTAAAGTGCGCAACTTGGTGCTGGAGCGCAGCAACTATGTGCTGCAGGACGATTCGGGTATTGCCATGAAGTACTTCCAGCCTGCCGATTGGCAGCTGACCTATTACGGTACCTACAAGCGCCCCATCAACCTGTTCGCCAAGCAATACCAGCCCGAAATGACGGCTGCCTACACCGACAAAGCGAATCCGCCCCGTCCGCTGCCCTTCGGTACCGGCTACAACTGGCGCGAAAACGACTCCAACCTATTGCTCGCCCGCCGCGCCCGCCCCGTAGCCGAGTAGGAGGGAAGTAGCAGCATAGAAACACTAGCGCCGGGTTCCAGCAGGGGTCCGGCGTTTCCTTGTATAGTGTTAGTTGAAAGGAAGTTGTCCGACTTTCTGGGTTGTGTATTTCTGCCGTTGCCAAAGCAGCAGAGTCCTACCTTATATATAGGTGCGCCAAATCGAAGAAAGTAGCGGACGTGCTTTGGGTATTGCGGCGGAGTAGTTTGATAGGAGAGGGGGAACAGTTTTTGCCGACCTTTAAGTATATGATGCGCCCTCTTGCCCTGCTTGCCTGCGGATTCCTTAGCACCCTGCTGGCTTCTTCCGGCCCGGCTGCCGTGCCAAACCACCTCGTCCCAGCCCGCCCCGCCGACAGCCCCCTGCTCGATAGCCTGCTGCGCGCCGATGCCCGCCTGCTGCCCGTGGTGGAGCGCGCCCAGGAATACGAGCTGCAGATTATTTACACCCAGATCAACCGCGACGCCCAGCAACGGCCCACTTTCGTCGAGCACACCTACCGGCTCGATGCTGGCCAGTACTTCAATCCGGCCAGCCTCGTGAAGCTGCCCACCGTGGCCTTGGCCCTCGAAAAGCTGAACCGCCTGCACCAGCCCGGCCTTACCCGCCGCTCGCCCATGAGCACCGGCACTGCGTTTCGCTGCCAGACGCCCGTGCCCTACATTGCCACCGCCGATTCCGACCGCGTCAATACCGTCGGCAACTACGCCAAGCGCATGCTGCTCGTCAGCGACAACCTGGCTTATAATCGTCTCTACGAATTTCTGGGTCAGCGCCCGCTCAACGAGCGGTTAGCCGAGTTAGGCTACCCCGAAACCCGCATCGTGCGCCGCTTTGCTCCCTGCGACACCGCTGCCAACCGCTACACCAATCCCATAGAGTTCCGCGACCCGTCCACCGGCCAGGTTAGCTACCAGCAACCCGCTGCCGTCAACCCCCGCCCGTTCGATTCCCCATTGGGCCGCATCAGCAAAGGCCGCGCCCACCAGGCCGGCGGCCGCATCGTGCCCGGCCCCTACGATTTCACCACGGCCAACTACCTGCCGCTGCCAGCCATAACCAACATGCTCCGGGCACTACTCTTCCCCGAAGCTGTGCCCGCCAGCCAGCGTTTCCAGCTCACCCCCGACGATTACAGCTTCCTGCGCTATTATCTGCACCACACGCCCCACGGCTCGGGTTACTCCCTCTACCAGCCCACCCGCTACTTCGACGCCTACAAAAAGTACCTGCACTACGGCCGCAAACCTGCCCTAGCTGCCGAGCCCGGGCTGCGCATCTATAATATAGTAGGCATGTCGCACGGCTACCTATCCGACGTCGCCTACTTCACCGACTCCACCAATCAGTCGGAATTCATGCTCAGCGCTGTGCTCTACGTCAACAAAAACGGCGTCATCAACGACGGCACCTATGAATACGACACCGTAGGCCTCCCTTTTCTAGCCGAACTGGGCCAGCAAATCCGCCGCTACGAAGCCACCCGCCCCCGCCCCATGGCCTACCCGCCAGCCGGATCCAGCCAATCGGAAGCCATTCGATGAGTCGGCCGCAAAAAGAAAGTGCCTGATTCTGTGGGCTGAAGCGAGCCTTGAACGTCTATTTTACCCGCTGGGTTTGCGTAATCCGGCCCGATGCCCCACTTTTGCATCCCCAACCGGAACGCGGTCGGGACGGCCGCTCCTCCGGAAAAGCCCCTTGAAAAAAAGTTGCCCTGCTGGGTTGCAGAAGTCGGAAAGGTTTTACTACCTTTGCACCCCGCTTCAACCGGAAGCGCTTTCACCCTCGCTAGCAAAGTCGCCCGAAAAGGCGGCGCACACTAGCAGGAAGGCTGAAAGGA
>NZ_FNOV01000041.1 GCF_900107135.1 Hymenobacter psychrophilus
CGAAGTAGTAGCAACTGGCCCGTCTACATTTGGCTACCTGAAAAAGTTGCGCCACTTTCCCCAAAAAACCTATCTTTGAGTATCTGAGGCGCGGTGGTTATCTGCCCTGCAACGGTAGAAGGAGAACGGCCCCCTTGGACTGTTCTCCTTCATCTATTTAGGACAGTCCGCATATCGACTACCGTATGACGTGGCTTAACTTAATCCTGTGCCTGCTCTTACTGACGACCACCGGCCTGGCCGTGGCCGCACAACGGCGGTACTCAGCATTGCTGCGCAAACACAAAATCCTGCAGCGCCTCTACGACAGAGCCGAACAACAGCTTAGCAGCTTGTGGACGAGCAAAAAACCATGAACGTCAGGCTAAATTTCAGCCAAGAGCAATAGGCGGGGCAGGTTTTTGCCCCACTGCCCCCGACGTCTGAACGTAGTATTTTTCCGCGCTGGGTCATCCAAAGTCCCTACTGCGGAAAGTACTTCTGCGCCGCCTTGGGGTTGTCCCGTTTCAGGTCCAAATACCCCTTCGACAACCAATTCAAGTTCGCTTTCTGCTGGGCCTGCTGCTGCTCTATTCCTGCCGCCCGCGCCTCAGCTAGCCCGCGCTCCTTCCATTGGTAAGTCGTTAGGCATATCAGCCCCAAGACAAACACCAGCATCCCCAAGGCCAGCCGCACACTGGTAAAGCCCCAAACCTCGCCTACTACGGGCACACTACGCGGAATCTGCGCCATCACCGCTTGCAGCTGCGCCGTGCCCGTGGTGAGCGTTTTTTCGAGCTTGGCGGGCGTGGTTAGGTGCGGCTGTATCGCCTCGGCTATCCCCTGGTAGTCGATGGTAAACCGGGTTTCCTGCTTCACCCTGGCCAGCACTTCGTCCAGCTCGGCCCGGTTTACTGGCTGGCCCTGCTCTCGGCTGCGCTTATCCAGCGCCTCAATGCCCCGCCGTAGCGCGTTGATATCTTCAAGTAGCTCTTGCATAAGTTCTTGCTGAAAGGTTAATCCCCCATCTCAAAGCCGCGGGACTGCTGCTTACTTGGCTGCTGCTGGGCCTGCCGTTCTTTGGCCTGGCTGTACTCAGCTGCCAACTTGGCTAGCGCGTAGTCCTGCCCCGCCTGCTGCCACCCCTGGGCCGGGTCGCGGGCCTGGCCTAGCTCCCGAACCTTGGCAAAGCCCGTTTCCAGATTGCCGGCGCTGTACTCGCGGCCCACCTGGCTGCCTTTTACCCGGTGCCCGTCCTGGGCGAACACCACCCCGGCCGGGCTCCCGTCCTTACGCCGCGTCAGCTCCAGCTCGATGCCTCGGGGACGGAGTGCCTCCCGCAACTCGTCAAAGCTGCCCGCCTGGCCCGCCGTGTAGCTCAGGGCGCGGCCAATCTCCTGCCGGGCGCGGCTCCAGTCGGCCGACTGCTGGGCCTGCGGGCTCACCGCCCGCTGCTGCTTCGGGGTCGGCCCGATTTCGCGGGCCTGCTGGCGGCCTACCTGGTCGGCCACGATTAGCCCGTATTCCTGCTCGATACCCTTGCACACGTCCACGCTGCGCGAGCCGATAAACTGGTCGCTCACCGTCTGCCCGTCCAAATCCACCCGGTTTACCACCAGGTGCATGTGCGGGTGGGTCTTGTCTTGGTGCCGCACCACGGCCCATTGCGTGTTCTCCGGGTCTATTTTCAGCCCTTTTAGGTAGTCCTGGGCAATGCGCCCCATTACCTCGTTGGTCAGCTTCTCCTTTTCCTCGACCGGAAAAGCCAGCGCCACGTGCAGCACGGCCTTGCCTAGCCCTGGGCGCATGGCCCGCACCGCGTCAAAGTCTGCGGCCATGTGCGCGGCGCTATCGGTGCGTACGCCGTGCGCGGCCAGTACCTCGGCCTGCTTGTCGGGCGTTTTCTCCTGGAGCACGTAGCGGCACATCGCCCCGAACGACTGGTTCACCTTCACCTTGCCAATCATGACCCCTCGCCTGCTAGGCGCTTCAACAAGTGGTGCATCTGCCCGAGTACCGTCGTCGCTCCCGTGCGCTGGTCCTGGCCTAAGTGGGCCAGCTTGGTGAGCTGGTTTAGGTTCGCCGCCATGCCAGCCAGCTGCGCTAGCTGCCGGGCCTGCTCCGGCGTGGGCGGGGCCTGGAGCCTCGCGGCCGTGTCCTGTTGGAGCCACACCGACCGCAACACTTCGCCCTGGCTGAGCTGGTACCGCTCGGCCTCCTGGGTGAGTCGTTCGCGCTCCGCATCCGTCAGCCGGACGCTCACCACGTGGCGCTGTTTTTCCGCTACCGGACCGGGCCGGCGGCCTCCCTTACGGGGGCGGTGGGCAGTAGAATCGGGTTGCTCAGGAATGGAC
>NZ_FNOV01000038.1 GCF_900107135.1 Hymenobacter psychrophilus
GGTGTTGCTTTCGATGTACAATTATACAACAACTTTTGATGTATACAATACTCTTACTACAAAAGTTGTTGTTTGTATAGACAAAAAGATTAGCGCCCAAGCTCCAACGGTTGTACGCCCACCGATAACAGCGCCTGAAAAAGCGGCTTAGCGTGCAACGTGCTCACATTTGCGGCTTGCTCCAGCGGCATCCCGCGCTTCACCAGATCGTCGGTAAACGACATAGCACAGGCTGTTTCCGGCTGAACGTGGCGCAGCACCTCCTTGCCCGACGTACGCAGCTTGGAGGGCAGGCCCATCTTTTTCGCATGGTCCTTCAGCTCGCGCGGGTAGTAGCCGGAATGGAGTTTGCAGCTAGTCGAGTTGTATTCGCGGGCCGCCTCCCCACCACCGATGCCGACCTGAAAGCGGTTCACGTCCTTGCTGTTCTGCCGTTGCAACGCGGGCTGGGTGTGGGCGTCGATTGCCGGGGCCGGGCTCCAGCTTACTCCCAACGCTATTTGCTCGCAGGCAATGAAGTAATCCTTCACCTTGTCTCCCTGGGCGTTGTTGGTGCCCAGCGCTACCTTCTTGGCTACTTCTAGCCTCAGTACATAGTCGAGCGCTTTCCGACCCCGTTTCTTATTTACCGTTTCTTCGGTAAAATTGCAGTAGTCCTTATTGTCAGTCAGTTGGTGGTCGGACACCTTGCGGGCGAACCATCCGTTGAAGCGTTCCTTCACACCGAGGAAGGCATGCAGCTCGCGGGCTCGTACTACTTTGTTGCCTAGGTCGGTGGTGTAGACTGGCAGCAATTCGTTTTTGAAGAGGGAGAGGTTCATACAGCTACAGTTGGGGTGAATGATTCTTCTAGTAGTTCAGCCAGGGCCTCGGCTGGGAGTTCTTCAGCCAAGGCAAAATTCTCTTCCCAGAAAGCGTTGCCAGTGCCTCCTGTCTCTATCAGCGTCACGAACCACATATGCCGTATGTGGTCGGCACTGCCAGTAAACACTCCATCTACATGGTAGATGCCGCCCCGCTGTGGGAAGGCCAGCGGCATGGGAGTGTGCCCGTCATCGTGAAGCAAAGGCCAGTTGGCCTTAATGCATACCACGGCTTGGCCGGGGTGAAACTTTGGAGGCTTCATAAGGGCGCTTAAAGGTTAGTGTGAGGGCTTCCGGAGTGCCATTGTTATCCCGGCCGTAAAACGCTTCTATTTGCTGGGCGCTCATTTCACGGAGCTTAGGGCCGTGGCAAACAGCGAGGCAGGTTGTAGTACAGCATGGTGCGCAGCCATTTGCAAGCGGGGCCGTAGGCTTCTTTCTGTTCATAATGCGTGTTTGGCTTTAAACTGTTGGTAGTAAGCAGGCTCCAGCGCCTGCATGATTTGCATCTTAATCTCCCAGACTTCGGGGCACAGTTCCCGAAACACGGCCTTGCTGTTTTCCCAGAGGTCGTGGCAGTTAACGCACAGTACCACGATGTTCTGAGGATTGGCAGCGTGGGCGGGGAACTTCTTTTGCGTCAGCACATGGGAAGGTGTAAGGCGCTGGCGGGTGCCACAGGCGACACACCTCTTCTGTTCGGCCTTCACTTCCTTGTAGGCCACCTGCCTGTTCTTGAGGCCAGCAGAGCGAACGGCCGACACCTGGGCCAGCGGCTTACGCTCCTTTACTACGGCCGTAGCTTCCCCGGCCCGACGGATTCGGTTACAAGTGGCGCAGAGTCCTAAGTCCCGGTTTTCGAGTTTCGGGCAACCACATCGGCAGCTCATGCCGTGGCCAGTTGTGGGCGTACAACAGCTTTAAGGGCATAGAACCCCTCCCAGTACACGGTGCGACCGGCAACGGCTTGGTGCAGTTTCTTGATGTCTACGTCGGGGAATTGGGCCTCTACGACCTTGCCGTAGTATCTCGGCAGCTTGCCCAGGCTTCCCATTGCTTCGGTGAAGCGGGCCTTATCGGGGTGTGGGGCGGCTCCTTGTGCCATGTTTTTCGGGGTTTAATGTTGTTTATTTCAACAGACGTTGTATAATTGCAACGCCTACGGCGGTTTATCCGTTGTTTGCATACCTCAAAGCTAATCAGTAGTTGTTGTATAAACAATGACTTTTGTAAATAAGTTTTCAACTAAACAACAAGAAAATGGAAACCACACCTGGCAAGCGGCTGCGGCATATTCGCGAGCTGCTGGGGTATCAGGACCGGCAAAACGACTTTGCCGAGGAGCTGGGCATGTCTCAGCAGTCCTTATCCAACATGGAACGCGACAAGGGCAAGCCCTCCTTCGATTCGCTGCAGAAGATAGTAGAGGCGTTCCCGGGCGTTAGCCTAGGGTATATCCTGACGGGTCAAGGCGACCCAATAGGCCGCGCCCTCACTCCCGCTCTCTCCCAGGCAGCAGCCCCGGCGGCATCGGTTAGCCTCTCCCGCCCCGCCCCGCTGCAAACCGAGCCTGGCCAAGTAGACTTCGTGGCCAAGTACATCAGCCGGATGGAAGCCGACTTAGAAGCGGCCCGCAAAGACTTGCAGGCCGAACGCGATGCCAGCGCCGCGCGCGAAGCCTACTACCAAGCCCGCTTACAGGAGTTGGTGGGAAAGTCGTTGGGTAGCCTCACTATTGCAGCAACGGACGCACCGAAGCAGGAGACGCAGCCCGAACAGCCGAAGCAGGAAGAAAAGAAGCAGGAGGCGTTCAAGCGCCCCGCTCCTATCGAAGGCTTCGTAGTTCGGCAGATGTACCCTGATGGTGTAGCCGGAGAGGTTACCCCCCGGAAAGTGGCCAACCTATAAAGGCCCTTTCCGGTGCTGCCGGTTGGATATTCAATCTAACCTCTACCTTTGTTTCCCG
>NZ_FNOV01000036.1 GCF_900107135.1 Hymenobacter psychrophilus
GGGATAGAATCACCTCCTCCTGGCCCTTCGTCTGCAAGGTGTTAAAATGGCCCTGTTTTAGCCCCTCTGACGTGCTCAATTGCTTTTGCAATGTCTTCACCCGTTCGGCCGCTGCGCTGTTCTCCTGGGCCAATTCTGCTAGCTTCCTGGCCCGTTCACGCTCCTGGCCTACCTGATACCCTATTTCGGCCGCAATGCGCGCCTCCTGCTCGGCCTTCCACTGGTCGCGGCCCAAAAGAGGCACCTCGGCCAATTTGAACGGCTCCGCTGCCGGCGTGGGCTTGGCCAGTTCCGCCACTTGCTGCGCGGTCTTGGCCTCCTGGGTGTACTGCCGGCGCATGGGCTGGTGCTCGGCCTGGCTGTGCTCGATGCCGCGCTCAAACCCGTGTGGGGCCATTGCCTGGGCATAGTCGGTTTGGAGCTGGCGCAAGCCCTCGCGGTTGAACACGTCCTTCGCGCTCAGCCGCCCATCGGGAGTAATGGGCACGATAACGGCGTGAACGTGCGGGGTCTTTTCGTCCTGGTGCAGCGTGAACGAAACCACGTTTTTCTCCCCGTACTTCTCCTTTAAAAAGTTCAAATTGTCCTGCGCCCATTTACTCTTAGAGTAGTCAGCAGCTCGCCCGTCCTGCCCACGAACAAACCCCTCCGGGCTGCCCGTCATGATGACCTCCACCGCCCGCACCTGGTCGGGCCGAACCTTGCGCGTTACCTCCTGCGCAATGCGGGCCTCGGCTAACGTCCAGTAGTCTGTTTTCTCGTGGTTGAGGTATTCCCGGTTGGGGTGCTGCGGGGCCGGGTCGGCGTTGCTCACCTCGTGCTGGCGGTAATTGTGGGTCGTCGCGTTGTGGGCGTGTACTTGGCTCGTAATCTTGGCGATGCGGATGATGGCGTAAGGCATAGACGGGGGGCAGTGGGGAACAAAAGGGAAAGAAAGATAGTCACGAGCTGCACGGCCCCCAAAGGGGCACACACCAAATTCAGGGGCCTTGCGTAGCTTGGCCCCTGAATTTGGTATAGTGTGTTACACCATTTGCATGGTCTGGGCTTTCGTGCTGCTCCCCCCTACGCCTCTCTTTCCCTTTTGTTCCCCACTGCCCCCTCGACCGGCCCAAATCATCACCCTAAAAATTCCCCGTCTGGGCGGAGTAGTTCATCTTATTATCCCCCCCCCAGTCCTGGCTTGCTACTTCGCTACCTGGGCGGGATACTTGGTCAGCAGCTCAGCCCGCACCTTCGCTTCCTGCTCTGGCCCGCTCCAAGCTAAATGCTCCAGTATGGCCGGTGCTAATTGCTGGCCCTTCTCCCCGCTACCCGCTACAACCATGAATGCCGCCCGGACTTTGAACCCCTGGGCACAAAATCGCCGCAATAGGTCGGCCGCGTGTCCTCCTTGGTGCACTGAATAGGTAAATAACTTGTTCTGCTGCCCGTCTGGACAATCCGCATAAAACCGGAGAGAGTACAAATTAAAAGTAGTTAAAACGTCTGGTTCTAAAATAGCAAATAGGCGGTCAAATGCCTCTTTATCCTCAATGAAATTACGTATGGTATTAGGCTTTGGCCCGGTACCGTCATAGTCCTCTCCGATAAAGCCAGCAGCTCGGAGCAGGGCTGTTTTATGGTCGTTTTCAGCCTGTACTACCATCTGCTCCATATGTAGGCTAAAATCAAGTTCGAGCACATCAAAATAGAATCCGAAGTAAGTGGTTTTCATATGGATTTGGGGTTGTTAGCTGCTAATCGCTTGCGTTTATCCTCAATGATTTCTTGCGTCTTATCGGCAGAAACCATCTTTTTAGGCTTTTGTACTGCTGGCTTCGCTACCTCTATGAATAGGTCTAGTTGAGCCTCGTTCACCTCCTTTTTCTTCTTGATATATGTCTTGGCAAAAGTTACCCGGTTGCCATTAAAGACAACCAAGGGGTTTATGAAGTATTTATAACTCCTTGTACTACGGGCAATTATGCCACATTCGACCAAGCAAGCCAGACCAGTTAGTACGTTATTCCGGTGGGTGTATTGGGTATACACCATACAGTCTTCCATATCAAAATAGAAGTAGTCTTCCTTGATTTTCAGCCTGGTAAGGATGTAGCCAAACACCCTAATAGCAGGCTTAGTAAGCTCCCAAAAGGCGGCAAATTGACTTAAATACACCTTTGCGAACTGGGCTTCATCCACCTCTACATAGCGCATAAAAGCACTATGGCCCGATACCTCGCCAGTACCAGAATCCACGATTAATTGGATTTCCTTATTGCTCTGGGGACGGATAAGCTGGGTCTTCTGAACAATTTTAATGTCCTCAATAGCCCTTTCAACGAACGGGTTTTCTTCAAATTCCGCTTGTTTTGTTAGCGATTTGTACTTCATGGTAGTTGGATTTGGTTAGCAAAAAATCAAAAAAAGGCTAACTTTTCGTTATCCCAAAGATAACACTTTGTTAGCTTAACAAACCGTAAAGGCTAACGAAATTTCACCTTTTTTGTACTCAATTAGCTAACCAAAAAATAGCTACTAGCTAACATCTCGTTAGCTAGTAGCTAACAAGCCCCTACTGATTATCAATACGTTATGAGGGTTTGCTTCTTAGGTTCTTATATCCGGTGAAAAAAGCGTCTTTTTGAGTGCGTTTTTTTCGGTGGTCAATAAGACGAACTATTCCGCCCTACTGGTTGAGTTTTTAGGGATGGGTTAGCCTATTCCCTGGCCTCGGCTCCTGGTCTGGCTCTTGGCCTGCTGTGCGGTTCGCTCGACGGCGGCCGTGAACTGCGGGCCTATGGCCTGACCGTTGGGCTGCACCTCCGCCGTTTTGAACCTGGCCCCCGTTTGCTCATGCACCAGTACCGTGCCTTTGGTCTGCTCGTCGCGCTCGACCCGATAGCCAGCCGCCTTCAGCTTGCCCTGGAAGTCGGCCCCGTCCTTCACGGGTTTGGCTAGGGTCTGCTCTAGCGTGGTCACGAGCGCCTGGCGCGTTTCCTCACGCACTTCCTGCCCAAACTGGCGCAAATCGGGCAAATCGGCCCCCTGGGCGTACTGCACGGC
>NZ_FNOV01000019.1 GCF_900107135.1 Hymenobacter psychrophilus
CATTGAGCGGCTGGAAATATCGTTTCGCACCCAGATTATCTACCACATCACCCGCTACACCGGCGACAACAACTGGTACGAGCAAGCCCGCTTCTTTAAGCGCAGTACCCCGGCCGAGCAGGCGGCCTCCTCTAAACTCCTCTCCACCATTCGGGGTGAACTGGACCGGGCCAAAAGCAAAACCTTTATCGCCGACTACTACCGCTTCTACGACCAACCCCGCAACCCGCCCGCCTGGATGGTGCTGGAGCTGCTCTCCTTTGGGACGCTCTACAACGTGTTCACCCAATTCGTGGATACCACGCCCAAGCTGGCCATTGCCAACCACTTCAACCTAGCGTTACGGGTCTTCGACTCCTGGATGCAAAGCATCAACGTGGTTCGCAACAAGTGCGCGCATCACGACCGCCTGTGGGACATCTCCATGAAGCCGATGCTCTCCAACCAGCGGGGCCACGCCGGCTACTGGCTCACCGAGCCTAACGTCACGGCCATCAACTCCAAAATCTATTACACCCTCTCCATCTTCAACTTCCTGATGGTGCAGGTCAGCCAGACGTCCAGCTTTGGGCGGCGCGTGGTGGCGCTGCTGCGCGAATACAACCTCATTACTCCGGGCCTGCACCGGCAGCACATGGGGTTCCCGGCCGGCTGGGATCAGGAAATCATGTGGCTGGAGCCGTAGCCACCGGCAAAACAAGCTTCATTTCCCCTGCTACCTTTGCCATCATTTTACTACTGCCCCGGACTGTATGACGTTTGATGATGATTCCGCCGAACGATTTGAAGCCGATTTCCCCTCGTTCGACGCCTCGTTTGCCGTAACGTATGAGGACGCGCTACGCTTGGTGCGGGGGTATCTGCGCTCCTACGAGCCGACGGCCCTACCGGAGCTACTGGAGCGCTGCACGGACCTGAAATTGGCCATCGCCACCGAACAATTGCACCAGGTGTACTATGGCCCCCTTGTTAAGCAGGAGCCCAAGTTGATTCAGAGCCTGCTGGGCATTTTCGGCTATCAGGCCAGGCTACTGGGTTTCGATGTCGGGCCGATACGGGGCAAGACGCGCTACATGCTCTTCCTGAAGACAAAGGGCCGTCTGGGCCGCTTTCAACAGGAGCTGGCCGCCTTCGACGCGGAGGTATAGGGTTAGTAGCTCAACTGGGGCATCAACCCATCTTTCAATCGGGCGGATTTATACGCTAAGCATAGTCTTGGCCTATTTACGGGCCGTTGAAGTTGGAACACAATTTCCCGCTAAGGGAGCGGTGTTCCGCTTCTCTGTATTTTTGAGTTCCCCCCTCCTATCGGCCCCGCGCATGGACCAGCTTCGCATGATAGAGTACCAGCCGCGCCACTGGCGCGTGGTGTATCCGGCCATAGTGCTACAGCACGAGGCGCTGTTTCAGCAGGGCAAAGCTTTGCACACGGCCGCGCCCCTGGAAGCGGAGCAAATCTACCGGCGCATCATGGCCGCCTGCGGGGAGTTGCACCTGGATGCCGTTTCGCACCTGGGAATGCTGCTCAACAACCGGACGCCTGGCCTGGGCCTCACATACCAAATGCAGGCGTTTATGCAGGCCCGGGTCTTGTTTCCCAAAGCCTTCGAGGAAGGTCGGGATGTGCTGCTCTACGAATCCACGGGTAACGGCTTCGTGCTCACGGCCTACTACGCCATGGGCATGGAGTTGCAAAAAGCGAAGAAGTGGGCCGAAGCGCTGGCCCTATTCGAGTTCCTGGTGCTGATTAACCCGAAGGACAACCACGGGGCCGGGCGGTGGATTGCGGGCCTGAAGGAACGGATAGCGGCTGGGGGCGGAAACCCGGACCCGGAAGCTATTTCGCTGGTCAGGCCCTAAATAGTTGTCAAAAAGTAGTGCAGGAAACCAGCCCCGCTGCTAGCAACGGGGCCGGTTTCAGTTCAATTGGATTCGTTGGTGGGGCGGCGTCCAGTCCGTCCATGTGCGGGTGGTCTGGCAGCAAGTACACTGCATTTTCAACTCCGTGGCGACGGGCGACACGTCCAGTACCTCCTCGTGGGCATGGAGCGTTTCCTCGCCGCAAGCACTGCACATTAGTAGCTCGGTGCCAGCTAGCATATCCTGCATAAAGTGTAGCTCGTCGTCTTCCATAGTCGGGGCTTCAAGTTGAATTAGCGCTCAATTCCGCCACTCTCGCGGCCGGCGCCGGGGCCACCACGCTCAATCGTTTTAGGTGGTTTTTCCAGCACACTGACTGAATTACGCAGCTCGTCGGTGTACTTGTTGCTGCTCAGGCTCGGAATGCTGCTGGCGGCCTGCATGGCCTTATGGGTGTTTTCCTGGTTCATGCCCGCAATTGCTGGGCTGCGCTCCACAAACTTGGCTACCTCCCGCAGGCGGGCGGCATCGAGTCCCTTGCCGTTTTCTTCTAGACCCCTGGCCACCTCGCGAGCCGCCTTAATAAAGAGCGGCTGGGCCTCCTC
The DNA here is from genome assembly GCF_900107135.1 of Hymenobacter psychrophilus. Taxonomy (GTDB): domain Bacteria; phylum Bacteroidota; class Bacteroidia; order Cytophagales; family Hymenobacteraceae; genus Hymenobacter; species Hymenobacter psychrophilus. Next base: position 2,466 of record NZ_FNOV01000019.1, read on the forward strand.
GTGGGTTTTGGGCACAATGGCAGCCGGGTTGGCCGTGCGCTCAGCGGCGGCCGGCGCGGCGGCTTGCGGCTGCCGCTGGGGGCTCACCAGTTGCTTGCCCTCGGCTAGCTGCGCCACCTGCACCGACGAAGCACGTAGCCGCCTGGCGTCTTCCAAGTCCAACGTCATGTCCTTCATGCCGGGATGCTTCAGAATCTTGTCAGCGGCCAGCTGCATTTCAATAATGCCGGGACCTTTAATGGCCACGGGGTCATGGGTAACCGCTGAAACCCGCTGGGCCAGCTTTACGCCCTGGTCATAATTGCCGGGGCCGGGCATATTGGCAATGACGTTTGCCGCCCGGTAGCCCGTCACCTCCAGTTCCCGCCGGGCATCCATTGCCTTCATTGCCGACGACAGTTCCGGGGTCGCGGCGGCCAGGCTGGGGTCGCGCAGCTTCTCGGCCGCGGCTCCCGGTGCCGGCGTCGTTATCTGCTGCAACATTTCCCGGAGTGGCTTGAGGTTCTTATCAGCCTCGGCGGGGGGGTACAGCCGTACCATCGCCTCGTCGCGGCTACGGTTCAGCACTTCGGGCGATATTTTCCCAAAGTCCACCTGGTAGCCGGCTTCCTTGCCCAACTGGGTAACCATTGCCTGCAGGGTGCGGCCGTTGCCCTCGCGGAAAGCATGCGTGTGGTTGTACTGGTCCATGTAGTAGGCAGCCCGCTCGGTGAACTTGTCCTGGTCCAAGCCCTTCAAGCCGTTCTCCTTACCCAGTTGCTCCCCGATGGCCCCTAGCCGCTGCTCAATCTCCTTATGCGGGGCATAGGTCATAGTTTCCTTGAAGCCGGTAACGTAGGTGGCCTTGTTACCCTGAAATCCCCGGTCGGCCCGCGTCTCGCCGGCCCACTGGTACACGTCCTCAAAAAGCTTTTTGTGTAGCTCTTTCAAGTGGGCATGGTCAAACTGCCCGCCCTGGATACCGCCCGACTCATTGAGTTTGGCCAGCTTGGGCAAGGCGCTATCATTCTCCACCTGCCGTAGCACTTCGGCATCCTTGATGCCGAATTTGTTGAGTAGTATCCCGTTTTCGTCGCTGAACTTGTCGTTGGCTGCCATTCGCTGGATGGTTGCAGGTTACTGTTCAGTTGAGGCCGGCGTGCCGTACGTGGCCTGCAGGCGGGCGCGGTTCAGCTCGTCCACCTGGTCTAAGGTCAGTTCCCCATCGACGTAGCGCTGCATCAGGGCCATTACCTCCTCGCTGGGCGCAGGGCCGTTGCTCATCAGAATAGAAACCGAGTTGGAGGCGTGGCGCTCCCGCTCCTGGCGGGCGCGCAGTTGCTCGGACGTTAAGCCAGCAGCGGCGAGGGCAAACGTAGGTACTTGCATAGAATTCTGGTAAGAGAGAGTGGATATCACTTAAACGAAAAACATGTCTTGAACGTCGTTTTTTGGCCCTTTTTCGGGTTATTCAGCAGCGATTTTTACACCTCATGCCAAGGTGTTTACGTGCAGGGCCAACGTATCCCTTACCTCCTGGCGCACCCGCATGAAATTCTCCTGCACCGCGTCGGCCAGGGCTTTCTCTGGGTCGTCATCTGGCCCGCCAAAGCTCACCATCGGGTGCAGGGGAAACTGGTCCCCCGTCCACTCGGGCCGGGTGATAGTACCCTGGAAAAAGGTGCTCTCGGTTTCCACCGTCTGCCCGATGAACTCCCCCTGCTGCAGGCCGATGGTATCCTGCACCCGGACGAGGTTGCGCTCCTGGTAGCTGGTACTTTGGTTGGAGTTGCTGTTGCGGCGGCCGGTCCCGCCCTGGCTCGTGCCGGTGCTGGTGCTTATCATTTCCTTGTCCTCGCGGCCTACTAGCTCCGAAATGAACTTGGCCGTTTCCAGTGAGTTCACCTTGCCGAAAAACTGGTTGTTCAGGTTCGACACCATTACCTGCATCTTCTCCTTGCCGTAGGCATCCGTCATCTGGCTCAGGTCCTGCGTCATGTACACCATCGCTACCTTGTTGCTACGGGCCGTGGCCGGTATCAGCTCCAGGCCGGGCACGTAAATGGTCGCGGCCTCGTCGAGGAACACGTAGCTGCGGTGCTTGCGCTGCTGGTTCATCAGCTTTAGCGCTACCGTTATCACGCACGACACCACCGGCGAGAACGTCTCCTTCAGGGTTGGGTCGTTGCCGATGCACAGCAGCTTGGGGGCCTTCGGGTCATTCAGATTAAGCGAGAAGCCTTCCCCCTCCGCCTCGTTGGGCGTCAGCACCCACACGATTTGCGGGCTGTTAATCCGGGTTAGAATCACCTGCAGCGTGCCCACTACGGCGGCTATCTGCTTTTCCGCTTTCTGCTTTACGGCGGTAATGATGGACCTAGCCAGGTCGCCACTCTCCAGGTCCGTGTCAAGCATACTCAAAACGTGCTTAAAGTCGTCGTGCATCGCCGTAGCTACGACGTGGGGAATGGTGCACAGCGCCGGGTAGTGCTTGCGGTAAAACCAGATGATGCTGGTCAGATACGCCACGGCGCTGGTATCGAAGAACTCCATCTTGCGGATGCTGGATGGATTCAGGTTATTGATGATAGCCCGGCTGTATTCCTCGGCAAAGGCCACCACGGGCATATCATCGGGCCGCAGCGGGTTCACCCGCTCACTGCGTGTCAGGTCCCGGAAGTTGATGATGTGCAGTTGTACCGGCGGCTCATCCAGTTCCTGCTCGGCAGTGGTCAGCTTAGCTGCGGCCTTGCCCACCATGCTGCCGGCGTACTTCGCCGCCTGCTGCTTCTCTTTCTCCCGCTGGCGCTCGGCCAGAACCAACGCTTTCTGCGCGGTTTCCGCCAGCACCGGAAACTTAAAGTCGTAGATGAGGCCGGCGAAATTCTTGTAGGCAAACTGCTCTACCATCGGCTCCCCTATCGAGAAGGTCTTGCCCGCGCCGGCCCCGCCCAGTACCAGCGTGCCCCGGTACGGGTTGGCAATGGTTATCCAACCGCCATCCGCCGTGCGGAAATAGATGCCGTCCGGCGTTTCTATCTTCTTGCGCTCGGTGGTCAGCCCGAAGGCTGGGCGCTTGGTAGTGGCCCACAGCAGCCCTACCAGCCCACCGCTGGCCAGTACGGCCGCGGCGGCACCCGGATACCCGAACGTGATAAAGCCGGGCGTGTAGTGGTGCATATTCAGCAGCACGTAGCCGGCAATCAGGAACACGGCCGCGCCTATTCCGGCCACCACGCGGAATGCCTTTTGATTGATGGGCTTGCGCTTTGGCTTGCCCGGCACCGTGGCCGTGGCCTTCTGCACGAACACTAACACGAGGCCCGCCAGCAGCAGCAGTGCCCGTAGCCATACACCGGCCGGGCCGTAGAACTTAGCCGCCTTCACTAGAAGCTTCGACTTGAACCCCTGGCCCGCCTTCGCTACGGCCTCGGCGCGGGCCACGCTTTTACTCAGTGCCTGGTCGGTGGCGTGAGTCGCGGAAACGGCAGCATGTGCGCCCCCCTCCCCTACTACCTGGCCGGCTTCGAGCTGCGCCTTGGCAATCTTGCGCTGCCGCTGGCGCTCGTTGATGGCGGCAATCCGGGCGGCTAGTTTTTCCTTGGGAGTAAGGGCCTTTATCTCGGGCTGGGTGAGCTGCACGGCGCGGGCCTGGGCTATCTCGTCACGATGAAGCAGCGTGTAATACTCGCCGCCGATGATGGCCAGCAGTAGCAGGACGAAAATCAGCCCGACGTTCTGGGTGTTGGGTGCAGCCCTGGGTGGTTGGCTAGACATAACTGTGTAGATGGTTATTGGAAAGGATAAGCGTTTTAGGTGGTGGCGCTACATTTCAATATCAAGTTCCCCGGACGTACGGCCTCGCTTCTCGCCGATGCTCTCGGTCTGCTCCTCGCGGCCCCTGCCGGAACGGACCGCCTGTTGCAAGGCGCGCAGGGCACTGGTGGCTGCTTGCTGCTGCTGAGGCTGCTCCCGGCCGGTGGTCAACAGGTGGTACGCGTTATCAATGGGCTCCCCCGCCTTCGCCCGGCGTTCGACGGTAGCCAGTGAGCGGTAAAAGGTCTTATCGTACTCGCGGCCCTGGGCTATCTTTTGCACCCGCGCTGGGTCAAGCTGCTGCGCCTTCGGCACCTGCTTGTTCAGTATCGCAATCCGCTCTCCAATCTTGGCGGCGCGGCTGGCATCGCGGCTGGCGTCACGCGGCTTGACCTTCACCTTTTCGTGCTCCTGCGCGGTGTAGGCAAACTGCTTCTCAAACTGCTTGCCCGCCTGGGTCTGCCAGTTGATTAAGTCGAACCGCTGCCGCCGGCCGGCGGGGTTGAGGCTTATCTTCTGGCTCCGGTCGCGGGCACTCACGATGACGTGAATATGCGTTTGCAGGCCGGACTTCTTCTCGCCCGTCTGAGCTTGGCCGGCGGCCACCTCGGGGTCAGTGCCCCGGTAGCTTCTGTCCTGATGGATGGTGGCCCCCCATACCAAATCCTCACTGCGCAGCTGCCGCCCTTCCTTTAGCTTAAAGTTGCCGGCGTACTGCTCCATCACTGCCCGCGTGTAGGCTTTCAGCTTCTGTTCGTCGTTACCGATATGCTCCAACTCGTCGGCGCTGGGGCTAATCACCAACGAGTAAAACTTGGCATCATCCGCCCGCAATCCTTTCACGTTGGTGTCGATTTCATACATCAGTTCTGCCGCTTCTATGCCGTCGCGGTCAGCCCCAAAAAACGTTGCTGTCTGTCCATCTTTAGCCGCTTCCTGCTTCAGATAATTGAGCGTCTGCGCGCTGCTGCCGCTGTTGTCATAAGCGGCTTTACCGTGCGTCGAAGGATTGATTAGCTTAACGTACATACTGGCTTAGCTGCTCGGTTCGGTATCCTTTTTCCCCGGCTGCCCCTCCCCTACTGTCTTGCCTGAACCAACGGGCTGAGCACCGGTCAGCGCCTCTTTTAGCTGCCGCTCTACCGCCTCGTCATTCTGCTGCCGTAGCTTCTTCAGCGTCTCCCGGTGCGCCGCCAACTGGCCTTCGTTAAGTAGGCTCAACTGTCCGTTCAGGTTGTTTACCAAGATTTCATTCATTCGTAGAACCCGCTCTAGCGTGATACGGGAACGCAGCATTTCTTCCAGCATCGGGAGCAGCAAGCTGCGCTCCTCCTCTTGCATATAGCTGAAAACCCGGTCGCCCAGCTTCTTCACCTGCTGCATGATTAGCTGGCCCTCGCGAGCCACGTCGTCCGCTGGGTTGAGTTGCCGGCTTGTGAAGTAGTCCAACGCCGCCTCGGTGTATTCACCAAGACTCATTTTCAGCCGGGTGGCGGCTTTAGCGGCGGCCCCGTGGCTGGTTGCATTTACCCGAATCTGCGGTTTCTGCTCTTTGGCCATTTCTACAGCTGAAACAGTGGCTAAAACTACGATTCAACGACATCTTGTGAGCAAACACATGCTATAAATCAGACCGTTAAGTCTAATAATCACATTATTTCAGCTCTGCTGAAATCCAAGTAACACAAATACAATGCTTTAGCACTGCATTTGTGTTACTCTTCTTGCTAAAAAGAATTGAACGACTATCAGTACGGCTTTAGCTGCCCGATGTTGTCTACGGCCGTGAAATCATCAGCTGCCACTATTGCTAAGACTGCTGCTAAGCTACGAGTTAGAATTACTATACCAGGGCCTAGACTGATACCCCCTGACGCGCTACCTTCTATGTGATATGTTGAACCAGATGGGCCATTGGGAGAATAGCCTACCTAGCCTTCTACTAACCGCTCCCCACCTTTCAGTCAGAAACCCTTAGTATCGCTATAATCCCTCTTTAACCATTTACTCACTACTTCACCACTTCGCTACTTCAAAATACGCATCTTATTACACCTCCTGAGTACGCAATCGCTACCTCGCTACTTGACTACTTCGCTACCTGGAAATATCAGACATCGATTTGCTATTGATTTTTTCGCTACATCGCTACTTAACTACATCGCTACCTACAAAGGCCAAAGGGTTGGTAAAGTACTGTCTAATGTTTCACTACTTCACCACTTGGCTACTTCGCTACTTATAATACCAATAAACTATCTTTTATTCACTAGACTTGTTCCCAAATAGTATTTTTGGGCATGCTTGACGTGAATACGATAGTTGACGACCGCCAGATGCGGGCGTTGACGGGGCTGGATATGGCCACTTTTTGCGCTTTGGCTGAGCCCTTTACTAGCGGCTGCCAGCAAGAAGCGGATGCACGTTTCACAGACCAGCATCCGCGGAAGCGTAAGGCGGGTGGCGGGCGTAAAGGCGTGTTAGCCAGTTCGCAGCAGAAGCTTTTATTCATCCTGTACTACCTGAAAACGTATCCCACCTTCGATGTATTGGCCGCCACGTTTGGCTTGCCCCGCTCCAAAGCCTGTGAACATGCCCACCACTTGGCCAAAGCCCTGGAACGGACCCTGCGCACCTTGAACGTGCTGCCGGCCCGTGCCATTGACTCGCTGGCGCAGATGCAAGCCGTGTTTGCCGACGTGCCCGTTCTACTGCTCGATGCCACCGAACGGCCCCATCACCGGCCGCAGGCCCTGGTAGACCAGAAGGCCGACTATTCGGGCAAAAAAAAGACTGACGCGTAAAAACACGCTCATCGCCGACCCCAGCCGCTACATTCACTACCTGGGACCCACCACGAACGGGGCCACCCATGACTATCAACTGCTTAAAAATGAATTTGATGTAAACCTGGGACTGCTCGACCTGTTTGAGCTGCTGGCCGATTTGGGCTACCTGGGGCTGGTGGCGGATTACGACCTGCCCCCCGTGAGTTTGCCGCACCGCAAGCCCCGCCGCAGCAAAAAATGCCCCGTCGCGGCGCTGACCGATGCGCAACGCGCCGCCAACGGCGCCCACGCGCGCCGCCGCGTTAAGGTTGAACACGCTATCAGTGGGGCCAAACGCTTGGGCTGCGTCGCCCAAACGTACCGCAACAAATCCAACTCATTTAACGACCGGATAATGGCCATTGCCTGCGGTATTTGGAACTGGCATCTGACGCAGAAAAAAACAAACCTTATTTAGGAACAAGTCTACTACTTCGCTACCTAACTACTTCGCTACCGACACTGTGTCAACACTCTCGTTTTCTCGCTACTTCACCACTTGACTACTTCGCCACCTCTTACTATAATATTTAATTCGCTACTTCACTACGTCGCTACTTAACTACTTAGATTTATCGCTACGTCGCTACTTAACTACCTCACTTCGTCGCTACCTCGCTACTTCGCCACATAAATACTTCGCCACTTTTCCTGTATGTTTGTGCTATCCGCCTGACTGACCACCCGGCACAAAGTTCATTAACCCTAACCAGTAAACCCATGCCCAAAATTATCAGCTTTGCCACTCAAAAAGGCGGCTCCGGTAAATCAACCCTGCTACTCGTGCTTGCCGCTCCCCTGGCCACTGAGTATGGGCTAAAGATTGCCGTTCTGGATTGCGACTATCAGCAGAGCATCGTCAAAACCCGTGCTCAACTGGACGCGCACAATTTGGCTAACCTTCAGAAAACCGACCCTGCGGCTAAGTACCCCTACGATGTATTCCCGCTGGCCCTGGATAAGATTTTCGAGTTCATCGACAATCCCGATAATCAGGAATACGACCTTATCATCATCGACGTACCCGGCCGGGCCGATGGCGACGATGTTTTCAACGCGCTCACGGCCTGCGACGCTGTAATTGTGCCTCTGGTATCGGATTACCTGGACCGGGCGTCTACGGCGGAGTTTATGGGCATTCTGGAAGCTATCAAGCAGTCTGCGGAGGAGGCCCAACTGGATTTCCAATACTTCGGCCTTCCAACCAAGCGCGTTGCCGGCCGGCGGGAAGAAAAGGACATGGATGAGTACATCGACGGGCTGGGCCTCTCGCGCCTCAACTCCTCCCTGGGCCTGCGCACCGCCTACAGCCGGGCCTCGACGCTCTATAGCTTGCTCAACCCTACCTACCGCACCTACGCTGGCGGCAACAAGGACACGGATGCCGAAATACGCCGCGTGTGTGAGGAACTGATAGAACGCCTGGGCTTGCCCCAGCGCAAAGCCGGGAGCCAGCTCAGCGAGTCGGCCGATACGTCAACCACTAAAACCAACTAAGCAATGGGTATCGAGAAACCGAAAATCGAGCCACGGCAGCGTATTCCCGTTTCTGCTGAGCGACGGAATCAGGCCCGGGCGGGCATGGATGGGGAGCTAGTCAAATCAACCAGTGCCACGACTGCTGACGCTGCGCCGGCAGTAACCGACCCTGCAGTAGCCCCACTGGCTCCGGTCGATGCCCCGGTGGCCCCCAAGCCAACGCTGGCTCCCGTAGCGGCTCCTGAGCCTTCAGCTGCATCGACCAGCCAGCCAGCATCGCCTGTTCAATCGGTGGCCACGGTGGCTCCCACGCTGCCGGCAGCCGCTCCGATAGCTAGCCCCGTTGCACGGCCCCGGCGTGGGCGCAAGCCGGCCGCCCCGGATGCCGTACTGATGGAAACCGAACGCTCGGTAAAAATTCCGGAAAGCGTCTGGAATGAGATTCGGCTGGCGCTGGTGCTGCTGCCCAAAGGGGAGGATAGCCCGGTCAGCATAAAGGCGTACCTGGTCGCCGCCCATCGGCACTATGAGGCGCAGCTGCGCAAGCAGGGCAAGCTACCGGCTAAGCCAGCGGAAAGTAAATAGCGTAATTTGCAGCACTGGTTAGGGGTAAGTCGTCGGTTTGGTCGCCGGCACCTGGCTTCTCCTTTCTGGCGCTGTAGCGCCAACCAAGGGCAGTTCCTACCAGGGCTGCCCTTGTTGTTGGAATAGCAGTAAAAACCTGCTTTCTGAGGTCAATGCACCTCCTGACATAGAAGAGCCCCAGCTTGGACAAGCCGGGGCTTTTTGTTGATGCACCTGAGTAGGGGAGGGGAGAGGTCAGCGCTCTTGCTGGTCCTGGCCACGCTCAGTTGCTTGGCTCTGCCCGGCCTCCCGCGCCTGGCCTGGGACCCAGCGGCGCTGCTGGTCTTTAGCGCTTTCCATCACTTCACTACCAGACTGCCGGTGCACCGCGTCAAGCGTGGTGCTGATGCGCTCTAGCTCCGGGCTTTTCAAGCTGTACTGCACGTTCAGGTAGCTAACCCGCTGGCCCTGCTCTGACGCTGCAGCGGGCTGCACGTCGCTTACCTGTGCCCCGCTCATGCGAACGGCCGCTTGTACCGCCTCGGCCTGGCCGCGGGCGCCTGGTGCCCGCGCTGCTTCCGTAACCCGAATAGTTGCCTGCTGCATGTCCGCTGCCGGTTGAGCTAACAACTGATTAACCCGCTCCATCCGTTGGACATGGGTTACGACACCCCTCACCCACTCCGGCGGCGGTGACTGCAAAGGAGCTATCAGCCCTTTTTCGATGAGCGCACCCGGCTGAAATGGCCGGCTGGTATTGTCTATCAGCTCGATGCGGTCAAACTCCTTGTAGTTCTGCTTTAACAGGGAAAGGGACTGGTGGTACCGCTGCTCGATGATGGCCGGGGGCACGTCGTGCCCGCCCTTGGCTACTCGGCTCAGTACCCGGTCCTGGCACTCGCGCACCGACTCCAAGCTGACGTACACCAGCTCAACGCGGTAGCCGGCTGCTTTAGCGCCATGAATCAGCTTGTAATCGTTGGTCTGGGCCAAGTTGCTCTCAACCGAGAAAGAAACCCTGCTGTCACGTAGCTCTTTGATGCGCTGGGCGGTCATCGATTCCACGTCAAAGCCGTTGAGCTGGGGATTCTGCTGTTTCAATACGTCGCCGTTCACCTGTTCCACCGATGAACTACGAGCCGCCATTGCATTGAACAAGGTACTTTTCCCTGCGCCGTTTGGGCCGGCGAACACATAGAGTACTGGTTGCTGCTCCACCGGCCGCGCTTCGCTCACTAGGCTCCTACAGCGTCAAGCAGTAGCCGGCGCGTCTGTGGCTGGGTCAGCGAAACCTCGTACACCTCGCCGGTGGCAGGGTATTCATGCACGTAACGGCCTTGCTCGTCCCGGTAGGAGAGGAAGGTGTTCGCGGCAGCTGCCTCAGCGCGCAACTGCTCCCCAATGGATTTCTGAAACTCCGGCGTCGTCAGCTGGGCGAGAAAGTTGGTTACTGGGGAGTTCATGGCAGGAGGCAAAGGGTACACGAATATAACGCAAGCGCGGGTAAAGTAGTGGCATTTTGCCCAAGAAAATGAGTGCAGCAACCGGCCAGCAGGCACTGAAAGAGGGGAGGGGCAGTTGGGGAAAAAGGAGGAAACCCCTGCGGCTTACCTACTGGTCGCGCTGCTCGTCGCCGGGATGCTCGGGGTACTCCCCGCTGTCTTGGTTGTCGTCCGGCTCCTCCTGGGGAGGGTACTCCGGTATCCAATCCTGCGCGGTGCCGGTGAGGGCTTCCTCGGCCTGGCAGTTGGGCACGGGTTGCGCAGGCTGCTGCGGGGACTGAGGCCGGCGTGGCTCCAACTCGCGGCCGAAGAAATGGCCTAGCGTTACGCCGGGTGCCTGCTTTTGGTACCATTCGGGCATTTCGTCCGGCTGGCAGATTACGCCCAAGTACCCGTCGGCGTGGAAATAGGCCCGCACGACGGCTGGACCAAAGCCGTTCATGTGAATATGAACGCGTGAGCCGATTTCAGGCACGGCCGAATCTCCCGACCAATCGAGGTTGATTGGCAGGCTCAGGCGGGTTGGATAGCCCAGCCACTGCGGGCAAGGGGTCACGGAATTCAGCCACTGGCAGGGGCTAATCTGGGGCTGCTTCGGCGCGGGAGTAGTATTCATAGCGGTAGATTTCCTATTGAGAAAATAGATTGGGAGCTATCCGGCTGCTGGTGCTAGGCTGCCTGGGCAAGCTGGCTGCCGAAAACGCAGTGGGCGCGGGGGTGCATCTTGTGGGCACGTCGGCTGCCGGGGTGGAAGGGCTGGGTCACGAGGCCGATAAAGCCGGCGGCGTGGCAGTAGCCCAACACCTTCACCGTTTCGACCTTCCCGCCTTGGTTAGCGCTCACGTACACCCCGACTGGGGGCACCGGCTGCTGGGCCGACCAATGCAGCCCGCCCGGCAAGGCTTTCAGGCTGGGCACGGCGGTAAACTCGGGCGTGGCCAGGCGCAGTTGGGCCGCTTCCTGGCGGGCCTGCTCAGTTGCGGCCTTCTTGGCGGCGTGGGTGGCGCGCATTTTAGCCAGACGAGTGGTGGGGATGCGGCGGGCGGGGCGGTACAGATTGGTACTTTCCATGGCTAAATGGGCGTTTTATTACGTTGTTGCTTATACTTATTAAACGTAATAGACGCACCCTCATTTGCAAAACATACATTTATAAAAGCATGATTTACTAATATTGTTCAGCCTTTTTTCCCCACTGCCCCCAAGTAGGCTAGTGCATGGTGGTATTGATCTCATTGTGGCTTGAACCAAGAGTTGACGGACCGTGGCCAAGTGAAAGATTTTGCTCAATCCTCCATTCTGGTTGTCTGGCAACATTTCCCCCGTTCTGGGGGTCTTGGTAGCTATGAGCTACATCGTGAGAGACCAAGAGTTAGTGCTTCAGCACTGGCCGGGCAAAGGAGCCTGGACTTATCACCTTATCATCCCGAACTCGCGTGATATTCCCGGTACGTGGGGTCACATCAAGGTGTCGGGCACAATAGATGACTACACGGTTGAATCACGGAATTTGGCCTCGCGCAAAAATCAAGACAAAATGCTCTCCGTGAATGCTGCCATCCGCCAGCATTCACGGAGAGCAAGCTGGCGACACGGTGCGCGTCACGCTCTACCGTGAGCCTAACCCAGTATTGGTCCGCGAAGCCGAGGTACTAGCTTGCCTAGACGACGCCGGTGTGTTGACGTCGTTTAACGCCTGCAAAGCCGAAGACCGACGAGCTTTACTGCACGAGGTGTTTTCTCAGCCGGACGCCACGCGACAGGAAAAGAAAATCCTGGCCCTGATTGCTACGCTTGACTTGCAGAGTACCACTAGGTGAGTTCACAATAAGCCTAGCTTCAGCAGGCAGTATGGCCGCTCATTTAACTTTTGGACTACAGTTGTAACCAAGGTCCATGGGTAGTGAATGCCGCACCCGTTCTTGGCTTCATCGGAGAATAGCTAAAACTTGCCCTGTGCGCGGCTTGGCGGTCGGATGGTAGCAGCGCTACTTGAGCAGCTGCGAGTCGATTCTGCAGCCTCTTGAGGCACTAATTTGGCTCTTCCCGGCTCGACTGGTCCCGGCCGACGGTAAGGTGGGGGCTGGAGTAGTAATTAAGCTAGTACAACAGCCAATTGCATATAGCAATAAAAGATAATTAAATCTTGAAAAAGTACAAACAGGTTTATTCGCGTATATGCTTTTTTGGACTGTCTTGTTTTGTTGATTCTCGACTTGTCCACACAGTTTTATACCCTAAATGCTTCTCGTTCTCGCGTAACAAAGTTGTAGGTTATTTTAAGAAGATGGTAAGTTAAACTCTAATAGTAACTAATAAGGAGTAAATCGAATAAACCTGCTTCTTTAAGGTAATAAACCTGCTTCTTTAAGGTGAATCTGAGTGAATAAACCTGCTTCTTTAAGGTAATAAACCTGCTTCTTTAAGGTAATAAACCTGCGCACTTTTACACAAGCTGGTTTTTTAGCCGTATGTTTCGGCCTGATATCACTGGATGAGGCAAAAGTGTCTCTGGTGGCTGCAACCGTAACCTATCGGCTAGATGTTAGGAAACCGACTACCCCGCGTTACCCTGCCCGTTCCCATGCTGGAACTAGACCTGCAGTATGAGCCCGAAGCGCTGGCGCGGGTCAAGCAGCATTGGGCGGCCACCTTCGCCCATCAGCGTAGAATTTCCGTGTACGGCAAGCGCATTATGGCGCGGGTGATGGAGCAAATCAAGGAAGATGACTTGCAGTTGCGCGACTATTATCAGCTGCGGGTTTCCTCCGTGGTCGAGGGCACCGACATTGATACGGACACGGCATATTCCTTCCTGAAAAAGGCTATCTACGAACTGGCGCACGTCACCTGGGAATTTGAGAGCCTGGACGGGAGCGAGTGGTACATCCGGCACCTGCTGGATACGACCAAGGAACGACGCGTAGGCTTCAAGGATGGCATCATTACCATCATTCTGAACCCGCAGCTCGCCCCTTACTTCGTTCAGATTGCTGGTCAGTATTCGACCTATAAGCTGGATGGCTATATGGGCCTGCATAGCTGGTACAGCATGCGGTTCTTTGAGATACTATCCGCGTTTCGGGATACCGGCTGGTGGGAAGTATCACTGGAGGAATACCGCTTGCTCATGGACTGCGGCCAGGAAATGGATAAGTACGGCTCCCCCAAAAAGGACCGGAAAGGCAACCCGGTGATGAAGCACGCCGACACCAACGAATTGATTAAGAAAACGGTGTTGGGGGCACAAAAGGAGTTGGAAAGGACGCCCTGCGCCTTCGTCTACAATCCTATCCTGGAAGCCAACCGGGCGGGCCGGGGCCGGAAGAAGATTGTGGGCCTGCGCTTCGAGCTGCTGCACAAGCAGTCTACCGTTATCCCGGCCTCGTGGCTGGCCGACGAAATCTTACGCCCGGTTATTGACCGGCTACGGGAGTTCAAAGTAACTGACCGCAACATCGCGCTTTACCTCAAAGTGATGGAGGTAGTCGAAGCCCGCAAGCTGCTGCGGGAGTGGCAGCTCAAGGAGAACAGCCAGAAGAAGATTGACGACAAGCAGAAATATTGCAACGCCGTTTTCGTACGGGTCGGCAAGCAAATCAGCGAGGAGAAGAAGAAGGATGCTCTGCTGGCCCGGCAGGTGGTGCAAGCCGCGCTGGGGTTTGACAAGAAATAAATACGCCGTAAAATCCCGTTTCTGTGTATGCACCGTATGGCTGAGCTAAAGTCTTCTCTCACGTTGCTATAACCGTTCTCTGGCTGTGGGACCGTTAATGCTTTCTGATTATCTGGTTGGGAACCTTCCCCGGCGTTTTGCGGTAGAAGCAACTCCGGCTCCCGGGATTTAGTACCTTTGCCGCTTCATGCGCCTGCTCAGCCTATTTTTTGCCTGCTACTTTGCCTTCCTCTCCTGCATAACCTGCACGGATGAGGTAGCCGTGTGTCAGGACCAGGCGCAATCGACGGTGGCAGCGGCTACGCACTCGGACTACAGCACGGACGCCCTGGGCGACTGGTGCTCGCCACTCTGTCAGTGCCACTGCTGCGGGGGCATCGTGGTCACGCTGCCAGGCACGGCCGTAGCCGTTTACCCCCAGTCGGTTGAGTGGGGCACCAGCCCCCAGCACGGCCGGCTGCTAGTGGGCTCCCCGACGCGGGCCCTCGGTTCTGTGTGGCAGCCGCCCCAGGCCTAATACTTTCCTTTTTTTCCTGCTGACCACCCTGCCCGGGCGGCTTGCTTCCGTGCGGAGCCGGCTCATCGGAGCTTGCCAACGCGTGGCGTTGGCTCCTACGGGTGCGTTTCATCCCCGCCGTTCCCGCGCCCAGTAGCCGGAACCGCCGGGCGAGCAGGTATTCACTGAACGTGTTAGACCTAACCCCCACAGCAACGGATGTTTGACCGGCTGATTCATTTTTCCATTCACAACAAGCTCATTATCGGGATTCTGACCCTGGCCCTGGTGGCCTGGGGCGGCTACTCGCTGAGCCGGCTGCCGATTGACGCGGTACCCGATATCACCACCAACCAGATTGTCGTCTACACGGTGGCCCCCTCCTTGGCCGCCAGCGACATCGAGCGCCTCGTGTCCTTCCCCGTCGAGCAGAGCCTGGCCACCATTCCCGGCCGCGAGGAAGTGCGCTCCTTTTCCCGTTTTGGCCTCTCGGTCGTGACCATTGTCTTCGAGGACAAGATTGACATTTACTGGGCCCGCCAGCAGGTCGCCGAGCGCCTGCGGGAGGCCGAGAGCCAGATACCCGAGAGCATCGGCCGGCCGGAAATGGCTCCCGTTAGCACCGGCCTGGGCGAGGTGTACCAGTACCTGGTGCGGGCCAAGCCCGGCTTCGAGAAGAAGTACGACGCCCGCGAGCTGCGCACGATTCAGGACTGGATTGTGCGGCGGCAGCTGCTGGGCACGCCCGGCGTGGCCGACGTGGCCAGCTTCGGCGGCCAGCTCAAGCAGTTTGAAATCCGGCTCGACCCCACGCGCCTGCGCTCGCTGAACGTCACCACCGAGCAGGTCTACCAGGCCGTCTCGCGCAACAACCAGAACGCGGGTGGGGCCTACCTCGACCAGAAGCCCACGGCCTACTTCATTCGCACCGAGGGCTTGGCCGAAAACGCCGCCGATTTGGGCAATATCGTGGTGCGCAGCACCGCCGGCGGCATGCCCGTGCTGGTGCGGGACGTGGCCGACGTGCGCCTGGGCTCCGCCGTCCGCTACGGGGCCATGACCCGCAACGGGGAAGGCGAAGTGACCGGCGGCATCGTGCTCATGCTGAAAGGGGCCAACGCCAACGATGTCATCAAGGACGTGAAAACCCGGATGCTGACGGTGGAGAAATCCCTGCCGGAGGGGGTGGCCATCGACGTGTACCTGGACCGCTCCGAGCTGGTGGGCCGCGCCATCGGCACGGTGAAAACCAACCTGATTGAGGGCGCGCTCATTGTGCTGTTCGTGCTCATTCTGTTTCTGGGCAACTGGCGCGCCGGCCTGGTCGTGGCCTCGGTCATCCCGCTGGCCATGCTCTTTGCCATCGCCATGATGCGCCTGTTCGGCGTATCGGGCAACCTGCTCTCGCTCGGGGCCATCGACTTCGGGCTGGTGGTAGACGGGGCCGTGATTATCGTCGAAGCCATCGTGCACCGCCTGCACGGCGGGCAGCTGCAAGTTCCGGGTAACCGCCTCAGCACCGACCAGATGAACGAGGAAACGTACCACGCCGCCAGCAAAATCCGCTCCTCGGCCGCCTTTGGCGAAATCATCATCCTGATTGTGTACCTGCCCTTGCTGGCGCTGGTCGGCATTGAGGGCAAGATGTTCCGGCCCATGGCCCAGACCGTGGCCTTTGCCATCATCGGGGCCTTTATCCTGAGTCTGACCTATGTGCCCATGATGTCGGCGCTGGCTTTGAGCCGCTCGACGGAAGTGAAGCGCAACTTCTCCGACCGGATGATGAGCTGGCTGGAAGCCCGCTACCGGCCGGTACTGGAGTGGGCCTTGCGCCGCAAAGCCGTGGTGCTCACCTCGGCCGTAGCCCTGTTCGTCGGGGCGCTGCTGCTGTTCCGCACGCTGGGCGGGGAGTTCATTCCGCAGCTGGCCGAAGGGGACTTTGCCATTGAGCTGCGCACGCTCACCGGCTCCTCGCTCAGCTACACCGTGGACCGGAGCCTGCAGGCCGGGGCCATCCTGCAGAAGCAGTTTCCCGAAGTCAAGGAGGTCGTGGCCAAAATCGGGGCGGCCGAAATTCCCACCGACCCCATGCCCGTGGAAGCGGCCGACGTCATGGTGATTCTGGAGAAAGACCAGAAAAAGTGGACTTCCGCCAAAACCCAGGAGGAGCTGGCCGGCAAGATGGCCGAAGCGCTGAGCGTGATTCCCGGCGTCACCTTCGGCTTCCAGCAGCCCATCCAGATGCGCTTCAACGAGTTGATTTCGGGGGCCAAGCAGGACGTGGTGCTCAAAATCTACGGCGAGGACCTGACCCAACTGGCTGCCTACGCCGAGCGGGCCGCCCGCCTGGTGCGGCAGGTGGAAGGGGCCGAAGACGTGTACGTGGAGCAGGTCACGGGCCTGCCCCAAATCGTGGTCAAGCTGGACCGTAACCGCCTGGCCCGCTTCGGCCTCAACGCGGAAGACGTCAACCGCACCGTGCAAACGGCCTTTGCCG
The DNA here is from genome assembly GCF_900107135.1 of Hymenobacter psychrophilus. Classification (GTDB taxonomy): domain Bacteria; phylum Bacteroidota; class Bacteroidia; order Cytophagales; family Hymenobacteraceae; genus Hymenobacter; species Hymenobacter psychrophilus. The sequence goes on from NZ_FNOV01000019.1 coordinate 19,303, forward strand.
GGCAGACCGCCGGCCAGCTTTTCGAGCAGGAGCGCCGCTTTGACGTGGTATTGCGCCTGGCCCCGGAGCTGCGCCAGAACATCGGCAACGTGCGCCAGCTGCTGGTGGCGACGCCCAATGGCGAGCAAATCCCCCTGGAGCAGGTGGCCTCGGTGGAGCTGCAGGAAGGTCCCAACCAGATTCAGCGCGACGATGCCAAGCGCCGCATCACGGTGGCCTTCAACGTGCGGGGCCGCGACGTGGAAAGCGTGGTGACCGAACTGCAGGGCAAAGTAGACCGGCAGCTGAAGTTCGCGCCGGGCTACTACACCACCTACGGCGGCCAGTTCGAGAACCTGCGCAAGGCTTCCGAACGGCTCAGTATTGCCGTGCCGGTGGCCCTGCTCTTGATTTTTGTGCTCCTGTTCTTCACGTTCAAGTCCTTTAAGCAGTCCATCCTCATCTTCACGGCCATTCCGCTCTCGGCCATTGGGGGCGTGCTGGCGTTGTGGCTGCGCGGCATGCCCTTCAGCATCTCGGCCGGGGTGGGCTTCATTGCCTTATTCGGCGTAGCCGTGCTCAACGGCATCGTGCTCATCGGCTACTTCAACCAGCTCAAGGAAGAAGGCCACACGGACCTTTACCGGCGTATTCTGGAAGGCACGCAGGTGCGCCTGCGGCCGGTGCTGATGACGGCTACCGTGGCCTCGCTGGGCTTTTTACCGATGGCTCTGTCCCAGTCGGCCGGGGCCGAGGTGCAGCGCCCGCTGGCTACCGTCGTCATCGGCGGGCTGGTCACGGCCACGCTGCTCACCCTGCTGGTGCTGCCGGTGCTCTACGCCCTGTCAGAGCGCAAGTCCAAACCAACGGGAGAAGAAAAGCCGCGGCCGACGGCGGCCGTACCGGTTGCGGTGCTGCTGCTCGTGCTGGGTGGATTGCTGGCCGCGGTACCGGCTCGGGCGCAGGGGCCGCTTACATCCACGCAGGCCGTGGGGCAGGCGCTGCAGGCCAACGGCACGGTGCAGGCCGCCCAACGCTCCCTGGAAGCCCAACAGGCCCTGCGCCGGACTTCCTTTGACGTGGGCCGTACCACGATTCTGGGCACTTACGGGCAGGTCAACTCCCCGCTTTCGGACAACGTGCTCAGCATCGGCCAGTCGCTGGCGTTGCCAGGCTACTACAAAGCCCAGGCGGGGTTGAGTCAGGCCCAGATTGGGGGCCGGGAGCAGCAGCTGGCCCAGGTGCAGGCCGAGCTGCGCCGGCAGGTGCGCCTGAGCTACGAGCAGGCCGTACACGCCCGCCACCGCCTGCGCACGCTGCGCGGGCAGGACAGCATCTACACCGAGTTTTTGCGCGCCGCGCAGCTGCGCTTCAAAGCCGGCGAGGTGGCCCGCCTGGAACCGGCCAACGCCCTGATTCAGCAGGGCGAGACGCAAAACCTGCTCATCCAGGCCCGGGCCGACTACGCCATTGCCCAGCGTCAGCTGCAGGCCTTGCTGCAAACCACGCAGCCCGTCGCCATTGCCGATAGTGTCCTGCGCCTGCTGCCCGCTCCCGGAGCAGCGGCGGACACGGCGGTACTGGCCGCCACGCCCCAGGCCCGGGTACTGCAGCAGCAGATTGCCGAGCGCCGGGCCGAAACCCGCGTGGAGCAGGCCCAGGGGCTGCCGCAAGTGACGATAGGCTACACCAACCAGTCGCTGCGGGGCACCTACGAGGTGGACGGGCAGGCCACGACCTACGGCACCGGCGACCGGTTCCAGAGCGTGCAGGCCGGCGTGGCCATTCCGCTGCTGCGCGGCCCCCAGAAAGCGCGGGTGCAGGCGGCCAAGCTGCAGGAGCAGGTCGCCACGACTACCTACCAGCGGTATCAGGCCGAAGCCGCTGCCCAACTCGATGAGCTGCGTCTGCGCCTACAGGAGCAGCAGCGCCGGGTGCAGTTTTACGAGCAAACCGGCCTGCCCCAATCGGCCGTTATCGTGCGTCTGAGCCAACTGGCCTATAAAGCCGGGGAAACTACCTACTCCGAGCTGCTGCTCAACCTGGAGCGCGCCCTGAGCGTGCGCACGGCCTACCTCGACGCCGTACTGGCGCATAACCAAACCGCCATCGACCTGGACTACCTGCTGGGCACGGCAGCCCAGTAATCTCTTCTCCCTGAAATCAATTCCATGAATAAGATTGCATCCCTGGTACTGCTGCTTGGCCTGACCCTGGCCGGCTGCGGTGCCGATAAGAAAGAAAGCGCGGACGCGGAAGCCACCGCGCCCGAAGGCAGAGAAGCCGGCGGTGAAGCGGCAGGCGAAGAAGCCTCCGACGTGGTGACCCTCTCCCCGGCGGAGCAGCAGGCCGCCGGTCTGAAAACCGCCCGCCTGGCCGACCGCCCGATGGGCGCGGGCCTGGCCGTGACGGGCACGCTGGACGTGCCGCCGGAAAGCGCCGTCAATATCACGGCCCCGCTGGGGGGCTTCGTGGAGAACACCGAGCTGCTGCAGGGGGCCCGCGTGCGCAAGGGCGAAGTGCTGGCCACTATCCGCAACCCGGAGTTCGTGACGCTGCAGCAGGACTACCTCGAAACCCGCGCCCGCCTGGAATACGCCCGCACCGAGCTGGCCCGCCAGAAGGAGCTGTACGAGCAGGAGGTTGCGCCCCAGAAAAACTACCAGCGCGCCCAGGCCGACTACCGGGCCCTGCAGGTGCAAACCAACGCCCAAGCCGCCCGGCTGCGGCTGGCGGGCTTGCCCGTAGGTGGGCGAATCGTCACCACGGCCAGCCTCCGCGCCCCGCGGGCCGGCTTCGTGCGGGCCGTGAACGTGACGGTGGGCCAGGCCGTGACGGCCACCGACGCGCTGTTTGAAATCGTGGACCCCGAGCACCTGCACGTCGAGCTGACCGTATTTGAGCGCGACGTGGCCCGCGTGCAGAAGGGCCAGCTGATTCGCTTCACCCTGGCCAGCGACTCCACCGGCTCCCGCCGGGAGCGCACGGCCCGGGTGTACCTCGTCGGCAAAGCCATTGGCGAAGACCGCACCGTGCGCGTGCACGGCCACCTCGACCAGGAAAACGACCCCGCGCTGCTGCCTGGCCTCTACGTGCGGGCCATGATTGAAACCGGCCGCACCCAGGCCCCCACGCTACCTGACGCGGCCCTGGTGCGCTTCGAGGGCAAGAACTTCGCCTTTGCCGTGGATTCGCCCGGCCGCTATCGGATGGTACCCGTCACGCTGGGCCGCAGCGAGGACAATTTCACCGAAATCACCCTGCCCAAGGAAGTGGCCGCTACCAGCACCTTCGTCACGGAGGGAGCGTATTCGCTGCTGGCCAAGATGAAAAACGCCGAGGAGGAGGAATAGCCCCCGGCCGGCAAACGCCGTTCACAGCCCCTTACCCCAACCGATGAGCTACCTACAGCCCTTATTCCTCTTCTTTCTCGCCGGCCTTTGTGAAATCGGGGGCGGCTACCTGATGTGGCAGTGGCTCAAGGCTGACCGCCCGGCCTGGATGGGGCTGTTGGGGGCCGTGCTGCTGGTCGTGTACGGGTGGGTTGCCACCTGGCAGTCCACTTCCTTCGGCAAAACCTACGCCGTGTACGGCGGCGTTTTCGTCGTCATGTCCATTGCCTGGGCCTGGTACTTCGATGGCTTCCGGCCCGACCGGTTCGATGTGCTGGGCGGGACCGTCGTGCTGCTGGGCCTGGCCGTTATCCTGTTCTGGCCCCGTTCGTAACTCGTATGCTGGAACTCCTCACCGGTGCTTTGGTGCTCAGCTTGCTGCACGCCGCCATTCCCAACCACTGGGCCCCGGTGCTGGCCGTGGCGCGGGCCGAAGGCTGGCCCCTGCGGCGGGCGGTGGGCGTGACGCTGGTGGCCGGGCTGGCCCACGTCCTGAGCACGGTAGGCATCGGCTTGGCCCTGGGCCTGCTGGGCTGGCGGCTCTCGGCCCGCTTCGCGCAGTTTGCCGGCTGGGTGGCCCCGCTGCTGCTTATCGTCATCGGACTGCTCTACGCCTTTTCCGGCCCCGGCCACACCCACCCCGACCCCCGGCCACTCCGCCAACGCCCGCCGCGCCGCCGCGTGGTGCTGGGGCTGGCGGCCACCATGTTTCTGGCTCCCTGCCTGGAAATCCAGACGTTTTTTCTGGCCGCCGGTACCCACGGCCCGGCCGCGCTGGCCCTGCTCATGAGCGTGTACCTGCTGGCCTCCGTATCGGCCATGTGCGTGCTGGTAGCGCTGGCCCACCGCAGTCTGCGGCGCCTGAACCTCGACGGGCTGGCCCGGCACGAGCGCCAGCTGACCGGCGCAGTACTCGTGCTGGTGGGCGTGGCCGGCTTTTTCGTGGACTGGTAGCCCCGACTGGCCGTCCCTGTATTACTTACCCTGACATTCCCTTTTCCTATGCCCGACCCTACTTCCCCTAATACCAACGAAGAGCTGAACACGGCCAAGCAGGCCAAGCTCGAAAACGTGGGCGCGCTCAGCCGCGACCAGCTCACGCCCGAAGCCGCCGCCGCGCCCGAAGGCCACGACGTGCCCGGCCATGACCACGCCGGCCACGACCATCCCGCCGGCAAGCGCGTGGTGGACCTGGCGGGCAAGGCCGCCGACGAGCATGCCGGCCACGACCACGCCAGCGGCGACGACCACGACCATGGCCCCGTGGGCGCGAACCCTTACCTCTGGCCCGGCGTGAGCCTGGCGCTGCTGCTGGGCGGCATCGCGCTGGATTACTATAAAGTAGGCTTTTTCACCGGCTACGTGCGCCTGGCCTGGTACGGCGTGGCCTTCCTGCTGGTCGGGTGGAAAGTCATTCGCTCGGCCGTGCTCAGCATTCCCAGCGGCAACATCTTCAACGAGTTTCTGCTCATGAGCATCGCCACGCTCGGGGCCTTTGCCATCGGCGAGTACCCGGAAGGCGTAGCCGTGATGCTGTTCTACACCGTGGGCGAGCTGTTTCAGGACGCGGCCGTGAACCGGGCCAAGCGCAGCATCCGGGCCCTGCTCGAAATTCAGGCGACCGAAGTCACCGTGCTGCGGGACGGCCAGTCGCTGGTGCTCGACCCCAAAGCCGTGCAGCTGGGCGACGTGATTGAGGTGCGGCCGGGCGAGAAAGTGGCCCTCGACGGCACGCTGGCGAAAGGTCCGGCTTCGTTCAACACGGCCGCCCTCACCGGCGAGTCGGCTCCACAGACCAAGCAGACGGGTGAGGTAGTGCTGGCCGGCATGATAAACCAGGAAAGCCTAGTGCAGGTGCTGGTCACGGCCACCTACCAGGACACCAAGCTGGCCAAGATTCTGGCCATGGTGCAGGACGCGGTGGGCCGCAAAGCCAAAACCCAGCAGTTCATTACCAAGTTCGCCAAGGTCTACACGCCCATCGTGGTGCTGCTGGCCGTGCTGCTGGTGCTGGTGCCCTACTTCGTGGTCGATGACTACGTGTTCCGCACCTGGCTCTACCGGGCCCTGGTGTTCCTGGTGATTTCCTGCCCCTGCGCCTTGGTCATCAGCATTCCGCTGGGCTACTTCGGGGGCATCGGCGCGGCCTCGAAAGCGGGCATCCTCTTTAAGGGCTCGAACTTCCTGGACGTGATGCGCGAGCTGGATACGGTCGTGATGGACAAGACCGGTACGCTCACCCAGGGGGTGTTCGCCGTGCAGCAGGTGCAGCCCGCCGCCGGCATGGACGCTGCCCAGATGCTGCGCCTGGTGGGCGCGCTGGAAGTCAAATCCACCCATCCCATTGCCAAAGCCGTGGTGCTGCACGTCGGCGCGGCGGCGGCGGGCGTGCCCGTGGAAAACGTGGAGGAAATCAGCGGCCACGGCCTGCGGGGCCGGGTGGAGGGCCGCGACGTACTGGCCGGCAATACCAAGCTGCTCACCAAATTTAACGTAGCCTACCCGGCCGAAGTGGACCAGGTGTTTGACAGCATTGTGGTGGCCGCCATTGATGGGAAATACGCCGGCTACCTGACCGTGGCCGACGCGCCCAAAGCCGACGCTTTGCAAACGGTGCAGGAGCTGCGGGCCGACGGCATCACCAAAATCGTGATGCTCTCCGGCGACAAGGACAGCATCACCCAGCGCGTGGCCAAGGAGCTGGGCATTGACGAGGCCCACGGCGGGCTGCTGCCCGAAGACAAGGCCCGCTACGTGCAGGAGTACAAGGACGCGGGCCGCAAGCTGGCCTTCGTGGGCGACGGCGTGAACGATGCGCCCGTGGTGGCCCTGGCCGACGTGGGCATTGCCATGGGTGGCCTGGGCTCGGACGCCACCATTGAAACCGCCGACGTGGTGATTCAGACCGACCACCCCAGTAAGATTGCCACCGCCCGGCGCATTGCCCGCGCCACCCATTCGGTGGTGTGGCAGAATATCTGGCTGGCCTTTATCGTGAAGGGCATCGTGCTTGTGCTCGGGGCCGGCGGCCTGGCTACGATGTGGGAAGCCGTGTTTGCCGACGTGGGCGTGGCCCTGCTGGCTATCCTCAATGCGGTGCGCATTCAGCGCATGGACTACGCCACGCCGGGCACGGGCGGCCCGGCGCCGGCTGGCCCTACCGTTTCACCTACCAAAGCAACCCAGTCATGAGCGGGTCCCACGGCATGAGCGGCAGCGCCGCCTCGCGCAACAAGCGCGCCCTGACCATCGTCTTCTTCACGACGCTGGCCTACCTGGTGGCGGAAGTCATCGGCGGCTGGTGGACCGGCAGCCTGGCCCTGCTGGCCGACGCGGGCCATATGCTCACCGACGTGGCCGGGGTGGGCCTGGCCCTGCTGGCCATTCGTTTCGGCGAGAAGCCGGCCACGCCCGAGCGCACCTACGGCTACTACCGCTTCGAGATTCTGGCTGCCCTCACCAACGCGGTGGTGCTGATTCTGATTTCACTCTACATCCTCTACGAGGCCTATTTCCGCTTCCTGAACCCACCCAAGGTGGAAAGCACCACCATGATGTGGGTGGCCGGCGTGGGCATGCTGGTCAACCTCTACGGCGTGTACCTGCTGCGCAAAAGCTCGGGCGAGAGCCTAAATATGAAGGGCGCCTACTTCGAGGTGCTCAGCGACCTGCTTACGTCCGTGGGCGTGATAATCGCGGGCGCTATCATGCTCACCACCAAATGGTACTACGCCGACCCGCTGCTCTCGGCCGGCATCGGCCTGTTCATTCTGCCCCGCACCTGGGCCCTGCTCAAAGAGTCGGTGGCCGTGCTGCTGGAAGGCACCCCGGCCGATGTGAACCTGGAAGCCCTGCGCCAGGGCCTGCTGGCCGAGCCGGGCGTGGCGGCCGTGCACGACCTGCACGCCTGGGTGCTCACCTCCGGGGTCAACGCCCTGAGCGTCCACGTCGTGCTGGCCGAAGGTGCCCAGCACGACGACGTGCTGGCCCGCGCCCATGCCTACGTGACGGGCAAGCACGCCGTACAGCACGCCACCATTCAGGTGGAGCGCGGCGACTTCGCCCGGCATGAAACGCACCTGTAAGAACTGTCTGGCTACTTTTTCACCTTAACCTGCTCCGGCTCATGTCTGCTTCTTCCTACGACGTTCTCATCATCGGCTCCGGCCCCGGCGGCTACATCGCGGCCGTGCGCTGCGGCCAGCTGGGCCTGAAAACGGCCATCATCGAAAAATATCCCACCCTGGGCGGCACCTGCCTCAACGTGGGCTGCATCCCCAGCAAGGCGGTACTCGAATCCACCGAACTCTACCACAAAGCCACGGCGCAGTTTGCCGAGCACGGCATTGCCGCCGACAACCTGCGCGCCGACCTGCCGCGCATGATGGAGCGCAAGGATAAGGTGGTAAGCAAGGTGTGCGACGGGGTAGTGTACCTGATGAAGAAAAACAAGGTGGACATCCTCCATGGCGTGGCCTCGTTCGTGGATGCCACCACCGTGCGCGTCGTGCCAACGGACGGGGGCAGTGGGGAAGAGCAGCGGCTCACGGCTAAGAACATCATCATCGCCACCGGCTCCAAGCCCAGCACCTTGCCTTTCATCACCCTGGATAAGGAGCGCGTCATCACCAGCACGGAGGCCCTGGCGCTACGCGAGCTGCCCAAGCACCTGATTATCGTGGGCGGCGGCGTTATCGGCCTGGAGCTGGGGTCAGTGTACGCCCGGCTGGGTAGCAAAGTATCGGTCGTGGAATATACCGACGCCATTATTCCGAGCATGGACCGCACCCTGGGCAAGGAGCTGCTGCGCTCCCTCAAAAAGCAGGGCCTGGAATTTTACCTCTCCCACAAGGTCACGGCCGTAACACGGGAAGGGGAGACGGTGAAGCTGACGGCCACTCCGGCGGCCGGCGGGGCCGACCTGCAGCTGGAAGGCGACTACTGCCTGGTATCGGTGGGCCGCCGGCCCTACACCGACGGCCTGAACCTGGCCGCGGCCGGGGTGGAGGTAGACGAGAAAGGCCGGGTGAAAGTCAACGACGAGCTGCAAACCAACGTGCCCGGCATCTGGGCGCTGGGCGACGTGGTGCGCGGGGCCATGCTGGCGCACAAGGCCTCCGATGAGGGCGTATTCGTGGCCGAGCGGATTGCGGGCCAGAAGCCCCACGTCAACTACCTGCTCATTCCCAACGTGGTGTACACCTGGCCCGAAGTGGCCGGCGTGGGCTACACCGAAGAGCAGTTGAAGGAGCAGGGCCTGGCCTATAAGTCGGGCTCGTTTCCGTTCAGCGCCTCCGGCCGGGCCCTGGCCGGGGCCGATACCGAAGGGCTGGTAAAAGTGCTCACCGCCGCCGACACCGACGAAATCCTGGGCGTCCACATGATAGGAGCGCGCATTGCCGACATCGTGGCCGAAGCGGTGGCCGTGATGAGCTTTCGCGGGGCGGCCGAAGACGTGGCCCTGATGTCGCACGCCCACCCTACCTACGCCGAAGCCTTTAAGGAAGCCTGCCTCAACGCCTCGGGCCTGGGGGCCCTGAATATGTAACTCTGCTGCTGATGCTCCATATCCTGCGTTGCTCGCTCTTGGCTGCCGCTCACGGCCGTTGCTTCCGTTTCGGCGGGGCGCGGCTACTGGCGGCCCTGCTCATGGCCCTGGCCGTGAGCGGCTGTACTTCCGAGCCCGACGATTCGGCGGCGCACGAAGCCGAAATCCATGGTCCGGCCAAGCCCGCTCCGGCTCCAGCCACGGCGGCTGCCCCCCTGAATCTGGTCGACTCCCTGCAGCTCATGGTACGCGAGTTGGATGCGGTGCGCCGACTTGGCTGCTGGGACGAGGACTTTGCCGCCCTCATGGCCGTGCACCACGCCGGGGCCCAGCGCCTGGCCGCCGTGCAACTCTCGCGGGGCAAAGACTCGACCTTGCGCGCAATGGCTCAGCAGGTGCTCAAAAGCCACGAAAAGGATACCCATGTACTCGCTCTGGCTTTGAAGCGCGAACCGCCCGCCGGGCAGGAGTACCGACCGGGCAACCGCAAAGACCCCTTCGTACGGCGCATCGCGGCGGCACTGGCTCCCCTGCGTCAGCTGCCGGTGCTACCCGGCAGCCCGGATGCCGACTTTGCCACGCTTATGGCGCTGCACCACCGCAGCGGCGTGGCCCTGGCCCAGGCGGAGCTGGCGTTTGGCCGCAACGCCGAGCTGCGGGAGGCCGCCCGGCGCATCGTACGCGACCAACAGCCGGAAATCAAGCAGTTTCAGCGCTGGCTGCAAACGCATCCCACCCTTACCCCCTAAGTTTCATTCGCTATGCACACCGCAAAAATTGACCTCACGCTGACACCCACCGGCCGGCACTTGGCCTTTTCCAAAGAAATGCTGGAAGTGGCCCACGTTTTCCGCCGCGTGGGCGGAGAGGCCGGGCCTTGGCAGCGGGTGGCCGTCAACGCCCGTTCGCCCTACCACGACCAGGATGCATTCGCCCCCGGTACCCAACTGGAATATTACGTGCAGCACGAAAGCCAGCAGGGGGAGCAGGAAGCCCGCAGCCACATAGTTGGCACGACAGTCCAGTAAATTCTGAACCAGCAGCCAGGCAGCCGCTGTTACAGGCGCATGTGTGAACACCATAAACCCGTCCATAAGCTGCAACGCTTCTTCCTGTATGTACTCGCTGGAATGCTGGTCATCAGCACGCAGTTGTAGCCTCTGCCGGCGTTGCGTTAATTGAGCGGGCACCACCCGGCTGAGCCACCGACCCTATGCTCAACTTCCGTCTCCCTTCCCACCTACGCCCGTACTACCGCGCTGAGCTGCAGGCTGCCCGCGCCGCTGCTGGCCGCCACAACATGGCTGCGGCCTTCGTCCACCTCGAACGCGCCCACGTTCTGGGCCAGCGCTGGGCGCTGCCGCACACCCACACGCACCTGCTGATGCTGCGCCACGGCCTGCGCACCCGCGACGGGCGCGAAATCCTGGGCCAGCTCGTGCGCCTCATCGGCGGCTTTCCGCTCTCGCTTTTCGGCCGCATCCCCACCGGCAACACCGGCGGGGCCAACGTGCCGGCGGAGCAGTCCATGCCCATCCCAGCCGATTTACAGGCCATTCTCGCCCGGAGCGCTACTTCCTGACCTTCACGCCAAATGGGCGCTATCTAAGTATTGAGCGCTATCCGATAAATGCGGCCCCTGGCGGAAGTGCCAAATGCTAAGAACCCTCGCACCAACCTATTGAGAGTTGATGCGAGGGTTCTTGCGTTGCGGGCGGAGAAGACCGGCCGTCGGAATTCCAACGACACGGCTTCAACTCGATTGCTGATGTGATTCTATCAAGCGCCTTTCTTGTGCTTGTGAGGCTTTAAATCGGGGTGCTTCGGTTGATTTTCTGGAGTAACCCGCCTTCTTTCATCGGGTGTACCATCTTGTTTGTTCGGTTTTGGTCCGGGTTTGATAGCCATGACAACGAGTGGGGTTAGGGTTTAACCATGCTTTCAAGACCCTAAAATAAGAGGTATTTTCACTTTACAAGAAATAAGTGAGTTTACCCTTCGGGTAACATAAAAACCGCCTCTGTTGGAGATTAGCGCGAATTTATTACTCCAGCGCTAGAACAGCGCCTAAGCGGGCTCAACGTCTTGCTGCTGCAGAAAATCCCAGTCCTCGGCCGAAAGCTGCTGCTGCATAAAAGCCGTGTATCCGAGGTCACGGCGTTCCAGCGCATGGCGTCGAAAAGCCCAACTGCTGTTTGCGGCCGCGAAGCCGGCGGCGGTCATCGCCTGGCGCATCCGGGGCGGTAGCCCAGTCAGCCAGTGGTGAAAATCATCTTCTGTGAGATGGCCATCCGCTAGAACGTGTGGACACCTGTGGTAATTTTGTTTCATGCGTCGTCACGAGTTAACCACCCGGGAGTGGGCTGTTTTAGGGCCGTTATTGGATGCACACTGCCGCAAGCAAGGCGGGGCTACCGCCGCCAATCGTCTATTTATCAGCGCTGTGCTTTGGCGGATTCGCACGGGTATTCCCTGGCGCGACCTGCCCGAGCGCTTCGGCCATTGGAATTCGGTGGCCCGCCGCTTTGCTCGCTGGGCACGCAAGAAAGTCTGGCACCACCTATTTCGTGCCATCCAGGAGCCGGATTGGGAGTGGGTGCTGGTCGACTCGACCGCCGTCAAAGCCCATCCCCAAGCGGCCGGGCAAAAAAAAGCAGCGCTAAAGCCGAGGCCCTTGGCCGCAGCCGTAGCGGGCTGACGACGAAGGTGCACGCGGCAGTAGATGCGCTGGGCAACCCCGTTCACGTGCACGTGTCGGGCGGGCAAGAATCCGATTGTCAGCATTTTGACCGGATAGCCGAGGCCCTGCCGGCGCAGATTCAGGCGGTGGTCGGCGACAAGGGCTACGACACGAACGCCGTGCTGGCCCGCATCGCCCAGGCCGGGGCCGAGGCGGTGGTGCCGGCCAAAAAGAGCCGCTGCCAGGCGCGTGAAATCGACGAGAACCTGTACCGGGACCGCAACAAAGTGGAACGCTTCTTTCTCAAAATCAAGCAGAATCGAGCTGTCGCCACCCGCTATGACAAGACTGCCGCCTCGTACAGGGCCGTGGTTGAACTCGCTTGCATTATGTGCTGGCTAAAATGACAGGTGTCCACACGTTCTAGTTGGTGGTATCGGTACGCCGCATTGCCCACGCGCAGCAGCTGCGCCTGCTCGGCGCGTTCCGTTTCCGGCAACTGCTGCAACGCCTGTACCTGCTGCTCGTGCAGGCGCGGGAGGGGGTGACGTGGAACTAGCAGGTCGTCAATGTTCATCGCAGCACAAGAGGTTACTCGGCTTTGTTGAGTGGCGTTTTACGAGCGTTGGGGTCGGCCGCGCACTCTTGGTACACCAGTTTAGCAATGTCCAGATACGGCACTTTCAGGGCCGCAGCAAGCTTGTGTAGCTCGTCCTGGGTCATGCCGCCCGGCTGGTCGTGGCGCTTATCGTACGTACGCGGGTTGATGTTCCACAGGGCGACAATATCCTTTTTCAGCATCCGGGTTCCGTCCAGCAGCTCCGCCAGTGTCGAAGCCTTGATGGTCAGGTCGGTGTTGTCTAACGTGACCTTGAAGGAAATGGGCGCGGGCGCGGAAGTCGATGCCATAAGGAGGATGAAGGGTAATACCAGCCGGAAAGTTACCTCTTTGCTTGATGCACTGGTAAATTCCTCATTGGGGAATACGGCAAAATATGGCCCGCTGGCGCAGTTGCCCTAATAAATTACCACACTCGGTGTTGTCAGACCTCAACTGCAGTCTGTTTCCGGCCGGCATTGTATAAATAAGTAATCGCGCCACCATTCCTTAGCTAACAAAATAGGGGCAGTGGGGAAGAAAGAACTGGCCCAACTCCCGGTCTGTGCGGGGGATGGGCCAGTTTAATTAGACCGTTGGCGGGGCGTAGGGCGTAAACCGGAAATCATACCAGCTACGCACCTCCGCTGGCGTGTGCGCCCCGATATATGGAAAGGCGTGGCCGTCGGCGGGCGCAGTTTCGACGTAGTAGCGCTGCGCCCCGTCTGGCTGCTGCCACAGGGTCACAGTGCCGTAGCCCTGGCTCTGCTCCGGGGTGGCCCGCTTGCCGGAATGGTAGGCGTACGAATCGTGCGGGTAGGTGCCCAAGCTCAACTCCACCTGCTCCCACGGGCATTCCCCGCTGCCGCCCATCTCCTCCTCAAACGCAAACCACCGGAGTAGCCCGCCCTGCGCCACGATGCGCCCCCGGTACTGCGCGGGCTGGGGCTTCATTTCGGCAGCCAAGTCGCTCAGCGTCGCGTACTCGTCGGCCTGGTCAGTGGCCGTGAAGGGCACCCGCCCCGGAATGCGAAACGGGCCGGGGTGCTGGGCAGTCACGTCCTGTACTTGGTCTACGGTGCCGGCGACGAGTTCAAGAATCCGCGGTGCCCCTTCGGCGGGCACTTCCAAGTATAAGAAGTCAGCAAGGTCTTTCCAGTTGCCGACATCGGCCCGCTGCGCGGCATCCTGTTGGTCGGTGCCGGCAAACTCTTCTATATCATAGAAGCCGTAGAAATCGGACAACTCGCCCCGGACTACAATAAGGCTACCGTCCTCGCGGTGCTGGAAATGGTAAACTGGCTGGTTGGAAGCAGGCATTTCTGGGCTGGTCTTTTTCATCGGAGTAAGGACTTGGGTAGGGACTAATAGAGGTAGTTGGGGTGAGCGGCTGGGCCTAACTCACGGGCTTCTTTTTCAAGCTGAGCGTCTTCCCATTTCTCGCTCTCGGCAATGGCTAGGGCCTTCCACTTCATCAGTTGGGCCGCGTCAGTGGATTTGCTAATCAGGTCCTCGGCCTTCTGGCGGCGCTCCGGCGTGAAAGCCGGGTGGTTCAGCACGCGCCGTAGGTTGCTGCGGGCTGACTGTACCATCAGCATCAGGCCAGCATTGGAAAGCGTGGCAACGGGGGCGGGAGTGGGGGCGGTCAGCATAGAAAGAGGGCTAAAGGGTGAGCAGCTTTGCTATACTTGTTAAACGTAAATCATACTTAAATAGATGCATTTTGTACATTTATTTATGCGTTTTTTATCAGCAGGTTTCTGCGGAACGGGCACGAAAAAAGCCGCCCGGTCGGGGGCGGCTTTCTTACCGGAAGTAACTAGCGCAGCTGCTCGGACTTCATTAGAACAACGGTGCCGACTACTACACCAATCGGGCTGTACTGCTCGGGCGGATAGGTATCGAACCAAGCGGCCGTAGCCAGCATATTGAGCGCGGCCCCGCTGTATTTGCCGTTGTCGTCGATTACCAGAATATAGCCGGCAAGCGGGCCGTGCTGGAAATAGTGAATGTCCAGCGTATCAGCACCGATGAGGGGCCGTAGCTGGTCGAATTTGAAGGTTTTGCCCTTGGTCGGGCGTATCTCGGTCAGGCTCCCATCCAAACCCAGCACCGTGGCGGTGCCCTCGGCCGGCACCATTGCGGTACGCTGGGCCAACAGGTACTCGCCTAGCTCCCGGACGGTAGAAAATACGCGTTCGGTGCCCTCGATGCGGAACGGGCCTAAGTAGTAGGCCGGCGTCGTCACCACCTGCCCGCGGGCGGTGACGCCGACCGTCGTTGCCAACAAAGAATCGCCGCGCTGGGTGACTTGCAGAAACACGGTAGCGGGGAGCTTCTTCCACCATGCGGCCACGGCCAGGTCGGCACCGGCACCGCCGTAGAACATCTGCACATTGGACAGATTGAAAAGGTGCGGGCCAACCAGAACGATAGGCTGCGCGGCGGGCTGGGGAACGGGGGTAATTTCCATATCAGAAAGGGGTTTAGGTGCGTTTCCTACTTACTTATTAAACGCAAAACGTACCAAAATAGATGCATTTTATACATTTTTAATGGCGTATTTTATACTTCGTTTTCCCCCACTGCCCCCGCTGGAATGGGCAAAAAAAGAGCGCAACAACCGGGAAGGCTGCTGCGCTCGGTGGCTTGATGGCGGCGGGGCTACTCGTGTAGTATGCACGTCACGCGCTTAGTCATCGCGTAGGGGTGCTGGTAGTGATTGCAACCCCGGCAACGGGCAAGCCCTGCTCGGTGCGGATGCTGCGGCGGGGGCCGCTGGGCAACCTGGGCTCGAACCAATCCCGGTAGGCCGTGGTCAGCCGGTCAGCGACGACGGCCAGCCGCTCTGGGCTAAGCTGCCCGGCGTCGGCCGGGGTACGCTTAATCCAGATGTGGCAACTGCCGCACCCTACCTGGTAAGCGTCACCCATCAGTTCCCGGATTGCGCCGGCCAGGTCGCGCAAATCATCCTGGTGGCTGTGGGCCTGCACATAGCGGCGCGCCTGCTCCAGCAGTTGCTTTTCCGCCTTATTGCGGGGTTGCTGCTCAATGGCTAAATATGCCTGCTGCGCAGCGTAGGTAAGGGCGATGGGGGCGAATTTCTCGGCTTGGCTCATCGGGGTACTGGTTAGGGATGAAGAAGCGGCCGGGCTGGTCAGGCCCGGCCGGCGGCCTAGCGCTGCGGGGCGCTGGCCAACGTGCGCGAGAGGTGCAGGACGTGGGCGTTGTGGAAGGCCTCGGCAAACACGCCGCGCCGGTAGTCGCTGGCCAGTTGGCCGACGTCAGCAAATTCGTAGCGCAGGCCCGTATCACCCAGCGGCACCAAGTATAGGTCAGCCTCCTCGGCATTGAAGCCGCCCACGTTGCGCCCGTCGCTCAGCAGCAGCGAAACGCCGGGCCGGTGGTCGGGTCCGTCAACGAACGTATAGGTTTCATAAATCAGCCCTACCGCCTTCTCAAAGGGGTAATACACGGCCTCGCCTACGGCTAAATCCTTATATTCTGGCATGGGTAGGTAGCATAAGATGGAAAAGAGAAGGAAATCATACGAGAAGCAAGGCGTATTGGCCTCCCTGCTCCTCGCGGGTCATGCGCAGGCCCTCGCGGGCTATTGCCCGGGTCGCCCGAACCAGCTTTAGCAGCGCCTCGTACGCCTCGGGCGTGTCTATTTCCATCATCAGGCGCTCGGCTACCTCCTCGGTCAGCACCTCGCTGTTGATGCCCTTGCCAAGCTGCTGCATCATTACCTCCACGTCGGCGATGGCGGCTATTATCCGGTTGCGGTACTGGTTCCAACTGGGGTGCCGAATGGTGGGGGCTTCGCTGGCTTTCATCAGGAAAGAGACTAGAATTAGAGCTAGGGCTAGAATTATGGCTAGGGCTAGGAGCTTTGGGGTAGCAGCGGCTTTGCTGCTACCCCAGCCCTGAGAGCTAAGCGGCGGCTAGCCAGCTCAACTCAGCGGCGGCGTACTCGCGGCCGATGGCGTCAAGTTCGGGCGCTGCCTCGCTCGTGGCGGCCACCATCACCGCGCCGGGCTCCGGCAGCTGCAGCTGCTCGGCGGGCTGCTCTTGAGCCTGCGGCTCGTCCGGCTCGGTGGTGTGACCCAGAATGAGCTCGGCGGCTTTCTGGGCCTTGCTAGCGGCTTTTATGACTAGCTGCTTATCATTTTTCAGCCGCTCCAACCAGCTTTGGATATAGGCCACGGCGTTTTCCTCGGTCTGCTCGGTCGCAATGCCGGCGGCGGCACTCAGGAACGAAGCGCCCATTTCGGCGGTCAACTCCTCGCGGGCATAGCTCAGGCTTTGCTTGCCTTCGCCGGCGGTCAGGTCGGCGCGGTCAAGGCGGGCCTTGTGGCCGGTGCTGTGGGTCAACTCGTGGAAAAGCGTTTGGTAGTAGCCTTCCGACGTGGTGAACGTCTCCGGCTTGGGCATATTCACAAAGTCCAGCGAAGGGGAGTAGTAGGCGCGCTGATGCAGGTGTTGAATAGCGGGCTTACCGTCCCACGCCTCCACAATGCCTTCGGCTACCTCGCTGGGGGTAAATTCGCGCTTCTCCACTTTGGGCAAATCAAACGCAATGCCTTCGATATCCTCCACCGAAAACACGGTGTAATACTTTAGAAAGGGCATTTTCTCCTCTTTGCCGGTTTGCTTGTTCTCGCGGGTGGAAACGTTGTAGTACACCACCTGATGGCCTTTGGCACCCTTACGGACATTACCGCCCATTTCGAGGGCCTGCTTGAACGTCATGAAAAACGGCAGGGCACCGCTGAAATGCAGCAAAAACAGGTTGATACCACTATAAACGCGGCCGGTGGCGTAGTTGCGGGGCAAGCCATAAACCGCGTTCCACGGCTTGCGCCACGGAATGATGCCGCCTTCGAGGGACGAAATGATGCGGTCGGTCACAATCTGGTACACGTCGGGGCGGGCGGTGGTGGCCTTGCTGGTGGCTTTCTTGGCGGCGGCTTTCGTGGTCTTTTTCATGATAAGCGGTTGCTGTTGTATGTGTTGTTATATACTTATTAAACGCAAATCATGCCCTTACTGTTGCATTATGTACATTTATTAATGCGCATTTTGCATAGATTTATGCCACCTTTTTCCCCCACTGCCCCAATCGTTTCCCGATTTCGTTTGGGCAGCATTAGGCCACTAATTCTGGTATTCGGGCGGGAGGGAAAAAGCGGGCCTGCATTCGTAACGACCAGCGGGAGTGAAGTCAGCAGGCTTGCGTAGCGGCCGGAAAGCGGGTCAGTAGTCGTAACGACCAACGGCAGTGGAGCCAGCAGACTTGCTTTCCGGCGTGGCCCGTTGCGTGAGGGATAGGAAGGGTTTAGTCCGAAGGACCGAAGGCGTAGCCGCAGCCCTGGATAGCCCGGCCCGAAGGGACACGCCCAACTGCTGAATCTTTGGCTTATAAAAGCTATTAGTTAGCTGCTTTTAGCACCGCTGCTACTATTGAAAAACTGCTCTCACGGCTTAGAAACGGGAAACTAGTGGCAACGATAACGAATGAACCCGCCCCGGTTCTCAGGCCGGCACAAAAAAGCCGCCCTGAGAACCGGGGCGGCTTTTCTTGATCGGCATGAAAACGCCGAACCCGGCGCGGTGGACGGGCGCAAAGCGCCCGGCTACCGGGTGATTTCCTGGGTACGCTGCGGCTGGGCCATTTCGTAGCCCTTGCTGATTTCGCGGCGCTCGGCCCGGTCGCTGCTGTGCTCAATCACACTGCTGCCCTGCTGGCTGGCCACGGCATCGAGCGTTTGGCTGATTCGGGCAATTTCGGGCTGGTCGGTTCGGTACGAAACCTTCATCTCCGAGTGGCGGATGCCCTGCCCATCAGTCGTACTCTGAATATCGCCGGTCTTCGCGCCGCTGCCGGCCACGGCTTCTTTCACGGCTTCGGCTTGGCCGCGGGCACCCGGCGCGGGCGCAACCTCGTCCACCTTGATAACGACCTGCTTCTCGTCGCCCTGCGGCGCGGGTACTGCTTCGGCGGCCCGGTGCCCCGGCGACCCCTCGGCTGCCGGCGTGGCCGATGCCTGGTCCATGGTCCGGTCGCGGTTGTGGGGCTGAATGGCGGCGGCCTCGGCGACTACCTGGCGCGCTGCACGGTCGGCCTCGCTCTCGCTGACGCTAACGCCGGCATATACTTCCTGGCCGGCCTCGGCCCGGGCGTTGGTGTTCGTAATGATGGCGTGGATGATGGCAATATCGGGCTGGTCGTTACGATAGGTCATATCGAACTCCGCGCGGCGGATGCCCTGCTCGTCAATCGTACTGCGGATTTCGCTCGTCTTGTAGCTGTACGAGCTGTTATCCAGCACCTCCTTCCAAGCCTCGGCGCGGCCGGTGGTGTTGGGGGCAACTTCGTCAATCTTCCACGTCGCGGTTTTCTCCTCAGCGGCCGGCACGGTGGCTAGCGCCGGGGCTGGGTTTCGTTCGGCGTAGCGCGCCCGGTCACGGTTTTCCTGCTGCTCGGTTTCATCCACCTTGCGGCCGGTGGGGGCGGGGTTATCGTTGATGTACTCTTTCAGCAAAACCAACCCCGCATCGCGGGCATGCACAAACTGCGCGGTGTGCGCGGCGGCTTCCTGCTCGGACTGGTAGGAGCGGAACGGGCGCGGGTCCGGCTCCGCGCCGGCACTGGCGACGGCCGCGCCCAGCACGGCTTGATTGAATCGGCGGTCGTCCGCCTCGCGCTGCTCTTGCGCTGCCGGGGTGTTCTCGCGGCGCTGCTGCTCCTGCTGGCGCGCCAGTTGGCGCTGCTCCTGCTCCTGGCGGTGCTGCTCGGCAAGACGCTGCTGGCGCTCCACTTCGCGCTGCTGCTCGTCGCGCTGGGCCTGGGCGCGGATTTGCTCGGCATTCAGGCCCTGCCGGGTCAGTTCCAGGTCCCGGTTCCAGTCCTTCGCTACGGGGTAGTCTACGCGCAGAAACGTCTCCTGCTGGCGCTCCGGCTCCGGGCGTAGCTGTTCGCGCTGCCGGTATAGCTCGTGGGTCAGCACTTCCAACTGCGCGGTGTCGGCCTTGGCCACCGACAACCGCAGCACCGTCTCGCGGTCGGAACTGCGCTGCACCTCCAGGGCAATGGTGGGTCCGGCTTCCTGGGTGCCGTTCATCTGGCTCACCCGGTCGCTAAGCTGCTGCACCTGCTGCGCGCCGGCTTCGGCCGAGTCGTGGTGATAAGTCACTTTCAAGCCCGTATGGTACTTGTCGCTGGTGGCGTGCCACTCCACCGGCCGCGTTGGCTCTTTGTAAGCTTCCTGCTCGGCCACGGGCACCAGCGGCCGGGCCGGGTGCAGCTCGTTCAGGTAGTTCATGTTGAACTGCCGCCCCCCGGCGTCACGGTCGTTGGCCAAGACGACCTCCCGGGGCTCCTGCTTGTCAATCACCCGCTGAATCAGGGCTACCTGGGCCTCGGTCGGTGTGCCGCTGGTGGCAATGTAAATGGTGTTTTTCTGGTCCTGACCACTTTTCAGCTGGTGGTGGGACAACGAATCAATGGCCGATTCGCTGACGATGATGCGCTCCACCTGGGTGCCTTTCCCCTCGGTAGGGTGGGATACCCAAATGCCGTTTTTAGGCAATGGGAGCAGGTTTTTATAGTGCTCGTTCTTCTGCTCGACGCTGGCCAGCCCCTCGGCGTTGTATAAGGGAAAGGCCGTGTTCTTATGCTCGTTCTGCTGCGCGGTGAAGATGCGGCCCTGAAAGGCCGGGCTGTCGATGGTCTGGTCCTCGATGCCCCGGCCGTGCAGGTACGTGCGGTCGGTCAGTTCCCGCTTCACGCCCAGCACCTCGGAAATCAGCCGTGTCCGGCGGTCTTCCTCGGCCTGGCGCTCGTGGTCGGGGTTGCCAACGGGCAACGCGTTCAGCCGGGTCACGTCGGCGGCCGGGGCATAGGCACGAGTTGGGGCAGGCCCGTCATTCAGATACTCGCGTAGCTGCTGGCGGACCTGCCCCAAATTCAGCCCGTGGCCATCACCGCCCCGGGTTTTCGCAAAATCAATGACGCTGCCCTTGTCCCGGTCGTCGCCGGTATTGAGGTACACCTGATGGTCGTCTTTGCGCGTGACGATGAGCACCTCCCCGTCTTTTTCGAGTTGGTGCCAGTCGCCGCGCTTGCCTTCCTTTTTTATCTGGTAGCCCTGCCGCTCGGCGTAGTCTACGAGGTCAATATCACGCTTGAACCGGTCAAGCTCATTGGGGTCGTTCTCACGGGGTGCATTCATCGCGGGTAGCTTACTGGTGGTCTTAAATGACCAGTAGCTCCGGGCGGGGAAAGAAAAGCGGTGAGAAGTACCGCTCGGCTACCAGGAAGGCTATCCGGTCGTGGTTACGGGGTAGGGGATTCCGCGCCGCCCGTGGGGGCTTCGGATTCGGGAAGGGGAGGATTGCCACTGTCAAAGCATTTGAGCTGCTGCTGAAAAGTGGTCAGGGCTTCAACCGTGGGAAACAGGAAGCGGGGACTCTGGCTGTTGGGGGGGATGCGGATTACCTCCGTATCGACGGCCAGGCTGCGGAGCAGGCGCTGCAGTAAGCGCGGCTCTTCGCGTTTGAGGGAGCTGTTTTTCAGGCCCACGATGCTGGTGTAGGGAAGCTCGTGCTGTTCGCAGAACGACTTCAACTCCCCTTTGGCCAGCATCAACAGGCGGAACTGGGCGTAGCGGATGGCGTCGGCATAGGGGACGGAAAGCTTTAGGTCGGGGAAGCCCAGCGGGGCCGAAATGTGTGGAGATGGTACCATGTAAACAGTTGGTGTTATAGTGCAAAAGGTGTGAGTGGACAGATGCTTACGCAAAGAATCCACAAAGACACAAATTGCAGCTAAACGCTGCAAACAGGTAACTCAAAAAGCCAAAATAGTACGATTAGCCGCCGGTCAGCTTGATGGGTGCGGAGGCTGCGGAAACGGACTACTGCGGCTAACGCAGAAACTCTTAAGAAGTTTAAAAGAATTACTTTAGAAATCTTTCAGAACTTTATCAGAACACAGGGCGTAAAGCATCGCCAGTATGCAAGCTGCCCTGTTCTTCCTGCTGGTACTTCTACCCCTCGCGGCCCTGTTGGGGCTGGTGTGGTGGCGCTTCACCGGCAGCGGGAAAGGCAAGCCGGAGGTACTGGTAGCCACCAGCAACCACCGGTCGGTGCGCTCCTTTCACTATGGGCCAAAGCCAACGCCCACGCCGGCCGAAGCCGCGCCGCCCTTGTCGGCCGACAACCCCATCTCGCGCTTGATGCCCGAAGAGGATTTCCGGGCCAAAGAGGAGCAGGAGCTACAGGCGGAAGCGGACCGCATGGAAGCCGACCAAATCACGGCGCGGGAGCTGGCAGCTACGGAATCTGCGGCGGATGCTGTAACTGAGAATGAGGCCGCTATGCCAGCAGAGGTACTGGGCACTCAGGAATCAGAGGCCACGCCAGCCGATGCTGCGCCGCCGGTACTCTCTTCGGTTCACATGCTGGGCACGGCGGCAGTTTCGGTTTTCGATAGGCTTGGTATCGACGAGCCGGAAAGCACGACCACTGTGGGGATGGAAGAAGCGCCTGCCCCAGCTACTGAAACGGCCGCTGCGGCTGCCACCGAGCAACCAGTCCCGGAAGCTGCGGCAGATGATGCCGTGCCGGAATCCCTCTATGACAACCCGATTACGACGGCTGCCCCGACCAATAACGACCGCGCCAACCAACTCAAGCAGGTAGAGCTAAACAAGCGCAAGCGGGCAGCCCTAGCGGCCAGGAACGCCAGCCATAAAGCGGCGCTGACGGGGCTGTACCCCGGAAAGTAAGCCGGCCCCGGCGGCCGGCCCCCGACCTACTTATGAGCACGCTACCCCATCCTCATTTCTACTCTCTCGCTATGCTACCCAACTCATCCCCGCTACCCGCCGCCCCGGCCTTCCCACTTCTTCCAGTGCCCGCCCCAGCCGCCCCGAGCTGCTTTTAAACACCGGGCCAGACCTGTCTGGCCCGGGCGCTGCCGCGCGCCCGCCCTGCGCCAGTAAGCCAGCCGCTGTTGCGCTGCGCCTAATCCGTTTTCCACCGCTTCCGGGGAGATAAGCGCCCTCACACTCCATTTCCAACACCCTTTCCCCCATGTTCACCAACCCCCTTTCCCTGGCCAAGAAATTGGCTGTTGCCGGACACGCCTACCAACCATCCAAAGCAGAGAAACGCGCCTACGCCGTGCTGACGGCCCTGGCGTTGTCCAACCGGGCGGCTTTTGCCCAGAGCGGTAGCGCCCAAGGTGCCCTCGAAGGAGTGCAGGAAACCGTCGTAGGCATCGTGCAGGTCATCTTCGCCATTATCCTGATTATCGGCCTGATTCGCGTGGTCATGAAGTTCGTGCAGGGTGCCCCGGATGCGCTCGGCTCTTTGGGCTGGCTCGTCGGCGGGGTCATCCTGTGGTTCGGCTTCCAGCTGTTCAAGGACGACTTGGTAGGTGCCGTAGGCGGCGGCGAAGGTGGCGTACGCTAAGCCCTGAGTTTCCACTCTCATGCGCTCCTACAAGTCTATTGAGCGACCAGCCCAGGTCCTGGGAATGAATATTCAGGACCTGGGCATCATGGTTGGCCTGTTCATCGGTTCCGTGCTGCTGCTCGGATTTCTGGGGATGGCGGTCAAAATCCCCCGCATTATCTACCTGCTCGTCATCGTCGCAGAACTGGGCCTCATCATGGGCCTGCGCTACCTGAGCCGCAAGCAAGCGCCCGGCTTCCTGATGGGGTGGCTCTCCTTCACCTTCATTCAGCCCCGCCGCCTGGCCGTGGGGCCTTTACCAACTCCCGCTCATGACAAAAAAGCCAAAAACCACCGCGTTTAACGCGGTGATGCCGGTGCATAGCTTCGAGGGCGATAAGGTCGTGTTCAAGGATGGGCGCGTCGGCGTGGGCTTCCTGGTCGAGCCGGCCGAAATGGAAAGCTGGACTATCGAAGACTACGAGGCCTTCCAGGCCGCCCTCGTCGGGGTGCTGCGGGCCCTGCCGGTGGGCAGCATCGTGCAGAAAACCGACATCTACTACGACCGGCCCTACCGCGAAGACAAAACCCAGCAGACCTACTTTGAAAACAAGATGAACAAGCACTTCTTCGAGCGGCTGGTGCTGTTCCAGAAGTCTTACTTGTTCATCTCGTTTGCGCCGGCTGCGGTAAAGTCGCCCAAAACCAACGCGGTCAATGCCCTGGTGGCCCGCGCTGGCGAGGCCGTGCTCAAGAATCCGTTTGCGCAGCTAGTGCAAACCCTGGAGGTGGCCGAAAGCGGCGCGGTCGAATTCATTCAGGGCATCAAGAACCTGGGCGGCGTCACCTTCGAGCGGCTCAGCAACCAGGAAATCCACCAGCTGTACCTGCAGTATTTCAACCTCAATTTCGACGCTCAGCCCACCCGGCAGGAGCGCGAGATGGGCAACGAACTGGGCACGTTCAGCGTGGGCGAGCAGAAGGTCAATGTTCTGTCGATGGTGGGGCAGGGCTCGGACGCTTACCCGGCCGTAAAGAACAGCTACGGCGTCACCGCGCCCATGCTCTACCCGCTCACCCATATTCTCCAGTGCCCGCATGTGCTCACGCAGGCCCTGATGATTCAGGATACCCGCGCGGAGCTGAGCAGCCTGGATACCGACCGCAAGCTCAATGCCTCGCTCTCCTTCCTGGCCACCCAGGATAACCACCTGCGGGCGGCTGAAGTCGAGGAATTTACCGCCGAGGTCCGGGCCGAAAACAAGCAGATTGTGGGCCTGCACCTCTCGCTTATGCTGTGGGATACCAACGATACCAGCCGGCGGGAAAACGTGGAGCGGGCCACGGCCGCCTTCCGCTACATGTTCGGCACGGAGAGCGTCGTGGAAAGCTACCTGGCCCTGCCGGTGTTCTTCGGCCTGCTGCCGGGCAACGCCAACCAGGTGCCCGACCGCTGGCTGACTACCACCGCCGACCGGGGGGCCTGCTACATGCACTGGACCGCGACCTACAAAACCGATCCGGTAGGCGAATACCTCACTGACCGCTTCCGCAATCTAGTGCAGGTGAACCTGTTCAACACGGCGCTGGACAATCAGAATGCCATGGTTATCGGGCCCTCCGGCTCGGGCAAGTCCTACACCTTCGGCAACCTGATTGTGCAGCGCTACGAGAAGGGGGCCCGTCAGATTATTATGGACGTGGGCGGCACCTACCGCAACGTGCTGCAATCCCTGAATGGGGAGAATTTCGACAACACCTACTTCGAGTACGACCCGCAGCGGCCCATCGAGTTCAACCCTTTCATCGTCCCGCGGGACCAAGCCAACGGCAACAAGTGGCTCTACAACGACGAGAAAACCAACTTCCACCTGGCCCTGATTGCCGCCCTCTGGAAAGGGGGCAAGGATACGGGCCTGGATAAGTCGGAGCGTACCATCCTCAGCCGGTTTCTGATTGAATACTACGTGTATCTCAACGAGCACGACAAGCTGGGGCAGAAGGATGAGGAGTTTCCCGGCATGGAGAGCTTCTACCGCTTCGTGGAGCGCTACGACGCCGATATGCAAAAGCCGGTGTCGGTGCTCGGCGAAGGGCAGGAAGCGGACCCGCTGGACGGGGCGCGCCGGCAGTACCAAAAAAACATGAAGTACATCGACATGCACCAGTTCTTCCTGGTGCTGGGTCAGTACATCAGCGGCGGGCGCTACGAGCGGGTGCTCAACGCCAAGCGCGACGTGGATTTGAGCGAGTACCGGCTCATCTGCTTCGATTTGGCCAAAGTGCAGGCCGACCCCGACCTGTACCCGGTGGTGGCCATGCTCATCACCGAGCTGAGCCTGGACCTGTTCCGCAAGTTCCCGGATGACGTGAAGTACATCGCCCTGGATGAGGCCTGGACGATGCTCAGCGGGGTGCTCTCGGAGTTCATCGAGTCGATGTACCGCACGATTCGCAAAACCAACGGCTCGGTGACCATCATCACCCAGGGCATCACCGAGATAACCAGCAGCAAAATAGGGCCGGCCATTATCAATAATTCGGCTACCAAAATCATCCTGCGGCATGTCAACCCCGACTCGCTGGCCCAGCTGCAGGCCCCGCTCGGCCTGACGGGCCACGAGATGGACCTGATTAAGTCGGTGCGCTCGACCGATGCCCTGCGCGAGTTCTTCATCAAGCAGGGAGCCAAAGGGAAGGTGTTTGCCCTGGAGGCCTCACCCCAGCTCGATGCCATCCTGACTTCCAAGCCGGTGGAGCGCAACCACCTCAACAAGCTGGTGAAGTTCTACCAGCAGACCAACCGCCGCCCTAAAGTGGACAAGGCCGGCCAGCTCGTGGTCGGCACCGATGGGGAGATACAGTACGAGGACGTGAAAGTGCAGCGCCTCGACTACGCCGTGGATCAGTTTGTCGAAGATAAGCAGAGCCGCAAGCTCGGGGGGAAATGATGGGCAACTTTCTAATGGTGGCCTACGGCATCGACCCGGGGTTTCTGCGCGCCTGTGACCAGACCTTAGCCATTGTGCTCACGGCCTGCCGGTTTCTGACGCCCTCGCTGATGGGCATCGCCCTGCTCTACACCATCGGGCGCGGCTTTATCAGCGGTAGCGGCCTGGCAATGGACTGGGGGCCGATTATCAAGGCTACCTGGATATTCTTCCTGCTCTTTTTCTACCAGAGCCTGATTGATACCCTGGGCACCGGCATAGCGGCCTTCACGGCCCTGTTCTCGACCGACCAGTCCGCGGCCGAAGCCCTCAGCGCCCTGACCACGCCGCCGGCGGTGGCGGCCGCAGCCAGCAATGACAATATCGGGATGGGCGACATTGTATCGGGGGCGGCCGCCATGATTAGCAGCATCTCCGACACGCTCAGCTCCTTCACCTTCTCGGGCATTATGACGCGGCTCTTCACGGCTACCACCGTGCTTATCGTCCGGGAAATAATGACGTTCCTGCAACAGTTCATCCTGGGCTTCCTCTACGTTTCCGGCCCTATCGCCATGACGCTTTCCGTCATTCCGGCCTTCGGCCAGCTGGCCATGAAGTGGCTGCAGAACTTCATCGCCGTGCAGATGTGGGGGCTCACGTTCGTGCTCCTGGATACCATGTACGGCTTTTTTGCCGATACCCAGCGGGTCGCGGGCGGCATCCTGGCCAGCGGCGGGCCTGCCCAATCGGTGGATGACACCAAGTTCATGCTCATGTCGGTGGCCTTCGTTATGCTCTACATCATCGTGCCCTACCTCACGTCCATGTTCATCGGCTCCTCGGCCGTGCAGGGCTTCGCCGGCCAGATGGCCGGGATGGCAATGGGCGCGGCTACGACGGTGGCCGGGGTGGCAGCTCCTGGCGGCGGCGGTCTGGCCTCAGCCGTGGGTCGGGCAATGGGCAACGCTGGCGGCGGCGGTAGCAGTGGCGGCAGTGGTGGCGGCAGCGCAGGCAGCCCCAGTGGCGGCGGAGGCAGCGGCGGTGGCGGCGAAGCAAGTAGTTCCGCCTCCTCGGGCCTGCCCTCCATTACCATGTCGGACGCCCTGAACCCTTCCTACCGGCAGCGCGCCTCGGGCCTCTGGACTACCTAAATCCCCCCTTCTGAAAGGGTCTTTTCTGCTGCTCACTCAATGGGGCGGTAGGGAAGAAAATGCCCAAACGACCTGATTTCAACCTTCCAGCCTGACTTTCTAACCAGTTATACGATGGATTCCGCCAAAGATTTGAGTACCTCCTTCTCCACCATGCGCAACCTGGCGCTGGGGAGTGTTTTAGCCCTGCTGCTGGTTGCCCTGGCCTCGGGCTTCCTGGTGTACCGGGCTTACGAAAACAGCGGTAAGCGCGTGTACGTCGTCTCGCAAACCGGCTCGGTAGCGGCCCTTTCGGCCGGCACGGATGCCCACACCGCCTACGAGGCCCGCAACTTGGTGCGCCAGTTCATGCAAACCATGTTCGGCCACGACCAATACACCTACAAGGCTAACCTCGATGCGGCGCTGCCGCTGATTGAGGGCCGTGGGGGCCGCCGGATTTACGAGGGCTTCACCCGCGGCCAGGTACTGCAGAACTACGAGCGGTACGCGGCCCGCAACGTCGTGACGGTGGATAGTGTGCTCGTGGACATGAGCAAGCGTCCCTGGGCCGGGCAGGTCTACATCAAGCAGCGCATTTTCATCGGCGGCCAGCAAAAGGAGCCTCTACCGCTGGCCGCCAAGTTCAACCTGACCGAAACCAACCGCTCGGATGCCAACCCCTACGGGCTGCTCATCACCAACTTCGACTACATCCCCTACGCGCCCACCCTGACGCGGGAAGAGCAGGAGCTGCTGCAGTCGCAGGAAGCTGACCGGCAACGTCGCCTCCAGGAAGCGCAAAGAGGCCTGGCACCGGCCCCCGAAGCAGAGGCGGGCCCGACACCCGCGCCATCTGGCCCTCCTACTCGCTAACTCCTAAACTTAGATTTCAACCATGCCTAACTATATCCTGCCGGCCCTGCTGGGCCTGCTACTTTCTGCTACTGGTGCTTCGGCCCAAACCGCCCGCACCCAGCGCCCGCCTTCCTCGGTGGTAGTGGCCAATGAAACCCTGCTGGACGTGGCCGTTTCGGACAGCTCTACTACTTACCTCGTGTTTGGTGGCCCAGTGTCGCTCGTCGATGTGGGCATGGCCAACAATTACTTGGTCAAAATCGAAGCCAATGCGGTATTCGTGCGCGCCAAACGCAAGAATGCGCCCCCTACGCCCATGCTGATTCGCTACGGCTCGAAGTATTGGATGGGGCGTCTCGTGTTTGTCAACCGGCCGGTCCTGCAACTCTACGACTTTCAAAAGGACGGGGCCCTGGGCATGAGCGGCATCGGCACGGCGGCCGGCTCGGCCCCGGAAAACGAGCTGGCACTTGATAAGGAAGAGGAGAAGAAAAGCAGGGTCGAGGGCAAGCTCAGCAAGCTGCGCAAGGCCAAGGAAGAGCATCAGGCGGTAGCCGTGGTGGATAATGACCTGGTACTGTCGCTGGCCAACGTGCGCAACGACAAGGATTTCACCTACCTGCGCTTCAAGGTCATCAACAAGACCAACATCGACTACAACGTCGATTTCACCGACTTCCAGTTGGTGGAAAACGCTCAGAAGAAGTTTCTGGCCCGCAAAAAGAACGAAGCGCGCCGGCCGCTGGCTCCCTCGGGCGGGCTGGCCAATCAGATTATCACCGGCCGCACCACCGGCTACCTGACCTACGCCATTCCCCTGTACGCGGCCACGGAACGCGGCTACCTGGAAGTAACCCTGCGCGAACTCAACGGGGCACGGGTGCTGGTGCTGCCGGTGCCCTCGCGGGTGATTAACCGCGCCTCCACCATTTAAGGCCGCCGGCCCCCATCCCTATGGAACCCATCACCTCCCAAAATCAACCGGCCGTTCGACCGCCTAACCCCGATAATGAGCAGGAGCAGCGGCCCGCGGCCGTGGCCGGGAAACGCACGCCCACCGAAATTCTGCGCACCAACTGGATGGCCTTTGCCGGCCTGCTGCTGGTGCTCGTGGTCGGGGGCCTGTTTCTGTGGCTGAAGTCTGCGAAGGAAGCCGCCCAACAGGAAAAGGAGCCGGTAGCGGCGGCCTCGGCCAACATTGAGCCGGAAATTGCTTCGCCCGAAACCTCGCCGGTTTCGCCCGTCGCCTCGCCTTCGGCCCAAATCGAGGCCCAGCGCCGCGCCGAGATGGACGCTAAATCGGCCCCGGCTACCCCAACCGATGAAGATGTGGTCGATGTGTTTGCCGTCGATACGACCGGGCAGGCGCTGCGTCGGCGGCGGCGCGCGCAGGCTTTCGCGCAGGCGGCGGCCCGCCGGGCCGAGGCCGCCCGCGTGGCCGCGGCCGACGTGGATACCATCGAGACGACTATTCAGGACCCGAGTACCGGCTCTTACCGCTCGGAAACGCTGGTGGTGCCCCGTCGCCGTATCACGGCCAGCGGCGGCGGTGGCCGGCGGCGCTCCTCTGCGGCTGCCCGTAGCCTGGTGCCGGCGCGGGACGCGGACGGTACCCCGTTTGAAACCGACCCGGACGTGTTGGCGATGCTGGCTAGCTCCCCGCCCGAAACCCGCGCTGCCTACGAGCGCATGACGGGCAAACGCTACCGCGACCCCAACCAGACCGCACAGCTGCTGGCCACCCGGATGAATGCCCCTGGCATGGATGGCTTCAATACCGTCAAGGTGGGCGGGAGCTCCTCGCGCATGATGGCGCAGGGCAACTACCAGCAGCAACAGCAGCTCACACCCGACGTGTTTTTTAAGTGCGTCATCAACGGGGAGCAGAAGGTCCGCACCGGCTCGGTGGTCATTCTGCGCCTGCTGGAAGATGCCGTGGTCAGCGGCGTGACCTTCCCCAAAAACATGGTCTTCGCGGCCGTGGCCACGGTGGGCAATAACAACGTGACGCTGGAAGTGAATCGTCTCGGGCCAACGCGGGTCGATGCCGACATCTACGACTTCAACTACATGCCCGGCATCATGATTGACCCGGTGAAGCGCATTGCCAAAGATGCCTCCATGGCCGGCAGCGACCTGCAGCAGCAGACCACGCAGGAACTCAGTACCGCTATCGACCGCTCGGCCTCGGCCGCTAACTCGGTAGTAGGTGTCGGGGGCCGCGTCGCGGCGACGGTGCTCTCCCGGCCCAAAACGCGCACCAAGCTGCGCGACGTGCTGCTCCCCGATGGCTACCCCATCCTGATTACCACGGCGGCGGCCGGCCAGTTGGGGCCGGAAGCCGCGAGTGGCCGCTGATTCCTTTCCGTTCACCTTAAAGCTTACGACTATGAAAAAGCTCCTTTTGCCCGCTTTGCTGGCCGTCACGCTGGTTTTCTCTTCCAAGGAGGCCTCGGCGCAAGCCGTGGTAAATGACCCGCTACACATGGGCATTCACATTGGCGACTTCGCCAAACGGCTGGCCCAATGGACCGAAACCGTCAAGAACTACCAGGTAGTAAAAGATGCCCGGCAGATTGCCGGCGTCACCAAGGATATTACCGGTCAGGTAAAGGACATTACCGACCAGACGCTGCAGCTGCAACGGCAGGTGCAGGCCGACTTACGGAAGGTGCAAAGCATTCAGGATTTGCGCCTATCCAACCCGCAGGAGCTGTTTGCGCGGGCGCTGTCCATGTCGGGCCGGGGCCAGAGCAACCAGTACATGCCGGTGTTTCAGAAAGCCGAACGCCTGCGGCAGGCCCTGCAGCTTAACAACCCCCAGCAGGATTTGAACACCGTGTACGACGTGTTTTCCCGCTTTGGCGCGGGGGCCACGGCCGCAGGCGGCCGCATGAGTTCTTCCCAGTATCAGGCCAAGCGCGAAGAAGCCGCCGTTTCGACCTTCGCCTACGAGGAGATGATGCAGAAGAAGAAGATTGCTACTGCCTTCGGCTACTACAAGATTGCCGACGAAATGACGCAGCAAAGCATTGAAATGAATGCCACGCTCAAGAATCCGGGCCGCTACGCCATGACGGAAGGCGAGCGGATGGCCGCCCTCAACTCCTCAAACGACAACATGATAAAGGCGATGCAGCTGCGCCAGGAAGCCGACCGGCTGTTGGCCGAATCCTCGCAGCCGGGTCCCTCGCGCCAGGCGGCGGAACTGGTGTACGCCGACGTGTTGGTTCAACAGTCACTCATTAAAATGGACCGCGCCCGTCCCCGTCGCTAAACCCGCATGAAAAAGCTCCTGCTTGTGGCGCTTGTACTGGCTGGGGCCGGCACATCGCCGGCCCTGGCTCAACGCCACGTTAAACACATCTCCAGCTGGGGTGCCCACCTCGGGCGCTCTGAAAAGGGCGACTACTACGAGTTGAGCTACACTTCCATGCTCACCAATAAGCTGGCCCTGCGGGTCAGTGGTCTGCGTGATGCCGGCACCCTCGGCGCTCAGGGTGAATACTCGACCTATCAGGGCCGGCTGTTCATCGCCCCGCAACTGTTCCGCATCGGGGAGTTTGCCTACGTGCATCTGCTCATCGGGGCGGGGGCCGGCTACGAGCGCACCAACGAAAATCGCACGGGCGAGCTGGCTGCTGATGCCAGCGAGCCGCAACGCTTCACCTACGGCCCACAAGCCGGGGCCGAAGTTGAGTTCTTCCTCGGCAACCGCCTTTCCCTCGTGGCTACCGGCACGAAAGGCTACCTGTTCAACAACCCTTTAATCGACCAATGGCCCGGCAACGCGAGTGCCGGCCTGCGGTATCACTTCCGCTAACCACCCTTTCTGACTTATGAAACGACTTGCCTATCTACTGCTGAGCTGCGCGGCCCTGGCCACCAGCTGCTCGAAAGACAAAGATGCTACGCCCTCGGGGCCAAAAGAGTATCAGGTAGAATACAAGGTTACTTCCAATGCCACTGTATCGGATTACCTGAGCTACACCAACGAAAGCGGTGGCAGCACGACGCTCAGCAACACGCCGCTGCCAGTGAGCTATAAGTTTAAGCGCACCATGAAGCAGGGTGACAACCTGACCATCCTGGCCAGCATTGACGGGGGCACGGCGGCCTCGGAAATCACCTGCTCCATCCTGCTGGATGGCAAAGAGGTCAAGAAGGAAACCGGCCGGGGCGTCGATGCGCAGGCCGTGCCGGTGTACGTTATCGGGGAATAGGCTTAAGGCCTCCCGCAAAGCGAAGAAGCCCCATCATTATTTGGTTGGGCTTCTTCTCCTTTTATACCTGCGTTATAACTACAGCGGTTTCGGAATCACTGTACACACCGAGTAGTAGCGCCAAGCGGTCGTGGCTGTTGCAGAACTTTTTTGACGAGCGCTCTGGGGACGCTACCGAGCGGAGACCGCATGAAACGCGTTTGAAGCAGTGTCTTTGGTTGTAAAACCGCGCCGCGCCCTGCTGCTCGATGCAGTAGCGAGACTTCTGCAACAGCCACGACCGTTTGGCTAGACCTAGTTGCTGCTTCTACTTTAGGTCCTGCTCCTGCAATTCGGGATGACGACGAACCCGGGATACAAACGCTACTGTTACTTTACCCCTCCGGGCCTTCTCCGCCCACCAGATGCCCAGTCCTACGCCTACCGCGGCGCACACGCATCCCACTGCGGTTCCCGGCACCCCCTTTAACCCAAGCCAAGCGATGCCACCGAGAATCACGCCCACGAGGGATGGCGAGACCATTATTTGCAGCCACGCGAAAAGGGAAATCTGAGGTGGTCGGGTGAAACAGGAGAGAATTGGGAAGGTAGCACCCAATTCTCTCCTGTTTCACCCGACCACCTCACTTTTGCCTATCTAGGAAAGGAACTCTACCTGTTTGCCCTTGCCACAATCCTTATTAGAAGTTCGTGCTTACTGGCAAGAAAACTTGGACTTTCTCCCAAGAAATGGTGATTGCTCCTTCTTCGGTAGTAGTAGCATGTATCTCGTACTTAAGTCTTTCCTGGTGTTGATCAAGCGTTTTCGGCTTTACCTTTACCCGCAGAACGTCTTTTTTCTGATCATAGTCATCGGCCAGGTGTTGCTCATAATCTTTGTTCAGGATGATGGTCCACTCTTCTCTCCCCGGTATAGTGAATAAGGCATAAGTACCTGCTACCACTTCCTTGCCATCAATTTTTACTGCCTTATCCAACTTGACAGCAGTTGCTTTGTGTGCCCCGGTCACCCATACCTGGTCAAATGCTACTAGTCCGCCCCAGATTGTCCGATTTTTCACACCCGGTGAGTGATAGGTAATTTGCACGTTGGCCTTGCCTATCTTTCCGTTGGTTTCTGACGCAATACTTTTCTTGATGGTATCTGGCTGAGATTCCGTAGAGGCAGAGATTTGCTCCTTGTCATCTGCTTTTGTTGTCAGCTTGGCCTGGGTTTCATCTCTGGGTTGGCTGGTATTGTTACAGCTTACAGCTGCTACACTTGCCAAAGCATCTGCCAATAGGTTTACATAGGTTGTCTTCTCTCTTTTTCATTATTTGTTGATGGTTACCAAAATATCCTCCAGTTGAATGGCTGAAAGTTTTTTAAGGCTATCGGTTAGAAAAGCTTTGTCCAAGTGTTCCAGCGAAGCGGTGTCAGACAGGGGTTTAAAATTTATATAATCCTGAAACACCACGCCGTTGATTTTCCTGTCGTTAAAAGCTTCCCTGAACCGCAGCCCTCCTCCATTGACTTTATAGCTATAGGCCAGATAGTGTACTTTATATGTTTGGGGGTGTATCCAATACACAAACTCATCATCAGAATCAGTTCCTCCCCCTTCCGGCTTGAACGTTACCTTAATTTTATGGAAAGGAATATTTTTCAGCCTAAACTGCCCCAGGTACTGTTTATGGACAGCGGCATCGTTCAGACCATAAGGCAATAAGGCAAAATAGATAACAGAGTTTACAGAATTTGAATAGGCCAGTTTTTTATCTTCTGACAGGTCAATCCTTTTGCCATTCACTTCCCGGTAAAAGCCGTTGTTCTGCAGCACGTCCTTCAC
>NZ_FNOV01000005.1:0-78845 GCF_900107135.1 Hymenobacter psychrophilus
CTAGCGTTCATCCTGAGCCAGGATCAAACTCTCCATTGTAAGATTTCTCTACACCATAGCGAACTATGGCTGATGTCAAGTGCTGATCCGACCCTCATTTTGCCTGACCCGAAGGCCAGACTGATTCGCTTGTCTTATCTGCCCGAAACATTGCTGCCTCAGGCCTTACCTATATTGTCTTTTCCAGTCATTCAAAGAACGTGTGCAGACGCCGCGTTTGGCGTGTGCCGTGGACTCCGGTTGTAAGCGAAGTCGTGTTGGTGTTGAACCCCTTCCGGTTGAAGCGGGCTGCAAAGGTAAGCAGCTTTTTGATTGCTGCAAGCAAAAGAAGAAAACTTTTTTTGAAGCGAACTTCGAAGCGTTTCTTTTTTTGTTTCCTCTGGTCGCTTCCGGTTGAAGCGGGCTGCAAAGGTAAGCAGCTTTTCGGTTGGTGCAAGCCCGGAAGCAAAAAAAGTTTTTCTTCTTTTTCGGCCTTCCCGCTGTTCTGGCCGCCTTTTTAAGCGAGTCAAACAGCGAACCTGGTAGTGCTTCCGGTTGAAGCGGGGTGCAAAGGTAAGAAATTCCTTTTCACTTTCGCAACTGCCAGGGGCAACTTTTTTTCAAGTGGCTTTTTCCGAAGAAGTAGCCGTCCCCGCCGCGTTCCGGTTGGGGATGCAAAAGTGGGGTATCGGACCGGATTATGCAAACCCGGTAGGTAAAATAGCCGTAAAAGGCCCGCTTCGGCCCACACTATCAGCGACTTTGTTTTTCCAGGCTTACTAACAACCGGCTTGCTCCACCTCTATATATAAGAGAGCGGAGCAAGCCGGTTATGGAATAAAGCTGCTTTTAACGGACTGATTGCACGTATTCCTGTACTTCGCGGATGCTGGAAGGGAATACCAGCGCGTCGTATACCTGGTAGAAATTGTGCCGGTCGGCGACGCGGCTATATAAGTACTTGGCGGTTTCGATGCGGTTCTCGTCAAAAGACAAGGACTTAACCAAGCGGCGGGCGTCCTGCGACTCAATGAATGAATCGCGCAGGGCATCTCGCATAATGGCCATGCGGGCATCATCGAAGGGACGGCGCTGGATTGCCTGAAGCAAATTGTCTACTTCGGCGGGAGCCAGCTGGTAGACCGGTGCCGGGTAAGCGGGGTAGCTCGGGGCCGGGTAGGTGCCCGGATAAGGAACCGGGGCGGGCGGATAGGCTACGACTGGCGGAGCCAGTGGCACGGTGCTTATAGTACGGAGCACCGGCGGAGAGCCCGGACGGGCAAGCAGCACGAAGTTCGTTTCGAAGCCGTCGGCCAGAAAGATCTGGGTGCGGTAGTTAACTCCCCGGCCGCGGCCTACCGGAATAAAGAAGTCGGCCCAGTGGTAGCCGGGGCGCAGTTGGTCGAGGTACACCTGTGGGCGAGCACCGTGGCTGACGGACTGCCCATCGAGGGAGAGGCGGAAGATAAGACCCCGCTCGCCGGCGATACTGGCCGTAACGGGAGCCGCTTGCACAGAGCCCAAGGCCAGCAGCAGGCCACCAAGTAGCAGAAGTAGGATTCTTTTCACGGAACTGGGGAGTAAAGTGGTATACCGGGCCTAAGCCAAGGATTATGCCAAGTAGCTTCCCTCCTATCCGCACCCGCATAAAAACAGCCGCCCGGCCTGCTGAATGCAAACCGGGCGGTAGGGTTAGGCGGGCAATCGGGGCTTACTCCGCAATTCTGGTCACTTTGAACTCGGTGCGGCGGTTACGCTGGTATTGCTCCTCGGTTTTGGCATTTGGCACTACCGGGCGCGATTCGCCATATCCTTTAGCCGTAATGCGTCCGGGAGCAATGCCTTTGGAGATAATATACTCGACGGCCGACTGGGCACGGCGTTGCGAGAGGGCCTGGTTGTAGGCGTCTTTGCCGCGCGAGTCGGTGTGCGAGCTCAGCTCGATGGTGATGCGGGGGTTGTCATTGAGCGTTTCGACCAGCTTATCGAGCTCCAGGGCTGCATCGGGACGAATATTGGACTTGTCGTAATCATAGAAGATGTTTTCGACTACGATGGCCTTGTTCTTTACAATTTTGGTGAGGGTGAGCGTCACGGGTATCCGCACCTCATTCACGGGGTCGGGCAGCAGCTCCTGCGCGGGCTTACGGCCCACGGTAGTAAGCGGGCTGCGGGCCGTGAAATACCCGTCGCGGTTGGCGAGCAGGGCGTAGGTAGCGGCAGCCGAGTCGAGCTTGAAGAGAAACTTGCCGTCGGGGCCGCTGGTGGTGGTTTGGAGCTGCTGGCCATTGGAGCCGAGCAGCGCCACGGGCTGGTTGGGTACAACGGTGGTGGTGCCGGTCTGGCTGTTGCGCTCCACAACGGTACCATCGGCCACAAAGAAGACCAGTTTAATAGTGTTTTCGCGGAATTGGTACAGGTCGTCGGAGCCCTTGCCGCCGGCCCGGTTCGAGGAAAAAATACCGCCCTGCTTACCTAGGAAGTAGGGTGCGAAGTCGTCGCCGTTGCTATTGATGGGGCTACCCAGGTTCTGGACCCTGCCTTTATCGAGCTTGAAGATGTCGAGCTTGCCCAGGCCGGGGTGGCCGTCGGAGCAGAAATACAGCACGCCTTCGGGCGAAATGGCCGGGAAGCTCTCGTTGCCTACGGTGTTTATCTTATCGCCCAGGTTTTCGGGAGCACCGAAGCGGCCGGGGCCTTCCATGGCTGCCTTATACAGGTCGCTGCCACCGAAGCCGCCCTTACGGGTGGAGGCGAAGTAAAGCGTCTGGCCATCGGGCGAGAAAAACGGCGAGTATTCGTCGGCGGTGCTGCTGTTTACGCCGCGCAGGATTTCGGGCTCGGTCCAGGCGCCTTCGCGGAAGTAGGAAATCCACAAATCCACGCTCAGCAGGCCCTTTTTAGAGCCGTCGTTGGAGCGGGCAAACACCATTGTCTTGCCATCGGGCGAGTAGGTGGCGCTGGCCTCGTGGCGGTTGACCGAGTTGATTACCGGCTCCAGCTTGCGCACAGTAGCACCAGCAAGCTTCTGGTCGTCGGCGAAGCGCACAGCGTAGAGGTCGTTAAAGCCTTCACCGTTGCCGGGATACACCTTCCCTTCGCGACCCGAGGCAAATACCAGCTCCAGAGTACCGGGAATACGGGTGCCGCCGAACTCCGAGGCGGGTGTGTTCAGCTCGTCGAGTGGCATTACCTCGCTGCTGGTGCGCTGGTCGAGCAGGGCTTTAGAAGCGCGGGCATTGCGGGCTTCCGCTTCGGCCTGGGCCGCGAGCGTGCGGTTGCTGCCTACTTCAGCATACTTGGTGAACTGCTCGGCGGCTTCCTCGAACTTACCATTGGCCCGCAGTGCCAGGGCGTAGTTGTAGCTGGCATCGGCCTTCCGGGCCCCGCCATCGAGGGCAGCTTTATAGTAAGGTTCGGCCTGGTCGACGCGGTTGGACAGGCGGTAGGCTTCGGCAATCTGGTAGTTGCCCTGGGCCACATTCTTGCCCTTTGCCACATCGGCCTTATATAAGGTAAGCGCCGATTCGTATTCGCCGCGCGCAAACCGCTTGTCGGCCTTGCTCAGCCCCCCCGTGGTAGCGCAGCCCGCCAACAGGGTGGCCGAACCCACAGCAGTCCACATCAGAATAGCGTTTCTCATAATAGCAGGCAGAAGAAGAAAGGAACCAGGAGCAGGCCGCGGCGGGACTACCTATGTGCAGATAATGCGTGGATAGTGCGGCTAAGATGCAAGTTTTCCGGCGAAAAAGCCGGTTTCAGCGTTTCTGCTGTTTGTTAGGCGAAGTAACGGGTAAGCCAGGTATCGGCGGCCGGGGCCGGCCACCGCTCCAGCAGTTGCTGGCGCTGGGCAATGGTGTTGTCGAAATAAGGCGTTTCGGCCGAGAGCGTACCGGCAGCAATAGCCGGACCGAGTTGCTTACGGTCGAGCAATGTTACATGGCCATCCACCCAAAAGGCCAGCTTCGACTTTTCGAGCAACTCTACGCCCAACTGCTGCTCCACGCGCTGCACGAAACGAACCGAGGCATCAATTGAGCAGCCACTGGCGTCGGCCACACCCTCATCGAGCCCGATTACCAGAAACTGGTCGTGGAGGATAACGGCCGAGGCGGCCAGGGTCCGGCCGTGGCTGGTCCAGTCGTTGGCGAAGTGGTGCAACGTGGGCTGCACGGCAGCCTGCTCATCGGCCGTGAGGGGGCGGTTGGCCTGATAAATCCAGATGCGGGCCGTGGGCGGCAGTTGCTCGAAGGGAACGTACATAGTAAGGGGTATAGCACGAAGCTCCCGCTTCGCGTTTCGTTGAACGGTACTGTTACAACATCAGCAACGGTGCGCGAAGTGGGAGCTTCGCGCTACTACAAAGAAACAGCCCCGGCCGGAAGTTCCGGGCGGGGCTGTTTTTGATTCGGGTAGATGCAGGCCGCAACCTACGCGTTCAGGCCCTCGGCGGAAGCAATCAGCTCGGCCAGGTCGAACACCTGCACATCCTGCTCGCGCTCCTTGTTTTTTACGCCGTCGGCCATCATGGTCATGCAGAAAGGGCATGCTACGGCAATAACGCTGCCGCCGGCTGCTTTGGCCGAAGCAGGACCGGCGGGGGCGTTGCTTTCCACACCGCGCAGGTTATCTAGTACAGCGGCGGTGCCGTCGAGGGTCGCCAGGGCTTCCTCGGTGCGCTCAATGTTCACTTCTTTGTTACCGGGTTCGGCGTCTTTCCACATCTGGGCACCGCCGGCGCCGCAGCACAAACCGTTGGTTTTGCAGCGCTTCATTTCCACCAGGTCGGCGTCAAGCACCTCCAGCACGGCCCTCGGAGCCTCGTAAATGTCGTTGGCGCGGCCCAGGTAGCAGGAGTCGTGGAACGTGATGCGGCGACCCTTGAACGACTCGCCGCCCTCGGCTTTCACTTTGCCCTCGTTGATGAGTTGCTGCAGAAACGTGCTATGGTGGATTACTTCGTACTCACCGCCCAGGGCCGGGTACTCGTTTTTGATGGTGTTGAAGCAGTGCGGGCAGGCCGTGACCACCTTCTTGATGCCGTAGCCGTCGAGGGTGGCAATATTGGCCATGGCCTGCATCTGAAACAGAAACTCGTTGCCGGCGCGCTTGGCCGGGTCGCCGGTGCAGCTTTCCTCCTTGCCCAGCACGGCGTAGTTCACGCCTACATGGTCGAGGATGCGCACAAAGGCGCGCGTCACGCGCTTGTACCGGTCATCGAAGGCCCCGGCGCAACCCACCCAAAACAGGATTTCAGGACTTTCGCCCCGGGCCGCCAAATCGGCCATTACAGGAACAGAAACAGGACGCTTGGCAGTTTGCTCAGCCATTACTTGAGAAGCTAGGAGATAGTAGTTAAGAGACAGAATCTGGGGCGTGAAATGCAGATTCCAGGGAAAAAGAGGTAGAGTTGAGGAAGAAAAAATGCGCGCGGCATTTCATCCTCTAGTGCCCAACTTCTACCTCCCCTTTCTCGGCCACGAACAGGTCGTCGGCCCAATTGAAACGGTCGGAGGGTGAGAAGGCCCAGGGCGCGCCGTTGTTTTCGATGTTGCTGAACATGGCGTTCAGCGCGTTGGGAGCGGCCGATTCTTCGAGCACCAGGAAGCGGCGCATCTCGATAATGCTGTCCAGCGGGTTGATGTTCACTGGGCAGGCCTCGACGCAGGCATTGCAGGTGGTGCAGGCCCACAACTCCTCGGGCGTTACGTAGCCGCGAAGCAGCGTGTGGTTTTCCTTGTCGAGTTGCTCCTGGGGGTCGTGCTTGGCTTCTGCGCCGTACAGGGCCGGACTGAAAATAAGCGGCGCGTTGTACTTCTCCTCCATCCGGTCGCGCGTGTCCATGATGATTTTGCGGGGCGAGAGGAGCTTGCCGGTGATGTTGGCCGGGCACACCGAGGTGCAACGGCCGCACTCGGTGCACGAGTACGCATTAAGCAGATTGGTCCAAGCCAAGTCGTCCACGTCTTTGGCGCCGAAGGGCGTGGGCGCTACCACCGAGCCATCGGGGTTGGTGGCCGGAGCCGGCACCGCGTAGTTGGGGTCCATCATGGCCTTCACCTCGTGGGTGATGCTCTCCACGTTCGAGAACTGTCCCTGCGGAATCAGCCGCGAGAAAAACACGTTCGGGAAAGCCATGATAATGTGGAAGTGCTTGCTGCTGGGCAGATAATTCAGAAACAGTAGAATGCCCACAATGTGCGCCCACCAGCCCACGCGCTCCAGCATGTGCAGCACCGGTACGCTGTCGGGCAGCAGCCCAGTCAGGAACTGGCTGACCGGGAACGCGCCCGGCATGCTCAGGTTCTGGAGCTGATGCGCCTTCAGGTCGGCCGTATTCATTAGGAACAGCGCCGCCATCAGCACCACTTCCACATACAGAATGATGTTGCCGTCCATCTTGGGCCATGCCCGCATTTCGGGGCCGGTGAAGCGCTTGACCACGTTTGCGTTGCGGCGCCACCAAAAGGCCGCTACCGCCACAATTACCAGTGCGCCCAGCACCTCGTTGGTGCCGGTGAGGGCCGAGTAGGCCGGCCCGGCGAACTGCAGAAAGCGGTGGGTGCCGAACAGGCCGTCCACCATAATCTCAATCACCTCGATGTTGATGACGATAAAGCCCACGTACACAATCAGGTGCAGGAAGGCCGGCGTCAGACGCTTGAACATCTTTTGCTGACCAAAGGCCACGAGCAGCGTTTTCCAGAGCCGCTCGTTCACATGGCCGCTCATGTCCCGCTCGCGCCCCTGCAACACATTGGCCCGGATACGGCTGGCCTGCCAGGCAAACAGGCCGAAGCCCGCCAGCGCCACCAGCAGGAAGATGATGTTTTGGATAGAGAAATGCACGGGAAAAAGGTAAGTTTAGGGTTGGATCCGAAATATACTCGGTATGCATAACAATTTACCGTTTTGAAGGCAGATAGTTTCCACAATCAACATTTTTTTCGATTCTGGTTTGCAGGTTAGAAATGCTTTGCTACTTTTGTGCTCCCCAACGGCCAATAGGGCCTGCCGGGAACCACGAGCTGGTAATGTAGCTCAGTTGGTAGAGCACAGCACTGAAAATGCTGGTGTCGTTGGTTCGATTCCAATCATTACCACAAAAAAGTCCGATTCTGGTTCAGAATCGGACTTTTTTATTTTGCGGCGGCTTACTTAGCAGCACCTGCCCGCCGGCTAGCCGGCTGCACGGCGCAGACCGTGTCGCGGGCGGCCCGCGCAAAATCGTAGCCCTGTAGCACGGCCCGCTGCAGCAGGTCGCAGGCACGGGGGGCATCCTGCTGCTGTTGGGCCACGCGGGCCAGCAAAAAATAAAGCTGCCCGCTACGAGGCGTAATATCGAGCACCTCCCAGTAATCGTTCTGGGCAGCTTCGTAGCGGCCCAGCTTGAAATACGCTAGTCCCCGGAACGTCAGCAGTTGCCCCCGCAACCGCGACGGACCGCCGGCATGGCGCAACCCACCCGATAATATGCGAACAGCATCTGCGAAGTGTCGATGCTGAAACAGGGCGGCTTCGCCTTGCCATAGCCAGGCCCGGGCCAGCGTACTATCGAGGGCCAGCGCTTTTTGGTAGGCCGCCTGGGCAAGAACGGGCCGTTGAAGCGCCGCTTCGCACTGGCCCAGGCG
Organism: Hymenobacter psychrophilus; assembly: GCF_900107135.1. Lineage (GTDB taxonomy): Bacteria > Bacteroidota > Bacteroidia > Cytophagales > Hymenobacteraceae > Hymenobacter > Hymenobacter psychrophilus. The sequence continues at coordinate 7,611 of NZ_FNOV01000005.1, forward strand.
CAGCCACAGCTGGCCCTGGAGCGCGACTGGAGCCTCGGGCAAAGCAGCTCGCAAGTCGGCGCGGGCGGCAGCATAGTCGTGCAAACCTAGCTGAGCAGCCTCGGCGCGCCGCCGCAGAGCCGGGTTGTAGCCGGGCCGGAATTGCAGCGCATCGGTGAAATAGCTGTGCGCCCCGGCCCAGTTGCCACTCGCATACGCCTGCAGCCCCCGTGCATAATTGCGCGAGCCCGACACGTAATCCATGGTAATTTTGACGGAGGCCATGAACAGCAACAGGGTCAGACCCAGCAGAGCCGTGAGCCAATAGTCGCGGCGCGTGAACTTCACCTTGCGGCGCGGAATGGAGCGGTAATGTCGTTCCTGGGCTCCGGCAGGCCGGCGGGTACGCAGTGGCTGAACCGGTACGGGCATGGGGGCTCCGTAAATGTGTTGCCCCTGTTGGCGAAAGTCCTGCTGCCGTCGGGCCTCCTCAAATCGTCGGGTTTCGGCGCGCAATTGCTGGTCGTAATGGGCGCGCCGAGCCTCGTTGCCCAACACCCGGTATGCTGCGGCTACGGTCTTAAAAAGCTCTTCATAGAGGGTATTGCCGCCATGCTTATCCGGATGATACAATACTGCTAAGCGCCTGTATGCCAATCTGATATCAGGCATCGAAGCTGTTGGCGATACACCTAGTACTTGGTAATGATTCTGGCTCAAAGTAGGGCAGTAGAGCGTAAAAATAAACCAATTTCAGACACGCCGCCGCCTTTTCCGTATGCAACGACTACCATATAATGGGTAGCAGCCCTGGTTGCCGCCGCCCAACTCTGTAACATTGTTCTCCCGCAAAAGTCTCCCCCATGGGCCTGTTCTCCACTGAAGAAGACACTTCCAAAACACCCCAGAATGATAGCCTGATAGGTAATCTGAAGGGCTACCTCGACACCCGCCTCGACTTGGTACGACTGGAAGTACAGGAAAAAGCAAAGCACGCCTTTGTAAACGTTGCCCATGGCCTTACAATGGCTGTTATTGGCTTGTTCTTTTTTCTATTTCTAAATCTGTTCCTGGCGTTTCTATTCAACGATTTGCTCGACAGCAATTTCTGGGGCTTCGGAATTATAGCCGGTTTCTACCTTGTTTTGCTGATCGTATTTGTTATGGGCGTTGACAAGGCTGCCTTCCAGACTTTGGCTGACAAAACGCTGAGCAACACCATTTATAATTCTGATAAACGCCAAGCCTAACCCGACCGATGACCGAGCTACACAACCCGTTGTTTGAAGACGAGAAAGAGTTTTTGGAGCGCCAGAAGCTTGAATATGAGCGCGCCCTGATGGGTGATGTTCAGGATATCAAGCAGAAAACCCGGCAGTTGGGCAAATACGCCGCCGTCGGGGCCGGAATAATGGGCGGTATCTGGCTGGTTTCAAAAGTATTCGGCAGCTCAAAATCTGAGAAGAAGGAAGCCAAGGCGCTGAAATCTGCCGGAAAAAACGTCTCGAAGAAGCTTAAAGCTAGTTCGGGCCGGCCTTTTGCCTCCACCACAGTCGATACTGCTGTGGCCGACGACTTGGGCTTTGGAGGGCGCCGGCTTCGGAGCAGCATGCCAGCTACTGGCAATTCTACTCCCGAAACGGATCCTTTTAAGCCTGCCACGGACTACAATGCCGTCGCGCAACCGACCAGTTTGGCTACCCGCCAATCGGAGCAGGAGCAGCCGCAGGACGCGCACAACGGCTCCGCGCAGCAGCACAACGACGCATCATCCATTATGGCTTCCACCTTCAACGCCTTCATGCAGTCGGATACAGGCAAGATGTTGGTGGCCCAGGCTACGGCCGTAGCGCTGGCTTTTGTCGCTAAGAAGGCCGGTGAATATTTGCCAATCCTTAAAAATACCGACCTTGCATCCTCGGATGAGCCGCGCAAAGAGCCGGAAACCCGGGATATTGAGTTCACTTACCACGACGACGACGCGGATGCGCCCAGCCAGCCTGCATGATACGTTCAGCCATAACCGCCAATCAGGCCGGAAGTCGCTGGCTGTTCTGCTGGACCCCGACAATATAGATGAGCCCGGCTGCCAGCGGCTGCTGGAGCTGGGCCAGCAGCATCAGATAGATTACTTTTTTGTGGGTGGCAGTCTGGTGCTAAGTTCGCACCAGGCTGCCCTCATCCGTTTTATCAAGGACCGTTCCAACGTACCGGTGCTGCTCTTTCCCAGCCACAGCATGCACCTCGACTCGCAGGCTGATGGCATATTGTTGCTGTCGTTGATTTCGGGCCGCAACCCGGAGTTTTTAATTGGCCAACATGTAGTTGCGGCCCCGCGGCTGCGCGAAAGTGGCCTCCAGATTCTGCCCACTGGCTACATGCTGGTCGATAGTGGCCGCCAGACCACGGCGAGTTACGTTAGCGGCACCACGCCCCTGCCCCACGACAAGCCAGCCATTGCGGCCTGTACTGCCATGGCCGGCGAACAGCTCGGCCTGCGCCTCATTTACCTCGATGGCGGTAGCGGCGCCCTGTACCCCGTTTCTCCGGCCATGATCCGGGCCGTACGCCAGGCCGTTGACTTGCCTATTATTGTGGGCGGCGGCCTCAACAGCACCGAAAAAGCCCGCGCCGCCCTTCAGGCCGGCGCCGACATTATCGTTGTTGGTAACCATATTGAGAAAAATCCCGACTTCCTGGCTGAAGTTGCCCGCGTAATTACAGACTTTGCAGATGCTGCAAATAGCGCAGATGCGTTCGGTAGTGAAGAAAACGACACTGCTCCCACGCACAAAAGCATCTTATCGGCCTAAGAACTGACATTAACTGACATCACCGACCTCCAAACCGAAACGGCCTCGATTGTACCAATGTACAATCGAGGCCGTTTCGGTTTTACCACTCTACAAACGCCGCAGAACGAATCTGCGTTATCTACGGCACCTGCAAAACCTGTGATTAGATATTCATAGCCGACTCGCGACGGCGCATTTTGCCAGCCGGAATACCGAACATCATTTTGAAGCGGCGGCAGAAGTACGCCGTGTCCTTGTAGCCAACCTCCTTGCCGATGTCGCGAATGCTCTTTTTAGTGGTGCGGAGCAGGAACACGGCGCGCTCCATGCGCTGGTACTCGATGTAGTCCTGAGGGTTGATGCCAGTGAGCATCTTGAAATACTGTCCCACATAATCCTCGCTCACGTTGGCTACGCCCGAGAGAACCTTATTCGAGAGGTCGCCGCCGATGTTCTCCTTGATATAGTTGAACAGGTCGATCAGGCGCGGGTCCTTGAAGTAGGTGCTATTGGTTGCCAGCTGCTCCACGAACATCTTGTTTTTCAGGATGTAACGCACAATTTCCACCACAATGTTCTCGGTATAGATTGTGATGAGCCGCTCGCGGCCGGGCAACTCCTGCAGGCTTTCCTCTACCACCTTGATGATGAGGTTGGCCAGTTTGGAGTTGTTGGTGATGAGGAAGGCCGGCACATCGAGCGAGGCGAAGAAATTCACCGAGTCGAATACCTTGGCCTCGAAGCTCACAAAAGAGTGGCTCTCCTCGGCGTCGCCGATCAGGTCGAGGTCAGAGTTGGAGTGGAAGAACTTATCCTTGTTGGTGATGAGGTCGTCGTTGGTAATGCTTTTACTCGAAAGCTCACCGTAGGTCACCTTGGTAGCGCGGCCGCCGGGAATGAAGAGCATTTCGCCCTCTTCTACCACCTGCTCTTCGTCGCCAAAGGAAATGTGGCCTTTATGCAACAGAATGAGGTTGTTACCAACATCGTAGGAGTTGCGCACCGTGAAGGGCTGTTGCAGCACCAAATTCTTCGCCTTAATGTACCGAACACCCAGCGACTCTATTACTTTATTATAATCTTCCATCGGTAAACAGAGCGAAAAAGTTGAGAAAGGTAAACCAAGAAATAGTATCCTAGGTTTATCTAATGCAAAATAAGATATAAAAATTCACAAAAACACAAAACCCAGCCTAAATTAGGCTGGGTTTTGTGCAATAGTTCTGAATAATAGGCAATTCAGTTTCTATTTGAGAATTTCCCTTGAGATTACAATTTTCTGAATCTCGGAAGTTCCCTCATAAATCTGGGTGATTTTGGCGTCGCGCATCATCCGCTCCACGTGGTATTCCTTCACGAAACCGTAGCCGCCGTGCACCTGAACGGCCTCTACGGCCGTGTCCATGGCCACCTTCGAGGCGAACAGCTTGGCCATAGCGCCCGACTTGGCGTAATCTTGGTGGGCGTCCTTGTCGTGGGCAGCCTGCAGGCAGAGCAAACGGGCGGCGTCGATATTGGTAGCCATGTCGGCCAGCTTGAACTGGATGGCCTGGTGCTGAGAAATCGGCACGCCGAACGCCTTGCGCTCCTGGGCGTACTTCAACGACAGCTCATAGGCACCCGAGGCAATGCCCAGCGCCTGGGCAGCAATACCAATACGGCCGCCGGCCAGTACCTGCATGGCAAACTTAAAGCCGAAGCCGTCGTCGCCGATGCGGTTCTCCTTGGGCACCTTCACATCGGTAAACTGCAGCGAGCAAGTGTCGGAACCGCGGATGCCGAGCTTGTTCTCCTTGGGGCTGGTTACGAAACCATCCATACCCTTATCCACGATGAGCACGTTGATGCCGCGGTGCTTGGCTTCGGGGTTGGTTTGGGCTACCACAAGGTATACCGAGGCCGTGGTGCCGTTGGTAATCCAGTTTTTGGTGCCGTTGAGCAGGTAGTGGTCGCCTTTGTCTTCGGCGGTGGTGCGCTGCATGGTGGCATCGGAGCCGGCTTCGGGCTCGGAAAGGGCGAAGGCGCCGATGATTTCGCCGGAGGTCAGGCCGGGCAGATACTTGCGCTTCTGCTCCTCGTTGCCATACTTCTCCAGGCCCCAGCACACCAGCGAGTTGTTCACGCTCATGATAACGGAGCAGGAAGCATCAACCTTGCTGATTTCTTCCATGGCCAGCACGTAGCTCACGGTGTCCATGCCGCCGCCGCCGTACTCGGGGCTTACCATCATGCCCATTAAGCCCAGCTCGCCCATCTTCTTGATTTGCTCGGCGGGGAATTTTTGGTGCTCGTCGCGCTCAATTACACCGGCCCACAGCTCGCTTTGGGCAAATTCGCGGGCAGCGGCCTGTACGGCCAATTGTTCTTCGGTAAGCTGGAAATCCATGCAGTAAGGTGGGTGGGGTGGGAAAATCTGATAGTTGATTTGGCGCAGATAAGCCGCGGCCGGACAAAATTACGCAATCGGGCGTTGGGCAGTAGCGTTCTAACACAAAACCTAGGCAAAGAGTTGACGGCCACTCCTACTCTGCTTGCATTGGCAAATAAAAAGCCGCTTCCAGGAGCCTGGAAGCGGCTTTTTGTATTGGGCTAATCCGGATTAGTTGTTGCGACGGCCACCCAGGAATAGGCTCACATAGTAAAGCAGCGTCGCCAGGGAACTGAGGGCGGCCACTACGTAGGTCATGGCGGCCCACCACAGCGCGTCTTTGGCCATGGCGTGCTCCTGGGGCGTTACAATGCCGCGCTTATCAATCCAGGCCAGGGCCCGCTTCGAGGCATCAAACTCGACGGGCAGCGTGACGAAGGAGAACAGCGTAGTAAGCGAGAACAGCACAATGCCGATGCCCAGCGGCACCTTAGTCGTCTGCATCATCAGGATGCCGGCCAGCAGAATCCAGGGCATGAAGCGCGAAACTGAGCCCAGCGCCGGCACCATAGCCGAACGGAATTTCAGCATGCTGTAGGCCGTGGCGTGCTGCACGGCGTGGCCGCACTCGTGGGCGGCTACCGCAGCAGCAGCAGCACTGCGCTCCGAATACACGGCCTCGCTCAGGTTCACGGTTTTGTCGGCCGGGTTGTAGTGGTCGGTCAGGCGGCCTTCGGTGCTGATGACGCGCACATCGGTAATACCGTTGTCGGCGAGCATCAATTCGGCAATTTGTTTGCCGGAGAGGCCGTTCTGAAGGCCAACCTGGGAGTACTGCTCGAACTTGCTCTTGAGGCGGCGCTGGATGATCCAGCTGGCCACCATGGCAATTAGCACGATAATATAAGCGGGAGTCATTTGGAACATGATGGCAGAAAGTCGGGTGTGCTGGTAAAACAATGGGCCGCCGGATTTCGTGCCGGCCGGCGCTACGGGGTCTGGCTGATGCGCTCGACGATGCGGGTGGTGCTGTAGCCTGGTACCAGCGGCACCGTGAGCACCCGGCCGCCGCGGGCCAGCACTGTTTCGTGGCCCACAATCTGGCTGATGGCGTAATCGTCACCTTTCACCAGAATATCGGGCTGCACGGCTTCGATGAGAGCCAGCGGGGTCTGCTCGTCGAAGAGCGTCACGGCATCAACAAACAAAAGAGAGGCCAGAACCCGGCCGCGTGACACTTCGTCCTGCAACGGCCGGCCGGGCTTGAGACGGCCTACCGAAGCGTCAGTGTTCAGGCCAACCACCAGTCGCTGGCCCAGGTGCCGGGCCTTTTCGAGGTAATCGACGTGGCCCAGGTGTAGTAAATCGAAGCAGCCATTGGTGAACACCACTTGCTCGCCAGCCGCCTGCCAGCCAGCCACGGCGGCCACTAGGTCTTCGCGACTCAGGATTTTATCTTTCGACCACATGGCTCCGGGAGTTTATAAGTTGAAAAGAACCTCATGCAGCGCGAAGGGCACTATAACGTTCTACTGTAAATCTACTGCTGCTATAATGCCTCGCTCTCCAGCGCTACTTCGGACACCCCCCGGCGTTTAGCTCCCTTGCCCGACTTAATCATGCTGGCAGCAAAGCTGATACCACCCATCAGCACCACCAGCAGCGTTTGAGAGCCATGCACCACCAGCGCGTAGGCAATGCCGGCCTCCCGGCTGACGCCGTACACCAGCAGCACGCTCTGCACCATAATATGGAAGGGCCCGATGCCACCGGCCACCGGCGCAGCCATGCCCAACGCCCCGAACGTGAGCACCGCCAAGCCCGCGCGCATGCCCAGGTCGTAGGTTTCGGGGAAGGCGAAAAAGGCCAGGTAATCCATCAGGTAATACACGGCCCAGGTGAAGAAGGTGTGGAACAGAAACAGCCCCTTGTTCTCCAGCTTCAGCACGCTGAACGCCCCGGCCAGCACCCCCTTCACGAAGCCCACGGCCTTGCTGAACAGCGCGTTCTGGCGCAGCCGCTCCAGGTTGCGGAATACGGCGTAGCCCAGGCCCAGCAGCAGCAGCAGCGCAATGCCCAGCGCCACCAGCAGGGGCGTGCGGTTGCGGGCCAGCTCATCGTATTTGCCGGCCAGCAGTTTCTCAGTTACAAAATTCCAAAAGGTGTTGAAATCGAGGAGCAGAACAGTGGCCAGCAAACCCAGCAACACCAGCACGTCGATTACCCGCTCGGTTACTACCGTGCCCAGCGCCACCTGCACCGGCACGCCGCTGGTGCGCCGCAGCACCGAGCAGCGGATAACCTCACCCATGCGCGGCAGCACCAGGTTAGCCAGGTAGCCCACCATCATGGCGTGGTACACGTCCCAGTATTTCGGGTGGTGGCCGGTGGGTTCAATCTGCATTTTCCAGCGGTAGGCCCGACTGAAGTAACCAAATGCCGACAATATCAGCGTGAGTAGCAGCCACCAGTAGTTTGCCTCGCGCACGTACTGCCCAATACGGCTTAAGTCCTGCCCCTGCAGCGCATACCACATCAGCAGCGCCGATACAGATAGCAACAGGGTATATTTTACGACGTTGAGAACTTGCTTCATAGACTGTATTGGACCTGTCGTGCGCTATGCTACCGTTATAAGGGCACGCCAGCAAAAAAAGGCTGGCCATTCCGCGAGAAGAACAGCCAGCCGTTACCGGAACAATCGGGCGCACCGCTAGGCTACCCGGTTGTGCTGGTCGGGAAAGATAACGGTGGGCTGGTGGGCTTTAGCTTCAGCAAAGTCGATCAGAGCGTAGGAGATGATAATGACAATATCGCCTACGGCTACGCGGCGGGCAGCCGGGCCGTTCAGGCAAATCATGCCCGAGCCCCGCTCACCCTTAATGGTGTAGGTTTCGAACCGCTCACCGTTGTTGATATTGACAATGGTCACCTTTTCGTTTTCCACCATGTTGGCCGCGTCGAGCAGGTCTTCATCAATGGTGATGCTGCCCACATAGTGCAACTCGGCCTGGGTAACCTTAACGCGGTGAATTTTCGACTTGAGAACTTCGATATGCATGTGCGAAAGCAACAGATACTGTTTGGGGTCCAAAGATACGGACAGGGAAACAGTGAATTGTTGAAATGGCCAGTTTGACGTTTGAATGTCCTTGCTTATACCATCCGGGCCCCAAGTCGCCCAAACACAAGCACAGTATCCCGTCAATTCGCTGGCACTTTATTCCACTCCAACTACCACGTTATCAATCAGCCGGACGCCGCCCAGATGGGCGGCCAGGCACAGCACCACGGATCGGCCGGTGTAATTCTCAGTGAGAGGCTGTAGCGTATCGGCATCGGCCACAGCTATGTACTCAAGCTCCAGGTCGGGCACGGCCGCCAAGTGCCCGCGCACAGCAGCCTGCACTGCCGGGCCGGTCTGGCCGGCCCGCACAAACTGTGCGGCCGCTTGCAAGCACTCATAGAGACGCGGAGCCTGCGCCCGGGCCTCGGGGCTCAGCCGCCGGTTGCGCGACGACATGGCCAGCCCGTCGGGTTCGCGCACCGTGGGAAAGGCCACTAGTTCCAAGTCGAAAGTCAGGTCGCTGATAAGCTGGCGTACAATGGCAACTTGCTGGAAATCCTTTTGCCCGAAATACGCACGGTGAGGTCGGCTCAGGTGAAACAGCTTGCTGACCACTGTAGCTACCCCATTGAAGTGGCCGGGCCGGTGCTCGCCCTCCATAACTCGTTCCAGGGCCCCAAAATCGAACTGCACAACTGCCGGGCGAGGGTACATTTCGGCTACCGATGGGAGAAACAACGCCGTGCAGCCGGCTGGGGCCAACATAACGGCATCAGCCTCGGGCAGGCGCGGGTAAAGGCGGAAGTCGTCGGGGTTGTTGAACTGGGTTGGATTGACGAAAATGCTCGCTATTACCACGTCGCACTCGGCGGCGGCGGCCCGTACTAGTTGCAAATGGCCTTCGTGCAACGCACCCATAGTAGGCACCAAGCCAATCTGTTGGCCGGTACGCCGACAGTTTTCGGTGTAGGCTTGCAACGCGGCAGCGGTAGTGAGTATCTCCATAAAGCAAAGGCGACCTAGCCAGGGGTAGGAAGGCGGACTAGAATGAAATTTCCCTCAAAAATGCTTAATTTTGTGCATCCCAAAGTGTTGCCTTCCTTCAATAACTCCAACTGACCATTTATGTCGAAGTTGAAAATACTCTATGCTGCCACGGAAATTGATCCGTTTTTGCAGACCACCAAGGTAGCGGAGTTTTTGCGGCGCTTGCCGCAGGGAATGCAGGAAATGGGGATGGAAATCCGCATTTTTGTACCCCGTTTTGGCATTATCAACGAGCGGAAAAACCGACTGCACGAAGTGGTACGCCTCTCGGGCATCAATATTGCCGTGGGCGAAGACGAAAAGCCCCTCATTATTAAGGTAGCTTCTATCCCCAACGCCAAGCTGCAGGTATACTTTATTGATAACGAGGATTATTTCCACCGCAAATCGGTACTGGTCGACAAGAACGATAAATTTCATTCCGACAACGACGAACGAGCCATCTTTTTCTGCAAAGGTGTACTCGAAACGGTTAAAAAACTCGGCTGGGCGCCCGATATCGTGCATTGCAACGACTGGATGACGGGCCTGATTCCGATGTATCTGAAAACGACCTACAAAAAGGACCCGATTTTCAAGGATGCCAAGTCAGTGTTCACGATTTACAGCAACGAATTTGACTTCAAATTCGACGCCGATATTGTGGAGAAGGCCAAGATGCTCGATATCGATGACGACATGCTCGCGTCGTTGAAGACGGCCGATTTCGGCGGCTTCATCAAAATGGGTATGGAATACGCCGATATGGTGGTGAAATCAGACGAAGATTTCAGCGAAAACATGGAAGCGCTGTTCACCGAATATTCAACCAACAAGCAAATTGAACAGGTTGCCGCCGACGACGACCTGCTGACCTCTTACTACGCGCTCTATAATGAACTGGCCAACTAGCGCCGGCCGACTTGCGTCGGTTTCCCTGCTCGGGATTACACTGCTGGGCCTGACCAGCGGCTGCGAAAAAGCTACCGACCTGGGTTTAGAACTACCCGGCACGTCGCCCATTTCGGCTACTTACCTCGATTTGTCGGTCAAGGCTTCTACGGTGCGCCAGCCAGTGGTACAAACCGTGAAGGCCAACAGCGCACTGGTGGGCCGCATACGCGACTCATTTGTGGGCACTACCACCGCCGCCGCCGCCCTGAACCTGCTGGTGCTGCCAGCACTTTCGCCGCTGGATTCCTTGCCGGCCAAATTCACTGATGCCCGCCTCGATTCGGCGGTGTTCAGCCTTACATTCGACCAAGTGTATGGTTCGGCCACCCAGCCGTTGGTGCTTGATGTACTGCCTTTAAAGCAGGCGCTTGATGAACGGACGGTGTATAATTCGACTACTGCGGTAGAAACGAATGCGCCGCTGGTGAGCAGCTTTGCAGCCGTGCTCAACCGCGACAATATCATACAGCTACCGACTAGTAACTCCCCGGATGTCATCACCGTGGCTTCGCCCCAGCGTACTATTCGGATTCCGTTGCTTAAACCGGGTGGTACTGCGCCACTGGTAAGTTCGGTTTTTGCCGCCATGACCTCGAACGCCGCCTTCAACCAGAGTACGCTCGACGGGCTCTGGAAAGGGGTGCTGCTACAGCCCAGCGCGAGCCATTCGGGTAACATAATAGGCATTCCGCGTGCGGCCAGTCGGACAATTAATGTGATTACGTTTTACTTCCGTACTGGTACTGAAGGAAAGCGGCGCAGCTACTCCATCTACTTGGCTAACATTGCCCCCCCGACGCAGGCTGGCTCCTTCACTGATGGGCGCTATTTCACCCAACTCACTACCGATTTTACCGGGGGTGCGCTGGCTGGCCTAACGCCCCAGAATCCGCTGACAGCCGCAAGAACCAACGGCCTGACATACGTGCAGGAAGGCACGGGGCTGAACACCCGGCTGGAGTTTACAGGCCCAGAGCTGGATTCCCTACGCAACAACCCCACGTTGGTCATCAACCGGGCCGAACTACTTATTCCGGTTCGGCAGCTCAGTAACGGCTTGTTCCCCTACCCTTCTGCCCTCTACCTGTATGAGGTCAATGACACCAACCAGATTCTGACGCGCCAGAGCGGAGCTTCAACCATCGACCGCTTGGTGCAGCAGGATGAGCCGGTTCAGCTCAGCAGTGGCGCGCTCGTATTGCCCTCTTCTACTGGAGTGGGCTATCCAGCGCCAGTGCTGGTTCCATTCGGACAAAATCCAACCCAGTTCTATACGGTCAGCATCACCAAATACCTGCAGGTTTTCCTGCAGAACCGCTTCAACACGGGAGAGGACCGGCCTTCGGGCTTGCTACTCTCACCAGCCCTGCGCAACAGCGAAGGGCTGTTGCTACCGCAGCAAAGTGGTACAGTAGCTAACCTAAACCTGAACCGTGCCCAGCTCGATGCCAACAACATCCGGTTGCGCGTATACTATTCCAAACTTCAGTAAGGAGTAATAGTCCTTCATCGGCCTTAGGGCGGCACGGCCTTTGCCAGTGTCGCCCTACTTTTGTCTCAAACTTTTTTCTCTTCGAGCTCCGGCTCAGAATACCGTCAACCACTATGTGCGGAATTGTTGCTTATATCGGGTACCGCGAGGCCTGCCCCATCATTCTTAAAGGCCTGCATCGGCTCGAATACCGCGGCTACGATTCGGCTGGCGTGGCGCTACTTGATGGCGAAACGCTTAGCGTATATAAAAAGAAAGGCAAAGTAGCCGAGTTGGAGGGCTTCATTGCGGAGAAAAATACGCATGCTAATATCGGTATGGGCCACACCCGTTGGGCTACCCACGGCGAGCCAAACGACGTGAACGCCCACCCGCATTACTCTACTTCGGAGCGCATCGCCATCATTCACAATGGTATCATTGAGAACTATGCTGCTCTCAAAGAGCATTTGCAGCAGCAGGGCCATGTATTTCACTCTGATACCGACACGGAAGTATTCGTGAATCTGATTGAGGAGATTCAGAAGAAAAACCAAGGCTCGCTGGAGCAGGCTGTACGGCTAGCCCTCCACGAAGTAGTAGGTGCCTACGCTATTGTGGTACTGAGCAAGGATAACCCTGGTCAGCTCATCGCGGCCCGCAAAGGCTCGCCGCTGGTAGTAGGTATCGGCGAGAACGAATTTTTCCTGGCCTCCGACGCTACGCCAATCATCGAGTACACGAGCGATGTGGTGTATGTGAACGACTACGAGCTGGTGGTTATCAAGGACGGCGAAATGGACCTGCGTAGCCGCGAGGATGTGAAGCAGACGCCCTACATCCAGAAGTTGGAGTTGGAGCTGGACCGCATTGAGAAGGGCGGCTACGAGCACTTCATGCTAAAGGAGATTTTCGAGCAGCCCCGCTCCATCCTCGACTCGATGCGCGGCCGCCTGGAACTGGAAGCCGGCCATTTGAACATGGGGGGCGTGCGGGCCTACGAGCGCAAGTTTGTGAATGCCGACCGTATCCTGATTGTAGCCTGCGGTACTTCGTGGCACGCCGGCTTGGTGGCCGAGTACCTGCTCGAAGACTTGGCCCGGGTGCCGGTGGAAGTGGAGTACGCCTCCGAATTCCGCTACCGCAACCCCGTTATTACGGAGCGCGACATCGTAATTGCTATTTCGCAGAGCGGTGAAACGGCCGACACGCTGGCTGCCCTCGATTTGGCTAAGAGCCGCGGTGCCACCATTTTCGGCATTTGTAACGTGGTGGGCAGTAGCATTGCTCGCGCCACCGACGCAGGTGCCTACACCCACGCAGGCCCCGAAATTGGCGTAGCCTCGACCAAAGCCTTTACGGCCCAGGTAACGGTGCTCACGCTGCTGGCCATGATTGTGGGCCATAAGCGTGGCGCGCTTACCGACACCCGTTTGCGCGAGCTGATGGTGGAGTTGGAAACCATTCCAGCCAAAGTAGAAAAGGCCTTGGAACTGAATACCGAAATCATGCAGATTGCGGAAATCTTCAAGGATTCTACCAACTTCCTGTACCTAGGCCGGGGCTATAACTTCCCGGTGGCTCTCGAAGGCGCGCTTAAGCTCAAGGAAATCAGCTATATCCACGCCGAGGGTTATCCTGCCGCCGAGATGAAGCACGGCCCCATTGCCCTCATCGATGAGAACATGCCGGTGGTGGTAATTGCCACCAAGGACAGCTCTTACGAGAAGATAGTGAGCAATATTCAGGAGGTAAAAGCCCGCAAAGGCCGTATTATTGCCGTGGTAACCGAGGGCGACACCATCATCCCGGCCATGGCCGAGTTTACGATTGAGGTGCCTGCTACCAGCGAAGTACTGATGCCGCTCGTGTCGGTAGTTCCACTGCAACTGCTTTCTTACCATATTGCCGTACTGCGCGGCTGCAACGTCGACCAGCCCCGTAACTTGGCTAAGTCGGTAACAGTAGAATAGTATTATTGAAGTGTTGGTTGCGAGCATGAATGCCCGCAGCCTGACTATATGCAAACTGCCGCTCCGGAAGCTTCCGGAGCGGCAGTTTGCGTTGGGGAAGCCATGTAGCTTCGTCTTACAGCGTGAATGGCTCGCCGCGCAGATACATCGTTTTCAGCAGCGGGCATACCTTGTAGCGCTCCTCATGAGTGTCCTGGTAGAGGGCTTCCAGCGTTTCGTACACCCGCGCTATGCCCATGGCATTAGCCCACTCGAAGGGGCCATGCGGGTAGTTGGTGCCCAGCTTCATACCCAGGTCAATGTCCTGTACCGAAGCCGTACCCTCCTGAAGCGTGTAGCAGGCTTCGTTGATAATCATGCACACAATGCGCGGCGTTACTAGGCCCACACGGTCGGCTACGAGGCGGTATTCGGTGCCCAGGTTGGCGCAGAGGTCGGCCAGCACGGTGGCCGTGGCGGGATCGAGGAGCGTTACTTCCAGCAGGGGCCGGTCGAGGAGCGTGGGCAGGGCGCAGAGGCCGAATACGGGGCCGAAGGGCGGCTCTTCGTCGTGGAAGAGCTGGGCCAGGCTGCGGGCGGTAGTATCGTAGAACAGGGGCTGGCGAGGCTGTTCGTAGTGCAGTTCGGGCCAGCTGCGCAGGTCGAAAGCCGCATCGGCGGCGGCGAGGCGGCCGGTCAGGTCGGGCGCGGTGGCGGGGCAGAAGTCGTAGTGGTGCGCCTCGCCAAACTTACGGCGCAACTCGGTTTCGACGGTTTCGCCGCCCACGATAAACAGATGCATAGATTTTCGGCTTACTTTAGCCCAAAGATAGTTCTTTCGTTTACCCACCTCGTTTTTACCTTACCTATGGCTCATACCGTCGTTTTTTCACCCCAGGCCCCCGCTCCTATCGGTCCTTACAGCCAGGCTATCCGGGCTGGCGGCACCGTGTACGTTTCGGGTCAGATTGCTCTCGACCCGGCCACCGGCCAACTGGTGGGCAACGGCGACGTGGCAGCTGAAACGCACCAGGTAATGCGCAATCTGCAGGCCGTATTGATGGCCGCTGGCCTTTCGATGCGCCATATTGTGAAGTGTACCATCTTCGTGCAGGACCTGGGCAATTTCGGCCTCATCAACGACATCTACGGCAGCTACTTCAACGCCGACTACGCTCCTGCCCGCGAAACCGTGGAAGTGAGCCGCCTACCCAAAGATGTGCAGGTAGAAATTTCATGCGTGGCGGTGGAGGGCTAAAGTGCTGAGGCAGTGAGCTGACGTTCTGAAAGCCCCGCGGCCCAAACGGCTCAGAAATCCTTTTTTACCTGCACCTTCGGTTCGCCGAATTACCAGGTCAGGCTGTTTTACCGAATAGCCAATCTCTCGTTTCATTAATTCGATAGTTCACCTCATGCGCGAGCTGGGCATCTTTCTATTCTGCGCGGGGCTGGTTGCCATGATAGCGCCCCTGTTGCTACCAGCCAACTTCCGGTTTCCGCTGCTCGACTGGATGTATACCTGGGGCCCAACGGTGGCCTGGGCTATTAAGGGTGGCGCGGTACTGCTGGGCCTGGGGCTCTGGCTGGGCTTCAGAAATCGGGAATAATGCGCCGCCCTACTGCCCGTAAACCAGCCAAAGCCTTGGTGCGGCCCGACTACTTTCCGCTCGAAAACGTGCTTACCAGAGCACTGCCGCCAGCGCTGGTGGGGCTGAGCGAGTTCGAGCAATTTCATTTTATTGGATTCGATTTAAGCCAGGCTGATCTGGCTGGCCGGCGGTTCACCGACTGCCTGTTCGAGACCTGTAACCTGGCCGGGGCCTCGTTGGCCAATACCAGTCTGCAAAATGTGGCTTTCGATGGTTGCAAGTTGCTGGGCCTGCAGTTCACCGCCTGCCGCGACCTGCTTTTCGGGGTGCATTTCGACCGTTGTCAGCTCGATTACGCCTTGTTCGGGGGCAAACAGATGGCCGGTACGCGCTTCGAAGGCTGCTCGCTACGAGAGGCAGATTTCGCCGATACCGACTTAACCGGGAGCGTTTTTGCCGACTGCGACTTGACAGGCACCTTGTTTGAGAACACAAAGCTGGCGGGTGCCGACCTATGCACCGCCCGCCACCTCCAACTCGACCCGGCCCTCAACGAAGTGAAAGGCACCCGCTTCGCCCTCGAAAGCCTACCGGGCCTGCTGACGAAATTCGGATTAGTGGTGGAGTGAACCGGTGAAAGAGTTGTCATCCTGCCATTACGCGACTTGAAAGGAGAGAGGAATTTGAGTGCAGCCATTGAACAAAATCGTTCGGTAATGTCGGCCCAGATTCCTCCGCCGTCGGAATGACAGTTCTTTCGCTATTTCACCAACTCACCTTTCGTACCTTTGCAGCGCGGTTTCTCAATCTGAATAAAGCCGCACAACGAACGTATGGAAAGAGAAGTACGGGTGCGTTTTGCGCCCAGCCCCACCGGCCCGCTGCATATCGGCGGCGTGCGCACCGCGCTATACAACTACCTGCTGGCCCGCAAGCTGGGCGGTAAGATGCTGCTGCGCATCGAAGACACCGACCAGAACCGATTTGTGCCCGGCGCCGAGCAGTATATTATGGACGCGCTGCGCTGGTGCGGTATCGAGATTGACGAGGGTATCGAGCAGGGCGGCCCCCACGCGCCCTACCGCCAGAGCGAGCGGAAGCCCATGTACCGCCAGTATGCCGACCAACTCATCAAGGACGGGTACGCCTATTATGCCTTCGATACGCCCGAAGAGCTGGACGCCATGCGCGCCCGCCTGACGGCCGCCAAAGTGCCCAACCCGCAGTACAACAGCATTACGCGGGCCCAGATGCGCAACTCGCTCACGCTGCCCGCCGAAGAAACCGAGCAGCTACTGTCCGCCGGCACGCCCTACGTTATCCGCCTGAAAGTGCCCCGCAAGGAGGAAGTGCGCTTCCAGGATTTGATCCGGGGCTGGGTGGTGGTGCATTCGTCGGCTATTGATGACAAGGTGCTGATGAAGTCCGATGGCATGCCAACCTACCACCTGGCTAACATCGTGGACGACCATCTGATGGAAATCACGCACGTTATCCGGGGTGAGGAGTGGCTGCCTTCGGCGCCGCTGCACGTGCTGCTGTACCGCTACCTGGGTTGGGAAGACACCATGCCGCAGTTTGCCCACCTACCGTTGCTGCTCAAGCCCGACGGCACCGGCAAACTCAGCAAGCGCGACGGCGACAAGCTGGGTTTCCCGGTGTTCCCATTGGAATTCCACGGCACCGACGCCGAGGGCCAGCCCACCGTGAGCAGCGGCTACCGTGAGGCCGGCTACCTGCCCGAGGCGTTTATCAACTTCCTGGCCTTTCTGGGCTGGAACCCCGGTACACCCCAGGAGCTGTTTACCATGGACGAGCTGATTGAGAACTTCACGATTGAGCGCGTAAGCAAGTCGCCGGCCCGCTTCGACCAGAACAAGGTACGTTGGTACAACGAGCAGTACCTGCGCGCCAAGCCCGATGCCGAACTGGCCCAGTACCTCATCGACGACCTGCAGAAGCAGGGCCGGGAAGTTTCGGCCGACAAAGCCACCCAGATTGCGGCCCTGGTAAAAGAGCGCGCCACTTTCCCGGCCGATTTGGCCCAGGAAGCCCAACTGTTCTTCGAACGGCCCACCAGCTACGACGAGCAGGTTATCAGCAAGAAGTGGAACCCGGCAGTAGCCGCCACGCTGGCCGAATTCGCCACCCAGTTGCCCACCACCCCCGATGCCTCGCCCGACGAGATTAAGGCACTCCTGACGCAGGTGGTGGAAAGCCAGGGCCTCAAAATCGGGCAGGTGTTGCAGGCGTTGCGCGTGGCCGTAACCGGCGCCGGTGCCGGCCCCGACCTGATGCACATCATGCACATCCTGGGTCCGCAGGAAACCGCCGAGCGGATTCAGGCAGCCGTAGCGGCCCTGCCCGCGGCCTAGCGTTTACGGTTTGCCAACAGGTAAAAGCCCGCCCGACAGTTTGTCGGGTGGGCTTTTTCATCAGGGCAGCGGCATATCCTTCGTACGAACGGCTGCGTACTTACAAGGCGTAAGGCTTAAGCCCGCGCCCGTCATTTTATCTCCTCCGCCCCTGTACTATGGCCAAGAAACCCGCTAAATCGAAAAGCAAAAAAGAAGAGCCCGAGAAGAAAGCCCGGGTTCATAAGGAGCTTGAGGGCTTCGAAATCAAGGTGAACCCGCTGGGCGAAATCACTTCCAACTACTCCATCGAGGATATCAACAAGTTTCTGAACCGCCACGTGCGCGACAAAAAGCTAGTGAACCGCGACGGGGCCTTTGGCGAGAAAGAGGAGGACGACCTGCCAATTGAAGAAGTGGAGGAATCGGAGGAGGATTTCGTGCGCCGCAGCAGCACCGAGGCCAAGAGCAAGAAGCCTAAGGCCAACGCAAAAGGCAAAGAGGTGGATGAAGACGAGGTAACGGACGACGAGGACGAGTAGGCCCACAGTTCATTCATCTTTCGCTATACTTGACCTTCTTTCCGCCAACAGCCAGACCTCGCTATGCAGTCTCACGAAATCGACTACAAAATCCTCGGCAACGATATTCAGGTGCTCGAAGTAGAGCTTGACCCCAACGAAACAGTGATTGCCGAAGCCGGGGCCATGGTGTATATGACCGAGGATATTGCCTTTGAGACCAAAATGGGCGACGGCTCAGAAGTCAATCAGGGCCTGATGGGCAAGTTGTTTTCGGCCGGCTCACGGTTGCTCACGGGCGAGTCGCTGTTCATGACGCACTTCACCCACCGTGGTGGTACGGGCAAGGCCCACGTAGCCTTTTCGGCTCCCTATCCCGGCACCATCATCGCCCTCGACCTGCGCGAGTTGCCGCAGGGCCTGATTGTTCAGAAGGACGGTTTTCTGGCTGCCGCCCGGGGCACCAAGATCAGCCTGCACCTCAATTCCAAGCTGGGAGCGGGCTTTTTCGGGGGCGAAGGATTCATTCTGCAAAAGATAACCGGCGACGGCAAAGCTTTTGTGCATGCGGGTGGCACCATTATCGAGAAACGCCTTAACAACGAGCTGTTGCGCGTAGATACCGGTTGCGTGGTAGCCTTCGAGCCGGGCATCGATTTCAGCATCGCCCGCGCCGGCGGCCTGAAATCCATGATTTTTGGGGGCGAAGGGCTGATGCTGGCCACATTGCGCGGCACGGGTCGGGTATGGCTGCAGTCGATGCCCGTGAAAAAACTCATCCAGGCCCTGGCCCCGACCAGCGGCAACGCCGGCAAGGAAAGCGGGGGCTTACTCGGGAGTCTATTCCAGGAGTAGGCTAGTACGTAGCAGTCGTCGCGCAGCAGCCGGGGTAATGGCACCCCGGCTGCTGCGCGACGACTGCTTTACATTCAACTCGAGAATCAGCCAGCCAGTCCAAAGGCAATAATGCCCAGACTAATCAGCAGCGCTACCATAACTACCCCTAATATGCCAGCCGTAACGTAGTTGGCACGACTTTCGGCTTTTTTCTCGGCTTCCAGGCGGACATAACTGCCAGAACGCCGACGACGGCGACTGGTAGAAGCAACGGTGGCAGCTGTAGTAGTAGACATGGGCGGGAGTTCAGATGGCAGTTCGGGCGAGAGCGGAGCGAAACATACGCATTTATCTGCTTATAATACAACCAGCAGCCATCTGGATAACGCTTGGCAGGATAGGTATGGCTGGGCTTAACTTACGTACCGTAACACCTTAGTGGATTTCTCGTCTTGGCAGCTGCCCATGCAGTTGCCGACTTATAATCCTATCCTGCCTTCTGCCGCCTGGCAGCTCAATTGCCTGGCGGCACCAAGGGCGTACCAACCCGGATGCCACCCACGTAGAATTCGGAAGGTAATGGGCGGCCCGTTGTGTCGTAGCAGCGCCATTCACCGAACCAGAAGAACCGGTCAGCGGCGGCCGTAGTCAGGTAACGTGCCTTCCCTCGCTTGGCTACCTGACCATTGGGATGATACAGGGTCAGTGTAATAAGGTCGGCGGAGCGGCCGTGAAACCGCTCGGTACGCTCGGGCAGGCCGGTGGCACCGAAATATTGCCAGCGGCCCACCTCGTGGCCATGGCGGTAGCGGCCCTTGCTAAGCAGGTGTTGCTCCCGGGCATCGAGGTAGCCGCGCCAGGGACCATGCCGCAACTCGCTTTGGTCGAAACGGTTGCGCGACCAGAACCCAATGGGCGCACGGGCACAGCCGGCGAGGGTACTCAGGACCGCGCCCAACAACAGTAGGCGTAAAAATGGAATAAGGAGCATAGCAGGAAAAGAGAAGTCCTGCCGATAATTACAACTAATTATTTAGTTGTGAAAGGATTTCGTCGAGTAACTCGCGGGAATTACTCAGGCGGGGCACCTTGTGCTGCCCCCCAAGCTTCCCCCGGCTGGCCAACCAGCGCCCAAAGGTGCCGGCCGGGGCCACCGTAAGCGTGGGCAGCGTAAGCGCCAGGTCGCGGTGGCGCTTGGCGTCGTAATCCGAGTTGAGCTGGCGCAGCGTATCGTCGAGCACGGCTGTGAAGTGGGCGCAGTCGGCGGGCGGGCGGGTAAATTCGATGAGCCACTGGTGGCTGCCGCGCGAGCTGCCAGGCCCCTCGGCGAAGTAGATGGGCGCGGCCGTGTAGTCGCCGACAGTGGTGTTGGTGGCCCGGCAGGCAGCGGCCAGGGCGGCGTCGGCATGCTCAATCACCACCTCTTCGCCGAAGGCATTGAGAAAGTGCTTGGTGCGCCCGCAGATGCGGATGCGGTAGGGCGAAAGGCTGGTGAAGCGCACCGTGTCGCCGATTTTATAGCGCCACAGGCCGGCGTTGGTACTGATGAGCAGCGCGTAGGTACGGCCCAGTTCCACTTCATCCAGCCCGATGGCCTGGGGCGCGGCTTCGTCCCACTGGCTCTGGGGCAGAAACTCATAGTAGATGCCGTGGTTGAGCAGCAGCAGCAGGTCTTCGGAATCCGGTTCGTCCTGCAGGGCCAGGTAGCCCTCGGAGGCATTATAGACTTCGAGGTAGTGCATTTTTGAACTCGGGATGAGCTGGCGGAACAGTTCCCGATAAGGTCCGAAGGCCACCGCGCCGTGCAGAAACAGGCCCAGCCGGGGCCAGATGGCGTGCAAATTGGTGGTGCCGGCCAGCTGCTGCACCCGGCGCAGCAGCACAATTATCCAGGTAGGCACGCCAGCCAGCACCCGCACATCGGCCGTTAGTACGTGGCGGGCAATGCGCTCAATCTTCTCCTCCCACTCATCCAGCAACGCCAGCTCCAGCGGCGGGGTCCGGATGAATTCGGCCCAGGCGGGCAGGTTCTGCATAATAACGGCCGACACGTCGCCGGCCCGCGAATCGGGGGCTTCGGGACGGAGCGGATTGGGGCCGTGGGTGCCACCAAGCGACAGGGTTTTGCCCCCCAATACATCGTAGTCGGGGTAGTGCAGGGTGGCCAGGGCCGTCATGTCGCGGCCGGCGCGGTAGTGGCCCTCGTGCAGCGACTCGCGGGTGACGGGGATGTACTTGCTGCGGGCATTGGTGGTACCACTGCTCTTGGCAAACCACTGCACCCGGCCGGGCCAGAGCACATCGGCCTCGCCCAGCAGCACCCGCTCCAGCTGCGGATACAGCTCCTCATAGCTGCTCACGGGTACACGCTGGGCAAACTCGCGGGCCGAGGGCGCGTCGGCGTAGCCGTAGCGGCGGCCCCAGTCGGTGGCGCGGGCCGTGCGCAACAGGTCCTGGCGCAACTGCTGCTGCACCTCGTGGGGGTGGCGACGGAAATGCTCGATGCTGGCCAGCCGGCGCTGCACGGCCCAGGTCAGAACAGTGCCAATCATTGGTTGTGCTTAGTGCTTCGTTATTAGAGCCTAGTTGATAGTAGTTGGCGGCTAGTTGTCAGTTGCTAGTTGTCAGTTGCTAGTTGTCAGCAAAGAACGTCATTCAGCGCGAAGCGAAGAATCTCGCATGCCACAGTATTCCTGCTATCAGGTTATACCATTGCACGCGAGATTCTTCGCTTCGCTCTGCATGACGTTCCCCCAAATCCTAAGCACTAGCACCGACGCACTAAGCTCTATTGATCAGACTTTCCGCTTCAACTCAAAATGCTTGCCCAGGTACACGCGGCGCACCATTTCGTCGGCGGCTAATTCTTCGGCGGTGCCGGCTTTCAGTAGCTTCCCTTCGAAGAGCAGGTAGGCGCGGTCGACGATACTCAGGGTTTCTTGCACGTTGTGGTCGGTGATAAGAATGCCGATGTTCTTGTGCTTGAGCTTGGACACGATGCCCTGTATTTCCTCCACCGCAATCGGGTCGACGCCGGCGAAGGGCTCGTCGAGCAGCACAAACTTGGGGTCGACGGCCAGAGCGCGGGCAATTTCGGTGCGCCGCCGCTCGCCGCCGCTCAGTACCCGGCCCAGGTTTTTGCGCACATGGGTCAGGCTGAATTCGTTGAGCAACTCCTCCACCTTGTCGCGCTGGGCCTGCTTGGGCATGTCAGTCATCTGAAGCACCGACAGCACATTTTCCTCCACCGTCAGGTCGCGGAACACCGACGCCTCCTGGGCCAGGTAGCCGATACCGAGGCGGGCGCGCTGGTAAATGGGCAGCTTGGTGATGTCGCGGTCATCCAGAAATACCTTGCCCGCGTTGGGCTTCACCATGCCCACCGTCATGTAGAACGAGGTGGTTTTGCCCGCCCCGTTGGGCCCGAGCAGCCCCACAATTTCGCCCTGCTCTACGTGCAGGCTCATGTCGTTGACCACCGTGCGGGCCTTGTACTTCTTTACCAGGTGTTCAGCGCGGAGTATCATCGGGGGAGGAATGTGTGAACGGATGATGAGGAGAATAGGCAAAGGTACTGTCATCCTGAGCGGAGCGAAGGATCCTCTCACGCTAGAACAAGTCGCAGCAACGAGTGCCGTTCTTACGCGCGAAGATCCTTCGCTCCGCTCAGGATGACAGGTTCTTCTCCTTACCCTTTCAGCAGCGCGTTCTGGAGCTGCTGCTGGGCGGGCGTGGCGGTTGGCACAGTTTCGACCAGGTTTTTCACTTCTACCTCGAACTCGCGCGGCACGGCCTCGCGCTCCTGCACCGGGCCTTTGCCCTGCCGAAACTTGAGGCGCACGGCGGCCGCCGTGGCGGGCTCTACCAAGGGGCGCAGCAGCTGCTCGGCGTTCTGCATGGTCAGGGCCTGACCGTCCACGGCCACAATAACGTCACCCTCGGCTACGCCAAAGACGTTCTGGTCGGCCTGGGTTTGGGCGGCCCGGAACTGGTCCAGGCTCTGGTCGTAGGCGAAACCGAGCTTGCCGAACGCCTGGATGCGCGCCGGGGCCGTGGGCTGGTAGCGCCAGCCCATCTTGCCGAAGTACTCGGCCAGCGGCAGCGGCTCGGCGCCCTGCACGTAGCGGCGGAAGAACGTGCCGATTTCGGGGTTGGTGAGGGCCACGATTTCGGGGATGAGCGCGTCGTCGTCGAACGAGCGGGTGGGGCCGTACTTCTCACGCAGGGCCAGCAGCACGTCGCGCAGGCTCTGGCGGCCCTGGCTCAGCTCGCGCAACCGGATATCAAGCAGCAAGCCCAGCAGTGCGCCTTTGTTGTACACGTTTTCATACATGTCCTTGTAGGGCGGCTCCAAGATGCGCTTGCTCATCTCGGTAAACGAAACCGGCGGGCCGTAGGTGTCGGCCTTATCAATTTTGCCCTTCATGCGCGCCTGAAACTCAGCGGGCGAAATCAGGCCGGCCTGCACCTGCACCTGCTGGGCTACGTACTCGGTTATGCCCTCGTACAGCCACAGGTGCTGCGACATTTTGGGGTTGCGGAAGTCGAAGTCGCCGATTTCGCGCGAGTGGATGTTGAGCGGGGCCAGCATGTGCAGAAACTCGTGCGAGGCCACCTCCAGCACCATGCTCTGCAGCCGGGCGGGGTCGGGTATTTCGGGCAGGAAGTAGAGCGAGGAGTAGCTGTGCTCCATGGCGCCGTAGCCGCCCTTTTCGCTGCTGAGCGGCGAATTCAGGCTGGGGAAGTAGAACAGAAACTGGTAGCGCGGCACCGGCATCTGGCCAAAATACGTGGTCAGCGCCTCCGACATCGGCCGCAGCATCCGGCTCAGGTCGGCCGCCTTCACGGCCCCGGTTTCCGACAGCACCGCCACCGAAATGCGGGCCCCGCCGGTACTGAAGCTGGCCGTATCGGGCCGGGCGTAGAATACGGGGCCGTCGGCCAGCGTCACGTAGTCGGGCGCCGTGAGCACGTCGCGGGTGGCCGACACGCGGCGCACGGGCAGCGCGGTGGCGCCATACAGATCGGCGGGCTTGTCAACGGTTACCTCGTAGGGCTGCAGCTTGTAGCCCTCGAAGTAGCCGTAGAAACCGTAGTGATTGAGTGTGAGGTTGCGACCGGCGTCGATGTTGGTGCCGCCGGGCTGGAAGATGAACTGGTCGTCCTGCTTGGCATCCCAGGTGTCATCGACCAGATATTCGAGGCGGGCCAGTTGCCGGGCGTTGCTGATGACGAACAGGTTGGGGCCGTCGTTACGTACTTTCAGGACCTTGCCGTTCTTATCGAAGGCCTTGAAGCTGGTGATGAAGCGGCCATAGTCCTTTTTGGAGTACGAGCCGGGCACCACCGAGGGCATCACGTATGTGGCCTGCTCCTCCTGCATAATGGGCGTCTGGATAACCACTTTCACCCGGTCGTTGGCTACGTGAGCGAAATCGAGGTTGACGCGGTACCCGGCGGGCTGCTGGGCCAGGGCCGCAGTGGCAGCCGTTAGGGTCAGGCCAAGGGCCAGGGGAAGGAATTTCATATAGCAAATAGAGTGATAGGCTAACGCCCTGACGAAGGTACGTAGTGTAGGAACGTCATTCTTCGCTTTGCTCTGAATGACGTTCCTTTACACCCTTCCTCGCTTGCCGCTTGTGGCTGACAGCTTGTAGCTCCAACATATGAATCTAAAAGAAACCGGCCGTCTGCTGCTGGCCCTGTTTTTCCTCACGGCGGGTATTATGCACTTTTTACGGCCCGACGGGTTCGTGCGCATCGTGCCGCCTTACCTGCCCCACCCGCTGCTGCTGGTGCAGCTTAGCGGCGCCGCTGAAATAGCCGGGGCGCTGGGTTTGCTGGTGCCCGCTACCCGCCGCTGGGCCGCCTGGGGCCTCATAGCGCTGCTCGTAGCCGTGTTTCCGGCCAACGTGTACATGCTGCAAAGCCACGGCGCCGGCCTAACTGTTCCCGAATGGGCGCTCTGGCTGCGCCTACCACTGCAGCTGGTGCTGATAGCCTGGGTATGGTGGGTACGGCGGTGAGGTAGGGATAAAATTCAGTTATAGCGTTTTTTATCTATTTATCTGTCAATAAATTGGCTGATTCTGCCAGTTGCGAGCCGCTGGCATGGGCAGAAACGGCGCTTTTTTTGTAGCGGCGCAGTTCGCATTTATCTGCCGCCCTTTTTCTCCATTTATCTATGATTTCCAAAGCTCTACTCTTCGGGCTGCTCCTATTGGGGTCGTTTCATTCTTCTGCTCAGGTGGTTACGGATGCCCCCCGCACCACCGCTGCCCGCGACTCGTTGCTGCAGGCAGCCACCGCGTTTCGGGCGCGACTTGAGTCCCAGACCAGCCGCATTAAAACCCAGACCCCGCGGGCAGGCAAGCGGCGGCAACGCCTCACGGGCTACGCCGCAGGAGACACTAAACGACCTCTCTGGGAAATTAAGCGGGTATTTTTCTTCAATGGGAATATCGAAGAAGCATTCATCGCCTATACCTACGGCACGAAAAGCATGCAGCAGCGCACCGTGAATGGACAGCTCACCTATCTACGGCTGGACTACAGCACCGGCAAAGCAGCCGGCGCGGCATCCGCTCAGGCCGTTGAATATGGCGAGTATCTGCCTGATACTTATTTGCGCTGGAAGAAGACCCAATACGTCCTACCCACCACGATAAAGTAGGACCTGCGCAGCTAGCCGCCTGAGTAGGCCATTTTCACTCACGTACTGCTTGGCCCAGCAAAATGAGGCGGCCGAACGACTAACCTGCAGCAACGCTCCAGAGTAGTCGTTCGGCCGCCTCGTTTCGTCAATTCAACCAGCTTCCTGACTACTGGCCACTTCAGCCACCAAATCGCTTTCCCAGCGGATATCCTTCAACTTCAGTTGCAAGGACTTCACACCGCGGTACTCATTGATTTCCACGTTGTAGCAGGCGCTGAACGGCTCGCCCCCCTGGATGCGCTCCAGATGGTCGCCCATGCCGAAGCCAATGGCTTCGAGGCGGTGGCGGCCCCCGTCCTGGGTGAGGGCGATTTTGAGGTGGGAGTTGCCCACGATGCGCGCCGAGTCGGGGGCGGCGGTTACGTTTTCGGAGGCGAACACCGGGTTGGCGTTGCCGGGGCCAAAGGGTTCCATCTGGCTCAGCAGCTTGTAGAATGAGGGCGTAATGTCGCTGAGGGCAATGGTGCAGTCGATATCGACGGGCGGAATGAGCTGCTCGGGCCGGATGCGGCCGGCCACAATGCGTTCGAACTTCTCCTGGAACAGCGTCACGTTTTCGAGCGGCATGGTGAGGCCGGCGGCGTACATGTGGCCCCCATATTGGTCGAGCAGTTCGGCGCACTCCTCAATGGCCTGGTGCACATCAAAGCCCACCACCGAGCGGGCCGAGCCAGTGGCTTTGCCGTTGCTCTCGGTGAGGATGATGGTAGGCCGGTAATACTTGTCGATGCAGCGCGAGGCCACAATGCCCACCACGCCCTTGTGCCAGTCCGGCTTGAAAAGCACGGTGCTGCTGGCGGTTTGCAGCGCAGCATCGTCCTCAATCATGGCCAGTGCCTCCCTCGCAACGATGGTATCGACGCCGCGGCGTTCCTGATTGGTCTTGTCGACTACGCCGGCCTTTTCCTTGGCCTGTTCGGCGCTGTCGGCCAGCAGCATGGCCACGGCGCGCTTGGCGTCGCCCATGCGGCCGGCGGCATTGATGCGGGGCGAGAAGCCGAATACCAGGCTGGTGATGCTCAGCTCGGTGTTGCCCAGACCAGCCAGCTCGCGCAGGGCCTCGAAACCGGGCCGCTGGGCCCGGGCGCGGTCATTGAGCAGGCGCAGGCCGTGGAAAGCCAGCGTGCGGTTCTCGCCGTAAATGGGCACAATGTCGGCCGCGATGCTCACGGCTACCAGGTCCAGCAACTCGTAGAGGTCGTCTTCGGGCAGGCCCTGGTGCTCGGTGAAGGCCTGCATCAGCTTGAAGCCCACGCCGCAGCCGCACAGCTCCTTGAACGGGTATTCGCAGTCGGCCCGCTTGGGGTCGAGCACGGCCACGGCAGCCGGCAGCTCGGCGCCCGGCAAGTGGTGGTCGCAGATGATAAAGTCCACGCCCAGTTCATTAGCGTAGGCCACCTTGTCCACCGATTTCACCCCGCAGTCGAGGGCAATGATGAGCTGGAAGTCGTTCTCCTTCGCGAAATCAATACCCGCCTCCGACACGCCGTAGCCCTCCTTGTAGCGGTCGGGAATGTAGTACTCGATGCGAGCCGGCCCGAAAAACCGGAGCAGGTAGCTATAGACCAGCGCCACCGAGGTTGTGCCGTCCACGTCGTAGTCGCCATACACCAGTACCCGCTCGCCCCCATGCAGCGCCTGCACGAGGCGGGCCACGGCGCGGTCCATGTCGCGCATCAGCAGCGGGTCGTGCAGCTGGGTAAGGTCGGGCCGGAAGTAGGCCCGGGCCAGCTCGAAAGTACCGATTTCACGCTGGCACAGCAGCCGCACAATGGCCTCGTTCACGCGCAACGCCTCGGTCAGGTGCGCCACCTGCGCCGCCTCGGGTGCCGGCTTGCGAATCCATCGTTTCTCTAGCATCGTTGCAGCGGGTAATAAACAGACCGTGAAAGCAGGCCTTCTTCAAAAGTACCCAAACGACCACAGAGTAGCACGAATCCGGTCGAATTCCTAGTCTTACAGCGCATCGCCCCGCAGCTGGCGGAAGCGCTTGCGGGCTTCGGCCACGTAGATGCTGCCGGGGTATTTGGTGATGAGCTGCTGATAAAGCTGCTGGGCCTTTTCGCGGTCCTGCAGGTTTTCCTGCTGAATGCTGGCGGCCAGAAACAGGGCGTCGTCGCTGAGCACATCGTATTTCGGGTTGCTGGTAATGCGCTCCAGGGTGCTGAGGGCTCCGGCGTAGTCGCTGGTGCGGCGCAGCAGCTGGGCCTTCAGGTACCAGGCCTCATCCTGCAGGGCGTGGCCGGAGTATTTTACCAGCAGCGCGTCGAGGCCGCGCAGGGCCTCGGGCAGCTTGTTCTGGAACACCAGCTGCTCGATAGTAGCGTAGTCGCGCAGGGCCACGCCAGCCGTGTCCTGGGCAGTGTTGTCGGTGATGAGCAGGCTGAGCTGCATGGCGTCGTTGGCAATTTCGCGGGTGGTAGCCTGCTTGAGGATGTCGAGGTGCGACTTGGCCAGCTTGAAGTCGCCGGCGAAATAGCTGAGGCGGGCGTTGCGCAGCTTGGCGTCGTAGCCCAGCGGCGTGTCCTTGTGCGACTTCTCGACCTGCGAGTACAGGAGAGTGGCTTCCCAAGGCTCGGCCCGCAGCACGTAAATGTCGGCCAGGTCAATTTTGGCCTGGTCCACCACATCACTGCTGGCGCGGGGCAGGGCAATTACCTCCTCCAGCAGCTTCATGGCCGGCGCCTGCTCGCCCAGCTGGAAGGCCAGCAGCGCGGCCATGCTGCGCAGCACGGGGGCCGTTTCGGGCGTGCGGCCCAGGTCGGTGAGCACCTGCTCGTACTCTTTCAGCAGACCCCGCAGCTGGGCTTGGTTTACCGGGTAGGTGGTGCGCACCTGGTCTTCGCGGGCCTGCACGAGGCGCTGGCGGGCCAGGGCATAAAAGGGCTGGCCGGCGTACTCGCGGGTAACGTACTCGAAGCCCTCGATGGCACTTTCGTAGTCTTTGTTACGGCGGGCAATTTCGGCCACCTCCAGCACCCGGCGGCCTTGGGTGCGGGCCCGCCGGTCGAGGGCCTTGGCCTGCACCAGGGCCCCGGTAAAGTCGCGGCGCTGCACCTGCAGCCACAGCAGCAGCTCGCTGTATACAGCGCGGTCGGGGTTGCGCTGCACCAGCGTCAGCAGCTCCTTTTCGAGGGTGGCGAAGGCCGCCTCGTCCTGCAGATTGTTCTGGAGCATGTTGCGCACGAAGGGCAGCTGCTGCTCATCATCGCGCACCAGGCGCAGGGTTTCCACCAGCACCTTATCGGTCTGGCCCTGCCGGGTATAGAGCTGGATGAGCTGGGGTGCGTACTCGGTTTCGTTGCCCGCCAGCTGCCGCCCGCGCAGGTAGGTGCGGGTGGTCCAGGCGGGCAGGTTGGCCTGCTGAAAGCTGGTAGCCACGGGCACCACCTGGTCGGGGTTGAGCTGCTGCACGACCCGCTCCCACTGCTTGCCCGCCGCCGCCGAGTCGCCGGCAGTGGCCGAAATCAGGCCCAGCGTCACGCCCAGCGGCTGGTCCTGGGGGCGCTGCTTGATGGCGCGCTTCACCAGCTTCTCGGCGTCCTTGGTGCGCTTGAGGCCCTGCAGGGCGGCCAGGTAGTCGGGCAGCACGTTGGGGGCCGTCTGCTCATCGGTGCGCAGGCGGCCGAACAGGTAGGCGGCCTTCTCGTGCTCGCCCTTGCGCTCGTACTCGCGGGCCAGCTGAATGCTACTGTCTTCGGCCGGCGCCTGGGCCCGGGCGGCCGGGGCGGCGGCCGTCAGCAGCGCCAGCAGGCCGGCTCGGCGTATCATTCCACGCAACTGATTCTTCATGCAGAGCTAACGAGTTGAGACGGCGGGAAAGTGCCGGAACTGAATTTCGGATAGTTGTTCTCACGTGGTACCTCCCCCCCGGCCCCTTCTCCGAAAAAGGAGAGGGCGAGCCAGTTGAACCAGAAGGGTGTACGGGCTTGAGAATTGCGCTGGGTACTAGCTTAAAGATACTGTCATCCTGACGAAGGAAGGACCTTATCCTGCAAAACTAAACCAGCATTCTGGTCGGTCTTGCAGGATAAGGTCCTTCCTTCGTCAGGATGACAAGCAGTTCGCGCTGCTCCGTCACCTATGTTCTACGCTTTAAAAGAACTTGGCGCGGTTGTCTTTAACGTCGGCGTGCTGCTTGAGGGCCTCGAAGATGAGGCCGTCGGTGCGGGCCACGCGCTGGGCCGTGAGCTGCTGGCGGGCGGCGGCTACATCAGTCGTTGGCGGGGCAGGCTGCATGCTGGTGGGCTCTACCACAAACACGCCCTGCTCGCCGGCAATCGGGGCCGACTTCTGGCCTACTTTCAAACCAAAGGCGCGACCAACGGCGGTAGGCTCGCTGCCAACGCCGGCAATCATGCCCTGACCCAGTACCACGTTGTCGGCGGTTTTTACCTGGGCGGTGGGGCCGTAGGCCTGGGCCATCTGCTCGAGCGTGCCCTTGGCACCGCTCAGTTTCTGCTTGATCTGCTCAGCCTTCAGCTCGTTGCGCACCAGGGCGGTAATCTCGGGCTTGATGCTGGCCAGGTCGGCCGTACCCTTGCTCCGTTCGCCGGTCAGCACGGCCACCACATAAGTGTCGCCGATTTCGAACACGCGCGATACGTCGCCCACGGCTTTGGCACCGGGGCCTTCCGAGTCGTCGGCACCGTAGGCCCAGCGCACCAGGGCGCGGGCTTCCTGCAGGTTGTTTACGGCCTGGTCGCCGCGGCCGAGGTTCTTGGCTTCGGCTTTCTGCAGGTTCTTATCGGCGGCTACTGCCTTGCGGAACGACTCCAGGTCGGCCGACTGGCCTTTCAACTCCTGGGCCTTGTTATAGGCTGCGTCGCGGGTGCTTTCGGTGGGCTGAATGGTTTTCTGCACGGTAGCCACGCGGTAGGTTTGCTTGGTGGGCACGGCGGTTACCTTGATGATGTGGTAGCCAAACGAGGTTTTCACGAGGTTGGGCAGCAGGCCGAGCGCCGAAGCGCCGAACACGGCCTTTTCGAACTCAGGTACCATGCGGCCCTGCTGGAACCAGCCCAGGTCGCCGCCAGTAGCGGTGGTGCCGTCCGAGCCGTACTGGCGGGCCATATCGGCGAAGTTCGCGCCGCCTTTAATCTTACCGAGCACTTCCGTAGCCTTGGCCTTGGCAGCAGCCTCGGCTTCGGGCGTAGCGCCGTCGGTCTTGATGAGGATGTGGCTGGCGCGGGCCGCAGCTTGGGCACCGGTTTTCTGGCCCGTTACCTTATAGAGCGAGTAGGTGCCGTTTTCGGCGTAGGGGCCGTACACTTTGCCTTCCTGCAGCGGCAGTTGCTCGCGTAACTTCTCGGGCATATCGGCGGCCGAAAGGTAGGCCGGGGCGGTGGCGTTGTCGGAGTTGAGCTTTACAAACACCGAGTCGGCGGGGGCCGAAGCGAACTGGGTAGCCAGCTCGTTCACCGTTTTGCCGATTTCAGTGCTGTCTTCCACCGAAGCCGTTACCGGGATGGTCACGTACTCCAGGCTGCGGCCGTCTTCCACTTTAAAGCGGCCCTGGTTTTTATCGATGTAGGCCTGCAGCTGCTCGTCGGTCACTTTCACGCTC
Source organism: Hymenobacter psychrophilus (assembly GCF_900107135.1). Classification (GTDB taxonomy): domain Bacteria; phylum Bacteroidota; class Bacteroidia; order Cytophagales; family Hymenobacteraceae; genus Hymenobacter; species Hymenobacter psychrophilus. The sequence continues at coordinate 38,805 of NZ_FNOV01000005.1, forward strand.
GAGTCGGAGAGGGCGAAGTAGGGCACGTACAGGTAACGCAGCCCCACCTGGGCTTGCAGGCCCTCGTTGAAGCGCTTGGCTTCCACCGAAGTTACGTAGGTGCTCATTTTGAGCAGGTTCGTGTATTTCTGACCCAAGCGCTCGGGGCGCAGGTTCTGCTCGAACGAGGCGAAGGCAGCCTGTGCCTGCGGGTCCATCTTGTCGAGGTTGCGCAGGTACTCCTTCACCTTCAGCACATCAAACTGGCCGGTCGAGTCGGTGAATGCTTGGCGGATGCTGGGATGCACATTGGTACCCTGCACCATATCGGTCAGCTCGTCGTCCGAAACGGTGAGGCCGAGCTTATCGAACTGCTTCTGGAAGGCAATGCGGTAGAGCAGCTGGTTCCAGGCCTGCTCGCGCAGGTAACCCATGGCCTGCTCGTCGGGCTGGCGGCCCTGCTGCTGGATGAAGGACTGCTTGGCCTGCTCCAGGGTAGCGTTGAATTCGTCGTAGTCGATTTTCTGCCCCGCAATTTCACCCACCGAGCGGTCGTTGCGGCCGAAGAAGCTGTTCTGCCCCGTAAACAGGTCGCCGCCCACCATAAACAGGAGCAGTCCGATGACGATAGCGCCAACGGCCCAGCCCGATTTTTCGCGGATTGTATTAATTAATGCCATGAACTTGAAAAAAAGCGCGGGTAGAAAATGGTGAATGAAGCGCAAAATAACCAAAAATGCTGGTCATTTGGTACATTCTCTGTCAGATAGGTAAAGCGCAATGCCCCGGCCCGGTACAACGGGCCCCGGGCCGCTATTTGCGCCTCTTGGGCTTGTTGTTCGGCTTGCCGACTTTGCGGTTTACTTTCTTGATTTCGGCCAGCCGCGCGTCCTCGGCCCGCAGGTCAGCTTCCTTCTGACGCTGGCGCAGGTAGCGCAGCCAGATGATACAGCCGAACGACACCATAAACAGCCAGTAGTTGTCGTAGAGGCCGTCGAGGCCGCCGGTAGCCAGCGTGCGGAACGCGGCCACTACGAACGTAAACGCGCCGAAGACGAACAGAATGGTCTGGCTGATACCTGGGTCCCAGAATCGTTTCATGGCTGCGGGGCGGGGTCGGTGGAAAGCGGAACAGTGGCGGCGGGAGCCGGAGCGTCCTCCTGCATCGTAAACACGCCGGTGGGCGTTAGGATGCGGTAGCGCGAAAAATCCTGGTTGGCCGTCAGGCCCCGCCCGGTCAGCACCTCGGTGGGCGTCGTCACCTTGATGGCAGTTTCGGGCTTGGTATAGATGCTGGCCTTGTTTTGGTCGTAGAAGGCCTCCTCAGTATTCATGCGCTGCTGCTTGGGCACATTGGTTACGCGCACGTCGCCGCGAATAGTAAAAAGGTTCTGGTTGCGCTGGTAGCGGCCGTACTTGCCGGTAATCGTGTTCGCTACCGCCCTGCCCTCCTGATCCATAAACGTCAGCGCCACCCCCTCGGGATACACCCGGTCGCCCGACTCGAAGCCCTGCTCCAAGGGGGCTTTCAGGCGCACCCGCAACCGGGCCGAGTCGCTGTACAAAAGCAGCACGTTGCGGGTTTCCACGGTGGGGCCCTGGTAGTCGATAACCTTGGTCGGGGCCTCCTCGGCTTTGTGGCAGCCGGCAGCCAGCAGTGCCGTACTCAGCACCAGCCACCCCGGTATCCATTCTGCTGACTTCATATCTGGAGGAAATTGGAAAAAGGAGCGGGGGGTAAAGGACAAAAGCCTACCGACAGGAAAATTCATCCGGCGTCCTCCATCCTTCACCCCCCGCTCCTTTCCCCAGTTACTCAATCCGACGCTTGATAAACCAGCGGTTGTTGAGCGTTACGCCCAGCTGCATCCGCAGGTAGCTTTCCTGCACATTGCGCTCCGTAACATCATCGGCGAGCCGGAGCACGTCGGTGTTGCCGCGCCGCCCATACGTAAAGCCCAGGCTGATAGTAGTAGCATCGAGGGCCGAGGCCGAGGGCAGCGGCAGGGCAAAGCCCCAGCTCACGGCCCGGTCGAGCAGCACGTTGCCGCCGGGGCGGTAGGGCAGCTGCGCTACGCTAAGGCCGGCGCGGTACGTAATGCGCTTAAAATAGTGGTCGACCGACGTAGGATCGGGCGTCAGCTCGCCACCCACCGACCCGCGGTAGGTGTTGCTGAGCAGAATGCCCGACAGACCTCCCTGCTCGTCGAAGGACTTGAACTGCGACCATTGCTGCAGGCCGCCATCGAGGTTCAGGCTCCAGTTGCGGTTGTTGTCGAAGCTGACGCCCAACTGCGTCAGGGCAGGCACCTGTGCTTTGCCCTTTTCGTCGCTGCTGAGTGCGGTAGCATTAATCAGCGCCCCACTCGCGTCTTCACGCAGAATGTTGCGGCTTCGGTCGCCGTTGAGCTTGCTGCGGAAGCTGTACACCCCGCCTATGTTGTAGTTGAGCTTTTCGGTGAGCTTGCCGCGGTAGTGCAGGCCCGAGCGGAAGGCAAAATCGGAATAATGCACCTGCTGCTCATAAATAGAACGGCTGGCGCTGGCCAAGGGCAGGGTTTCGGTACCCACGCGGGTGCTGGCTTCCTGGTTGATGCTACCAAACACATAAGCCGCTGATACGCCCAATACCAGATTTTTGCGCAGCCGCACTGCATGGCTCATGTAGGCCTCGGCCAAACCGCCATTGCCCTTGTACTGGCGTTCCAGCTGCGCCGTCGGGTCGGTAGCGTTGACGATGCCGCTGTCCACCGTTTTCGATTCGTAATCGACGGTGGTATAGGGCTTGAGGCCGATGGCACCGGCCCAGGTGCGGCTGATGGGTACGGCCAGGGCCACATAGCCCAGCGTGCCGGTTCCAGTGCGCTGGCTGCTAGCATCGCTGCGCAGGGTTTTAAACTGGCCAGTGTAGCCTGCCTCAAACGTAGTGCGGCCGGTGTAGTAGAGCAACGCCGGGTTTAGCTCGTTGATGTTGGTACTGTTAGGCGCTGCCAAACCCGTACCGCCCATGCCCATCTGCCGCACGCCCCCCAGGTTCATGCTGGCGTCGCCCAGCCCCAGGCGCGAATAAGGCGAATTGCCCAAGCCCTGATTCTGGCCCAGCGCCCCCGGCGTGGCAGCCAGCAGGCCCAGCAGCGAAAGACCGCCGGCCAGACCAGCAAAATTAAGTTGCGACATGGTGTACTAAAATTCGGTGGAGCCCAATTAAAACCAACTCCGGAACAACAAAGATAGCCCCTTTCAGGCGGGCACGAAAAAATGGGGCGTCGCCGCCGGCCAGCACTACGGCCAGCTTCGGGTAACGGGCAGTGTAAGCAGCCAGCAGACCCGCTACCTCGGCCGCGGCCCCGTTCAGTACCCCACTGCGGATGGCACTTTCGGTGTCGGTACCGGTCAGGGGTATCTCGTCGGCAACCTCAGGCAGCGGGGCCACCAGTGGCAGCCGCCCGGTAAACGCGTGCAGCGCCTTAAACCGCATAGCCAGCCCCGGTGCAATACTGCCGCCCCGGAACACCTGCCCCCCTTCCACTACATCAAACTTGATGGCCGTACCGGCGTCCACAATCACCACATCGCGGCCCGGCAGCAGCCAGGCGGCTCCCACGGCCGCCGCCAGCCTATCGGCCCCCAGGGTCTGGGGTGTCGCGTAGGCGTTGGTCAGGGGCAGTGGTGTGGTGGCGGGCACAAACTCCAGCACTCGGCCCGGCACCAGCGCCCGTAGCTCGGCGGCCCAAACGGCCGTCGGCCCGGCTACCGATGCCACCACTACGTGCTCGGGGTGCAGGCGCAACACAGCTGCCCGCACCTGCGCCGACGTCTGTCCGCTAGCCCATTCCAGCAGCTCATCCCGCTCAAAACAACCGTATTTCACGGCCGTATTGCCAATATCGAGGGCGAGCGTGCGCAATGGGAGAAGTAAAAGGTTGGTAGCTGAAAGCCAAAAATAGCGAACGGCCAAAAAACGTCATTCAGCGTGAAGCAAGTCGTTTCGCCTGAAGCCGTTGGTGTGTTCTGGCAACGGCGCCGAGCGGGGTTCTTCGCTTCACGCTGAATGATGTTCTTTCTGGCAGTTGATAACTCCGGGAGCCAGTTTAGGCTCCCGGGGTTGCTTGCCTACATGAAATACTTGAGGCGGATAACTTCCTTCTCGTTGAGGAAGCGCCACTTGCCGCGGGGCAAATCCTTCTTGGTGAGGCCGGCATACTGTACCCGATCCAGCGCTACCACGTCGTAGCCCAAATGCTCGAAAATGCGGCGCACGATACGGTTACGGCCAATATGGATTTCCACGCCCACGAAGTGCGGGTTACCGGCCACTACGGCCACGTCGTCTACCTCAGCTTTACCGTCTTCCAGCTCCACACCGGCCGCAATCTGGCGCAGGTCCTCTTCCGTCAGGGGCTTGTCGAGCTCCACCTGGTAAATTTTCTTGTTGCGGTGCGAGGGGTGCGAGAGTTTCTGAGCCACTTCGCCGTCGTTGGTGAACAGCAACAGGCCGGTGGTGTTGCGGTCGAGGCGACCAACCGGGAATACGCGCTCCTTCGAGGCGCTCTTGATGAGTTCCATCACCGTGCGACGGCCTTCAGGGTCGTCGGTGGTAGTCAGGAAGTCCTTGGGCTTGTTGAGCAGCAGGTACACCTGCTTTTCGCGGCTGAGGTTGGTTTTGCCGTACTGCACCGTGTCGGAAGGCTGCACCTGATAGCCCATCTCCGTCATAACCTCCCCGTTCACCTTTATCTCACCGGCTGCAATCAGCCCATCAGCGTCGCGGCGCGAGCACACGCCGGCGTTGGCAATGTAGCGGTTGAGGCGCACCGTGCCATCAGCCGGGTCTTCCTCCTGCTCACGGCGGCGCTTGTTGCCCCGGTTTTTATCCTCGTCGTAATGGCGCAGGTTCTTGTAGTCGGGCGCTTCGCCGGTTACTTCGCCACGCTTGCGCTTGCCAGCCTGGTTCGAGTCGGCGGCCGGGGCAGCCGACTCGGGGCGGTTCGGGCGCTCGTCGTAGGCGCGGCGGGGCCGCTCCTCGCGGGGCGCCCGCCGCTCGTCGCGCCCGAAGGCGCCGCGCGGGGCATCCGTATCGCCGCGGCGGGCGGGCCGCTCAGCACGACGGCCGTCGCGCTGGTCGTCGCGGCCGAAGCTGCTGCGCCGCTCGCCGCTGGCACCGCCCCCGAAGCCCGAAGGCTTGCGGTCGTCGGCATCGCGCTGTTCCCGGCCGCTGGCCTCATCGGCCCGGCGGGTAGCACGGTAGGTTTTGTCGTCGGAGAAATCGGGGTGTTGGGGCGCGAGGTCCTCGGGCCGGCGGTCGGGGTTGAAAGCGCGGGCCGGCCGCACCGGGCGGTCGGGGCCGTACTCGCGCGAGCCCATCTGGTCTTCCTGGGGCCGGGGGCGCGGGGCCTCCGGGCGCGGCTCGTCGGCGGCGTTGGGGTTGGCCTTGATGAAGCGGCGGTTCCGCTCGCCCGGCTGGCCCCGGGGCACCGACTGCTCCCCATCTTCCCGGCGGTAAGGCTGGCCCTTCCAGGTTTGCTTGGCCTCGAAGTTGCGTACGGGGCGCTCGTCGCGGCGTTCCTCACGCTGGTCGCGACGGTCGTCGCCGCGGCCGGCATTGCGCGAGTCACTGCCAAATCGGCTGTCGCGGGCCGGGCGCTCGTCGCGGCCACCAAAGCTGCCGCCACCACTGTTGCCAAACTTGCGGGGGCCACCGAAGCTGCCGCCGCCGTTGCCGCCGCCGTTGCCGAACTTGCGCGGGCCGCCATAGCCTCCCTCCGAAGGCCGTCCGCCAAAGGCCGGCCGGTCGCCGCCGCGCCGCGAGTCGTCGCGGCCGGCACCACCGCGGCTCTGCTCGCGGTTGGCCCGCTCCTGGCCGGGCTGAATAAATTTGCTGCCCGCATCACGGCCCGTAGGCCGGCTGGAGCTGGAGAAGCGGCCGCGGCCCTTGGGCGCGTCGTCGGAGTTGTGTTTCTTACCCATGGTGGTAATGCGTGCGTGCCGTATCGCTACGGTACAGATGAATGATTCGGGGAGGGCTTATAAACGACGCCCCAGGGAAAACAGTGCCCGGACCAACCGCCTGACCCCGCGCCGGGCGGAGTTCAGGCAGCTGGTCCGGGCTACCGGGTATTTAGTGCTTAGGGCTTGGTTGCTGGTGCCTGGGGGAGAGAACCTCTTCCTCAACTAAGCACAACCAACCAAGCCCTAAGCGCCAGTTTAGTCGCGACGGGCCATTTTGGCCTCAATCGAATGCTGGGTGTGGGGTACGGCGCGCAGGCGCTCCTTCTGGATGAGCTTACCCGTACCGATGCACACGCCGTAGGTGCCGTTTTTGATGCGAACCAGCGCGTTTTCGAGCTGCTGGATGAACTTCATCTGGCGTGAAGCCAACTGGTTCATACTCTCCTTCTCGGCCGTATCGGCACCGTCTTCCAACACCTTCGACGACGAAGCCGTGTTATCGGTACCCGAATCGTTTTTGCGGCTCAGGGTTTCTTTAATGAAGGATAGTTCCTTGCGGGCAGCGGTAAGCTTATCTTGGATGATCTGCTCGAACTCGGCCAGTTCTTCCCTGGAATAGCGTAGGGGTGCTTCACTCATGACGTTGCAGGAAGATATAGTGAGAAAGGTGGGATTGGGATGCACGTGGCGGATGATACCGGCTGGTTGCCGGAGCAGCCCATTCTATCGAGCAGACTGAACAGCAGCACAATAAAATTAGTTTGTCCGACTGCCCGCCAGGATCCGAAGTGGAATCAGCCATTCGTAACCGGCACCGGTAATCGGCCGCAAAGCTACGAGTTTGTCGGCGGATGCGCACCACCCCTGTCTAACTGACAATGCCTTACCCCAAAGCAGCCCACGCCCACCAGATTAGCCCGCATTGCCTTTGAAGCAGCGCCTTCTCAACCCTTCGCCTTAGAAGCCGAGCATGTGGATGGCGGCTACCGCACCCTCCACGCCCTTGTTGCCGTGCTTGCCGCCGGCCCGGTCCCAGGCCTGCTCCAGGGTGTTGGTGGTTACGAGCCCAAAAATGACGGGTTTGTTGAACTTGAGGCCCACGTTGGTAATGCCGCTGGCCACGGCGTGGCAGATATAGTCGTCGTGCTTGGTTTCGCCCTGGATAACCACGCCCAGGCAAATAACGGCGTCAATTTCGTCGTGCTGGGCCAGTAGCTGGGCGCCCAGTGTCAGCTCGAAGCTGCCGGGCACGGTATTGCGGAAGATGTGCTCGGGCTTGGCGCCGTGCTTGAGCAAGGTGTCATAGGCACCTTGGGCCAGCGTATCCGTGATTTCGCGGTTCCATTCGGCCACTACCAGCCCGAAGCGCTTCTCGGAGATATCAACAAAGTGGTCGGAGGTGTAGTCGCTCAGATTTTTGAGGGAAGTAGCCATGCAGCGCGGAGTAAACCTAAAGGTGTAATGGGCCGCAAAGATACGCGGGCCCGCTTAACGCAGCCTTCCGGGCCGGAGCCTGGTGTTGGAGCACTAGTAACTCCTTGGCTTTCTGGCAGTAAAGCAAAAGAGGCAGCCAATTGGCTGCCTCTTTTGCTTTAAGCCGTTTACGGTCAGTTACTTAACGCTCAAACCTTCGGCGCGGGACTTATACTGCTTGGCCTCATTGGCTTCGGCGGCGGCGGGGTAGGCCGTCAGGATTTTGTCGTAGGCGGTAATAGCGCCGGCGTAATCCTTGGCCGCTTCGCGGGCCGTGCCTTCCTTGAGCAGGTAAGCGGGCGAGAAGTACTCGTTGGCGTTGTAGTTGGCGGCCTTGTTGTAGTAGTCGGCGGCCTCTTTGGGTTGGTTGAGCTCCAGGTGGGCATCACCGATCAGCGAGTATGCACGGGCCTGCACCAGGTAGTCGTCGGCGCTGAAATCTTCGAGGTAGTCAATGGCGGCCTTGTACTTGCCATCCTTGAGGGCAGCCACACCAGCGTAGAAGCTGGCGAGGTTGCCCGCATCGGAGCCACCGTACTCCGAAGCCACGCGCTCCAGACCCAGGTTGCGGCCATCACCTTTCAAAGCCTTCTGCAGCGAGTCGGCTTCCCAGTAGCTCACGGCCTGGAACATGGCCGCCTGCCCCTTTTCGTTTTGCGAGTTACGCCACATGTAGTAGCCGAAACCACCCACTACGGCCAGCACCACAACAGCCAGCAACCCCAGCAGCACGTTCTTATTGCGGCGCACAAAATCTTCCGACTCAACCAGCCGCATGGCCAGCGCGTCGGGGTCTTCCATCAGTGGGTGCTCGGGGTTGTAGGCTTGCGCGGGGGCGAGCGGGTCGGTGCTGACGACCTGCTGCTGGCGGGCCTGCTGGCTTTTACCCGTAAAAGGAATCTTGGACATGGGGTTGCTCGAAAAAGGGGCCGCTGAATGCGGTCGAAAAATCGTCCGGTTGATTAGTCGCGGATGTAGGGGTAGTCCTGTTGCACGTACACATCGTGGTAAAGCTCGTCGGCGGTCGGGTAGTCCGACTTCTCGGCAAACTCCACCGACTCCAGCACCTGGGCCTTGATCTTCTCGTCGATGGCTTCCAGATCGGCCTCGGTGGCCATGTTGTGGGTGAGGATGGTGTGGCGCACGGCCTCGATGGAGTCGCGCGTGCGGTAATCCTCCAGCTCGTCCTTGGTGCGGTACTTGGCCGGGTCGCTCATCGAGTGGCCCTTGTAGCGGTAGGTTTTGAACTCGAGCAACGTGGGGCCTTCGCCGGCGCGGGCGCGCTCGGCGGCGCGCGACACAGCCTCGTGCACGTCTTCCACGTTCATGGCGTTCACCGGCTCGGAAGGCATGTCGTACGACTCGCCGAGCGTGTAGAGCTCCGTGACGTTGGACGTGCGCTGCACCGAGGTGCCCATGGCGTAGCCGTTGTTCTCAATCACGAATATCACGGGCAGCTTCCAGAGCATGGCCATATTGAAGGCCTCGTGCAGGGCGCCCTGGCGCACGGCGCCGTCGCCCATCGAGCACACGCAGAGGTTGCCGGTCTTGTTGTATTTCTCGGCGAAAGCAATGCCGGCCCCCATGGGCACCTGCGCACCCACGATGCCGTGGCCGCCGATGAAGTTCACTTCCTTATCGAAGATGTGCATCGAGCCGCCCTTGCCCTTCGAGCAACCGGTAGCCTTAGCGTACAGCTCGGCCATTACGGCGTTGGGCGAGGTGCCCAGCGCCAGCGGGTGGGCGTGGTCGCGGTAGGCGGTGATGTGCTTGTCGTCCTTGGTCAGGGCCGATACCGTGCCGGCTACGCAGGCCTCCTGGCCGATGTAGAGGTGGCAGAAGCCTTTAATCTTCTGCTGCCCGTAGAGCTGGCCAGCCTTCTCCTCGAACTTGCGCATGAGCACCATTTGCTCGTACCAGGTCAGGTACGTCTCCTTCGAGTACTCAGGCTTAGCCGGCGACGAAGCCTTGGGCTCATCGGTGGCAGCTTTCGCGGCCTTGTTGGCGGCCGGTTTCACATTCTGAGGTTGCTCGGCAGTTTCTACCGTGGCCTTGCCCTTGGCCGTTGCCTTGGTAGCCGACGTTTTCTTCGCCGAATTGGAACCCTTGGTAGCAGCCTGTACTTTCGTCTCCGCCATCTTCGTTTCGATTGTTCGCGTTTGGGAGGCGAAAGTACGTAAAAGGATGGCAATGTCCGAACCCCTCGCATGAATCTGGAGAACCTCCACCTGCTCTTCTTTAAGAACTACGAAGAAGCCCAGCTTGCCTTTTCCCCGCATATCAACTGCTTCATCGGCAACAATGGCAGCGGCAAAACCAACTTGCTCGATGCCATCCACTACCTCTCGCTGACGAAGAGCGCCTTCACCCAGGCCGATGCCCAGAGCATCAAGCAGGGCGAGGAATTCTTCGTAGTGCGCGGCCGGTTTGCCGACCGGCCCGATGAAGCCCCGGCCGAAACCATTCAGTGCAGCCTGCGCACGGGCCAGAAGAAAACCATCACCCATGACAAGCAGGCTTACGAGCGGGTGTCCGACCATATCGGCCGTTACCCGGTGGTGCTTATCTCCCCCTACGACACCGACCTGATCCGGCAGGGCAGCGAGGAGCGGCGCAAGTATTTCGACAGCCTCATGTCGCAACTCGACCACGCGTACCTGGAGCTGCTCATTCGCTATACCCAGCTGCTTAAGCAGCGCAACGCCCTGCTCAAGCTCGCCGCCGACCGCCAGGCCGGCTACGACCGCGACTACCTGCTGACGATTGATGAGCAGCTGGCTCCGCTGGGCGAACAGATGGTACAGCGCCGCCAGGAATTTCTGGTTGGGTTCGAGCCGCTGTTTCAGCGCCACTACACTCAGCTCGCCGACGGCCAGGAGCAAGTCACGCTTACGTATAAGAGTGAGCTGCCCGGTGCCGACTTCGGCAAGCTGCTGCGCCTGCAGGAGCGCCGCGACCTGACGCTGCAGCGCACCACCACCGGCCCCCACCGCGACGACTTCACGTTCCTGATGGATGACAAGCCAGTGAAGGGCTACGGCTCGCAGGGCCAGCAGAAGTCGTTCGTTATTGCCCTTAAGCTGGCCCAGTTCGAGCTGCTGGCCGAGCGCCAGCACCAGAAGCCCCTGCTGCTGCTCGACGACATCTTCGACCGCCTCGACGAGAAGCGCATCACCCGGCTCATGCAGCTGGTGGCCAACCATACCTTCGGCCAGATATTCCTGACCGATACCCACCTCGAACGCACTGACCGGGTACTGGCCGAGCTGTCGGAAGATATCCGCCGGTTCCGGGTAGAAGCCGGCACCGTGGCGCGGTTGTAGCCGTTGGGCGGGGTACCTTTGTTTAGTTGGCAAGCGGGACACTTTTCGCGCGCGTTAACTTACCCGAATGGCCTACAAAAAACCCTATACCCCAGAGAATACCCGCAAGGCCGATATCGTCCCGCTCAAGGACAGCATCACCGCCATGCTCCGCGTTTACCGCCTGCAGGGTAAGCTGAACGAAGTAACGGTGGTGGCCAGCTGGGAGAAGGTAATGGGCAAGGCTGTGGCCCTGAAAACCCAGCAGCTCTACGTGAGCAACAACAAGCTGTTCGTTCGCCTTTCGTCGGCACCTCTCAAGCACGAACTGGTTATGGCCAAGACCAAGGTCTTGGCGAACCTCAACGCCGAAGTCGGTGAGGATATCATCAAGGAAGTCGTTTTCCTGTAGAGACGCCGGCTACTGCAAACGAAGCGCGAACCCATCACCCGCATAGACGGCGTAGGCAGCGGGGCTTGTCCCCGCCCGCCGTTGAGCGGTTGCCGTGGAATCAGTCGTGCCCGGTATCGTTCAACGACAATCGTTGACCAGCGGGTGAGGGCAAGGCCCCGCTTATACTGCAGGCAGTTCGACCATCCATGCCGGTGTAGTCCAGCGAAAATCGGGCAACGGCGGGGCGAGGCTCGCCCCCACCCCGCGCACCAAGCAAATCAATCAGTCGCTCCCAGTGTCGTCCGATGGCAACCGCTCAGCGCCGGGTGAGGCACCAGATTGGCGCACTCACAGCATGCGGATTCAAGCGCAGGTTCTGGTCGGTGTCATCAGGCGCAGGAGGCAGACTGTAAACGTCAATTCTTAGCTCTGCTTACTGGCTAGTATATAACGCGGCAACGCTCGCCTTCCAGCAGGGCCAGTTGGGCATCCACGTTCAGGCTGCTGCGGGCATTATCGAACTGTTCGCGGTACTGTTGTTGAAACTGCCGGCGCTTGATGGCTTCCTGGAAGCGGCGCACATCATCGCGGGTTTCCAGCTCCAGACCGGGCACCTGAGTAGGCTGGCCTTCGTCGTCTTTGGCCACCATGGTGAAGTAGCTCGTGTTGGTATGTTTGACCAGGCCGGTGCGCACATCTTCGGCCGTCACCTTAATGCCTACCAGCAGGGAAGTGCGACCCACGTAGTTCACCGATGCCAGCAGCGACACCAACTCACCGACCTCCACGGGCTGCATGAAATTCACCCCGTCTACGCTCACAGTTACGCAGTAGGTACCGGCATGCTTAGAGGATGCTGCGTAGGCAACCTTGTCCATGAGCGAGAGCAAAATGCCTCCGTGAATTTTGCCGCCGAAGTTGGCATACGATGGAATCATCAGCTCGGTGAGCGTGACGCGTGAGTAAGAGACAGGACGGTATTGGGGAAGCACAAATGGAGGCATGGGCCGACGGTTAGGAACGGGAGTGTGGCCGCAAAGCTAGCACCGTCCGGCCCTTCCCCTACCCCACTATCCGGGGGTTACAATGCCCACCGGAAGTCCCCTCTGCCAAGCTTACAGATGAGCGCCCCAGCAGGCACTTATGCCCGGTCAACGGACAGTAACATTCGGCGCCAGGAACGCGTGGGCTAAAGGATCGGCTCCTGCCAGACGAAAGCTGTATCGGCAGGGCCGAAAGGAGCGGAAACAAATATGTTTCACGTGGAACAATTCTGTTCTATTTCGGACCGTACACTTTCAACAGCAGCTCGTTGTAGTCTTCCAGCAGGGCGATATACTTCTGCTGAAGCGTCATCAGCTGTTTTAGACTGTCCGCGTCGGACGACACCGTAACAGCTGTTCGGAGTGTTGCACTGCTGTCAGCTGAACTGTTCGAACTTTTTGATACAGGTGTAACAGTAAACGATAAATCAGGCGACGACGGCGTTGTAAATTCGTCTGCAAAGTTGTGTCCGATAATATCACCGACACGCTTTACAAAGGTGTAATCCAGTTCCTGCTCCTTGAATTTACGATACATCGTCGGACGTGTAATACCTAAGTCGTCCACTATCCGCGTAATAGAGATTCCGCTGCTTTTAATGGCCTCCTGAAGCATTTCGCCCTGATGTGACATAATCAATGAGTGTAACGGGGTTGAGTACGTAAATATGGACAATACATCTTACGTAACCAAAGTCCGCGGATACGTTCTTGTGTTACAGTGAAACATTACGTAACAACTATACATTTTGATACAACTATCGGACACTGTAACACACCCCTCTGTTACGTTACATTCGTTACGTTACAGTTATTGTGTAACACATCTGACAACGCCCATAGTAACGCTAGGAATGATACAGCGGGGTACAAAAGCCTAACGCAGGGCCAGCAGCCGGTTGGGATAATCGGTGGTAATGGCCCAGGGATTCAACGCCAGCACGGCCCGCATATCGGTCGGCTCGTTCACGGTCCAGGGCACCAGCCGGATGTGCTGCGTGGCCAGCGCGGCAGCCAGCGCGGGCGTCAGCAACCGGAAGTTGGGGCCGACTACGGCCGGGGTAAAACCCAGCGCCGTTAGGTGCGCGGCCAGGGGTAATTCATCTTCGATGAGCAGGCACAGGGGCAGCGTGGGCGCCTCGAATCGGGCCAGCTGCAGGATGCGTTTATCGAAGCAGAGTAGCGTGGTGCGAGGCAGGATTTGCAGGGCTTGCAGTTCGGCCAGCACCAGCGCCAGTAGCTCGGCGGGCGGTGGCTGAAACTGGCCTTCGTGGGCCGGCTCGCTCTTGATTTCGATGCTGTATTTCACTGGCGGCCGGCCCAGCTGCTGGGTCAGAATTTCGAGGTCGGCTACCACTTCGCGCAGCAGCGGCTTGGCGGCCGGCGCGGGCTGCTGCTCCGGAAAACCGGGATGGCGCGTGCGGCCGCAATCGTACTCCCGGATGCGAGCGTAGGGCAGCTGGTAGAGGTTGTGCTGCCGGGCTTCGGCGGGCCGGATGGGGGCCCCGGAAGGCAGCCGGCAGATGGCGGCCGACATCCAGGGCTCGTGCGAAACCACCACCTGCCGGTCGGCAGAAATCACCACGTCCAGCTCCACGGCATCGACGCCCAGGCGCAGGGCTTCGCGGAAGGCAGGCACTGTATTTTCGGGCCGCAGCCCCCGGCAGCCGCGATGGCCGTGTACTTCGGGAAAGCGGGTAGATTCAGGCAACATAGGCGTGAGCGTAGCAGGCGCAGCGGTGCGCTGGCCCCGTTGCTTACGCAGGCCGCGCCGGCGCATGGATAAATCGGGCTACTTTTACTTTCTTAAACACCCTCTCCCAACCGAATCTCAACTTCCTCCTCCCATGAAAAAAGTCCTTATTCTGATTGTGCTCGTGGCCGTGGGCGTCGGGGCCTACCTCTACTACTACAAGGTGCGCACCGCGCCCGAGTACTCGCTCATGCAGGCCTACAATGCCATCGACAACCACGATCCGGAAGCCTTCGGGCAGTACGTGAACGTGAGCAGCGTGACGAACAGTCTCGTGGACGACGTTGCCGACAACGGCTCGGCGCTGGGCGTGCTTAACCCCGGCGGCATGGCCCTGACCGGCGCCCTGCGCCTACTCAAGCCCCAGCTGGCCAAGGCGGCCCAAAAGGAGGTGCAGCGCTACGTAGAAACCGGCTCGGTGGAAGCGGCCAGCGCCGCCGCCCCCAAGCGGCTCGTCAATGTATCGATGATGGGGCTGGCCGGCAAAGTGGTGGGCGAGAACAGCAAGTTCCGGGGTATCGCCTACTCGCGCGAAGAGGGGGAGCAGGCCCTAGTGGGCCTGGAGTTCACCCAGCCCCGCTACGACACCACGCTGGTGCTCGAAGTGAAGATGCTCCGGCGCGGCGACCACTGGCAGGCCACTGAAATCACGAACACCGGCGCGGTTCTGCAGCACGTGGCCCGCATGGAAAAGCGACGGCTACTAGGCGGCAAGTAGGCCCCGCACACCCTATATCACTTAAAGCAAAAAGCCCCGCTGTACCGAAGTACAGCGGGGCTTTTTGCTTGCTGGCTGATGAGTAACCGGGCAGCTTAGGTGCTTGACTTGCCACGACCCGCGAACAGGAAGTAGAGAATCAGACCACCCAACGGGAAGAGGAATACGATGGCGGCCCACAGGATTTTCTTGCCGATTCCCCAGTCTTGGCGGAAGATGTCGAAGAGCACGAATACGTCGAGGGCGAGAATGATATAGCCCCAGGTGGCCAGACTGCCGTCGTTGTTGAAGCGGCTGCACGAGGTGAGCAGCGAAACCGTGAGTAGCGAAAGAAGCAGGCCGGCACCGGGCAGGCGTTTGGTAAGCGTGTTGAGGGCGTTCATGGCAGGGAAAGGTTAGGTTTGGAGAGTTATGGGCCCCTTTACGCAATGAACTCAAAATAGATATCTAAAAGTCACGATAATATATATTAACTACTTGATTCACAAGTATTTACCTACATATAACTGGATTTGCTCCAGGAAAATACCAGCCGCTCGCGGAATTAGTATCAGCGTGAGCACAACGCCGTAGAGCGCGCCGTAAAAGTGGGCGTCGTGGTTGATGTTGTCGCCCTGGCGCTGGCTCATGTAGTAGGAGTAGCCCAGGTAAAGGAAGCCAAAGATGAAGCCCGGGATTTCGAAGGGAATGGGGAAGATGTAGAGGCCGGCCGCCGGGTTGAACAGAATGGCCGAGAACACCACCGCCGACACGCCGCCCGAGGCTCCGAGCGAGCGGTAGCCGGGGTCGTTGCGGTGACGCAGGTACGTGGGGATATCGGACACAACAATGCCGCCCAGGTACAGCAGCAGATACCACAGCAGCCCCATCGTGGGCCCGAAGGCGTACCCGAAAATGGTTTCGACTACCCGGCTGAACGAGTAGAAGGCAATCATATTAAAGAGCAGGTGCGTGAAATCGGCGTGCAGGAAGCCCGAGGTGAGGAAGCGGTACCACTCGTTGCGGCGCTGCACCACGTAGGGCTCCAGAATCCAGGATTCCAGGAATTCCGGGTTCGACCAAGCGTAGAGGGAGATGCCGGCCGTGAGCACGGCCAGCACCAGGGTGGCGGAAATTTCCATTTAGGGGAATTAGGGGTGATGGAAAAGGATTGGATGATGGATGGGAGGGTTGGAAAAAGAACGGTGTCATGCTGAGCAAAGGCGGAGCCGCAGTCGAAGCATCTCTACTGCAAGGCTAACCCTGTCGTTGGATTGCCATTGCCACGAAGCGGTAGAGATGCTTCGACTCCACTCCGCTGCGCGGACGCCAGATGAAGCATGACACCGGGTTTCCTTACTAGTTTTCGGCTATTCCTTGTTACTGCTCGCGCTCCAGTAGCTGCAGGGCCAGTTGGTGCAGGGGCTTTTTGCGCGATTCGGGGGCTGCCACACGCTCCAGGTGCTGGAGGGCGTCCACGAAGTAATCGTTGATAAGCGCCTCGGTCTGGGGGCGGATTTCGAGCTCGTCGTAGATGGCGCGCACGGCCGCTATTTTGGCCTCCTCATCGGGTACCGGCTGACTGATGTGTTGGGCCAGCACGGCCTGCTGGGCGGGGCCAGCCTGGGCCTGGGCAGTGAGTAGCAGGAAGGTCTTTTTGTCGGCTAGAATGTCGCCGCCCACGCGCTTGCCGAAGGTGGCCGCGTCGCCGTACACGTCGAGTAGGTCGTCGCGCAGCTGAAAAGCCAGGCCGACGTCCACCCCGAACTGGCGCAGGTGGTCGGCATCCTCCTCCGAAGCGCCCCCAAGCCGGGCGCCCAGCTCCAACGCAAAGCCCAGCAGCACGGCCGTCTTCAGCCGGATCATATCCAGGTACTGCGCGATGCTGACGTCGGTGCGGGTCTCAAACTCCATGTCCCACTGCTGGCCCTCGCAGACTTCGGCGGCCGTTTGCGAGAACCGGCGCAGCAGCGGGGCCAGCAGGGCCGGCGGCACATCAAACAGCAGCTCGTAGGCCCGCACCAGCATCACATCACCACTCAGGATGGCCACGTTGGGGTTCCATTTTTCGTGTACCGTGGGCTGGCCGCGGCGTAGCGGGGCCTGGTCCATCAGGTCGTCGTGGAGCAGGGTGAAGTTGTGGAATACCTCGGTGGCCAGCGCGGGCTTCACCACGGCCGCCAGCTCGTCGGTGAACAGGTGGGCGCCCATCAGCGTGAGTACCGGCCGGATGCGCTTGCCGCCGAGGCCCATGATGTAGCGGATGGGCTCGTAGAGGCTGATCGGCTCCTGCCCGTAGCGCAGGTCGGCGAGGCCGGCCGTGAGTTTATCGGTGAAGAAAGAAAGGTCCATGCAGGGGTCAGATTGAGCAGGGAAAGGTACGGCGGGTTGTGGGAAGCAGTGCTCCGCCCAACTTCGTATCTTCCCTGGCATGAGAACCCAACACCCGCTCCTGCTGCTTGTTTGGCTGCTACTCCCGGCAGCGGCCATAGCACAGAACTCCTACAACCGCTGGGATGCCCGACCGGCCGCGCCCATAGTGCCATTGCCCCCGAAAACAAACCGGCAGCCAACAGACAGGAAGCCTACCCCGCCAACTTCCGCTGCCCCCGATTCGGTGGCGCTTACTACGGGCAAGTATGTACGGGTGGAAACGATGCCCAGCTTTCTAGGCGGGACGCAGGCCATGTACACAGTTATAAGCAAGAACCTGAAAAGGCCCGCCGGCCCACGGAAGCGTGGGTCGGTACTGGTGCAGTTTACGGTATTGGCATCCGGGGCCTTATCTGGCATCGGCGTAGTGCTGGGCCGGGGCCTAAACCCGGCCTACGATGCCGCGGCAGTAGCGGCGGTGAGCCGGTTGCTCCCCTTCACACCAGGCAAGCGCGGCGGGCAGCCCGTCGATATGGTACTGACGGTGCCGATAGAGTTTAGGTAGGCAGCTGGCCCTGGCAGCAAAAAGCCCCTGCTACCGTTGCCGGTAACAGGGGCTTCTCGTCTAATTCAGGCTTCGGATTTTGCCGGTTGAGGCGTTACCGGCGGCGCTTACCCCCGCTGCCTTTGCTGCTGCTCTTAATTTCGCTCCGGCCGCTGGCGCTGTTGCTGCTGTTCTTGCCATCGGAGCGGCCGCCTTTACCGCTGGGCTTGCCACCGCGCTCGGGGCGACCACCGCGGGGGCGGCTACCGTTTTCGCGACGCTCCTGCTGCTCGCGCTGCTTCACGTCGTCGGGGCGGTCGTCTACCAGGGCGAAGTCGATGGTGCGGTCGAGCAGGTTTACGGCCTTCACTTCCACCTGCAGCTCGTCGCCGAACTGGATGATGCGCTTGCTGCCCTGGCCCACGAGGCGGTAGTTGTCCTTGTCGAGCTCGAAGGTGTCGCCGGGAATGTCGCTGATGCGAATCATGCCTTCGCACTTGTTCTCGGCAATTTCCACATACATGCCCCACTCGGTCAGGCCCGAAACCACGCCGGTAAACTGCTCGCCAATGTGGTCCTGCAGGAACTCGACCTGCTTGAACTTGATGCTGGCGCGCTCGGCGCTGGCGGCCAGTTTTTCGCGCTCCGACGAGTGCTTGCACTCCTCCTCGATGGGCTCCACTTCTACGTTCTTGCCGCCCTCCAGGTAGTGCTCCAGCAGGCGGTGGGCCATCATGTCGGGGTAGCGGCGGATGGGTGAGGTGAAGTGCGAGTAGTGCTCGAAAGCCAGGCCAAAGTGCCCGCGCGGGTCGGTGGTGTAGGTGGCCTTGGCCATGGTGCGGATGGCCAGCGTCTGGAGCACGTTCTGCTCGGGGCGGCCCACTACTTCCACGTTCAGGTCGTTGAGTTCGGTGCTCAGTTTCTGCACGTCTTTCAGCTCGAGGTGGTAGCCGAATTTCTTGGCAAACAGCGCGAAGTTCTGCAGGCGCTCGGGGTCGGGCGAGTCGTGCACCCGGTACACCATGGTCAGGCGCGGCTTGGTTTTCTTGAGTTTGAAGACGAACTCGGCCACCTTACGGTTGGCCAGCAGCATGAACTCCTCAATCATCTTGTGGGCGTCCTTGCGCTCCTTCACGTACACGCCCAGCGGCTTGCCGTCCTCATCGAGGCGGAACTTCACCTCCTGCGTTTCAAAGCTGATGGCGCCCTGCTTGAAGCGAGCCGCGCACAGCTTTTTGGCAATGCGGTTCATCAGCTGCACCTCCTGGGTGTAGTCCGATTCCAGGCCCTCAATCCGCTCCTGGGCATCCTCGTAGGCGAAGCGACGGTCGGAGTGAATGACGGTTTTGCCCAGCCAAGTGCTGTAGAGCTTACCGTTCTCATCGAGCTCGAACACGGCCGAAAACGTCAGTTTGTCTTCATTGGGGCGCAACGAACAGAGGCCGTTGCTCAGGTGCTCGGGCAGCATCGGAATCACGCGGTCAACCAAGTACACCGAAGTAGCGCGGCTGCGGGCCTCGTTCTCCAGGGCCGTGTCGAGCTGCACGTAGTGCGTCACGTCAGCAATGTGCACGCCGATTTCCCAGTGCCCGTTTTCGAGCTGCTGAATCGACAGCGCATCATCAAAGTCCTTGGCGTCGGCCGGGTCGATGGTGAAAGTGGTGATGGCGCGGAAGTCGCGGCGGCGGGCAATTTCCTCGGCCGGAATAGTATCAGGCATGGCCTGAGCTTCAGCTTCTACCTCGGCCGGAAACTCAAACGGCAACCCAAACTCGGCCATGATGGCGTTGATTTCGGCCTCGTTGCCGCCGGCCTGCCCGAAGCTGCGCACCACGACGCCGGCCGGCGAGCGGTCGGAGCCATCCTCCGGAAACTCGGTGACGTGCACCAGCACTTTGTCGCCGTGCTGGGCGTCGTTGAGGTCGTCCTGGCTCACGTACACATCAAAGTACAGCTTGCGGTTGTCGGCCTTCACAAAGGCCACATGGTCGCGAATTTGCAGGCGGCCCACTACTTCGGGGCGCTTGCGGTCGAGCACCTCCACCACGTCGCCCACGGGGCGGCCGTCGCGGGAGCCGCGCAGGCGCAGGCGCACGGTGTCGCCCTGCATGGCAAAGCGCAGGCGGTCGGTGAATACGCGCACGTCGTTTTCGGTCTCCTCGCTAATCACGAAGGCGTACTTTTCGGTGGCCAGCGCCACGGTGCCCACAATGGTGTCGCCCCCGCTCTCGCGGCGGCGGCGCGGGGCCTGCGGGTCGTCGGCATCGGCAAAGTCGAAACCGGCTTCGCGGCGGCGGTGCACCACGGGGTCCTGGCCGAATTCGCTCTCCACTACCCGGCCGCCGCGGGGCAGCTTTTTGCCGGGCGGCAGCTCGCCGGGCTCGCTAACGGCCGTGGCCACGGCTTCCGTTGCGTCGTCGGCATCGTCTTTCTTGCCGCCCTTGCGGCGGCCTTTAGGCGCGGTGGCCTGGGCCTGCTGGGCCTCGTCGGTAAGGCGGTACTCATCGTTCTGAATCAGCAGCAACTGATTATCCTGGCGCAACTCGCGCAGGTGGGCAAACACCACTTCGCGCTGGTCTTTGGTGGTTACACCGAGGCGGCGCGAGAGCTGGCGATAGGTGAGGACTTTGCCGGGGTTGTCGCGGAAAATCCGCATAATCTGGTCCTGGCTGATGGGAGTTGCGGCGGCCGCAGTTTCGGTTGAGGAGGCCTTCGCGCGGGAGGCGCGGGGGGCCGATTGGGAGGGTTGTTTCATGTAGTCAGTCGGGCCGCCGGTTGTGTCTTTTCTCAGGCGGCAGAAGTTGAATGGGGGAAAGGCTTCGGGTTGAATGCCTTCGGGAAATTGAAAAAGGAAGCGGCACAGCGGCCGCCGTAAGATACTACGGAATATAACGAGGAATAACTATATCAGGGTTAATAGAGCGTGTAAAAGGCCGTCATGCAGAGCGTAGCGAAGCATCTCGCGTGCTGACGCTGCAATGCTATTCGATAGCAGCATGCGAGATGCTTCGCTGCGCTCTGCATGACGGTCTACGACTCTGTCCCGCCGTCCCAGGTTTCTAAATCTATAGCTATCCAAGTGGGGTTTAACCTGGCAATCAGCGTCTCTTTTTTGGCTCGGCTCCAGCCCTTAATCTCTTTTTCACGAATTATAGCTTGCTGACTGGTGGCGCAGGCTTCAAAATATACAAGGAGGTTGCATTGATATCGGCTGGTAAACCGTCCTGCTTCCCCTAAATTCTGGCTGTGTTCATGCAAACGCCTTTCCAAGTCGTTGGTCACGCCGGTGTATAGAACGGTCCGGGCGGGATTGGTAAGGATATAGATGTACATAATAGGGCTAAGAATAGCACGTCATGCAGAGCGTAGCGAAGCATCTCGCGTGCTGACGTTGCAATGCCTGACTCAACATCAGCACGCGAGATGCTTCGCTACGCTCTGCATGACGTGCTGGTGAGCCTGCTACTACCTGTTACTTCCTGCCCGCCACGGCGGCCCGAATGTCGGCTGGCGAGTCGCGCGGGATGGCGGCCAGTAGCTGTTGGGTGTACGCGTGCCGGGGGTTGGCGTAGATGTCGGCGGCGGGGCCGCTTTCTACTAGCTGGCCCTGGCGCATAACCAGCAGCCGGTCGCTCATAAACCGGGCCACCGACAGGTCGTGGGTGATGAATAAATACGTGATGCCGAACTCGCGTTTGAGGTCGTTGAGCAGGTTGAGCACCTGGGCCTGCACCGACACGTCGAGGGCCGAAACTGACTCATCGCAGATGATGCACTTGGGTTGCAGGGCCAGGGCGCGGGCAATGCAGATGCGCTGGCGCTGGCCGCCGCTGAACTCGTGGGGGTAGCGCTGGAAGTGCTCCTCGCGCAGGCCCACCGTACGCAGCAACTCCAGCACTTTGGCCTTCTGCTGCTCGCCGCTGCCGCCCACACTGTGCACTCGCATGGGCTCCCAGATGGCCTCACCCACCGTAAGCATGGGGTTGAGGGCAGCGTAGGGGTCCTGGAAAACCATCTGGAAATCGCGCCGCCGCCGCCGCAGGGCTTCGGCCGGCAGCGTGGCCCAATCGTCGCCCCCAAACAGGATGCGGCCGGCCGTTGGTTCCACCAGCCGCAGCAGCGCCCGGCCCAGCGTCGTCTTACCGCAGCCCGATTCGCCCACCAGCCCGACAGTCTCGCCCGGGTAAATAGCGAAGCTCACGCCATCCACGGCCCGCACAAACTCCGGCTTCCGGTTAAAAAATCCCTTGCGAATCGGGAAATATACCTGCAGGTTTTCTACCTGGAGGAGAGGTTCTGCGGAGCCTAGTGCTCCGGGGTCCGGGGTTTGCCAGGCCGCATCTCCTCCATTCCCTACCGCGCCAGGCGTTCCAGGGTTGAAACCCTGGGCTACGGAGCGGGGCGCAATAGTAGCGGCAGTTTCCAAGGCTTTGCTTGCTGCTACCTCGCCTCCACTGCCTGTACCGTCGTTTTGCGGCACGCCAGCTAGCCCAGGGCCTGAGCCCTGGGACGCTGGAGATGCTTGTGGTGTTGGTGTCGTCTGCGAAGCCGCCGCCACCGGGTCGGCAGACAGTGGCAACGGCAGGCCCGATTCGGCGCTGGGGGCCGATTCGAGGCCGAAATGCGGGATTTCAGGGCGTGAAACAGAATGTTCCACGGGGAACATTTTGGTGGTATCAGTATCACTTGAAGGGGCCTCACTTGCCTTGGCAGTCATTTCAGCCTCAACTACTTGCGCGGTGGCGCTTTCAGTGGAAATAAAGCCCCCATCGGCCGTTTCACGCATGAAATCGGCTACTACGGGAAGTTTTTTGCGGCCTACCGAAAGTTTTGGTCGGCAGGCCAGCAGGCCTTTGGTGTAGGGGTGCTGGGGGTTGGTGAAGATGTCGAGCACGGAGCCCTGCTCCACTACCCGGCCCCGGTACATCACCAGAATGCGGTCGGCTATTTCGGCCACCACGCCCAGGTCGTGGGTGATGAAGATGACGGCCGTGTTGTGTTCGCGGCGCAGCTCGTCGATGAGGCGCAACACCTGCGCCTGCACGGTTACGTCGAGGGCCGTGGTGGGCTCGTCGGCGATGAGCAGGGCGGGGTTGCAGGCCATGGCCATGGCAATCATCACGCGCTGCTTCTGGCCGCCGCTGATTTCGTGGGGGTAGCTGGCGAAGATTTTCTCGGGCCGGGGCAGCCGGGCCATCGTGAACAGCTCGACGGTTCGGGCGTGGGCTTCCTTTTCGCTTAGGTTGGTGTGCAGCCGCAGGGCCTCCACCACCTGGGGGCCGCAGTGGTACACCGGGTTCAGCGAGGTCATGGGCTCCTGAAAAATCATCCCGATATCATTACCCCGCACCTGCCGCAGCTGCGCGTCGCTGAGCGTGAGCAGATCCACCTCGCCCAGCGACGCGCTCTGAAACCGGGCTTCGCCACTGGCAATCCGGCCGGGCGGCATCGGCACCAGCCCCATCAGCGCCAGCGAGGTAACCGACTTACCCGAGCCCGACTCGCCCACAATGGCCAGCGTTTCGCCCCGGTGTAAATCAAACGAAATGCCCTCCACGGCCCGCGTATTGCCGCGGTGGCTATGAAAATCAATGGTCAGGTCGCGGACGGAGAGTATGGGAGCGGGCATGGGGTAAAGATAACGGGCGCAACACGGCTTGGCCCAACACGCAAACGGCCCGCCATAAGGCGGGCCGTGCAACTGGTAATTGGCAACCGAAACTTACGCTACTCCTGAAGCCTCCGCGTCGCGGTGGGCCTGGGCGGCTCCCTTGGCGGCGCGCTCTTCTGCCTCAGCAGCCTCGAAATGCTCGCCGTAGAAACGGTTCTGGAACAATAGAATCAGCGCTACACCCACGAAAATTGCGGCATCAGCAATGTTGAAGATGGGCCAGAGCGAGAGGTGCGAGCCTCCCACCAGCGGCCAGGTTGAGGGCAAAATGCCTTCGTAGATATCCACATAGAGCATATCAATCACCTGCCCGTGCAGCCAGGGCGTGGGCGCGCCGAAGGGGGCATTGTTGTAGATAACACCATAGAAAATGGAGTCAATCAGGTTGCCGATGGCGCCGCCCAGAATCAGGGCGATGCAAACCATGAGGGCATTGGGCGCGTGCTGCTTCCAGAGGCGGTAGATGTAGTAGCTAATGCCCGTTACGGCCACCAGCCGGAACGTGGTGAGCAGCAGCTTACCATAAGGCTCGGGCAGCTCTACGCCGAAAGCCATGCCCGGATTGAGGGTGTAGTGCAGCTTGAACCAGTCGCCGAACACCGGAATTTCGCCGCCCATGCCCATGGGCATGTAGCGGTGCACGGCCCATTTCGAAATTTGGTCGATGACGATGACGAGCAATGCCACCAGGTAATATTTCCAGTACTTCATTTTTCTAGAACTGAGCGGTGAGAAGGAAGAAGTGAGACCTGGGCTGACAGGCTGTCAGCGTTGGCCTCTCCCTCCTCTCGTGGCACAAAGGGACGAAGATTTTTAGACTTGGTCGCTTTGACGGGAATCCCGCCGAATAGCAGGGCAGTATATGTTTCGGAGGGCCATTTATGCCCTTTAAAACCGATTTTCGGGCGCAGCAAATTACTTTGTACGCCGATGTGCCAACCGCCGGTTTGGAGACGGCGGTTGGCACCTCAGGCTCAGGCAGTTGCCACTTCCAGCTGCGCGGGCACCGAATACTCGTCGAATTCGAGCATTGTTCCGCCGCTGATTTCCGGGCCGAAATCCAGGCTCAGGGCCTGCACTTCCTCGCGGATATAGTCGCCGAACGACTGCACGGCGGCTTCCAGCTCGGGCTGCTGGCCCAGGGTCACGCGGATTTTGTCCTGGACTTCCAGGCCGCTGTCCTTGCGCAGGTTCTGGAGGCGGTTTACCAGCTCGCGGGCCACGCCTTCCTGGCGTAGCTCGTCGGTCAGGGTCACGTCGAGGGCCACGGTGAGGGCGCCATCGGTGGCCACCAGCCAGCCGGGCAAATCCTGGGTGCGGATTTCCACGTCGTCGGGGGCCAGGGCGTAGGTTTCGCCCTCGATGTCCACGGTCAGCTGACCGGTTTTTTCGAGGGTGCTGATTTCCTCGGCGCTCATCTGCTGGATGCGGGCGCCTACTACTTTCAGCTTGGGGCCGTACTGCTGGCCAAGGCGCTTGAAGTTGGGCTTCACCGACTTCACCAGCACACCGCTGGTGTCGTCGAGGAATTCCACGTGTTTTATGTTCAGCTCGGCGCAAATCAGGTCTTCTACCAGGCCCACCTGCTCGCGGGTGGTATCGTTGAACACCGGCACTAGGATGCGCTGGAGGGGCTGGCGCACCTTCAGCACCGACTTCTTGCGCAACGAGTGAGTGAGTGAGCTGATGCGCTGGGCCAGGTCCATACGCTCTTCCAACGCGGGGTCGATGCGGGTTTCATCGGCCTGCACGAGCAGCGTGAGGTGCACCGATTCGGCGGCGAAGGGGCTGTTTTCGGCCACACCGGCGGCGCGCAGGCCGTCGGTCATGTTCTTATAAAGCCACTCGCCAAAGAAGGGCGCGATGGGAGCCATGAGCTGGGCCACGGTGGTGAGGCACTCCTGGAGCGTCTCGTAGGCGGCGCGCTTGTCGGGGGTCAGCTCGCCCTTCCAGAACCGCCGGCGCGAGAGGCGCACGTGCCAGTTGGAAAGCTGGTCGGTCACGAAATCCTGGATGGCGCGGGCGGCCTTGGTGGGGTCGTAGCCATCGTAGTAGCCGCGCACTTCCTTGATGAGCGACTGGAGCTTGCTCAGAATCCAGCGGTCCAGTTCGCTTAGCTCATGGTGGGGCACGCGGGCCGTTTCGGTGACCTGGAAGCCGTCGAGGTTGGCGTAGAGGGCGTAGAACGAGTAGGTGTTGAACAGGGTGCCGAAGAAGCGGCGCTGCACCTCCGTGATGCCGGCCGCGTCGAACTTGAGGTTGTCCCAGGGCTGGGCGTTGGCAATCATGTACCAGCGCGTAGCGTCGGGGCCGTACTGGCTGATAGTGGCAAACGGGTCGACGGCGTTGCCGAGGCGCTTGCTCATCTTGTTGCCGTTCTTATCGAGCACCAAGCCGTTGGCCATCACGTTCTTGTAGGCCACCGAGTCTTCCAGCATCACGGCCAGCGCGTGCAGGGTGAAGAACCAGCCGCGGGTCTGGTCCACGCCTTCGGCAATGAAATCGGCGGGGAAGTTCTTTTGGAATTTCTCGGCGTTTTCGAGCGGGTAGTGCCACTGGGCGTAGGGCATGGCGCCGCTGTCGAACCAGACGTCGATGAGGTCGGTTTCGCGGTACATGGGCTGGCCGCTGGGGCTCACCAGGAAGATATCGTCCACGTAGGGCCGGTGCAGGTCCACCTTTTCGCCGTTGGCGTAGGGGTTGTGGGTCATGATGTCGGCCGCTACGGCCTTGTCAATCTCCTGCTTCATCTGCTCGATGGAGCCGATGCAGATTTCCTCGGTGCCGTCCTGGGTGCGCCAGATGGGTAGCGGCGTGCCCCAGTAGCGCGAGCGGCTCAGGTTCCAGTCGACCAGGTTTTCGAGCCAGTTGCCGAAGCGGCCGGCGCCGGTGCTGGCGGGCTGCCAGTTGATGGTTTTGTTGAGTTCGATGAGCCGGTCCTTGACGGCCGTGGTCTTGATAAACCAGGAGTCGAGGGGGTAGTAGAGCACGGGCTTGTCGGTGCGCCAGCAGTGCGGGTAGGTGTGCTCGTACTTCTCCACTTTGAAGGCCGTTCCGTCGCCTTTCATGCGGATGGCAATGCTTTCGTCGAGGGTTTTGTAGTCGGCGCCGCTTTGGTCGTGGCCGTCGTAGTTCTTCACCCAGCGGCCGCCGAATTCGCCCATCTGAGCCACGTAGCGGCCGGTGCGGTCCACAATGGGGCCGAGCTTGCCCTCGTCGTCGGCCACCATCAGGGCGGGCACGCCGTTCTGCTGGGCCACCCGGAAGTCGTCGGCGCCAAACGTGGGCGAAATGTGCACGATGCCGGTACCGTCCTCGGTGGTCACGAAGTCGCCGGGAATCACGCGGAAGCCGTTTTCCTCGTTCTCAAACGCCGGATACCCGTTGTCCTGACCGAAGAGGCGCTCGTACTTGATGCCCACGAGGTCGGCGCCCTTAAAGGTGTTTTCGATGCGCCAGGGCAGCACTTTATTGCCGGCCTGGAAGTCTTCGAGCGAGGCTTCTTTCCCTTTTTCCGAGAAGTGTTTGCCTACCAGCGCCTCGGCCAGCACCACCCGGATGGGCGCGCCAGTATAGGCATTGAAGGTGCGCACCAGCACGTACGGGATATTCTTGCCCACGGCCAGACCCGTGTTGGCGGGCAGCGTCCAGGGCGTCGTCGTCCAGGCCAGGATGTACGTTTCCGGCTCGGCGGCTGTCCCAGGGGTCCCAGGGGTCCCAGGGGTCCCAGTCCCAGGGGTCCCAGGGGTCCCAGGGCTGAAGCCCTGGGCTATTGAGTTGTTCTCATCTAGCTCACCAGAATCACTAGCCCAGGGCTTCAGCCCTGGGGCTCCTGGGCCATTTGCGAACAGCTTCTCCGAAGCCGCATCCCGCTGCACCTTGAACTGGGCCACGATGGTCGTGTCCATCACATCCCGATACGTGCCGGGCTGGTTGAGCTCGTGCGACGACAGGCCGGTGCCGGCCGCCGGGGAGTAGGGCTGGATGGTGTAGCCCTTGTAGAGCAGGCCCTTGTCGTAGAGCTTCTTGAGCAGGGCCCAGCAGCTCTCGATGTACTCGGGCTCGAAGGTGATGTAGGGGTCGTCGAGGTCCACCCAATAGCCCATCTTCTCGGTCAGGTCGTCCCACTGAGCCTTGAAGCGCATGACGGTTTCGCGGCAGCGCTGGTTGTACTCCTCGATGCTGATTTTCTTGCCGATATCCTCTTTGGTGATGCCCAATTCCTTTTCCACCTGCAGCTCGATGGGCAGGCCGTGGGTATCCCAGCCGCCCTTGCGGGGCACCTGCTTGCCGAGCAGCGTCTGGTAGCGGCAGAAGATGTCCTTCACGGTGCGGGCCATCACGTGGTGGATGCCGGGCGCGCCATTAGCCGAAGGCGGACCCTCGTAAAACACGAACGTGGGCTGGCCTTCACGGCTGCTCACGCTCTTTTCAAAGATGCTGTTCTGCTTCCACCACGCCAGGATATCGGTGCCGACCTGGCCGTAGTTGAGCGGCTGCTTGAATTCGGGGTAGTTCATTGTTTGTTGAGCTTTTCTAGCCTCATGTTGCGCCTCATCCCCTAGCCCCCTCTCCGAAAAGGAGAGGGGGAACTAGAAATAGGTGCAACGAACTAGAGCTAGAATTCAGATTCAATTTTTAAATTAGTTCCCCCTCTCCTTTTCGGAGAGGGGGCTAGGGGGTGAGGCGCAACGTGAGGCGGCCAAGCGGACGGCTAACTCTTCCTCATCCGGCCCAAATCCAACTCCAAATCGTCGTCCTCGGCGTGGTAGTTGTCGTCGTAATGGCGGATGCTGGATTGGTCGATTTCCTCTTCCTTAGCCCCGTGCTCGAAGGTAACGAGCAGGCAGGGCAGCAGAATCAGGTTGGAAAAGTTGGTGATGAGCAGGCTGGCTGACATGAGCAAACCCAAGGCTTTGGTACCCCCGAACTCGGAGAAAGCAAACACCGAAAAGCCCAGAAACAGCACGATGCTGGTGTAAATCATGCTGGTCCCGGCCTCCGAAAGCGTGGTGCTGATGGCGGCCCGCACCCGGCGGCCGTTACTGGCCATTTCCTGCCGAAACTTGGCCAGCAGGTGAATAGAGTTGTCGCCATCAATACCCAGGGCAATGCTGAAAATGAGGGCCGTGCTAGGCTTGAGTGGGATGCCAAAGTAGCCCATAATGCCACCCGTGAGCAGCAGGGTAAAGAAGTTGGGCAGCAGGGCAAAAAACACCGTCCGGAAGGAGCGGAACAGTATCAGCACTACCAGGCCCACCAGGATAAAGGCGTGCAGCAGGCTGCTTTTAAGCGTGCCGATCAGAAATTCGTTGCCCTTGGTGAAGATGATGGTGGTGCCGGTGAGGCGGGCCGTCAGGTCGGTGTCCTTGAAAATCTTGTCGATCTGGGGCCGAATCTGGTTGCTGAGCAGCGTGTCGAGGTTCTGCGAGCCGATGTCGGCAATTTTGAGCGAGATACGGGCCTCGCGCATTGTAGAGTCGGTGAACGAGCGGAGCAGCTTGCCGGTGAGGTTGCCCTCGGCGCCGGGCTGGCTCTGCGAGCGGGCCAGGTAGCTGAAGATGTAGTTCTTCTCGGAGTTGTCGGGCAGGCGGTAGAAATCGGGTCTGCCGTTGTAAAAGGCCTGGTTGGAAGCCTTGAGAGCCGTTACCACGCTTACTGGACTCGTGAGCACCGGGAGGGTGCGCAGGTAATTTTCGAGCCGGTCGATGCGCTCCAGGTTCTTGAGTTTCAGCAGGCCTTTGGGCCGGCCGGTGTCCACCACAATTTCCAGCGGCATCACCCCATTGAAGTGCTGCTCAAAAAACTTGAGGTCGGAGTTCACCGTCGAATCCTTAGGCAAATCATCGACCATATACGACACCGACTTCACCTTGCTCACCCCCACGCCGGCCAGCACGGCCAGCGCCAGGGCCGTCAAGTACACCGTGCGGCGGCGCTCCAGCACCAGGTAATCGAAGAACTCCAACAGCTTGATGAGCGGCTTGGCCTCCAGGTGGTCCAGCTGCTTGGGCGTGGGCGGCGGCAGGATGGTGAAGATGATGGGCATCAGAATAAACGACACCAGAAAGGCGACGTAGATGTTGATGGTGGCCACCAGCCCGAACTGGAACAGAATGGCAATGTTGGTGAAGCAGAACACCACGAAGCCGATGGCCGTGGTGGTGTTGTTCATCAGCGTCACGAGGCCGATTTTGCGCACCACCCGGGTCATGGCCAGCACCTGGTTGCCCGATTTGCGGTAGTCGTAGTGGTAGCGGCTGAGCAGGTAGGTGCAGTTGGGGATGCCGATAACGATGATAATGCTGGGAATCAGGCCCGTGAGCAGGTTGATTTTGTAGCCCATGAGCACCATGCTGCCAATGCACCAGGTTACCACAATCAGCACAATGAGCAACGGAAACACCACCGCCGACCAGGTTCTAAAGAACATGAACAGCGTCAGGGCCATCATGGCAATGGTCAGGCCCACAAACAGCTTCATTTCCGAAGCTACTTTGGTGGTCATGGTGGCCCGCACGTAGGGCAAACCGGCGTAGTGCAGCCGGATTTTGGTGTCCTTTTCGAACTGGTGGGCGTGGGCCAGAATTTCGGCCATTACGGCCTCGCGCCGGCTCGAATTGAGGTATTTAGGGTCGATGGTGAGGGCCAGCAGCGTGGCCCCGGTGGTGGGCGAAATCAGCTGGCCCTTATAGAACTGCTGCTCATTCACCACCCGCATCAGCGAGTCGAGCTCGGCCTGTGCGCCGGGCGGGCCCCGGAAAATGGGCACGGCCCGGAAGGTGCGGTTGAGGGTGTCCTTTTCGAGCCGTGGCAGCCGCGTTACGCTCAGCACGCCGCTCACGCCCTCCACCTGGCTGAGCGTATCAGTGAGCTGGTGCAGCTGGTTGAACTTGCCCAGCTCGTACACCGAGCTGTCCTGCATGCCGAGCACGAGCACGTTGCCGTCTTCGCCGAACTGGCGCTTGAACTGCTGGAAATACACCATGTCCGGGTCGTCGGGCGCGACTACCTGGGCGAAGTCGTAGGTCATTTCGACCTTACGCGCCTCCCAGGCCATGAACACGGTAATGGCCGCCAGCAGCCCAACCAGCAGCCGGCGGTTTTTAATTACAAACAGGGCAAGATTCCGCCACATAGACCGTTAAAATGCAGCAAAGGTACGCAACCCGGGGCACCCGGCGAGTACAAGACCAACGAGTAAGTGCCGGACGAACAGCCGCTTCGGGTAAACGACCAATCGAAAAGAATATTTTTTATTTGGAATATAGGCAACATTCTCAACGGAACGTTCCGTAACTATGGCTCGTTCAAGCCGTTGTAGCGCGTAAAAATTGCACTACTGCCACATAGGCTTGTTATTTTCCATTCAACATGGTATTGTATCATTCACCCGATACGTCGCTCACCTTCGATTCCGATTCTGAAACCATGCACCTGAGCTACACGGCTACCGGGCTGTCGGTTTCATTCGGGCAGGCCTACCAGCTGGCCCTGGAGGAGATGCTGGCTCAGAATATCGGCAAGCTCTTGCTCGACCTCAAGCGTAACTCCCCCAGCACCGACGACCTGGAGGAGCTACTGATTCCACTCAGCGAGGCGCTGGCCCGGCAGCCCGTCCAGTCGCTGTTTATTGCTGCCCTCGTTTCAGAAGGGCAGTATCAGTACCAGATTGGCAACTCCATCGCCTCCTCCACCCTGCCGCCGGCCCAGGTCGAGTTCAACTACTTCACCTCCCGCCGCGACGCCACGCAATGGTTGAGCGAGAATTAGTTGGGAGGAGTTAGGAGCTGGAATACCGGCTGTCATCCTGAGCAAAGCGAAGGACCTTATCACGTATAAACGGCCGTAATAACGACTCGCTTTTACGTGATAAGGTCCTTCGCTTTGCTCAGGATGACAGCCGGTATTCCAGCTCCTAACTCCTAGCTTCCAGCTCCTCCCTTCTACAGCTGCTCAAATATTCGCGAGAAGCTCACGGCCTCGCCGATGTAGGCGCGCAGCTCCGAGATGGGCATGCGGGTCTGCTCGCGCGAGTCGCGGTGGCGCACCGTTACGGTGTCATCCTCCAGCGTCTGGCCATCAACCACGATGCAGAAGGGCGTGCCGATGAGGTCCTGGCGGGTATAGCGCTTGCCAATGGCGTCGCGCTCCTCCATAATCACGCGGAAATCGTGGCGCAGGCTGTTGAAAATTTCGGTGGCCTTCTCGGGCATGCCGTCCTTTTTTACCAGCGGGAAAATAGCGGCCTTGATGGGGGCCACGGCCGGGTGCAGGCGTAGCAGGGTGCGGGTTTTGGTCTGCTGCTGCTCGCCTTCACCCTCCGTGATGGTTTCTTCCTGGTAGGCTTGGCAGAGCGTGGCCAGGAACAGGCGGTCGGCGCCGGCCGAGGTTTCGACCACGAACGGCACGTAGTTGCCATAGGCCTTGCCGGTTTCGGGGTCGATGTCGGCGTCGAAGTACTGCTGCTTCTTCTTGCTCAGGGCCTGGTGCTGGGTCAGGTCGAAGTCGCCGCGCGAGTGGATACCCTCGATTTCCTTGAAGCCAAACGGAAATTCATACTCGATATCGACGGCAGCCTTGGCGTAGTGGGCCAGCTTTTCGTGGTCGTGGAAACGGAGCTTGTCGGCGGGCAGGCCCATCACCTCGTGCCAGCGGCGGCGCATGGCCTTCCAGTGCTCGTACCACTCGCCCTCGGTGCCGGGGCGCACGAAGAATTGGAGCTCCATCTGCTCAAACTCCCGCATGCGGAAGATGAACTGCCGGGCCACAATCTCGTTGCGGAAGGCCTTGCCGATCTGGGCAATACCAAACGGCACCTTCTGCCGGGCCGACTTCTGCACGTTCAAAAAATTGACGAAGATGCCCTGGGCCGTTTCGGGGCGCAGGTAAATCTGGCTCGAATCCTCGGCTACGGCGCCCACCTGGGTCGAGAACATGAGGTTGAACTGGCGCACCTCGGTCCAGTTGCCGGTTTTGCTGACGGGGCACAGAATCTGCTCGTCGATGATGAGCTGGCGCACACCGGCCAGATCCTCGCTCGTGAGCAGACGGCCCATTTCGGCCAGCAGGGTTTCGGCCCGGGCCAGCTCGCCGTTCTTCTCGTGCTCGGCGGCTTTGTCTTCGAGCAGCACATCGGCGCGGTAACGCTTCTTGCTGTCGAGGTTATCAATCATGGGGTCCGAGAAGCCATCGACGTGGCCCGAGGCTTTCCAGGTAAGCGGGTGCATGAAAATGGCGGCATCCAGGCCCACCACGTTCTGGTGGAGCTGGGTCATGGCCTTCCACCAAAGCTGCTTAAGGTTGTTTTTCAGCTCCACGCCGTTGGGGCCGTAGTCGTACACGGCGGCCAGGCCGTCGTAGATTTCGCTGGACTGGAATACAAAGCCGTATTCCTTGGCGTGCGACACGATATTGGCCAGCGTGCCTTCGGTAGTGGCCGCGGCGGCGGGTTTAGGGGCGTTACTCATGAGGAGAAGAAAGGTTAGAAGGAGAATGAACCGCCTGGTGGAGGCCGCCTTCCCCACAAAAGTAGCCAAAGCTTCAACGAGTACCTGACGCACTGGCTGCCGATTAAAAAAGAAGCGCTCCGGCAGCGCAAAGCGTAAGTGCGGCTCATGCCAGTGGCGGCGGCTGTGCGCTTTTTCTGTGCTTGATTTGCGCATTGGGGGCTGGTTGTGGGCTCACCTCAACCAATACCAACCGCCTGCGTTTAGCGCCTCAATCGGCCCTTACCGGAACTGGTCGGTAACAATTTCATAATCTTGCCCCGCCTAAGGGTAGGTTTACCTTTGGGATGATGAAATCAGTACTCTCACCAATCCCCCCCCTATGTTCGGCTTAGAGCCTCACGTACTCCTGCTGCTGGCTGCCTGCCTGCTTGCGGCCTGCGCGTTCGAATTCGTCAACGGCTTCCACGACACGGCCAACGCCGTAGCAACGGTCATCTACACGAATGCCCTGCGCCCCTGGGTAGCCGTTATCTGGTCGGCGTTCTGGAATTTTATCGGGGTACTCACGGGCGGCGTGGCCGTGGCCATGAGCATCGTGTATCTGCTGCCCGTCGAAAGTCTGGTCGATCAGAACGTGTACCACGGTATTGCCATGGTGGGCGCACTGATTTTGGGCGCCATCGTCTGGAACATCGGCACCTGGTACTACGGACTGCCCTCGTCTTCGTCGCACGCACTTATCGGCTCTATTCTGGGCGTGGGCATTGCCTATAGCTTCCTGCCCAACGTCGTCGATTCGGGCGTGAACTGGAGCAAGGCCGGCGACACCGGGCTGGCGCTCATCGTGGGGCCGGCTTTTGGTTTTGTGCTCACCATTCTGCTTATGTTCCTGCTGCGGCGGGTGGTCAAGAATAAGTCCATCTTCAAGGAGCCCCACAAGCACAAGCCACCGCCGCTCTGGATCCGCCTGATTCTGGTGGTTACCTGTACCCTGGTGAGCTACTTCCACGGCTCGAACGACGGGCAGAAGGGCGTGGGGCTGATCATGCTCGTACTCATCGGCATTGTACCCACCTACTTCGCCCTCGACCACACCAAAAACCCGCTCGACATGCGCGACTCGCTGGTGCGGGTAGAGCAGGTAATGAACCGCGTGAACGTGCCGGAGCTAAGCCTGGCCGATCAGAAAACAGTGGCCGAAATCCGGGTGCAGACCAACAACCTCGACCGGATTTTCACGGGTGTAACCACAGTCGAGCAACTGCCCCAACCGGCCCGCTTCGAGATTCGCAAGGGTATTCTGCTGCTTTCCAACCGCGCCAAAGTTATTCAGGACAGCGACAAGGTGCGCCTGAGCACGCTTGATCGGAAGACGCTGGACGACGGCCTCAAGGGCCTGAAATCGTTCACCGACTACGCCCCGACTTGGGTGTTCATCATCGTGTCGCTCTCGTTGGGCGTGGGCACTATGGTGGGCTGGCAGCGCATCGTTAAAACCATTGGCGAGCGAATTGGCAAGGAGCACCTGAGCTACGCGCAGGGCGCTTCCTCGGAGTTGGTTGCGGCCTCCATGATTGGCATCAGCTCGGCGCTGGGCCTGGCGGCGTCTACCACCCACGTACTCACTTCGTCCATTGCGGGTAGCATGGTGGCCAGCCGGGGCGTGAAGAACGTGAACCCGGTAATGGTGCGCAATATTGCCTTGGCTTGGGTGCTTACGCTACCGGTTACCATGACCCTGTCGGGGCTGCTGTTCCTGCTGTTGCGGGCCGTGCTGCCGGGCTAATCTGCTTAGCCAACATCTTAAAATAAGCTAAAAAGCCGCCCCGGGATTCGGGGCGGCTTTTTTGATGAATAACTGTTTTTCAGTTCAGTACCGGATCAGGAACAGTTGTCTCAAAAACAGATGCTAATGCTGCGAAAAGTCGATAAATGAAGAAGTTATCAACTTATCAACAGCTAAAAGCTGGCTTTTTGTGGATAACTGTTAATTAAGCGGGCCATTGTACCTCTAAATCCTCATCGATGAAGACCCCAAAGTTGACAAACTGAAGCTCCTCATCCTCGAAATACATGTCGATCATCTCCTTCTCGTAGGAGATGCGCATCTCACCGGTGTCCATTTTTTCGATTTCGCTGTGCTCGTGGCCGTGGCCTTTCATCAGCTCCTGAATCTGCTCGGGGCTACGGCCGTGAATGGCCTCGCCGTAGAGGCGGATGCCGGGGTGGTCGGTTTCGATGCAGCTGAGGCGGTAGTCGTCTTCGCGGTCGAAGTAAAGCGAGTAGCCTTCGTCGAGGTAGTTCCAGGCCTGGTGCTCGAACTCGTCCTCTTCTTCCGACTCTTCGATTTCCTCGGGCTCGCCCATCAGCGAGCGAACCTCATCCTGGGAGGCGCCGAATTTAAGCGGGCCCATGCCGGTGCCAAGGTGGATTTCGTGTTCTTCGGTGCTGGAGGGTTGGGCGGGGGTTTGCATAGTGACTGGGGAAAAGAGAGATGAATGGTTTTTTAAGCTGATAGCTGACAGCTTTTATTCTGGCGAAAATCTTAACGGATGAATCCGGGTGTGCGCAGCTTTTCGGTGGCTCAAAGGTAAGGCGAACCAGTGTTCCAGCTCCTCTGCCTCGGTTCAACAACAGTTCTACGGATAAAACGACAAAAGCTATCAGCTTTCCGCTAGTAGCTCACCAGAGGTTCACTTGCCGTAGCGGGCCTCAAATTCGGCCCGTTGCTCCTGGTAAGCGGGGTTGGCGCGGGCCTCGTCCCATTTGGCCTTGAAAATAGCGGCCGCTTCCGCCTTGACAGGGTCTTCGGGGGAGCGGGGCATCTCGGCACGGCCATGGGCACCGCTCTGGCCCTTTTTATCGGCCGGCACGGGCCCCGCGTACTTCTTCCCCCCCCGGTGGTTGGCGTAGCGCCGGGCGCGGGTGTAGCCCATCTGCAGAAACTTCCGCGCCATATCGGCACCCACAAAGTCGTGGACCTTCAGATAGGCCTCAAACAGCCCGTAAATCGTATCGGCCGACTCCCGGGCCACCTCGGGCGTGCGGAAGCGCCAGTGGGGCAGAATCTCGCCTTTATAGGGCTGCACCAGCAGCACCCCCTGCTCGCCCTTGCCCACCCGGTAAAGTTCGGGGTGGCGGCGAAAATCCACGGCAGTAAAATCGAGGTCGTAGTCGAAGGGCATAAGCGGCGGTCGGACCAGAAGAGACGCCTTGTATACGCGGCTTCGGGCTACGGGGCTACCGAAAACCACCCGAAGTCCCAACCCGGTACTTTTCCCAAATGCCGCGGCAGATTCCGGACAGAGCGGGGCTGTTTGGGAAATCCGGAAACCAGCCCGCTTATCCACAAGCTTAATAACTTTTGAAATTCTTTTTTTAAATAAATCTTTTTAATCCCCATCGTTAGGGCTGTTGATAAGTGGATAAGAATGGAGAGTTATCCACGGCCGGGATAACATGTGTACAAGGTTGCACTTATCCACCGTCCATCAACAGGGTATGTGGATAATAAAAGTCTTTACATCAGCATTTTACAGGAGTTTTTAACAATCCACAGTACTTATCCCGATATCCACAATCCACAGCCTCGGGCCAATGTGGATTGTGGGATTTTCGGGGGATAGTTATCCACCCTTATCCACCATCCCAAGGTGGATAATAGAGCTGTTGGGGGAGCCGAACTACCAAAAAAAGATGTCCGCAACTTCTCCACGGGTTATCCCCATGTTTCCCCGGCATTATCCACAGGTTATGCGTGCAGGCGCGGTAAGCGTGGAAAACTATGTGGATTAGCCCTAAGCCCAGTACCCAAAAAGGCGCTGACAGCGTCCAGCAGTCGTTTTGCGATGTGGATATCTTTTCGGCCTTCTCCTATATAGCGCCAAATAGGATTATAGCTGCCCAGCAGTTGGCGGCAAGCCCGGGGGGCCAGATCGGCCCCCAGATAGCTCCGGTCGGCTGTCTGAATCGACGCAAGTACGGGGGTGGATAGCTGGAAAGCAGCAGAGCCAGCACTGGCGCCACCGGCCCTCCGCGCTTTTGCCTGAAGGTCCGGCCCCCAAACAAAAGCCCGAATCCGGGGAACGGATTCGGGCTGTTTGAGGACACCATGCTGCGAAAAGCAGCTTAAAAGCGCAGTGTTTCCACGTTATCGAAGTTGGAGCGGATGGTGATGGGCTTGGGGAACAGAAAGACTGGTTCGGGGGCGGCCTTCAGGTCGGGGTCGCCGCTCTGCCAGCGGCCGTCCTGGTTGCTATCAACGAGCACGCGCAGGCGGTAGGTGGCGGGCGCGAGGTTGTCGAAACGGTAGCTGTTCTTCGGGCTGTCGAGGCTGAGCAGCACCTGGCCCTTGTCGTCGAGCAATTGCACCCAGTAACGCTTGGCCGTAGTCTGGACGGGGCCGCTGAGCGTGCCAGTCGTGGTCTGTTCGACGACCCGCAGCTTCAGGGGCCGCAGCCCCAGCAGCCGGCCCGTAGTGCTTTGCAGGGCCGTGCTGTCGAGGAGCAGCGTAACGGTTTTCTGCGCCTTGGTATCGAGGTTGATGGCCAGCGTAGAGCGGTCGGGGCTAAGCGTGCCATCCTGGGGCAGGCGCAGCGGGCGGCGCTTCAGCGAGTCTTCTACCAGCGTGCCGAAGGGCTTTTTGGGGTCGAAGCGCACGGGCTCGGTGAACACGAACTTCACCTGGCCCTGGCGATACACTTCCTTGGGGTTGCCCTCCACGCTGTAAGCCGGTGCTGGCTTGGGCGCTTTTGGCGGGGGTTCGGCAAACTTCACGGCAATCGTGTCGCGGGCCACGTTGCCGGCGCTGTCGGTGGCGGCCAGCAGGTAGCGGCCCTCGGTGAGGGCAGCGGTGCGGTACAGAATGGCCATCCGGTTACGCTCGGCCAGCTGCACGGCTTCCTGCAGCGCCGGTGCGGGAGTGGCCGTGCTGCCGAGCGGGGCCAGCGTGGCAGTCAGCAGGCCCTCGTTGTAGCTGATGCGCTGGTCGGTGGGCGAGCTTTTCTGGGTTGTGATGAGCGGGCGGCGGCTATCGGGCTTGGTCAGTACGAAGTTGAGGCTGTCCGATTTGGGGCCCACCGTCAGCAGCTCGCCGTCTGGCCGGTAACCGATGGCCTCGGGCTCCTCGTAGCGGTTTGTCTGGTTCTTGTCGGCCAGGGCATAGGCGCGGTAGCGGCCTTCTTTCAGGTAGCGCAGGGCGTAGCGGCCCTGCTTATCGGTGCGGGCCAGGTAGGTGGGCACGCCGCGTTTAACGTCCGACGTGTCGGCCTCGGGGTAAAGCAGCACCGATACGCCCTCGGCCGGCTGCTGGCTGAGCAGGCCCACCACCGTACCACTCACCGCGCCCGAATCGAGCTGGGCCCCGGTGCTGAAACTCACCGTTACGTTGGCCGCCTTGTTCTTCTCGGTAATGTCGATGAGGGCGTCGCCGAAGTTGAACGAGTACGTGGTGTTGGGCCGGAAGGGCTGCTCGAACGTGAGCGTGACGGACGTGCGGTCTTCGCGGATTTTGTACGTATTGTCTCTGCTGAGCACCGGGGCTACAAGCAGGTTTTTGGCCAGGTCCGTCAGTTGCACCTGCTCCGAAAACTCCAACCGGATGCTCTGTCCTGTTACGTTGCGGGCCCCGTTGGCGGGCGTGGAGCTGAGAAGCTTGGGCGGCGTGGTGTCGCGGATGCCGCCCTCGGGCGAGCTAATGGCCGCGCAGCCGCCCAAAATCCCGGCCGTAATCAGAAGGAAAGCTAAGCGCATTGCGGAGTTTGCAGATTGAATAGGAGTACGTGGATTTTGAGAACGACGGTGGTGGAAAACTAATTGTCATCCTGGGCGGCGCCAACGACCTGTCCGAAGGGTATGCTGTTCAGGTCGTTCGGGCTGCTCAGGATGGCAGGCGTTCCGTTGCCCCTCCCCTACCGCTTGCGGGCCACGTAAATCAGGCTGCTGTACTGGCCCTCGTGACGGGCGGCGTATTGGTTCGACTGGTAGCCGGTTTTCAGCACCGATAATAACCCGCCTTTCTGGCCGGCGCGGTGCTTTTCGCTGAGCATGCTCACGTAATAGGCATCCAGCGGCATCGGCAGCTCCTCCTCCACCCGCAGCCGATGCTTTTTGAGCAGCAGCTTCATGGTTTTGGGGCTGAAGTGGTACAGGTGCCGGGGTACATCGTAGGCTGCCCAGTCGGGGCCATAGTGCTGGGCGTCGAGGCTCTCTACGTTGGGCACGGCAATAACCAGCGTGCCGCCGGGCCGTAGCAGCCGGATGAGCTGCTTGAGCGTACCGTTGAGCTCGTGCACATGCTCGAGCACATGCCAGAGCGTAATGGCATCGAAGGACGCCTCCTGAAAATCGACCAGCCCGGCCAGGCCAATGGGCTGGCCCACGCGCCGGCTGGCCTCCTCGCGGGCCCCGGCATTGGGCTCCCAGCCGGCCACCTGCCAGCCATCGGCCTTGGCGGCAGCCAGAAAGTGACCCGTACCGCAGCCGTAGTCGAACAATTTGCCTTTGGTTGGCACCAGCTTATTGAGCAGGGCCATCTTGCGGCGCATGGTAAACACCCGCGCTACCTTATAGGCTTGGTTGATGAGCCCGCCCGCCCCGCTGTTGTGCGACACGTACTCGTCCGACTCGTAGTAGCGGCCAATGTGGGCGGCATCAGGCCGGGGGTTGGTGAACTGGAACGTGCAGGCCGCGCACTGCTGAATGGCGAAACTCTCGCGGCTCACCGACTTATCCTCGACTACCAGCTTATTGCGCAGTTCCGTTTTGCCACACACCGGGCATTCATCCAAACGTTCGTAAATCACTGATTCTCGCTGATTAGGTTGATTTCGCTGATTGCAATGACCAGGTTGGGTCCAGAAGTCAGCCGCTAGGCGAAGGTACAAAACCAAACCGGCCGCAGAATCAGAAAGAAACGGCGGCCGGTTGATGGTCTGAAAAAAGAATACCTGAAGTAAAAACCGTCATTCTGAGTGAAGCCGGAGGCGGAGTCGAAGAATCTCGCGTGCCACAGTAATTCCTGTCGTCAGGGTTAGCAGTGCGGTAGAGATTCTTCGACTCCGCCTCCGGCTTTGCTCAGAATGACTTTTCCTTTCTAGAGTGTGTGGACAGTCATGTTTAAATTTGCGGGATGCGACGCCACGAACTTACTGAGCGTGAATGGGAACTGATTCAGCCGCACACACTTGGGCAGGCCGGTACGGCAGGCGGCACAGGCCGCAACAACCGCCATTTTGTCAACGCCGTGGTCTACCGGGTGCGCACGGGCTGCGCCTGGCGCGACCTGCCCGAACGGTTTGGCCCTTGGAACACGGTAGCCCGACGCTTTCGCCGCTGGGCGCTGGCTGGGGTCTGGGAGGGCCTGTTCCAGGCGGTGCAGGAGCCGGATTATGCTTGGGTGCTGGTCGACTCG
>NZ_FNOV01000005.1:78855-357752 GCF_900107135.1 Hymenobacter psychrophilus
AGGACTTACCTATATTGTCTTTTCCAATCATTCAAAGAACGTGTGCAGACGCCGCGTTTGGCGTGTGCCGTGGACTCTAGCGTAAAGCAGAGTCGTTATGTGTTATCCCCTTCCGGTCGAAGCGGGCTGCAAAGGTAAGCAGCTTTTCGATGCCTGCAAGTAAAAGAAGAAAACTTTTTTCGAGATGCTTTTCGAAGCGTTTCTTTTTTCGTTTGCTGATCTCCCCTTCCGGTTGAAGCGGGCTGCAAAGGTAGAACCCTTTTTGCTTTCTGCAAGACAAAAGGAGAAAAAAAATTTCTCCTTTCAGCCTTCCTGCTAGTGTGCGCCGCCTTTTCGGGCGACTTTGCTAGCGAGGGTGAAAGCGCTTCCGGTTGAAGCGGGGTGCAAAGGTAGCAAAACCTTTCCGACTTCTGCAACCTCAGAGGGCAACTTTTTTTTCAAGGGGCTTTTACGGGGGAGCGGCCGTCCCGACCGCGTTCCGGTTGGGGATGCAAAAGTGGGGGTTTGTGGCCGGCTGTGCAAGTAAGCCGCACAATTAATATCTCGATGAGAACGATGTGTTGGTGTCAGCAGGCTGGATAGTAACCAGTTGAGGGGGATAATTAGTTCAGTGGAATGGGAAGATTTCTTTGCGGCTTGGCCGATTCGAACGCAAAAACCCGGATTACTGGTAGTAATCCGGGTTTTTGGGGCAGCTAATTATGCTTCTTGATTCAGTTCATATGCAATGTGCTCACCCGGTCGGGGCCAACGCTGACAATGCTGATGGGCACTTCGAGGTGCTGCTCCAGAAACTGCACGTAGTCTTTTAGCTCTGTTGGTAAAGCCTGAGGGTCGGAGATGGCCTGCAGGTTGGTGCGCCAGCCGGTCATGCTTATATATACAGGGGTCAGCTTTTCCAGGTCGCCGTGGTCGGGCAGATGGTCGGTTTTTTCGCCGTTGGGCAGTTCATAGTGCGTGCAGACCCGGATTTCGTCGAATTCATCGAGCACATCGGCCTTCATGAGGTGAATTTCGGTAACCCCATTGAGCATGATGCTGTAGCGCAGGGCGGGCAAATCAATCCAGCCGCAGCGGCGCGGGCGGCCGGTGGTGGCGCCGAACTCGCGGCCAGCCGCCCGAATCTGCTCTCCTACTTCATCGTGCAACTCGGTGGGGAATGGGCCGGCGCCTACGCGGGTGCAGTAGGCTTTGCTGATACCGTATACCTTATTGATGTGGCGCGGGGCAATGCCGAGGCCGGTGCAGGCGCCGGCTACGATGGTGCTTGACGAAGTAACGTAGGGGTAAGTGCCAAAATCGATATCGAGCATGGAGCCCTGGGCGCCTTCGGCCAAGATGTTCTTCCCCTCGCGCAGCAGGTCGTTGAGCAGGTACTCGGTGTCAGTGAGCTGCAGGGTGCGCATGAAGTCGACGGCAGAAAAGAAATCGGCCTCGAACTGATCAATGTCGAGGCCGCGGCCATGGAATTCAGCAATGGTGGCGTGCCGGGCGACGGCTTCGCGGTAACGCTGCTCGAAATCGGGGAGCAGAATATCGCCAACGCGCAGGCCGGTGCGGCCAATTTTATCCTGGTACGTGGGGCCGATGCCTTTGAGCGTGGAGCCGATTTTGTCGCCACCGCGCGACTCTTCATTAATGCGGTCGAGGGCGCGGTGCGAGGGCAGAATCAGCTGGGCCTTACGCGAGATGTAAAGGTTACGGCTGTAATCCACGCCCCGGTCGGTGAGTTTCTGTAGTTCCTGGCGGAACACAACCGGGTCGAGCACTACACCGTTGCCAACGACATTAAGGATGTGGGGGTGGAAGATACCCGACGGCACCTGGTGCAGCACGTGCTTGATGCCATCGAATGTGAGGGTGTGGCCAGCGTTAGGGCCGCCCTGGAAACGGGCTACTACATCGTAGGTGGGGGCGAGCACATCGACAATCTTGCCTTTGCCCTCGTCGCCCCACTGCAATCCTACCAGTACATCAACGGGCATTACGCGGTTTTTAGGAGTTGAGCGGCCGCTGCTTCGTCATCGGCCACGGAAAATATAGCGTTCAGCTTGGTCAGAGCCAGCATTTTGCGCGGATGGTCGGCGGGGTTGATAAGCACCAGCTCACCGCCGCGACTCCGGAATTTGGTCAGTAGCGAAACCAGTACACCGATGCCGGTGCTGTTGATGTAGCGGATGCCTGACAAATCGACGGCGCAGTGCAATAACTCTTCGCCGAGGTGCTGATCGACGCTTTGCAGCAGCTGCTGGGTATCGGGGCTGCCGATGAGGTCGCCGGAGAGACGCACGAATAGAATGCCGTTCTGGACGGCGGAATCAGTTTTCATGAGGTTTGGAGGGCGGCGGCCTGGGCGCGGCAGTCGCCGCACACGCCATAAAGGTTCAAAGAGTGGTGCAAGATATGGAAGTTGAGTAACTCCCCGACCATGGTTTGGATGCCGTGGATGCGCGGGTCGCAGAACTCGACCACTTTGTGGCACTCGGTACAGATGACGTGGTCGTGCTGGCGGTAGCCATAGCTCTTCTCGTATTGGGCCAGATTGCGCCCGAACTGGTGACGACTCACGAGGCCGTGCTCAACCAGCAAATCGAGCGTGTTGTACACGGTGGCCCGGCTCACGCGCAGCCCCTGCTCCTTCATGCCGGCGTACAGCTGTTCCACATCGAAGTGACCCGTCCGGGAATAGATTTCCTCCAAGATGGCATACCGCTCCGACGTTTTGCGCAAGCCTTTATTTTCGAGGTAGGCCGTGAAAATTTTCTTTACTTCCTCGTACTTTTCTTTATCGAGATGCTTCTCGGAAATTGCCATGTTGAAGGACTTTCTATTATAAGGAGTGAAAACGATAAAAAAATCTGGCCTCCGGCGTGCTTTGCAACAACGTACAACCCGACCTGCGACGTTTCTCTTATACTGTTTTATACTCTCTGTTTTGCGGAATACCTTTTAGAGCTGTAACAGGGAGTTGTTCACCCACGAGCCTCCCCCCTAGTGTAGTTCTACGCGGCTCAAGAGTCGAATCGGTCCACAGTCATCACACCGTTTACTTTATTCAGGCGCTGGATAAGGCGGTTGAGATGCGCGGTATCGTTGACGAAAACCATAATCTGGCCCTCAAACACCCCATCATTGGAGTCCATGGTGATGGAGCGCATATTGACCTTAAGGCTGGTGCTGATGATGCGCGTCACGTCGTTGACGAGGCCCACGCGGTCGGCGCCCTTGATGCGGATGCCGGCCAGAAAGGCCAGCTCCAGCTGCTCGGTCCACTTGGCGCGCACAATGCGGTTGCCGTAGTTCGACATCATCTGCACCGCTTTGGGGCAGGAGGTGCGGTGAATGTCGATGCCCTCATCGGTTTCGAAGCCGAACACATCGTCGCCGGGGATGGGGTTGCAACAGGGCGCGATGGTGTAGTTGAACTTGTCGGTCCGCTCACCGATGACGAGCATGTTGGCATTCACGCCGCGCACTTTCTGCACCTCATGGTCGAAAGAACGGGGCTCGAGGCGCGAGGGTAGCCGCGGCGACTCGCCGTTCTCAAATACACTCTGCACAATTTCGCGGCCATCGAGCTGGCCAAGGGCAATGCGGTAGAAGAACTCGGACAGGTTGCTGACGTTGAAATAGGCCAGCAGCCGGTTCAGGTTTTCCGGATTGACCTCGATGCTGAGCAGTTCCATTCGTTTTTCCACCAGAAAACGACCGTCCTCGGATTTGGCCTTGCGGTCGTCGCGGAGCCAGTCCTTGATGCGGGTGCGGGCCTTGGAGGTGGTCACGTACTGCAGCCATTCTTCGGTGGGCCGCTGCTTCTGCGAGGTCAGGATTTCGACCTGGTCGCCGTTGTGCAACTGGTAGCTCAGCGGCTGCAGCTTCTGGTTGACCTTGGCCCCGAGGCACTGCAGGCCAATCTGGGAGTGAATCTCGAACGCAAAGTCGAGGGCCGTGGCCTTGTCGGGTAGGATAATGAGCTTGCCCTTGGGCGTAAAGGCGTACACCTCCTTCACGAACAGGTTCTGGCGGAACTCGTCCATGAATTCGAGGGCGCTGGAATTGTTGGTTTCCAGCATCTCGCGCACCTTGTTAATCCAGCTTTCCAGTGTCGATTCGGGCTGGGGCACGCCGGTATCCTTGTATTTCCAGTGAGCAGCGTAGCCTTTCTCAGCAATGTCGTCCATGCGGCGGCTGCGCACCTGCACCTCCACCCACTGCCCGGTGCGCGACATAACGGTAGTGTGCAGGCTCTCGTAGCCGTTGGCCTTGGGCGTGCTCACCCAGTCGCGCAGGCGGTCGGGGTTAGGCTGGTAGAAGTCGGTGACGATGCTGTACACCTGCCAGCAGGCTGCTTTTTCCTGCTCCGGCGGCACGTCCAGAATGATACGAACAGCAAACAGATCGTACACCTCATCGAAGGTGATGTTCTGCTTACGCATCTTCTT
This sequence comes from Hymenobacter psychrophilus, assembly GCF_900107135.1. Classification (GTDB taxonomy): domain Bacteria; phylum Bacteroidota; class Bacteroidia; order Cytophagales; family Hymenobacteraceae; genus Hymenobacter; species Hymenobacter psychrophilus. Next base: position 83,298 of record NZ_FNOV01000005.1, read on the forward strand.
GAGGATGGAATAGATGCTTTTGGGCCGGCCTTTCACCTCGTACTTAAAGCCCTGAGCACTTAGCTCGTCATCAATGGGCTGCACGAACTCCTTGATAAAGCGGTTGCGCGACGTGCGGCTCTGGCGTACCTGAACCACCAACTCTTCATACACCTCCGTATCAGTATATTTGAGGTAGAGGTCCTCTAGCTCGGTTTTGATAGTGTACAGGCCCAGGCGGTGCGCCAGCGGGGCATAGAGGTAGATGGTTTCCGACGAGATTTTGAGCTGCTTGTGCCGGGGCATCGACTCCAGCGTGCGCATGTTGTGCAGGCGGTCGGCAAGCTTGATGAGGATTACGCGCACGTCGTCGGAGAGCGTGAGCAGCATTTTGCGGAAGTTCTCGGCCTGCTCGGAGGTGCCGTAATCGAACACACCCGAAATCTTGGTGAGCCCATCGACAATGCGGGCTACTTTGGGGCCGAACTCGCGCTCCACATCAGCAACCTCCCAGGGCGTATCCTCCACCACGTCGTGCAGCAGGGCCGCCACAATGCTGGTGGTGCCGAGGCCGATTTCCTCCACCACAATCTGGGCCACGGCCAGCGGGTGCAGGATGTAGGGCTCGCCCGATTTACGGCGCATCTCCTTGTGCGCTTCCAGGGAAGTATTGAAGGCCTTCTTGATGAGCTTGGCATCGCCGGGCTTGAGGGCGGGCTTGGCAGTGCGGAGCAGGCGGCGGTACTGGCGCAGGATTTCCTGGCGCTCTACCTCGGGGTCGATGGCGGTGGACATGGCGGACGGGCGGCACCCAGCGGTGCCGGAAAAAACGAGTAGCGAAGGTACGAGGCCCCCGGCCGGAAAGTAACAACAACGCGCCGGACTTGGTGCACGGCGGCCGCCGCGAGCCTACCGTTGGGGCCCAACCGGGCAGGTAGTTACGAAAGACATTGGTTTTGTAAAGGAGCTTGCGTAGTTTTGCGCCCCCGAGGCAGTTGGCCTCGTACTGCGGATGTGGCGAAATTGGTAGACGCACCAGACTTAGGATCTGGCGCCGCAAGGTGTGTGGGTTCGAGTCCCTCCATCCGCACAAAGTGGATTTCAGTTCGCTGAAATCATGTTTAAACCCTCAACCCACCCGTTGGGGGTTTCTTTTTGGGGGTCGGTTCCCATCCGGCCCTTTTACCCCAACGTAGCACCTTTAACCGACCAGCAGTGGATATCACCCTCGACAAGCAAGACGACCAGCTTCATGCCATCCTGACAGTAAACCTCACGGAGGCTGACTACGCTACCGCCGTGGAGAGCAAGCTGAAAGAATACAGCAAGAAAGCCCAGATTAAGGGTTTCCGCCCCGGCAAAGTGCCCGTAACGCTGGTACGCAAAATGTACGGCAAAGGCATTCTGGTCGACGAAATCAACGAGCTGCTGGGCAAGTCGGTGGATGGCTATATTAAGGAGAACAACCTGCGCATTCTGGGCGAGCCCCTGCCGGTGGCTTCCGACATCGATTTCGACAACCAGAAGGACTTCGCGTTCCAGTTCGAGCTGGGCCTGCTGCCCGACTTCGAGCTGCCCGCCGACCAGGCCATTACCGTTGACCGCCACAAGGTAACGCTCGACGAGAACACCAAGAACGAAACCTACGAGCAGCTAGAGCGCCAGTTCGGCGAAACCACCGAGCCTGAGGCCGCCGAAGCCGGCGACTACCTGGTAGGCCGCCTGCGCAAGGACGGTGAGGAAGGCGAAGGCCGCCTGCTGATGCTGCCAACCAACAAAATGAAGAGCGAGGCGGATAAGTTCATGGGTGCCAAGCCTGAGGACGTTATCACCTTCGACCTCAAAACTGCTTTCGACGGCGACGCGAAGGCCATTGCTAACTTCACCGGCATGAGCCGCGAGGAAGCCGAAGCCGTAGAGGGCAACTACACCCTGACCGTGGAGAAAGTGCAGCGCACTGCCGCCGCCGAGTTCAACCAGGAGCTGTTCGACAAAGTATTCGGCAAAGACATCGTAACGTCGAAGGAAGATTTCGACGCCAAGGTGACCGAAACGGTGATGGAGAACTACGACCGCGAGTCGGACAACCTGATGAACCGCCAGATTATCGACAAGATGCTGGAGAACGTGAGCATCGAACTGCCGAAGGAGTTCTTCAAGAAGTGGCTGGTGCGCGCCAACGAAGGCAAGCTGACGCCCGAGCAGATTGAGGAGCACTACGACGACTACGCCAAGGAGTTGAAGTGGTCGATGATCCGCAACAAGGTGGTGGAAGCCAGTGAGTTGAAGGTAGAAAACGAGGAAATCGTGGACCGCACGATGCAGAAAATCCTGGGTCAGTTCAACATGGAGATGACGCCCGAGCTCGAAGAGTCGGTGCGCGGCTTCGCCGACAACTTCCTGCGCCAGGAGAACGGCAAGAACTACGTGCAGGAGTACGAGGCCATTCTGGCAGAGAAAGTGCTGGAAAACCTGCGCGGCAAAGTTGTTGTTAACGACAACGAGATTACGGCCGAGGACTTCCGCAATCAGAACGCCGGCTAAGCTCTGCCGCTGTTCCGGTTTTCAAAACCAACAAAAAAGCCCTTACTTGTCGTAGGGGCTTTTTTTAGTGCTTGGTGTTTCGTTGATAGTGCTTAGCGTTTTTCTTTTTCTACGCACTACTAATGAAGCACCAAGCACTAAAGCCAAAGCACTAATAACGAAGCTCTAACAACTAAATTTACTCCATGCTGAATAAACAAGAGTTCCGCAAGTTTGCCGTAAAGGGCCAGGGTCTGAATGGCCTGGGCGTTGATCAGTATTTAAGCCACGTTGAGGGCCAGGTGCGCAACGGCATGATGTTGCCCTCCAACATGACCCGCTCGGTAATTGAAGAGCGCCCGACCCGCTTCGCCGAAATTGACGTATTCTCCCGCCTCATCATGGACCGGATTGTGTTCCTGGGTACGGCCGTGGACGATTACGTAGCCAACATCCTGACGGCGCAGATGCTGTTTCTGGAGTCGGTTGACGCCAAGAAGGACATTCTGCTCTACATCAACTCGCCCGGTGGCTCGGTGTATGCCGGCCTGGGTATTTATGACACCATGCAGTACGTGAACCCCGACGTGGCCACCATCTGCACCGGTCTGGCGGCCTCGATGGGCGCCGTGCTGCTGGCGGGTGGCGCCAAGGACAAGCGTTCGGCCCTGCCCCACGCCCGCGTGATGATTCACCAGCCCTCGGGTGGCGCGCAAGGCCAGTCGTCGGATATCGAAATCACGGCCCGCGAGATTCTCAAGCTCAAGAAGGAGCTGTACGATATCCTGGCCGAGCACACCGGCAAAACCTACCAGGAAATCCACGACAACTCCGACCGTGACTACTGGATGCGCGCCGATGAGGCCAAAGAGTATGGCCTGATTGACGAGGTACTCGAAAAGAAGAAAGCCGAGTAAGCTGAACCGGTAATGGGTATGTTGAGCGCAGCCGAAGCATCTCTACCGTAATGGTAAATTCCGGCGTCAGGGTTAGCATTGCAGTGGAGATGCTTCGACTTCCCTTTGTTGCGCTCAGCATGACCTGTTCTTTAGCAACCTGATACCAAAAAAGCCCGCACCAGCGGGCTTTTTTGTTTACTTCACGTTCAGCGCCGGCGGCACGTTTTGCCTCCCTATTGGCGTTGGGCTTTTCGTACCTTTGAAGCCAGCCAGCTCAACCGGCGGGCTTCCCTCCTATTTCAGCGAGTTCCTTTAGCAATGGCAGATATTACGTGTTCCTTCTGCGGTAAGAGCAAGAAAGACGTTACGGTGATGATTTCGGGCATCAATGCGCACATCTGCGAACGGTGCGTGGGGCAGGCCCAGCAAATTTTGAACGAGGAAAATAAGATTCGGGCCAACTCCAAAACCCCGAAGTTCAACCTCGTGAAGCCGCGGGAGATGAAGGAGTATCTCGACCAGTATGTGGTGGGCCAGGACGAAGCCAAAAAGGTGATGTCGGTGGCCGTGTACAACCACTACAAGCGCCTGATGCAAACCCCGCAAAAAGACGACGTGGTGATTGAGAAATCAAACATCATTATGGTGGGCGAAACCGGCACGGGCAAAACCTTCCTCACGCGCATGTTGGCCAACATTCTGCAAGTGCCCTTCTGCATTGCCGACGCTACGGTGCTCACCGAGGCCGGCTACGTGGGCGAAGACGTGGAGAGCATCCTCACGCGCCTGCTGCAGGCCGCCGACTACAACGTGGAAGCGGCCGAGCGCGGCATCGTCTACATCGACGAAATCGACAAGATTGCCCGTAAGAGCGACAACCCCAGCATCACGCGCGACGTGAGCGGCGAGGGCGTGCAGCAGGCCATGCTGAAGCTGCTCGAAGGCACCAGCGTGAACGTGCCGCCCCACGGCGGCCGCAAGCATCCCGAGCAGAAGATGATTACGGTGAACACCGAGAACATTCTCTTCATCTGCGGTGGCGCCTTCGTGGGCATCGAGCGCATCATCAAGAACCGCCTCAACACCAAGCCCATCGGCTTTGCCAAAACCCAGCTCGAAGAGCAGCACGACACCAACAACTTCCTGCGCTACGTCACGGCCCAGGACCTCAAGTCGTTCGGCCTGATTCCGGAGCTGATTGGCCGCCTGCCGGTGCTCACTCACCTCAACCCCCTCGACCACGCCACGCTACGCAAAATCCTGACGGAGCCCAAAAACTCCATCGTGAAGCAGTACCAGCGCCTCTTCGACATGGAAGGAATAACGCTGAGTTTCTCGGAGGGTGCCCTCCAGTACATCGTGGTGAAAGCCGACGAGTTCCGCCTCGGGGCCAGAGGTCTGCGCAGCATCTGCGAAGGCATTATGACCGACGCCATGTTCGACATGCCTTCTGAGGAAGGCGTGAAGGAACTAGTTATTGATGAAGATTACGCCCGGAGCAAGTTTGAGCAGACCGCCATGAAGCAGTTGCGGGCGGCGTAGAGCTCGGCCTATCGTCAATCCATTTTTAAAGCAGAATCGGCACAAGCTGATTCTGCTTTTTTATGCGTGGCGCGGCGGGCAAGGTACAGTAGCAGGGCATTGCACCGGGGCTAAACGATTTCCGGCTAAAAATAACCCTGCCATAGTACTTTCGTCGCTGCTGTGCATTGCCAGCGGCGGCAGTGCCGGCCCCGAGGCCCCACTGGTGCAGGTAATGGGCTCTACCGGCACCTGGGTTGGCACCAACTGCCTGCTTAGTCGAAGTTGGAGTCGCGCAGGTGCACGGGGCCTTCCGGCGACTTCTTGCGTAACCGGATATTAAACAACTCGACCAGCAGCGAGAAGGCCATGGCGAAGTAGAGGTAGCCTTTTTCGATTTCCTGATGACCGGCTTCCATTACCAGCATCACCCCAATCATGATCAGGAACGAAAGGGCCAACACCTTGATGGTGGGGTTATCGTTGACGAAATTGGCCACCGTGCCCGAGAAGGCCAGCATCAGGCCCATCGACACTACAACGGCCACAATCATCACCAGCACATTGTCCACGAGGCCCACGGCCGTCAGGATGGAATCGAAGCTGAACACGATATCGACCACGATAATCTGGAAGATAACATTGGCCATAGTGGCCGAGGCTGCGCCGGCATCGGCCGTCTCCTCTTCACCCTGGAGCTTGGTATGCAGTTCGGTGGTACTCTTGTAGATCAGGAACAGACCGCCACCCAACAAAATCAGGTCGCGGCCGCTAACGCCGAACGGCTCAGCCTGCCAAGGTAAATTAAGGGTAAACAGTGCCGTCCGCAACCCGATAATCCAGCTGATACTCAGAAGCAAACCCAGTCGGAACACCAGCGCCAGCATGAGGCCGATGGTACGCCCCCGGGCCTGCTGCCCGGCCGGCAGGCGGTTGACGATAATAGAGATAAAAATAATGTTGTCGATGCCTAGCACTATTTCCATCAGGGTCAGCGTGAGCAGGCTAACCCAGGTAGCAGGCTCCGTAAAAGCGGCAAAGTCGTACATCTGGGGCAAGTAAAAACTACGCGTAAACGGTCTGAGGTCCGAGGAGAAGTTCGCTTTCTGCAGCAGGCTTTACGTCTGCTGCAAAACGGCGCTGAAACAAAGCAAGCGCGCCACTGGCTGGCGCGCTTGCTTTGTTTGTCCTGGTTTTTCGGTCAGGCAGTCCGGCTGGTTACGTCGCCGCTGGCCTCGGGCTGGTGCAAAACGGTTTCGACGTAATACGTGGCCTCGCCCTTGGGCATAGGCCACACCACCATATCGCCGGGGCGGCAGCCGAGTACGGCGGTGGCAACGGGTGCCAGAATGGATATTTTGTTGGCCTTGATGTCGGCGTGGCGGGGGTATACCAGCGTGATTTCGAGGGTGCTGTTGTTGGTCGCACTGCGTAGGCGCACGCGCGAGTTCATCGTTACCACGTCGGGCAGCACATCGTACGAATCTACCATCTCGGCACGCTTCAGCTCCCGCTCTAAACGCTCGACCACCCGGTTACCGGTTTGCTGGCGCTCCTGCTGCACAAGCTCGAGCAGGTGCTGGTAATCGACCTTGGTGATGTAAATGGGGCCAGAGGTGGACGGGGTAGATTTCATGGACAAAAAAGCAGAAGGTGAACAGATGAACGCGACAGGGCCAGTAAACGGCCCGTCGCGTTCAAGTTACTATAAAGGTTTCAGGCTACCCTACGGTTTGCAGAGGATACTCGCTGAAACGGCTTGCGGAAACACCCGGTAATGGGCCAATTAATAGACCGCGTGGAATACAGCGAGCGGGGCGCGGCGGCCCACATTCAGCATTAGCGTGTCGCCCCGCACGGTATAGTTGTCGGCCTGGTTGAGCACGTCGAGGAATTGGCGCTCATTTTCGGGGCCGGGGCAGGCCCGGAGCGTGGTGAGCAGGTTGGTGAAGCGCAGGCGCATCTGCTGCTCATTCAGCTCGTAGGAGCCGTTGAGGCTGTTACAGCCCCCATAGCCCACCACGCGGCTGCTATCGGTGAGCATAAAGTGCGCGGCGCGCTCCTGGCCGGGCGCCATCTTCACGGGCTGGTTTTCCAGCATCACCAGCTGCCAATGCTTGTTGAGGATGCCCTCGGTTTTCTGGCTCATGCCGGAAGTGGCATCGGGCGTAGTAGCAGTGTTCCTGGCCGATTCGCAGCCGGTTAATAGCGCGGGCGTGAGCAACAGGGCAAGCAGATACTTTTTCATGGGCAGTAGCAGCAAGAAAATTGAGTGACGTCAGACAAAGCAATCAGCTGCCCCGGTAGGTGGAATAGCCGAACGCCGACAGCGTAATGGGCACGTGGTAGTGGGCGCCGTCCGTCAGCTCGAACACCACTTCGATGTAGGGGTAAAACGACTCCTGCTTCTGGGTTGCGAAGTAAGGCTTGGTCAGAAACGTGAGCTTGAAAAGGCCCTGCTGCACGCCCGATTGGCCGGCCGTGGGCAGAAAGTCGCCGATGCGGCCGGCCGCGTCGGTCTGCTTTTCACCTATGGCCGTCCAGTTTTTTTTGGCCGAATCGTACTTTTCGAGGCGTACCGTTACGCCCGGCGCGGGCATGCCCCGGCTGATGTCGAGGATGTGGGTGCTGAGCTGGTAAGCGGGCGGAGTTTGCGGCTTTTGCTGAGCCAGGCTCAACAGGGGCAGCAGGCCCAGGAGGGTAATAAGCAGGGTTTTCATAAGGAAATTCAACAAGATTAATGAGTGACAAAACCAACGGCTACAACAGGCCGCTGGGGGTTAAGGAGTGGTAATGCCCGCTTCGGGCAGGCTGGCCGCGTGGCCAATGAGGTCGTCATTTTCGGCCCCACCGCCGCCCGATATGCCCACCGCGCCAATTACCTGGCCCTGGTAGCGTAGGGGCACCCCACCGCCCAGCAGCAGCAATTCGGGCAGGTTGGCCAGGTTCTGGGTGTCGGGGTTGGCGCGGGCCTTGCGGCCCAGCAGTAGCGTGGGGGTTTTGGTAGATAAGGCCGTGAAGGCTTTGCGGCGGGAGGCTTCCGTGTTGTGCGGCCCTACCCCATCGCCCTGAGAAAGCAGAATGGTTTGGCCGCTAGCATCTACCACGGCCACCGACACCTGCTGATTGAGGGTGGCAGCCTTGGCGCGGGCCCGCACGGCCAGCTCCATGGCTGCGGCCTGCGTCAGCCGGAAAGCGGGGGTTACGTAGGTGCTGGCGGCGGGGTTGGCTACGCGGGCAGTTTGCGCCGAGGCCAGAACCGGTAGCAGCAGCAAAGCCAAGCTCAGGCCCGACAGTTGTTTTAGTTTGTGCATCAAGAGTTGGTTTCAGGAAGTACAGCCGTCGAACTCAGCGCTGCTCGTGAAATAGATGCACCATCGCCTGGCCCGATTTTTTTCCGGCCTCAGTGGCAATGTACAGGTCGCCTTCGGGCGTGAAGGCCAGCCCTTCGGCCTGCGGAAACAGGTTGCCGGGCAGCGGGGCAGCGGCCAGCAGCTTGCCGGCTTCGTTTAGCTCGACCAGCGCATTCTGCCGGGCCGACAGCACAAATACGTGGCCCGTACGCGGATGAACGGCCACGGCCGAGGGCGCAAAGCCCTTCAGCCCACTCATATGCTTATCTTCCTTGCCTCTCTTATTCTTTTTGGTTATTTCCGGTGCAGTATCTGCCCCGCCGGGCTTGGGCACCGAGGCCACAATGGCATCCACATCGAGCAGGTAGGCGGCCGGCGTCTGTACCTTGTACGTTGTGGGGTCGAGGCGGTAGATAGCGCGCTTGGTGGCGGTCAGGTTGCCGCCGGGCGCGCCTTTGCAGGCCACAAGCAGCGTTTTAGAGCGGGCATCGTAGGTGAGGCCCTCGGCGTTGTTCTCCGTAGTGAGGCCGGTCTGATACTGTTGGGTGCCGCTGGCCGAGTGGCGGAACAACGTGCCGTCGCTGCGCAACACAAGCCAGTCGCCGCCTACCCGGGCCAGATCCTCGTAGTCGCCGGCCGGCCCGAAATCAACGGTGCTGGTTACGCGTCTATCGGCCAGGCTATACTCGTAAAGCCGACCGGTTTCATCCTCCACGCCGGTTAGCTGCCCGTTGCCGCTGAACGCAATGCCCGACAGCTCGGCCAGCTCGACGGGCATGGTATAGGTAGCGGCCGGCCGGCTGAAATCGTAGGCCAAGCGGCCGGAAACCGGCGCGCTCGGGTCCGAACTGGCCACACCGCTCCGGAAATCGGGGGCAGCTGAGGCTGCAGCGTCGGAAGTGGGTGCGCAGTAGTTGAGCAGCAGTGCCAGGGGCAAAAAAAGGGTGTTAATCATACCAGTGCGGTTGAGTTCAGGTTGTCAGCAGAAAATCGAGGGTCCCAGCTTAGCGAAAGGCCAGCGTATCGGCCGCGTCAGTTTGAGCAGCAGCTTGGCGCTGGCAGGCTGCCAGGCGCTGCCGGGTCTGGCGCAGTTCCTCGTGCAGGGCCGTCCAGGCACTGTCCTGCTCCTCATCGTCGTCGTCGCCATCGAAGAGCCCCATCGTATGGGGTGCCCTCATCCGGTTTTGCCGCACCGACTGGTAGTCGGGCGTGAGGCAGTACAGGTTTACGCCCACCGACAGCACCAGTGCCCCGGCCAGCAGCCAGGTAAGCAGAGAAACAGTAGACGGGCTAACAGGGGCGGCCATAAATGGGGAGCTACATAAAATACAATACAAACGTATTGCGGCGGTATTAATACCGTCTGAGCGCCACATTAAAAGAACGTTAAGCAGCCGGCAACAACAGCTCGGCCTGCGTACCTTGCCCTACCACCGACGTGATGCGCAGCTGCCCGCCGTGGGCCTGCGCAATTTTCTGGGTAATAGGCAGGCCCAGGCCAAAACCCGGCCGGTCGCGGCTGTTTTCGCCCCGAAACAGCGGCTCGGTAAGGCGGGCCAAATCGGACGCCGGCAGGCCCACACCGGTGTCGGTTACGCGCAGCCACAGCTGCCGGGCCGGGTTGTAGTTCAGCTGCACGCTCACGCCACCGGCCGAGTACTTGCAGGCGTTGTCGAGCAGGTTGAGCACGGCCGTGTGCAGCAGCTGCTCGTTGCCGCGGGTACCAAAGGGTACCTCCACCGAGTCGGGCCACGGGCCAAAATCTACCTGCACGGTGCGGCCGGCGTAGCGGGTGCGGCAGCTGGCTACGGCCCGCAACACCACATCATCAAAGGGCACAAATTCGGCTTCCGGGGCCGCGCCCTCGGCCCGGGCCAGGGCCAGCAGGCTGTTAGTTAAGTCGATAACCTTCTGAATTTCTTCCACCGCCGACTCCATGCTGCGGCGGGCCGTGGGCAAGTCAGGGTCGTAGGCGGCGGCCGTTTCAAGCGTACCCAGCACCGTGGCCAGGGGCGTGCGCAACTCGTGCGAGGCGTGGGCCACAAAGCTCTTATGGGCTTCAAAAGCCTGCTCCAACCCGCTTAGCATCTGGTTGAACGTCATGGCCAGCTGGGCAATTTCGTCGCGGCGGTTGCCCTCGTTCACGCGTTGGCGCAGGCTGCTGGCCGTAATGCCGCGCACCTCGGCCACCATGCGCGCCAACGGCCGCAACAGGCGGCCCGCAAAAAGCCAGGCCGCCCCGATGACGAGTACCAGCGCCCCCAGGTTGCCACCCAGCAAAATGGCGCGCAACGTGGCAAACTCGCGCCGCCCGAATACGTCGCGCCCGGCCACAAAAATAAAGTAGCGCTGCCCGCGGTGCCGGTACTGCATACCCAGCACCTCCACCGCGCCCCGATGAAAGCGGGCCGGCTGGCTGCGCGTAATCTGGTCGAAATACACCGAATCGGCCTTGGATATGGCTTCTTTGTTCTTCTGGCTGATCTGGAAGGCCAGGGTTCCGTTGGGCTTATAAATGCTGATGCGCTCATTGTGCATCGTCAGCAGGTCCTTTTTGCGCAGGCTGCTCAGCGCCTCGGGCTGCAGTTCGAGCCGGCCGATGAGCAGATGGGCCGTTTGCTCGGCTTTGCTTTCGAGGCGGTGGTAGAAGCGCAGCTCCCGCGCCCGCACGCTGTAGTAGTAAATGAACCCCGTCAGACAGAGCTGAATGGTAAACACCAGCGCCATAAACCACAGCATCAACTGATTCCGAAACAGCATACTTGGCTAGTGGGTTAGTGATTAGAGTTTAGTGATTAGAGGTGAGTGGTGAGTGATGAGTGATGAGTGAGGAACGTCATTCTGAGCAGAGCGAAGAATCTCGCATGAAAATATCGGCCGGTAATCGTTAGACGTCAGCACGCGAGATTCTTCGCTCTGCTCAGAATGACGTTCCCCACTAATCACTAATCACTCACCACTAACCTCTAATCACTATTCCCGCATCACGTAGCCCATGCCCACTACGGTATGGATGAGCTTGGGTGAGAAGCCCTTGTCGAGCTTGCGGCGCAGGTGGCTGATGTACACGTCGATGACGTTGGTGTTGGTATCGAAATCGAGCTCCCATACTTTCTCGGTGATATCGACCCGCGAGATGATGCGGCCACGGTTGAGGAGCAGGTATTCGAGCAGGGTGTACTCGCGGGCCGTGAGCTCGATGCGCTGGCCGGCCCGCATCACCGATTTACGCTCCAGGTTCAGCTCCAGATCGGCCAGGCGCAGAGTGCGGGCCACGGCCGAGCGGCCGGCCTGGCGCTTGGTGAGGGCGCGGGCCCGCAGCAGCAGCTCCTGAAACTTAAAGGGCTTGGCCAAATAGTCGTCGGCGCCGGCCTCGAAGCCGCGCACCTTGTCGTCGAGGCTGTCGAGGGCCGTCAGGAACAGCACCGGCACGTCGGGGTTTTCCAGCCGAATCAGCCGGCACAGCTCGAAGCCGTTGTAGTGGGGCAGGTTCACGTCGAGGATAACGAGGTCGTACGCGTGCTGGCGAAAAAACGACAGGCCCAGCTGGCCGTCGTAGGCCACATCCAGCTCGTAGCCTTCGCCCCGAAAGCCTTTTTCAACAAACGACGCGAGCTTGGGCTCGTCCTCCACCAACAGTACTTTCATAAACCAGCAGCTAAGAAAAGGCAAACCTACGGCAAACCCGGCGGCTGGCCGAGGCGCAGCGGCGGTTTGCGAGCGGCCGGCGGCGGCTACGCGCATTTTTCGCAATTTGCTCCCATGCTTCTCCCCTCTTTTCTGCCGCCGGTCCTGGTTCCGGAACTTGGCACCAGTCGCCTGCTATTACGCGCTTTTCGGGCCGAAGATTTGCCCGGCTTTACGGCCCTGCACCAAAACCCCGATTTCTACCGCCACCTGGGTGGCCAGCCGCTTTCCGAAGAAGATACCTGGCGGCGCATCCTGACGCAACTCGGGCATTGGGCCTTGTTGGGCTACGGCTACTGGGCCCTGGAAGAGCGGGCTACCGGCCGCTTCTGCGGGGCCGTGGGCCTGGCCGAGTACCAGCGGGGCCTCACACCTTCCATCGATGGCCTGCCCGAAGCCGGCTGGGTGCTCGACCCGCGCCTGCACGGGCAGGGCTACGCCGCCGAGGCCGTAACTGCCGCCCTCGCCTGGGCCGATGCCCACCTGGCCGCCCCGCGCACTGTCTGCATCATCGACCCCGAAAATGGACCCTCGCTCCGGCTGGCCGCCCGTTTCGGCTACCGCGAAATTGCCCGCCCCACCTACCACCATAAGCCGATTGTGCTGCTGGAGCGACGGGCGGGCGAATAAGCGAGTACGGCTTACACCAAAACAGTCGGTCATCCTGAGCGAAGCTCAGGATGACCGACTGTTTTGGTGTATTTCTACTTCCCTACCGGATGAAATCCGGGCGGATCAGGTTTTCGAAGGTGAAGATTTCGTCCCACTTTTCCTGGCTGAGCAGGCCGCGCTCGGTTACGGCAATGTCGTGAACGGATTTGCCGGTTCGCAGGGCCTCCTTGGCAATATCGGCCGAGGCCTCGTAGCCGAGCACCGGGTTGAGCTGCGTGACGATGCCCACGCTGCCATACACGAGGTCGGCGGCGTGCTGGCGGTTGGCCGTAATGCCTACCACGCACTTTTCGCGCAGCGTGCGGCAGGCGTTGGTCATGTAGCTAATGCTGGTAAACAGCGCGAAGCTGATTACCGGCTCCATCACGTTAAGCTGCAGCTGGCCCGCCTCGGCGGCCATAGTCACGGTCAGGTCGGCCCCGATAACGTAGAAAGCCGTCTGGTTTACCACTTCCGGAATCACGGGGTTCACCTTGCCGGGCATGATGCTGGAGCCGGGCTGCAGGGCGGGCAGGTTGATTTCGTTGATGCCGCAGCGCGGGCCCGAGGACAGCAGGCGCAAATCGTTGCAGATTTTGGAAAGCTTGACGGCCGTGCGCTTGAGCACGCCCGAGAGCTGCACGTAGGCGCCCGTATCGTAGGTGGCCTCGAACAGGTCGCCGGCCAGCACTAGGTCCAGCTCCGCAATGGTGCTCAGGTGGCGCGTTACCAGCTCGGCGTAGCCGTGGGGGGCATTTACGCCGGTGCCGATGGCCGTGGCCCCCATGTTGATTTCGCTGATCAGCAGGCGGCTGTCGGCAATGCGGGCGAGCTCCTCGCGCAGGTTGGTGGCAAAAGCCCGGAACTCGTCGCCCATGCTCATGGGCACGGCGTCCTGGAGCTGGGTGCGGCCCATTTTCAGCACGTCGCGGAACTCGTCGCCCTTGGCGGCGAAGGCCTCAGCCAGCTCGCCCAGCCCCTCGCTGTAGCTCACCAGCTTGTGGCTGAGGGCAATGCGGAAGGCCGTGGGGTAGGCGTCGTTGGTGCTTTGCGAGCAGTTGACGTGGTTGTTGGGGTGGCAGAACTGGTACTCGCCCTTCTGGTGGCCCATGATTTCGAGCGCCACGTTGGCAATTACCTCGTTGGCGTTCATGTTCACCGACGTACCCGCGCCGCCCTGAATCATGTCGGTCGGAAACTGGTCGTTGAACTCGCCGGCCGCTACCCGGTCGCAGGCCGCGGCAATGGCCTTAGCAATGCCCTCCGGCAGCACGCCCAACTCGTGGTTGGCCAGGGCGGCGGCCTTTTTCACGTAGGCCAGGGCCCGCACAAACAGCGGCTCCGAGCTCAGCGGAATACCCGTAATGGCGAAGTTTTCGAGGGCCCGCAGCGTCTGAATGCCGTAATAGGCCTGGTTCGGAATCTCGCGCTCACCTAAAAAATCGTGTTCGAGGCGGAAATCAGCAGTTGTCATAAGCAGTAGGTAGCGGATGGGTGGGGGAAATGGAACGCGAAGGTAAGCCGCCCAACCGAAGCAGTGCCCCACCAAAGCCGGCCTGGTTCCGGCGGGGCACTATTTCGCAACTGCCTAGAAGTTGTAAGCCAGGCCGCCGGTTACGGCCGTCGATTTGCCCACGTTGCGGCCCGCCACGTAGGTGCTGCCGCCTACCACCAGCCCAAAGCCCTGCGCCAGCGGCCGGAAGGCACTCCCCCCTACCCGGATGAAGTTGACGCGGGTAGCCGGGAAAAAGCCGTCGAAACCCGGCTGCAGAATATCGGTGCCGGGGCCCGAGCGCTGCACCGTGGCCCAGCCATCGACGTAGATGGAGGGGCCGGCGTAGCCCGTTTTCAGCTCGGCCAGAAACGCGTTGGGCACCCGGCCCGAACGCAGGCTGTAGCCCGCCTGCCCGGTTACGAACACGCCCGAAGCCGTTTGCAGGTGCGCAATGCCCGATGTGGAGGCCTTGGTGGCGCGGTTGCCGATGGCAATAATGTATTCCAGCCCCTGCTCGCTCTTGTAGTTGCTGGCCGGCGTGCTCAGGCTCACGGCACCCAGCAGATTCAGCACGCTGCTGCCCAGCACCGTGGAGTAGGCCTTGAACTTGAGCAGCCCGGTTACATCCTGCAGGCCCTGGCGCACATTGGTGTAGCCCAAATCGTTGATTACCTGCTCGCCGGCGTGGCCCTCGGAGCGCACGAAGGGCAGGCTCACGACGGCCTCAATTTTATCGGTAAGACCATAGTTGGCAAACACGTTGACCGACTGAATATGGATCCGCTCGAAAATGGGTACGCGGTCGACTTTTTCGGGCACCAGGTATACCTGCTGGTACCACTCCTGGGTGGTGGAAATAGACGCCGAGCCATGTTTGCGGCCCGACATGAAGCCGTTGCTCAGACTCTGAGCCGAAGCATGCAGGCCGCTCAGCAGCAAAACAGCCACGATGGGCGAGAAGTAGCGTTGGTTCATCGAAAAAAGGGCGTTAAGCAAGAAAGAAAATTAAAGGCGTTTAACCGGAATAACACAATTCCCGAATCGGGAGCAAAAGTAGTTCACACAATCGTTTCCGAGCGCCGACCTACGGAAAATAATCGGGCTACGGTTTGCATGCTGGCTAAATCCGAAGAACTTTTGTTCTCGTTAATACGCCCCGACTTTGGGAACGAACGCCAAAGTATCTTACTTTTGTCCTGCAAGAAATATGAAAAACTTCTCCGCACGCTGTTTTCCACTCCTGAGCGCCGCTACTTTGCTGCTGGCTGGCTGCTCCGAAAAACAGGATATCACCCCCTCAATTGCAGCCATTGCCGTGAACACGGCCGAGTTCCAGATTCTGGAAGACGCCGCGGTACGGGGTGGCGTTGTGCCGTTGCTGTCGAATAAAAATCCTAACGACCCCAGCGGTAACTTCACGGTTTTCGCGCCCAACAACGCCGCCTTCGCCCGGCTGGGTCTCACTTCGGCGGCCGACCTGAACGGTCTGCAGAAAGGCTTCCTGACCAATACACTCTATTACCACGTGGCCAGTGGCAACTTGCCGGGCTCCGGGCTCACGGCCGGCAGCGCCTCTACCTCGGCCCTCAAAGTTGACCGCCGCATTGTGGTGCGAACCGATGGCACGCGCTACGTAAATGGCTCGCGCCTCGTGGCCACCGACGTAGCCGCCGCCAACGGCACTATTCACGTCATCGACAAAGTGCTGCTGGCTACCGGACTCGATATTGTGGAGTCGGCCATGGCCCTGAGCCAGGCCAAGGTGTTTGTAAAGCCGGAGCTGACGTTTCTGGTAGAAGCTGTGCTATATGCTGAACTGGACAAGGCCCTGTCGGCCTCGCCGGGCAGCCCGCAACTCACCGTTTTTGCCCCTACCGATCAGGCGTTCCGCGAGCTGGGCACTTTGCTGGGCGTGCCGCTGGTTGTGCCGGCCGATATCCGTAAGCTGCCCAAGGCCACCGTGCAGGCCGTGCTGCTTAACCATGTAGTAGCCGGCAGCCGCTTCACGCCCGAGCTGCCCGAAAATGCCGCCGTGCCCACGCTGGGAGGCGGCAGCCTGCGGCTGGGGCCTTTCGCGGCCGGCACCCTCACGGTGCAGGGCGCGGGCAACGCCGCCCCGGTCGGCATGGCCATCCCGGATGTGCAGTGCGTGAACGGGATAGTACACGTGATTGACCGCGTACTCCTGCCCTAACACCACCGGCTGACGATACACTGGCGGCCGGCCCTAGCTCAACTGTAGATTCAATACCTTGCGGACCCCAGGCGTTTGTATGGCTTCAACTTTATGACTGCTCCCTTCCCCTTCTGCCGTTTTCGGCGCGTGCTGTTCTACTCGAAGCTACTGGTGCTGGCCTTGCTGGCGGGGCTGCCCTCGGCGTGGGCGCAGGGCCCGGGCAAGTATTCGCTCGAAGGGGAGTGGAAGGGGCCGCTGGCCGTGCCGGGCGGCAGCCTCCCGATTCAGCTTATTGTTACGGAACTGGCCAGCGGCAACCGCTTTGCGGTGCTGAACGTGGTGCCCCAGCGCATCAACCGCATTCCGACTACGGTGGAGCAGCGGGGCGATACCGTGGTATTTATAGCGGAGCAGGTGGGCTGCCGGTTTAAGGGCGTGCGCACCGCCGAGGGCAACCGCCTGACGGGCGTCTGGAGCCAGCCCGGCTTTCGGGCGGCTCTCACCCTGGAATTTGTGCCGCCCCCCGTTGCCGCCGCACCGAAAACGTTTAAGTTTCCGCCCCCCTACCGGGTGCAGGAGGTGAAATTCGCCAACGAAACCGATAAAATAGTTTTTGCTGGTACCCTGACCATTCCGGCCGGCGAGGGGCCTTTCCCGGCCGTGGCGCTGCTTTCCGACTGGGGTTCGCAGGACCAGGATGGTCGCTACGGCGACTACAAGCTACTGGGGGGCCTCGCCGATTACCTGACCCGCCGCGGTATTGCCGTGCTCCGCTTCCCCGACCGGGGCGTGGGCCAAACCGGGAGCCGCAACGAGCTGGCAAGCCCCGAGGACCGGACCCGCGACGCCCAGGCCGCCCTGCAGTTTATGCGCACTCAGCCCCTGCTCGATGGGGCGAACCTGGGGCTGCTGGGCCACGGCGAAGGTGGCAATGTGGCGCTGCTCGCCGCTAGCCGAACCCTGCCCCCGGCATTTGTAGTGGCCCTGGCCGCGGCCGGCCAGTCGGGCCTGGAGGTGCTCAGTACCCAGCCGGCTATAGGCTGGCCCGCCGCGCTTTCCGATTCGCTGCTGAGCCGCACGGCGCACGAGCGGGCCGCCACGCAAGCCGCCGGCCAGGCCCGGGTGGAGAAGATGCGCAGTAGCGGTGCCAACGCCGCCCAGGTACAAGTGCAGCAGGAGCAGGTGTTTCTGCGGCAGCGGGCCGACGACCGGAAGCGTCTCGACGCCCTAGCCCGGGAGCAGCGGCCACTCCTGGATATCGTGCGCCTCACCCCCGACGATGCCACCGCCCGCGGCCTGCTTTTTAAGGGCCTGCGGGAACAACGGCCCAACCAGCCCGACTCGACCTACGCCGCGGTGGCCGACCGCCTCACTACCCCCTGGGCACGGTCGTACCTGCGTTTCTACCCCCAGCAGGAGTTGGCCACCGTGCAGTGCCCGGTGCTGCTGCTACACGGCTCCGACGATTTACTGCTTAACCCCGATACCAATCTCAGCCTGCTGATGAAGGGTATGAAGGGCAATAAATTAGCAGAAAGCCGGCAGCTAAGTGGCGTCAACCACCTGTTTCAGGGCCCCGCCAGCGAGTGGCCGCTCATCGACGGCCGGCAGTCTCCGGCCGTATCGACGGTAGCCCTGGATGCCATCCGCATCTGGATTCAGGCCCTGGCCCCACCGGCGAAGTAGCTGAAAGTACGCTAGTGAAATAGTGAGTTAGTGAGCTTGCTGCTTGGTCGGTCCTGATTGCGCCACCTGCTCCACTTGTGCCGACAGGCCCCCCAGGTATCAGACGCCCATTTCACTAGCGCCCCTTTACCTATCTTGCCGGCTCCGATCCGTTGGTTTGGGACGACTGGATACGTATTGTGATGACTACTTACGCTCCTGGCCTGCATATTCTGGCCACATTTACGGCGCCGGTGCCGGCCCTGCGGGATATGGACGCCTGCCAGGCGTTTTTCGACGCGCAAATTGCCGCGCAGGGCCTGACGGCAGTGGGCGCGGCCTACCACGCCTTCGAGGCCGGCGGCTTCACGGCCGTTGTGGCCCTCACCGAGTCGCACCTGAGCATTCATACCTGGCCCGAGCACGGCCTGGCTACCTTCGATGTGTTTTTGAGCAATTTCCGGCGCGACAATGCCGACCGGGCCCAGGCGCTGTACACGGCCACCCTGGCCTTTTTCGGGGCCACTGAGCAGCATAAAACCGAGGTGCGCCGATGAGCCAGCCCGTTACTGCCTTCGCCCCGGCCGCCGTGCGCTGCCCCCACTGCGGCCACGAGGTGCGCTACTACGATGCCCGGCAGAGCACCTTTTTCGGCTGCCCCGAGTGCCATACGTTTTTCACGCACAATGAAATACGCGCCCTCCAGAAAATACGCCGCTTCAAGGAGTACCCGAATCACATCCGGCCGCTGGCGCTGGGCAGCACGGGCCGGCTGGCGGGCGAAACCTACCGCGTTACGGGCTACCAGTGGCGCTGCGAAGCCAAAAGCCCCGACTACCGCTGGGAGGAATTTCAGTTGCGCCACGAAACCACCGGGGCCAGCCGGCAGCTGGCCGTGTTTGAGGGCCACTGGCTGCTAATTGAGCCCACCGACGAAGAGTTCAAACCCAATAAAGAGCAATCCATTCCTACCCTTAAGCAGCAATTCGAGCTCTACAACCGTTACAAGCCCCGGGTGCTGTACGCCGAGGGCGAGTTCGATTGGAACGTACTGGCCGACGAAAGCCTGACTATCTCGGAGTACATTGCCCCGCCGCAGATGCTGGTGCGCGAACGGAACAAGTACGACGAATGGTACCGGGCCCGGCACCTGGAGCCCGCCGAGGTAGCCGCGGCGTTCGGGCTGGAGCCTGGCCAACTGCCCTACCGCCAGGGGGTGGGAGCCGCCCAGCCAGCCCCGGGCGGGGCGGCCTGGCCCCTGCTGAGCACCGTGGCGCTGCTGATGGCCCTGCTGGTGGTGCTCACCCACGTTTTTCTGATGAAGTGGGGCAACGAAACCGTGTTCAACCAGGAATTCGTGAGTTTCGCTCCTCCGCCAACTACCCCGGGAGCCGCCGCGCCCGAGCGGCCGATGCTGGTGTCGCCCTCGTTTGCGGTGCCCGGTACCGGCGCGCTCACCGTAGACTTGCAGGCCGGCGTAGACAACAGCTGGGTGGAGATTCCTTACGCGCTGGTGAACGAGCAAACCGGCCAGCAGTTCGCGGCCACCACCAACCTGGAGCACTACTCGGGCGTGGAAGACGGGGAGAGCTGGCAGGAGGGCGACCGGGAGGCCAACACGCTGCTTAACCAGGTGCCGGCCGGCCAGTACCACCTCAACTTCTACCCGCTTGCCGACCCAGGCAAGGCCGAGCAAGTCCAGTTCCGGGCCACCGTGCGGGCGCGGGCCACGGCCGGCTCCAACGCCTTCCTGGCGTTACTGCTGCTGTTGCTGTACCCTGGCTATAGCTACCTTCGCCGGTCTTCGCACGAACACACCCGCTGGCAAAATTCCGACTTCGGCCCCTGACAAACTGCCCTTTTCTCCGCCGCATGGACTGGTTTCGCTCCCTCTGGAAAATCCGCTTTTACGCCCTGTTTGCCTTGCTGGTATACAGTGGCTTCGTGTGGGCCGGCCTCTCGGGCCGGCGCCTGCTCGGCGACGACAACGAGGCCGAGCCCAACCGCAACGGCACCGCCCGCACCGGCAGCTCCCGCGGCCGGGTAATGTACTTTCATAAGTGACGTGCAGTTCTGGCTCCTTACTCCTGGCTTCTAACTTCTCCGAAATGGAATACCTCAACTTCAAGCTCATCATCGCGTCGGTGCTGTACTCGGTGATAGGCATTAGTATTCTGATGCTCAGCTTTTTTGTTATCGATAAACTCACGCCGGGCATGCTCTGGAAGGAGATTATCGAGGAGCACAACATGGCCCTGGCCATTATGGCAGCGGCCTTTATGATTGCCGTGTCCCTGATTATCAGTTCGGCCATTCATGGATAAAGCACCCGTGCGGCGGGTGCGGCGGACGGCCTCCGGGCCTTCATCTGCGGCTACTACCCTCCCTGCTGCCCCGCCCGACTACCGCCCGGCGCTGCTGCTGGGCTCGGTGTTCGTGATTGCCACCTGCGGGCTGATTTACGAGCTGATTGCCGGCACCCTGGCCTCCTACCTGCTCGGCGACTCGGTGATGCAGTTCTCCACCATCATCGGGGCCTACCTGTTCTCGATGGGCATCGGCTCGTGGCTGTCGCGCTACCTAGGCGGCTCGCTGCTGCGCTGGTTTATTCAGCTCGAAATTCTGGTGGGGCTGGTGGGTGGTTTTTCGGCCCCGCTGCTGTTTCTGCTGTTCGAGCACGTTAGCTCCTTCCGCCTGATTTTGTATGGGCTGGTGGGCCTCACGGGCATTCTGGTGGGGTTGGAGATTCCGCTGCTGATGCGGATTCTGGAAAACCGCTTCGAGTTCAAGGACCTAGTGTCGCGGGTGTTCACCTTCGATTATATCGGGGCGCTGCTGGCGTCGCTGGTGTTTCCGCTGGTGCTGGTGCCGCAGCTGGGGCTCATCCGCACCTCACTGCTGTGCGGGGCCCTAAACGTAGTGGTGGCCGGGGTGGCGCTGTACCGCTTTCCCGAAACCCGGCCCTTCCGGCGCACCTTGGGCGGGGCGCTGGTGGCCTCGCTGCTGGCCCTGACCGTGGCCTTTGGCTACGCCGAACGGCTGCAGGCCTACACCGAAGGGCTGGCGTTTCAGGACCAGGTGATTTACACCAAAACCACGCCCTACCAGCGGCTGGTGCTCACCAAAAATCAGCGCGAGCTTCGCCTGTTTCTCAACGGCAACCTGCAGTTCAGCTCGGCCGACGAGTACCGCTACCACGAGGCCCTGGTGCACCCGGCCATGCAGGCGCTGCCCCAGGCCCGCCGGGTGCTGGTGCTGGGCGGCGGCGACGGCCTGGCAGTGCGCGAGCTGCTCAAATATCCTCAGCTGCAGCACATCGACCTCGTAGACCTCGATGCGGGCATGACCCACCTGTTTCAGCACAACCAGATGTTGCTCGAACTCAACCAGCGCGCCCTGCTCAACCCCAAAGTGCGCGTAACCAACGCCGATGCCTACCAGTGGGTGCGCCAGGATACCAGCCGCTACGACTGCATCATCGTCGATTTTCCCGACCCGGGCAACTACTCCATTGGCAAGCTGTACTCGGTGGCCTTTTACCGGGCCCTGGAGCAGCGGCTGGCCCCCGGCGGCTGGGCGGTGGTGCAAAGCACCTCGCCCTACGTGGCCCGCCGCTCGTTCTGGTGCGTGGCGCACACGCTGGAAGCCGCCGGTTTCACCACCCTGCCCTACCATGCCTACGTACCTTCGTTCGGCGAATGGGGCTTCATCCTAGCGGGCCGCAACCGTCACTGGCGCCCCGATGCCGGCCCTTTGCCCCCCGGCCTGCGCTACGTTACGCCCGCCACCATCCGCGACATGCGCTTCTTCCCCCCTGATATGAACGAAGTGCCCACCGACGTCAACCAGCTCAACAACCAGGCCTTGGTCCGGTATTTCGAGGAGGATTGGGGGCCGTATGCGCATTAGGGTGTTGGGGAGAACTGATAACAGAACGGGGGCATGCTGAGCAAAGGCGGAGCCGTAGTCGAACCATCTCTACTGCAATACTAACTCTGCTATTTGGTTACCATTGCAGTAGAGATACTTCGACTACGGCTGCGCCTTTGCTCAGCATGACCCCGTTCTGTTAATCGTTCTACCAAATCCTTGAGCCACTACCCCACCCCATGCCCTCCTCCCGCCGTCATTTTCTGCAACGTGCGGCCCTGGGAGGCGCGGGGCTGCTGCTGGCCCCGCTGGCGGGCCTGCATTCCTGCGCGCCGGGTTCCAGCCGCAGCCATATTCGCGGGAGTATGCACGGGGCCAACCACACCACCGGCCACCTGCTACGCGACCCGGCCCAGCTACCTGCCCCCACTCGCACCGAGGTGGTAGACGTGCTGATTGTGGGCGGTGGGGTGGCCGGCCTGACGGCCCGCCGGGAGCTGGAGCGCCAGGGGCTGCGGCCCGAACAGGTGCTGCTGGTGGAGCTGGACGAGCAGCCCGGCGGCAACTCCCGGGCCGGCCGCAACGCCGTGTCGGCCTACCCCTGGGGCGCCCACTACCTGCCCGTGCCCGACCCACGCAACCACGAGCTGCTGGCGTTTCTGCGCGAAGCGGGCGTACTTACCGGCACCGATGCGGCTTCGGGCCTGCCTGTCTACAACGAGTATTACCTCTGCCACGACCCCGAGGAACGCCTTTTTCTGCAGGGCCACTGGCAGAACGGGCTGGTTCCCGAGCTGGGCGTGCCAGCGGCCGAAAAAGCCCAGATAGCCCGTTTCTTTACGCTGATTGACGAACTGCGTCAGACCGTGGGCTCCGATGGGCGCGACGCCTTCCGGATTCCGGTGGAGGAATCTTCCCGCGACGAGCAGTTCCGCCACCTCGACAGCCAGCCGTTTGCCAATTGGCTCGACGAGCAGGGCTTCACCAGCCCGCACCTGCGCTGGTACCTCGACTACAGCTGCCGCGACGACTACGGGGCCACTGCCGCCCAGGTATCGGCCTGGGCGGGGCTGCACTACTTTGCCGGCCGCAAGGGCCGCGCCCACAACGCCAACGGCGCCGACGTGCTGACCTGGCCCGCGGGCAACGGCTTTCTGGTGGAGCAGCTACGCCAGCAGGCCCACTCCGCCATCCGGACCGATACGGTGGCCTTCGCCCTGCATCAAACGCCCACCGGCCTGGCCGTAGACTGCTACGACGTGGCGGCTCGCCAGACCATTCGCGTAACGGCCCGGCAGGTAATTATGGCCACGCCGCTCTTTATAACCGAGCGGCTATTGGCCGGGCTGCCCGCCGCCGCCCGCCGCCCGTTGCCCGTTCATCGCGCGCCCTGGGTGGTCGTCAACCTCACCGTGGAAGGCCTGCCGCAAGGCCCCGGCCAGCCCCTGAGCTGGGACAATGTACTCTACGGCACCGATTCGGTGGGCTACGTGGATGCCGGCCATCAGGGCTTGAGCCTGACCGATGCCGGCCCGCGGGTGGTTACCTGGTACCGGCCACTATCGGCCGTCAGCCCGGACGCTGCCCGGCGGCAGGCCTACCAAACCAGCTACGACGACTGGGTGCGCCAGGCCCTGGCCGAGCTGGAAACCGCCCACCCGGGCCTCACAACCCAGGTTTTGCGCGCCGATGTATGGGTGTGGGGCCACGGCATGGTGGCGCCCACGCCCGGTTTTGTGTGGGGCGCGGCCCGTGCCGCCGCCGCCCAGCCCTGGCAAAACCAGCTCTTCTTCGCCCATACCGACCTGAGCGGCATCTCCATTTTTGAGGAAGGGTTTTACCAGGGCCAACGGGCGGCGCGGCAGGTACTGGCGGCCAGGGGCGCAGGTGTTTCGTGAGCTGTGCCGTTGGCCTTGTAGTGCGTAGCGCCCGCTTCGTGCTACAAGGCCAACGGCCCGCTTTTGCGTACGTGCTATCTAAGAAAAGCTCTTTTGTATTTTCGGCTCCTATGATGCCTGTTGCCCCCACTGCTTCTACTGCTGGCTTCGTTGCCGCGCCGCCAACGCACCGCGCTGCTGGCCAGCCCTGGATTCGCTCGGCGGGCTTCGATGGGCTCTGGATTCTGGGGTCACCGTTTCTGGCCCTAATCGTGGTGGCGGCCCTGCCCCCGGTTTTGCGCCATTCCGGCCAGCTGCCACTGTGGGCCTGGGTGGCGCTGGTGGTGCTCATCGATGTGGCGCACGTCTACAGCACCCTGTTTCGCACCTACTTTGATACCGCACGGCGGCAGCGGTTCCGGACGCTGCTCTGGGTCGTGCCGCTGGGCTGCTACATTGCCGGAGTGGGCGTGTATGCGCTGGGCGGCGGCCTGTGGTTCTGGCGAATACTGGCTTACGCGGCCGTATTCCACTTCGTGCGGCAGCAATATGGTTTCCTGCGCCTCTACAGCCGTTTTGAGCCGGCCGCCGCCGCTCGGCACCTCGACACTATTTTGGTTTACGCGGCCACGCTCTACCCGCTGCTGTGGTGGCATCTGTCGCGGCCGCGCAATTTCAATTGGTTCGTGGCGGGCGACTTCGTGCAGTACGACTGGCCGGCGGGGCGGCTGGTGCTGGGGGCGTTGTACGTCGGGCTGCTGGGAACATATCTGCTGAAAGAGGCGCGGCAATGGTACGCTACACGTCAGCTGAACTGGCCGCGCAACCTGCTGCTGCTGGGCACGGCAGCTTCCTGGTACGTGGGCATCGTAGTGTTCAATGCCGACTTGGTGTTCACCTTGCTCAACGTAGTGGCGCACGGCATTCCATACGTGGCCTTGGTCTGGACCAGCAGTCAGCCGCCGTCCTCGCCATCAGCTTCTCGTAATACCCGCAACTGGTGGCAGGGCCGCTATGGCGTATTACTATTTTTGGGTAGCCTCTTCGGACTGGCACTGCTGGAAGAAGGCCTCTGGGACGGGCTGATATGGCAGGAGCACCCGGCTGTGTTCGGCTGGTTTCAGCACTTGCCCGCCCTCTCCGATTCTGCGGCCCTGGCGCTGCTGCTGCCCCTGCTGGCCCTCCCGCAAGCTACCCACTACGTGCTTGATGGCTTCATCTGGCGGCGCAACTCCTGAATTTTAGGCTAGTAGCTGACAGCTGTCAGACCGACAGCGGCGTGGTTCAACTGCAAGCGCCCGCTTTCCGAAAGGAGCGGGCGCTTGCAATTAGATGGTTGATGGCGGCCGTAGCTACGCCGCACGGGCCAGCGGGGCAACTACTTCGATATCCAGAATCTCGACCACGAAGCCCTGCTCGGCCGCATAGCTTTTGCGGTAGGAAACCAACAGCGTCCGCCCTTTGGCCGACTCAGCCGTGGTGGTGCAGACTTCGCCGTAGGCCTGCTCTTTTTCGAGGAAAGGCCGCAGTTGCTCGATGACGGGCAGAAATTCGGCGGGCAGCAACCCATGCCGCTCCTGCAGCTGCACGGCACTCACAGGATACATAAAACGGGTGGGCAAAAGCAGCATAGAAATCGGGGAAGAAATGGTGGAATACTACCCCCCGAAAACACCCTGGCCAGCCTGATAATTCCCCCTAATGACAGGCTGTTACATTTTAGTTGTTAACTGTCAGCCTGCGTTTTTATCGACTGTATAGGAAGGTAGTGCGTGGGGTATTCTGTAGCTCGAAAACCCAACCTGTACTTCTTTTCTGCCTGATAGAGTTAGCCCTCAGATTCCGCCAGCACTGCCGTCGAGCCGCCTGCGTCGTCGTCGGCTACCAGCAGCAACTCGAAGCGGCCGGGGGCCAGCTGCCGGCGCACGGGCACGCTTTCCACTTTGCCCCGGTAGGGTCGGCCGTCAGGCCTTCACCGCCGGAGCCTTATCGGGCGGTAACCCGCAAACGCCCCCAGCACTTTCTCATTGGGCACTGCGCTGGCCATGTCTTCTACCAAGGCCGTCACGAACAGCTGGCTCGTAAAACCAGGCTGTCCCCAAAAAACCAGCCGGCCGGCCATCAATAGCAGGCAGCTGGAAACGTTGCACCCGCACCGGGGGCGACAGGGCCTGGCGGCGGTGCAGAAAAGCTAGGGTAGCAGCAGCCGCAACCACCGGTTCTCACCAACGGCCGCCCCCACGGTGCGCTGTAACAGTAATGGCTCGGCGTACATGGCTATAGCTAAGCACGCCGAGCCATGCACGTTCAGGGCCTACTTTACGATGGTAAACTCGACGCGGCGGTTGAGCTTACGCGTGTTTTCCTGGGCATTGGAGGCCCGGGGCCGGCTGCCACCGAGACCTATCGTGCTGATGCGCCGCTCGGCCACGCCCCGGCTCACGAGGTAGCGTTTCACCTCGTTCACGCGCTCTTCCGACAGCTTCACGTTGAGGTTGGCCGCACCCTGGTTATCGGTGTGGCCCTCCAGACGGATGTTCACCATGGGGTTGTCCTCGAGGGTGCGGGCCAGACGGTTAAGTTCGGTGTAGGAGGCCGGCAGCAGCGTGTACTTGCCCTGCGCGAAGATGAGCGTGGGCAGCTCCAGGCTGGAGCCTACGGCGGCCGGCACCAGGGTAAGCTCTACAGTGCGCGAACCGGTCATTGTGATAGTGTCGGTGGCCGTAAGGTAACCTACGCGGGTAGCCTGGATGCGGTAGCGGCCGGGTGGCAGCGTCATCTGGAAGGCCCCGAGAGCCACATCGGTGCGGGCCGTAGCATTGAACAGCAGGTCGTTGCCCAGGCGGTTTACCTGCACCTGGGTGGCCAGGGCTTTGCTGGTTTTGGCATCGAGCGTGCGGCCGGTGAGCAAGGTCCGGGGCGTGGCCTGGGTAGGCGTTACTACGGCAACCGGCGGGGCGGCCACTGTATCGGGGGCCGCTGGCTTGGCGCCGGTGGCGGTGCGAAACAGGTCGGCGGGGCCGTTGGCAGAGGCCGTGGAAGAGAAAAAGGCCTGCTTCTCATCGGCCGACAAACTCAGGTAGGCATTAAACCCGGGCCCGTTGATGGGGTAGCCTAAGTTACGCGGTTCGGTCCAGTTGGTCCAGGAATCATCGAGGCGGGTGCTCACGAAAATATCGGAACCACCGTAGCCGGCATGCCCGTAAGAGCTGAAGTAGAGTGTTTTACCATCATTGGACAGCCAAGGCGCAAAGTCGAAGCCCGGCGAGTTGACAACGGCGCCCAGATTGAGCGGCTGGGTCCAAAGGCCGCTGGGCGTGGGCCGGCTCACGTACAAGTCGTTGGCTCCCTCCGAGTCGCTCCGTTCCAAGCTCAACAACAATATCTGCTCGTCGGGGCTCATGAAAAAGCCCGTGGCCGCGCCGGCGGTGTAATAGTTGGCCACTCCTACCTCCTGGGGGCGGTTCTTTTTGGCCGATATGCTGCGTGGCACTCTGCTCAGGCCCGCATCCTGAAACGAGCCGTCGCGCCCATAACTACCTCGTACAATCAGGGCCTTGCCATCTTCGACCAAGCTCATGACGCCGTTGTGCTGGCTGGTATTAAGCACATCGAAGCGGGTAGCTGGGGCCCAGGTGCGACCATTATTGGCCGAGGTACTCACCCAGATGTCGCCCGATTCGGTGACGCCTTCGGTGTTGCCGGCGTAGCGGGTGCGGCTGAAATACAGCGTGTTGCCATCAGGCGACACTACGGGCTGCAGCTCGTTGCCGGCGGGCGTGTTCAGGCTCAGCAGCGGCTCGGGCACCCCGAAACCAGGCAGCGAAGGGTCTACGTTCAGGCGCAGCTTAAACAGCTTCCACTGCTGCGAGGCGCGGTTCTGGGGCTTCTGGCCCACAACGGGCGTACCGTTGAACTTGTCGGCGGCCGCCAGCGAGGCGCACTTATCATTGCCCCGGCTGATGAGCATAAAACTACCCAGCGGCCCCGAGGGCACCAATTTCCACTGCTGGTAAAAGCTGCCGTCCCAGGGGCGCTGCGTGAGGGGCGCGTTTTCGTCGGGGCTGGTGAGGGTGAGGCACTGGCCGGTATGGCGAACCACAATCCGGAAGAACTCGCTGCCCGCGGCGGCCGGCACAAAGCGCCACTGCTGGCTGTCGGCGTGGGTGAACTCCCACTGCACGGCGGCCGCACCGGCTTCGGCCGAGGCGTTTGTGATATCGAGCGAACGGCCGCTACTGCGCGCCACCACGCCGTACCAGGCCAAGGCATCGGGCAATAGCGGGCTGCCCGGCTGGGCCTGGGCAGTGGCGGATAACAGGACAAACGAAAGAAGTAGCCAGGCGGTCCGGCGAAGCAGAAGCTGAATCATGCACACGAAACGATGAACGAGGGCGCAAGTTAGCCCAATTGCCGGGCTGCTCCCCTGCACCTCCAATAGCACAACACCGCGCCTCCTGGTGGAAACGCGGTGCCGGTTTGCCTGGCTGGACGCCTCGAAGCGGAGTCAGCAGGCTTGATACAGACTGGTTTTAGTTGTTGTGCATGTACTTGAAGCGCACAAACCGTTCGTTCTCATAAATAGCCGCGAAATGTCCGCCGGCCTTCGGAGTTTCGGCTTTGCGCGGAGCGGCTTTGCGGCTGGAAGTGGCGGTGGCAGCGGAATGCGCACCGGCACTCATGGTAGGTACGTGGCAGATGAAGGAGAGAATTTTCGACGACATAGCGGCTGGCATTTGGAATGAGGGGAAGGTTGCTTGGGGTTGTTTTCGTCGGGTTGGGAATACCCCCGCCTGCAGGTAGCGGTTATGGTAAGACATTCGCCAAACATGACAATAGCCTTATTCAATTGAATGATGCTAAGGTATATTTTTTATTGGTAAAATCTAAACTAACCCGTCATTATATCAAAAAATACGTGGTAGCACGTAGGGTAAGTGTCGTACCTACCCGGTTTTCTCTACTCCCTCTCTGTCCCAAAGTCGGGCGCAGGTAGGTTGCTACCGCTACCTACCTGCCAGCAATGCCATTCATCTAACGCTGTTATTCATAGCAAAGCCCTGCTCCGCGGCTGTACAACTTCCACTGAGAAGTTATACAGCCGCGGAGCAGAGCTAGGTTGCGGGCAGTTTGGCCGCTACGAAAGCAGGTTGTGGCGAATGGCGTATTGAATCAGGCCTACCATTGACTTGCATTTGGTTTTTGCCAGCAGGTTGCGCCGGTGAGTTTCCACGGTTCGCTCGCTGATAAACAGGGCCTCAGCAATTTCCAGGTTGGAGTGCTCGCGGGCAATGAGCTGCAGAATTTCCCGCTCGCGCCGGGTAATGGCCGGCTGGTCGGCCGCCTCTAGGCTACTCGTAATCTGCCGGTTCTGCAGCAGCGTATCGGCCACATCCTGGCTAAAGTAAGTGCGGCCGGCAGCCACCTGCCGGATAGCCAGACTCAGTTCGGCGCGGCTGGCCGTTTTCAGCACGTAGCCGGCCCCGCCGGCTTCCAGCACTTCAGCCACAGTGGCGTGGTCGTGAAACATGCTCAGGGCCAGCACCCGTATTGCCGGCCAGTTGTCGCGGATGGCGCAGGCCAGCTCCACACCGCTCATACCGGGCATGCTCAGATCGAGCAGTACAACGTCAAGGCCGGGGTGGGTAGCCAGTAGTTCCAGCGCCTGCTTCCCGCTGTTGGCCTGGGCTACCACCCGCAGGTCGGTTTCGGGCAACAACATCTGACGGATACCTTCCACTATCATGGGGTGGTCATCCACCAGCAGCAAGTCAATACTAGTATCGGGTACGGATGAAGCAGGCATAGAAACACGATAAAATCTACCTCAGAATCATCCACAAAGCCTATCTGACAGGAAAGATACGTAAACCTGGGCGGGGCCAACCGCGGCGGACCGGCTCGGCGGCAACGCAACCCGGGCATTAGCAGTAGAACCATGGTCTGCTCCTTTTCATCTTTTTCTCACCCGATTCAATTCCCTTTCACCCATGCGCAAAGGCACCCAAGTAAGCTGGAAGTACGGCACTGGCACGGCCACCGGCAAAATTGAGGAAACCCACAAGGAAACAATCATCCGTAAGCTGAAGGGTTCCGAAATCACGCGCCACGGCACCCCCAACAACCCCGCCTACCTTATTGTGCAGGAAAACGGCGACAAAGTGCTCAAGCTGAAAAGCGAAGTATCGGAGGCGAAGTGAATAGTGAATAACGCTATTCCGGACAAAGCGAAGGACCTTATCTGGCTAAAACGCATCGTGATGACGATTGTCGTTCTAACCGGATAAGGTCCTTCACTTACGCTGTTACAATTGGCGGTTCACTGACCACTAATCGTTTTTATCCACTGATTCCTTCGGCCTCCCGTTCGCGGTTGAGCTTACTGTTGTGACGGCC
The DNA here is from genome assembly GCF_900107135.1 of Hymenobacter psychrophilus. Taxonomy (GTDB): domain Bacteria; phylum Bacteroidota; class Bacteroidia; order Cytophagales; family Hymenobacteraceae; genus Hymenobacter; species Hymenobacter psychrophilus. The sequence goes on from NZ_FNOV01000005.1 coordinate 113,390, forward strand.
GTAGAAGTAGTAGATAGCCACGCCGATGGCCATCCAGATGATGAGGCGCAACCAGGTGTCCCAGGGCAGGTTGAACATCATGTAGCCACAGATGAGGATACCCAGGATGGGCACAGTCGGTACGAAGGGTGTTTTGAAAGGCCGTACCACATCGGGGTCGCGGCGACGCATGACGATAACGCCGGCGCACACAATGATAAAGGCAAACAACGTCCCGATGCTCACCAACTCACCCAGCAGGCCCACGGGCAGAATGCCGGCCACGATGGCGGCAACTATCCCCGTGAAGATGGTGGTCACGTAGGGCGTCTGGAACTTGGGGTGCACTTTGCCGAAGATGGCCGGCAACAGTCCGTCGCGCGACATGGCGAAGAAAATGCGGGGCTGCCCCATCAGCATCACGAGCACTACCGAGGCGAGGCCGGCAATGGCCCCGATGCCGGTGAAGAAATACAGCCACTTGAGGGCGGGGCCGGCAGCAGCCAGGGCCACAAGTACCGGATCGGGTACGTTGAGGTTTTTGTACGAGGTGAGGCCGGTGAGCACCAGCGCCATCAGCACGTAAAGCAGCGTACAGATAGCCAGCGAGAGTAGCATACCGATGGGCATATCGCGCTGGGGGTTTTTAGCCTCCTGGGCGGCGGTACTCACGGCATCGAAACCGATGTAGGAGAAGAATACCACGGCCGCGCCGCGCACAATACCCTGCCAGCCGTAGCGCGAACTGCCGTCGGGCAGAATTTCGACCTGTGGGATAAAGGGCTCCCAGTTGGCCGTGTTCACGTATTTGAAGCCGAAGCCAATAACGAGCAGCACAATGGCTACTTTGATGAACACGATGACGTTGTTGAAGCGGGCCGACTCCTGAATACCGATAACGAGCAGCGTCGTCATGACGCCAATCAGCAGCACGGCGGGCAGGTTGATGACGGCGCCGGTCAGGGCAAACTCGCCGCCGTCGTAGCTCACGGGGGCGCTGGCAATAGCCGCGGGTAGGTCGATGCCCGATTTATGCAGGATGCTGACCACGTTTCCGCTCCAGCCCACGGCCACCGTGGCGGCGCCGAACAGGTATTCCAGAATCAGGTCCCAACCGATAATCCAGGCCACGAACTCGCCCAGCGTGGCATAGCCGTAGGTGTAGGCCGAGCCGGCAATCGGAATCATGGAGGCGAACTCGGCGTAGCATAGGCCCGCAAACAGGCAACCCAGACCGGCGATAATAAAGGAGAGGACGATGGCCGGGCCGGCCGCGTTGGCCGCCGCGGTACCCGTGAGCACGAAAATACCGGCTCCGATAATGGCTCCCACCCCGAGCAGGGTAAGGTTGGTCGCCGTTAGGGTCCGGTTCAGCCCGCCGCCTTCGCCCTCGTCGGCCTCATTCATGAGTTTATCGAGCGATTTTCTGGCGAAAATGTCTGCCATAGAAGAAGGGGAATTAAGGAAATGAAAAGGTGAGAAGAAGTTACAACAGAGCCCAAAAGCCCGTTCGGGTGGCCCAATATAGGTGATAATCCGTTTTGCAAGGCCCAAACCGGACCAAACGGGCAAAAAATCACCCCCGATTAAACCTCCTTGCTGGGCCGGCGTCTATCGGCCGTAAACCAAGTTCACAGACCCTTCCAATATGAAAAAGTTGCTCATCATACTAGCCGCCGCAGCCCTGACCGCCGGTACGGCCACTGCTCAGACTACCAACGCCAGACCGCCGGCTGCCAACGGCCGCATGGAGCAGGCTACGCCCGAACAGCAGGCCGACCGCCTTACCAAGCAGCTCAGCCTTTCGGCCGACCAGCGCACCCAGGTTGTGACGATGGAAAAGGCCCGCCGCGAAGAAATGACCACCATGCGCGGCCAGATGCAAGCCGGCGGCGACCGGACGGCCATGCGCCAGACCATGCAAACCATGCGCGACAAGTACGATACCCAGCTCAAGGGCATCCTCACGGCCGACCAGTACACTCAATACAGCCAGCGCCGCGAGGAGCGCGCCGACAACCAGGGCAGCCGCAAAATGAAAATGAAGACCAAAGGGTAGTCTTTGCCGCTTTCGGCCTTCTTCTGAGAAAGCCCCGAACCACTTGGTTCGTGGCTTTTTTTTGGGGGCTACAACCCGTTGCTTAGCAGTGGGCCGGGCCGCCGGGGCAGCAACTTTTGCGGCGCGGAGTAGTTGGCTTGCGTATATTTGAAAGTATGCCTCCTTTCCGATGGCCGCCCGACGGCCCGGGGCACGTTTCACCACACCCAACACCCCATGAGTCCTCTGCCCAGTAGTACCGGCTCGGTACAAATTCAGCAGTTTTACGATAAAGGCCTGGCCCACGCGAGCTACGCCATCCGCAGCGAAGGCCAGATTGCCCTCATCGACCCGGCCCGCGACCCGCAGCCCTACTACGACTTCGCCGACGAGCACGAGGCCCGCATCGTGGCCATTATTGAAACCCATCCGCACGCCGATTTTGTTAGTTCGCACCTCGAAATAGCGGAAGAAACCGGTGCCCCCATCTACGTCAGCCAGCTGGCCCAGGTCAGCTACTCCCACCAGGGCTTCGACGACGGCCAACGCATTGCAGTGGGCAGCGTCGAGCTGCACGCCCTGAACACGCCCGGCCACTCGCCCGACTCTATTAGTGTGCTGCTGATGGATGAGCTGGCCCAGACCCGGGCCGTGTTCACCGGCGACACGCTGTTTGTGGGCGACGTGGGCCGGCCCGATTTGCGCGAGTCCGACGCCGTGGGCGGGCACAGCCGCGAGTCGCTGGCGGCCCAGCTCTACCAGAGCACCCGCCAGAAGCTGATGACGCTGCCCGCCTCGACCCGGGTGTACCCGGCCCACGGGCCCGGCTCGCTGTGCGGCAAAACCACCAGCCCCGACCTCGACAGCACGATTGGCAGGGAAATCAAGACCAACTATGCCCTCCAAACCATGAGCCAGGAGGATTTCGTGAAGGTTCTGCTCGAAGACCAGCCCTTCATGCCTAAATACTTCGGCCACAATGTGCTGCTGAACAAGCAGGGTGCCGCGCCTTTCGAAGACAGCATTCGGACGGTACCGCGCCTGCGCTCGGACGACGAAATGGAGCCCAACGTGCTGCTGATCGATACCCGGCCGGCCGAGGAGTTCCGCACCGGCCACCTGCCCGGGGCGCTTAACCTGATGGACGGGGGCAAGTTTGAAACCTGGCTGGGTTCGATTGTGGGTCCTGACGAGCCGTTTTACCTGCTGGCCGACTCGCAGATTGCCCTCGACACCATTATCCGCAAGGCGGCCAAAATCGGCTACGAAACCAACATCAAAGGCGCCCTGCTCACGCCCCGCGAGCTACCCGTAAGCAACTCTACGCCCGACGTGGAGCGCGTACGCCAGCACCCCGAGGAGTTTACCATCGTCGATATTCGCAACCGCTCGGAGGCCAAAGAGCCACTGTTTGCCGGGGCCCTGAATATTCCGCTACCCGAGTTGCGCGAACGAACCGCCGAGATTCCGACTGGTAAACCCGTACTAGTACACTGTGCCGGCGGCTACCGCTCGGCGGCCGGCGCCAGCATTGTGCAGGCTGCTTTACCGGGCGTGGCCGTGTACGATTTAAGTGAGGCCGTTACCTCGTTTCGGCCGCAGTCCGCATAAATTCTGGGGCGCAACTCTGCAACCTTTCTTCATGGTAGAGTATCTGAGTATCAGAGTCGCATTGGCTCTGATACTCTTCCTTTTTATACCCATACCATGAAACGTTTTTTACTATTACTGACCTTAGGCACGCTCGGTCTGGGCTCCTGCGACGACACCCAAGAATCTGTAGAGCCTGGCAGCAGCAGCTGTATCACGGAGAAGGTGCAGCAATTCGCCAAGGGCAGCTCCTGCAAAACCAGCACGCCTACGATAGGCGCCAGCGTAAAGGAATACCGCTTCCAAGAGCGGCTGGTATATGTCTTCGATATGGGTAATTGTTTGGCCGACGCATCGGCGGACGTGCTTGATGCCAACTGCCAGCGGATTGGTATGTTGGGTGGTCTTGCGGGTATCAATCAAGTCAATGGGGAATCTTTTGAGAAGGCCGAACTCCAGCGTACCCTCTGGCAGCAGTAGCGCGTAACGGCACCCGCACAAACCCGGCGGGTCGGCTCGTGGGCCAGATACGCCGGGTTTGTGCGGGTGCCGGAGTACCTTCGTAGTCATGCGCATTCTTCATACCGCCGACTGGCACCTGGGCCAGCGGTTTATTCAGGGACACGAGCGGACCGAGGAGCATCGTCACTTCCTCAACTGGCTGGTGGCCACAATTCAGGCCGAGCAGGTTGAGGTGCTGGTGGTAGCCGGCGACATTTTCGATACCGGCTCGCCTTCCAACCAGGCCCTGGAGCTGTACTACGATTTCCTGCTGAAGCTGCGCCAGACCGGCTGCCGCGACGTGGTAGTAGTGGGCGGCAACCACGACTCGCCGGCCACCCTGAATGCCCCGGCCCGGCTGCTGCGCCATTTGCGGGTGCACGTGGTGGGCTGCGTGCCCGAGTGCTTCGAGGAGCAGATTTTGGTGCTCGATGATGCCAGCGGCCGGCCCGGGCTGGTGGTGTGCGCCGTGCCGTTTCTGCGCGACCGGGACGTGCGCCTTTCTGTGCCGGGCGAGAGTGCCGAGGAGCGCGAGGCCCGCATCAAACAGGGCCTCGCCGACCATTACGCCCGCGTGGCCGAGGTGGAGCAGGTGTGGCAGCTGAAGGCACTGGGGCTGCCCGTACTGGCCACCGGCCACCTGTACGCCGCCGGGGCCGCTCCCTCCGATTCGGAGCGCACCATTCATGTGGGCAACCTGGGCCAGGTAACGGCCGACCATTTCCCGGCCATTTTCGATTACGTGGCGCTGGGCCACCTGCACCGGCCCCAGCGCGTGGGCGGGCGGGAGCATATCCGCTATTCGGGCTCGCCCATTGCGCTGTCGTTTTCGGAAGTTGATCAGGGCAAGGAGGTACTGCTGGTGAACTTCGCGGCCGGCAAACTGGCGGAGCTGCGGAGCCTTGTAGTGCCGGGAGCACGGCGCCTGGTGCGGTTTCATGGCACCCTGGAAGAAGTTGCCGCCGCCCTCGAAGCCTACGACAACGCCGGCTACGCGCTGCCCGCCTGGGCCGATGTGCAGGTACACTCGGAGCTGAGCCAACTGGAAGTAGCGGAGGCGCTCCTGAAGGTAATTGAGGCCCTCGACCGGCAGCAGCTGGTGGTGCTGGCCCGGCGCCACCTGCGCCTGCTAACCCTGCGCCAGCTGGGCACGGCCGCCGCCGACGACGAAAGCGCCGCCAGCCTCACCCGCAGCCTGCACGATTTCACGGCCCGGGAGGTATTCGAGCAGCGCCTGGCAGCCGAGCCCGCCGAGGCCCGCACCGAACTACTGCGCACCTTCGACGAGCTGCTGGAAAGCCTGTAGGAGGTGGCTTTGTGGCGGCCGGCTATGGCGAGACTCGTATCTTTGGCGGTGGCACCCAGGACACAGTAACTGCGCCCTACCCTCCTATTACGGGCCCGCGATGCTTTTCTGCTTCCGGCGCCATGTATTTCTCCTCTGCTGGTTTCTATGGCTGTATCTAAAATCGTTCGTCCGCTGGTGCGCCCCTTTGCCGAATTTTTTCGGCGCGAAGCGGCCGGTGGCATCATGCTGATGGTGAGTGCCGTGCTGGCCCTGATACTGGCTAACATCAACTGGGGGCCGGCCCAGCTTTTCCCGGGTCTCTGGGACAAGCACCTGAACTTCTCGCTCAACGGCTACGGCCTCGACCTGAGCTTGCTGCACTGGATCAACGACGGGCTGATGAGCATCTTCTTCCTCATCGTGGGCCTCGAAATCAAGCGGGAGTTGCTGGAGGGCGAGCTTTCGGACCGGCGGCAGGCTACGCTGCCCATTGCGGCGGCCATTGGCGGCATGATAGTGCCGGCACTGGTGTATTTCCTCATCAACCGGGGCCAACCCGCCGCCAATGCCTGGGGCATTCCGATGGCCACCGACATTGCCTTTGCGCTGGCCGTGCTGCAGCTGCTGGGACCGCGCGTGCCGCTGGGGCTCAAAATATTTCTCACGGCCCTGGCCATTGTCGACGACCTGGGCGCCGTGCTGGTAATTGCCGGCTACTACACCACCAACCTGCACCTCAACTACCTGTACCTGGCACTGGGCGTGTGGGCACTGCTGATGAACCTGAACTTTCTCGGCATCCGCAGCCTGGTGGTGTATCTGCCGCTGGGCGTGCTGTTGTGGTTTTTCATGCATGAGTCGGGGGTGCACGCCACGCTGGCCGGCGTAATGCTGGCCCTCACCATTCCTTCGCGCATCGGGCTGGCCAAGCCCGATCTGTTGCTCATGCTCAACAGCCGCCTGAGTATGCTGCAGGACGAAGTACATGGTGCCGATGCCAACCCGCGCATTATTAGTGAGGAATTGGAATACCTTTCCGACGACATCAGCTCGCCGGCTCAGAAGCTGGAGCAGCGGCTGCACTCGGTGGTGGCCTTCGTCATCATCCCGCTGTTTGCCTTCGCCAATACCAGCCTGCCCATCGACGCCTCCGTATTCCGCGAGCTGCTCACGCCGCTGGGCCTGGGCATTATTCTGGGCCTCACGGTAGGCAAGCCGCTGGGCATTGGGGCGATGAGCTGGCTGAGCATCCGGCTGGGCTGGGCCTCGCTGCCGGCCGGCGTTACGTGGCGGCACATCTGGGGCGCGGGCCTGCTGGGCGGCATCGGCTTCACCATGTCGCTGTTTATCACGCTACTGGCCCTGGGCGAGCATTCTGCCGGCGAACCAGTAGCCAAGCTGGCCATCCTCACCGCCTCGTTCATCTCCGGCACCTTGGGCTTCCTGCTGCTGCGCACCATGCCATTGCCGGAGGAAGTAGTTAGCGTCGACGTTACGCGCTAGCCCCAGCGGGGCGGCATATCGGTAGCTCGATACTAGCCATGCATACCAAAGCCCCAGCGGGGCGACACAACTGGTTGAAGCCATTGTGCCGCCCCGCTGGGGCTTTTCGCGTCTCCGGAACAAATTTTCTGCTGATATGCCGCCCCGCTGGGGCTACCGCATAACGTCAGGCTAGAAGTTAATCGGTAATGTCTTGGATGGCTTCGGCCAGCACCTTATCGGCCCCCTGGGTGCTCCAGGTGCGCAGAGAGTTGCCGCCGTAGGCCCGCACCCGCTCGGGAAACTGCCCCCCGCCCGCGCCCTTGATAAAATACGGCTGCCCGCCCCGCCGCAGCTCGTAGCGGCCCGTGGTGCGCTGCACTTCTACCTTAACGGGGCCGGTTTGGGCGTGGGCGGCGGTAAGGGTGATGAGCAGGACCGAGGGTGGGGAGGGGTTTCATGGGGGGAGGGTGAAACGATAACTACAATGTACTTTATTATCCTATTTCATTTTTTTTCAAATTCATAAGGAGCTTTGATGAAATCCATAACTATTCTAGGGTATTTATCCTGAATAAAATCCATCATATTAATAGCAAACGGCAAAATACTATCATTTGCAATTCCCTTGTTTATATTTCCCCAGGTTGCAGGGTAATACCTCGATATAGTTCCTAATACAAAAGATATAGAATACATCTTAGATATATCATTTATAAAAACATCATTCTTAAATAAGGGACTCACATAAGGGTCACCTATATTACGAAAGGCACTTACCCATTTCTGAGATATAGTAATAAACCTATTATTCTTAAATCTAACAACTGCTTTTGAATCTACTTCATTGACTTTGATATCAAGGTCATCGAATTTTTCGACAGGAAAAATAGTATGTATAACATCACTGCTTCCCCAATACCTGAACTCCATCTCAACAATTCCTTCCTCTGATTTAGATTTTTCAAATTGAATAGATGGAATACTAATATCTAACCAAGTATCAATTGATTGACTGAGGTCAGGAAAACAATAGATGATGTCCTTCAACAGAACCTCAATTTCATTTTCAGGAATACCATATTTAATCTTCCACCCTATTCCACTACTACCAACTCTAAAATATGACAAGTTATTTGTTGCATGAATCAATTCAATAAATGTGCCCTTCGATGTTTTAAGTACAATATCTTCTAATTTACCTGAATGAGAAACTTCGTTCCAATTTTTTATCTTTAATCCATGTGATGGCACTATATTATTTTCTCTTGAATCTTTATTCAGAATCAGCACAAGTCCTCTACTTAGGGCAATGACACCATAGTATTGAAGTAAAGGCTTTACAGAAATATCTGCTTTTTCATAAGAAACGAAATACTCCCTTGCCTGTGCAAAGGCAGAAGCTATTTCGTGAGCTTTTGATGTGTTAATACTATATTCAAATCTATTCTTTACGTACCTCTTTATTAATTCCTTACTCTCAAAATCTCTCAGAAAATGCCAGATATTATTCATAGTAAGAAAAAAAACGGTTACAAATATATTTTACTTCCTCACGGTTTCCCCGCCATCGTAAACACCAACTCCCCCCCATCCACGATAGCCTGGTGGCTCAAAAACGGCCGCGTCAGCAGCTTCCCGTTGAGGCGGGCTTCCTTGACGTAGACGTTTTTAGCGCTTTGGTTTTTGACCCGGATGCGGAAGGTTTTGCCATTCTCCAGCCGGAGCGTGGCTCCGTGGATGGCGGGGCTGCCCAGGGCGTACTCGGGCGAGGCGGGCGCGACGGGGTAGAAGCCCAAGGCCGAGAAGACGTACCAGGCGCTCATCTGGCCGCAGTCGTCGTTGCCGCCGAGGCCGTCGGGGGTGGGGCGGTACATTTTAGGCAGAATCTGGCGCACCCGCTGCTGGGTTTTCCAGGGCTGGTCGGTCCAGTTGTAGAGGTAGGCGGCGTGGTGGGCGGGCTCGTTGCCGTGCACGTAGTTGCCGATGATACCGTCGCGGGTAATGTCCTCGGTTTCGGCGAAGAACTTATCGGGCAGGTCCATGGTGAACAGCGAATCGAGGTGCCCGACGAAGCGCTGGCTGCCGCCCATGCGGGCGATGAGGCCGGCGGGGTCCTGGGGCACGTAGAGGCTGTAGTTCCAGGCGTTGCCCTCAATAAAGCCCTGGTTGTGGGTGCTCAGCACGTCGAACTCCTTCCGGAAGCTGCCGTCGGACAGGCGCGGGCGCATGAAGCCGATGCGCTGGTCGTATACGTTCTGCCAGTTCCGGGCGCGCTGGCTGAACTCCTGCTCGATATCGGCGCGGCCCAGCGTGCGGGCGGCCTGGGCGATGCACCAGTCGTCGAAGGCGTATTCCAGGGTTTTCGACACCGACGAGCCGCTTTTATCCTCAGGCACGTAGCCCAGCTGGATGTAGTCGCCCAGGCCGTCGTACCACTGCTGGCGGGCGGTGGTCACGCAGGCGTCGAGGGCCTTGTTGGCATCGAAGGGCGCGTTGCCCTTCACAATGGCGTCGGCAATAACGGGCACGGCGTGGTAGCCAATCATGCACCAGTTCTCGTTGGCGTAGTGGCTCCAGACGGGCAGCATGTGCAGGGTGCTCTGGTCGAAGTGGGCCAGCATGGATTGAATCATATCGGCGTCGCGGGCGGGCTGAATGAGGTTCAGCAGCGGGTGCAGGGCCCGGTAGGTATCCCAGAGCGAAAAGGTGGTGTAATTGGTGAAGCCCTCGGCGCGGTGAATGTTCTGGTCGAGGCCCCGGTACTGGCCGTCCACGTCCTGGTACACGGTGGGGCTCAGGAAGGCGTGGTAGAGGGCCGTGTAGAAGTTGTCCTTGTCTATTTTGTTGGGCGACTCCACCACGATGCGGCTCAGCTCCTGCTGCCACTGCGCCTGGCCGGCGCGCTTCACGGCGTCAAAATCCCAGCCCGGCGCTTCGGCCCGCAGGTTGGCCAGCGCCCCGGCCGTGCTCACGCCCGAAAGCGCCATTTTCAGCTTGATTTTCTCGCCGGCCTGGGTCGAGAAATCGAAGTACATGCGCAGCTGCTCACCGGCCTGCTCGGGGAAGTTATGGTTCTGATCGAAGCGGCCCCAGAAGCCCCGATAGGCCTGTTTTTTGGCGTAGTTGCGGGCCCCGTAGCTTTTGAAGGGCTTCGAGAACTGGAGCGCGAAATACTCGGTACGGGTGCGGGCCCAGCCGTTGGTCTGGCGGTAGCCGGTTACCAGCGAGTCGTTCTCCACCCGCACAAAAGTCCAGACGTTTTTATCGGGGTAGTTATAGATGCCGGCCGTGAGGTCGAGGATGATGTGGGCCTGCTCGGCTTGCGGAAACGTGTAGCGGTGCATACCCACGCGGGTGGTGGCCGTTAGCTCGGCCCGGATATCGTGGTCCTGGAGCTGCACCTTGTAGTAGGCCGGCTCGGCCACTTCGGTCTGGTGCGAGAAGCGCGAGCGGAAGCCCTTTTCGGGCTGGTCGGCGGTGCCGGGGTTGAGCTGCAGCGGCCCGGTGGTGGGCATGATCAGGAAGTCGCCCAAATCGGAGTGGCCGGTGCCGCTGAAGTGGGTGTGCGAGAAGCCGACGATGGTTTGGTCCTTGTACTGGTAGCCGGCGCAGTATTCGTACACCTTGGGGTTGTACTTGCCGTTTTGCTCGTAGCTGATGGTGTCGGTATCGGGGGAGAGCTGCACCATGCCAAACGGCATCGTGGCCCCCGGAAACGTGTGCCCCATCCGCTGGGTGCCCACCAGCGGATGCGCGTACCGCACCAGGTTTTCGGTGGGGCCAATAGTTTGGGCCAGGGTGGTGGCGGTAGTGGCGAGGAGGGCGCCAAGGAATGGGAGCTTCACGGTTTTGAAGGGGCAGAATAGCACTGATGGTGCAAACTGAATTATGAGGAGAAGCACACTACATGTTCAGGCCCACAGCACGAATGGCGGATGACCGGTTTCCCGATTATGTAGCTCTCGAAAAGTCCTAAATCGTTTGCTTACTGTCAATTCAATTATGCCTCTTACATCCAGTCTAATCTTAATCCATAAAGGGAATTTGTCATTAGGTGCCGTGAGTAGCTCGACTACTTCATATTTAGTCATAGTCTTCTCTGAGAAGTTATTATTTCTAAAAATACCATACTCCATCACGTCATCAATAGAGCTTTTGCTTCTACCTGACTCCTCCATTAACACTATCTGAAACATTGGTGACAAGTCATTTTCTTCAGCAGCAATTAATTCACCGGTCGCTTTCTCTAGATTACTCAAAAATTCCTTTTGTCTTACAGTATAGCGCTTCATAAAAAGAGGTTTCGAACTTCATTTTGAATCTATTGAACGAGTCGTAATCCTTACGCTACCCCTCAATGCCCATAACTCACCACCCGCGTTATCTGCCAACGGCCGTCTTTCAGCCGCCACACCATCATGTTTTTGAAAGTGCCGCAGTCGTCCTTGCCGTTTTCGACGTGGCAGAAACGGTGCTCGTAAGTTTCCACGGCCCCGTAGTCCTTGATGGGAAATACTTCCAGGGTGCCGGGCACGAGCTGGCGGTTGAGGCCGGTGGTTTTGTTCTGTTCGAACATGCGGCGGAAAGCATCCATCGTCTGCCGGAAGTCGGACACGCCGCCTTTGTCGTGATAGAACTCCAGGTCTTCGGCGAAGTAGGTTTGCAGCTTGTCGGCGTCGTGCTGGTTGAAGGCCACGAACATCGCGCTGTCGAGCCGGGCAATGGTGCGGTACAGCTCCGGCGAAACGGGCGGTTTCGCGGCTGCCTGCACCGGGGGCAGCGATTTTACCGTGGTGCAGGCGCTGCTTCCGGCCAAGACCAGCATTGTCAGCAAGTTGCCAATGCGGCTGAAGTAGCGGCTCCTGATTGGTAAGCGAGAGTTGCTGGGCATACCTCAAAGAAAGGAATTCGGAAACACTTGCCCGCTGCCGGGCTTTTGCTGCCCGGCCCGCAAAATCGGATTCGCCGCGTGCTGAGGCAAACGGCCACTGCGCCCGCCCGAACGTCTTACCTTTGCAGCGCCTCCTTCCCGCCCTACTCACCCCGCATGAAAATCCTCCGCGTCCGCTTCTTCAACCTTAACTCCCTGCGCGGCGAGCATTCCGTGGATTTCAGCCTTTCGCCGCTGGCCGACGCGGGTTTGTTTGCCATTACGGGGGCCACCGGGGCGGGCAAAACCACCATCCTCGACGCCATTACGCTGGCCCTCTACGGGCAGGTGCCCCGCCACGAAACGACTGGCCCCGAGCACGTGATGAGCCACGGCACGGGCGAGAGCTGGGCCGAAGTGGAGTTTGAGGTGAATGGCCAGCAGTACCGCAGCAAGTGGGGCCAGCACCGGGGCCGCCGCAAGGCTGAAAACCCGTTGCAGGACTCCAAAATGGAACTTAGCGAGCGGAAACAGTCCGAGGACGGAACGGTAACCTGGGAGTTTGTAGAAACCTATAAATCGAAGGTCCCCGCCAAAGTGGCCGCCCTGAGCGGCCTCGAGTACAAGCAGTTTCTGCGCTCGGTGCTGCTGGCCCAGGGCGACTTCACGCGGTTTCTGAAGGCCCCGGCCGGCGAGCGGGCCCAGCTGCTGGAAAAGATTACCGACACCAAAAAGTATTCCGACATCTCGCGGGCCGCCTTCGAGCGGGCCAAGCACGAAACGCAGCAGGTCGAGCAGCTACGCCAGGGCCTGAGCGGCGTGGCCCTGCTGTCGGCGGAGGAGGTGGCGTTTCTGGAAGGGGAAACCCAGGACCTGAGCCGGCAGCTGACCGAAGCCACTGCCCGCCAGGAGCAGCTGCGTGAGGCCCAGCAGTGGCACCGCCAGCTCCAGGACTTGCAGCAGAAGCTGCTGACTACCCGGCAGCGCCAGCAGCAGCTCGCGGCCCAGGCCGAAACCCTCGCGCCCCTGCGCCAGCGCCTCGCCTGGCATCAGCAGGCCCAACCCTTCGCCCCCGACCTCGCCCTGCTGGGCCAGGCCGAAACCCAGCTGACCAGGCTGCAAACCGAAACCAACCGGCTCCGCGAGCAACTCCCCCGCCTGCAGGCCCAGCGCACCGCCGCCGATACCGCCCGCACCGCCGCCCGCCAAACCCACGAAGCCGCCACCGAAGTCCGCGAAACCCGGGAGCCCGACCTACGGGCCGCAGAGCGACTCGACCAAGCTATTACGCAGCAACTACAGCAGCTCGACGAGAAGACCACGGCCTACAAACAGCGCAACGAGGAGTGCAAGCAGCTGACACAGGAGCGGCAAACGACGGAAACCCGCACCGGCCAGGCCCGGGAGCAGCTCGCAACCACGGCGGAATGGCTGCGCCAGCACAGTCGCCGGGCCGAGATGATAGACGTTTTCGCCGACTTCACGAGCAACGTGCAGGACTGGGACCGACTGCGCACCGAGGACGGGCAGCTGACCACCCGCGTCGCGACGCTCGACACCCGCTTGCGCGAGGCCCGGCAGCAGGAGGAGCAAGCCGCCACGGCCGGTCGCCTCGCCCGCCAGCACCTCGACGCCCACGAACGGGAAGCCCGGCTGCTGGCCGCCACCCGCGACGAGCGGCTGCGGCTGCTTCATCACCATGTGCAGACCCTGCGCCGGGAACTGGCCGAAAAAGAGGCGCACCGCGAAACCCAGCGCCAACTCGTGCAGGCCCGGCAGCTGATTCTGAGCCACGAGGAAGCCCGGCAACACCTGAAACCCCACGCCCCCTGCCCGCTTTGCGGAGCCCTGGAGCACCCTTATGCGGCCGGCGTACTCGGCCTTGATGATGCCCGGCTGGCCCAGGAACAGGCCCATGTGGAAAGCCTCACCCAGGAAGCCCACGCCCTCAATGCCCGCGTCAACCGCCTGAACACCTTCCTCAACCTGCTCGAAAACGCCGGCGGCGACGCCAGCCGGGTAGCCCCCGACGCCCCGTTGCAGCTCGTGACGCCGGCCCGCGAGGAAGCCGTGCCAGCCGAAAGCCGGGCGCTGGTCCAGCAGCTCAAAGACCTGGATCAGCAGCGCGCCAGCGCAGAAAAGCAACTCGCCCAGGCCCTCGCGGAGCAGCAGGCCGCCCAGCGCGCTCAGGTTAGCGTGCAGCAGGATTTGCAGGAAGCCCAGCACCAGCTTCGCGATGTGCGCGAGCAGCTTCCCGCCCTCAAAAGCCAGCTGGAAAGCCTGTTAAGCAACTTCGACCTTGCCTTTACCGGCGAAAATGGGGCTGCCATGCAAACCCGGCTCCGGGTTTTGGAAGCCGAGTACAAAACCCGCCAGGCGGAGTTCAACAAGGCCAACGAGCAGGCCGAAGTAGGGCAGGCGCTCATCGGCAAGCTCGAGCGGGATGAGCTTGAGGCCCGCAGCTGGCTCAAAGCCAACAAGCAGGGACTGGTAGACCAGCACGCGGCCCTCAAGCACCAGCAGGCCGAACGCCACGCACTACTGCCCGAAACCGATGTAGCCCAAGTGCGCCGGCAACTGGAGCAGGCGGCCCGCGCCGCCGACCAGCTCCGCCAGCAGGCCGACCAGCAGTTTCAGCAGCACGACACGGCCCTGACCGTGGCTACCGACCAACTGCGCCAGCGCGAGCACGACACCGCCACCCAGCAGCTGGCCCACCAGGAGCGGCACGCCGCTTTGGTCGCGGCCCTGCAAGCGGCCGGCCTGGCTCCCGACCCGGCCGCGCTGCCCGCCTTGCTGCTGCCCGAAACCGAAGCCGCCACGTTGCAAACGCAGCTCCGCCGCCACGAGCAGGACTCGGATCTGGCGGCCCGGGTGCTCACCGAAACTACGACCCAGTTCGAGGAGCAGGCCACCCGCGCCCTCACCACCGACGCGCCCGAGCACACGGCCCAGCAATTGAGCGCCGCCAACGAGCAGCTGGCCGCCCTCAACCAACAATTAGGTCAGCGGCAGGAGCGCCTCAACACCCACCGCAACGGCCAGGAGCGCCACGCCACCCTGGCCGCCGCCCTCGAAAACCAGCAGCAGCAGGCCCTGCGCTGGCGCCACTTGGCCGAGCTCATCGGCTCGGCCGACGGCAAGAAATTCAGCGAATTCGCCCAGGGCCTCACCCTGGCCCGCCTCGTAGACCTAGCCAACCGCCACCTGCACCGCTTCACCGACCGCTACCGCATTCTGCGCAACCCCGACCAGCACCTCGACCTGCTCATTCAGGATGACTACCAGGCCGGGGCCACGCGCTCCATGAACTCGCTCTCGGGCGGGGAAAGCTTCCTCGTGAGCCTGGCGCTGGCGCTGGGCCTCTCGGAACTAGCCGGCCGCAAAACCCAGATCGACACGCTCTTCATCGACGAAGGCTTCGGCACCCTCGACCCCGACACGCTCGACGTGGCCCTCTCGGCCCTCGAAATGCTGCAAGGAACCGGCAAAACCATCGGCATCATCTCGCACGTTGAAGCCCTCAAGGAGCGCGTCGGCACCCAAATCAACGTTCGCAAAGGCGCCGGCGGCATCAGCTCCCTGCAGGTGCTAGGATTCGATGGGGCATTATAGAAGCCCGGTGTAAAAGACAGTCATGCTTGATCTGGCGTCCGCGCAGTCGAAGCCTCTCTACCACTGTACTAAACCTGTCGCTTGGCTCCCCCTCTCCTTTTCCGGATAGGGGGCCGGGGGGGTGAGGTGAACCACCAGAACGAAGCGGCAGAGATGCTTCGGCAAGCTCAGCATGACGGTCTGCTAAACGGCACCGCCCGCCGCCCGGATTTCCGCCCAGCTCCAGTACCGCCGGGGCTTAATGTCGGCGTATCCGGCCGCAAAAAACGCCACTACCTCCCGCTCCAGCTCGGCGGGCGCAATGGAGGAAGCGTAAATCGGGCGTTGGTCGGGGTCGGCGTAGCGTTGGGCTTTGCTGAGAGTGCGGCCACTCAGGCGCAGCAGCGGGCCGGTGTCGGTGATGCCGTCGTGGGTCCAGCGGCGGGGCGTTTGCTCCAGGGCGTTGAGGCGGGCGGCGAGGCCATCGAGGGGCAGGCGGGGCAGCGTAGGACGGCTTTCCAGGTCGATCCAGGTGGTGTACTTGTACTCGAATTCGTAACGCTGCCCGTCGTAGAGGCTCAGCACCAGATCGGTACCGCTGCTGGGGCTGAACAGGGCGTAGTAGGGCAGCGGCTCGGGTGTGCGCACCACAGTCAGGCCGATTTTGGGGTAACGGCGCACGGTGGTAGCGGGGCTTTGCAGAACGGCCACGGCTGCTTTCACCCGTGCAAATTCCGGTTCCCAGACGGTGCGGCCCGCGGCAGGATTTTCCAGCAGCTCGGCGAAACGGGGCAGAAACCAGGCGAACTTCTCGGCCGACGCCTCATCCTCGCGGCGGCGCCGGGCCGGAGCCCCGAAGGGCTCGTAGAACCGGTCCCTCTCCTCGGCATTCAGCCAGCA
Source organism: Hymenobacter psychrophilus (assembly GCF_900107135.1). Classification (GTDB taxonomy): domain Bacteria; phylum Bacteroidota; class Bacteroidia; order Cytophagales; family Hymenobacteraceae; genus Hymenobacter; species Hymenobacter psychrophilus. The sequence goes on from NZ_FNOV01000005.1 coordinate 129,635, forward strand.
AACCAATTGCAGAGCCTGGTCGGCGAGTGGGTGCTGCCAGTCGATTTCGCGGAAGTCGCCGAGCACAGCCACGAGGCGCAATAGCGTTTCGTGGCGCAGCGCCAGCGCTGGGTTCAGCAATGCCCACACGCCCACGAAACCATCGATATCGAAGTGGTTGGCCGTTACGGCGAGGACTTGCAAACCTGGGGTAGCGGGTGCGTGCAGGGCCCGCAGGGCCGAGCCGGCACTGGTATCGTCGCGCAGGGCTGCGGGCGTAGCGGCCCCGCGCCAGTGCGCCAGCGTGAGCACCGCACCCAGCCCCGTGCTATCCACTACAATGGTTGGCTGCCGGCGCAGCTGCTGAAAGGGGACGAAGTATCTGACCAAATCGGAGAACTGAGTGGGGAGCCGAAAGGTACTACAGATGGCCGCAGCGTGCTCTGTTTTCCCAACCACCTTACCTGCGGCCCCGCCGGTTGCTGATGCGTTCAACCCGGCTGCGGCGAATCCAGTGCAGGTATTTCTGCAGCTCTTGGGCGGTGCGCAGCTGCTCAATACTGGCGTACCGACGGGCCAGGGCCTTGTTGTCGAGCAGCAGATGAATAGTGCTGTGGCAGGGCTGGCAAAGGTCGGCGGTGGGCCCGTGGCGGCCACCTTCCTCCCGGGGTACGAGGTGATGGCGGGAGGTCCGCTGCACTTCCCGCTCGCACAGCGCGCACTGGTTGCCAGCTGGTTCTGCGGCCGACGTGGGGAAAGCAGTGGGCATGAAATGAGCGAAAAACTTGGTGGGACAGAAAAAAAATAACGCGCAGCCTGCCACTAAGTTTCAACGAATTTACCGCCGGCATTTGCCGCCCAAAGAGAGCAGAGCCGCCGCGCCCGCCAACTTCCGGTTGCTGGAAATCACGCCCGCTTTCCAGAGGCCGGCTCCAGCCAACTTACTTTCACTATCGATTATTCCATTTATAATACTATTGCAATAAATTAAATGCCATAATCTTATAAAGATGTTCCGAATATGATTTATATTTGATTATGCCTTGCCTATATTCCTGACCAATAGCCAGTCGCTTCACTTCGGTTCATCGGCAAAGGCGGCCTTTTCTCTGATACTCATTTTCACTCTTTAACCGCTTTATATGCGTCTTTCTACTGTTGATTTTGTTCTTGGTCGGCTGCTACCTGCTACTGCGCTGCTGTTGCTGCTCACCCTTTTTTCACCCTCGCAGGCCCGGGCCCAAACCTGGCTGGTATCTACCGAAAGCTTTGCCAAGCTGGGCGTGGTAGATAAGTTCGGGCAGTTGGGGGCTTACTCGGCTAAGTTTGTAGTAACCAGCCAGCGCACCGGCAAGTCGTACTCGCTGGTAAAGGAAATTGAGAAGGGCCAGAACGGCATCGACGTGGTGTACCCATCCCTGGCTACCGAGGCCGATTACTTCAAAGCTTCCTCCGGCGAGGCGGGTACGGCTGCGCCCGGTGCCTACACCTGGGAGTGCCTGGTAAATGGCAAAAAAGTGGTGGGCGGTAGCTTCAGTTTCTCCGAAGTGGCCAACGACGTAAACCTGATAAGCAAACAGTAACCAAGTAGCGGGCCCACCCGCTGGTTCCGTAAAGCAACTAAAGCCCGGTGTTACAACACCGGGCTTTTTGCGGACCATAGCCCCCATGCCGCGACTTTTGCCGGGCAGCTTCGTACAGATAAGCGCCGCTCATTATTGAGCCGACTGAAACTTGTACTGCTCTTGCTATGCCTAAAAAGTCGTTTTCCGAGCTCATCAACAGCCCCGGCATGCCGGTTCTGGTCGATTTTTATGCCGACTGGTGCGGCCCCTGTAAAACCATGGCCCCTATTCTGGAGCAGGTAGCCAGCCAGTACCAGGGCAAGCTCAAGGTCATCAAAATTGATGTGGATAAAAACCAGGCAGTGGCCCAGCAGTTCCGGGTCCAGAGCATTCCTACGCTGATTCTGTTTCATAAGGGCCAGCCCGTATGGCGGCAGGCGGGCGTGGTGCCGGCCGGCCAAATCAGCCAGGCCGTGCAGGGGGCGCTGAAGTAGCAAGCAGGGGCTGGTTGCCGGATTGGCGCGTTGCGTAATAGGCTGTTTGCATGGCGCTTGGTACGGTTGAAAAGCACCGGCAACATTCGGCTTACTGCCGGGTTTGCAGAACGCGGGCGTACCTTTGCGCGCTCCTGCACCGTTAGTTTTGATGAATTTACGATTTGCCTTCGGGCTTTTTTTCCTGGCCTCTCTGCTACTGCCCGCTGTTGCCCTGGCCCAGGCCCGCTACACACTTAGCGGACTAGTGAAAGCGGCCGGCACCGGCGAAACGCTGCCCGGCGCCACGGTGGCCGTGCCCGCCTTGGGCCTGGGCGCCACCGCCGACGCAACGGGCGCCTACCGCCTGGAGCTGCCGGCCGGCCGCTACCAGCTGCTGGTATCCTTCATCGGCTACCAAACGCTGACCCGCGACCTGAACCTGACCCGCGACCAGCGCCAGAGCTTTCAGCTAAGCGAAGCCGGCAACGAGCTGGGTGAGGTGGTAGTGCAGGGCAGCGGCACGCTCAAAGACAAGCTGCAAACCACCCAGATGAGCGTGGAGCGCCTCACGGCCAAGGAGGCCAAGCTGCTGCCCGCCCTGTTCGGCGAGGTCGATATTCTGAAAACCCTGCAGCTTAAACCCGGCGTGCAGAACGGCGGCGAAGGCACCAGCGGCCTGTTCGTGCGCGGCGGCTCGGCCGACCAGAATCTGGTGCTGCTCGACGATGCGCTGGTATACAACCCCAGCCACTTGTTCGGGCTGTTTTCGGTGTTCAACCCCGACGCCGTGCAATCGGTAGACCTATATAAGGGCGGCTTTCCGGCGCAGTACGGCGGCCGGCTTTCGTCGGTGGTCGATGTGAAGCTGCGGCCCGGCAACCCCGACAAAATTGGGGTGAGTGGTGGTATTGGGCTGATTTCGTCGCGCCTGACGCTGGAGGGACCCATTAAGAAAGGCAAGGGCGCGTTTCTGGTAGCCGGCCGCCGCACGTACTTCGACGTGTTCACGCGCCAGATCAACAAGCTCAACCAGGACGACCCCGACTTCAACCCGATTCCCGATTACTACTTTTACGATTTCAACGCCAAGGCCAACTACAAGCTGGGCGAGAAGGACGAGCTGTTTCTGAGCGGCTACCTGGGCAACGACGCGTTCAGCTTCGGCTCGGGTCAGGGCTTCAATTTCAACTTCAACTGGGGCAACCGGGTGGCGGCGCTGCGCTGGAGCCACGCGTTCAATTCGCGGCTGTTTCTGAACACGTCGGCCTCCTACACCGGCTACAAGTACGAAATCAGCAATAAGCTCGACCAGTTTTCCTTCAACCTGGCCTCCGATATCCAGGACGTAAACCTGCGCTCCGACCTGGACTACCGTCCTGGGAACGGGCAGCACGCGCTGAAGGTGGGCATCACGGCCACGGCCCACCGCTTTGGCACCGGCCGGCTACGGGCCGGCTCCGGCGACGGCCGCCTCAACCTGGGCTCCGACATCAGCTACCTGGGCCAGGAAGGGGCCGTGTACGTGTCGGACGTGTACAATCCGTCGGAGAAGTGGCAGTTTGAGGCCGGTTTGCGGGCCTCGGGGTTCCAGTCGGGCGGGCAGCAGTACGGGGGGCTGGAGCCGCGGGCGGCGGCCCGTTATGCGGTGTCGCCCACCGTGTCGGTGAAGGGCAGCTACGCGCTTATGTACCAGTACGTGCACCTGGTGACCAACTCGGGCGCCTCGCTGCCCACCGATATCTGGTACCCCTCGCGCGGATCGGTGCAGCCCCAGCGCAGCCAGCAGGTGGCCGGCGGTGTCAGCTGGCTGCTCGGCGACGGGCGCTACCTCATCACCAACGAAGTGTACTATAAGTGGGCCCAGCGCCAGATCGATTTCAAGGACGGCGCCCAGCTGTTCGTGAACCCCGACCTCGACTCGGAGTTCCTGTTTGGCAAGGGCTGGGCGTATGGCAACGAAATCTACCTGGAGAAAAAGCAGGGCCGCACCACCGGCTGGCTGGGCTACACGCTGGCCTGGACCAAGCGCCGCTTCCCGCCCCAGCGCGGCACCTCAGGCATCAACAACGGCGACACCTTCTACCCCAACTACGACCGGCGCCACAACCTGACGGCCGTGGTTATCCATAACCTTTCGGAGCGAGTGAAGCTGTCGGGCTCGTTTGTGTTCAGTTCGGGCCAAGCCACTACCCTGCCGCTGGGCCGCTTTGCGTTCCAGGACATCTACGGTTCCGACGCCTCGGCCGTGCCCATTTACCCCCAGCGCAACACCTACCGGCTGGCCCCCTACAACCGCCTCGATTTGGGCGTAGTGTGGCAGATGAAGCCCACACGCTGGTTTCCGGAGTCGGATCTGACCTTCAGTATGTACAACGCCTACAACCGCCGCAACCCCTACTTCGTGTATTTCGACCAAGTGAAGGACGAGCAAACCGAGCAGGTGACCAGCTACCGGGCCCGGCAGGTGTCGCTGTTCCCGGTGATTCCGTCGGTGACCTACAACTTTAAATTCTAAGCGCGGATGACACGCAGTACCCTGATTTCGCGGATATTCGATACGAGCCGCCGAAGCTTCCGGGCCGCGGGCCTGGCAGGCCTGCTGCTGGGTGGCGCCGGGCTGGCGGGCTGCGGCTTGCAGAAAGACATCGACGTGGAGCTGCCCGCTTATCCGGCGCAGCTGGTGGTGGAGGCCTACCTCGAAAACGGCCAGCTGCCGCGCATCAGCGTCACCGAGTCGGTGGAATACCTGGCCGCGCCCACGCCCTCGGTACCCACCGATGTAACGGCTACGCTCACGCTGCCCGATGGCCGGCGCGAAGTGCTTAGGTTTGCGCCCGGCCAGGACAGGCGCACGGGCAAGCTCTACACGCACTTAGGCCCCCGAACGCTGGCAGCGCAGCCCGGCCAGACGTTCGGCCTGGAGCTCACCGACACCAAGGGCCGCCGCGTAACCGGCTCGGCCGTGGTGCCCGTGCTGGTACCGATTGATACCGTGGAATGGGTGTTCAACGACAAGCCCGAAGCCGAGCGGCGCGCTTACGTGCTTATGCGCTTTCAAGACCCCGAAACGCCGCTCGACTATTACCGCTTCCAGATTCATCGGCGCCGCGTGAACAGCAACCCCGAGGTGGAATACACCGTCGAAGACCGCCTCAGCAACGGCACCGAGTACACGCTGGGCACGGGCTACGACTTCAAGCGCGACGACACGCTGGTTGTCAGCCTCTACCACCTCGACCGGCCCTACTTCCAGTTTCTGCAGTCAGTGCAGGACGCGCGCAACGCCAACGGCAACCCCTTTGGCCAGCCCTCAGCCATCAAAAACACCGTGGAGGGCGGCCTGGGCGTATTCACGGTACTCAGCTATCAGCGCCGCCAGGTGATTGTGAAATAGGCTAGCGTAGGGTTGCAACCTTTGGGCAACCGGGCTGATCTTTAAGCCAAACTGCCACTGCTTAGCCATGCGCAACCCTACCGGAGCCGCCGTACTTGGCCTGCTGACCCTGCCCCTGGTGGCGTCGCAGTGCGACGAAGAGTTACCGCAGCCAGCCATAACGATGGCCGCCTTCACCCAACGCACCTGGTATCTAAGCGAGCACCAAACCGCCGGCCAGACAACCAAGGCCGACGCTATAAAGGACCGGTTTGCGTTGATCTTCGCCCCCGACAGCAGCTACCGCCGCATTCTTCTCAACACCAGCTCCGAAACAGTCGGCACCTGGCAACTCACCGGCTCCGATAACCGCCGGCTCCACCTTATCGACCCCACAGGCGACCAGCAGGATTTCTACGTGGAAGGGGTCAATTCGGAATCCCTGTATCTCTATTATTCCAACAATACAGGTCAGGCGGGGTCGTTTGTATTTAGAATCGTGCGGTAAAGTTGCTAAAAGGCGGTCCTTTATACTAAACTCTATACTACACTCTCCGGTGAGAGTGCTGCTCATCAAACGGTCCGTTTGGCACCTCGCTCCGTCTTGCAATCTTCGGCCGGCCAACTCCACTCCTACTGGTATCCTCACCTCTTTATTTAATCTATGAAACGCTTTTTATTTCCGGTTCTGGCGGCCCTGGCCCTCACGTTGGGCAGCTGCGAAAAAAACGAATGTGACTGTAAGCAGCCCCTCACGGCCGAGGTGCTCACCCAGGCTGCTACCTGGTACCTGAGCGAGTACAGCGTCGGCGACCAGACCGAGCGGGGCAGCGCCATCAAGGACCGTTTTGCCCTGCGCTTTGGCTCCGACGGCAGCTACCGCCGCATCCTGCTCAGTGACAACTCGGAAACGGCCGGCACCTGGAGCATCAATTCCGCAACCCGCCAGCTCTTCTTCATCGACCACAGAGGCGACCCGCAGGAATACAGCGTGGCAGAGCGAAATACCAGTCCCGAATCGTTGTGGCTTTCCCGAGCCGCTAAAACCGGCCCGCAGGAGTATTTTCTGTTTAAACAGGTGCCGTGAGTCTGAACAGAAAACTGAACAAACATAAGACTCGTGCACCTGAACTTCCGCGGGGCGGTATCAACCACTGAATAACTCATGCCGCCCCTGCTGAGGCTGAAACAGCAGCCGCTGCGTAAGCCCTGAAAACAGCCCGTCATCCGGAGCAGGGCTCCGGATGACGGGCTGTTTCTAACACCTCAGTTTCTTACAGCTTGGCCAGTACAGCCTTAATAAGGGCCGTGAGGCGGGGTTCGGCCATGGCGGCGGTGCGCAGGATGTCGGCGATGTTTACCTTTTTGAGCTTGCCGGGGGCGCACAGGTCAGTTATCACCGATACGGCCAGAACGGGCAGGCCCATATGCACGGCGGCAATCACCTCGGGCACCGTACTCATGCCCACGGCATCGGCCCCGATGGTGCGCAGGTAGCGGTACTCGGCGGGCGTTTCGAGCATGGGGCCGGGCAGGCTGGCGTACACGCCGCGGCGCAGGTAGGGAGTTAGGTCGAGGTCGCGGGCTGCTTCCTGGGCCAGGGCCAGCAGGCGCAGGTCGTAGGGCTCGAGCATGTCGGGGAAGCGGGGGCCCAGCTCGTCGAGGTTTTTGCCCACGAGCGGGTTGGTAGGCTGCAGGTTGATGTGGTCTTCGAGCAGCATCAGGTCGGCGTAGTCGTAATCGGGGTTGAGGCCGCCGCTGGCGTTGCTCACAAACAGGTTGCGGATGCCCAGCAGCTTCATCACGCGCACCGGAAACACCACCTGCTGCATGCTGTAGCCCTCATAAAAGTGGAAGCGCCCGTGCATTACCAGTACGCGCTTGCCGGCCAGCGTGCCGGCCAGCAGCTCGCCGGCGTGGCTTTCCACCGTCGAAACCGGGAAGTGCGGAATATCGGCGTAGCTGAAGCGGTGCTGCACCTCGATTTCATTGGCCAGCGCACCCAGGCCGGTGCCCAAGATGATGCCCGCCTCGGGGCGGAAGTCCTGTAAGGTATTCTGAAGGTAGGCGGTGGCTTCGCGAAGGTCTTGCATGCTGGTGGTTGGTGGTTAGTTTTTTGTTACAGGATGCAAGTTCCGGAAAAAAAACTGTCATCCTGAGCTTGCGAAGGACCTTTCACGTTGGAACAACGGGTTGTTCCAACGTGAAAGGTCCTTCGCAAGCTCAGGATGACAGTTGGGCCAAAAACCAACCACCACCCACCAAAAACAACCCTACCGCACGTTCAGCTCGAAGGGCAAGCGGGCCTGGGCACCGCGCATTTCCGAAAGCTTCTTGTACTGCTCGTACATGGGGTAAAACGGGCCCATTTCTTCCTTCACGGCCCGCATCCGGGCTTCAGCGCCAAAAGAGCTGAAAATTTCCTCGGCGAAGGTTTTCTGGCGGGGCAGCTGCTGAATGCGGTAGTCACCTTCCTTGAGCTTGGCCCGGCGGGCGGCAATGCGCAGCGCGTCGTCCATCGAGCCCATTACGTCTACGAGGCCGCGGGCCTGGGCATCGGTGCCCGACCAGACCCGGCCCGAGGCAAACCGGCGCAGACGCTCGACGGGCATGTTGCGGCCGGCGGCGGCTTTGGTGGTGAAGTCGGCGTAGATGCGGTTGATTTCCTGCTGAAACTGCTGGGTTTCATAGGGCGTGAGGGCGCGGGTAATGGTGGGGAAGTCGGAGAAACTGCCGGTAGTCACGCGGTCGGTGGTGATGCCGATTTTGTCGCTCAGGAACGGCCCGATGTTGGGCAGCACGCCGAACACACCAATCGAGCCCGTGATGGTGGTTGGGTGGGCCACAATCGTGTCGCAGCCCATGGCAATGAAGTAGCCGCCCGAAGCCGCCACGTCCGACATGCTGGCAATGATGGGCTTCACTTTCTTGGTCAGCATCACCTCGCGGTAAATGATGTCGGAAGCCAGCGAGGAGCCGCCGGGCGAGTTGATGCGCAGCACCACGGCCTTCACCTTATCGTCGAGGCGGGCCTTGCGGATGGCCTCGGCGAAGCGGGTGCTGCCGATGCTGGAGTTGCCGCCCTTACCGGTTACGATGTCGCCCTCGGCGTACACCACGGCAATGCGGTTGCTGCTGCTGTTGGTGTCTTCCTCGTTGTTTTTGGCGTAGTCGCTTAGGTCGAGCAGGCTCAGCTTGGCGTCTTTCTTGAGGCCCAGCTTGCCCTTCATGTAGTCGGTGGCCTGGTCGTAGTAGCCCAGGTCGGTTACCAGTTTCAGGCGCTTGGCGTCGTCGGCATTGTGCACCAGCATCGAGTCCGAAATCACCTTCAGGCGGGCCGGGGCGATGTTGCGCGAGGCGGCCACATCGGCCAGCATGGCGTTGTTGAGCGAGTTGAGGAAAGTCGAAGTCTGCAGCCGCGCCGAGTCGGACATGTTGGTGCGGAAGTAGGGCTCGACGGCGCTCTTGTAGGTGCCCACCCGGAAAATCTGCACGTCCACGCCCAGCTTATCGAACAAGCCTTTGAAGTAGGTTGGCTCCGAGCTCAGGCCGTTGAATTCGAGCGTGCCCTGGGGGTTGAGGTAGAGCTTGTCGGCCACCGAAGCCAGGTAATAGCTTTTCTCCGACTGCGCATCGGCGTAGCTCACAATGAACTTGCCGCTTTTCTTGAACTCCAGCAACTCGTGGCGGATTTCCTCCAGTGAGGCCATGCCGCCCTGCACCAGCTCCATATTCAGAAAGATACCCTTGATATCATCGTCTTTGGTGGCGCGGCGGATGGCGGTTTTCAGCTCGTGCAGGCCCAGCGTGCTGGCCTGCCCGCCCGTGAAGCTAGCCAAGGGGTTCTCGAAGCCCCGCTCACCAATCGGCTTGTCGAGCTTGAGCTCCAGCACCGAGTTTTTGGCCACGGTAATGGTTCTGTCGGACGAGGCCAGCCCGGCAACAAGCGCCAGCAGCAGCAAGGTGCTGACGATGCTGAGGACGACGACGCCGACTATAGTGGCCAGCACGTATTTAAAGAACTGTCGCATGGAAATAAGCTAGGCAGGTGAGGTATGATAACAAATGTAAGCGCTTTGCTGCCCCGCCGCCGGCTATTCAACCAACGGCCCGTTTTGGGGGTGGAACGGGTTGTAGCGCGAAGCTTCCGCTTCGCGTATGGTTGCTGACTGCCAAACGACATCGTTCAACGACACGCGAAGCGGAAGCTTCGCGCTACAGCCCATTCCGCCTGCGCTACATGCCGTACTTCTGGCCCCACAGCGCCCGCAGCCGCTCGCGGGCCTTGGTTTCGGCGGGGTTGTCGGCGGGTTGGTAGAACACGGTGCCGCTCAGGGGTTCGGGCAGGAACTCCTGATAGGCGAAGTGGCCGGGGAAATCGTGCGAGTACTGGTACTGGCTGCCATAATCGAGCTCCTGCATGAGCTTGGTGGGCGCGTTGCGCAACGGCAGCGGCACGGGCTGCACACCCTGCTGGCGGACCAGCGCCCGCGCCGCCCGAATGGCCTTGTAGCTGGCGTTGCTTTTGGGCGAAGTGGCCAGGTACACCACCATCTGGCCCAGAATAATATCCGACTCGGGCAGCCCGATAACCGTAACGGCCTGAAAGCAGCTCTGGGCCAGAATGAGGGCGTTAGGGTTGGCCAGGCCCACGTCTTCGGAGGCCAGAATGAGCAGGCGGCGGGCAATGAACTTCACATCCTCGCCGCCTTCGAGCATCACGGCCAGGTAGTAGAGCGCCGCGTTAGGGTCGGAGCCGCGGATGCTTTTGATGAAGGCCGAAATGACATCGTAGTGCATTTCGCCGCCCTTGTCGTAGCGGGCCAGGTGCTGCTGGGCCAGCTGCTGTACGCCGGCATCGGTGAGCACGATTGCGCCGGTTTTCGGGTCGGGCCGGGTGGCTTCCACCACAATATCGAGCAGGTTGAGCAGCTTGCGCGCATCGCCGCCCGAGATGGTGAGCAGGGCGCCGTAGTCCTGCACCCGCACGTTTTTCTGCTTCAGCACGTCGTCTTCGGCCAGGGCTTTATTTACGAGGCCGGTGAGCACGTCTTTGCTCAGCGCCTCCAGCACGTACACCTGGGTGCGGCTGAGCACGGCCGGAATCACCTCGAACGAGGGGTTCTCGGTGGTGGCCCCAATCAGAATAAACACGCCCTGCTCCACGGCCCCGAGCAGCGCATCCTGCTGGCTTTTGCTGAAGCGGTGGATTTCATCAATAAACAGGATGGTACCCGGCTGCCGCTTGGCCCGCTCAATTACCTCGCGCACGTCTTTCACGCCCGCATTCACGGCGCTCAGCGCCGCGAAGGGCTTGCCCAGCTCGCCGGCCAGCAGGTTAGCCAGCGTGGTTTTGCCCACGCCCGGTGGCCCCCACAATATCAGCGAAGGCAGCCGGCCGGCGTTCAGGTAGCGCCGCAGCACGCCCTCGGGCCCAATGAGGTGCTGCTGGCCGGCGTACTCATCGAGGGTGCGGGGCCGCATGCGCTCGGCCAGCGGGGCGTTGGCCCCCGGCCGGGCCGGTTGGGCAGCAGGTGCGGGGTCGGAATCGAAGAGGGAGCCGGTCATTTTGGAGTTGCAAGCGTTAGGCTGCAAGCTACAAGCTTAGCTCGGGAGACTTGTGAAATGGGTACCCCACGGCCGGCATACCACCGGTAGTTTTACCCGACCGGTCGAGTAGTGCAACTCGACCGGGCGGCTTACAGCATAGCAGCCGGAACCGCCATGCAGGTTTTAATTTCAGTTGCCAAACGCGCAACCGGGAGCTGGCAGCTTGTAGCTTGCGGTCTGAAGCTCAAAAAGCAATGAAAACCTCCGTTAAGGTCCACGCGGCCCTGTTTGTGGTAGCCCTGATTTACGCGGCCAACTACAGTATTTCCAAAGACGTGATGCCGCGCTACATGGGCCCGTTTGGGCTGGTGCTGCTGCGGATTGTGGGCGCCACGCTGTTTTTCACCGTTGCCCACCGCCTGGCCGCGCCCCACGACCGGATAGTGGGCCGCGCCGATAACCTGCGCTCCGTGGCCTGCGGCATTCTGGGCATTGGCCTGAACCAGTTGCTGTTCTTTTCGGGCCTCAACCTCACCTCGCCCATCAACGCCTCGCTTATCCAGACCATTGCGCCGGTAGTGACGGTGCTGGCCTCGGCGGTGCTGCTGAGCGAGAAACTGACGCTGCGCCGGGTGCTGGGCGTGGGCGTGGCGGGGCTGGGGGCGGCCAGCATTATCCTCAGCCGGGGCCCGGTGGCGGCCGGCGCCCCCAGCGAGCTGCTCGGCGACCTGTACATCCTGCTCAACGCCACCTCTTTTGGCATTTACCTGGTGCTCGTGATGCCGCTCATGCGCAAGTACCACCCGTTCACGGTACTGGCCCGCATCTTTCTGGTGGGCGCGGTGCTGGCCGTACCCGTGGGCTGGCAGCAGGCCGCGGCGGCCGATTATGCCAACTTCCCGCCCGGCATCTGGGCGGCGGTGGCCTACATGGTGCTGTGCGTGACCATTCTGGCCTACCTGCTCAACAACTGGGCCCTCAAGCACGCCTCGCCCGCCCTGCTGGGAGCCTACATCTACCTGCAGCCGGCGCTGGCTACTCTTATTGCCGTGGCGCTGGGCAAAGACCAGCTCACCTGGGCGCGGGCCGGCCAGGGCCTGCTAATTTTTCTGGGCGTGTTTCTGGTGAGCCGCAAGCCCAAACCGAGCCAGCTGGCCGCCGTGCCGCCGCTGGAGCCGGTGCAGGATTAACCATCCCGAGTCCCGGGGCTGAAGCCCTGGGCTATTGACGTATAGTGGCGTATAGCAGGCATGTCCTTCAGCCGCTGACTAGCCCAGGGCTTCAGCCCTGGGGTGCCAGGAGCAGCCATCATAATCCATCCAGTCGCCTTCTACCAGCCCAACCCCTCATCCGCTGATGCTTCGATACTGCCTTTTGCTTTCCCTGGGCCTGCTGGCCGCCTGCAGCCCCGCTCCTACCCGCTCCGTTGGCAGCAACGCCCCAGCGGCCCTCACGGCAACGCTCGATTCGTTGCGCCAGGCCGACCAGCAGGACCGCCAAACAATTTTTGCCGTGTTTCGCCAGCACGGTTTCCGCTCGGTGGCGGCCGACACGGCCAACCGCTGGCTGCTCCGGCGCGACTCGGTGCGGCTGCAGCAGTTCCGGCAACTGGAGCGGCAGCACGGCTGGCTGGTACTGGCCCAGGCTGAGCCGGAAGCCTTGTATTTTTTGTTGCAACACGCCCCCGATTCGGTGCAGGTGCGCTACCTGCCTAGGGTGCGAGGCCTGTATGAAGCCGGTGGCCTCTATCCGGCCAATTATGCCACTTACCTCGACCGGGCACTCCTCTACCAGGGCCAGCCCCAGAACTACGGTACGCAGCACGTCTGGGTAATGCGACCTTCGGGGCTTAAGATTGATTCGCTGCTGCCTACCGCTGACCTGCCGAACGTAGACCAGCGGCGGCGCCAAATGAAGCTGGAGCCGCTGCTGCCGCAGTTACAGCCGGGCACCCTGTATTTCAAGCAGGCGCCCTAGTACCTTTGCCGCGTGGACCCCGCCCCCGAAACCCGCAAGATTATTCACCTCGACATGGACGCTTTTTACGCCTCCGTGGAGCAACGCGACCAACCCGAGCTGCGGGGGCGGCCGGTGGCGGTGGGCGGCTCGCGCGAGCGGGGCGTGGTGGCGGCGGCCTCCTACGAAGCCCGGCAGTTTGGGGTGCGCTCGGCCATGTCGTCGGCGCTGGCGCGGCGGCGCTGCCCCGAGCTGGTGTTCGTGAAGCCGCGGTTTGAGGTCTACAAGGAAGTGTCGCGGCAGATCCGGGCCATTTTTGCCGAGTACACGCCGCTCATCGAGCCGCTGTCGTTGGATGAGGCCTACCTCGACGTAACCGAGAACCTGAAAGGCGTGGCGCTGGCCAGCCAGGTGGCGCGCGAAATCCGGGCCGAAATCCTACGCCAGACCCAGCTGACGGCCTCGGCGGGTATCAGCTACAATAAGTTTCTGGCCAAGCTGGCCTCCGATTACCGCAAGCCGAACGGACAGTTTGTCATCCGGCCCGAGCAGGGGCTCGCGTTCGTAGAAGTGCTGCGGGTGGGCGAGTTTCACGGCATCGGGCCGGCCACGGCGGCGCGGCTCAACCAGCTCGGCATCTTCTCGGGCCTCGATTTGCGGCAGCAGTCGGAGGCCTTTCTGCGCCAGCATTTTGGCAAGGCCGGCTCGCACTACTACCTCATCGCCCGCGCCCAGGACCCGCGCCCCGTGCGCCCCGACCGGGTGCGCAAGTCCATCGGCAACGAAACCACCTTCGAGCACGACCTGACGAGCTACGACGACCTGTGGGCCCGCCTGCAACCCTGCCTGGCCACCACCTGGGGCCACGCCGAGCGGCTGGGCGTACGGGGCCGCACGCTCACGCTCAAAGTCAAGTACGCCGATTTCCAGCAGATTACCCGGAGCCGCACGCTGTTTGCCCCGTTACAGCACCGCGAGCAGGCCGAGCGCTTGGCCCGGGAGCTACTGCTGGCGCTGCTGCCCATGCCGCTGGGCGTGCGCCTGCTGGGCATCACGCTTTCCACCCTCGAAAGCCAGGAAGACCAGATAGGCCAGCAGCTGGGACTGTCTCTTTGAGCTATTAGCTGACAGCTGATAGCTTTCGTTGAGGCCAAGCAAACGGCAGGCTAACAGCTAATAGCTGTCAGCTATAAGCTCAGATTACCAGCTCCTCAAACGACAAATCCAGCAGGTCGAACTCGGGCCAGCGGGGGTGGTCGAAGTGCCACCACTCGGCGGGGTAGTTGCGGAAACCCTGCCCGCGCATGGCGGCCAGCAGCAGGCTCCGGTTGAAGAGCACGTGGGCCGGCAAAGCGGGGTAGCGGGCGTGGGCGGCGGGGGTCAGTTCGTCGAAATCGGTGGGCAACGGCAGGGTTTGGCCGGAGCCGAGCTGCACCAGCCCCACATCGAGCGCGCAGCCGCGGTTGTGGCGCGAGCCCCGCCAGGGTGGGGCGGCAAAGTCTTCGTCGCCGATTAGCTCGTAAAACTCGCGGGTAACGTGGTAGGGTCGGTAGGCATCATACACTACCAGCCCCACCCCGAACGCGGCCAGCTGGTGCTGCACCCGCGCCAGGGCCACGGCCACCGGCCGGCGCGCCAGGGCCTGGGCGCGGGTATACAGCGGCCGGCCCGCCAGGTTGTTGGCGGTGGCGTAGCGCAGGTCCAGCACCAGGCCCGGTACCCAATCCGCCAGGTCTACCAGCTGCTGGTCGGGGTCGGTGGCCACCCGCGCCCGGTACTCCTCCCGGGAGCAGATCAGCGGCAGCTTATACGGGTTGCGCGACATGGTTGTGCGGCGTTGAAACACCAGCATATTGGCTGGTTTTCAGTAGGGTTCAATTGCTGATGCCAAGGCACTGAATAGTACCCTGGTAGTTATCCAAGTGGCCTTTCTGGTCCATGTGATAGATGCCGCTTACGACTATTTTCTCTTCCTTCAGGCTTACCAGAATTTCCGGGCTCAGGGTGGTAACTGAACCGGAGAAATCCAGCCAGATTTTATCCGCGCTATTCGGCCAGTTGCGGCGGATGCACACGTTTTCAAATTCGTAAGTAAAAACTCCGGGCACCTTCACTTTTTTCAGATGGAAGTCGGCAGGGTTTTCTACGATGTCTGCAATAGTGCAAACCAGGAAGCCGTCCTCCATTTTCGGCTCTTTACTGGATTCGCAGCTAGCCAGAATAAGGGCCAGCAATCCACAGAAAAACAGCATCGACAGGGCCGGAAAAAGCTTCATATGCAGGTCGTTTCAGAATGCGGAAATTATTTACGGCGGTTTTTTTCGTACTCGTACACTACCTCACCCAGGCGGCGCAGGAATGGAAAACCGATGGAATCATAGTCGTATTTATCATCGTTGAGCACCCCGTCGGAGTTCACGTAGATGACGGCGCTGAGCATAAACTCGACGCCGGTTTCGGGGTTTACGAGGTAGGCGTTGTCGATGAGGAAGCCGTAGGCCAAGCCGATTTTATTGTAGATGCGCACCCCGGCGGGCAGCGGGCCGGCCGGACCACCGGCCAGCAGGAACTTGCCGTAGTTATCGGGATATTCGGCCGCGGGATAGCGCGGAAACCGGCTTTGGCGCGGCAGTCGGTACAGGTTGTCGAGCAGCAGGCGCCGGTCCGTCGAGTCGAGGCGCAGGCGGTGGGCGGGCGCCACAGTTTCGGGAAACAGCACAAGTTGCAGGCTGCGCTGCAAGTCGGCTAGGGTCGTGGCATTTTTGGTGCTGAAATCGAAGGGTTTATCGATTTTCTGCTGGCCCTCCAGGTAGGCCGTGCCCACGAGGCGGCCCCGCCGCTGGCCTGGAGGCCAGCGACCTCCAAAGTAGGCGGCCGGCTGCACGTACAGCGGCCGGGTCAGGGCCGTATCGGTGTAGAGGGCCAGCGGGTTGGTGTGGCAGGCCGCTGGGTCCTGGTCGCCTACCGAGAGGCGGTGGCGCAGCACGGTGCGGCGCAGGCCGTGTTGGCGCAGGCCCTGCTGCAGCCCGGCTGGGCCCACGAATTCATAGAGGCGGTTGTAGGCATCGTTGTCGCTTACCAGCAGGACTTTACGCACGTAATGAGCCAAGCTGGCGCGGCCGTCAGCGCTGGTTGTATCGCGCTCCACGGCAGTCTGGCCCCCGCCGGCGGCGGCTATGCGCAACGGGGAGTTGCTGCGCAGTTCGGGCTGTTTCTGGCGCAGGTCGTGCACCTTTTCGAGGGCCAGCAGGGCGGCGGGCAGCTTAATGGCGCTGGCCGGGTAGAAGTATTCGCCGGGCCGCAGCCGGTAACCGTAAGACCGAAAATGCGGCCGCCCTTGCTTATCGCGCCGGATTTGGGTGTACAGAATCTGCAGGCGATGCGCCCCGGCCTGCCGGGCCACGGCGGCTAGCTCCGGGTTGGTACGCAGCAGCCGCGGCAGCGGGTTCTGGCCGTGGGCCGCGCTGGTTGCAGCCAGCAGCAGGCAGAGAAACAGGTAGCGCATAGATGGCCGGACTACGGCAGGCAAGGGGCTAAAACGAACGGAAGGTAAGGCAAAAAAACACCCGGCCCGCCCCACGAACGGCTGTTTCGCGGGGCGGGTCGGGTGTTTTCGCGGCACAAACCGCTGGGCTACTTGGAAGGGGTCTGGGGGCCGCCTTCCAGGCCGTTGGTCTGGTCGCTGTTGCCGTAGCCGCCGCGGATGCCCGCGCCGTCACCCATGTCTTCCTGGGTACTTTCGGGAATGCCGGCCTCGGGATTTCCGTCGGCGGTAGCCTGCGAATCGGTCTGCTGGGCGGCGGCCCCTGCTCCGTCGGCTACCATATCGGCGGCTCCGGCGGGCTGGTCTTTTTTAGGAGAATCCTTCATCAGAATAGAAATCAGCGTTGATTATAAAACACCCTTACGAGCCGGTTTAGGCCGGGTTGTCGGCGTCGCCCATTTTGCCACCGTCGTTGGCTGAACTCGGGGCCGAGCGGGCATTGGAGTACTCGGTATTGTAGGCCGTGGTATTTTTGGTCTGGTTGGCGTTTTCGGCATCCGCGCCGCCACCGTCGTTTTTCTGGTCGGCACCGGGCTGGCCACCCCGGTTGCTGCTGCCTTCGGCACTCTGGGTGCTGTCGTTGTGCGTACCGCCGCGGTTGCCACCATGGTCGCCTTCCGGAGTAGGGGCCGATGTGAGGGACTTGCCGCCCTGCTGCTGCACGCTTACGCCGCCCACGTTTTCGGGGCGCGGGGTATTATTGCCGTTGTTGGCTACCTGCTGCTGGGTACGGTTATGTTCGTTTTGCAGCTCTTCGCTGGAGTTTTTCGAATCGGTTGACATATGATGGGGATAAATGAAAAATGATTTGGTACAGAAGTAAGGCTGGTCCAGACATGTGGCCTTCGGGCAAAATAACTGCCGGCATATTTTTCCCGGCGCGCCTGTCTTTCCACTACGCAAACTGGCCGGCCTCTGTAAAGTATACGGGCACAACGGCGGCAGCGTTGGCGGCCGCGGGTTGGAAAATCCGGGCTTTTCCCCAATTTAACGGCCTGTTTTACTCCTGTCTTACCCTATGTCCGGCTTTCCTAGCGCCCCCGATTCCTTTCAGAAAAAAACTACCGCCGAGCTGCAATACCTGGTTGAGAACCCCAGCCTCTACGATGCGGGCGTAGTAACCCGGGCCCGGCAGGAGCTGCGGCAGCGCGGGGCCCTGGTGCCCGCCACGCCTTCTCTCCCCAACAGCCCGGCCGCCCCGGTTTCGACTGCGTACGACCACGACGACGCGCCCCCGAGCCAGGCAGGAAGCCGGTGGCTGCTGGGCGGGCTGGGGCTGCTAGCCGTGCTGGCCCTGGCTTGGTGGGCCTTCCAGCCCCAGCCAGCCAAAACGGCAGTCAGGCAGCCCCCCGCCCCCATCGTGCTCGAAGCCACCACCATTCGGCCGCTGCCCTCGTTCGAGCCGGAAGCGGCCAAACAGGTAGCCACCACCCGCCGCCTGTTGCCCGCCACCGACCGCGCCGACACAACCGCCGCCGGCCGCTACGCCCGTATGGCCCGCCGCTACTGGCTGGCCGAAAACACGGCCGCCTACCTTACGGCCCAGGCCCTCGGCGACTCGGTAACAAGTGTGTTTGCCGGGCAGGCGGGCATCGGCCTGGAGCGCATCAGCTGGTTTATGGGTGCCATGGCCTACGACCAGAACCTGACGCCGGAAATGGACACCCGTCTGGCCCTCATGCAGCGGGGTATGGCGCTGCGCCGCTCCTCGCTCCAGGCCCTTAAAGCCCGCGCCGAAGCCGACGTGCCGCTACTCGACCCCGATGTGGAACGCGACCAGCAGGAGGCAGTCAGCGTCAGCCGCGAAGTGCTGGGACAGTACCAGAAGGCCGCTCCCATCCGGGGCCGGCTCGAAGCCCTGTAGACTGGGCCGCACCGACCCAGGCCGCACCAGCCCAGGCCGCAACTCTGGCAGGCGGCGTGGGCTGGCAGGGTTTGTGAAGCCGCCCGTAGGGCCGCGTAGCACCCGCTCAATGGGGTGAGGCGGCGTGTTCTTCCTGTGGTGCCCATGTCTGACCCCTCCAACCCTACCCTACCGCTGCCCGATCCGGCCGATCCGCTGGCCGGCTCCACCGAAGCCGAGCTGCTGTATCTGGTTCGCCACGCCGCCCGCTACCCGGCAGCCGTGGGCGAGGCCGCTGGCCGCGAGCTGCAGCGCCGGGGCCTGCTGCCCGGGCCGGGGCCTGCGGAGCCACGGGCGCTGGCGCCGGCACCCGAGCCGGCCGAAAATGGTGGGCTGGCGGCTACGCTGCAGGGCATTTTCGGGTTTCGGCCGGGCTACCGGACCACCCCGGCGATGCTCTGGCTGAACCTGGTGGCCTACCTGTTGCTGGGCCTGGCGGGCACCAACCTGCTGCAGCCCGCCAGCGCCGACCTTATCCGCTGGGGCTCCAACTACTCGCCCCTCACGCTGCCCGGCCAGCCTTGGCGGCTGCTCACGAGCATGTTTCTGCACGGCGGCTTCGGGCATCTGCTGCTCAACCTGCTCACGCTCGTGTTTCTGGGGCTGCTGACCGAGCGTCTGGTGGGCAGCTGGCGCATGCTGGGCGTGTATCTGCTGAGCGGGTTGGCGGGCAGCCTGGCCAGCCTGTGGTGGCACAGCCAGGGCGTGAACTCGGTGGGAGCCTCGGGGGCCATTTTCGGCCTCTACGGGTTGCTGCTGGCCTCGCTGGCCCGCCGGCCGGCGGCGTTTTCGCGCCAGCAGCGCTATACCGTGGGGCTGTTTGTGCTCTATTTTATGGTGAGCAGCCTGGTGGGCGGCCTCGAAGCCCACACCACCGACAACGCCGCCCACGTGGGCGGGCTGCTGGCCGGGGCCGCGCTGGGCGCGGTGCTGCCGGTCCGGCGCCCACCAGCGGCTACCGGCGGCGCTTACCCCGAGCCGTAGCTTTCATTCGGAATCAGGCAATTATCAATAAACTGATGACAACCATTTCGCCTTAGTCCGCATCCTTGTTGCATGAAAACAACCTTATTCTTTTTATTGGCCACCGCAGGCCTACCGCTGCTGGCCCGGGCCCAGAGCCCCACTCCCCTAACCAATGCCAACTTCGAAACTTGGTCGAACCGCAACGGCGTAGAAGCGCCAACCAGCTGGCTAACTATTGACGATGCCCTGGCCAGCGAGGATATCCCCCCGATCCTGCTGCCGCGCACCGTTACCAAAAGCAGCGACGCGCACGGCGGCAGCTTCGCGGCGCAGGTGCAGAACCAGTCGATAGACCTGCGCAACGGCCCCGCCGTTCGCCGGCTGGCACTGAAAGGCCTGCCGCAGCGGATGCTGGCCCGCCGGCCCCAGGACCAAATCGACCTGCCCGGCTTGCTGCTGAAGGGTTCGATATCGGAAGACGGGGAATTGGGCGGCGTACCTTACACCGGCCGGCCCACCCGCCTGCAGTTCTGGTACAAGCTTACCGGCCCCGCTGCCGCCGCCGACTCGGCTATTGCGGGCATCATTCTGACGCGCCAGTTCAGCCCGATAGCCGAGGTGATTGAAGTGCTGGCCCCACAGAGCACCTACACGCTCATGGATATGCCCATCACCTACCAATCAACCCAGACGCCGGATTCGCTGCAGGTGGCATTTGTTGCCGGCACGGCCGAGGCGGCAGGTAGCACCAGCCGCCTCTTTGTAGATGATGTGCAACTGGTGGGTGGTACCGTAACCGGCACCCGCAACTCGGTGGCCGCCGCCGCCCTGCTGGTGTACCCCAACCCCAGCACCAGCGGCGAGTTCAGTTTGGCCTCGCTCACCGACGCCTCGCTCTCGACGGCTCCGTTCACCGTTACCGATGCCACCGGCCGCCTCGTGCTGCGCCAGCCCGCGGCCCCGGCCCGCGATGCCCGCGGCCGCCTCGTCGATTTACGCGCCCAGCAACCCGGCGTGTACCTGCTGCGCCTCGAAGCGCCGGCCGGCCCGGTGGTGCGCAAACTCGTTGTTCAATAAAAGGGCAACCCTTTTTCTATGGAAAGCGGGCCCCGGCGCATAGTGCCGGGGCCCGCTTTTGCGTTTGATGGCCGGGGTATTTACCGCCAAGCTGGTAACTTGGGCTTCTTCGCCGGCGCGGCGTATGCGGCGGCCTCCTTTGTTACTTTCGTCCCGTGACCGAACCGCTCGACCAAAACGACGCCACCCCTTCGCCCCGGCGCCCGCGCTGGCGGCGGGTAGCCGCCGCCGTGGGCCGGGCCGCCCGCGCGCCCTTCGACGGGGCCGGCGCCCTCTACCGCATCGGCCAGGACAACCTGCACTTCACGCTGCCCGTGCTCAACGGCGCTTTCGGCGACCAGCTGGCCGCTCGCCACGACCGGCGGGCCATCCGCTTCAGCTTCCGTCGCTACGCCGCCGATGTGGCCGTGGCCGACCTGGGCCTGCGCCCCGCCGCTGGCGGCCGGCCACGCACGACGGTGGTGTTTCTGCACGGGCTGATGGGCGACGAAATCATCTGGCAAACCGGCAACGGGCCCGACGACCTGCGCTTCGGCCCCCGCCTGCAGCAGGATGTGCCCGAGGTATGCTGCCTGTACGTGCGCTTCAACTCGGGCCTGCATATTTCCGAAAATGGCCGCCGCCTCCACGAGCTGCTGGCCGAGCTGGTAGCCACCTACCCCGAAGCCGTGGGCGAGCTGGTGCTGGTGGGCCACAGCATGGGCGGGCTGCTCATTCGCTCGGCGGGCTATTATGGGGAGGAATCGGTTGGAAACGAAAAGCTGCAGGCTGAAGATAACGGGGCCTCTGAACCCGCGCCCCAGAAACCGGAACCGAGCAGCGAGCAGCGCACCATGCCCCCCGACTCCTGGCTGGGCCGGCTGCGCGACGTGTTTCTGCTGGGCGTACCCAACGACGGCTCGTTTCTGGAGCAGAACAGCCACTTCACGAGCCTGGTACTGCGCAAAATCAACCTCTGGCCCACCCGCGCCATCAGCGGCCTGCTCGACCAGCGCAGCAACGGCATCAAGGATTTGCGCCACGCCCTGCTCGTAGATGAGGATTGGCAGAGCCCCCACGCCGACGACCTGTTTCCGCCCCGCACGGTGGTGCCGCTGCTGCCGGGCGTGCGCTACCATGTGCTGGTGGGCTCGTTGCTGAAATCGGCTAACTCGGCCCTGCACGACTACTTTGGCGACGGGCTGGTAGGGGCCGGCAGCGCCGCCGGCCGCATTTTCCAGGACCGCGCCGCGCCGCCCGGCCGCCTCATCAGCACCCGTATCTATCCGCAGCTCCACCACGGCACCCTGCTCAGCAACCCCGAGGTGTACCAGTACCTGCGCGAACGGATCGGCTAGTGAATAGTGAATAGTGAATAGTGAATAGTGAATAGTGAATAGTGAATAGTGAGCGTACTGGCAACTTGGTGGTCGGTTCCTTTGGAGCGCCTAATGCCCGAATTTTGTATTGAACTCAGCAACCATTAAGTAGCAAGTCAGCAAGAAGTTAAGCGCCTTTTTTAATGATTCCGATACGAAATTACACCTAACCGCGGCAGCAGCAAGAAAGGCAAAAGCACGGGGGCATTATTCCAGGTAGTCGGGCGTTGGAGCGCCACGACCTGTTACAGCGGCCTCCCCAACGGAGCCGCTTCGCCCTCTGCCTGCACCTATGCAACCAACCATTTCTTCGCTTCGGCCGCTGCTTGGCGGCCTGTTTTTCGCGGCCCTAATTGGCCATTCGGGTCCTGCAGCGGCCCAATCAACTCCTGCCAACCCCACCACAGCGGTAGCGCAGGCTTCCACGCTCTGGGAGCCGGTAGCCGCGCCGGCCGCCGCCCGCGGTCCGGTAGCTGGCCCGCCCGCCCGCTGGTTCCGCCTCGATACCACCCAGCTGGCCGCCCGCCTGGCGCTGGCCCCCCTAGAAACCCGGCCCGAAGCCGCCGTACCCATCGAGCTGCCCCACCCCGACGGCACGCTGCACCGCTACACCCTCACGCAGGTGCCCGTTATGGCGCCGGCCCTGGCCGCCCGCTACCCGCGCATCCGCACGTTCGCCGGCCGCTCGCTCGACGAGCCCGCTGCCACCGTGCGCCTCGAATGGACGTCCGCCGGCCTGCACGCCCAACTGCTCGGGGCCGATGGCGCCGTCAGCAGCATTCTGGGCGATGAGTCGGCCGCCACGCCCGCCCTTTATCAAAGCCGCGCCCAGGCACCCGTACTTTTCGACTGCCAGGCGCTGCTGCCGCCCGGTACGCCCCAGCAGCGGCCCGGCGACACGCCCCCAGCCCCGCCCGCGCCCTACGGCAGCCAGCTACGCACGCTCCGGCTGGCCGTGGCTACCACCAACGAGTTTGTTAGCCGGCTGGGCGGCGGTACCACGGCCGGCACCATGAGCGCCATTGTGCAGCTGGTGAACTCGCTGAACGGCGTGTACGAGCGGGAATTGGCCCTGCGCCTGCAACTGGTGCCCGACAACGACAAGCTCATTTTTGCCAGCGCTGCCACCGACCCCTTCGGTACCGGCACCTCTCCCACAACGCTGCTGAATGCCAACGCAGGCGTGCTCAACACCCTCATCGGGGCCGCCAACTACGACCTGGGCCACGTGCTGGGCTATAATAGCGGCGGCTACTCGGGCGTGGCCTACGTTGGGGTAGTATGCTCGACTTCTTCGGGCCCTTCGGGTAAGGGCGGCGGGGCCTCTACGGCCAGTAGCAGCAGTTTTCTCAGCGAAGTAACCCTGCATGAAATCGGCCACCAGCTGGGCTCCAACCATACCTTCAACGGCGACAAAGGCAACTGCAGCGGCGGCAACCGCAGCGCCAGCCTGGCCTACGAGCCGGGCGCGGGCAACACCATCATGTCGTACGACTCGCGCTGCGCCCCCGACAACGTGGGGCCCGGCATCGTGTACTTTCATGCTGCCAGCCTGAGCGCGATTATCCCCAGGCTTACCTGTGGCACAACAACGACCAACAACGGCAACCAGGCACCTACCGCGCAGGTGCCAACCGGCTCATTCGCTATACCCAAAGGCACCCCCTTTACCCTCACCGGCTCAGCTTCTGACGCCGACCAGGACCAGCTGACTTACAGCTGGGAGCAACTGGATTTGGGCGACCCCACCGGCCTGGCCGGCGCCGCTACCGATGCCAGCGCGCCGCCGCTGTTTCGCAGCTTTGCGCCCGTGGCCAGCTCCAGCCGCACTTTTCCGCAGCTAAGCGCCGTACTGAATAACTCCAACTCCGAAGGTGAAATCCTGCCGCTGGTCGCGCGGCCGCTCAACTTCCGCCTGACCGTGCGCGACAAACGTGGCGGCGTGGCCGGGGCCAACCTGCGCATGAGCGTGGCCGACGCCGGTCCGTTTCGGGTAACGGCCCCGGCCGCGGCCCTCACGGCCGCCCCGGGCAGCACCTACGCCGTAACCTGGGACGTACTCGGCACCGACCAAGCGCCCGTGAACTGCGCCAACGTGCGGATTCTGTTTTCCAGCGACGGAGGCCTGACCTTTCCGACGGTGCTGGCGGCCAGCGTACTCAACAACGGCACGGCCTCGGTGCGCCTGCCCAGCCAGGTTACCACCAAGGGGCGGCTGAAGGTGGAAGCCGTTGGTAATGTGTTTTTTGCCCTGAGCACGGCCACCATCACCCTGAGTGGCCCGGCGGTTCCATTGCCCGTCACGCTGGTTAGCTTTGCGGCGGAGGCCCGCGGAACGGCCGCTCACCTGCGCTGGCGCACGGCCACCGAGCTCAACAATGCAGGCTTCGCAGTAGAAGTATCGACCGACGGCTCGGCTTTCCGGCGCCGGGCCTGGGTGCCCGGCAGCGGTCAGGCCGCCACCTACGAGTTCCACGACGACCAACTGCCGGGCTACGGTTCGCAACTGGTGTACTACCGCCTGCGCCAGCTCGATTTCGACAGCACCGCCAGTCTCTCGGAAGTGCGGTCGGTGACGGTGCCGGCGGGTAGCGCAACCTGGCAGATCTGGCCCAACCCCACCCGCGAGGGCCGGGTAACGGTAGCTGGCCTGCTCCCCGGCCAGCCGGTGCAGCTGCTCGACCTGACGGGCCGCGTATTGCTGACCACGACCATGCCGCCCGCCGGGCCGCTGCGGCTGGAACTGCCCGCTCCACTACGTCCGGGCATGTACCTGGTGCGCAGCGGCGCGCAAAGCCGGCGGTTAGTGGTGGAGTAACTTGGAAAAGGCAGAAACCAGGGGTTGAATGAGGCACGAGGCTTGGAGCCCCATTGCCTTTTTTTCTACCTTGCCGTACTCCCGGTATCTACCCCGACAGTTTGCTGCCCTATGTCTACTGCTTCTTCCCGCATATTGCTGCTTGGCTGGAATGAAGCGCTCCGCCCCCAGGAAGCGGCTGCGCTGCCGCTCCGGGCCTTGGTTCAGCAATTGGCCCCGCTAGCCAGTTTAGCGGTATTGCTGCCCCACGAGCCCCAGCCGCCTTTTGCTGCAACCGAGGGGGCAGTGCGCATTACCGGGCTGGCCGAGCTGGATTTGGTGGCCATTCTGGCAACGGCCCGCCCCAACACAAACCCAGCGGCCTGGCAGGCTCCGGCGGCCCCTTACATCGGCAGCAGCTTGTCGGCGGCTGGCTGGCAGGTTCCGGCCGCACCTTACCAGGGCGCTACGCCCGGTACACCTGCCCCGCCGGCCGGGCCACCCGCGCCGGGCAGTTCAGCCGCGTTGTCGGCTGAACCAGCCCACCCGTTGGCAGCTGCCGAAAGTGATTCCCCACCCGTTAGCGGCCGGCCCGATTATGCTGGCCCGGCCGAAGATGCTTCTATAGCCGCGGCCCACAACACCACCGAACAGCCGCCAAGCGCCCCGTCAACTTCGGCTGTGCCGGCCCCTGATGATGCGCACGATGCCGCGGCGCGGCCGGCCGCATTGCCGCCCATGCAGGTGCATGCCACGCTGGCGCAGGAGCTGGCGGCGCTGGGCCACAACCCACCCGACGCCACGGCGGCCAACCTCAACTTTCAGGTAATTCAGTACGCCCGCTTTGCCACCAGCTGGGCCTGCGGGAAGCAGTTTGCCGTGATTTATGCCGTAGATTGGCCAACCTGGCTGGCCGCGATGGAAATCCGGCAGCTGACGGGCTGGCCCCTGGTGCTGCACGTGCATAGCCTGGCCCACGAGCGCGCCGCGCCCACCGAAACCGGCTGGGCCGTAGCCCTGGAGCGCCTGGCCCTGCGCCGCGCCGACCTGGTACTGGCTGCCTCGACCAAAGTGGCCAGCCAGCTGACCGAGCGCTACCAGCTGGCGCCCGAGCGCCTGCGCACTGTTTCCGTTACCAACACGGCTGCCATCAACGAGCTGCTGCATCATATCGAACACCACCGGCCGGGCCGTCCGCCCGTGGCCCCTATCACTCCACCTTCTTCATGACCTCCCCTACCCCCGCTACGCCCCGCCGCCACGAATTTGATGCCCCCCTCGAAATGGACGGGGCCGACAACGGCGTGTTTGTGGTTGTGCCCTTCGATGTGCCGGCCGAATACGGCCTCAAAGGCTCCCTACCCGTGCAGGGCAGCATCGACGGCTTTCCCATCCGCCTCAACCTGACGCCTATGGGCGAACAGCACGGCTTCAGCGTACGCAAGGAAATACGCAATGCCATCGGCAAAACCTGGGCTGATATGGTGCATGTAGTGCTTTGGCACGACACCGACCCCGCCGGCCTGGAGCTGCCCGCCGAACTGGTACATGCCCTCGACCGGACCAGCCTACAGGCCAAGTTCGATGCCTTGCCCTTTACCCAGCGCAAGCAGCTGGCCCAGCACATCAGCCGCGCCAAAAAACCCGACGCCCGCGACCAGCGCATTGCAGAGGCTCTGGAGCAGGCCGAATCGGGCCGCAGAACGAAGAACACCTGAGCTGTTAGCTGTTAGCTGTTAGCTGTTAGCTCAAAAAACGAAGAGCCCCCGTACTTGGTTGAGTGCGGGGGCTTCTTATTTAGGCAGAACCGGGCCTTGCACTATAAAGGCAAGCTAACAGCTCAACCTAACTCCAGTACCAGCGCCGTGCGGCTTGTGAGGTAAAGGCTCAGCTGGTGCCCACCTTTTACAGCCACGGTTTCGTAGCGGTATTCATCGTCGATGCGGGCGAAGCCGCCGAAATCGGGGGCGTCAGAATCGAGCACGATGCGGTAGCGGCCGGCGGCCGGCACGACGAAGCGGTAGTCGGGGATGCTGCGCTCGGTGTGCAGGTTGAAGGCGAACAGCAACGGGCCGCGCTGAAAGACGAGGACCTGGTTTTCGGGGTCGAGGTGGAGTTGATGGGCAGGGCCGGCGGCCAGCAGGTGGCTGCGTCGGACCAGCTGAATCATGGCCCGGTCGAAGTTCAGCAGGTACTGAAACTTCAGGTCGGGGTTGTCGGCCAGGCTCCACTGGCGGCGCGCGAAATGGTGGCTCCAGTCGTTGCCCTCCCGTGGGAAATCGACCCACTCGGGATGGCCAAACTCGTTGCCGATAAAGTTGAGGTAGGCCTCGCCGCCCAGGCTGATGGTGAGCAGCCGGATGAGCTTGTGCAGGGCCACGCCCCGGGCCACAATCGGATCGGTGTCGGTGTGGCCCATATGCTGGTAAATGGCGTCATCCAATAGCCAGTGCGCCAGTGTTTTGTCGCCCACCAAGGCCTGATCGTGGCTTTCGGCATAGGCCACGGTTTTCTCGCCGTCGCGGCGGTTGCCCAGCACATACCACACATCGTAGAGGTTCCACTCCTCGTCGCGGGTGTGCTTGAGCAGCTTGATCCAGTAGTCGGGAATGCCCATGCCCAGCCGGTAATCAAACCCCATACCGCCCTCGGCAATGGGCCGGCACAAACCGGGCATCCCGCTCATATCTTCGGCGATGAGCAGGGCGCTACGCTTGATTTCGTGCACCAGCGTGGTAGCCAGCTGCAGGTAAAGAACGGCGTCCTCATCTACCTCGGGACCGAAGTACGACTCGTAGCCGCCGAAGCTCACGCCCTCGCCGTGGTGATGGTAGAGCATGCTCGTGATGCCATCGAAGCGGAAGCCGTCGATGTGAAATTCCTCGAGCCAGTAGCGCAGGTTACTGAGCAGGAACTGCTGCACCTCGGGCTTGCCGTAGTCGAACAGGCGCGAATCCCAGCCCGGATGCTCGCCCCGGGTTCCGGCGTGGAAATACTGGTGGCCCGAGCCGTCGAAGTTGGCCAGGCCCTCGGCCTCGTTTTTTACGGCGTGCGAATGCACAATATCGAGCAGCACGGCTATGCCCCGGCGGTGGGCTTCGTTGATGAGGTACTTAAGCTCCTCGGGCGTGCCGAAGCGCGACGACACGGCGAAGAAATTGGCCACGTGGTAGCCGAACGAGCCGTAGTACGGATGCTCCATAACGGCCATCAGCTGCACGCAGTTGTAGCCGCCGGCCGCAATGCGTGGCAATATCTGGTCGGCAAACTCGACGTAGGAGCCCACCCGGCCCTCTTCGAGCGCCATGCCCACGTGGGCCTCGTAAATAAGCGGCTCGCGCACGGCATTGGCCACCCGAAACTTCTGGTCGGTCCAGGCGAAAGACTGCTCGGGCCGCCAGACCTGGCCGGCGAAATCGTGGGTTTCGGGGTTCTGCACGGCCCGGCGCAGCATGGCCGGTAGGCGGTCCTGGGCGCCGCGGGCACTCACTACATGCACTTTGTAGAGGGAGTGGTGCGTGAGGCGGTCCTTGTATTGCTTGTCGGGCAGAAAAACCTCCCACACGCCATCCTCGCCCTTGGCAAGGGGCGTGGCTTGCCGGTTCCAGTCGTTGAAGTCACCAATCAGGCTCAGGGCCTGGGCGGCGGGGGCCCACTCGCGGTACCAGTGGCCGCGGCGGCGGCCATCGTAGTGCAGGCCCAGGCGCTGGTGGGCGGTGGCGAACTTGCTCAGCGAGCCATACTGCTGGCTGATATCGGCCAGCCGGTCGGCCAGCCGCTGCTGGCGACGGTGCAGCACCGGCTCGTAGGGAGCCAGCCAGGGGTCGTGCTGCACGAGAGGCAGCGCGGGCAAAGCGGCGGCAGAATCGGGCGAGGCAGTTGGCGTGGTCATGGCGGAAGCGGCAAAGGTGCAGGGTTGCGCTCAAAACTACGTGGAATCGGACAATGGGTCTCAACTCAGCCGTAAGTTGGCGGAGCAGTTGGTTGATTCAGACAGAAAACCTGTTAGGCAGAGCGCAACAGAGAATGACGGATTATTTGAGTTGAAATCGGCTTACTTTACCCGTATGAAGCACTTTTCCTTCCTGCTGCTGCTGGCCGGGCTGGCTGCCTGCACCACAGCTCCGCCTGCTACGTCGACCACTACTTTAACGGCCTCCACTTTGGCGGCATCGGTGCCAGCGGCCACGCCCGTTGCTACCGATAAGGCCATGGTTGTTTCGGCGCACCCCGAAGCCACGCGCATTGGCGTGGAGGTGCTGCAGCGCGGCGGCAACGCCTACGACGCGGCCGTGGCCGTACAGTTTGCGCTGGCCGTGGCCCTGCCGGTGGCCGGCAACATTGGGGGCGGCGGCTTTGCGCTCTACCGCGGCGCCGACGGCCAGGAAGGCGCGCTGGACTTCCGCGAAACGGCTCCCGCTGCCGCCACCCGCAACATGTACCTCGACGCGGCCGGCAACGTGGTGCCCAACCTGAGCACCCGGGGCCACCGGGCGGCCGGCGTGCCGGGCACCGTAGCCGGCATGTGGGCGCTGCACCGCAAGCTGGGCAAGCTCCCGTGGAAAGAGGTAGTGGAGCCGGCCGTGCAACTGGCCGCCCAGGGCCTGAAGCTGACGGCCAAAGAAGCCGCCGGCCTCAACGGGCAGCAGGCCATCTTCGCTCAGTTCAACGCCACCAATGCCTACCTCAAAGCCAGCCCCTGGCAGACCGGCGAAACCATTCGCTACCCCGAGCTGGGCCGCACGCTGGGCCGCATCCGCGACCAGGGCGCGGCCGGTTTCTACGCGGGCGAAACCGCCGATTTGCTGGTGGCCGAAATGAAGCGCGGCGGCGGCCTGATTACCAAAACCGATTTGGCCGCTTATCAGCCTAAGTGGCGCACACCGCTGAAGGGCAGCTACCACGGCTACGAGGTGCTCACGTTTCCGCCGCCCAGCTCGGGGGGAGTGGCGCTGCTGCAGCTGCTGCAAATGCTGGAGCCCTACAACCTGCAAGCCGCCGGCTGGCACGCGCCCGAGGCCGTGCATTGGCTCACCGAGGCCGAGCGTCGGGTGTACGCCGACCGCGCCACCTACCTCGGCGACCCCGACTTCGGCCGCGTGCCGGTGGCTCAGCTACTCGACCCCACCTATAACCGCCGCCGCATGGCCACCATGCAGCCGCGCCAGGCCACGCCCAGCGCGCAGGTAGCGGCCGGCACCAACCTGCCCGGCTACGAATCGGACCAGACGACGCACTATAACATCGTGGACGCGCTGGGCAACGCCGTGAGCTGCACGACCACGCTCAATGGAGCCTACGGCAGCAAAGTAGTAGTGGCCGGGGCGGGCTTTCTGCTCAACAACGAGATGGACGATTTCAGCAGCAAGCCCGGCACGCCCAACGCCTACGGGCTGGTGGGCGGAGCGGCCAACGCCATTGCCCCCGGCAAGCGCATGCTTTCTTCCATGACGCCGGCCATCCTGCTCAAGGACAACAAGCTGGCCCTGGTAATCGGCACGCCCGGCGGCAGCACCATCATCACCAGCGTACTCCAGGGCATCCTCAACGTCGTCGATTACGGCCACAATGCCCAGCAGGCCGTGGCCGCGCCGCGCCTGCACCACCAATGGCTCCCCGATCTGCTCGACGTGGAATCGGGCGCCCTGCTGCCCGCCGCTCAGGATTCGTTGCGGGCCCGTGGCTACCAGCTCAACGCCCGCAGCCCCTGGGGCCGCCTGGAAATCATCCGGGTGCTGCCCGATGGCCGCCTAGAAGGCGGCGCCGACCCCCGCGGCGACGATAATGCAGCGGGCTATTAGGGAATAGGGACAAACGGAAACGCCTGTCATCCTGACGAAGGAAGGACCCTACCACGCAGGAACAGCCGTAACAACGACTCGCTCTTGCGTGGTAAGGTCCTTCCTTCGTCAGGATGACAGGCGTTTTAATATTCTGGCCGCTGACTCCTGAATTTTAGCTACCAGAAGCTACGACTTCAGCGACTTGGCGGCATCACTCAGCGTTTGGCCAAGCTGCTGGAGCTTATCCTTTGCGTCGTCGGTGGCACTGGCGGCGGCTTTGGTGGTGTGCTCGCCCAAGGTGCTCAGCGACTGGCTCATTTTTGAGGCATCGCCGCCGCCGATGGCAGTTTTCAGATTTTTCAGCTCGTCGGCAATAGCGCTTAAAGCGGGGCTACCGGCGCCGTTAAGGGTCGAAACCCAGCTGTCGATGTTGCCACCGGCAGCGGGGGCTGCCTGGCTTAGGCCGCCTTGCAGGGCCTGGAGGGTGGCGTCGAGTTGGCTGGTGGAAGTGGAAGCACTCATAGTAGGTGTGGTTATGGTGGAAGAATTGAACACCACTAGTACCAGCTACTTGCCTTAAAAGTTGACAGTCAAATAATTAAACATTCACTACTAAAACATATCAAGCGGTAAATGGTGTGAGATTAAAATTGCGCCCAGACGAAAAAATTCGGGTTCCGGGAGTTGCTTACGCAAATTCCGGAACCCGAATTTTATACGGTTTCACTTTATATGGTTACAAGATTTTGGGCAAAACAGCCTACGACATCTTCAGGTTGCCGGCGGCTATTACCAGTGTCTGGCCCAGGTGGCGGAGCTGGTCGCCGGTGTTGTCGGTGAGGCTATGCATGCCGTGGGCGATACGCGAGGTTTCGGTACCCAGCCGCTGCAGGGTGGCGGCAATAGCAGGCCGGTCGTCGCGCTCGACGTAGGAGCGCAGGTTGCGCAGTTCGGTCTGCAGCCCGGTGAGGGCCGAGCCCCCCAACCCGTCGATAGCGTCAATCCAGCTGTCAATGTCACCCAAACCGGCCTCTACGGGGCTGGTGCCCGGATTATCGAAGGTGTCATAAATTCGGCGGACGGTCTGGTCGATGCGGGTTGCGTGGCTCATACGGAAAATGTTAGGGAGTGCTTGTTGAGGAACGTGTACGCCGGCCGGCCGGGTGGTGTTGCCTAAGCGGCCCGGGCGGGCAGACCGGAGCCAGATCAGTTTGCCCTTTGTACCGTCTCTGGACTTGCTACCAACGGTGCTACAGGCCGTAGCAGAACCACTGCTCATTCCCCCACGGCCGTTAGCTCGAATGCCAGCTTGAAATCGTTGCGAATGGCATAGGAGCCCAGGTTTTGGAAGAAACTGCTGGAGTTGTACTGAATGCCGAACTGGGTACGGTCGAGGGTGGCGCTGCCGCTGATGCGCAGCCGGCCATCGGGCCGCGGCTCCACAACGAGCGGGAAACGGACGGGCCGGGTGACACCGCGCAGCGTGAGCTGGCCAATCGCCACACCAGCCCGCACCTGCTGCAGCTCGAAAACGGCCGTCGGATATTTTGTTACCGCGAAAAAATCTTCTCCGCGCAAGTGTTCGGCCAACTGCGCCTGCTCCTGGTCCAGGGTGGTCATATCGAACTCGAAACGGCCGTTGCGCAACGTGCGGCCATCGTAGTTGAAGCGGCCGCGGCGGAGCTGCACGGTACCGCTGGGCGCGTAGCCCCCCACTTCGGCATAGCCAGTCCAGGTAACGGCGACCGGCCCCACCCGGTACACCGTGGCGGCAGCCCGGGCCGCCTGGCGTGGCGGAGAAGCGGAAACAGGTTGAGTTACGGCAGAAGTCAGAAACAGGAAAAGCGCGAGGAATTTCATCAGCTTAGGAAAAGTGGGCGCGGATTTATATCTGCTGCCCGGGTGTGGGAGGTTGGGCAATAGCCAGCGGCGGCTTGTTGCTTTTAGCGCGGAATAGCTTCGGTCTCAATCAGCCCGAAGCCCTTGTAGAGCTTGCCGGCCGGGTCGCGGGCCAGTATATACCACAGTGCGTCGCCGCCATACAAGCCCCGGGCACTGTCGGCGTAGCGGTAATTTTGGGCGAAGGTATAGGTGCGGCCGGGGCGCAGGCGGCCCTCGGGGCACTGGAAGAGGGTGGCAAACTCGGCGGGGGTTTGCTGCAGGTTGGGCTGCCAGCCGGCTTCACTGTACCAGATAAAGCTGCCGCATTCCACCACCGTCAGCTCCTGCCCTACTTCGGAGCGCAACATGGTGCTATGCTGCCAGACGAAGCCGCCGGGCTGCCCGGGGTTGGGCTGCGGGTAAACCGGGTTGGGCGTATGCCAGAGCGTGAGGCCCACGGGCACCTGCCGGAGCTTGTCAGGCAGAAGGCGGCGGTGGTCGGTCCAGACTGGGGCGGCGGCGGGCAGCGCAGTTTGGGCCAGCAGGGCCGCCGGTGCAGCAGTCAGGGCGGCCAGTAGCAGCAGTAGTTTCATAGGGCTTGGGGCTTGATGAACGACCCAAAGGTGCCCGCTCAAACCGTCCTAAACGCCCCGAATCCAGCATCGGAACGCCCCAAATCGTGATATGGGCGCTAATTTGGTGAATGCCTGAGTTGGCGAATGAGTGCAGGAGGCGCAAAGAACCGGGCGTCTGCGCCGCCGCGCCGCCTAAAGGTTAAGCGCACCCATCACCCATTCACCAACTCACTCATTCACTGTTCCACTCCCGGGGAGCCAGGCCGGTGAACTGCTTGAAGATGCGGTTGAAAGTGGTTTTGGAGTTGAAGCCGCACTCCAGCGCCAGCCCCAGCAGGGTGAGGCGCTGAGCGTCGGGAGTGGCCAGGCGGCGCTTCACCTCGGCCACCCGATAGCCGTTTATCAGGTCGTTGAAACTCTGGCCGAAGCCCTGGTTGACGGTAAACGAAATCAGCCGGGGGGCCAGGCCAGTGTGGGCCGAGAGTTCAGCCAGCGTGAGGGTGGGGTTGAGGTAGAGCTGCTCCTCCTCGAGCGCCCGCCGGATGCGGGCCAGCGCCACCGCATCAACGGCCGGCGCAGTCGTCGCCAGCGTGTCGGGTGCTAAAGCTGGAATGGGAAGCTCATTGCGGAGGGAGCCGGCCGCTACAGCAGCAACCAAAGCGCCTCCCAAACCAGTGGAAGCCGCAGTTTCGGATGTGGCCGGGGCCACTTCGGGCACGAAGCGGACGGCCTGCATATCGGCTTGGCGCAGGCCCACTACGCCAATCAGGAATACGACCATACCCAGCAGTTCGGTGGAGTAGTCATACTGATAATAAAGCCCGAAAAATTCGCGCAGGACCACTTCCAGCAGCCACTGCAGACTCACGAGGCCCACCAGCACCAGCAATACCCGCAGCCAGCGCAGGCGCAGCTCGGAGGTTTCGGAGAAATTGTCGGGCAGCCAGCGCCCATACTGCCGCAGCAGCCGCAGGCTCAGCGCCAGATACACGGTGAGCGACACCCAGGTACCGATGAATTCCAGCCGGTAGGTGTAGGGCCTGTGCACGTATTCCCAGAACCAGGCCCGGGTGGTGTAGGGCTGGGTGCGCAGGCCCCAGTACAGGGCCGCCTGCAACAACACCGGCCCAAAATGCCAGAGCTGCCTCGCCCGAAACCGGAACGCGTGGTTGATCAGGCTGCGCACGTAAAAGTACAGCAGCGGCCCGAAGGCGAAAGAGTAGTAAATGGGCGCAAAATACCAGTTGGCGTTTTGGGCGTAGATGCCGGCAAGGCGAAAAAATCCGTCGAGCAGCCACAGGGCAATGGCCAGCATAAGCAACGCCAGGAAGCGGTTGGGCAGGCGGTTCCGACGGGCCAGCGCCAACAGCCCCGCCGCGAAAACGGCCTGCGCCACCACCGCCAACAGGGACACAACGAGCGGGGTAAAAGGTATCTGCATGGGGTTTTTGGCAGTTAATGATTGGCGTTGCACTGACGACTACCCCGACGGCCCGTCCCATACTGCCCGCATCTCACTGGCCCAAAAGGTAATAAAACAGCAACTGGCACGGGGCAGAACTCGGCAGCAGCCCGGGCGTGACCTCAGATGAACTGTTACCGTCTGCCGCCCTTCTGGCTTTAGCACGGCTCTGCTACCGAGCTCCTAAGCATGCGCACCGGGCTCACATCTACTGCCAACCTACCATTACAGCCCATTCACTAACAGGCTATTGCAATAGATATCCGGCCCGTTCACCAAAGCAGGCAGCATCTTGAACAGGGCAACGGATTGCTGTAGCCAGCCAACCAGAGGCGCCGCAAACTCCGTATCTCGACTTTACCACCGTTTTTATCTTATGCCCAACCTTACCCCGACCGCCCACCCCGATGCCCACCTGTTTAGGGTACAGCACCCCGAGTGGGCCGCCAACGCGACCATCTACGAAGTCAATATCCGACAATACACGCCTGAAGGCACATTCCGGGCCTTTATGGCGCACCTGCCGCGGCTGGCCGAAATGGGCATCAGCATCATCTGGCTGATGCCCATTCACCCGATTGGCGAGCAGGGCCGTAAGGGCACGCGGGGCAGCCAGTACGCCGTGCGCGACTATTTTGGGGTGAACCCGGAGTTCGGGACGCTGACCGATCTGCGGGCCTTGGTGGCCGAAGCCCACCGCCTGGGCCTGCGCGTGCTGCTCGACTGGGTGGCCAACCATACCAGCTGGGACAACCCCCTCGTACAGGCGCACCCCCACTGGTACCAGCACGATGCCCAGGGCCAGCTAATGCCGCCCGTGGCCGACTGGCACGACGTGGTAGCCCTCGACTACAGCCAGCCCGACCTGCGCCGCTATATGACGGAGGCGCTGAGCTACTGGGTGCGCGAGGCCGATATCGACGGCTACCGCTGCGACGTGGCCGCGCTGGTACCTACCAACTTCTGGGACGAGGTGCGGCCGGCCCTGGAAGCCATCAAGCCCGTGTTCATGCTGGCCGAGTGGGACGAGCTGTATCCTTCGGGCGGCCTGAGCTGGGAGGATTTCAACCCCGATACCCACCTGCTGGAACGCGCCTTCGACATGACGTTTGGCCTGCGCCTGCACTACCTGTTCGACAGCATCGCCGAAGGCAAGGCCGAACCGGCGGCCATCGACGAGTACCGCGCCGCCGAACGGGCCAAGTACCCGGCGCGGGTGTACCTGATGAATTTCACTAGCAACCACGACGTGAACAGCTGGGACGGCACCGAATATGAGCGCCTGGGGCCGCTGGCGCAGCCTTTCGCCGTGCTCACGGTGCTGCTGCCGGGCATGCCGCTGGTGTATTCGGGGCAGGAAGCCGGGCTGAACAGACGGCTGGCCTTCTTCGACCACGACCCGATAGATTGGCAGCATTTCCCGCTCCAGAACTTCTATACCCAACTATTGCAGCTCAAGCGCCGCCACCCGACCCTGCGCAACGGCGACCCGGCCAGCCGCTTCGTGCGCCTGCCCGGCCCGGCCAGCCTCTACGGCTTCATCCGCGAAAAGGCCGGCGCGGCCGTGCTCTGCGTCATCAACACGGCCCCCGAAACGGCGGCCCTGCCCCTACCCGAGTCCGCCGCCGGCACCTGGCGCGACATTTTCAGCGAGGAGCAACTCATGTTCCGGACCGGAGACGAGCTGCCCGTATCCGGCCACGGCTGGCGGGTGCTGGAAAGAGTAGCGGGGTGATGATAAGCCGGTGTACGTTCGTCTCATAAGGTACCCCGAGTTGCGCAGAACGACGTGGGGGCGGGAACAACCGCAGGACAGCGAAGCGAAGCCCCGCCCCTACGTCGCCCTCCCCCATCACTGCATTACCTCCGCCAGTGCCGCCTCTACAATAAGCTGGCGGGCGGGGCCGAAACGGGCATCGGCGGGCTGGCCATTTTGGGGCTCGGCATTGAGGGCGAAGAAGATGCGCCGGCCATCGGCGCGGGCCAGCCAGCCCACCAGCCAGCCGTTGTCGGGGTTGCCGGCCGAGCGGAAGCGCCAGCCGGTTTTACCGTAGAGCGTGGCGGTGGGCGTTTTCCGGAGAATAAGTAGCTGCTTTACGGCCTGCTGGTGGCGCTTGGCAATGGGCAGGGTTTCGGCCTGCAGGCGGCGCAGGAAATCGATTTGTTCAAACTGGCTGATGCGCGAATCGCCATCGAGCCAGAAGGTATCGAGCGTGGCGGGCGTAACCACCATGCCGGGGTAGCCCAGCTTCGGCAGCCACTGCTGGTAGGCGGCCACGCCAATGCGGCGGGCCAACTGCTGGTAGCAGGGCACGGCCGACACGCGCAGGGCCCGGGCAAAAGGCATATCCTGGTTCCAGGCAGCAATACTGCGCGTGGTGCCGTCCCAGCGGCAGATGTCGGCCGTGTCGCGCAGGGCGCCGGTTTGCAGGGCCAGCAGGGTGTTGGGGATTTTGAACGTGGAGGCCGGCAGAAAACGCTGGCGGCAGCGGGCGGCGTTGTAGGCGGTGAACTGCCCGGCCGTTTCGTCGTAGAGCAGCAGGGAGCCGTCGAGGCCCTGGGCCCGGAACAAGGGGCCGAAATCGTACTCGGCAACTGCTTGGCCAGCCAGCGGACGGGTACAGGCGGCCAGTAGCAGCGTATAAAAAACCAATAGCAACAAGAAGGCCTGGCGCATGGATTTGCGGAGTTCGTACGCCCAAAAGTACGCGCCGCGCCGAACCAGAGCCCACACCATCAACTCCCATCAGTTACTTTCCCAACTCCGAACCCTCTTAGCTTAACAAAATGCAACAACGCGAACTGGGCCGCTCGGGCCTGCGCACCGCACCCCTCGTACTGGGCGGCAACGTATTCGGCTGGACCGCCGACGAGGCGACCTCCTTTAAGGTGCTCGATGCCTTTGTGGCCGGCGGCGGCAACGCCATTGATACGGCC
Source organism: Hymenobacter psychrophilus (assembly GCF_900107135.1). Lineage (GTDB taxonomy): Bacteria > Bacteroidota > Bacteroidia > Cytophagales > Hymenobacteraceae > Hymenobacter > Hymenobacter psychrophilus. The sequence continues at coordinate 166,817 of NZ_FNOV01000005.1, forward strand.
AACGTGTACTCGGCCTGGGTGCCGGGCCACCAGGGTGGCGAATCAGAAGCCGTTATCGGCAAGTGGCTGCAGCGCCGCGGCCGGCGCGACGATGTACTCATCTTCTCGAAAGTGGGCATGAAGATGGGCGACGGCCGCCAGGGCCTGGGCCGCGACTACATCCGCACAGCGGTAGAGGAGACGCTCAGCCGCCTCAAAACCGATTATATTGATTTGTACCAGTCGCACCAGGACGATGAGGAGCGCACCGTAACCGAGCCGCTGGAAGCGTACGCCGAGCTCATTAAAGAGGGTAAGGTGCGCGCCATTGGGGCCAGCAACTTCGGGGCCGGGCGGCTGTGGGCGGCCCTGCAGGCCAGCGAAACCCAGGGCCTGCCCCGCTACGAAACCTTTCAGCCCGAGTACAACCTTTACCAGCGCGAGGCGCTCGAAAAAGACCTGCTCCCGCTCTGCCAGGAGTACGGCCTGGGCATCATCCCGTACTTCGGGCTGGCCTCGGGCTTCCTGACGGGCAAGTACCGCTCGGAGAAAGACCTGGCCAAAAGCGTGCGCGGCAGCAGCATCGGCCCCAAATACCTCAACGAGCGCGGCTATACCGTTCTGGCGGCCCTGGATGCTGTGGTAGCCCGCCACGCCGGCACCTCGCCCGCCCAGGTGGCCCTGGCCTGGATTATGGCCCGCCCCGGCCTGACGGCCCCCATTGCCTCGGCCACCAGCGTGAGCCAAGTGGAGGAACTGATTAAAGCCATGCAATTGGAACTGACGGAAGCCGATATGCACCAGCTGAGCCAAGCGAGTGATTAGTGATTAGTGATTAGTGATTAGTGATTAGTGATTAGTGATTAGTGATTAGTGATTAGTGGAAGAACGTCATGCTGCTCAGCATGACGTTCTTTTCGACCAATTCCCCATGCGACCAACTCACATTACCACCAAGCTCAATTAAATGGACCAACCGCCCGTAGTACCGTTCGACTGGCACCGCATTTTGTGGGCCGATAACACGACGTGGGTGTTTCTGCTTGAAATTGCCTTCCGCTGCGGCGTTATGTACCTGCTGATTCTGGGGGCGTTGCGGGTAATGGGGCGGCGCGGGGTGCGGCAGCTTTCTATTTTCGAGCTGAGTATTATTCTGGGCCTGGGCTCGGCCGCCGGCGACGCCATGCTCTACGACGACACGCCCCTGCTGCCCACGCTGGTCGTGTTCGGGATGGTGACGGGCTTCTACCTGCTCTTCAACCGCCTCACCGAGTGGTACCCGCGTTTCTCCGACTGGCTGGAGGGCCAGCCCGTGCTACTGATCGAGGAAGGCATCATCAACCAGCAACACTTTAAACAGCAGAACCTGACGCTAAAGGAGCTATTCGGCGAGCTGCGGCAGCTGCAGGTGGAGCACCTGGGGCAGGTGCGCCGGGCCTACGTGGAGGCCACCGGCGAATTTAGCGTGTATTTTTTCGAGGATGACGCCGTGCGGCCCGGCCTGCCCATCTGGCCCGAGCGGCTCGCTGAGGCCCAGCCCACGGCAGCCCAGGCCGGCCCCCACGCCTGCGTCAGTTGCGGGCTGGTACGCGAGCTGGCCGAGGCCGCCGCCGCCCGCTGCGCCAACTGCCACAACAATGCCTGGCTGCCCACCAGCACGGCCCGGCGGGTAGATTGAAGCAGGCAAGCACTCGTTGGCTTCCGGCCTGCACAACTGGCAGAACATTATTTGCTCACCGTGAGCCGCCAATACACGAGCGTGCCCTGGTGGCCTCCAGTCCACTTTTCTCCTTTCAGGTACAGCGTGTTCGGGCCGGTCCAGAACAGCTCTTCCGGCTCCCAGGCAGTTGGCCGCAGCTCCCAGAACGGGCGTAGCGTGCCGTTTTTCAACCGCAAAAGCTGCACTAGGTTTGGCTGACCACCCGAGTATTCCAGGCCCGCACTGATGGCGGCGACGCTCCGCTGGTCGGGCGAGTACAGCGGCGGACCGTAGAGCGTCAGGCGGCGGCCTTCGGGACTGATAAGCCACCACTCGCCGGTTTCATACAACGTTACTTCCACCAGATGCCGCCGGAAGGGCGTGAGCAGGCCGAGGTAGGCATACCGGGTTTCCTGCTCCTCCGACTGGCCGCGCGCGACGGCCGCCGCATCAATTACCACGTTGCGGTAGTGCTGCGGGCCGGCCGTGGTTGGGATAGTGAGTTGCCCGTTGCGGGCTTGAACTGGAAAAGTGGTGGGCACTTTGGCAGGCGTGCCTGCTGCTTTGGCCTGTTGATATTCGGTCGCGGATATAGCGCGGAAGGTGACGGTAGGCGGGGCATCTGGCCGGGCCACGAGCAACAACACAACGGGCCACGAGCGTATCTGCATGCCCTAAAGTAGCCACCAGCCGTTAAACCACCCAGCGTTGCGCCATCCATTTCCCTGTTGCCCCGCCGCGCCCTACCTTGCCGCCCGATATGCCCGACCACTTGCCCGACCAACTGCCCCCCGACCCCGCCGCCCCCCTGCCCTACCTCATCATCGACTTCGACTCCACCTTCACGCAGGTGGAAGGGCTGGACGAGCTGGCCGATATTGCCCTTGAAAACAGTCCCGAACGTGAGAACATCGTGGGCCAGATTCGGGCGCTGACCGACCGGGGCATGAGCGGGGAACTAAACTTTGCCGACTCGCTGAAGCAGCGGCTGGCGCTGCTGCCGGCCCGGCGCGAGCATATCGGCCTGCTGGTGGCGCGGCTGCGGGGCAAAGTGTCGGAGAGCATTAAGCGCAATCGAGGCTTTTTTGAGCAGTTTCCGGGCCGGGTGTACATCGTCAGCAGCGGCTTCCGCGAGTTTATTGAGCCGGTGGTAGGCGAGTTCGGCATTGCCCCCGAGTTCGTGCTGGCCAACACGTTTACGTTTGCCGATGACGGCCGCATCACCGGCTTCGACCCCGACAATGTGCTGAGCCGCGACGGCGGCAAAATTGAGCAGCTGCGGCGCCTGCACCTAACCGGGCCGGTGTACGTGCTCGGCGACGGCTACACCGACTACCAGATGCGCGAGGCCGGCCTGGCCGACCGCTTCTACGCTTTCACCGAGAACGTGGCCCGCCCCGCCGTGGTGGCCCAGGCCGATAAAGTATTGCCTTCCTTCGACGAGTTTCTCTACCAGAACAAGCTACCCATGAGCCTGAGCTACCCCAAAAACCGCATCAAAGTACTGCTGCTCGAAAACCCCGATTCGCGCGCCGAGGAGCTGTTCCGGGCCGAGGGCTACCAGGTGGAAATCGTGACGGGCGGGCTGGACGAAGACGAGCTGGTGGCCCGCATCGAGGGCGTGAGCCTGCTCGGCATCCGCAGCAAAACCCAGGTAACGGCCCGGGTGCTCGAAGCCGCCAACCGGCTCATCGGCATCGGCGCGTTCTGCATCGGCACCAACCAGATTGACCTGACCGAGTGCCTCAAAAAAGGCGTGGCCGTGTTCAACGCGCCCTTCAGCAACACCCGCTCGGTGGTGGAGCTGGCGCTGGGCGAAATCCTGCTGCTGGCCCGCCGCATCCCCGAAAAAAACGCCAAAATGCACACCGGCCACTGGGATAAATCGGCGGGCGGGGCGTTTGAGGTGCGGGGAAAGAAGCTGGGCATCGTGGGCTACGGCAACATCGGCTCGCAGCTGTCGGTGGTGGCCGAGGCCATCGGGCTGCAGGTGCTCTACTTTGATATTGCCGAGAAGCTGCAGCTGGGCAACGCCACCCGCTGCCGCACCCTGGCCGAGCTGCTGGAGCAGGCCGACATCGTGACGCTGCACGTGGATGGCCGCTCCGAAAACACCAACCTGTTCGGGGCCGAAGAATTTGCCCGTATGAAGCCCGGCGCCCTGTTTCTCAACAACGCCCGCGGCCCGGTGGTGGATGTGCCCGCGCTGGCCGCCGCGTTGCGGGCCGGCCACCTGGGCGGGGCCGCCGTCGATGTGTTTCCGGAGGAGCCCAAAACCAACGCCGAGCCCTTCGAGAGCGAGCTGCGGGGCCTGCCCAACGTGCTGCTCACGCCCCACATCGGGGGCTCCACGGCCGAGGCCCAGCGCAACATTGCCGAGTTTGTGCCCGAGCGGCTGATGCAGTACGTGAACACCGGCAACACCCAGCAGAGCGTCAATTTCCCCAATATTCAGCTGCCCGAGCAGGCCGCCCACCGGCTCATGCACATCCACCACAACGTGCCCGGCGTACTGGCCCGCATCAACCAGGTGCTGGCCGCCCACTCGGTCAATATTCTGGGTCAGTACCTGAAAACCAACGAGCACATTGGCTACGTGATTACCGACGTGGACAAGCAATACGAGCCCGCCCTGATCGAGGAGCTGCGTGAAGTGGAGCACACCATCAAGTTCCGGGTGCTCTACTAGACCACGGATTAGCGCGGAGTTGTAGCGGATTGCATGAATTCTGTGGACGGTTTCGTGGCGCCGGAGCACTCGTTTTATTGGGCCGGCCGGCTCCGGTTGCGGCGGATGAACGGGCCCGGCGGTGGCCACGAAATTCTGTGGATATTGGGCGCGGTTTATCCTCCTTATCAATCCATTTCGTCTTATGAGAAATACGTTTATCGGCCTGCTACTGGCCACCTTCCCGCTACTGGCTAAAGCCCAGGAGCCGGTTCCGTTTACCATCAGAGGCACCATCGGTAAGCTCAATGCCCCAGCCAAAGTATACCTGCTACGCGGGACGGAGCTGCTGGATTCTACCACGCTAAAAAACGGCGTCTTCGAGTTCAAAGGCACCACCGACCGCCCTAAAGAAGTGGATATTTTGGTGCAGCGCAACGGCCGGCTGCGCAATGCCTATGCCGGGTCGGCTAACCGCACCAGATTTTTTCTGGAGCCGGGCCCGGTAGTGCTCACTACCCCCGATTCTCTCCCGAACGCCCGGCTCAAAGGCACCCAACTCACCACCGATTACAACCGCCTGATAGCCTCGCAGCAACCTATCTCCGACAAAGCAACGGCAGCCGGTACTGAATGGCAGAAGGCGACGCCGCAGGAACGGGAGTCTCCAATATTCAAGGAGCGAATGAAAGCGGCGTATGATGAACGCAACAAAGACTACCAACGAAGCTATGCGGCGTTCATAAAAGCTAATCCGGCTTCCTGGGTAAGCCTGGATGCCATGCAGGGTGCCGCGGGCCCGGTTCCGCAGTATGCCGAGTTGGCCCCACTTTATCAGGCCTTGTCGCCCATGCTGCAAAACAGCCCCGAAGGGCAGCGTTATAAGGAAATGCTGGCAGTGCTCAAAGCCGTGGCCATCGGTGCCCCCGCCCCCGATTTTACCCTGCCTACGCCCACGGGCAAATCGGTTTCCCTGGCAGATTATCGTGGCAAATATGTGCTTATCGATTTCTGGGCGAGTTGGTGCAAACCCTGCCGCCAGGAACATCCTAACATTGCCAAGATCTACAACGAGTACAAAAATCGAAGTTTTGATGTACTGAGCATCTCGCTTGACGAAGCTAATGCCCGCACCAAATGGCTAAAAGCCATTGCCGACGACCAGCTAGCCTGGACACAGGTATGGGACATAAGCGGCATGGATGGTACCACTGCAAAACGCTACAACGTCCGAGGCATCCCCCAGAACTTCCTGATTGACCCCAGCGGCAAAATTGTGGCCGTAAACCTACGCGGCGACGACCTCCCCGCCACCCTGGCCAAGCTGCTGAAGTAGCCAAAGTAACGCCTGCGGCACGGCCGGCAGCCACCTATTTCTCTCGCTTATCCACTCCTTATGAAGAAGTATCTGCTTGGCCTGCTGTTGATGATGCCCGGGTTGGCTGGTGCTCAAATACCCATCCCATTCATTATAAAGGGCACAATTGGTAAGCTCGATGCGCCGGCCCGGGTGTTTCTGCTACAGAATGGAAGGTTCAGAAACTCAGCGGCGCTACATGATGGCGCTTTTGAACTGAAAGGCACAACCGACGCCCCGCAAAGTAGCCTGCTGCTACTGGCGCGCAACGGCAACCTCATGGACGCCATGCGGCAAGGCGAACGACTGGGCATATTTATAGAGCCGGGCCCTGTCGTCCTGCTCAGCGCCGACTCGCTGCACAAAGCCCAGGCAACGGGGAACCCGCTAAACACCGAATACCGGCGTTTTTTGGCTTCGCTGAAACCACTTGACGAACAATTGAGGCTGGTAGCCGCGCAACAGGAAACCGCCACGAGCCAGCCGACCACCACCCCGCAGGTTAGCCAGCGGCTGAAGGCCCAGCAAGCGGCGCTCAGCCAGCAGCGCCGCGAGCAGCAGGCAGCCTACATCAAAGCGCACCCCGATTCTTACGTTAGCCTGCAACTTCTAAAAGAGATGCAGGGCCATACGCCGCGTTACGCCCAGGCGGGGCCGCTCTACGACGCCCTCTCGCCGCGGGTGCGAAACAGCCTGGGCGGCCGCAACTACGGCAACCTGCTGGAAGTTGTTAAAGCCGCTTCCGGGACCACCAGCACGCCAGACAGCCAGCGAGTAGACCAGGCGGTGCAGGAATATGAGGACAGACAATTTCGGCTGAATAGCAGTCAGGTTGACGAAGGGTTGCTAGCCGATAGCAAAACTCACCCCGACCCCTACACGCGGCTGGCAGCTATGCAGCAAATCTATGGTCCTAACCCAGATTACACCGAAATACTGCCGCTGTTCAACACATTGCCGGCGGCGGTACGCACCAGCGCAGAGGGGAAGAAGTATCTGGCTTTGCTGGAAGCCAGCCGGACCGTTACCATCGGGGCAGTGGCCCCCAATTTCGTCCTGCCGACGCCCGAAGGCAAGCCCGTGTCGTTGGCCGATTACCGGGGCCGCTACGTGCTGGTCGATTTCTGGGCCAGCTGGTGCGGACCCTGCCGCGGGCAAAACCCTTATCTGCTAAGGGCTCACCGCGCCTACAAGGACCGTAGGTTCGCTATTTTGAGCGTGTCGCTCGACGCTGCAAAGCACCGCGCCCAATGGTTGAAGGCAATTTCAGAAGACCAATTACCCTGGACCCAGGTGTCGGAGCCGGGTGCTTTTGACGGAGAGGTTGCCCAGAGCTACAATGTCCGAGCGGTTCCCCAAAACTTCCTCCTCGACCCAAACGGCAAAATAGTGGCTGTAAACCTACGCAACGAGGCGCTGGAAGCTATATTGGCCCAGTTGCTAAAGTAATCTACTGGCTCTCGGCAACAACCAAGCAAATCCCAATTCCTCATTCTGCCCTGCCCCCCTCGAGGCCTACAACTCCTCCCGCACCCGCGTCAGCAGGCGTTCTATTTCGCGGCGGATTTCGCTGGTGGGCCGCACGTAGTGGTTGTTGAAGAAGCTGAACGCTACCAGCCGGCCCGAGCGGGTGCGCAGGTAGCCGGCCAGATTGTGGTTGTTGGTGAGCGTGCCGGTTTTGCCCCACAGCCAAGGGCCGGTTTTGCCGCCCAGGTAGGCCCGCCGCAGCGTGCCCTGGCCCCCGCCGGCCGCCAGCAAACTCAGCAGCCGCGGCTCGGGCACCTGCTGATGCAGCCGCACCAGCAGGGCCGTCATAAAGCGGGGCGTGAGCAGGTTGAGGCGCGAAAGGCCCGAGCCATCCACCCACTGGGGCGCATCGGGCAGGGTGCGCAGGTAGTTGGTTTGCATCACCCGAATGGCGCGGGCCGGGCTCAGCGAATCGGGCGCCAGCGTGGAAGCGCACAGCAGCAGCAGCTGCTCGGCCAGAAAATTATCGGACACCCGCAGCATGCGGCGGTAGAGCGTGTCGGGCGGCAGCGTGCGCACGATGCGGACCGAATCGGTGGGCCGCAGGCGCAGCGGGCCGGCGGCAAGCACCGGGCGGCGCAGCGTGTCCTGCAGCAGCTGGAGCAGCAGCGCGGGGCTGGTCCGGAACGGCACCTCATCCACCCAGCCCTTGGCCGACGGGAACACGAAAAAGCGGTTTTCCTCGGGTGGGCGCTGCACGTGGTCGTTGGCGGGGTTGGGCCGGGTGGCGGGCGCGGAGGCCGCGAAGGGCCGGAAGAAGCGCGGCAGCACCCGCGGCGCGGCCGGGGCCGGGCGGCCGTAGAAGCGCACGGTATTGCCATAGATGGGCATAGGGCTGCGCTCGGGCTGGAAGTAGTAACCGTAATCGTCCCAGCTCCAGCCGGGGCCAAAAGCGGGCGGCGTGGGCACTTCGGCGTAGAGCAGTACTTTTTCGGGCCGACTCTTCAGGAACTCGTAGACCCGGCGGGCGGGCACGTCGCCGTGCAGCAGCATGGGGTCGCCGGTGCCCCAGAACAGCAGCGTATCGGGCCCGCGCTGCACGTAGCGCAGGCCGGGCAACGAGTCAGTTCCCAGCAGCGTGAGGCCGGCGTAGAGCGTGAGCAGCTTGGTGGTGCTGGCGGGCGTGAAGTAGCGGCTGTCCTGGTAGCCGAACAGGGGCTGGCCGGTAGTGGCGTCGGCCAGGCTCAGGCCCACTTGGTGTTGGCGCAGCACGGCCGAGGTGCGCAGCTGCTCATCGAGCCAGCTAAGATTGGGGGCCGGCAGCGCGGCCGGTTTGGCAGGGGTTTGGGCCGGCAGCGGCAGCAGGGTGGCGCCGAGCCACAGGGCTAGGCAGCGAAGCAGAACGAAGAGCATAGGCCCGCAAGTTGCGGATTTTAGCCTTTAGGATGTCGGGAAAGAATGGTGTCGGGCTGAGCATGACACCGTTCTTTCCGGCTCCCTGCTACTGCTTCCTATTGCCTACTTTGCAGCTGCATCCGCTCTTAACTCTTCCCATGAAATCAAACTACCTGCTGCTGCTACTGACCTTGCTGGGCCTGCTGGCCCCGCCCGCCACCGCCCAAACCGTGAACGTGGAGGCCGCCGAGCGGTACTGGGAAATGACCGACGCGCTGCGCCGCGACCAGCCGCTGACCGACGCCATGTGGGATGCCTTTGTGGCCGTGCCTGCCAACCGCCGCTACATCGCCAGCGTGTTCAGCGAAAAAGACCTGAAAAGCTACCGCCGCGCCATCGAAGTCGTTTACCGGCCCAGCCTCGACTCGCTGCGCCAAGCCAACCTAAAGGCCGAATACTGGTACTACGTGCTCAACGAAAAGTACCGGCAGCGCGAGTCCGAATTCCGTGCCTACCTGCGCGAAACCGCCCAGCAGCCGGGCTACCTCGACCTCATGTACCAGTTGGCCTACGAGTACCTGCCCGCCCGGGCCCGCCAGCCCGTAGCCAACCTGCAGCTGGCCTATGTGGCCATCGGCAACGACGCCATTTCGGAGGAGGCCGGCATTGTGTTCAGCCTCAAATCGGCCATTGACTGGGACAAGCCCAAGGCCGGCATCCTCGAAGCCCACGAAATGCACCACCAGCTGCGCCCCAACCTCGATTTCAGCTTCGCCGACTCGCTCGACCAGCCCCTGCTGTACGCCCTGAACATGACCCTGAACGAGGGCCTGGCCGACCTGATTGATAAAAGGGTGCTGCTCCAGGTGCCCGGCGACCCGGAAGGGATTGAGGAGTGGCTGCTGGCCTCTGCCCCGGCCGTGCTGCACAAGCTCGACTCGGTGCTGCAGGCTACCGCCGCCCGGCCCACTGCGCCGCGGCCCGAGCTGCGCTACTACCGCCGCCTGTACAACAGCACCACCGGGCACCTGCCGGGCTTTTTTATGGCTCGCATCATCGAACGCAACGGTTTGCGGCCCCAGCTGCTGGCTGCCGCCGACGACCCGATGGCCTTCTTTCTGCTCTATCAGCGGGCCGCCCACCGCGACAAAACACGGCCGCCAACCTTCTCGGCCGCTTCGGTAGCCTATCTGAAGCGCCTGCAGAAAAAGTACGTGGCCCCGGCACGACAGGCGCGGGCGCGGGCGTTGGCTCCGTAGAGGCGCGCAACCCTGCCGTCCGCCACGTATCTTTACGGCCTATGCTGCGCTCCTTTTCTACCTGGTTTTCGCTTTTGATAATGGCCACGGCCCTGGCCGGCTGCTGCGGCTCAACGGCCTGCGAATGCGACGACCAGTTCGCCGACGCCGTGGGCCTGCAATTCAGCGCCGACACCACGGGCCCCAACCCCACCGGCTTCCGGGCCCGCGAGGTGGCTACCGTGTACCTGGTGCGGGTGCCACGCGACACGGCCCAGCGGCCCCGCGCCGATACCGTGCAGCTGCTGCGCCCGGTGGCCCAGTTTTCGCAGCCCGTTGTCATCAACAATACCACGCCGTTCACGCAGGCCGGCAACCGCAAACTCGACGCCTACTCCTACCAGCTCTACCTGGCCACGGCCCCCCGCGTCAAGCCCAGCTTTAGCTTCGTTGTCGACAGCGTGCGGCTGAGCACTGATTTCCGGGCCGAGGGATGCTGTACCTGCTTCGAAAACAGCAGCAAGCTGGTGTTTACCACCCGCAACGGGCAGGTCATCCGCGACGACCTCACCGACCCGGACGGCAACAACGGGCTGAAAACCCTGCTGATACAGCGGTAGCCCCGGGCTGATGCCGGGCTGGCGCACGTCCGGCCGGGGGCCGGCTTCGTATAGCTCCCTACCGGCCGCCACGGCGGCCGCCGCCCCGCTTTCCTGCTCTTTATGCGTCCAGAAACTGTTCCTGCTACCGTCGCGGCCCCTGCGCCCGACTCCGCTACCGCCGCTCCGGCAGTTGTCTCCTTCCCGTTCCGCACCACGCTCAGCCTCGAGCCCCTGATTGCGTACTGGCAGGCCGGCGAGGCGTCCCAGAACGAGGGCATTGCCCTGCTCTCGCGCTCGGTAGGTGCCCAGGTAGCCGCCGCCGACTGGGCCCGGGGCCCCATCACCGACCTCAACCTGCTGGAGTGCAACTGCGACCTGGTAGAAACGCTTATGCTGGCCGTGTTTTCGCCCGCTTCCTTCGATACCGCCATTGTGGGGGCCGTACCGCCGTTCCAGCGCCATAGCTTTTACTACACGCCCCGCTTCGCCGAGGTACTGCTCAATGCCCAGCACAGCATCAAGCAGCCGCTCAACATCAGCATGGAGCAGCTGGAGGTGTACACCACCCGCATGGCCTACCAGCTCATTCTCGATAAGGTGTATGGCGTGAAGCTGCCGCTGCAGAGCGGGGTGATATTCACGGTACCCGACTACCAGATGGGCCTATACCGCCACTACAGCGTCGAGTTTAACTCCACTTTCCTCGATGTGCACGTGGTGGGCGACAGGCCCGAGCTGAGCGCCGAGCAGCTGGAGTTTCTGAGCCGCAACCCCCACCGCCTGGATTTGTGGCTGGCCCAGCTGCCGCCCGAGAACTTCGTGCTCGAAGGCTTCAACATTCTGCACCTCGTGGATGTAACGGAGCAGGAAGTGCTGTCGGAGCTCAAGTACGACTTGCTGGAGCGGGATGTGCTGCAGGCCTCCGACCGGCTCGAACAGATTCAGGAAAAGCTGCGGGTGCTGTTTGGCAAGCCCGCCCTGCAGCTGGGAATTGCGGCCTACGATGAGAATAAGCGCGCCTTCGTCGATTTCGGCCGCAAAATCAACCACAGCTTCCTCACCAAGCAGCTCCACAACCCCGATGCCGGCTCGGGCTTCCGCCAGATTTACGGCCGCCTCTGGGCCGACCGCCGCCCGCTGGTGCTCGAAGACGTGGAGCAGGCCGACATTCCGGAAGATTTGCGCGCGCAGATTCTGAGCCTGGGCATCCGCTCGGCCATTCTGGCCCTGCTGCCCTACGGCAACGACACGGTGGGTTTGCTGGAGCTGGGCTCGCCCACGGTGGGCGGGCTCAACGAGTTCAGCCTGGAGTACGTGAACCAGTTTCTGCCGCTGTTTGCCGTGGCCGTGAAGCGGAATGCCGAAGACCTGCAAACCCGCGTGCAAGCCATTGTGAAGGAGAAGTTCACGGCCATTCATCCTACCATGGAATGGCGCTTTACCGATGCCGCCCAGAACCTGCTGCAGAAGGTGGAAGACGGCAACCGCCAGGCCGAAATGGAGGACATCGTGTTTCATGATGTGTACCCGCTGCACGGCGCCTGCGACATTCGGGGCAGCAGCGCGGCCCGCAACGAGGCCATTCAGGGCGACTTGATTGAGCACCTCACGCTGGCCGGCAAGGTGCTCAAAAAGGCCTCCGACTTCCAGCAGCTCCCGATTCTGGACGAGCTGCGGTTTTACGTGGGCAAACACCTGCGCCGCCTGCGCCAGGGCATGGCCAGCGGCGACGAGGTGAGTATCTTCGACTCGATCCGCACCGAAATGGAGCCACTGTTCGAGTATCTGGGCCAGAATACGCCCGAGCTGCGGCCCGTTATTGCCCAGTACTGGGCCCAGATCGACCCCGAGCTGGGCATCCTCTACAAACGCCGCAAGGCGTTCGAACAGACTACCACGCTGCTCAACGACGCTATTGCCGGCTACCTCGACGAGGAGAATGCCCAGGCCCAGGCTATGTTCCCGCACTACTTCCAGCGCTTCAAAACCGATGGCGTAGAGCACAACATTTACGTGGGCGCCGCGCTGGTCGAAGACAAGCCCTTCGACCTGGTATTCCTCAAAAACCTGCGCCTGTGGCAGCTGCTGGCCATGGTGGAGATAACGCGCCGCACGGCTGCCCTGCGCGATCAGCTGCCGCTGCCGCTCGAAACCACCCAGCTTATCCTCATTCACGGCCAGCCCCTGAGCATCCGTTTCCGCCAGGACGAGCGCCAGTTCGACGTGGACGGCGCCTATAACATCCGCTACGAAATCATCAAGAAGCGCATCGACAAGGCCACCGTAATGGGTACCGGCGAGCGGCTCACCCAACCCGGCTGCCTGGCCCTCGTCTACAGCCAGCAGCGCGAGGCCGACGAGTATTTCGAGTACCTCGACTACCTGCAGGACCGCGGCCTGCTCGAAGACGAAATCGAGGAGCTGGAACTCGAAGAACTCCAGGGCACCAAAGGCCTGCTGGCGCTACGCGTGAAGGTGAAGTTGGTGTAAGGGTGAGAGGTGAGGAGGTGAGAGGTGAGAGGTGAGAGGTGAGGAGGTAAAAGAACGGTCATCCTGAGCGCAGCGAAGGATCTTATCACGCTAGAACGGCCGTATCAACGACTCGTTGCAACGTTATAGGATCCTTCGCTGCGCTCAGGATGACCGTTCTTTTACCCGATCACCTCCTCACCCCATCATCTCTAAAGCCCAACTGAAATACCCCCCGTAGCATAATCAGCCAGAACAGGGCACCGGCAAAGCCAGCTACCACGTCGGTGGCGAAGTGAACGTGCAGGTAAACGCGGGTGAGGCCGATGAGCAGGGCGAAAAGCAGCAGCAGCAGCCCCCAGATCGGGTGGCGGCGGTGGCGCCACAGAATCCAGGCCAGGCAGCCGTAGAGGGCCAGCCCGATCATGGCGTGCCCGCTCGGGAAGCTCAGGCCGGACTGGAAAATCAGGGCCGAATCGGGGCGTAGGCGGTGGAAATGCGATTTGAGCACTTGGTTGAGCAGAGCCGCTCCCGCTACTGCCGCAAATACCTCCCAGGCTTCGCGACGGTGGCCCCAGCGGCGCAGCAGCAGCGGCAGCCCGATGCCAGCGGCCACCAGCCACGGCAGCGACGCGAAAAACGTCAGCGCCTGCATCACCGGCGTCAGCCGCGGCCACGCCGCCCGTACTGCATCCAGCTGCCCGAAGGCCCAGTTATCAAACTGCACCGACTGGCCCACAAAAACCACCCGCGTGAGGTAGAAAAACAGCAGCGCCGAGGCCATGAACACGCCGCCCACCACCACTATTTCCGCCGTCAGTAAACTAAGGGCCGCTACCACCCGGGCCGCTACTTTTTTTATCACGGAGTATACATCACTGATTCGCGCCGATTCTTCGCTGATTACGCCGATGCAGGGCCGCTCGTTCAGTTTTCAATAACCCGCTGGATTGATTCCATCTGCAACGGGCTCGCTGCTCGTTTCAGAAAGGCGGGGCACGGCCACTCAAAGGCCCCGGCAGCTACCGGAAAGGCCACCACGATGGGCGGCGCCACAGCAGCATAATCAGCGAAGAGTCAGTGATTTACAATCCATAAAAACGGAAAAAGCCGGTCCATTTCTGGACCGGCTTTTCGTGCGCTCGGGGAGACTCGAACTCCCACACCTTGCGGAACTGCCGCCTGAAGACAGCGCGTCTACCAATTTCGCCACAAGCGCAGCTTTTATCGTCCGGACTTCCGGGGAGGGCCTTTTGATGCTGCAAAGATAGGCGGTTTTTCGAACGCGCTGCAAGTTTTGGTTTAAAAAAAGCTGAAAAATTACTGGCTTACCTTTCGTTTCCGGGCTATTGAGGCTGTTTTTCAGCCAATTGCAGGTCTTGGCGAAACCGTTTCCGCACGCGCATTTCCAGCTGCTGCAGCAGCGGAATGGCAATTATCAGCCAGGCCAGGCCCGCCGCAATGCCGGCCAGCACATCGGTAGCGTAGTGCACCCGCAGGTACACCCGCGTCAGGCCGATGAGCACAATCAGGCCAGCAAGCGCCGCCACCACGCTGTAGCGCAGGGCCGGGTAGCGGCGCAGCCGGCTCCAGGCAAAGTAGATGAGCAGGCCGTAGAACGAGGCCGAAATCATGGCGTGCCCGCTCGGGAAGCTCAGGCCCGACGCCGAAGTGAGCGGCAGCAGCGGGCGGGGGCGGTTGTAAATCTGTTTGAGCACCAGGTTGAGCGTGATGGAACCCAGCGCCACCACCGGCACCAGCAGCGAGTACCAGTGCCGCCGCCGCACCAGCAGCAGCCAGGCCACCAGCAGCAGGCCGGCCACCGTAATGAAGTTGCGCGAGGCCAGAAACGTAACGGCCTCCACCCACTGCTGCTGCTCGGCGCCCAACAGCTCGCGCACCCAGCGGAAGGCCGCCGCATCGAAAGTGGCCGCGTCCTGGTCGAACACTTCCCGGCTCAGGGCCAGGAAGGCCACCACGCCGGCCGTGCCCAACAGCAGCGTGACGGCAAACTCGGTCAGGAAAAGGGTGAAGCCGGCCAGCAGCCGGCGCAAGTGCTTGGTCATAGTTCCTAAACATACGGCCCGGCGCGGAAAAACGGGTGCCGGGCCGTAGTTTGCCGCCGCCCGCTGCTTTTCCGCACCAAGCAAGCCGGCTCTCCCCCACTCATGCCTGTTTCCCTGCTGCCCGATTCCGGTTTCGATTACGTGGCGGCCTTCTACGACCCGCTGGCCCGGCTCGTGTACGGGCGGGCCCTGCAGCGCGCCCAGCAGGCCGCACTAGTGGCCGGACTGCCCCTGGTGGCCAGCGCGCCGCGGGTGTTGGTGGTAGGCGGCGGCTCGGGCTGGGTGCTGGGCGAAGTGCTGCGCCGCGCCCCCAAAGCGCGCATTGTGTACCTCGAAGCCTCGCCCCGCATGCTGGCGCGCAGCCGGGTTTGGCTGGCCCGGCACTGGCCCCAGGCTGCGGACCAGGTCGAGTTTCGGCTGGGCACCGAGGCGGCGCTGGCACCGGCCGAGCAGTTCGATGCGGTGGTTGCCTTTTTCCTGCTCGACCTGTTTGAGCCCGCCCGGCTGCGGCAGCTGGTGGCGCGGCTGGGCGCAGCCCGGGCTCCGGATGGCGTTTGGCTGCTGGCCGATTTCGGGCCGCCGCGGCGCTGGTGGCACCGGCTGCTGCTGCGGCTGATGTACGGCTTTTTCGGCCTGACCACCGGCATCAGCGCCCGGCAGCGGCCCCCGATTGAGGCGGAGCTGGCCCGGCTGGGCCTGCGGGCGGCGCCGGCCGGGCAGTTTTTTGGCGGGATGGTGGAGGCCAGCGTGTGGCGAGATGTTGCGGCAGAGCAGGCAGCAATTTGAGCCGGCAGAAAAACGCCCGATTTTCCTGCCCATGCGGCGCCCTACCTGCGCAAATTGCTTAGGTTAGCGGTTCCAATTCTTACTGCTGCTTTTTATGCTGATGCGCAAAACCGCTGCTCTGCTGCTGCTGAGCCTGCCGCTGGCCCTGGCCCGCCCCATGTCAACGCTAGCCCAGGCCCCGGTCCAATACAACGTGGCCTTCCCCAACGCCGTCCACCACGAAGCCCGCGTGACGGCCACGTTTCGGGAGTTGCCCGCCGGGCCGCTGCAGGTGCGCATGGCCCGCTCGTCGCCCGGCCGCTACGCCCTCCACGAATTCGCCAAAAACGTGTACGACGTGGCCGCCACCGACTCGCGGGGCCGCGCCCTCACCATCACCCGGCCCGACCCCTCGGGCTGGGCCGTAACCGGCCACGACGGCACCGTAACCTTCACCTACACCCTATTCGGCGACCGGACCGATG
Organism: Hymenobacter psychrophilus; assembly: GCF_900107135.1. Taxonomy (GTDB): domain Bacteria; phylum Bacteroidota; class Bacteroidia; order Cytophagales; family Hymenobacteraceae; genus Hymenobacter; species Hymenobacter psychrophilus. The sequence continues at coordinate 183,007 of NZ_FNOV01000005.1, forward strand.
GCACCTACGCCGGCATTGATGCCCGCCACGCCCACCTGAATATTCCGGCCACGCTGGCCTATGCTGAAGGGCTGGAGCAGCGGCCGGCGCAGGTGCAGTTCGCGGGCCTGCCCGCCGCCTGGACCGTGGCCACCCAGCTGCAGCCCGACGCGGCCGGCACCACGTACTCGGCCCCCAACCTGCAGTACCTCATGGATTCGCCTACTTCGCTGGGTGAGCAGCAGGTGCGCACCTGGCAGGAAGGCGGCCGCACCATTGAGCTGAAAGTGCTGCACGAGGGCACGCCCGCCGAGCTGGACGCCTACGCGGCCCAGACGCAGAAAATCGTGCGCGAGGCGGCCGCGGTGTTTGGCGGGATGCCGGCCTTCGACTTCGGCCGCTACACCTTCGTTGCCAACTACCTGCCCCAAACCAGCTCCGACGGCATGGAGCACCGCAACTCCACCTCCCTCACCAGCCGCCGCCCCCTGCGCGGCCCCGGCGCCATCGACAACCTGGGCACGGTGGCGCACGAGTTTTTCCATGCCTGGAACGTGGAGCGGCTGCGGCCCCAGGATCTGGAGCCGTTCAATTTCAGCCAGGCCAACATAAGCAGTAACCTGTGGTTTGCCGAGGGCTTCACGCAGTACTACGGCGAACTGGTGCTGCGCCGCGCCGGCATCTACCCCACCGATACCGAATACTGCCAGGAGGCACTTACGGGCCTGGTAAACGCCATGATGCTGTCGCCGGGTGCGGCCCGTTTCTCGCCGGTGCAGATGAGCCAGCAGGCCCCGTTCGTGGATGCCGCGGCCGCCATCGACCCCAACAACCGCACAAATACCTACCTGAGCTACTACTACATCGGGGCAGCCAATGCGCTGGCCCTCGACCTGGAGCTGCGCGCCCGCTTCAAAACCGACCTCGACACCTACATGCGCGCCCTGTGGCAGCAGTTTGGCAGCCAGCAGCAGAACTACGCCCCCGCCCGCCCCTACACCACGCCCGATTTGCAGCGCGTGCTGGGCGAAGTGGCCCGCGACACGGCGTTTGCCGGGCAGTTTTTCCGCCAGCACATCTACGGCCACCAGCAGCCCGACTACCCCGCCCTGCTGGCCCCGGCGGGCTTGCTGGTGCGCCCGGCCCGGCCCAACAAGGCCAGCCTGGCCACCCGCCTGAGCTTCAACGCCGCCGACAGCACCGCCACGCTGGGCACCACCACTAGTGGCTCGCCGCTGTACGTGGCCGGCCTCGACCGCGAAGACGTGGTGTTGCGCTTCGACGGCCAGCGCCTGGTGGGGTCCAAGGCGTTCGAGGAGCTGCTGAGCACCCACCGGCCCGGCGATGTGGTGCAGCTGGAGGTGCGCACCCGCACCGGCTTGCAGACCGTGCCCGTAACGCTCACCGAAGAACCTGCCCTGGAGGTAGTGACCTACGAAGCTGCCGGCCGCCCCATCAGCAAGGCCCAGAAGAAGTTCCGCGCCGCCTGGCTCAGCAGCAAGGTGCGGTAGCTTCGGCGCCTGATCTTTCAACAGGAGAGCTGCTTAAGAAAGCCACAAGACCGTCATGCTGAGCGCAGCCGAAGCGTCTCTACCGCAACAGTAATCATATACTATGGCGGTAGAGATGCTTCGGCTGCGCTCAGCATGACGGTCTGACTATTATTGGCAACTCGCTAAACAGCTTCAATGGCAGGAAACGCTGTGCTAAAGCAACTCCCGATAGAAATACCAGCCTAGCAGCGCAACCAGGCAGATGCCGCTCAGCACCATAATCCGCAGGCCGTGGGCTCGGTCGGGGGGCTGGAAGGCGGGTACCCGCCGGCCGTCGGGCAGCTGGCGACTGTGCGAGTACAGGTGCCAGCCGATCAGCAGGCCGAAAAACCCGCCCAGCAGCGCCAGGACGTAGCCGGCCAGCACTCCGCGGGTCTGGCGGGGTTCGGGGCGGGCCAGGTCGTTGAGGCGCTGCTGGCGTAGTTCCTCCAGCCGGGCCGGGGGCAGGGCTTCGCCGCGCTCGGCTAGCAGCCGCCGGGCCAGGGCTACATCGAGTGCGCTCCACTCATCAGGCCGCAGCATAATGTCGTGGAGCTCGGCGCTGGAAAAGGCCAGCAGGTGATAGTCGGCGGGCAGGTCGGCCGTGAGGGCTTCGGCGGCCTGCTGCTCCAGGGCCTGGGCGCGGGCGAAGTCGGCGGGGCGCAGCAGCACCTGGAAGTAGCGGCTGGTTTCGTTGAAGGCGAACGACACGTCGAAGGCGGGCTGGGCCAGGCGGGTTTCGGCTTCGATATGGTGCGCGTAGAGTAGCTCCAGCAGCGGCTGGGCCACCGTGGCATTGGGGAAGCGCTGGTAAGGGAGAAATTCGTGGTCGGACATAGAAAAGAAGGCGGGTAGCTGCGTAAAGAAACGGCTTTGCGCCGATGCGCCTCCGAATCAATGCCTCATCGATGCAACCAATTGGCCAGACGCGGTCTTTAACCAGAAGCCCAACGTGGCCTCACACTACTCCACGGTTTCGTATCTTTCGCCATGTCCCGATTCCTTTATCTGCTGCCCGCCGCGCTGCTGCTGGCCTTCGCCGCCCAGGCCCAGGATACTACGCCCGTTGCGCCTAAACCGGGGCTGCGGCCTTCGTACAGCCTGCAGGCGGGCACTACGTTTGCCGGTCGCTACGGCTCGGCCTCTTATCTGAGCCCCACGGTTTCACTGCCGTTAAGCAAGCGGTTTGCGGTGTTCGGGGGCCTGACATATTTGCGCACGGTGCCGGGCGCGGCCTACGCACCGCTGGGCGAAACCGGCCGGGCCCTGCCGCTGGCGGGCACCAACCGGCTGCTCATTCAGGGCGGCGGGCAGTATGCGCTGTCGGAGCGGTTGTCGCTCACCGGCTCGGCCTGGAAAGACCTGACGCCGGCCGGGCAGCTAAGCGTGAACCCCTACGCCGGCTTCGGCGGCAACCTGGGCCAGGGCGTAAATCTGCGGGCCGATTACCACATTACCGAGAACTTCTCGGTATCGGGCGGGGTGCGGGTGAGCAGCGGGGCAACGGCCGCGCCGGGCAGCTATTACGGCTCGCCCTGGGGCTATTAGGTCGATTTCGGGGGCTTGCCGGCTTCTTTTATTTTCGCGCCGCCCTGCCGGCCCGCTTAGCGGCGGTAGGGCGGCGCTTCGTTCTGTTACGCTGCTCTCTGCATGGCCACTGCCCGCTTCGTGCGCAACCCCGATTTGCCCACTATCAAGCCCAACTACCCCGGCAATAAAATGGTGGGCAACGAGTACTGCAACGGCCAGGAGCTGTACGAGCCGCAGCTGAGTACGCTGCTGAAGTGGCAGCTGAGCAAGAATCCGCAGAAAGAAGAAAAAAAGGCCGATACCTGGACGCCGGACGTGGTGGACGGCACCGGCTTCCTGCGCAGCCAGGAAGACGGGTTGCTGTGGCTGGGCCACTCCAGCTTCGTGCTGCGGGTGGGGGGCCTCACGCTGATAACCGACCCGCTGCTGTTCTCGTCGGTGGGCCTGCGCCGCCGCCACGCCCTGCCCTGCCGCCCCGAAGACCTAGTGGGCATCGACCTGCTGCTGCTCAGCCACGGCCACCGCGACCACCTCGACGAGCAGTCCATTAAGCTGCTGGCCCGCCAGAACCCGCAGCTGCGCGCCTTTGGGCCGCTGGGGCTGCAGAAGCTGCTGCGCGGCATGGCGCCCAAGCTGCCGGTGCAGGAGGCCGGCTGGTGGCAGCAGTTCGACCTGGGCCCCGAGGCGCCCTTCGAGTTGTTCAAGCTGCCCGCTTCGCACTGGTACCGGCGCGGCCTGCTCGATGTGAACGAGGTGCTCTGGGGCTCGTTGCTGCTGCGCCTGCCCGACGGCCGCACCCTGTACTTTGCCGGCGACACCAACATGAACGACCATTTCGAGGAGATTGAGCGGCAGTTCGGCCCCCTCGATGTCGTGCTCATGCCCATCGGGGCCTACAAGCCGGCCTACATGATGTCGGGCAGCCATACCAACCCCCACGAATCGGCCAAGGCCGCCAACCAGCTGCGCGCCGGCCACCTGGTGCCCATGCACCACGGCACCTTCGACCTCAGCGACGAGCCCGCCTCCGAGCCCCAGCGCCTCATCCAGGGAATTGCCGCCTCCGGCATGCTCCGCGCCGAGCTGCACGTCCCCGCCGTGGGCGAAGTGCTCCGCTGGCAGGATTGGGTTTAAGGGAGCTATTAGCTGGCAGCAGCTAGCTGTTAGCTTTTCCGAGCTTTTAGCGGTTGAATATTAGCAGTTAGCTTTGCGGTTTACCTGCTGTTGGAATACAGCTGCAAATCACTTTCAACCGAAGATGAATTACCATCAGGCTGGATTGATTCGCAGTGTAAAAAGCTAACAGCTAATAGCTCTCAGCTAAAAGCTTAAAAAAATGTCCCCCACCCTTATTCTCAGTCTCATTGCGGGCTACTTCGTGGTCCTCATCATCATTGCCTACTTCACCTCGCGCGGGGCCACGAGCGAGTCGTTCTTCATTGCCAACCGCAACGCGCCCTGGTACATGGTGGCTTTCGCCATGATTGGCACCTCGCTGTCGGGCGTCACGTTCATCTCGATTCCGGGCATGGTAGCCGGGCAGAGCTGGAGCTACATGGCCGTGGTGCTGGGCTACACGGTGGGTTACCTCGTGATCGGCACCGTGCTGATGCCGCTCTACTACCGGATGCGGCTGGTGAGCATCTACACCTACCTGGAGCAGCGGTTCGGGTTCTGGAGCTACAAAACGGGCGCGTTCTTCTTCCTGCTCTCGCGGGCCGTGGGCGCGGCATTCCGGGTGTTTCTGGTGGCCGGTGTGCTACAGCTGGCCGTGTTCGACGGGCTGGGCGTGCCATTTGCCGTCACGGTCACGGCCGCCATCTTCCTGATTTACCTCTACACGTTCAGTGGAGGCCTCAAAACCATCCTCTGGACCGATACTTTCCAGACCATGGCCATGCTGATTTGCGTGGCCGTGAGCATTTACCTGATGGCCGACGAGCTGAACCTGGGCTTCGCCGGCCTGGTGAAAACGGTGAAGGAAAGCGCCATGTCGCAGATTTACTTCTCCGACCCCAAGGACGATAAGTTCTTCTGGAAGCAGTTTGCCTCGGGCGCTTTCATCACCATCGTGATGACCGGCCTCGATCAGGATCTGATGCAGAAAAACCTGAGTTGCCGCAACCTGGCCGACGCGCAGAAGAACATGTTCTGGTTCACCATTGCCATTGTGTTGGTCAACATATTTTTCCTTTCGCTCGGGGTGCTGCTCTACCAGTACGCCGCCGCCAAGGGCATTACGCTGCCCACCAACCCCGAAACCGGCGCCATCATCGGCGACAGTGTGTTTCCGATGCTGGCCACCAACCACTTCACGCTGTTTGCGGGCATTATCTTCATCCTGGGCATCATTGCCGTTACCTATGCCTCCGCCGATTCGGCCCTGACGGCCCTCACCACTTCGTTCTGCGTGGACATGCTCGGCATCAGCCAGTACGAGGAGAAAAAGCAGAAAAGCATCCGCCAGCTCGCGCACCTCGGCTTCTCTATTGTCCTGATTGTGATTATCCTGATTTTCCGGGCCATCAACGACCAGAGCGTGATTACGGCCGTGTTCAAAGCCGCCGGCTACACCTACGGGCCGCTGCTGGGCCTGTACTCGTTCGGCATCTTCACCAAGCGCGGCCTGCACGACAAGCTGGTGCTACCCCTGTGCCTGCTCACGCCGCTCATCACCTGGTTTATCAACGCCAACTCCGAGCAGTGGTGGAACTACAAGTTCGGCTTCGAGATTCTCATCCTCAACGGCCTGCTCACCTTCCTGGGCCTGTGGCTGATTTCGCGCCCCCGCGACTACCAATTGAACCCCGTGGCCTAGGGGTTGTTATGTGGAGGAGTTAGAAGAACGATGTTATGCTGAGCAGGTGGCTCTATGCGCCACCTGCTCAGCATAACGTTCTAAATTTGCCTGTTGAACAACTGCCAAGCCATCATACCCAGCATGAAACACCTTTTCTTCATTCTGCTGCTTTTACCTTTGGGCCTTGCCGAAGCTTGGGCCCAGCAGCCGGCATCGGCCAAAAAGCCCGTCGAGCTGAAGGCCGGCCGCATGCAGGCCCAGGCCAAACCCGCCGCCAACCGCCCCGACGTACCGCCCCAGTTTCCGGGCGGCGCCAAGGGCCTGAACCAGTTTTTCCAGCAGCACCTGAAGTATCCCGAAGCGGCCAGCGTCAAGCAAATCAGCGGCCACGTAGTGATGACCTTTACCATAGAAGCCGACGGCCACCTGACCAACCCTTCGGTAGCGCAGCCCCTGAGCCCCGAGTGCGACACCGAGGCGTTACGGGTACTGGGCCAGATGCCCGCCTGGAAACCCGCCACCCGCAAGGGCCAGCCCGTACCGATTCAGGTGCGGCTGCCCGTCCCGTTCGGCGTTTCCGAGGGCCTGCAAGTCGAGCAGGGCAAACCGAAATTTGACTAATGAGGAGCTAGAAGTTAGAAGCCAGGAGCCAGCATTCAGGGAGCAGAAGACCGAAGATATGGTCTTTCGGATTCCACTTTACCAAGCGCCTGTCTTCTAGCTCCTAGCTTCTAGCTTCCCAAAACCAATGGCCCGAAGTGGAATGAATAGTAGTGGCAGCGACCTGGCAACGGCCGAGCTGCCCAAGGCAAAAGTGAACAAGGAGTCGCTCAAGCGCAGCCTGCGGATTTTCCGTTACATGCTGCCCTACAAGGCGAAATTCATCGTGGGCCTGCTGATGCTGTTGCTGAGTAGCAGCACGTTTATGGCCTTTCCGTGGCTGGCTGGCAAGCTGATTGGGGCCGCCAACCACGAGCCGCTGGTGCTGGGCAACGGCTGGGTGCTGGGTATCAACCAGATTGCGCTGCTGCTGTTCGGCATCATCGTGTTTCAGGGATTTTTCTCGTTCGGACGCATCTGGTTTTTCACGCAGGTGAGCGAGTTTACGGTGCGCGACATCCGGCGGGCGCTCTACGGCAAGTTTGTGCAGCTACCCATTCCCTACTTCGAGCAAAACCGCGTGGGTGCCATTACCTCGCGCATCACCTCCGATGTAGCCCAGATTCAGGACACGTTTTCGCTGACCCTGGCCGAGCTGTTCCGGCAGATTTCCACCATGCTCATCGGCATCACGGCCATCATGCTGGTGTCGGTGAAACTCTCGCTGTTTATGCTGCTCACGTTTCCGCCCATCATTCTGGTGGCGGGCCTGTTTGGGCGCAAAATCCGGGTGCTGGCCCGCGAAACCCAGCAGGAGCTGGCCAACACCAACACCATCGTCGAGGAAACGCTGCAGGCCATCAACTCGGTGAAGGCTTTCACCAACGAGCGGTTTGAAACCAACCGCTACGGCACGGCCCTCGATCGGGTGGTGCGCACGGCCCTGCGCAGCAACCTGTACCGCGGCGGCTTCGTGTCGTTCATCATCATCGGCCTCACCGGCGGCATCATCCTCATTCTGTGGCGGGCGGCCACGCTGGTGTATAACCCCGGCCCCGACCACCTCGAAGTGGGCCAGCTCCTCACCTTTCTGCTCTACACGGCCTTCATCGGGGCCTCCATTGCGGGTTTGGGTGAGATGTACGGCAAGGTGCAGAGCACGCTAGGCGCTTCGGAGCGCATCCTTGAAATTCTGGATGAAGCCCCGGAGCCCACCCACCACGAGCCCGCCACCGGCATCGTACCCATCAGCATCGAGGGCGACATCCGCTACGAGCATGTGGCCTTCCGCTACCCCACCCGCCCCGATGTGCCCGTGCTCACCGACATCGACTTCCACATTGGCGCAGGCGAGAAAATTGCCCTCGTGGGCCCCAGCGGCGCCGGCAAAAGCACTATTGCCGGCCTGCTGATGCAGTTCTACCCGCTAAGCGGCGGCAGCATCACCATCGACGGCCACCCGGTAGCCGACTACGACCTGACGGCCCTGCGCCGCCAGATTGGTATTGTGCCCCAGGAAACCCTGCTGTTCGGTGGCTCCATCCGCGAAAACATTGCCTACGGCCGCCCCGGCGCCACCGACGCCGAAATCATCGAGGCCGCCGAGCGGGCCAACGCCTACCGCTTCATCCAGGGCTTCCCCGAGGGCCTCGATACGCTGGTGGGCGAGCGGGGAATCAAGCTTTCAGGCGGGCAGCGCCAGCGCGTGGCCATTGCCCGCGCCATCCTGAAAAACCCCGCCATCCTCATCCTCGACGAAGCCACTTCCTCGCTCGACTCGGAAAGCGAAATGCTGGTGCAGGGCGCCATGGACGAGCTGATGCAGAACCGCACCAGCATCATCATCGCCCACCGCCTGAGCACGATTCGGAAAGTGGATAAAATCCTGGTTATCGACGGCGGCCGCATCGTGGAACAAGGCACCCACGACGAGCTGAGCGAGCGGGAAGGCGGCCTCTACGCCAATCTGCTCCGCCTGCAGTTCGAGCTGACGTAATCGAAGGCCCTGTTTTCGGTTACCCGGTTTATATTCGCTGATTAGAATTATCCAATCAGCGTTTACGAGATTATGGCTGATATATCAAAGGCGCCTGTTCTGCTGATTCCGGCCACGCCGCCCACGTTTGCCGAATACCAGCTGATTCACCAGACCCAGGAGCGGCAGCGGCACCCCAACCCCGGGGCAACGCGACCCGTTACGTCTGACCCATGGCCGAACTGGATAAAAGGCGCCTTGATTTTGGCGGGGTCGTTTGGGGTTTCTTTTGCAACGGGCGGTGGGTTGGGTTTTATGCTGTTTGGTGTCGTGCTGGTTGGCTTTGGCTTGCTGCATCAACTCTGGGAGTACCGGCGGGCTTTTCGGCAGCAGCAGGCGCGGCCGCAACCCGAGGCACTGGAGTTCTCGGATGCGGGCCTCCGATTGCACTACCCGTTGGGCACCGTCTTTCACTGCTGGGATTCGCTCTACCGGGTGCGCGAAATCGGCGACTGGCTGCTGCTTTACCCCGATACGGAGTTTTGCTACTACCTCCACCTCAAACGGCTGCCCGAACCGCTAACTGCCGCCGATGTACGGGCCGTAGTGCGGGGGCATAACATGCGGGCCGATAAGGCTATTTTTGCAGTTTAGGCCAGCCTGCTTTGGTACCTAGTTAGACCTGAGGCAGTTTCCTACCCTGCTTCTATGATTGATCCGCCCTACCACCTGCCCGCCGTGCGCCTTTCGGCCGATGATTACGTAGCTGTGAACTTCCGGCTGTGGCGGGCGCGGCCGGCCACGCGCCGCCTGCACTGGCTGCTGGGCACGGCCATAGGGCTACTGACGATTGGCGTGGGACTCGATGTGTGGCAAAACGGCCAGCTCCAACGGACCTCCAGCTTTATTTTTTTGGGCGTGGCAGTGCTGTATGGAGTTTCCCGTTTCGGGCTGGTACGCTACCAGCTGCGGCGCGGCTACGCCCGCAACGCCACGTTGCAGCAGCCCATCGACTTCATTCTGACTACCACTGAAGTCATTGGCCAAAGTCAGCAAGGCAAGTTCTCGGGGCCCTGGACCACCATGCAACGGGCCGTATGGGTGGGCCCCGACTGGCTGCTGCTCTACCCCACCGAAGCTGCCTGCTACTACCTGGATATGCGCCGCCTGCAGGCCCCCGCCACCCGCGTCGATGTGACCCGACTGCTGGCGCGCCACCAGATTCGGCAGCAGCAGACCTAAAGCCAGCGGCGAGAACAACGTTCAACAGTTGAACTTCCGACCCGGTATGGGGTTGGCTGAGCGAGCGAACGAGTTTGGTTTGCTTATTTTTACCTGGAAACTCCCTTCACCTTCATCCAATTCCTGCTTCGTATGGCATTCTCCACCTCCCGCCCTTCCACCGCCCGCATCCCCGGCGCTACCTTGGTACTTACCGGCCTGCTACTCGGTGGCGGTGCGGCTCAGGCCCAGATCAGCACGCCCCAGCCCAGCCCCAAAAGCACGGTTATGCAGCGCGTGGGCCTCACCGACGTAACGGTTACTTATTTCCGGCCCGGTCTGCGCAGCCGCATGGGCTTCGGCGACGCCAGCAGCAAGGCCATCGTAAACTACGGCCAGCGCTGGCGCACGGGCGCCAACAACTCCACGCTCATCAAATTTGCCGACGATGTGATGGTGGAAGGTCAGAAGGTGGCCGCCGGCGAGTATGGCCTCTACACCATTCCCGGTGCTACCGAGTGGACCGTGGTACTCAACAAGAACACCAAGATGGGGGCCAACGTGGATGGCTTCAAAGACGACGAAAACATTGCCAGCTTCAAAGTGAAACCCACGAAGCTGGGTGAGAAGGTGGAAACCTTTACCATCGACTTCACCGACCTGACCCCCGCCACCGCCAACGTGGCCATAATGTGGGACCAGACAGCCGTTAAGTTCAAACTCATGGCCGATGTGGAGCCTAAAGTAATGGCCCAAATCAGCGAGAAAGTGACGAAAAACGCCAGCCCCACCAGCGGCGACCTGGCCGCCGCCGCCGTCTACTACCTCGACAACGACAAGGACATGAAGCAGGCCCTGACCTGGATGCAGCAGGCCAACGCCAAAGACCCCAAGTTCTGGAATGTGCTCACGGAGGCCAAAATCCGCATGAAGATGAAGGACTACAAGGGCGCCATCACGGCGGCCGAGATGTCGAAAAAGCTGGCCACCGAAGCCAAGAACATGGACTACGTGAAGATGAACGATGAGCTGATTATGGAAGCCAAGAAAGGGAAGTAATTTTGAGCTGTTAGCTTATAAAAACGCGCCCGGTTCCTATTGGAGCCGGGCGCGTTGTTGTTCGTACCCCTCACGTTGCGCCTCACCCCCTAGCCCCCTCTCCGAAAAAGGAGAGGGGGGGGGACTAGATTATAATTTCTAGTCTGATTGTGACTGCTTTAGCTATAAAAACTAAGAGCTAGTTCCCCCTCTCCTTTTTCGGAGAGGGGGCTAGGAGGTGAGGCGCGACGTTGAACATCGAGCTAACAGCTATCAGCTTTTAGCTAACAGCTTAAACCCAGCGCAGCCCGCCACTACCATGGCGCAGCCGATGATGTTGAACCAGAGGTAGCCGATGTCGGTAGTGAAGAACAGGCCGGCCACTACAATCTGGGCCACGACGGCGGCCCAGAATACGGTGCGGCCGTTGATGGATTTCATGAAGAAAGCCACCATGAAAATGCCCAGAATAGTGCCGTAGAAGAACGAGCCGAGGATGTTGACGGCCTGAATCAGGTTTTCGAGGCGGGCGGCGAAGGTGGCGAAGGCAATTCCGAGCACCCCCCAGACCGCCGCCGCCCAGCGCGACACGGCCACGTAGTGGGCCTCCGAGCGGCCCGGCCGACGCGGCTTGTACAAATCGACTAGAGTGGTGGACGACAGGGCGTTGAGGCCGGCGGCGGCCGAGCCCATGGCGGCGCTCAGCACCACGGCTACCAGCAACCCCACCAGGCCCTGGGGCAGATAGTTGAGCACGAAGGTCAGGAACACGTAGTCGGTGTCCTTGGCTTCGACTGAGGGTACGGCCTGCTTCATTAGCTTCTGGGCCTGCTCGCGCAGCCCCAGGTTGGCAGCCTGCACGGTTTGCAGACGCGTTTCGGCGGCGGCTACGGTGGCGGGGTCATCGGTTTTGAGGGCCGCTACCAGCTCGCCGGTGGCCTGGGCGCGGGCCTTGAACAGCGTGGCGTGGCTGCGCTCCAGGCCCCGCAGCTGGGGGCCGTACTGCTCGGAGTGGGCCACCTGCAGGTACACCGGCCGGTTGAAGGTGAGCGGGGCCGGGTTGAACTGGTAGAACACGAACAGCAGCACGCCCAGCAGCAGAATCCCGAACTGCATCGGAATCTTGAGCAAGCCGTTCATCAGCAGCCCCAGGCGGCTTTCGGTCAGGTCGCGGCCGGCCAGGTAGCGCTGCACCTGGCTCTGGTCGGTGCCGAAGTACGAGAGGGCCAGAAACAGGCCGCCGGTAATGCCCGACCAGAAGTTGTAGCGGTCGTTGGGGTCGAAGTGGAAGTCAATCAGGTTGAGCTTGCCCTGGGAGCCAGCTACGCGCATGGCATCGGTAAAGCCCACGCCCTCGGGCAGGTAGTGCACCAGCAGGTAGCCGGCAATCACCATCCCCGTGAAAATAACGGCTACCTGGGCCTGCTGGGTTACGGCCACCGCCTTGGTACCGCCGCTCACGGTGTAGCCAATCATCAGCCCGCCAATCAGCCAGACGGTGAGGTGGATATTCCAGCCCAGAATGGCCGATAGCACCAGCGCCGGCGCATACAGCGAGAGGCCGTTGCTGAGGCCCCGCTGCACCAGAAACAGCAGCGCCGTGAAGGTGCGGGTGCGCCTGTCGAACCGGCCTTCCAGGTACTCGTAGGCCGTATACACCTGCAACCGGTGGTAGATGGGCACGGCAAACACCGCTATCAGCACCATGGCCACCGGCAGGCCCAGGTAGAACTGGATGAAGCGCATGCCATCGTCGTAGGCCTGGCCAGGGGTGCTGATGAAGGTGATGGCCGAGGCCTGGGTGGCCATGATGCTCAGGCCCACCGCCCACCACGAAGCCGAGCGCCCGCCGAGCAGGTAATCGTCGAGCGAGGCGCCGGCGCGGCGGGTGCGCCAAGTGCCGTAGCCCACAATAAACAGCAGCGTGCCGCCCAGAATCAGCCAGTCGAGCGCGCTCATGCAAACAGCTGGGTCAGGTACACGAATAAGCCGATTTCAGCTCCCAGCGCCCCCAGCACCAGCCAGTACCAGGCCCGCCACGAAGGCAGCAGCGGCGGTTTGTTGTCGGGTTCAGTTGCTGAGACGGACACGGGTGCGGGATTGTAAACTGGCAAAGTCGAAAGATAGGTGAAACCCCTGTCATCCTGAGCGGAGCGAAGGACCTTATCACGATAGGATAAGTGAAGTTTTGTCTTGTGCTGACGTGATAAGGTCCTTCGCTCCGCTCAGGATGACAGGAGGTTGTTGCTCCCCGCAACCAGCTTCGGTCGCAGCCACCACGTGGCAAGTTCAAACGCGCAGGTTAGTAGCAGACCCAGCGCCGCGCCGGCCACTACGTCGCTTAGCCAGTGAAACTCCAGCACCACCCGGCCCAAGCACACCAGCCCCAGCCACGTCAGCAGCCAGGGCCGCGCCTTCGGAAACCGGAGGGCCCAGGGCAGCAGCAGGCCCGCCGCAACGGCCGCGTGGTTCGAGGGAAAGGAGTCTAACTGACCTTCCGCTTGCCAGAAACCCGCATCCGATACCAGCTCCCCGAGCACCGTCAGCGGGCGGGGCCGGTGGAAGTACATCTTCAGCATGTTCACGATTCCCTGACTGGCTATCAGCGTCAGCAAAGCCACCAGCCATATGGTGCTGTGGGGCCAGCGCCGCCAGCGCGCAACGCTGAAAAGCAGCAGCAGTGCCGGCCACACCACCAGAGGCCAGAACACGCTCATCAACCCATCGTGCAGACGCATAAAACTCAGAAAGAACGGCTGTAATGGCGCACCGTAGTCATGCTGCAGCTTAGCCAACGGTACATCCATCCCGACAATCAGGAGAAGAATAACCGGCACAGAAAGCAACGCCACCAGCAGCAGACGCAGATAGAAATGGAAGCTCATAACGGACGAAAGATCAAAAAACCACTGTCGTCTGGCCCCCCCTCTCCCGGAGGAGAGGGGGCCGGGGGGTGAGGTGCCCCGCCAGCACGAAGCTACTTCCCCAACGACACCATATTGGTCAGCAGCCGATACGCACCCGGTACGCCGGCGGGCAGCTCGCGGAACAGCGAGAGGCCGGTGTAGATGTAGTGGCCCTTGCCGTAGTCGGCGACCAGGATGGCGCCTTCGCGGGCCGGCTCGTCGGGGTCGTGGCTGCTGATGACGGTCTGGTAGCGGGGGTCCCACTTCTCGGGGTAGTAGAGGCCCTGCTCCTGCACCCAGCCGGTGAAATCCTGGGGCGTAATGCGGTTGGGGGTGTTGAGCAGGGGTTGTTTGGGGTTGAGCATGGTTACGGGCGCGTCTTCCACCGTCACCCGGTCGCGGCTGAGGGTGAGCGGGTAGGGGCCGATTTCGGGCAGCACCGTGCCGCGGTTCACCACGTACTGCACCACCAGATTGCCCCCGTTCTCGACGTACTTCAGCAGCGCCGGCTGGCGGATTTTGAGTTGGTCCACGGTATTGTAGGCCCTGATTCCGAGCACCACGGCGTCGAAGCGGCGCAGGTTGATGTCGGTGAGGTCCTCGGGCTTGAGCAGGGTCACGGTGTAGCCAATCTGGCGCAGGGCCTCGGGCACCTCGTCGCCGGCCCCCATCAGGTAGCCGATTTGCTGGCCCTTGCGCTTGAGGTCGAGCTTCACGAGCGGGGCGGTGGCTTCGGGAAACAACGTTTGGGTCGGGATGTGGTCGTAGGCAATGGTCTGGTAACCGCGCGAGTAGGGCTGGCCGTCCACGGTTGCCACGGCCCGCAGCTCAACTTTGCCTTCCTTAGCGCCCGCGCCGGGCCGCACTTGGAACTGTACGGTCTGCTCGGCGTCTTTGGCGGCGAGGTCGAACGGCCGGCTGGCCGGCTCGGCCACCCAACCGGCGGGCAGCGTGAGGGCCACGCTGCCCTTCACGCCCGCCTTGCCGGCCCGCAGCGTCACGGGCACCGTTTTGGGCTGGGTATCAGCAAACACGAAGGCCTGCCCGCCGATGTTCACCATCACTGGCGGTACCACCGTCAGCGGCTCGTAGATTTCGCCCCGCACGGGGTCGGTGTGCTTGTATTGAACGGGGACGGTATAATAAAGCGGTACACCAGCAACTTCTACCGTGAACGCAACTTCATTTACTGATACGTTTTCTGGATTTCCGAGTACCTCCCATCTCTCTAGCAGACGACGTGTGTTAGGTTGTTCAGGCCAGATGAAGTCTTCCACCACTTCCGGTACTTTATACATACCTATTGTTCCAAGCTGCCGTAACCAATAGGGCTGGAATACAGATTGTTCGGTTGGTATTGTAATAGAATTCTTCTTTATAAATGGCTGGCCACTAACTAATTGCTCATTGATATCCTGATAGGCCATATTACCTACTGTCCTAAATTTGGACGGCTCTATAGCAGGAACTTGCAGCGCCTTAAGTTTTACAGGAACTGATGAACGATTTAGAATTTCAATAGCTAAACCAAGCTTCCCATCTGGAGTTGCTGTAGGTTCCTGAGCAATGGCCGAAATACTCAGTCCTAGGCAAGCGTATATCAATTCATCAACTTCCTGACCTTTTTCCAAATCCCAGAAAGGAATTTTTGATGGTTTGTCCAGCTCCTCCCTCACCTTCAGCAGACCTGCCACGCTCGCGCTGGGATTCGCTGCGTCGTAGTTTCGAATCACCTCGTCCACCAGTTTGCCCACGGCCGCGCCGCCGGGTACGCGGTTCCAGGTCAGGTCCACGCCATCGAACAGATCGGTTTTAGCGGGCGCGCCTTTCAGCAGCTGGAAATACTCCGGGGCCTCGCCGCGCTGGGCGCTACTGCCGAAGCCCTGGCTTTTGTGGCTGGTACGGCTCTCGGCGGCAATTTCGCCGTAGCTGCGGCCCAGCAGGGCATTATAGCCGCCGGCGTCGAGCTGGAAATACTGGCTCATGTCCTCACCGGGCTTCACGAAAAAGCTGCCGGTGTTCCAGAGCAGGCGCCTGGCCTGCCAGGGCTGCACGTACTGGAGCTGCTCGGGGAAGCGCTTGGGGTCGGCGGCGGCAGAAAAGGCCTCGATGGCCAGCATGGCCGAGGCCGTGTGGTGGCCATGGCCGGCGCGGGCATCGGGCGGGAAGCGGGTAATCATCACGTCGGGCCGGCGCTGGCGAATCACCCAGACCATGTCCGAGAGCACCTGCTCCTTGTCCCAGATGGTGAAGGTTTCGGCGGCCGTTTTCGAGAAGCCGAAGTCGTTGGCCCGGGTGAAGAACTGCCGGCCCCCGTCGATGCGGCGGGCCGCCAGCAGCTCCTGCGTCCGGATGACACCCAGACCCTCGCGCAACTCGGGGCCGATGAGGTTCTGGCCGCCGTCGCCGCGGGTGGCACTCAGGTAGCCCGTTTCCACAAGGCGGCCGTTGGCCAGGTAGGCTAGCAGGCGGGTGTTCTCATCGTCGGGGTGGGCCGCAATGTAGAGGGCCGAGCCCAGCACGTTGAGCTTCTTGAGCCCCAGTAGA
The DNA here is from genome assembly GCF_900107135.1 of Hymenobacter psychrophilus. GTDB lineage: Bacteria > Bacteroidota > Bacteroidia > Cytophagales > Hymenobacteraceae > Hymenobacter > Hymenobacter psychrophilus. Next base: position 199,135 of record NZ_FNOV01000005.1, read on the forward strand.
ATCTCGGACGACGAGTACGTTTTGGGGGCCTGGGCGTAGGCTTCGCCAATTAGTAATGAGCAATTAGTAATTAACAGCACCAGCAGCAGGGCGGCGGTGCGGAAGGGGCAGCGAAGGGTCATTCAAGAAGCTGAAACGAGAGCGGTAAAGATGCAGGCCGAAGCGGCAGGTTGCAGAACGGCAGCCACTGCGCGAAAATCTGTTTCGCGCTACTGCCCGGCACTAACCAGCCGTTGGGGCGGCGCCGGTAGGGTGCCAGCCGGGCTGGTCGCCGAGGTTGTAAATTTCCTGGATATCGTGCAGGATATGCACAAAATCGAGGTTCAGATCCTTCAGCAAACCCGTTTTCAGGTCGAACACCCAGCCGTGTACCGTCGGGAAACCGCCCTGCAGGTAGGCTTGTTGCACCACGGCCGTTTTTACCACATTGATGCACTGCTCCTGCACGTTCAGCTCCACCAGCCGGTCGTAGCGCAAGGCCGGGTCGGCCATGGCATCCAGCTCGGTGTGGTGCAGGCGGTACACGTCGCGGATGTTGCGCAGCCAGGGGTTGAGAATCCCCAAGTCCTGGGGCTGCATGGCCGCTTTTACGCCGCCGCAGCCGTAGTGCCCGCACACCACAATGTGCTTCACGCCCAGGTGGCGCACGGCGTACTCAATCACCGACATGGCGTTTAGGTCGATGTTGTTGACCAGGTTGGCGATGTTGCGGTGCACGAATACTTCACCCGGATCCACACCCATCAGTTCCTCGGCCGTTACGCGGCTGTCGCTGCACCCGATGTAGAGGTAGTCGGGCTGCTGGTCGGCGGCCAATGAGGCCGGGAAATCGGGGTTGCTGGCCGTACGGTCGGCGACCCACTGGCGGTTGCGCTCAAAAATTTCGGCGTACTGGGGCATCGAGAGGGGTTTGAAGTAGTGAAAACAGTAGCAGATGCGAAAGCTACGCACCACCGGCCGGATTTGAGCGGCGGCCGGCGCGGCCGGGTTATTGCACGCGGCGGGCCGGAAAACTGCCGGCCATGTGCGTCGGACTGAGCCGGGCGGGCGTCTGTAGGGCGCTTCTCGGCGGGCTGCTTGCTATTTTTGCGCCGGCGCAATTTCGGCTGGGCCGCCCTGTTATCCCGTATAGTCCGCTTCTTTTACCGTATTCTTTTCCCGCACATGTCTTTTCCTCTTGCTGCCCGCCTGCGCCTTGCCGCGCTGGGCCTGGCACTCAGCCTGCCCCTGCTGGCTTCGGCCCAAACCGTAGCCCCGGCGCCCCCCACAGCGCCCACGCCCGAAGCCGCCGCTGCTTTGCAATGGTACCTGCTCGACCCCACCACCGACCGCGTGATGGGCGTGAGCGTAAACCGCACCTACCAGGAGCTGCTGGCCGGCCGTACCCCCAGCCCGGTGGTAGTGGCCATTATTGATGCCGGCATCGACACCACCCACGCCGACCTCAAGCGCATGCTCTGGCGCAACGCCCGTGAAGTAGCCGGCAATGGCCTCGACGACGACAAGAACGGCTACACCGACGACGTGTGGGGCTGGAACTACCTGGGCGGGGCCGACGGCCGCAACATCAACCTCGAAACGCTCGAAGAAACCCGCCTGCTGGCCCAGCTGCAGCCCCGCTTCAAAGGCAAAACCCGCGTGGGCGTGCCCGCTGCCCAGCGCGCCGACTTCGACCTGTATGTGAAGGTAAAGAAGAGCTACGACGCCAAGGTGAAGGAAAACACCGACCGGCTCAAGCAGTTCAGCCAGGTGTACGCCGAGAATGTAACGGTGTCGGAAAAGTTGAAGCAGGCGCTGGGCGTAGCCTCGCTCGATACGGCCGTGCTGCGCAACCCGCCCACCCAGGTATCCCAGCTGCGCGAGCTATCGGGCCAGCTGCACCAGCTATTGGTAAACACCGGCTTTGGCTCGCTCGATGATATTCTGGCCGAGATGAAGAACGGCCTCAAGGAAACCCAGGACCAGCTCGACTACGGCCTCAACCTTAATTACAACCCCCGCCCCATCGTCGGCGACGACCCGTTCAACGTCAAGCAGCGCCTCTATGGCAACGCCGATGTGGCCGGCCCCGACCCGCTGCACGGGACCCACGTGGCCGGCATCATCGGGGCCGACCGCGTGAACAACCTCGGCATTATGGGCATTGCGCCGCCCGTGGTGCGCCTGATGGCCGTGCGGGCCGTGCCCGATGGCGACGAGCGCGACAAGGACGTGGCCAACGCCATCCGCTACGCTGCCGACCACGGTGCCAGTATTATCAACATGAGCTTCGGCAAGTATTACTCGCCTCAGCGCGCAGCTGTGGAGGAAGCCATCCGTTACGCCGACAGCAAGGGTGTGCTGCTGGTACACTCGGCCGGCAACGAAAACGAGAACCTGGACCAGAAGCTGCAGTTTCCGACGCCGGTGTTTTTGGATGGTAAACGCATCCCGAACATGATTACGGTGGGCGCATCCTCACGCGACAACGACGCCGGTTTGGCCGCCGATTTCTCTAATTTCGGCAAAACCCAGGTAGATGTGTTTGCGCCCGGCAACCAGATTTACTCGACGCTGCCCGGCGGCCGCTACGGCAACCTGAGCGGCACGAGCATGGCCGCCCCGGTGGTTGCGGGCATTGCCGCCACACTCAAAAGCTACTTCCCCGAGCTTACGGCCGCCGACCTCAAGCGCCTCATCCTGGCCTCGGCCCAGCCCACCCACACCCAGGTGCGCCAGCCCGGCTCAGGCAAGCTCGTCGATTTTGCCGACCTCTCCAGCACTGGCGGCATCGTCAACCTCTACCGCGCCGTGCAGCTGGCCCAGCAGGCCACGCCGGTAAAGTAAGGATGAGTAAATTGTCGTTTCGACATTCCGCGCTTCCTCCCCCCCATTACCACTAGCCCATTCATCGCCCCTTATGCTTATCCCGCAACTGATGCTCCTGCGCAAGCGCCAACGCGCCGAAGCTGATCTGCTGCCACAGCCGCTGCCGCAGCAGGGCCGGCGGTCAACGCGCCGGGGCCGGCGGTGGTGGAAGCGGCAGATTAGTAACGCGCTGTTCCTGACGATGGGCGTGTTTTGCGCCGGTTTCGGACTCGAAAGCTTCCTGCTGCCCGGCGGCTTTTTAGATGGCGGCGTAACGGGCGTGTCGCTGCTGCTGCGGCAGGTGTTCGGGCTGCCGCTGCCGGCCCTGATTGTTGCCCTCAACGTGCCGTTCATGATCATGGCCAGCCGCCAGCTGGGCCGGGGCGTGGCCATCCGCACACTGCTGAGCGTACTGGGCCTGGCCGTGGTGCTGGCCCTCGTGCCGTTTCCGATTGTGACCGAAGACAAGCTGCTGATTTCGGTATTTGGGGGCTTCTTTCTAGGGGCCGGTATCGGGCTGGCCATGCGCGGCGGAGGGGTGCTCGACGGCACCGAAATCATGGCCATCTACCTGAGCAAAACCAGCAGCCTGACGGTGGGCGACATCATCTTGTCGTTCAACATCGTCATTTTCGCCGTGGCGGCCTATGTGCTGTCGGTGGAAACGGCACTCTACTCGATTCTGGCCTACCTGTCGGCGGCCAAAACCGTCGATTTCGTGATTGACGGCGTGGAGGAGTACACCGGCGTTACCATCGTATCGGGCCGCTCCGACGCCATCCGGCGCATGATTACCGAGAAGCTGGGCCGCGGCGCCACCGTGTACAGCGGCAAGCGCGGCTACGGCTCGCACGGCACCCAGCCCAGCCCCGTCGATATTATTTTCACCGTCATCACCCGCCTCGAACTATCCCAACTCAAAGCCGAAGTCGAGCAGATTGACCGCCAGGCATTCATGGTGATGCACAGCGTAAAAGACACCAAGGGCGGTATGATCAAGAAGCGGCCGCTGCATTAGTGAACAGTGAGTAGTGAGGAACGTCATCCTGAGCGCAGCGAAGAATCTCGCGTGCAATGGTAATCCTGTCGTTGTAAATCACTTTGACACCCGAAACTCTTCGCTGCGCGCAGAATGACGTTCCTCACTAATCACTAATCACTATTCACTGATATATATCTTTGCCGCATGGCTGCTCCTCTCCTGCTCTCCGACCTCTACATTTATCCGGTAAAGTCGCTGGGTGGTATCCGGCTTACCGAGGCCGTGGTGGAGCCCCGGGGCCTGCGCCACGACCGTCGCTGGCTGATTGTGAACGAGCGTAACCAGTTTATGACTCAACGGCAGACCACGGCCATGGCCCACCTGAAAGTGGCTCCTGCTTACAATGGCTTTCTCCTCAGCCACCAGCAACGACCCGAGTTGCCGCCGCTGTATGTGCCCTTCGAGGCTACGCCCGAAAAAACGCTGTTCGTGACCATCTGGGACGATATGGTGTTTGCCTGGCGTGCCCGGCCCGAGTGCGACGAGTGGCTCACGCAGGCGCTGGGCCAACCCTGCAAACTGGTGTACATGTCGGATATGGTGCGCCGCGACACCGAACCCGCTCTCAATCCCGAAGGCCAGTTGGTAAGCTTCGCCGACGCCTACCCGTTTCTACTTATCGGGCAAACCTCCTTGGCCGACCTCAACGGCCGCTTGGCCGAACCCGTGGGCATGGAGCGGTTCCGGCCCAACCTAGTTTTCAGCGGCGGCGAGGCCTTTGCCGAGGACGGCTGGGACCAATTTCAAATAGGCGGGCTATCCTTCCGGGCCGTGCGGGCCTGCGGGCGGTGCGTGCTTACCACCATCAACCCGGCCACGGCCCAAAAAAGCCCGCTGGGCGAGCCCCTGCGCACCCTGGCCGCCTATCGTACCGAAGACGGCAGCGCCATGTTCGGCCAGAACGTAACCAGCTACAACCGCGGCCTGCTACACGTAGGCGAGCCCGTGGCTGTGGCTAGTTACAAAACGCCCTCAGTTTATTAAGCCTGCAGGCTGTATTTCGGGCCGACACGTATGGGTTTCACATCAGGCTCATTTGCCAGCCCATTGCCTGCACACAGGTTGATTGTATTGCTGTCTATAGCACCTTAGTTAAATCAATTAATCTTTTATACTTATTGCATTTTGCTAAGTCAGAGAAAAACCTATACTTTTGATAAATCAATAGCATCTCGGATAAAACCTATTTTTCGGTGGCTCCCGGCCCGGCTTATGCGTCACTCCTTTCTGCCTTCGGGTCTTTTCCCTCTATTGCTGAGTTTGTTGCTGCTGGCTTCCATGAGCCATGCCGCTCCAGTTAATGCTCCCAACCGCCCCGAGCCCGAGTTGCTCCAGCAGCCTTGGAGTGCGCTGCTACGCCTGCACGTAACCACCGATGGTCGTTTGGACTATGTGGGCCTGCTGGCCGACGAAGACCAGCTGTTTGCCTACCTGCAAAGCCTGCGCAAAGTGCGGCCCCAGGCCGAAAACTGGACCCCCGACCAACTGAAGGCATTCTGGATAAACACTTATAATGCCGCCGCGGCCAACTTGGTCATCGAAAACTACCCGGTCGCCAGCATCAACGACATCCGCATCAAAACCATTAGCGGCTACGAGTCGCCCTGGGAAACGGTGGCCGTGAACGTGGGCGGGCAGAACTACTCGCTCAACCAGATAGAACAGCAGTTGCGCCAGCAATTCCACGATCCGCGTATTCATTTCGCCCTCAACTACGGCGCGGCCTCGGCCGCCCCGATGCTGGCGGAGGCCTACACCAGCCCCCAGCTCAACCAGCAGCTCGACCAGCAAACCAGCCGTTTCCTCAACGACCCGGCCTTCAACCAGCTTAGCCCGCAGCAGCTGCGCCTTTCAGCCCTGTTCCACTCTTACGCTGCCGATTTCGGCGCGGAGCCGCAGTTACTGGCTTTTATCAACCGCTACGCGCACACGCCGGTCCTGCCGGCGGCCAGCATCGAGTACCTCTCGTTCAGTTGGGCGCTCAATGGCCGCACCCCACTCAGCGACGGCCAGGCGCTGGGGCGGAAATAGCACCACGCAGCCATTGCGGCCGCCAACTCGGGCCAGTGCTACCCCGTACCGCTTAGCGGTGCGGGGCTTTTTTTATGCGCCGCCGGTTTGTATTTCTACTTATGAAGTTAGCTCTCGTTCTCGATTTTCTGGCCGATTTAGCCGCCCATAACCACAAGGCTTGGATGGACGAGCATCGCGCCCGCTACCACGCTGCCCGCGCCGAGTACGCGGCTTTCGTGGAAGAATTGCTCCGGCTGGCTTCCGCCGAGCTGGAGCCCGATCTGCGCGGTCTGCGAGCCACCGACCTCATGTTTCGCATCAATAAAAACGACCGCTCGCAACTCGACCCCGAGCCCTACAAGCGCCACATGGGCGCGGGCTTCAAGCCCGGTGGCCGGCACGCACCGCGGGCGGGCTACTTCGTGGCCGTGCAGCCCGGCGGGGGTACCTACGTGGGGGCCGGCCGCCGCCTGCCCGATGCCGCCGAGTTGGCCCGCATCCGCCAGGAAATTCACTACAACGGCCCCGCGTTTCACGCCCTGCGCCAGGATGCCAACCTGCTCCGCCACTTCCCGCAGGGCCTCGAGATGGCGCAGGCCCTCAAAACCGCCCCCAAAGGCTACGACCGCACCGACCCCGACATTGCGTGGCTACGACTCAAAAGCTACTTCGTGTGGCAGCACTTCCCCGACGCAGAAGTGGTGCGGCCCGATTTTCCGGACCGCGTACTTGCCGCTTGGCAAGCCGCTCGCCCGCTGGTAGATTTCTTGAACGGAGCACTGGATTGAAGGACGAAAACAGGGAAAACGGGTTCGGCTGTCCTCCTGCCGAACCCGTTTATTTCTAAAATAGTCCGAACAGCGTGCTATTGATCTTGTCAATGATGATGCTCAGGTCTTCGGGGTTGTTTACGTAGTCGAGGTTGTTAACGTCGACGATGAGCAGCTTACCCTGGTCGTAACTCCGAATCCACTCCTCGTAGTGCTCATTTAGGTGCTTGAGGTAGTCGATTTTGATGTTGTTCTCATAGCCGCGGCCACGGCGCTCAATCTGCTGCACCAGCTTGGGCAGATCGGCCCGCAGGTACAACAGCAGGTCGGGCGGGTCGACCATGCTGATCATGGAGTTGAACAGGCCCAGATAGTTCTGGTAGTCCCGCTCACTCATCAGGCCCGACTGGCTGAGGTTGGCCGCGAAAATATGCGCATCCTCATAAATCGTACGGTCCTGGATGATGCCCTTGTTGTTTTGCTGCAGTTGCTTGATGTGCTGGGTCTGGCGAAAGCGGCTGTTGAGAAAATAGACCTGCAAGTGGAACGCCCACCGGGGCATATCGTCGTAGAAATCCTTTAGGTACGGATTGTCATCCACATCTTCCAGAAATAATTCCCAGTTGAAATGGTGGGCCAACTTGTTGGCCAGCGTAGTTTTACCGGCCCCGATGTTGCCAACTATTGCAATGTGCATGAGCGAAAAGCGAAAAAGCAGAGTCGCAAAAATAGCAGTTCCCACTTCAAGGTCGGGGCGCCGTCATTTCGCTTGCGAATAATGCTACATTTACATGCAATAGTTTTATAAATTAACGCTATTTCATGCCTCGCTATGTCCTCGTTTAAGCTCCAGCCCCTGAGCACGCTCACCGACGACAGCGGGCAACAGTTAGCTACTATCGAGCACGACCCGGCCCGGCAGCTGCTGGCAGTGCACTGGTTTGGCAACCTGACGGGCCAGCAGGTAGTCGACGTGACTCGTCGCACGATGCAGCTCACCGCCAATTGCCCTTATCAGCTGCTGCTCAACGACAAAAGCCAGGCTACCGGCGACTGGAGCGAGGCCCTGGACTGGCTGGAATATGAGTGGCTGCCGCCGGTACTGGTGGGCGGGCTCCACGCTGTTGCTTACGTTTTTACACCTGATATGCACAACCAACTGGCCAGCTACCGCTTTCTGGAACGGCTGATTGCCTACGTGCGCGTTGAGGTCTTCAGCAACATGCCCGATGCCCTCCAGTGGCTGGAGCAGGCGGCCGCAGCCCCTACAATCAGAAATTTAGGCGTCATTTAGTCGCGCATCGAATCTTTCACGCCACGGGCTTTTTCCAGCGTCCGGAACTCGCCCTGCAGCGTGCGGATGCGCAGGCGCTCTTCGAGGGGCAGTTGGGTGCGCACTTGCTCGTAGCGGTCGTTGAGGCGGCCAAGCACTTCGCTGGCCGTGCTCCAGTCCGTCTGCGACCAGCCTTTTTTCTCTGCCCGCATGGTTTCAATCAGCCGTAAATACAGGTCGGGCAACTCGGTAGCGCGGGCCCGGCCGATGTTCACGTTCTCTTTCAGCAGCCGGGCCTGGGCCTGCGCGGGGGTACTAGGCTGCTGGCGGGCATCGAGGCTGTCCTGGCGGGTGGCCCACTGCTGGTAGCGAACCTTTTGGGCGGTGTACTCGCGCTGGCCCTCAGCCGAAAGGCTGTCGGCAGCCCGGTCGAGGCGGCGGCTGCGGCGGTCGAACTCGGCCGTCAGCTTGGGCATTTCGCGGCGCGTGGCCGCTCCGGCCCGATCAACCTGAGCGCCGACCCAGGTGCCGAACTCGCTGAGGGTGCGTTCGAGGTTGCCGGCTGGCACAGTGGTAGTTTTCTGGGGGGCCGATTGGGCCCGGGTGGCCGGAGTAGCGGCCAGTAGCAGGCCGGCGGCGAGCAGCATAGTAGCGGAGGCAGTAGCTTTTAGCATCTGGAAAGGAAAGAAGCGAGTAACAGGAGCGGAAAGCGCAAACAACGCGGCCGTAAGGCCGCTTAGTGCGACAGGGGCAATTTCCGGCCCAAAACTACCGAAAGCGGCTAAAGGGTTCGGTTTTGCGCCGGATTATCCCGTTTTTTGCCCCCTATGTCCGCTTCCTTCGCCGCTTCCGCTCGCATCCGTCCCGCCACCGCCACCGACATCCCCACCATCCTGGCGCTGGCCGAAGCTACCTGGGAGCCTACGTACCGCTTCATCATCTCGCGCGAGCAAATCGAGTACATGTACCGCGTGATTTACACCGAAGCCTCGCTGCAACGGCAAATAAGCGAGCAAAACCACCAGTTTCTGCTCGCCTACACCGCCGAGGACCAAGCCAGCGGCTACGCCTCGTTTTCGGCCCAGGACGAAACCGGCCTCTTCAAGCTGCAGAAGATTTACGTGCTGCCCTCGCACCAGGGCCAGGGGCTGGGCCAGCAGCTCATTGGGGCCGTAGAGGCCGCCGTGCGCGCCGCCGGCGGCCACACCCTCGACCTAAACGTGAACCGCCACAACCCCGCCCTGGCCTTCTACGAGCACCTGGGGTTCCAGCGCCACCGCGAAGAGGACATTGCCATTGGCCCCTATTGGATGAACGATTACGTGCTGCGCAAGGAGATTAGGAATTAGGGCGATTTTGGCGGCGAATGGCGGGGTGGCGGGTGCATCCGGGTAGTTCTGCCTAATTTGCCCGTTCACTTATTCACCGGCTCGCGCGTTGCTTCACCGAGTCACTCATTCACTCTCACTCATGGCCACCAAACTCACCGTTCTCAGCAATGGCTCCCTCCGCGTAGAGGGCACCGATTTCGAACTCGTAGATGCCCAGGGCAACGCCTACGGCCTCGGCGGCCGCGAGCGAATCAGCATCTGCCGCTGCGGCCTTTCGGCCAACAAGCCGTTCTGCGACGGTTCGCACAAGGGCCACTTCGAGCACGACGCCACGGCCTTCGACCTGCCCACGCCCGGCGCCCCGGCCAAGCCTATTGCCTAAGCTGTTAGCTGTTAGCTGTTAGCTGTTAGCTGTTAGCTGAAAAAACGAAGGTCGCCGGTTCTTGGCCGGCTGCCGGCAGTCAATTTTTTAACAAAAAGTGCCCGCCACATACGTAGCGGGCACTTTTTGTTGGAGCTTGTGGCTGGTTGAAAACACGAAAGCTAATGGCTAACGGCTCTCAGCTAACAGCTTAAAAAAGGGAGTTCACGAAATCGACGTACTCCTGGCGGGCGTCGTCCTGGGTTTTGCCTTTTTGGCCGGCCCAGGCGTCGTATTTGGCAATGGCTTTGAAGTCGAAACCGCCGGGCCGCTCGCCCGAAACGTCGCCTTCGCTGCCCTGCTTATAGAGGGAGTACATCTTGAGCAGGGTCGTGTTGTCGGGCTTGGCGGGCAGCTCTTTGCTGCGGGCGGCGGCGGCTTCAAATTCTTCGGGAGTGGCCATAGTTGGGATGAGGTAAAGGGGGCGAATGGGGCTGATTGGGCAGTGAAGCGCCCCGGCAAAAAAGCGAACAGCTACCGGCTAAAAGCAAGCAGCTCATTTCAAGGTACGGATTGCCCCGGAAATAGGCGGCTTGCAGCGTTTATTTTCCGCTTATCTTCCGCCACTGCAACCCACTTTGCGGCTCACTTTCCTGCCTTTATGCTGAAACCCATACTCTTCGGCCTGCTGCTCGGCGGCGCCCTGCTGGCCCCGGCTTCGGCCGCCCTGGCCCAGAAAACCTACCTGCACTGCGGCCGCCTGCTCGATATGCGCTCCGACCGCCCCCAGTCGGCCATGACGGTGGTAGTGGAAAACGGCCGGGTGCTGGCCGTGGAGAAGGGCTATACCACGCCCGCCGGCCCCAAAGACCAGGTTATCGACCTGAAAAACCGCACCGTTATGCCCGGCCTCATCGACTGCCATGTGCACCTGGAGGGTGAAACCAGCAAGGACAACTTCCTGCGCGAGTTCACCGAAAACCCCGCCGATGTGGCCTTCGGCTCGCTGGCCCACGCCCGCAAAACGCTGCTGGCCGGCTTTACCACGGTGCGCGATTTGGGCGGCTCGGGCGTGAACGTGGCCCTGCGCAACGCCATCAACCAGGGCAAAGTGGTGGGGCCGCGCATCTTCACGGCCCGCAAGGCCATTTCGGGCACCGGCGGCCACATGGACCCCACCAACGGCTACCGCCTGGATTTGATGGGCGTGCCCGGCCCGACCGATGGCGTGATAAACAGCCCCGACGAGGCCCGGCAGGCCGTGCGCGAGCAGTACAAGCGCGGCGCCGACCTCATCAAGATTGCCAGCACCGGCGGCGTGCTCAGCGTGGCCAAAGATGGCTCGGCGGCCCAGATGACGGAGGCCGAAATACGGGCCGTAGTGGAAACGGCGCGCGATTTGGGCCTGGCCGTGGCCTGCCACGCCCACGGCTCGGAGGGCATGAGGCGCGCCATTCGGGCCGGCGTTACGAGCATCGAGCACGGTACGCTCATGGACGACGAAACGATGAAGCTGATGGTAAAAAACGGAACCTGGTACGTGCCCACCATCACGGCCGGCAAGTCGGTGGCCGATTCGGCTAAAATCCCGAATTACTACCCACCGCTGGTTACGCCCAAGGCCCTTGCCATCGGCCCCAAACTGCAGGGCACCTTTGGGCGGGCTTATAAGGCAGGCGTTAAAATTGCGTTTGGCACCGATGCGGCCGTGTTCCGGCACGGGGCCAATGCCCTCGAGTTTCGCTACATGGTAGAGGCCGGCATGCCGCCGCTGGCTGCCCTGCGCTCCGCTACCGTTTCGGCCGCCGAGTTGCTGGGCCAGTCGGAAAACCTGGGTACGCTCGAAGTGGGCAAGCTGGCCGATATAGTAGCCGTGGAGGGCGACCCACTCCAGGATATCGGGGCCATGCAACGCGTACGCTTCGTGATGAAGCAGGGGGTAGTGTATCAGCCGTAGCTAGTGATTAGTGATTAGTGATTAGTGATTAGTGATTAGTGATTAGTGATTAGTGAGGGAACGTCATTCTGAGCGAAGCCACGCTATCCTTTCAGGATTTTTTTGGGCGAGATAAGCATCAGCTTCAGGTTGAGGCGCACTACGTCGCCCATGCCGCGGCAGCGGCTGAACTGCTTGGTGCCGTGGTGGCGGTTGAGCTCCTGCTTGAGTTGGTTGACTTTCTCGCGGGGCGACACCGTGTCGTGGCGCAGGCAGTCGATGAGGTCTTTGAGGCGGTGACGCTCCGAACGGGCCCGGCGGCCCATCAGCGTGCGCTCTTCGGCCTGGTACTGGCGGATGGTTTCGGGTTTGAGCAGTCGGCTGCACAGCTGCACAATGGCCCGGTTATCCTTGAAAAACTGCGGCAGGTACATGTTTTTCTTGCCCTCGTAGCACTGCTGGTCGAAATCGATGGCCCGCACCCGGTACTGCTCATCCTCGAAGTCGAGCGTCACGTCGATGATATAGTTGTAGGCCCGCATATCGCCCAGCAGCCGCGCAAAGCACCGCTCGTTGAACTTCACGAACTCCTTGGCAATGCGCACCTGGTTGAGGTGGGGCCGCGAGAGGTGATGACGGATAAAATCGTCGCCGGGAATGCCGGCAATGTGCTCCTCGATAAGCGTATCGCCATTGACTACATAGTTGATGCTGTTGGGCGAGAGGATGTGCTCCAACTCCAGGCCGTACACCCGCGAGGCATCGGCCTTTTTCACGTAGAAATAGTCGTAGTTGTCGTTGAGTTGGTTGACAATGCGCACCCGGAAAGGCTGACTGTTGCCGAAGCGGCAGTAGTCGATGCGGTCGGCCAGCAGGTGTTGGGTGTACGAGAGGTCGCCAGCCGTTTTGAGCAGGGCATACACCTCTTCCAGGCCCTGGCTGAGCTCACGCAGGGCATTAGGTTCGTAGTACACCGTTTCCCAGAGCGAGTCGTTGCCCTGGCGGTCGAGCAGCGGGTAAGCCCCGGTAAAGCGGGCCAGGTCGGAATAGGTGACGGGCAGCGCGGTTTCGCGGTCGTACTCTATCAGGTAGTACCGCAGCCGCTCGCCGATGGAGTAAGTTATTTTCTTCTTGGAGATAAGCGTCATAGGGGGCTGGTGAGACAAAGCAAGGGGATAGAACAGCCCGATTAGCTGGCTGCGGCAGGGTACTACTACGCCGGGCGGGGTCGGCAGGGCTGAAAATACGGCTTTCCGGCCTCAACTGGCAGCCAAATTGTATCTTCGTTGTCGTCAAGCTTTTGGTCGGAATCTGCTATGAAAAAACTCCTACTTACCCTGCTTATCGTGCTGCTGTGCCACAACCTGGCGCCGGCCTGGGGCACGTTTGCGCACCGCACCGTTACGCAGTTGGCCGTGTATGCGCTGCCGGCCACTATGCGTAGCTACTACTTCCGCCATATGCCGGCGCTGGTAAACGGCAGCGCCGGCGGCAACGAAGCCCGCGAGCGGGATTTAACCGAATCGCCCCGGCACTTTATCGCTATGGACCATTACGGCACCGATCCGTTTGGCATCATGCCCAAGGAGTGGGAAAAGGCCGCCGCCAAGTACACGGCCGACACCCTGCGCAAGTACGGCACGTTGCCCTGGGCTATCATGGAAACCCAAACCAAGCTCACTACGGCTTTCCGCGCCGCCGATACGTCGGCTATTCTCACGCTCTCGTCGGAGCTGAGTCATTTGGTGGCCGATGCCTATGTACCGCTGCGCACTACCGAAAACTACGACGGCCAGCTGAGCAAGCAGGAAGGTATGCTGGCGCTTTGGGAAAGCAAGCTGCCCGAGCGCCACATGGGCAAGTACAAGCTTAAAAACGAGGTCGGCCACTTTGAGAAAAACCCGATGGCCGACATCTGGCAGGTGATTCAGGAGTCGTACGGCTTCCTGGGGGCCACCTTTGACCTGGAGGCCGACATTACCCGCAAGTACACCCTCCAGACCAAGTACGTCTTCAGCCACAAGTACGGCCAGACCCGCCGGGCCTACTCCGACGCCTTTGCCGACTCGTACCACGACAAAGTGGGCGGCATGATTGCCTTCCGGCTGAAGCTGGCCCCCACACTCATCGCCTCCATGTGGATGACCGCCTGGAAGGACGCCGGCTCGCCCGACCTTAACAAGCTGCTCAAGCGTCCCGTTTCGAAAGACGAGAAAGACCAGCTTGATAATCAGCTGAGCGCCTGGAAAGAAAACGTACTGGTAGACCAGAAGAACCTGCTGGCCCTGGAGCCCATCAAAGCCACTGCCCGGCCCGACCTCATCAACGCGGCCCGCGCCATGCCTACGCTTTCGGCCGATATAGAGGCCAAGCCCGCCACTCCGGCACCCGCTGCCACTCCGGCCAGCGCGCCAGCCACACCCACCACCAAGGTTAAAATTAAAGTGAAGCCCGCCGAGGGCCCTACGGTGAAGGAAAAAACCAAGCCAGCAGCCAAGCCGAAAGCCAAAGCCAAAGCCGACGACGGCTGGGGCTCACCTGCCGGCTCGGGCTGGTAGAATCTGCTGGCCGGGCCCACCAATTGGGCCCGAACTGGTTTCGCACTACCTTTAAGGGCGGCTGCGCCTGCGGGCGGGCCGCCCTATTTGGTGGCCCTGTAACCGGTTATTTCGCGTATTGCTGCTATGATTCGCTCCCGCTCCTTCCTCCCGCTACTGGCGGCGGCGCTGCTCCTGGCCGCCTGCACCCAGTCCTCGCCCGAAACTGCCAATTCGGCGACGCTGCCCCCGCCACCCGAAGTGCCCGGCCCCGACCTGATGGCGCTGGCCGACTCGAATGCTGCCCGGCTGCTGCTAGCCTACGGCCGCCAGTATCCGGGCCAGGAAGTGCTGCTCCAGACCCGCTTGGGCAATATGCGCATCCGCCTCTACGACGACACGCCCGTCCATACGGCCAACTTCCTGCTGCTTAGCCGCAAGGGCGTATTCGATGAGTCGGTGTTCAACCGCGTGGTGCAGGGCTTTGCCATTCAGGGCGGTGGTTCGGAACGACGCACCGTGGCCATGCGCAGCTACCGGCTGCCGCCCGAAATCAGGCCCCAGCACTTCCACAAGCGTGGTGCCCTGGCCATGGCCCGCTACGACGGTGAGGTGAACCCCGGCAAGCTCTCCTCCAACAACGACTTCTACATTGTGCAGGGCGAGAAAATGACGCCCGGCCAGGCGCGCGCCAGCGCCCCGCGCCCCCTCACACCCGAGCAGGTACAGGCCTACGCCACCCTCGGCGGCACTCCCGGCCTCGACGGCCAGTACACCGTATTCGGCGAAGTAGTTGAGGGCCTCGACATCATCGACAAAATTGCCAACGAGCCCGTGGGCATGGATATGTGGCCCGTCCAGGACGTCGGCATCAAGGTGAAGGTGTTGAAATGACAGGGCGCGGGGTGAGGCAGTGCGTTTAATTGACTCTCACCTCCGAATCTGTACCAACCGGGTGTGCTGCACGTCGCCGGGTTGTTCCTGCACCAGTTCCAGGGCTTCGGCGCGGGTGTAAGTCAGCGCCTTGTCGGTAAAGAAACCGGCGGCGCTAACATCAGTAGCCGGATCGGTAGATTCCTGGCGGGCGGGCAGCAAATCGACTATTGTGGGCGTAATGCGGCTTACCCGGTAGAAAAAGTACCGCTCCCCAAAGCCCCCGGAAGGCTGGTAAGCCACCACGTACACATCGTTGAGCTGCGGGGCTTCGATCCGGCGGGCCAACATCGTATCCGGTGGGGCCGACAGCAGCCCGGAAGCAGGAGCCGAATCGGGGGTGGCGGCTGCGACCGGGGCGGCAGGAACCGGGGCGGGAGCCGCCGAAGCTGAGTTGGGCGTAGCGGGCTGCGACTGGCAGGCAGCAGCTACCAGCAAAAGGCCCAGTCCGGTAACACGAAGAATAGCAAGCATGCGTTACTCTACCAAAAAGCCCGCCGAAAAAGGGTGCCGGACTTAATTTAAGGACATTTTTTGCTCGTTGCAGGTTCGGCAGGACTCCGGAAAACAGCTTTCTTACCTCACCCAAAAAAAGCGGCCCGCACAAATGCGCGGGCCGCTTTTCAGCTTAGGTGAAAGCGTAGCGTTTCAGGTGATTCTTCTTGCCTCAATCTCTGCCCTGATTTGCTCCAGTGTTTGCTTCTGAACGCGTGAGTTTTTATAAATCCCTACTATCAAAAACAAAGGAATGGCGAGGAAAAGGAACCCAAACCCGTTTTTAACGAGGCCATAGGCCATCACGCCCACCAGAAACCCAATGGCGGCGGCAGATAGCAGTTGGTTTCTTTTAACATCTTTCTGCTCTGCCAACAATGCTTCCAGCGGCAGTGCGGCGTAATCCTTCTCGTTGGGCATGACTCATCTGTTGCTTATGAAATAATGACCACGCTACCCACAGCCAGGTAACTGCTGCGGCCGCTTTGTAAGCGCCGCAGCAGTTACCTGATCTGGTAACCTACCAGATTTTGGCGCGCTCAGCCTGGGCACGCATCATTTTGGCATTTTCCTGGCACCCGAAGGCCTCGTAGAACTCGGGCATGTTCATGAGCGGGCCCACGGTGCGGTACTGGGCCGGCGAGTGCGGGTCGGTCATCACCTGCTGGCGCAGATACTCGGGGCGGGCATTGGTGCGCCACACCTGGGCCCAGGCCAGGAAGAAGCGTTGCTCGGGCGTGAAGCCATCGTACTTCGGCACGTTTTTGCCGGCGTTGGCTTTCTGCAGGGCCGAGTAGGCCAGGGCCAGCCCGCCGAAGTCGGCCAGGTTTTCGCCCATCGTCAGCTTGCCGTTCACAAACACCGAATCAAGCGGCGAGAAGGCCGAATACTGCTTATCGACCATGTCGGCGCGCACCTGGAACTTGTCGGCATCCTCCTTGGTCCACCAGTCGCGCAGGTTGCCCTGGGCGTCGTACTGGCGGCCCTGGTCGTCGAAGCCGTGCGTGATTTCGTGGCCGATGACCGCGCCCATGCCGCCGTAGTTCACGGCGTCGTCGGCGTTGGGGTCGAAGAACGGGGGCTGCATAATACCGGCCGGAAACACGATTTCGTTCATGCTCGGGTTGTAGTAAGCATTCACCGTGGGCGGCGTCATGCCCCACTCCTGGCGGTCAATCGGCTGGCCGAATTTGGTGACGTTGTCGGCGTAGCTCCACTCGCGGGCGGCCAGCACGTTTTTCAGGTACGACTCGCGGCTGATGTTGAGGGCCGAATAGTCCTTCCACTTGTCGGGGTAGCCGATTTTTACGGTGAAGGCCGCCAGCTTCTTCAGGGCTTCGGTTTTGGTGGCCGGGCTCATCCAGTCGAGCTTATTGATATGCTCACCCATGGCCGCCTTGATGTTGGCTACCATTACCAACGCCTTCGCCTTGGTATCGGGAGTGAAGGCTTTTTCGACGTACACCTGGCCGAAAGCCTCGCCCAGCGCACCGTCGGTCGAGCGCAGCATGCGCTTCCAGCGCGGCTGCTGCTGCTTGGCGCCGGTGAGCACCCGCGAGAAGCGGAACTGCTCGTCGCCGAACGACTTGGGCAGCGCCGACGACAGCGACGTCACCAGGTGCCAGCGCAGGTACGTTTTCAGGTCAGCTACCGACGACTGCTTCATCACGTCGCTCAGCTCCTTGAAAAACTCGGGCTGGCCCACAATTACCTGCTGGGCCGCGCCCAGGCCCACGCTTTTCAGCGTAGCAGGCAGCGCCAGGTTAGGGAAACGCTTATTGGCCTCGGCCAGCGTCATTTTGTTGTAGTTGGCCTGCGGGTCGCGCAAAGCCACGCGGCTTTTCGAGGCCTTGGCCAGCTTGGTTTCGAGGGCCATCACGGCAACGGCATTTTTAGCAGCCGTGGTCGGGGCGTCGCCCAGCATCTTGAACGTGTTGGTCAGGTAAGTGGTGTAGGCCGCGCGGATGCCCTTGGAGCGGGCATCGTCTTTGAGGTAGTAGTCGCGGTCGGGCAGGCTCAGACCACCCTGGTACAGGTTCACGGCGTACTCGTCGCTCTTCTTCTCATCCTGGCCCACGTAGCCACCAAAGAAGGCGCCGGTCTGCAGGCGCATTTGCTGGGGCAACACGGCCTGTACTTCCTTCAGCGTCTTTATCTTGTTGATGCGGTCCAACTCGGGCTGCAGATACTTCAGGCCCGCCGCGTCGATGGCGGCCGAGTCCATGGCCGAGGCATAGAAGTCGCCTACTTTCTGGGCGTTGGAGCCGCGGGCGGCCGAGGTGTTGGCCGCCGACTCGTCCAGAATCTGCCGCATTACGGCGTTGTTCTTGTCAGCCAGCTCGTTGAAAGAACCCCAGCGTACTTCGGCAGCCGGAATCGGGTTGTTTTTGAGCCAGCTGCCCGACGCGTACTCGAAGAAGTCGTCGCAGGCGTCGGCCGACATGTTGATGTTGGCCACGTTCAGGCCGGTGCCCTTGGGGTCAGCGGGGGCGGCCATTGGGGCCTTTTCGGTGGTGGGCGTAGTGGTAGCAACCGGCTGGGTGCTGGCGCAGCCGCCCAGCGCCAGGCCGGCGGCCGCCAGCGCCGCCAAGGACAAAGGATTATTTTTTCGCATAAAACAGAAAGAAATGAAGGATTGTCATGAGTAAATCTACTAAAAAGCCGGGAGTTGGCAGGAGGCGAGCGGGGAGTGACAAGAGGGCAGGCAGGCAGGCAGGCAGAAACGGAACGTCATGCTGAGTGAGGCCGGAAGCGAAGTCGAAGAAGCCCTACCGCTTCGTTGCGTCATCATTTCAACGAAGCGGTAGAGATTCTTCGGACTATGGGTCCATGCGCCACCTGCTCAGAGTAGCGTTCCGTTTCATGCTTTCCACCTTTCCCGTACGTCTCGCCCCTCCCCCAACGCTCCGTAACTTGCGCCTGATGCCACTGTACAACCGTCGGCCCGACCCGGGCCTCTCTGCTCCTGTTGCCAATACCGGCCCTGCGCTGCCGCCGGCCGCTTTGCCCTTGGCCGAGCTGCTGGCGCGGGTACGCCAAACGCTGAGTGAGCGTTTTGCCGACTCGTACTGGGTAGTAGCCGAAATTTCCGACCTCACGCTGCCCCGTACCGTGGGCGCGCATTGCTACCTCACCCTCACCGACCAGCACACCACCGCCCGCGGGGCCACGCTCAAGGCCCAGGCCCGCGCCACCATCTGGAGCCAGCGCTACCAGCAGTTGGCAACCGCCTTCGAGCAGCAAACCGGCCTGCAGCTGCGGCCGGGCCTGAAAATCATGCTCCGGGTGCAGGTAAAGTTTCATGAGCAGTTTGGCCTGAGCCTCGACGTGCTGGCCCTCGACCCCACCTATACCGTGGGCGACCTGGCGCGGCTGCGGCTCGAAACGCTACGCAAGCTCGAAGCCGAAGGCCTGCTGGAGCGGCAGAAGCAGCTGGCGCTACCCATTGGGGTGCAGCGGGTGGCCGTGGTGTCGTCGGCGACGGCGGCGGGCTGGCAGGATTTTGTGCAGCAGCTGCAGGAGGCGCCCTACGATTTCGCCCTGACGCTATTTCCGGCCACCATGCAGGGCGAAGGCGCGCCGGCCAGCATCTGCGCCGCCCTCGACCTTATCCGGGCCCGGCGGGGGCAGTTTGAGGCCGTGGTGATTATCCGCGGTGGGGGCTCGAAGGCCGATTTGCTGGCCTTTGATGATTTCGGGCTGGCGGCGGCCGTGGGCGCGTTCCCGCTGCCCGTGCTCACCGGCATCGGCCACGAGCGCGACGAAGCCGTTATTGACCTGGCGGCCCATTTGGCCCTGAAAACACCTACTGCCGTGGCCGCTCATCTCATCGAGCGGCTGGCTCGGCTGGAAGCGGCGCTGGAAGGCTACGGCGGCCGCATCCGGCAGTTGGCCCAGCAGCAGGTGCGCTACGCCGCCGAGCAGCTCAACCGGCGGCTCCGGCAGGCCCGGCGGACGGTACAGGGCCAGCTACAGGAGCAGCGCGAAGCGCTGCACCAGCGCATTCGGGCGGCGGCCACCGCGCCCCGGACCCAGCTGCGCCAGCAGAAGCAGCAGCTCGGGCGGCGGCAGCACCATCTGCACCGCGCCGCCCGCCAGACGTTAGACCACCACGAACAGCAGCTGCGGCTGCGGGGCCGGGCGCTGGCCCAGCGCTTCCGCCGCCTGCACCGCCGCCGCCGCGAGCAGCTGCTGCGCCGCCGCTACCAGCTGCAACTGGCCACTATGCGCCTGCTGCACCGCCAGCAACTCCGGCTAACCGAGCTAAGGCCTACGCCCGTGGCGGTCCTGCCGGCGCTGCCCGAACCGGGCACCGTGCGCCTGCTTACGCCCAAGGGCCGCCCGCTTACCGGCGCGCTGCGCCCCGGCCAGGAGCTGTTGCTGCGCCTGCCCGACGCCTCATTGGTGCCGGCCCGCGTGGGTGGCCAGCTGCCACTGCTGCTGTAGAAACGCATTTTTGCGTCTCTACTTCGTTTCACTAACTCCCCAACTTCGCCCCTTCTGACATGCCTCCCAAAGAAAAAGAACTTACCTACCGCCAGGCCATCGAAGAACTCGAAACCATTCTGCGGGCCCTCGAAACCGATGCCGTGGACGTGGACGACCTCACGAGCCGGGTGCAGCGCTCGGCCGAACTCATCCGCCTCTGCAAGCTCAAACTCCGCTCGGCCGAACAAGCCATTGACCAGGTTTTCGAAAATCTGGAAGACGAGGAGGACACCGACGACTTTGGGTAAGAATAGGCCATTCTACCTAAACCCGGGCTGAACATTAAATTATAGCATTCCGCTTATATTTGACTTTTCTGCCCCCTCTCTTCCATTGCACCGATGACGAACAACGACTTGCAGCAGGCCAGCGCCTGGACCCGCAACTACCGTAACCAGAATCCGAACGGCATCAAAGCCCACTGCTTATCGGCCGAAACCCTGCAGGGCATTTTGAGTCAAAAGGGTTGCGTGGGTGTGCGCTCCTACTACGGTCTGGACGACGCCGGCCAACCCCAGCTGGTTTTGGTCGGTTACGATGCTAACGACCACGATATGCTGCCCGCTGCGCCGACAGAATTGCAGCGCATGGATGCTGAAAACCTAGTTGAAGAAGCGGAGCCTTCGGTGCGCGTGAGCATCAATCATGTACCGTGTCCACCATGCTGTAGCTCAGGGAATATTCTCAATAGCTAACGATGCTGCTTCAAATTCTTCAGGCAACTCCTCCCTGGATCAGAGCATTAAGTGAAGTAGCGGATGCAGTAGCTTACACCAGTATGCTACTACCCGCCATCTTAGCCAAATACAGAAAGAAAAGTTTACGTGGAGGCATGCAGACAATGGCTTATTTGCCGGCCTATTTGTTCGCTATGTTTTTGTTCGCGCGTATCGGCACTTACGTTTTTAGCTATAATCTATTCGTTCTCCACCTGTCGACTATTGGCGAATCTTTGTTATTCATCAAGATATATCATGATGAATTCGTCGACATAAAAATCAAGCAAAATATAAAAATAGCTGCTTCGATATTTATGCTCTTTGCTTTAATAGACTCTGGCTGGCTGGAAGGATTGCAACGAATCAATTCGTACACTAACTTAATGGAAAGCATCATAGTTATCTATCTGGCTCTGTTATTTCTTGATAAAAATATAATCCAACTAGGAAGAACACGTATTCACCTCATTCCGATGTTCGTTGCCACCGCAGGTATTATTATATACCTTTCCGGAACTATCGTATTGTATCTTGTTACGAATTACTTTATTGCGCTCAACGACGAGTTTCATATGCGGCTTATCTACCTGTTTAGTTCGGCCTCGCTACTACTACTATCGGTACTGCTTAGCCGGGCTTTTCTGCTGGTACGACCAGTTGAAACGCAACTCCCGTAACTGTTTCCGGTAATCAGCCTATTCAACCACTGCTCTACTTCGTCTTTCTTACTGCCTTACTGCGCTTCCGATGCACCCAAACAACCCCATCCCCGGATTCAATCCTGATGCCGGCGCCCCCATCCCGGTAGCCGAGGCAGCCGCTTGGGCAGCCAACTACCGCGGCGAAGCGCTTACCGAAGCGGAGGTAGCCGGCCGTAAGCGCATCAACGCCTATTACTTCGGCAACAAGCTGCTCGATAGGATTAAAAATCAGGAAGGCTGTGTGGGCCTGCGGTTTTACATGGGTCTGAAGAAATCAAAGACGGACCTGACCAAACCCGATGAGTCGCAGATATTAGTTGTCGGAGTTGATAAGAACGGCCACGACATCGTACCGCGCTTAGGAGCTAATGGGGAGACGATATACGATGATGGCATCGTGGGGGATATGACCAGCAAGTGTCCGGCTGTGTGCGACCCTGGCAGTACATTAAATTAACCATCGGCCATGACCTGGTATAGTGGCATTTCCCTATTCCTACATATTGGGGAGAGTATTAGCCTACTAGTACTAGGGACAATGTGGGCCCGCAGAACGAAAGTCACCCCTGTTTTCCGGCCTTTAGTAGCTTATCTGTGGTGTGATTCTTTTTTCTATGTTTTTAATACATTTGCCAAAAAAGTACTACATAACAATATATTTGGCTTTCATATTTCAACTTTTTCCGATGTTACTTGGTTAACAGTAATATTTATTAGCTTAGCATCTGATAGCACCAAAAATTGGCTGAAAACAGGCTGGCTCTTATTTTTTGCCAGTGCTATTATAAGCGCAATATGGGTTGATGGATTTATCACCAATATAAACACGCTCAGTCGGACAGTAGGCAATTGCTTTCTGGTCTTCATGGCCTTCCGGCAGTTGAACCAAATGATACGCCACGACTATTTAATTCCACCGTTCCAAAGCCCGGTTTTTATTTTTTGCTTTATCGTAGGTATTTACTATTCTTCTTCGCTGCTCATGTTTATCGGCCAGGATTTATCCCGCTACAGCTGGCTCAGCAATTCTATCATACACTTTGATCAAAAATACAATGGTATTTCAGCACTCTGGTTTTATCCATTCTTGCGCGCCCTTCAGTTTGGCCTGCTGCTGCACCTCATCACGCTCTTTCCGATGGGCGTAACGCCGCGCCATGCGCTGCCGCGGTGGCTGCGGTTTAGGCTGGGGTGGCGGCCGCCTACCAAAAACTGGCGCTACCGGGTGCTGCCGCTGCATCTGGTCGGCTAAATCGGTATCTTGCCCGCTCACCCGGCTGGCCGGGTTGCTGGCCGCCCCTTCCCATGCCCGACGCGCTGCTTCCGCTCATTCTCGTCACTCCTATTCTGCTGCTGCTGGCCCTGGGCGTGGTGGGCTTCGTGGTACGCTACCAGCGCCGGCTTATTCTGCAGCAGCAGCAGATGCAGGAGTTGCACGAGGCCGGCCAGCAGCAGGCGCTGGAGGCTGCTTTGCTGGCCCAGGAGGAGGAGCGCCGCCGCATTGCCGGCGACCTGCACGACGGCGTAGGCACCACGCTGGCCATTGTGAAGCTCCACCTCAACACGCTCAACCAACCTGCCCTCACCCACGAGGCCACGCTGCTGCTCGACCAGGCCATTAACGAGGTACGGCGCATTTCGCGCAACCTGCTGCCGGCGGCCCTGCAGAAATTCGGGCTGCCCTTCGCCCTCGAAGCCCTGGCCCGCACCATTCCGGCCGACGGCCCCACCCGGGTTGGTATTGAGCAGACCGGCACGCCCCGCCGCCTCGATGCCCGCTACGAACTGATTGTGTACCGCATTGTGCAGGAGTTGCTGGGCAACGGCCTGCGCCACGCCCACGCCAGCAACATTCGACTAGTGGTGGTATTTGGCAACGAGGAGCTTACGCTCCGCTACTCCGACGACGGCATTGGCTTCGACCCCACTCAGCCCGACCAGCCGCCACTACCCGGCGCCCGCACCGGCCTGGGCCTGACTAACCTGCGGAGCCGGGTTGGTGTGCTCCGCGGTACCTTGCAGCACGAATCGGCTCCTGGCCAAGGCACTACGGTCAATATTTCGCTGCCACTACCCTATCTTGTTCCCTCCTCGCCCTCCGTTCTTCCTTTGGTATGACCACACCTTCCATCCGCCTAGCCGTTGTCGACGACCACATTCTGTTCCGGAAGGGGCTGCGGGCCCTCATTAGTGGCTTTCCTGGTATGGAGGTGCTATTTGAAGCCGGCGACGGCCAGGAGTTGCTCGAACACCTCGACCAGGGCGAGATTCCAGAAGTCATTCTGATGGATTTGCAGATGCCGGTACTCGACGGCCTGCAGACCGTGCGGCTGCTACGCAGCCAGTACCCGCAGGTGCGCTCCATCATCATATCCATGCACGATGAGCCTGAGCTGATTGATTCGCTGCGGGCCGAAGGCGCCCACGGTTACCTGCTCAAAAATGCCAGCCCCGAAGAGGTGCTGGGCGCTATCCGGCAGGTAATGACCACCGCCCCACGCTCTGTGGTTAGTGGTTAGTGGTTAGTGGTTAGTGAAAGAACGTCATTCACTAACCACTAACCGGCTTATTCCAACTCCGCGGCCGGGTCCCAGAACAGCCGTTTAAATTCCTGCACCTCATCGTCGATGACCAGGAGGCCCTCGGCTTCCAGGGCTTCCTGCATGGCGGTGGGCGTGGCGAAATGCTGCCGGCCCGTAAGTTGCCCGTTGCGGTTGATGACGCGGTGAGCCGGCACGTATTCGTTGGCCGTGTGGGCGGCCATCATGGCCCAGCCCACCATGCGGGCCCCGCGCCGCGACCCCAGGTAGTGGGCAATAGCCCCATAGGTGGTTACCCGCCCGGCCGGCACCAGCCGCACTACTTCATGCACTTCCTGAAAGAAATTACGCTGCTCCATATAAAGTGAGATGCTAAGCGGGGAGAAGGTACTGAACCACTGAAATGGGAAGGGATTGTTTGAGGCCGGCAACCGCTGCCAGCGCAAATAGCGCAATTCGGGGCTCCCGAGCGGTTTGCCGGCCAACCAAGCTACCGGCCGCGCAACCCAGAGGCCGAATCGGTGTCTTACCCCCATTATCTATCCCGGTGCCGGCAGTTTTAAACCTGCAACCGGGGCAGCGCGTTGTGGTACATGCGACGGGCAGCCCAGGTAAGGGAGCACCGGTAAGCGCAGCTGCCGTTCATGCAAACTCAGGAATATTTAGAAGAAGAGCCCCAGGTGGCCCCGACCCGCACCAGCGGAGCCGGCCGCCGGATACTGTGGCTGCTGCTGGCTTTGGCCGTAGTGGCCGGGCTGGTTTTTGCTAAAATGAAGTACTTCCCGGCCCCCGAGGCCAAAGGCGGCAAAGGAGCGGGCGGCAAGGGCAAAAACGCCGCTGGTGGCCCCGCCAAGGCTGGTCCTGCCCTGCCAGTGGAAGTATACGTGGTGAAGGCGACCAACCTCGCCGACGCGGTGGCCGCCACCGGCTCGGTACTGGCCGAGGAAGCCGTTGTTATCAAGAGCGAAGTGGCTGGCAAGATTACCAGCCTCAACCTGCGCGAGGGCCAGCCCGTGCGTAAGGGCCAGGTGCTGGTGAGCATCAACTCGGCCGATATTCAGGCCGCGCTGCGTAAGCAGCAGTACAACATCAAGCTGTTCCAGGATCAGGAGAAGCGCCAGCGCACGCTGCTCGATAAGGAGTACATCAGTGCCCAGGAGTACGAGCAGGCCAACAACCAGGTGCTCACGGCCCGCGCCGAGCTGGGGGCGCTGCAGGCCACGCTGGCCAAATCAACCATCCGGGCCCCGTTTGATGGGGTGCTGGGCCTGACGACGGCCACCGTGGGCACTTACGTGAGCCCCGGCACCGAAATCACCACGCTTTCTAAAGTGAGGCCGGTGAAAGTGGAGTTTGCCGTGCCCGGACGCTTTGCCCGGCAGGTGGCCGTGGGCGAGGCCGTGACCATCACCGACGAGAGTTCCAGCCAGAAATATCAGGCCAAAGTATACGCCCTCGACCCGCAGATTGACCCCGTGAGCCGCACCCAGACTGTGCGCGCCCGCTACGCCAACACCAACAACGAGCTGCGCCCCGGCGCCTTTGTAAAGGTGAACCTGGAGCTTGGCCAGACGGAAGGTGCCCTGCAGGTGCCCACCGAAGCCGTGGTGCCCGAAGCCGCCGGCTATAGCGTGTACCTGGTGAAAAACGGCAAAATGGAGCCCCGCAAAATCAGCATCGGCCTGCGCTCCAACCAGCTCATCCAGGTAACCGACGGCCTGGCCGTGGGCGACACCGTAATTCGGACCGGCATTTTGCAGGTGAAGCCCGGCGACGCCGTTCGGGTTACCAAATAGATTCCCCGCAGCGGAGAGCAAGAGTTTTGTGGAGGTCCCGAGTAAATGACCACCCCGAAACCCTGCGCCACCCACTGCGAAACCCTGCGTGAAATAAGCCATGAGTCTTTCTTCAACCAGTATCAACCGTCCCGTCCTCGCTCTGGTAATGAGCCTGGTGATTGTCATTTTCGGCGTCATCGGGTTTCGGTACCTGAGCGTGCGCGAGTACCCGAGCGTCGACCCGCCCATCATCAGCGTATCGGCCTCCTATACCGGTGCTTCAGCCGACGTGATTCAGGCCCAGGTGACGGAGGTGCTCGAAGCGGCCGTTAACGGCGTGCCGGGCATCAAGAACCTGACCTCCAACTCGCGCGACGGCCGGGCCAGTATCCGGGTGGAATTCGACCTCGATGCCGACCTGGAAACGGCCGCCAACGATGTGCGCGACAAGGTGTCGGGGGTGCAGGGCCGCCTGCCGCGCGACATGGACCCGCCCACCGTAAGCAAGGCCAACGCCGACTCGCAGCCCGTAGTGCTGAGCTACCTGACTTCCAAAGAACGCAACCTGCTGGAGCTCACCGATTACGCCATTAACACGCTGCGCGAGCGGCTCCAGACTATTCCCGGCGTGTCGGAAATAAGGGTGTATGGCGAGCGGCGCTACTCCATGCGCCTGTGGCTGGACCCGGTGAAGTTGTCGGCCCTGGGCGTGAGCCCGGTGGATGTGCAGCAGGCCCTGGCCCGCGAAAACGTAGAGCTGCCCAGCGGCTCGGTGCAGGGCCAGGCCACCCAGCTCACGCTGCGCACCATGGGCCGCCTCACCACGGTCGAGGAGTTCAACAACCTCGTTATCCGGCGCGATGAAGGCTCGCTCGTGCGCATGTCGGACATCGGTTACGCTGAGCTGTACGCCGAAAACGACCAGACCCTGTTCCGCGTGAACGGCGTGCCGGGCGTGGCGCTGGCCGTTATTCCGCAGCCCGGCTCGAACCAGATTGACATTGCCGACGAGTTCAACAAGCGCGTGGCCCAGTTCGGTAAAGACCTGCCCGCCGACCTCAAAATTGAGCCCGCCATCGACTACTCGGTGTTCATCCGCCAGTCGATTGATGAGGTGAAGCAGACGCTGATTGAGGCCTTTATTCTGGTGGTCGTAGTCATCTTCCTGTTTCTGCGCGACTGGCGCTCCACGCTCATTCCCATTGTGGCCATTCCGGTGTCGCTGATTGGTATTTTCTTCGTGATGTACCTGCTCGACTTCTCCATCAACGTGCTCACACTGCTGGGTGTGGTGCTGGCCATCGGCCTGGTGGTTGACGATGCCATTGTGGTGCTGGAGAACATCTACACCCGCATCGAGGCCGGCGAATCGCCCCGCGAGGCCTCCATTAAGGGTTCCGAAGAAATTCTGCTGGCCGTAGTGAGCACCACGGTGGTGCTGGCGGCCGTGTTCCTGCCCGTGGTGTTCCTGACGGGTATTACCGGGCGGCTGTTCCGCGAGTTCGGCATTGTGGTGGCCGGCTCGGTGCTGATTTCGGCCTTCGTTTCGCTCACGCTCACGCCCATGATGTGCTCGCGTCTGCTCAAGCGCGAGGAAACGCACAACTGGTTCTATCGCAAAACCGAGCCCTTCTTTCAGCGCGTCGTTAATGGCTACCGCGACAGTTTACAGACGTTTCTGCGCAACCGCTGGCTGGCCTGGCTGGTGGTGGCCGGCACAGGTTTGGGCACTTGGTACTTTATGGGCGTCATTCCGTCGGAACTGGCGCCGGTGGAAGACCGCAGCCGCGTGAACGTGAATGCCACCGGCCCCGAAGGAGCGTCCTATGAGTTCATGGACAAGTATATCACCCAACTCAACCAGCTCGCCATCGATTCGGCGGGTGCCGATTTGGGCAGCATCTTCACCGTGACTTCGCCGGGCTGGTCGGGCGGAGCTAACTCGGGCTTTGCACGGGTACTGCTGAAGGAACCCGAAAACCGCCCCCGCACCCAAGGCCAGGTGGCTGATGCCATTTCGGCGGGCGTGAAAAACCTTACGGCTGCCCGCACTTCTGTTAGCCAGGATCAGAGCATCGGCTCGGGCGGCGGCGGCGGCCTGCCGGTGCAGTTTGTTATTCAAACCCAGGACTTCGAGAAGCTGCGCACGGCCGTGCCTAAGTTCCTGGAAGCCGCCCGCCTCGACCCCACCTTCCAGTTCGTAGATGTAGACCTGAAGTTCAACAAGCCCGAGCTGCGCGTGAACATCGACCGCGACAAAGCTCAGAGTCTGGGTGTGTCGGTGCAGGATATTTCGCAGACGCTGCAGGCCAGCCTGAGCGGGCAGCGCTATGGGTACTTCATCAAAAACGGCAAGCAGTACCAGATTATCGGGCAGGTGGCGCGCGAAGACCGCAGCCAGCCGCTCGACGTGCGGCTGCTGAGCGTGAAGAGCCGCACCGGTGAGCTGGTGCAGTTGGATAACGTGATTAATATGGAGGAAAGCAGCACCCCGCCCCAGCTGTTTCGCTTCAACCGCTACAACGCGGCCACCTTCTCGGCCTCGCTTGCTCCGGGCCAGACGCTGGGCGACGGTATTGCCGCCATGCGCGCCATTGCCGACAAAACCCTCGACGACACTTACGCCACCGAGCTGGCCGGCGCTTCCCGCGACTTTGAGGAAAGCTCCTCGTCGCTGCTGTTCGCCTTCGGGCTGGCGCTGGTGCTGATTTACCTGGTGCTGGCCGCGCAGTTCGAAAGCTTCCGCGACCCGGTTATCATCATGATAACCGTGCCGCTGGCGTTGAGCGGGGCGCTGCTGAGCTTGTGGTATTTCAACCAGACGCTGAACCTGTTCTCGCAGATCGGCATCATCATGCTCATCGGACTGGTAACGAAAAACGGCATCCTCATCGTGGAGTTTGCCAACCAGAAAGTGGAGCAGGGAATGGATTACATGAGCGGGCTGGTAGAAGGCGCTACGGCCCGCTTCCGGCCAATTCTGATGACTTCGCTTTGCGCCATTCTGGGTATTCTGCCCATTGCCATGGCTACCGGTGCGGGCGCCCTGAGCCGCCGGGCCATGGGCATTGGCGTGGTGGGCGGTCTGTTTTTCGCTACCGTACTCACGCTGTACGTAGTGCCGGTGATGTACTCGTATTTCGCCACGGCCAAAAAGCACAAGCACGCCCCCGAGCCCGAAAAGGTGGCGGCGTAACGCTATCCGTGCCTTTCGACTATCTGCCCGGTTTTCTATCTATTTCCCCCCGAATGTCCTCCCGTTCCCTGCTCCTGCCGCTGCTTTTGCTGACTACCGGCCTGCCCGCGCTGGCCCAGCAGCCGGTGCTGCCTTCGCGCCGCGAAACCACCGAGAAGCCCCAGAGCAAGCCTCAGACCGAAAAGCCTGAAACCGTGGCCCCGGCCCCGCCCCTCACGCTGGCCGAGGCCATCCGGCTGGGGGTGGAGGGCAATTACACTATCCTGGTTTCGCGACAGGATGTGCGGGTAGCTGAAAACAACGTGACCCGCGGCAACGCAGGGCAGCTGCCGGTGGTCAACGGCAACCTCGTGCGCAATTTCAACCGCAACAATGTGCGCCAGGAGTCCGGGGCCCGGCCCGAGCCCAGCATCGCCAACGGAGCCAAATCAAATCAGCTGCAAGCTAACGTGGCCGCTACCTGGACCATTTTCGACGGTCTGGGCATGTTCGTCGCCTACGACCGGCTGCAGGTTATCGAGCAAAGCCAGCAGCAGCTGACGCGCGCGACGGTGGAGGAAACCGTGGCCGCCGTGATGGACGCTTATTTCGTGGTGGTTCGCGAGTCGGGCAAGATAAACTCACTCGAAGAGGCCCTCAAAATCGGGCAGGCCCGCATCGACCTGACCCAGGCGCGGGTGGACGTGGGCGTGAGTGCCAAGGTGGAAGTGCTGACGGCCCGCGTAGACTACAACGCCGACCGCTCGGCCCTGATTCAGCAGCAGGAAGCGCTGAAAACGGCTAAAATCAACCTTAATGAACTCATCGGCCGGGCGCCCGGCCTCGATTTCCTGCCTCAAGACTCGATTGTAGTGGCCCGTGACTTGGCCCGCGACGAGGTGCTGGCCGCTCTGCGCCAGCGCAATCCGCGCCTCCAGCAAGCCCGCTTCAACACCGAAATAGCCACCCTCGACCGTAAGCTGGTGCGAGCCTCGCGCTACCCCCGCGTGGGCCTGACGAGTGGTTACGGCTTTAACCGCAACATCAACAACGCGTCCTTTTTCGGCGACCAGCTCGTGACCACCACCGGTCGCACCTACGGCCTCAACTACGGCGTAGTAGCCTCGGTGCCGATTTTCGACGGTTTCAACCGCAACCGCCTGGAGCAGAACGCGCGCATTGTGGAGGAGCAAACGCGCCTGCAGCTCGACCAGACCCAGCTGCAGCTTGATGCTGATGCCGAACAGGCATTTGCCCAGTACCAGAACCGGCTGGCGCTGCTCGAACTGGAGGAATCCAATATTCTGCTGGCCCGCGAAAACGTGGCTATTGCCCTGGAGCGCTACCGCCTGGGGCTGCTCACGCCGCTGGTGCTGCGCGAGGCCCAGCGCACCCAGCTACAGGCCGAAACCCGCCTGCTCGATATCCGCTACCAAGCCAAGCAGGCCGAAATTATCCTCCGCCGTCTCAGTAGCGGGTTGGTACAGAGCGGCGAAGCTCAACCTTAGAATATTCCCGGGATAAGTATAGTTTTGCAGTTATGCTTTCTGCCCCTCCTCTCATTTCCGACTATCTGAGCTTGTCCTACCGCCCCGATTTGGCCACTCTGGTGGTGCGGTGGCTGCGGGCCGTATCATTTGCTGAAATTCAGGAGGGATTCCGGACCGCCCGCGAAATGAGCTACAGCCGCGGGGCCGCCCGCTGGCTGGTAGATGTGCGCCGCCGTACCGAGCTGGATGCCGCTTCCTCAGGCTGGGTGGCCACTACCCTGCTGCCCGCTGTGGCAGCCGAAACTGCTCCGGCTACGCTACACGTCGCCTATCTGCTTTCACCCGCCCGCGCCGATGTACTGGAGCACGACCGCGGCATGCAGGCTGCCACGGCCACGGCTCAGGCGCATTCGGCCTACGCGCTACGTCTGTTTCTGGACGAGGGGGCGGCAGTTGAGTGGTTGACGAACTAAGGCTTGGCAACATCGACCGGTGCGGCGGCCCGCAGGGCTTCCAGGGCCTCCAGCAACTGCGCGTGCTCCTTGGCCTCTTCCCGCTCCCCTTTTTTCTCGCTCATATCCTGGTCGTTGTCGTCGCCGGCTCCAACGGCTACTTTCTCGGGATGCTCGAAAAAAGTCAGCAGGTTTTTTTTCTGCTCGGCGGTCAGGTACTCAAACTTCTTGTTTTCCAGCTTGCGCAGCCACTCGCCGTAGGTTTTATCGGTCAGGTCATACTCGCCCGGTTGGGTGAGCTTGCCGGTATCGAAGTCGCGGTTGGGCAGCGGCGGAATAGCGGCTACGGTATCGCGCGGCTGCTGCCGGAGTAGAGCGCAGTAGTTTTTTAGCGCCTGCCGGAAGCTGGCCTTAAACAGCTGCTCGCCCTTGGGCGTGGGCACCTTGAAAGCGAAAGGCTTGAGTGGGCCGATTTTGGGCAGCACCCGGATAAAGTACGAAAGCACCCGGGCCCCGAAGCCGGGGTGTTCGTAGGTGTGGCCATAGCGCTCTTCGTATTCGTGGCGGCTATCCTTGTACACGTATTCGCGCCGCCGGGCCTGGGGGCTCAGCTTGCGGATATCCTTCTTCTGAGTCTGCCAGGCGGCCCGGCTGGCAATCGGAATCAGGTTGCGCACCGCGAACCGGAACGAGCCGATAGCTAGGTCGACGTTGAAAATCACCTGCCCCAGCTCCAGGCCGTAGGTTTTCAGAAAGGCCC
This sequence comes from Hymenobacter psychrophilus, assembly GCF_900107135.1. GTDB lineage: Bacteria > Bacteroidota > Bacteroidia > Cytophagales > Hymenobacteraceae > Hymenobacter > Hymenobacter psychrophilus. The sequence continues at coordinate 230,776 of NZ_FNOV01000005.1, forward strand.
GCTCCAGCACCGGTTTGCTCACCTGAAAACCGATGTAGCGCTGATAATCCGAGCTGCGGTAGCGGCCCGAGGCCACCTGCACCACATCAAAAGCAAACTCGAGCTGCGTGTGCTGACCGGGGGCCTGCTCGTAGGTAATCGACTTGCCAAACTTAGCCTTCAGCTCGGGGTAAACCTCGGCCATGGCCCGGTTGGTGCCTTCGGGGTGGCCGTCGAGGTCGGTTGTGTAATGCGACAGTGCCCCGAGGGCGAAGGCATACTCGTTGCGGTTGCGGGCCTCGCCCAGCAGGTTACGCACGAAGTCTCCGCTGCGCACGTAGTGGGTCAGGTTGGTAAAGAGCTCCGAACCCATGGGGTAGTAGCCCATATCCTGCAGAATGGAGCCCCCGTAGGCGTAGCTTTTGGCCTCCAGCAGCTCGTCGTCGGTGGCGCCGGGGTAGCGCTGCTGCAACAGTGGCAGCAGGCAGGGCACCCAGCTCGAATCGACGTGGGCCTGGTGGGTGAGCACGGAGTAGGCGGCGGCCGGGCGCGAGGCCAGCAGCAGCCCGGCTAGCAGCAGAACTGCGCAGAAGTACCTTTTCAGCATAAGCAATAAGCGAGTCTGGTCCGGGCAGTATGCTCAACCGTAGGCTGCCTGCCTTACGCGCACAGCTTGCCCCTAGTTGCCGGCGTCACCTTCGGTCACTCAGATTGATTCCAAATTTCACTCAAATAAGCGCTGCAACAAATAAGCCGGCACCCGGCCCGCTACCTTTGCTGTGCTGAAAATGGTGGTGACTCGGCTATTGGGAAGTATGCTGCTACTTGGCGCTCTGCTGCCCCAGCATAATCTTTCGGAGCGGACCGAACTGGCCCAACACTACTGCTACCACCGGGCATTGGCCGGCGTCAACCTGTCGGTAAGCTCGTTTTGGCCCTGCACTACGGTAGTCGGGGTGCCGGCCCCCACCGCAACCCGAAAAAGGCGACGTAGCCGTAGCCCTGCTCAACACCGGCGCCAACACCACCCAGCTTGTGCACCACGGCGCATACTTTCTCGATGTCAAGCTAACCAAGTGATAGGAGGGGCAATAAGGTGTAAAGCAAGAACATCCTCCAGAGTGAAGAAGGATGTTCTGGGTCTACGCTCCCTTCTGCTGGCGCAGTTCCTGCAGTTCGCGCTCCAGGTCGAGGGTGCGGAACATTATTTTAGCCTCGAGGTCGGAATAGGCGCGTTCCAGCTGCTCCTGTAGCTCTTTCTGGTCAGTAATGTCGGTATTGGTGCCGCACCAGCGCACAATGTTGCCGGCTTCGTCGCGGATGGGCAGCGCCCGGCTCAGAAACCAGCGGTATTCGCCATCATGGCGGCGGAGCGGAAATGTATCCTCCCACGAATCGTGGCCCTCAGCTACGGCCTGGCGGAAGCCGGTCGTTACCCGCTCAACATGTTCGGGGTGGTGAACCTTCTGCCAGTCCCAGCCCTGCACCTGCACCAGCTGCGTGCCGGTAAAGTCGAACCAGCGCTGGTTGTACCAGAAAATGGCGCCGTCGGCATCCGCCATCCAGGCCAGTTGCGGAATGGTGTTGGCCAGCGTCGTGAAATCCTGCTCGCGCTTGCGCAGGGCCAGCTCCTGCATTTTCTGGTCATGGATGTCGGTGCAGGTACCGAACCACTTGGTAATGTTGCCGGCCTCGTCGCGCACGGGCAAGGCCTGGCCCAAAAACCAACGGTAGTCGCCCTCTTTGCTCTTGAACCGATACTCAATCTCGTAGAACTCGCCGGTTTCGAGCGAGTGGCCCCAGCGCTGCCGGGCCCGTTGCTGGTCGTCGGGGTCGAGCAGGTTGTTCCACATATTGTCGCCCACGCTGTCGGCCAGCGTGTAGCCCGTATAATCGGTCCAGCGTTGGTTGAAGTAGGTATGGTAGCCGCGGGCGTCGGTTGTCCACACAAGCTGCGGGATAAGTTCGGCCAGAAAGCTGAAGTCGGCGGGCGTAGGGCGAAGAGTGGCGGGAGCCATGGGCAAGCGGGCAAAAAGCAGATGAAAAACCTAGGGCTGTGTGAGCTGCATTTCCATACCTGACTGGAAATACAGATTCAACTGGCTCTCCGTGCCAGTACGGGAACGGCGCAGCCGCGTTACCAGGGCCCGGGTCTGCTCCTGGCCTAGTTCCAGCGCCAGATACGGACGGTTGAGCAGCGTATCGCGCTGCACCAGCCAGTTTCCCTGGTCGTGCTGGCCCGCGCCCTCCACCCGCACCCGGCCCGGCTCCAGCGCCAGCTGCTCAGCGCAGGCTAGTAAGCTGGCAGGGTCGGTTTGGTTGAGTACCCGGCTGGCCACCCGCCACACGCCCGTCAGGAACTCGTCGGGCAGCTGTTGCAGGTTCACATCAAACAGGACTTCGGACATAGAGGCGAAAAAAGTACAGCCAGCGGCTTAGCAAATAAGAGGCCGTTTTGGCCTGAAAAAGCCATTTAACACAAATATAACTCCGATCAATCCCCCAATCAACCTGATCAGCAAGCTAATCTGAAAACAAAAAAAAAGCTCTCCGGCGCCGGCCGGAGAGCTTTAGAAAAATCTGTCGCCAACCGGGTGGACCGGAGGCACTGTTTGCAGAGGAGGAGGGATTCGAACCCCCGGAGGTGTAACCCTCAACGGTTTTCAAGACCGTCGCAATCGACCACTCTGCCACTCCTCTAGGGTCACTTAAAAACTAAAAGTGAAAAATTAAAAATCCTGCTTAAGGCCAATAGACTAAGCTCGTCAGGCAGATTTTCAATTTTTCACTTTCAATTTCTCACTCAAAAAAGCAGAGAAGGGGGGATTCGAACCCCCGATACCGTTGCCGGTATAACGGTTTTCGAAACCGTCGCATTCGACCACTCTGCCACCTCTCTAGTAAGACCCCAACTGAGTGCTTTGGGATGGCAAAAGTAGAAACGATTGGGAAATGAACAAGGCGCAGAGCGAAATTTTTCTTTCGGCAGGCGCTACCCAACTCACAATCAGGGGTTAATTATTTTGACAACCGGCCGGCGGCGGCGGGTAAAAAAGCCCGGCCGGCCAAAGCCGCCCGTTACAGCGTCGATGCTCACGTTTACCTCAAAGCCCAGAATCAGGGTCATGCACACGAAATCGAGCCACACCATGAAGCCCACGAGCGTGCCCACCGAACCATAAAAGTGGTTGTAGCTGTCGAAGATTTTGACGTAGAGGATGAACAGGAACGACACCAGGAAAATAAGCAGCGTGGCCACAATAGCCCCCACCGACACGAACGGCCATTTGTCGTGTACCGGGGGCACGTAGTAGTAGATGAGGCTGGTGGTGAGCAGGAATAGGAATACCACCGAGCCGTAGCGCAGCACGCTCGTCATCTGGTCGTTGAGGGCCTCCGGCACAATTTCTCTGTACACCAGTGTGTCAATGATATAGGTACCAAAGAAGATACCTGTAACCGCCACCAGCAATACCGCCGCCAGCACCACGGTGAGCAACGTGGCAATTACGCGCTTACGAATATAGGTGCGCTTCTTGAAGCTGGGGTACTTCTTCTCGAAGGCATCAAGCAGGGCCATGAGGCCGTTGGAGCTGAGCACGAGGGCCGTGGCAAAACCGAACGAGAGCAATCCGCCGTGCTGAATGGTCACAACGTCCTCGATAGTACCCGAAATAGCCCGGTACATCTCCTTCGGAATCAGGTCGGAGAGGAACTGCAGGATGTCCTCATCGAGGTGGGGTATCGGAATCCAGGGAATGAGCGTGAACAGGAAGATGATGGTGGGAAAGATGGCAATGGTGAAGTTGAAGGCCATGTAGCTGGCCCGCTTGGCAATGCCATCGAGCTTGATTTCCTTTAGCAGCTGCACCACCACATCATAAACCGAGGCACGGCCGCGGGCAAAGCGCAGCCGTTTCAGCCACACAATGAAGCGCCGGTACGAGCGGCGGCGGCGCACATCGGGCAAATGGTACCGGCGTACGGGAGACCTCACGTTTGGGGGGTTAGAAGGCAGGAAGCATATAGGCCAGCAAGTTACGGATTGATTGTAAAACCCGTTTGGCACTCACCCTAGCTCAAAAACGCGGCCGGCGCGGGTGGGTCGGTGGGGGCTGCGGGGGGCGTAAGTGGCCCGGCAGTTTCGTCGTCGGAGAAGTACGGGGCCAGCTTGGCGGCAATGTCGGCCGGGATGGGCACGGGGCGGCCGCTGGCCATACTCACGAATACCATCAGCGTATGGCCTTCGGTAAGCAACACCTGCGCCTCGTTGTAGATTTCGTACTCGAACAGAATGCGGCTGCCTTCGGGCGGCTGGCGCAATAACAGGCGCACGGTGAGCAGGTCGTCGTAACGGGCGGGCCGGCGGAAGCGGGTGCGGATTTCGCCCACCGGCATGCCCACGCCATCGGCCTCCAGGTCTTTGTAGCTGATGCCCAATTGCCGGAACGCCTCGGTACGGCAGACCTCGAAATAGGCCGCGTAGTTGCCGTGGTACACGTAGCCCATCTGGTCGGTTTCGGCGTACCGCACGCGGATGTGGGTGTCGGAGGAGTACATGCTTAGTGCTTAGAGCTTAGTTGGTCGGGCTTCGTAAATAGGGCTGTAGGTAACGTTTCATCGAAGCTGTTTAGAAAGTCAAAAATTCTGTCATCCTGAGCGCAGCGAAGGACCTTACCATGGCGGCACAATGGCGGCTCAGTCGTGATAAGGTCCTTCGCTGCGCTCAGGATGACACACTCGTAAAAAGACAACTTTGTAAACAGCTTCATCATCACTAAGCACGAACAACTAAGCTCCAGGCACCAACAATTATTTCATAATGCCATTTCGGCTGAGGGCGGCTTGGTAGCGGCGGGCGTTTACAAGGTGCTCCTGCTCGTTGCGGGCGAAGGCATGGTAGCCGCTGAAATCCTCCTTAGCGCAGAAATAGAGGTAGTTGTGCTCCTCCGGGCTGAGCACGGCATCGATGCTGGCAATGCTGGGCAGGTTGATGGGGCCCGGCGGCAGGCCGTTGTATTTGTAGGTGTTGTAGGGCGAATCCATGGCCAGGTGCTTGTTGAGCACCCGCTTGATGGTGAAATCCTGGTTGGCAAATACCACCGTGGGGTCGGCCTGTAGTTTCATGCCGCGCTTGAGGCGGTTGAGGTACACGCCCGCCACCCGGGGCCGCTCGTCGGCGTGCTGTTGCTGCTCGGCTTCTACTATCGAGGCCAGCACGCTCACTTCGGCGCGGCTCAGGCCCAACGCTTGGCGCTTGGCGTCGCGGGCCGGCGTCCAGAACTTGTCGTACTCCTTCTTCATGCGCTGCATGAGGTTCTCGGCCGAGGTATTCCAGGCCAGGTCGTAGGTGTTCGGGATGAACATCGTGAGAATACTCAGCGTGTCGAAGCCCAGCGCTTTGGTATAAGCAGGCGAGGTGAGCAGCGAATCGAACGTAGCGGGCTTGGCGTCGATGGTTGTGGCCAGGCGGTTGGCCAGATCCTGGCGCAGGCGCAGGCTCTGGAAGGTGAGGCGCAGGGGCAGGCGGTTACGGGCGGTGCGCAAATCGCCGATGAGCTGGCGGTTGGTGTAGCCGTCCTTCAGCTCGTAGCGGCCGGGCTTCACCAGCTGATCGTACTTCATCGCCCGGGCCACAAAGCGCAGGCTGAGCCGGTCGACCACCACACCGGTGGCTTCAATCGAGTCGAGTACCTGCCGGCTCGTGTAGCCGGGGCGGATGGTCACGTAAGTCGGCCGGCCTTTGGTTTCGATGTTGGCCTGAAAGAAAACCTGGTAGAAATAATAGGAGAAGGTAATGAGTACTAGGCCGAAGATGCCAGTAATGTATGCAAAGCGTTTGCGGCGGCGCTCGGCGCTAGCCTTATATTCTTCAATGCGGGAGGTGGCCATGTGGCGGGACGAGTTAATACAAGAACAACATGGTCGAGGTCGGGTACGTGTTGCAACCTACGGCCATAAACTGATATCTTTAGGGCTCAAAAGTACGTCTTCTGTTCCTTCACTCTTCAATTTATTGTCCCATGCAACACGCTTACACTTCTTCTTCCCGGTTCCGCTCGTTGTTGGGCCTCGCGCTGGGCCTGGCTGCCACCGCCGCCACCGCTCAAACCGTTACGCCCGTTAGCTTCAACGGCACGGCGGCTTACACCCAAAACTTCGACGGCATGGGTACGGCCGGCGTTACGTACCCAGCTGGCTGGGGTGCCGTGCGCCTCTCGGGCACCGGCGCCGCAAACACGCCCCTCGACCTGAGCGCCACCATCGGCGACGCCATTTCGGGCGGCGTATACAACGTGGGCTCCAATAACGACCCCGACCGCGCACTGGGCTCCATTGCCTCCGGCAGCACGGTACCCGCCTTTGGCGCGGCCTTCACTAACGGCAGCAGCGCGGCCGTTACCAGCCTCACTATTGCCTTCCGCACCGAGCAGTGGAAGTCGGGCTCGGCCCTCGATATTACGGAGGTGCTGGCCTTCGAGTACAGCCTCGACGCGACCAGCCTGTCCACTGGTACCTGGACGGCAGTGCCCGCCCTGAACGTGATAGAAGTAGCCAACAGCAACACGGGCGGCACCCCGCTTGATGGCAATGCTGCCGCCAACTCGGCCAACGTAACGGCGGGCATTACGGGCCTGAACTGGGCCGCCGGCCGGACCATGTGGATCCGCTTCAAGGACACCAACGACGGCGGTACCGACGCCCTGCTGGCCGTCGACAACTTCTCGCTACGTAGCGGCACGACTACCAGCACCAGTTCGGCACTGAAAGCCGGCAACGTGTTGGTGTACCCCAACCCTACCGCCGACCAGCTGACGATTCGCGTAGCCGGCCGCGCCACCAAGGCGGCCGTTACGGTAACCGACCTATTGGGCCGTACTGTGCTAAAAGGCACCGCTACCGCCGAGGGCACTTTCAGCCTGCGTAGCCTGCCGGCTGGCAACTATGTGGTGTTGGTGCAGGATGGCGAAACCCTGACCTCGCACAAGGTAAGCAAGCAGTAGTAGACGTGGTAGCTGCTGGTTGTCAGGCATAAAATTGCCCGAACACTGGCAACTCACTACTAGCGCTAAAAACGAGCCCCGGCCCAATAGCTTGTCGTTACCCAAAACTCAAAAAGCGCTGACCTGATGGTCAGCGCTTTTTTTGGTGGTTGGGCGTATTTTAGGAGATGAGTATTTCGCAACATTTCTGTGATGCCGGCCGGTGGGCACAGACCCATTTTGGCGGTGTGCCATTGGGCGATGTACGCCGTACCCGGCGCGTGTGCACACTGGCGGCCGGATGGGCCCGCCAACCCGGCGCCAGTATCCCCCGGCTGGGAGCCGGTTCGGCGTATGCCGGCAAGGCTGCTTACCACCTGCTGGGCAGTGCGGCGGCCACCCCCGATACACTGCAGGGGCCACACCGGGCACTGGTTCTGCAGCAGTTGCAGCAAGCAGGTACCTACTTGCTGCTGGAAGACACCACGCAGCTACGCTGGGCCCCGGCCACTGCCCGCCGGGCCGGATTGGGACCGGTTGGGGCCAACGTGAGTGGCGAGCAGGGCGTACTACTGCACTCGTTGGTGGCTGCCCGCTGGCCCGGCGGCGGCAGCGAGCCAAGCGCGGCGACGCGCCCACCGCTGCCGCTGCTGGGACTGCTGGATCAGCAATTTTATGTGCGCCAGGCACGCTCTGCCGCTGAGAAGGCGCACCCGCACGGTGGCACCCGTTCCCGGCAGGGGCGGGCCCGCGAGTCTGATCTGTGGGCGCAGAGCCTGCGCGCCATTGGCTCCCCACCGTCGCAGGGGCGTTGGGTCGTCGTGGCCGACCGCGGGGCCGACATCTATGCGCATTTGTATCAGTGCCAGCAGCAAGGACTAGGGTTTGTGGTGCGCGCCGCGCAGGACCGGGGCCTGGCAGCGGCTGCCGGCGGATCCGCCGCCACCCTGTTTGCCGTGGCCCGGGCCCAGCCTAGTGCCGGGCAAATGGAACTGCCCCTACGGGCCCGCCCGGGCCAGGCGGCCCGACTGGCGCATTTGCAGGTGAGCTACTGTCCGGGGCTGGCGTTACGTGCTCCCCAACGGCCGGGCGCCAGTGCCGGCAAAGGGCCACCGGTGACCGCCAGCGTGGTGCGGGTCTGGGAGCCAGGGGGTAAGCTGGAATGGCTGTTGCTGTGCGACGACGTCGTGCTAAACGGCCCCCAGGCCCGCGAACGGGCGCAACAGTACGCCAGCCGCTGGCTGATGGAGGACTTTCATAAGGCGCTGAAAACGGGCCTGGGGGCCGAGCGGCTGCAGTTGCACACGGCTGCCCGTCTGTTTGCGGCCGTGGCCCTGCTCAGCGTGGTGGCCCTGGCCCTGGTGGATTTGCGTGAACATAGTCGTCAGCGGCCCGATGCGCCCGCAGAAACGGCGGGCTTGTCGGCGCTCTATCTGAGTGTGCTGCGCAGCCAGCGGAGCCGGCTACTGCAGACGGTGCGAGAAGTGTATTATGCCCTGGCAGGGCTCGGTGGACACCTGGGTAGGGCTGGCGATGGGCCACCAGGCTGGCAGACCCTCTGGTTGGGAATGGTGCATCTGCGTTACCTCGTTGAGGGCGTAGAGCTGGCCGCCCAGCTGCCGCGCGAGGAGCACTAAAAAAAGCGCCGGCCTACCGGCCGGCGCTTCTCATAAGTTTTGGGTGACGACAAGCCCAATAGCCGGGGCTCGTTGGTGTTTCAGGCCGGCTGCAAACCAGTGGCCAGGCAATAAAACCCCTGCTTTTTCCGAAAACAATAGCACCTTACCGCCTCGGCTGTTACCTTGGCGAGTCTAGCTGGCTACCTCTTGAAATTGGCCGGCCGTTCATTCTTCATTCCCTTACTCCCTGCCTATGTCTGCCACGCTGCTCCGCATCCACCCCGATAACCCGCCCCTCAACCGCATTCAGCAGGCCGTGGATGTCATCCGCAAAGGTGGCGTCATCATTTACCCCACCGATACAGTTTATGGTATTGGATGCGACATTCACAATGCCAAAGCGGTGGAGCGGGTATGCCGCATTAAGGGCCTCAACCCCGAGAAAGCCAACCTTAGCTTTATCTGTCACGATTTGTCGCATATCAGCGACTATGCCCACGGCATCACTACGCCCATCTATAAAGTGCTAAAACGCGCCTTGCCTGGGCCGTTTACATTTCTGTTTGAAGCCAGCTCGAAAGCGCCCCGCCAAGGCGGCAAGCAGCGCAAAACCGTGGGCATTCGCATCCCCGACAGCCCTATTATTCTGCAGTTGGTGCGGGAGTTGGGCAACCCCATTATGAGTACCTCGGTACGTGAAGACGAAAATACGCTGGACGAGTACGTGACAGATCCCGACTTAATTTTCGAGAAATACCGCGCCATGGTCGATTTGGTCATCGATGGCGGTTTCGGCAACAACATTCCCAGCACTATCATCGACTGCACCAACGATGACTTCGAGTTGATTCGCCAAGGTGCCGGCGACATCGAGCAGTATCTGTAGGAAGAAGGAAGAAACTAGGAGCTAGAAGCCAGAAGCCAGAAGGTAGAATACCGTTCATTATCTTGGAAAGGAAATAGTGAGCGGTATTCTACCTTCTGACTCCTAACTTCTAGCTTCTCTTTTATGCTTCCAGCGGCGGTGGCTCCAGAGGTAGTCGGGGGGACTGGCCTGAATGTCGCGCTCCAGCAGGCGGGCAAAGGCTTCGGTAAGCTGATGTTCTTCGGGCGGCAGCGTGGTCTGCCCGTCGTGGAGGGCCATGAGGGTAATGCGGTAATAGCCGCGCCGCACCCGCCGGATGCCCACGTAGGCGGCCGCGCAGCCCAATTGGGCCGCCAGTTTGTCGGCACCGGTATAAAAGGGCGTGTCCTGGTGCAGGAAATCGGTCCAGTACGGATGGTCCTCGGGGCCGGCGGCCTGGTCGGAGAGCAGGCTAAGGGCACGGCCCCGGCCCCGCTGTTTTACCAGATTGCGCAACGTGCTGAGCATGGGTACCAGCTCGGCTCCCTGGCGGCTGCGCAACTTTAGCATAAACGCCTCGAAAAACGGGTTGGTCAGCGGCTTATACACGCCCCCGGCCCGGTTTGGGAACACCAGCGCCCCGGCCGACAGAATCCACTCCCAGTTGCCGGCGTGCGAGCCCAGCACCAGCACTTGACGGTTTTCGGCAAACAGGCGCTCCAGCAGTTCGGGGTTCTCTATCACGGCCCTCTTCCGTAGCTCGGCCGCCGAAATCGTGCGCAGCTTTAGAATTTCGACGATAACCTGCGCAAAATGCCAGTAAAAGCCCCGGGCAATGTGCTCAATTTCTACCTCCGACTTTTCCGGAAATGAGTTGCGTAGGTTTCCCAACACCACCCGCCGCCTGTAGCGCAGCACGTAAGCCATCAGCCAGTACAAAAGCCGGGCGAAACCATAGAGCACCTCCAGCGGCAGGGCTGAAAGCCCCAGCAGCAGCCAGTTGAGGGGGCGAAAGTACCACGGGTAGGCGGCGGAAGTAACAGGTTGGCTCATCGGGGCAATTAATCGGGAAGTTTAGCGGGGCATCACGGCCCCGGCGGGGGCGTAGTCGGCAGGGTTGCGATGCACGGGGGCAGTTTCGGTGGCCAGCACGCGGTTTTTGGCGTCGCGTACTTCCAGCGTGAGGATGTAGTTGCCGGCTGGCACTTTGCTTATATCCAACTCAGCAGCAAGCACGGTAGGGCGCCCCTCTGCCCCCTGAGCTACTCCCTTAACGCTGGCGACGACGATTTTACTCACCACAGGTTGCAGGCGGTAGAGCAATACGAGCGGTTGTCCTATCGCAATGTTGTATAGTTCGGCGTAGGAAAACAGCTTATCCTGCCCGCGGGCATAGAGGCCGCCGGGGGCCCTAGTCAAAGTCCAGCCCAAACGAATAAAGTTGTTCGCCTCCGAGGCGCTACGACTAACAGGTTTAGCCAGCAGCACTAAGTCGCTGAGTTGGGGCTTGGTGGCCCCGAACTCTACCACCAGCGGCTGCTCCACGATAACCGTCGAGGCAGCCCGGTTCTGGTCGCGTAACTGGCCGCGCAGGGTATAGTGGCCGGCCGGCAGCCACAGGCGCTTCTGGAAACTGATAGGGTTTTTAATGGCGGCTGTAGTATCGCGCAGTACCGGGGGCTTCAGCGTAATGGTTTCCTGGTAAGCGGCTGTGCCATCGGGCCGGATGGCTTCGAGCGTAACCAGGGCCGCCGCCTGAAACACCTTCGGCGCCCGCCGCTTATATGTCAGGTGCTGGCCCGAAACGGTAATGTACACTTCCACCACGCCGCCCTTTACGGCCACGTCGTCGTTGCGGAAGCAGGCGGCGTCGAGGAGCAGTTGAGCCACGGCCGGGGTGGCTGCGGGGCCCAGCAGCGGCAGGAGTAGCAGCAGGAAAAGTCGAAAGCGAACGGGCATTATGTCAGTTTGGCGGTATAAGTGGCAGAAGTGGCAGTGGGTTTGCAACGGGCCGCCGCAGTTGTTGGTGGCAAAATTGCGACTTTTCCGGGCGGTTTTATTCGCTCTGATGGTCATGGGCCCTTGGTATCCCGCATCGTTCAGTCTACACCCAATTTACAACGTCCGTTTCATTCCAGAACAAAAAGCTAACAGCCAGTCGCTAATAGCTATCAGCTAAAAAACAGTGTCCGATATCCTTTTCGAAACGCAGTACCACCCGCCCATTGCTTTTTTTGCCGAGTTCGTTCGCGCAGATGCGCTCTGGCTGGAGGCCCACGACCACTACCGCAAGCAAACCTACCGCAACCGTTGTCTGATTCTTACGGCCCAGGGTGTAAAACCGCTTTCCGTGCCCGTGCTGGATGGAAACCGGAGCGAGAAGGTGCTCAGTTCGCTCATCGAAATCGACTACCGCCAGAACTGGCGGCACCAACACCTGCACACACTGCAAACCGCTTACGGGGGCAGCCCGTACTTCGAATATTACGCCGATTACCTACACGATATCTACCAGCAGAAACCCGCCCGGCTCTTCGACCTGAACCTGGCGCTGCTGCACTTCTACTGCCGCTGCCTGCGCCTGCGCCTGCCCATTCACCTCACCACCGAATACCAGCCGGCTACTGCTGAGCTAGCTGAACCCCACGATTCTGCCGTTTCGCCGCACGATTTGCGCGATACCCTCTCGCCTAAGCACCCAACGCTACCAGCCCGACCTGACAGAGCGTCGGTAACGGTTTACGGGCAGCATTTTGGTAAAGATTTTGCACCCGGACTGAGCATCTTAGACCTGCTCTTTATGCAGGGTCCGGCCGCCGGCAGTTTTCTTGCGTAGTGCCTACCAGCCGCCCGAACCAACGCCCGACTCCAACTGTTTCAGTTTACAATCGGCCAAATCTGCCCCATTAGCCTTTTATAGGGCAGCAATCCGTTTTTCTTTTCTACCTTATCTGCATGGAAGCTAAATTCTCAAACAGAGTCAAGGAGGTCATCTCCCTGAGCCGGGAGGAGGCCATCCGGCTGGGGCACGACTATATCGGGACCGAACACCTGTTGCTGGGCATGATCCGCGAGGGGGAAGGTACTGCTTTGGGCCTGCTTAAAAAGCTAGGTGTGTCCATCGACGAGCTTAAGTATGCGCTCGAGCAGGCCACCCGCAACACGGCCACCCAGGGTACCAGCATCACCGGCTCGATTCCCCTGACCAAACAGACCGAAAAGGTCCTCAAGATCACGTATCTGGAGGCCAAAATCTTCAAGAGCGAAATTATCGGTACCGAGCATTTGCTCCTGTCGATTCTGCGCGATGAAGACAACATTTCGTCCCAAATTCTGAGCAAATTCAACGTGAACTACGAATCTGTGCGCGACTCGCTCGATTACCACGGTAACGCGGCGAACAACCCTACCTCCGGCCCCGAGGCCGACGACGACGACAACGACCGCCTCTTCGGGGGTGGCGGTGCCGGTCGCGGCAGCGCGGGCGCTACGCCTAAGAAAGGCAACGACAAGTCGCGCACCCCGGTGCTCGACAACTTTGGCCGAGACCTAACTAAAATGGCCGAGGACGACAAACTGGATCCTATTGTGGGCCGCGAAAAAGAAATTGAGCGTGTAGCTCAAATTCTGAGCCGTCGCAAAAAGAACAACCCCATCCTCATCGGCGAGCCCGGCGTAGGTAAAACTGCCATTGCCGAAGGCCTGGCCCTGCGCATTGTGCAGAAGAAGGTGTCGCGGGTGCTGTTCGGCAAGCGCGTGGTTACGCTCGACCTCGCTTCGCTGGTGGCCGGTACCAAGTACCGGGGCCAGTTCGAGGAGCGCATGAAGGCCGTGATGAACGAGTTGGAAAAGTCGCCCGACGTGATTCTGTTCATTGATGAGCTGCACACGATTGTGGGTGCCGGCGGGGCTTCGGGCTCGCTCGACGCTTCCAACATGTTCAAGCCCGCCCTTTCGCGCGGTGAGATTCAGTGTATCGGTGCTACGACGCTCGACGAGTACCGCCAGTACATTGAGAAGGACGGCGCGCTGGCTCGTCGTTTCCAGATGGTGATGGTGGACCCCACCACGCCCGAGGAGACGATTGAAATTCTGAACAACATCAAGGACAAATACCAGGACCACCACCACGTAGTATACACCGACAAGGCCATTGAGGCCTGCGTAAAGCTGTCGGACCGCTATATGTCGGACCGTTTCCTGCCCGACAAGGCCATCGATATTCTCGATGAGGCCGGTGCCCGCGTGCACATCAACAACATAGTGGTGCCCGAGGATATTCTCAAGCTCGAAGAGCAGATCGAGAACATCAAAGGCGAGAAGAACCGCGTGGTGAAGAGCCAGAAGTACGAGGAAGCCGCCAAGCTCCGCGATACGGAAAAGAAGCTCATCGACCAGCTCGAAACCGCCAAGAAAGACTGGGAGGAGGACACTAAGAAGAAGCGTTACACCGTGAAGGAGGAGAACGTGGCCGAGGTAATTGCCATGATGACCGGCATCCCCGTTTCGCGTGTTGCGCAGAAGGAAAGCGCCAAGCTGCTTAACATGGGCGAGGAGCTTCGCGGCAAAGTGATTGGCCAGGATAAGGCCATTCAGCAGCTCGTGAAGGCCATCCAGCGTACCCGGGTGGGCCTCAAGGACCCCAAGAAGCCTATCGGTTCCTTCGTGTTCCTGGGCCCGACCGGCGTGGGTAAAACGGAGCTAGCCAAGGTGCTGGCTACTTACCTTTTCGACAAGGAAGATTCGCTGGTGCGGATTGACATGTCGGAGTACATGGAGAAGTTTAGCATCTCGCGCCTGGTAGGCGCGCCTCCCGGCTACGTGGGCTACGAAGAGGGCGGCCAGCTGACGGAGAAAATCCGCCGCAAGCCGTACTCGGTGATTCTGCTCGACGAAATCGAGAAGGCCCACCCCGACGTGTACAACATCCTGTTGCAGGTGCTCGACGACGGTATTTTGACCGACGGCCTGGGCCGTAAGGTGGACTTCCGCAACACCATCATCATCATGACCTCCAACATCGGAGCGCGTGACTTGCAGGACTTCGGCGCCGGTATCGGCTTCGGCACCAAGTCGCGGCAGGAGAACATGGACGAGCTGACGAAGGGCACCATTACCAACGCCCTGAAGAAGACCTTCTCGCCCGAGTTCCTGAACCGTTTGGACGATGTAGTAATATTCAACTCGCTGGAGAAGTCGGATATCCACAAGATTATCGACATCAGCCTGAGCAAGCTCCTGAGTCGCATTCAGACGCTGGGCTACAAAGTGGAGTTGACCGATGCCGCTAAGGACTTCGTAGCCGAGAAAGGCTACGACCCCAAGTACGGCGCACGGCCACTCAACCGGGCTATCCAGAAGTACATTGAAGACCCGATTGCCGAGGAAATCCTGAAGGCTGAAATTGCCCAGGGCGACGTTATCACCGCCGATTACACCGAAGGCGCGGAGGAACTCGTCTTCGCGACTAGCAAAGGTAGCGGAGTAGCAATAGTCCAAGCCAGTGACGAGCGGCCCGAGGAAGCTCCGGAAGAAGCTCCCGAAGCCTCCGACGACGAGCCTACCGACGCCAAGAGCAAAGGCGAATAAGTAGATTCGATTGATAAGCAGAACGGCCGGCTCCCATTGTGGGGGCCGGCCGTTTTACTTGTGAGTCGAATCGATATGTGCCACTACGCCGCGCCCAAATATTGGGCGCGGCTTTTCTGCCCTTGGGCCTTACCTTTGGCTACCTAACACTGGTTACACCATTCGACTATTCCCACCCCGCATGTCCGACCCGCACGCCGACGCCCAGCTTACCCCGCTCGAAGTTCTCGCCCGCAAAAACCAGGAAGCGCTGCTCGGCGGCGGCCAAGCCCGCATCGATGCCCAGCACAAGAAGGGCAAGCTCACAGCCCGGGAGCGGATTGATCTGCTGTTTGACGAGGGCTCGTTCGAGGAAATCGGCAAGTTTGTGATGCACCGCTCCAAGGACTTCGGCCTCGATAAGGAGTATTACCTCGGCGACGGCGTGGTAACGGGCTACGGCACCGTGCAGGGCCGGCTGGTGTACGCGTTTTCCCAGGATTTCACGGTATTTGGCGGCTCGCTGAGCGAAACCCACGCCGAGAAAATCGTGAAAATCATGGACCTCGCCATGAAGAACGGGGCCCCCGTTATCGGCCTCAACGACTCGGGCGGGGCCCGCATTCAGGAAGGCGTGGTGAGTTTGGGCGGCTACGCAGATATCTTCTACAAGAATACGCTGGCCTCGGGCGTAGTGCCCCAGCTGTCGGCCATTATGGGGCCGTGCGCGGGCGGCGCGGTGTATTCGCCCGCCATCACCGACTTCATTCTGATGGTGGAGGACACGAGTTACATGTTCGTGACCGGCCCCAACGTGGTGAAAACCGTAACCCACGAAACCGTAACCAGCGAGGAGCTAGGCGGGGCCAGCACCCACTCGGCTAAGAGTGGCGTCACGCACTTCAGCTGTGCCAACGAAGTAGCCTGCATCACCCGCGTGAAGCAGCTGCTGAGCTACATGCCCCAGAACTGCGAGGAAACGGCCCCGATGTTGCCCTACGAGGCAGGCCAGAACGAAAGCCGCCCGGTCCTCGACAACATCATGCCCGAAAACCCCAACCAGCCGTACGACATGCGGGAGGTGATTGAGGGGATTATTGATGCCGATTCGTTTCTGGAAGTCCACCAGAACTTCGGCGAGAACATCGTGGTAGGTTTTGCCCGGCTCGGCGGCCGCAGCATCGGCATCGTGGGCAACCAGCCGGCCGTGCTGGCCGGCGTGCTCGACATCAACGCCAGCACCAAGGCGGCCCGGTTCGTGCGCTTCTGCGACTCGTTCAACATTCCGCTGCTGGTGCTCGAAGACGTGCCTGGCTTCCTGCCCGGCACCGACCAGGAGTGGCGCGGCATCATCACCAACGGCGCCAAGCTGCTCTACGCCTTCTGCGAAGCTACCGTGCCGCGCATCACCGTCATCACCCGCAAAGCCTACGGCGGGGCCTATGATGTGATGAATTCCAAGCACATCGGGGCCGACCTGAACTACGCCTGGCCCACTGCCGAAATTGCGGTAATGGGCGCCAAGGGTGCAGCCGAAATCATCTTCAAGCGCGAAATTGCCGCCGCCGAAAACCCCGAAGCCAAGCTCCAAGAGAAGGTAGATGAGTATCAGCAAAAGTTCGCCACCCCTTACCGCGCCGCCCACCGCGGCTTCGTGGACGAGGTGATTCTGCCCTCCCAGACCCGCCAGAAGCTGATTCGCGCCTTCAAGATGCTGGAAAACAAGGTGGCCACGCTGCCCCGCAAAAAGCATGGCAACATTCCGCTGTAATTCCGCCTTTAGTAGTAGGTCATGAGCAAAAGAACGTCATGCTGAGCGGAGCCGAAGCATCTCTACCGCTTCGTTGGATTGCCATTGCAACGAAGCGATAGAGATGCTTCGGCTCCGCTCAGCATGACGTTCTTGTAGTATCCACATCTCCCCCAACTATGCGTCAAGAATCGTTCGATTTTCTCCAGAAATACCTCAACAATGCCTCCCCTACCGGCTTCGAGAAGGAAGGCCAGCAGATTTGGCTGGAATACCTCAAGCCGTATATCGACGAGCATTTCGTGGATACTTACGGCACGGTGGTGGGCGTCATCAACCCCGAGGCCGAGTACAAGGTGGTGATTGAGGCCCACGCCGACGAAATCAGCTACTTCGTCAACTTCATCACCGAATCGGGTTTCCTGTACCTGCGCAAAAACGGCGGCTCCGACCCGCTCGTGGCCCCCAGCAAGCGCGTGAACATCCACACCAAAAAGGGCATCGTGAAAGCCGTGTTCGGCTGGCCCGCCATCCACGTCCGCAAGCCCGATCAGGACAAGGCGCCAACGATGGAAACGGTGTTCCTCGACTGCGGTGCTTCCAGCAAGGAGGAAGTGGAGGAAATGGGCATCCATGTGGGTTCGGTCGTGACGTTCGAGGACGAGTTCATGGTGCTCAACGACAAGTTCTACGTGGGCCGGGCGCTCGACAACCGCATCGGCGGCTTCATGATTGCCGAGGTGGCCCGCCGCCTGAAGGAAGAAGGCAAGAAGCTGCCCTTTGGCCTCTATATCGTGAATGCGGTGCAGGAGGAAATTGGCCTGCGTGGGGCTGAGATGATTGCCCACCGCATCAAGCCCGACGTGGCCATCATCACCGACGTGACCCACGACACCCAGTCGCCGATGTATGAGAAGAAGACCTCGGGCGACCTGTTCTGTGGCAAAGGCCCGGTGATTACCTACGGCCCGGCCGTGCAGAACAACCTGCGCGAGCTCATCATCGAAACGGCCCTGAGCTCCGAAATTCCCTTCCAGCGCGCCGCCGCCACCCGCGCCACCGGCACCGACACCGACGCCTTTGCCTACTCGCATTCCGGCGTGGCGGCGGCCCTGATTTCGCTGCCCCTCAAATACATGCACACGACCGTTGAAACGGTTCACAAAGACGACGTGCAGCACGTCATCGACCTGATTTACGAAACCGTACTCCGCATTGAGGACAAGCAGGATTTCCGCTACTTCAGCTAATAACGATGTAGGGGCGGGGCTTGCCCCCGCCCGCCGTTGGACGAAACCCACATTAACCGTTTAACGGCGGGCGGGGGCAAGCCCCGCGCCTACAGCGTTTTCTAGTACAAAGGAGCCGTCCGGCGCGGGCGGCTCCTTTGCGTTACTATCAAATGCCTGGCCCTCCTAACTCCTCTCCAACCCTATGGAATTGCCGCTCATCCAGCCCCCGCTAACTGTAACCGACCAGATGGGCCGGCGGGTGGCCGTGCCGTTTCCGCCGCAGCGCATTGTATCGCTGGTGCCTTCGCAAACCGAGCTGTTGTTTGATCTGGGGCTGGGCGAGCGGGTAGTGGGCGTGACCAAGTTCTGCGTGCATCCGGCCAGAGCGCGGCAGTCAGCGGCCGTCATCGGGGGAACCAAGAACTTCGATTTCGAGAAGATTGACGCCCTGCGGCCCGACCTCATCATCGGCAATAAGGAGGAAAACTACCAGGACGGCATCGAGCAGCTGGCCGCCCGCTACCCGATTTGGCTGAGCGACATTACTACTTTGGCTGAGTCACTCGATATGATTCGGCGGGTGGGGCTGCTCACGGGCCGCAAGGAGGCTGGTGATGCGCTGGCCGCTGAGATTACCGCTTCCTTCGCCGCCCTGGCCCCAACCGCATCCGAGCCGGTACCGGCCGCCTACTTCATCTGGCGCAAGCCCTACATGGTGGCGGCCGGCGGCACGTTCATTGACGAGATGCTGGCCCGCGCCGGCTTCCGTAACGTATTCGGCCAACTGGGTCGCTACCCCGAAATCACGCCCGAGCAGCTGCAGGACGCCGCGCCCCGGCAGATTCTGCTTTCCTCCGAGCCCTACCCCTTCGCCGAAAAGCACGTGGCCGAGTTCCAGCAGCACTGCCCTGCGGCCCAAATCCGCATCGTCGATGGCGAGTTATTCAGTTGGTACGGCAGCCGCCTGCGCCTGACGGCCGCTTACCTTAAAGCACTGATTTCCGCTGATTAATCGTGATTTTACTGTTTTTTTTGGTTAGCGGCTGAGTTGGCTAGACAGCTGGGGCTGGAAGGCTAAAGCCCACTTTCTCCAGCTCCTGCCAGAACTGCGGATAGGACTTGCGCACTACCTGCGAGGCTTCGATGTGGATTTCGCCCAGCAACGCCAGCGGCGCGAAGGCCATGGCCATACGGTGGTCGTGGTAAGTAGCCACCGTTTGCCCTTCTACCCGGAAGTTCTCGGCCGACACGTCAAACCGACCTTCCCCTACATCCGTCAGCGCTGCTCCAAATTTTCCCAGCTCGGTTTGCAGGGCTGCAATGCGGTCGGTTTCCTTGATGCGCAGGCTTTCCAGGCCAGTGAGGGTAGCCGGAACGCCGAGAGCCGCCGCTACTACGGCTACGGTTTGGGCTAGGTCGGGGCAGTCGGTGAAATCCTGGGTGATACGGGCGGCGGGGGCTGTTTTAGTCAGACGTAGGGTTTCGTCGGCCAGAAACTCCGTGTGCACGCCCAGCTGGGCCATAATGCCAACAATGGCCTGGTCGCCCTGCCAGGAGTAGCGGCGTAGCGTGGGCAGCGTCAGGTGCGAGCCTTCGGGGGCCAGCGCCACCATAGCATACCAGTAACTGGCTGCCGACCAGTCGCCTTCCACGGTGTAGTCGGTGGGCTGGTAGGACTGTGGGCGCACCTCCAGCACCGTACCCAAATCCCGGCACACGGCCCCAAAATGCTGCATCAGCGCCTGCGTCATCCGGATATAGGGCCGCGAGCCGACTTTGCCCGTCAGCCAGATGCGCAGCCCGGCCGGCAGCGTGGGCGCAATCATCAGCAGGGCCGAAATATACTGGCTGCTGATATCGCCGCGCACGGTTAATTCTATTGGCTCCATTTCTTCGGCCGTGGCTGGCTGGGGCGTACGGCCCCGCAGCCGTAGTGGCGGATAGCCTTCTTGGCCAGCGTATTCGATGCGGGCACCCAACTCGCGTAGCGCATCCACGAGCACCGCAATGGGCCGCTCCTGCATCCGGGCGGTACCGGTTAGCCCCGTCTGCCGGCCCGTCATGGCTAAGTAGGCCGTTAGAAAACGCATAACAGTACCAGCATCTTCGGCATCGAATACCGGAGCGGCCGGATTCTGCAACAGTCGCTGCATCAGCTGGGTGTCGTTGGCGTCGGAGAGGTTGTGGAGCTGCCCGCCGCCGGCCAGCGCCTGGATAATGAGGGCGCGGTTGCTTTCACTTTTGGAAGCCGGCACCTGCGCCGTGCCGCGCAACGGGCCGCCCGGCCAGGTAAGCGTGAGGAATGAGTTAATGACAGTAGCAGAATGCAGGGCGAAACGGTGCTCCGCCCCTGGTAAAACAATGCCCGGCGGGCCCACTAGCCCGGTAGCCGGTGGTAATAGCGCAGGGCCTCCACAATTTCGGCCAGCGTTACCGGCTGGTCGTACACGCCGTGGCCAAGGCCTTCGAGCAGCGTGCAGTTGATGGTGGAGCCCGTGTTTTTCTTGTCTTGAAGCGCGTAATCGGCAATGGCTTCGGTTTCGAGCAGCACGAATTGCACCTTCTCGAAAATGGAGAACAGGAACGTTTCGATTTTGTCCAGTTCGGCCGCACTCAGCAGCCCTTTATGGTAGCTCAGCCAGGCTTCGCACACCATGCCGGCCGCCACCGCCTCACCGTGCAGAATTTCGCGGCCCGGCTGTTGCAACAAGTAACTCTCCAAGGCGTGGCCCACCGTATGGCCGAAATTGAGCAACTTGCGCAGCCCGGTTTCCAGCGGGTCCTGCTCGACGATGCGCTGCTTTAGTGCCACCGACTCTTCAATAACCGGCGTCCAGTCATCAACCATAACGCCCACGTAGCGGTTGCGCTCGAAGGCCCCGGCATCGGCAATCAGCCAGTGCTTCACTACTTCGGCGTAGCCCGACTTCAATTGGCGTGGGTCGAGCGTCCGCAGAAAGTGCGGATCGATGAAAACAGCCGCCGCCGCCTGAAACACGCCTAACTGGTTTTTGAAGCCCATAAAATCGACGCCGGTTTTTCCGCCCACGCTGGCATCTACCTGGGCTAGCAGCGTGGTGGGCACTTGCACGAAACGTACGCCGCGCTTATACACAGCCGCCGCGAAACCGCCTAAATCAGTTACCACCCCGCCACCCAGGTTTACTACGACAGCGTAGCGGTCAGCGCGCTGCTCAGTCAGTTCGGCCCAGAGTAGCTGGCAGGTCTCGAGCGTCTTGTACTCCTCGCCAGCGGGCATTTCTACCAGCCGGTAGGTGGCCGGCAGCACCGGCACGAGTAGCGGCAGGCACTGGCGGACGGTGTTCTCATCGGCCAGCACCACCACTTGGCTTACGGCCGGGGTATGCAGCAACTCGGCCAGTTGAGCCAGTGCAGTTGCACCGATATGGATGTTCTGCTTCATTATTATATGATTTTTCGGTGTTTATTCAAAATTCAAATGATGATACGAACAAATAATGCTTATTTCGATGCAAAATTAATTTATCCGAGTTTTGCTATGCGCCCGCAACTTACATCTCATTTTACCATGCCTACATTCGCTGGCGTTGCTTTCTGGCTACTATTGATAGTCGGCGGACTACTAACGTCCTGCAGCTATGGGCCACTGCTGCCAACTTCTGAAGCAGAACTAGTGGGGAATTGGGAGTGGACCCAGACGATTACTGCCAACCACTCCACCCTCACCCCGACCAATACCGGCCACCGCATGAGCATCCGCTTCGACCGCCGGGGCCGCGCCCGCTTCTACCAGGACGATGTGTTGGTAAGTGCCGCCAATTTCAAAGTAACTCGTAATGGACTACGCCTGTTGGGGACGGAGCGCTACACCATTACCTACCACGGCTATCAACGGCGGCAGATATACTCCCTGACCGGCAGCCAGTTGCAGTTGCAGGATGTGACCAGCCAGCCAGCCAACCACCGTTTCCGGCGCACCAACGCACCTATCATAACGTCGTCGGTACATCTTATGCAGTAGCGCCGGGCTTACTTGGTGCTTTTCCTGATGCTGCGCCGACGCTTGCGGGCGTTTGTTATTTCAGGCTCCTTGCAAAAGGCTTCACCACTCATGGTGAAGCCTTTTTCTCATGTGGGCTAGTGCCTGTTGTGGGTTGTGGCACTGGCTGGGCGTAGTTATGCAGCAGGCCAATGCGGAGAAATTAGGTTGGCAGCTTATCTTTACTTGCTCTTATTGCTACGCACCCTTCGCCCGGCCACCCCCACCCGCCCCTTCTTATGTCTCAACTTCAGGCTTCCCCCATTTCTTTCGAGGATACGGCCGTTGCATTTGCCTCGCGCTCCAATGGCGAACTGCGTAAAATGTACGCGCTATTTGCGGCCATGAACAATGTTACGCTGGTAAAAACCGGCGGCGGGCTGATGAAAATGGCGCTTAAGTGGCATCTGCCCGGCACTAAGTTTCTCATCAAGAAATCCATTTTCGAGCACTTTTGCGGGGGTGAAACCATCCAGGAATGTCTGCCCGTAATTGAGGAACTGGGCCGCTACAACATCGGCACCATCCTAGATTATTCGGTGGAAGGAGCGGGCAACGACCAGAGCTTCGATGCCACGACTACCGAAATTCTGGCTACTCTCGATTTGGCTCACCGCTCCCAACATGTTCCCTTCTCGGTTTTTAAGGTAACCGGCGTGGGCGAGGCCGCTATTCTGGAGAAAGTTCAGGCCGGCCAAAAGCTGAATGCCACTGAGCAGGCCAGCTTCGACAAAACGGTGCTGCGGGTGAATGCCATTTGTGCCCGGGCCCACCAGTATGGAGTGCGTGTGTTCATCGACGCCGAGGAAAGCTGGTTTCAGGATACCATCGACCAGCTGGCTTATCAGATGATGCGGCGCTATAACCACGAGTCGGCCATCGTCTGGAACACCTATCAACTCTACCGCCACGACCGGCTGGAGGCGCTCGAAGCTGCGGCCACCGAGGCCGCAGCCAATGGCTACCACATTGGGGCCAAGCTGGTCCGCGGCGCTTATATGGAGAAAGAAGCCCGTACCGCTACGGCCCAGAGCCGGCCTAATCCCATCAACCCCACCAAGCAGGCTACCGACAGCCTTTACGACGAAGCCCTGGCTTTTTGCCTTCACCATGTAGAGCACATAAGCATGTGCGCC
Organism: Hymenobacter psychrophilus; assembly: GCF_900107135.1. GTDB lineage: Bacteria > Bacteroidota > Bacteroidia > Cytophagales > Hymenobacteraceae > Hymenobacter > Hymenobacter psychrophilus. The sequence continues at coordinate 253,908 of NZ_FNOV01000005.1, forward strand.
GGCACCCACAATGAGGCCAGTTCGCTGCTGCTTGTTCAGCTAATGCAACGCCACGGCCTGCGCCCCAGCGACTCGCGCATATGGTTTGCCCAGTTGTATGGCATGAGCGACAACCTGAGCTACAACTTGGCCAATGCAGGTTACAACACGGCCAAATACGTACCCTACGGCCCCGTAGAGGCCGTAATGCCCTACCTGCTACGCCGTGCCGACGAAAACACCGCCATTGCCGGCCAGACCAGTCGCGAATTTCGCCTGATTCAGAAAGAGATGCGCCGCCGCAAACTATAGCGGTACGGCAGTTGCCGCCAATGGGCAAACGGCACAGTTTTGGTACAGGCAGGCTGTTTGCCCATCTGCAGGGCCGTATATCTTCATCATCTTCTCTTTCTCTCCTTATGATTGGCCGAGTACGTAATCACCTCATTCGCTTTTCTCGCAACCAAGTTGGTACTACCAGCTACCTGAACCTGATTCAGGAAGCTGAATTGGGTCTTAACTTGGAAATCACGCACGAAAAGGCCCGGCTCAACGAAATCCTGACTGAAATTTCGGAGCAGGAGTTTCAGGCCGGCCGGCCAATATTGAGTTGCCTGGTAAAGGTGAAGGGTTCAAAAGGCCAGGGCGATAATTTCTTTAAGCTATGCGAGCGGCTGGGTCTGGGCGAGTGGAGGGCCCTTAAGCAGCACGAAACTTTCCTGAAGGATCTACGGCAGCAGTGTCGGGATTTTTGGCAGGATGACACAAATTTTGAAAAATTTGCGAAGCCTAAATCCTAGCTCGAAAAGTTCTTTTTGAGGGTGTTAAGGCAGGATTTGGGAGAGTAAAAAGGTTGCGTACATCTTTTTGGCGCAACTTCGTTTTTGGGGCTGCGTTAAGAACCCCGAAACCTCCGTTACTCTCTTCCTTTCCACTGGAGGACGGAAATCACTCCTTATTTCCATCATCTTAAACATCCCTTCCCATGAACAATGATTCGATGAACCGCGACAACAATCCCAACCACGACTTTAGCGCTACCCAGAAAGGTGCCGCCGCTGCGGGTTCGGTAGGTGCTGCTGTAGGTGCTGGTATTGATGCCACTCAGAATGCTGCCGGCGATGCTGCCCGTGCAGTAACCGGTGATAATACAACGTACGGTTCGGGTAATAGCTACACGGCTGGTTCGTTCCGCGACCGTGACAGCGCCGAGCGTGCGTATCAGTCGCTCGCCTCGCGTGGCTACCATAAGGACGACGTGAACTTGGTGATGTCGGAAGATGCCCGTAAGCGTCACTTCGGCGACGATACCGTTGACACCGAACTCGGCGACAAAGCCATGGAAGGTGCTGGCGTAGGCTCGGCCATTGGTGGCACGGCTGGTGCTATCATCGGCGCTATTGCTGCCATTGGTACTTCGGTAGCTCTGCCCGGCTTAGGCTTGGTAATTGCCGGCCCTATTGCTGCTGCTTTGGCTGGTGCCGGTGCCGGTGGCCTGACGGGTGGCTTGGTAGGTGCCTTGGTAGGTTCGGGTATTCCCGAGGAGCACGCTGCTGAGTACGAAAGCGACGTGAAAGACGGTAACATCGTAATGGGTGTACGTCCACGTAACGAAGAAGACGCTCGTTACTTCGAGGAGGAGTTCCGCCGCCACAATGGTGACAAAGTACGCCGCTACTAATTAGCTACGCCGTTGGCGTATTCGATTAAGTAAAAAGGTTCTTCCCTTATTGGGAAGAACCTTTTTTTGTAAACTGCTTATCAATAAAAGTACTTTTAGGACAGGTTTGGGCTCCTATTTGCTGAACCGTTATATTCACAGCCGTCAAGCCGGTTCAGGTTCCCGGCATTACGTAACAGGACAGCGGCCAATCAGTAGTCAACATCAGGCACTTATTTAACTACCCGGCACGTTATATAGTCGTGCCGGTTTACTTAGCAGCCGGCGGCTGACGGCCTCACCATTCGTTTTTCATTTCACCTTCTCCTGCTCCATGTCTGTACCCCGCATTAAAATAGGTCTTTACGTTTCGGTCCTGCTGGCCGTCTTCGTATTGGCTTCCTACAAGCTCTACCGGCGCAACGATACACAGCCCCTCCAGAAAGATGAGGTACTGATCAAGGCGATGGTGCAGGGTCTGTCGCAGGCACATTATCAGCCTGAACGCTTGGATGACGCTTTTTCCAAGCGTGTATTCGACCTTTATCTTAAGCGCCTTGATGGCAGCAAGAAGTTTCTGCTAGCCACCGATGTGCAGCAACTCCGCCAGTACCAGAGCGAAATTGATAACCAGATTATCCGTGGCACTCACGAATATCTCGACCTGAGCACCAAACTTATGGCCCAGCGTGTGAAGGACGTGCAGGGGATCTATCGGGATATTCTGGCGAAGCCCTTCGATTTTACAGTATCCGAGTCGTTCGAGACAGAGGCCGATAAACTAAACTTTGCAACTACCCCGGCCGCCCAGCGCGAGGAGTGGCGCAAGTTTCTGAAGTACCAGACGATGGTGCGCCTCTCGGAAATAATGGACGAGCAGGCCAAAAAGAAGGACAAGCCTTTGGCTTCCACTAACGCTAAGCCTTCAGAAGCAACGGTATCAAGTCCGGTACTGAATGCCGAGCAGATGGAGGCGGAAGCCCGCAAGCGCGTGCTTAAGTACTTCAACGACTACTTCCACGACCTGGAGCAGACCGAAGCGGCTGACCGGCTGGCTATGTATGCTAACGTAATTGCCAATACCTACGACCCACACACCGAGTACTTTGCCCCACGCCAGAAAGACGACTTTGATATTGCCATGACCGGCCGTTTCGAAGGCATTGGCGCCACGTTGCAGGAGAAGGATGGCAACATCAAGGTTAACGACATCGTACCTGGCTCAGCTTCGTACCGCCAAGGCGAACTGAAGGCCGGCGACATTATTCTGCGCGTGGCTCAGGGTGCCGAAGAGCCCGTATCGGTTGAAGGTTGGCGCCTCGATAAGGCCATTACCCTGATCCGGGGCCGCAAGAACACCGAAGTGCGCCTGACAGTACGTAAACCCGACAACAGCACTAAAATTATCCCTATCGTTCGCGATGTGGTAGTGATTGAAGAAACTTATGCCCAGTCGGCCACCATCAACGACAATGGAAATAATCTGGGTTACATCAAGCTGCCCAACTTCTATGCTGACTTCAACGATAACGGCGGCCGCAGCTCCGCCGCCGATGTAAAGAAAGAACTGGAGAAACTGAAGGCCGAAAACGTGAAGGGCATCGTGCTCGACTTGCGCTTCAATGGTGGTGGCTCGCTGCAGGATGCCGTTGAAATGGCGGGCCTGTTCATCGATAGTGGTCCTGTTGTGCAAGTGCGTGGCAGCCAGGGCTCGGCCACTGTCCTCAACGACCGCGACCCAAGGGTGCAGTACAGCGGTCCGCTGATTGTACTAGTGAACAAGTATAGCGCCTCGGCTTCCGAAATTTTGGCGGCCGCTATTCAGGACTACAAGCGCGGCGTAATTATGGGTTCGGCCAGCACTTACGGCAAAGGTACCGTGCAGCGCATCATTGATCTGGACGATGCCCTGCCTGCTGAGTTCAATAGTATTAAGCCTTTCGGCTCGCTTAAACTCACCATCCAGAAGTTCTACCGCATTAATGGCGGTTCGACGCAGTTTAAGGGCGTTGTACCCGATATCATTCTGCCCGACGCATACAGCTACCTAGACCAAGGCGAAAAAAGCCAGGAATACGCGTTGAAGTGGGATGAGATTTCGCCCGCCCGCTACCGCCCGTGGGCCGGCAACCCGCCCATCGACAAATTGCGGCAGGCCAGTCTAGCCCGCGTGAACAGCAACGCCAGCTTCAAGCAGCTTTCCGACATGGTACAGCGCATGGTCAAGCGGAAGGATGACACCAAGGTGTCGCTACAGCTGGCCGGCTACCGGAGCGAGCAGCAACTGGCCAAAGCGGAAGCCGACAAGTACGAGGCTATCCAGAATGCGGCTCAGCCTATGACTATTGCGCCCCTGGCCTTCGATCTGCGCCAGATCGGCGCCGATACGATTAAGGTGAACCGCGCCTCACGCTTTGTGAAGCCGCTTACTAAGGATATTACGTTGCGCGAGGCCGTAGCTGTACTCCACGACGAAATTTAAGCTGCTGGCCCCTACGTCGGCCAGTGTACAAGCCTCCCGGACTCTGGTTCGGGAGGCTTTTTTGTCCCCCTATTATTATGGCCACTCACCTTAGCAAATAATCCTTTTTAACCGTGTACTTTAATCAGCTTATCAACTCGTTTAAACAACTCATAAACAGCTAATTAATAACATAAATAGATTGTCAATATTTTTAGCAAATAAGAACTTATATTTGTGTCTGATGGTTTACTAATCATGACGACGACAGACATGGAGACTCCGATTATTCCCCTCGTGACCGAGGAGCAGAAGCAAGCCGAGGAAACCTGGCGTAAATCGATTCCGGCCCAGGTGTTTCTCAATTACTTCTTCGCCATCAACTACCACATTCAGGAGGCCGACAACGTCCAGGGTGGCCTGCGCCACCTCCCCTATTTCCGGGCGCATCAGGCTGAGTTGGCCGAGGACGACATACAGGCTGTAACCAAGATGTTGCATGCTTGCTGGAGCACCGAGTATGCTTTGCGTGCCACGGCTGAACTGGGCGACGATGATTACTTGCGCAACGCCCTTCACTGGACCTTCCCGCAGGCTTACCACACTATTATGGCTGGTTTGCAGGCTTTCTTGTACACTACTGGCGTGCGCGGCAATAACCCCGCCCTCATTCGGCGCGAGGTAGGCCGGCTGGTGGTGCGCAACGCTTATCCGCGTCCCATCTCGTTCTATGCCGCTGGCGCCTACGGCGACTTCAGCATCCACCGCCTGCCGCTGGCCGGCTACAAGGCGGGCCTCCAGATTGCGGGCAAGGAAATAGACGCTCAGGCCCAGATTGGTCAGTTTCTGCGCACCACCCGCACCATTAAGGCCAAAGCCACGCGCCTGCAGGTGCAGGCTAACCCCAACACGGCCCTGCGCAGCCAGAAAACCGGCAAGGTGCTCGATAAGTGGACACCCTCGCACTGGCAGCAGATTACTTGGCGCTTGGGCTACACCACGCTCTTCGACCTGTTGGGCCGTCTGCGCATCTCCCAAACCAGCCGCGAGATTGAGCGTTTTGTGGAGGCCGATATCGACTTCAGTCTGTTTCATGATTCGTTGCTGAACATTGTCAGCTACTTAAACGGCATTCACGAAACCTACGTGGCCAAGGCCTTGGGCTTGGAGCGTTACGAGCAGCTGGTAGCCGAGTTGCCCCGCCACCTGCAGAACTCGTTTGTTGAGGAACGCTTGCGCACCCGCGTAACCCCCCAGCTCACCGACGACGAGACGCCAGTATTGCGCATGGCCGCTTAAGCTGCCATGCTAGGGCTGATTTCTGAACAGTTGCTTTCCCTTTGTACTTCCCCGACTCCATATATACCAAAGCGCCGGCCCATTGGGCCGGCGCTTTTTGCGTTGGCCCAATCGATGCAACACTAGAGCTAATGGCTGTCAGCTAATAGCTCGGTGAAGGGTTAGGTTAGGCGAACAGGCTGCGCTATTTTTGCGGCTTGACTTCGCCCCGCTCCTTGCGGGGCCGCTACCCCCTCGTCCTATGCAGCACCTCAGCGAACAGGAGATTATCCGGCGCAATAAACTAACAGAGCTTCAGCAGCTCGGCATCGAGCCCTACCCTTCGGAGCTGTTCGATGTGAGCTTCTACGCCCAGGAAATTCTCGACAACTACCACGTCGAGCTCAACAACTTTCAGGAGGTGAGCCTAGCGGGCCGGCTCATGTCGATGCGAGTGAAGGGCAAGGCCTCGTTTGCCGAGCTGCAGGATGCTTCGGGCCGCATTCAGCTCTACATCAACCGCGACGAAATCTGCCCCGGCGAAGACAAGGAGCTATACAACACGGTGTTCAAGAAGCTACTCGACCTGGGCGACTTCATTGGCGTAACCGGCCGGGTGTTTAAAACGATGGTGGGCGAAACCTCCGTGCACGTAACGGGCCTGACGGTGCTTAGCAAAGCCCTGCGGCCCTTGCCGGTAGTAAAAGAGCGCACCGACGAGGCCACGGGCGAGAAAATTACCTACGATGCCTTCACCGACCCCGAGCAGCGCTACCGCCAGCGCTACGTTGATCTGGTGGTGAACCCGCATGTACGCGAGGCATTCATCAAGCGTACCCAGTTGGTGCAGGCCATGCGTAACTACCTCAACGACAAAGGCTACCTGGAGGTAGAGACCCCGATTCTGCAGCCGCTGTATGGCGGTGCGGCGGCCCGACCCTTCAAAACGCACCACAACACGCTGGACATGACGCTGTACCTGCGCATTGCCAACGAGCTGTATCTCAAGCGCTTGATTGTGGGCGGATTCGATGGTGTGTACGAGTTCAGCAAAGACTTCCGCAACGAGGGCATGAGCCGGTTCCATAACCCCGAGTTCACCCAGATGGAGCTGTATGTAGCCTACAAAGACTACTACTGGATGATGGATTTGGTGGAGGAAATGGTAGAGCGCGTGGCCATGGCGCTGCACGGCAAAACTGAGGTACAGGTGGGCAGTAACCTCATCAACTTCCAGCGCCCCTGGAAACGCTATACCATGGCCGAATCCATCGAGCACTTCACCGGCTTCAACATTGAAGGCAAGAGCGAGGAGGAACTGCGCGCCGCCGCTAAAGACCTGAAAGTAGGCCTCGACCCAAGCATGGGCAAAGCCAAAATCATCGACGAGATTTTCGGTGAGCACGTGGAGCCCAAACTCATCCAACCCACGTTCATCACCGATTACCCGGTAGAAATGTCGCCGCTGGCCAAGAAGCACCGCAGCAAGCCGGGGCTGGTGGAGCGGTTCGAAGCCATCTGCAACGGCAAGGAAATCTGCAACGCCTTCTCCGAGCTCAACGACCCCATCGACCAGCGCGCCCGTTTCGAGGAGCAGCTGGAGCTGGGCAAGCGCGGCGACACTGAGGCCATGGTCCTCGACGAGGACTTCCTGCGGGCCCTGGAGTACGGCATGCCACCCACGGCCGGCCTAGGCATCGGCATCGACCGGTTGAGCATGATCATGACCAACTCTAATTCTATCCAGGATGTACTCTTCTTCCCGCAAATGAAGCCAGAGTACACGAAGTCGGAAAACGCCCCGCATCCCGAGCAATAAGCAGTAAGCGAGCGAGTAGGGCAGGCGGTACAATGCCTGCCCTGCTCGCTCGGTCACACCAAGCGGCATATAAAGAAGAAAGCCTCCCGCCGATAAGAACGAGAGGCTTTCTTTATTTGCAAACCGCCCACCATTCAAGGCAGGGCCATAAAAGAAATGTGCGATGGGCAACAATTAATTTTGCTGTCAGGCTATTTAACCAGATTCTGACAGAAGCTTAACGGCCGGCAATTTTACTGAAACGGCTTCTCCACCTCTCTTTCAGGCGGCTTGTATGTTTATTTACGGCGACGATGCGCACAGGGTTACAGCAACTGAAAAAATAATTTATATGTCGGTGCTAGGACCATTCGGTTGGTTCATGGAACTGAGTAGGTCGTCGGCAGCCGTACGGTCGGCATTCTGCTGACCGGAACTGACAGGAGCCTTCCCGGTGAAGGAATCCAGACGGGCCTTACCCTCTTTCAGTAGCTTCGCCAAATCTTTGTTGAGTTTGCCAGCCGACTCTTTAATATCGGCGCGAGCTTCGTCGCCGGTTTCGGGGGCCAGCAGCAGGCCGGCCACGATACCGGCCGTAGCGCCGGCCAGCAACGAGAAGATTACTTTGCCTTTCGTGTCTTGCATGGGAAGAAGGTATAGCGTGGGGTGGCAGCCATTGCGGCCGGCCTGTTTTTATAACGCGGCAGCGGCCGGCGGGTTTACACAAAAAGCCCCCGTCTTTCAAAAAGACGGGGGCTTTGGTTGCGGTAAAGCGCGACCTACAGGTCGTTAAGCATCTTTACTACTTCAGATTTGGCTTTGCCAAGCTTGTTCTGCAGACGGCCGATCAGCTCATCACCTTTGCCTTCGGCGTAGGTCAGATCCTCGTCGGTGAGCTGCGCGTACTGCTGCTTCAGCTTGCCTTTCAGGTCATCCCAGTTGCCTTTCAGTTTCAGGCTACCACCGGCGCCGGTCAGGCCCATGTCTTCAAGCTTTTCGATATAGCCTTTGAACTTGGAGTCGAGGTCTTCGCCGTACTTGGAGAGTTGGTCGCCGAGCTGGCCGCTGTACTTGGTAGCAGCACTGCCAAGCTTGTCGCGGGTAGCTTTGCCTTTATCAGGAGCCATCAGGAGGCCCGCAATGATACCGGCACCAGCACCGGCAATGGCAGCGAGGAGAATTTTACCCGAGTTATCTTCTTCGTAATGCGACATGTTGTGGAGAGAAAGGTTGGAAATAGAGATTCAGAAGGAACGGAAACGAGGCGCATAACTGCTACCTCTGGCCTCCGGTTATGGCTCCCTATACGAAGCCAGGCGGGCGGGGTTATACACAGGCCGAAAAATCGATTGAAAGATACCAAAGCGGCTATACTATCGTAGTAGCTGTGTTACTGTCTCCGGGCTCCCCCCTTATCTTCGCGCCATGTTTACCCGACTGTTCTGCTGCCTGCTGTTGCTACCGGCCCTTGTGGCCTGCCAGCCAACTGCGTCTTCTACCACGCCCACCCAGCCCTGCATCGACCCGGCCAAAACCCGGCCCGACGCGGCCTGCACCATGCAGTACGACCCGGTGTGTGGCTGCGACGGCAAAACCTACGGCAACGCCTGCCAGGCCACCAACGCCGGCGTAACCAGCTCCACCCCTGGCGAGTGCCCCGGCCGGACCAACTAATCCTTCACCAGCTCTTACCAATGTCTGAAAAACGCTATTTCCGCCAACAGAACCCCTTCATAGTGCCCACTACCGATGGTAAGCTCATCGAAGAGCACATCGGCCAAGCCAGTACTGGCACCAGCCAATACAGTGTGGCCCATATGGTGGCCCCGCCCCAGTGGAGCGAGCCCCACCAGCGCCCCGAGTTCGACGAGGTAACGATTGTCGTGCGCGGCCGCAAACGGTTTGAGATTGACGGTGATGTAGTAGAGCTAGGCGCCGGCGAGTCGCTACTGATTAAGGCCGGGGCGCGGGTGCGCTACTCCAACCCCTTCGACGCCGAGTGCGAGTACTGGTCCATCTGCGTACCGGCCTTCAGCCCGGCTACCGTTAATCGGGAGGAGGAATAAGAGTCGGCAGCCCTTACTTGAGGCCCACCCAGCGGCGCAGCTCGGGCGTGCGGTGGGTGCTGGCCGTAAAAGCCACCCCGACGCTTTTCAGATGCACTACCAGCGTATCATTGAAATAGGGTTCGAGTCGCTCGATGGCGCTGAGCTGCACCATTTCGGTGCGGTTGAGCCGGAAGAACTGCGCCGGGTCCAACTGGGCCTCGAGCTGGCTCAGGCTTTCGTTGAGCACGAAGCTGCGGCCCCGGGCATCGAAGGCGTGCGCAACGCCGTTGCGCAGTTGAAAGTAGTGCAGCTCGGCCACATCGAGTAAGTACAGGCCCTGCCGGGTTTTGCTCACCAGCCGCTGCTTGTAAGCCGGGGCGGTTGCCGGGCCCACGCCGCCCGCGCCCAGCGTAGTGGCCAGCGTAGCGGCCAGCGTAGCGGCCAGCGTAGCGGCCAGCGTAGCGGCCAGCTGCTGCAGCGCGGCCCCCTGGAAAGATTGCCGCAGCCGCTCGAACTTCTGCATGGCCGCCGCAAACTGCGCGTACTGCACCGGTTTGAGCACATAGGCAATGCCGTTCTGCTCGAAGGCCTGCACCAGAAACGAGTCGTAGGCCGTGATGAAGATGACGGGGCTGCTGACGGCTACTTGCCCAAACAGCTGGAACACGTTGCCGTCGAGCAGCTCAATATCCGACAGAATCAAATCGGGCGCCGGATGCTGGCGCAGGAAGTCGGCGGCCTCGCTTACCTGCTGGCACTCGCCCACAATGGTGGCCGTGGGGTGGTAGCGCAGGGCAAAGTGGCGAAGCTGGTCGAGGGCGGGTTCCTCGTCTTCGATGAGTAGCAGACGGAGCATAGGCAGTGGCAGATTTTCAGATTGGAAACGGGCTTTACGCCGACACTGGGGCCAGCCGGCTCAGCGGCAGCGCCACGCTAAACCACTCCGCCGACTCCTCCACCCGCACCGGCACATCGTGCAGCAAGGCCAACCGGGCGCGCAGGCCGGCTAGGCCACTGCCTTCGCCCAGCACAGGCAGCGGCCGGGGTTGGCGGGCGTTGCGCACTTCCAGGCTGGTGGCCGTTATAACAAGCTGCACCCGCAACGGCCGGGCGCGGCTGCCCACGTTGTGCTTGAGGGCATTGGTGAGCAGTTCCTGCCCCACCCCGGGCGGAATCAGCAGGTTTTCCAGCTCGGCGGCGGGCACCCGTATATCCTCCTCGAATACATACGCCGCTCCAAACCGACGCTGCAGCAGAAACTGGTAGTCGCGCAGGAAGGCCAGCTCCTCCGTCAGCGGTACGGCATCGAGCTGGCGGGTGCGCACCAGGTAGCGGTATAGGCTGGCCAGGTGCGTTACGTAATCGTGGGCGGTGGTATTGGCCGGCTCGATGAGGGCGGCCAGAATGTTGAGGTTGTTGAACAGAAAGTGCGGGTCGACGTGCTGCTGCAAGGCCCGCAGCCGGGCCTGGGTGGCTTCCTTTTCCAGCTGCTCCAGTTCCAGCCGCAGCCGGGCCGCGTGCCGTTGATACAGAAACGGCAGGTAAACGCCGCCCATCAGCAGATAGAAGAACAAATCCAGAAATAGCCCCCGGCCCAGCCGGTACCAGTCCCACTTGAAGGGCCGGCCCGTCGGCAGCCAGCTAAAGCCGAAGCTGATTGCCAGGTTCAGCACCTGAATCAGCAGCGCATACAGCAGCCCGCCGCCCAGCAGCAGCCGCAGGTAGTAGCCCCTGCCCTCTACTACCGCCTGCCGGTGCAGCCGGGCCCGTTGGTCGAGCTTATCGAGCAGATAAACGATGAGCAACGTTTGCAGAAACAGCCAGAAGGGCGCATCCGGGTACAAGTGAAAGTCGGCGGCCTCGGTGGCCATCGTCAGGCGCGTGAACAGTGCCAGCAGCGTGGCCAGCCCCAAAAGGGCAACGTAAAACCAGATGGACTTGCGCATAACCGGCCGATAAGATACGCCCCGTGCCGTTATTTGGCCGTCGGGGCCGGCTTCACCTCCTGGCCCTGCTCGTCGAGGAAGCGCAGCACCGGCTGGTTGTTTTTATCGACGCCGATGCTTAGGCGGGTACGGCCCTGGCTGTCCTTGAAGTCGAGCAGCGACTGGTCGTTGTTGGCTACCAGCATCAGGCGGGTTTCGCCGCGTTGGTCGGCCATTACCAGCGCTGAGGAGCGGCCCACCGTAGTGCCCACGAACATGCGGCGCTGCAGCCCCAGCTTGCCTTCGCGCTGCGCCTGCTTCTTTTCGTCGGGCGTGGCGTTTTTGTACTTGGCTTCCGTCACGGCCATCGACTCCTCGGGGGCATCATTAAAGGTGAGGCCCGCCTGGTAGTTGCTGCCCTGCTGCTGGTAGTTGAGGGCAATTACCTGATCCTGCCCAAACCGGTCGAACGACAGGTGCCCGCCGGCCGACACCTTTCCGTCCTTGTCCTTCTTGCCACCGAAGATGAGGCCGCCGCACTCTTCACCCTTCTCATTATAGAACAGCATGCCGGGGTTGGTGCGGGCATAGTCGATGTGCTGGCCATCGATGGTCACGCCCTGCGGAAACCGCTCCTTGTTGCTCATCACCATCTTCACGGTGCCGTCGCGCTCCACCAGATTGATGCGCTCCACATTAATTTCGCCAAAGCGCACGGGCTTATCGGGCTTACCAAACGCGCACAGCAGCGCCACTGCGGGCAGCAGGGTAGCGCTCAGGGCGTAGGTCTTCAGGAATTTCACGTCGCGGGCCAGCTTTTGCGTATCCATAGGAGGAGGGCTTTGGGTTGATAATGAGCCAAAGGTGTGGGCCAGCGGAGCCGGAAGCAGGCGTTTTCGCGTGAGTGCCGGAAAAATCGGGCGAGTGCCGGGAAGCCGGGCGCGAGCGGCCGAAAGCCTGCCCCCGAATTCGTTACCTTTCCCATTCCCCCATTTACCCCCACCCCATGGACCAACGCATTATCACGCTCTTCGATGAGTACACCCACGCCCCGCTCAGCCGCCGCGACTTTCTGGACCGACTTCAAAAGCTAGCGGGTAGTACCGCGCTGGCGGCAGCCGCGCTGGCCATACTGGAACCGGGCTACGCCAATGCTGCTACTGCGCCTGCCGCAGCAGCCGGCCTGCGCGAAGAAACCGTGACCTGGCCAAGTGCGGCAGGCGTAACCATGAAGGGCTATCTGGTGCATCCCAAAGGCCGGAAAAAGCGAGGTGCCGTGGTCGTTATCCACGAAAACCGGGGCCTCACGCCGCACATCAAGGATATAACCCGGCGCGTAGCCAAGGCGGGTTATCTGGCCCTGGGTGTCGATGGACTCTCGGAGTTCGGGGGCACCCCGGCCAACGAGGATGAGGGCCGCACCCTCATCGGTAAGCTTGACCAAGACCGGACGCTAACCAATTACTTGGCCGCCCTCACCTACCTGCGCCAGCACCCCAACGGCAACGGCCGCACCGGCTGCGTGGGTTTCTGCTGGGGCGGCGCCCTGGCTAACCGCCTCGCCAGCCACGATGCGCAGCTCAATGCCGCCGTAGCCTACTACGGTATGCAGCCACCCGCCGAAGAAGCCGCTGCTATAAAAGCGCACCTACTGCTACACTACGCCGGCCTCGATGAGCGGGTGAATGCCGGTAAAGACGCCTGGCAGGCAGCGTTGCAGGCTGCGGGCACCAAGTACGAGCAGTTTGTATATGAGGGCGTGAACCACGCTTTCAACAATGATACCTCGCCCGCTCGCTATGATGTCCAGGCGGCGGCCCAGTCCTGGGGCCGGACCCTTGATTTGTTTCGGAGCCAGCTACGCGGTTAGGCAAGCGGCAGCCCCCCCCACTGCAGGCAGTTTCGGCTCAAAAAGCAAAGCAGACATATTCTGCCCCACCATAACTACTGCCAGTCAGCAGACAGACTGCTTGCAACTTGGCAAATGGAACTTGGACGCTTTGCTTAGCGCCTAGATAATTGATTGCACGCGGATTGACATTGTTGCTGCCTTTGATTACTGAAGCATGTCTGCCGGCAATATTGACAGATGCATACTTTATCAACGAATAATGCCTACTTTAGACCACTAGCATCTGTGGTTTGAAGCTGTAGAAGTAGTGCTGTTTTCTAACCTAATGGCTGTCGCAAACCTCGACTTCCAGCATTTGAAAGCGGCTGACACGCATATTGCTACAGACGGCGACAGGAGACGAAAACGTAGCCGGCCTGAGTGCCGGATTGCTCCGAGTGTTGGCTTGAGACGAAGGCCAGGTACTTGAGCGCGTCGTGCAGGTGCTGCAGTTGCGTGTAAAGCCACTTTGCTTTTATCCAATTTTTCCAGGCCCCAAGACTACTACATGTAGCGGTAGACTACAGGCGCATTACTTCAAAAAATATCTACCAACTTTATAATATTCAACACCTTACTGTTGATGGGGCGAAACTTGTGGGAGGTCTGTAGGGAGATAAGATGTGAACGACTATTGACGAATTACTATATTGGCAAGGCTCGGTCCTTTATGGCTGCGAGGAACGAAGGCGACTGAATGCTTTAAACATGGCTGTTGCGTGCCGGAACCGGCTTTTTTTAGATTTGACCTGCGCCGCAGCCTGACCTGGCTACATATGCACGAGTGCTTATTTAGGTATGTTCATCTAAATTTCACAAATCCTTATTAGGAAGTTGCAGGATTTATTTTATCCTCCATATATTAGCATATTCGCAAGAAATACTCTTCCACATTTCGCTTCATACCAGCTTCTCTGCTCTTCTCTTACTAATTTTTCATTTTCCATGAAAAGAATTCTATTCTCTGTCTTACCGCTTGTAGCCCTCTCGGCTACGCAGGTAGTTGCGCAGACCAGAGCGGTTTCGGGTCGGGTCGCCGACCGCACTACTGGTGAGGGCCTGCCAGGAGTTACAGTCCTCTTGAAAGGGACAAGTAACGGCATCTCCACTAATGCTGACGGTTCGTTCACCTTGACGGTGCCCGCTACCGGCGGTACGCTGGTTTTCAGCTCTATCGGCTACGTTTCTGTGGAGCGGCCGATTGGTACCGACAACACTATCACCGTAAGCCTGTCTTCCGACTCGAAGCAGCTGAGCGAGGTAGTGGTAACGGCGCTGGGTATCGAGCAACAAAAGAAGTCCCTTGGTTATTCGGTGTCGCAGATTGAGGCCGAAGAGCTTACGCAGGCCCGGCAGACGAACGTCGTGAACTCCTTGGCCGGTAAAGTAGCGGGTGTCCGCGTGCAGGCCTCCAATGGCATGGTAGGCGCATCGTCCAACATCTTCATCCGTGGCCTGACGACGTTTAACGGCAGCAACCAGCCCCTGTTCGTAGTAGACGGCATTCCGATTGACAATGGCGGCGGCGCTAACGCCCTGCAGGGTGGCGTATCGAACTCGAACCGCGCCATTGATATCAACCAGGATGATATCGAATCGGTATCGATCCTGAAAGGCCCGGCAGCAGCCGTGCTTTATGGGTCGCGGGCTGCCTCCGGGGCAATCATTATTACTACCAAGAAGGGCGCTACGCTGGGCAACAAGAAGCAATCTGTTACAGTTACTTCCAGCTATAACGTAGTAAAAACAGGCCGGCTGCCCGACTACCAGAACGCTTACGGACAAGGCGCTCGGGGTGATTTCAACCGGATTGCCCAGGGTTCATGGGGTCCGCTCGTGACGGGCCAGACGGTTCAAAACTACCGGGGTGAAGATGAGGTGTTGACTATCAACCCGGACAACGTCAAGGATATCTTTAAAACGGGCTCCAACTTCCAGAACAACGTCTCGCTCTCGGGTGCTACCGAGCGCACCCGCTACTACGCTTCCTACGGCAACCTGCACGAGGTAGGCGTGCTCGATAACAACGACCTGAAGCGTAACACGGTGACCTTCAACGGCAGCGCCGACCTCACCGAGAAGTTGCGGACCGGTGTGAGCGTAATTTTCACCAACAACGCGTCTTCGCGCACGCCGCAGGGCAACCAGTTGGCCAACCCATTCTTCCGGACGTGGTTCATACCCCGCACCTTCGACGTACGGAAGTACCCGTTTGAACTACCTAATGGTGGCCAGCAGGGTGCCGCGGTTGTCGGAACCTTTACGCCCAACAACACTTGGTACAGCACGGACGACAATCCGCTCTGGACTATCAAAAACAACACCTATGATGATGAGTTGAATCGGATAGTAGGCAACATCAATTTGGCGTATGATTTCACCGACTGGTTGACGCTGAACTACAAACTGGGAACCGATACCTACGCCCAGAACATCAAGTACGTTAACGCCCGCGACAGCCGGGGCACCAGCATTGCCAACGGCACGCCCTCAGTAATTGGCAACATCCGCGACCAAACAATTACGCGTCGCGAATTGAGCTCGTATCTGAACCTGACCATCAAGCGCAACATCACTGAGGACTTCTCGGCCTCCCTGCTGCTGGGCAACGAAATCAACCAACGGCGCCTCACCGATAACCGGGTTACAGGCAGTAATATCCAGATCCGCGGATTCGATAACATCACCAACACCATCGATATCTTACCCTTCGGTCAACAGGAAAATCAGCGCTTGGTTGGTTTCTACGGCGACCTGCAACTCGGATTCAAGGATTTCGCCTTCCTGAGCTTTGCTGGTCGTAATGACTACTCGTCCACCTTCGGCGCCGCCAAACGCTCGTATTTTTACCCGAGTGCTTCGGCCAGCCTGGTCTTCACCGAACTTATTCCGAGCCTGAAAGACAACCGCATCTTCACTTCGGGTAAGATCCGCGGGGCTGCCGCGCAGGTAGGCCGCGAAGCGCCGGTGTATTCCACTGATTCTTATTACGCCTCGAACAACAACCCGGCCGATGGCTTCGGCCCAGCGCTCAACTTCCCCTTCCGTAACCAGCTAGGATTGTCGTATGATAACACGGGCGGCAATCCCAACCTGGGTCCGGAGTTCACCACTACGTACGAAGTGGGAGCCGACTTGAACTTCTTCAGCGGCAGATTGAATGTTGAAGCCACTATTTACAACCAGCAGAGCAAGGACATCATCTTTACGGTGCCGGTAGCCGGAGCCTCGGGCTTCACCAACATTTTCCAGAACATCGGCAAGTCGGAGGCCAAAGGAGTGGAGCTATTGATCAGCTCCGTGCCGGTGAAAATCGGCAACTTCACTTACAGCAACTCTATTAACTGGACCCGCATCCGGAACCGGGTAATTTCGCTGGCTCCCGGAGTAGAGCAGATTACGCTGGGAGGCTTTACCTCACCAAGCACGCGTCTGATTGCCGGCCAGCCTTACGGGGTAATCTTCGGTTCGGTATTCCAGCGGGCCGAAAATGGACAGTTGCTTCTCTCCAGCCAGGGTCGTGCCCAGCTAGCCCTCGACAACCAGATCGTAGGTGACCCAAACCCAGATTGGACGGGCGGCTTCACCAACACTTTCACTTACAAGGGCTTGTCATTGACTACGCTACTTGACATACGGTACGGTGGCGACATTATTTCGCGCAACGTGAGCGACTTGCGTCGTCAGGGAGCAGCCGAAGAAACCGGCGACCGGAGCAATGTGTACGTCATTGACGGGCTAATTCCGCAGGCCGATGGTACCCTCGTGCAGAACAACGTGCAAATCACGGCTGAGCAGTACTTCGATGATTTGTATGGCTTCGGTAAGGCAGAATTCGTAGTGTTCGATGCTTCATGGATCCGCATGCGGGAAGTGGCATTAACCTACTCGCTACCACAGAGCCTCACCAACAAAACCTTCCTAGGTGGGGTGCAACTCAGCGTGAATGCCCGTAACCTGTTCTTGTACGCACCCAATGTGCCGCACATCGACCCAGAAGTGAATGCTCAGGGGCAGAGCAACTCACAGGGCCTGGAGTTTAACGCGTTGCCACAGGCCCGCACGTTCGGCGGCTCCATTCGCCTTACTTTCTAACCTAACTTTCCTCTCCGACTCATATGCGTTTCCCTCCTTTTACTAAATATGCCGCGTTCGCGCTTTCATTAGGCCTATTGGGGTCTTGTGATAATTTCCTGGACATAAACCAGAGCCCGAACGCAGTGCTGGCCGCGCCGGCGGCCAATGTGCTGGTAGCAGCACAATCGCACCTCGGATTCTTGATGGGCTCCGATATTCACCGCTTCTCCTCGCTGTTCGTGCAGCAATTCTCCGGACAGGGTGGCTCGGGCGTTCAGACCGCCGAATATGACCGCTATAATGTAACGGCGACTGACCTGAACAATGCGTGGCGCGCGGGCATTTATGGTGGGGCGCTGGCTGACATGCAGAAGCTCATTGAGCAGACGCAGACAACCAGCCCGAAGTATGCCGGCATCTCCAAAATTATGCAGGCGTACCTGTTCAGCGTTACAACCGACGCTTTTGGAGACATCCCATACACCGACGCGCTCAAGTTCGCGGGGAATGTGCAGCCGGGTTACGACCCTTCGCAGCAGATATATGCCAACCTAATTACGCTGATCGACGCAGGTGTTAAGGATCTGGACGGCGAATCGGTTGATAAGCCTGGTGCCGACGACTTGGTTTATGGTGGTGACTTGGCCAAGTGGCGCAGGCTGGCTAATACCCTCAAGCTGCGACTCTACATTCACTACTATCCCAATAAGTCTGGGGAAATCAATTCGCAGTTAGCCGCTTTGGTTGCGCAGGCCGTCCAGACCCCCGGCAACTTCATTACAACCAACGCGGACAACTTCCAGGTAGCCTTCGAAAGTGCGGCTAACCGTCAGAACCCCATCGACCAGTTCGAAAGACAGCGTCCGAATACGTTTTTCCCCAGTTCTACTCTGGTGACGCTGATGAACCAGAAGGCCGACCCGCGCCGTCCATTCTACTTCACTCCTTCGCCAGCACCCGCTCCGCCAGCACCTGATCAATACACGGGTGCCGGCAATGGCACGGGAGTAGCAGGACCACCAAACACGGCCTTTTCGCGCATGCACGTGTACCTGCGCGGCCCGTTGGCGCCAGGTTCTACCACCAACTACACGGGCTCAGCACCAATCCGTATGCTGACGGCGGCGGAGCACTTCCTGATTTTGGCGGAGTACTATACGCGTACCGGTAACTTAGCCGCGGCCCGTACTAATTATGAGTCAGGCGTGCGGGCTTCCATGACGAATGCAGGCGTAGCACCAGCCAGCATCACCACGTATCTTGCGGCAGTACCGGCATTTACTGCCGGTACTGCGCTCCGGCAGATCATCGAGGAAAAGTTTGTGGCCAACTACGGCGTAGCAGTAGAGCCCTGGACTGACTGGCGCCGGACGGGATTTCCCCAGCTTGCACCGGCTGCCAACGACGTGACCAACGGCGTAATTCCCCGCATTCTACCTTACTCCGATCTGGAGCGGGTGGCCAACCCCGGCAACACGCCGGTCCGTGCCAACCTGACTACTCCCTCCGTCTTCTGGGATCCAGGCAAGTAAGCACTACCCTTTTGGGGCGGGTTTTGGCTCGCCCCAAATTATTTCCTCTTCAACTCCCTTGCTTCATGAAACGTCTCCTTACTATTCTGTTTGTTTTTACGGCAGCCTTCTTCACGCTGGCTAGTTGCGAAAAAGAAGAGCCCAACTTCCGGGCTCCGACACCGCAGACGCAAATTATTTTTGACGACAATATTGATAAAGCTACTTCCGATTACAAAGTAGGTGGTGATATCGCGCTGAAAATTGCGGCTGATGGTGCGACCAACGTGCGCATAATTAGTCGGTACAATGTTGATAACGGAGTTGCTCTTGTGCCCAAGTTTAAGACCCTTGATATTGTACCAGTAACTGGTGGCGTAGCTACAGTTCAAATTCCAGTTTCTTCGTTACGTAATACGGCCGATGGTCCGATAGTAGGTGCTGGAAGTGCTCCTGCCTCATCCCGCGCAACTAATACGTATACTTTGCAGGTTGATGCAGTGCTACCTGATGGCAGCTTTGTGACGCGCTTTTTCACTGCCGTTATCGTACGTAGTTAGTGGTGCATTCGGTTAGTTAGATTAAGAAGCCTCGACCTTACAGGTCGAGGCTTTTTTTATCATTATAATCAACAGGGCTTCAAACTCCTGGTAAAGGCATCACTACCTCACTCCCCAATTCTCCCTTTTCAAGCCAGCCAATGATTTTTTCTGCTACTTCAACTGGCTGTGCTAATTTCCCCTCTTCATACAGGTCCGCAAATCTGGCGGCTTCGCTGAAGTGTTGGGCGTCGGCTGAACGGATATGCTCCTGCATGGGCGTATCGAGAATGCCAGGCGAGAGGCTGCGGATCCAGACGCCGCTACCGCGCAGTTCCTGCTCTTTCTGGGCCGTGCGCGAGAGGGCATCGAGGGCAGCTTTGGAGGCAGAGTAAGCGCCCCACCCATCGACGGCCCGCTGGGCAGCACCGCTACTAATGTTGAGAATAGTGCGCGGCAAATCGCGCCCTTGATAAGCACTCAGAAAAGTGTTCATCAGCATGGCCGGGGCCAGCAGATTTACATCGAACACGAACTCAAAATGTTCGTTGGGCTGCTCGCCCAGATAGCCGATTTCGCCCAACACAGCGGCGTTATTGATGAGCGTGAGGCTAGTAGCATCAGGGAAGCGGGCAAAGACTTTGTGCAGGTTGTGCTGGACGGCTGCCAAGTCCGATAGATCGAGGGGCTGGTGCTGGTATCGCTCGTGCTTGATGGTGGCGTGGCGACATATGCCAACAACGGCGGTGTTGGGCATCGCCAGTGCGGCTTCGGCCAGTGCCCGGCCCAGGCCCCGGCTGGCCCCGGTAATGAGGTAGTAATGCATGAGGTGGGATAATGAGGTGGTGAAAGAGCAAGTGCCGTTCAACAGGCATTACCCTCCGCAGGTGTTACGCGGTGAGTTAGGCATCTGTTGAACGGCACTCGTTATTTCAGCAAAAAGATGCGGTTGTCAAACAACCTGCACCTGCCAAGCAAATCAGAGGATATACTGGCTCAGGTCGCGGTTACGCACCATGTCATTGAGCCGTTCCTCAACCAAAGCGCGGTCGATGAGGATGCGGGCGTGGGCGCCGATTTTGTCGGGCACATCGAAGAGGATGTCGTTGAGCAAACGGCTCATAACGGTATGCAGGCGCCGGGCACCGATATTTTCGACTTCGCTGTTCACCTCAAAGGCAATTTCGGCCAGGCGTTCGAGGGCCTCGTCGTCGAAGGTCAGCTCCACGTCTTCCGCCTGCAACAGTGCCTCGTACTGCTTGGTGAGGGCATTTTTAGGGTCCTTGAGAATCTGGTAGAAGTCACTCTTGGTCAGGCTTTGCAGCTCGACGCGGATGGGGAAACGCCCCTGCAGCTCGGGAATGAGGTCGGATGGTTTGGCGACGTGGAAGGCACCGGCGGCAATGAACAGAATGTGGTCGGTGTTCACGATACCGTACTTGGTGCTCACGGCCGAACCCTCCACGATGGGTAGCAGGTCGCGCTGCACACCCTCTCGGCTTACGTCGGGGCCGCCACCGCCCTTGCTGCTCTTACTGGCTACCTTATCGATTTCGTCGATGAAGATGATGCCCGAGTTTTCGGCGTGGCGCACGGCCTCGTCCTTTACCTCGTCCATGTCGATGAGCTTGGCAGCTTCCTCGTCGAGCAGCAGCTTGCGGGCCTCGGCCACGGTTACTTTGCGCTTGCGGGTTTTCTTGGGCATCATCGAGCCCAGCATATCCTGGATGCCGGCCATGCTGGCCTCATCCATGCCGCCGGGCGCGCCGCCCATTACGCTGATGCCGCCGCCGCCCTGCTGCACCTGAATCTCAATTTTACGGTCGTCGAGCTCCCCGTTGCGGATTTTCTCGCGGAACCGCTCGCGGGTGCGCTCGTTGAGCTCCTGGTCGGAGTCGGGCACCTCGCCGGGGGCCGTGGTGGTGGGGAAACCAAGAGCCGGCTTAGGAGCCGCACCAGTCGCGCCGGTTACGGGCGGAATCAGGATGTCGAGAATAACTTCCTCCACAATTTGCGCGGCCCGGACTTTCACTTCTTCCTTGCGGCGGGTTTTCACCATGTTCACCGACTGCTCTACCAAGTCGCGCACCATGCTCTCCACGTCGCGGCCCACGTAGCCAACTTCCGTGAACTTGGAGGCCTCCACCTTCACGAAGGGCGAGCCGGAAATACCGGCCAGGCGGCGGGCAATTTCGGTTTTACCCACGCCGGTCGAGCCAATCATGAGGATGTTATTGGGCACGATTTCGTCGCGCATTTCGGGGGCGGCACGCAGGCGGCGCCAGCGGTTGCGCAGGGCAATGGCCACGTGGCGCTTGGCTTCGTGCTGGCCGATAATGTACTTATCAAGTTCGGCCACAATCTGGGCCGGGGTCAAAAATTCCGCGGATTCAAGCATGTATGGAGCTACTGTTTGGAGGAAAGGCTGATATAGTAATTTGTTGTCCTGAGTATTCCGCAGGTTGAACGGAATGCCCAGGATGACTTTACAGACAACAGCCAACTGCTAGGGCTGTTTCTTGAACAGCGAGTCGAGGTTGCGGGCGACGGTGAAGTAGTTGGCACCTCCAGAAGCATGATAGCCAGCGTGGGTGTAGTCGAACTGAAACTGGCTGATGCGTAGCATCAGCCCGAACGAAAAGCCTGCCCCACCAGCCGCATTATCGAGGCGCAACTCGCGGCGCTGTAGGTGGTTGTAGCCCACCCGTACGTTCAGGTTTTTGCTCAGCAGCAACTCGCCGCCCACCACGAAGTGCCGCGCCAACTTGTCGCCCAGGGTCTTTTTGGGCTTCACCTCAGTCCCATTTTCGTCAATCTGACCACGCTGGCTGGGGTCGAGGTACACAATATCGAGCTGCTGCAGGTGGTGGGCCGCCAGCGAGAAGCGGAATGGCAGATGCTCGGGCTTGATGGACGCGCCCAGCTCCACATCGAAGGGCATGGGCTCCCGGTCGGCACCATCGTAGGCTTTGAGCTGCACGCCGGCGTTACGCACCACCAAACCCACCGTGAAATCCTGGGTGGGGTGCTTGAACAGGCCGCCCACATCGGCCAGGGCGGCATAGGAATGGTTGCCGGCAATGCCCGAGCCGGCCAGCTTCAGTGTGCCGCCCAGCGTGAACACGCCCGAGGTGTAGGAGTCGGACAAACTCAACGCATACTCGTTCACCGTAAATCGGCCCAGCGAGTTGCCTGCCGGGTCAAACTGCTCGAAGTCGCCGTAGTTGAGGTAGGTCAGCCCCACTCCTACCCGGCCGGCTTTGGCCGTGTTGAACACGTATACGGCGGTACTCTGCTTGATGTCGGCCAGATAATCGACGAAGCCCAGGGCCAGCCGGCCGTCCATATCGGCGTTGAGCAGGGCCGGGTTGGCATAGAGCATAGTGCCATCGGCATCCCGCGACGACGTATTGACACCGCCCAGCCCGGCCAGCTTGGCACTAACGGGCAGGTTCAGAAACGAGAAGGCCCGCTGGCCCCCAATCTGGGCCTGCGCCGCGCCCAGCGTCAGGCCCGAAGTGGCAAAAATAACGGCGGTGCGGCGTAGGAGCATCTTTTTAATTAGTAATTAGGAATGAATAATTAAGAATTGCTCAGACTGAACCAGCGAATTATGACAGATTGGAAGTTGGGCGACAGTCAAGATAAGGGACCTTGAAACAAGCAAGGTCTATCTTCTTAGCTTGAACCGAGTACCCTTTGCAAGATAACTCAATGTGGCTACCTGAACGTGCTGCCCGTCATTTCCGCGCCTTTTCAATTCTTAATTACTCATTATTAATTACTAATTAAATCACTGCACCTCCACGCTCGGACCCAACGGCGCGGGCGCTTCGTCGCGCACCACCAGCTTCATGGGGTGCGCCACTTGCTCGTCCAGCAAAGCCACACGCAGCACATCGTCCACGCGGTCGGCGTAGTGGATGGTGAGGCCTTGGAGGTAGTGAGGGGCTATTTCGTCGATGTCCTTGCGGTTTTTGGGGCAGAGGATGATGTCCTTGATGCCGGCGCGGCGAGCGGCCAGGATTTTCTCCTTGATGCCGCCCACCGGCAGCACCTTGCCACGCAGAGTTATTTCGCCCGTCATGGCCAAGTGGCTGCGGATTTTGCGCTGCGTGAACACCGAGGCAATGCTCGTGAAAATGGCAATGCCGGCGCTGGGGCCATCTTTGGGCACGGCGCCCTCGGGGAAGTGAATGTGCAGGTCGTACTGATCGAAAAGGCGGTAGTCGATGTCCAGCTCGTCGGCCCGGCTGCGCAGGTAGCTGAGCGCCGTTACGGCCGATTCCTTCATCACGTCGCCGAGCTGGCCCGAGAGCGTGAGTTTGCCCCGGCCCCGGCTCAGCAGGCTCTCAATGAACAGAATGTCACCGCCCACGCTGGTCCAGGCCAGGCCCGTAACTACGCCGGCCGTTTCGTTGTCTTGGTACTGGTCCCGGTCGAAAATGGGCGCGCCCAGAATGCGCTGCACGTCGGCGGGCTGCAGCGTGGCGGGGTAGCTTTCCTCCATCGCCTTGCTCTTGGCCACGTTGCGTACCAGTCCGCCGAGCTTGCGCTCCAGGCTCCGCACGCCGCTTTCGCGGGTGTAATCATCAATCACGCGCTGCAGAGCGGCGGTGCTCACGCTGGCGTCTTTGGGGCCAAGGCCGTGCTCTTCGAGCAGCTTGGGCCAGAGGTGCTTCTTGGCAATCTGGCTTTTCTCCTCCAGCGTGTAGCCCGTCAGGTCGATGATTTCCATTCGGTCGCGCAGGGCAGGCTGAATGGTGTCGAGCGAGTTGGCAGTGGCAATGAACAGCACCCGGCTCAGGTCGTACTCCACCTCCAGGTAGTTGTCGGTGAAGGTCGAGTTCTGCTCGGGGTCTAGTACTTCGAGTAGCGCCGAGCTGGGGTCGCCGCGGAAGTCGGAGGCCAGCTTGTCGATTTCATCGAGCACGATAACCGGGTTGGCGGCGCCGGCCTTCTTGATCTGGGCGATAATGCGGCCGGGCATGGCCCCCACGTAGGTTTTGCGGTGCCCCCGGATTTCGGCCTCGTCGCGCACGCCACCCAGACTCAGGCGGGCGTACTTGCGGCCCAACGCCTTGGCAATAGATTTGCCGAGGCTGGTTTTGCCCACACCGGGCGGGCCGTACAGACATAGAATCGGCGCTTTCAGGTCGTTCTTCAACTTGAGCACGGCCAGGTACTCGATGATGCGGGCCTTCACCTTCTCCATCCCGTAATGGTCCTGGTCGAGGATGCGCTGGGTGCGTTTGAGGTTGAAGTTGTCCTTGGTGTACTCGCCCCAGGGCAAATCGAGCAGGTACTCCACGTAATTCACGCTGATGGGATACTCGGCGGCCTGGGGGTTGAGGCGGCTGAGTTTATCGAGCTCCTTCTCGAAGTGCTTGGCCACGGCTTCGGGCCACTTTTTGCCCTTGGCCCGCTGGCGCAGCTTGTCGGCGTCCTGCTCGGGCCCGTCGAAGCCCAGCTCGTCCTGCAACACTTTTATCTGCTGGCGCAGGAAGTAGTCGCGCTGCTGCTGGTCAATGTCGGTGTGGACCTTGGTGTGGATTTCGCGCTTGATTTCGAGGTGCTGAATCTCCTTGAGCATCAGCTCCAGCAGCTTGGTGCCGCGCTCCACGCCGTCGTTGGTTTCGAGTAGCTGCTGTTTCACGCTCACCTCCACATTGAGGTTAGACGACAAAAAGTGCGTCAGGAAAGCCGGCGACTCAATATTATCAAGCGCCACCTGGGCTTCCTGCGGAATTTCGGGGTTCAGCTTGAGCATGCGCGAGGCCGCCTCCTTGAGCGACGACACCAGCGCCTTGAGGCTCTTGGAGCTTTTGGCCGGAAAGGCCTCCGGTGCGTAGCTGACGCGGGCCGTAAGGTAAGGCGTCGTCTGCACTTCCTCCTCGATGCGGAAGCGCGACTGACCCTGGATGATGATGGTCGTATTACCATCGGGCAGCACCAGCATTTTCAGAATGCGGGCCAGCGTGCCTACCTGGTACATATCGGCCAGCGCGGGGTCGTCGGACTGGCCGTTTTTCTGGGCCACCACACCGATTAGCTTATTGCCTTTGTAGGCCTTACGCACCAGCCGGATGCTCTTTTTGCGCGTTACCGTAACCGGCAGCACCACACCCGGAAACAGCACCGTGTTGCGCACCGGCAGCAGCGGCAGCACCTCGGGCTGTTCGCCGGGGGGCAGGGGCTGGTCGGGGTCGGCGGCCACAATGGATACCATTTCGGTGGAGTCGTCGGTCATCAGCAGTAACGAGGATAAAGAAGCGTTAAGCGGGGTTGAATAACTCATGCGAGGTAGAAAGACGGGCAAAAAAGGGAGTCCGGGTGCCACAATGACAGGCTTAGCCCCCGAACCAGGGCTCCTTTACGGCGGAGCCGGACCCAAGGTACAACTTGGGCAAGTGCCGTGCCACGGCCAACCTTTGCCACATCGGCAGAACAAAGGCGGCTCGTTCATCTAGGCACGCAACTGAAAATTGCGTTATCATCCACATCGAAATTTTCCTATTTTTGACCCCGGCCCACTAATTATTGTCAGGGCCACGCCAATTATGCCTCGATTTGTGATTTTATGCCTGGTTGGCGCGCTGCTGCTAGGCTTTGGGGTGCCGTTGCCCGTGGTGGCTCAGCAGAAGGCGCCGACCTACGCCCAGCGGCCCCTGTCGGCCAAAGTTATCCGCCAGCTGCGGGCCCGGCCCGATGCCACGCCGCTGTTTCCGAACGTGAACCGGCTGGCGTATTTCCGCGACAAAAAAGCCCTGCGTGCTATTCAGCAGGCCGAAAAGCGCAAAAACTGGCCCGCGGCCCGCAACCTGCTCGAAACCTACGTGGGCCAGTTCGGCACCGAGAATTTCTACCGCGATACGCAGATGCTGTGGCGGCTGGGCCAGCTCTGGGACAAGGCCGGCGACGAGCAGCGGGCCCGTGCCTACTTCCGGTTGGCCCTCAAGCACCGCCGCCAGAGCCTAACCAAGGTGCAGCAGTACTACGACTCGCTCGAACAGAAGGAAACGGAGTTGTACGTGCCCCTCAAAAAGTACTACGAACTGGTGGAGTACCGCAAGAGCATTGCTACGTTCCGGCCGCCCAAGGGCGTGTACACCAGCATGGGCGACGCCATCAACTCGAAAAAGGAGGATTACGGCCCCACGCTCAACGCCGATGCCGACCTGCTTTACTTCACCTCGAAGCGCAAAACCCGCGGCCGCCTGCAGGAGGTTTCCGATGAGGACATCTACCAGTCGCGCTTCGAAAACGGGGCCTGGACCGAAGCGGAGGCCCTGCCCAAGCCCATCAACTCGCCCTACAACGAGGGCTCGGCCTGCATTACCAAGGATGGCAAAACGCTGTACTTCGCCCGTTGCGAGTGCCCCACCTGCCAAGGTAATTGCGACCTGTACGAGGCTACCTTCGAAGCCGGCAAGTGGAGCATGCCCAAAAGCCTGGGACCCC
Organism: Hymenobacter psychrophilus; assembly: GCF_900107135.1. Lineage (GTDB taxonomy): Bacteria > Bacteroidota > Bacteroidia > Cytophagales > Hymenobacteraceae > Hymenobacter > Hymenobacter psychrophilus. The sequence continues at coordinate 280,536 of NZ_FNOV01000005.1, forward strand.
ACGTAAATTCGCCGGCCTGGGACTCGCAGCCGACCCTTTCGCCGGGCGAAGACACGCTGTATTTCGCCTCCGACCGGCTCGGCGGTTTCGGGCTGTCGGATATCTGGTTTACCGTGAAGAACAAGGCGGGACAGTGGACGGCGGCCCAGAACATGGGACCCGTAGTAAACACCCGCGAGAGTGAGGTGAGCCCGTTTTACCACCCACTCTACCATGTGCTGTACTTCAGCTCGCGGGGCCAACTGCTGAACTTTGGCGACTTCGACATCTATAAAACCTACCGCACGCGGGGCCGCTGGCAGGAACCCATCAACATCGGGCCGCTGGTGAACGGCAAAGGCTCGGAGTACTACTTCACCATCGACGCCGACTCGAAAAACCTGTATTACGCCCGCTCTGAGCAGACCGACATGAAGAACCTGGACCTCTACTCCTTCCCGCTACCGATGGAGGCCCAACCCACCGCCACCACCCACGTCGAGGGCTCGCTCATCGACTCGGTGAGCCGCAAGCCCCTCAACGGCCTGGTCAGCATCATCGATACCGATAACGGCATTGAGGTGGCCAGTAAGTACCTGCGCGACGATGGCAGCTTCGATTTCGATCTGATGGAAGGCGCGCACTACGTCATGCTTATCCAGAGCCCCAACTTTTTCAGCGTGGAGAAAAGCTTCGCGCTCAAGGGCGACACCGTGCTCAGCCTGATGACTAACGCCATCGACTACCAGCTGCCGATGGTGTTTCAGAACATCGAGTTCGACCAGGATAAGGCAACCATCCGGCCGGCTATGCACCCCACCCTCGACCGGATTGCCACCTTTATGGTTGACCACCCCACGTTCCGGCTCAACATTGCGGGCCACACCGACAGCCGGGGTGACCTGGATTTCAACCTCAAACTGTCGCAGGACCGGGCCGAAGCCATTCGCCGCTACATCGAGCAGAAGGGCAAGCTACCACCCAACCGCGTCGAGAGTATGGGCTACGGCAGCGAAAAGCCCCTAAAGGAGGAGAAAACCAGGGAAGACGCGCGTACCAACCGCCGCGTAGAGTTCCGCGTTATCAAGCCCGCCGGCGACGAGGAGTTCAAAGCCGACCCGGCTCCTACCGACCAACCCGCGCCCAAACCCGCGGGTGGGGACGACGGGTGGTAGCACCTCACCCCCTAACCCCCTCTCCACAAAAAGGAGAGGGGGGATTAGTTTTTAGCTCTTTGAAATTAGAGCAGCCACAACTAGACTAGAAATTAGCGTCTAGTTCCCCCTCTCCTTTTTGTGGAGAGGGGGCTAGGGGGTGAGGTGCTACCAACTCAACTCCTGCTCCTCGTGGCCATTGCGAAACAGGAAGCTTTCCTTCTGCTTGCCGGCGCTGAGGTTGACCAGGTTCATCTGATCGGGGAAGATGGTGAGCAGCAGGCGCTGGCGAAGCATGACGCCGGTGGCATTAGCTGGCAGCGGAGCCGTGAAGAACAGCCAGTGCGAGTCGGTTTCTTTTTGCAGGCCTACCAGCGTGAGCGGCAGCAGGCGGCCGGCCTTTGTGCTAAGCTGCACCTCGCGGCGCAACAGGCTTAGCAGCAGCGGGTCGAGCTGGGCGCGGGAGAGCCGGTCGATGACGTGGGGCGCGGGCTGGCCCTGGGAAAGCGCGGCCTCCAGGTCGTCGGTGAAGACTTTGAGGGCTATTTCGAGCCGCTGTTTTTCGGGGTTGAACCGCACCTCCATCAGGCTGGTGTGGTAGGTGTGCGCCCAGGCCGCGAGGCTGATGAGGAGCAGGAGCGGCAGAATTCGGAAGAGTCTGGGCATGAGTTGGGAGAGTTGTTTCACGCAGCGTTTCGCGGTGGGTAGCGCAGTGGCTCGCCGTGAGCAGCCACTGCGCTACACGGCGTCATCCACCGCGAAACACTGCGAAACACTGCGTGAAAGATACAGCGCAAGAAAAAGCCGTGCCATCCCAGCGGACAGCACGGCTTTTCAGTCCACTAAGTCAATCCTAGTTTCCAAAGGCTTTGATGAGCGGGTTGATGATGAGCGTGAAGGCCATCAGGCCCAGAATAATCATCATACCTACCTTCTGAGCGTTTTCCATGAACGCATCGGAAGGCTTGCGGCCGGCCACCATTTCGTAGAGCAGAAACACAACGTGGCCGCCGTCGAGGGCCGGGATGGGCAGCAGGTTCATGAAGGCCAGCACCATCGAGAGCAAACCGGTCAGCGTCCAGAACCGGAGCCAGTCCCAGGTGCCGCCGTACTGCTGGGCAATTTCGATGGGCCCGCCCACCGACTTACGGAACGAGGCTTCGCCACGGAAAATTTTACCGAAAGCCTTCATCTGGGTCGTTACGACACCGAAGGCCTGCTTGGTACCCACCGGCACGGCCTCCAGCAGCCCGTAGTTGCGGGTTTCAAACTTGAGCAGCGACTTGGGCAGGAAACCAATTTTGCCGTCCTCATCCACGTTCACGTTCAGATTCATCGGCTGGCCGGCGCGCTCCACGCGTACCACCACTGGTTTGCCGGCCTGGTCCTTGAGGGCTTTCTGCAACTCGGGGAAGAAGCGGATGGGCGCGCTGCCCACGGTCAGGATACGGTCTTGGGGCAGCAGGCCAGCTTTGGAGGCGGGGCTACCGGACACTACCTGGTCCACCACAAAAGGGTCGAGGGGTTGCACGAAACGCTGCTCGCCTTCGTCGGCGAGGCGGTCCATGAAGTCGTTGGGTACGGGCACGTCCACCAGTTGGCCGGCGCGGTCAACGGTGTAGTAGGCGTTGGAGCCCAAAATCACGTCGGGGCTGTACACGTCGCTGAAATCGTCGAAGGGCCGGCCGTTGATTTTCACGATTTTGTCGCCTTCGCGGAAGCCCATTTCCTGGCCCAGCTCACTGGGCACAATGCCGTAGCGCACCTCCGAGGCCGGCAGATAGCTCTGGCCGTAGCTGAAGGTGAGCAGCGTGAAGATGACGATGCCGGTTAGCACGTTCATGATAATGCCGCCCAGCATCACAATCAGGCGCTGCCAGGCCGGCTTCGAACGGAACTCGTCGGGGGCCGGCTCGGCGGCGAGGCTGGCCGCGTCCTGGGTTTCATCGACCATGCCGTGGATGGCCACGTAGCCGCCCAGCGGGAACCAGCCCAGGCCGTATTCCGTCTCGCCGATTTTCTTTTTGAACAGGGCGAAATTCATTACCCCGGGCAGCGGAAACAGGAAGTCGAAGAAGATGTAAAACTTATCGACCCGGATTTTAAAGTATTTGGCGGCCGCGAAGTGTCCGAACTCGTGCAGGCCCACCAGGAGCGAAAGGCCCAGCAACAGGTTGCCAGCCATGATTAATCCTTCCAAAGGGGGTATTTATTAGGTGATGAGGTGAAAGGTGATGGGAAGCGGGTGCTTAACAGAACGTCATGCTGAGTAAAGCGGAGCGGAGTCGAAGCATCTCTGCCGCTTCGTTGCAAGCGGCAGGGTTGGCATGGTGGTAGAGATGCTTCTACTCCGGCTTGTGCCTTCGCTCAACATGACGTTCTTTTTTCTTCCGTTCTCATCCGCAGCCCAACAAACAACGCGCCGCGGCCCGTGGTTCGTCCGATTCCGGCCAGCCTGTCAGGCGCGCGCAGTTTGGAGCAGTTCGGTGGCCACGCGGCGCGTTTCCTGGTCGGTGGCCACGTAGTCGGCGAGGGTTGGAGCGGCAAGGTACGAAACCCGCGCGAGGCTGGTTTCTACTACCTCCGACATCTGCAGGAAGCCGATTTCGTCGCGCAGGAAGGCGGCCACAGCTATTTCGTTAGCCGCGTTGAGGATGCAGGGCGCATTGCCGCCCCGGCGCATGGCCTCGAAGGCTAGCCCGAGGTTGCGGAAAGCGGTAGTATCGGCGGCCTCAAACGTCAGTTGCGGGTAGTCGAGGAAGCTGAAGCGGGGAAACTCGTTGGGCAGCCGCTGCGGGTAGCCCAGCGCGTACTGAATGGGCAGCTTCATGTCGGGCAGGCCCAACTGGGCCTTCAGCGAGCCATCCTCGAACTGCACCAGCGAGTGAATGATGCTCTGCGGATGCACGATGACCTCCACCTGCTCGTTGCGGAGGCCGAACAGCCACTTGGCTTCGATGACTTCCAGGCCCTTGTTCATGAGGGAGGCAGAGTCGATGGTGATTTTGGCGCCCATATCCCAGTTGGGATGCTTGAGGGCCTGGGCGCGGGTTACCTGGGCCAGCTGTGCCCGGCTGCGGCCCCGAAACGGTCCGCCCGAAGCCGTGAGAATGATTTTCTCAATCGGGTTCTGCTCCTCCCCTACCAGGCACTGGAAAATGGCCGAGTGCTCCGAATCGACGGGCAGCAGCTTTACGCCGTGCTCGCGCACCAGCTCCGTTATCAGCTGGCCGGCTACCACCAGGGTTTCCTTGTTGGCCAGGGCAATATCGTGGCCGGCCTTAATGGCGGCCACCGTGGGCAGCAGTCCGGCGTAGCCCACCATGGCCGTCAGCACCACATCGGTATCGGGCCGGCCGGCTACTTCGGCCAGGGCTTCGGCGCCGGCCAGTACTTCGGTTTCGGGCTGATTGGCCAGGGCCTCACGCACCTGGGCGTACTTGGTTTCGTCGCCGATAACCACCGCAGCAGGCCGAAACTCGCGGGCCTGGGCCACCAGCAAATCGGTGTTGGACTGGGCTGAGAGGGCCGACACGACGAAGCGGCCCGGCTGGGCGCGGAGCACGTCGAGGGCCTGGGTGCCGATGGAGCCGGTAGAGCCGAGCAGGGCAACGCGCTTGGGGATTTCGGGGAGCATGGGCGGGGTTGAATTCGGATAACCCATTTGTTGTCCTTCGCAAGCAGACACCAGACGAAGGATGACAAACGGGTTCAGCAAAACTACAGCTTCCGGCGGCTTGAACGGCACGTTTTCACCCCCGCCACTCAAAACCGCGTACTTTGGGCTTCCACTACCCTCCCTCCTGCCGTGAGCACTCCCGCCGCCCCCGATTCTGCCGCCTTCGATAAAGCCCGCGCCGGCCTGTGGGCCAGTCTGCAGAAGCACCTGACGACAATTTACGCCGCCGAAACCGACTACCGCGCCGCCACCCGCTTCACCGCAACATTCCCGTTCCCGGCCTCAGCCGCCACGCCTCAGCAGCTGCTCGACTACCAGCACCAGCGGGCCGTATTGCGCGACCTTTTCGTGGACGAAACTACCCAACTCGACACCTTGGTAAAGGCCATCCGCACCAAGGGCTACGCCGAAGACGACAAGAAACTGCTGCTGCTCATGATTCTGGGTTACCTCGACCTGGCCGAAACAGTTTTTGCCCTGCTCGACACCCAGCGCCCCAGCCAGCTGGAGCCCGATGAGGAGCTGGACGAAGCCCGCGGCCGTTTCGAGCGCATCCGCAACTTCGTCCGCCTCAATATCCGGGGCATAGCCGGCCTCAAAATTTAGCTGTTAGCTGTTAGCTGTTAGCTGTTAGCTGTTAGCTGAAAAAACGAAAAGGATTCCGTACTCGATTGAGTGCGAAATCCTTTTTTATTGATTCGAATGGCTCTTTTGACGGGAAGCTAACAGCCCTCAGCTAACAGCTGTAATAAGTACTGTTTTCCCGTTGAACGCGGCAGATTCGCCCGCCCGCTTGCCGGCCAACGCCGCCGCTACCGGCGCGGCGGCCGATACGGCGAAGTAGTCGGTGCCCTCCAGCAGCAGCTTGCCGGCACTCACGCCGAGGTAGAACCAGCCCATAGAAGTTTGCACCAGCGCCCCGGGGCGCACCGCGTCGCAGGGCAAGGCAGGGTCGATGCGCAGTAGCTCCGCCAGCAGCTGGCGGGCCTGCTGGAGCTGCACCAGGTTGCGGTCGCGCTCATTCTGGGCCATGGCACGGCCGGTTTCGTACTTGTCGCCGGCGCTACTCTTGGTTTCGGAATTGGCCGATTCCTGGGCCGCGTTGATGGCCGCCTGGATGGCGTCCATGCGCTCCTGCACGTAGGCCAGGCACAGAGCGTGAAGGTGGGGTTTTATCAACTCGTTTGGGCTTGCCATAGTATTACAGTGTTATCCGCAACCTGCCAGTTAGCCAGCAGGCGACCCAAATGGTTGAGGGAAGCTACCTCGGCGGGCAGCGAAAATTCAGACCGCCGCCGATGCGGGTCCTCCGCTTTATTATCTGTTACCACGCGCAGAGCCGTGTGGCCCATGGCGTCGTAACAGTAAGCCTCTAACAGCAGATAATTTTCTAACTGTGACTCAAAAATAATCCGGGCCGCCGCATGCTGCGGGAATGACTGCAATTGCTGACCAAACGTCTGCCACATGTCGGTATCTCCCGAGAGGTGACTGTGAACCTTGATTTCAGCCTGACTTATCGTTAGGTCGAAAATAGCCCAGCCATAATACACATTGCTTGCTGTAAAGATTATATCACCTTGCTTCATGTTAGTCCCGTTTAGGCAGCGGTCTGTTCTCTCTCTACACGTCAGCCTTACCCCTTCGGCAACGCCGGGAAGTCGCCAACCAGGAACGTATGCTTGCCTTTGGCGGCGATTTTGGTGATGGTTTCCAGGTACTGGAAGAAGCGAATACTATCGTCGTCTTTCATGAGTTCGGCGGCGTTTTTGAGGGTGCGGGCGGTGGCCACGGCGGTGCGGGCATTTTCCAGGTCGGCCTTGGCGCGGATTTTTGCCTCCAGGTGCCGCGAAAACAGGTGGCAGTTGGGCCGAAGATAGTGGGTTGGGCCTAATCGGCCGCCGGAGCCGAAAACGTGCCGTAGCCGGGCTTTCGCCACCAGCCTACAGTTGGCCAACGGTCTTAACCACGGGCAGGGCTTTGCGGGGCAGCTTGGCGTCGCGCATGGCGGCCTGGTACACGAACGAGGCGACTACCACGGCGGCCTGCTTGAGGTCGTCGGCGGGCAGGCGCTCGTAGGTGTCCATGTTGGTGTGGTGGGTGCGGGTACCGTAGTCGAGCGGGTCCTGGATGAACTGGAAGCCCGGCAGGCCCACGGCGTCGAAGGAAAGGTGGTCGGTGCCGCCGGTGTTGCGCAGCGTGACCGTAGTGGCGCCCATATCAGCAAAGGGTTTCAGCCAATCGGCAAAAATAGGCGCGGCGGCCTCGTTGCCCTGGGCATAGATGCCGCGTATTTTACCCGCTCCGTTGTCGAGGTTGAAGTAGGCGGCCAGCTTCTCGTGGTCGGGCAGCAGCTTCATGGTGGCGGGGTCGGCGAAGTGGTTTTTCACGTAGCCCCGCGAGCCAAATAGGCCCTGCTCCTCCTCGCCCCACAGCGCAATGCGGATGGTACGGCGCGGCTGCACGCCGGCGGCTTTCAGCAGGCGCATGGCCTCCATCATCACGGCCACGCCGGCGGCGTTGTCGGTGGCGCCGGTGGCGGCGTGCCACGAGTCGATGTGGGCGCCAATCATAACCACCTCGCTTTTGAGCCTGCGGTCGGTGCCGGCAATTTCGGCCACCACGTTGTAGCCCTGCAGGTCTTTGTCCTGGAAGCGGGTGCGGGTTTCCATTTCCACTTCCACCGGCAGGCCGGCGTCGGCGAGGCGGATGAGGCGCAGCAGGTCTTCGGGCGCCATTTCTATTTCGGGCAGCACGGGCTTGGCGTCCACAGCATAGGGGGCACCGTTGGAGGTGAAGAACGTACCGTCGGAGCCGCCGCGGGTGCTCAGGATGGCGGCCGCACCTTCGGCCTGCACCAGTTCGAGCAGCTTGGTGCGCAGGGCGAACTGGGCGCGGCGGTTTTTCAGCTGCTCATCGGCCTTGGGGTCGGCGAGCTTGGGCGTGGCGGTGGGGGCTTCCAGCTTGAAATCGGCCATCTTTTGCAGCGCCTCGTCGGTGTGGCGGCGGGCATCGGGCTCAAAGGAGGGCGTGGGCGGGTTGGCCACGTCGAGCAGCACAATTTTGTCGCGCAGCTGGCCCTTGTACTTGTCTAGATCGGCCTCGGAAGCGGCCTTCACTACCATCACCCGCTTTTTAAGCGCGCCGTTGGTGCCGGGCGTCCAGGCCTTGGGGGCCCCGATGAGGGCGTGGTAGTAGGGGGCCGTCATGGCCAGGTACGACTTATCAATATCCCAGCCGCGGCCGAAAGTGCCCCAGGGTTCGATGGTGGCCTTGGTGAGGCCCCAGTCGGCGAGCTGCTTGCGGGTCCACTCGTTGGCGCGGGTCAGGCCGTCGGAGCCCGCCAGGCGCGGGCCGCTCACGTCGGTTAGGTAAAAAGCCGTTTCCATCACCTTGGACCGGTTCAGGCCTTCGTCTTTGATTTTGGCGAGCAGGGCCGGGTCGGCCTTGGTACCTCCCGAAGACTGAGCCAATGAGGGCGTGGCAACGGCCAGGGCGCCGGCCAGCAGCAGGAAACGGAACGTGTGCAGCATAAGCAGGAAAGGTTGGAAGGTGAATGAGCAGCCCAATAACCCAAAAATAACGGTGGCGTTGCAACCGGCCGGTGGCGCGGGCCCGATGCCCCATTCACCAGCCCAGTGCTGCCTATCAGCCGAAACGGAACGCGCAATTTTCCGCATCTTCACCCGCCCTGCCGCGTGGTGCGGCAGGTAGTTCCGCTCCTTTTCCCTTCTTTCCTTATGCACTACTTCCCGGCCCTCATTTCGTTTCTGAAGAAACCGGAGCGGAAAGGGTAGCTTCAGGCTGTTTGGCTGACGTATCAAATGGACGTCGGTGGAGCGACACCTGAGCGGCTTGCGCAAGAGTGCGGAGTTTGGGGCTTTTTTTCAGCTGGTAAAGCCGTTTTACGCCAGTATTCAGGATGTGAACCACTATACGGTGGAGTTGTAAACTCATAACCGAGTAGTTACGCATGAATCAGGACGCATTGGTTGGTTTCGGCTTCTGGCGCAGCGTGTTCGAGCCTTTATTACCGGACCCGGCTCAGTTCGTTGATGATAAATGGGACTCTGCTGAAAGGCTACAAGTAATCAACTATCTGCGCCAAGGTCGGCAGCTTACCCATTGGATGGGTTATAGTTGGTGTCGGTTCGGTTGCAAAGCTGCTGATATGGGTGCTGCTGATCTGACTGATGGCAGCTATTGCTGGCCCGAAGGCCTAGCGCATTACTTAGAGAACCATCAGGTACGACTACCGCACGAAATTGTCAGTCACATTCTGGCTCAACATCTATTCGCCTCTGTCCCTACTCAGCAAGCTGAAACTCTGTGGCCAGTAGATATGAGTTGGTGGCTGGGACAAAAAGGCTGGAATACCAGCACCACCGATTTCTCCCAGGGTTCTGAGGCACTTGACAGAGACTTACTTCGTCGCTTCGACCGTAACCTCATTGATTTTGGACCGGAAACTGAAAAAACACGAGTTGCCCGGCAGCAGATGTTGGATGAAGTTCGCCGGAAGTGGCAATAGCGCTTTTCTTGATCTCGAATAACCCCACCCGCGCCCCGCTCGTCTAACCGGCTACTGTTCACTTAGCCGCTGCTGCATGAGTCTTTGGGAGATTATCAGGCGCCTTTACCCCTACGTGCTGCCCTACCGGCAGCTGGTGGTGGCCACGCTGCTACTCACGCTGGTGGGCTCGTTGGCGGCCCAGGTAAACCCGTTCGTGTTGCGCTACACCGTGGATACCGTGCAGGGAATGCTGGACCGTGGCCAGGGACTGGCCCAGGGCATGGACCTGCTGCTGCTGGTGAGCGGCCTTCTGCTGGCCAAGGAAGTCATCAACACCGGTATTCAGTTCGGCCAGCGCTACTACGGCGAGCGAATCCGCATCAGCGTATCGGGCACGCTGGTGCGCGACGCGGTGCACAAGGTGCTGGGCTACCAACTGGGCTTCTACTCCGACAGCGGCAACCAGACCGGCAAGCTCCAGACCCGCATCGATCGGGGCGTGGAGAGCCTGATGAAGCTGGTGCAGAACTTCTTCATTGACATTCTGCCGCTGTTCGCCAACGCCATTGTGGCCTTGGTGGTCATGTTTATGGCCAACCTGTACGTGGGGCTGGTAGCGGTGGCGGTGTTGCCGGTGTACTTCTGGCTCAGCTACCGCCAGGCCGACCGCCTCAACGGTACCCGGCGGGCGTTGCGCGGCCTGCGCGAGGCCCGCAGCCAGGGCCTAGTCAATCTGATCGATTCGGCCGTGGTCATAAAGAGCTTTGTGCGCGAGGATTATGAGGAGCAGAAGCAGACCCAGACCCAGCAGAACCTGCAGGATGCCCAGCTCCAGACCCGCAAAATCAGCTTCCGCTACGACGGCCTCAAAACCTTCACCGAGCAGATTGGCGTCGTGCTCATCATCATCCTGACGGCCTACTTAGTGCTCGATGGGCAGATGACCATCGGGGCCATCATGTTCCATATTCTGCTGTTCAACAACGTATCGGCCCCCATCCGGCAGCTGCACCGCATCTACGACGAGATGAACGACGCCCTCACCTATTCCGAGGGCTTCTTCGACATTCTCGACGCCCAGGATGCCCGCGAGCCCACCGGCCCGTTGCAGCCGGCGCACCTGCGCGGCACGTTCGATATCTGCAATGTCGATTTCACCTACCCCGGCGGCACCCAGGCCCTGCACGACGTGTGCCTGACCATTAAGGCCGGCAAAACTACCGCCCTGGTGGGCCTGAGCGGGGCCGGCAAGAGCACCATCATCAACCTGCTCTGCAAGTTTTACGCTCCCGACCGCGGCCAGATGCTGCTCGACGGCCAGCCCCTGGCCGATTACAACACCCACGCCCTGCGCCGGCAAATCGGGCTGGTGCTCCAGAAAAACCACATTTTCAAGGGCACCATTGAGGAGAATATCCGCTACGGCGTGATGGATGCTCCGCTGGCTCAGGTGGAGCACGCCGCCCGCCAGGCCTACCTGCACGACCAGATTATGGAACTGCCCAAAGGCTACCAGTCCGATGCTCAGCAGCTGTCGGGCGGGCAGCAACAGCGCATTGCCATTGCGCGCCTGTTCCTCAAAGACCCGCCCATCATCTTCCTCGACGAGCCCACCGCCTCGCTCGACGCCATTGCCACCGAGCAGATCAAAAACTCGCTCGACGCCATCAAGCAGGGCCGCACAGTGGTCATCATCTCCCACAGCCTCGCCCAGATTGTGGATGCCGACTGCATCTACGTGATGAAGCAGGGCCGCATGGTGGAAAGCGGCACCCACGAGCACCTCTACGACCTGCGCGGCACCTACCGCGAAATTTTCGACGCTTCGGCCCGCAGCCTCAACATCGAGAAGTTGGCCCGCGTGCTGGTGGATGATGGAGATGAGTTGGGCGACACAGCAGGGTAATTGCTGACAGAGATTATATATTTGTTGACATATAGCAACCTGAATCTGAAAACATGTCCTGCTCTAGAGGAAAAGCTAGCCCAGATGCACATACAAAACTTCATCTTTTCGCTGATTCAGCTGGCTACTGCCAGAATCCTAGCTGTAACAAGAACTTGTTCTTATCGATTGGCGAAAAAGAAATACACATTGCCGAAATGGCTCATATATTCAGCGCCAATAACGATGGACCTAGAGCGAAAATAAATTTAACCCCAGAACAAAGAGGAAATTTTTCAAATTTAATCTTATTATGCCCGTCCTGCCACACTACAATTGACAAAGCTGAAGACCAATTTCCAGATATTCTAATAACTAAATGGAAAAAATATCACAGTGAAAGAATCAATACTTTATTTAACATAGTTTCCTATAAAACTAGAATTGAAGCAAGAAACGAAATAAAAAAAATATTAAAAGAAAACAATACTATATTCAACATATACGGGCCACTCACAGCAGAAAGATTTAACCCCGAGAGCACAAAACCTAAAATATGGAAAATAAAAATACATGAATACATATTACCTAATAATCAAAAAATACTTCGCATTCTAGAAAATAACTACCATCTATTTAACGATGAAGAAGAAAATATTTTTCATTTATTCAAGATTCACGTAAGTGATTTTGAAGGCAAACACATTAATGGAGTAGAAGAAAGCGGAAGTCAGTTTCCAAATTTAATGAACAATATTTTTGAAGACTAAATATGAAATCCGAACAATGGACAACCAATTGGGTAATCGATAAGCTAACAGGCCATAATAGAATCTTTTCGATAAAAAAAGACAATGAAAACGACTTAATATTAATAGAAAGAAATTTTGGCGAAAACATAATAGTAGCAACATTATCCTTAAGTGAAATAAATATCTCGTCAGTAGTCGATATTATTACAAATAAAAAATTAGATTTTATAGTGAATGTAAAAAAAGATTATATAGTCAAGGAAGACGCATATCAGCTAGCAACACAGCACAAAGTTATTATTGGGGGAATGGGTGACATTGACAGAATTATGAATCAAGAATATAATTGGCCATATCTAGACCCTGAAACAAATTTTATTATAAGAGGCCTTGAGCAACACACTAAAGTAAGATCAATAAATAAAATTGACAACAGAAGATTGAAATTATCAACAATAAACAACAATTATTTAATAATAATATATCTAAATGATTATGATTTAAGTATTGAATCTGTAAGAAAATCAATACGGGAATACAATTCGTTCGATTGTATACTAAAATCTAATCCTAACGGAAGAATATCATCTGACGCAGTAGAACTTGCCTCATCTTTAAATATAAAGCTACTAACATGGGGAGAATTACTTCGAGAACTCAATTTCATATGGAAGCAACAAATATAATAAATAAAATATCTAATGCATTATGGGATTTAAACAGCAACAATGTAGAAGCTTTTTTCTATTTATTTGGATCATATATTGTTGATCCAAATAAAGCAAATGACATAGATATTCTTGTGATATACAAAAAAGATACAATTGAAATACAAAACAAATTAAACAAAATACATGAATCATATTTATTTCATGTAATATACTTGACTGAATATGAGGAAAGAGAATTTAACTTTATATCTCAGCAGAAAGCACTGAAAATCGCACCAGTACCGCGTGCTACTCTGCATTAAAATCATACCGCACGTCCCCATGATTGCTCGACCTGACCGGCATTACCACCAAAGCGGCGCTATACCAGCTGTTCAAGGAGCAGTTGGGCTTTGAGGGATGGTACGGCCCGAGCTGGGACGCCTTCTGGGATTCAGTGGTAGCCATCGTGGAAATGCCGCCGGTGCTCACACTCACCAACTGGGAGGAATTCGCCCGTCGCTGCTCCCACGACATGCAGATTCTGCGGCAGGTGATGCAGGACTACGCCGTGGAAATGGCACCCAAGCGCATCGAGCTGGCGTAGCGGGCGGCAACGGGCGGTTCCGCTTTTCGGCGGGCCGGTTGACAGTTTCAGATGTTGATTAGATCTGCCACCGCGTATACGGTGGCTTACACCGTGCAATTCAAATTCCGAAATATGAATAACCGTGCTTTAGTAGTCGGTGCCAGCGGCATCATCGGCAGCAACCTGGCCCGCGAGCTGCTGGCCCACGAATGGCCCACCTACGGCTTGTCCCGCTCGCCCCGCCCCGACGACGTACTTGGTCTGCAGCCCGTGGCCGCCGACCTACTCGACCCTGCCAGCCTGGAAACTGCTCTCGCCGGCCTCGCACCCACCCACGTGTTCATCACCACTTGGATGCGCCAGGACACCGAGGCCGAGAACATCCGCGTCAATGCCCTGATGATTCGCAACCTGCTCGACGCGCTGGCCCCTCAACAATCGGTGCAGCACGTGGCGCTGGTTACCGGTCTCAAGCACTACCTGGGGCCGTTTGAAGCCTACGTGAACGGCGGTACCCCGCCGCCCACGCCCCTGCGCGAGGAGCAGCCCCGCCTGCCGCTCGAAAACTTTTATTACGCTCAGGAAGACGAGGTGTACGCCGCCGCCACCCGCGACGGCTTCACCTGGAGCATCCACCGGCCCCACACCATCATCGGGAAGGCCGTGGGCAACCTCATGAACCTGGGCACCACGCTGGCCGTGTACGCCGCCATCTGCCGCGAAACCGGCCGACCCTTCCGCTGGCCCGGCTCAGAGGCCCAGTGGAACGGCCTCTCCGACGTAACCGACGCCCGCATTATCGCCCAGCAGTTGCGCTGGGCTGCCACCGCCGAAACGGCCCGCAATGAGGCCTTCAACATCGTGAACGGCGACGTATTTCGCTGGAGCTGGCTGTGGCCCCGCCTGGCCGCCTGGTTCGGGGTCGAGGCCGTAGGTTTCGATGGCACCATTCATCCGTTGGAAGCCGAAATGAGCGCCGACGCCCCCGTGTGGCGCGATATAGCCAGCCGCCACAATCTGGCCGAGGCCGACCTCAGCCGCCTGGCCTCGCCCTGGCATACCGATCTGGACCTGGGCCGCCCCATCGAAGTAATGACCGACATGAGCAAGAGCCGCCGGCACGGTTTCCTGGCCTACCAGACCACCGAGGATTCGTTCTTCGACCTGTTCACCCAACTCCGCACCGACCGTTTGATTCCGTAAAGCCGACGAAGCACAACACTGCCCGATGACGTCGCAACTGATGCCGGGCCTATCGGCACCCGGTAGGGCATTTGCACGAAATCATCAACGCGCCGGCCTACAGTCTGGGTAGCCGCTAGCCAGCCCCGTAAATGGCTTGGCTAGCGGCTACCCAGACTGTGGGCCGGCGCATTATTGAGCCCGCTACTGCTGCCAATTGCCCCGTACCTCCCTATGCCGCCATCTTGCCGGCACCCTACCTTTGTGCTGCCCCAGGCAAGCCGCTTTTCAGGCTGCTGTTCTGTACGCGCCACTGTTTATGAACTGGTTTTTCATTTTCTGCTCGCTTCTGCTGCCCCTTACGGTTGCGCAAGCCCAGCCAACTCGCCCACTACTTACGCGCACCATCCAGCTTCCCGCGGAGCTGGCCGACCGTGAAAACCAGTTCTCCGGACTCTGCACCTACCGCGGGCAGCTGCTGCTACTCTCAGAAAGCCGCCTTCAGGAGCAGGCCGAAGCGAAAGTATACGGCTTTGCCCTGCCCGACCTCGACCGGCAGCTGGCTGGTTCAACGGCCGCATTGTCTTTCCGAAAATACACCATCCGCGGCCTCAGCCAGGCCCGGGCCCGCATCGATAGGACCGCCCCCATATACGAGGGTCTGGAGGCGGTAGCGGTGCTGCGCGACACGCTGTATTTTTCCATTGAAACCGTTACGCCGGCTCCCAACTGCTACCTTGTGCGGGGTGTGCTTGACGAAAGCCAAAGCGTCGTTCAGCTTGACAGCAGCTACCTGCTGGCCCTGCCCAAGCCCCGGCTGCCCGACGGCTCCTCGGCTTACAACGCGGGTTTTGAGGCCCTGGCCAGCTATCGGAACCGCGAGTTGCTGGCGCTGTTCGAGTACAACTACCTGGCCCGCGGCAACTCCGCCGTAGCACTGCGTGACGCCCGTTCCCGGTTTGTGCTACTGCCACCAGTACCCTTCCGGGTAACGGACCTGACGCCCACTGGCCGCCGCCGGTTCACGGCCATCAACTACTTCTTCAACGGCGCTTCCGATGCCGTGTACCGCATGGCCTCGCCCGACCCCAACGCCCGCCTGGTGCTGGACAGCGCCGGCCGCTACCAGCACTACAGCCGCCTCATCAGCCTGCGCTACACCCGCCACGGCATCAAGTGGAAACCGTTGCTGACGCTGCCCGTCGAGTACCAGACCTTCAACTGGGAAGGGCTGGCAGCTTATAAGGGTGGTTATTTCCTCATCAACGACAAGTACGGGCCTTCAAGCCAGTCGACGCTGCTGTATCTGCGGCGGCAGTAATGGCAGCAGTTGTTTTAATTGCCTTTGGTGCTTCAAAAGCAACTTGCAGGCAGACTAAAATGATACTATACCGATTTCTATGCGCGGCGTGTGGAATATGCTGGTGATTCGCATCTGCTTGGCGTACGAATAACTTCGATTTATGAAATCAGCTTTACGCTACCTGATTTTACTGCTGATTACCATACCTGCACCGTCGCCGGGCGCATCACCGACCGCTCAACGGGTCAACCGCTTTCCGGCTGCACCGTTTTGCAGTTCGGCACGACCAATGGCGTCAGCACTGGGGCCAATGGCGTGTTCTCGCTGCCAGTGGCTTCAGTAGCCGATACGCTTAGTTTAGTGGTTTCCTCTATTGGCTATATGCATCAGCGGCGCCAAGTGCACCTCTACGACAGCGCTTATTTCGCGCTGTCATCAGCCAGTAAGCTACTTTGCGATTTATTGATTGAGCCACGTTTAGAGGCCGGATTGCTTTCGGGTACTCACTATGCCCCTTTCGGAGCTACTGTCCGGATGAATCGTAGCCGGTATATACCGTTTGTTTCCCATTTGCAAGCCAGCTACCAAACTAACTTTCATGAGAATAATGCTGCCTTCGTTCAAGTTGGATTACCCACCCTGCACCCCGGTAATCGGTTAACGCTAAATGAGCGCCTCAACTATCAATGGTTGCAGGCTGCACCACATAACACCCGCTTTCACGCTTATTCAGCCAGCGTCGAAGCTAGTGATTACCGACTTGGTTCAATTCTGATGCCCAGCTTGGTGGTAGGCGGGGGCTACGCCACCCTAAAAGAGCGGCGCAATAATGAGCAACTAGAAATTGTTGGTTTTGGCTACACCGCTGGCCTGCGACACTACTTCTCTGATGACTTATTGCAGCTGCAGGTACTCGCAACCGCCACGCGCTGGCCCGGCTACTGGCAGTTGCAGGGCAGCGCCAAGCGTGGTTTGTTCGGGAGTTTTGCCGCTGGGGTCAGTTACAACCAAGTCAGGGATTATAAAGAAGTGTCTTTCGCTCTTACCCGGTACTTTTATTAGCCTGGGAGCCCTCAAACAGCAATGCCCGACCACATTGGCCGGGCATTGCTGTTTTACTAAAAAAGAACCGGATTAGTGCTTGGCACCCATTACCAGTTCCACGATTTCCTCCGAGATGCCGGTGGTGCTGAAGCCGCCGTCGTGCATCAGGTTCTGCATGGTTACGTAGCGGGTCAGGTCCGAGAACAGGCTCACCACGTAGTCGGCGCAGGCTTCGGCCGGGGCGTTGCCCAGGGGCGAAAGGCGTTCGGCATACTCGTAGAACGCATCGAAGCCGCTGATGCCGGTGCCGGCGGTGGTTTTGGTGGGCGACTGCGAGATGGTGTTCACGCGCACTTTCTTGAGCTTGCCCAGGCGCTGGCCGTAGCTACGGGCAATGCTTTCGAGCATGGCCTTGGCCTGGCTCATGTCGGTGTAGTCGAGGAAGGCGCGCTGGGCGGCAATGTAGCTCAGGGCTACGGCCGAGCCCCACTCATTGAAGGCGTCCTGCTTCTCGGCCACGGCCAGCATTTTGTGAAACGAGAGGGCCGACACGTCGAGCGTCTTCTGATACCACTCGTAGTTGAGCTCTCCATAATGCTTGCCCTTGCGGATGTTGGCACTCATGCCAATGCTGTGCAGCACAAAATCAAGCTTGCCGCCTAGGTGCTCCTGGGCACCCGAAAACAGCTTCTCCAGGTCCTCCATTGAGGTGGCATCGGCCGGAATGATGGGCGCGTTGCACTGCTCCGAGAGCTTGTTGATTTCGCCCATCCGCATGGCCAGCGGGGCGTTGGTGAGCACGAAGCGGGCGCCCTCGGCGTGGCACTTCAGCGCTACTTTCCAGGCAATGGATTCTTCATTGAGCGCACCGGAAATGATACCGACTTTGCCCGCGAGCAGGTTACTGGCCATATAGGGAGGTGAGTTGAGGTAAGATTGGAACCACAAAAAAGGCGAAAAAACGGCAGAACGTCATGCTGAACGGAACGAAGTGAAGCCGAAGCATCTCTACCGCACCGGTAATCCTGGTGTTGGATTCACCACCATAGCAGCAACGCCTCGCCTCCGCTCCGACACTGGCTTCAGGCGCCTTCGCTCAGCATAACAGCTCTTTCACCCCAGCTCCCGTCCTACCCCGCCATTTCCACGCCGCGCAGGGCCAGCAACTCGCGGGCGCTTTGGGTGGCGTGCAGGGTGGGGTTGGCACCGGAAATCATCTGGGCAATTTCATGGATGCGCTCGTCCTGGCTGAGTTGGCGGATGCGGCTCACGGTGCGGTCGGCGCGGTCTTCCTTGTACACAAAATAGTGGGCGTCGCCGGCGGCAGCCATCTGGGGCAGGTGGCTGATGGCAATAAGCTGGTGCTTCTTGGCCATCTGCTGCATCATACGGCCTACTTTCAGGGCAATTTCGCCGCTGATACCGGTGTCTATTTCGTCGAACACTATCGTTGGCAGGGCCGTTTTGTCGGCCAGCATATACTTGATGCACAGCATGAGGCGCGAGAACTCGCCGCCCGAGGCAGCCTTGCTCAGCGTCTGGGGCTCGGCCCCTTTATTGGCCGTGAACAGGATGCTCACCACATCAATCCCACTAACGGCGGGGGCCCCGGCCTCGTGGCCGACTACGATGCGGGCGTGTGGCATACCCAGGTCGGTGAGCAGCGCGGCCAGCTCCTTCTCGAACTTCGGAAACGTCTTGCGGCGGGCCTCCGAGAGGCGCAGGGCCTGCTTCTGCACGGTGGCCAGGGTGGCTTCCACATCGCGGCGCAGGCGGCTGATCTGCTTGTCGAGGTTGAAGACCGAACTGACCTTGTCGCGCAGGTCGGCGCGCACGGCCAATAGGTCCACCACGTCGCGCACCTGGTGCTTGCGCTGCAGGCTGTAGAGCACGTTTAAGCGGCTCTGCAGCTCATCAATGCGGGCTGGGTCGCCCTCGGTGCGGCGCTCTACCTGCTCAATTTCGTCGGTGATGTCGCGCAGCTCAATCAGGCAGCTGTCGAGGCGGTGGCGCAGGTCTTTTACGGGCTCCGAGTAGGGCGCAATCTGGCCCAGTAGTACGGCTGCATCTTTCAGCGCGCCGGTGGCGCAGTATTCGCCGTCGCTCAGGCTCTGCAGGGCGTGGGTGAGTTTGTACTTGATTTCCTCGGCGTGCTCCAGTTCCTTTACTTCCTGCTCCAGTTCGTCTTGGCGCTCATTGTCGAGACTGGCTTCTTCCAGCTCGTTCAGCAGAAAACTGTGGTAGTCGAGTTCCTTGTTGGCCTGGGCCACTTGGCCCTCCAGGGCCTGCAGGTCGGTTTCGAGCTTGCGGTACTGGCGGAACGCGTTGCTGTACTGGGTGCGGGTGGGCACCAGATGGGCGTACAAATCCAGCAGATTCAGCTGAAACACGGCATCCCCGAGCAGCAGCGTATCGTGCTGCGAATGGATGTCCATGAGGTTGGCCCCGATGTGGCGTAGGGTTTCCAGCGTCACGGGCGTATCGTTCACGAAGGCCCGGCTCTTGCCATTAGGGCTCAGCTCGCGCCGCAGAATGCACTGCTGGTCGTAGTCCACATCCTCCGCTTCGAAAATATCGTGGAGCTGGTAGCTGCTGATATCGAAGTGCCCCTCAATCACGCACTTTTTGGCCGTATCGAAGAGCATGCGCGAGTCGGCGCGGTTGCCGAGCAGCAGCCCGATGGCGCCCAGCATAATGGACTTGCCGGCGCCCGTTTCGCCGGTAATGATGTTGAGCAGGGCCGAAGGTTTCATCTCCAGCTTTTCAATCAGGGCGTAATTCTGAATTCGTAAATCAACCAGCATACCGAAAAAGCGTGAGGGCCGGAGCGCCGGCCGTGGCTACTAAAAGTGCAGCTACGGCCCCGTATCATACGGCCAGGGCTAGCAGCTTTAGCAAAGCTACTAGTTCGGTTAGTCAAATGCCAGTTATTTTCGCAAAGAGCAATACCAGAGGCCATCACGGCCTCTTGCGGTGGCTTTTGCGCGCAAACTTTTCGTTTGTGTCTAGTTCGGGTTGCGAAGTAATTCGCTATAAAGATATAAAGGCGGAGACAAGCTCCACCCCTACCGCACTAACAGCTAACAGCTAACAGCTAACAGCTAACAGCTAACAGCTAACAGCTAACAAAATTACGGCTGGCGCAGAATCGTTTCGTACTTCGAGGAGTTGGTGGGGTCAGTTTCGGTGAGCAGCGTCACGAGGTCGATTTTCTGCTGCTGGTCGGGGCTGGTACGGAAGACGTTGGAAATCTCATCGGCCTTGGTCTGGAAAAACGACCGCGCGAACAGCGTACCGGGTCGGCGCTGCACGGCTTTCTGCACCTCCTGCAGCGCCTTGTACATGTTGGTGCGGGCCTCCTCGGGCTGGGTGATGAAGATATCGAGTCCCTGGCGGTAGTAGGCGTACATGCCGCTGCGGAAGGCCTGCAACTGGGGGTCCTGCAGGTTGTTGAGCAGCCAGTAGCGGTTGTTGCTGCTCTCGTCCTTCCAGCCGGGGTCCGACTCGTTGGTGATGTTCTGGGAGGCCGCGTTGGTCAGAATCTGCCGGGCCCGGTCGTAATACGGGCCGCCGCTCAGGGGCGCGAAGCTGTCCTGGTCCAAGCCAATCATCAGGTAGGCATAAAAAGACAGCAGCGACGAAAGGTTGCCGACAAACGTGTTTTCGGAGTATTCAAGCGGGTTTTGGGGCGAGTAATTGAACAGCCAGCCCCGGTCAGCGAAACTCAGCACGTTGCTGTCGTAGCCGGTGCCGTACACCGGCCGGCTGCTCACAATGCGCACCGTGGCCCGATAGGTGCCGTTTTGCGGAATTTCGGTGATTCCCACGAACAGCCGGCAGCGGATGCGCTCCTCAGGCCGGTACGCCCGGTTGGTGAAGGCCCGGCTGTTGAGAAAATTCTGGATGTCGTTGCGCAACTGCTGCACCAGCTGCGGGTCCGAAATCGTTACGTTTTCGGTCGAAACGGATACCTGCACCTGCAGCTCCTGGGCCCGGGCGGGGCACAGCAACACCAGCAACGACAGCACAAACAGCAACGAAAACTTACGCATGGCGGGCGGCTAAACGGTCGAGCACAACGCCCGCAATATCGAGGGCGACATCGGTTTTAGATTTCAGCTCGAACGCCGTTACGCGGCCCCCGGCTTCGAGTAAAGTTACCCGATTCGTATCGTGGCGGAAACCGGCCCCGGCATCGCGCAGTGAGTTGAGCACAATCAGGTCGAAATTCTTACGCTCGAGCTTGCCCAGCGCGTGGGCCTGCTCGTTCTCTGTTTCCAACGCAAAGCCTACCGAAAATTGTTCGGGCCGCTTGGTTTTTCCGAGCTCGAAGGCAATATCCACGTTTTTCACCAGCTCCAGCGTCAGCCGCTCGCCGCTTTTCTTGATTTTCTGGGTGGCCACTTCGGCCGGGCGGTAGTCGGCCACGGCGGCGGCAAACACCCATACGTCGGCCAGCCGGGCGGCGTCGGTGGCGGCCGCATACATCTCGGCGGCCGTCTGCACCCTAGTGGTCAGAATGTGCGGGGAAGCCGGGTCGGGCAGGTTGGTGGGCCCACTGATGAGGGCCACCTCGGCCCCAGCCGCGGCGAAGGCCTCGGCCAGCGCGTAACCCATTTTCCCGGTGCTATGGTTGCCCAGAAACCGCACCGGGTCCAGGGGTTCGTAAGTCGGACCAGCCGTTATCAGAACGCGCATTTCTTAATTTTTCTGGTTGAATTCCCGCTCTAGTTCCCGCACGATATCCTCGGGCTCCAGCATGCGGCCGGGGCCGCTCAGGCCGCTGGCCAGCTCGCCGGCCGGCGACTCCCATACCGTGTTGCCGTAGCTGCGCAGGCGCGCCAGGTTGGCCTGCGTGGCCGGGTGCCGGTACATATCCAGGTCCATGGCCGGGGCCACAAACACGGGGCAGCGGGCCGAGAGATACACGGCGTCAAGCAGCGTGTCGCAGAGGCCGCCAGCCAAGTGTGCCAGGGTGTTGGCCGAGGCCGGGGCTACCACCAGCGCATCGGCCCACAGGCCCAGCTCGACGTGGTTGTGCCATTCGCCGGCCCGCTCATCCTTCAGGAAACCCTGCAATACCGGGTTTTTGGAAAGCGTGGCCAGTGTGAGCGGCGTAACAAAGGCGGTGGCGGCCGGTGTCAGCACCACGCGCACTTCGCTTCCCGCTTTCACCAGCAGGCGCACCAGTGGCGCGGCTTTGTAGGCGGCAATGCTACCACTCACACCCAGCAGAATTTTCCGGCTCTGTAGCGACATACGCGAAGTTGGGCGAAGCATGATTCTGCCTCGGGGTTAAAGTTGAGTTCGGCTGGCGGCGTAGTACGCATTCACCTTACACACCAAAGCCTCCCCGCCACCCGGATTCGTCCGGATGGCAGGGAGGCTGCGGCTGGCTGGGAAAGCCAAGCTACGCGTTCTTCTCGGCTTCCTGCTCGGGCGTGCTGAAATACACCTTGCCTTCCAGAAACTCCTCGATGGCGAGGTTGGTAGGCTTGGGCAGACGCTCGTAGTGCTTGGAAATCTCGATTTGCTCGCGGTTTTCAAACACTTCCTCCAGGTTATCGACGGTAGTGGCAAACTCGGCCAGCTTCCCGTTGAGCTCCTCTTTCAGGTTGATTGACAGCTGGTTGGCTCGCTTCGAAATAATAGCGATGCTCTCGTACACATTGCCGGTTTCGGGGGTGAAATCCGACATGTTGCGGGTGACGATGGAGGCGGAGATGTTGTTGGGCGTCTTCATATGATGAATGTTCGGGGTTCTTAAGTGAAACCGCGCGCGGAAAGCCTTACTTGGCGGCGGCCGTATTGGCCACTTTCAGCTTGTCGGCAGCCGCGCGGGCATTGTCGTACATTTTTTCGGCGTCTTTCAGCTGTTTGCTCTGCGGAAAGGTATCGATGAAGCTCTGGTAAAACGCCAGGGTTTCGTTATAGCGTTCCAATTGCTTTTCGGCTACCGATTCGGTGGCCAGATCGAACTGGGCATTGAGCTTCAGGAAAGCCGCCTGCTCGCCGTAGGCCGAGGCCGGGTACTGCTGCTGGAAGTTGGTGAAAGCCGTAACGGCCGACTGGTAGTAGCGCAGATCGTAGTAGAGCTTGGCCGACAGAAAGGCCTTGTTCTCCAGCTTCTTCTGCAGCTCCTGCGACATGCTTTCCACTTCGGGCCGGAACTTGCTTTCGGGATACCGATTCAGAAATTCCTGAATTACCTCCAGCGCCGTGTAAGTATTGGTCTGGTCGAGCTGAAACTCCGGCGAATCTTTGAACAACGACTTAGCCTGCATGAAATAAGCCTCCTGGGCATACTCCGAGTTAGGATAGGTGTCGTGGAAGGTTTTAAAGTAGTAGGCACTCAGCGTGTAGTTGCGCTGGCGGTAGTTGGTGTTGGCGAAGTAGAACTGCGCCTTCTCGGCCTCCGGACGACCCTTGAGCAGCGGAATCAGTTCCTCCAGCAGCGTGCCGGCCTTGAAGAAATCCTCCTTCTCGTAGTACTGGATGGCAGCTTCATACTTTTTGTTCACATCGGTGCTCTTGAGCAGCTTCTGATAGCCGGAGCAGGAACTGAGAAGCGTGGCGCTCAGCAGCAGAACAAAGAAAGCAGGACGGAATGACAGCATAAGGGCGCAAAGGTACAAATTAGTAGTTGGTAGTAGTTAGCCGGCCGTTCCAGATTCCCAGGGCTGAAGCCCTGGGCTACGGAGCCGAGCCGAAAACCTGACTAGCCCAGAGCTTCAGCCCTGGTAAACCAGAACCGTCGGGCTTATTTCCTGGCCGGCGCTTTACCCTTGGATTTGACCGGCGACTTGCGGACCGGAACGGGCTTCTTTTTCGGTTTGGCCAGGGCCAAGGCAAAGTGCTTGCCCAGCGTCTGGCGGCGGGTGGGCCGGTCGTCGGGTCGCCACCGGAAGTCCTTGAGCCGGGCTTCCTCGGGATTCAGCTCATTGGGCGGGATGAACTTGGCTTCGGGGTTGGTAATAAAACTGATGGTTTGCAGCTCGTCGTCGGCAAAGCGCAGGGCCATGGTAGCCGAGAGCGACTTGTTGACGCCCGATACGGCCGTGTCGCCCTCAAGAGCATAGTAGAGGCTCTCGGCGTTGCCAACCACGTCAATTTTTTTTATCGACTTCTCCCCGAAGTAGGCTACCATGGTGCGGCCCTTCACTTGGTTGTAGTTGCCAATCGTGTCGAGCCCGATGCTGAAAGCGTGGCCATAGAGCCGCATCTGGTCGATTTTACCCCGGCGCTGCCGGATTTCCATCGAGTCGGCCGTCAGCTGGTTTTTCTTGGTCCACAGCACCGGATCGTGGCTGAGGTAGATGACGGAGTCCTGCCGGTCGTAGGTGAGCGAGTCGGCCCGGCCCTGTAAATCGGCGCGAAAGATGCGCGCCTTTTTATAGGCGTAAATCACGGCACCCTTATTAAGCGGCGGCTTACCCTCAATGCTGACCAGCGTATCGGCCGTGAGGTAGAGCGTGTCTTTGCCCGAAATGTTGCGCATCACGGGCCGGCTACCGTACACTTTAGCGCGGCCCTGGGCCCGCCAGTAGCGCCCCACGTCGCCCCGTATTTCCAGGTTGTCCTTCTTGGAAATCATCGACACCCGGCCCGTCGCCACGCCATAGGCAGTCAGCTCGTTGTAGAACAGCTTGTCGCCGCCGAGCAGGTATTCGGGTGTTTCAATTTTGGCGTTCCTGCCAAAGTTGGCCTCTTTGGTGATGGTGTTGTAGGTGCCGTTTTCGGCGTACAGGTTTTTGTCTTTGCCCGTAATGCGCGTAGGGCCGAAGAAGTAGGCCACTTTGCTAACGGTGTTATACTGCAGCGTATCGGTCGTGATAACGTTTTCGGGCGTTACCAGCTTCACATTGCGCTTGAAGCTGAATACTTTGCTGACGGTGTTGTAGTAGCCGAACTGGCTGTCGAGCGTGTTTTTGGGGTCCTGCAGATGGCCGCCGGTGCTGTAATAGGCCAGGTTGTTGGCCAGGTCGTAGTCGAGCAGCTGGGTGGTGAGGGTCATGCGCGGATCGCGCAGCGTTACGTTGCCCGTTATGCGGGCCTTGCGGGTGTCGCCGTCGTAGGTGCCGCGGTTGCCGGTTATCGTGATGGTGTCGTTCTGGATAATGCGCACATTGCTGAACGCCTCGATGGCGTTGCGCTCCAGATACTGGTACATCGAGTCGGCGTAGAGCAGCGTGGTGCCCTGGCGCAGGCTCACGTTGCCCAGCAGCTTGCGAATTTCGACACCATTAAAACTACCACCCTCCAGCGAGTTGGCGGTCAGCAGCTCAATCGGCTGGCCGCTACCGGGCTTGGCAGCAGGCTTTGCCTGCGACCACCCCAGCAGCGGCAGTGCCAGCAGTAAAACAAGAAAAACAGACTTGGAAAGCGACATTTCGGCGCAAAGGTACGGAAGAGGTGCTGCTAACGCGTTTCTTTGTGGAATAGTACGATTAGACGGGAAGAGAGAATTTTAAAGCCAAGGCTAGAAAGCTAGTTCCCCTCCTTGGAAAGGAGGGGCTAGGGGTGGTTGATTCGTCAGAACGACTACCCAATCCTAATCCACCAGAGTCGTTCTGCTACCATCAACCACCTCTAACCCCTCCTTTCCAAGGAGGGGGACTAGTTTCTAGCCTTGGCTACCGCTTCCATGCTCGACCAGATTCAAGCCTACATTCAAGAATACACCCTCTTCTCCTCCACCGATACCCTGCTGGTAGCCGTCAGTGGCGGCCTCGATTCGGTGGTGCTGGCCGACGTGCTGCACCGGCTGGAGCAGCCGTTTGCCGTGGCCCACTGCCACTTCGGGCTGCGCGGCGAGGAGGCCGACGCCGACGAGGAGTTCGTGCGCAAGCTGGCCCAGCAGTACAAAGTGCCCTACTTCGTCGAGTTTTTCCAGACCAAAAAATTTGCCGACCAGGAAGGCATTTCAACCCAGATGGCGGCCCGGGCATTGCGCTACGAGTGGTTCGAGCGGGTACGCCAGCAGCAGGGCTACGCCGCCATTGCCACCGCCCACCACCAGCGCGACGCGGCCGAAACCATGCTGCTCAACCTCACCCACGGCACTGGCCTGGCGGGTTTGCACGGCATCCGGGCCAGAACCGGCCACCTCGTGCGGCCTTTGCTGGCCGTGAGCAAGCCCGATTTGTTCGACTACGTGGTGGAAAACCGCCTCGTGTGGCGTGAGGATGCCAGCAACGACTCGCCGGTGTACCAGCGCAACCGCCTGCGCCTGGAGGTGCTGCCGGTGCTGCGCGACATCAACCCCAACCTCGACCACACCATGAGCACCACGGCCGAGCGGGTGGGCGGGGCCGAGGAAATCGTGCGCCGCTACGTGGCCGACACCGCCGCCCAGGCCCAGCGCACCGAACCCGAAGCCACCTACCTCGATATCCGGCTGCTGCAGAAAACCGCCGCCACGGCCCTGGTGCTGCACGAGCTGCTGCGGCCCTTCGGCTTCGCCTACCCGGTGGTCAAGGACATCGTGCGAAGCTTTGGGGCCGAGCCGGGCCGCCGCTTCGAGTCGCCGACGCACCTGCTGGTGAAGGACCGGGAGCAGCTCGTCATTACCCCGCGGCGGCTGGCGCAGTTCGGCACCCACCAGCTCCAGGCGGGCCAGGAGGCACTCAAAATTGACGGGCTGCACCTGCGCACCGAGCTGCTTGAAGTGCCCACCGGCTACGAGCCGCCCCGCGGCAAGGCCCTGGCCGCCCTCGACGCCGACAAGCTGCGCTTCCCGCTCACAGTGCGCCCCTGGCAGGAGGGCGACTGGTTTATGCCCATCGGCATGAAGGGCAAAAAGCTGCTTTCCGACTTCCTCATCGACCAGAAAGTGCCACTCAACCTCAAAGACAGCGTGTGGGTGCTGGCCACCGCCGACGGCAAAATTGCCTGGGTTGTCGGCCACCGCCCCGACGAGCGGTTTAAAGTGACGGAGGAGACGGAACGGGTGCTGCTGGTGCGCCGGATGTGAAGCTAAACCTTTGAAGTATATAATTTTGTTATTGTAGAAAATTTGTGAGCAAGGGTTTGCTTTTGTCGCCCCCCCCCCCTTAGTTTTAGTTCATTCATCCACCAAAACCCATTTATCATGAAAAAGCTTGTATTATTGGCCACATTCGTGTGTGGCGTATCGTTTGGCAGTATGGCTGCTGATGGCAAAGCGCAGATAGAGAAAATGGTGAAACAACCCGTTGAGCAAGTATTAATTGTTCAACAAGATAGCCTCCTTGCAGAACATAATGAAGCATTGGTTAAAAAACCTTTGTTTAATATGCTTTTCGATGTATGTGGTCATCAGGAATATGTATGTTGTCTCACTTTTGGCGGAGCTGTTGAATATGGTGCCTTTCTAACAGCTACATACTGTTAGTTAATATACCTTGATTTTAAAGGCACTCAACTTATCTTTTAGGTTGAGTGCCTTTTTTTTAATCATATAACATCAAATTCAACTAATTATGAAAGCTGCTCACTTATTCTTTTTCCTCTTGATTTTGCCTAATTATATATTAGCACAATCTAAAATTTTTGAACCTGAGAAACCTATCCTGATTGGTATCTATAACCTTTCTTATCAACCAGATTCCCTAAGTAATGAAAGAAAGAATGAAAGAATGATTCTTACTATTGGAAAAAATATATCATCATTTGAAAGCATGTATTCATACAAGGCTGATTCAATAATTGGAAGCCAAGTGCTTGACCAGCCTCTTGTCAATCAATCTTCTATGAACGCGATTATGCCATATCTTAAAACTAATTTTAAATACAAGATTTATAAGAATTATCATAACAAAAATATATATTATTATGACAAAATAATTACAAAATCTTACAATATAGAACAGAATAATGATAAAATAAATTGGGTGATTACTGACATGTATAAAAAAATTAATAATTATAATTGTCAAAAAGCTACTACGAATTTTGCAGGAAGAAAATGGGTAGGATGGTTTACTAAAGCTATTCCAATATCAGATGGGCCATACAAATTTATGGGTCTGCCAGGCCTGATTATTGAAATATATGATACTGATGATGACTATCATTTTTTATTAAACGAGTTAAAAAAGGTTACTTATCAAGAAGTAATAAAGGTTCCTTTAAATGCTATTAAAACTAATCAAGTTGCTTTTAATGAAGCAAATAGTGCCTATTATCTCCAAGGTGTAATAAAAGTAGCAAATAACGGAAACCCTCCTGAAGTAGCGCGCCAATTGATAGAAAATTATAAGAAAAAACAGCTAAAAAAGAATAACCCAATAGAACTCAAATGAGCCTAGCGCTCGGCTGACAAGCCAAGAAAATTATTAAACATTCTATAGATGTTCAAGCGATGTCACCTTATCCTATTATCCATCCTGTTACCCGTTTACACAGTCCTGGCCCAAACCACGCTTACGGGCCAACTGCTCACGGAGCAAAAGCAGGCGCTACCTGGAGCCCTCGTTGAGCTGCAAAGCCCCAGCAACTCCGAGCTGACGGCCGTGACGACCACCGATGAAACCGGGCGCTTCACGCTGCAGGTGCGCTGGGCCGGCGACTCGCTCGTGCTCAGCGCCCGCGCCCTGGGCTTTAGCGAGCAGGTGCGGCGGCTGGCCAACCGCAGCCAGAGCCTGCGCCTGACGCTGGCCGTGAGCCTGACGCCGCTCAAGGAGGTCACCATCAAGGCCCCGCCCATCCGCCGCGAGGGTGACACGCTCAGCTACCGCGTGTCAGCTTTCACCGACAAAAAGGACCGCGTGATTGCCGACGTGCTGCGCAAGCTGCCCGGCGTGGAGGTCGAGGCCGACGGGCGCATTCTCTACGAGGGCCGGCCCATCCAGAAGTTCTACATCAACGGGGCCGACCTGCTGGAAAGCCGCTACAACCTGGCTAGCAGCAACCTACCCGCCGATGCCGTGCAGGATGTGCAGGTGTTCAAGCGCCACCAGCCCGTGAAGGCCCTGCGGGGCGTGCAGCCCACCGAACAGGCCTCCCTCAATCTGCAGCTCAAGAACAAGGTAACCGCCACCGGCCAGGGCCGGCTGGGGGCGGGCGGCACCCCGGCGCTGTGGAACGCCAACCTCACGCCCATGCTCTTCACGCCCCGCCAGCAGCTGCTCGACTCCTACCAGACCAACAACACCGGCCAGGACGTAGCCGCCGAGCTGAAGCCGCTGGGCCTCGGCGACTTCCAGCGGCTGCGGGAGCCGGGCGGCTTCAAGCCCGACCTCACCGGCATCCAGGGCCTGGGGGCCCCGCCCCTGGCCACCAGCCGCTACCTATTCAACCGGGCCCACCTGCTGAGCGCCAACCACCTGCTGCCCTTCAGTAAGGAGGCCCAGCTGCGCATAAATGCCTCGTTCCTGCACGACCGCCAGACCTACACCGGCAGCACCCGCACCCGCTTCACGCTGCCCGACGGCCCGCCCGTTACGCTGCTCGAAACCAAGGACAACACCCGCTACATCAACCAGTTCACTACCGACCTGGCCTACGTGCGCAACGTGCAGCGCTACTACCTCAAAAACACGCTCAGCGCGGCCGGCAGCTGGGAGGCCCAGGACGGCCTGCTTGCCCGCAACGGCCCCGCCGAAACGGCCACCGTAACGCAGCGGGCCACCAACCCCTACTACACCCTCTCGAACCGGCTGGGGCTGGTGCGGCCCGCCGGGGGCCAGCGGGTGGTGCAGGTGAATTCGGTGCTCACCCTCGCGGCCACGCCGCAGCAGCTGAGCGTGAGTCCGGGCCCGCTGCCGGCCCTGCTGGCCCCCGGCGGGCTCGCCTCCTACGACCAAGCCCGCCAGCAGGCCCGCGCCGAAAGCTTCTACACGGCCAACTCGGTGGCCTACATCACGGGCCGCCAGCACTGGCACTACACCTACTCGGCCGGGTTCAGCCTGCAAACTCAGCGCCTAAGCTCGGAGCTTACGCCGCTACTGGCCGGCCCCGCGCCCGCGGGGGCCGACACGCTGCGCAACCGTCTGCGGGCTACTCAGGGCCGTTACTACGCCCAGGCCGGCATCGACTACAAAACCGACCGCTGGCACCTGGAGCTGGAAGCCCCGCTGAGCTACCGCACCTTTTCGGCCACCGATGCCCCCCTGGGGGC
This sequence comes from Hymenobacter psychrophilus, assembly GCF_900107135.1. GTDB lineage: Bacteria > Bacteroidota > Bacteroidia > Cytophagales > Hymenobacteraceae > Hymenobacter > Hymenobacter psychrophilus. The sequence goes on from NZ_FNOV01000005.1 coordinate 310,365, forward strand.
CCGCCAGCAGCGGCGCTACCTCACGCCCGAGCCCCGGCTATCGGGCCGCTACGAGCTGAGCGGGCTGTGGCACGCCACGGCCGGGGCGGGCTTCCGCAACGAGCTGGCCGGCCCCGAGCAGTTGGCCTACGGCTACCTGCTGCGCGACTACCGCACCCTGGAGCGCAATGCCGCCCCGCTCACCCAAACCCGCAGCTGGAGCCTAAACGGCGGGCTGGTGTACGAAAACCCGCTCACCGCCTGGTTCTACCGCGCCAGCTACAGCTTCAGCACCTCGGCCCGCAACCAGCTCGCCCAAACCCGGGTGCGCCCCGATGGCACCCAGACCACGGTGGCCGTGGCCGACTTCAACAGGGGCCAGAACCAGTCGGTTTCGGCCAGCGCCAGCAAGTTTGTCAGCGACTGGAAGCTGAGCTTGGGCTTACAGCTCAACGCCGGGCTCAGCCGCCAGCCGCTGCTGCTCAACGGCCAGCTCACCACGGCCCGCAACCAGAACGGCACGGCGGTCCTCAAGGCCAACCTCAGCGCCTTTGATTGGGGCAACCTGGAATACACGGGTACTCTCACGGCCCTGCGCGGCCGGGTGGGCCCCGAGGCCGACGGCTACGGCCCCGGCACCAGCCAGCAGCAGCAGCACCTGGCCCTGTCGTGGTACCCGGCCGAGCGGCACCTGCTGCAGCTGGCCACCGATTACTACCGCAGCCAGGGCCTGGGACCGGCCGTGCAAAACGTATTTGCCGATGCGACCTACCGCCACACCCTGCCCACGGCCCGCAAAATCGACGTGGAGCTGAAAGCCACCAACCTGCTCGACACCCGCCGCTACCAGACTACCTACTTCAGCAGCTTCATTCTGGTGCAGAACGACTACCGCCTCCGCCCCCGGCAGGCCCTGGTGTCGGTGCGGGCGTCGTTTTGAGCTTGGGAATTAGAGGTGAGAGGTGAGAGGTGAGAGGTGAGAGGTGAGAGACGGTACGGGAACCGAGCAACAAAAGCACCGTCATTCTGAGCGAAGCGGAGCGTAGTCGAAGCATCTCTACCGCAGTGCTAACCCTGTCGGCTACAACGAAGCGGTAGAGATGCTTCGACTGCGCACCGCTGCGCTCAACATGACAGTTCGTTCACCTCTCACTTCGCTGTGCTAACTTCTAAACTCTACGCCGTAACTTTACGCGCATCCCCATATTCACACCCAAATTCCACCGCTCAATGAAAGTTACCGTAGTTGGAGCTGGCAATGTAGGCGCGACCTGCGCCGATGTACTGGCCACCCGCGAAATTGCCAACGAGATTGTTCTGGTTGACATTAAGGAAGGCTTCGCCGAAGGCAAAGCCCTCGATATCTGGCAGAAAGCCCCCATTATCGGCTACGACTCGCGCACCGTGGGCGTAACCAACGACTACAGCCGCACAGCTGGCTCAGAAGTGGTGGTGATTACCTCGGGCCTGCCTCGCAAGCCCGGCATGAGCCGCGACGACCTGATTTCGACCAACGCCGGCATCGTGAAATCGGTGACCGAGCAGGTGGTGAAGCACTCGCCCAACGCCATCATCATCATCGTTAGCAACCCGCTCGACGTGATGACCTACCAGGCCCACCTCACCTCCGGCCTCGACCGCACCAAGGTATTCGGCATGGCCGGCATCCTCGACACGGCCCGCTACCGCGCCTTCCTCGCTGAGGCCCTCAACGTGAGCCCCAAAGACATTCAGGCAGTGCTCATGGGTGGCCACGGCGACACCATGGTGCCCCTGCCCCGCTACACCACCGTGGGCGGCATTCCCGTAACCGAGCTCATCGGCAAAGAGGCTCTTGACGCCATCGTGCAGCGCACGGCCGTAGGCGGCGGCGAACTGGTGAAACTGATGGGCACCTCGGCCTGGTACGCTCCCGGTGCGGCCGCGGCCCAGATGGTGGAAGCCATTGTGCGCGACCAGCGCCGCGTGTTCCCCGTGTGCGTGAAGCTCGAAGGCGAGTACGGCATGGACGGCGTATACCTCGGTGCACCCGTCATCCTGGGCAAAAACGGCATCGAGAAGGTTATCGAGCTCCAGCTCAACGACGACGAGAAAGCCCTGCTCGAAACCTCCCGCGGCCACGTGAAGGAGGTAATGGAAGCACTGGACAAGATGAATGGATAGCTTTTTTGGAGCTGTTAGCTGAGAGCTTATAGCTATTAGCTTTCGTTCTAGAATCCTTACAAAGCCAAACGGCCGCCCTGCACGATGCAGGGCGGCCGTTTGCATTGGCAGGGCAGTGTGGGCCGGTTGAAATCGTTTTCAACTAAACGCTTAAAATGCTTACCCTTCCACCAGCCCCGAAAATCAGTAAAACAGCAACCAATCAGCTCAAATCAACCTCCAGAACGGATATGTGCTATCTATACCGTCTGCAACATCGGTGATTTATTGTTGGCTGGCCTTGAACAGCTTCTGCTTTTCTTCCTTGGAAAGGCTCTCGTAGCCGGAGTGAGAAATTTTGTCGAGGATGAGGTCGATTTCGTCTTCGCCGGGGTGGCTGGCGCTGGCCTTGCGGCTGGCGGTGGCCGACGACCCGGTGGAGGAAGCCACGGGCGCCGCGGCGGGGCTGCGGTGCGTAACGCGGAGGTTGGAGCGGCCCGAAAACACCCGCCCTACCCAGTCGCCTACGGCCTGCACCGGCCGGCCCAGGTCGCGGCCGGCCTGCAGCTGCCGGATGAACAGGTAGCCCAGCAGCGCCCCGCCAATGTGGGCAATGCCGCCACCCGGATTGCCTTGGTTGATGGCCAGCACCGACAACACAATCACGACGGCGGCAATGTACTTGATGCGCACCGGCCCGAGCAAGATCAGGTTGAACTGGTACTCGGGCATGAGCGTGGCAGCGGCCATAATAATGGCCGTAACGCCCGCCGAAGCACCCAGCAGCGGAATGCCGAGGGCCGGCCGGAGCGCCGGAATCAGGTTATAGGAAAGCACGAAAAACAGCGCCCCGGCCAGCGCCCCCAGAATGTACACGCTCACCAGGCGCCGGTCGCCGAGGTACTCGCGCACCAGGGCCCCGAACCAGTACAGGTTTATCAGGTTGAACAGGATGTGCAGAAAACCTTCGTGGGTGAAGGCGTAGGTGAGCACCGTCCAGGGGTGGCGCAGCAGCCCGGGCAGGTCGGAGGGCAGTTGGAACTGGCGGATGAGGTTGGGGTAATACTGCGCGTAGGTGCCGGTGAGGCGCATAATGGCCTCGGTGAGCACCAGGAACACGAACACCAGCACATTGATAAGTAGCAGCTGGTTGAGCGCGTTGTCGCGGCGGCTGAACGCGGTGCGGATATCATGGATAACACTCATCAGGAGTTCGTTTTTCGTTGCTCGTTATTCGTTTTTCGGTGCTCGTTTCCAGGTCCGGCCCAACCACTGTTGCTGTCCAGCCACGAGCAATAAAAACAAACAACTAATAGAATTGGGTGCGGTTCCGTTCCCAGAGCATCACCAGCACGAAGCCTACCAACAGGCCGGCCACATGGGCGAAGTGAGCCACATTGTCGCCGGGGGCCTGGTGAATACCGCTGTACAGCTCGTAGAGGCCGTAGAGCGGCACCAGGTATTTGGCCTTGATGGGTACAGGCAGCGGGAAAATAAAGAGCGTGGTGTTCGGAAACAGGTAGGCGAAGGCGAACAGCACTCCGAACAGCGCCCCCGACGCTCCCACCATCGGCCCGTTAAGGCTGCGGTTGTACAGGTCCTGCATCGAGTTCAGCGCACTTTGTACCAAACCGGAGTTGTCGGGTGTGGCGTGCAGCTGGCGCACCACCGGCGCAAAGGCGGGCTCGTACTCCTTGGCGTGGTTCTCCACGAAGTCCTGCAAATGCACGTCCGACGGGTCCTGCTGGAAGACTTCGATGTCGTGGCGCATTTTATTCAGCTCGTAGTAGCGCAGGCCCGAGTAAAGCATGCCCGACCCCAGCCCGCAGATAAGCCAGAAAACGAGAAATCGTTGCCCGCCCCAACGCTGCTCCAGCAGCGGCCCGAACACCATCAGGCCAAACATGTTGGAAAAAATATGCCCGATGCCGGCATGCATGAACATGTATGTCAGGAACTGCCAGGGCTGAAAGAACTCGGAACCAACCGGATACAGCGCCAATAAGCCTAGTCCACCCGGCAGGGCGTTGGCTAGCAGAAAAAATACCACGTTGGCGATGAGCAGGTTGCGAACCGTCGGCGTGAGTTGAAACATAGATCAGGAGCTAGTGAGTAGGTGTAAGGAAGTGCAAGTTGGAAAGTTTATTGGTTGGAAAACGTCTGTCATCCTGAGCAGAGCGAAGGACCTTATCCCACCGGTATGAGCCGTTGATACGTTACGCCGACGGGATAGGGTCCTTCGCTCCGCTCAGGATGACAAGCGTACCCCTTTATCGTATCTTCCTTATCCAAACAGCTCGCGCAGCTGGCCCAGCTCCAGCATCACGATGGTGCGGCGGCCGTCGGGGGTGTAGTTGGGCACGGTGCAGGCGAAGAGCTTGTCGACGATGGTCGTCATTTCGCGCTCCGAGAGGCGGGCCCCGGCGGCGCTGGCCGCCACCCGGCGGGCCAGGGCCCGGGCCATCTGCTCGCGCCGGTCGAGCTTCATAGAGCCGCCGGTGCGGAACTGCTCAATCAGGCCCTCCAGCAACTCCTTTTCGTCGCGGGCCGGCACATCGGCCGGAATGCCTTCCACGGCAATGGTGTTCCGGCCGAAATCGGTGAAGCGGAAACCCAGGGCCCGCAGCGCGTCCTCCACCTCGCGCAGAATGGCAAAATCCTGGGGCGTGAAGGTGATGGTGCGCGGGAACAGCAGCGTCTGGGAAGCACTCACGTCGCGCTCCAGGGCCTGGGCGTACTGCTCGAACAGGATTCGCTCGCGGGCCGCCACCTGGTCAATCAGCATCACGCCCGATTTCACGGGCACCAGCAAATACTGCTGGTGCAGCTGCAGCACCTTGTTGCCCGGCCCGGTGCTCGACTCGCGCAGCGGCAGCTCGGGCGCCGCGGCCGTACCGGGCAGGATGGCTACCTGCTGCGAAGCGGTTTCCTGATCTTCCAAGGCATTTTCGGGCGGCCTGGCGGGCAGCACTTCGCCGGTTTCGGGGTCCACGGTTTCGGCGGCGGCGGGCGGGGTGGCAGCGGGGGCAGCGGCCGGCAGCGGGGTCACGGGCACCTTGGGCACGGCCACGCCGGCGGCAGTGGCCTCGTGCTCCACGTCGGGCAGGTTCACACGGCTCAGGCTGCGGTAAAAATCTTCCAGCTCCTGCTTGGCCTGCTCGGTGGGCCGGGGCGTGAGGGGCCGCTCGAAGGCGCTGGCGCTGCTGCTACGGCTCGCAGAACGCGGGTTGGCCAGCTGGTTGGCGGCACTGGCGGCGGCGGCCAGCGCATCAGGGCGGCCACTGCCGGGGCCGTCGTCGAAGGGGTTTTTCTCGCTGCCCGAGCGCTGCAGCGGCCGGATGGCGCCGAAATTCACGTCGCCCGCAAAATCGAGCGAAGGCGCCATGTTGTGCAGGCCCAGGCTCTGCTTCAGGGCCGAACGAACAATGGCGTACACCGTTTTCTCGTCCTCAAACTTGATTTCGGTCTTGGTGGGATGCACGTTGATATCGATGCTCTTCGGATCGAGGTCCAGAAACAGCACGTAGAACGGGTGGGTGTCCTTGGGCAGCAGGCCTTCGTAAGCCGTGAGCACCGCATGATTAAGGTAGGCCGAGCGGATGAAGCGGTTGTTGACAAAGAAGAACTGGTCGCCCCGGCTTTTCTTGGCCGATTCGGGCTTGCCGATAAAGCCGCGCACTGTCAGAAACGGCGTTTCTTCCTCTACCTGCGCCAGCTGCTCTTTGTAGCCGTTGCCCAGCAGGGCCACAATGCGCTGGCCGAGCTTGCCGGCCGGCAGGTTGAACACCTCCAAATCATTCTGAAACAGCGAAAACGCAATCTGCGGATTCGCCAGCGCCACGTGCTGAAACTCGTCCAGAATATGCCGCATCTCCACGGCGTTGCTTTTGAGGAAGTTGCGGCGGGCCGGCACATTGAAAAACAGGTTTTTCATGCTGATGCTCGTGCCGTCGGGGCAGGCCACGGGCTGCTGGCTCGTAATCTGCGAGCCTTCCACCAGCAGCAGCGTGCCGGTGTCCTGGTCGCGGGTTTTGGTGCGCAGCTCCACCTGGGCCACAGCGGCAATGGAAGCCAGCGCCTCCCCCCGGAACCCCAGCGTCCGGATGCGGAACAGGTCGTCGGTGGTGCGGATTTTACTCGTGGCGTGGCGCTCCAGGCTCATGCGGGCATCGGTGGGGCTCATGCCGGCGCCGTTGTCTACTACCTGCACCAGCTGCTTACCGGCGTCCTTCACAATAAGCTGCACCTGGGTAGCGCCGGCGTCCACGGCATTTTCGAGCAGCTCCTTCACGGCCGAAGCCGGGCGCTGCACCACTTCGCCGGCCGCAATCTGGTTGGCCAGGTACTCGGGCAGCAGTTGAATAATATCGGGCATTTTGTCGGGGAGAAGCGAGGAGTTGGGAACTGTCAGGTAGAAGAAACGTCTTGCCTCATCTGGCGTACGCATAGTCGGAGCATCTCCACCACCATGCCAACCCCATCAGCTTCAACAAGGTGGCAGAGATGCTTCGGCTGCGCTCCGCCACGCTCAGCATGACACGTTTTTTTCCTTCTTTTTACAGTTGTCATTTTGATTCTATCGGCCTGATAACAACCGGCGTCGGGAATTTCTCCGTAAGTTTGTAGCCAACTTTGGCAGGCCGCGCCGACACCAATCGGCTAGCTTCGGCGTTGGGCGGGGTGAGCGGCCGGGTTGTAAAGGCGGTAGCGGTTGCGTAACAGGCGGCCAACTACTGTCCAGACCTTGGTTGAAGGAGCAAAATTACTTTTTTTCGGCTCGTCATCCGCTAGTACCAATTTAGTCAGAATCACCGGGGCCGATGCGCAAAGAATTTAGGATTGGGCTTTTTTTGCTGGTCCTGGCCCTCACCGGCCTGTTTGTTTCCTCCTCCGCCCCGCCGCCGGCCGATATGGGCCGGCCGATGACTGCCGCCGAGCAGCAGTGGGTTGATAGCGTGTTCACGGGCCTCACGCCCGAACAGCGCCTGGGCCAGCTGTTTATGGTGGCTGCCTACTCCAACAAAGACCGTAAGCACGTTCAGTACACCGAGTTTCTGGTGAAGAACTATGGCATTGGCGGGCTGATGTTTCTGCAGGGCGGTCCGCGCCGGCAGGCCAGCCTGACCAACCGCTACCAGGCCGCCTCCAAGGTGCCTCTGCTCATTGCCATGGATGCCGAATGGGGCCTCGATATGCGTCTCGATTCGAGCCTGCACTTCGCCAAGGGCATGACCCTGGGCGCCATGGACGACGACGAGTACGTGTACCAGATGGGCCGCGAAATTGCGCTCAACCTCAAAACGCTGGGCGTGCACGTGAGCTTCTCGCCCGTTATCGACGTCAACTCCAACCCCAGCAACCCGGTTATCGGCAACCGCTCGTTCGGCGAAGACAAGGAGCAGGTAGCCACCCGCGGGGTGCGCTACATCCGCGGGCTGCAGGACCACGGCGTAATGGCCGTCGTCAAACATTTTCCCGGCCACGGCGACACCGACGTGGACTCGCACGTGGCCCTGCCGGTTATCAATTCCGACCTGGCCCGGCTCATCAACGTCGACCTTTACCCCTTCCGCAAGGCCATTGATGAGGGCGTGATGGGCGTGATGGTGGGCCACCTCTACGTGCCGCTGCTCGATACGAGTCGCACGCTTTCGGCCACTATCTCGCCCAACCTAGTAACCGGGCTGCTCAAGGAAAAAATGGGCTTCCGGGGACTGGTGTTCACCGACGCGCTCAACATGAAGAGCGTGTCGAACCTGTATAAGGGCGGCGAGCTGGACGCACTGGCTTTGCTGGCCGGCAACGACGTGCTGCTGTTTTCGGAGGATGTGCCGATGGCCGTGCAGAAGATAAAGGAGGCTATTGCAGAAGGTAAAATCGCGCAGGCCGATGTGGATTCGCGGGTCCGCAAAATGCTGCGCGCCAAGTTCTGGGCCGGCCTCAACCGTTACCGTCCCATCGATGTGCCGCATCTGATGCAGAACCTGAACCGGCCCCTGAGCCGCATGGTGCAGCAGCAGATTTACGAGCATGCCGTAACGGTAGTTAAGAACGACGACGATATTCTGCCCTTCCAGCGCCTCGATACGCTGCGGATTGCCTCCATTACCATTGGTTCGGAAGCCGACGTCTACCGGCAGACCATGAACAAGTACCAGAGTGGGCCGGTGTACTCGGTGCCCAACCGCTACGCCCCCGACTCTACCTTCAACCGCATCAGCCGGCAGCTGGCGCCCTACAACGTAGTGGTGGTAAGCCTGCACAACATGAACAACACGCCCACCCATAATTATGGGCTCGGCGACGGGGCACTGAAGTTTCTGAAAACGCTGCAGGCCAACCCGCGCCTGAAAACGGTGGTGGTGATGCTGGGCAACGCCTACGCCCTTAAAAACGTGGAAACCAGCCGCAACCTGGTTTGCAGCTACGAAGACAATTACGCCTCGCAACTGGTGGTACCGCAGGTGCTGTTCGGGGCGCTGCCGGCCCGGGGCCGCCTGCCGGTTACGGTATCGGAAAACCTGAAAGCCGGCCAGGGCCTGCCCACGCCCGATTTTCGCCGCCTGCGCTACGGCACGCCCGAAGAAGTGGGCCTCGACTCCCGCATTCTAGCCCAGATTGATAACGTGGCCCTCGAGGCCGTGGCCTACGCCGCCGCCCCCGGCTGCCAGGTGCTGGTGGCCAAAGACGGCATGGTGGTATTCGACAAAAGCTACGGCTTCTACACCTACGATAAAACCCAGGCCGTTAACAACGGTACGCTCTACGACCTGGCCTCGGTAACCAAAGTAGCCGGTACGCTGCAGGCCATTATGTGGCTCAAGGATGAAGGCCGCCTCAACCTCGACGAAAAGGTTTCCAGCTACCTGACCGAGCTGAAATCGACCAATAAAAAGGACATGACGGTGCGCGAGGTGCTCATGCACCACGCCGGCCTCAAGCCCGGCATCCCCACCTGGGAGCGTACCATCACCGGCACCGGCCTCAAGCCCGAGTTCTACGCCAGCACCGAGTCGCCCCAGTTCTCGCGCGAGGTAACGCCCACTATTTTCAGCGCCAGCACCTCCGACGATACGGTGTGGGGCTGGATTCAGGAGTCGGCGCTACTGCCCAAGGTGAAGGGCAAATACCCGGTCGAGTATTCCGACCTGAGTTTTATGGTGATGAAGCGGCTGGCCGAAAAGCTGCTCAACCAACCCATCGAGCAATTTCTGGCCCGGCAGTTCTACCGTCCGCTGGGCCTGAACACCATGCTCTACAACCCGCTCGACAAGTTTCCGAAGTCGTGCATCGCGCCTACCGAAAACGACACGTTCTACCGCCGCAGCCTGTTGCAGGGCAGCGTGCACGACCAAGCTGCGGCCCTGGTAGGCGGCGTGGGCGGGCACGCCGGCCTGTTTGCCAACGCCAACGACCTGGCCGTGCTCATGCAGATGAACCTGCAGAACGGCCGCTACGGCGGGCAGCGCTTCTTCCAGACGCCTATAGTAACTGAGTTTGCCCGCGGCACCGAAGCCGGCAGTCGCCGCGGCTTAGGCTGGGACCGGGGCGACCCAAGCAAGCCCGAGGGCCCTACCAGCAACCTCTCGCCGGCCAGCACCTTTGGCCACACCGGCTTCACCGGCACCTGCGTCTGGATGGACCCAGAAAACAAAATCCTCTACATCTTTCTTTCTAACCGCGTGTACCCCGACGCCGGCAATAAGAAGTTGGTGCAGTACAACATCCGCACCCGCATCCACGATGTGATTTACAAAGCCCTGCAAAAAACATGATCTGTTGCCCGGCTTTTCCGTTTCTTTGATTCCGCGACCGGCGGTGAGACGTTCCAACTGGGAGCAACTCGCCGCCGGTTTTTTTAGTCCTTTGCGTAGCATTACGCCTCCCTTGCCCTCTTCCCCATGAACATCGGTATCGTTTGTTATCCCACTTTCGGCGGCTCGGGCGTCGTGGCCACCGAGTTGGGTAAAGCCCTGGCGCAGCGCGGACACCGCGTCCACTTCATCACCTACAGCCAGCCGGTGCGCCTGGATTTCTTCAACGAGAACCTGTTCTACCACGAAGTCTATATTCCGCCCTACCCGCTGTTCCAGTTTCCGCCCTACGAGCTGGCCCTGGCTAGTAAGATGGTCGATATTGCCCAGAACGAGAAGCTCGACGTGCTGCACGTGCACTATGCCATTCCGCACGCCTCGGCCGCGTTCATGGCCAAGCAGATTCTGCTCACCCGTGGCATCCGCATTCCGGTGGTTACTACCCTGCACGGCACCGATATCACGCTGGTAGGCAAGGATGCCAGCTACGAGCCCGTCGTTACCTTCAGTATCAACCAGAGCGACGGTGTGACGGCCGTGTCGGCCGATTTGCGACGCGAAACCTACGAGTACTTCGCCATCGAGAAGGAAATTGAGGTCATTCCGAACTTCATCAATCTGGAGCGCTTTCAGAAGCAGGCCAAAAACCATTTCAAGGCCGCCATTGCCCCCGAGGGCGAAAAGCTGCTGGTGCACACCAGCAACTTCCGCTCGGTGAAGCGGGTGGATGACGTGGTACACATTTTTGCCGGCGTGCGCGCCCAAATGCCTGCCAAGCTGCTGCTGGTCGGCGACGGGCCCGACCGCCCGCGTATCGAAAAGCTCTGCCGCGACATTGGCCTGTGCCAGGACATCCGGTTTCTGGGCAAGCTCGAAGCCGTGGAGGAGGTGCTCAGCATTGCTGATTTGTTCCTGATGCCTTCCGAGAAGGAAAGCTTCGGCTTGGCGGCCCTGGAGGCCATGGCCTGCGAGGTGCCGGTTATCAGCACCAACGCCGGCGGCATTCCCGAGCTCAACGAGCACGGCGTCACGGGCATGGTCAGCAACGTTGGCGACGTGGCCGATATGGTGAAAAACGCCCTCTACGTGCTGGCCGACGAAAACCTGCCCCGTTTCAAAGCCGCCGCCCACGCCCGCGCCGAAACCTTCGCGCTCGATACCGTGGTGCCCCTCTACGAAGCCTGCTACCGCCGCGCCATTGAGACGGTGGCGGTAGGTGTGTAAAGGGGAAAATCATGTCATTCTGAGCGGAGCGAAGAATCTCGCGTGCCATAGTAATTCCTGCTATCAGGGTTACTATGGCACGCGAGATTCTTCGCTCCGCTCAGAATGACATGATTTTTTAGTCCTATAAGTCCCCTCATTTAAAACATAGCTACAGCCTCGCGCTTCACGGCCATAATGGCGGCGGCGGTGGGGTCGGGCAGCTCGTCGGTCATCAGCATTTCGAGGATGCGGCGGGCCAGCTCGGGGCCGCGGGCCTCGATGGGGTTGGCCAACTTCTGAAACTGGCTGCTGATGAGGTTGCTGACGCTGTTCTGGGCCTGCCGCACCGCCGCCCAGGTTTCGGGCTGCATATAGAGCTGCTGGCTGAGGTTGTGCTCCACCTCGGCCCTGATTTCCTGGAGCAGCAGCCGGTGGTAGTCGGCGGCCGAGAGGTTGGCGCTGCTTATGCGTATCAGCAGGTTCTGGGGACTGAGGCGTTCGAGTAGCAGCGTAACGCGCTCCAGAGCCTGCAGGCGCAGCGGCAACGTGGTTTTGCTGGCCTCCAGGCGCATCTCAATCAGGCGCCGCTGCTGCTCGCGCTCCAGAAACTGCTGAAACAGGAAGTAAATGGCGCCGGCCACAATAAGGGCCGGCAGAATGATTTTGAGCAGGTCGAAAATATACGCAGTAGTGTCCATGCGGGCGGGTAAGTAGAAGAACAAGCGCCTTTGAACGGTACTGGGGGCGGCTTGTTGCGGGGGTAAAGATAGGGCGTGAACCGCCGGGGCCAAGCCGTTGTTGTAGCCTCAAACGCCGCCGGCCCACCATGTAGTGTGCCGGGCTGCCGTTGACGGGGCCGGGCCCCGGCTACCGCTGGCGTTGTATCTTTGCCCCCTACTTCAAACCGAACTTACTATGGCAACGGCCGTCTCTACCAAACTTGCTCCTATCAGCCTCACCCCCCGCGCGCTGGAGGAGGTTCGCAATATTCTCATTGAAAAGGCCGTACCCGGCGAGTATGGCCTGCGTGTGGGCGTGCAGGGCGGCGGCTGCTCGGGCATGAGCTACCTACTGGGCTTCGACAAGCCCAAGGAGCAGGACGAAACCTTCGACCTTGACGGGGTGCTGCTCATCATGGATAAAAAACACGCCATGTACGTGCTGGGCATGGAGGTTGACTTCCAGGACGGCCTAAACGCCCGCGGCTTCATCTTCAGCAACCCCCAGGCCAAAAGCACCTGCGGCTGCGGCTCCTCGTTCTCGTCGTAATCCATGTTTCTGGCTGACAGCTATTAGCTGCCGGCTTAGCCCTGAACGTTACCTTACCACTTCTAAAAGCCTCCCCCAGCGTATTGGGGGAGGCTTTTGCTTTCTCCGGCATACCGTAACATCAGACGGTAACTTACCTAACCACCGGCGCGCTATGAAACCTGCGGTACGGCTGGCAGCAGCGCCTTGGCCAGAAATGCCCGCACCATCCCCAGCCGGTGGCGGACCTGATTCTGCTCGTATTCGCGGGTAAGCGTAGTTTCCGTGGTGCGCTCGATCAGGTCGCACTGGCGGCGCAGCGCTTGCCGGCGCTTGTAGGAGCCCGTGCGGCGGCCAATCGTTTGGAGAGCTTTGAGCTGGCGTAGCAACACGGCCACGTTATCGTCGCCGCTGCTGCGGATCTGGTCGAAGGCCAGCTTGACGAAATCTTCGAAGTTACGGGTATGGGCAATCAGGCGTACCTGGCCGTCGGCGGCGCGCAGGGGCTGGTGCAGCTCGCGGCTGGCCAAAAAGGTCAGCATGGCCCCCAACCGATCGATGCATATAACGGCCGTGGTAGTATCGTTGATACCGGGCGACAGCGCCTTGAGGGCAATATCAACAATCTGGCGAAAGCCGAAAGCCACATCCTGCTGGTCGATGCTGCGTTGGTTGTCGATGGTGAAATAGCCGTTCAGCTGCTCTTGCTCTTCGTCGGTGGGCAGGCGGTCGGCAGCGTAATAGGCCACCGCCACCAAGGGCGTGTCGAGGGTTACGAAGTCGCCGAGGCGGTGTTCGAGCCGTATTACGGCGTCGTTTTTGGTGGCGAACTCCAGCAGCTCCTTACTGGCTACCCCCTGCATGTAGCCGGTAGCGGCGGCAGGCACCAGATGCCAGTTCTGGTCGGTGGTGCGTAGCGTTTCCTCCTCTTCTTTGTCGGCCTCCTCCCCTACCTGCTTAGGGAAGATTTTGGTCATGCTACTAATGGTTTCGTTGGCCGCTTCGGCAATAATGTTGGCCGCCTGAATAGATGTAGCAATGTGATGAATGAAGAAAATTAGCATCCCGATACTGACCAAGGCCATCAGCAAGGCAAACGACACGGCCAGCGGTGGCACGAACCCCGAATCATGGTCGCTGCTGTCGCGGATAGTGCGCAGCACAATCAGGGAGTACACAAAAATGCTCACGAAAAAGCCCATCACCACTTGGTTGGGCCGGTCGCGCATGAAATTGCGCAGGATGCGCGAGGTATACTGCCCCGATACGGTAGCCAGCGTGGAGAGCGTGAGCGAGAAAATAAGGGCCGCGACCGTAATGGCCGAGCCGGAAATCGACGAGAGCATCCCCCGGGCCCCACTGGACCCGGCCCCAAACAGCAGCGGATAGTCAGAGGTCCATTTGTTGCTGGTGCTGTTATCCAGCAGCACCAGCCCGTAGGCCAGTATCATCGATGAGATGACCATCAGCGTGGGCACAAACCACAGGCTCGCGTTGATGTTGAGCCACCAACTCTTGATTTTGTTCATGAACGAAATGAAGGAATAATGGGCGGTGGATGAGGTAATCTATAGGTGGCGCTTCGCGTTGCTACGGTTTAGGCACGTCGCTTAGGGCCGAGTGCGAGGCGTCGGGGGCTTCGTGCTGGAGGGCGTTGAGCGTACCATCGTTTTCGAGTACTACGGCGGCGGCATCGGCCAGCGAAGCAATGCCCCGCTCGCGCAGGCTGGTCAGGATTTCACCCTCCGTTACCCGCTCGGCCTTCATCACAGCGTGCAGAAACCGGCCCTGGTACACGAGCAAGGTGGGTTCGGCCTTTACCAGCTTATCCACGGCCGAGTAGCGCACCGACAACCAGGTAATGCCATATTGCAGACCAATGAGCAGACCCATACCTAACAAGCCATCGGCCAGGGCCACGCTTTTGTTCAGCACCGTGGAAGCCAGCGTGGAACCCAAAGCCACTGTCACAATGAGGTCGAAGGCGTTCATCTTCGAGAGCGTACGCTTGCCTGAGGTGCGTAGCAGTAAAATAAGGCCCACGTAGGCCAGCACGCCAGTCACGACAATTCGAGCCAGGCTGGCCCAGCTAGTAAAAAAAGTATGTTCCATAAGCAGTTGATTGCAGGTATTCGGCTAGCCAGGCCCCAGGCTGGTACCACTTGGGTTAACCGCCGGCTTGGTGGGCCGCTTGGGGTCTTCGGGCGGGTCGGCGAGGGTGCCGGGCTCGGCCATGGCCACCTGAATGGGTACGGCCGGCATTTTGGTTGGCAGCCGTAGCTCCAGAATATCGGGCGGCAGGGCGTAGCCACCAGCCATGAGGGCCTTTTTCACCCGGTTCATCACCCGGCTGCGCAGCTCCAGCGTGGCCCGGCGGTAATCCTCGGTGTTGGTCCAGAAAAACACTTTCAGGTTCACGGTGCTGGCGGCCAGCTCATCGACCACGGCAAACGGCTCGCGCTCGATCAGCACTTCCGGCTCCTTGCGCACCTGCTCCAGAATCAGGGCAATGGCAGCAGCTACATCATCATCGTAATCAACACCCACCACAAAATCCTGGCGGATAAATCCGTCGCGGGTGTAGTTGATGAGGGGTTCCTTGAGCACGATGGCGTTGGGAATGGAGATGTCGCGGCCGTCGAAGGTGCCCATTTCAGTGGTCCGCAGGTTGAGTTTGGTAATCTGCCCAAACATATCCTGGATCTTCACCGTGTCATTCACACCAAAGGGGCGGTTGAAGGCCAGAATGATACCGGCCAGGAAGTTCTCGGCAATATCCTTGAAGGCAAAGCCCACCACGAAAGCCGACAGGCCGGCGGCGCCCAGAATGCCGCCCACCACGCCCGAGAAGCCCAGAATATTGAGCGCCAGCACCAACCCCGTCAGGACCAGCACCCAGCGACCCACCTGGGTCAGAAAGTCAGTTAGCAGCGGATCGTCGGAGTGGGCGCTGAGCTTGGCGGCCAACCAAGTGCGCAAGCGGCTGGCTCCTATCCAAACTACGCCCATTACCAAGGCCGCAATCAGCAGCCGGGGCAGCATATAGAGGAACTGCTCCCAGTAACCGTGAAGCACTTGGCTGAAATCGTCGAACATATGGGTAGCGGGATTGAGTGAACAGTTCTGTTTGTACGGGGGTGTCCGTTGTCAGTTGTCGGTTGCCAATTACCGGTTGTTGGTTATCAGTCCGTGCAACAACCGATAACCCGCAACTGGTAACTAACCACTAATTTGCGTCTATGCGCCTTCCTCTCCTCGTTTCCTTCCTGCTGCTGAGCGCCTTCGGGGCGCAGTCCCAGGCCTTTCAGCCCACCGAAATTGCCCGCTGGCAGCGGCAGGCCCGGCAGGTCACCATCACCCGCGACACCTGGGGCGTGCCCCACGTAAGCGGCCCGACGGATGCCGATGCCGTGTTTGGCCTGCTGTATGCGCAGTGCGAAGATGATTTTGCGCGCGTGGAAGCCAACTACCTCGACGCGCTGGGCCGCCGGGCCGAGGTAGAAGGCGAAGGCGCCCTTTACCACGACCTGCGCGCCCGCCTGTTCATGGACAGCACCCAGGCCATTGCGCTCTACCAGAAAAGCCCCGGCTGGTTGCGACAGTTACTGATGGCCTTCGCCGACGGCACCAACTACTACCTGCACACCCACCCCCAGACCAAGCCGCAGCTGCTGCGCCGCTTTCAGCCTTGGATGCCGCTGCTGTTCTCGGAGGGCAGCATCGGTGGCAATATCAGTGTGGTGCCGGTAGAGCGCCTGAAGGCCTTTTACAGCCCCCAGATAGCTCCCGGCACTGGCTGGCAGCCCCCGCAGCTGCCCGCCAGGGAAGACCTGCTCGACCGTTCCTCGCTGGGCTCCAACGGTTTTGCCATTGGGCCCCAGCGGAGTGCCAGCGGCCACCCGCTGCTGCTCATCAACCCGCATACCTCGTTCTACTTCCGGCCCGAGGTGCAGATGACCAGCCGGGCCGGCCTCAACGCCTACGGGGCCGTTACCTGGGGGCAGTTCTTCATCTACCAGGGCTTCAATGAGCACTGCGGCTGGATGCACACCTCCAGCTACGCCGACTCGATGGACGAGTACCTCGAAACCGTGGCCCGGCAGCCCGACGGCACCTTTGCCTACCGCTACGGTACCGAACAGCGGCCGGTGCGCCAGCAGCGCGTGCGCGTGGCCTACCGCGCCGCCGATGGCAGCACCAAGTTCCGCGAGTTCACGACCTACTACACCCACCACGGCCCGGTAGTGGGCCAGCAGCCCGACGGCAAATGGCTGACGGTGCGCATGATGGACACGCCGGTAGCGGCCCTGGAGCAGTCGTACCTGCGCACCAAGGCCACCGACTACGCCAGCTTTCAGGAGGTGATGCGCCTGAACGGCAACGCCTCGAACAACACCGTGTTTGCCGACAGCAAGGGCACCATTGCTTACTGGCACGGCAACTTCATGCCCCGGCGCGACCCGCAGTTCGACTGGAACCGGCCGGTAGATGGCAGCAACCCGAAAACCGAATGGCAGGGGCTGCATCAGGTAGAAGACATTGTGCAGGTGAAGAATCCGGCCAGCGGCTGGCTGCAGAACTGCAACGCCACGCCCTTCACGGTGGCCGGCCCCGGCAGCTCGCCCGCCCCCGCCGCCTACCCCGCCTACATGGCCCCCGATGCCGAGAACTACCGCGGCCTGAACGCCGTGCGCGTGCTGAGCCAAAAAGCGAAGTCGAAATTCACGCTCGATACGCTGCTGGCCGCCGCCCGCGACCCGCACCTGACGGCCTTCGACGAGCTGCTGCCGGCCCTGGCTGAAGCTTATCAAACCGTAGCCGACGGCCCCGACGCGCCCCAGGGCGACATCCGGGAGGCAACGGCGCTGCTGAAAGCCTGGAACCACAACTATGCGGCCACCTCGGTGGCCCAGACCGTAGCCACCTACTGGGCCGAGCGCCTGCAACGCCTGGCCCGGCCCCGGGCCAAGCCCGGTCAGCCCCTCGATCAGATGGCCATGATTCGCTTCGCCATTACCAGCACCACGGCCCCCGAAAAAGTAAACGCACTGCAGGAAACCCTCGACGAGCTGACGGCCTCCTTCGGCAACTGGCGGCAGCCCTGGGGCGAAATCAACCGCTTCCAGCGCCTCACCGGCCGCATCGATGAGGTATACGATGATAAAAAGCCCAGCCTGCCGGTGGCCTTCACGTCTTCGGCCTGGGGCTCGTTGGCGGCCTTCGGCTCGCGGGCGCGCCCCGGCACCCAGAAGCGCTACGGCGACGTGGGCAACAGCTTCGTGGCCGTAGTGGAGTTTGGCCCCCGCGTGAAGGCCCGCTCGGTGCTGGCCGGCGGCGTCAGTGGCCACCCCGATTCGCCCCACTTCACCGACCAGGCCCCCTTGTATGTGCAGCAGCAGTTCAAAGACATCTGGTTCTACCCCGAAGACATCAAGCAGCACGCCAAGCGCACCTACTCACCGGGGCAGTAGGGGTAGGGTTGGATGGCTGTGGGCCGGAATGGGACGGAGCAAAAAGAACGTCATGCTGAGCGCAGCCGAAGCATCTCTACCGCAGTGGCATATGTTTACTTTGGCGATAGAGATGCTTCGGCTGCGCTCAGCATGACGTTCTTTTCAACGCCGTACTCCACCACCTCCTCCATGTCCCACTTCCCCCGCCCTACCCTACTGGCGCAGCTCACCAGCCAGCCCGAATGGGACTTGCTCGTTATCGGGGGCGGAGCGACGGGGCTGGGCGTGGCGCTGGATGCCCTGAGCCGGGGCTACCGCACGCTGCTGCTGGAGCGCGACGATTTTGCCAAGGGCACCAGCAGCCGCAGTACTAAGCTCGTGCACGGGGGCGTGCGCTACCTGGCCCAGGGGGACATAGCGTTGGTGCGCGAAGCCCTGCACGAACGGGGCCTGCTACTGCAGAACGCACCTCATCTCGTCAGCAACCAGGAGTTTGTTATTCCTAACTACCGCTGGTGGGGTGGCCCATTTTATACCATTGGCCTGAAGCTCTACGACTGGCTGGCGGGCCGCCGCAGCTTCGGCAACTCGCGGCATCTGAGCCGCGCCGAAACGCTGCACCGCCTGGGCAACCTGCGCCGCGCCGGGTTGCGCGGGGGCGTACTCTACCACGACGGCCAGTTCGATGATGCCCGCCTAGCCGTGAACCTGGCCCAGACCATCCTCGAAACCGGCGGCACGGCGCTCAACCACTGCGCCGTAACCGGCCTGCGCCAGAATGCGGCCGGCCACCTGAATGGCGTGCAGGCCCGCGACCAGGAAACCGGCCGTACCTACGAGCTGCGGGCCAAAGTGGTAGTAAATGCCACCGGCGTGTTCGTTGATGAGGTGTTGCACCTCGATGAGCCCACGGCCCGCCCCCTGGTGCAGCCCAGCCAGGGCGTACACTTGGTGGTAAGCGCCGACTTTCTGCCCGGCCACTGCGCCCTCATGATTCCC
This sequence comes from Hymenobacter psychrophilus, assembly GCF_900107135.1. Taxonomy (GTDB): domain Bacteria; phylum Bacteroidota; class Bacteroidia; order Cytophagales; family Hymenobacteraceae; genus Hymenobacter; species Hymenobacter psychrophilus. Next base: position 329,206 of record NZ_FNOV01000005.1, read on the forward strand.
AAAACCGACGACGGCCGGGTGCTGTTCGCCGTGCCCTGGCAGGGCCGGGTGCTGCTGGGCACCACCGACACGCCCCTGCCCGCCGCCAGCCCCGAACCCCGAGCCCAGGCGGCAGAAATCGACTTTATCCTGCGCACGGCCGGCCGCTACCTCGTTCGCGTACCCGGCCGGTCCGACGTGCTAAGCGTGTACGCCGGCCTGCGCCCCCTGGCCGCACCTACTGATGCCAGCACCAGCACCAGCACCAAGGAAATCTCGCGCAGCCACAAAATCATCGTTTCCGAAAGCGGCCTGCTTACCATTGTGGGGGGCAAGTGGACGACTTACCGCCGCATGGGCGAGGACGTGGTGGACCGCGCCATTGAGTTGGGCGGGCTGCCGCCCATGCCCAGCCGCACCGCCCACCTGCCCATCCACGGGGCCCAAACCACCCCCGACCACCACGCTCCCCTGGCCGCCTACGGCACCGATGCGCCGGCCCTGCGTCAGCTTATGCGCGAGCAGCCGGCCCTGGCCGAAAACCTCGTACCGGAGTTTGCCTTCACGCGGGCCGAAGTGGTATGGGCCGCCCGCTACGAGTTGGCTCGCACCGTGGAAGATGTGCTGGCCCGCCGGGTGCGGCTGCTGTTTCTGGATGCCCGGGCTGCTAGCCGTGCCGCGCCGGTTGTGGCCGAGCTGCTGGCCCAGGAGCTCGGCCACGATGCGGCCTGGCAGCAGCAGCAGGTGACGGAATTTACGGAATTGGCGCGGGGCTACGTGCTCTAGCATCCGGCAGCAGCAGTGCCGCCCGCTAATCCAACGCGTGCGGGTAGCCGATAATTTCGGCTTCGGCAGCCAGCTGGGCCCAGTCGGTCAGGTCGGCGTTCAGGGCCTGGGCGGTGGCTTTAGTGAGTGGCTCGTGCTGGTAGAACCGGGCCACGTCGGCCTCGTCGAGGGGTTCGCGCTCGGTTTCGTCGAGGTAGTAACCGTTGGCCCAGTCGGTGTAGGTTTCGGGGTTCAGGTCGAAGATGGCCAGCAGATCCTCCGAGCCGTCGTCCTCATCCTTGTCGACTACGCCGGTCTGCCAGCCGTGGGCGGGCGTGTACCACAGGCAGAAGCTGGTGCCAATGGAGGCCACCGGCTCGCCAAACATAAACTCCTCGAAAGCCGCCGGCAGCCCCCGCGTAAGCTGGTCTTTGGCCGGGGCTTCGTGGCCCGACAAGTAACCGTTGATGCAGCAACCCTCGGGCCGGAACAGCACAAATAACTGGTCGCCTTCGCCGTCGTTCATCTCCAGCAGCTGCTCGTCGGTGTCCCAGTGCGGGTCGTAGGTGTAGTAGCGGTACTCGGGGTCGGGCGAGTTGATGGCGTCGAGCATGGCCAGCGCCTGGCCCAGGCGTTGCAGGTCGGCGGCGGGCGGCAGGCCAGTGAGGTCGAGGGTAGAGAACATGGCAGCGGGATAAGAAAGGGCAGTAAGCGCCGGATGAAGCGCCGAAGATAGACTGCCAGTTTCTATATTGGCTGCTTCCCCCCGTCAATGCAACTTTACTCCTACTGGGCCCGCGCCACCGCCACCACGCCAAACACCGATGGCACCCCATCCAGCCTCATTGCCTACGCCGGCAGCAACAGCAGCCCGGCCGATGCCCACACCCAGGCCGAACAGCTGGCCAATGAGCGGGCCGCCCGGCTGCTCCTTGGCCAGCCAGTGGTCAGCTACACCGATGACTACCCGGCCGGGGGCGTGCCCCTGCGCGAGCACATAGTGCGCCGCCTGCCCGACAGCGGGGGCGGCCAGTTGGCGGCCATTACGCGCAACCACTACGGCAGCCTCGTGCTTAACACGGCTTGCTTTATGGTGCTCGATGTGGATGCAATTGATCTGCACCCCCTGGTACCCGGGTTGAAGTGGCAGGATTTCGTGGATTTATTTCGGAGCCTGTTCCGGCCCGCGCCCCCCTCTCCGCCGCCATTGTCGCCGCAGCAATTGCTGGAAATGCGAATGGCAGCCTGGCTGCAGCTGTATCCGGAGTGGAATTTCCGGCTCTACCGCACCCGCATGGGTTTCCGCCTGCTCGTAACCCACGCGCTGCTGGCCCCCGATTCGGCGGCGGCTCAGGAGGTATTTGCCGCCATGCGTACCGACGCTACCTACGTGCGCCTGTGCCGGCAGCAGCAGTGCTACCGGGCCCGCCTCACGCCCAAACCCTGGCGAATCGGCTGGCACCGTCCGCCCCATCCCTTCCCCTCCGATACACCTGCGCAGGAACAGCAGCAGCAAGTCTGGCAGCAGGAGTACGATGCCCGCCGCAAGGATTTCTCGGTCTGCGAACTGCTGGGCGAGTACGGCAGCGGCTCAGTCCTACCAGCCCTGCAACCCCTCATCCAACTCCACGACGAAGCCTGCCTGGGCGGCCGCAAGCTGGCGTAGTGAATAGTGAATAGTGAATAGTGAATAGTGAAAAATATCATCCAGAACGCTCATTCACTATTCACTATTCACTATTCACTATTCACTATTCACTATTCACTATTCACTATTCACTATTCACTTAATACGTCTTGGTCATATCGGCTGGCACGACCAGTATGAAATCGGCTTTTGGCTGATTATCCTTCTCCAGTTTGGCCAGCTGCTCCTGCGAAACAGTACTGATGGTAAACACCTGTAGCAGCGGGTTTTGCTGGCGCAGATAGGCCAGAATACCGTCGTGGTTGTCGGAGTGGTAGCTGCCGTTGAGGTGGAGCAGCAGGTGGCCGGCGGGGCGGGCCTGGTTCAGGAAGTAGGCCATCGTGGCATCTTTGAGGGCCTGGGCCTGGATGATGTTCTGCACCCCGGCCGCGTGGGCCGCGTCGGCCCCAAACATGGCCACCATGTTCTTGTAGCCGGGCAACTCGTAATCAACGGTTAGCGGCAACGGGGGCAACCAGGTTTTGGTGGCGGCGCTGAGCGTATCGAGGGCGGCGAGGCTGCCTTTGGCCACCAGCGAGGCGTAGCGCCGCGGCACATTGGTGCCCACCACCCGAAATTTCTGCTTTCGGGCCAGCTGCAGCAGTGGCTTGTAGTCGGTGCCGTAATTGGGCCAGGGCCGACTGGCAGCCTCGAAGGCCTGGTCGTCCAGCTCGCCGGTGGTGTACTGATCCACGAGCGGCTGCACGTCGCGCTCAAACATTTCGAGGCCCAGCACCAGCTGGCCCTGTTTCAGGCGGAGCAGGTCCTTGGTAAGCTGCAGCTGCAGCCAGTGCGCAATGGGGTCGTTGTGCTGCTCGCCAAAGAAAACCACGTCGGCGGCGGCCAGCTTCTTCAGCATAGCCTCGTAGCCCACCGGCTTACCGGCGGCAAACAGGCGGTAGGCCGGCCGGTCCTGGGCCTTTACCATTACAGGCCCGATGAGCAGTAGCAGGAGGAGGAGAATGCGCATAAATCAAAGATACACCTGCCACTGCGCCTTCTGCGAAAACACTGCGTCCTCTGCGGGAACCCAATCGTTGCGTACGTCGGGTTCCCGCAGAGGGGCGCAGAGGTAACCGCGGAGGTCCGCAGAGGTTCTACTAACCTTTATAAAACAGCCACTTCGACAGCTCTTTGTACGTGACTTTCTTGCCGTACATGAGCACGCCCACCCGGTAAATGCGGGCTGCAATCCAGACAGTGAAGATAAAGCCCGCAATCAGCAGCACGATGGAGAGGGCCAGCTGCCACACCGGCACCCCGAACGGCAGCCGGATAACCATCGCAACGGGTGAGGTAAACGGAATCATCGACATCCAGAAAGCCACCGGCCCGTCGGGGTTGCGCAGAATCACACTCAACCCAATAAGATAGCTCAGAAGCAGGGGCATGGTAATCGGGAACATGAATTGCTGGGTATCGGTCTGGTCATCCACGGCCGCCCCAATGGCCCCGAATAGCGCCCCGTAAAGCAGGTAGCCGCCTAAAAAGTACACCAAGAAGCCGAACACAATCTTGCCCAGCGGCAACCCGCGCAGGGCCTTAAACACGCTGAAACGCTCCGATACGGCGGCGGCCGGGTCGGGGGCAGCCGTAGCATCGGCCGACGCTACTTTGGCACCGCCCATCACATTGGCCGCTCGTTCGGTCCCACTGGGGTTGGCGGCGGCTTCAGTTTTGGCCGTGGCGGCCAGCTTATCGGCAAACAGGGCAGTTACGGCCGTGGTAGCGCCCAACGATAGAATTCCCCAGAGCAGAAACTGGGTGAGCCCCACGCCCGCGATACCCACAATTTTGCCCATCATCAAGTCAAATGGCTTCACCGACGAGAGCATCACCTCCATAATCCGGCTCGATTTCTCCTCGCCCACGCCGCGCATAATCTGGACCCCGTACATGAAGATGAACAAGTAAATTAGTATAGCCAGCGCGTAGGCAATGCCCGAAGTGGCCAGGGCATTGCTGTTCTTTTCCTTGCCGGTTTCGTCGAGGTTGATGCTGGCTACGTCGATATTGGTTTTCAGCGCGTCGAGCTTTTCCTGCGACAGACCCGAGGCCCGCATCTTATCTTCCGAAAACAGCTTATCGAGGGCATTTTCCACGGCCTGCTGCTTGCGGATGCTCACGTTGCCCTTGGCGTAGAGCTGCACGCCGCGCGGGGCCTCCAGGCTCAGGCCGGCCGGCAGGTACAGCAGCCCGTCGTCCTCCGATTTGAGGTAGTCCTTCTTTACCGTTTCCAGCGGGCCCTGCACGGGCTTAAACTGCATCTGCTTGGTCGATATCAGCCGGGCTCCTAAATTCTGCCCGCTCATATCGAGTACCTGCACCACGTCCTGCGTGTCGTTGTCGGAAGTCGCAATCTTAACGATGAAAAAGCCGAACGCGGCCACAATCAGCGGCACAAGCAGCGTCATAATCAGGAAGCTGCGTTTTTTTACCCGGGTCAGGTATTCACGCTGCGCAATAAGCCAGAAGTTGGAAGGCATAGTTTTTTGAGCTGTTAGCTAGTAGCTGATGGCTATTCGCTTTCGTTTTGGTTGATAGTCAATTATGCTAAAAGCAACATGTAGTGCGTAACTCTTCGCGCACAGCTGCTCCGGTGTGGTTTCTTGCAAATGCCTGTAGAAAAAAGCTGCCAGCTACCAGCTGTCAGCTAGTGGCCAACAGCCCATCCCTTATGCTACGGGCACTTCTTCTACCAGCGTTTCGGGCATGGTTTCGCGCACCCGGCGGATGAAAATTTCGTTGATGCTCGGAATCAGCTCGCGGAAAGCCTGCACCTCCACGTTGCCGATGAGGTAGCGCAGCAAGTCGTTGGGCGTGGCGCCGGCATGCAGACGGATGATATCGTGGAAATGGCCGTTTTCGCGCTCATGATGCTCCAGTACCTCAAAATCTGGGTGTACCACCATCAGCCGGCCTTTGCCCTCTACCGAGTAGGTCTGGGTCCGGAAGGTGTCTTTCACGGTGCTTACCGGCCCGTCGAGCACCTTGCGCGAGCGGTTGATGAGGGCGATGTTGTCGCACATTTCCTCCACCGATTCCATGCGGTGGGTGGCCAGGATGATGGTCGCGCCCTTGTCGCGCAGGGCCAGAATTTCGTCCTTGATGAGGTTGGCGTTGATGGGGTCGAAGCCCGAAAACGGCTCGTCGAGAATGATAATGCTGGGCTCGTGGAGCACGGTGGCAATAAACTGCACCTTCTGCTGCATGCCTTTGCTCAGGTCCTCCACGTTCTTCTCCACCCAAGGCGTCAAATCGAAGCGCTGCACCCAGGCCTTGATGCGCTGGGTGGCATCGGTGCGGCTCAGGCCCTTGAGGCGGGCCAGGTACAGCAGCTGCTCGCCTACTTTCATCTTCTTATACAGGCCGCGCTCCTCGGGCAGATAGCCGATTTCGGCAATGTGCCGGGGGGCCAGCTTCTCGCCCCGGATGCGGATTTCGCCCGCGTCGGCCCCGGTTATCTGGGTGATGATGCGGATGAGCGAGGTTTTGCCGGCACCGTTGGGCCCGAGCAGTCCATAAATACTCCGGTCCGGAATTTCCAGACTTACATCGTTCAGGGCGACGTGCTCGCCGTAGGTTTTGCGCACGTTCAGGGCTTCAAGGACAGGTTGCACAGTGGAATAAGGAAGGTTAGGCGTTCTAAATGTAGCGTTTTCTGAATTCTTAATTGGGCGATTTTCAACCAACAGGCCGCCTCAGTCCCGCAACTCGCGCAGGGCCGCTTCCAGCTGGTCGAGGTAGCGGCCATAGCGGCGCTGGTGCTCCTGGCGGCCCGTCAGGTACGCGGCATATATCAGAGCCAGCAAAACGACCAGCCCGCCCCCAGCCACGCTCAGGTGCCAGCCCCGGTCGGGTTGGCCCGGCTGCAGGTAGGCCCACACGTAATCCCACCGGAATGCCACGACGAACACCGCCAAAAAGAACAGGGTCCCGACGCCCACATAATCGTGCAGGCGCATCAGCTGCCGAAATCTGGTAATGCGGGTTTTCAAAAAGTGGTAGAGATTGGCCTGCTGCTGCTCCATTTGGCGGATGAGCTTTAGCCGCTGGTACACAATCAGCCCGATAACGCACAGCACCAGAAATATACCGGCCCCAAACAGGTACATTATAGCCACGTGGCGAAAGAATACCAGCACATCTAAAATGATCAGTGCCAAACCGGCAAGCACCAATTGCAACTCCCGGGAAGCATTTTTTTTCAATCTAATCAGCGGGTTGGAGGAGGTGTGGGAAGTAAGCATGGCGCGGAGAGCTTGTTCAGAGGTTAGAGAATCAGTGGCAGGACCAGCGGGCTGCGCCCGCCACTGGCGACGTAAATCATCGAGTTCCATCAGGCGGGTTGGGTTAGGAGTTGGCGGAGCTTATCCTGCACGCGGTGCATTTTCACGCGCACGTTGTTTTGGGTAATGCCGAGGATGTCGGCCATTTCGGCGTAGGAGCGCTCTTCGAGGTAGAGCAGCACGAAGGCCTTTTCCACGTTGGAGAGCCGCTCAATGGCCCGGTAAAGCTGGGCCAGGTCATCGGGGTCGGGGCCTTCGGGCGGGGGCGCGGCGAGGTCGGGCAAATCGGGGCCATTGAGGCTGGCGGCGGCCGGGTGGCGGCTGCGGCGGCGCAGGTCCGATATAGCCACGTTCAGCGCTACCCGGTACAGCCAGGTGCCCACCTGCACCTCGGGGCGGGCCTCGTAGTGCGGCCACGCCCGCCACAGCTGCAGCACCATTTCCTGGTACAGGTCCTGCCGGTCGTCGGCATCGGCGCAGTACAGGCGGGCCACCCGCCGCAGCCGGGGCTGGTGGTCGTTCAGCATTTCCAGAAATTCCGGCGCAAACGGGGCAGATACCATCGGGAGGATATTTGCAGTATATATCGGCCGTTTTCGACACGCATTACAAGTCGGGTCAAAAAAATTCTCGCAGAGGTTCGCGCAGGGATGCGCGAACCTCTGCGAGAAAACGCAAAACGCCCACCCCAAAAGAGGCAGGCGTTGTTGGCTACTATTAAATCAGCACGAAAGTCAGCGCCAATCCACAGTTATTTACTGAAAGTACTCCTTCACTTTCTCGAAGAAGCCCTTATCGTTTTTACCGGGGCTGGGCATGAAATTGCGCGAGTCGCGCAGCTTTTCGAGTAGCTCGCGCTCCTCGTTGCTCACATTTTTGGGCGTCCAGACGTTGAGGTGGATAAGCTGGTCGCCGCGGCCGTAGCCGTTGATGTCCTTGATGCCCTTGCCGCGCAGGCGCAGGATTTTGCCCGGCTGGGTGCCTGGCTCGACTTTGATCTTCACCTTACCCTCAATGGTAGGCACTTCAACACTCGAACCTAAAGCAGCATCGACGAACGAAATGTACTGCTCGAACATAATATTGTTGCCGTCGCGGCGCAGCAGTTCGTGGGCCTCCTCCTCAATCTGAATGAGCAGGTCGCCGGGTACGCCGCCGCGCTCGGGGTAGTTGCCCTTACCGGTCATGCTCAGCTGCATGCCCTCGGCCACGCCGGCCGGAATGTTGATGGGAATAACCTCCTCGTGCAGCTGGCGGCCGTCGCCCTTACACACGTCGCAGGTGCTGGTAACCACTTTGCCCTCGCCCTCGCAGGTGGGGCAGGTGCTGGCGCTTACCATCTGGCCGAGCATGGTGTTTACCACGCGCTTCACTTGGCCCTGGCCGTTACAGGTGCCACAGGTTTTCAGGTCGGTACCGTTTTTGGCGCCGGTACCCGAGCACGGCTCGCAGGCCACGTAACGCTTCACCTTGATCTTCTTCTCAACGCCGTTGGCCACTTCCTCCAGGTCGAGCTTGAGCTTGATGCGCAGGTTGGAGCCCTTACGCACACGCCGCCCGCCCTGCTGGCCCCGGCCCCCCCCGAAGAAGCTCTCGAAGCCACCGCCGCCGAAAATGTCGCCGAACTGACTGAAGATATCCTCCATGTTGGGGCTGCCGCCGCCGTTGCCGCCCATGCCCTGGTGGCCGTACTGGTCGTAGCGGGCGCGCTTCTGCTCGTTGCTGAGCACCTCGTAGGCCTCGGCCGCCTCCTTGAATTTATCCTCGGCCGTGGGGTCGTCGGGGTTTTTGTCGGGGTGGTACTTGATGGCCACTTTACGGTAGGCCTTCTTAATCTCGTCGCCCGCCGCGTTTTTGGCCACGCTCAGCACTTCGTAATAGTCTCGCTTGGTTGCCATATTTGTTAAGCTGTTAGCTGCCAGCTACTAGCTGTTAGCTTTTGGTCTGCTTCTCATTTTCGCCTGATGATTAGATCGAAAGCGGTAGGTATCTATCCGTGAGCGAATACTCACTAGTGTTGCGCTTATGCGCGGTCCTCGGTCAAACAGCCCGAAAGCTGACAGCTAGTGGCTGGCAGCTCAGGTTCTACTGGCCCAGCACCACTTTAGCGTGGCGCAACACCTTGTCGCCCAAGTAATAGCCCTTCTCCACCTCGTCCACAATCTTTCCCTTCAGGTCTTCGGAAGGAGCCGGAATCTGGGTAATGGCTTCGTGTAGCTCAGAGTCGAAGGCGGTGCCTTTCGCCTCCATTGCGACCAGCCCTTTCTGCTGCAGGGTTTTCTGCAGCTTGTTCTGGATAATATCCACGGCTTCGCGCACGGCGTTGGCGTCGTCCGTAGCCTGGGTATGGTGGCGGGCCCGCTCGAAGTCGTCGAGTATGGGCAGCAGGGCTACCATCAGTTCCTGGCCGGCCGTTTTGAACAAGTCGATGCGCTCCTTGGAAGTGCGACGCTTGTAGTTCTCAAACTCGGCCGCCAAGCGCAGGTACTTATCCTTGAGGTCGGCCAACTCGTTGCCGGCCGCAGATGCGTCGGCTTCGGGCGTCGCCTCGTCGGTCATTTCGCCAGCCGCAGTGGCAGCGGGGTCGGTCATATTGTCGTCCTGGGGCAGGTTCTGGTCGTCAGCCATAGTCGTAAAATATCGGCGGAAAGGGTTTTTCACTGGATTGGCCTAAAGGCAGGAGACCGGGTGCAAGCAGCAAGCCAAAGCCCATTTAGCTGTCAGTTTGGCACAGAAACGGGTAGGGTGCGGAAACAAATTTCCGCACCCTACCCGTTCAACTCATGTTCTACTCGGCGTGGAGCGCCGTCCAGATCATGTCCTTCAGGGGCTGAATATTTTTGTTGGTGAGGCTGGAAATGAAAACGGTGGGCAGCTCCGTGGGCAGCGTAGCCTTGATTTCGGCTTCCAACTCCTCATCCAGCATATCCGACTTGCTGATGGCCAGCAGCCGCTGCTTGTCCAGCAGCTCGGGGTTGAACTGCTCCAATTCGCTGAGCAGCACCTGGTACTCGGCGTTGATATCAGGCGAGTCGCAACTGATCATGAAAAGCAGAATCGAGTTGCGCTCGACGTGGCGCAGGAAGCGGTGCCCCAGGCCTTTGCCCTCGGCCGCGCCCTCGATAATACCCGGAATATCGGCCATCACAAACGACTTGTAGTCGCGGTAGGCCACTACGCCGAGGTTGGGCGTGAGGGTGGTGAAGGCGTAATCGGCAATTTTGGGCGTGGCGGCCGATACCACCGAAAGCAGCGTGCTTTTGCCCGCGTTCGGGAAGCCCACCAGGCCCACATCGGCCAGCAGCTTGAGCTCCAGAATCACCCACTCGTCAATGCCCTCCTCGCCGGGCTGGGCGTAGCTGGGCGCCTGGTTGGTAGCCGATTTGAAGTGGTCGTTGCCGAGGCCACCGCGGCCGCCGGGCGTCAGAATCAGGCGCTGGCCAGCCTCCGTAATTTCGAGTTTTTTCTCGCCGGTTTCGGCGTCGCGGGCCACTGTACCGAGGGGCACCTGAATGATAATATCCTCGCCCTGCTTACCGGAACGCAGGTTTTCGCCGCCGCCTTCGCCGGCCTGGGCAATCAGGTGCTTCCTGTACTGCAGGTGCAGCAGCGTCCAGAGTTGGGAGCTGCCTTCGAGAATGATGTGGCCACCGCGGCCGCCGTCGCCGCCGTCGGGACCACCGTTGGGCAGGCCCTTCGCCCGGAAGAAGTGGTGCGAGCCCGCGCCGCCCCGGCCCGAGCGACAATTGATTTTGACGTAGTCGATGAAGTTATTAGAAGCCAATTTTGAAGGAGCTAGAAGTTGGAAGACAGGAGATAGTAGCCCGGTCATCACTAAAAAAACCTGTCATCCCGAGCGAAGCGAAGGACCTTTTACCACCTACGTAATGGTGATAAAAGGTCCTTCGCTTCGCTCAGGATGACAGAAGAAGGGTTCTGCCGCAGCCCGAGCGGGCCGCAGCGGCAAAGTTACGCTTTTACTTCCTTGGTAGCCTGCTGGCTGCCTCCGGGCGTGGCGGGCTGATGCTGGTCGAGGATGGCGCATATCTGGCCGAAAATTTCCTCGATTTCTCCAATGCCGTTCAGAGCGTGAAATTTTTTCTGGGTAGCGTAGTAGCCGGCCACCTGGGCCGTTTCGGTGTTGTACACCGTTACGCGGCGGGTAATTTTAGCTTCGTCCTGGTCGTCGGGGCGGCCCGAGGTTTTGCCCCGCTCCAGCAGACGCTTTACCAGCTCTTCTTCCTTTACTTCCAGTGCCACCATGCACGACACGTGGGTACCGTGTTCAGCCAGCAGCCGGTCGAGGCTTTCAGCCTGGAGTACGGTGCGCGGAAAGCCGTCGAAAATGAAGCCTGCTGCCTGCCCGTTCTCCTTGAGCGCCGAGCCAATCATGCCGATAACCACCTCATCGGGCACCAGCAGGCCTTCATCCATGAGCTTTTTGGCTTTCAGGCCCAGTTCGGTGCCACGGGTAATCTGGGCCCGTAGCAGGTCGCCGGTGGAGAGGTGCACGAGGTTATAGCGGGCAATCAGCTTCTGACTTTGCGTGCCTTTACCGGCCCCGGGAGGGCCGAAGAGTACCAGATTAAGCATGAGTAGCGAGGAGTTACGCGGAAAGAATAAGTGGGGCGGGTTTGGGAAATATAAGCACAGATTAGTGATTAACGATGAGTGATGAGTGATTAGTGGTCGGTGAGGAACCATCACTAATCACTCATCACTATTCTCTAATCACTGCTAACGGCCTGATACACGTCGGGATAATTGCGGCCCAGGCCGTCGAAATCGAGGCCGTAGCCTACAATGAAGTCGTTGGGGATGGGTAGGCCCACGTAGCGCAGCGCAAGCTCGTGCTGGAGGCACTCGGGCTTGAGAAACAGCGTGGCCACTTCCAGCGAGGCCGGGGCCTGGGCCCCGAGCGTGTCGAGCAGCATGCGCATCGTGTGGCCCGTATCCACAATATCCTCTACCAGCACTACATGGCGGCCCTTCAGCTCTTCGGTCAGGCCCAGCACTTCCTTGATTTCGCCGGTGCTACTGGTGCCCGCATACGAGGCGACCCGGATAAAGCACACCTCGCAGGTCAGGCTGATGTGCTTGAGCAAATCGGCGGCAAACATGAACGAGCCATTGAGCACTACCACAAACAGCAGCTGCCGGCCGGCGTAGTCCTGGTTGAGGCGGCCGGCCACGTCGGCAATGGCCGCCGTCAGCTCCCGGGCCGACAAATAAGGTTTAAACTCTTTGTCGTGCAGCGTAATATGGTCGGGATTCATCCGCTTGAGGTTGGGCTCGAAGTCAATAGGCAGGTCAAAGGTAGCTTTTAGTGGTTAGTTGTCAGTGATTGGTTGGTTGACGAAGCGGTAGAACGCGTAGGGTGCGGGGCTTGTCCCCGCCCGTTGTTGAACGGTATGTGCCCACATCGTTCAACAGCGGGCGGGGACAAGCCCCGCACCCTACACCGTTCATTACACTAAATGCCTACCGCACCACCGCCACTGCCACGGCTACCGGAGCCACCACCCGCACATGGGTGGCCGGCACTTCGGGCGCCTGCACCACGCCGCGCGAGGGAGCGGCAATGTGGGGGGCAATAACGAGCGAAACGATGCTCATCAACTTGATGAGGATGTTCATGCTGGGGCCGGAGGTATCCTTGAACGGGTCGCCCACCGTGTCGCCGGTTACGGAGGCCTTGTGGGCGTCGGAACCTTTGTACTGCATCACGCCGTCAATCATCACGCCTTTCTCAAACGACTTTTTGGCATTATCCCAGGCCCCGCCGGCGTTGCTCTGGAAGATGGCCATCAGCACACCGCTGACCGTGACGCCGGCCAGCGTGCCGCCCAGCACCTCGGGACCAAACGTGAAGCCCACCAGCACCGGCACCACGAGGGCAATGGCGCCGGGCAGCATCATCTCCCGGATGGCGGCCTGGGTGGAAATAGCGACGCACTTCTCGTACTCGGGCCGGCCGGTGCCCTCCATAATACCCGGAATTTCGCGGAACTGCCGCCGCACTTCCTGCACCATGGCCATGGCCGCCCGCCCCACGGCCGAAATAGCCAGGCCCGAGAAGATAAACGGAATCATGGCCCCCACGAACAGCCCCGCCAGCACCCGCGCGTTGCTGATGTCGATGCTCGTGATGTTGGCCGTACCCATGAAGGCGGCGAACAGCGCCAGCGAAGTGAGGGCGGCCGAGGCAATGGCGAAGCCCTTGCCGGTGGCAGCGGTGGTGTTGCCCACAGCGTCCAGAATGTCGGTCCGCTCGCGCACTTCTTTGGGCAGGTCGCTCATTTCGGCAATGCCGCCGGCGTTGTCGGCAATAGGGCCAAAGGCGTCGATGGCCAGCTGCATGGCGGTAGTAGCCATCATGCCGGCCGCGGCGATAGCCACACCGTAGAGGCCGGCGCACTCGTAGCTCAGAATGATGCCGGCCGCCAGCACTAAAATGGGCAGCACCGTACTTTCCATGCCCACGGCCAGCCCGCCGATAACGGTGGTGGCGTGGCCCGTGGAGCTTTGGCGCACGATGCTCAGCACCGGCCGCCGACCCATGGCCGTGTAGTACTCGGTGATGATGCTCATCAGTGTACCCACGACCAACCCCACAATCACGGCCCAGAATACGCTCATGGCATTAAACGTAACGCCCCGAATCAGCAGGTCTTCGGTGGGCAGCATCCAGCGGATGATGAAGAACGAGGCCACCGCCGACACGGCCACCGATACGTAGTTACCGAAATTAAGCGCGCCCTGTACGTTGCCGCCCTCCTTCACCCGCACCAGCAGAATTCCAATGAGCGAGGCCACGATGCCCATGCCGGCAATGACCATCGGCAGCAGAATGGGCGAGAGGCCCTGAAACTGGTCGCCGCGGGCAATTACCTCGCGGCCCAGCACCATGGTGGCCAGAATAGTGGCCACGTAGGAGCCGAACAAATCGGCGCCCATGCCGGCCACGTCGCCCACGTTGTCGCCCACATTATCGGCAATGGTGGCGGGGTTGCGGGGGTCGTCCTCCGGGATGCCGGCTTCCACTTTGCCTACCAGGTCAGCTCCCACATCGGCAGCTTTGGTGTAAATACCGCCGCCCACGCGGGCAAACAGGGCAATGCTTTCGGCTCCCAGCGAGAAGCCGGTGAGCACCTCCAGGGCCGTTTCCATTTCGATGCCGTTGGCCGTGCCGCCCTTGTTCACCACGAACAGCTGGTAGAAGACGATGAACAACGAGCCCAAGCCCATCACGGCTAGTCCGGCCACGCCCATGCCCATCACCGAGCCGCCCGAAAACGACACGTTCAACGCATTGCTCAGGCTGGTGCGGGCTGCCTGGGCCGTGCGCACGTTGGCCTTGGTGGCAATCTTCATCCCGATATACCCCGCCAGCGCCGAAAGAAAGGCCCCGATAATAAAGGCAATGACAATCACCGGGCTCGATTTTTCGCCGGTACTACCCAGGTAAAACAGGAAAACCGAAGCAATCAGGCCGAAAATGACCATTACCCGGTATTCCGCCTTCAGAAAAGCAATGGCCCCGTCGGCAATATAGCCGGCAATAGTGCGCATCCGCTCGTCGCCGGCGTCCTGCCGGCTTACCCAGCCCGAGCGCACCCAGGTATACAACAGTGCAAAAAGGCCCAGTACGGGCACAGCGTAAAGAACAAGCGGCATAAGCGGTGGGAAATTGGGATGAGGTTAAAGATGTGTTTTGGTGGGGTAAAGTAGAGTTTATTCGCTAATACTCAATACGAAGCTATTCGCTGAGAGCTGTTGGCTGTTGGCTTTCTGGCACCTAAAAAGGACGTCATCCCAACTATGCGGGCACCGGGCCACATAGTTGGGATGACGTCCTTTCTCGCTTGAGGGCAATAACTCCTACTTGAGCGGAAGCCAACGGCTAACCACTCTCAGCTAACGTCTCAACAGTTACAGCTCCCGCATCAATACCTGGTAAAGGGCCAGCATGCTCTCAATGTCCCGCTTATCCACTATTTCGTCGGGCGAATGCACGTTGTCTTCGGGGGCGCCGACGAAGCACCAGTCCCAGGGCTGAGCACCGTGCTGAAGCTCCTTGGCATCGGAGCCGCCGCTGCCTTCCACCTCCAACTGGTGCGCAATACTCGAGGCTTCGGCAATCCGGCGGATACGGTCCACGTAAGTGCGGCGCGGAATCAGCGAGTCGCGCAGGCTGATGGCCACGCCCTGACCGGGCTGGACGCCTTCGGTTACCCAGGTGATATCCGAAATCAGAGCCTGGTGTACGCCATAGGTTTCATAGATATACTTGGCCAGGTAGGCCACCGAGCCGCCGCCATGCTCTTCCCAGCACGAGAAAACCACGATGCCATGTTCCAGGGTTTCGCACAACCGCAGCGCATTCCAGACGCCCAAGCGGTTGTCGAGGTAGCAGCTCTGCACGGTGGCAGCGGTCTGGCGGAAGTCGCAGTGGAACGTCAGCTCCGTGCCCCGGTCAATGTCGCGGTGGTAGTCGTAGCTCAGCGCGCCGGTGTCTTCGTTCACGACCAGCTTACAGGCAATCTTCCCCTGCGAGTCCTCCCCCACCAGCCGGTAACCGGTTTCGGCTACCGGCCCGCCGATGCGGACCAGTTGCCGGCCGTAGCGCACGGTGAAGCCAATGCTATCGAGGTGCGCAAATACTGCCGTACGCGGATTACCGAACACCAGAATAATACAATCCTGGAACTCTTTACCAGCTACCACGACAGGTGCAGACTGCCACTGCGCCTGATGTTGCTGCACATAGCGGAGCACAAATTCAGTGAGTTGTGTTTCGTGGCCGGCAGGGGCCGGAATCTGGCACATAGTGCGTAAAAGGTCCATCTATTGTATTTTTTTTGTCCAAAATAGCGCTAAAAGTTATACTTTAGCTTTCCCGGCGGGCAGTAACAGGCTCGTTTCAACTTCAGCCCACCGCCGCGACTTGCCGAGCGTATGCATCAATTGTTACAATTATTATTTTTCCTGCTGCTACTGCTTCCCTGGGCTGCCCGCGCCCAGCAACCAGTTGTTACGCCGCCCGAACCAATGCCCTCGGAGGCCACACGTTCGGAAAGCATGCGGCCCGACCCGACCCGTCCCGACCTGTTGCCTGACTCGACCCGGCAGGTGAAGCTGGAAAACGTTGATGTTGCGCCGGCGGCCGTTGATATTTCGGGCTGGCTATTGCTCGACAAGGACATTCAGACCGAGTTGGAAGGAGCCGTTTACAACCTCTATAACTTCAAATACGATAAGGCCGAGCGGCAGTTCCGGAGCCTACGCCGCCGTTACCCCAGCCACCCCCTGCCCTACTTTCTACTGGGGCTTAGTACTTGGTGGAAAATTGTACCCACTAACATTCAGACCAAGCTCTACGACCGGCAGTTCTTCGCCTACATGGATACCACCATTACCAAGGCCGAAGCGCTGTATAAGAAGGATAACCAAAACTACGAGGCCGCCTTCTTCCTGGCCGCCGGTCACGGTTTCGATGCCCGCCTGCACGCCGAGCGGCGCGACTGGCGCAAGGCCACCGTCAGCGCCAAGCGGTCGTTGGAATACTTGGAGAAGAGCAAGGAGGCCAACGGCCTGAGCCCTGAATTCCTGTTCGGCCAAGCGTTGTTTAACTACTACGCCGTCTGGATACCCGAAAACTATCCACTGCTCAAGCCCGTGCTGCTGTTCTTTCCGAAGGGCAACAAGAAGCTAGGGCTGCAGCAACTGCGCAACGTAGCCGAAAACGGGTTTTACGTGGGTCCTGAGGCCCGCACGTACCTCATGCGCATCCTGCTTATCGAGGAAGATAAGCCCGCTGAAGCATTGCCCGTGGCCCGTTATTTGGCTACCACCTACCCCGAAAATGCCTATTTCCAGCGGCATTACGCCAACGCCTGTTTCCGTGAGGGACAGTACCGTGAGTGCGAGCGGGTCAGCCGCGACCTACTCGATAAGCTGGGTCGCGGCCTGCCGGGCTACGAGGCCAATGGCGGCCGTTACGCCACCTACTTCCTGGCATATTTCATGCAGCACAAGTATAAGGACTTGGCCAAGGCCCGCGACTATTATCAGCGCTGCATCGTATTTGCCGAGCAAAACAACGAAACCAACTACGGATTTTACGTGTTTTCCAATCTAGCCCTGGCCCGCCTCGCCGCCGATGCCAAGGAAACTGTTACTGCCCGCCGCTATTATGCTGTTGTACTGGATAAATCCAACCGTAAATCCGACCAATATAAGGAGGCCCGGGAATATCTGAGTGTTAAGTGAGGTATTAGCACAAGATTGTAATAAGCTAAGTGCTTCGGCCGCGTCTAGCATTATATTTTTATGCTGAAGCTGTTTACAAAGTCGGCCATGGTTACGAAATTGTCATGCTGAGCTTGTCGAAGCATCTCTACCGCTTCGTCGCAGTCATCCAACGAAGCGGTAGAGATGCTTCGACAAGCTCAGCATGACCGCCTTTTGACTTTGTAAACAGCTTCGCTGCCTTTGATGCAATCCACACGCTTTGGCCTCCTTAAATATTAGCTCAACCAATGGATTTAAAGGACCTTTTCTTAACCCCATTTTATCTGGCCCTATTCTATGGCCTAGCTTTTGCAGTACGCAAGCGGTTCACGAATCCCCTAACAAAGAAGTACTTTATCCCAGCCCTATCGGTTAAGTTTATAGGGGCTATTTCGTTAGGCATTATTTATCAATTCTATTACGGAGGTGGGGACACATTTAATTATTTTAATGAGAGCAAGATTATTCACGAAGCATTTTTCGATTCTCCCAGTACAGGAATAAAGCTTCTGCTATCTGCCGATGGCATTCCGGATGGATCTACCGCCAAGTATGCCGCTCAAATGCACTGGTTTGCAGCCGAAACAGAATATTTCATTGTGAAAGTATGTGGCTTTTTAGGCCTATTTTGTTTTCACACTTATTCAGTTATAGCGTTAATGTTTGCCTTCATAAGCTTCACTGGTATATGGGCATTATATAACACCTTTTTAAGACTGTATCCCCGTCTCTATAAGAAACTAGCAATTGCAGTTTTCTTTATTCCTTCCGTTTTCTTCTGGGGTTCCGGAATTTCTAAAGATGCTCTTTGTTTGGGTGCTTTAGGATGGATGTTTTTTGCCTTCTACAACTTATTTGTTGCTCGTACTAAAATTATTCATGCCGCTTTAGCATTGCTAATTGCGGGTTTTGTGTTGAAATCAGTCAAGATTTATATCTTGATAAGCTTTATTCCACCAGTTATGTTATGGGTCACTACACAATATAGTGCCCGCATTAAGTCAGGCGCATTACGAGTATTGGTTATGCCTATTATGATCGTATTTGGAGCGGTAGTTGGATTAGCTGTGAGCCAATCTGTTGCCTCTGGTAATAAAAACTATGACTTCGATAAAATTGAGGATAGAGCAACCGTTGCCTCTACCTATCATAACAGTATTAGCCATGCTGACGCCAATAAGGAACGTGGCATGGGCAACTCGGGGTATTCTATGGATAATTTTACAGGCCCTGCTGATATCCCTAAATTGGCACCTAAAGCTGTTATCATCGGTCTTTTTCGCCCGTTTCTATGGGAGGTGAATAACCCGGTAATGCTTCTTTCCGGGTTAGAGATTCTTTGGATCACCTACTTAACTATTCAGGTATTTCGCAGGACAGGTTTATTGCGCACATTTGGCCGAATTGGCAGCACACCCCTTGTGCTGTTTTGCATGGTTTTTTCTGTGCTTTTTGCCATTGGTACTGCTATTACCTCTGGCAACTTTGGGAATTTGGTTCGTTACCGAATTCCATTGTGGCCTTTCTACGTAACAGCTTTATTCATTTTACAGGATGGGATTCCGGTAAAAAAGAAGAAAGGACGACGCTTTATTGCCCGGCCGGCAAATCGGCAATTGGCTGGCATCTAATTCGTAACAGCTTTAAAAACAGTATGGCCAACTCTTACATAGCGTAAGAACTGGCCGTACTTTTTTTAAAGCTGTTTAGCAAACCTACGTTGCGAAGTGAATTTCGGAGGACGGAGCAGTGACTAGCCCCGCCAGCCGTTGCAAGGTGCAATTGACCGGCGGATAAGGGCCCGCAACGTCCCGTGCCAGCGGCGGACGGGGCAAGCGCCGCCCCCACTTCATTCTCCCCAGATGGGGTTTGTTAGTGCCCGGGGAATCAATTACACTGTCATGCCTCAACTTCGCTCAGCAATAACCTTCTGTTGACTTTTTAATCAGCTTCTTTTCAGTAGTTGCCTGCTCTACACGAAGTCCAAGTCGCCAAAGAAAAAGTTGAACGTCACTTTCGCCAGCTCGTCTGTTTCATCTTGGTTTTTACCCTTCACCAGGAAGTCGAACTGGTTGCGCCACACTTTGCGGGCCACGCCCTTGGTGGCCTCGTCAATGAGCGGGTTGCCCATGTAGAGCAAGCCAACTGACACTTGCTTGGCGGCGTACACCCGAGCCTGCTTGATGAGGTGAGCCAGATCGGCTTGCTGGTGAAAGGCCACATCCATCAGTACGAACACGGGCAGTCCTTTCTTCTGGATTTTCTTCAGGAAGGCGTACCCGATTAGCTTGCCGCTTTTCTTGATGGCCAGCGTCACATACTTGTAGTGTTCTGATTTGAAGGTGAGGTAGCGCCAGTTCAAGAACTTCTCGTCCTTTTTCATGGCGTTTTCAAACTGGAAAGTGGGCGTCTGGAAAAACGCGGGGTCCAGTTTGGCTACCACTTCATACTGGCTCCCGGCGGCTATGTGCAGGGGGTTAGTAAAGAGTAGCGTCAGATCGGGGTAAATGCCGTGGCTGTAGCTGTATTTAGCCAGGTAAATGGGCTTAGCTACGGCGTTGGGGAAGGCTAGAAAACAGTCGCCGCCGCGTTCCAGGAAGTCGGTATCGGTTTTTACGTAGAGCTTGCCGAACAGACCTTTGCCGCGCACCTCATTGCTGGTAAGCACCTTCTGAATGAAGCCTGCTTTCCACGGCCGCCCGTTAATTTCGAATTGGGCATCGTTGGAGGAGCACATCCCGCAGGCGCGGCCGCCAATGCGCGAGAGGAAAAAGCTGAAGGAATTGAACGGGTTATTGAAATACCACCAATCGAGGTAGCCCGTGGTCATGCGGTCGTCGTCGTTTTCGACGCGGTTCAGCTCCACTACATCTGCCAGGTCGGCAGCGGTAGCGCGGTGCAACGTGATTTCGTCAGAGTTGGCCATAAGTAGTCAGGGTTACGGTGGGGTCAGCGGCGAACAGGGGCTGACCGGTCAGGATGCGGTGTTCCGCGTAGCATTTCTCGAAAAACGGCTGACGCTGGGCCAGGTCCGTGGGGTAGAGCTGGTCCAGCTCCGGGCCCGGAATGTAGGGATGCACCATCAGCTCGATTACCTCCGCCGAAGCCGGCGCCTCGTGGACCAGTGCCCGGAGCGTATCGGCGGTGTAGTCGGTTGGGGGCGTACTCAGGTCGTGCACCGAAACCAGCAGGTCGTCGGTGCGGGTGCTGATCTGGCGGCGGAACCGTTGGCTGGCATTGTAGAGGATACCCTGCTTCACAAATTTGGGCGGGCGCGTGAGCAGCAGCTTCAGACTCGGGCGTACCGGAATGGCCAGCCGGACGGGTAGCTTTTCGTGTTTCAGCAGGGGCAGCATGGCCCCGAACACCACTGGGTTCATGTGGGTGTGCTGGTGAGAATCAGTGTGCGTGGGCCGGATACCCAGAGCCACCAGTCGGTTGTACTGGGCCTCGAATTCGGCGGCTACTTCGGCCTGCTCCACGCGGCCCAGCAGCAGCTTTTTCATCAGGGCACCGCGTTCCAGAAAGTTGCCCTCCGCATCCACCAGGGAAGCGGATTTGGTGAGCGGGCGACCCTCCGTCAGGCAGAAGTGCAGCCCGATGGCCAGTCCCGGGTTTTCCGCTGCCAGCTGCGCGCCTTCCTCCGTACCGGGCATGGCCACCATCATGGTCGTGCTGGTGAGGTTACCGGCCCGGAAGCTTTCCACAATGGCCCGGTTGACGGGGGTACAGAGCCCGAAATCGTCGGCGTTGATGATGACTTTGCGCATAAGGCAGAAAACGGCCGCCTCCCGGAAGGAGCCGGCCGGCGGGTAAAGCGAAAAAAATCAGGCGTACTTCATGGTGGCTTCACCCGTGAGCACGAGCTTACCGTCCTGATTCACGCAGGTGGTTTGCAGGGTGGCAATGTGCTTCTCCTCGTTGAGCGTCAGCACTTCCACTTCGGCTGTGATGGTGTCGTTGAGAAACACCGGCTTGAGGAACTTGAACGTCTGACCCATGTAGATGGCGCCGGGTCCGGGCAGCTGGGTGCCCAGCACGGCGCTGATCAGCGAACCATACAACATACCGTGACTGATGCGCTGCCCGAACAGGCTGGCCTGGGCGTACTCGTCGTCCAGATGAACCGGGTTCGTATCGAGGGAGAGCTGGGCGAAGGCGCGCACGTCGGCGTCGGTGATGGTTTTGGAAAGCCGGGCTTTCTGGCCGATTTCTAGCATAGAAGCAGGAGTTAATGAGGCAACAAGGTACGGACTGCTACCGGGGATTCATCACCCGGTAACTGCCCTCCCCTACGCAGGTGCCGATGGGTAGTTGCCCTACCGGCCCGGGCCTCGACTACCAGCCGGGCCAATGGATGATTAGTTCAGGAAAACAGGCAGATGAAATTCTCCCTGTTGGAAAGCACTGAGTACCGCTCCCGCACGGTGCGCTGGGCGTTGGCCCCCAGTTGCCGCCGCAGCTCCGCGTCCTCAATCAGCCGGGCCAGGGCCTGGTACCAGTCTTCTTCTGTTTCACAGAGGAAGCCGTCCAAGTTGTTGGTCACGATTTTGGTATTCACCCCCACCGGCGAGGCCACGGCCGGAATCCCCAGCGACATGTACTGCAACGCCTTGAAGCCGCATTTGCCCAACGACAGCGGACTCACCTTCTCCTCCAGGGGCATGACGCCTGCGTTGAACTTTACCAGATCGGCAATTTCGGTAGCCTTACTCCAGGGCACGTAATCGAAGCTCTTGAGGTCCAGCTCGGGGTCCTGGTTGGAAATCACCCGGAACGTGAAATTGTACCTAGACTCCAAGCGGCGCAGCACCGGCAGCAACGAGGCCAGATACACCATGTTGGAGTGAGTACCCGTCCAGCCCAGCACCACTCTCTCGCTGGTTTGCGGATTGGTGCGGTTGTGCAGATTCACAGTGTCGATGGTGGTAGGGTTGAGCACCACGTTGGCGCTGTACTGGCGGGCGTATTCGCACAGAAAGTCGTTGCCGCAGCTAACCTTGTAGCTCCACCCGCAGATAGAGGCCACCTTGCTGTGCCATTTCACCATGGCCGCCATCTGGTTGTGCTTCGACGTCAGCGCCATCCAGATGGCATCGTCGAAGTCGTAAATAATTTTCTTGCCCAGCAACTTGGCAATGAGCCACTCAAAAATGGGCGGCCCGATGGGCGTGACTTCGCGGTGAATGAACACGTAATCGTAGCCCGGCACTTCCAACAAGTGTTTCAGGCGGCGACCGAATCCCTGCACAATGCCCCAGATTTTAGCTACCTGATGGCCCGGCTTGTAAAGAATGCGCCAGGTATCGAGGTTGAGAAAGGAGCGCTCAGTGAATTCAATGCCCCGCTCGCGTAGGGCCGGAAAATATTGCTCGAACCGAAAACGTTGCGATGGAGCTTCCCCGGCTGGATACGGGGTCAGAAAAAGAATCTTCATTGAAAGTGAGTCAGTACAGCAGCCTGGCAACCGGCTTTTCGGGCGGGTCAGCACAGGCACCGAAGGGCCGGCACCAGAGACCGGGCAAAAGTACGAAACTATTCTGGCGGCATTTGCCGTGGCAGCCGCTTCTACCCTACCGAAGTGGCTATATTTGACCTTCGCCTTGCTGCCTTATGCTCACTGCTACGCTGCTGCCTTCCGTTGCCGTTGCTGCCTGCCAGCATAATAGCAGGCGCCCCAAATTCTCGTGTACTCCCACGCGGCAACGGGCCCATCTACGCTCCCCTATCGGATAGTGACAGCAGCCAAAATACCCGACCCGGCATGATTCCCTCGCCCCTGCCCCCCGACTTCATTCCCTTCAACCGTCCCCACCTTGTCGGGCCGGAGCTGGAGTATATCCGCCAGGCCGTGGCGGCGGGTAAGCTTTCGGGCAACGGGATGTTTACCCAGCGCTGCCAACAGTTTTTCGAGCAGCAGTACGGCATTCCCAAAGTGCTGCTGACCACCAGCGGGACCGATGCGCTGGAAATGGCGGCCCTGCTGCTCAACATCCGGCCCGGCGACGAAGTCATCGTACCCAGCTACACATTTACCTCCACGGCCAACGCCTTTGTGTTGCGCGGGGCCCGCATCGTTTTTGCCGACAGCCGCCCCGACCACCCGAACCTGGATGTCACGCGTCTGGAGGCCCTTATCACCCCGCGCACCCGCGCTATTGTGCCGGTACACTACGGCGGCCAGCCGTGCGACATGACCGCCCTACTGGCTCTAGCCCGCCAGCATAATGTCTGGGTGGTGGAAGACGCAGCCCAGGCCATTGAAGCCCGGTTGCAGAACCGCCCCCTGGGTACGCTCGGCCATCTGGCGGCTTTTTCCTTCCACGAAACCAAGAATCTGAGCGCCGGCGAGGGGGGCATGCTGGCCGTAAATGACCCGGAACTGGCAGCGCGGGCCGAAATCATCTGGGAGAAGGGCACCAACCGCGCCGCCTTTGCCCGGGGTGAAGCCGCCCGCTACGAGTGGGTGGACGTAGGCTCCTCCTTCCTGCCCTCGGAACTCAATGCGGCCTACTTGTGGGCTCAGGTGGAAGCACGAGGTATAATTCAACGGCAACGGCAGCGCCTCTGGGAAACGTATGCCGCTGCTCTGGCTCCGCTGGCCGCTACTGGGGCCATTAGTCTGCTGCCCACCCTACCCGATAGTCAGCCCAACTGGCACCTGTTCGCGCTGCTCTGCACTTCAGAAACGGAGCGCGACGCGCTGCTGGCTTACCTGCGCCAACAGCATATTCTGGCCGTTTTCCACTACCTGCCCCTGCACTGTAGCCCCTACTACGCTGCCCGCCACGATGGCCGCCCGCTGCCCCACGCCGACCGCTTCGGCTGGACCCTGCTTCGGCTACCCCTCTACCACGACCTGCAACCCGAACAGCAGCACCGGGTGATTGAAGCAGTCCGGACTTTTTACGAAACCCGTTGAGGCAACCAAACACTTATTGGCTAAGCCAGCAACTCGTCGTAGAGTTGCCCCAGCTGCTCGTAGCTGGTGGCGGCCCGGAACTTGTGGCGCACAAACTTCCGGCCCGCCGCCGCAAATTCCCGGCGCAGGTCAGCATTGGCGGCCAGCCGGAGTAGCGCCTCGGTCATGGCGGGCACATCGCGGTTGGGCACCAACAGGCCCGAACGACCCGATTCGAACAGTTCGGCGGGACCGCCACAGTCGGTGGCAATCAGGGGCGTACCAAAGTAGAGCGCATCGAGGCAGGTGAGGGAAAAGGACTCCGATTCGGAGAAATTCAGCACGATATCGGCTTGCTTGATGGCGGCTTCCACATCCTGCACGAAGCTCCCAAAGGTCACTACTTCCTGTAGGCCGGCTACTGCTACGGCAGCTTCGAGCTGCCGACGGTAGTCGCGGTTTTTTTCCAGGCCCATGTCGCCGCCGGCAAAGTGCAGCCGCAGATTTGACTGTTGTTGGTAAGCGGTTTTGAATGACTCCACCGCAAAGTTCTGCCCCTTCCCGTGGATGTAGTTACCCAGGAACAGGACCCGCACGGTACCATCAGCTCGGGGTGCCAAGTCGGTAGCCGGGTATTTCTCGCCTTCCGGAATCGGGTCAAAAATCACCTTGATATGGGGCAACGGCTCGAAGTATAAGTAAACGGCCTGCGATACACACACCACGCGCTGGGCCAAATGCTCGGCCACCCAGCGCCAAGTGCGGGCCAGCGGCTGCATCTGGGTGTGGGGCAGAAACCGCACGTGCGTCACCAGGGGCCGCCCGGTGAGCAGCCGCGCTACCACGCCCGTCAGGTTGTAGAAGTCATTCATGTGCACCGCCGCGGCCTGCTCCCGCCGCACCAGTGCCGCCAGCCGCCAGCCGTTGAGCAGCAGCATGGGACCATATAGCAGCAGGTTGCGCACCCGCTTGCTGATTTCCACAAAGGGCGCCTCGTGCACCCGGTAACCGGCCGCTTCCAGCACTGCGCGCCCCTTACTCCCGCTTGGCAGCACGTATATGAACTCATAGCGGCCCCGCAGCCGGTCAGTAGCGTTGCGGATGGCCATCAGGGCCCCGGTTACGGCCGTGGAGTTATCGGCAATCAGAATGACAGGCTTGGTTGAATAAGGCATTACTTGGCGAGTACTTCTTCGAGCACAGATACCCACTGGCGGAAAATCTTCTCCCGGGTGAAATCCTGCATGCGCTGGCTGGCCAGCTGGCCCAGCCGCTCCCGCTCAGCGGTGTCGCCGAGCAGTTGGTAGAGCGTTTCCGTCCAGACCCGCTGGTCAGCAGCCAAGCTGGCCGGCTGATTGAGCATGGGCATCAGCATCCCGAATTCGGCTCGTTCGGCCGCCCGGATGGGGGTTTGGGGCGTAGCGGTGCTGGGGGCCAAAATTTCGCGGGGGCCGGTGGGGCAATCGGTGGTTACGGCCGGTACGCCGCAAATCATGGCTTCACCTAGGGCCATCGGGAAGCCCTCCCAAGCCGAGGGAAACACGAACAGCGAAGCCGGCCGGATATACTTGAACGGGTTCTGCTGGAGGCCCAGGAAATATACGTCGTACTCTGTGGTCAGTATTGCCCCGCTCCAAGCCTCGTACACTCGCAGGCCCAACTGGATGGCATGACGGATGAGGTCGTCGCGCAGTTCCCCATCACCTACGAACACGAGTTTGGCTGAGCAGCGTTTGATAAGGGCGGCAAAAGAATCCAAGAGCGGCGCCTGATTTTTCTGAATGGTCAGCCGGCCCGATGTCACGAGCACCGGAGCCGAATCATATACCGCCTGCTCCTGCGGTGTCAGCGCCTCCCGCGACTTTTCCTCGATCTGGGCGACTTCGAAGAAGTTGTTGATGGTGATAAGCTTCTCCGGCTTCACTCCGAAGCCTTCAATAAGTTCGGGGTTGATGTCGCGACTCACCGTTACAATTTTATCAGCGCGGTTATAAAGGCCCGGCATGAGCACTTTTTTGCGCAGCCAGCCCACCAAGCCCGTAATATTGCCGTCGTGCAGCTTGGAACCATGAATGCAGAGGACCACCTTTTCCGGACCCTTGCTCAGCAAATTCACGTAATCAGCCCCTTCCAAGTGGCTCACGCATACGTCGGTATGCAGGCGGCGCTTAAGCGCCCGCAGCCGCCCAATACGCCGGCCAAAGTTGCGGATTTTATCCACCGGACTGCCGCCCCCCGCCACTTCCAGGCTCCGCACCTCATTGCCGCTGGGGTACATGTCGCCGCCATCCAGGTTGAACACGGCTTCCGTGACGGTGTAATGCTTGGCGAGCTCCACGCTATGGTCGTGAAATACGCGCTGCGCGCCCCCCAGGCCTAGGTTGGAAATTAGCAGGAGAAGGTTGTGCGAAGCAGGGGGCATACTCTATCTATACTAAAGGAAACAAAGCGTACTAACGCTTAATAAGGCTCTCAATTCGCTGCCGTAACTCCATTGGGTTGGCATAGAAACCTCCAGAATATTTACTAGTACCAACCTCACCAATTAGACCATCATACTGATAACCCAACTGATCAGCCATCAAAATGTAATGAAAAGGGAAATATGTAGAAGGGGGATAAATTTCCAGCAAACCCATCGAATACCCACTACGGAACAGCATGTTAGTCAGACCGGCACCATGAATTCCCACTACGTATCGGGCTTGGCCCATTACCCGAATTTGCTCGGGTAACGTCAGTAAATCAAAGTCTACTGTTTCAAAGCCGAATTCCCGACATACAGCTTCGACCTCCGCATTATTTTCAATATAACGCAGTCGTTGAGGACTACGGGTTATGAAAATGCGGCGTTCCCCACCTGCTCCCACTCGATCCTCAGGCTGTACCATTTTCAGGATGCGCTGGTAGTAGTGTGGTGTATGAGTAAGCGGTTTGCAGAAATATGTTTTTTTGCTACGGATATACTGCTGGTCCTGCACTATCCAGCGCCGGCTACGCAGGTAAGGGTGCTGCAGAAAATACTGAAAGAACGCCCGGTTATACAGCTTCGCGGAAATCAGAATCGGGATGGAAGGGTCTAAGCCAAGCTTTTCTTCCAGGAAAAAAAGCTTAACCAACACATCATTGTAGAAATGGTAATAGTTCTCCTCCCCAGTATCCCGAAAGGATACGAGTTCATCATACTCCTCCAGAGAGTCTTTCCGCATCTTTTTTATACGGGCATCGGGCTTAGGTAAATACGGTACCCGACTAAAGCCCAGCGAAGGATAAATCAGCTTGTTTTGCTGGGACAAAGCCCAGCCAAACTGCGGTTCAATAATACAAGGGTCTTCGTATATCAACAGGTACTCATCCTGCGTCCAGTTATAATTATCAGCTATCTGCTGTTGTAAACGCTCATCAAGATGAGAAGCGGGTACCGGATGCAACCTGAATGGGTAGGCATCATGCCGAATGGTGAAGTCCTTCTGCTGAAACGGCTGTTCGGGAAACAACCATTTGTCAATTGTTTTAATCCGCAACTTATTCACCTCCAACTGAACATTGCGTAGCAACACCAGCGGAAACGCTTTTTTCAATAACTCTTTGACGCGTGAGGGCATTGGGAACTAGTTAGAAGCTTCGCAAAGCCTGCAGCAAAAATTTGGCCTGTTGTCGTGTCGCTAATGAAAAACCGGCAGCTAATGGACTACGGTAGAAATGCCGGAGTCCGCCTAAGCGTGGCCGGCGATAGGTGTAGCACACCTCGAACCATCGTTGTGCCAACACCCGCTGCAATGCCTGGGGTTCGAACCAAGCTTCCCGAGTGTTATGAGCCAGTAACTTGAGAAGCCAGTTTTCCGCCTCTTGCAGTTCTATCTCAACTTTATGGTCGAGCATGGCAATCGTATTGTGAATCTGCATTTCCCGGTTGGTAAAAGGCAGATTCCAACGGGCCAGTAATTGTTCACGCACTACGTCAGCTACCGTGGCTCGTTCACTTAAGATATCTTTTTTGCGCGTGTCGGGTGGCACCCGGTACTGAATCAGCGCCTCCTGAATGGTGTGGATACGCAACTCGTTTATATACCGGGCAAAAAAATCGTAATCCTCCGTTTGGCGCAGGGTCGCATCATAGTGCATTCCTGATTCACTAAATAGCTCTCGCCTAAGCATCACCGAAGGATTACCCGTCGGCAAGGTAAATAAGGTTGTTACCTTGGCTTCGGCGGGGTGCTCCAAATATCGGTTGAGGTAGTTGCTGGCTCCAAAATTTTGCATCCAGCTACCTACCACATTGATTTCCGGTTGACTTTCCAAAATCGCAACTTGGCGGGCTAACCGGTCGGGATGACATATATCGTCGCCATCCATCTTGGCTATATACTTGCCTTGCGCTTCAAGCACTGCTCTATTATCAGCGCCAGCACGACCTGTGTTGTGGTTACTGACAATCAGTTTTATACGCGCATCTTTCAGTTCTTTGATTTTCTCTACGGTGTTATCAATAGAAGAATCATCAATAACTATAATTTCAAAATTTTGCAAAGATTGATTAAGCAAACTACGTATTGTCTCCTGCACGTATGGCTCAACATTATATAATGGCAGTACAACTGAAACCAGAGGCAACGACATATCTGAGTCTATT
>NZ_FNOV01000021.1 GCF_900107135.1 Hymenobacter psychrophilus
TGGGCTTTGACCGTGGTCGAGTCGACCAGCACCCAAGCATAATCCGGCTCCTGCACCGCCTGGAACAGGCCCTCCCAGACCCCAGCCAGCGCCCAGCGGCGAAAGCGTCGGGCTACCGTGTTCCAAGGGCCAAACCGTTCGGGCAGGTCGCGCCAGGCGCAGCCCGTGCGCACCCGGTAGACCACGGCGTTGACAAAATGGCGGTTGTTGCGGCCTGTGCCGCCTGCCGTACCGGCCTGCCCAAGTGTGTGCGGCTGAATCAGTTCCCATTCACGCTCAGTAAGTTCGTGGCGTCGCATCCCGCAAATTTAAACATGACTGTCCACACACTCTAGAGCAGAAGCGCAATTTGAAAGCCGGATATTAGTATTATGCTGTAGCGAAGGTCATTTATCCTTGGGCAAATACTTGTCGTGCAGCGAGTCGGCCGCTGGGAAGTAGAACGTGGTCGAATCGCGTGGGTGGCCCTGGGCATCGGAAACGGCCGGATTTTGCGGGTAGGCGCTGGGAGTAGTGGGAGAGGCACAGGCAGCCAATAGCAGGAGAGGGAAGAGAGAGTAGACGCGGCGCATAAGGCAGGAGGGTGGGATATACCTAGTGGAACACATAACGGCTAGCTTAATACCGTTTCTCCCCGCGGGCCGAACTCAGTTCAATCAGATACGCGCAAGCTTGGCGGAACGGGTCAGTTGCATCGGGGGTCTGGCGGGCTGCCATGTGGTAGCCATCGGCCCGATGCGTCTCCAACAACCAGTAGGCCCCATCCAACATGCCGGGTCTGGGCTTGCAGGCAGGTAGCTGCTGGAAGCGGCTTGTCCGGAGCAAACGCTGGAATTGCTGCCACTGCTCCGGCGAAACGGCTACCGTAGTTTCTTCTGTCTCCACTCGCCTCGCTCGGCGCTTGCCCTCGGCTACTAGCTTTTGAAACTCCGGGTCAGCCATTGATTCGTTATAGCGTTTCCGAGTTCGTTTCCGGGTATAATCGGAGGCCGTCGGCGACAAGCTATCAGGATGCTGTACAGTTATTATCTGGAAGCCGGGGATTTTATCCAAAAGCCTTGTATTGAGGGTGGTGCCAGCAGAATCATGGCGTAACGTGAGCAGCACGGGGCGGTGAAAGGAGCGAAGCCAGAGAAATCGGACGATATCAGCTCCCAGATAATAGTTGGATAAGACAGGGGCATCAAAATAGTTGAGCACATAGGACGCATGTTTTAATTCATCCGCGCAGTCTGCAAACCGAATATCAGTGTTGTAATAGATGCCATCGGGGCGTTTCTCCTCGGGTAAATAGGCGTCGTGTAGTGTGTCGGCCACCGGGAAGTAGAACGTGGTCGAATCCCGCGGGTGGCCCTGGGCATCGGAAATAGCCGGGTTTTGCGGGTAGGGGCCGGAGGTAGTAGGAGAACCGCAGGCGGCTAGTAGTAGCGCGAGCAGTAGGAAACAGACGTAGCGCATAAGCAAAAGGGGAGGATATAGCTGGCGGAGCACAAGGTAATAGTTCCCTGTTCTCCACACCAAACCACCCGCCCGCCGCGTTAAAACAGACGAAAACGCCCATTCCGGGGCAATCCCGCCCGAACTTTTCGCTACTTTTGGATTCCTCCCGACGCCGCCGGCGGCGCTCGGGGCTCCTTTGCGCAACGACTTTTAGATGAACCTATTCCCCCGTCTGGCACTGGCTGCCACCCTTGGCGCCGCTGCCCCGCTGGCCGCCCTGGCCCAGCAAACGCAGGTTTTTACCAACGATGAACGCTTTTTCCAGGAGGGCCTGGAGTTGTTCGACAAGGGCAAGTACGGGGCTGCCCAGCAGGCTTTTCGGCAGTACCAGGGCCAGGTAGAGCGCCGCGCCGGCCAGCTAACCCCCGGCCGCCTCGCCGATGCCGAGTACTACGACGCCGTGGCCGGCCTGCAGCTGCTGCACCCCGATGCCGAGGACCGCATCCTGGCCTTCGCCACCGACAACCCGGCCCACCCCAAGGCCAGCCAGGCCTACTTCGAGCTGGGCCGCTTCTACTTCAACAAGAAGGACTACGTGCGGGCCATCGACTACCTGCAGAAGGTGGGGCCCGACAACTTGGACGACGACCAGCGGGCCGAGTCGGAGTTCAAGCTGGGCTACAGCTACTTCGCCCAGAAAGAGTTCGACAAGGCCCGTTTGCAGTTCGACCGCAACAAGGCCGGCAACCACCAGTACCGCTACGCCAGCGCCTACTACGCCGGCTACCTGGCCTACCGGGCCGGCGACTTTGAGGGGGCGCGGCGCGACCTGGCTACGGCCGAGCAGAACGACGCCTACCGGCCCGTGGTGCCCGCCCTGATGGCCCAGATTCTGTACAAGGAAGGCGACTACGACGGCCTGATTGCCTACGCCCCGCAGGTGCTGCGCCAGACCCCGCCGCCCCAGAGCGCCGACGAGATTCAGCTGCTGCTGGCTGATGCTTACTACCAGAAGGAGGATTTCAAGGAGGCCGCCGGGTATTTTGACAAGTACGCCGCCGGCCGCAAGAAGATTGAGCCTGAGGTGCAGTACAAAATCGGCTACGCCAACTTCCGCCAGGGCGACTTCAAGGGGGCCATTGCCAGCCTGAAGGGCGTGGCCGCCCGCCGCGACTCGCTGGGCCAGAACGCGGCCTACCACCTGGGCCTGAGCTACCTGAAAACCAGCCAGAAGCAGCTGGCCCTGAATTCGTTCGGGGCCGCCCGCCAGCTCACCTACGACAAGAACATCACCGAAAACGCCACCCTCAAGTACGCCCAGGTGAGCTACGAGCTGGGCAACTCGCCCGAAACGGTGGCCGCGCTACGCGACTTCCAGAAGCGGTTTCCGCGCTCCAAAAACCAGCCGGCTGTCGATGAGCTGCTGAGCGAGAGTTTCTTAAATTCCTCCGACTATGCCCAGGCCCTCAACTACCTCGACAAGCTCGACGACCGCAGCGCCAAACTCAACGCCACTTACCAGCGCGTCGCCTTCCTGCAGGCCGCCACGCTCTACAACGACAACCGCTACCAGGACGCGCTGCCGCTGCTAGACCGCAGCCTCAAATACCCCGAAGACGACGCGCTGCGCGCCGGGGCCCAGGTGCTCAAGGGCGATATTTACTCGTACGGCCAGCAGTACCCGGCCGCCATTACGGCCTATCAGGCCGCGGCCCGCACCAGCCGCCGCGCCGGCGCTGCCGACACCGACTACGACCAGCAAGCCCGCTACGGGCTGGGCTACGCCTACTACAACACCAAGGACTACGCCCAGGCCCGCCAGCAGTTCCAGGCCTGGCTGCGCGACCCGGTGGCCAAGCCCGCCGACGCCAACTACTACGACGTGACCCTGCGCCTGGGCGACCTCGCTTACCTGGCCAAGCAGTACCCCCAGGCCCTGGAGCAGTACGAGCAGGTAATAAAGGCCAACGCCGCCGACAAGGACTACGCCTACTACCAGAAAAGCGTGGTTTTGGGCCAGATGGGCCGCCGCGACGAGGCCGCTGCCACGCTCAGCACCCTGCTCAAAACCAGCCCCACCTCGCGCTACGCCGATGATGCGGTGTACCAGCAGGCCCAGCTCGACTACGAGGGCGGCCAGTTCCAGGCGGCCGTTACGGGCTTCTCACGCCTGATTACCAACCGGCCCAACTCGCCGCTCATTCCGCAGGCGCTGCAGAAGCGCGGCATTGCCTACCAAAACCTGAACCAGCAGGACAAGGCGGCCGACGATTTCAAGCGGGTGCTGCGCGAATTTCCGCGCACCAAATCGGCCCAGAGCGCTATTTACAGCCTGCAGGAAAGCCTGAGCGCCCAGGGCAAAACCGAGGAATTCGACCAGTACCTGGCCCAGTTCCGGCAGCAGAACCCCGACAGCAAGGCCGCCGAGAGTGTGGAGTTTGAGGCCGCCAAGTCGCTATATACGGCCGAAAAGTACGCCCAGGCCATTCCGCGCCTCGAAGGTTACCTGAAGCAGTACCCCGGCACGGTGCTGGCCGCCGATGGCCGCTACTTCCTGGCCGACTCGTATCTGCGCACCGACCGCAAGGCCGAGGCCCTGCCGCGCCTGAAGGCGGTGGTGCAGGAAAACAAGAGCGAGTTCGTGAACCGGGCCGTGGGCCGGGTGGCCGACCTGGAGTTTGAAAACAAGAACTACGCCGAGGCCGCCAAGTACTACGCCCGCCTGCGCGAGGTGTCGCAGAACAAGCGCGAGGTGGCCAACGCGGGCATCGGGCTGCTGAAAAGCAGCTATGAAGCCAACGACCTGGAAACCACCCGCCGCGTGGCCCGCGAGCTGCAAACCCAGGGCGGAGCCGCGCTCAACGCCACCAACCTGGCGCTGCTCTATCTGGGCAAGGCCAGCCTGAAAGCCGGCACCCTCGACCAGGCCATCCCCGAGCTGACTACGGCCGCCGCCATGGCCAAGGACGAGAGCGGGGCCGAAGCCCAGTACCTGCTGGCCCAGACGCTGTTTCAGCAGAAGAAGTACCCCGAAGCCCTGGATGCCGCCTACAAAAGCAACGCCGACTTCGCCGGCTACGACCTGTGGCTGGGCCGCGCCTTCCTGCTGATTGCCGACATCTACAAGGAGCAGGGCGAAATCTTCCAGGCCCGGGCCACGCTCAACTCCATCATCGACAACAAATTCCCGGTGCCCGAAGTGGTGGCCGGCGCTAAGCAGCGCCTCGCCGGGCTGCCCGCCGATGCTACCTCCTCGGCCCCCGTTACGCCCGCGCCCACCGGCAAAACGCCGCCCAAAACTACCAAGCCTAAAGCGCCCGCCCGCAACTCGCTCACGGCCCCCGCCGACACGACAGCCACGCAGCGCTGACCGATGTAGAGACGCGTCTTCGCGTCTCGTCGTTGAACGGTTTACCGTTGAACGACTTGCTTGAACAGCCGCCCAACAAGTGTCCGGCAGACGGGCCGTTCAACGACGAGACGCGAAGATGCGCCTCTACACCGCTGGTTCAGGCAAGCAGGTGCAACAGACTAGAAATCAGAATAAAACAGGAGAGGAGTAAAGGGTGAATAAGCCACCAAAACGGCAACCCAGAGCCCCAGTCCCTACGTCCCCCAAGCCCCCGACATGACCCATAAACTCCTGGCCGCTGCCGCCCTGCTCACCGTTGCCGCCCCGGCCTTTGAGGCCCGGGCCCAGAAAACGCGCGGCACGATTGAGGACGCCGAAATTGAGATTGTAAAGGAGCGGGTAAACGAGCTGCCCACCGCCACCCGCAACTTCGAGAAGGTGAAAATAGAGGCTCCGGCCAAAACGCCCGCCGCCCCCAACTACACCTACCCCGACTTCCGGCTGCCGGCCGACAAGCTCAACCCTACGGTGCGCGTGCTCACCATCCGGCAGGAGCAATTGCCCGAGCTGAGCGGCAACTACCTCAAGGCGGGCATCGGCAACTACGGCACCGCCTACGGCCGGGCCTACCTGCACAACAACCGCTCGGAAAACGCCAGCTATGGCCTCGATTTCAAGCACCTCTCGTCGAGCCGCGGGCCGGTTGACCGTGAGAACTCGCGCCAGAGCCAGACCAGCCTGGGCCTGAACGGCGAAACCTACAGCGGCCCGCTGGTACTGGGTGCCAAAGTAGATCTGGGCCGGGAGCGGTACAACTTCTACGGCTACAACCGCAACGTTATCGAGCTGCCCGAGGCCGATAGCCTCAAGCAGGTATTCAAGCGGGCCGGCGTGCTGGTGTATGCCCGCAACCGGGCCCGTGATGCCGCTTTCCAGTACAACGTGGGCCTGGGCTACAACTACTGGTCCGATGCCTTCGCGGCCAGCGAGAGCAACGTGTACGCCACCCTGCGCTCCACCTACAAGCTCACCGAAACCAGCCGCGTGCGCGTTGATGGCGACGTGTCGTTCATCTCCCACAAGGATTCGCTGACCGAAACCCGGCCCTTTTTCCAGGTGACGCCGGCTTTCGAAACGACCCTCAACCGGCTGAGCCTGCGCGTGGGCGCCACGCTGGGCTACACCGGCGACACCATTACCGATGCCCGCCAGTTCAATGTGTTTCCGGCCTTGCGGGCAGCCTACACGGTTACCGAAGACAAGTTTGTGGTGTACGCCGGGTTGGGTGGCGGCCTGCAGCGGGTGACGCTATACGACTTGAGCACCGAAAACCCCTGGCTGGCCCCTAACGTGCGCGTGGCCGACACCCGCCGCGGCCCCACGGTCTACTTCGGTTTTGATGCCACGCCCGCCCGCGCCCTGGAGGTGAAGGCCCGCGTAACACTGTCCAACGACCGCAACCTGTACTTCTACAACAACTCGGCCCGCGACTCCACCAAGTTCGAGCTGGTGTACGACCAGAAATCCACCCAGCTTTTCAACCTGCACGGCGAGGTGATGTACACCGCCGCCGAGAAGCTGCGCCTGGGCCTGAAGATGGATTACAACGGCTACAACGTGAAAACGCTGGCCCGGCCCTTTCACCGGCCCAAGTTCCAATCCACGCTGTTTGGCTCGTATAATTTCTACGACAAGCTGCGGGTCGGGGCCGAGCTCTACACGCTCAGTTCCAGCTACGGCACCGGGCTGCGCCCCGGCAGCACGTTCCCCGGCGCAAACCTAACCCGCGAGCCCCGCCTCACCGACACCGTAATCGACCTGAACCTGCGCGGCGACTACCAGCTGACAGAGCAATTTTCCGTCTTCCTAATGGGTAACAACCTGCTGGGCCGCAGCAACATGCAGTACCTCAACTATCCGGTGAAAGGCATCAACGTGCTGGGCGGCGTGAGCTACCAGTTCTAACGGCCCGTTGCCAAAAAAGCGGCATATCAACTCATCATTCCGTACATTTCGGTTTCTGTTACCTGCTCTGACTGACATCCTACCTATGCTAGCCGACCATATCCGGGCCCTGCTCCAGCACCACGACTGCGTTATTATCCCCAATTTTGGGGGGCTGATTGCCGACTATGCGCCGGCCAGTGTCCATCCGGTGCGCCACACGCTGAGCCCACCGGCCAAGCGCGTAGCCTTCAACCAGAGCCTGACCCGCAACGACGGGCTGCTGGTAGATGCGCTGAGCCAGCGGCTGAGCGTGAGTCCGACCCAGGCGCGCGAGCTGGTGCAGCAGGCCGTGCAGCGCATGCAGCAGGAGCTGGCCAGCGGCCACCGCACCGAGCTGGGAGGCGTGGGCACGTTCCGGCAGGCACCTGGTCGGGGCCTGGAATTCGAGTACACCGGCACCGAGAACCTGCTTGGGGCCAGCTTTGGGCTGCCCGAACTGGTTTCGCGCCCGGTGCGGGCCACCGATGCGCTACTGGCCCGCGAGCGGCCCACCGCCGCTCCGCAGCTGCGCACCCGCCGCCTCAACTGGGCCTGGCGCACGCTTGGCGCCACGGCCATTGCGGGCCTGGTGCTATCGGCTAACTATATGTTTGCCGACCTGGCGGGCTACCTGCCCGACGTTCTGCGAAGCCAGTCGATAGCGGGGCCTACCGTTCCGGTGCCCGCGCCACGCCAGCAGGCCAGCCTGAGCAGTGCCGCCACTACCCGGCTTGCTGCCCGCCCGCAACCCGCTTCGCCGGATGATTGGAACCAGGCCGCCACGGCTACGGCACCGGCCGAGTCGGCAGCCGAACTACTGAAAGAGGTTGAGGCCCCGGCGCCGCTCGCCGCCGCACCCACGTCTGCGCCCGTTGTGAAACCCGCCCCAACGGTTCCCGCCGCGGCCATCCGCCCCGCCCTGACCGTGGCTACCCTGCCCGACCAAGGCACCAAGCCGGCCGCTGCTAAAGCCGCCCCTAAAGCTCCGGGCTGGGAGAAGGCGGCCGCTACCAATGCAACTGCCGGGGCGTCGGCCGCGACTGTTAGCAGCCGCACGGGCCGTTACTACGTTATTGCCGGTTCCTACACCAGCCTGGCCAATGCCGAGAAGGGCCGCCAGGCGCTGGTGCGGCTGGGCCACCCGGCCCGCGTGTTGCTACCCGCGCCCGGCAGCCGGCAGTTCATGCTTTCGGCCGTCGATTTCCCCGACCGTACTTCCGCCGACCGTCAGGCCGTCATCCTGCGTAAGCGCATGGGCGACCTGTGGATCAAGCAGTATTAAAGCGTAGTGCTTAGTTGATAGTGCATAGAAACTTGTCATCCTGAAAAAGCCGTATGTTTCCCCGGTCGCCCACGTCAGGACGACGAACCGGCTGCCGGGGAAACATACTGGCTTCGTCGGGATGACGTTCTTTTACCGCCTGCCCAACCACCAAGCATCCATCTCCAACCGCCCAGGTACTATAAACCAAGCACTAAAAAATGACGCTTCTGTCCCTGTTTCTACAACTCCAGGTGGGCGACCCTACCGCGGTGCCCGTCGGCTCGCCCGCAGCGGCCGACTCGGCTGTAACTGCCGCCAACCAGGCCGTAGCCGAGGCCTCGGGCCTCTCGCTGATTGATTTGGTCATAGCCGGTGGCTGGATTATGGTGCCGCTGTTTCTGCTGCTCTTCCTCACGATTTACATCATGCTGGAACGCTACCTCACCATTCGCAAGGCGGGGGCGGTGCCCGAGTCGTTTATGCCCGGCATCGGCAACCTGATGGTGAAAGGCGACCTGCAGGGCGCCAAAATGCTCTGCGCCCAGAACCCTACGCCCCTGGCCCGCATGATTGAGAAAGGTATCCGCCGGGTGGGGCTGCCGCTGAGCGAAATTGAGGCCAGCGTCGAAAACGTGGGCAAAATCGAAATTGCCCGCCTCGAAAAGAATATCAACGTGCTGGGTATTGTGGCCGGCATTGCGCCCATGCTGGGCTTTGTAGGCACAATTATCGGGGTAATCAAGATTTTCTACGCCATTAGCTCGACCGGCGACTTCGGCATTGCCCAGATTTCTGGTGGCCTCTACACCAAGATGGTAACCTCGGCCGCCGGCCTTATAATCGGCATCATCGCCCACATCGGTTACCACTGGCTCAGCATCATGGTTGAGCGCATGGTGTTCCGCATGGAGCACTCGGCCGTCGAGTTCATGGATATCCTGCAGGACAACTAATTGATTTGAGCTTGGCGCTTTTAGCTGTTAGCCGTTAGCTTGATGTTCAGGCAAAAGGGCAGGAGCTAACAGCTAACAGCTCTCAGCTAATAGCTCAAAAAATGAATCTCAGCCGGCGCCGTAAGATTTCTTCCCATGTCGAGACCAGCTCGATGAACGACATCATGTTCTTCCTGATGCTGTTCTTCCTGATTGTGTCGACGATGGTGAACCCGAACGTGATCAAGCTCATGCTGCCCAACGCCCGCTCGGGCAAGCAAGCCATGAAGCAGCCCATCACTATTTCGGTCGATGCGGCGGGCACCTATTTCCTCGACCGTACGCCCATTACGCCTACCGAGCTGGAGCCCGAGCTGGCCCGCCGCATCGCCGGCCTGGAAAGCCCCACGGCCGTGCTGCGCGTTGATGCCTCGCTGAACGTGCAGAAGCTGGTCGACATTCTCGAAATCGGCAACCGCCTCAAGATAAAGATGGTCATGGCCACCCAGGCCCAGCAGGGGAAATGATTTTTAGAGCGTAGGTAGTAGTGCTTCGTGATTAGGTTGTTCTGATATCTGGTACGTAGGACTCAATAACTAAGCACTAACAACTAAGCACTAGGCACTAAAAAATGGAATACCGCGAAGAACACCGGCGCGAAGCTTTACTGGGGACCGTGCTATTTCACGTGGCCCTGGCCGTGCTGTTCTTTTTCGCCGTGTTCAAAGGGCCCGATCCGCCGCTTGATACGCTGGGCGGTGACGGGGTGGAACTCAACTACGGGGTGGATGAGGTAGGTTCGGGCGATATCCAGAGCCAGGCCCCGGCCAACGAGTCGAAGAACCGGGAGGACAGCCGCCCGCCCGCCGCCCAGCCCGACCCCACGCCGCCCCAGCCCACTGCCCAGCCCGACCGCACGCCGCCCACCGAGCAGCGCGTGGTAACCAGTGAAGCCGAGGAAAGCCCCGTAACGGTGCCGCCGAGCCCCAAGCCTGCCCCGCCCCGCGAGGCAGTGCCCACGCCCCCCGAGCCCGTGCGCCCCAAGGTTGATCAGCGGGCCGTGTTCACGCCCCGCGCCAACCAGGCGAATGGTGGCGGCAATGGCGTAAACGGCTCCAGCAACGCGCCCACCGGCAACAACAATGGCGACAACCCCGGCACCGTGGGCGACAAGGGCGACCCGCGCGGCACCTACGACGGCAAAGCCTATTCGGGCGAACCTGGCAGCGGCGGCAGCGGCAGCAGCCCCGGCAGCGGCGGCCTCGACATGAGCGGCTGGGCCGCCGTCAACAAGCCCAGCGTGGCCCTTATCGACAACAACTCGGGCTTCGTGAAGTACAAAATCCGCATCAGTGCAGATGGCGACATTGAGGCCGTGACCAAGGTGTCGGGCAACGTGTCGCCGGCCCAGGACCGCCTGTGCCGGGAAGCGCTGGAAAAAGTGGAGTTCCGCCGCACCAGCGCGGCCGAAGGTGGTGCAACCGGCTTCTACACCTTCCGCTTCACGGTAAGATAAATGTTAGCTGTTAGCTGAGAGCCATTAGCTGTTAGCTTTCGGTCTAAAATACGCTTACTCGTAATGGCTGCCTGCCTGTCCTCCGGAACGGGAGCTAACAGCTAATGGCTCTCAGCTAACAGCTAGAAAAATGACTTACCAGCAAACCCTGGACTACCTGTATGCCCGGCTGCCGATGTTTCAGCGGGTGGGAGCGGCGGGCTACAAGCCGGGACTGCAGCGCACCGAGGCACTGGCCGCGGCTACCGGCCACCCCGAGCGGCAGTTCCGGAGCGTGCACGTGGCCGGTACCAACGGCAAGGGCAGTTCCAGCCATTTGCTGGCGGCCGTGCTGCAGGCCGCCGGCTACCGGGTGGGCCTTTACACCTCGCCCCACCTCAAGGAGTTCACCGAGCGCATCCGCCTGAACGGGCAGCCGCTGGAGCCAGATTTTCTGGTAGACTGGGTAGCACGCTGGCGGCCCACCTTCGAGCAGGTGGAGGCCTCGTTTTTTGAGGTGTGCGTGGCGCTGGCCTTCGACTACTTCGCCCAGCAGCAGGTGGACGTGGCCGTGGTGGAAGTGGGCCTGGGCGGCCGGCTCGATTCGACCAACATCCTGCAGCCGCTCGTCTCGCTCATCACCAACATCAGCCCCGACCACCAGGCCCTGCTCGGCGACACGCTGCCGCTGATTGCGGCCGAAAAAGCCGGCATCATCAAGCCCAATACGCCCGCCATCATCAGCCAGACCCAGCCCGAGGTAGCGGCCGTGTTCGAGCAGAAAGCCGGGCAGGAGGGGGCCCCGCTGCTGTTTGCCGACCAGCACTACCGCGCCGAGCTGCTGCGCGAGCCCGCCCCCGATGAGGCCGCGCAGTGCCTGCGTATCTGGCACGAAGAGCAGGTGCAGCTCGATGAGCTGGCGCTGGGCTTGGTGGGCGACTACCAGCGCCTGAACCTGCCCGGTGTGCTGGCTACGGTGGCCGAGCTGCGCCGCCAGGGGTTTATCATCGAAGAAAGCCACCTGCGCGAAGGCCTGCGCAACGTAACCCGGCTGACGGGCCTGCGGGGCCGCTGGACCATCCTGAGCCGCCGGCCGCTGACGATTTGCGACACGGGCCACAACGAGGCCGGCATCCGCTTTATTGTGGCTCAGCTGGCCCGCCTGCCCCGGCAGCGCCTGCACTTCGTGCTGGGCGTGGTGCAGGACAAGGACATCAGCCAGATGCTGGCCTTGCTGCCCCCGGAGGCCACCTACTACTTCTGCCAGGCCAGCATTCCGCGGGCCCTGCCGGTAGCCGAGCTGGCCGAACGCGCCGCCGCCCTGGGCCTGAAAGGCAGCCCGTACGCCTCGGTGCCGGCCGCCTTGGCCGCCGCCCGCGCCGCCGCCGCCCCGGATGAGGTCATCTTCATCGGGGGCAGTACCTTTGTGGTGGCCGAAATAGAGGAGCTTTGAATTGCTGGTTTTTGGTGGGTGGTTTCTGGTTGTTGGCTCGTTGATCAGTCACTCTCAGCCTACCAGCCACTGCAAGCCAATGCTGCTTTACTGAAGCCAACAACCAAAAACCACCCACCAAAAACCAAGCAGTGAGCAGAAGTAAACTCCGGCGCTTTGCCGCCAACGCCGAGCGGCCGACCATTGTGGAGCCGGGCAAAGAAACTTACGAACAACTGGCCGGCCGCTGGCACGCCGACTTTTTTGAGAATGACCACCCGATTACGCTCGAAGTGGGCTGCGGCAAGGGCGAGTACACGGTGGGGCTAGCCGCACGCTACCCCGGGGGCAACTTCCTGGGCCTCGACATCAAGGGCGACCGAATCTGGAAGGGCAGCACCCTTGCCCTGGAGCAGGGCCTGAGCAACGTGGGCTGGCTGCGCACCCGCGCCCACGAGCTGGCCGCGCATTTCGCCCCCGGCGAGCTGCACGAAATCTGGATTACCTTCCCCGACCCGCGCCCCCGCGACCGGGATATCAAGCGCCGCCTCACCTTCCCGCGTTTCCTCGATCTGTACCAGCACATCCTGCGTCCCGGCGGCCGGCTGCACCTCAAAACCGATAACGAAGGGCTGTTCGACTACACCCTCGAAACGCTGCAGCAGCGCCCCGGCGCCACCATTGTGGCCCAGACCCGCGACCTGTACGCCACGCCCGAGCTGCTGCCCCACGCCGAGGACATCCAGACCACCTTTGAGCGCAAATACCGCGAATTGGGCGTGCCCATCAAGTACGTGCAGTTCGAGCTGAGCTAACCACCCGTTTAACACCCCTGCTCATGGACGCCTTGCTGCCGGTTGACACTATAGACCTGTTTCCGGTGCTCGACCAGCACCTGTTCGGGCTGCTGGCCGCCCTCACGCCTCCCGAGTGGGAGCGGCCCACACTGGCGCCGCAGTGGCGGGTGCGCGACGTGGCCCTGCACCTGCTCGACGGCAACCTGCGGGCGCTGTCGATGCTACGCGACGGGTACTTCGGGGTGGCGCCGGCCGGCAATACCTACCCCGGGCTGGTAGCTTTTCTCGATCAGCTGAATGCCGATTGGGTGAGGGCTGGCCAGCGGCTGAGTCCGGCTGTAATCCGGGGGCTGCTGGTGCAGTCGGGGGCCGAGTACAACCAGTTTCTGGCTGGCCTGGAACCGATGGCGCCGGCCACTTTTGCGGTTGGCTGGGCCGGCGAAACCACTTCGCCCAACTGGTTTCATATCGCCCGCGACTACACCGAAAAGTGGCACCATCAGCAGCAGATCCGGCAGGCGGTGGGGCAGGAGGCCGCGCTGCTGGTGCCCGCGCTCTACCAGCCCTTTCTCGACACCTGCGTGCGGGCCCTGCCCCATCAATACCGGGTCGTGCCGGCCAGCGTGGGCACCGTGGTTGCGTTTCGGGCCGTTGGGCCGGTGGGCGGAACCTGGTATTTGCAGCGGCAGGCCGATGGCTGGGCCCTGGGTCAGGCCTATTCCGGCCGGCCTGATACCACTATCGAGCTGGCGGGGGAAGTGGCGTGGCGGCCGTTCACCAAAAGCCTGCCGCGGCAGCAGGCCCAGGCGCACATAGCCATCAGCGGCGACGAACGGTTGGGCCTGCCGGTTTTCGGGCTGACGGCAGTGATGGGCTAAGCGCCGCCGGTTATTCTTCCAGCGCCTCGAACAGGGCTTCCAGCTCGTCGAAGTCGCGGATGCCGGGCTTGATTTCGTCGCCGCCCTGCAGGATGAGGCCGGCCGGCTGCACGGCGGCCAGCAAGGCGGGCAGGGTTTCGGGGGTGAAGCTGCCGCTGAGCCACAGCGGCGCGGTGGCGGCCGCGCCGGCCATAATGCGGTATCCTTCGTCAGTGCTGGCATCGGGACCGAAATCCAGGGCCCGGGTCAGCAGCTCGAAGCCGGCCGGCAGGGCCGCCGTGAAGCTTTTCTGGGCCTGCTGGTGGTACTCGCCATCGTAAGCGGCCATCTGCGGAATCTCCAGAACAGCCGGTACGGTGAGGGCAGAATAGGCGGTGACTGGCTGGCTCGAATCGCGCAGCAATACCCGGGTTAAGCTACACTCCTCCACCAGCCGGTTGATTTCCGACACGGGCATTGTGCCGCCAAACTCGCCGATGATTTCTACGCCGGCCACCCAGCCGGCCAGCTCCTTGACCGTGGCCGCATCCACGGCGCCGGGCAGGCTGGGGTCGAGGGTGAAGATAAGGCCGTCGGCGCCCATGCCGGCGCAGTAGCGGGCATCGGAAAGGTTGTTGATACCGCGGACGAGGACGGGCAGAAGCAGGGACATAGGTGAATGAGTGAATGAGTGACTCGGTGTAGGAGGGGCAAATATACTGGCATCCTGCCCGGCGCCCCAAGGTCGTCCGCTCATTCCCCGAGTCACTCATTCCCCGAAAGCGTATCTTTGCGCATTCGGCCGGAACCTTTCACGCTCCGGGCGCAATTAAACCAGGTATGAACACAACGAAAGGACGGGTGCTGGTCGCTATGAGCGGCGGCATCGACAGCTCGGTAGCAGCCGTGATGCTGCACGAGCAAGGTTATGAGGTGGTCGGGATGACCATGAAAACCTGGGATTACGCCTCGGCCGGCGGCTCCAAAAAGGAAACCGGCTGCTGCTCGCTCGATTCCATCAACGACGCCCGCCAGATTGCCGTCGAGCTGGGCTTCCCGCACTACATCATCGACATCCGCGACGAGTTCGGCGAGGCCGTCATCAACAATTTCACCGACGAGTACTTGGCCGGGCGCACGCCTAATCCCTGCGTGCTTTGCAACACCCACATCAAGTGGGATGCGCTGCTGCGCCGCGCCGACCAGCTTGGCTGCGAGTTTATTGCCACCGGCCACTACGCCCAGGTGCGCGAGGAAAACGGCCGCTACGTCATCAGCAAGGGCATCGACGACAACAAGGACCAGAGCTACGCCATTTGGGGCGTGAGCCAGGCCAGCCTGGCCCGCACGATGTTCCCGTTGGGCGAGCTGCGCAAGTCGGCCATCTACGACTTCGCCCGCGAGCGGGGCTTTACCGAGCTCGTGAACAAGCCCGAGAGCTACGAAATCTGCTTTATTCCCGACAACGACTACCGCAGCTTTCTGCGGCGGCGCGTGCCGGGCCTGGAGGAGCGCGTGGCGGGCGGCGAGTTTGTGCTGCGCGACGGCACGGTGGTGGGCACCCACGAGGGCTACCCGTTTTATACCATTGGCCAGCGCAAGGGCTTGGGCATAGCGCTGGGCTTCCCGGCCTACGTCACGGCCATCGACCCCGATACCAACCGGGTGGTACTGGGCAACTTCGAGGAGTTGGCCAGCTCGCGCACGCTGGTCGGGCAGCTCAATATGGGCAAGTTCGCCTCGCTCGAAGGCCGTGGGCTGGTGCCGAGCACTGTTAAAATCCGCTACAACCACGACGGTTCCGCGGCTTTTCTGGAGCAGCGCGGCGAGAAAATCTACGTGTACTTCGAAGAGCCGGTGCATGCCGTGACGCCCGGCCAGGCCGCCGTATTCTACGAGGGCGACGACGTGCTGGGCGGCGGCTGGATTGAGCGCCACACCATTGGCGAGATTCCCGAGCTGCTGGCCGAGCTGAGCGCTTAGTCGATTGTGGCTGGTGCTTCGTTTTTAGTGCTTAGAAAATAACCTTCTCAACCGTTACCTTCCGCTTATCAATTGCTACATGATGCATAAGAACTATCTGCGCCGAGTGGGCGGAAATAAGCTGCTGGGCCTGGCGGCCACCGGGGCGCTGCTG
Organism: Hymenobacter psychrophilus; assembly: GCF_900107135.1. GTDB lineage: Bacteria > Bacteroidota > Bacteroidia > Cytophagales > Hymenobacteraceae > Hymenobacter > Hymenobacter psychrophilus. The sequence continues at coordinate 15,693 of NZ_FNOV01000021.1, forward strand.
CTGGCCGGCTGCGGCGACAATGCCGAGGTAATGCCGCAGACGCTGCCCGACTACTACCCGCTCAGCGTGGGCAGCTACCGCATCTACGACGTGGCCGACACCGTGTGGCGCGACAACGTGCCCACGGCTAGTCGCTTCCAGTTCCGCGAGCAGGTGCTGGGTGCCCCGGAGCCCGACGCGGCCGGCCAGCCAGTGTATCAGGTGGTTCGCTCGCGCCGCAACTCGGCGGCCGAGGCTTGGCGGGTCGATTCGGTGCTGGCCGTAACGGTAGCCCCGCTCAACATAACCGAGCAGTTCAACAACCGCCGCACGGTAGCGCTGGTGTTTCCGGCCGTGGAGGGGAAGAGCTGGAGCTACAACGCCTTCAATAACCAGGATTCGGTTTCGGCCGTCACGCGCTTCTACCAGCAGATAGATCAGCCGTTCAGCATCAGCCGCAACGGCAAGTCCTACGAGTACGCCAACACCATTACCACCGTCAACGACCTCAAAACCGGCGACAACAACAACGCCACCAAGCTCATCGTCCAGCGCACCACTTTTGCGCTGGGTGTGGGGCCGGTGTACCGCGTCAGCCGCAGCTTCAAAAACGACTGTTCGGGTTCCCAGGGCTGCCGGTTTCCCTTTGTTCGCAATGTCGGCCAGTCGCGCAATCAGGTGCTGATTGAGAGCGGGAAGTAGTTTAAGCGGGCAAGGAGTGAGGTGGGTAGTTTGACGCTCGGGGGATCTGGCGGGGCAAACGGCACAGTAGGGTCCCCTGAACGTCCAACTCCCCATTCTGCCCTATGCGTTGTTTTTTACTGATTGGCTTGCTGGCGGGCCTGAGCCTGCCGACCCTGGCGGCCCGCCCAACGCCCACCCCGCCTGCCCCGAAACCGGCCGCGGCCAAAAACACCGTGCGCCGGCACCTGATCTACTTCCGCGACAAAACCGGCACGCCCTTCAGCGTCAGCCGGCCCGAGGAGTTTCTGTCGGGGCGGGCGTTGCAGCGGCGGCAGCGCCAGCAGATTGCCGTGCTGCCCCGCGACTTGCCGGTGAGCCCCGCCTATGTGCAGCAGGTGAAGGCGGTGGCCGGCGTGCAGCTCTGGTACACCTCGCGCTGGTTCAATGCCGCCGTAATAGCCTGCGATTCGGTTGTGCTGGCGCAGGTGCAGGCCTTGCCCTTCGTGCAACGCGCCCGCACGCTCAACCGCGGCCTGCCCCAGGGCAGCGCCCAGCCCAAACCCGCGCCTGCGCCACCAACCCCCGAGCAGACGACGGCCGACCGCAGCCAGTACGGCAAGGCCTACGCGCAAATCCGGCAGGTGGGGGCCGAGCGCATGCACAACGCCGGGTTCCGGGGCGAAGGCCTACAGATTGCCGTGTTCGATGCCGGCTTTACGGGCGTTAATACGGCGTCGGTATTCGCCTCCATGTTCACCCAAAACCGCCTGCTGAGCACGTTTAACGTGGTAGAGAAATCGGCCGCCGTGTTTGGGCGCGACAGCCACGGCACCAATTGCCTGGGCATTATTGGCGGCGACGAGCCGGGCCGCTACCTGGGCGCGGCGCCCAAAGCCTCGTTCCGGCTTTTTATCACCGAAGACAATGTGGGCGGCACCGAGCATCCGGTGGAGGAAGTGAACTGGCTGGTGGCGGCCGAATACGCCGACTCGGCCGGGGTGGATATTATCAGCTCCTCGCTGGGCTACACCACCTTCGACGCCCCTTCGCCCAGCTACTCCTACGCCGATATGAACGGCCGTACGGCCCTCTCGACGCGGGCCGCCGCGGTGGCGGCCCGGGTGGGCATGCTGGTAGTGAACTCGGCCGGCAACGACGGCAACAACGCGTGGCGCTACATTGCGGCCCCGGCCGACGCCGACTCGATTATGACGGTGGGCGCGGCCGACTCGCTGGGCCGGGTGGGCAGCTTCAGCTCGCGCGGGCCCACGGCCGACGGCCGCCTCAAGCCCAACCTGTCGGCAATGGGCGTGGCCACGGCCATTGTGAACCCGAGCGGCACCATTTCGCGGGGCAACGGTACCTCCTATGCCTGCCCGGTGCTGGCGGGTCTGGCGGCCGGTTTCTGGCAGGCCAACCCCCGCCTCACGGCCCAGCAGGTTATTGCCCTGTTGCAGCGTTCGGGCACGCAGGCCACTGCCCCCGACAACAACCTGGGCTACGGTATTCCCGATTTTGTGCGGGCCTACAACCTGGCCAACCCTGGCACGCCGCTGGCCAACGCCCCGGCCCGCGGGGTGGCGGGGCTGTATGCCTACCCCAACCCGGTAGGGCCGGGTGAGCCCCTGTATCTGCAGCTGCCCACTGGTCCGGGCCCGGGTATCCTGGAAATTAGGATCTATGACGCCCGCGGGGCGCTGGTGGCCCGGCAGCGGGTAGCGCCGGCCGCTACCGGCACGGTGCGGCTCGAAACGGCCGGACTGCGACCGGGCATTTTCACCTGCCTGATTGGGCCGGGGCCGCAGCAGCAGGCCGTGCGTTTCGTAAAGCAGTAGTCCGGCAGTAGTCAAACCCACCAACGAAAGAAGCAGGCCCGACCGGGTCTGCTTCTTTCGTTTAAAAGTACCTGGTTGGCCGGGGGGGCATATCAGAACCGGTCGATGCAGACTACCTGCTTCTTCTTTTTCAGCCGCAGGCCTAGCAATACTTCATGGCTGCCGCTGTGGTAGTTGGCGAGTCGCGAGGCCCCCGTGTCGTAGGAGTAGCTCAGCGCCAGTTGCTCGTAGTTGAAGCCGACCATGGCCACGGCGGCGTCGTTGAGGCGCCACGACACGCCGGCCCACAGCAAATCCTGGTACTTGAGCTTGGCATTGACATCGACGGCAAGCGGGGCCGGGCTGACGGCTTTCACCAGCACCGACGGGATAATCGACCAGTCATCGGTAAGCGGCAGCCGCACCCCGCCCGTGAGGAAATAATGTCGCCGGAGGGAGTTGCCGACGCCCGCGCCCAGCTGGTTGAGGCCGTAGGAAAAGTCGAGCTTATTGGCCAGCAGCTGGGTGCTCGATACGCCCACGAACACGCTGGGACTGTACACCCACAGGCCCACCGAGCCGTCGAGTACCCGCGAGGCGTCGCTGGGGGCCACCAGATCGGGGTCAGTGAAGAATTTCAGCTTGGAGCCATCAACGGAAAACTGCTGCACGCCCACCGACATACCCAACGCGGCCCGAAGCCTGGGCGTTATCACCACGTTGTAGGCGTAGGAAACGTAGCCGCTGGTGCGGCTGATGGGGCCGGTTTCGTCGCGGTACACGTAACCGCCGATGGCGTGAAACGGCCGGCGCAGGTCGCGGCGGGTGCGCTTATCGGTGGTGAGCCACTTGCCCAGCGAGGAGTTGATGCTGGCGTAGTACGTGCGGGGGGCTCCCTCCAGGCCCACCCACTGCGTGCGGTAGCTAAGCTTTACGTCGATGTAGTCTTCGACGCCCGTAGCCCCCGGGTTGAGCAGGTAGTTGTTGTTCATGTACTGGCTGTACTGGGCCTCCTGTTGGGCCAGCGCCGGCGCGGCGGCCAGCAGCAGCGGCAGCAGTAGCAGGGAGAAATTTTTCATAACAGCAGGAGCATTAGCATCGGGAAGGAAAGCAGGTAGTCAGGTGCCAGCAGCAGGGTTCGGGGGGCGGTAGTCGAACCCGACAACCGCCCGCCAAACCCTGGCAGCTCATCAGTAAAGAACCGTGAGCGAGCCACTGTAGGACTTGCCCAGGGGGCCCTTTGTGACGACCACGTAATAGTAGGTGCCCACCGGCGCGGGCTTGCCGTTGATGGTGCCGTTCCACTCATTGGCCCGGCTGTAGTTCTGGGCCGAGAAAACCTCGTTGCCCCAGCGGTTGAACACGGTAACGGTGTTGGTGGGAAACTCCTCGATGAACTCAATCTGCCAGGTGTCGTCGCGGCCGTCGCCGTTGGGTGTGAAGGCGTTGGGAATCCGGATGGCCTCGCGCACCGTGACCGTTACTTCGTCGAAGGAAGCGCAACCACCTGCTCCGGCCGAAAGCCTGTAGGTAGTAGTTACCTTAGGAGAAGCCCGGGGCCGTAGCGGGTCGTTGCCCGAGAAGTCGAGGCCCGTGGCCGGGGTCCAGGTAACGGGGTAGTTGCCATCGGCCGTGCCTTCGAGCACCACCGAGGTGCCGAGCGTGATTTCCTTGTCCGGGCCGGCGCTTATCCGCACCGGTGGCTGCACGCGCACGGTTACGCTGTTAGAGAGGGCCGTTACCGGGCCGCAGGCGTTGGCGGTGCTCAGGCGCAGCGTTACGGTCTGGCCGTCGCGCAGCGTGGAGCTGGTGAAAACCGGACCTGTTGCGCCGGCCACATCGTTGCCATCCACCTGCCACTGATACACCGGGTTGGGTCCGGCGGCCGTTACGCTGGTTGCGCTGAACGTCTGGGGTTCGCCCGGACAAACCGGCGGGCCGCTTGGGCCGGTAACAACCAGCGTGGGGGTGGGCGTGGGGGTGCGCGTTACGGTAACCGTGGCCGTGGCCGGGCCGGTGCTACACTGGCCTGCGGTGGCCGTTACCTCCACCCGCACCTGGTCGCCGGTAACAACGGTGCTGCTGGTGAAGGTCGGTCCGCTGGCCACGGGAATGTTGTTGACAAACCACCGGAAGGTGGGCGCGGGGCCCGCATTAGTCACCACGGCTGTAAAGGTCAGTGGGGTGCCGGGGCACTGGGCGGGCGGTGGCGTTAGGGTTACAGTGGGCGTTACCAGCGGCGTCACCGTAATGGTCACTGAGGCCGTAGCCAGCCCTGTGCTGCACAGACCCGCAGTGGGCGTTACGTCCACTCGTACCCGGTCGCCATTGCGCAACGTGCTGCTAGTGAAGGTTGGTCTCGTCTCGCCTTGTACGGCCGCATTATTAACGAACCACTGGTAGGTGGGAGCTTCGCCCGCGTTGTCAGGCATGGCCGTGAGGGTGAACGGCGTGCCAGCGCACTGAGCGGGCGGGGTAGCCAGCGTCACGGTGGTCTGTGCCAGCGGCGTCACCGTAATGGTCACTGAGGCCGTAGCCAGTCCGGTACTGCATAGGCCCGGGGTCGGTGTGACGTCCACTCGGACACGGTCGCCGTTTATCAGCGTACTAGTAGTAAAGGTGGATCTAGTCTCATTAGGGACTGCCACGTTGTTAACAAACCACTGGAAGGTAGGGGTTGCACCTGCGGCGGTAGGTGTGGCCGTGAAGGTGAGTGGGGTGCCAGCACATTGGGTTGGTTGCGTCGCTATGGTTACCGCCGTCTGTGCCAAAGGTGTCACGGTTACGGTCACTGAGGCCGTAGCCAACCCCGTGCTGCACAGACCCGCAGTGGGCGTGACATCCACTCGTACCTGGTCGCCGTTGCGTAACGTGCTGCTGGTGAAGGTGGGTCTCGTCTCGCCTTGTACGGCTGCATTGTTGACGAACCACTGGTAGGTTGGGGTTGCCCCCGCGCTGTCAGCTACGGCGGTGAAGGTAAATGGCGTACCAGCGCACTGAGCAGCAGGGGTGGCCAAGGTTACAGTTGTCTTCACCAGCCTCGTCACCGTGACGGTAACCGAAGCTGAAACTGATCCAGTGCTACATAGGCCAGCGGTAGGCGTAACCTGTACTCGTACCTGGTCGCCGTTGCGTAGCGTGCCGCTGGTGAAGGTTTTTTTCGTCTCGCCTTGTACGGCCACGTTGTTAACAAACCACTGGTATGTCGGGGTTGTACCGGCGTCTGTATCCGAGGCCGTAAAGATGAGTGGGGTGCCAGCACATTGAGCGGCTGGCGTTGCTAGAGTTACCTTGGGCGTTACTTTGGGCGTCACCGTAACGGTAACTGTGGCCGTAGCAACCCCGGAGCTGCAAAGGCCCGGGGTAGGCGTAACGTCCACGCGCACCCGGTCGCCGTTGGCGAGCGTACTGGTAGTGAAAGTTTTATTCGTCTCGCCTTGTACGGCTGCATTGTTGACGAACCACTGGTAGGTTGGGGTTGCCCCCGCGCTGTCAGCTACGGCCGTGAAAGTAAACGGCGTACCAGCGCATAGCGGGGGTGGCGTGGCCAAGGTTACGGTGTTCATTACTTTTCTCGTCACCGTAATCTTAACCACGTTCGAAGGCGAAGCAGGTGGACAGAAACCCGATTCTACCACTCGTCGGAAATAAGTGGTAGTGGCAAGTATTCCCGGGGCGTAAGTGTCTTGTGAACTCTTGGTACCAACGTTGGCCCAGCCAGTGCTGCCATTCGGCGACGACTGCCACTGGTAGAGGTACTGGCCGGTGCCCGCGCCGGCCGGGGCCGTGCTGGTGAGCACCGCCACTGAGTCGCCGGCGCACACGGTCTGGTTGTCGGCAATGGTGCCCGGGGTAGGAGGGCCGAATATTCGAACCATGCTCTTGGTTTCCCGACAAAAGCACTCCGTTGTAATACGCAGCGTCACCTCGTAGTCGCCGGGGCGGGGGTAGGTATGCGGGGGTGGGTTTTGCGCCGTCGATGTGGTGCCGTCGCCAAAATCCCAGGCGTATTGGGGGTTGTCAAACTCCACCGGGGGGGCCTGGAAGGTATACTCCAGGCAGCCCGTCGGTTCTCCGCCGAAACCAAAGCGCAGCAGGGAGCTTTGGTTGAAATTGACGAGGCCCAGGCTGCTGAGCCGGCTGCCGCCCAGCTGCAGGCTGTCATCGGCGTAGCCAATGGCGGCCCCCAGCGAATCGGGGTAGGAGATGAAGCCCAGAGCCGGCTGGTTTTCGCGGGCCACATAAATCTTGCCGTCGGGGGCCGTTTGCATCGAGCCCAGGTTTACCGGCGTAGGCTGGTTGAGTGGAATAACCTCGCGGCCTACCGGGCCGTTACCGGTACCGGTACCAATGGTGCTGATATCGAACTGCAGCAGCTGCGGCAGCCGGGGCGCCGCGCCCAGCACCGTGGCATATAGCCGGCTACGGCCCGGCGAAAATGCCACGCCGTAGTAGCCGCCCTGGTTGGCATCAATGATTTGGGGGTTGCTGACCGCGCCCGTCCCGGTGTCGAAGCTGAACAGCTCCACGGTGCCGCTGCTGTCAGTCGTGATTTCGCTGTAGCGGGCCAGGGCCAGCTGCTGGCCGTCGGGCGTCACCCTCATCTGCCCCCGGTAACCCACCGGCGACACGCTCGGCGCGTGCAACGAGCCCACGGCCGAAGCAATCGGCGCATCAATAGTAACCGGACCCGTGCCCATGCCGCCGGTCGCTGGCCGTACGCGGTAGGCCAGGAAGGCATCGCCGCGGTTGTCGTTGCCGCTGGTGGCGCTGCCCCAGCCATGCACGATTATCCAGATGTCGCAGCCGTTTTTATGGAACACGCCCGTCATCTTCTCGGCGGTTCCCTGGGCGAGGGGCGTATTCTTGGTGGCCGCGACTACCGTGCCCGGTCCGCCACCGGCCGGAATAATAATTTCCGAGTAGCTCAGACCCTTGGGGCCGCCTTTGGCATCCTGGGTGAAAATGAGGTAGCGCGTCTCTCCATTCGGCAGCATCGGGGGCGGGCTGCCGGGCATGCGGATGGGCAGGGGGCCATCGGTGGTCAGGCGGTTGCCGTTCAGGCCCGTGCCGTTGGTCATCACGCTGCCGTCGCCGTTCCAAACGGTTTCGCCGTTGCTGTAGAAGAGAATCTTACCGCTGCCATCCGACATTATGCCCGCACCGGCCGGCGCATCCATTGCCCCGTCGGTCAGCACCGTAGGCTGGATGGAATCGGTGGCCATGTTGAAGTCGAGCCCGGCTTTAAAGCCGAAGTACCAGGTGTTGGCAAACTTCTCGTCCTCGCTGCACTTGGGCGGGCCGGTCTGGGCGCGCGCCGCAGGGGCCAGGCCGCTCAGCAGCAACACCAGTAGCACAACCAGCCAGCCAACGGCCCGCCGCTGCCCGCCCGCGCCCCGGCCGCCGGGGCGGGCGGGCTGACTTGGTGTGGTAACAGGCCGGGTGAGGGTACAGGTAGTTGCCAGGGCAGAGTATCGGAGCTTCGCGGGCATAGTGGGACAGACAAGTAGGCGGGCACTCAAAAGCAGACAGGTGGGCACTCGTACAGCAAAGTTTTCCTCTGCCGTTCTTACACAGTCACAGTACGCTAGATAACATAGTTATTCTAAAAAAACTGCCAACTGCACTTAACGAAGGTATATACTGTCGGTTTGGTTCGCCCCAAACCCCAGCCGTATGCGCAAAAAACCGTCTTTTGCGGGTCAAGTTTAATTGGATCAGGAGCTTAGGCGGCGGTTAGTGCTGCTTAAACTGCCGCGTAGAGGGCCAGGTTCGGTGCACCCAATGACATTAGTTTTTTGATGCGAAAATTATTAGTAATTTGGCATTGATTTCCGGTTGGAGTAGGTTGCCGCTGGAACTCTGTTTGCGGACCAGTCCCGCATAACCTTCTCCCGATCATTTAATCTTTCCTCTTTCGTTATGTTGCAAATGATGGTTACCAGGCGCCTCGGGCGCCGCCAGTTTCACTTCACCGTTCAGGGAGCCAACTTCCACGAAACGGTGGCCGAGTACGACCGGCTCAGTTTTCCCGATGTGGCCAAGTGCGGCCTCTGCGGCTCCGACAACCTCGATCTGACCGCCCGCGAGGCCCAGGGTAAGTTCAAATACACCAGCCTGCGCTGCCTCGACTGCCGCGGCGACGTCACGTTTGGCAAGCGCCAGGACGACGACCAAACCGTGTTCCTGCGCAAAACCGAAGATGGTAAGCTCGACTGGCGCGCCTTCGAAAAGCCTGCTTAAGGTAGTGAATAACGAATAGTGAAGAGTGGTTGGGGACGAACGTCGTTTTGGTATTGGCGAGGAAGTGGGCGTACTAATGATGCTCGATTGCCGTTCAACGATTTACTGCTCGCCCGATTTCTTGCTCTGCCCTGAATTACGTACATCCCCAAACGCTATTCACTATTCGTTATTCCCTATTCACTAATCACTACTTTCGTGGCATGAACCCGACTCGTCGCCAAGCCCCGTTGCTGGCCCCCTCGCTTCTTTCCGCCGACTTCGGCAACTTGCAGGCCGAAACCGAAATGCTGGCCGACTCGGCCGCCGACTGGCTGCACTTCGACGTGATGGATGGCCGTTTCGTGCCCAATATCTCGTTCGGTATTCCGGTGCTGGAGGCCGTGCACCGCTACGCCAAACAGCCCATCGATGTGCACCTGATGATAGAAGAGCCCCAGCACTACCTGAGCGCCTTCCGCGACGCCGGGGCCGCCATCATTACGGTGCATTACGAGGCCTGCACCCACCTGCATCGGGTGGTGCAGCAGATCAAGCAGCTGGGCTGCCGAGCCGGCGTGGCGCTCAACCCGCACTCGCCCGTGAGTCTGCTCGAAGACATTGCCGCCGACCTCGACGTGGTGCTGATTATGTCGGTAAACCCCGGTTTCGGGGGGCAGGCCTTCATTCCGAACACGCTGCGCAAAGTGGCCCAGCTGAAAGAACTGCTCGTGGACAGCGGCTCAGCGGCCCTGATTGAAGTGGACGGCGGCGTAACGCTCGACAACGCGCCCGCCCTGGTGGCGGCCGGGGCCGATGTGCTGGTGGCCGGCTCGTTTGTATTCAAGAACGGCGACCCGGTGGGCACACTGGCGCGGATGCGGGCCGAACTGGCCCCCGAAGCCCTCGAAACCAACGACTAAGCCCGCGGATGCTGCCTTCTTCCTGCGCTTCCCGCGTGTTTCCCGGTTGTTTGCCCGCCACCCGTTTGTGGCTGCGGCTGCTGACTGCGCCGGCAGCCCGGCCGGGCGCGGCAACGCTGCTGCTGCTGGCGGGCCTGGCCACTCCGGCGCTGGCCCAAACCAGCCGGGTAACGATAACGGGCCTTGTGCGCGACAGCAGCGGCCGGCCCCTGGAAGACGTAACAGTGGGTGTGGAAGGCCAGACCGGCGGCACGAGCACCGACGAGCGGGGCCGATTCTCGCTGAGCGTGCTGCGGCCGGCCGCCGGCGCCCCGGCCCCGGTGCTGGTGGTGCGTCGCCTGGGCTACCGCCCCGAGCGGCTGGCGCTCAACAACCTGAACCAGAACGCGGAGCTGCGCCTGGTGCTAGCCGACGACGGCCGGGCCCTCGACAACGTAACTGTGCGCGGCCGCCAAGACGTCACCGACACCCGCGAGCAGGTCAGCATCATGCAGCTGGAGCCGCGCGCGGCCAAGGAAATTCCCTCGCCCTTCGGTGATTTCTCGGCCATCCTTAAAACGCTGCCTGGCGTAGCCAGCACCAACGAGCTGACCAGCACCTACTCGGTGCGGGGCGGCAACTACGAGGAAAACCTGATTTACGTCAACGGGTTCGAGGTGTACCGGCCGTTTCTGGTGACTACCGCCCAGCAGGAGGGCCTGAGCTTCGTGAATCCTGATTTGGTGAAGACCATTGAGTTCTCGAGCGGGGGCTGGCAGCCCAAATTTGGCGACAAGCTCTCGTCGGTGCTCAACATTGAGTACAAGCGGCCCCTTAAGTTCGGCGCCTCGGCCACGGGCAGCCTGGTGGGCGGTACGGCCCACGTGGAGGCTACTTCGCCCAACCGCCGCATCAGCTACCTGGCGGGCGTGCGCTACAAGAATGCCACCTACGTCTTCAACTCGCTCCAGCAGCAGCAGGGCGGCTACAATCCCACCTTCTATGACGGCCAGAGCCTGATTACGCTGGCCCTGGGCCCCCAGGACAACCTCGACCGGACCACGCTGAGTTTGCTGAACACCTACGCCCACAACGATTTTCGCTTCAACCCCGAAAGCGGCGAAAGCACGTTCAGCACCGGCGTCAACCAGTTTTCGCGCCTGATTATCGACTACTCGGGGCGCGAGCGGATGCAGTACGACACCTACCAGGGGGGGCTGAGCCTGAGCCACCAGCTGCGGCCGAATGTGCGCCTGGAGCTGCTCGGGGGTCTGCTCTACTCGCGCGAGTTCGAGTACCGCGACGTGGAGGCCGGCTACTTTATTGCCGAAATCAACCGCGACCCGAACTCGCCCGATTTTGGGGCCGACCGCAACCGGCGGGGCGTGGGCTCGCTCTTCAAGCACTCGCGCAATACGCTCGAAGCCCGGGTGGCCAGCCTGGAAACCCGTGGCACCTGGACGCCGGGCCTGCGCCACACCGTGCGCTGGGGTCTGAAAACGGGCCGCGAGCAGATCAACGACGTGCTGGATGAGTACAGCTTCGTCGATTCTGCCAACTACGTGCCCGATGCCCGCCGCACCCGCCTGCGCTCCGACCTCGACCTGACCAGCACCCGCACCCAGGGCTACGTGCAGCACACCGTTCGCTTCGATTCGCTGCGCACGCTCACCTACGGCGCCCGCCTCAACTACTGGACCGTGAACGGGCAGACCACGCTGAGCCCACGGGTGCAGTATGCTTTCCGCAGCGCCCGTAACCCGCGCCTGGCCTGGAAAGCGGCTGCCGGCGTGTACGTGCAACCGCCCTTCTACCGCGAGCTGCGCTTCCAGTCCGGGGCGCCGCAAAGCCAGGAGGGCGCGCTCAACCTCGAGCTGCGGGCTCAACGCTCGCTGCATTTCATTGTGGGCAACGAGTTGCGCTTCCAGAGTTGGGGCCGGCCGTTCCGCTTCACCGGCGAGGCCTACTACAAGTACCTCACCGATGTGGTACCCTACGACATCGACAACGTGCGGCTGCGCTACCAGGCCAACAACAACGCCAAGGCTTACGCCGCGGGCCTCGATGCGCGGGTGGCCGGCGAGTTTATTCCTGGTACCGAATCGTGGTTTAGCCTGGGGGTGCTCACGACACGCGAAAACCTGGTCGGCGACTCGCTCAACGTCTTCGACCAGACGACCGGTCAGGTAACCGGCCGCGCGCCCAAGGGCTACATCCGCCGCCCCTCCGACCAGCGCCTGAACCTGGGTATTTTCCTGCAGGACAACCTGCCGAATGACCCCTCAGTGAAGGGCTACGTGAACTTTGTGTTCGGTACCGGCCTGCCCTTCAGCCCGCCCGCCCTGCCCGACTTGCGGGGGACCAGCAAACTCACGCGTTCCTATAAGCGGGTTGATCTGGGCTTTACCAAAGTGCTGGGCCTGCGCACGGCCACCGAGCTGGCCGCCCGCGGCCGCACCGTGCAGCTGCAAACCCTGTGGCTGAGTCTGGAAGTGCTCAACGTGCTCGGGGCCAGTAATCTGGCCGGCTACAACTACGTGCAGGACCTCAACGGCCTGACCTACAGCGTGCCCAATTTCCTTTCGAACCGCTTGGTAAATCTGCGCGTTATCGCCCGGTTTTAACAGAACGGAAACTAGCTTTTAACATCCGTAGCGGCAACCGTTCATCTGGCCGATACCGAGGTCAGCGAAAAGGGTTAAGTACCCGAACAGCAGAAGTGGGAAGAGGAGGACGGCCGCAATTTTGGTGCTTACGGAAGTCGTGGCCTGACGAAAAATCACGAACAGGAGCGCACCATACGAAGGTATAAGGCCAATAAGCAGGAAGAGGTGAATCCACGCCTGCCCTTCATTATCGTGCGTTCCGCCGCCATATAACTTTATCTCCATATCATTCAGGCAGATGAAGAGCACGACCAGTAGTATCGCGGAAACCGGATTGGTGCGCAGGTGCTTGGTGGCTACTAGCAGCGTTGTGAGAGACAGGATAATGACCGGGGTCAGCATAATTCCAGTGGGGGCGTGGTAGTAGTCCAGTAAGGCATTGGCCAGGACCAGCAAGGCGCAAAGTGACAGGGCCAGAGGAAGCTTCATAGGAGCAAAGTTTGAGGGTGAAACTATGCTCCAAAGGTGCGGGCCGCACCGCCCGCATCCCTTGACATTTATCAAGAACGGCGGGCGCGCAGGCGGCTTAAGGTTTCGGGAGTGATGCCCAGGTGCGAGGCCAGCATGTGCAGCGGAATCTGTTGGGCCAGGTCGGGGAAGTCGCGCAGCAGGCGGGCGTAGCGCTCGGCGGCGGGCAGCATCCGCAGGTCGAGGGCCCGTTGTTCGCTGAGCACATAGTAGCGCTCCGTCAGCACCCGGCCGATGAAGTTGAACTCGGGAAACTGCTGGTACAGGCGTTGCACCTGCGCGTGGGTGAGCGACCAGAGCCGGCACTCGGCCAGCGTCTGTAGATATTCGTGGGAGGGCTGGCGCGAAAAGAAGCTCAGAATCGAAATCACGAAGTGCCCCGCCGGCATAAACCACGACGTGACCTCCTTGCCCTGCTTCAGATAAAAGCTCCTGACCAGACCCGATTCCAGAAAATACAGCCGCTGCGCTAGAGCCTGTTATGAACTGGTGGCGTAATTTGGGGGTATGGCACAGCGAAGTAGTTACCCCAGCGACGTGACGGATGACGAATGGACATTTGTGGCGCCCTATCTGGCCCTGGTGTGTGAGGACGCGCCGCAACGGCAGCACGCGCTCCGGGCCGTGTTCAACGCCCTACGCTACCTGGTTAAAACGGGCTGCGGCTGGCGCTATCTGCCCCACGACCTGCCGCCCTGGCCGGCGGTCTACCAGCAATGGGCACGCTGGCGCGATAACCGCTGTTTTGAGCATATGATGGCCGATTTGCGCGAGTTGGCCCGCGTGCTGGCCGGACGTGAGGCCGAGCCCACGGCCGTCATTTTG